>NZ_CP065373.1:0-2981197 GCF_015710575.1 Mycolicibacterium mengxianglii | reverse complement strand
AACAAACTGGCTCAGGATGTCTTCCAAGTAGAAGGAATCGCGCTGGTACAGGGCGTGACTCGTCCCGAAGGTGCGCCTCTCGCGCATACGTCGTTGCCATCGTTGCTCAGTGTGGGAACTGCAGGTCAGCAGCAAAATCTTCAATTTGTGAGAGACCGCATGGATGATATGCGCGAGCAAGCCGCTGGGCTCGATGGCACCATCGCCACAATGGAGCGCGCCTATGCGCTGATGCAACAACTGAGCGGCAGCACGAGTCATATGGTCGGCGTCACGCATGAAATGGTGGGCATAACCAAACAGATCCGCGGCGACATCGCTGTTATCAACGATTCGTACAACCGGTACGACAAGATTCTGTTCTCTGACAGCTGCAATATCTTTGCCACATGCGAGGCGGCGAAGACTGGGCGGGAGGCGGGCCTGCGGGCCTCGGACGGTACCGACAAGATCACCGAGAAATTGGATGAACTAGGACCAGATCTGGACAATCTGGACACCGTCGCCCCGCAATTGGTCGCGCTGTTGCCTTCGCAGATCGAGACGTTGAGAAGCGTACAGAGCATGATGTTGACGACGTACAGCACCATGTCCGGGATTCTCGGGCAGTCCGAGGATCTCGGCGCTAATGCAGCCGCTATGGGACAGGATTTCGACGCGGCGAAGATCAGCGACTCCTTCTACCTGCCTCGTGACGTATTTGACAACCCCGAGTTCCAACGGGTGGTGAAGCTGTTCATGTCGCCGGACGGGCACGCAGCGCGGTTCATCATCTCGCACAGGGGGAATCCGGCTACGGAACAGGGTATCTCGCGTATCGACGGGATACGGACGGCTGCCGAGGAGTCCCTCAAGGGGACGTCACTGGCTAATTCCGGAATCTATCTCGCTGGGACCGCGTCGGTGTTGAAAGACTTGCAGGAAGCTTGGAACTACGATTTGTTGATCGCCGGGATCGCATCGCTTGGCATCGTTCTCATCATTATGTTGCTGATTACCCGAAGTATTATTGCTGCGCTGGTGATCGTGGGAACAGTGGTGGCCTCATTGGGAGCCTCGTTCGGACTGTCCGTCCTTGTCTGGCAACACATTGTCGGCATTGACCTGCACTGGATGGTAATGCTGATGTCGGTCATCATTCTTCTTGCCGTGGGGGCTGACTACAATTTGCTCTTGGTATCACGGTTCAAGGAGGAAATCGGCGCCGGAATCAAAACGGGCATGATTCGTGCGATCGGGGGCACCGGCAAAATCGTGACCCTCGCGGGTTTGGTGTTCGCGTTCACGATGGCCTCCATGATGGTGAGCGACCTGCTGGTGGTCGGCCAGGTGGGCACCACTATTGCTCTCGGCCTGCTGTTCGACACGCTGATCGTGCGATCCTTCATGATGCCCTCTGCTGCAGCGTTACTCGGACGCTGGTTCTGGTGGCCCATGAAAGTCCGCAACCGTCCACTCCGCGCCGAACGTTGGGCCGGCTCAGGCGGAATCGCGACTGAAGGCCGTCCGGTTGAAGACGGTTCGGTCGACGACAGAGTGGATGCCGAGTTCTCAGCGCCATCGCATAATGGCGATTCCCTCCGCGTCTCACAGGCATCACCACTGTGGAAGTAGTCCGCGAATCAGGATCTCGTGCCGCTCAGCGGGTTCCGCGAAGAACGCGGCGAAGTGGTGAGGGGCTGGCCGACCGGCTGTCCAAGCCACATCGGCTTCCATATCTCCCGGTACGCCGACTGCGCCAGATAGCTGCGTAGACGGTGTGGACACCGCTTCTTTTGGCCCTCGCGGCCGACGGTGAACGGGGCATTCAACTGCGCGACGGCGACGTGTCGCTTCATCTTTGCCAATTGTTCTTGTGGTCACGAGGTCTCGACCATTGCCCGAACGCATGCGGTGATCATCGAGCCCGTCGAGTGGCCAAAACAGGTGGTGCTGAGGAACCGGTCCAATGCGAGGCGGCGGAATAGCGCTGCGGCGCACCAGCACCGGGTTCTCCAGGGCACGCTTCGGGAGCCGTTGAGCGTGAGCGCATCTCGTGCCAACCAGCGCCGGTACCGCAGATACCGCGAATCGCGGATTCACCAGCGTTGTCTCACAGGGCAATCCGGCGGATCCGCGCTGTGACACCAACACCAAGGCACACTACGACACGGCGTCGCCGACGACCGCGCGGCATTGGACACCGACGCTCACCAGGTACTTCCCACCGAAAATACTTACCGCACAATAGAAGTCCGCGTTCATTGAAATCTAATAAGTGGGGCCAAATCGTGTTAGCCGCGGTAGGCTCAGCAACATTCACCAGATCGTGGGAGGGACCCCCAATGGGTGCTGCGCGTCATGCGAAACGCCATCGTCAACGTAAACGTCAGCGCAAAGCGGGCGTGGCGACGGAACCGCAGGTGGTCGTGCGTCAAGCCGACGGCAGCCAGGGAGGTCGCGCGAAGGCAGCATCTCACCGGTCTCGAAGTGTCGGCGCTCCAGCCCTCGCACAGCTCACCGCAGGTGTGGCACTGGCAACGGCCACCACCTTGACCGCCACTCAGGTCGCGATGCCGACGCCACCAAATGCGGAGGTCCGTCAGGTCCGTGCCGTCAGCGAGGATGTGAATCTGGCCGCGTCCTCGATAGCCAACATTCCACTGAACCTACTTATCGACATCATCAACATTCCTCATTCCGAGTTGCAAGCCTTCGACTTGTTCGCGCAAGCTCAGCTATGGGGCGGGAGTTGGTTGGTCACCGGACCATCCAATATTTGGGGGACGGACCCCGCGGACGCGGTGCGCTTCATGGCCGCAGCCGCATTGCTTTTTCCATTTCCCGCACTGTCCGGGCTGGATCTGAACGCGCCTCTCGACTCGGAACATCCCCTTGGCGTCCTGGCCGGCAATGGGCTCGCCCAACAGTTCTGGCGTTTCGTGGCGGCTGAATTCCCCGTGGATGACAATTGTGATGCCGAGGGCTGCGTGCCGACGACACCAACTGCGCCCATAACCGGGATCACGGGTATCGACAGACTCATCTGGAACGCGATGATGTTCACCGGCATGGTGGATTTTCCGCTGCTCAGCGGCTTCTTCAAGGTCGGGTTGTCGCAGTTGGTCAACGGGAACTTCAGTCTCATCGAAGCCCCAAGCGGCAAGATCAACATTGTTCCGGGGTTCAACCTCCCGGGAACAATCGACGGTCCCAATGGCGAAAATTATCTACCGTGGGCCGGCACGCCGATCAATCTCGATCTGGGAGCGCCCTTTTCGAATTGGTTGGACCACTTGATGGCCGATCCGGCGGACAACCCGATCAAGCTGCCCAGTCTCGAGCAACTCGGCAGAACCGTACAAACACTCATCGCGGGGATCGTTGTCGGCTTTGATCCGTATACCCCGGGCAGCCCGCTGTGCTGGGGTTACTGCCCCTACGTGCCGCCCGAGCACGACTATCCCACGATCGTCAAATGGATCGGATCACTGTGGCCGGGAAATGAGCAGATCGATTCGTGGCTGGAGGCCTACGAAAACGGCACGGCCAACACCCCCATCGGGGACTCGGTCGCCGGCAACATCAATCTCTTCAGACTTGCAGAGGCCTATTGGGATTTTTCCAACGCGCCGCTGGATCCCAAATTCGTCAATATCGGTTTCAACCCCAGCGATCTGGCGCCGATGTTCCACAACATGTGGAAGTTCCTTGGCTATGATCCCGACCCTCTCTACCCCGACGGCGACACGTCCACCGGTGTACTGACGCCCGTGGGGGTCCAGGGCGGTGTGTATGCCTTGAAAGGGATCCAGCTCGCTCCGTTCCCATTCATCATGGAGAGTGACCGATGGATCGAAGACAAGGCGTCCACCTACGTCGGGGACCTAACCGATCTCGACACAACGCACGTGAACAACGTGCCCTGGTGGGAGCCCAGTGATCAGGTCGGCAAGTGGACCCTGACCAACGCGATCGGTGACGATGCGTCACCGACGATCTTCGGGTACTCCAGGGGCGCCTTTATCGCCGGCGAGTGGAAGAAAGATTTCAACGAGTATTTCAACGAAGCGGAGGGGGCCCGGGACGTCAAGCCGTCGTTTGTGTTGAGCGGAAACCCGCTGCGGCCCAACGGCGGTTCATCTGTTCGAATCGATTGGTTCACAACAGATACCAGGGCTACCCCAACCGAGACAGCGGGTGCTGCACCCGGTCAGATCACCACCCGCGACATCGCGTACCAGTACGACTTCTTCGCGGACACGCCCACAAATATGTTGAATCCGATCGCGATGACGAACTGGGCGTTCGGGATCGTAAACCATTTGTTCTACCCGGATGACCCAGGCGCCAAAGCGGTATTCCAAGACGAATACGGTGACACGGACTACTACCTCATCCCGTCGGAGACTGTCCCGCTTCTGTACCCGGTGAAGTGGATCCCGGGTATCGGGCCGGGATTGGCCGACATTCTGGATCCCGTAGTCCGGGTGCTGGTCGAGACGGGTTACAACCGGAATATCAGTCCCGGTCAGCCCACGGGGACAAACCTCCTGTACTTCCCCGATCCGGCAGAACTGGCTAAGAATCTCTCGATCGCTATTGCTACTGGTTTGGACAACGGTTTCGAGCAGATGGGGCTAGGCCGCATGTTGGGAACGACGAGGCCGGACGTCACGGGGCAGGGCGCCTACGGCATCGGTGGTCCGCCCGTCACCATGGAACAAGCGGAAGGTTCCGAAGATGCGGCGTCGCGCTCCGTTAACGCATCCCTGCGACTGAGCGGGCTCCGCAACGACAATTCCGATGTCGACGGTGAGGCCGACGGCGGTGAGGTTGTCGACGGTGGTGAGGTTGTTGACGGTGAGGCCGACGGTGGTGAGGTTGTTGACGGTGAGGCTGTCGACGGTGAGGCCGACGGTGGTGAGGTTGTTGACGGTGAGGCCGGCGGTGGTGAGGTTGTTGACGGTGAGGCCGACGGTGGCGAGGTTGTCGACGGTGAGGCCAACGGCGGTGAGGTTGTCGACGGTGGTGAGGTTGTCGACGACAAGGCTGTCGACGGTGAGGCTGATGACGACAAGGTCGTCGACGGTGAGGCCGATGACGACAAGGCTGTCGACGGTGAGGTCGACGACGACAAGGTCGTCGACGGTTCCGATGACAGCGGTCAGCACGCCGAGGCGGGTGACGTTGAAGCCCCTGAAAAGACCGGTGGGGGAAGGCATGCCCGCGTCGGTGGCCCTGAGGGCACGGTGAGCGGTGGTAGGCACGCCCGCGCCGGGGATGCTGAGGGCACGGTCAGCGCCGGGGGCGGAAAGCACGCCCGCTCCGGCGATGCGGAGGGCACGGTCAGCGCAGGGGGCGGAAAGCACGCCCGTGGCGGCGACGACGCCGGCGAGAGTGGGAACGCCGACCGGGAAAAGAAGGCCGCGTAGCGGCGGTGACGAAGAGACGGCTCAGCCGCGGAGGTGAGTTGTTGAAGATCGCCGTTGAAGGGCTCATCCCAATGGAGGAGACAGTCGTCTCAGTACGGCGCGTACGGGCGGGCGACGACGCTCGACTCCGACTTCGACGGCTTGTGTGCACGTCAGCCCGACCAGCAGGACACACTGCCGCCGGTGCGCGGAAAGGTGATGCCGTGGAGGAGATTCTGGGTGAGCTTACGGAGTTTCACGTTCACGTCGGAGCCCAGGCGTCCGTGCGCGGCAGTAGCGAGCATGAACGCATATGAGCTTCACGCTTCCGGCGTTTACTCCGGCACAAGAGAGCCTGTTCCTCACGTTGGGTAGCAGGGCGCTCGACAGTCGCCTGCCGCGGCCGTTTCTTGGCGACACCATGGCTGACCGGATCATCACAACCACCGGCTACGGTCTCGACAAGTTCCCCCAGCTGAACACCAAGCTCCTCGACCGACGTTCCAAGGTCTTCGATGTGGCGGTACGTTCCAAGGTGATCGACGGCATGGTGCGCCGGTTTGTGCTCCGTCACCCGAACGCCGTCGTGCTAGATCTCGGAGCGGGCCTGGACGGCAGGATTTCCCGGGTTGACCCGCCGACCACCGTCGATTGGTATGACGTCGACTTTCCTGTTGTGGCTGCTCTACGTCGAAAACTGTTGCCACAGAGCACTAATGCACACAATGTCGGCGCGGATCTGACTGACCCGGCCTGGTTGCGTGACATTCCCAGGGACCGGCCGGCGATGATCGTCGCTGACGGTGTCGTCCTCTTCCTCACGCAAGAGGACTTCGTGGCACTGCTGAATCGGCTCACCACACACTTCCCCGGCGGGGAACTGGCACTCAACGCCTACACCACACACGCCATGAGGACCTTCAAGCGCTCCCGTGCGATGCGGGCCATCGCCGGCGACCTGGCCAATCCAGGATTGAATGACCCGGGGCTCCTTGAACATTGGGTCAACGGACTGACGCTGCTCGACGAAATCTTTCTCACCCGGACACCTGAGGCGGCCGACTTACCGCTGATCGGCCGGTCGGCGGCCCGGTTGGCGGCCAAGAGTGCGACGTTGTCTCGAATAATGGCGACCGTCGTGCTGCGCTACCGCTTTTAATGTCGTGCGGTTGAGTCTCGTTCGGGCGTCCGATTCCTGCGGGTCGACTACATCCCGAAGCCAGTCGCAACAAGGTAGTCGGGTACGGGCACTGCAGAGCATGGCCCGGGGGAGTACCGGAACGTCACACGGTGTGTCGGATCGCGCTACCGATACTGTGGTGCAGCCCACGAGCAATCAGCGGGCAAACGTGATGCAGCGAGAAGTCGTTCTCGGTCCTTGGAAGAACCGATGACTGGCCTGCCTATAGACCACACACCGCCCTGAAAACTGTTGATGCAACATCGTTTCCGGGCCTCTTCCGGGAAGAGGCGTCGACAGGTTACGTGCCGTCCGCACCGGTTGATCCGTTCGCGCCGTTTGCGCCGCCGATGCCACCGGCGCCGCCGGAGCCCCCCGTGCCGCCGGTCCTGGACTTGCCGGACTCGGCGTCACCGCCGTCACCGCCTTTACCCCCGTTGCCGGCAACGGTACCGCCCAGCCCGCCGTTGCCACCGTTGCCGCCGGTAGCCGTGCCCTGCGCAGAATCATCGGAAGAGGCGTTCCCGCCCGTTCCGCCATCGCCACCGTTGCCGGTACCGATGCCGCCGCCTTTGCCGCCGTCACCCCCAGCGCCACCGGTTCCGATCTGCCCCATGCCTTCTCCGCCGTCGCCGCCCTGTCCGCCTTCACCCCAGGCCATGCCACCGCCGTCACCGCCGTCGCCGCCCGCTCCGCCGGTTCCGATCGTCTGTCCTTCGCCGTTTCCGCCCTTGCCACCGTTCCCGCCGTCGCCGGCTGTGACCACATGTCCGCCTTTGCCGCCGGCGCCACCGATGCCCGCGTTTGAGCTGGAGCGACCTTCACCGCCGGCGCCACCGTCACTACCAGTGCCCAGGAACGACGAGCCGCCCGCCCCGCCGTCACCACCGGTGGCGACGCCGTCGCCCTTCGGGGTGTACGCGCTACCGCCCGTGCCCCCTGTGCCTCCCACTCCGAATTTGCCGACCCCGCCGGCTCCGCCATCGCCGGCGGTGGCATCGCCGTTGTTGGCGGTTGCGTCGCCACCGGTGCCACCAGTGCCACCGTCGCCAACGAACGCATAACCTGCATTGCCGCCGGCGCCGCCGGTGGCGCTGCCATTGGCGGCATAACCCACGCCACCGTTGCCTGCGCTGCCGGAGTTGCCCCCGAACATTCCACTCCCGCCGCCGTCACCGCCCCTGGTGCCGACGGCATCGCCGCTGCCCTTGTAGTTCAGATCGGAACCACCATTGCCGCCACTGCCACCGATGCCTGCTATTTGTCCGCCGTTACCCCCGGCGCCGCCGGCGACGGCTGCAGAAATACGGACCCCAGCTGCGTTGTAGACGGCATCTATGCCATTGCCGCCGCTGCCGCCGTTGCCTATCAGGAGGCCGGCGCTTCCGCCGTTACCCCCGAAGGCGCCGTCGCCACCGTTGCCGCCGAAAAGCCCGCCGTCTTCACCGTGGCAAACGGAGACACAGTTGGGGTCGAGTTCCATGGCGTTGCGGCCGTCGCCGATAAGCCAGCCACCGGGCCCGAACATAGACCTAGTTGGCGCAGCGGCCAGCGCGGTTGGCGCGGCCGATGCGCCGGACCCGACCCAATTCCGGCTGCTCTGACCGCCGTTCAGCCACCACCACGGGTCAGCCGAGGTCGACGGAAGTTGGGATTCGGTAGACGCGAGCCGCACGGCAAGACTCCTCGTCGGCGCCTCTCCCGTGGCCGTGGGCAAGGATAGGATCCCGACCACCGCCGCCCCGCAGGCAACTGAAGCAAAAAGGACGGCAGACGTCCCAGCCTGCCACTTGGTCCTGGACTCATCTGACATCTCGTAATCCCTTTCGCATGATGCCCATCTGGTGCAGGCATCAAGGCTCTGCAGGGATCGACGAGCGGTACACAACGTGGCAAAGCGCGCGAGCGTTGGTTGGTACGGAATGACGGTGAGTGAAGTGCCTAACATCCGCGTTTTGATGGCTGAGTGCCGAGGGTGTCTTCAGCATTTCGACCGAGCCGTTTACTGGACACCAGCGATTCTCGAGTAATCGTCTAGCTATGATCCGTGCCGTCATTCCGAGCTTTTGACTGATCCCTTCACACTTTAATTCGTTACTGATTGCAGCGTCGCGATTTTTGGTGAAACCCGAGTGAAAGCTGTCTGACCAATGACGTCCAGCGCGGGCCGGCGCAGTCCGTGTTATGTGGCCTAGGCGCGGTTTACGCACAGAAACTGCAGCTCGAACGGGTGCTGGCGGGCCTTCCGACACTTGCGCGTTTGTCAGTACGTCGCGTAATTGTTGCCATGCAAGTGTGTGCCTACACAACCATGCAGTGGTCGCAAGCCCGTTAAAATAAACGCTGTGTTACGGACTTTTCGAAGTCGGTTTTATCGACCCCATGAATACTCCGGGCAAATATCTGACAGATTGACAGGAATATTTACTAGACCCATCGTTCGGAAAGTCAGCAGCACGGGTAATAGGCGTTCTAGCTGCAACTAAGGATGCAAATGTGCCTTGCCAGCAAATTCACTGACGAGAACTGAAAACAAGGTGGTGTGTCAACTGCGGAAATCCGGCCGTCCGGGCCGAGCCTCGCAGACGGCGGTGCGGGGCTCTCCAGCTGTCGGCACTTACCGCCGGGGCGGACTGGATGGGAAGATTTGGGCGGCTGAGTGGATAAGCGGACTGGCACAACGAGACTCGAGATGTCACCCGGCAACAACGCGGGCGGTGTTGCCGGAGATCGCCACCGTGTCCCCGGGTTGCAATTGCCGGCCGCGTCGATATTCGACCTCGGCGTTGACCGAGACCAATCCGTCGGCGATCACTGACTTGGCGTCGGCGCCGGAGTCGATGAGACCGGATAGTTTGAGGAACTGACCGAGCCTGATGACGCCTGCGACGGGAACCTCGGCTGCACTCACCGCCTCAGAGTAGCGCCGCACCGCATGTGCTCATCAGGGTGCGACGCCACTCCGGTCAGCGCTCTGCGTGCCGGATCAGCCCAGCCGGGGATCGATCAGATACTTGCTGCCCACCCCGGCGGCCATGTCCTCGAGGCTCTCGATCAGCCGGTCGAGGGGACGGACCTCGGTGATCAGGTCCTCACCGTTGAGTTGGCCGGTCTCGATCAGCCGCAGGGCGCGCTCGACATAGAGCGGTTCGTGGTGGAAGACGCCGGTGATGGTGTACTCGAAGTAGTGCATGTCGTTGGCGTTGAGCGAGAACTCCGCGCCGACGGGCGGGCCGCCGAACATGACGGCCTTGCCACCGGGGCGCAGGCACTTGGCGGTCTGCTCCCATACCTGGGGCAGACCGACGGCCTCGATCGCGACGTCGGCGCCCTTGCCGTAGGGGGTCAGCGCCCGCACCGCTGCGGCCACCTCGTCGGTGCCGGGGTGGACGGAGATGTCGATGAGTTCTTGCGCCCCCATCTTCTTGGCCGCCTGCAGCCGGTAGGGGGACTGGTCGACGGCGATCACCCGCGCGCCGCGCAGGGTGGCCAGCCGGATGAACATCTGGCCGATCGGCCCCGCGCCGTTGACCGCGACCACGTCGCCCAGTTCGATTCCGCTGACGTACATTCCGTGCACCACGGTGGCCAGCGGCTCCAGCGGTGCCACGGAGGCGAACGACGTGGTATCGGCGATCTGGTAGGTGTTGCGGCGCACGATGGCGGCCGGAATGACCACCTCCTGGGCGAATGCGCCGTTGAGGAACTCCAGGTTCTCGCACAGGCTCAGTCGCCCGGCCTTACAGGCCCAGCAGCCACCGCAGGGTGCGGTGTTGGCGGCGACGACCCGCATTCCGGGCTCGAAGTCGGTGACGCCGGCCCCGACCCGGGTGACGACGCCGGCGAATTCGTGGCCGAAGGGCGCCGGGTAGCTCTTGAAGAGTTTGTGGTGACCTCGGCGGTACGCCTTGAGGTCGGTGCCGCAGGTGGCGGCGGCGTGCACCTCGACCACCACTTCACCGGCTTCGGGATCGCGGGTGGGCACGTCCTCGATCCGGAGGTCGCCGGGGCCGTAGAAGACGGCTGCGCGCATGGTGTTTCTCCCTGTCTGACCACTGCATCCCATTGGATGTCAGAAATCACATAACTCATGTTTGATTTAACTTATTGTGCCACGGGCGTCCGGTGGCCGTTTCCGCGCGCTCAGCTCGAGTGCGGGGCGACCGTGACGCTGCCGTGGTGCTGACGCAGCGCATCGACCGTCGCACTCGGGGTGCCCGCATCGACCACCACGTGGTCGAAATCGGCGAGCGCACACAGCCGGAACAGTGCCCGTCGCTCGAATTTGGTGTGGTCGACCAGCAGCACCGAGGACTCGGCAGCGGCGATCAACGCCCGCTTGATCGAGATCGTGTCCTGGTTCTGGTGATAGCACGCCGCGCCGGTGACTGCGGAGGTCGACATCAGCAGCACATCGGCGTGCAGCGCGGCGATCGCGTCCAGCGTCATCTGACCCATGAATGCGTTGCACCAGGCCCGGAATTCACCGCCGACCCCGACGAGTTCGATCTCCTCGGCGTCGACGAGCCCGTTGATCACGCTGAGGCTGTTACTGGCCACCGTCAGTGGCGCCTTGGTGGCGAGCATGTCCAGTAGTGGCAGTACGGTGGTCGAATCGTCGAGCATGACGGTCTGGCCGGGCTGGATGAACGCGAGCGCCGCGGCGGCGAGGTCACGCTTCTCGTCGCGCTGCTGGGCCCGCCGGTAGGCGTCGTTGGATTCCACGGTGCTCGACGGCAGCGCCGTGGCGACACCGCGCGCCTTGCGCAGCACGTTCTGCGCTTCCAGACGGTCCAGATCGCGGTGAATGGTCATCACGCTGACGTCGAACATCCGCGCCAGGTCGTCGATCGCCACCGAGCCGGCGGCCATGACGGCCTCGGTCACCAGACGATGCCGTTCTTCCTGGCGTGACACCGCTTTCGCAGACGCCGCCTTACCGTTCTGACTCGGGCTGCTCATCAACCCAGCTCCTCCCGGCCGGACTCGGCTCGTCCACCGACGAGCCGAGCCTAACCAGCTCCGGTGCTTCTACCTAGTTCTCGTTGGCCATGTCGCCGGTCTCGACGTTCTTGTCGATGACCGCGGGAAGGCGGTCCAGCAGCGCCTGCCGATCGGTGACCACATTGCTGAGCACCTCGTCGATGTTGCCGGCGTCCACCGGCGGCATCGTGTACACGAACTCCCGGGACATGTCCTCGCCGTCGGCGACCCGCTTGGCCACCGCCAGCCCGCCGGCGAGCTCGATGGTGCCGTGCTGCAACGACGTCGCGATGAAATCACCGCTCTTGACGGCGTTGAGGCCGTCTTCGATTCCGTCGATGCCGACGATGGGGATGCTCAGGCCGGCTTCTTTGACCGCCTGCAGGGCACCGAGGCCCATATCGTCGTTCTGAGCGACGATGCCGTCGATCTGCGGACCGAAAGCGGTGATCCAGTTCCGCATCTTGTTCACGGCGATGTCGCGGGTGTTGTCACCGGTGTCCATCGCCAGCACCTTGATGTCCGGATTGGCGGCCAACACCTCCTGATTGCCTGCGGTGCGGTCGATTTCGTAGGACGAGCCGAGTTTGGTCTGCAGGATCACGATGTTGCCCCGGCCGCCGAGCTTGTCCACCATCTGCTGCATCTGTTGCTTGCCGGCGGCAACGTCGTCGGGCAGCACGGTGGCGGCGAGCTTCGAGTCGTCGGAGAGTGCGGCGTTGACCGCCAGAACCGGGACGTCGGCGTTGTTGGCCGCCTCGATCTGCGGCTGCAGCGAATCCGCTTGTACGGGAACGACGATGATCGCGTCGACACCCTGATTGATGTACTGGTCCACCTGGTCGGCCTGGGTGCTGACATCGCCGCCGGCGGACTTCCACACCAGGTCGATGTCGTTGGCGGCGGCGTAGGTCTCCATACCCGACTTGCCCGCGGTGATGAACGAACTCATGTCGTACACCGTCACACCGATGGTCTTGCGTCCGTCGGAGGCGCCGCTGTCACCGGCACCGCAGGCCGTCACTGTCCCCATGGTGACAACGGCAGCACCGGCGAGTGCCGCGAGTGCGGCCCTGCGCGTCTTCAAAAGCGTCATGTCATCCCTTCACGGCCGAGCTACTTCACATTTTGATGTGAGAAATAACATGCTAACCGTGATTTATAACTAGTCAAGAAGGTAATGTGCCGTGGGTCACGACGTTTTCGGCTGGCCGTACGTGCCGAACTTTTCGACCACCGACTCCAGCTCCTCGGCGCTGAGCTCGCGCGGGGTTCCCACCGCCGCCGCACGCAGCCACACGTCACACAGCCACTCGAGTTGGCTCACCTTGTCGAAGGCGTGTCCGAGGGAATGCGAGAACGCGATGGTGCCGTGGTTGGCCAGGATGGTGGCACTGCGTTCGTGCAGTGCCAGGGCCATGGAGTCCGCCAGCTCCGCCGTGCCGTAGGTGCGGTACGGCGCCACCCGCACCTGGCCCCCGAACATCGCCAGCTGGTAATGCACCAGCGGGACGGCATCGCGCAGCAACGAAAGTGCCGTAGCAGCAGCCGAATGCGTGTGCACCACGGCGGTGGCGTCGAAGTCCTGATAGCACCGCAGGTGCATCGGGAGCTCGCTGGTGGGTTTCAGCGCCCCGTCGACCACGCTCCCGTCGAGGCGCACCACCGGCACGTCCTCGGGTCGCATCGTCGCGTAGTCGACACCGGACGGGGTGACCGCGATCAGATCGCCCACCCGCACCGAGATGTTGCCGGAAGTGCCGACGACCAGACCGTCGGAGGTGAGTCGATTGGCGTAGGTCACCACCTCGGCGCGGGCGGAGTCTAGGTTGGGGACGGCGGAGGTCACGGCAGGCCTTTCGTTGACAGACGGTGGGCGCGCGGCGCCCCGGGGTTATCTAACACATCCCATGTTATAACTAACACTGTTGCATGGATCACTCTGCCGACGAGGAGGACTCCGGGATGGCCGGTGCAGACCTGGTGTTGGCCGTCGACTGCTCGACCAGCGGCGCCAAGGCGGTGGTGTTCGGCCCCGACGGCCGCTCGTTGAGCTCAGGACGGCAGACGTTCCCGATGGCGAAAACGCCCGAGGGCCGGCATGAGCAGAACGCACACGACTGGTGGCGGGCCACCAGTGCCGTCATCAAGACGGCAATGTCCGGGGTCGACCGCAACCGGGTGGCCGCTGTCGCCGTCACACATCAGCGCGAGACCTTCGTCTGCATCGACGACGCCGGGGAGCCAGTACGCCCGGCGATCGTGTGGGCCGACAACCGGTCGGTACCCCAGGTCGCCCGGTACGGCTCCGAGGAAACCCATCGCATCTCCGGCCGGGTCCCCGACATCACCCCTGCGATCTTCAAGCTCGCCTGGCTGCGCGAACACGAACCCGAAACGCTGCGGCGCAGTGCCCGTGTCGCCGATGTCTCGGCCTTCCTGCACGCCCGGCTGACCGGCCGCTGGGTCAGCAGCGCCTCCAGCTGTGACTCTCTGGGCCTGATGGATCTGGCGTCCCAGCAGTGGTCCCCGGAACTGTGCGCGATCGCCGGGGTGGATCCCGCGCAACTGCCCGAGATCGCCACGCCGGGCGGCGTGATCGGACCGGTGGTCGACGATATTGCCGCGGAGCTGGGGCTGGCACCGGGAACCCTGGTCGTCGCGGCCGCCGGTGACGGACAGTGCGCAGCACTGGGTACCGGGGTCACCGAGGCCGACACCATGTATCTCAACGTCGGTACCGCGCTGGTCGCGGGTTACGTCTCGCCGGACTACCGCTGGTCACGCAAGTACCGCACCGTGCTCGACGCTGCCGGCCAGGGCTATCTGCTGGAAGCGTTCACCCAGTCCGGCACCTACCTGGTGTCGTGGTTCATCGACACCTTCGCCCCCGCGCTGCTGGCCAAGGACACCGACGCGGGGTGCGTTGCCCGTGAAGAGGACCTGGAACACCGCGCAGGTGCGGTGCCACCAGGCAGCGACGGGCTGTTCGCCGTCCCGTACTGGAACGGTGCGCAGACCCCGTACTGGGAGGGCGCCGCGCGCGGGACGGTGCTGGGCTGGTCAGGTATCCACACCGGCGCCCACTTCTACCGCTCGCTGCTGGAAGGCGCCGCATACGAGGTGCGGCTGCAGGTCGAGGGCGTCGAATCCGACACCGGGGTACCGGTGTCGAGGTTCCTCGCCACCGGCGGCGGTTCGCGCAGCCCCATGTGGTCGCAGATCATCGCCGACGTCACCGGCAGGCAGGTGGACATCTGCGCTGAGTCGGAGACCACCGCCCTGGGGGCGGCGATGATGGCCGGCTGCGCCGTCGGTATCCACTCCGACCTGCGGGCGGCCGCCGCGGCGATGACCCGGACCGTGAAGTCCATCCCACCGCGTCCCGATATCGCTGAGCAGTACCAGGCGATGTACCAGCGGTACCTGCGGATCTACCCGACCGTGCGGGAGCTGTCCCAGCGCTGACGCTGCGCGGGTGCACCTACGATCAGCAGTCGTGACTGAGCGGGTCCGGGCGTCGGACAGGTGGGTGCTGCACCTGGACATGGATGCGTTCTTCGCCTCCGTCGAGCAGCTCACCCGGCCCACGCTGCGCGGCCGTCCGGTACTTGTCGGTGGGCTCGGCGGGCGCGGTGTGGTGGCCGGAGCCAGCTATGAGGCCCGGGTGTTCGGAGCCCGCTCGGCGATGCCCATGCACCAGGCCCGCCGCCTGGTCGGTATCGGGGCGGTCGTGCTGCCGCCGCGCGGTGTCGTCTACGGGCTGGCCAGCCGTCGGGTGTTCGAGACCATCCGCGCGGTGGTGCCGGTGCTCGAGCAACTGTCCTTCGATGAGGCGTTCGGCGAGCCCGCCGAACTGGTCGGCGCCACCGCCACCGAGGTCGACTCGTTCTGTGAGGCGCTGCGCCAACGGGTGCGCACCGAGACCGGTTTGGTGGCCTCGGTCGGTGCGGGCTCGGGCAAGCAGATCGCCAAGATCGCCTCCGGGCTGGCCAAGCCGGACGGCATCAAAGTGGTGCGCCCCGACGAGGAACGGGTGCTGCTCGCCGGGCTACCGGTGCGGCGACTGTGGGGGATCGGGCCCGTCGCCGAGGACAAGCTGCACCGCCTCGGCATCGAGACCATCGGCCAGCTCGCCGCGCTGGCCGACAGCGAGGCGGCCAGCATCCTGGGCGCGACGGTGGGTCCGGCGTTGCACCGGCTGGCCCGCGGTATCGACGACCGGCCCGTCGCCGAACGCGCGGAAGCCAAACAGATCAGCGCCGAATCCACCTTCGCCGTCGACCTGACGACACTGGACCAGCTCCGGGAGGCCACCGGTCCCATCGCCGAACACGCCCACCGCCGGCTGCTGCGCGACGGCCGCGGCGCCAGGACGGTGACGGTGAAGCTGAAGAAGTCCGACATGTCCACCCTGACCCGCTCGGCGACCCTGCCGTATGCGACCACCGAGGCCACGACATTGGCCGCCACCGCCCGCCGGCTGCTGCTCGACCCGGTTGACATCGGCCCGATCCGGCTTCTGGGCGTGGGCTTTTCGGGTTTGTCCGATGTGCGGCAGGAGTCACTGTTCCCCGACCTGGACCAGCAGGAGGCCGAGATGGGCGACACCAGGGTCCCGGTGGCCGCGCCGTCTCCGGAGAGCGCACTCTGGCGGATCGGCGACGATGTCCGCCACCGCGACCTGGGTCATGGCTGGATCCAGGGGGCCGGGCACGGGGTGATGACGGTGCGCTTCGAAACCCGGGCCAGCGGGCCGGGCGTCGCGCGCACCTTTCCCGTCGACAGCCCCGACATCACCAGCGCGAACCCGGTCGACAGCCTGGACTGGCCCGACTACGCGGACACCCTGGAGGACAACTCAGCCGAATCGGGCGACGACATCGGCGGGCGGTAGACCCGCACCCAGCGCCGCCAGCAGCAGCACCCGGGCCTGCGGGGGCCGCAACCTGGGCAGCACCAGCGCCCCGGCGTCCACCAGTGCCCGGCCCGGCCCGTAACCCGGGGTGACCCGCCCGCCCGGCACCCGCGTCGACACCACGACCGTGACACCGGCACCGCAGTGCTTGCGGACTCCGTCGATCACCGCGGCACTGGCATTTCCCGACCCCACCGCTTGCAGGACCAGCCCGCGCGCTCCGGCGGCGACGAAAGCGTCCATCGCCACGGCATCGGCCCCGGCGTACACCGGCACCACATCCACCCGCGGCGCCGTCGCCCCGCGCACTGCGCCCAGCGATGCGTGCTGCTTCCCGGTGACGACTTCCACGCGGTCCCCGTCGACCGTGGCGAGCACCGTGCCGGCGAAGCCACTCAAATCCTCAGTCGAGACCTTCTGCAGACCCAGCGGCTGCAGCACGCGCCCGGCGAAACACACCGTCACCCCCCAGCCGGCCGCCTGCGGACTGGCGGCTACGGTCAGCGCGTCGCGCAGGTTGCCGGGACCGTCCGCGTCCGGGGTGTCCGCACTGCGCTGCGCGCCCGTCAGCACCACCGGCACGGACCCGTCGTAGGTGAGGTCGAGCCACAGCGCTGTCTCTTCCAGGGTGTCGGTGCCATGGGTGAGCACCACGCCGACGGCCCCGCCGGCGACAGCCTCGACGACGGCATCGCGGATGACATCCCAGTCGGCCGGTTGCAGCTTCGAGCTGTCCATCGACATCAGTTCGACGGTCTCGACGTGCATCGTGGGCGCTACGGCGGTCAGCAGGTCGCCGGCGCTGCGGGTGGGCCGTTTCACCCCGTCGGAATCGGTGACGGTGGAGATGGTGCCTCCGGTGGCGATCACGACGAGGTGCGGCATCCGCTGATCATGCCTGATCGCAGAGGCCCCGCCGGCTAGGGGATGATGGACGGGTGACTGACGAAACATCCGGCTCGTCGGAGCCGGTGACCGAGGCCACAGCGCCCGCCACCGAGTCGAGTGAGGCCGCGGAAACCGACGCGAAACCGGCGGTCGAGCCTTCCGAGACCCGCCCGATCCGCAAGCGGCTGAAGCTGCTGCTGTCGGTGGCCGCGGTGGTGTGGGCGCTGGACATCGTCACCAAGGTGCTGGCGGTTCGGCTACTGACCCCGGGGCAGCCGGTGTCGATCATCGGTGACACCGTGACCTGGACGCTGGTGCGCAACTCGGGGGCCGCCTTCTCCATGGCCACCGGTTACACCTGGGTGCTCACGCTGGTGGCCACCGGCGTGGTGATCGGCATCATCTGGATGGGCCGGCGGCTGGTCTCGCCGTGGTGGGCCCTGGGTCTGGGCATGATCCTCGGTGGCGCGCTGGGCAATCTGGTGGACCGGTTCTTCCGCTCACCGGGACCGCTGCGCGGCCACGTGGTGGACTTCCTGTCGATCGGATGGTGGCCGGTGTTCAACGTCGCCGACCCGGCTGTCGTCGGGGGAGCGATCCTGCTGGTGGTGCTGTCGCTGTTCGGCTACGACTTCGACACCGAAGGCCGACGGACCGCCGACGCCGGCACCGAGCGGCAGTGATGGCGGAACGGTCGATGCCGGTCCCCGAGGGACTGGCCGGGATGCGGGTCGACGCCGGGCTGGCGCGGTTGTTGGGGCTGTCACGGACTGTGGCCGCCGAGATCGCCGAAGACGGCGGTGTGGCGCTCGACGGCTCACCGGCGGGCAAGTCCGACAAACTCACCGCCGGCGCGTGGCTGGAGGTGCGGCTGCCCGAGGCCCCACCGCCGGTGGAGAACGTCCCCGAACAGATCGAGGGGATGACGATCCTGTACTCCGACGACGACATCGTCGCCGTCGACAAACCCCCGGGGGTCGCCGCACACGCCACCGTCGGCTGGCACGGGCCCACGGTGCTGGGCGGGCTGGCTGCGGCCGGGTTCCGGATCAGCACCTCGGGCATCCACGAACGCCAGGGCATCGTCCACCGCCTCGACGTCGGCACCTCCGGCGTGATGGTGGTCGCGCTCTCCGAACGCGCATACACCGTGCTCAAGAGGGCGTTCAAGCAGCGCACCGTGGACAAGCGTTACCACGCCCTGGTCCAGGGGCATCCCGATCCCTCCAGCGGAACCATCGACGCGCCCATCGGCCGGCATCGTGGTCACGACTGGAAGTTCGCGGTCACCGAGGGGGGCCGCAACAGCGTCACGCACTACGACACCGTGGAAGCGTTCGTTTCGGCGAGCCTGCTCGACGTGCACCTCGAGACCGGCCGCACCCACCAGATCCGGGTGCATTTCGCCGCCCTGCACCATCCCTGCTGCGGCGACCTCACCTACGGGGCGGATCCGACACTGGCCAAAAAGCTTGGGCTGCAACGGCAGTGGCTGCACGCCCGGTCGCTGGCCTTCGCCCATCCCGCCGACGGCCGCCGGATCGAGATCACCAGTCCCTACCCGGCAGACCTGCAGCACGCACTCGACGTCCTCCAAGGGAACGCGTGAGCGGCCCCGAGGCCGCGCCGAGATCCACCGGACTGCTCTACGGCCTCGGCGCGTACGGGAGCTGGGGGCTGTTCCCCGCGTTCTTCCCGCTGCTGAAACCGGCGGGCTCGTTCGAGGTGCTCGCACACCGCATCGTGTGGACGTTGGCGCTGATGGTCGCCGTCATTGCCGCCGTGCGCCGATTCGGCGACCTGCGCACCATCACCGGCCGGGTATGGCTACTACTGGTACTCGCCTCCGGGCTGATCTCGGTGAACTGGGTCATCTACGTCTACGCCGTCAACAACGGGCATGTGGTGGACGCCGCCCTGGGATATTTCATCAACCCGCTGGTCAGCGTCGCGCTCGGAATGCTGCTGTTCCGGGAGAAGTTGACCAGGGCCCAGGGGGTGGCCCTCGGCATCGCCGTCACCGCAGTCGTGATCCTGGCCGTGCAGGTGGGGTCGCCGCCGTGGATCGCCCTGGGATTGGCCTTTTCCTTCGGGCTCTACGGCGCGGTCAAAAAAGCTGTACCCACCGATCCCAGGGTCAGTGTCGGAATCGAATCGGCCATCGCCGCGCCGGTGGCCATCGCCTATATCGCGGTCATCGAGATCGGCGGACAGGGCCACTTCGTGGGCTCCGGGTCGTGGCACACCGCATTGATGGTGCTGTCCGGGCCGGTCACTGCGATCCCGTTGCTGTTCTTCGCCGCGGCGGCGCAACGTCTTCCGCTGGTGACGCTCGGGCTGCTGATGTACATCACCCCGGCCATGCAGCTGACCTGGGGCATCGTCGTCGGCCATGAACCGATGCCACCCGCGCGCTGGCTCGGCTTCGCCCTGATCTGGGTGGCCCTGGCGGTGTTCAGCGTCGACGCGATCGTACGGACCAGACGGTCGACCGAAAAGGCCCCGCTACCGCTGCTCTAGGTGTCAGGACAGCTAGGCAAGCGGCCAGAACACTGCAGTCACGAGGTAGAACACCAGCGCCCAGAACACCGTCAGGACAGCGACCACGGTCACGCCGCGGACGTTGGCCTGCGTTGTCGAGGCGTCTGGACGCGGCCACAACCAACGGCCCAGCAGCTTGTTGACGTAATAGGGCATGACCACGAAGCTCATGATGAAGCTGGACACCAGGTTCCCGACGAGCATGCCCAGCCACAGCGGCAGGTGCAGCGGGTCCATTGCCAGCGTCAACAACACCACCGTCGGATACAGGCCGACCCACACCGCCACCGAGGTCTTCACCCCCGAGGGCGGGGCCACGTCGCGGCCCTTCTTGTCGAAGGCGAACCAGCTGCCGAATGAGCTTTCCACCGTGCGCATCTGGAAGTCGCTGAATTTCTTACCTGCCTCGAGCAACCGGCTGCGGGTGTCCGACGCCAGCCACGCTTCGAGGTCGGCGGCGCTGCGGTAGCGGTACATCGCGGTCCATTCGTCCTGCACGCCCTCGACGGGGCGGAAGAGTTCGGCCCCCCGGTAGCCGTCGAACTCGCTCTCGGCCAATTGCATCCGCTCCTGCCAGGCCAGGAAATCGTCCACCTGATCGGGAAGCACCCGGTGGGTCACCACCACGGTCACCAGTTGATCGGCCGGTTTGTCGGCGCCGCTGACCACCTGTTGGGTCGGAGGCCCATCGACGAACTCGGCGCCTGCCGCCAGCAGCGACTGCCGGGTCGAGCTGTCCAGCCAGGTCCGCAGGTTCGCCAGGGAGTCGAAGCGGTACACCACGCCCCAGTCCGGTCGCCCTTCGGTGGGCTCATTGACCTCGGCGGCGAGGAAACCCCGGTAGCGCGACGCAGCGGCGTTCATGGTGTGTTGCCAGGCCAGGAACTGCTGCTCGGCTCCACGACACACATGAAGGCCGATGATGACTGTCACGGCGTCGTCGGTGCCCTGCTGGGTGGTCATGGACCTCTCACCGGTCGGTTGCTGCGGTGGAAACCGGCCCGCCCCGCCGGCAAGCCAGCTAGATACTGCCATCGACGCCGACCCTGTGACTCAGGTTCCAAGCACATCGGGCAGGTAACGACTACTGTCACTGCATCTTCTGTCGGTCGGCTGGGAAGAGGTCCTGATCCTGGTGACCCGCGGGGCTTTTCGCCGTTGTCTCGGGCTGGTCGGTGGAATCGCCGGCAGGATCAACGAAACTCGGGAGCATCGTCGTGAGCAATGTCCATCTCGGCCACATCTTCCACCTGGCGGGAAGTCCCAAGGTCACCGAGGCCGCGCGGGCACTGGTGTCGATACCCGACGGTGCGCTCGTTGTCGATGACGACGGCAAGGTCGGCTACTGCGGCGAAAAGTCCGGGCTACCCGTCGAATACGCCGCCGCGACGGTGCACGACCACTCGTCGGGATTCCTGCTCCCGGGCTTCGTCGACACCCACGTCCACTTTCCGCAGACCTACGCCTACGACGCGTACGGCGGCGGTCAGCTCCTGGAATGGCTGACCCTGTGTATGTTCCCCTCCGAATCCCGCTTCGCCGACCCGGAATTCGCGCAGCAGGCGGCGGTGGACTTCTGCGATCGCCGCGTCGAGGCGGGCACGACAGCAGCGATGGTCTTCGGTTCGGCGTTCCCGCACGCGCAGGACGCGCTGTTCACCGAGACGCAGAAGCGGGGGCTGCGCGTGGTCGCCGGACGTGGGATCCAGACCGTCGGCGGCGACACCGCCACGCCGCTGGTGACCTCGGAGGAGGACGCCATCCGACTGGCTCGCGAGGAGATCGACAAGTGGCACGCCGCCGACACCGGTGACGTGGACACCGCGCTGCTGCACGTCGCGATCGTCCCGCGCTTCTCGCTGTCGGTGACCCCGGAGACGCTGGAGAACCTCGGCGACCTCTACGACGAAGTACGCGACCTGGGCGTCTACGTGCACAGCCACCTCAATGAGAACAACCGCCCCGGTACCGGTGAGGTGGACATGACCAAGGAGAACTATCAGGTCAACTCCTACCTGGACACCTACGACGGCAAATTCCTGCCCGGGTCCACACCGGGCGGCAAGAGCCTGCTCGGTCGGCGCACCATCCTCGCGCACAGCGTGCACTGCCAGGACCGGGAACTCGCGCGGATGGCCGAGACCGGGACCTCGATCTCGCACTGTCCCATCTCGCAGCTGTTCCTGGGTTCGGGCACGATGCCATGGAAGCGCACCGTTGCCTCCGGGGTGAACATCTCAGCGGGCAGCGACGTGGGCGGGGGTGACGAGTACCTGATCCCTCGGGTGCTGGGGGACGCGTTCAAACAGCACATCACCGAACCCGGCGACGCAGGGGTGTCCATGCATCCCGCCGAAATGCTCTTTCTCGGCACGCTCGGCGGCGCCCGCGCCCTCGACATGGAAAACCGGTTCGGCAACTTCGACGTCGGCAAAGAGGCGGACTTCGTGGTCATCGAACCCGGGCGCACCCCCAAACTCGACGCAGCGCTCAAGCGTGGCCACCGGTCCGAGGACCCTGAACTGGCCCGCGACCAAACACTTTTCGGCTTGCTGATGGGGATCCGGGAGACGTCGATCGCCGAGGTCTACGTTCAGGGGCGCCGGGTGACGTGATACACATCCTGGTGCGCAGGACGCGCAGACAGGTGGGGGACGCCAGCACATGATGGACGAGCGGGCTCGCGCGGCGGCCACGCGGCGACGCAGGATCTCGATCGCCATCATCGCGGCCATTGTCGGGGTTGCCATCGTGGTGCCGATCGCGGGCGCGCTGCTGACCCAGCTGTTCGGCTCCGATGCCGCGCCCGCCCAGCGGGGTGCGGCGTCCACGTCGGCAGCCCCGCCGGAGTACACCATCAAGCCGCTGGCGGTGCGCCCGGTCCTCGCCGTCGAAGGGGTGTTGTCCGACCAGTGCCCACCGGCAGCACCGACACCGCCCGGCGCAGAGTTGCGTACCTGCGACTTCGCCCGGACCGCGCTGTACACGCTGGGCCCGGAGGCGGTGCGGTTGCAACTGGTCCGGGTGGACTCGCTGCTGTCACCGATCACCAAGGGGTACATCGTGCAGGTGGCGATGAATCCCGAGTCGGCCCGGGCCTTCGCCGACTTCACCGGGACGCAGATCGGAAAGCAGGTCGCCTTCGTACGGGCGTCGGTGGTGGTTTCGGCGCCGGAGATCTCGGAGAAGATCGCCGGCGACACCCTGCAGCTGTCGGGGAACCTCACCGAACCGCAGTCCCAGGAGATGGCCCGGCTGCTGCGCGACGAGGCCTGATCGTCGGTTTTACCCGGCCTGAGCAGGGACCGCGGGCGACACGCCGGGATGCTGTCCGCGACACGCCCGGAGGTGTCGGTAGGCCGTTTTAGACTGACGGGCCTATGGGTACCACTGGTTCTTCTTCGGGGTCTTTTGTGCATCTGCACAACCACACCGAGTACTCGATGCTCGACGGCGCCGCGAAGGTGAAACCCATGCTCGCCGAGGCCCAGCGCCTCGAGATGCCGGCGATCGGGATGACCGACCACGGCAACATGTTCGGTGCCAGCGAGTTCTACAACGCCGCCACCGACGTCGGCATCAAGCCGATCATCGGCGTCGAGGCCTACATCGCCCCCGCTTCACGCTTCGAGACCAAGCGCGTGCTGTGGGGTGACCCGGGCCAGAAGTCCGACGACGTGTCCGGCAGCGGCTCCTACACCCACATGACGATGGTCGCCGAGAACGCGACCGGGCTGCGCAACCTGTTCAAGCTGTCCTCGCTGGCGTCATTCGAAGGTCAGCTGGGCAAGTGGTCCCGGATGGACGCCGAGATCATCGCCGAGCATGCCGAGGGCATCATCGCCACCACCGGCTGCCCGTCCGGTGAGGTGCAGACCCGGCTGCGGCTCGGTCACGAAAACGAGGCGATCGAAGCCGCCGCCAAATGGCGCGACATCTTCGGTCCGGAGAACTTCTTCCTCGAGATCATGGACCACGGTCTCGATATCGAGCGCCGGGTCCGCGACGGCCTGTTGGAGGTCGGGCGCAAGCTCAACATTCCGCCGCTGGCCACCAACGACTGCCACTACGTCACCCGCGAGGCCTCCCACAGCCACGAGGCGCTGCTGTGTGTGCAGACCGGCAAGACCCTCTCGGACCCCACCCGGTTCAAGTTCGACGGCGACGGCTACTACCTCAAATCCGCCGCCGATATGCGGGCCCTGTGGGACGACCAGGTGCCGGGAGCATGTGACTCGACGCTGCTGATCGCCGAGCGGGTGCAGTCCTACGCCGACGTGTGGACGCCCAAGGACCGGATGCCGGTGTTCCCGGTGCCGGAGGGCCATGACCAGGCCTCCTGGTTGACGCACGAGGTGACCGTCGGGCTGGAGCGCCGCTTCCCCGACGGAGTTCCGCAGGAGTACACCGACCGGGCACTGTTCGAGATCAAGGTGATCTGCGACAAGGGCTTCCCGGCGTACTTCCTGATCGTCGCCGACCTGATCAACTACGCCCGCTCGGTGGGCATCCGGGTCGGGCCGGGCCGCGGCTCGGCGGCGGGCTCGCTGGTGGCCTACGCCATGGGTATCACCAACATCGACCCGATCCCGCACGGTCTGCTGTTCGAACGGTTCCTCAACCCGGAGCGTCCGTCGGCCCCCGATATCGACATCGACTTCGACGACCGCCGCCGCGGCGAGATGCTGCGGTATGCCGCCAACAAGTGGGGCAGTGACCGGGTGGCCCAGGTCATCACCTTCGGCACCATCAAAACGAAAGCGGCGCTGAAGGATTCAGCTCGGGTCAACTACGGCCAGCCGGGCTTCGCGATCGCCGACCGCATCACCAAGGCGCTGCCGCCGCCCATCATGGCCAAGGACATCCCGCTGTCGGGGATCACCGACCCCAACCATGAGCGGTACAAGGAAGCCGCCGAGGTCCGCAGCCTGATCGACACCGATCCCGACGTGCGGACCATCTACGAGACCGCGCGTGGCCTCGAGGGTCTGGTCCGCAACGCCGGTGTGCACGCCTGCGCGGTGATCATGAGCTCCGAGCCGCTCATCGACGCGATTCCACTGTGGCGCCGCCCGCAGGACGGTGCGGTGATCACCGGCTGGGACTACCCGTCGTGTGAGGCCATCGGCCTGCTGAAAATGGACTTCCTGGGTCTGCGGAACCTGACGATCATCGGCGACGCGATCGAGAACATCAAGGCCAACCGCGGCATCGACCTCGATCTGGAATCGCTGACACTCGACGATCCGGCTGCTTATGAGCTGCTGGGCCGCGGCGACACACTGGGTGTGTTCCAGCTCGACGGCAGCGCGATGCGAGACCTGCTCCGGCGTATGCAGCCCACCGAGTTCAACGACATCGTGGCCGTGCTGGCGCTGTACCGGCCCGGGCCGATGGGCATGAACGCGCACAACGACTACGCCGACCGGAAGAACGGTCGACAAGCCGTCAAACCGATCCATCCGGAGCTGGAGGAACCGCTCAAGGAGATCTTGGCCGAGACCCACGGCCTCATCGTCTACCAAGAGCAGATCATGCTCATCGCGCAGAAGGTCGCCTCGTACTCGATGGGCAAGGCCGATGCGCTGCGTAAGGCCATGGGTAAGAAGAAGCTCGAAGTGCTCGAGGCCGAATACAAGGGCTTCCTGGAAGGTATGACCGCCAACGGTTTCTCCGCGGCAGCGGTGAAAGCGTTGTGGGACACCATTCTTCCGTTCGCGGGCTACGCGTTCAACAAATCGCACGCTGCCGGCTACGGCCTGGTGTCCTACTGGACGGCTTATCTCAAGGCGAACTACCCGGCTGAGTACATGGCCGGATTGCTCACCTCCGTCGGTGACGACAAGGACAAGGCCGCGGTCTACCTGGCCGACTGCCGCCGACTCGGCATCACGGTGCTGCCGCCGGATGTCAACGAGTCGGTGCAGAACTTCGCCTCGGTGGGCCACGACATCCGGTTCGGCCTCGGCGCGGTGCGCAATGTCGGGGCGAATGTGGTTGCCTCACTGGTCAATACCCGCAAGGAACGGGGCAAGTTCACCGACTTCTCGGATTATCTGAACAAGATCGACATCGCCGCCTGCAACAAGAAGGTGACGGAGTCACTGGTCAAGGCCGGTGCGTTCGATTCTCTGGGACACCCACGCAAGGGTCTGTTCCTGGTGCACACCGATGCGGTCGACTCGGTGCTGGGCACCAAGAAGGCCGAAGCGATGGGCCAGTTCGACTTGTTCGGCAGCGGCGACGGGGGCGCCGACGCCGCGGTGGATTCGGTGTTCACCATCAAGGTGCCCGAGGAGGAATGGGAAGACAAACACAAGCTGGCGCTGGAGCGCGAGATGCTCGGGCTGTATGTGTCCGGGCATCCGCTCAACGGGGTGGCGCACCTGCTGGCCGCCCAGACCGACACCCAGATCCCGGCCATCCTCGACGGCGATATCGCCAACGACACCCAGGTCAGGGTGGGCGGCATCCTGGCGTCGGTGAATCGCCGGGTCAACAAGAACGGCCTGCCGTGGGCTTCGGCGCAGCTCGAGGATCTCACCGGCGGTATCGAGGTGTTGTTCTTCCCGCAGACCTACTCGGCGTTCGGCCATGACATCGCCGACGACGCCGTGGTCCTGGTGGGGGCCAAGGTGGCCATCCGCGACGACCGGATCTCGCTGATCGCCAATGAGCTTGTGGTGCCGGACTTTTCCAGCGCGCAGGCAGACCGTCCGCTGGCGGTCAGCCTGCCCACCCGACAGTGCACCATCGACAAGGTGAGTGCGCTCAAGCAGGTGCTGGCCCGCCACCCGGGCACCTCGCAGGTGCACTTGCGGCTGATCTCCGGGGAGCGCATCACCACGCTGGAACTCGATCAGGCGCTGCGGGTCACCCCGTCTTCGGCTCTGATGGGCGATCTCAAAGCGTTGCTGGGCCCGGGCTGCCTCGGCGGCTGACGTAAAAAGGGGGACCGCTGTGCAGAGACCTGAATCTCGTTACGTCAGCGTCTGGATCGAGACCAGCCCAGCCGCGGCCTATGCCTATGTCTCCGATCCGCGGAACCTGCCCGATTGGGCCGCCGGCCTGGCCGACGGTGCGGTCACCGAGGTCGACGGCGCCTGGGTGGCTTCGTCGCCGATGGGGGAGGTGACCATCGAGTTCGCCCCCGCCAATGAGTTCGGTGTGGCCGATCACGTGGTGCGGTTACCGGACGGGCAAGCGTTCTACAACCCGCTGCGGGTGCTCCCTGACGACCAGACCGAGGACCGGTGCGAAGTGGTGTTCACAGTGCGTCGCCGTGCCGGGATGAGTGACGACCAGTTCGAGGCCGACGCCGCGGCGGTGGCTGCCGATTTAAGGCAGTTACGCAGAATTCTCGGCGGTCAACGCGAGTGACGCTGGAGGCCGAGCACGAGCCACGTCACCGCGGCCACGGCCGCCCCGCCGAGGACGGCAGGCGCTGCGCTGGCGGTGACCGCGAGCACCGCGAGGAACACCAGTAGCCCTACCACCAACGCCAGCACCTTGTAGGTCGGCCACGGCACACCTGCAACGGAGATCTCCGAGGTGGCCGGTGGTACGACCGACCGGAAGTGCTCGGCTGTGGTCATGGAGTCACGATAGCTCGGATTTGAGGTTTCGGCCACCCGAAACTCCGTGCCGGGGTCGGCCGTTTTCGCTAGTCCGGCCAACCCGGTGACGCGCGATGCCGGTCACACCTGCACCTCCTGGCCGGTGGAGCGTTTTTTGCTGGTGGGCCCGCGTGGCAGGATTGTCTGGTGTCCGCTGAACCGAGCCTGAATTCCCGTACGGTGCCGCCGCTCTCCGCGGCCGATATCGACGCGGCGGCTCAGCGAATCAGTGGCGTGGTCGCTGCCAGCCCCCTGCAGTTCAGCGACCGGCTGTCCCAGCTCACCGGTGCATTGGTCTACCTCAAGCGGGAGGATCTGCAGTCGGTGCGCTCGTACAAGCTGCGCGGCGCCTACAACATGCTGATGCAGCTGAGCCCCGAGGAGATCGCCGCCGGCGTGGTGTGCTCCTCGGCAGGCAACCATGCCCAGGGTTTCGCGCTGGCCTGCCGCTCGATGGGCATCCACGGCCGGGTGTACGTGCCGGCGAAGACCCCCAAGCAGAAGCGGGACCGTATCCGCTACCACGGGGGTGAGTTCATCGAACTGATCGTCGGTGGCTCCACCTACGACCTCGCCGCCGAAGCCGCACGTGCCGACGTCGCCCGCACCGGCGCCACGTTGGTGCCGCCGTACGACGACCTGCGGACCATGGCCGGGCAGGGAACCATTGCCGTCGAGATCCTCGACCAGCTCGAGAGCGAACCCGACCTGATCATCGTTCCGGTCGGTGGCGGCGGCTGCATCAGTGGGATCACCAGCTATGTGAGCGAGCGCACCACCCGAACCTCCGTCCTCGGGGTCGAGCCTGCCGGTGCCGCGTGCATGGTGGCGGCGCTGGCCGCTGGAGGGCCTGTCGTCCTGGAGCATGTCGACCAGTTCGTCGACGGGGCCGCGGTCAACCGGGCCGGGACATTGCCGTTCGCGGCACTGTCGGCCGCCGACGACATGGTGGCACTGACGACCGTCGACGAGGGTGCGGTCTGCACTGCGATGCTGGATCTCTACCAGAACGAGGGCATCATCGCCGAGCCGGCCGGTGCGCTGTCGGTCGCGGGTCTGCTGGAGGCGGATATCGCTCCCGGGTCCGTGGTGGTGTGCCTGATCTCCGGCGGCAACAACGACGTGTCCCGCTACGGCGAGGTCCTGGAACGCTCGCTGGTGCACCTCGGGCTCAAGCATTACTTCCTGGTCGACTTTCCGCAGGAGCCCGGTGCGCTGCGCCGCTTCCTCGATGGCGTTCTCGGACCCAATGACGACATCACGCTGTTCGAGTACGTCAAGCGCAACAATCGCGAGACCGGTGAAGCGCTCGTTGGCATCGAGTTGAGCTCGGCCGCGGGGCTCGACGGCCTGCTGGAGCGGATGCGGGCCTCGGAGTGCCATGTCGAGGCCCTCGAACCCGGCTCACCGGCCTACCGTTACCTCACCTAGGACACCGCCGGTTCCACGTGCACCAGCGATTCGTCGTGGGCGCGGAAGAACGGTTCCAGGGGAACGCCGTTGGCCGCCGCGGTGTCGGTCAACAATGCGGCCCAGCGGCGGTCGGTGTCAGTGACGGCACCGCCTCCCGGGCGCGCCAACAAGAAGGCGACGGTGGTTCCGGGTTCGCCGGCCAGTAACTCGGGCAGCTGTGCCACCACGTCGGCGATCAGTTGCCGGTCCCGGCGGGTGCGCGCGGGCAGCGGAGTCAGCACCTTGTGCAGCACGCGGTCGGCGCCCAGAAAGGCCATCCACAGGGTGTGGCCGCCGAAGCCCAGTGGGCTCATCAGCGCCAGCCAGCGCTGACGAAGATCCTCGGGGCAGTGGACCGGATCGGTGGCGGTCTCGATCGGCGGTGCGGGCGTGTCGGTGTTCATGACGGCCAGCATGGTTGCCGGCGCCGTCAGAGGTATTCACCCATCCACAGGCAGCCCGAGCTCACCCCTTGACGACTGCGAACGAATGCGCCTGCAGCACAGTGGCGTCGGTGCCGACCTCGGGGTCACCCCAGCCCAGCACCAGCTCACCTGACGCGGGCACCGACACCGTCTCGGTTCCCAGGTTGCACGCGATGGTGATGGCGCCGCGCCGCAGCACGATCCACCGGGTGTCCTCGTCATAGTCGACGTCCATGTGGTTGAGCCAGAAGTCGGCGAGGTCGGGTTCGCGTTTGCGCAGGGTGATCAGGTCGCGGTAGAGCCGGAGCAGAGCAGCGTGCTCACCGGTGTGGAGTTCGGCCCAATCGAGCTTGGAGTGTTGGAAGGTCGCGACGTCCTGCGGGTCGGGAATGTCGTCGGCATCCCACCCGTGAGAGGCGAATTCGGCTTTGCGGCCGTTGCGGGTGGCCTCGGCCAGTTCGGGTTCGGGGTGCGAGGAGAAGAACTGGAACGGCGTCGAGGCCGCCCACTCCTCACCCATGAACAGCATGGCGGTGAACGGAGTCAGCAGTGCCAGCGCTGCGCTGACCGCCAATTGGCCGGCGTCGAGGTAGGCCGAGGGTCGGTCGCCGGTCGCGCGGTTGCCGATCTGGTCGTGGGTGCAGGTGTAGGCGAGTAGCCGATATCCGGGAATGGTGCTGGTATCCAACGGCCTTCCGTGTCGTCGATGACGGAACGACGAATACGTGCCCGCGTGGAAGTAGCCGTGTTTGAGCGTCTGCGCCAAGGTCTCCATCGAGCCGAAGTCGGAGTAGTAGCCCTGCCGTTCACCCGAGACCGCGGTGTGCAAGGCGTGATGGATGTCGTCGTCCCACTGTGCTGTCATTCCGAGCCCACCGTCTGCGCGCGGAGTGATGAACCGCGGGTCGTTGCGGTCGGTCTCGGCGATCAGCGACAGGGAACGGCCCACTTGTGTTGAGAGCGCGGCGGTTTCGGCCGACATCTCTTCCAGAATGTGATAGGCCGTGGTATCCACCAGCGCGTGCACTGCGTCCAGGCGCAAACCGTCGGCATGGAAATCCCGCATCCAGCGCAGCGCACAGCCGAGGACCAGGCTGCGCACCTCGTCGGAGTCGGCGTCGGCGATGTTGATGCCCTCACCCCACGGGTTGCTGGCCGCGGACAGGTACGGCCCGAACCGCGGCAGATAATTGCCCGATGGCCCGAGGTGGTTGAACACCGCATCGATCAGCACGCCAAGGCCCCGGCCGTGACAGACATCGATGAACCGCACCAGCGCGTCCGGGCCTCCGTAGGGCTCGTGCACGGCGTACCAGAGGACACCGTCGTAACCCCAGCCGTAGGTGCCGCTGAAGGCGTTGACCGGCATCAGTTCCACGAAGTCGACGCCGAGATCCACCAGGTAGTCCAGCTTGCCGATGGCGGCGTCGAGGGTGCCCTCGTCGGTGAAGGTGCCGATGTGCAGCTCGTAGATGACCGCCCCCTCTATGGAGCGGCCCGACCACAGGTCGTCGGTCCACGTCGCTGCGGCGGGGTCCCAGAGCTGGGATCGGCCGTGCACGCCGTCCGGTTGCCGCGGCGAGCGCGGATCCGGCAGCACCGTGGGGTCGTCGTCGAGCAGGAAGCCGTAGCGGGCATCCGGTGCGGCCTCGACGGCGGTGCGCCACCAGCCGTCATCGGACCGGGTCATCGGGTACACCGTGCCGTCGACGTCGAGACGGACGAGGTCGGGGTTCGGCGCCCAGACGGCGAATTCGTGCTCAGGCATCAGTACGCTCCAAAAGGGCTACGGGTAGGTCGGCGAACAACTGTCCGGCACCGACCGCACCGGTGAACGACGCACCGGAGATCCGGTCGGTCCAGGTGCCGGCCGGCAGCGTGAGTGTGGTGTCCTCCCAGCCGGTTTCCTCGACCCCGAGGGTCCAGCGGCTGACCGCAACGAGCACGTCGGCACCGCGCAGGAAAGCCACCAGATGGTCGGCCGCGGCACCCTCGGCGAACACCGGGGTGTAACCGCCTGCCAGGAAGGTATCGGGCCGGGCGCGGCGCAGCTGGAGGGTGGCGGTGACCACGCGCAGCTTGGGGTGGGTCAGGGAAGCCAACTCGGCGCGACGGGCGGCGAAGTCCACCGGCCGACGGTTGTCGGGGTCGACCAGGCTGTCTTCCCACAGCTCGGTGCCCTGGTAGACATCCGGTACCCCGGGAACGGTCAGGGCCAGCAATTTCTGGGCCAACGCGTCGTTGTGCGCATGCGCGACAACACGGTTGAGCAGGGCACTCAGCTCGTTGGCCACCGGCCCGTCGAGCACCCGGTCCACCCAGCTGTGCACGGCCGACTCGAAGTCGCTGTCCGGGTCGTTCCACGTGGTGTGCACTGCAGCCTCGCGCATGGCCTTCTCGGCATACCCGTGCAGCCTGGTGCGCAGCTCATCGGTCACCACGCCGTCTTCGGGCCATACCCCGAAGATGTTCTGCCACAGGAACAGTCCGGTGGCCGAATCGGGGGTGGGGGCCTGGTTCTCCCAGCCGGTGACCAGCTGACTCCACAGCGACGGCACCTGGGACAGCACCCCGATCCGGGCCCGTACGTCCTCGCCGCGCTTGGTGTCGTGGGTTGTCAGCGTTGTCATCGCGGTGGGCCAGTAGCGGGCACGCAGTGCTGAACTCTGATGGAATTCGGCGGTACTGACTCCGAACCGCTCCGGTTCACCGCCGACCTCGTTCAACGCGACCAACCGGGGATCCCGGTAGAACAGGCAGTCCTCGATGGCCTTTGCCGTCACCGCCCCGCACAATTGCTGCAGTCGCACCGATGCCTCGCCACCGGTCGCAACCGCCGCCGACACCAGTTCCAAGGGCTGCGCCAATTCCGGTGCTGCCGAGACGGTTTCGGCGATCGCGGTCGGCATCATGGCCGAGAGCCCGCGATAGTCGCTGCGGTAGACATCGATGTGGGTCAACAACGCCGCCACAGCGTCACCCAGCCGCGGGTGATCGTGGCCGACCGTCGCCACGATCGCTCGACTGACCCGGGCCAGCTCGCTGGCCAGGGTCTTGGTCGCGGCCGCGATCTTCAGTTCGGTCACCATGGCGGGCACCTGCTGATAGTCGAACCCTGCCATGCCGACCAGTTCGGTCAGCGCCGGCTCGCCGGTGGGGTCGATCAGCACGCCGCCGACCTCGCGCAGCGCGTCATAGCCGGTGGTGCCGTCGACAGGCAGCGTCGGCTCCAGCGCCTCGTCGACGGCCAGGATCTTCTCCACCACGAGATACGCCTGCGGGCCGATCAATTCGCGTAGCCACACCAGGTAGCCGGCCGGATCCGAGAGCCCGTCGGGGTGATCAACGCGGACCCCGTCGATCAGGCCCTCGTCGAACCAACGGCGCACCTCGACGTGGCTGGCATCGAAGACGTCGCGGTCTTCCTGCCGGATGCCGGCCAGAGAGGTGATCGAGAAGAACCGTCGATACCCGCAGATCCCGTTGCGCCAGCCGATCAGCCGGTAGTGCTGCCGATCGTGTACCTGGGTCCCGGTGCCGTCTGCGGTCCCGGGCGCGATCGGGAACTCGAGGTCGCCGAGTCGCAACACGTCCCCGTCGACGGTGAGGTCCTCGACATCGGAGTCGGAACCCAATACCGGCAACACGATTCGGCCGTCGCGATCCAGCGTCCAGTCGATGTCGAAGTAGGAGGCGTAGGGGGACTCCCGGCCGTTTCGCAGCACATCCCACCACCACGGGTTGAGCTTGGGCTGATCGACCCCGACGTGGTTGGGCACGATGTCCACGATGACTCCGAGGCCGCGTTCCCGCGCTGCCGCGGACAGTGCCGCAAGCCCGTCGGCTCCGCCCAGTTCCGCCGATACGGTGGTGGGGTCGGTGACGTCGTACCCGTGGGTGGACCCGGGTACCGGGGTGAGGATGGGGGACAGGTACACGTGACTGATCCCGAGTTCGGCGAGATAGTCGAGCAGCTCCACCGCGTCGGCAAACCGAAACTCGTCGCCGCGCAACTGAAGCCGATACGTCGACAGCACAGGTTGAGGCATGTGATCAGACCGTCTTTCGCAGGATCAGTACCGAGCGGGGATGCAGCGAGACCGTCTCGCCGGCCGCGACCACCAGCTCGCTGTGTCCTCGGGGGTGGGCGGTGTCCATTTCGGCTGTCCATTCGTAGGCGTAGCTGGTATCGGGAGTGATGAAGTCGGTCGGCTCGGCGTGGGAGTTGAAGCACAGCAGGAAGGAATCGTCGACGACACGCTCGCCGCGGACGTTGGGCGCCGGGATCGCGTCCCCGTTGAGGAACACCGCCACGCATTGGCCGAAGCCCGATCCCCAGTCCTGCGGGGTCATCTCCACCCCGGAGGTGGTCAGCCAGGAGATGTCGCGTATCTGCCCGCCGGTGCGGATCGGCTTGCCTTCGAAGAACCGCCGGCGTCGAAACACCGGGTGCGCCTTGCGAAATGCGGTGACTTTGCGGGTGAAGGCCAACAGGTCGGCATTGGTCTCGCACAGCGACCAGTCCATCCACGACAGTGGTGAATCCTGGCAGTAGACGTTGTTGTTGCCGTTCTGGGTGCGACCGATCTCGTCACCGTGGCTGATCATCGGCGTGCCCTGGCTGACCAGCAGCGTGGCCCAGATGTTGCGCATCTGCTTGCCACGCAGCTCGAGGATGTCCGGGTCGTCGGTGGGGCCCTCCACGCCGCAGTTCCACGATCTGTTGTGGCTCTCCCCGTCGCGGTTGTCTTCACCGTTGGCGAGGTTGTGCTTCTCGTTGTAGGACACCAGGTCGGCGAGGGTGAAGCCATCGTGGGCGGTGACGAAGTTGATCGAGGCACTGGGGCGCCGCCCAGTTTCCTCGTACAGGTCCGAGGACCCGGTGAGGCGGGAGGCGAATTCGCCGAGAGTTGCGGGCTCGCCCCGCCAGTAATCGCGCACAGTGTCGCGATATTTCCCGTTCCACTCGGTCCACAAACCTGGGAAGTTGCCCACCTGGTAGCCGCCTTCGCCGATGTCCCATGGCTCGGCAATGAGTTTGACCTGACTGATCACCGGGTCCTGCTGCACCAGGTCGAAGAACGCCGAGAGCCGGTCCACGTCATAGAACTCGCGGGCCAGCGTCGAAGCCAGGTCGAACCGGAAGCCATCCACATGCATCTCAAGTACCCAATAACGCAACGAATCCATGATCAGTTGCAGAGTGTGCGGATGCCGGGCATTGAGGCTGTTGCCGGTGCCGGTGAAATCCTTGTAGTAGCGCAGGTCCCCGTCGAGTAGACGGTAATACGCGGCGTTGTCTATACCGCGGAAGTTGACGGTCGGTCCGAGATGATTGCCTTCTGCGGTGTGGTTGTAGACCACATCGAGGATCACCTCGATGCCTGCCTCGTGGAACGATTTGACCATGTTCTTGAACTCGGCGACCGCACCACCGGCGTACTGGGTGGCGGCGTACTCGTAGTGCGGGGCGAAGAAGCCGACGGTGTTGTAACCCCAGTAATTCCGCAGCCCGAGGTCGAGAAGCCGGTGGTCGTGCATGAACTGGTGTACCGGCATCAGCTCGATCGCCGTCACGCTCAACGACTTCAGGTGATCGATGACCACCGGGTGGCCCAGCCCCGCGTAGGTGCCGCGCAGTTCTTCGGGGATGCCGGGGTGCCGTTGTGTCATGCCCTTGACGTGGGCTTCATAGATGATCGTGTCGTGGTACGGCGTGCGGGGCGCCCGGTCGGACTGCCAGTTGAAGAACGGGTTGATCACCACACTGGTCATCGTGTGACCCAGCGAGTCCACCATCGGCGGATTGCCGCCGGAGGCCAGGTCGTCGGCCTCCAGGTCGTAGGAGTAGAGCGCCTGGCCGAAGTCGAAGTTTCCGTGGAACGACTTGCCGTACGGATCGAGTAGCAGCTTGCTCGGATCGCAGCGGTGTCCGGCGCCGGGATTCCATGGGCCGTGCACCCGGAATCCGTATCGTTGTCCGGGGGTGATGGTCGGCAGATACGCATGCCAGACGTAACCGTCCACCTCATCGAGGTCGATGCGCGTCTCGGTGCCGTTCTTGGCGATCAGACAGAGTTCGACCTTCGAGGCGACCTCGGAGAACAGCGAGAAATTGGTGCCTGCGCCGTCGTAGGTGGCGCCGAGGGGGTAGGCGGAGCCGGGCCATACGGTGGTGACGGTGGGCGCCGGGGTCAACGGCGCTCCCGTCGCGGGCTGGCTGACTAGGGGGCCGGCTGGCTCGCTCGATGACATCGTTCGACCCTATCGGCGGCGCCGTCGCGACGCGCACCTGCGCCGCGGATCGCTCACCACCAGCCGGTCGCACGCCCCATCTGCCGACCGAGTTCGTCGGTCAACGTCCGCATATAGGTGGCGGTGAGGTGGTGAGAGTCGTGGTACAGCAACACATTTCCCTCGACGGCGCGACAAATGTCCTCGCGGCACACCGCGTCGCTCATGTCCAGCGGCTTCAGCAGCGGGAACTGCTTGACGAAATCCAGCGTCGGATTGTGATCGGAGAGCGCTTCGGAACGCTTCATGCCGCAGGAGATGGCATCGCCGCCGGCGGCAAGGCAGTCCGCGGGCAGGAACGGCTTACGGTCCTCGTCCAGGATCCAGGGGGTGTCGCGCATGGCCAGCACAGGAATGTTGTTGTCCGACAACGTTTGCCAGATTCCGATATAGGTGGCCGGCATGACGTCGCCGGCCTTGATGTTCCATGGCCGCGTCGAGGTGGTGAAGACAAAGTCCGGCTTGTCGGCGATGAGCTTGGTCATCACCCGCTCGTTCCAGGTGTGACAGTTCGGGTAATCCCGGTTGCTGCCCATGACCAGCGGCACCTCTTCGGTGGTCAGCGGGCAGCCCATCTTCATATAGGTGACGATCTTGAAACCGTGCTGCTTGCCCAGCAGATCCAGCGCCGTGATCCAGTGCTCGGCGTGTGACCCGCCGGCCAGCGCAATGGTGCGGGTAGCGGTGGGGTCGCCGTAGGTGCAGTTGATGACGCCGATGTTCTCGAAGTCGCTGATGCAGCCGTCGATGGTGGATTTGGGCAGATCGTCTTTGGCTTCCAGCACGGTCGGGCGCATCGGTAGCTTGGGCACCCGCGCCTGGTACAGCAGCGCCGCAGCGCCGGGGTAGCTGTCGGGGCTCAGACCGGCCAGTTCCTGGCCGTTGTCGCGTACCACGGTGATGTGCTCGCGCCAGGTGAACGACGTGGCCGTCAGCGCCACTCCCAGCAGCACCACGGTGGAGCCCAGGGCGATGGTCGGCCGGCGCAGCCGGGTTCGCCACGGCACGCGCACGGCCTGCGGGGACACCGCCCTCGTCCGGGCACGCAGTGGTTCCTCGACGAAACGCATCGTGAGGTAGGCCAGCACGCCCGAGACCAGCAGGATCCCCGCACCCTCGAGGAGGTTGGCGTGGTCGTGGCCGGTCAGCACCAGCCAGAAGATCAGCAGCGGCCAGTGCCACAGATACAGCGAGTAGGCCATGGCACCGAGCCTGACGAACGGCCGCCACGCCAAGATCCGGTTGGGTAGCGGCATCTTGCCGTTGGTGTCGGCGCTCACGCCCATGTTGGCGGCGGCCAGGATCATCAACACCGCCGCCCCGACGGGCACCAGCGCCCAGGGGCCGGGGAACTGTTTGACCCCGTCGATGAGCGATCCGCACGACAGGATGGCCGCCAGCGCCACCGTGGCGACCACGGTGCGCAGCCACATCGGCCAGCGGATGTGTCCCACGAGCGCACCGGCCACCGCGCCGATCAGCAACTCCCATGCCCGGGCGAAGCTGTTGTAGTAGGCGGTGGTCTGATCGGTCTGGTGGGCGATGATCGCGTAGACGAACGAGGCGATGGTCAACAGCGACAGCAGCACCACGAAGAACAACCGAAGATGTTTGCCCAGCGGCCGTCGCAGCAAGGCTGTGAGCAGGAAGACGACCGCGAGGAAGGCGATGTAGAACTGTCCCTGCACCGACATCGACCAGATGTGCTGCAACGGGCTGACCGCCTCGCCGGCCCGCAGATAGTCCGCGGCGGTGTTGGCCAGCTCCCAGTTCTGGTAGTAGCCGAGGCTGGCCAGGCTCTGGTCGGCGTACGACTCCCAGCGGGTCTGCGGCTGGATCAGGATGGTCAGAACCGCCCCCGCGGCCAGCACCACGACCAGTGCCGGCAGCAGCCGTCGCGCCAGTCGCGTCACTTCCCGCAGTGGATTCATGGGCAGCCCCGGCGTCAGGGCGTTGCGCAACAACCGGCCGCCGAAGAAGAACCCCGACAGCACCAGGAAGACGTCCACCCCGCCGGAGACGCGGCCGAACCACACGTGGAACACGGCGACGAGTGCGATGGCAACGCCGCGCAACCCGTCCAGATCGTGCCGGTAGAAACCCTGTTTCCTGGACCCCATGGCGGTGGGGTTCACTGGCGCCGGAGCGATTGCAGGCTCAGGCCTGGTGGGGGTCAGGAACATCATGATCGAGAGACAATGTACCCAACCCGGCTGAAGGCCTCCTGACGAGCAAAGGTGGGCTGGGCACCGGCGGCTTCTCGGTTAGGCTCGGTGGCCGTGCCAGGGGACCGGAGTGAGACACCGCGACTGACTGCCGCGGAGATCAGCGCCATCGACGCCGCCCATGTCTGGCACCCCTACAGCACCATCGGGGTGCCGGGCGCGGCTCCGGCGACCGTGGTGGTCGGCGCCGACGGCGCGTGGCTGACCGTGGTGCGGGCCGCGGACTCGGGTGCTCGTGAAGAAGTCCGAGTGCTCGACGGGATGGCGTCGTGGTGGACCGCGGTGCATGGTCACGGGCATCCGGTACTCGACGCCGCAGTCACCCGTCAGCTGTCCACGATGAGCCATGTGATGTTCGGCGGACTCACCCATGAGCCCGCCGCCCGGCTGGCGCAGCTGCTGGTCGAGATCACGCCGGCGGGCCTGGAGACGGTGTTCTTCAGCGACTCCGGCTCGGTGTCGGTCGAAGTGGCGGTCAAGATGGCGGTGCAGTACCAGCGCAGCCGGGGCCGCCCGCAGAAGTCCCGGATGATGACGTGGCGCGGCGGCTATCACGGGGACACCTTCACCCCGATGAGTGTGTGCGATCCCGACGGCGGCATGCATTCCCTCTGGACCGACATCCTGACGCGGCAGATCTTCGCCCCGCAGGTGCCCAGCGGTTACGACACCGCCTATCTGACGGCCTTCGAGGCGCAGCTCGCCGCGCACGCCGATGAGGTGGCCGCGGTCATCGTCGAACCGGTGGTGCAAGGTGCGGGCGGGATGCGCTTCCACGACCCGCGTTACCTCAACGGCCTGCGCAAGCTGTGCGACCGGCAGGACGTGCTGTTGATCTTCGACGAGATCGCCACCGGTTTCGGCCGTACCGGTGAGTTGTTCGCCGCCGATCATGCCGGGGTCAGCCCCGACATCATGTGCGTCGGCAAGGCGTTGACCGGCGGCTATGTCACTTTGGCTGCCACTTTGTGCACCCGCGAGATCGCCGAGGTCATCAGTCGGTCCGATGCCGGCGCGCTGATGCACGGGCCGACGTTCATGGCCAACCCGTTGGCGTGTGCGGTGTCGGTGGCCAGTGTGGAACTGCTGTTGGGGCAGGATTGGCGGTCCCGCGTGGCCGAGATCGGCGCCGGCCTGCGGACGGGCCTGGCCCCGGCGCGGGCCCTGCCCGGGGTCGCCGACGTCCGGGTGTGCGGGGCGATCGGTGTCATCGAACTGGACGCCCCGGTGGAGATGGCTGTAGCCACGACGGTGGCGCTGGATCACGGTGTGTGGTTGCGTCCGTTCCGCAATCTGATCTACGCGATGCCGCCGTTCATCTGTACGCCGGAGGAGATCGGACAGCTCACGTCGGCAATGGTCGCGGTCGCCGGTAGTCAGCCCGTGCGGTGTTAACCTGAACGGTGTTCAAGTTCGTCTGAGCTGATGAGGATGCCGTGGTGTCGACACGAGTGGGCGTTTCCCCCCTGGCCTGGCTCGATGCCAACGAAGCCGCCAGGCGTGCCGCGGGACTGCGGCGGGCGCTGCGTCCCCGGCCTCCGGTGTCCGCCGAGCTGGATCTGGCATCCAACGACTACCTCGGGTTGGCCCAGCACCCCGTTGTGATCGAGGCCGGGGTCGAGGCCCTGCGCACCTGGGGTGCCGGAGCCACCGGCTCGCGGCTGGTCACCGGTGATACCGAGCTGCACCAGCAGTTCGAACGGGCACTTGCCGAATTCGTCGGTGCGCCGGCAGCTCTGGTGTTCTCCTCCGGTTACGCCGCCAACATCGGCGCGGTCGTCGGCCTGTCCGGTCCCGGCACGCTGCTGGTCTCGGATGCGTTTTCGCACGCCTCGCTGGTGGACGCCTGCCGACTCTCCCGCGCCCGGGTGGTGGTCACCCCGCACCGCGACGTCGACGCCGTGGAGGCGGCGCTGGCAGCCCGCGGGGAGGAACGCGCGCTGGTCATCACCGACTCGGTGTTCAGCGCGGACGGCGCGCTGGCTCCGCTGCGCCGGTTGCACGAGGTGTGCCGCCGCCACGGCGCCGTGCTGTTGGTAGACGAAGCGCACGGGCTGGGAGTACGCGGCGACGGGGGTCGCGGCCTGCTGCAGGAGCTCGGCCTGGCCGGGGCGCCCGACATCGTCATGACGACCACGCTGTCCAAGGCGCTGGGCAGCCAGGGCGGTGCCGTCCTGGGTTCCGTCGCCGTGCGCGACCACCTGATCGACGCGGCGCGCACCTTCATCTTCGACACCGGATTGGCGCCCGCCGCCGTCGGCGCCGCGCTGGCCGCCTTGGAGCTGCTCGATGCTGAACCCCCACGGGCGGCAGCGGTGCTGGCCCACGCCCGTGAGCTCGCCCGGATCTGTGACGTGGTCGACGAGCCGCAGTCGGCGGTCGTCTCGGTGATCCTGGGCGACCCCGACGTGGCGGTGGCGGCTGCGGCGGCATGTCTGCAGCGTGGCGTCCGGGTCGGCTGTTTCCGGCCGCCCACGGTGCCTGCGGGGACGTCGCGGCTCAGGCTGACAGCGCGGGCGTCACTGACCGATGACGACGTGGAGCTGGCCCGCGAGGTGCTCACTGACGTACTCAAAGGCGGTTGATCCGATGACTGTGGTCGTGGTGACCGGCACTGGCACCGGGGTGGGCAAAACCGTCGCGACAGCGGCGCTGGGGTGCAGTGCGCGCCTGGCGGGGTTGCCCGTCGCGGTGTGCAAACCGGTGCAGACCGGTACCGATCCGGCTGACGGCGAGGGCGACGACGACCTGGTTGAGGTGGGCCGGCTGTCCGGTGTCACCGACCTGTTCGCCCTCGCGCGCTACCCCGAGCCGCTGGCACCGGTGGCCGCTGCCGAGCAGGCCGGTTTACCGCTGCCCACCCGCGACGAACTGCTGGCGATGATTGCGCAGGCCGACGCACCGGGGCAGCTGACTCTGGTCGAGGGGGCCGGCGGGCTGTTGGTGCAGATCGGCGCCGACGGCGTGACCCTCCGCGATCTGGCGCAGCATCTGAACGCTCCCGTCATCGTCGTGGTGTCCGCGGTGCTCGGCACGCTCAACCACACCGCGCTGACCCTGGAGTCGCTGGCACATCGGGGGATCGAATGCGCCGGGGTGGTCATCGGGTCGTGGCCGGCCAAGCCGGGCGCCGCCGAGATCTCCAACCGAGGTGCGTTGGCCGAGCTGGCTCCGGTGCGGGCCGCACTGCCCGCCGGGGCGGGTTCCCTCTCCGGCCAGGACTTCGCGACGCTGAGCGCGTCCGCGTTCGACAGTGACTGGGTGTGCGGTCTGGTCGAATGAGCGGATGGCGCACTCCATCGAGCTGTTGTTCGACGATGACACCGATGCCGCGCTACGGCAGGTCTGGAACGCGCTGACCGCCGCGGGCGTGCCCAGCCAGGTACGTGTGCAGTCGGCAACCAACCGCCCACACGTCACGGTGGCGGTGGCCGCCCGCATCGACGCCGCGGTCGACGACGAGCTCGCAGCACTGGCCGCGAGCCTTCCTCTGGTCTGTACGCTCGGCGCTCCGCTGGTCTTCGGCAGGCCGCCCGAACTCGGCGCGACCGCGCGGCGTGGGCCCTTCACCCTGGCCCACCTGGTGGTGCCCTCGCCCGAACTGCTCGAGCTGCACACCCGGGTGCACCGGATCTGCGTACCGCACATGCCGTCGGGACCCCTACGCCACAGCACACCGGGGCACTGGACGCCCCATGCCACGTTGGGACGGCGGATCAGCGCCGAACAACTCGGGTTGGCGTTCGCGTCGGTCCCGGAAGTCACCACGGAGTTGCATGGTTCGTTCACCGCGCTGCGCAGATGGGACGGCGACGACCACGTCGAGCACCTGCTGATCAGCTGAGCGTGTCGGAACCGATCGCGCCGCGCAGCGATATCCCGTCGATCAGCAGGGACAGCCCGAAACCGAAGGTGTCGGGCTGCGGTTCAGCGGTGTCGAGCATCGATTGTTCGGCGGCCAACGCCCCCGCGGCGTCCCACTGCAGCCGGGACTGTTCATCGACGGTGAAGCCGAGGACGTAGTACACGGCCGTGCGGGCGGCCAGCTCGGCCTGCGCGGCGGGCACCCCGGCATCGCCTGCTGCCTCGCTGAGGTGGGCCAGGATCTGTGGCATGGCGGCGGACTGGCCGGCTGCGAAACTCCCCGACACCAGTTCGGCGCCGTCGGTGTGCGACAGCAGGGCATTCCGCAACCGGGTGCACACCCCGGTGATGCGGGCCCGCCAGTCCGGTTCGTCGATCGGGAGGCAGGCGGGCCGGAGCAGCTCATCGGCCACCGCACCGAGCAGTTCCTGCTTGTTGGCGAAATGCCAGTAGAGCGCGCCGGCGGTGACGTCGAGCTCGCGCGCCAGCCGTCGCATGGTGAGGTCGCCGAGCCCGAAGTTGTCCAGGATCTCGGTGGCTTTGCGAGTCACATCGTGTTTGTGCAGCTGCACCCGACTAGCCTAACCTGAACACCGTTCAAGTCTGGCATGCAGGCCCGGCCGGCAGCCCCTACGAGGAGGAGTGCCCAGTGACGCAGACTGTCGACGGCACCACCGTCAGCACCGACATCCTGGCCCTGGCCCGCGAGCAGGTTCTCGAACGCGGCCAGGGTCTCGACCAGGACCAGGTATTGCAGGTGCTGCAACTACCCGACGAGCGCCTGGACGACCTGCTGGCACTGGCCCACGAGGTCCGGATGCGCTGGTGCGGCCCAGAGGTCGAGGTCGAGGGCATCATCAGCCTCAAAACCGGTGGCTGCCCCGAAGATTGCCATTTCTGTTCGCAGTCGGGACTGTTCGCCTCGCCGGTGCGCAGCGCCTGGCTCGACATCCCGAGCCTGGTGGAGGCGGCCAAGCAGACCGCGAAGTCCGGGGCCACCGAATTCTGCATCGTCGCCGCGGTGCGCGGGCCCGACGAGCGGCTGCTGGCCCAGGTCGCCGCGGGCATCGAGGCGATCCGCAACGAGGTCGACATCCAGATCGCCTGCTCCTTGGGCATGCTCACCGCCGACCAGGTCCAGCGGCTCTCCGACATGGGTGTGCACCGGTACAACCACAATCTCGAGACCTCGAAATCGTATTTCCCCAATGTGGTCACCACACATACCTGGGAGGAGCGCTGGGGCACCCTGGAAATGGTCCGCGACGCAGGCATGGAGGTGTGCTGCGGCGGCATCCTCGGGATGGGGGAGACGCTCGAGCAGCGCGCCGAGTTCGCCGCCAACCTCGCCGAGCTCAACCCGCACGAAGTGCCGTTGAACTTCTTGAACCCGCGGCCGGGCACCCCGTTCGGCGATCTGGAGGTGCTGCCCGCGTCCGAGGCACTCAAGGCGGTCGCCGGGTTCCGGTTGGCGCTGCCGCGCACGATGCTGCGTTTCGCCGGCGGCCGCGAGATCACCCTCGGCGATCTGGGCGCCAAGCAAGGCATCCTTGGTGGGATCAACGCGGTGATCGTCGGCAACTATCTGACCACGCTCGGCCGCCCAGCAGAGGCTGACCTGGAACTTCTCAGCGATCTGCAGATGCCGATCAAGGCGCTGAACGCGACCCTGTAGAAACGCAGGTGATGGTTCACGACTTCCACGACGTCACCGACATGCTGCCCGAGGCACTCGGCTCCGGCGCCTTCAACGTCTATACGGGTATATCCGCCGACGAGGTGGGCGGCGCAGCGGTGCCCACCGCAGCCCAACTGGGGCTGGAGCCGCCGCGGTTCTGTGCGGCGTGCGGGCGCCGGATGGTCGTGCAGGTCCGCCCGGACGGCTGGTGGGCCAAGTGCTCGCGCCACGGCCAGGTGGACTCCACGGATCTGGACGCCCGGCGATGACGGACGATTCGTCCGTCGCGGCTTCTGCACAGTGGTCCACGATGCCGAGTGACGCGCCGCCGGTGCCGCGGGGTTCGAATGGCCGCGCGGCGGCGGCCGTCATCGTGGGAATGGCCGGCGCCGGGGTGGTCGTGGGCGCGTTGTGGGGGTGGCTGGCCCCGCCGGTGCACGGCGTGTACGCGCTGACCCGCGCCGGTGAACGGGTGCAGACCTACCTGGGTGACGAGGCCGACCACTTCTTCGTCGCGGCGTTCCTGATGCTGGGCATGCTGTGGGTGGTGTCGGTGATCGCCCCGGTTCTGGTGTGGCAGTGGCGTGCCCGCCGCGGCCCGGTCATGGTCGCGGCACTGACAGTCGGTGCCGTCGCGGCAGCGGCCGTAGCCACCACAGTCGGCACGTTTCTGGTGCGGGCGCGCTACCCGGCGCTCGACATCGACGCCGCACCCGTGAGCCCCGAACACCGGGTGCACTACTACACCCAGGCCCCATCGGCGTTCTTCGGCCAGGGGTCCCTCGAGATGGCGGCGACCCTGCTGGTGCCCGCGGCTACCGCGGCCCTGGTGTACGCCTTGTTCGCCGTCGCCGCTGTCCGCGACGATCTCGGTGGTTACCCGCCGATCGAGCCGCGGGCCGTGGCACCCACGTCCCCGATGTTGCCGACGTCAGCGGTCGAACCGAGACAGCGGTGAACGCTCGATCCGGCGGCCGGTGATCACCTTGGCGCTGATCACCGCCAGGCGTGCCATTCCCCGGTAGGTCGACGGGTTGAGCAGGGTGGGCCACTTGGTCCGCACCAGATGATCGCCCAGCGGGCGTCCGGCGAAGCGATCCCGCAGCCAACGCAGGGTCATCGGCGCCGACATCGGATGCAGCAGCATGTGCTCGCTGAACATGTCCCGGTGGTAGGTGACCTCGGACCCGCCGGCGGTGTAGGTCTGCGCAAGGTCGTCGATATCGGCCACCGCGACGATGCGGTCGTGCACGGCCTGCACGATCAGCACCGGCGGTTTGGGCGCCGCGGTGCCGAGTTTGATGGCGTCGAACACCCGCTGGACTTCCGGGGTGTCGAGAATCTCCTCGAGGGGTCGGTCAACGAGGTTGTCCATGTCCTTGCGGATCAGGCGGAGGACAGCGCGCATGGTGGTCTGCTGTTCGATGTCCAGCAGCATCGCTTTGCCCTCGTCGGTGGCGTGCTGCTGGATCACCCGGTCCAGGTCCGGGTAGATGTGCGTCAGTGCGGCCACCACCATCGCCGGCAGGCCGGAGTAGATGCTGCCGTTGAGCCGACGGAACGCGTGCCCCAGATCGGCAACCGGGGAGCCGAGCACGGCACCGACGATATTGAGCTCCGGTGCGTAGTCCCCGGCGGTCTCGGCGGCCCAGGCCGTGGCCAAGCCGCCGCCGGAGTAGCCCCACAACCCCAGGGGTGAATCGGGGCTCAGGCCCAGATGCGGCACGCTGGTGGCGGCGCGCAGGCCGTCGAGGACGTGGTACCCCGGTTCGGCGGGCGCTCCCCAGAGGCCGTGCAACCCCTCATGGTCGGGCACCGACACCGCCCAGCCTTCGGCCAGCGCTGCGGCGATCAGCAGCAATTCGAACTGCGCCAGGGCGCCGACGGCCTTGGCGCCCCGCCGTAGGGCGTAGGAGGGGAAGCAGCGGTCGGAGACCGCGTCGATCGCGCACTGGTACGACAGAATCGGGCCCGGGGTCTGCGGGGTGCGGTCGGCCGGCACCAGCAGCGTGGTGACCGTCGCTTCAGGAGCACCGTGCAGGTCGGTGGTGCGGTAGAGCAGTTGGGTCGCGGTGAAGCTCTGGGGGATCAGCCCGAGGAAGGCCAGTTCGACGTCTCGGGACCGCAGCACCGTGCCGGGTTCGGCGTGCTCGTAGCCGTCTGGCGGCAGGTGGAAGGGGTCGTCCTGGGGACGCAGGGGCTTGGCGCCCCGCTGCAGCTGTTGGTGCGGCGTCTGTCCGATCCACCCGGCCCCGCTCGCCGCGGCTGCGCTGCCCACATTCATGCCGGCTCCTCTTTGTGGCCTGACCCCGATTGTGTCTTAGTGAACCCTTAAAAACTAGTCGATGTCAGTTTGGTGGACGAAACGCGGCGAATTCGTCAGTGACACGCAACCGAGCGTCGGTGAACTTGTAGAGCGCAGCCGGTCGACCCCCGCTGCGCCCAGACTGGGCGGTGGTGCCGGTTCGGGTGATGACGCCGCGCCGGGCCAGAACCCGCTGCAGATTGGTGGCATCCACCTGGTAGTCCAGCGCGGCGCTGTAAATGTCACGCAGTGTGGAGAGCGCGAATTCCTTTGGCGCCAAGGCAAACCCGATGTTCGTGTAGGACAGTTTCGCGACCAGCCGGCTGCGGGCGTGGGCGACCATCGGCCCGTGGTCGAAAGCCATCGGGGGCAGTACGTCCACCGAGTGCCACCGGGTGTCCGGGGGTAGCTCCGGAGTGGCGGGGGAGGGCACCAGACCCAGGAACGTGGTGGCGATCGTTCGGGTATCGCCCGGCAGTCGGTTCGGGTCGGAGAAGACCGCCAACTGCTCCAGGTGGGCGATCTCGCGAAGATCGACTTTCTCGGCGAGTTGGCGCCGGACGGAACTGATCATGTCTTCGTCGTCGCGCAGTCGTCCTCCGGGCAGGGCCCAGGCGCCACGCTGGGGATCGAGCGCCCGTTGCCACAGCAGCACGCTGAGCTGAGGGTTCCGGGTCTCCAGGTGACGAACCTGAAAGACGGCGGCGAGCACTTCGTGTGCAGTGCTAGTATGTGGCATGTTTTCGATCATAAGTCGAAAACCTGGTTAGCGAAAGGAGCGGTCATGACTGTCCTGGACCGCATGGAAGCTCGTGCAGACACGCTGGCAGCCCAGATCATCGACGGGCCCGACGGCTACTCCGGCGTCGTCGGCGACGAGCAGTGGGCGGCCGAGGTGCGCCGCCTCCTCGCATTGCGCGGCGCCACCCTGCTCGCGCACAACTACCAGCTGCCGGCCATCCAGGACGTCGCCGATCACGTGGGTGACTCGCTGGCACTGTCCCGTATCGCCGCCGAGGCTCCCGAGGACACCATCGTGTTCGCCGGTGTCCATTTCATGGCTGAGACCGCCAAGATCCTTTCTCCTGACAAGACCGTGCTGATCCCGGATCAGCGGGCCGGCTGCTCGTTGGCCGATTCCATCAGCGCCGACGAACTGCGGGACTGGAAGAACGATCACCCTGACGCCGTCGTGGTGTCGTATGTCAACACCACCGCTGCGGTGAAGGCGCTCACCGACATCTGCTGCACGTCGTCCAATGCTGTTGAGGTGGTCGCGTCGATCCCCGAGGACCGCGAAGTGTTGTTCTGCCCGGACCAGTTCCTCGGCGCCCACGTGCGACGGGTGACAGGCCGGAAGAACCTGCATATCTGGGCCGGTGAATGCCACGTCCACGCCGGCATCAACGGCGACGAGCTCGCTGATCAGGCCCGTACCCATCCCGACGCCGAGCTGTACGTCCATCCCGAATGCGGCTGCGCCACCTCGGCGTTGTACCTGGCCGGCGAAGGCGCCTTCCCCGAAGACCGGGTCAAGATCCTGTCCACCGGCGGAATGCTCGACGCCGCCCGCGAATCCAAAGCCACGCAGGTTCTCGTGGCCACCGAGATCGGGATGCTGCACCAGTTGCGCCGCGCCGCCCCCGATATCGACTTCCAGGCCGTCAACGATCGCGCGTCCTGCAAGTACATGAAGATGATCACCCCGGCCGCATTGCTGCGGTGCCTGATCAATGAGGCCGATGAGGTGCACGTCGACCTCGAAACCGCCCGCCTGGCACGCCGCAGCGTCACCCGGATGATCGAGATCGGGCAGCCCGGCGGCGGCGAATGAGCACACCCCGCTCCCAGGCGCCCGGCTGCGGAGGCGACGGTATCTGGCAGCAACGCGCTGATGTCGTGGTCATCGGCACCGGGGTCGCGGGTCTGGCCGCGGCGCTGGCCGCACACCGGCAGGGTCGCCGCGTCGTGGTGCTCAGCAAGGCCTCCGAAACCGCGACGTACTACGCCCAGGGCGGCATTGCGGTGGTCATACCCCACAGCGACGACTCGGTCGAGGCGCACATCGCCGACACCCTGGCTGCCGGCGGCGGACTGTGCGATCCCGAGGCAGTGCACTCGATCGTGGCCGACGGCTTCCCCGCGGTACGCGAACTGGTCGATGCGGGAGCGCGTTTCGACGTAGCGGCGGACGGCCAGTGGGCCCTGACCCGCGAAGGCGGGCACTCCCGGCGTCGCATCGTCCACGCCGGGGGTGATGCCACCGGCGCCGAGGTGCAGCGTGCACTCGACCATGCCGCGACCACGTTGGACATCCGTCGTGATCATGTGGCGTTGCGCCTACTGCGCGACGACGCGATCACCGGGGTGCTCGTCGCCGGCCCCGACGGGCTCGGCATCGTGCACGCGGCGTCGGTGATCCTGGCCACCGGAGGGTTGGGGCACCTGTACAGCGCCACCACCAACCCCGACGGGTCCACCGGTGACGGGATTGCGCTCGCGCTGCAGGCCGGTGTTCCGGTCAGCGACGTGGAGTTCATCCAGTTCCACCCCACCATGCTGTACTCCGGATCCCGGGCGGGTGGCCGGTGCCCCCTGATCACCGAAGCGATCCGGGGCGAGGGCGCGGTGCTGGTCGACGCCCGGGGGGACGCGGTGACTGCCGGTGTCCACCCGATGGGTGATCTCGCGCCCCGCGATGTGGTGGCGGCCGCCATCGACACCCGGCTGCGGGCAACGGGTGACCCCTGCGTGTACCTCGACGCTCGCAGCATCGACGGATTCGCCCAGCGATTCCCGACGGTCACCACGGCATGTCACGCCGCCGGGATCGACCCGACCCGGCAGCCGATTCCTGTTGTGCCCGGCGCGCACTACTCCTGCGGAGGTGTGGTGACCGACGTGCACGGCCGCACCGAACTCCCGGGGCTCTTCGCCGCCGGCGAGGTTGCCCGCACCGGCATGCACGGCGCCAACCGTCTTGCCTCGAACAGCCTTCTCGAAGGCCTGGTGGTCGGTGCTCGCGCGGGACGCGCGGCTGCCGCGCACGCCGGCATCATCGGGACGCGCACCGCACGGATGCCCGATGACAACACCATGCCGATGCTGGAGCGGTCTCAACTGCAACAGGCGATGACATTGTTCGCCTCGGTGGTGCGCGACGGCACGGGACTGCGTTCGCTGCGCGACTTGGTGGACGCTGCGGCAACCGTCCGACCGCGTACCCGCGCCCGGTTCGAGGATGCGGCACTGACCGTCACGGCCGCTGCTGTGGTCGCAGCCGCCGCTGACCGGGCCGAGAGCCGGGGTTCTCACCACCGCTCCGACCACCCGGCCATCGATGACGCGCAGACCCGCAGCACGGTTGTGCGCCTGGTCGACGGCGCCGGCGTCGTCGAATCCGCGGTGGTGGCGTGCTGATGCTTCTCACCGAGTACGAACACACCCAGGCCCGTGCCGCGATCAGCCAGGCGCTGGAGGAAGATCTGCGCTACGGCCCCGACATCACGACGCTGGCAACGGTTTCGGCGCACGCTCAGGCCACCGCGGCCGTGGTGACCCGCGCGCACGGTGTCGTCGCCGGCATCGACATCGCGCTGATGGTGCTCGACGAGGTGCTCGGCGCCGACGGCTACCGGGTGCTCGGGCGGGCCGACGACGGCGACGAGCTGGTGCCCGGCGACGCGCTGTTGACCATCGAATCCGGTACCCGAGGACTGCTCACGGCTGAACGCACCATGCTCAACCTGCTCTGCCACCTCTCCGGTATCGCCACTGCCACCGCAGAATGGGTTGCGGCGGTGGAGGGTTCGAATGCCAAGATCCGCGATACCCGAAAAACGCTGCCCGGACTGCGGGCCCTGCAGAAGTATGCGGTGCGGGTCGGGGGCGGGGTGAACCACCGGATGGGACTCGGGGACGCCGCGCTGATCAAGGACAACCATGTGGCGGCGGCGGGATCGGTGGTTGCTGCGTTGCGGGCCGTCCGGGCCGCGGCACCCGAACTGCCCTGTGAAGTCGAGGTCGACTCCCTGGATCAGCTCGACGAGGTCCTCGAGGAGGATGTCGAGCTGATCCTGCTGGACAACTTCGCGGTGTGGGAGACCCAGATTGCGGTGCAGCGCAGGGACACTCGTGCTCCCGGAGTCCAGCTGGAATCCTCCGGCGGACTGTCCCTGGAGTCCGCGGCGGCCTATGCCGGCACCGGCGTCGACTATCTCGCCATCGGCGCACTGACCCATTCTGTGCACGTACTCGACATCGGGCTCGACTTCTAGCAGCCCCTTTTCCCAAAGAACGGGCGCCGACCATGCGGTCGGCGCCCGTCACTTTCAAGGTGACCGCAGGTCAGCCGTCAGCTCCGTCGTTGCCGTTGTCGGTGCTGCCGGTTCCGCCGTTGCCGCCGGAGCCGTTGTTCCCGCCCAGGCCTCCGGAACCGCCGCTGCCGCCGTTGCCGCCGTCACCGTCGTTGTCGGCGCCACCGGTGCCGTTGCCACCGTTGCCGCCCCTGCCGCCGCCGGAGAAGAAGCCGCCGTTACGCCCGTCCCCGCCGTCGCCACCTTCGGCATCGCCGTCGGGAGCCGTCGCGCTGCCGCCGTTTCCACCATTGCCGCCGGTACCGACGATGCCGCCACCGCCGGCATTGCCGCCGTCGCCACCATCGGCGTCACCGTCGACGGAGGTGGCGTCGCCACCATTGCCGCCGTTGCCACCGGAACCGCCGAACTGCGACCCCCCGCCGCTGCCGCCGGCACCGCCGGAGGCATCACCGGTCGGGGCAAGTGCGTCGCCGCCGTTGCCGCCGTTACCGCCGCTGCCGATGGAGGCGCCGCCGCCATTGCCGCCGCTGCCGCCATTTCCGGTCAGCAGGTCGGCGCCGCCGTTGCCGCCGTTGCCCCCGTCACCGAAGACACCGCCTGAGCCACCGGAACCACCGTTGCCCGCCGCACCGTCATCGGTGGCGACAGCGCCGTTGCCGCCGTTACCACCGTTGCCGGCGAACGCCGCACCGTTACCACCGTTGCCGCCGTCGCCGCCTGCGGTGGACGAGCCGCCGTTGCCGCCGTTACCGGCGCCTAAGCCGGCGTTCCCGCCGTTGCCGCCGTTGCCGAGAAGCGAATTGCCGCCGTTACCGCCGTAGCCGCCCAAGCCACCGCCGTTGCCGCCGTTACCACCGGCGCCGACGACAGCGAGCCCGCCGTTTCCGCCGTTGCCGAACAGACCGGCGCCGCCACCGTTACCGCCCTCACCGAGCACACCGGCACCGCCGGCACCACCGTTGCCGAACAGCAGGCCACCGTTGCCGCCGTTGCCACCCTCCAGGCCGCCGGCACCGCCGTCGCCGAACAAGCCGGCGTTGCCGCCGTTGGCGCCCAGGGCGCCGTCGCCGCCGTTACCGAAGAAGAGGCCGCCGTTTCCGCCGTTGACCCCGGGGATCAGGCCGCCGTCTGCGCCGTTGCCCCAGAGCAGACCGCCGTTCTGTCCCGGCAGGACGCCGTCGCCGATCAGCGAACCGCCGGGTCCGACGAGCCCCAGGAACGCGCCCGTCGGACTGAACAACCCGAAGGTCGGCAAGCCCGGGATCAACGCCGCCGCGACATCGGGTGCGGCCACCGCCGCCAGCTCGCCTCCGGACAGCACCCGCGCGGTGCTTCCGGACGGGGCATCGAACACCGAGGACGGCCGTTCTGGAGCAGAGTTGGCGGGAAGACTGCTGGTGCTGCCAGAGGGCACGGTCACCGACGAAGCGGACGTATCTGCCCCTACCGCGACGCTGCCACCGAACACCAGGGGGGCCGGCCCGCTGCCGGTGCTCACCGCGGACCCGCCGGTCACCGACGACAACGCGGCACCGAATGCCGACGCTGCGGGCACGACGGGTGCCGGCACATCCGCGACGGACTTCGCCGCCAGTGCCGGGACGGCCTGGGCCGTGGCGCTGTGCTGGTCGGCCAGTGGGATGTCGACACTGGTGGCGACGAATCCGCCGGCCAGGATTCCTGCCGCGGCGAGCGCAGTGGCAGCCGTACGCCTAGTGGGTTGTTTCATTTGCCATGGTTCCTTTCCCCTCGAGTCCGCTGCCCTAATGGCTACTCCAGTAGAGGCAGACAGGGATAGCGTGTCATTGCTGGAGCACGCGCGCTGGCAAATTTAAAAACAGATTTGTGCCAACTTTCAAGATCGATTCATGGCATCGGAATAATCCGTCAACCGTCCTTGATGTGCGTTTGGTGCCATGCCCTGAACGGTGACTTTTTCGACTCTATGCAGGTCAAAAGCCTCTGAGCTGACTGCTGCCCGAAGTCGGCCGTGGGGTCGCGGTTCGAGCGGTCTGGGATGGCTTCTGCCGTATAGCAACTATCTCGGCTCTAGCCAGCGAACTTTGAGTAACCGATTTTCGAGTGTTTGCATAATCAAGATCGAATTCCAGCAAACAAGTTCGCGAATGCGCGCGCCGTCTTTTGCTGCAACGGTTACCCAGCTCGGAATTACGCGGTCACGTGAGCGGAGGGCACCTACACAACCGCTGCTGGAAATGCGTGCAGATTCCGCTCGAATATTGCCGTCTTGTTAAAGTCCCGGTCAGGCGGTCTCGACGGCATCCGTCGCGACGCACCGTACGTGGCGGACCACATTCTTCGCGGGGACGGCCGTAGCTGGCCCAGTCAGGCGGTCGCCGCCCGGCGCACCAGTGACAACACCACGGCCGCAGTGGCAAACAGCCCGGAGAACACCCGGTTCACGACGAGTTGTCGGCGCGGTGTCGTGAGCCATCGCAGCGCCCGGGACGCCAGGCCGGCGAAGCCGCCCATCACCACCAGATCGACGGCCACCATCGTGGCGCCGATGGTCACGTATTGGGGCACCAGCGGCGCCGAGGGGTTCACGAAGGGCGGCCAGTACGGCCAACAGAAAAATCAGGCCCTTGGGGTTGGTCAGATTCACCAAGGTGCCTCGAGTGACCAGCGCCACCACTCCTGACTCAGTGGCCGAACCGAGCTGCGCGCGCAGATCCGTCTCCGCCGCCCGCCACTGCCGGATGGCGAGATAGATGAGATACGCCACACCGAGCCACTTGATGAAGGTAAACGCCAGCACCGAGCTCGCCAGCACTGCGCCCAGACCGAGAGCGACCAGCGACAACTGCACCATCAGGCCGATTTCGAGCCCGATGATCGCCCAGTAGCTGCGACGTAGACCCTGGCTCAAACCGGTGGCCATTGACAGAATCGCCCCGGCGCCGGGGGACACACTGATCGCGATCGCCGCTCCGAGGAAGGTCAGCCACACCTGCCATTCCATGGCAGGAGTCTGGCAGCAGACAGAAGCGCAGCTCAACCAATTTTTATTCAGGTGCCCCGATCAGGGACAATCGACGGTGATGGCCAGTTTCGAGATGTCCCGGATCGATTTGCGCGACCGCGTGTTGTCTGCGGCGCAGTTGCGTGCTGCCCTGCCGCGTGGCGGTGTCGACGTCGACGCGGTGGTCCCCACGGTGCGACCGATCGTCGACGCGGTCGCCGAAGGGGGTGCCGAGGCGGCGCTGCATTTCGGCGAGCAGTTCGACGCCGTCCGCCCTGATGCGGTACGCGTACCAGCGGCGGCCCTTGCCCAGGCGCTCGACGAACTGGACCCGGCGATACGCGCCGCCCTGCAGGTCGCGATCGACCGCACCCGGGCGGTGCACGCCGATCAGCGGCGCACTGACACCACCACCGAACTCGCCCCGGGAGCGACGGTCACCGAGCGCTGGGTGCCTGTGGAACGAGTGGGTCTCTACGTGCCCGGCGGCAACGCCGTCTACCCGTCGAGTGTGATCATGAACGTGGTCCCGGCGCAGACGGCCGGGGTGGAGTCCCTGGTGATCGCCAGTCCACCGCAGGCGCAATTCTCCGGCCTGCCGCACCCGACCATCCTGGCCGCGGCCGCCCTTCTCGGCGTCGACGAGGTGTGGGCTGTCGGCGGTGCGCAGGCGGTCGCCCTGCTTGCCTACGGTGGCGTGGACGTCGGGAATGCGGCCGGCACCGAGCTGGCGCCGGTGGACATGATCACCGGGCCGGGCAACATCTATGTCACCGCTGCCAAGCGCATCTGCCGGTCTCAGGTCGGTATCGACGCCGAGGCAGGCCCCACCGAGATCGCCATCCTGGCCGACGACACCGCTGATCCGGTGCACGTGGCCGCTGACCTGATCAGCCAGGCCGAACACGACGAAATGGCCGCCAGCGTCCTGGTCACTCCCAGCAGCGACCTCGGGGTGGCGGTGGACGCCCAGTTGGCCACCCAGTTGCAGTCCACCGTGCACCGCGAGCGGGTCCTGGCCGCCCTCATGGGCAAGCAGTCGGCGATCGTGCTCGTCGACGACCTGGACGCCGGTGTGCGGGTGGTCAACGCCTACGCCGCAGAGCACCTGGAGATCCAGACGGCGGACTCGCACGCGGTGGCAAACCGAATCCGTTCGGCGGGAGCCATTTTCGTCGGCGCTTGGTCGCCGGTCAGCCTGGGCGACTACTGCGCGGGCTCCAACCACGTGCTGCCCACCGCAGGCTGTGCCCGGCATTCCAGCGGCCTGTCAGTGCAGACGTTCCTGCGCGGCATCCACGTGGTCGACTACACCGAGGCCGCGCTCAAGGACGTCTCCGGACACGTCATCACCCTGGCCGAGGCCGAGAACCTGCCCGCCCACGGCGAGGCTGTCCGGCGGAGGTTCGAACGATGAGCGCACCTGGAAAGCGGATCGGCCTCGATGACCTTCCGCTGCGTGAGGATTTGCGCGGCAAGTCGCCCTACGGCGCGCCGCAACTCGACGTGCCGGTGCGCCTCAACACCAATGAGAATCCGCACCCTCCGACTCAGGCACTGATCGATGACGTCACCGCCTCCGTCCGCGAAGCCGCGGCCGAGTTGCACCGCTATCCCGACCGCGATGCCGTCGCGCTGCGCACCGACCTCGCCGCGTACCTGACGACCCAGACCGGTGTGCCACTGTCCGTCGAGAACCTCTGGGCCGCAAACGGATCCAATGAGATCCTGCAGCAGCTGCTGCAGGCCTTCGGCGGCCCGGGTCGTCGTGCGATCGGCTTCGTGCCGTCGTACTCGATGCACCCCATCATCTCCGACGGCACCCAGACCGAGTGGCTGCAGGCCACCCGAGCCGAGGATTTCAGCCTCGACATCGATGTCGCGGTTGACGCAGTGCGGTCACAGAGGCCCGACGTCGTGTTTGTGGCCAGCCCCAACAACCCGTCCGGGCAGAGCGTGCCGCTGGCCGACCTGCGGCGTCTGCTCCAAGCGATGTCTTCTCAGTCCAACGGCGTCTTGATCCTCGACGAGGCCTACGGTGAGTTCTCTTCCCAGCCCAGCGCCGTGGCGCTCATCGACGAGTTCCCGACCAAGCTGGTGGTCACCCGGACGATGAGCAAGGCGTTCGCCTTCGCCGGCGGGCGGCTGGGGTATCTCATCGCGGCACCGGCCGTCGTCGACGCGATGCTGCTGGTTCGGTTGCCTTACCACCTCTCGGTGCTCACCCAGGCCGCGGCGCGGGCGGCATTGCGGCATGCCGACGACACCCTCAGTAGCGTGGCGACGTTGATCGCCGAGCGCAATCGGGTCTCAGAAGCACTGACCAGCATGGGCTTTCGAGTCATTCCCAGCGACGCGAACTTCATCCTGTTCGGTGAGTTCGCCGATGCACCCGCAACCTGGCAGCGTTACCTGGACGCCGGAATCCTGATCCGCGATGTCGGGATCCCCGGTTATCTGCGTGCCACCACCGGACTCGTCGCCGAGAACGATGCGCTGCTGGCGACCAGCGCCACCCTCGTCGCCAGCGAACTGGCCCAGCCGCTAGGAGCATCATGACCCAGATCCTGACCGGTCGGCGCGCCCGCGTGCAGCGCACCACCAAAGAATCCGACATCGTGGTCGAACTCGACCTCGACGGCACCGGACAGGTCCACATCGATACCGGCGTGCCGTTCTTCGATCACATGTTGACGTCGCTGGGCAGCCACGCCAGCTTCGACCTGACGGTGCGCGCCACCGGGGACGTGCACATCGAGGCGCACCACACCGTCGAGGACACCGCGATCGTCCTCGGGCAGGCGCTGGGGCAGGCGCTCGGCGAGAAGAAGGGCATCCGCCGCTTCGGCGACGCCTTCATCCCGATGGATGAGACACTGGCCCACGCCGCCGTCGATGTGTCGGGTCGGCCGTATTTCGTGCACACCGGTGAGCCCGAGTTCATGGTCGAGTTCACCATCGCCGGCTCCAGCGTGCCGTACCACACCGTGATCAACCGGCATGTCTTCGAATCGCTGGCGTTCAACGCGCGCATCGCTTTACACGTGCGCACCATCTACGGCCGCGATCCGCACCACATCACCGAAGCTCAGTACAAGGCCGTCGCGCGGGCGCTGCGGGAGGCCGTCGAACTCGACCCGCGGGTGTCCGGTGTGCCGTCCACCAAAGGCACCTTGTGACCGCTGGCAAGAAAGTCACCGTGCTCGACTACGGTTCGGGCAATCTGCGGTCGGCGCAGCGCGCGCTGGAGCGCACCGGTGCCGACGTCGAGGTGACCTCCGATCCTGGTGCGGCGGCGGAGGCCGACGGACTGGTGGTGCCGGGAGTAGGCGCATTCGAGGCGTGCATGTCGGGGTTGCGTGCCATCGGCGGCGAGAAGATCATCGCCGACCGGCTGCAACGTGGCAGGCCGGTCCTCGGCGTCTGTGTGGGCATGCAGATCCTGTTCGCCCGCGGGGTCGAGTTCGGAGTGGAATCGGTCGGATGCGGCCAGTGGCCGGGTTCGGTGACGCATCTGGACGCACCCGTCGTACCGCACATGGGTTGGAACGTGGTGGCTGCGGCCGAGGGCAGCACCCTGTTCCGGGGACTCGACCCGCAGACTCGCTTTTATTTCGTGCATTCCTATGCCGCCCAGGAGTGGACGGGCAATCCCGATGCCTGCCTGACCTGGGCCACCCATCACGTGCCGTTCCTGGCTGCCGTCGAAGACGGGCCGTTGTCGGCGACGCAATTTCATCCGGAGAAGAGCGGTGACGCCGGTGCGACACTGCTCGCCAATTGGGTTGAGGGGCTGTGACTGTGGCTGATTCTGTGGACGTGCCGCTCATCTTGCTGCCGGCTGTCGACGTGGTCGACGGCAAGGCGGTCCGGCTGGTCCAGGGCCAGGCCGGCAGCGAGACCGAGTACGGCTCCGCGCTGGACGCCGCGCTCGGCTGGCAGCGCGACGGCGCCGAATGGATCCACCTCGTCGACCTCGATGCCGCCTTCGGCCGCGGTTCCAACCGGGAGTTGCTCGCTGAGCTGGTCGGCAAGCTCGACGTCGACGTGGAGCTTTCCGGCGGTATCCGCGACGATGATTCGCTGAATGCGGCACTGGCCACCGGCTGCCGACGGGTCAACCTCGGCACGGCCGCGCTGGAGAATCCGCAGTGGTGCGCCAAGGTGATCGCCGAACACGGCGACAAAGTGGCGGTCGGCCTGGATGTCCTTCTCGAAAACGGGGAAGCCGACGCCAATTACCGCCTGCGTGGCCGCGGTTGGGAGACCGACGGCGGTGACCTGTGGGAGGTGCTGGAACGGCTTGACGGAGAAGGCTGTTCGCGGTTCGTCGTCACCGATGTCACCAAGGACGGCACCCTGACCGGACCCAACTTGGAATTGCTCTCGGCTGTCGCGGGCAAGACCGACGCCCCGGTGATCGCCTCCGGTGGGGTGTCCAGCATCGACGATCTGCGAGCCATCGCCACGCTGACCGGTGAGGGGGTCGAGGGCGCGATTGTCGGCAAGGCGCTCTATGCCGGCCGCTTCACGTTGCCGCAGGCACTCGACGCGGTGAGTCGATGACTCTCGTGAGGCCCGAAGCATGAGTGGGGCTGTCGATTTCGATGCCCTGGTCGCTACCGCTTCGGAAGTCCTCGACGACGTCGTCGAGTGCTTCCTGGCCGGGCAAGGGGCCGACTCCGCGGTGCGCAAGAAGGGCAACGACTTCGCCACCGAGGTCGACCTCGCCATCGAACGTCAGGTCGTCGACGCTCTTACGACACGCACCGGAATCGGGGTGCACGGCGAGGAATTCGGTGGTGCACCGCTTGATTCACCGCTGGTGTGGGTGCTCGATCCGATCGACGGCACCTTCAACTACGCCGCCGGTTCGCCGATGGCGGGCATCCTGCTCGGACTGATGCGCGACGGCGAACCCGTCGCCGGTCTGACATGGCTGCCGTTCACCAGCCAGCGCTACACCGCGGTACTGGGCAGCCCGCTCTACGTCAACGGCAAAGCACAGCCCCCGCTCGGATCTCCGACCATGAAGGATTCGATCCTCGGTGTCGGCACGTTCAACGTCGACTGGCGAGGCCGTTATCCCGGGCGTTACCGCGTCGCAGTTCTCGAGAACATCAGCCGCGAATGCTCGCGGCTACGCATGCACGGCGCTACCGGCGTGGATTTGGCCTATGTGGCGGGCGGAGTCCTCGGCGGGGCAATCACTTTCGGTGATCACGTGTGGGATTACGCGGCCGGAGTGGCGATGGTGCGTGCCGCCGGCGGGATCGTCACCGACCTCACCGGCGAGCCCTGGTCGGTGTCGTCGAGTTCTGCGCTGGCCGCTGCCCCCAGCATCCATGAACAGCTCCTCGAGATCGTGACATCGGTCGGCGACCCGGAGGATTACCGGTGATTCCTGTTCCGGCGACCACCTTGGCGACCCGCGTCATTCCCTGTCTGGACGTTGATGCCGGCCGGGTTGTCAAGGGTGTCAACTTCGAGAATCTGCGTGACGCAGGGGATCCGGTCGAGCTGGCCGCCGTTTATGACGCCGAGGGCGCCGACGAGCTGACGTTCCTCGACGTCACCGCATCGTCGTCGGGCCGGTCCACCATGCTGGAGGTGGTGCGGCGCACCGCCGAGCAGGTGTTCATTCCGCTGACCGTCGGTGGTGGGGTGCGCGCGGTCGAGGATGTCGACGTACTGCTGCGCGCGGGCGCGGACAAGGTGTCGGTGAATACGGCGGCGATCGCACGCCCCGAGCTGCTGGCCGAGATGTCACGTCAGTTCGGCTCGCAGTGCATTGTGTTGTCCGTCGATGCGCGCACCGTGCCCGCCGGTGACCCGCCCACCCCGTCGGGCTGGGAGGTCACCACCCATGGTGGCCGACGCGGCACCGGTATCGATGCGGTCGAGTGGGCAGCCCGCGGCGCCGAACTCGGTGTGGGGGAGATCCTGCTGAACTCGATGGACGCCGACGGCACCAAGGCAGGTTTCGATGTGCCGATGCTGCGTGCGGTGCGCGCTGCGGTGACGGTGCCGGTGATCGCCAGCGGCGGAGCCGGGGCTGCGGAACACTTCGCGGCCGCCGTCCATGCCGGTGCGGATGCGGTGTTGGCGGCCAGCGTCTTCCACTTCAAGGAGCTGACCATCGGGCAGGTGAAGGCGGCGATGGCTGCCGAAGGGATCTGCGTGCGATGACGACTCTGGACCCCGCCATCGCCGCTCGGCTGAAACGCAACGCTGACGGACTGTTCGCTGCAGTGGTGCAGGAACGTGGCACCGGCGATGTGCTGATGGTGGCGTGGATGGACGACGACGCCCTGGCGCGCACGCTGACTACCCGGGAAGCCACCTACTTCTCCCGTTCCCGGGGTGAGCAGTGGATCAAGGGCGCCACCTCCGGACACACACAACGGGTGCACTCGGTGCGTCTTGACTGCGACGGCGACACGGTTTTGCTCGAGGTCGACCAGGTTGGTGGGGCGTGCCACACCGGCGATCACACGTGCTTCGACGCCGACGTGCTGCTCGCCGGCGAATAGCGGTTCGCGTCTATCGCTGAAACGCAACTTGCCTTGAATGGCAAGGCTTTTAGAACATCACAACGACGCCCACGTCGCTGACCGCGATGAACCCCCGCCGTCTCAGCCGACGCGCTTGGCGCGGTCGCGCAACACTTCCAGCGCCTTGTCGGCGTGGCTGTCCATGCTGATCTCGCTGGCGATCACGTCGAGCACCCGGCCGTCGGTGTCGATGACGAACGTGGTGCGTTTGACCGGCATGAGCTTGCCGAGAAGCCCGCGTTTGACGCCGAACGCGGCGGCGACCACCCCGCCGGAATCCGAGAGCAGCGGATAGTCGAAGCCCTGCTTCAGAGCGAATTCGGCCTGTTTGTCCACGCCGTCGGTGCTGATCCCGACCCGCGTAGCGCCCACTGCGGCGAACTCGCCCGCCAGATCGCGAAAGTGGCAAGCCTCCTTGGTACAGCCCGGAGTCATGGCTGCCGGGTAGAAGAACAGCACCACCGGCCCCTGGGCCAGGAAGTCGCTGAATCGGCGCTCGGCACCGGTCTGATCAGGCAACACAAAGTCCTCGACGAGCGCACCGCGTTTCATGCGGGTCACGCTACGCCCGAAACGGTTCGCCGGTCTGGGAGGATGGCTCCGTGCAAGCGAACATCGCCGTCACCACCACCCGCGAGGATTTCCATGTCCTGGCCGCCGAGCATCGTGTGGTCCCGGTCATCCGCAAGGTGCTGGCCGACAGCGAAACCCCTCTGTCGGCGTACCGCAAACTGTCCGACAACCGTCCCGGCACGTTCCTGTTGGAATCCGCCGAGAACGGGCGGTCGTGGTCGCGCTGGTCATTCATCGGCGCCGGGGCACCGTCGGCCCTGACGGTGCGCGACGGGCAGGCTGTCTGGCTGGGCACCGTTCCGCAGGATGCCCCCAGCGGTGGTGATCCGCTGCAAGCGCTCAAGTCCACGTTGGAACTGCTGGCCACAGCCACGCTGCCGGGTCTGCCCCCGCTCTCGGGCGGCATGGTCGGGTTCTTCGCATACGACCTGGTGCGCCGGCTCGAGCGGCTGCCCGAGCTCGTCGCCGACGACCTGCATCTGCCCGACATGCTGATGCTGCTGGCGACTGATATCGCCGCGGTCGATCATCACGAAGGGACCATCACCCTCATCGCCAACGCGGTGAACTGGAACGGCACCAACGACCGGGTGGACGGGGCCTACGACGACGCCGTGGCCCGCCTCGACGTGATGACCGAGGCGCTGAGCCAGCCACTGCCGTCGACGGTCTCGACGTTCAGCCGCCCGGTGCCCCAGCCCCGCGCCCAGCGCACGGTCGAGGAGTACAGCCAGATCGTCGACAAGCTCGTCGGCGACATCGAAGCCGGCGAAGCCTTCCAGGTGGTGCCGTCGCAGCGGTTCGAGCTGGACACCGACGCCGACCCGATCGATGTGTACCGGATGCTGCGGGTGTCCAACCCCAGCCCGTACATGTACCTGCTGCATGTGCCCGACGGTGAAGGCGGAACTGCTTTTTCGGTCGTCGGGTCCAGTCCGGAGGCGCTGGTCACCGTCAAGGACGGCTGGGCGCAGACACATCCGATCGCCGGCACCCGGTGGCGTGGCAATACCGACGAAGAGGATCTGCTCCTGGAGAAGGAGTTGCTCGCCGACGAGAAGGAACGCGCCGAACACCTGATGCTGGTTGACCTGGGCCGCAACGACCTGGGCCGGGTCTGCGTTCCTGGCACGGTGCGGGTCGAGGATTACAGCCACATCGAGCGCTACAGCCACGTCATGCATCTGGTGTCCACGGTCACCGGGCTGCTGGCCGAGGGCCGCACTGCGCTCGACGCCGTGACCGCGTGCTTTCCGGCCGGCACGCTCTCCGGCGCTCCCAAGGTGCGGGCGATGCAGCTCATCGAGGAAGTCGAGAAGACGCGGCGCGGCCTCTATGGCGGGGTTCTGGGCTATCTCGATTTCGCCGGCAACGCCGACTTCGCCATCGCGATCAGGACGGCCCTGATGCGCGACGGCACCGCCTACGTGCAGGCCGGCGGTGGTGTGGTGGCGGACTCCAACGGCCCGTACGAGTACACCGAGTCGGCCAACAAAGCCAAGGCAGTGCTCAACGCCGTCGCCGCCGCTGAGACGCTTCGAGCACCATGATCCGGGTCGCACAGTTGCTCCTGGTGATCGCCGCGCTGGGTTTGTGGGTGGCGTCGCGGCTGCCCTGGGTGGCGGTGACGTCCTTCGACGGCCTCGGCCAACCCAAGACGCTGACATTGAACGGCGCCACCTGGTCTACGGCGCTGCTGCCGTTGGCGCTGCTGTTGTTGGCCGCGGCGGTGGCCGTGCTCGCGGTTCGGCGCTGGCCGCTGCGAGCGTTGGCCATTCTGGTGGCCCTGGTCAGTGGAGTGACCGCGTATCTGGCGATCTCCCAATGGGTGGTCCGCGACGTCGCAGTGCGCGGCGCCGGGCTCGCCGAGGTTCCGGTGGCCGCGCTTGTCGGCAGCCAGCGGTACTACTGGGGCGCGGTGTTGGCCCTGGCGTCAGCGGTCTGCACCCTGGTGGCTGCGGTGTTGTTGATCCGGTCGGCGAACGCGGCCAAAGGCACTTCCACGAAGTACGTTGCGCCTGCCGCCCGGCGCGCCGCCGTTCGCGACACCGCCGACGAGCAACTCTCGGGCCACACCGCGACGGCCGACGGCGCGATGTCGGAGCGCATGATCTGGGACGCACTGGATGAAGGACGGGACCCGACCACGGGCAAACCCGGCACCGGGAACCCTCCGTCAGGCGACGAGCCCAAGCGGCCCGACGGCACGTCCGACGGGGAGGGTCGGTGAACATCGGGGGCCGCTCGGCGGCTACCCTTCATGGACGACTTCGGGTCGTGGGGGGCGGGCAACATTCGGTCCAGGTCGACACCCACCTCACTGCCCGGCGGGAAATGAGAAGGGACCGGCAGGGATGAGTTCGGCGACCGTCCTCGACTCCATCATCGAAGGAGTCCGCGCTGACGTTGCCGCACGTGAGGCAATTGTCAGCTTTTCCGAGGTCAGGGCCGCCGCGAATGCTGCCCCGCCTCCCCGTAATGTGATGGCAGCGCTTCGCGAACCCGGCATCGGAGTGATCGCGGAAGTCAAGCGGGCCAGCCCGTCCCGTGGACAGTTGGCCAACATCCCGGACCCGGCGGACCTCGCCCGCGCGTATCAGAGCGGGGGAGCCCGCATCATCAGCGTGCTGACCGAAGAGCGCCGGTTCCACGGATCGCTGGCCGATCTGGACGCGGTGCGGGCAGCGGTGACGATTCCGGTGTTGCGCAAGGACTTCTTGGTCGGCCCCTATCAGATACACGAAGCCCGCGCGCACGGCGCGGATATGTTGTTGCTGATCGTGGCGGCACTCGAACAGCCCGCACTGGAATCGATGCTCGAGCGCACCGAATCGCTTGGTATGACCGCACTGGTCGAGGTGCACACCGAGGAGGAGGCCGACCGTGCGCTGCAGGCCGGCGCGAAAGTGATCGGGGTCAACGCGCGTGACCTCAAGACCCTCGAAGTCGACCGCGACTGCTTCGCCCGCATCGCACCCGGCCTGCCCAGCGACGTGATTCGTGTCGCTGAGTCCGGTGTCCGTGGCACCGCAGATCTGTTGGCTTACGCCGGAGCCGGAGCCGACGCGGTGCTCGTGGGCGAAGGCCTGGTTACCAGCGGCGATCCGCGCACCGCGGTGTCCGATCTGGTGACGGCCGGCACCCACCCGTCCTGCCCCAAACCCGCCCGCTAGCGCGCTGATGCCCGCACGCGCGAGAACTGAATCTGATGACTGAATTCTCTTACCCTGATCTGCCGCGCGCCAGCGCGGCCATCGCGGAACCCACATCCCACGATCCCGACGCCCGAGGCCATTTCGGCAGGTATGGCGGACGCTTGGTGCCCGAGGCGCTGATGGCCGTCATCGAGGAGGTCACCGCCGCCTACGAGAAGGCCCGCAGCGACCAGGAATTCCTCGATACTCTGGACCGGCTGCAAACCCACTACAGCGGCCGTCCGTCACCGCTGTACGAAGCGCAGCGGTTGTCCGAGCACGCTGGTGGCGCGCGCCTGTTCCTCAAGCGAGAAGACCTCAACCACACCGGATCTCACAAGATCAACAATGTGTTGGGTCAGGCGTTGCTGGCCAAGCAGATGGGCAAGACCCGGGTCATCGCCGAAACCGGTGCGGGCCAGCACGGTGTTGCGACCGCTACGGCGTGCGCGCTTCTGGATCTGGAGTGCGTCATCTACATGGGTGCGGTCGACACTGCACGCCAAGCGCTCAACGTGGCGCGGATGCGCCTGCTCGGCGCCGAGGTGGTGTCGGTGGAGTCGGGTTCCAAGACCCTGAAAGACGCCATCAACGAGACCTTCCGGGACTGGGTGGCCAACGCTGACAGCACCTACTACTGTTTCGGCACCGCAGCCGGCCCGCATCCGTTCCCGACGATGGTGCGCGATTTCCAGCGGATCATCGGGTTGGAAGCACGCGCGCAGATCCAGGCCCAGGCCGGCCGGTTGCCGGATGCGGTCACCGCGTGCGTCGGTGGGGGATCCAACGCCATCGGGGTGTTCCATGCGTTCATCGACGATCCCGGGGTACGGCTGGTCGGCTACGAAGCCGCCGGCGACGGTGTTGAAACCGGCAGGCACGCCGCAACTTTCACGGGCGGTTCGCCAGGCGCGTTCCAGGGCTCGTTCTCCTACCTGTTGCAGGACGAGGACGGTCAGACCGTCGAATCCCACTCCATCTCAGCGGGATTGGACTATCCCGGGGTGGGCCCCGAGCACGCCCTGCTCAAAGACACGGGGCGGGCCGAGTACCAGCCGATCACCGACGCCGAAGCCATGGAAGCTTTCCGGCTGCTGTGCCGCACCGAGGGCATCATTCCGGCAATCGAATCGGCGCATGCCGTCGCCGGCGCGCTGAAACTGGGCGTCGAGATGGGCCCCGGAAAGATCATCATCGTGAACCTCTCCGGACGCGGTGACAAGGACGTCGAGACGGCGGCGAAATGGTTCGGACTGTTTCCCGACACACAGGCTGTGGAGAAATGACGGCACCCGAGGTCATCGACAGCAAGCTGGGGCCGGTTTTTCGGGCCTGCCGAGAAGAAGGCCGCGCCGCCCTGATCGGATATCTGCCCACCGGTTTTCCGGATGTGGCGACGTCCATCGAAGCGATGACAACGCTCGTCGACGCGGGCTGCGACCTGATCGAGGTGGGTATCGCCTACTCCGACCCGGGGATGGACGGACCGACGATCGCCGCGGCCACCGAAGTGGCACTGCGCCACGGTGTGCGGGTCCGTGACGCGCTGAGCGCTGTTGAGGCGGTCGGCAATCGTGGTGGCCACGCTGTCGTCATGTCGTATTGGAACCCGGTGCTGCGCTACGGCGTCGACGCTTTTGCGAGGGACCTGGCTGCGGCAGGCGGTTCCGGGATGATCACTCCGGACCTGATTCCCGACGAGGCGGACGACTGGTTCCTCGCCTCGGACAAATACGGTCTGGACCGCATCTTCCTGGTCGCTCCGTCGTCGACGCCGGAACGACTGGCGACCACGGTCATGGCCTCGCGCGGCTTCGTGTATGCCGCATCAACGATGGGTGTCACGGGTGCGCGGGACGCGGTGTCCAACGCCGCACCCGAACTCGTTGCTCGGGTCAAAGCGGTCTCGGACATCCCCGTCGGTGTGGGGCTGGGTGTGCGCTCCGGCGAGCAGGCGGCGCAGATCGGTTCGTACGCCGACGGCGTCATCGTCGGTTCAGCGTTGGTATCGGCACTGGGCGAAGGCGGCCCGGCCGGGCTGTCTGCGGTGCGTGTGTTGGGTGAAGAACTTGCAGCTGGTGTCCGGCAGAAAGCGACTGAGGTCCCTGGGTGAACATCACGCTTCTGGCCGCCTTCCCTAGCCCGTCGCAGGGTGTCTGGCATCTGGGTCCGGTCCCGATCCGTGCGTACGCCATCTTCATCATCGTGGGAATCATCGCCGCGCTGGTCATCGGCGACCGGCGGTGGGAGGCCCGTGGGGGCGAGCGGGGCGTCATTTACGACATTGCGCTGTGGGCAGTGCCGTTCGGCCTCATCGGTGGCCGGCTTTATCACGTCATCACCGACTGGCAGACCTACTTCGGCGAGGGTGGAGCCGGACCGGCGGCGGCGTTGCGGATCTGGGACGGCGGCCTGGGCATCTGGGGTGCGGTAGCGCTCGGCGGGGTCGGAGCGTGGATCGGTTGCCGGAGCCGGGGAATTCCGCTGCCTGCATTCGGCGATGCGATCGCCCCGGGGATCGTGCTGGCGCAGGCCATTGGTCGGTTGGGCAACTACTTCAATCAGGAGCTCTACGGCCGGCAGACCGATGTCCCGTGGGGGATGGAGATCTTCTACCGGCGTGATCCGTCCGGGATCATCGATGTGCACTCCCTCAACGGGGTGTCGACCGGGCAGGTCGCTGCGGTGGTCCATCCGACGTTCCTTTACGAACTCCTCTGGAATCTGCTGGTTTTCGCCGCGTTGCTTTATGTCGACCGGCGATTCAAGCTCGGGCACGGTCGACTGTTCGCGCTCTATGTGGCGGGTTACTGCGTGGGCCGCTTCGGCGTGGAGTTGATGCGCGACGATTTCGCGACGCTGATCGCCGGTATTCGGATCAACTCGTTCACGGCGACGTTCGTGTTCATCGGCGCAGTCGTCTACGTCATCCTCGCGCCCAAGGGCCGTGAGGCGCCGGAGTCATTGCGCGGCGATACTGCCGAGGCCGTTCCCGACGAAGAACGCAGTCCCGAGCTGGTCAAGACCGTGGCCGCGGCCGCGGTTCCCACCGGTGTCGTCGCTGCGGCGACGGTCGCCGGCCGGGAAGAGCCTGACCCCGAGCCCGGTGTCGAGAGCCTGCAGGCCGATGAGGCAACCGACGCCGAGGACGTGCCGGTGTCGGTTGAGGACGAGGTGGAACTGGAGGCTGAAGTCACCGCCGATCCGGTAGTGGTGATCGAGACCCCGGTCGCGGAGTCCGTCGACGCAGAGCGCATCGACGGGGACGAGCTCGAGATCCTGCAGGTCGATGAGGCAACCGTCGCCGAGGACGTGCCGGTGTTGGTTGAGGATGAAGCGGAACTGGAGGGTGAAGTCACCGCCGATCCGGTAGTGGTGATCGAGACCCCGTCCGCGGAGTCCGCCGACGCACAGCTCATCGACGAGGACCACGATCCCATCGACGAGGACGACCTCGAGAGCCTGCAAGCCGATGAGGCAACTGTCGCCGAGGGCGTGCCGGTGTCAGAGCAGCAGGAAGAGCTCGACCGTGATGAGCCGGAGTCTGCCGCTGATGTGCAGGCCGAGGACGAAGAAGAAGCCGCCGAGGGCGAAGCCATCGAGTCGGTCGAGGATGAGGCGGAACTGGAGGCTGAAGTCACCGCCGATCCGGCAGTGGTGATCGAAACCCCGTCCGCGGAGTCCGCCGACGCACAGCTCATCGACGAGGACGAGCTCGAGAGCCTGCAAGCCGATGAGGCAACCGTCGCCGAGGGCGTGCCGGTGTCAGAGCAGCAGGAAGAGCTCGACCGTGATGAGCCGGAGTCTGCCGCTGATGTGCAGGCCGAGGACGAAGAAGAAGCCGCCGAGGGCGAAGCCATCGAGTCGGTCGAGGATGAGGCGGAACTGGAGGCCGAAGTCACCGCCGATCCGGCAGTGGTGATCGAAACCCCGTCCGCGGAGTCCGCCGACGCACAGCTGATCGACGAGGACCACGATCCCATCGACGAGGCTGACCTCGAGAGCCTGCAAGCCGATGAGGCAACTGTCGCCGAGGGCGTGCCGGTGTCAGAGCAGCAGGAAGAGCTCGACCGTGATGAGCCGGAGTCTGCCGCTGATGTGCAGGCCGAGGACGAAGAAGAAGCCGCCGAAGGCGAAGCCGAGATCGACGAGGACAAGTCGGCCGAGCCGCAAGACGACCAGACCGTCGTATCCGAGGCGAGAACGCAGGCCCCGCCGGTCAGGCCCGTGCCCGCAAGTCCAAGGACCTTGCCGGCGCCGGTAAAGCAGCTCGGCTCACGCATCGGGCGCGCGATCCGACGCCGCAGGGGCTGACGGGCTACCAGCCCATGGATCCCGGGATCCCCTTGAACGGCCCGACGACCGTGCTGGTGATCCATCCGCCGTAGAAACCGCCAGGCTGGGGCGTGACGGTCTCGCCACCCACCGTGCAGCGGTCCACCGCGGCAGCCATCACGGCGACGGCGTCGGTGATGGCTTCGAACCCCGGTGCCGGCCTCGGGTACGTCCAGGCGGCTCGTGGGGCCGTCCGGGCAGCCGTCACGATGTCGAAATAGCTGGCCTGTCCCTTCCATTCGCACCACGACGAACCCGGCGTCGGCCGCAGGACGCCGGCTGCAAAAGCGCTGCGGGGCAAGTAATACGTCGGGGGGTGGCTGGTCTCGAGCACTCGCCACGACTGCGGTGCCATCGCCACGGTCTCCCCGCCGAGCTCAACCGTGATCGTCTGGTGCACCGGTTCCACTCTCGGCGGCCTCGGGTAGTCCCACACCGATTCCTGTCCGGGTCCTGGTATCTCGGGAACGGGGCGCATGTTCTCAGACTAGGCAACCGTGCGGACATCCCAGCGGCCCCGGTTGCGCGGCGCCGTCTGGCATCCTTGGCGGTATGACGGACCCTAAGTTCGGACCAGATGCCGGCTCGAATCCAGGCGAGGGCGTGCCTCCGCCGCCGGAGCAGCAGCCCAGCTATCCGCCACCGGGCCCGGGCTACCCGCCACCGGATTACGGCCAGTACCCGCCGCCACCACCGGGCTATGGCCAGTACCCGCCCCCGCCGCCGGAGTTCGGCCAGTACCCGCCCCCGCCGCCGGGCTACGGTCAGTACCCCCCGCCACCACCGGGCGTCTACGTCGATCCCACCGCGCCCTACGGACGCCACCCGGTCACCGGCGAGCCGCTGTCGGAAAAGTCGAAGACGATTGCCGGCCTCTTGCAGCTTCTCGGCCTTTTCGGTCTGTTGGGGATCGGCCGCATGTATCTGGGTCAGGTCGGTCTCGGTGTCGCTCAACTCGTCGGCGGAATCATCTTCACTGCGGTCACGTGTGGCTTCGGAGTGTTGCTGCCGATGATCTGGGGCATTGTCGACGCTGTGATGATCTTCACCGACAAAGTGCGTGATCCGCAGGGACGCCCGCTGCGCGATGGGACCTGAGGCCGGCACCACACCGACTCGCCGCGCCCGGCTGCTCACGACACTCGGGACCGCGGCGGTGCTGGCTGGGGGATTGGCCTACATCGGGCTGTCGGATCCCCACCGCCCGGGTTCACTGTTTCCACCGTGCCCTTTTCACGCTCTCACGGGGTGGTTCTGTCCGGGGTGTGGCGGGCTTCGCATGACCCACGACCTGCTGCACGGCGACCTGGCTGCCGCGGTGGTCGATAACGCGTTCCTGTTGTTGGGCCTGCCGGTGCTCGCGGGCTGGGTGCTGTTTCGCCGGTATCGCCGGCGGCGGGTCTGGCCGGCCCCGGCGATGGCGGTTCTTGTCGTGACCATTCTCACGTGGACCGTGGTTCGCAATCTTCCCGGGTTTGCGCTGGTACCGACGGTGCTCGGCGGGTAACCAGGCAACAGCGCTGTTACAATCGACCGATGGTGATCCACCTGTTTTGTCGAAGGTGACTCCTGATTTCGGGCCGGTGCAGTCCCGGGTTTGACACGTCAGACTGCGGCCCGTTCTGAGCTCTGAATGCCTCTAGTGCATCCGGCTCTCCTCCCCGCGGTTACGACCGCGGAGGTATAAAATGCTGTTCTCGGCAACGCCGGAGGCACAGGGGTTGTATGACCCTGAGCAGGAGCACGACTCGTGTGGCGTCGCGATGGTCGTCGACATCAAGGGGCGCCGCTCCCATTCGATCGTTGCCGACGGGCTGATCGCCCTCGAACATCTCGAGCACCGTGGCGCAGCCGGTTCCGAACCGAATAGTGGTGACGGCGCAGGCATCCTGCTGCAGCTACCGGTCGATCTGCTGCGCGAAGTGGTCGATTTCGAGCTGCCGCCGCCGGCCGCTGACGGGTCCAACACCTTCGCCGCCGGCATCTGCTTCCTGCCGCAGGATCCGGTGGCGCGCGCTGCTGCCCGCCAACGGGTCGAGGAGATCGCCGCCGACGAAGGCGTCGAGGTCCTCGGGTGGCGCACTGTGCCGGTCGATCCCGACGGCGCTGAGGTCGGTTCCACCGCACTGGGCTGTATGCCGCATATGGCGCAACTGTTCGTCGCGGCTCCCGAGGTCGACGGCAGCCGGCTCTCCGGCCTGGATCTGGACCGGCGCGTCTACCCGATGCGTAAACGGGCAGGCCACATGACCTCGGAGATCAAGTCGACGGGCAGCGGCGTGTACTTCGTGTCGCTGTCGAGTCGCACCATCACCTACAAGGGCATGCTCACCACGATGCAGCTCCCGAAGTACTTCGGGGATCTGCGGGACGAGCGGTGCACCAGTGCGATCGCCATCGTGCACAGCCGGTTCTCCACCAACACGTTCCCGTCCTGGCCGCTGGCGCACCCGTTCCGGTTCGTCGCCCACAACGGTGAGATCAACACCGTCCGCGGTAACCGCAACCGCATGCATGCCCGGGAAGCGATGTTGTCCAGCGCGTTGATCGGCGGCGACATGGCGCGGTTGTCCCCGATCTGTACGCCTGAGTCCTCGGACTCCGCGTCCTTCGACCAGACGCTCGAACTGCTGCATCTGGCTGGGCGCAGTCTTCCGCACGCGGTGATGATGATGATTCCGGAGGCTTGGGAGAACAACGCCGATCTGAGCCCGCAGCGTCGCGCGTTCTGTCAGTTCCACGCCTCGATCATGGAGCCCTGGGATGGCCCGGCGTGTGTGACGTTCACCGACGGCACCGTCGTGGGTGCAGTACTCGACCGCAACGGCCTGCGTCCCGGGCGGTGGTGGCGCACCATCGATGACCGCGTCGTGCTGGCCAGCGAGAGCGGCGTTCTGGACGTGCCGTCGGCCGAGGTGGTGGCCAAGGGCCGGCTCGAGCCGGGAAAGATGTTTCTGATCGACACCGCCGAGGGGCGGATCGTTTCCGACGACGAGATCAAGAATCAGCTGGCGACGGCTGCGCCTTACTCGGAGTGGCTGCATGCCGGGCTGCTCGACCTCAACACGCTGCCGGACCGCACCCGGGTGCAGCCCAACCACGAGTCGGTGGTGCGCCGCCAGATCGCGTTCGGGTACACCGAGGAGGATCTGCGGATCATGCTCACGCCGATGGCGGCGTCGAGCGCAGAGCCGTTGGGCTCCATGGGCACTGACACGCCGGCCGCAGTGCTGTCGCAGCGGTCACGACTGTTTTACGACTATTTCGTCGAACTGTTCGCGCAGGTGACCAATCCGCCGCTGGACGCGATCCGGGAAGAGATCGTCACCTCGATGGCGCGGGTGATGGGCCCCGAACAGAATCTGCTGGAACCGACGGCGGCATCCTGTCGGCAGATCGTGTTGCCGTGGCCGGTGCTCGGTAATGACGAACTGAACAAGATCGTCCACATCAACGACGACAATGAGCATCCCGGTCTGAAGACGACGGTGCTACGGGGTCTTTACGACGTGGAGCGCGGCGGTGAGGGCCTGGCCGAGGCAATCGAGGATCTGCGCATGCGCGCATCCGAGGCCATCAGCAAGGGTGCACGCACACTGGTGATTTCGGATCGCGATTCCGACCACACCCTGGCGCCCATTCCCTCCCTGCTGGCCGTTTCCGCGGTCCACCATCACCTGGTGCGCACCAAGGAGCGGACCAAAGTCGCGCTGGTGGTGGAAAGCGGCGACGCCCGCGAGGTGCACCACATCGCCTTGCTGATCGGCTTCGGAGCGGCAGCGGTGAACCCGTACCTGGCCTTCGAGTCCATCGAGGACTTGATCCGCGAGGGTGAGCTGACGGGTATCGAGCCCGCGACGGCGGTGCGTAATTACCTGAAGGCGCTCGGTAAGGGCGTGATGAAGGTGATGAGCAAGATGGGCATCTCCACCGTCGGTTCCTATACCGGCGCACAGGCTTTCGAGGCGATCGGCCTCGATCGAGGCGTCGTCGATGAATACCTGACCGGCACGGTGAGTCAACTCGGCGGTGTCGGTCTCGACGTCATCGCCGAGGAGGTCAAGTTCCGGCACCGTCGTGCCTACCCGGAAAACCCCACCGAGCGGGCGCACCGGCGTCTGTCGGTGGGCGGCGAGTACCAGTTCCGCCGCGGAGGTGAACTCCATCTGTTCACCCCGGAAACCGTTTTCCTGCTGCAACATGCGACCCGCACCGGCCGCTACGAGGTGTTCGAGCAGTACTCCGAGGAGGTCGACCGGCTGGCTCGCGAGGGCGGGGCGCTGCGCGGTCTGTTCACGTTCAAGGAGGGGCTGCGGCCGCCGGTTCCGCTCAACGAGGTGGAGTCGGTGGACTCGATCTGCACCCGGTTCAACACCGGGGCGATGAGCTACGGGTCGATCTCGGCGGAGGCACACGAGACCATGGCCATCGCGATGAACAACCTCGGTGGCCGTTCCAACAGCGGCGAGGGCGGCGAAGACGTCGACCGGCTCTATGACCCGCGCCGGCGCAGCGCGGTCAAGCAGGTGGCCTCCGGTCGTTTCGGGGTCACCAGTGACTACCTGGTGAACGCTACCGACATCCAGATCAAGATGGCTCAAGGTGCCAAACCTGGTGAAGGTGGCCAACTCCCGGGGTACAAGGTGTATCCGAACATCGCCAAGACCCGGCATTCGACACCGGGGGTGGGGTTGATCTCGCCGCCACCGCATCACGACATCTATTCGATCGAGGATCTGGCACAGCTGATCCACGACCTGAAGAACGCCAATTCGCAGGCGCGCATCCACGTCAAGCTGGTCAGCTCAGTCGGCGTCGGCACGGTCGCTACCGGTGTTTCCAAGGCCCACGCGGACGTCGTGCTGATCTCGGGCTACGACGGCGGCACCGGTGCAGCACCGCTGACGTCGCTCAAACATGCCGGCGCGCCGTGGGAGATCGGCTTGGCCGATACGCAGCAGACGCTGGTGCTCAACGGGTTACGCGATCGCATCACCGTGCAGTGTGACGGCGGGATGCGCACGGCACGCGACGTCATCGTGGCGATGCTGCTGGGTGCCGAGGAGTTCGGTTTCGCTACCGCGCCTCTGATCGTCTCCGGCTGCATCATGATGCGGGTCTGCCATCTCGACACCTGCCCGGTGGGTGTCGCCACCCAGAACCCGGAGTTGCGAGCCAGGTTCAACGGCAAGCCGGAGTTCGTGGAGAACTTTTTCCGCTTTGTCGCCGAGGACATTCGAAAGTATCTGGCGGCGTTGGGATTCCGCAGTATCGACGAGGCGGTCGGGCACGCGGAGATGCTCGACACCGACGCTGGTGTGGCCCACTGGAAGAGTAAGGGGCTGGACCTGACCCCGTTGTTCGCGGTTCCCACCGACGCCCACGGCGCCCAGTTGCGGCAGCGCCGCAAAATCCGCGACCAGGATCACGGTCTGGAGCACGCGCTGGATCAGACGCTGATGGCGCTCGCCGAGGGTGCGCTCGAGGACGCCCACCAGGTGGTGTTGGAACTGCCGGTGCGCAATGTCAACCGCACCGTGGGCACCCTGCTCGGTTCCGAGGTGACCCGCCGTTACGGCGCCGCTGGACTACCTGCCGACACCATCATGGTGAAGTTGACCGGTTCGGCGGGTCAGTCACTGGGGGCGTTCCTGCCACCCGGGGTGACGATCGATCTGGTCGGTGATGCCAATGACTATGTGGGCAAGGGACTCTCCGGTGGCCGCATCGTGGTGCGTCCACCCGAGGATGTGCTGTTCCTGCCCGAGGACAATGTGATCGCCGGCAACACCCTGATGTACGGCGCCACCTCCGGTGAGGTGTACCTGAGGGGTCGGGTGGGGGAGCGCTTCGCTGCCCGCAACTCCGGCGCACTGGCCGTCACCGAGGGCGCCGGCGACCATGCCTGCGAGTACATGACCGGTGGGCGGGTGGTGGTACTCGGCGTGACCGGGCGCAACATCGCTGCGGGTATGTCCGGCGGCATCGCTTACGTCCTGGGCCTGGACCCGGCGAAGGTCAACACCGCGATGGTGGAGTTGCAGGAGTTGGATCCCGAGGATCTGAGCTGGCTGCGCGAGGTCATCGTCAAACACGCCCAGTACACCGGAAGTACGGTGGCCACCTCGGTGCTGTCCGACTGGCCCAGGCGCAGTGCGCAATTCACCAAGATCATGCCCACCGACTACCAGCGGGTGCTACAGGCGACCCGCATGGCCAAGGCCGAGGGGCGTGACGTCGATACCGCGATCATGGAGGCGACACGTGGCTGACCCACAGGGATTTTTGCAGGTGCCCAAAGTGGAGGCCACCAAGCGTCCCGTCGACGAGCGGGTCGGGGACTGGCGCGAGGTGTACGAAGCTCAGGATCCGCACCAGCGTGCCGCGGAAGTCAGCCAACAGGCTCGCCGCTGCATGGATTGCGGTATTCCGTTCTGCCACTCGGGGACAGCCGGTTGCCCGCTGGGCAACCTGATACCCGAATGGAATGATCTGGTGCGTCGCGGCCGATGGGATGCCGCCTCGGATCGATTGCACGCCACCAACAACTTTCCGGAGTTCACCGGACGGCTCTGCCCGGCGCCCTGTGAGTCGGCGTGCGTGCTGTCGATCTCCGAGCAGGACACCGGCGGCAGCGTGACGATCAAACGCATCGAGCAGTCCATCGCCGATCAGGCGTGGATGGACGGGACGGTGGAACCCCAGCCTGCCGCGATCGCGACCGGCAAGAGCGTGGCGGTGGTTGGTTCAGGCCCCGCGGGACTGGCTGCGGCCCAGCAACTCACCCGGGCCGGCCACTATGTGACGGTGTACGAGCGTGACGACCGGCTCGGCGGGTTGCTGCGATACGGCATTCCCGAATACAAGTTGGAGAAGGCCACGCTCAACCAACGGCTGGCCCAGATGCGGGCCGAAGGCACCCGGTTCGTGACCGACTGCGAAGTGGGCGTCGACCTGTCCGTCGACGAGCTCCACGCCCGGTTCGACGCGGTGGTGCTGGCGGTCGGGGCGCTGCGTGCCCGCGACAACGACGTCGCGGGTCGTGACCTCCACGGGGTGCACCTGGCGATGGAGCACCTGGTACCGGCGAACAAGGAATGTGAGGGCGACGGCGTGTCGCCGATCTCGGCGGCCGGAAAGCACGTCGTCATCATCGGTGGCGGCGATACCGGGGCGGACTGCCTGGGCACCGCGCATCGCCAGGGTGCGGCATCGGTGACCCAGCTCGACTACAACCCTGAGCCACCGGGGCAACGCGACGACAGCCGCAGCCCCTGGCCCACGTGGCCCCTGATGCTGCGCACTTCACCCGCCCACGCCGAGGGGGGTATGCGCCGCTATGAGGTGGCGGTACAGCGGTTCCTCGGTGACGACGACGGCAACCTGCGGGCCATCGAGGTCGCCGAGGTCCGGGTGACCCGCGACGCGCAGGGCCGGCGAGAAATCACGCCGGTGGGGGACGCGCTGGAGCTGCCCTGCGATCTGGCGCTGCTGGCAATCGGCTTCGAGGGTGTGGAGCAGATGGCTCTGCTCGATGAGCTCGGGCTGGAGCTCAACCGTCGGGGGGCGTTGCCCTGCGGGTCGGATTGGCAGACCACTGCGCCCGGAGTGTTCGTGTGCGGCGATGCCCACCGCGGCGCGTCGCTGGTGGTGTGGGCGATCGCCGAAGGTAGGGCCGCCGCCCACGCTGTCGACGTCTTCCTGATGGGGGAGTCGGACCTTCCCGAGCCGGTTCGGCCCTCGGCTCTGCCGCTGGCCGTCGTCTAGCCCAGCAGCCACCAGATGTCAGCAACGTGACGAATCGACCAACTCATCTGTATCGGTCGAGATGGTTCCTGACTGCGACTATGCTGAGTCGTCGTGACTAGACGCGGCAAGATCGTTTGCACTCTCGGACCTGCAGTTGGCTCAGACGAACAAGTCAAAGCACTCGTCGAAGCGGGCATGGATGTCGCCCGGCTGAACTTCAGCCATGGCGACTACAGCGACCACGAAGCCAACTACAAACGGGTGCGTGCGGCGTCCGATTCGACCGGTCGGGCGGTGGGCATCCTGGCTGATCTGCAGGGCCCCAAGATCCGGCTCGGCCGGTTCGCCACCGGCGCCACGTTGTGGTCCACCGGTGAGACGGTGCGGATCACGGTCGAGGACATGATGGGCACCCACGACCGCGTGTCCACGACCTACAAGCAGCTCGCCCACGACGCCTCACCCGGTGACCGGCTGCTCGTCGACGACGGCAATGTCGGGTTGACGGTTCAGGCGGTCGAGGGCGACGACGTGGTGTGCCTGGTCACCGAGGGCGGTCGGGTCAGCAACAACAAAGGTCTGTCACTGCCCGGCATGAACGTCTCGGTGCCGGCCATGTCGGAGAAGGACATCGCCGACCTGGAGTTCGCGCTTCAACTCGGCGTCGACTTCATCGCGCTGTCGTTCGTCCGCTCACCGGCTGACATCGAGTTGGTCCACGAGGTGATGGACCGCATGGGCCGCCGGGTGCCCGTCATCGCCAAGCTGGAGAAGCCGGAGGCGATCGACAATCTCGAAGCCATCGTGCTGGCCTTCGACGCGATCATGGTCGCCCGTGGTGACCTGGGTGTGGAGCTGCCGCTGGAGGAAGTTCCCCTGGTCCAGAAACGCGCCATCCAGATGGCCCGTGAAAACGCCAAGCCGGTGATCGTTGCCACCCAGATGCTCGAGTCGATGATCGAGCACTCCCGGCCCACCCGGGCGGAAGCCTCCGACGTCGCCAACGCGGTGCTCGACGGCGCCGACGCGGTGATGCTCTCGGGCGAGACCTCGGTCGGTAAGTACCCGCTGGAAACGGTGAGGACGATGGCTCGCATCGTCTCCCGGGTGGAAGAGAATTCGACCGCGGCGCCGCCGTTGACCCACGTGCCACGCACCAAACGAGGCGTGATCTCCTATGCCGCCCGCGATATCGGCGAACGCCTGGACGCCAAGGCGTTGGTGGCGTTCACCCAGTCCGGCGACACGGTGCGGCGACTCGCCCGGCTGCACACCCCGCTGCCGCTGTTGGCATTCACCGCACTGCCCGAGGTCCGCAGCCAGCTGGCGCTGACCTGGGGTACCGAGACGTTCATCGTGCCGCACATCGCCACCACCGACGGCATGATCCGCCAGGTGGACCACTCGCTACTGGAACTGGGCCGGTACAAACGCGGTGATCTGGTGGTCATCGTCGCCGGTGCTCCTCCCGGCACAGTAGGCTCGACCAACCTGATCCACGTGCACCGGATCGGGGAGGACGACCACTAAGGAGAGCGACGTGCCAGCCGGCCCCGACTGCTCCGATTTTGACGAGCTTCTGGCCGTCCTGGACCTCCGCTCTGCAGGGCACGACGCGTTCCTCGGCGGGCACCCCAGTAAGAATCCGATCCGCACCTTCGGCGGCCAGATGATGGCGCAGGCGTTGGTGGCTGCGAGTCGGACGCTGGACAGGCCGCTGCCGCCCAACGCGATGTCAGCGCACTTCATCGCCGGCGGGGATCCGTCGAAAGACTTGGAGTTCACGGTGATTCGGCTGCGCGACGAGCGCCGCTTCGCCAATCGCAGGGTGGATGTGACCCAGGACGGCCAGTTGTTGACGACGGCTTTCGTGTCGTTCCTGGCCGGTGGGCAGAGCCTGGAGCACAGCATGCCGGCGCCGGATGTGCCGCCGCCGCACGACCTGCCGAAGATCACCGAACTGCTTGTCGGGTATGAGGAGACCGTGCCGTTGTTTGTGGCGGCTCTCAAACCCATCGAGTGGCGTTACACCAATGACCCGGCGTGGGTGATGCGGGACAAGGGTGACCGGTTGGCGCACAACCGGGTCTGGATGAAAACCGAGCGTCCGATGCCTGACGATCCGGTCTTGCACAATGCCGCCCTGGTGTACTCCTCGGACACCACCGTCCTGGATTCGATCATCACCACCCACGGGTTGTCGTGGGGGTTCGACCGGATTTTCGCGGTCACCATCAACCACTCCGTGTGGTTCCACCGGCCGATCGTGTTCGACGACTGGGTGCTGTATTCGACGTCGTCGCCGGTGGCGTCGGGGTCGCGCGGCTTGGGAACGGGGCATTTCTTCGATAGCGAGGGCAATATCATCGCCACCGTGGTGCAGGAAGGCATCATCAAGCATTTCCCCGCCAAGGGTTGAGCCCGTGGGTTACCTCAGTGAGCTGCGGACCAACTGGCAGCCGTTGGCGGCGGCCACCGCCGGACTCAGTGCCGGGCTGAGTCTGAATGCCTACACCAACGGAGTGATGGGGCCGCACTTTCTGCAGGCATTCCATTGGAGCCGTTCAGCATTCGTCCTGAGTGGTGTCATCGCTCTGCTCACGTTCGTGTTTCTGCCCGTCTTCGGTCGGCTCACCGATCTGCTCGGCGTGCGTAGGGTCGCGGTCATCGGCGTCGTGGGTCTGCCCGCCTGCTGGATCGCTTACGCCGCGATGACCGGGCCGATCTGGCAGTACTTCGCGATCAATGTCGCCTCCGTTGCCTTGGGTGTCACGACCACGCCCGCTATCTACAGCCGGATCGTGGCCACCAGCTTCGACAAGGCCCGGGGGCTGGCTCTGGCGGTCGCGATATCGGGGCCGCCGCTCCTGGGGGCCATCGGCACCCCGGCCCTCGATGCGGTCTCCCGCGCGTACGGGTGGCGCATCGGCTGCTTGGCCGTGGCCGCCACGATCGCGGTGGTGGGCGCGGTCGCGCTGGCCCTCATCCCGAGGCGGGAGGATGACGCCGATGACGTTCGGCGAGAACGCAAGACCCGCGCCGACTACTCCGCGATCGGTCGCAGCCCGGTGTTCTGGATCATGCTCTCCGGTGTGCTGCTGTGCAACCTCTACCACACGGTGACCACGGCTCAGCTCGGTGTGATGCTCGGAGATTCGGCCGCCCCGGGTGAGGCAGTGGCGCTGCTGATCTCGATCTTCGCGGTCGCCGTCGTGGTGGGTCGGTTCGTGTGCGGTTTTGCCCTGGATCGGCTGCCGCCGCATCTTGTCGCCACGGTCGCCATGGGGCTACCGGGAGTCGGCTGCCTGCTGATCGCGTCCCCGCTGAACGGCGTGGCCGTCTTGGTGATTGCGGTGTGCTGTCTCGGTGCGGCCTGGGGTGCGGAAGGCGACGTCATCGCCTACTTGGTCGCACGGCGTTTCGGTCTGGAGATCTACAGCACGGTACTGAGCCTGCTGTCCGCCGCCATCGGGGTGTCCTCGGCGTTGGGCGCGTTCATCCTCAGCCGCATGTTGACAGGCACGCAGAGCTTCGACGGGTTCCTCACACTTGCCGGCGGCGCCGCCCTTGCCGGCGGCATGTTGTTCGTGTTGCTGTCGCGCCATCGGGCTGTGGAACCCGCCTCGCCGGAGACCCGGGCCGACGCGCCACTCACCTGAGGCGCTCAGGCCAGGGCCGCCAACGCGGTTGCCGCGTCGTAGCCGTGGAATCCGCCGAGATCGCCGTCGCGCAGTCGATTCACCCAACCAGGGTCTGCAAGCAGTGCGCGCCCGATGGCCACGACGTCGAACTCACCGGACGTGAACTGCTCGACCAGGCGGTCGACGGGTGCGGGATCGATCACCTGACCGGGCTTCTCGCTGCGGAACTGGGTCTCCAGTCCGACAGATCCCACTGCGATCACCGTTGACCCGGTGACCTTTTTGGTCCACCCCGCCAGGCTCAACCCATCGGCGTCCCCGGGGAACGCGGGCACGTAGTGCCTGCGGGTCGAGGGATGAAGGACGTCGACTCCGGCGTGGACCAACGGGGTCAACAGATCCCGCAGCTGTGCCGGGTTGTCGGCGATCGAGGCGGCATAGTCGGTGCCCTTCCACTGCGAGAAGCGGAAGATGATCGGGAAGTCTGGACCGACTGCGGCGCGCACCGCGGCCACCACCTCGGCGGGGAACCGGGTCCGCGCCGACAGCGACCCACCGTAGTCGTCGGTGCGCAGATTCGTCCGCTCCCAGAAGAACTCGTCCAAGAGGTACCCGTGGGCGCCGTGTATCTCGATGGCGTCGAAGCCAACCTCGCGTGCGGTGGCCGCAGCGGTCGCGAACAGTTGTGCGAGCTGCGGGAGCTCGTTGGCTTCCAGCGCCCGCCCTCGGGGCTGACCGGTTCCGTCGACACCGGACGGGCTGACCGGCACCACACCGTCGGAATCGTCACGTTGCCCGCCCTGATGCCACAGTTGCGCCGCGATCGTCCCGCCCTCGGCGTGGACTGCGTCCACAACGCGGGTCCAGCCGCTGAGTGCGTCGTCGCCGGCAAGGGTGGGAATCGAGAACGGATATCCGGACGCCGGGTCAGACAGCCGGACGCCTTCGGTGATGATCAGTCCGACACCGCCGGCAGCTCGCCTGCGGTAGTACTCGGCCACGTCAGCACCGGGGACGCCGCCGGGGGATGCCTGCCGGGTCATCGGCGCCATGGCGAACCGGTTGGGCACGGTCAGCGATCGGACAGTCAGCGGTTGGAACAAGTCTTCGAGGGCCACAGGGGACTCTAACGCGCCGCAGGTGCCGACTGATCCGCCGCACCGGCGTTGATGTCAGGGAAGCACTGCGCTGTCGGCGGTTCGAGGCCAGCGCTGCAGCGCGGGTAGTCGATTGTCCTGCGTCCTGAGGCGGTCGACGATCAAGTGCAGTGCAGGCCAGGCGGAGCGGCCGCGCCGCGTCACTGCATAGGTGGTCATGATGACCACGGGATCGCGCAGCGGCAGCACCTTCACGGTGGCGGGCACCGCCCGATGCAGCGGCAGCAGCCCGATCCCGTACCCCCCGGCGATCAACTCCTCCACCAGTTCGAGGGTGTCGATCTGGTGAGCGATCAGCGGCGTGAAGCCGGCCAGAGACGCCAGCGTGCGGACGGCTATTTCGTCGGCGGTGTTGCGAGAGTTGACAATCCATGGCCGCTGCGCGTGAGCGGAGAGGTTGGCGGACTGGTCGGGTTCCTCGGCGGGAACCGCCAGTCCCCATGGGGTTGACCACAGGGGCACCGCCTCGAGCATCGGGTTGATCGCCGCCGGTGCGAGGTTGTAGTCGTAGGTGACGGCCAGATCCAGGTCGTCGTCGATGAGCAGTCGGAACGCCTCGATCGGTTCGTACTCGTTGATCTGCACGTCGACCTCGGGATGGGTGCGCGCCAGCGTGCTCAATGCCGGCATCAGCGACACCCGGATGCCGGTGGCGAAACCCCCAACCCGCACTGTTCCCGCCGGTTCGGCGTCGGGGTCGAGATCGAGTCGCGCAGCTTCGATGGCAGCCAGGATCGTGACAGCGTGATCTGCGAGGCGCCGCCCCGCGGGGGTGAGGCGGACGCGTCGGCCGTCGGGTTCGACGAGGGTGGTTCCCGCCTCTCTCGAGAGTGCCGCGAGCTGCTGGGAGACCGTCGAGGTGGTCAGGCGGTGCGTCTCGGCGACCGCCCGCATCGAGCCCAGTTGGGAGAGAGCGAGCAGCAGCTCGAGTCGGCGTGGGTCCACACTGCCAATTGTTCACGATTTACGAACGGTATGTCCATCAATATCGCCTGGACACGAACGGTCTGTACCTCGTTGAATGGCGCGGTGGAAAATCAACCGGCACGCAGCGGCGCCCTGATGGCGATGGGCTCGATGCTGTGCGTCCAACTGGGCCTGGCCGTCGCGGTCACCCTGATCGACCGCCTCGGCGCCGATGGCACCGCATGGCTGCGTCTCGGCTGGGCCGGGGTGCTCATGCTGGTGATCGTGCGTCCACGACCGTCCGCCTTCACTCGCCGCTCGTTCGGATACTCGGTGGCACTCGGGGTCGTCACCGCACTGATCACGTTGCTCTTCATGGCCGCCCTGGAGCGGATACCGATGGGGACCGCCAGCGCTCTGGAATTTCTCGGCCCGCTCGGCGTGGCGGTAGCCACCGCCGGCGCCGGCCGCCGAGTGCTGTGGCCGGCGTTGGCCGCCGTCGGTGTACTGCTGCTGACACAGCCGTGGGCCGGGCACGTCGACCTCATCGGTGTGGGTTTCGCGCTCACCTCCGCGATCTTCTGGGCCTGCTACATCGTGCTCACCCAACGCGTCGGTGACGACGTGGCCGGAGCCAACGGGCTGGCCGTCTCCATGGCCACCGCCGGGCTGGTCGCCACGATTGCGGTGGGCCCGCTGGCCTTCGGCCGCCTGACCCCTGAACTGATCCTGTTCGGCCTCGGGCTGGCGGTGTTGCTGCCGGTCATTCCGTTCACCCTCGAGTTCTTTGCGCTGCGCCGGCTCACGACGTCGGCGTTCGGCACATTGATGAGCCTGGAACCGGCGTTCGCCATGGTCATCGGGCTGATCATCCTGCACCAGGTGCCCGGGCCCGCCGCGATGGCGGGCATCGGATTCGTCGTGGTCGCGGGAATCGGCGCCGCGCGGGCAGGGGCGCGGCCGGCGCCACTGCTCACCGAGGTCGGGCGCTGAGGCTGCGCAGTTGCGGCCTCACTCGCTACGGTGGTCGTCGAAACTGACCTCGACTCGCTGAAATCCCTTGGCGCGCTGCGCTTTCGCCTGTCCTGCATACAACTTGCGGTCGGCGTCGGTCAGGTCGACGTCATCGGTGAACGGCGTGAGCAGTGCCCGCGGATGGAGGTGATCCACGCGCACCACATTGATCTCGGCGCAGATCAGCAGGCTGGTCGAGGTCAGGTACAGGAACGCGATGAGGCCGAGGACCACAGCGAACACGCTGTTCGTCACGCTCGCCGACGCCACCACATGCGAGACATAGGTGGCTCCGAACCACTGCAGCAGCTGCCAGACCACGGCAGCGGCCACCGCACCCGGCAGCACGTCGCGGTAGGTCAGCGCCCGCGTGGTCGTCACCCGGAACGCGATGACACACACGGTGGTGTTGAGAGCCCAGGCCGCGATCACGATGCCGACCTTGCTGACGAGCCCGAGGCTGGCCGAGCTGCGTCCGAGCGTGACCAGAAGGGTGGTGCCGATCAGCGCGGTGCCCATAATCACCAGCAGCAGGAGGCTGCGCAGTCGGGACCGGATCGGGTCCGGACGCAGATCGCGGGGGACGGCCCAGATGTTCTCCATCGCATTCTGCAGGGCCTGGCCCACCCCGAGCCCGCCGTACACGGCCACACTGATCCCGATGACGACGCCCGTGGTGCCGCCGCTGAGTGCACTGGGTTCGTTGAGCTGATCTCCGATGAGGGGGAACTGGCTCAGCGCCGAGTCGTAGATGTCCTCCCGCCACTCCGGCCGGTCGGACAGCACGACGCCGAGCACCGTGGTCAACAACAGCAGCAGGGGAAACAAGGACACGAACGCGTAATAGGCGATCAACGCCGCCAGGTACCCGGCCTGGTCATCCACGTACTTGTAGATGACGGCGATGGCAAAGCCTGCGGCACGGCTGCGTTGCTGCAGCCGATCGAGCCAACCCAGCATCGCAACCTCCGTGGCGCGCCCGTCTTGGGCCCGTGCATACCCGATAGTCGCGACGAAAACACCCGGTATTTTGTCCGGCGTGCGGGTCTGAACAGCGGTTACTCAGCCCCACTCATGGTTCATCGCTCGGGAGTCGACGGTGGCCGCGGGTGAGTCCACCCTGCGGCGCCGTCCCTTCGACATCGCGATGAGCACCGTCGCCAGCGCCGCCGTCACTGCGCCGGCCACGAAAATCGTGTTGAAGGCCCCTTCGGGAGGTAGTCCGGTGCGGCCGCTGGTCCTGCTCAGCAGCACCGCGACCATCGCCGCGGCCATGGCGCTACCGACGGTGCGGGCGATGGCGTTGACCCCGGTGGCCACCCCGGTCTCCCCGGGGCCGACCTCACTGACCACGAGAGCGGGCAGCGCGCCGTAGGCCAGGCTGATGTAGGCGTTGGTCGCGATCCCGGCCACGATCACCTGCCACGGTTGAGAGTGCGCGACGGCCAGGCCGGTGAATCCCACGATGCCGGTGAGGGCACCGCTCATCAGGACAGGTCGGGCACCGAACCGGTCGATGAACCTGCCGCTCAGCGTCGCGACCACCAACCCGGCGAGTGCGCCCGGCAGCAGGAACACCACGCTCGAATACAGCACACTGGCGGAGAAGCCGTACCCGGCCTGCCGCGGCGTCTGCACGAACTGCGTCAGCCCGAGAAACCCGAAATACAGTCCCATGCCCACGAATACGGTCGCCAGGTTCGTCAGCAGCATCGCCCGCCGGGTGAGCATGGGAATAGAGACCAGCGGGTATCTGCGGCTGCGTTCCCAGAGCCACCACAGCGTCAGGGCGGCCACACCGCCGAGACCCGCCGCGATGGTCGCGGGGGAGATCCAGCCCCAGGTGTTGCCCTGGGTGATGGCCAGCAGCAGTGCGCTGAGCCCAACCGCCAATCCGAGGGCACCCAGCCAGTCGATCGATCCGGCACCCCGGTGCCGGCGGGACGGCACGGCGATGACCACCGTCAACAGCACCAGCACCGAGAATCCGGCCGACAACCAGAACACCCGGTGATAGTCGGCGTCGCCGGAGACCAGCAGGCCGGTGGCCACCAGGCCCATCCCGCCGCCGAAGCCCAGCGTCGCCGAGAGCACCGCCAGCGCCCGCACCACCTGTTCCTCGTCCAGCTCTTCCCGCAGCACCGCCACACAGATGGGATACAGCGCGAACGACACTCCTTGCAGCGCCCGGGCTGCGATCAAGACAGGCAGGGAGGCCGTCACCGCGGCCAGCACCGAGCCCATCAGCACCACCAGCAGCACGCCGATCAGGATGTACTTCTTGTTGTGCAGATCGGCCAGCCGGCTCAGCAGGGGAGTAGCTGCCGCGGCGCTGAGCAGGTTGGCCGTAACTGCCCAGCTGACCGCCACGTTCGACGCCTGTAATTGGTCGGCGATCAGTCCCAGCACCGGCACCACCGCGGTCTGGAGAATCGCCACCGTCAGCGCGACCAGGCTCAGCGCGGCGATCAAGAGCCGGGCTGAGGGACCGCCCTTCGTTGACATCGCAGAAAAATATATCGGCTAACGAACTAACCGTGCAGGGCGGTCGCCGGCATGTGGCGCCTGCCGGCTGCGGGCGACCTTCGTCTACTCCTCGCGAAGCGCCGTCGATGGCGTTGCCTTGGTGCTCTTCCATGCGGGAATGACCGCCGCGACCACCGCGGCGGCCACGGCGAGCACGGAGTACTTCACGGCTTCCGACCAGGGAAAGCTCAACGGGCTGAGCGACCCCACGGTGACAACGGCCGCCCTGCGAACAGCCTCGATGATCGCGAGGGAGAGGGCAGCCCCGAAGCCGGCGCCGACCGCACTCGCGACCACGGCTTCGATCGTCGTGACGGCGAAGACCTTTGAATCGCTGGCCCCCAGTGCCTGGATGAGAGCCATCTCGCGCTGGCGGCGCATCCCGACGAGCAGCAAGGTCGCCAATACCGACACGAACGCGATGGCCAGAAGCCCGTATTTGAGCGCATTCAGCGTTGTCAGGAAGCGGTTGACACCGTTGGCTGTCTCTTCCTGGTACCCCACCGAATCCACCACCTTGACGGGCTGGTTGGTGGCGAGGGACTGGATCTGTGCGGCAATCCGCTCGAGCGGCACACCAGGGGCCGGCATGACGCGGACCAGACCTGCGGGATAGGCCCCGAAGATCTCTGCTGCGGACTGATCGGGCATGTAGATACGTCGACCGCCCAGTTCGGGACTCGCAACGATGGTGCCCACCACCATGTCGCGCGCCCGAGTTCCCGTCCCGAGGCGCAGCGAGTCGCCCACCCGGATGTGCTGTTGCCGGGCGAGGACACCGCCGATGATGAGTTGATCGGCGGCGAGTGTGGATTCTTGAGAGCCCCCAGCCAGCACCGGGAAGGGAAAGGACGGGTAGTCCTCGGCGCGCACATAGGCCAAAGACCCGTCGTCCAGGGAGGCCTCGATTTCCACCATGCGCTCAACGTGATCAACTCCCGGTAGCGAAGCCAACGCCGCGATTGTCTCCGCGGAGAACCCCGAGTCGAGCGCACCCCAATCGCTGAAGCGTGTGGTGCTGACGACGAGGCGACCCGTCGCCTGTGCCTCGGCCACGTCTTCGGATGCACTGTTGATTCCGACGAGAAACGAGGAGAGCAGGAGCGCGACCGCCACCGGTACCGCAACGGCACCTGCAATCGCGGTCGTGCGGGTGGGGTTCGCCCTGAGGCCCGTGAGCGCTATGCGTAGCGTTGCGCCGCGTGCCCGCCCAGGCGACAACCGCACCAAGGCGATCAGCTGCGTACTCAAATATGCTGCAGCCGAAAGCAATCCGATGATCGCCAGAACGACACCGCCGTTGGCGACAGCGGCCTCACCCGGTTCCAGACCACCTGATCTTGTTGCCCACTCGGCAGCGATCACGCCTACAGCACCGACGGACAGCAGCGCTGCGGCTTTGGGCCAGATACTGCGTGATTCGGTGCTTGCCTGGGCCGAACGGCCCGAAAGCTCGGAAGCTATCGCCGTTTTCAATGCCGACATGCTGGGTGGTGCGGCAGCCAGGACAGCCAACAACACCCCGATCCCCACTCCGGCGGCGAGGATGCCAGGTGGAACCACCACCGGCACGTTCACGCCGAGATACAACTGCGTCAGTTCGCTGGCGTTGGCGACCACCGGGTACGCGATGGCGACGCCGATGAGCACCCCGATCAGCGATCCGACCGCACCCAACACCGCGGCCTCTGCCAGGAATCCGGTCACCGAGGCCAGCGGGGAGGCACCCAGCGCAGCGGCTACGGCGATCTCGTGTCGACGCTCCTCCACCGACAGGCGGGTGATCTGCGCGATCAGGATGACGCCGACACCCACGGCGATCAGGGCAAAGATCGCCAGCAGCGGAAGGAGCACCGAGTTCACGTTGAACCCGCGGTCAGGGTCACTTCGTGTCAGCACGTTGTAACCGGGACCGAGCGCATCGCGGAGCTGGCCTTGTAGCTGCGGCGCCTGCGCATCGTCAGCCAAGGTGACGTAGAGCAGGTCGGCCCGGTCCTCGCGGGCGAACTGCGCCTTCGCCATGCTCAGCGGCAGCACCACGACGAGGCCGTTGTTGATGCTGTCGAGTTGGGAAACCTGCTGCAACCCGTTCAGTGGAAGTTGCCCCGTGTTGGTGACCAGTGTCGTGGGGCTGTCCAGCGTCTTGCCGAACGTGGTCGACGTGGCGGGCACCGGCGGTTCTTCTCGGTCTGGTGGGCAGACGGCGGGATCGATGATCCAGCGTGCCGTGCAATCGATACCCAAGGTGAGTACATAGTTTTCGCGGTTTTCGGTTCGGACCATGGTCACCGCACGAACCACCGGGACGACGGCCGATACGCCCGGCATGCCTCGGACGGTCTCGATTGCCTGCGCGTCGACACCCCCTCGAGACGCTGCGCCGACCACCCGCAACGGCGCCGGCCCGGCGATCTGGTAGCCGACGTCATCGACAGCGGTGCTGACGCTGCTGACCTCGATCATGACCGCCACCACGACGGCGACGCCGCCGCCGAGCGAGATCGCGGCCAGCAAGGCACGAAAGCTGTGCCGGCGCAACGCGCGCAGGTTGACGATCCGCAGGACGCTGAGTGCGGCGACGAATTGCAGACGAGCCACGCTAAGGCCTCACTTGCTCGGGTGACGCAGGTGTGTGATGTGTATGAGCGGTCCTGCCACTGTCGTGCTCCATGCGACCGTCGCGAAACGAAACAACCCGTGGCGCTTTCTCGGCGATGGCCAGGTCGTGGGTGACCATCACGATCGTCTGTCCTTCGGAGTTCAGCTTTTCGAAAGCCTCGATGACGTTGCGGCCGTTCTTGGAATCCAGGTTTCCGGTGGGCTCGTCAGCGAGGATGACGTCCGGTTTCATGAACAGTGCGCGCGCGATCGCCACCCGCTGCTGCTCACCACCGGACAGTTCGGCGGGAACCCGTTTCGCCTTCTGTGCAAGCCCGAACTGCTCCAACAATGCGATCGCGCGCTCATGTTGCGCACGCCCGGATTCGCCGACGAGCAGGGCGCTCAACATGACGTTCTCGGTGACCGAGAGTCCGGCCAGGAGGTTGAACGACTGGAACACATATCCGAGCTTCCGGCCGCGCAGACGCGCGAGCTGCCGTCGCGAAAGCTGTGTCACGCTCGTGCCGTTCACCAGGACGTCACCACTCGACGGTGGCTCGAGCAACCCGAGAATGCTCAGCAGAGTCGACTTTCCCGACCCTGACGGCCCGATCAGAACAACGAACTCGCCGGCGAGAATCTGTAGATCGACTCCTTTGAGGATCGGCGTCCGGGTATCCCCGCGGCCGAAAGACTTGTGCAGATCACGAGCCTCGATGACGGCCGTCTCAGCAGGGGAGCGTCGGGGGGTTCCGACTGGGGCACTGTGGGGTGGAAAGGTCTCGAACAGCACGTCGTGCATATTCTGTCGAGGATCGCTCACGGGAAATCTCCCTGTGTTGAAGTTACCGGCCGTGTGGCCGTGGCTGATTCGCCTCAGAAGCGGTAGGTGGTGCAACCGACCTGCAAGCCCGAACCGACGGTCACGATGAGCGCGATATCGCCCGACCTTGCCAACCCCTGTCGCATCGCGGTATCGAGACCGAACGGCACCGATGAGGTGAAAGGATCTGCCGGGCCGGCGATGTCGATGAATCGCGCCCTGTCGATATGGATGCGCCCGGCCAGTTCGGTGCGGTCGTCACCCGACAGGAACGGCGGGATCACTACCGCGATGTCCGACGGGCTCAGGCCCTCCAGCTCCAGCAGTTCCTCGACAGCGGCAGGAATGCAGTCCAGGTAGTGGGTCGTGAGTTTCGGCGCACGGTCGATCTGTAGCCAGGTCTGGCGCTCGGCCTGACGGGTGTAGGTGTTGAGTGCGTCGGCGTGTTCGGGGTCGTGGTGGAACACGAACCTTCCGAAACCCACGTCGCTGTCACTGCCGGCCATGATGATCGCTGAGCCGGTCTGGTTGACACCGAGTAGCGGATGACCGGTTTCGGCATTGTTCTCGGTTTCCGAGGCCACCACCATCGCGTGTTCGACTTTCCCGGCGCCGATCATCTGGGTGGCGACGTGGCAGGCGTTGAGGAATCCGACCGCGCCGTTGAGCACATCAAAAGCCAGGGTCTTCGGGCCGTCAGCGGGTTGCACGTCGTCGTTGGCTTCGATGTCACCGGCGATGAACGCCGCAATGGCGGGCTCGCTGATGAACTCATCCCGGTACACGCCGGCATGAATCAGCAGACCGAGCTGCGACGCCTCGAGTTCGGCGTCGGCCAGGCACGCCCTGGCGGCGTGTGTCGCGTTGGCCACCGACCCCTGAACCGCGGACAGGTCCGCCGGCACGGTGCCGACACCGGCAATGCGCACCCGCCGCGTCGCGGGAATGTCGGCGCGCCGTCCCGTCGAAACAGCCCCTTCGCGTTTGTCTTTGGGACCGCGGCGAAGACGGTCCGGCAGGTCGTCAAATGTGTACAGCGCGGCCCCGACGGTCTGACCGGACCCGCTGATCCCGAATACCGTGCGGTCCCCGGATTGGATGCGGTTGCTGAGGATGTGGTCCTTGAGGGCCACCCAATGCGACGTGCTGGCGGTGTTGCCGCGCTCGGCGAGGTTGAAGATGGTGTTCCCGGGATGGGCCGCCGCTTTGCCGAATACCCGGTTGATGGCGAGCATGGCGTCGTTGATCGACGATTCTGACGTCTGATGGATGACGAGGTGGTCGGTACTCTGGGGCCGCCATCCGTGTCGCCGCATCACGGCGGCCACGTAGGGCACCGCGGCCTTGACCGCGACAGCAGTCCCGGCGATGGAATCGGTGAACATCACCGCGCCGCCATTGGGCCCGTTTGTCGTCTTGGCCACGCACAGCTTGCTGTAGGCGCCGAGGGTGGCCATGTCGATGTCGTGGAAGCCGGCGCGGTCGTTGTTACCGCGCTCCAGGAGCACTGCCGCCCCAGCATCGCCGAGGGTCAGGCACGCCAGGCGCGAGTCCATCGGCCCTTCGATCTCGGCTTGTGCGGTCTCGGTCAGATGGGTGATGTACTCGCCGCTGACCACCATCGCCCGCTGTACCAGTCCAGTTCTCAGGAAGGCGTCTGCGACGTTGATACCGGTCCACATACCGGCGCAGGCGTTGCTGATGTCGAACGCGATCGCGTTGATCAGGCCGCTGCGGTACCGCAGTCGCGCTGCAGTGCCGGGTTCGAAGACGAACTTGTGCTCCGGTCCGTCGCAGCGGGAGATGTTGCACGCGATGATCAGATCGATGTCCTCGGCCCGGTGGCTGGAGCGGGCCAGGCAGTCGTCCATCGCCTGGCGGGCCAGATCGATGGAGAACTCGCCGCGTCCGACGACCCTCCTGTTCTTGATGCCGGTCAGGCGTTCCAACGGGATGCCGACCTCAGCCGCGCACCCGGCCAGCACGGCATCCGTGGAGACGATTTCCGCCGGCAGGTATGTGCCGATGCTCTCGATGACCGTATTGCGCAGCTGTTGGTGCTCCGCCGGCAACGGCACCGGGGCAGTGGCCGCGGCCTGGTCCTGTCCGGCAGCGTGTGACCGAAGGTTGTCACCACTGTCGGGGCCGGGATCTACCGCGAGCGCCGCGCCCTCATCTGCGCCCTGGCCGAACTCAGAGGCCAACTCGGCGATCGTGCTGCACACGAACACCGCCTCTGGGGTCAGTGCCAGGCCTGCGGCCCTGGCCCTCACGGTGACTTCCATACTGTGCGTCGAGCAACCACCGAGCGCGAAGAAATCGTCATGAATCCCAACACGATCCACTTCGAGCACCTGGCGCCAGATATCGGCCAGGAGCTTCTCGGCCGGCGTTCGGGGCGCGACGAATTCCTGTTGGACGACGGGTCCCTTGTCGGCCGCGGCCGCCAGGGCCAGGCGGTCCACCTTCCCGCTCGGAGTTCGAGGGAGCGCATCCGTCACGCGGAACACCGCCGGGACCATGGCTGCGGGCAGCCGGTCAAGGAGTGAACGGCGCAGCTCGTTGACGCTCGGCGCCGTCTCTCCCGACGCCACCAGGTGCGCCACCAGCCGGGTGTTTCCGCGGTCGTCTTTGCCTGCTACCACGGCACTCTCGCGGAGACCGGGGTGTTGGGCCAGCGCTGCCTCGACCTCGCCCAGTTCGATTCGCACGCCGCGAACCTTCACCTGGTCATCGCGACGGCCGAGGTACTCGATGTTGCCGTCCGGTAGGTACCGAGCCAGGTCGCCGGTGCGGTACATCAGCTGTCCTTCGTCTGTGGCGAACGGGTCGGGAAGGAAGCTCGCGGCTGTGGCGTCCGGCCTGTTGAGGTAACCGAGGCCGACGCCGGTGCCGGCGATGAACATTTCGCCGGGAACGCCCACCGGCACGGGCTGGAAGTGGGCGTCCAGGAGATGGATGCGGACGTTGGGATTCGGCCGCCCGATCGGGACTGTCGGACCCGATGCGCCGCGCCTGCAGTGGAAGGAGGTGACCCCGACGGCGGACTCAGCGGGCCCGTACTCGTTCCACAATTCCGCGTCGAGGGTGGCATGGAATCGTTGAGTCAGCTCGTAGGGCAGGGCCTCCCCGCCACACGTGACGCGGCGTAGCGCGCCACATTTCGTCACCGTCGGCTGAGCCAGAAGTGACCGCAACATGGTCGGCACGAAAAACGCCACGGTGATGGACTTCTCAGCGATGGTGCGGGCGAGGTAGGCGATGTCCTTGTGCCCGTCGGGTTCCGCGATGACGAGGTGCGCGCCGGCGATCAGCGGCCAGAAGATCTCCAGTAGCGCAGCATCGAAGGCCACCGAGGTGTGGTGCAGCACGCGGTCGGCGGTGGTGAGCGGGTCGGCCTGCTGCAGCCAGAGCAGCCGGTTGCGAATTCCCCGGTGGGTGTTCAGCGCCCCCTTCGGTGTGCCCGTGGACCCTGACGTGTGGACCACGTACGCCAGCTGTCCCGACGTCGCGCCGGCTGGTGCCGGCTCGGTGGTCTCCGACAGCGGCGGGTGCACCGCATCGAGGCACAGTGGCTGGCCGGAGAAACCGTCCAAGCGCTCCAGATGCCGTTGGTGGGTGAGATACACCGGCGCGTCGGGCGCATTGGACAGAATCGCGGCTATCCGGTTGACGGGCTGTGTCGGGTCGATCGGCATGAACGCGCCACCGGCCTTGAGCGCCGCCAGCATCGCGATCACCAGGTCTTCGGAGCGGTCGAGGACCACTGGGACGATGACGTCCGGTCCCACGCCCATGCTCTGCAGCCGATGGGCGACGGCCGCTGCCCGCCGGTCGAGTTCGGCATAGGTCAGCTGACGGTCGCCATATGACACTGCGATGGCGGTCGGGTTCCGCCGGGCCGTCTCCGCGATGATCTCGTGCAGGCGGTCCGGGGCGTCATAGTGGACGTGCGTTTGATTCCACGCCGCCAGTTGCTGCTCCTCGGAGTCGGTGAGCAGCGGCAGCTGTGACAGCGGCGTTCCCGGGTCGGCGACGATGCTGCGCAGCAGCGTGGTGAAATGCCCTGCCATCCGCTCGATCGTCGTGTCGTCGAAGAGGTCGGTGTTGTACTGCAACGCACAGATCAACTGCCCGTCCAGCTCGCCTACAAGCATCGTCAGGTCGTCGGGTGCACCGCCCTGACCTACGTGAACCGACTTCAGGTTGAGGGTGTTCCGGCCTGAGTCGGTGTCGTCCGCGCCGTCGTGGAAGCGGCGGAACTGCTCCCACGCGAACGAGACCTGGTACAGCGGTGCATAACTCGGATCGCGATCGGGCCGCAACCGCTCGACCAGCAGCGAGAACGGGTAGTCCTGGTGCCTCAGCGCGCCGAGAACCGTCTGTTTGACGCGGCTGAGAAGTGTGGTGAACGCGGGGTCACCGTGCAGATCCGCGCGCAGCACCAACGGGTTGGCCAAGTAGCCGACGAGTTCGTGGATGCCCGCACCTTCCCGGCAGGCGAACGGCGACCCGATCAACAGATCGTCCTGCCCGTTGTAGCGGTGCAGTAGCGCAGCGTAGGCCGCGAGCAGCGTCACGAACGGTGTCGTCTCCGCGGCCTTGCCGGTCTCCTTCACCGCCGCGGTGAGCTCGGCGTCGATGGTGAAGCGATGTACCGCGCCCCGGTAGGTCTGGGCCTGTCGTCGTGGCCGGTCGGTCGGCAACTCGGTGACGGGGAGGTTTCCGGAAAGCTGCTCACGCCAGTAACTCTCGAGCCGCTCGCCGTCATGGCCCTCGAGCGCTCGGTTCTGCCGGTGGACATGTTCGACGTAGCTTGTCGGGCACGGTGGCGGCATCGGTGCGCCGAATTGCGCTGCGTACAGCAGGTCCAGCTCGTCGAGGAGGATATCGATGGACCAGAAGTCGACTGCGATGTGATGCATGACCAGGACCAGCACATGTTCCTGGGGCCCGCGCCTCAGCAGAGTCAGCCGGTACACCGGACCGGTTTCGAGGTCGAAGGGGTGGCTCGACTCCCGGCGCAGCCAGTTCTGCAGGTCGGACTCGTCGGGACCGAGATCGTACCGATCCATCCGCACTCGCCAATGGGGGTGGACCCGCTGTATGGGCTGCCCGTCCACGACGCCATAGGTGGTGCGCAGCACGCCGTTCCGGTCGACGAGGGCCTGAGCGGCACGTTCCAGTGCCGGCACGTCGAGAGGTCCGCTGATCACACCGGCATACGTGATGGTGTAAGCGGGGCTGCCGGGTGCGATGCTGTTGAGAAACCACATTGACTGCTGCCCGAACGACAGCGGATGTGTTGACGCGGACGACCCAACCCGTTGCCGCAGGACCCGCGACAGCAGCGCCCGCTTCTCGTCGGCGGACAGGCTGGAGATATCGGGGGTGCCGTCGATGGTGTCAGTCATTTCTGTTCTTCCTCTACATGCAGAACTTCGTGGAGCAGGGCTTCGACATCGGCGTCAGAAACCTCGTCCACTCGTGTGAGCAGATCGGCCCACCGTGCGTCGGTGAGATCAGTCCCGGCCTCGGCACCGCGAACTGTGGTGGCAGGAACGCCATGGGGTGGATTGTCATTCGGCTGTTGTGAACGTGCTCCGGACAGACCCTCGGCAAGCCGACCTGCCAGCTCGGCAACGCTTGGCGCGTCGAGGAACTCGACGACCGGCACCACGATGCCGGTGTCGCGTTCGATCTGCGCGCGCAGTTCCGCTGCCATCAGGGAGTCCACTCCGAGGTTGGTCAGCGGCGACCGGGTGTCCAGATTCAGCGGTGTGACACCGAGTTTGTCGGCGGCGTGCCGGCGCAGGTATGACAGCAGCAGACGCTGACGCTCCTGCTGATCGGCGCGGTCGAGCAGTCCCGCGAAGCCGATCTGCGGCTCGGGGAGTGCGGGTTCGTTTTCTTGATTGGCGCCCGCGATGGTGGGGGCTGCGTCGTCGAGCCAGAACCGCCGGCGCTGCCACGGATATGTCGGTGCGGGCGCGAGCCGGCGCCCCGGTGGATGAAGCAGCCCCCAGGCGACGGAGTGCCCGTTGCTGTACAGCCCGCCGAGTGATCCCAGCAAGGTCATGCGGTCGGGCTCGTCGGCCCGCATTGACGGCAACACCGTGCGCGCCGGGCTCCCCAGGGCGTCCTCACCATGGAGGGTCGGGTGCGGGCTGATCTCCAGGAACGTGTCGTGACCGGCTTCGGCCAGCCTGTGCATCGCACTCGAAATACCCACGGGTGCGGACAGATTGGCCATCCAGTGGTTGTCGTCGAGCACCTCGTCGCCGAGAGCGCCGCCGGTCACTGTCGAGTACAGGGGAACCGCTGTGGGCAGCAACCGAAAACTGCCCAGCACCTCGTTGAGTTCGGTGCGCGCCGCGCGGTCGTTGTGTCGCCGGATGAGGCGGGTGCGGACGCAGATCAAGTGGGCGGCGTCGTCGAGGCTGAGGGCACCGGCCACGTGCGCAGCGGCGACCTCGCCCATGCTGTGGCCGATCACGGCTGCGGGCTGAACTCCCCACGATCGCCACAGCGCCGCCAACGCCACTTGAACCGCAAATACGGCGGCAGCAGCCACGTCGAGGTCGGAATCGTCTGCCTCGGAGAGTAATTCGCCCAGCACCGAACGCCCCAGGTGCGGCCGGAGCGCGCGGTCGCAGGAGATCAGCGCATCACGGAACGCGGCTTCCTGGGTGTGGAGCTCGCGGCCCATCCCACGCCAATGCGTTCCATCGCCGGTGAAAACGAAGACCACGCCCGGGCGCCGTGACGGCCGGCGTTGCCCGCCCTCGCTGCCCCGGTCCGCTGCGCTCTCGCCGTGGGCGGCCAATGCCGCGCGCAACTCATCGCGCGTGTGGCCGACCACCGCCAGGCGGTGCTCGTGGTGGGCGCGGCGCACGCCGGCTGTGTAGCAAAGGTCCGACAGCGGTGCGCCGCCGGCCAGGGCCCCCTCGTAACGGCGGGCCAACTCGACGAGAGCGTCGGGGGAGCGGGCCGACAATGGCAGCACGTGGACGTCATCGCAGGTGGCGTCGTCGGCTGTCTCGGGGACCCGGACCTGTGGCGCCTCTGCCAGCACGACATGGGCGTTGGTGCCGCCGAAGCCGAACGCACTGACCCCCGCCACTGCCCGGCCGCTGTCGGGCCACGGCATCAGGCGCTCGGCGACGCGCAGCGGCAACGTCTCGAAGTTGATGTCCGGACTGGGCTCCGAGAAGTTCAGGGTCGGCGGAATCGTTCGATGGCGCAGGGACAACGCGACTTTGATGAGCCCGGCGACTCCTGCAGCAGCCTCCAGATGGCCGATGTTCGTCTTGACCGAGCCGATCATGCACGGGTCGTCCGGCGCCCGGCCTTCGGCCAACACCGCGCCGAGGGCCTCGGCCTCGATGGCGTCACCGACGAGGGTGCCCAACCCCTGGGCCTCGACGTACTGCACGGCACCCGGCGACACCCCCGCACGCTGGTAGGCATCGGTCAGAACACTCTGCTGTGACTGCCGGTTGGGCGCCATCAGACCGTTCGTCCGCCCGTCCTGATTCACGGCGCTGCCGCGGATCACCGCGTACACCGAGTCCCCGTCGGCCAGCGCCCGACTCAGCGGTTTGAGCACGACGACCCCGGCCCCCTCGCCACGTACCCAGCCGTCGGCCCGCGCGTCGAATGGTTTGCAACGCCCGTCGGCCGCCAACACCCCGGCCCTCTCGAAGCTCACGTTCGGGCCCGGCGTCAACATCACGTTCACACCACCGACCAGCGCCAGAGTCGACTCCCCGTCGCGCAGACTGCGGCACGCCATGTGGACCGCGACCAGAGACGAGGAACATGCGGTATCCACCGACATGCTCGGCCCGCGGAGGTCAAAGATGTAGGAGAGCCGGTTGGCGGCGATGCTCATCGACGTACCGGTACCGCTGTAGGGGTCGATCAGGTCCGGCCGGCTCAGTGTGAGGTGTTGGTACTCACCGGCGGAGACGCCGGTGAAGACACCGGTGCGGGTGCCGGCGAGCGTCTCCGGCACCTGCCCGGCATCTTCGAGTGCATGCCAGGCCACTTCCAACAGCAACCGCTGCTGGGGGTCCATCCGCGTCGCTTCTCGCGGCGAGATACCAAAGAACTGTGCGTCGAACCCGTCGATGTGGTCGAGGAAACCACCCGAATGACTGGCTGAGTTCATGGCTTCATCTGCGGCCCAGCGGTTTTTGGGTCTCTCGGTGACGGCGTCCACTCCGTTGCAGAGCAGCTGCCAGAACTGCGAGGGTCCGTCAGCACCGGGGAAGCGGCAGCCGATGCCGATGATCGCGATCGGTTCGTCAGCGTTGACGTGGTTGGTGCGGTCGGGCGTCGCGGTGGCGTCCACCGCCGCGGTGGCAGCGTCGGCCAGATGATCGGCGAGTAATTCGATCGTTGGGTAGTCGTAGAGGAGGGTGGCGGAGGTCTTGCGACCGAGCCACGCTTCCAGCGCCGTCGTCAGCTGGATCGCCCGGACCGAGTCCAGACCGTAGTAGGCGAACGGCTGAGTGGTGTCGATTTCTGATGCCGGCAGTTCGAGTTCGGCGCCGAGATGGGTCACGAGCCACTGCTCGATCTCCGGCGCGCTGCGGGCCGACCTTGCGGGCGCCTCCCCGGTCTGCGCCGGCGAGGGGGACTGCGGCGTCGCTGTCGCAGGCGCCTGCCACTGTGCGAACGCTTCGAGATGGCCGTCGAGGAACTTCTGTTTGCACGCTCGTCGGCGAATCTTCCCGCTCGACGTGGTGGGGATATGCAGCAGATCCACCAGGAGCACCGCGTGTGGCGGAACGCCGTGTTCGGCGGTGATCGCGGTCCGAATTCCGGCGATCACCTTGTCGGCATCGGCCTCGGTGATCTGCTGACGGTCGGCTTCGTGCACGACGATGAGCTGTTCGGGGCCGTTCTCCGGGGTGACGGAGAAAGCCGCACCGCGACCCTTCAACAGTCCGGGATGTGTTTCCTGCACCGTGAATTCGAGGTCGTTCGGATAGTAGTTGCGCCCTCGGATGATCACGACATCCTTGAGCCGTCCGGTCACGAACAGCTCGCCGGCTGCCAAGAACCCCAGGTCACCGGTACGCAGGTAGGGCCCGCGCCTCGCGTCCGATGTGTGCGCTTTGAATGTTTCAGTCGTCTCGTCGGCCTTGCCCCAGTAACCATGCGCGACGTTCGCACCGCTGACCCAGATCTCCCCGACCTCGTCCTGCCGGCACTCCCTGCGGGTCAGTGGGTCGACGATGAGGATCTGTTGGTTGTGACCCGCTGGGCCACAACCCACGATCGACGCAGCCGCCGGGTGATCGGACGGCACGGCCGCGATGCGGTTCTCCCGCAGCGCGACGCCATCGACATGCCGCACGGTCGGCGCCGCGCGGTAGTCGGGATTGCCGGATACGAACACGGTCGCTTCCGCCAGCCCGTACACCGGACAAAACGCCTGCTGTGTGAAGCCCGCGGGGGCGAACGCTTCGGCGAAGCGCTGCATCGTCGTTGCCCGCACGGGTTCTGCACCGCTGAAAGCGCAGGTCCAGCCGGTCAGATCGAGCGCGGCCCGTTCTTCGGCGGTGCTGCGCTCGACGCAGAGGTCATAGGCGAAATTCGGGCCTACGGCGACGTTGGCACGGTAGCGGGAGATGAGTTCGAGCCACCGCATCGGACGCTGGATGAAGGCCGATGGCGGCATCAGGAAGGCGCAGGCTCCGGCGTAGACAACTCCGAAGGTGACCCCGATGAGACCCATGTCGTGGTGCAGGGGTAGCCAGCTGGCTACCCGCGCGTCGGCCGGCAGGACACTGGTGATGTCCTCGAGATTGGCGAGCAAATTGCCGTGTGTCAGTTGCACACCCTTGGGCACACCGGTCGAACCAGACGTGTACTGGACGAATGCCGTTGTCTCGGAGCTGATGTCAGGCGACGCCCAGTCGTCTGCGGTGTCGATCTCGTCGATGTCAACTGCACACCACCGTAGTGAACCCCCTTCCGGCATCTGGTCGAACACCGGCTTGAGTTCGCTTCGCACTTCGTCGGTAGTGAGCACGAAACTGGCGTCGATGTCCGCCACGATCGAGGCCACCCGAGGCAGCAACCGGCTGTGCGCCGGCGGGTGCACCGGTACCGCCACCGCTCCCGCATAAAAACAGCCGAAGATGGCAGCGATGAAGTCGAGGCCTGAGGGACACAGGACAAGAACGTGCTCGCCCGCTTTATTCTGTTGCTGCAGAAGGGAAGCGATCCTTCTGGCCCGGTGGTCCAGCTGCCGGTAGGTGAGCTGATCGGACTCTTCTTCGCCGTTGCCGCAGTACGTGAATGCAACCTTGTCGGGGTCGCGTGCAGCCCGCTGGGTTGCGACGTCCACCAGAGTTTGCGGCGCTGTCAGCCATTCGTGCTCAGGCATGTCCTTCTCCCATTCGGTCTTGGCGATGAGCGGTTCGGGGTGCGCGTGCAACGAGGACGTCCGGAAATTGAGACACCATCGACAATCGCCGTTGATGAAGCTGAATCACGGTGTGGCATCTGGTGAATGGCGCGTCAGCGTCATTACACGTGGGTCATCGGCCGTCTCTCTGAGTGCGTGGGCATTACCCGTTGCTGCGGAGCGCGTGGGCCCCGGTTCGCACTGGTCGCTGCTTTGTTTCGGTTCCTCTGTTTCAGAACGGGAGCCGCGGGAAATATCTTGCAGGGTGTGACCCACGTCACAGTAGCGTGCTTCGAGCGCACCTTCGATCGCCGGGGTTCTCTACGGAATCTCCACGCATTCTCCAAGCTTGGAGATTCCTGGGAGGGCAGGCTGAAGCCCACGACATCAGAGATCGCTGACGCGGTATCAGTGAAGCGTTACTTCGATGGCATAGGTAATTCGTTGCGGTGCCGAGGAATTAGATCGTGGCACCTTTCAGGATCGTGACGATGCGCGATTGGTAATGGCGCCCTTTCGGGGTGACGAAGAGACTCGACGACTGGAGTGACAATGAACGCCCACCACAAGACGGGGCAGCAGCCCGGTTCGGTATCAACCCCACCGGCGCGCAGCGAGGAGTTGGCTGCCCGGTTCGAGGTCGAGGTATCGCTGGTGGTGGATCAGCTTCGGCGTACCGCACGGCGGTACGTGCATCAGGCCGCCGATGCCGACGACCTCGTGCAAGAGACATTGATGCGGGCGTGGCGGGCCTATGGAACGTTCGAAGCGGATTCGAACTTCCGCGCGTGGGTCCACAGAATCATGGTGAACACGTGGATCAGCAGCTTCCGAACCGCACAACGACGTCCATCAGAGCTTTTGGTCGCCGACCATATTGAGGACGGACTGCCAGGCAGCGCGTCCCCGGCCGAGCGACCTGCCCTGCCGAGCGAGGCGGCACCCGAGATTCGCGAGGCCATACAGTCGCTTCCGGAATTGCAGCGCGTCGTTGTGTACTACGCGTATATCGAGGGCCGCAGACACAAGGACATCGCAGAGTTGACCGGCGCCCCGGTCGGCACGGTGATGTCTCGACTTCACCGGGCACGACACCATCTGCGGGCCAGCCTCGGTGACTTCGCGAGTGAACGAGGTTACGGGGCCGCGTAGCGCGACTGTGGCGGTCGCAGCTGATTTTCAGCAGGTGATGCCCCACCGCAGGGCGGCCCCGAGGCCGTAGGGTGGGCCCCGTGGACTTGCTCCTCGGCATCGACATGGGCACCGGAAGCTCCAAGGGCGTGCTCGTCGACCCGTCCGGTGCTGTACTGGCATCGGAAACCATCGCCCATTCCATGGAGTTGCCGCGTCCCGGTTGGGCCGAGGTCGACGCCGAAGCCATGTGGTGGCGGGAGGTGTGCAGCATCAGCCGGGCGCTGCTGGCCGCGGTCCCCGGGGGATCGCGGGTGGCGGCGATGTGCGTCAGCGGTGTCGGGCCCTGTCTGGTGCTGTGCGACGCAGACCTGCGGCCGCTGCGCCGGGCGATCCTCTACGGAATCGACTCCCGCGCGCAAGCGGAAATCGAGCAGCTGACAGCCGAATTCGGCGCTGATGCGATCATCGAGCAGGCCGGTACGCTGCTCTCGAGCCAGGCGGTGGGGCCCAAGATCGAATGGGTGCGCCGGCATGAACCTGAGGTGTTCGAACGAGCCGCCGGGTGGTACGGCTCCAATTCTTATATCGCCGCCAAGCTCACCGGCGAGTACGTGTTGGACCACCACACCGCCAGTCAATGCGATCCGTTGTATACGACGCGGACATTCCAGTGGAACACCCAATGGGCCGAACGCATCTGCGGGCATCTCCCGTTGCCTCGGCTGGTGTGGCCGAGCGAGGTGGTCGGCACCGTGCATGCGGAGGCCGCCGCTGCGACCGGGGTTCCGGCGGGGACACCCGTGGTAGCCGGCACCGTGGATGCCTTCGCCGAGGCCTTCTCCGCCGGGGTACGCGAGCCGGGCGACCAGATGCTGATGTACGGCTCGACGATGTTCCTGGTGCATATCATCGACACCTTTCACACTGATCCGATGTTGTGGACCACCGCCGGCGTCGAACGCGACACCCATGCCCTCGCCGCCGGGACCGCGACGGCGGGCAGCCTGGTGAACTGGTTGCAGGCCACCACCGGGGGCGCACCCTTCGACACCCTGATGGCAGAAGCGCAAGCGGTTCCGCCCGGTAGTGAAGGTCTACTGGTGTTGCCGTACCTGGCGGGGGAGCGCACACCGGTATTCGATCCTCACGCTCGCGGGGTCTTCGCGGGCATGACCTTGCGTCATGGTCGCGGGCATCTCTTTCGGGCTGCCTACGAAGGGATTTCGTTCGGTATCCGGCAGATACTGGAACGTCTTGATGACGCTCACACCGCCGGCCGGACGGTGGCGGTGGGCGGGGGATTACGCAGCCCGATCTGGGCACAGACTGTGACCGATGTGACCGGGCGGGCACAGTTGGTACCTGAGCAGGCGATCGGTGCCAGCTACGGGGGCGCGCTGCTGGCCGCGATCGGGGCGGGAGTTGTTGCTCCGGAGACTGATTGGGCTCGCATCGCCCGTGAGATCACTCCGGATCCGAAGAATGTCGCCCTCTATGACGAGCTGTACGAGACCTGGCGCCAGCTGTATCCCGCCACCCGCGACCAAGTCCACCGGTTGGCCACTTTCTAGCCGCGAGCAGACACAAACTCGCGGTTTCTGGACCCTCTGAACGCTAGTTTGCGTCTGCTCGCCGAGGAAAAATGCGCCCTCAGGCTCCAGCGACCCGCGCCAGAATCGCCTCGGCCGTCACCGGATCGGTCACCAGCTGGTTGAAGTAGCCACCCTGGGCGCCGGCGATGATCGACTCCACCTTCTCAGCGCCGACGGCCACCGCGATGGTCACCGGAATGTGGCGCAGCGCTTCGAGTTCCACGGCGATCAACCGGTCGCGGCCTTCGAACGGCACCTCGCGGCCGTCGCGGTCGTAAAACCGCGAACACACATCACCGACCGCTGTGCGCAACGAATTCGACCGCGGCGGCACGAACTGCGGGATGTTTGAACGCAGCAGCGGCGGGGCGCCGATTCCCATCAACGCGCAGCGGGCATGCGGCCACAGGTGCAGCACGCGCTGGATGGTCGGGTCCTTCAACAACGACGGGTACAGATCGGGCCCCGGCAGCGCCGGGGCGAACAGGTAGTTGGCCCGCCCACCGACGCGGTTGGCCACCAATCGGGTGATCTCATTGGTTTGATACCACTCATCGGGCTGATCGTTGCCGCCCACCGTCGGCGCCACCAGCACACCGGGTAATGGCACGAGATCGAACTGGGCCACCTCGTAAACCGTGCGGCCCGACGACACCAGCAGGATGTCCCCGGGCAGCAGCCCGGCGGCCATCAGTGCACGCCCGACCGCCGGGGCCAGCACACCGCCCATCACATCGGCCACCGTCCGGCCGGGCCCCGGGCTGGGCACCGGCGGACTCAGGAACACCGTGGTCAACCCGAGCGCCCTGCTCAGCTGATCGGCCAGATCCCCGGACGACAAGTCCGCGGGCGGCACCACCTCGATGCGGACAATGCCGCGCCGTTTCGCCTCCGCCAGTAGGCGGCTGACGGTCGCGCGGCTACATCCCAACTGCGCGGCCACATCAGCCTGGGTGACGTCCTCGGTGTAGTAGAGCTTGGCCGCCGAATACAACAACGAAGTGGGGAAATGACCGGCTTCACCGTCGGACGTGGCGTTCTCGATCGGGACGCTGGGGGACTGTGCAGGGCGTGGCACGACAAGAGTATGACATTGAACACGTGTTCTCGCCCCGCGTTCCCTGAACAATCGTTCTGGACATGTGTGCAGCCATTCGATAGTGTGACCGCACCCACACCTGCGAACAGGTGCGGACCCACGAGTAGCCGACAGCAGATCGATGTGTCCAGGAGCTAGCCGATGACTGATCAGATTCCCGAAAAGATGCAGGCAGTGGTCTGTCACGGGCCCAACGACTACCGTCTGGAAGAGGTTTCCGTTCCGCGGCGCGGACCCGGTGAAGCGCTGGTCCGCGTCGAGGCCGTGGGCATCTGTGCCAGCGACCTCAAGTGCTATCACGGTGCCGCCAAGTTCTGGGGCGACGAGAACCGTCCGGCGTGGGCCGAGACGATGGTCATTCCTGGTCACGAATTCGTCGGTGTAGTAGTCGAACTCGACGACGAAGCAGCGAAGCGGTGGAACATCGCCGTCGGCGACCGGGTGGTCTCCGAGCAGATCGTGCCCTGCTGGGAATGCCGCTTCTGCAAGCGCGGTCAGTACCACATGTGCCAGCCACACGACCTCTACGGGTTCAAGCGGCGCACGCCGGGTGCCATGGCCAGCTACATGGTCTATCCCGCGGAAGCGTTGGTGCACAAGGTGTCCAAGGACATCAAGCCCGCGCACGCCGCGTTCGCCGAACCGTTGTCGTGCTCGCTGCACGCGGTGGAACGCGCCCAGATCCTGTTCGAAGACGTCGTGGTGGTCGCCGGTTGTGGACCGATCGGACTCGGCATGATCGCCGGTGCCCGCGCGAAGAACCCCTTGCACGTCATCGCGCTGGACATGGCACCGGAGAAACTGGAACTCGCCAAGAAGTGTGGCGCCGACATCACGATCAACATCACCGAGCAGGACGCCGAGAAGATCGTCAAGGACCTCACCGACGGGTACGGCGCCGACGTCTACCTCGAGGGCACCGGCCACACCTCCGCGGTGCCCCAGGGGCTCAATCTGCTCCGAAAGCTGGGCCGCTACGTCGAATACGGCGTCTTCGGCAGTGATGTCAGCGTGGACTGGAGCATCATCAGCGACGACAAAGAACTCGACGTGCTCGGCGCCCATCTGGGCCCGTACTGCTGGCCGGCGGCGATCAAGATGATCGAGTCCGGCGTCCTTCCGATGGACGAGATCTGCTCCCACCAGTTGCCGCTGAGCGAGTTCCAGAAGGGCCTCGACCTGGTCGGCAGCGGCAGGGAATCGGTCAAAGTCTCGCTCATCCCCGCGTGACGAAGGGAAGCCACGAAATGCGTCGACAGTCCGGGTTCCAGGGCCCACAGATGTCGCGACGGAACATGTTGGCGGCCATGGGCCTTGCCGGCGCCGCCGCGGCCAGTGTGCCGATCCTGTCCGCCTGCGGCGTGGGCGGCCGCCCACCCGCCCCCAACGGTGCCTCGGAGGTGACCGGCGGCTTCGATTGGAAGAAGGCTTCCGGTTCCACGATCAACATCCTGCAGACACCGCACCCCTATCAGCAGTCCTATCAGCCGCTGATGAAGGAGTTCACCGAGCTCACCGGGATCAACGTCAACGTCGACCTGGTGCCCGAGGCCGACTACTTCACCAAACTGAACACCGAACTGGCCGGCGGCACCGGCAAGCACGACGCGTTCATGCTGGGGGCCTACTTCATCTGGCAGTACGGACCGCCCGGGTGGATCGAGGACCTCAACCCGTGGTTGCAGAACACCGCCGCGACCAACGCCGAGTACGACTTCGAGGACATCTTCGAGGGCCTGCGCACCTCCACCAGGTGGGATTTCACCCTCGGCAACCCGCTGGGCACCGGCGGGCAGTGGGCCATCCCGTGGGGATTCGAGAACAACGTCGTCGCCTACAACAAGAAGTACTTCGACGAAAAAGGCATCACCCGACTGCCGGACAACTTCGACGACTTCATCCAGCTGGCCGTCGATCTGACCGACCGGTCGCAGAACCGCTACGGCATCGCCACCCGCGGCTCGAAGTCCTGGGCGACCATCCACCCCGGTTTCATGACGCAGTACGTTCGCGAAGGAGCTGTCGACTACACGTTCAACGGCCGCGAACTGGTCGCCGAGATGGCCAGCGACAAGGCCGTCGAGTTCACCAAGAAGTGGATCGACATGCAGCACCAGGCCGGACCCACGTCGTGGACCACCTACGACTATCCCAACGCGACGGGTGATCTGGGTGACGGTAAGGCGATGATGGTCTTCGACGCCGACAGCGCGACGTACCCGAAGAACAAGCCCGGCGCCAGCGCCGAGGCCGGCAACCTGGGCTGGTACCCCGGCCCGGCGGGTCCCGACGGCAACTACAAGACCAACCTGTGGACCTGGACCTGGGCGATGAACGCCAACTCCAAGAACAAGCTTCCGGCGTGGTTGTTCATGCAGTGGGCCACCGGCAAGGATTCGATGAACAAGGCCGTCGAGGGCGGCATCTACGCAGATCCGGTGCGGCAGTCCGTGTTCGACACCACGTTCAAACGCATCGCCGCCGACCAGCACGGCTATCTCGAGACCTTCGAAGCGGTCATCCCGTCGTCGAAGATCCAGTTCACCCCGCAGACAAAGTTCTTCGACACCACCAAGGACTGGGCGGTGGCGCTGCAGGACATCTACGGCGGTGACGACGCGGCCTCACGTCTGCGCAGCCTCGCCAAGACCAACACGTCCAAGGTCAACCTCTAGGAGCGGGCGACAATCATGACAACGCAGACACCCAAGGCGCCGCCGGCCTCGCCGCAGTCCACAGCACCCAGCCACACCCTGCCAGAGGTCCCCACGTGGCGGCGCAAGCTTCGCCCGTACCTGCTGTCGATCCCCGCGCTGGTGATCGTGATCGGCATCCTGTACCCGTTCGTGCTGGGCGCCTACTACGCCTTCCTGAACTACGCGGCGGTCAACCCGAACCCACACTTCGTCTGGTTCGACAACTTCGCCTCCGTGCTCGGTGACCAGGTGTTCTGGAAGAGCGTCCAGGTCACCGCCACGTTCGCCGTCGTCGCGACCGCGATCGAGACGGCTCTCGGTGTGGGACTGGCATTGCTGCTCAACCGGTCCAGCATCATCGGCAAGATCTTCGAGAAGGTGTTGATCCTGCCGCTGATGATCGCCCCGGTGATCGCGGGCGTGATCTGGAAGCTGATGTTCAACCCGCAGTTCGGCATCCTCAATCACGTTCTGGGCCTGGGCAACACGTTCGACTGGTTGTCCGCGGGCAATGCGCTGTGGTCGGTGATCCTGGTCGACATCTGGATCTTCACCCCGTTCGTGGCGATCCTGGTGCTCGCCGGTATCCGCTCATTGCCGAGGGAACCCTTCGAAGCGTCGGAGGTGGACGGCGCCAACTGGTTCTACATGTTCCGCAAGCTGATGCTGCCGATGCTGTGGCCCTACATCCTGGTGGCGGTGATCTTCCGGTTCATGGACAACCTGAAGGTCTTCGATCACATCTTCGTCCTCACCGCCGGTGGGCCCGGCGTGGCGACCCGCACCCTGCAGATCGGTGCCTTCGAGGACTCGATCATCAACCTCGACTATTCCCGCGGCAGCACCTACATGCTGCTGTTGTGGATCATCGTGTTCATCACCGCGCGCTACCTGGTCAGCGTGCTCGGCAAGGCGCAGCGTCGTGCTGCCGGAGCGGAGTCGTAAGAGATGGCTACCTCAACAACCTGGTTCAGCCGCCCTGAACTGCTTCCCGGCCAGAAGCGGCTGTCGATCGGCACGATCGCCGCCGACATCGGGGTGATCTTCTGGTTCTTGTTCTCGCTGTTCCCGATCTTCTGGATGCTGATGCTGGCGTTGAAGAACGCCGAGGAGCAGACCACCACCTACTTCACCTTCAGCCCCACCTGGTCGAACTTCGCAACGGTGTTGTCCGACAAGGGCACCGAGATGACCAGTGTCGACTTCAAGACCTCGCTGCTGACCAGCCTGATCAACTGCGGTGGCGCGGTGATCGTGTCGCTGGTGATCGGCATCCCGGCGGCCTATGCCGCCGGACGCTGGCAGTACAAGGGTTCCAACGACCTGATGTTCCAGATGCTGTCATTCCGGTTCGCCCCGGAACTGATGGTGATCGTGCCGCTGTTCGTCATCTACAACCAGATTGGCTTGTTCGACACCAAGGTCGGCATGATCTGGGTGCTGCAGCTGGTGACCATGCCGCTGGTGGTGTGGATCCTGCGGTCCTACTTCCAGGACCTCCCGGAGGACCTGGAGCAGGCCGCGCTGCTGGACGGTTACACCCGCAAGCGGGCCTTCCTGATGGTGGCGTTGCCGATCGTGCGGCCGGGTATCGCCGCGGCGGCGCTGCTGGCGTTCATCTTCGCCTGGAACAACTACGTCTTCCCGCTGATCCTGGCCGACGCCAATGCCGGCACCGTCACCGTGGCGATCACCAAGTTCCTCGGCGGCGGCGGACAGGCCTACTACAACCTCACGGCCGCCGCGGCGCTCATCGCCGCGCTGCCACCACTCGTCCTCGCCCTGACGATTCAGCGTTACCTGGTGCGGGGCCTGTCCTTTGGGGCGGTGAAAGCCTGATGGCCACTCTCTCTCTTGCCGGGGTCCGCAAGACCTACGGCACAACGGTCGCCGTTGACGAGGTCAGCGTCGATGTCGCCGACGGCGAATTCTTCGTCATCCTGGGCCCCAGTGGCGCAGGCAAGACCACCACACTCAAATCGATCGCCGGTCTGGTGGACATCGACGCGGGCGCGGTGCACATCGGTGGTAACGACGTGACCCGGGTCGAGCCCTACCACCGCAATGTGGCGATGGCGTTCGAGAGCTACGCGCTGTACCCGCAGAAGACCGTCAGCGAGAATTTGGCGTCGCCCCTGAAATCGGGTAGGACAGGCAAATACTCGGAGTCCGAGCGGACTGAGCGTATCGACCAGGTGACCTCCACTCTGGGAATCAACCACCTGCTCAAGCGGTTTCCGCGGGAGTTGTCCAACGGGCAGCGTCAGCGCGTCGCGCTGGGCCGGGTGCTGGTCCGACCGGCCGACGTTTACCTGCTCGACGAGCCGTTGAGCCACCTCGACGCCAAGCTGCGCGCGGCGATGCGCGCCGAACTGAAACAGCTCGGCGCAATGTCGAACACCACCACGATCTATGTCACCCACGACTATCAGGAAGCATTGGCGCTCGGTGACCGGATCGCGGTCATGCGCGAGGGCAAGTTCGTGCAGATCGGGACCCCCGACGAGATCTGGCGCAGCCCCGCCGACACGTTCGTCGCCCGCTCACTGGGGCAGCCGGAGATCAACGTGCTCGACGGCGTGGTCGACGACGGCAGGATCAGGCTGGGGGAGCGCGGCTCCCTCGATGTCGCCGTGCCTGCCGGTGCCGACGTCGACCGTGGTGACCGGGTTCGGGTGGGCTTGCGGCCCAGCGATATTCACGTCACTTCCGGGGAAGGCTCCCTGCGGGGGCGGGTGCTGCTGGCCGAGCGGCTCGGCCGCAATATCGAGCTGACCGTCGACGTGGGCGGCGCCCAGCTGATCGTGCTGACCTCCGGTCGGCACGGCGTCGGCGAGGGCGACGACGTGACGATGAAGATCGCCGACTCCGACGTGCATGTCTTCGCGTCGGGCGACGGCGACACTCGACGGCTGACCAGCGACACCACGACTCTGGAGGCAGCACAGTGACAGTCACCGCGGACCGGCCCAGCACCTCACTGTCCGGAAACGCCCAAAGCCTGACCCTGACGGACCTCGTCAAGACCTACGCCGCCCGCGGCCGCGACGCGGTGACGGCGGTCAAGGGCATCAACCTGGCAATTCGACCCGGTGAGCTGGTCGCCCTGCTGGGTCCTTCGGGCTGCGGCAAGACCACGACGTTGCGGATGATCGCGGGCCTGGAGACGGTGACGGGCGGGTCGATCAAGATCGGTGACCGGGAGATCTCCGGGCTGCCGGCGGCCAAACGCGGCATCGGCGTCGGCTTCGAGAGTTACGCGCTGTACCCGCCGATGTCGGTCCGCGACAACCTGCTCTACGGCCTCAAGGCCCGTAAGGTCAAAGGTGCCGAGCAAATGGTGTCTTCGATCTGCGACCGGCTGGAGATGAAGGATCTGCTCGACCTGCGTCCGGCCGGATTGTCCAGCGGGCAGAAGCAGCGGGTGGCGCTGGCGCGGGCGTTGGTCCGCAATCCACCGGTACTGCTGCTCGACGAGCCGCTGAGCCACCTCGACGCTTCCGCTCGCCAGCGGGTGCGTCGCGAGCTCAAGGTGCTACAACGCGAATTCGGTTACACCACAATCGTGGTCACTCACGACCAGGTTGAGGCGCTATCGTTGGCCGACCGGCTCGCGGTGATGGACGCCGGTGTGGTGCAGCAGTTCGGCACCCCCGATGAGGTGTTCGACGATCCGGCCAACCTCTTCGTTGCGACGTTCGTGGGGGAGCCGCAGATCAACGTGCTGCGCGGCACCACCGAGGTCGAGAACGGCCGGGTCCGGGTCCGCGTCGGCGCCAACGCCGGCTATCTCGACACCACCGTCACCGACGTCCCCGACGGCACTGCGGTGAGCGTCGGGATCCGGCCTCAGGACTGTGCGCTGAACACCGGTGCGCACGCTGGCGGGGCCGGTCTGAAGGCCACCGTGGCGTACTTCGAGCACCTTCTCGAGTTCGGTTTGGCGACCAGTACGGTTGCCGGTATGGAAGAGGGCATCGTCGTGCAGACCCCGGCGCAGGAGCGTTTCGAAGCCGAACAGCAGGTGATCGTGACCGCCCCGGCGGAGCGGGTGTACCTGTTCGACGCTGACAATGGGGCCCGGCTGCGATGACCAAGCTGTACAACGACCCGGCACGGTTCACCGAGGACATGCTGGTCGGTTTCCTCGACGCCAATGCGCGTTACGTGGCCGGGGTGCCCGGTGGGGTGGTGCGTGCCCACAAGACCGCGCCGGGCAAGGTCGCGGTGGTCATCGGTGGCGGCTCCGGGCACTACCCGGCGTTCTGTGGCACCGTCGGACCGGGTTTCGCCGACGGGGCCGTGGTCGGCAACATCTTCACCTCGCCGTCGGCGGAGGAAGCCGCGTCGGTGGCGCGTGCGGCTCACGGCGACGCCGGCGTGCTGTTGACCACCGGTAACTACGCCGGTGACGTGATGAACTTCGGGTTGGCTGTCAGCCAGCTGCGCAGCGAGGGGATCGAGGCCCACTACTTCGCGGTCACCGACGATGTTGCCAGCGCGCCCAAAGGCGAAGAGACCAAACGGCGAGGCATTGCAGGCGATTTCACCGTCTTCAAATGCGCCAGCGCCGCCGCCGAGGACGGACTCGACCTCGCCGGTGTCATCCGGGTGGCCGACGCTGCCAACGCCGCCACCCGCACGCTGGGCGTCGCGTTCGACGGCTGCACCATGCCCGGGGCCGACCACCCGCTGTTCACCGTGCCCGAAGGTCACATGGGACTGGGCCTGGGTATCCACGGGGAGCCCGGCGTCGCCGACGAGCCGATGCCCTCGGCGGCCGATCTGGCCCAAACCCTCGTCGACGGCGTCCTCGCCGACTTCCCCGAAGCCACGTCGAAGCGAATCGCGGTGATCCTCAACGGACTCGGCCGCACCAAATACGAAGAACTGTTCGTGGTGTGGGGCACCGCGGCGCAGCTGCTACGGGAACGCGGGTTCGAGATCGTCGAACCGGAGGTGGGCGAGCTCGTCACCAGCCTGGACATGTCCGGCTGCTCCCTGACGATCATGTGGCTTGACGAGGAGCTCGAAAAGTATTGGACCGCACCGGCGGACACTCCGGCGTACCGGAAGGGCACCGCCGCAGCGGCGTCGGTGGGGGAGCGTCGCACCGATGCTGCCGACGATGCCGTAGCCGAGTCTCCGGTGCTCTCGGAGCTCTCCGATGAGGATGGTCGTCGGAGTGGCCGGTTCATCGCGCGGGCAATCGGCGCCATGGCCGACATGCTCGCCGTGGCCGAGGACGAGTTGGGCCGCATCGACGCCGTCGCCGGGGACGGTGACCACGGCCGCGGCATGGTCAAGGGTTCGTCTGCGGCGCGCGCGGCAGCCGAGCAGGCGGCCTCCGACGGTGGCGGCGCCGGTTCGGTGCTCAATGCCGCGGGCAAGGCGTGGGCTGCCAAGGCCGGCGGCACGTCCGGAGTGCTGTGGGGTGCGCTGCTGTCCGCGTTGGGGGCTCGGCTCGGCGATACCGGCCGGCTGGAGTCGGCGACGGTCGTTGCCGGAGTCCAGGACGGATACAACGCCTTGACCGAACTCGGCGGCGCCTCGCCCGGTGACAAGACGATGCTGGATGCGCTGCTCCCGTTCGTGAAGGACCTGGAGCGCCAGGTATACAACGGCGCGAAGTTGCGGGACGCATGGAGAGCCGCAGCGCAGGTCGCTACCGACGCTGCCGGCGCCACCGCCGACCTCCGTCCGAAGGTGGGCCGGGCCCGGCCGTTGGCCGAACGCAGCATCGGGACACCCGATGCGGGCGCCACCTCCCTGGCGATGTGCGCGATCACCGTCGCCGAGACTTTCACCCAGTCTGAAGAAGGAGACAAGTAGATGCCGTCCAACCTGCGGATCGTCGTCGGATCCGATGATGCCGGTTACGAATACAAGGAAGCCTTCAAGGGTGATCTGAACGCCGATTCGCGTGTCGCGGAGATCACCGACGTCGGCGTCGGGACCGATGAGAACACCGCTTACCCGCATATCGCGGTGGCCGCCGCCCGGTTGGTCGCCGAAGGCAAAGCCGACCGCGCACTTCTGGTGTGCGGCACCGGCCTCGGTGTGGCGATCAGCGCCAACAAGGTGCCCGGCATCCGTGCGGTCACCGCACACGACAGCTTTTCGGTCGAGCGTTCCGTGCTGTCCAACAACGCCCAGGTGTTGTGTGTCGGACAACGGGTGATCGGCCTGGAGTTGGCCCGTCGCCTGGTCCGCGAATGGCTGGACTACGAGTTCGACCCGCAGAGTAAGTCCGCGGACAAGGTCGAGGCCATCTGCAGCTACGAGGAGTAGCCCCGACCCCGCCCAGCCCCGACCCCGCCCAAACCAACAAACGGGCGCCAAAGTACGAGTGGAATGCGCCAGAACGTCGATCTCGGCGCAGCGGCTATGCGGATTCGGGCTTGCGGGCGGGTTCGCGCGCATCGCGGGGGATGATGGCGGCGCTGACCGACGCGCTTCCCGCGACGCGTCGCAGCCCAGCGACTTCATCGAGGGTGTGAAGGTCGTGGCCGTGCTCGGTCTTGTCCCAGAAATGACGCAACTTCGGGTTCGCCAATTCATAACAAGCCTTCGCCAATGACAACACCGTCAGCATTGGCCAAATACCGCTGATGACAAGAAGCATGTACTTGACAGTGCCGAACCCCTCGGACTTCGTGGCAGCCGCGACATGCTGCAGGAAGAGGGCGAAGTTACCGAAAACCAGCAACAGCACGCCGAGATACAGCAGCAATGCCGGAAACAGCTGCTCAATCGCCTGCGACCGGGTAGCGAAGTAGACGAAGGTCAGCACCCACGACAGAGCACTGAGCAGAACCGACAGCGGCGTGCCGATGAGGAACATGACATAGACAAACCAGCGGACGGGACCCATCTGCGACATCATCCGTATCGGGGTGCGAGTGAAGATCAGACCCGTCTGGATGTAGCCCTTCAGCCACCGTGACTTCTGCCCGATCAGCGTGTTCACCCGTGTTGTCGCAACTTCTTTGGTGACACTGTCCAGCATCGCGATCTTGAAGCCGTGCAGCGCCAGCGCACCCGCGAGGTCCGCGTCCTCGGTTACGTTGAACATGTCCCAGATGCCCGCCCATCGGACGCCCGGCGGTTGCTGTTCGACGCCGATGCTCACCCGGGCCAGGAATGTCAGCCGGAAGTGGTTCGAGGTGCCGCCCAGCGGCGGAATGAGGCCCAGGCGGGCCATGCCCGGAAGTACCCAGCCGAAGTGAACGAGGTACTCCACCCACATCAGGCGCGACACCCAGGTGCTGGTCTGGTTGGAGAATTCCAGCTGCGCTTGAAGACACACGACTTTCGAGTCGATGACGTCATAGGCCCGGAACATGCCGACCGCCTTTAGCAGTTGATCGGGCTCGGGCCGGTCCTCGGCGTCATAAATCACACAGAGCCGGCCGGCACGCTCCTTTCGGGGCAGGTCGTGAGCCTCCGTGATCGCGCGGTGCGCCCCGTAGTTGAGCGCGCGCTGCTTGCCGTACGGCTTGATATCGGGGACTTCGACGACACTCACGAAGTCGGGCAGCGCCACTGCGTCGATCGCGTTGCGCGTCGCGGGATCTCGGTCGCGGGATTCGACAAGTAGCTGGACTATCAGCTTCTCTTTTGGATAGCGCAGGGCCGCCATTCCGCGCACCATGGGCTCGACCATGTCAGGTTCCCGGTACATCGGGACCAGGGCCAGGTAGTGCGGCAACGTCGGGTCGGATTCGGGCGGTATCTCATAGTCCGGATAGCGGTAACGCGTCGACGCGTACCACAAACCCATTTTCAGCAGCCCCACGAAGACGGCGAAGAAGACGAGGATCGTGGCGACAGCGATTTTGGCCACTGTCAGCGGGCTCAGGTACACCGCGACGGCGACAAGCACCAGAAGTACTGTGAAGCAGATGAATTGGCCGGTGTTGATCACCGTCGCCGCGGTGTGGCGAATGGGCTGGTTGGTTTTTCCTTTGGGCACGGCTCAGTCCTCGGCTTTGTAGACGACGTACTCTTTGTTGCGGAACACTTCGGCGTACTCCGCCAACTTGGGGGACCCCATGAGGTCGCGGTAAGTCTCATCGGGCTCGACGCCGCCGCGCATGATAATCCATCTGATTCCCTGGCCCGGCGGGCTACTGAGCGCGGGATCCCATTTCTGGTAGCTGCCTTCATATACGTTCTTCGACAGTGGGATTCGTGCATGAAACAGCACAGACTCATTGCCGAACGATTCGATCAGAACCACCCCGCCGTCGTAATGGGTGGAAAGATAGCCACTCGCTTCAACGGCAGTGGCCGGAAATCCCTTGTTGCCTTCCGTGGCGGTGACGACGGCGGTAGGCCCATTGGGTATCAGCGGTGACAGGGTGGCAGCGAAGGCGACACCCAGCGCAACGAATCCGGCGCGGGTGGGCAGCAGACTGACCAGATAGGCGATCAGCACCGCAGCCGGAACCACCATGAGAAGTCCGAATCGCACGTTGTAGAGGTCTTGGCTTATCTGCATCACGTGCAACGGTCGCTGGCCGACCGCGAGCGCGACGACGAAGAATGGGGCAACGGTGAGGAGGGCCAGCACGGGAAGGCTGTCGAGGCGCCGGCGTAGAATCAACGCAACGGCACCGATGATCATCGCAATGACCACGGCGAGACCGAGGTTTTCGACCACTGCGTACCAATAGGTTTGTGCCGACACCACCGGATCGCCGACCGCAACCTCGCTCTCATGGACCCAGAGGGAAGGCTTGGCGTACTCGCCGTTCTGGAAGTTGAGGGGATTTCCGAAAATCAGCAGGTTCCAGCCGAGCCAGAGCACGATGGAGGCACCGGCGAGAAATGCGAACCCGGTAGCGACACCGGTTGCGGCGTGTCGTCCGTATTGACGCCAGGCGATGATCACCACAGTAGCGCCGGTGACCAACAGCAGCGGCCACGCCTCATATCGGGTCAAGCAGGCCAGGAAAGCTGCCATGGCCGCGGCGAACAGGTACGGATACTTCTGCAGGTGTTCCTCGGTTTGTGCCCAACGCTGCACATAGAACGCCATCGCCGCGATGCAGGCGAACAGCAGCAGTTCGGTCATCGGGGTTGACTGCATATACAACACGTTCGGATTGAGCGCGAACACCCCCAGGCCCGACAGTGCCGGAAGCTTCGATCGGGTCAGACCAAACGAGAGCTTGTAGACATACACGCACGTGACGACGTAGCTCACCATGCTGATCGCACTGCCTGCGAAGCCACTGTAGTAAAACGGCGCATACCAGGCCAGTGGAAGCATCAGGATGTGCGGCAGCGGCAGCCATACCCCGCCGAGCTGCGCGAAGCCTGCCGTCGGGCTGCTCAGTGTGCGGGCCGCGATCTGCAGATGTGAGATCGAGTCCTTGTAGCCCAACGCCATGCCCTTGCTGGCGAAGTACCAATAGGCCACTACCGACACCACTGTCGCAGCCAGCGCGACCCACCATGCGGTGCGGTCTGCGGTTGGAGCGGTGGACGACTTTGATACTGGCGGCGATTCCGGTTCCCGGATGCTCATGTCACCTCCTGCCCAGCGAGTCCGGCAGAGGGCCGCACAGGAGACACGGCGTTGCGCGGCGCCGACTCGATACCAGTGACCCGCGCCAACGCGCCACGGCCACCTGCCAATTCGCGCCGCACCGTGTATAGATCGACGAAGGAACGCATAACCACTCGAGGCTTCAGACCCGACTGCTTGCCACTGGCGCGTGGGTAGTGCGGTACCGGAACCTCGACGAACCGGTGACCGGCACGATGCAGCCGTGCCAGCAACTCAGGTGAGATGGCTGCGAAATCGCTGCGCAGCTCCCCGGCGACTTCAGCGATCGCGGTACGGTGCAGCAGCTTGAATCCACAGTCGACATCAGCGGCCCGAAACTTCAGCACCAGTCGGCTGATGCGATGCCAGGTGCGGCCCGCTGCCCGGCGCACCAGGTTGTCAGCCCGTTGCTCGCGGTAGCCCAGCACGATGTCGACCTGGTGAGAAGAAGCCGCGACAAGCAACAGCGCCAGGTCAGCGGGGCTGAACTGGCCATCGGAGTCGCAGTAGGCGATCCATTCGTGGCCGGTGTCCAGTGCGGCGGCGAACCCCGATCTCAACGCACGGCCATAACCGAGGTTGACCTGGTGCTGCACCGCGACCACGGAGTACTCACGCTGAAGGTGTTGGATCACGGCTGCGGTGTTGTCGGTGGAGCCGTCGTCTACCACGATCACGGTCCGTTCCTCGATGCCGACGCGGTCGAAGAAGTCGCACGCACTGGCAACGACCGACGGAAGGTTCTCGGCTTCGTTGAACGCCGGCATGAACAGCGCAACGCTCAGTGGCGGTTCGGAGATGGGTAGAGGTTTCATCAGAGTGCTCTCTCCAGGGTATTTGCGGACCTGTCTCGGTACTGGCGAAAGACGACGAAGTGATTCATCGAGAAGCTCCACAGCGCCGTGACGGCGTTGGCGGCAAGCATGGCGAGCCAAAGGGGCAGCCCCGCCGCTGTGAGTAGCCAAAAGGTGGTTCCGTTCACTGCGGTCACGGCCAACAGGGCGCTCAGGTTGAACTTCGCCCATCGCAGGACGACCCGACGTGCGCCGCGGCGGTCGCGCCACGTGAACAGGTGGCTGAGCGCGAAGTTGAGCTGAGCCGAGGTCAGGAAGGCCACCACCTCGGCGGCGTAAAGATGCAACTTTGGTTGGAGTAGATGGAATATCGCGAATTGCACTGCCAGACAGACCAATCCGACCAGTACAAAGCACACGATGCGATACACCATCGGCAGGCGACTGGATTCCGGGAGAACCGATTCCGACCGGCTGACGGTCGGGTTCATGCGAGTACTGCCGATGCGGGTGCGCTGACCCTCACATTGTCGAATTTCGACGTGCTCAGCTGATATCCGTTGTGCGCTGTGACGAAAAGCCCGATCCGGCTGTCCGCGGTGAGCGGGACCGCCACAGTGCCGACTTCGGTCCAGACCAGGCCGTCGGTGGATGTGGAAGCGGTGACGGTGTTGCCCGTACGGTTGAGTTTGAGCCAGGAGCCGGCGGGGGCGGTGGCGGGGCCTGCGATGTTGTGTTGGAAGCCGTGCTGGAAATTGATCCCGTGTTCGGGTGTGACCGCCAGCAGGGCGTACGGTGACCCGGCCTCTGCGGATGCTTTGATCATCACCCCAGCCTTGGCCCACCCATCGGTGTCCTCTTGGGCCGTGACCCGTGCGATGATCTCGCCGTCGCCCGCCAATCCCTGGTGTACGAAGTGGAATTGGTCGGCTTCGCCCCAGATGTCGTCGCCGGCACCGTTGAGGGTGTAGGTGCCGGAGCTGTGGCTTGCCGATCCGGCCAACCTCGGTGTCCCGACGTCGGTGCTTGCCCAGGGGGAGGGCAGTGGGGTCGGGATGGTTGTGGAATTGTCGACCTCCACGTTGTCGAAAGCGGCTGTGCTCAGCTGCGGTGCGTGTGCGGATACGAAGAGGCCGACGACCGCATTGCCGCCGAGTGCGATGGATACCGAGCCGACTTCGGTCCAGACCAGGCCGTCGGTTGATGTGGAAGCGGTGACGGTGTCGCCCGTACGGTTGAGTTTGAGCCAGGAGCCGGCGGGGGCGGTGGCGGGGCCTGCGATGTTCTGATCAAAGCTGTGTTGGAAGTTGATCCCGTGTTCGGGTGTGACCGCCAGCAGCGCGTACGGTGAGCCGGCCTCTGCGGATGCCTTGACCATCACCCCAGCCTTGGCCCACCCATCGGTGGTGTCGGTGAAGGACGCAACGCGGGTGACGATGCTCCCATTGGCCGGCAGGGATTGGTAGCTGAAGTGGAATTGGTCGGCTTCACCCCAGATGTCGTAGCCCGAGCCGGTGATGGTGTGCACACCGTCTGCGATGTCAGTGTTACCGGCGAGCGGGGGATCGCCGATATCTACGCTGGTCCACTCTGGGGTGGAAATCACGCTGACCTCGGCGAAGGTCGTGGTGTTGAGTGCGCTGTAACTGTGGGCGGTGACCGCCAAGCCGGCGGTCACGTCGGTGGCCATGTCCAGTGTCGTCTGCCCGACCCTTATCCACGCCGCGCCGTCTAGGGATGTGTAGCCGGTGAATGTGTTGCCCGTCCGTTCCAGCTTCAGCCATCCATTGGGCAAGGTGTACGGCGCGGATCCGCTGTCGCCGTTGAAGTTGTGCTGGAACGTGATGCCGTTGGCGGGTGTGACTGCCAGCAGCACATACTTCGCGCCGGGAGTAGCGGATTCCTTGATCATGATGCCGGATTTGGCCCAGTCATCGGTATCCGTCTGGGAGGTAACCCGGGCGATGATCGTGCCGTCACCACTGAAACCTTGATGCAGATAGTGGAATTCGTCGGTGGGACCCCAGATGTCCCCGCCGCCGCCCCGAATGGTGTACACCCCGGCGCGGTACGAGGAGTAGCCGGGGAACGTCGGTTGGCCGATGTCGACCGGCGTCCACGGCGCGGGAGGTGTGATGAACTGGTCGAAATTGACGGTGTAAGTGGTGTTGGCCGCCGGCGTGGTGATCGTGTGGCTTTGGGGCTGTCCATCGGACCAACTGTCGAAGATGATCCCGCCATCGGGACCGTACTGCGGCGAGGGTGCGTCCAATACCCGCTCAACTCCCACGACCGCGGTCTCGGTGAAGGATCCCCGTTTCGGGATTCCATCCACCGTGAACACGGCGTCGGGGTTGTTGGCGACGATGTTGAGGGTGACCAGTCGTGGCTTGATGTCCACGGAGCGGCTCGAGGACAGTCCGCTGCTGTCGGTGACCGTCAAAGTGAGGCGGTACCAGGTGGTGTCGATGTTGTCGGCGCCGCGGGGGATGGTAACCGTGCCGCCGGACCCGATGATGTTGTCGCGGAATGGATGTACGTGGTCGGCGTGGCGGAATTCGATCGTCCACCGGTAGGCGCTTTCCGGTAGTGCGCCGTCCTCGGCGTCGGTGCCCGTGCCGCTGAACGAGATGATGTCTCCGGCGTTGTACGGCGAGTTCTGAAGCGGCGTGAGGATGGTTGCGACCGGCGCCGTACTACCCACCGTCACCCGCTGAGTCGCCCGGCCCGTCTTGTTACCGTCGCTCACGGTCAGCACCACGTCGTAGGTCCCGACCGCTGTGTAGGTGCGCACCGCATTCAGTCCCGACGCTGTGGTGCCGTCCCCGAAGTCCCACGTGTAGGACAGCGATGTGCCGGGGTCCGGGTCAGTCGAGCCCGTCGCCGAAAAGTGCACCGTCAGCGGCGACAGTCCGTTGCTCGGGGTAGCGGTGATGACGGCGCCCGGCGCGCGGTTTCCTCCCGATGGCGCGATGCGAGACAGGGTGCCCGGATAGATGTTGAGCTGGTAGATGTTTCCGTCCGGCCCCTGAGCGAGCTTGACGACAGTGCCTGCGTTGGGGTCGAATATGCGCTCACTGATGAAGCTGGTGTATTCGGAGTCGAAGGTGAGTTCCTTGATCCACCCCAGCGTGTAGTCGGCGATGAAGACCTTGTTCCGGTAGTCCGCGGGAAACGTTGACCCGGTATAGGCCAGCACCGAGGTGATGGAGCCGGCGCTCGCAGGCGGCGCGGTGTGCGGATAGGTGTAGATCGGGTTCACGCTCGAGCAACCGTCGCACACGCCTTCGGCAGTGGGCCAACCGTAGTTCGCGCCTCCGATGACGATGTTGAGCTCCTCCCACGAGGCGCCGCCGACATCACCGGTTAGCAGTTTGCCGTTGGGGGTAAAGGTGAAGCGGAAGGGATTGCGCAGGCCGTACGCCCAGATCTGGGGAATCGCGCCCGGCACATCGACAAACGGGTTGTCGGGGGGAACGGAACCGTCTGGGTTCAGTCGCAGGATCTTGCCGTGGATGTTTGACAGATCCTGTGAGTTGGGATTGAACGTGTTCATTCCCATCGCCCAGTACAACTTGCCGTCTGGACCGAACTGCACCTCGCCACCGTGGTGGTAGACCTCGCCAGGCTGATCGGACTCGAGCAGCACCAATTCGGAAGCAGGGTCGGCGATGTCACCGACGACCGTGATGCGGGACAGCCGATCACGGTTGGCTGCGGTGGTGTACGCCACGTACAGGTATCCGTTGTTCTCGAAATCGGGGTCCACCTCGATGCCGAGGAGTCCCCGCTCCTCGTCATTGTCGGTCGGCAGCACGACGAGGGTGATGAGCGGTTCACTGTGCAGTTCGCCGTCTTCGTAAACCTTGACGGCGCCGCTCTTTTCGGTGATCAAGATCCGACCGTCGGGAAGGAACCGGAAGTCGGTCGGCTGGTAGAGGCCTGATACGAGGGTGGTGCGTTCCAGCTCGGCCGGCAGTCCCGTCGGCTCGTCGGCGACAGCTGGCGGTGCTGCAGCGGCGACTTCGGTCGCGGTGGCGACCGTCGGCTGATCGGCGATCAGCTCAGCGTCGGCCTGGCGACGGACCCAGCCCAGTGCCGCCCATGACAACGGCGATTCCGGCGACGGCAGCGGACCTTTCCCCGTCATTGGGTCCAGCACCGCTTCGATCACGTCGGTCGCGAATGTGAAGAATGACCGCGACGCCGCCCCCAATGCATCGCCGAGACTGGCGGGGTGATCAGGTGTCGGGGCATCCACTACGTTGGATCCGAACACAGCTTGATCCGAATCCAGTTCTGGGGCAGTCACTGTCGTCGATACCGGAACGGCGGGCGGGGTGGTGTCTGCACCCGCATCTGTGAGTGCCAGGTCATCGTCCGCACGTTGCAGCCCTGTCGGCGCGTCGACACGTGTCGGCATATCGCGTTGTGCCCCAACGGAATAATTGATCGCGTTTCTTCCGGGGTCGTGCGGGCTGCTGTCCTCAACGGGTGGTCCGATTTGTTCGTCATCAGCAGGTTTTGCGGTATCGGTGACTTCGGGGCTTTGTTCCGGCGTCACTTCCTCAGCAGGGGCCGCCTCGTCAGGGACCTCAGTGGCAGTAGGGCTTTGCAACGGATTGTCGGCAGACCCTGCATCGCCGGTTTCGGCGTCCGGCTCGCCATCAGACTCCTCGGCGGTATCAGCCTCGGGATCAGAGCTGCTGGTACTGGAATCTTCGTGGTCGGTCTCCGCTGAAGATTGTCCGCGTTGCGTCGTCGCGTCTGTCGAAGACTGCCCGGCAGCGTCGGCGGGTGCGTCGTCTGCCCACGCCTGCGGACCGAATGCGATCGAACTACCTATCGCAAGTGCACCGGCCAACGTGCTCAAGTGCGCTGCTCGGGCGTATCCCGCACCGCCAGCGGCTGCACCGCTTTCGCGATCGGCGCTCGCTGAAACCACACTGGTCTGCGCTTTATGGCGGGGATGGACATCGTCGAACACCGCTGTGGCGCACAACTTTCGCATTGCGGACATCTCTGTGCTAAACACCGAAAGCGCATTGTCGGCGCCTTTTAACGTTTGCTGCCTCAACGCTTTCTCCCCCAAGAAGCGCCGCGTGTTTGAACAGGTCGGCGTGGGGTTAACTATGGCATCGCGAAACACGCGGGGCGAGTTCAGGGCGCGAGGCACTGAAGGCGTCCTTGCATCAACAATCACTCGGCTGTGAAACGGCAAATCGACGTCGGGGGAGCGCGGTCAACCAATCATGGCAGTTCAGACGGCATTTTCTCCAGCCGATTCCAGACTCCTCCAGTTAAATTCTGGGTTATTCAAACACCCGATAAAAGATATTTCCACTGTTCAATAAATCTATCTGCAGCCTCTGCGTACCTTTGAATTGAAGTATTCCAGTCGGCGAATCAATTGGGCGACGGTCGAGTGAATTGAGCCACTTAAATGCAGTGACGTGGTAGCTGAATTAACATCGTAGAAATATTCAATTGAATCGAACCTCGCTCGGTTGGTGACACGTGCGACCTTGCCGTCCCGCACTGTTGCGAGTGCGTAATACGAGAGCTTGACTTTGCTGGACGGCGGTCGCCCGGCCGGTCGCCAACTTCCGGGGCCGCCGGTGACGGGCGCCCTCTCAAGTCAGGGGGCGGCTGTCACCGTGCCAGCGGCGACGGGTGGCCGGGCTTTCCGCCTGCGGCATCACGACGCCGGGCCGCCATCCCGGACAGCGCCTCGAACACCACCCGGTGTGCGGCGTTGACCGTCAGCTCGGCGTGGTCGTAGGCGGGGGCGACTTCCACGACGTCGACGCCCACTACGTCGTGTTCGTAGCACAGCTGGCGGACCATCCGTAGGAGGTCTGCGCTGGTGATCCCACCAGGCTCCGGCGTTCCGGTGCCTGGTGCGTGCGCCGGATCGAGCACGTCGATGTCCACTGAGAGGTAGAGCTTTTCGGCTTTGGCCAACGCTTCGGCGACAGCGACCTTCATGACTTCTTTGAAGCCGCTGTCCCAGATCTCCTGCATGGTGTGCCAGGTCATGCCCTGCTCGAGCATCCATTCGAAGGTGTCCTGGGGCGGCCAATAGCCTCGCAATCCGACCTGCACGAAGTGGGTCCCGGGCACAGCGCCGGATTCGATGAGCCGGCGCATCGGAGTGCCGTGGCTGGCCAGGTTGCCCTCGATGATGTCCGCGGTGTCGGCATGTGCGTCGAAATGCACCACTCCCACGTTGCCGTAACCGTGCACATCGGCGACCGCGGTGGCTGACGGCCAGGTGATGGAGTGGTCGCCGCCGAGCACCACCGGAACAATGCCGCGCGAGGCGACGGCATGCACACGCTCACGGATATTGGCGTGCGACACCTCCGTCTGACCGTGCGGACAGTACGCATCGCCGAAGTCGACCACCTCGAGCCAATCGAAGATCTCGAGCCCCAGGTCCATGTGATAGGTGCCGGGCTCGTAGGCGGTGGCGCGGATGGCGCGCGGGCCGAATCGCGCGCCGGGCCGATTGGTCGTCGCGATGTCAAATGGTGCGCCGACGATCGCCACATCGGGCCGCCACGCCTCGAGTTGCTCGGTCTCGGTCAGGAAGGGCCGATGCCCGAAGGAGGCCAGACCCGCGTAGGGCAGATCCAACTGCTCGGCCATCCCCGGGGGCAGCTCGCGTTTCGGTCCGTGTTCGTGACTCATGCGCTGACCCTACTGCGGCTCGGCCGGTGTGGGAGCTCGAACGAAACGTGTTGCGGGCCTGGTCACTACGTCGGAGGTAATTGCCGAACCAATCCCACGACGGCATCGTGAGAGGCATGAACGACGTCCGAGAGCCCGTCGACACACCGATCCGCCCGGTCCCGCGTTGGCTCCAGTTCGTCCTGAAGGCCGATCGCGCGGGTTCGTCGTGGTACGTCGGCACCGGCTTCTTCTTCGCGCCGATCCTCGCGCTGGCGGCGCCGTGGCCGGAGGTGCGGACGGTGTTGTGGATCGTCATCGCCGCAGCCGGACTCTGGCTCGGACTGCTGGGAATTGCGATGGCGTCCGGGTTGGCCATGGTGCTGCGGGACGGTCGTGAATTGCCGGAGAATTTCTGGCGGTCGCTGGTGGACTATCCGGCCGGACGTTGACGTCTGCCGCCCGGATCCGGGCACCGGGGCGGCGAAGTACCGCATGAGCATTTCAGCCGACGGTGGCGGCCAGTCGGGCTCGGAACCATTGCGGCCACGGCCGCTTCGCGTAGTGGGTGGTGTCGACACAGACATGGGTCAGCGCGCATTCGGCGACCACTTCGGCGCTTGCGTCGTCGCGCACCATCACGAAAGTGGTTTGCAGAGACGTGTTTCCAGGCGCGCCGAACCGGACCTGCACCAGCAGCCGGTCATCGAAGGTCGCCGGTCGGCGAAACTGTAACTCGGCGGCGGCGACCACCACATCCACGCCCGCCGCGGTCATCTCGCGGTAGTCCCCGACCACCGCACCGAGCGCTTCGGTGTGCGCCATGTCCGCCCAGGTCAGGTAGTGGGCGTTGAACGCCCTGCCCTGCATATCGCATTCGGCGTACCGAACCCTCAACGGCATCACGAAATGCGGCGTACCCATCAACGGCCCGCCCGCAGGCTCAGTGCCTCAGCGGTCCCGGCGTCGGCGGGCAGGAACGCCTCGATGCTGAGCTCCGCCGCGGTCAGGTCCAGTGCGGTGCCGAAGGTCGTCACGGTGCTCAACAATGACAGCACCACGCCCTCATCGCTGAGCAATTCCAACGGCACCACCACGCCACCGAGTTCGTCTTCGACCCGGCTGCCGCCCGGATAGCCCTCCAGTTCGACCAGCAGCTCAGCGAGCAGAGCATCGCCGCTGACGGCCACTTCGCGGCGCAACCGTTCCAGCAGATGGTGGCGCCACTGCCCGAGATTGCGAATTCGGGGCGCCAGCCCGTCCGGGTGCAGGGCGATCCGCAGCGCGTTCGGCTGTTCCAGCAGATCCGGGGCGACCCCGCCGAGGAGGACGCCCGCGCTGGTGTTGGCGCGAACGATCCGCCAGGTCCGGTCCACAGCCAGGCAGGGAAACGGTTCGTAGGCGGCCAGCACCCGCTCCACACCGTCGCGGACCGCGGCCATCTCGGGGTCATCGAGGGCGCGTTCGGTGTATTCGGGTGCCAGGCCGGCGGCCACCAACAGTTGGTTCTGCTCGCGACGGGGTATCTCCAGGGCGGCTGCCAACCGCAGCACCATGGCCCGGCTGGGCGTTGACCTGCCGGTTTCGATGAAACTGAGGTGACGGGAGGACACGTCGGCGCCGATGGCCAGCTCGAGTTGGCTGAGCCCCCGACGTTTGCGCCACTGACGCATCAACGCACCGAAGGGCGTCACGGTGGTCCTCGAACCGGTCACAGTGGTACTCACCTTGCCAGTCTCGCCGAACAACGCGCCTCACATTATTCGGTTGTGGCTCGCCGGCATGAGAACGTAGGAGCACTATGGATTCGCACGGTAACCCAAATCACGGATACCTGACGTACGAGCGCTGGGGCCGGAACTTCTTCGAGATTGCCGTCACCGAGGAACGCGTGGCCGCCGCTTTCGCCGAGATCGCCGGTGGTGAGCTCGAGATGGGTCCGATGGCCCAAGGGCCCGGTGGGCTGGCACGTGTCACCGCGCGAGTCCGGATTCAGGAACCCCAGGCCACCCGGCACCTCGGTGACACCATCACCTTCTCCATCCGGATTCCGCTGGAGATCGATCTGCTGGTCGACCTGCGTCTGGACAAGCAACGCTTCACCGTCGACGGTGAGATCGCGCTGCGTGCCACTGCGCGTGCCGCCGAACCCCTGCTGCTGATCATCGACGTGGCCAAGCCTCGCGCAACCGATATCAGCGTCCATGTGGCGTCGAAGTCGATCCGCGGCGAGATCGTCCGCATCATCGGGGGAGTGGACGCCGAGATCCGGCGATTCATCGCCCAGCACGTCGCCGAACAGATCGACGCGCCGGAAGCAGTCCAGGCGAAGGTGATCGATGTGGCCGAACGCCTCGAGGAGGCCTGGACCGGGGTCTGACCGGCGCGTAGCGCCCGGTCCCGTCATCCCGCCGTGGCACGATGACCCGGTGAGCGCGAAACTGGAGCTGCTGAGCCCGAATATCGAGGTGGCCGTGGTGACGACCAACCTCGCCGAGATGATCGAGTTCTACGAGAACTTCCTCGGCCTGGAGTTCCAGTCCGAGTTGGACTTCCCGGGAGGGTCGCAGCGCCGCTACGCATTGGGCGGCAACGTCGTCAAGCTCGTCACCTACACCCCGCCGCCGCCGGAGCCGACCGCACCGGGTGGCGGCCATGCGCAGGCCGGCATCAAGTACTTCTCGTTCGGTGTGCAGCACCTGACACAGCTCGCAGAGCGGGTCGCGGCCTCACCGTACGAGCTGGTCGAGCCGCTCACCGAGTTCGAACCCGTCCCCGGCATCGCCTACCTGTTCGTGGCCGACCCCGACGGTAACTGGATCGAGTTCTTCGGCACGCTATGACCGGCGTCCGCGTGGGAGCGGTGTACCGCCCCCAATTTGCACCGGAACGGCTCGCCGACACCGCGCGAGCGGCCGACGCCGCCGGTCTCGAGGAGTTGTGGCTCTGGGAGGACTGCTTCCTCACCGGCGGCGTCTCGACCGCGGCGATCGCACTGTCCGCCACCAGCCGGATCACCGTGGGGCTCGGCGTGCTGCCCGTGCCGATGCGCAATGTCGCGGCTGCTGCCATGGAGATCGCGACCCTGCACCGAGCCTTCCCCGGCCGGGTCCGTGTCGGGGTCGGTCACGGTGTGGCGAGCTGGATGGCCCAGATCGGCGCCGCTGCGCCGTCGCCGATGACGCTCTTACGCGAGTATCTGACAGCGCTGCGCGCGCTGCTGGACGGCCAACCGGTGACTGTTGAGGGGTCCTACGTCCGGCTCGACCATGTGCAGCTCGAATGGCCGCCGCAGCGGGGAGTTGAATTGCTCTGCGGTGCAACAGGTCCGAAGACACTTGCGCTCAGCGGCGAACTGGCCTCAGGTACCGTGATCACCGGCGGCACCACGGCCCAGGAGCTACGCGAAGCGGTTGGACACATCCGCAACGGACAGCTGCGCCGCGCCGATCCCGCCCCGCACGCTGTCGTGGTCTACGTGGAATGCATTGCCGGGCAGTCCGGTTCGCAGATCGCTGCCGCCGCCGGGCCATGGGTTGACGCCGGTGCCGACACCATTGTGTTCCAGTGCGGTCCGGACACCGATATCGCCGAGTTCGTGGCGATGATCGGGTCGGAGGTGCAACCCTTGATGCACCGGGCCCATCCCTAGGGCCGCCGCAGCCGCCGCCCCAGGTACACCATCGCGACGCCGACGAGCGCGATGATGGGACCGAGGACCGACCAGGTGGTGGTGTTACTCATCGGGCTGCCCTGGACCACCCCGAATCCCTGCAGGGTGAAGAGCAATCCGAACAACGCGATGATCACACCGAAAAGGACGAGAAAGGCACTGCGCATACTGCGACCTTACGGCGTGGCTGCAGGCGCGCTGCCTATTTCGTCCCGAACATCCGGTCACCGGCGTCGCCGAGGCCGGGAACGATGTAGCCGTGTTCGTCGAGCTCGCGGTCGATCGCGGCCGTGTACACCGGAACGTCCGGATGCGCGTCCTGCATCGCGGCCACACCCTCGGGACAGGTCAGCAGGCAGACGAACTTGATCGACTTGGGTGACAACTCTTTGAGCCGGTCCACCGCGGCGACGGCGGAGTGTCCGGTGGCCAACATCGGGTCCACGATCACGACGTCCCGTTCGGCGAGGTCCTGGGGCATCTTGAAGTAATACTCGACCGCGATGAGAGTCTTCGGGTCCCGATAGAGCCCGATGTGGCCGACTCGCGCGCCCGGGACCACCGAGAGCATGCCGTCGAGAATGCCGGTACCGGCCCGCAGTATCGAGACGAACACCAACTTCTTACCGTCGATCACCCTGCCGGTCATGGTTTCCAGCGGCGTCTCGATCTCGACGTCGTGCAGCGGGATGTCACGGAGCACCTCGTAGGCCAACAACGCCGACACCTCGTTGACAAGTCGCCGAAAGTTGTTGGTGGACACCTCTTTCTGCCGCAGGAGTGTCAGCTTGTGCTGGACCAGAGGGTGGTCGATCAGGTGGATGTTGGCATTGTCGGCCATGGATCAGAAGACCGTCCCGTCACTGATGATGGAGAGCGGGGGTAGGCCGCCCCGAAGCTGAGAAGCGAGGCGGCGTCCGGCAGCCCAGGTACCGCCTTCCAGGATGCACGCCAACGGTAACTGCGCGGCATCGTCGCCGAGGCGTTCACGCACCAAGGGCGCCAGGTCGTCGAGCAGCGCCACCGTCAGCGCCCGCCATTCGACCACCAGTTCGTCTGCCACCGACCAGTTCCGGTTTGCCAGCTCCGGGGTCCGCAGTGCCACCGCTCCGGTATCGAGTAGGAGCCCGCCGTTGCGATATTCCGGGAGTCCGGTCAGTGCGTCAAGTCCACTGACCGGTGTACCGGCCCACTCGAACGGTTCGAGCAGCGAATACGTCAGCCACTGCGACAGTTTGTGGAACGGCACCCAACCCTGGGTGGACCCCGGACCCGGCACTGCCGGGTGCGGCCAGCAGTCGCCGAGCGGTTCACCGTCGATCATGCTGTCGGCCAACCAGATTCCCGACAGCGTCCCCAACAGCAGCGACAGGATGTCGTGCGCGTTGACACTCGTGGCCCCCGCCGTCGCGGTCAGCGCGTCGAAGAGTCCCCCGGGGCGTGCCGGGCTGCCGAAGATCTCACCCCGGTCGGTCAGTGCGGTCGAGAGGCGGCGCAGCAGCTGGACCCGGCCGTCGAGCCCCACCAGGTCATTGGTGGGGCAGACCTGGAACGCCTCGGCCAGCCGTTCGGCGTCGAGCGCGCCCAACCCGGCGGCGTCGGCTTGCAACGGATTGTCGGGATCGCTGGAGAACAGCCCGCCGACAAACGCATGCCAACTCGCCACCGCGAGTCCTTCGGAGCGGCCGAACGATTCACCGGTGACGTCCTCGTGGTAGTGCCAGGCCGGTCCCGAGCCGGCATCGAGCAGGACGCTGACCACCGCGAGGTCGATCAGCGCGCGGGCCTGCGCGGGTGCATCCAATTCGCCCAACCGCGACCGCAGTTCACCGGTGCGGTCCAGCCCGCCCGCCTCGAAATGTCGCCACCGACTGTGGAAGGGGATTCGCAGATCGGGGAAACGCTCGGTGGTCAGGTCAGCCACCAGTGCCGCCGCCGTGGGCAGCGCGCTGTCCTCGACGGTGAACCACCGGGACTCACCGCTGCGCGCCCGGTCGAGCAGGTACCGACAGCGGTGGCGGATGGCCGCGGTGGTGCGCAGTTCCGCGACCGGTCCGCCGGTCGGGGAGGGCGTCATCCCTGCAGGCTCCGGCCGACGGTGTTCTTCAACTCGTCGGCGTCCGGAACCGGGCCGGGGGTGAAGTAACCGGCAGCCATCTTGGCGTCTATTTCGACACGCGCGTCGGCGGGAATCAAATCGTCGGGAATGTTGACCCGCTCGCCGACCTCGATGCCGGAACCCGTGATGGCGTCGTACTTCATGTTGCTCATCGAGACCAGCCGGTGGATCTTGGTGATGCCCAGCCAGTGCAGTACGTCGGGCATCAACTCCTGGAACCGCATATCCTGCACTCCTGCAACGCATTCGGTGCGCGCGAAGTACTGGTCGGCGGTATCCCCACCAACCTGGCGTTTGCGGGCGTTGTACACCAGGAACTTGGTCACCTCACCCAGAGCACGTCCTTCCTTCCGGGAGTAGGCCACCAACCCGACACCGCCCCGCTGGGTCCCGGCGATGCATTCCTCGATCGCATGCGTCAGGTACGGCCGGCAGGTGCAGATGTCGGAGCCGAACACGTCCGATCCGTTGCACTCGTCGTGGACCCGCGCGGTCAGTTCCACTGACGGGTCGGCCAACTCTCGCGGGTCGCCGAAGATGTACACGGTCTGCCCGCCGATCGGCGGCAGGAAGACCTCGAGATCCCCGCGCGTGACCAGTTCGGGATACATCCCACCGGTCTCCTCGAACAGCACTCGGCGCAGGTCGGCCTCGGAGCAACCGAACCGGGCGGCCACCCCCGGCAGATGCCAGACGGGTTCGACGGCGGCCTTGGTGACCACGGCGGCGCCGTTGGGCATCAGGACCCGCCCGTCGGGTCGCAGCCGTCCCCGGTGGATGGCCTCGGAGATCTCCGGCAACTGGACATGCGCCTGGGTCACCGCGATGGTGGGCCGGATGTCCATCCCGGCGGCGATCTGGGCGGAGAAGACGTCTGCGACGGCAGCACCCCAGGGATCGAGGCTGACGATCGCACCCGGGTCGCCCCACTGCGGGTAGGGGCCCACGACGTCGGTGGGCGCAGTGTTGGTCAGATCGGCCCGATGGTCCCGCGACAGCGCGCCGGACGCGACGGCCAGCGCGCGGTAGACGCTGTAGGACCCGGAGTGGGTGCCGATGACGTTGCGGTGTGCCCGGGAGCCCGTGGTGCCGATCACCGGCCCGCGAGCTGCGGCGGTCGGCGCGCCCCACTGCAACGGCGGGGCGTCCGGCCCACCGCTGTGCGACGTCAGCCGGATATGACTGGCGATGCGGGGTGTCGGTGGCGGCGTCGCGTCGGCTCCAACAGACATGGCCATCCTTGTCAGCGAGGCCGGCGGCAGGCACGGCAGCCGGAACGGTGCACAGAATGGGCCAGCATAACGACTTGCCGCTGGCCGCGCCTGGTGTCGAGATCAGTCGGTACCCGCCGGGCGCGGGCCGTTGGGGGTCTGCAGCGGCATCAGTGGTTGGTTGCCCCGCTGGCGGCGTCCTTCATTGCTGAGCCAGGCCATGCCCGCTGCCGACGACAGCAGCGCGATGATTCCCGCCCAGGTGCCACAGCCCACCCAGCCGAGGGCGAACCCCACCACACAGATGACGAAAGCGACGACACCTACCAAGATCAGCAGCACGCCCGGCCGACCGACCCGATGGTCCTGATTTGCGGCATTCCGCGTTCGGTCAGACACGTGAGTCTCCCTCCACGTCGCGTACCGGGCCGCCTACGACCAGTAACAGGGAGGTGGTACCCGGGTACCACCTGAGGCAAAACGTCGGTGCGGGAATAGCTGGCCGGGTTTATCGCTTGGGGATGACGGGTAGAGATTGTCAGGTCAGCCGATCGCAGTGCTGCGAAATACAGACATCACCGCGGCGCGTAAGGAGGCGATATCGATGTCGGGTAAACACCATGAGGTGCCAGAGTTCGACCGGGCGCCACATCCCCACTCCACCGTCGTCAAGTCAGCGAAGAGGCCGTCTACCGGCACGATCCTGGCGACCGCAACCACGGCCCTCGCCTTTGTGGGATTCTCCGCCGCAGTGTTGGTCGCGCACGCCGACGCCGACCCTGCCACCGGACAGCCCGCCCCGAGCGCCTACACCGCCCCCCAGCCCCAGCCGTTGAGCCAGGAGGGCACCGTTGTGGCGGTGACGTCGAATTCCATCACCGCGCGCAGCGCCGACGGCTTCACGCAGACCTATCGCGTGACGCCGGACACCACCGCCGTCACGAGCACCGGTGGAGCTTCGTTCAATGGGGCTCCCACTCCTGAAGCGGCACCATTCAGCGTCAACGACGAAGTAGCCATTCAGGCGACGATGACGGCCGGACTGGCTACCGCGACCGCGGTCGCCGACTCGGCGGTTGTCGGCGGGCACGGTATGCCCATGGACTCGATGTAATCCAAGCCGGCACCGCTTGGCGAAGCCCTCACCTGACATACCGCAGCGATCCGGCATCCATTCGTAACGCTTTCCGGCACAATAGATTTCAATTAGTGCCCGGCCACGATGTCGGCCTCGTCCACTCCCTCGGCCCGGTCCTTGGCACCGGGCAACAGGTAGAACGCGACGCAGACCAGCCCGAAGAACAGATAGCCCAGCGCCACCTGCGGGCTGGCCGCCCAGGCCACCTGTGGCGCATGGATCAATCCGATGAAGGACAGCGCCGCGCCGACGACGGACGCCAGCGCGGCGAAGAGAAACTTCTTCTCCAGGATGAACGTCACCATGGTGCCGAGGACCAGACCGACCAGGACCGCACCCTCGCCCAGGGTCTGCAGACCCTCGTAGACCACGCCGGCCCCGTTGAGCTTGTCCATGCCGACCTCGGTCGCCGAGGTGCCCGCCGCGTTGAGCGCATTGTCGATCAGGCCACTGGCCCACTGTGCGAGGTTCGGCAGGATCGCGGCCACCACCGCAACGGCATGCACGCGCGGCACCGCCTGAAATGCCTGGGCGCCGATCAGCAGGCCGATGTAGAGCAGGATCGGCACGATCGCCGGTACCGGCAGCAGCGCATCGAGCACGCCGAAAAGACCGAGGAAGCACAGGACTCCGATCACCACACCGCTGGCCAGCGAGTACCCGGCCCGGCCACCGGCGTCCTTCCAGCCCGGGTGCCCGATGTACACCGCAGGCGGGAACGGGGAGCCGAACGCCGAACCGATCACCGCGCCGGCGCCGTCGGCGAGCAGCACGCTGCGCAGGTTGTAGTTGTCCCCGGCAGCAGCGGCGCTTTCCACGTTGCTCATCGCCTCGGTGAAGTTGTAGACGCCCAACGGGATGGCGGTCCCCAGCAACGGCGCCAGGTGTGACAACCCAGAGAACAACATGTCGACCCGCAGATCGGGGATACCGACAGCGATATCGGACACCGCCTGGCCGACATCGGGCGCCGACATGTAACCACCGATCCAGCCGATCGCCGTACCGACCAGCAGCGCAGCCAACCCGACGGGAATGCCGAAGGGCAGCCTCATATCCGTGAAGAAGCCGATCAAGATGATGGCCAGCACCGGCAGGCCGATCCACGCAACCTCCCACATCTGCGCGGCGGGCCGCATCGAGATGAAGGTGATCGAGATGCCGGCGAGCGTGCCCAGCATCGCGGCGCGCGGGGTGAGCTTACGGATGTGGGGCCCGACGAACGCCCCGATCATCACGATGATGCCGATCATGAATGCCCACGCCAGCCCGGCCTGCCAGGCCGCGTCGGCGTCCTGGGTGTTCAGATACACCGGCAGCATCACCACGAAGATGACGATGAACATGTGCGGAACACTGGGGCCATAGGGCAGCGCCGTGACGTCCGACCGGTTCTCCTTCTTGGCCAGCCGTCGGGCCAGGAACGTGTAGTAGAGGTTGCCCAGGATCAACGCCACCCCGAGCGCGGGCAGCACGGTGCCGAGCACGTCTCCCGCGGGCACGTTGATGACCCCGATCATCAGGGCGGTCAAGGTCAGCACGTTGACCAGGATGTTGAACCCGAGCCCGAAGAAGGCGTTGGTGTCGCCGCGGGTCCACCACGGCACGATGACCCCGGCCGGCGGTCCGGCGCCTACCGGCGGGTCGGTGGACGAATCGGTGAGGTCGGTGCTGCTCATCGTTGGTCTCCTAATGCCTCGAGCGCGGGAATGACGGTCGCACTGTCGGCGACCCAGCCGAAGATGCCGCCCTGCGCGGCGATCATCTCCAGCCCGATCTTCTGGAAGTCAGGGAAATACGAACCGACACAGTCGGATACGACGAGGCACTCGTAGCCGCGGTCGTTGGCTTCCCTGGTGGTGGTGTGCACGCACACCTCGGTGGTCACGCCGGTCATCAGCAACTGGGTGATGCCCGCGTCGGCAAGGATGCCGTGCAACCCGGTGGCGTAGAAGGCACCCTTGCCGGGTTTGTCGATGACGATCTCGCCGTCGACAGGGGCCAGCTCGTCGATGATGTCGTGGCCGTACTCGCCGCGGATCAGGATGCGACCGTACTTGCCGGGATCGCCGATCCGCTTCGACGGGGCACCGCGGTTGAGCTTGGCCGGCGGGCAGTCCGATAGGTCGGGTTCATGGCCTTCGCGGGTGTGGATCACCAGGATGCCCGCCGCACGGGCTGCCTCGATCAGCGCCTGCAGTGGCGGCACGACGGCCAGCAGCTGCCCGACGTCGTTGCCCAGACTTTCCCCGAATCCGCCGGGCAGCAGGAAGTCCCGCTGCATATCGATAACGATCAGCGCTGTCTTCCCCGCGATCAGCGGGAACGGCGACGGCTCGGCCAGCACTTGCACGGTGTCGCTCACCGGCGCTCCTTCGCCATGGCGGGGACGTTCGTTGCGGCTGGGTAGGTTTCGCGCGGCTCGTCGAGCACCTGCGCGGCGAACTGCAGGACGATGTCGTCGGTCTGGGCCGCCCCGAGCAGCGTCGCGCTGTGTGGCCGGCCGTCCGCGACCGTGCCGAGCGGCACCGCGACACCGAGCAGGTCGAGCAAGTTGCCGAAATGGGTGTAATGGCCCAGCATCGTGTTGCAGTCGACGGGCCGGGCCAGCACCTCGTCGACGGTGAACGTGGTGCCGATCGTCGGCACCACCATCACGTCCATGTGCTGCCACAGCCGGCCGACCTCGGACTTGAGTTCCTGCAGCCGCTGCAGCGCCGCGAACGCATCGACGGCGGTGTACTTCTGCCCACTGCGCAGGATGTCGCGCACCACCGGGAAGATCGAATCTGGTTTGGCGGCGAGGAAATCTCCGAACACCACCAACCGTTCGGCGACCCACGGTCCCTGATAGAGCAATTCCCCGGCGGCCAGGAAGGGGGCCAGCGACACTTCGACGATCGTGGCCTGGCCGGCCAACCGGTCTCGGAAGGCCAGATGAGCGTGCTCGATTTCCTTGTCGCCGAAGAACTCCAGTTCCCGCACCGGCGGCAGGCCGACTCGGATGGGGGAGCCGGTATAGCGCGGGCCGCGGTCGCGCGACCACGCGTCGTCGTCGTCGCGGCCGGCCATCACCTCGAGCACCCGGTCGACATCGTCGATCGAACCCGTCATCAGCGTGATGCAGTCCAGCGACTTGCACGCCGGCACCAGCCCGACCGTGCTGATCAACCCGCGCGACGGTTTGAAACCGATGACCCCGTTGAGTGCGGCGGGCACTCGACCCGACCCCGCGGTATCGGTGGCGACGGCGAACGGCACCTGACCGAGCGCCACCGCACGAGCCGAACCCGAACTCGACCCGCCGGAGATCATCTCCCCGCCGAACACGCTGCGCGGCACGGTATACGGGGTCCTGGTGCCGTTGAGCCCGGTGGCGAACTGGTCGAGGTTGGTCTTGCCGATATAGAGCGCGCCCGCGTCGAGCAGGCGCTGGATGCACGGCGCGGTGCTCGTCGCGACGTACGCGTAGTCCGGACACGACAGCGTGGTCGGCACGCCTGCTACGTCGATGCTGTCCTTGACGCCGAACGGCACCCCGTACAGCGGCAGGGCGCGCGCCCCCGGCCGGTTCTCGATCGCCCTGGCGGCCGCCAGCAGTTCGTCGCGCGCGACCACCGACAGCCAGGTGCCGTCATCCCCGCGGGCCGCGATCGCGTCGGCCACCCGGGCCGCGGTCTTGGTGGGCGAACCCGACCCGCCGGCATGCGATTCCAGGATCTCCGCGACCGAGGGACCGATCGACGGACCGGGGGCGTACGGGGAGTCCGCGGGGAACAAAGCCATAGATGTCGATTGTCGACAGAATCATGGCGGACGCGGGTCGGTTGTGTGTCGATGATGTTAGCAACGGTAAGGAATTCCGCTCAGACCGTCAGACTGTCAGGTAGGCGTGGTCATGCATACAAAACCACTGCGGCGGCGTTGGTCTCGAGCGGTTACGGATCAACTGATGGCGTTCGATCCCGCCGCTGCCGTGCTGACGGGCCGGCTCTTCCCGTTCCAGTTCGGTGACCGCGGCCTGCGGTACCGGCAGCCGGGGGTCAACGATCCGTGAGGGTCGCCTCGAAAGCCACTCGGTCGCCGCGGTAGAGCGCACGGAGAGTCTCGATGGGTGCACCGGCGGTATCGAGTGAGCGCCGATTGAGCAACAGCATCGGCATCCCCGTCGTGGTCTCCATCAGTTCCGCCTCGCGCGGCGACGGGAGTACCGTTTCGATCCGTTCGGTCGCCGACCCGAACTCGACGCCCCCTGCCCGGATCGCGGCGTACAGCGAGGTGGTGGGGTCAAAGGAATCGAACAAGTTGCTGAAGCGACGGGCGGGCAGGTAGGTGCTCTCCAGTCCGATCCGCTGGCCGTCGGCCAGCAGCACTCTCTCCAGGTGGATCACCTCGGCACCGACTGAGATCTCCAGCGAGGTGGCCAGGTGTTCGGTGGCCGGAATCAGTTGCCAGGTAACGAGGATGCGGCCGGGGACGCGGCCCATCCGGATCGCACCTTCGGTGTAGGACTGCAGCGACAAGGGCTGGGTGAGCTTCGGTCGGGAGACCACGGTGCCACGTCCGCGCCGTTCGATCCGGCCCTGCACCAGCAGCTCGTGCAGCGCTTGGCGGACCGTCTCGCGGGCGACCCCGAACCGCACCGCCAGCTCGCGTTCCGACGGCACGGGGTCATCGACAGCCAGGCCGGCCAGGATCTCGTCGAGCCCGGTGCGTACCACATAGGGCTTCGGCAGACGCGCGCCGTCATTCATGTGAATGTGACTGCCGCAGAACGCGTTCAGCGATATCCAACACGTCCTCGACTGTTACCTGGGTCGCCTGGGGGTCCTTGGCGGCATCGTCGTAGCGCCGCAGCCGCAGCGCGTCAGACCACCAGGGGTGCGCAATGTAGTAGGGGTCCACGGCCGCGCCGCCCTGGTCACGCAGTGTTGCCACCGAAACCTCGGACAACCCGGCAGCATATCCGGGCTCGGTGGCGACCAGATAGCGCTTCGCGGCGACGTGGGCTCCCGCCAGCCAGCCGACACGTTCGCCGAAACGAGGTGTCAGCCAGGCTTGTGCGACCAGGTCGTGGCGGGGATCGCCCTGATCGATCAGCGGGCTGCGGGCCAGGTCATGCAGGGCCGCGGCGAGTACCAATTCGTCGTCGGCACCGTCGTCACACGCTCGGGCGGCCGCCTGAAGGGCGTGATCGAGTTCGTCGACGGCTTCTTCATCCCACACCCCGCGCATCGAGCGCAGCACCGCGGCGGTCTCCTGCAACGTATCCATGTTGCGAGAGTATCAAGAATTGGTCTATACCAATTGTTAACCTGCTGTTCGCGCCACCAGCACGTAGTGGACGGATCGCCTTCTCCCGTACGCAGAAAGGTCGAACTCATGCGAGTGACCATTGTCGGTGGTGGCATCGTGGGCACAGCCCACGCCTATGAAGCCGTGCGCCGAGGACATCAGGTGATCCACATCGAACGCGAACGCGAAGCCCGCGGAGCGACGGTGCGCAATTTCGGGCTGGTCTGGGTGTCCGGGCGTACCGAACTCGAGCTCGACGCCACCCTGCGATCCCGCGAACTGTGGGAGCGCATCGGCGCCGAGGTCCCGGGTGTGGGTTTCCGCCCAGCGGGGTCCCTGACATTGTTGCGCTCCGGCGCGGAAGTCGCTGTTGCCGAAGAGGCCGTTGCCCGGCCGGACGCCGAGCGCCGCGGGTTCACCCTGCTGGAACCCGATGAGGCCCGCCGGGTGAACCCGGCCCTTCAGGGCAAATTCGTTGCCGCCCTGCATTGTTCCACCGACGCTGCGGTCGAGTCGCGCGTGGCCCTGCCCGCGATCCGGGCACACCTGGCGGCAACCGGACGCTACACCTTCGAGTCCGGTACCGAGGCCAGGTCCGTCGAGGGCACCACGGTGCGCGACGACCGGGGCGGCGTCCACCACGGCGATCTGGTGTTGCTGTGCGCGGGTGCCGCTCACGGGGGCTGGTCCGCGAGATCGCCGGTGAGCTCCCAGTCCGCAGGGTGCGGCTGCAGATGATGCAGACCGCCCCGTGGGAGCATCAGCTGACCACTGCGATCGCCGACGGTGACAGCTTCCGCTATTATCCGGGTTTTGCCGGCTCGGCACTGGATCAGTTGCAGCGCAGCGAATCTCAGCAGGAGGTCGCGGAGAATCACCGTATGCAACTGCTGTGCGTGCAGCGCCTCGACGGCGGCCTGACCATCGGTGACACGCACGAGTACGCCGAACCGTTCGGCTTCGACGTGCAGGAAGACCCGTATGCCTACTTGGTGAATGTGGTTGAAGAATTCCTCGGCCAACCCCTACCGCCGGTGCACCGTCGCTGGGCCGGGGTATACAGCCAAAGCGTCGATCCGACGGCTCTGGTGTGCCGGGTCAACCCCGCCGAGGGGGTCTGGGTGATCACCGGTCCTGGCGGGCGCGGCATGACGCTGGGCCCGGTAGTCGGCGAGCAGACGGCTGACCTGATCGGCTTGTGATCCCAATCCTGTTGCCGGCGGCGCGCCTTGGGCGTGCCGCCGGCTTTCCGCTGCGCGGGTCGCGGCACGGTGCAAATGGTATAGACCAAACCGCAAGGTGTCGTTCACCCGTTGTTTGACTGGCGAGCACCTTGCCGTCGTGCGCGACGCTCAAGGTGTCGGTGTGCAGAACACACTCGAGGCAGATGCCGCATCCACCGCCCGCGCCGTCGAGGGGCGCAGCCAGCCACGAATCGAGCTCGCTGTACTGGACATGGCCGGCACCACCGTCGCTGACGACGGCGTGGTGATTCGGGCGTTCGATGAGGCCGCCACCACAGTGGGTCTGCCGACCGAAGGCCCAGACCGCGACGCCGCGCGCCGCTACGTCCTGGACACGATGGGGCAATCCAAAATCGAGGTCTTCCGTGCGCTGTTCGGCGACGAGGAGCGCGCCCAGCAGGCCAATGTGGCTTTCGAGCAGGCCTACCAAAGCGCCGCAGGCGCCGGAGTGCGCCCGATTCCCGGCGCCGCAGAGGCAATCTCAGACTTGCGCGATGCCGGTGTCAAAGTCGTTCTCACCACGGGGTTCAGCGGCACCACCCAGGCGATGCTGCTTGACGCGTTGGGATGGACTGACATCGCCGACCTGGTGCTGACACCCGGCCCGGGGGTTCGTGGCCGGCCCTACCCAGACCTGGTGCTCACCGCGCTCATGCGCACCGGGGTCGACGATGTCGCCAAGGTCGCCGTCGCCGGTGACACCGCCAGCGACGTCGTGTCCGGACTGCGCGCCGGCGCGCCGATGGTGGCAGGCACTCTGACCGGCGCTCACGACGAAGCCACCTTACGGAACGCAGGCGCTACGCACGTGATCGATTCGATCGCCGATTTCCCCTCAATCATTCTGTCGCACTGACTTTCCCATCGAAAAAGGATTGACAATCATGAAGAGTCGCATTCGGGCGCGTGCGTTCGCCGTCGCCACCGTCGCTGCCACCGCCGCACTGGTGTTGTCCTCGTGTTCGGGGTCCGACCCCGGTGCCGCCAACGACCAGGGCTTTCCGGACAAGATCTCCTTGGCTGCGGTGCCGGCCGAGAACTCCGCCGATATGAAGGCCAGTTATGAGCCACTGATCAAGCTGCTGGAGAAGGAGACCGGCTCCGAGGTCGAGTTCGTGCAGGCCTCGGACTACGCCGGCGTTGTCGAGGGCATGATCGCCGACAACGTCGACCTGGCATTCTTCGGTCCGTTCGCCTACGTCGTCGCCGGCATCAACGGAGCCAAGCTCACCCCACTGGGCGCAGTGATCAGCGAAGAAGGTGGCCAGCCCGGCTACCAGTCCTACGGCCTGGCGCGCTCGGACAATGCCGCGGTCAACGGGTTGGCCGACTTTGCCGGCAAGAAGGTCTGCTTCGTCGATCCGAGTTCGACCTCGGGCTTCCTCTACCCGACGGCTGGTCTGATCGACGCGGGCGTCATCAAATCCGGTTCTGAGGCCGACATCTCGGCAGCGATGACACCCATCTACGCCGGGTCCCACGATGCATCGGCCCTGTCGATCAAGTCGGGAGACTGCGATGCCGGGTTCGCCTTCGACAGCATGGTCGACAAGACGATGATCCAGAAGGGTGATCTGGCACCCGGCGATCTCAAGACTGTGTGGAAGTCGGAGATGATCGCCGGATCGGTTGTCGCGGCCAATGATTCATTGGGACCCGAAGCCATCGCCAAACTCAAGACCATCATCACCGAGAAGGCCAATGCCAAGGTGATGGAGGCCGACGGATTCTGCGAAGGTGATGCCTGCCTGATCACCGACGAGCGCGCCTGGGGTCTGGTTCCGGTAGAGGACTCCGCCTACGACGGTGTGCGTAAGGTGTGCGAGGTCACCGGCTCTGAGAAGTGCAAGGGCTGACCGGTGTCGACTAGCGACCTCACCAATGCGGTTGCCGGTGACGACCTGGTCGTATCGGTACGCAACGTCTCGAAGCGATTCGGCGACAACCTTGCCCTCGACGACGTTTCGTTGGACGTCCACCGCAGCGAACTACTCGTCCTGCTGGGGTTGTCCGGATCAGGGAAATCCACCCTGCTGCGCTGTCTCAACGGCCTGCAGCCGGTGACCTCAGGCTCTGTCGAGGTCGGTGGGACCAGGGTGGATCAGGCATCGCGCTCGCAGCTGCGAGCACTGCGTCGTAACGTCGGGTTCGTATTCCAGCACTTCAATCTGGTGGGCCGGCTCAGCTGCCTGGAGAACGTGTTGATCGGCGGTCTGAGCCGGCTTTCCGTGCCGCGGTACGGGGCGCTGACCTACCCGAAGAGCATGCGCGCCGACGCGCTCGGCCATCTCGATCGGGTGGGGCTGGCCGACTTCGCCGAACGTCGGGCCGACACGCTCTCCGGTGGCCAGCAGCAGCGAGTTGCCATCGCGCGCACGCTGATGCAGCGTCCCGGCCTGCTGCTGGCTGACGAACCGGTGGCCTCACTGGATCCGGAGAACGCCGGGGTGGTCATGGACCTGTTGTTCCGGGTGTGCATCGAGGAGAAGCTGACGGTCATCTGCACGCTGCACCAGGTTGACCTCGCGCTGGGGTGGGCGCACCGGATGGTAGGGCTTCGCAACGGTCAGAAGGTGCTGGATCGTCCGGCGGTCGGAATGACCCGTGACGAGGTGATGGCGATCTATCAGCGGGTGGATCCGACATTGGCGCGGTCGTCCGCGGGGCCGGTGGCCGGAGCCTCGTGAGCACCACGCTGGCCGACCGTCCGGCCGATCCGGGACTGCCGCGGCCCAGACGCAGGCCGCCGCGGCCCAGCCTGTTGCCACTGTTGGCCGTCGCGGCGGTCATCGCCACGCTCGTCTCGGCGTGGTCCATCGACTTCAACGTGCTCACGTTGTTCGACGGACTGGACGAAATGGGGGCGCTGATCGAGCGGATGCTGCCGCCGCGCCTTGATGATCCCGGTCGCATCGGGATGCTCGCCGTCGAGACGCTGCTGATGGCGGTGCTGGGCACTGTCCTGGCCGCCGCCGCGTCGGTGCCGCTGGCGTTCCTGGCCGCCCGCAACACCACTCCGCACCCTGCGGTGTACGCGGTGGCCCGTGCTTTCATCACCTTCTGCCGTGCAATGCCGGATCTGTTGTTCGCGGTGCTGTTCGTGCGCGCGCTCGGGATCGGCGTATTGCCAGGCATTCTGGCGCTGGCCCTGCACTCGATCGGCATGCTCGGCAAGCTCTTCGCCGATGCCATCGAACAGACCGATGCCGGCCCGCGCGAGGCCGTCCGCAGCGCCGGCGCGGGATACTTTCGCGAGATGTTGAATGCTGTTGTCCCACAGGTAGTTCCAGCATGGGTGGGCACGTTCGTCTACCGTATCGACATCAACCTCAGGATGTCGGTGGTGCTCGGGTTCGTCGGGGCCGGTGGTATCGGATTCGCCCTGCAGGACGCGTTGCGCGGACTGATCTATCCACGGGCACTCGGCATCGTCCTGGTGATCCTGGTGATCATCGCGGCAATGGAACTCGTCGCGATCTGGGTACGCCGGATCCTGCTCACACCCACGCAGACGGATCCGCGGCGTGACCGAATTGCCCGGTTCGTCTTCTCCGCCATTCTGATCGCCGGCACCGTCGCGGCGCTGATCGTGCTGAAGGTCAATCCGCTGTCGCTGATCACCTGGGTGGGGCCCGCCCTCGAAGTGCTGACGCGGATGATTCCGCCCGACTTCGACGCACTCGGCGCCCAGCTGTTCGATGCCGCCCTGCAGACCATCGCCATCGGTGTCGTGTCCACCGCAATCGGGGTGGTGCTGTCGATCCCGTTCGGAATCCTCGCTGCGCGCAACGTGACTCCGCATCCCGCGGTGTACTGGGTGGCTCGCAGCTGGATCCTGCTCGTCCGTGCGGTACCGGAGCTCATCCTGGCGGTGGTGTTCGTGGCCGCCCTGGGCCTCGGGCCGATTGCGGGCACCTGCGCGCTGGCGATCGCCTCCATCGGATTCCTGGCCAAGCTGGTCGCCGATTCGGTCGAGGAGATCGATCCCGGCCCGATGGAGGCGGTACGTTCCGTCGGCGGTGGCTGGTGGGCGACCCTGTTCTCGGCGGTGATACCGCAAGCCATGCCCGCGATGGTCGGTTCGACCCTCTACATGCTCGACGTCAACGTGCGCACCTCCACGATCCTGGGCATCGTTGGGGCCGGTGGCATCGGCTACCTGCTGTTCGAGTCCATCAGGACGCTGAACTTCACCGCCGCAGGCGCCATCGTCCTCGTGATCTTCGTCGTCGTCTACGCGATCGAGAGAGTCTCGGGGTGGATCCGGTCGCGGCTGGTGTGACGCGCCTGCTTCGATCGCGTCGATTGGGTCACCCGTACCATTTCGCCGTTTACCCTGACGTCATGCGGTGATCCTCCGTCGAGCCCAGGATCGCACGATGGCTCGACCGAGATGGTGTGCCGGGTCCGGGAGAGATCCCGCCCCGCACCTGAGGAAAGATCGGGCACTGCACGGTTCGGCAACCCGGTGGTGAGGAGCGGAGATGGCAGGCAAAGACGCGCACTTCTATCGGACTGTGGACGGTACCGGCTTGCCGCACGATCCATTCAACGCCATCGTCGGGCCGCGGCCCATCGGGTGGATCTCGAGTCTGAACCCTGCGGGGATCCGCAATCTCGCCCCTTACAGCTTCTTCAACGGATTCAACTACCGGCCACCGTTGATCGGATTCGCCTCGGTGGGGTGGAAGGATTCCGTGGCCAATATCGAGGCGACGGGAAACTTCGTCTGGAATCTGGCGACCAGACAACTGGCCGAGCAGATGAATGAGACCTCTGCCACGCTGCCCGCCTCCGAGGACGAATTCGACCGCGGTGGGCTCACCGCGGTCCCGTCGTCCATCGTCGCCGCGCCGCGAGTGTTGGAGAGCCCGGTGAATTTCGAGTGTGAGCTCACCCAGCTGATCCAGCTGACCGATACCCAAGGCCGCCAGCTGTCCACGTGGCTGGTGCTCGGCCAGGTTGTGGCGGTACACATCGACCGGCATCTGCTCGTGGACGGTATCTACGACACCGCGGCTGCAGAACCCATCCTGCGAGCCGGTGGCCTCGGCAGTTATGCAGCAGTGTCGCCGGAATCGATGTTCACCATGCTCCGCCCTGATGACCGGCCGGCCGGGTGACCCGCGTCAGTCAGTGAGGGAAATCTTGGCGGCGGTCGCCAATTCACCGCCGTCGCGGGGCTGTTCGAACAGCACCTCGGCACTGCGCCCGCGGGCGTTCAGTGTGGCGATGGTGTTGCCGAACAGTGGCCCGCTCAGGTTGCTCCACGTCATCGGCAGCGTCGGGGCGCCGTGCCGACGTGCCCATCGTCCGGTGGCGCGCGCCACCCGCGGTGACCACCCCAGCTTGAACACCGGCTTGACGAACATCGGCACATAGTTGTGCACCGGGGAACAGACCAGCTGATGGACCCGGGCAGCCGACCTTCCGGGGAAGTCGGCGCGTGCGGCATAACTGTGGTGGACATCGCCGGAGAGCACGGTGATGGTCGCCGGACCGGGAGCTGGATCGGTGGCAACTTCGATGAGCATCTCACTGAGCCGCAGGAACGACTTGAGGAAAGCGGGCCAATGCTCCAAATCCGCTGTCTGCCTGACTTTTTCAGCCAGCTTGCCCCGCCAGCCGGGCCGGTCGGCCGCGAACTCGTTGACGGTCTGCAGGTCTCCGATCGCCGGAGGTAACAACCACGGTAGCGATGAGGCGAGGACGAGGTGGTCGAGCTCGCCCAGCCCGTCATGGACCTGGGCCTCCAGCCAACTGAATTCGCGATCGCCCAACATCTTTCGATTGCCGTTGTCGAGGATCCTGGCGTTTCGCGAGTCGACCATGATGAGGCGGCTACGTCCCAGATCCCAGCGGAAGCTGAACCGCAGCCCTTTCTCGCCGTCGACCTCCTTGTCAGCGCGGTCGGCCAAGTCAGCCAACTGCGGCCAGCAGTCATCCTCGCTGGCGAGCATCTTCTGATAGTCGTCGTCTTGCGCCAGCTGCGCCGGACTCAGGTTGCCGATGTGTTGGTAGACCCAGTACGAGGCGAGTCCTGCTCGGATGCGGTCCCGCCACCATGGTTTCTTGTTCACCTCGGCACGCCAGACCGCAGAGGTATTCCAGTCGTCGCGGATGTCGTGGTCGTCGAAGATCATCGCCGTCGGCAGCGTCGACATGATCCACCGGATCTCCGGGTCGCCCCACGTGTGCCGGTAGAGACCCTCGTACTCGCCGAAGGTGACCACCTCGTCCGGTGGGCGTTTGCGGTTCGTCCGTCGCCCGGCGAGGTGTTGGCGGGCTTCCGGCGTCAGCTCGTCGGCATACACCTGGTCGCCGAGCAGGATCAATGCCTCGGGCCATTCGTCGACGGGCAACGCGGTGAGCCGTTCGGCATAGCAGTCCAGGGCGTCCAGTCCCAGCTTCTTGTCCAGCTTGGCGTCGCCGGTCTTCGGATAACGGCAGGACCCGAAGACGACCTGCAGACGGTCGGCGGTGGCCGGGCCACGCGTCCTGATGACACTCGGGGGGAATCCGGAATCCGGTTCCGGCCACACCTGCCGACCGTTGATGTGCACCTGGTACTCGGTCGTCGACTCCGGCTCGAGACCCTCGACCGGCACCAGCGCATAGTGGAAGTCCTGCACCTGGAATGTCCTGGCAGTGCACCCGAGCACCTCGACCTCGGCGGCCTCGTCGGTCTGCACCCAGACCATCGCGGTGGTCTCGGCGACGTGGCGCAGGACTGGCCCGAGGAGGAGATTCACCGATTCAGCGTACGGGCTGCAGTGGCGCCGGGAAGCCGCGCCCAACACCGCCTGATCAGGTGATGCTGACGACTGCCCGATGACCGACGGGGGAGTTCAGCTCCACGGTCAGGGTGCCGAACACCGCGAGCATGATGCACGGTCTGTTCACCGCCTCGGGCAGCGTACCCGTGCGGAGCTTCACCGCGATGATGTCAGCAGTCTCCTGGACCTCGGCGTCGACGCCGTAGCAGGTCGGTGTGCCGGAGCTGAACTGCACTGCCAGAGCGTTGCTCTCAGGCAGCCGGTTCCACGCCTCGATGCTCTGCGGACGAGGGTCGACGATCGCGGGGTTGTCGGTGAACGTGGTCTGCCCGGGTAGCGCCGGCCGCTCGGTCAGCACGGTGATCACCGGCGTCGCCGCCGGATCTTCTGTGGGCTCGCCGGTCGCGATGGCTGTGGGCACGGTGAGCACACCGAGGGAGGCGAGCGCGACAACCGTCACAGCGGTGCGCGGGTGATGACGCATGGCACCACACTAAACCGGTGATCAGTGGACCGAACATCTCGAGAAGGCCAACAGTGTTGGCAGCTGCGCTCTGGCTGGTGTCCGGGTTGTGGTATCTCGGCACCGAGGCACTTGTCGCGGCGCACCTGAGGGGCTACTCGTACTCGGTGGATTTCATCAGCGATCTCGGTAGGCCCGGGCACTCTCCGTGGGCCGGGTGGATGAACCTGGCGTTCATCCAGCAGGGCATCGCGTTCGTGGCTGCGAGCTTCCTGGCGGGTGCCACCGCACGTCGCCGGCCGCAGGTGCGGGTTTTCCTTGGCCTCGCCGTCGTCTACGGGGTGGGCTCGTCGCTTGTCGGGCTGTGCCACAGCGGGGTAGGGGTCGATCAGAGTGCCCACATCGTCGGCGCCGTGGGCGCCATCGTGGGAGGCAACCTGGCACTGATCGCCGCCGGGGCCGGGCTGTTACGGCAAGGACGACGTGGCTGCGTCGGCTTTGGGTGGGCAAGTTGCAGCCTGGGGTCGGTCGGCCTGGCCTGCGCAGCGGCGCTCATGCTCAACGGCGCCGCCGACAACGCAGTGCCTGCCGGCGGTGGGTTCTGGGAACGGGGGGCGGTGTACACCATCATCGGTTGGCAGCTCGTTGCCGCGCTCGTGCTGCTGGCCATGCCACCGCCCACTCGAGAGCACCAACGCTCGAGGTCGGCACGGTAGGCTGACGCGGCACTCGACGCAGTCCTTTCGGCTTGTGTCGTCCCCATCAACATCGGAGACGTCCTGAACGCGAGCAAAGACGGTGCGTCGCCGCCATTCCTGAGCGGGCCCATGGAGGCGCCTCCGGATGACCTGCCGCACACTCTGGTCGACACCATCACCCATGTCATCGGCAGGCCGCGCGCCCGTGGGTGGATTCATCTGGTCCTGGCCGCCCTGGCGGTGATCGCCGGCGCCGCGCTGGTCGCCGGCGCGTGGGGCACCCATTCCCCGACGGCGATCTGGGCGTCGCTGATCTACGCCGCCGCCGTCGTGGCCATGTTCAGCGTCAGCGCTTTGTACCACCGACGACACTGGCATTCCCCGGTGACGCTGAAATGGATGAAACGCCTTGATCATTCGTTGATCTTCGTCTTCATCGCCGGTAGCTACACACCGTTTGCCCTGCTGGCCATGCCACCTCAAACCGGCGACGTGGTGTTGACGGTGGTCTGGGGCGGCGCCGCTGCCGGGGTCGTGCTCAAGATGTTCTGGCCCTCATCACCACGGTGGGTCGGAGTGCCGCTGTACCTGCTGCTCGGCTACGTGGCGATCTATTTCGCCGAAACCCTGCTGCAGGGCGGGGGTTGGGTGGTCGTCGCGTTGCTGGTGGCCGGTGGAGTGCTCTACAACATCGGCGCGATCTTCTACGGACTGCGCTGGCCGAACCCGTGGCCGAGGACGTTCGGCTATCACGAGTTCTTCCATGCGTTCACGGCTGCGGCGGCGTCGTGCCATTACGCCGCGGTCTGGGCTGTTGTGGTCTAGGCATGGTTCGATAGCCTCACTCCACGACGACCCACGCTCTCGACGACGGAGGTGGCGGATCATGCACCCTGAGTTCATGCGCGCGTGGCGGGTGCGAACTCCCGGGCCGATGCGCACACAGCCCCTGGAATTCGTCAACACCGACGTCACAGAACCTGCGACGGGCGAGTTGCTGATCGCCGTGCGCGCGTGCGGGGTGTGCCGTACCGATCTGCACGTCAGCGAGGGGGATTTACCGGTCCACCGCCAACACGTGACACCGGGCCACGAAGTGGTGGGGGAGGTCGTCGCCGTCGGGCCGGATTGCGGCCCGGGCTTCGCCATCGGCGACCGGGTTGGCGTGGCTTGGCTGCGCCACACCTGCGGCAGCTGCCGCTTCTGCCGCAGTGGCCAGGAGAACCTGTGTCCGCAGTCGACCTACACGGGCTGGGATGCCGACGGCGGTTACGCCGAGTTCGTCACCGCACCTGCTGCGTTCGTCCACCGGCTGCCCGGCGGCTACACGGACACCGAGCTCGCGCCGTTGCTGTGCGCAGGCATCATCGGGTACCGGTCACTGTTGCGCGCCGACCTCCCGCCAGGTGGCCGGCTGGGCATTTACGGGTTTGGCGGGAGCGCCCACCTCACCGCGCAGGTGGCGCTGGCGCAGGGGGCAGAGGTCCACGTCATGACCCGGGGGGCGCGTGCCCGCGACCTGGCCCTGGCTCTGGGAGTGGCTTCGGTGCAGGGCGCCAGTGACCACCCGCCCGTCAAACTCGACGCCGCAATCTTGTTCGCGCCCGTCGGTGACCTGGTGCTGCCGGCTCTGGAGGCCCTTGACCGCGGTGGCACATTGGCGATCGCCGGAATCCATCTCAGCGACATCCCCGTGCTGAACTACCAACGCCACCTGTTCCAAGAGCGGCAAGTGCGTTCGGTGACGTCGAACACCCGTGCCGACGCCCGGGACTTTCTCGCCTTCGCGGGCCGCCATCACATGGAGGTCACCAGCCCGATCTATCCCCTGGATCAGGCGGACCGCGCGCTCGGCGACCTCAGTTCCGGCCACATCGCCGGCGCGGCCGTCCTGGTGGTCTGAGACCGCCCGAACGAACGAACCGCCGGGCGCGGGAATCAGCGGACGATGATGACGGGCCGGCTCGCGGCTTGCGCCACCGCCGAGCTGACCGAGCCCAGTAACGCGCCGGCCACAGCGCCGTGACCCCGGCTGCCGACCACGATCAACTGCGCGGAACCGGAGTGCTCGACAATCTGATGCGCCGGTTGATCGCGGACCACCACCCGCCGGACCGGTACCGCCGGATAGCGTTGCTGCCACGGCGCGAGTGCATCAGCCAGCTGCTGGTCCACCTCTGCGCGCATGGTGTCCCAATCCAGGCCCGGCAGCTCGAACGCACCCGGTGACCACCAGGCGTGGAGCGCCATCAACTCGACCCCGTGGGTGGAGGCCTCGTCGAAGGCCACGGAGATAGCCGGCTCCGAGGCCGACGATCCGTCGAAGCCGAGCAGGACCGCGGCGCCCGGGGGTGGTGGGCTGGTTTCGTCGCGGATGAGCACCACCGGACAGTGAGCGCGATGCACCAGGGCCGTGCTGACCGAACCGAGAAGAGTGCGCGACAGCGCGCCGCGACCGCGGTTTCCGACCACGATCATGCGGGCCCGTCGGGATATGTCCAGCAAGCCGACAGCAGGGGCTGCGGAGACCAATTCCGTCGAGATCTGCACAGATCCGTGTGTGAGCTCCTGCGCCTTCTGGTCGGTGTCCCGGAGGATCTCTCGGCCGCTCTGGATCTGCGCGTCGGCGAACCCTGGCGGGATCACCCCAATGGTCCACGCGCCGGTGGGCGGTGCGATGGCGTACACCAGGGCGAGCGGCAGGTGGTGTAACACGGCCTCCGCAGCCGCCCACCGCAGTGCGGCATCCGACGCCGTCGAGCCGTCGACACCGACGACGATTGCTCCTTCGCCACTCATGGTCTGCATCCTCCAATGAAAATGATGCGCAGTCCGGAAAATCGGAGCGTCAATAAAATCGCACCGATTTGATTAGTCCCACAAACCGTCTTGGTACGGCATGGTGACCCCGCCCCCTAGTCACGAACTGCCCGAAACCCACCGTGCGGCCGGTTTCCGCCGCGTCACCCAGGAGGCAACCCGATGACCACCACCCACACCGAACCCGTTTCCTACGGGTCCGACCGACTCGCGCGCCTGATCGCGACCATCGGCGAGGGCGCACTGGAGCGCGAACGGACCGGCGAACGCCCGTTCGCCGCCGTGAACCTCATCCGGCAGGAGCGCCTCGGGGCACTGCGGGTGCCCACTGCCGAGGGCGGCGGGGGCGCAACCCTGCGCGAACTGTTCTCCACAGTCATCTCGCTGGCGACCGCCGATGTCAATGTGGCGCACATCCTGCGGGGTCACTTCTCCCATGTCGAGGAGCGCCTGCGTCTGGACGAGAATGCCCGGCGCCGGGTGATCGATCTCGCGCTCAGCGGCGCCATCGTCGGCAACGCCTCGACCGAGCTCGGTTCGACTCCTGCCGGCGGATTCACGTGGAAAACCAAACTCACCCCAGACGGTGACGGTTTCCGGCTCAACGGCACCAAATTCTTCACCACCGGCACGCTGTATGCCGATTACGCCGAGGTGATCGCCAGTGATCCCGCGGGCGCGACGGTGATCGCACTGGTACCCACCGACCGCGCAGGCGTGACAGTGGTCGACGACTGGGACGGGATGGGGCAGCGCGCCACCGGCACGGGTACGGCGACGTTCGACGATGTCACCGTCGCGCGAGACGAAATCCTGCAGTTCGCACCGCCGGATGCCGACACCGAGCCACCCGCACTGTATCTGTCGGGGGCGTTCTTCCAGCTGTACGTCACCGCACTGGAAGCCGGTGTGCTGCAGGCGCTCCGGGCAGACGCCGTGGCGCACGTCCATCAACGCTCGCGCAGTTTCGCCTGGGCCCCCTCACCCACGGCGCCCGATGATCCACTGTTGCAGCGCGAGATCGGCGAGATCGCTGCCGCCGGCTTCGCCGCCGAGGCCACCGTGCTGGCCGCTGCCGACGCGCTGGCGATCGCCTTCGACGCGGACGTTCGTGGCACCGACCCCGACCTCGAGCTCGCCCATGAGGCGTCACTGCAGGCGGCCGCGGCCAAGGTGGTGGTGGACGCCCTCGCCCAGAAGGCGGCCTCGCAGATCTTCGACGTCGGCGGTGCCTCGGTGGTCCGGCAGGCACATCTGTTGGACCGGCATTGGCGCAATATCCGGACGCTGGCCTCTCACAACCCGACGTCGTACAAGGCGCAGGCGCTCGGAGCGTATTACGCACGCGGCACCCGACTGCCGGGAAGCGGCTACTTCTGAGAGGCTGCCCAGTCAGCCGCGACTGAGCCCGTCAGGAGTCGGCAGCGAGATCTGCCAAGATCTTCGCTGTCGGCTCCTTGCGGGCGTGCCGGAAACCGGTGCCGGCCCACAGGTGCAGCAGCTCGGGCTCGTCCGCTGCTGCGGCAGCTTTGCGCAGCGGACTCGTCAGGTAATGGATTGCCGGATAGCCCAGCGGAGCAATCGGTTCGAACTCATCGATGAATGCGTTCCGGAGTCCGCGTGCCGGGCGGCCGGTGAAGGCGCGGGTGACGACGGTCTCGGTGCGCGCCGGGTCGGCGAGCGCGGCCTGATGCGTGGCCGACGCCCCGCTTTCCTCCGCGCGCAGCAGCACTGTGCCCACCGCCGCGGCGGCAGCGCCGGCCCTCAGCGCAGCGGAAACATCCTTCGGCGTAGCCAGCCCGCCAGCGGCGATCAGCGGCAGGTGCACCGCATTAGCCACTCGAGTGATCAGCTCGCCGATCGGAACAGGTTCGGGCATGCGGTCCGGGGTGAGCGTCCCGGAGTGACCACCGGCGACGGCGGCCTGCACGGCAAGCATGTCGACACCCGCTGCCGCGGCGAGCTCAGCCTCCTGCGGCGAGGTCACCGTCTGCACGACGGCCGTGCCCACTTTCTCGAGGGCGCGGATGACGTCGGCGCCCGGCACACCGAAGGTGAAGCTCACGACGGGCACCGGGTGGGCCAACAACACGTCGATCTTGTCGATGAACGCGTCGTCGTCATCTCTGGGATCGGTGGGCAGGTTGAGGCCGAACCGGTCTGCCCGCTGTTGCACAGCGGCCGCGTATTCGCGGTACGTCTCAGCAGTGACGGGCACCGGGTTCGGTGCAAACACGTTGACGCCAAAGGGAACCGATGCGTCGGCAACAGCGGCGATCTCAGCCTCCACAGCTTCGGCTGACTTGTATCCTGCGGCCAGCAGCCCCAGCCCGCCGGCTCGGGAGGCGGCAATCACCATGGCCGGGGTGGTCGCACCCCCGGCCATCGGTGCAGCGATCAGGGGAATCGTCATGCCCAGATCAGTCAGTGGTGATCTCATCGGTGGTCCTCGGTGTTGCGCTGCCTCGGGTGGGGCAGACAGTGGTCGGTAGTGCGGTAGTGCGGCAGTGCACGGGCAGTTCGGTACGGAGTGCATCCCGTGCAACGTTTTTGTCTCGCCTGTGATCCGGTGGCATTGCGACCAGTTTCCTTCTTCTTGGGAGGTTGAACCTCGCAGTGGCCGTGTAGGCACCGGTGGGCACCCCGGTCAGGTGTTGGGCGGCGCAGGCTCCAGTGCAGACCAATAACCGGCCTCGGTGGTGATCAGCCGTTCGACTATCCCTGCCTCATCAAACGCTTTTCGGACATCGGCGATGGTCTCGCTGTAGATCGACCATCCCACGTGGTATCCGAGCCGTGTCTCGACGACGGGTCAACACGATCTGGCTGGGAGCGGTCTTCATGAATGGGACTCCGGCGCTCGTCGGGGCTGGCCCAACCCCGTGGTCGTTGCGAAACTGCTGAGGCGAGCGTAGCGACGGTGCCTGGTGTTGGGCGGGTATTCGCTTCCAGCTAGCTGCAATCTCCCGGGCTCTGGGGACTGAACGGTTCGTCGACGACGTTCTGGCGATCACAAGAGACAACCCGAGGAGAACACCATGAACACCGAAAACGTCACCGCGTTGGTAACCGGAGCGAACCGAGGGCTCGGCCGGCGGTTCGCGGTTGAACTGGTGGCGCGCGGCGCCAAGGTCTACGCCGCCGCACGCAGGCCCGAGACTGTGGACCTCCCGGGCGTCATACCCGTCGAGCTCGATATCACCGATCCCGAGTCCATCCGGCGTGCTGCCGAAATCGCCTCCGACGTCAATGTTTTGGTGAACAACGCCGGGGTCTCGACCCGCTCCGGGTTGCTCGACGGATCGCTCGAGGACATCCGCCTCGAGATGGAGACACATTACTTCGGCACCCTGCAGGTCATCCGCGGTTTCGCCCCTGTCATCGAGGGAAACGGCGGCGGCGCAATCCTGAACGTGCTCTCGGTGCTGTCCTGGCTGCATCCGTCGACCAGTGGCGCGTACTCGGCGGCCAAGGCGGCGGCGTGGGCGCTGACAGACGCGGTACGAGAAGAGTTGGCTCCGAGAGGAATTGACGTAACGGCGTTACACGTCGGCTACATGGACACCGATATGGTTTCCTACATCCCCGCCGACAAGAAGATCGATCCGGCAGTGGTGGCGACCAGGGCTCTCGACGGTTTGTTCGCCGGTGAGCATGAGGTCCTGGCCGACAGCTTGTCGCGTGATGTCAAGGCGGGTCTGTCGGCGGCTCGCTGAGGTGGGCCAGGCACTTCCCTCACCGGCGAAGTGCTGCCACACTCGTGCTCAGGTCATCAGCGAGACCGTCCGCGAGACGCATTGGGGAATGCCATGTCGACTCTCATCAGCGTCAACGTGGGACTTCCACGCGACGTCACGTGGAACAACCGGACGGTTCATACCGGTGTGTGGAAATCGCCTGTCCGCGGGCCACGCATGGTCGGGCGCCTCAACATCACCGGCGACGGCCAAGGCGACTTGGGCGGGCACGGCGGCGAGCATCGCGCGGTGCTGGTCTATCAGACCGGTTCCTACCGGCACTGGGCACAGCAACTGCAGCGAGATGACCTGACGCCGGGCAGTTTCGGCGAGAACCTGACCGTGGACGGACTGCCCGACGACGAGGTTTGCATCGGGGACCGGTATCGCATCGGCGAGGTCGTCCTCGAGGTCAGCCAACCTCGGGTCACGTGCTACCGGGTCGGCCTACGACTGGGTGAACCGCGAATGGCCGCATTACTGGTCATGCACCGCCGGCCGGGTTTCTACTGCCGGGTCATCAGCGAGGGCTCGCTCGAAGCCGGACAACCTGTTGTCAAAGTGAAATCTGGACCCGAGCAGGTGACCGTCGCCGAGGTCGACGCCCTGCTTTACCTTCCCGGGCACCCGCAGGACGGCCTGTTGCGGGCGTTGAGAGTTCCCGCCTTGAGCCCCGGGTGGCAGGAATCTCTGCGCAACCTGGTGGCTCAGGGGGATGGGGCAGTAGGCAGCGGAAACTCTGGACTGACTGCTGCCGCTGCGCTACCTCCGCCCGCCTGGAACGGTTTCCGCCCGCTGACGGTGACCGAGGCCCGCGACGAGAGCGGCCATGTCCGTTCCCTGACACTGGCCGACCCTGACGGTGCCCCCTTGCCGAAATGGGTTGCCGGACAGTTCATCACCGTCCGGTTGCAGGCCGAGGGGACAGGCCCGAGCTGGATACGCAACTACTCACTGTCGAATGCGACGGAATCCGGTACCTACCGCATCGGCGTCAAAGAAGAACCGCAGGGCGCGGCCAGCGGCTTCCTCAAGCGGCACGTGCACATCGGCGACCAGATCGACGTCGCCGCACCCCGTGGAACCTTCGTCCTCGCAGATGGCGATGGACCGGTCGTGCTGCTGTCCGCCGGGATCGGGGTCACCCCGGTGCTCTCGATGCTGAACGACCTGGCGGGACGGTCCAGCACCCGGCAGGTCTGGTGGCTGCACGGCGCCCGCGACGGAACCGAACATCCCTTCTTGGACGAGGCGCGCCGCACCATCGCGCGACTGGAGGACGGGCACTGTTACATCGCCTACAGCCGGCCGCGGCCGTCGGATCGCCGCGGCACCGACTACACCGTGGACGGGCGTCTCGGCGCCGCAGCGCTGGCAAGTCTGCAAATTCCGCGCGACGCCGATGTCTACGTCTGCGGTCCGGATGCCTTCATGACCGGTATCGTCCGCATCCTGGCCGAGTACGGAATCGACGGCACCCGAATTCACACCGAGCAGTTCGGCGTGAAACAGGGTCTGACGCCGGGAATCAGCACACCGTCTCGGCCGCCGCATCCGCCGTCCGGCCCCGTGGGAAGCGGCCCCGAGGTCACGTTCGCGCGCAGTGATCTCTCAGTTTCGTGGGACTCCGGGTACGGCGCTCTGCTCGAACTGGCCGAGGCATGTGACGTCCCCACTCGGTGGTCGTGCCGCACCGGGGTGTGCCACAACTGCGAAACCGCGGTGCATTCAGGTGCGGTGAGCTACGACCCCGAACCCATCGAAGCGCCTGCGCTGGGCAACGTCCTGCTCTGCTGTGCCCAACCCGTCGAAGACCTTGTTCTCGATCTGTGACCCGTTATCGAGCGTCCTCGAGTTCGATGACCGCGTCCAGCGCCTCGGCGATCTCATCGATGAGGAGCCGGCCCGGCCCGTCGTACAACGATGACGCACCCGGCCCGAAGAGTTCCCAGCTGCCCCGCTGAGCCGGATAGCGCGGGCCACCGAAGAGCACCACAACCTCCACTGGTGGGGTGTCCGCGAGCTCTGCTTGCCGGGAGTGCCAGATGAGACCGCTCAGGGCACGTCCACGCCGAGCGTGCCGCAGCACCCCATCGGCCAACCGGCGGGTGCAGGGATAGTGCTCCGCGGGACTGGATACCACCTGAGATCGGGACAGACCCAGCCGGCCCAGTTCGGCATCACGAAGGTCCCCGAGGGTGGCTGCGGTCGGTACTCTCAAGTGCGCCAACAGTTTTCCGCGGAGGTCCCGTTCGTAGACGATCCGCCCGCTGACTTGGTGAACGTCGTGGAAGACGGTTTCCAGCAATGCTGCGGTCGGGGTCGCCGCGAGGTACATGCTGGGCAGCCGGGCCGCGGTTGCCGGATCGTCGATGGGGGAGAAGCGGGCGTCACCGTGACCTGGATTGTGCTCGTCGTAACCCCACGTGGCGTCATAAACCCGGTACAGCGGCGTGCCTGCGCGCAGGGTGGTGGTGCGGAGTCGGGCCAATGTGGGCACAACTGGACATCCGTCGGGATCAGGACAGTCGAGATCCGCCGGCGCGAGACGCATCCGCGGTCAGGCGGCGGTAGTGGCCGCGAACCGCCGGGCGGCACGGTGCACACGCGCCGGAGCACGGCGGGCGAGCTGCTCGGGGACCTCTCCCGAGAGCAGCGCCGTCGGGCTGGTCAGCCAGGTCCACAGCGACCATCCGGTGATACCGGCTTCGGAAAGCGCTTCGAGAATGGGCTGCAACTCCGGACGGGGCCGGCCCTGCTCATCGAGCTGAAACGCCGGGATCAAGGTGCGACCGTTGTGGGTGATGGTGAACACCTCGTGGTTGTCACGGCGGCGGGTGAGCCACGTCCGAGTGCTGGAGGTCTTGGTGTCACCGCGCAGCGCGCGCAGGGTGTCGTGGGTGTAGACCGGAGTTGCCAAGAGCGCGTCACGGTGGCCGGCCAGTCGCCTGGCCTGGGCGAGGGTGGCCGGGGGAGTGAGGCTGACGTTGCCGGCCATCAGTGCCCGGGTGAGGTCGGCGCGGGTCGCCGATGCGTGGTCGGCCTGAAGGACGCGGACTTTTCCGATGAGCTCGAGCGCCTCTTCGACATCGCGACGGCTGACGCCACGAACTTCGAGGTGGTCGGCAAGTTCGGCGACCTGGTACGTCGACTGGACACCACTCATGTAGCAAGTGTAGCGCGACTGCAGTCTCGCTGCAGTTGCTACAACGCAGGGTGGCACGTCAGCCATCACGATGTGTCACCATGCGTTGGTGGCGGCGACATCAGAGGGCGCGCGTCGCGGCCGTCCCCGCGACCCTGACATCGAGGACCGTGTCTATGACGCGGCGGCGTCCCTGTACTCGCAGGCCGGCTGGCACGGCTTCCGGGTCGACACGCTGGCGCGCCAGTCCGGGGTGGGCAAGGACGCGATCTACCGGCGTTGGTCGGACCGGGTGCAGCTGTTGGCGCACGTCCTGGTGGCGCGATCGCTGTTCTTCGACGACATCGACACCGGCGACACCCGGGGTGATCTCACCCTCGTGGCCGATCTGTACATCGCTCACCTGACCGGCCCCTATGGGAATCTGCTGCATCAGGTGCTGACCGACCGGGTGCACTACCCGGAGGTGCGCGAAGCCTCCGACGGCTACTACCGCACTCTCGTACTCGCCGGCCGGCGCATCGGCAGACGTGCACTGCGGCGCGGTGATGTCCCCTCGACCGCTGCGGCAACATTGATGATCGACATGATCATCGGGGGAATCCAGAACCACATCGTGACCACCCCTCGGGAACTACGCACGCAGATGCAGGCCCGGCTTCCGCAGTTTCGCGACAATCTGGTCAACGCGGCGATCACCGGAGTCAATGCGTCGAGCAGCCGGTGAACAACGATCTCTATTATCAGTCTGTAATCGTCTGATAATCTGCCGACAAGGCTCCCGCCGGTGACGCCTGTGCGTGCGACCGGCATGGACGTAGGAGAAACGATGACGGCTGCAGTCAGCGAAGAACTGGACGCGTTACGCGCGGCGGTGTCCGAAGTGCTGGCCAAGTACTGCTCGGAAGCGCAACTTCGGGCGGCGATGGCCACCGACACCGGGCACGACACCAACCTGTGGAACCGCTTCGCGGAGATGGGCCTGCCCGGGCTGCTGATCAGCGAGGAGTTCGGCGGCGCCGGGGCCGGGCATGTGGCCATGGGCGTGGTGATGGAGGAGATGGGCGCCGCCCTGGCGGGCGGACCGTTTCTGGCCACCGCGGTGCTCACCACTCACGTGCTCAACTGCTGCGGCGACGAGCAGGAAAGACACTCGGTACTGCCGCGCATCGCCGCGGGGGAGCTCCTCACCACCGTGGCGTTCGCCGAGCCCGCCTCCCCGCCGTCGATACGGCCCAGCTGCGAGACCACCAGCGCCGAACCCACCGGTGACGGCGGGTGGGAGCTGACGGGGGAGAAGGCGTACGTGCTCGACGCCTGTAGTGCCGACCTCATCTACGTGCTCGCACAAACTTCCAGTGGTCCAGGACTTTTCGTCGTCGATCGCGGTGCGACGGGACTGGAGGTCTCAACGCTGAACACCGTCGATCACACCCGTAAGCAGTGCCGGATCGTGCTGCAGCGGGCACCGGGACGGCTGGTAGGAGACCTGGGGGAGGCCACCTCGGCGCTGAACCGGGCGCTCGATCTGACCGGGGTGGCTCTGGTCAGTGAGCAGGCCGGTGGCACTCGGCGCGCCATGCAGATGGCTGTCGACTACGCCAAGACCCGGTTCCAATTCGGCCGCGCGATCGGCAGCTTCCAGGCCGTCAAGCACATGTGCGCCGACATGCTGCTGGAAGCCGAATCGGCAATCTCGGCTGCCCGGCATGTCGCCGAGGCGTTCGAAGGGCAGCGACCCGGCGCTGACGCGGATCTCGCACTGGCCCAGGCCTATTGCTCGGAGGCGTACCTGACGGTGGCGGCAACCGGAATCCAGGTCCACGGCGGAATCGGGTTCACCTGGGAACATCCCGCCCATCTCTACTTGCGGCGCGCCCGCACCGATGCCCAACTCCTGGGCGACCCGGCAACACACCGGGAAAATTATCTGCAGCGAGTCCAGTCGTGACCGCCGCATCGCAGGAGGCCGATATGCCCGACGTGATCACCGAAGTCCGCGACTGGTTGCAACAGAACTGGGACCCCGACCTCAGCAGAGCCGAGTGGCTCGACCGGGTCGTCACCGCAGGATGGGCCGCTCCCAGCTGGGAACCACAGTGGTTCGGCCGCGGGTTGAGCGGTAGCCAATCACGCGCCGTCGCAGCTGAATTCGCGAAGGTCGGTGCGCCCGGTTCCGGCCAGGATCGGATGAACCTCTGGGCCGCCACGGTGCATGCCGCGGGTTCCGATGACCTCAAGTCCCGATTGCTGGAGGGTTTTCTGCGGGGGCAGCTTCGCGGCTGCCTGCTCTACAGCGAGCCCGGTGCCGGCTCTGATCTTGCCGGGCTGCGTACCCGGGCGGTGCGCGACGGTGAGGACTGGGTCGTCAACGGGCAGAAGGTCTGGACCTCCTTCGCTCAGAAAGCCGATTACGGCATGCTGATCGCCCGCACCGATGTCGATGTGCCCAAGCATCGCGGCCTGACCTTCTTCATGATGCCGATGAAACAGCCCGGCGTGACCGTCCGGCCGATCCATCAGATCACCGGAGAGTCTGAATTCAACGAGGTCTTCTTCGACAACGCCAGGGTCGCCGACACCAACCGGGTCGGCGACGTGAACGCAGGCTGGGCGATCTTGCAGCTGGCGCTGGGCTTCGAGCGGGCCATCATGGGCGGCTCTGCCCGCACAGACCGCGGTAAGGGGCCTGCCGACGGCGATGTGCGAAAAGAGGGCCTGCGCGACCTGGCCATTCGGTTGGGGCGCTTCGACGATCCGGTGCTTCGCCAGGACATCGCCCGGATCGAGGCCTTGCAAGCCGTCAACCGCTGGAACCTCGCGCGCTCCAAATCGGCGGCCAACAAGGCGGAACGGTTGTCGGTGTTGTCGCTGAGCAAGATTGCGATGTCGCGGATCCTGCACGAATCTGCCCGCGTCTACACCGATTTGGTGGGCCCGGAATCCATGCTCGAGGGTCCGGACAACCCACTCGGCGACGCGACGACGTTCCGGGCGCTCAACGCCTATTTCACCTCCATCGGTGGTGGCACCGATCAAATCCAGCGCAACATCATCGGTGAGAAGGTCCTGGGCCTGCCCAGAGAACCCGACCCGTTCTACGACCGGCCCTTCCGCGAACTGCCCCACGACCAGTCCTGAGCACCGCGCGGCCGTCCGGCTGAGCCGACACTGGGCTGCCCACCCACGAGCAGGGCCATCCGCCACGTCGGGGTCTTTCAGCAACGCCGGAGGCTGGAACGCGAAGTGGCAGACGCTCCGGCTGTCGGCGGGGCCCGGTATCCGGGCTGACAGCCGCCAATTATTGCTGGGCCGTCGGGCGGCGAGGTGAGGCAGCTGCGGTCAGTTGCTGGATCTGAGTTCATCGCACCGGATCGCGACGTCGTAGGGCGGTTGCGCGTCGGGTCACGCGTCGGCGCCATTCGCGCCGTCGTTCCCGCATGATCACCGAGCCTGTCGATAGCACCATGGCACGTCGCGACTGCGCCGTCGTAGCACTGGCGCGTGACATCCCAAAACCGTTGGCCAGAACCTGAACTCGGTGCTGAACGGCCGTCCTGGCGCACGGGCGCGCAACGGCACTCCTTCCTCGAGTAGCGACCGTCTTCACCGACAGGCATCGCCCTGCGCACCGTCCAAACCGCACTCGAGCCGGCGAGCCAAATCTGAGACGCGAAGTTTGGACCGCCCGGGTCCGGGTACAACCGGTAGGCCTGCGATCTACAGCCCACGGGTCGCTGGCTGTCTTCATCCCTTCCATCAAAGCCGGGAGGCTACGTGTTCACACACAACAAAGATCTTCAGTTCGAGGTACGCGTGAGCGAGCCCGATCCGCGCTTCGCGACGGTCCTCATGGAGCAGTTCGGTGGTGCCAACGGCGAGTTGACCGCAGCATTGCAGTACTTCACGCAGGCGTTCGTATTGCGGGAGAAGAACCCGAAGCTCTACGACCTGTTCATGGACATCGCCACCGAGGAGTTGAGTCACCTCGAGATGGTGGGTTCGATGATCACCATGCTTCTGGACGGACTGAACGACGACCTGAAGATCGCCAACGAGCGCTGCGACTGGATGCCCACCGTCGCCAGCCGGGACGGCAAGGAGCAGGCGATTCACCAGGTGGCGGTAAACCCGTTGTTCCTCGTGCTCAGCGGCGGCGGCCCCGCTGTCAAGGACTCCGCCGGTACCAACTGGACCGGTGCGTTCGTCGACGCCAATGGCGACCCCACGGTGGATCTGCGTAGCAATCTGGCTGCTGAGTCACGTGCCAAGATCGTCTACGAGTACCTCAAGCAGCTCACGGACGACCCAGGCGTGCAGGACACGCTGACGTTCCTGATGACCCGCGAGGTAGCCCACTACCAGCAGTTCACCGCGGCGCTCAACGAGCTTCCGGTGAACTTCCCGCCGGGACAGCTGCCGGGTGATCCCCGCTTCCAGAACGTCGCGTTCAACATGAGCGGCAGCGGCGGCGAGTCGGTGCGCGGGCCGTGGAACGAAGGCCAGGGACCGTGGCCCAAGGGCATCGAGTGGGATTACGTCGAGAAGCCCGAAGAGCAGTGGCTGGGCACCTCGCTGCGTAAGAACACGGGCGCCGACCTCAATCCGGAAGGTTCTCCGGCAGTCGACGGGGAGAAGCCGGCCACTCACGAGCAACACATCGCCACACCGTGACCTTGCAGACCAGTCGGAGGAGGCAGACATGGATGCCTTGACGTTTCTTCGTCAGGATCACAAAAGCGTGCTGGGCATGCTCGAGGTGCTCAAAGACGCACCGACAGGACCCGGCGCGCAGGCAAGCGGCTTGAGCACGATGGTGACCAACCTCATCATCGCCGAGTCGCAGCATGAAGCGATCGAACAGCAGCTGTTCTGGCCTGCGGTTCGCCAAGCCGTTGAAAACGGTGACACGTTGGCAGACACCGCAATCGAGCAGGAGCAGGCCGGTAAGGAACTGCTGCAGCGCCTCGAAGACGGTAAACCGGGCGAGCCCGATTACCAGGAGGCGTTACAGCAGTTCGTTGTCGAGGCCCGTGAGCACATCGCCTACGAGCAGGACGTGGTGTGGCCCCAGGTGGAAGCAGCGATGAGTCGGGAAGCGCTGGAAAGCCTCGGCGAAAAGCTCGAGGCTGCGAAGAAAATCGCGCCGACCCGGCCTCATCCGGACACCCCACCCAACCCTGCGGTGCTGAATACGATGGGTATGGCCACTGCCATGGTCGACCACGTTCGCGACGCAGTATCGGGTCGGGCGGCCGACAACCCGCCCGATCCTCAAATTCACTGAGGTACAGGTGATTCAGCTCCCCCAACCGGCCACGTCAGTGAGCCGGGTGGGGGAGCTGCCTTTTTGGCCCCAGTTGTAGAGCTCCAGCCGCGAGATCATCCGGTGGGGTCGCGACGGAAGAATTTACTCGAGGAGAACACATGCGTGCGATGGTCTACCGCGGCCCCTACAAGGTGCGGGTCGAAGACAAGGACATGCCAGTCATCGAGCATCCCAACGACGCCATAGTTCGGGTCGAGATGGCCGCCATCTGCGGGTCAGACCTCCACCTCTACCACGGGATGATGCCGGACACCCGGGTCGGCATGACCTTCGGCCACGAGTTCATCGGCGTCGTCGAGGAGGTAGGGCCCTCGGTGCGCAACCTCACCCGCGGCGACAGGGTGATGGTGCCGTTCAACATCTATTGCGGGTCGTGTTATTACTGCGCCCGAGGTCTTTATTCGAACTGCCACAATGTCAATCCCAATGCCACCGCGGTCGGCGGGATCTACGGCTACTCACACACCTGCGGCGGATACGACGGCGGACAGGCGCAGTTCGTCCGAGTGCCGTTCGCCGACGTCGGGCCGGCGATCATCCCGGATTGGATGGACGACGAGGACGCGCTGCTGTGTACCGACGCGTTGGCGACGGGTTACTTCGGCGCCCAGCTCGCCGACATCGCCGAGGGTGACACCGTGGCCGTGTTCGGCGCGGGGCCGATCGGTCTGTACGCCGCTAAATCGGCGTGGCTGATGGGAGCCGGGCGGGTTCTGGTCATCGACTACCTGGAGAACCGGCTCGAAAAAGCACGCACGTTCGCGCATGCGGAGACGTTCAACTTTGCCGAGTACGACGACATCGTGGTGGCGATGAAAGAGACCACCGATTTCCTGGGCGCGGATTCGGTCATCGACTGTGTTGGCGCTGAAGCCGACGGAAACTTCCTGCAGCATGTCACGGCTGCGAAGTTCAAACTGCAGGGCGGATCTCCCATCGCACTGAACTGGGCCATCGATTCTGTTCGCAAAGGTGGCACGGTGTCGGTGATGGGTGCGTATGGGCCGATGTTCAGCGCCGTCAAGTTCGGTGACGCCCTGAACAAGGGCTTGACGCTGCGAATGAACCAGTGCCCGGTGAAGAGGCAGTGGCCGCGATTGTTCTCGCATATCCAGAACGGCTTCATCAAGCCCAACGAGATTGTCACGCACCGGATCCCGATCGAGCATATCGCCGAGGGGTATCACATCTTCTCGGCGAAGCTCGATGACTGCATCAAGCCGATCATCCTTCCCCACGCCAGCTGACAGGAGCCACGCCATGGTCTACACATCGGAGCATCCGCCGGTCCCCGACAGCGAATCGTTGCGGGCGCGCATACCGGGCTGGGGTGTCGACCTCGACCCCGCTGACCGGCCCTCGGTGCCGCGGCTGAAGTTCGACCCGGCGGCAACGGGTGCGCACTGGGACTTCCCTGACCGCCAGCCCGAAAAGTTCCCCCGGGAGCGCTCCATCGAGCACAAGTTCCTGACGCCGGTGTTCGGCACGTCGACACCACCACGGTGGTTGTCGGGCGTCGTTCGCCGGTACGCGTACCGCAAATACAGTGAAGGCCGTGCCGCCCACTGGCTGCTCCTGTTGGGCGCTGACCGCATCGACGCGATCGAAAGCCATCTCGCCTCGTTCGCGACGCTGAGACCTGACAATCCGTTCACCGAAACGGGCGTCAAAAGTGAATTCACCCATGGCGGACTGCGATCCCGGTTCGGAACCACCCGCGTCGACAAGTCACACACCTGGATGGACCCGATCCTGGTCGCCGGTCCCTGGATCGGCGTGGCGGTAGTGCTCGTGCGGGTGGTCAAGCGCGTGGTGTCCAAGCGCGGCCGAGCTGCCGACTCACACAGTGACGGTGTGCCCGCGCTTCACGGTTACGACGCGCTGCGAAAGTCCGCGCTCCGCCATGGCATTGGTGAACTCACTCAGCGGTGATGCGAAAACACCGTAATCGTCGAAGTGCACCGGAATCACCGTCGGCAGTTTGAGCAGCTCTGTCAGGTCGGCACCCTGCTGCCCGTCCATCGTGACGGTCAACCCGAAAGGCAGGCGGGGGCCGGCGGGCAACCGCGTTCCGCCCAGGTGAAGGATCCCAGCGTCGATCGAATCGAACTTCCGCGGAATGTCGTTGAGCTCCTCGACCAGCAAGGTGTCCCCGGAGATGTACAGGCGCCGTTGGGCTGCGGCGCCGTTGGGGCCGAATCCCAGCATGGTGCCGATCACCGGCGGGAGGAGCCGGTGCACCGGCATGGGTGCGTGCCTACCCGGCAGGGCGGTGATGGTGAGCCGGTTCGCGCCCTTGTCGATCACGTGGGTGCCCCAGACATCCAGGCCTTGGGCCTGGCCAAACCCACGACGACGCAGGCGTTTGGCGGCGTGATGCGTCGTGACGACGGTCAGACCGTGGTCGAGTCCACGTTGGCTGACCCGGTCCCAGTGGTCACCGTGCATGTGCGACAACACGATCGCATCGACGTCGGGCAGCTCGTCAATGGTCAAGGCGGGTGGCTGGAGTCGTTTGGAGACCAGACCGTACCCCAGATAGGCACGCTGTCCTTGGTGAAGAAAGTTCGGGTCCGTCAGCACCGTGATGCCGCCACCAGAGATGAGGGTGGTGGCGTTTCCAATGAACGTCACGGTGATGTCCATGTGCAGGCCCTCCGAGGCGGTTATCGCAGTTCGGCCGCCACAACTGTGGGGCTGTAACCGGAATTACCCAGTTGGAACCGGGCTATGCGGCGTGGCGCCGGACGTGGCCCGGCCGGGGTCATTGCCCAGCGCTGGCATTGTTCTTGCCTTGGCGTTTTCGGCGATAGAGGTCGGCATCTGCTGTTGCGAACAGTGAGGTGAAGGCACCAACATCTGGGTGTCCTGCGGCGACACCGAACGAGACATGAACCGAGGGGCTTTCAACGGCACGCAGTGCCAGCGACTCCGCCTCGGTCTGGTTGTAGCCCTTGATAACCACCACGAATTCGTCTCCGCCGAGCCGTCCGATGACTGCCGTCTCGGGCACGCGCTCGCGCAAGAGTTGGGCCAATGCGCCAAGGGCGGCATCGCCGGCGGGATGGCCGTCACGGTCGTTGATCAGCTTGAAATTGTCGATGTCCAAGGCGATGACGGCGATCTGGGTGCCGTCACGCCGAGCATCAGAGACCAGCTTCTGGACGTGACGGTCCACTCCGGCGCGGTTCCACAATGCCGTCAGCGGGTCCCGCAAGGCCATATCGACCAATGCCGCGCTCGTCAGACCGAAGAGCTCGGCGGCTAGCACGATGGACATCACGTACGAGATCACCCACAACACCGGAACCGGTGCTGGAGCGATCAACAACGCCGCCACCGCGGCCACGGCCAGGATGCCGGCCGCGATACGAGCCGGGGTGGGTTGATGCCATGTCCGGATGAAGATCGCCGTGAACATCAGGGGGACCACAGCCCACACCTGCGCGCCGAGCTGGTCGTGGAACACCAGCGACGCGATGGGAGCGCTACCTGCGCACGTCACAGCGATCATGTAGCGCGGGCCCTGAAGCGCAGACCGGAGGCAGCAGCACAAGCCGAGCACTGCCAACAGGAAACCCAGGACTTCGCCTCGGGTGTCGTAGCCGTCCGGTGTGATGACGTAGGAGTCCACCGAAGCCAGACCGTAGAGCGTGGTCAGCAGGGTCAGGTAGCCGATCAGCATGCGGCGCTGCAACACAGCGTGGGCGTCGAGCAACATCGGTTTGGCCCCGGACCTGTTCCCCATGTTCACCTTAGGATCCACTCGTGGCAGTTGGGGGAGCACACAGCGAGAGTAGGCGTGCAGGTAGCGCACGTTGAGGGCGACCCGGCCGAAGCGCAGGTGAGTCGCGCCGTCTGAGTACTCTCAACGGGGGAGTTCGCGGCAGGTTGGCCCGCACCCACGCCGGAAATCACTCGGGCCGTGACAGCAAGCAGGGCTGACTGGCCGGATCAGAACAATAACGATCTGACTGATGTGCTCGCCCCACGAGTGTGTCTGCCCCCGAGCGCAATCCGAAGACCGTCGCTCTTACCGAACTCTGACGACCGCGCTCGCGAACCATGATCTCGACTCAGTGACGCGTACCTTTTCAGTATGAGTGACGACACGTTTCCTGACGTGCGGTGGGGCCCAAAGGCTGGGCCGTTGGTAATGAAAGCGATGGCTTCTTTCGGCGCCACTGAATTCGGTTCATGGACCATTCGCAAGCTAACCCCCTTGGACCGTGGGCTTTTGACGCGGTCCAAGGGTCGCCTGACGGTGTTGGGCCCAATCGGCGCGCCGCTGTTGCTGCTGACTACCACGGGAAGAAAATCGGGGAAGCTACGCACTACACCACTTGTGTACATGCGTGACGGCGACCGACTCTTCCTGCTCGGGAGCAATTTCGGCCAAGACCATCATCCCGCCTGGACAGAGAATCTCATCGCCGACCCCAACGCATGGGTAACGATGAATGGCGAGGAGATACCAGTCGTCGCAACGTTGTTGACGGGCGCTGAACACGACCACGTGTTCACGATGTTCGCCGACTACATCGAGAGCTACCACACCTACCGGGGGCGAACAGACCGCGAACTGAGATCCTTCGCGCTGACCAAACGGTAGAGCGCCAGCGACGGGGCGGCCGATTCACTGGGGTTACCCCCTTGTGCACGAACCAAGTCGGACCGGTGCCCCGATCCGCGACTATCGCAAGATTGTCGGGCTCTACATTCTCAATCCCAATGCGGCTAGCGGCGCCAGCGGATCGGATGAGCCGTGTCATTGAGTCCCCGTTCCAAACGCGCGTCGGATCTCGTCACCCAACTGGTCGAGAACCTCACGCGACAGATCGACGTCGCGGGTAAAGGACAAGAAGCCGTGCACGGCACCGGGTACGGGGATGTGCTTCACCTGCACGCCCGCTTCGCGCAGCCGAGCCGCATAGTGCGACCCCTGGTCGCGCAACGGGTCGTGCTCGGCGGTGACCACCACCGCAGGCGCGAGTCCATGCAGGCTGTCGGCTCGGGCTGGTGACACCCGTGGATCAGCGCCCAGGTCGGGGGATGAGAGGTAGGCACCCCAGAACCACTCGAGCCACGAGCGAGTGAGCACTGGGCCGAGAGCACTCTCGTACATCGAGGGGCTGTCGTCGAACCGGTCGGTCGCCGGATACGCGAGCACTTGGATCGTGACGGGTGGGCCGCCACGTCGCAACGTCTCCTGGGCAACGACGGCTGCCAGGTTGCCGCCGGCACTTTCACCTAGGAGCGCGAGACGCTGGGGGTCTCCACCGAAAGTACTGGCATGCTCAGCGATCCACAGCAGGGCGGCGTAGGCGTCGTCGGCGGCCGCGGGGAAGGGGTGCTCCGGCGCGAGTCGGTAGTCGACCGAGACCACGATGGTGCCCGATCGGTTGGCGGTGGCGCGGGCAATGTGGTCCTGGCTGTCCAGATCGCCGGTAACCCACCCGCCGCCATGCAGGAACAGGGTCACTGCGAGAGCTTGGTCAGTGGACGCGGGTCGGTAGATCCGAACCGGGATGTCGTGTGAGTCCGCGGGGATACGAATGTCCGAAACTGACGCCACGGGTTGCTGGGAACCGCTGAACTCGGCGAGCGCACTGACGACAGCCCGGTTCTGCGCGACCGTCAGACTCTCCGGCGCAGGGCTTTCCGCGAACGTGGCCAGCACTGCGGCGATCTGGGTATCCACTGCCATGACGTGTCCTCCGACTACTGGTGACTCCGGGTGGAATCTTCATTCCAACTTTTACCCGACGTCAGATTGGAATGTCAATTCCAATCTGCTGCGCTGCGACGTACCCTAGACCGGTGGGTGAGACACCAAGAGTGGAGACGACAGAGCGAACAGTGGACACTCGCGAACGGCGATTGACCGCTCCGGGCCGCAAGACCAAGGAGCGGATCTTGGTTGCCGCAGCGGATCTCATGCATCGCCACGGTGTGGCGGGCACCAGCATCCCGGACGTGCAGGCCGCTGCGGGGGTCAGCGCATCGCAGGTTTACCACTACTTTGGCGACAAGCAGGGCCTGGTCTTGGCTGTGATCCAGTACCGAACGGATGAGAAGATCCTTGGCCAACAGCCGTTGATCGACAACCTGGACAGCGTGGCGGCTCTGCGTCAGTGGTGTGAGGGCGCCGCCATCCGCTTGGACGCTTCGGGATGCGAAGGTGGTTGCGAGATCGGATCTTTGGCCTGTGAGCTTGTCGACACCGATCCCTCTGCACGGGTCGAGCTGATCCTGGCCTTCGAGCGCTGGGAGGATCCGATCCGCTCGGGTCTCGCACGGATGCAGGACCGCGGAGAGCTGGTCGCCGAAGCCGACGTGCCCGCCCTCGCGGCAGCCCTCCTGGCCGCTATTCAGGGCGGAATGCTGCTGGCGCAGGTTCGCCGTTCGGTCACGCCCTACCGTCATGCGGTCTCGGCCGTGCTGGACCACATCGAGTCGTACCAGTTGAAGACGTAGCTAGACGTCGACCACGATTAGGGACGGATCCTCCGATTGCCAGATTTGTTGGCACTTCACGATGACGGCCGCGGGTGCACGTAGAAACCAAACGTCGTCGGCACGCAAAACGTGAGCGAAAGCCGTGGAACTGGCGGAAGACTCTCAGAGGGAGAGCACGCGTTTGTCGCTGTTGATTTGGCGCCGTCCCATGTAGCGGGCTAGCTTCGGAGGTGGTATCCGGGTGTGGATTCCCAAGAACCGCGTGCAGATCAGCTCGGTGATCATCCCAAATTCTGCGCGCGTGTCCAGGTAGGCGAACTCGCCCGACAGAGGTCCGGAGCCGCTGCGTCCGCGCACCAACAGCGGCACCCCCTGACTGGTGAGGCGGGCGGTGTGCAAGTCGAGGTTGCGCACCCGGACTCCGACGTGGTGCAGGAAAATTTCGCCGTCGGGATTCAGATCACGCGCATAGAGATCGGCGCCGTGGCGCGGCTGGATCAGCTCCAGCTCGTATCCCCGGTGATAGCTAAACCCGAATCGAGCGCTGGCGCCCAATTCCTTTCCGTTCTCTATCCACTGGCTGATCTCGCTGTCAAATATGAAGGCCGGGTCCAGCGCCCAGTCTCGCGCCATGGCTTGGTCCGCCGCCACAGCGTCAGGCACCACCAGCCCGAGCTGGTCAGCATCTGGCAGGTCGAATCGTCTGCAGATGGGATCGGCTAGCTTCTTGACTGCGGCGGTGAAGTCCTCCGCCGTGACCAATTCCCTGAGCAAAGTCACTTCTGTACAATCCCTTTCGAGTTCGTGCGTGATGACAGCTGGCGTTATGAGCCCAATGTCAGGGCGTTCGGGTGTGGCCCCGCGCCGGCGACCACACCATCCCCGCGCTGGCCACCGAATCCCTCGCCGTTCAGACCTGTTCGAGATTAATAACGTCACGTCACCTTGATTCGTTCTTCCGGCGGTCTACGCCCCGTGGTATCGCAACCGCGTGGCGAAATCTTCTGGGCCAGCGGTCCATCCCACCGTAAGCGCGGCGCCAGTTGTACAAGGTCGCCGCCGAGACGCCGAGTTCGGCGGCGATCTCCTCGCCGTTCCTGCCCTCCGCGGTCAACTCGTCCGCACGGCGCGGTTTGCGCACGATGTCTTCTGCGGAATGCCGCTTGCGACCACCCTGTCAGGACCGGCTTGGGTTCGAGTAGTCGTCGCAACACTTCACGAAGGGCGGCTGTACTGCTGCGCGGTACTCGATGCGTTCAGCCGCAGAATCGTGGGGTGGTCGATCGATTCGCGTGCCGACCCGACGGAAAGTTGCTGGTCCTCAAGCAGATCGAACTTTTAGACCGCCAGAAATGGAAGACCCGGGTGGAACTGGCCAGCGCGATCTTCGACTACATCCAGATCTTCTTCAACCGTCAACGTCGCCATTCGGCACTGGGATACCGCACCCCGATCGAATACGAACTATCCTTCACCAACGGCACCCTCACCGCTGTCAGTTAGCCACCACGACTGGAACCCAAGAGGTGGGGGCAGGTCAAGATGTCACCTATTCGTGCAGCAGACTCCGTGTCCGCCTCTGGCTTCGTCGTAACGTCCGTTCGGCAGAAGATTCTGGCGGATGAGTCCGTCGCCGGTAACCCACATGCCAACATAGGGGTGATTCGGTGTCCGCATGCCCTTGCTCTTGGTTCGAATCCTGTGAGTGGGGGAGGGATGACGCTGTCCTGTACTGGGTGATCGGTGGGTGGTGCTCAGGCCGGCTCTACTCGTTCCAGCAATTCATTGAGAACCACCATGTCGAGGAACGCCGTCGCGCGTACTACCCGTTCGTCGCGCAGCGTCATCACCCAGGCATAGCTGTTGACGTAGGGGCGGCCGTCACGCGCTGTCGCAGTGCCGTCCCAGATCGCGACGACCACATCGCCTTCGGCAATCAGCTGCCGTACATTCGCCTGGATCGGACCAGTGAGCCGAGACTGGATAGGCCCCGCGCCTTCCCGCAAGAACTGGGCTCGGCTGGTGTACGTCCTCGGCTCGACGGCACGCGCAACCGTCCACTGGACGTCTTCGGCCAGGATGGAATAGAAGGTATGCTCATCGCCACCGACGCCGAGGGCGAAAGCGTTGCGTATTATCTCGGCGTTGCGCTGCTGCGGTGTCGGTGGATCCTCTGCGGCACTGGTGGCATTGGAACCCGACATCATGAACGCGGCCAGGACGACAGCGGTCGCAACGGTCTTGGCTCGTGAACCGAACCGCGTGAAATTTAGAGTCATACATCGACGGTAGTGACTTGCGTTCGATCCTGGCAGGACGCAGTACACCCAGGGTCGCGGCGACTCCTCTCAAACCAGTGCCGCGTCCGAGAAAGGCGATCTGGATCGCACCAAGCGTGCGGCGTTCCTAGCTCGCCAGGACGACGTGCCGGGCGCGGTCGGCAAGGAGCGGTGGGCAGGCTCGTCACTTCAGGTGCCGAAGCTTACTCACGAGATGCATTGATGCAGCGCGTTTTCGGGCCGCTTGGGCATCTCCTGGTTGCACGATCCGGTCGACTACATGACCGAGATCGGTGCGCCGCCGTCGACAGCATCGAGCACTGCCGGGTCGTCAGCCCGTTCTTCGATGGCGTCGTGTGTACACGGACTATGTTGATATCGAGTTGCGCCGGTGAAAATCGTCGACGCAGTGGGGTGAGAAAGCCTGTACTTCTAATGCGCTGGTGCGAAGCGGTGGGTCACAGTTACGCTTGCCCACGCGGCCAAACCACCGATCGCTGATGCTGCGAAGAGTTCGAGTATTGGTGCGGGGGCGATCTCGATGTGCGCTGCGAAGAAGGTGACCAAGCCCAAGAACCACGCCAGCATGTTGTTCACGAACGCGGTGGTGCGCAGTCCCACAATGACGAGTGCTACCAAGAACACGATGATCGGCACCGCGACTGAACCGACAGTAGGCGTCAGAGTGTGCATGGACCAGTACGCGACCGCACCCAGCCCGATGCCCAGCCACATACAGGCCAAGGCGGACAGGCCGTCTCGTACCGATGACGGCCGGGTGAACCACGCGATGAATCCCGCGAACATGACCCAAACCTCGAAAGCCAGTGCGGTGCTGACAGTGGAGGCGGCCGCGGCTACGCCGGCGGAGAGAAGTGTGTAGACGACGAACTGTTTCGCAGAGGGTCGCGTACCGGATGGGGCCGGCGGTTGGGTGGAAGCACTCATGTTGGATCCTTTTCAAGGAGGGGGGGATTAGCGGTTTCGGTGTTGAGGAAAGTGAAGTTGGATTCAGACCATGCCGCCGTTGGCACGCAGGATCTGGCCGTTGACCCAATGCCCTTCGGGGCTGGCGAGGAATGCAACAACGCGGGCGATGTCTTCCGGGGTTCCGAGGCGTTGCAGCGGAGGAACTTTGGCCAGTGCGTCGATCTGCTCCTGGGTCTTTCCGTCGAGAAACAGTGACGTGGCGGTGGGGCCCGGGGCGACTGCGTTGACGGTGATGTCCCTGCCGCGTAATTCACGCGCCAGGATCATGGTGAAGGCCTCCACGGCGCCCTTGCTCGCTGCATAAGCACCGTAGGTGGGAAGTTGCGAGCCGACGACGGAGGTCGACATGCCGACGAAGGAGCCGCCGGGTCGTAGGCGACGCGCGGCCTGCTGGGCCACCACGAATGTGCCGCGGATGTTGGTTCGGTGCAGCTGATCGAGGACCTCGAGATCGAGATCGACGATGGGGGACAACACCATCCGACCGGCTGAGTTGACGACGACGTCGACGCCGCCGTATTGCGCTTCTGTACGGTCGAAGAGCGCTGACACAGCGGTCTCGTCGGCTACATCAGCGCCAACGGACATGGCGTGACCGCCACGTGCGGTAATCGATTCGACGGTCTCATCCGCCGCGGCGGTGTCGCCCGCGAAGTTGACGACGACGACGAAGCCGTCTGCGGCCAGCTTCAGTGATACTGCGCGGCCGATCCCGCGGGAGCCGCCGGTGACGATCGCGACCCGTTGCTGCACTTCGGTTGTGGTTGTGGTTGTCATGTCACCGATACTCCGGTGTCGGGCCGAAGCGTGCCAGGGAGGGTTTCAACCCCGGTTGGCGGGAATAATGTGTGTTGGAGGTCACGGGATGACGACGAAGAACAGGACGGCGATCAGCGGGGCGACGACGATCAGGCTCCAAGCGAGGAGTTTGCCGAACAGCGGTCGACTGTCCCCGGGCGGTGCGCCGGCGATGGTCAGAGCCGACAGAGGTGTTGTAGGCGTTGCAGATCAGATGAACCGGGCGACCGTGTCCGACGAGTCACAAATGCTTGTAGGGAAACAACCACGAGTCGTCACCAAATGAATCGATCAGTATAGGGAAATTGCGTTGCACGACCAGCTGCTCAGGCCGTGATGACCGCACCGTCGACACCAGCACGGACAACTCCAGTTACCTTGCCTCTGCATTTCATCGCCGCATGGGCAAACGAGCTACTCGTGCATCAATTCGTGGCTCGTTTGGGTGTAGGTGGCTGCGTACGCAGGCCGTCGAGGGCTGCCTCGGCGATCGGGCGCACGTGGTCGGCATTGCCACGGATTCGGGCCACCGCAGCTATCAGATCGAGCATTTGCCCGATGTCGAGGTCACTGCGGAACTCACCTGATGCTTGGGCGGCAGCGAGCAAGGGCAAGCCCGCGGCACACAGTCTTGCCCGGTCGTTGGTAAAGAACGCGTTCTGGACGACCCCGGACTCGAAGATCAGCTCGGTGGCAATGGCGTTGCGCGCGAACGCGAAATCGAAGAAACGGCGGGTCCAGATCGCGAAGGAATCACCAGCGCTCTGCCCGTTGATCTCTGCCGCAGCCGCGCACACCTCGCCGACCTCGTCGGTCAACACCGCTTCGAGTAGTTGTCGTCTGCCCGGGAAGTTCCGGTAAAGCGTGGCCATCCCCACACCGGCTCGCCGCGCGACCTCGGCCATCGACACGTCACCGGCCTCGGGATCGTCGAAGGCGCCACGGGCTGCCACCAAGATCTTCTCGCGGTTGCGAGTGGCATCAGCTCTGCGCTGAGGAATTGCCTGCGGGTCAGGTGCCACGTTCGCCTCCTTTGGGTGCAGTCAAAGTTACCGGTGGATCCAGTCGGGTGAATCTACGAGGCACCATCGCCGGCAGAAGGCCGCGCTCGTCGTCTAGGTCCTCAGGAGTCGAGCCGTGTACGGGCACGAGGAGGCCATGTGGTCGTTGACGAATGTGGAGACGGCAGGTGCACGATGGGCTCGGCAGACGATGATCGAGCCAAGACGGTCGTTGGTGAACCAGGTGTCGACGTAGAACGCCGCGGGCCCGGAGTCTTCGCGCTCCCGTAGACGAGCACCGCGTCGACGCCTTCTCGATCCATGAAGGCGCGGGCCAGATTCCAGCGACGTTCGCGTTCGGCCCAGGAGCACGTCGGTACGAACGTTCCCGGTATCTCGGTCACGTAATCGTCCTTACGAGCTTGCGGTAGTGAGTGTCGCGGGTGCCGAAGCGGCCCGTTCGTCAGCGGGTCGGCGGCGCAGGCTCGGCTGCTGCAGAGCCGGTGGTGCGTAGGCCATGTCGAGGGCTCCGATGTCGGTACCGGGCGCAACGATGGCGTCGATCCGGTCGAGAACCTCGTCGTCGAGGCTGATCTCTAGGCCGGCGAGGGTGTCGTCGAGGTGCTCCATGGTGCGTGGCCCGACGATGGCGGAGGTAACACCGGGGTGGGCGATCGCGAAGGCCATCGCCATGTGGGTGAGCGACATCCCGGCGTCCTCGGCCACGGGGATGAGTGCCTCGACGGCATCGAGGCGCCGCTCGTCGGTCAAGTGTGCGAAGCCGGCGCTGGCGCGCTTGCTGTCGGTGTGCTGACCCTTGCGGTACCGGCCGGTGAGCATGCCCTGGGCAAGCGGGCTCCACACCAGGGTGCCCATGCCGTAGCGCTGACACACCGGCAGCACCTCGCGTTCGATGCCGCGGTTGAGGATCGAATACGGCGGCTGCTCGCTGCGGAACCGCTGCAAACCGCGCCGCTCGGCCACCCACTGCGCCTCGACGATCTCCGAGGCGGGAAAGGACGACGCGCCGATGGCCCGAACCTTGCCACTGTGCACCAGGTCCGAGAGGGCCGAGAGCGTTTCCTCCACGTCGACCAAGGGGTCTGGCCGGTGGACTTGATAGAGATCCAGAAAATCGGTTTGCAGGCGGCGCAACGAGTTCTCGACCTCAGTGAGGAGCCAGCGCCGCGAGTTGCCTTGTTGATTGGGATCCTCGCCCATCGGCAAGTACGCCTTGGTGGCGAGCACGACATTGTCCCGGCGACCCGCGAGGGCCTTGCCGGCGATCTCCTCCGACTCGCCGCCGGAGTAGAAGTCCGCGGTGTCGATGAAGTTGATCCCGGTGTCGAGCGCCTTGTGGATGATGCGGATCGACTCGTCGTGGTCGGGGTTGCCCTGGGCGCCGAACATCATCGCTCCAAGGCAATACGGGCTGACTCTGATGCCGGTCCGGCCCAACGTGCGGTAGTCCATGGTGGCTCCTCTGCTCGTCACCATCCACAGCGTCGGGCGGACGGGATAAGCCGCTATACAACGGACAGCCTATCCACTTATAGTAGTGGATAGGCTCTCCACTTGCTGGGACATCTGGAACGTTTGTCCACGGGGACCCCGCTGTACAACTCGATGCCCATGACTCTGGAACCGGCACCCGACCGAATCGTCACGCGCTACGCGACGTTACGTACGACGAGGGGGAACGCACTTGACGAGAGGGACGATCCTCGATGAACGATGTACCCGGCCGCTATCTTCTCGGCAACGCGCTCCACGTCCGCATCCTGACCACCAGCGAGGACACGGACGGCCGTCACGATGTCGTCGACGCTTATCAGTTCCCCAACACTGCGACGCCCTTGCACTTGCACACCCGCTACGAGGAGCGCCTTGCCATCGTCGAGGGCAGTTGCACGATTTGGGTCGGTTCGGACACGTTGCAGTTGAGGGTCGGGGACTTCGCGACGATACCGCTGAACGTTCCCCATGCGGTCAAGGCGGGCCCGCGAGGCTGCCGTTCGTTTCTGGTGACGTCCCCCGCCGGCTTCGCCGAGCTGATCGCGCGGACTGCGACGCCCGATGACGGCTCGGGTGCCGGTGCCGAGATGGACGCCGAGCTCTTCGCCGCGGTGTCCGCCGAACTGGGCGATCAACTCCTAGGTCCGCCGGGGATGGTGCCCGCGGATCTACGTTAGGTTCGCTCGGTGATTCTTCGCGGCGGAAGAAGTACGCCGCTAGAGCTGGTCAAATCCATGGAGCCATATTGCTGGTCGTCGCCGATCGCACCGCCCTCGCAGCACCGGCGACGACGTATTCGGTTGGTCGTCTCCCAACGGGGCGGCGTGCCTAAATCGGACCGACGTTGCGGGGCCTCGGCCGAATGTAAGTCATATCGAACACGTTGATTACACGGAGAGTTCAGCGCTCGTGCATGGAAGCTCGTGTCCGAAGGGAACAGGTAAAAATGAAGGATTCGCCCTCAGCATTGTTACAAATTGAGGTTCTGCCTGCAGAGGCGTCTAGCGATGTGAATACGATGAAGCAGATAGTCGACCTGGTAAATCGGGTCTATGCCGTTGCAGAAGAGGGCTTTTGGCAGCAGGGCGCCACTCGCACCACCCTTGAGGAGATCATCGAGTTCACGCAGGCCGGACAGATCGTCGTCGCCCGGCTCGGCGGCACCATCGTGGGTTCGATTCGCGTTCAACACCTCGACTCTGACACCGGTGAGACGGGAATGTTGGTGAGCGATCCGAACCACCGGGGCATCGGGATAGGGCGAGAACTACGCCGTTTCGTCACCGACCTGCTCCGGGCCGACGGGGTCACTACCTTGCAGATCGAACTCCTCGTCCCGCGAAACTGGACACAAGAATCAAAGGCGTTCATGGCGGACTGGAACGCACGGTCGGGTTACAAGGTGGTCCGCCAAGGCAGGTTCGAAGATCAATATCCGCACCTCGCACCACAACTGGCGACGCCGTGCGACTTCATCATCTACAACAAAGCCATCTGATCTGACGACGTCTCCGCGTGCGCCCCGGTCCAAACGTTCTGCAGCGCTCCCTTCACATGGCTCGTGCCGCCCGGGCCCGTGCGCGGGGGAGGACGCCTCCACGGTGTGCGTATCAGCGGACTGTCGGCGATGTGGTGATCAATGGCGACCGCGCAGAATGGGTGCAGCTGAGACCACCTGCGGTGTCAATCCCGGTTCCGGAGCCTGCGTGTCAGAGCGCGCCGACTCCGCTGAACACCCGGTCGGGGTCGTAGTGGTCCTTGGCTGCCATGAGTCGTGTTCGGTTCGTCCCGTATGCGTCTCGGTTGCGTGCGTCATCAGGCGCCATGAGGTTGGTCCAGCCGCCGGACAGCGACACCCCGTCAAGACGCCGTTCGGTGTCACGCACCCAATCGCATTCGGCAGCGCCGTCGCCGTCGCTCCAGATGCCGAGAATCTCGACGACCAGATGCGGCTGTCGGTAGGCGTGGGCGGTGGCATCGGTCGCAATCCTGGTCGCAGCGCCGTGGGCGAAGTGCACGTTGAGCGCACACGTGGGTGGCATGGCGTCCACCGACGCCGTGAAGGCCTCGATGAACGCCCCGCCGATATGGGCCACCACCCGCGCGCTGAGTCTGGAGTGGTTGCCGGGCGGGAAGGACTCGCTGAGCGCCCGCACGATCTGCGCCAGCGGGCGCCGCGCGACGTCGTCGAGAACTGGGTTTCCCAACGCTCGGACGCGATCGACCTGGGCGACGGCTGCCTCCGCGGCACCAGCCCAGACGGGGTTGGTGAACAGCACCGTCCCGTCGGGGGTGTGCATCGCGCCGAACATCACGTCGAAGGCGTCGTCGAGGTTCTCGTAAAGGCCTCCCAAACCGCGCAGAACCTGCTCAGCCTCTGTCCAACTGAATGCCACGGTTCCTGCCGTGACGTCCGGAATGGGATGCAGCCGCAGTCTGACGTTGGTGACGACACCGAAATTACCCCCGCCTCCTCGCAACGCCCAGAACAGCTCCGGGTCGTGCTGCGGATCGGTGACCGTCACCCGGCCGTCGCTGAGCACGACCTCCGCCGACAGCAGGCTGTCGATGCCCAGGCCGAGCACTCCGATCAGCGAGCCGTAGCCGCCACCCAGAAGCAACCCCACGACACCGACGGAACCGACCGTGCCCAACGAGGCCGACAAACCGTGGTCGCCAGCTGCGCCCAGCAGTTCGTCAGCAGTCGCGCCGCCACCCACCGTGGCGACGGTGCCCTCGATTTCAACGCCGCGCATGGCGTCTAAATCGATGACCATCGCGCCGTCACGGACCGCGCGCCCGGCCCAATCATGGCCACCCCCGCGCACCGAAATGGGCAGCCCGACCTCGCGTGCGGCCCGGACGGCCAGCGCGACCTCGTCGGTGGTTTCCGGCCGCACCACGACCGCCGGGTGGTTGTCGACCGCGGCATTCCAGACCCGTCGCCGCTGGTCGTACGCAGCTCCAGTAAGGACCCTACCTGGGGGCAATTGGGCCGAAATATATGTCTGTTCAACGACGTTGGTCGACACGGGAAACACCGTCCTCTGCCGCTAGAGCGGCACTCTGCAGGTTGGAGCAATACTCTAATCAGAGTATTGCTACCCTGAGTGGAGTGCAACTCTAGAAAGCGGGGGTGATGACCAAAACGCAGAAACCGCCGCGCGTAGGGACGAGTCGGCGTGCCGAGTACGCACAGGCGACCCGCCGAGCCGCAATCGATGCAGCGCGCGAGGTGTTCAGCGAGAAGGGCTACTTCGCGACCACGGTGAACGAAGTGGCCGCACGGGCGCGGGTGTCGCCGGCGACGATCTACGCCGTGAACGGCGGTAAACAAGGGTTGTTGCGTGCCCTCGTCGAAGACTGGTCGGACGCACCCGTGATCGCCACGATGCGCACAACGATCGCCGAGTCGACCCATCCGGTGGAGTTGCTGCGTTACCTGACGGCCGAGACCGGCCAGATGCGCAGGGACTATGGAGACATCATGCGAGTCGTGATCGGCGCGGCACCGCACGACGCCGCCGCCGCAGAGGGGTTTCGCCTCGCGACCTCACGCTGGCGCGAATTCGAACGACTCGTCGCACGACGGTTGGCCCAGCTCGATGCCTTGCGCGACGACGTCGACGTGGACTACGCGTCCGACATCCTGTGGCTTTACCTGGGCTACGCAGGACTGACCACGCTCGTCGACGACAACGGCTGGCCCTACCCGCGAGCCGAGGAATGGCTCTGCACCACCGTGTGCGAAGCACTACTGGCGGACCGGTTCCGAGCCAGCTAGTCCTCGCCGATTTGCGAGCTTCGCGGCGGAAGCCGGAATACCAGCCCGGCTTTTCAGTGTGTGGGGTTGGGTAACGCCCCGTCAGCAGGTCACAATTCGAGTTGCTTGTGCGGTGTCACCAGCTCGTTGACCAGAGCGTTCGACTGCCTCCGATGGGCGCACTCATCGAGCCCCGTGCGTTCATGCAGGCTGAAGGGCCCGCTCCTCACCGGAATTAGCAACGTCAGTTGAGCACAAAATGACAGATCCGCACAAGGGTTGCAGCAACTACCGCTTTGGACGGCTTTGCCGAGATGAGCGGATCTATCGCACTATGTTTCGCGGGCTGACTTTAAATGCCAACGGCTGCTGGACCCGAGTCTCCCATGCGATAGGTCTCCCTGTATTCCACTGCTAGACAGAGGAATCAGATGTTTAGCTGAGGTAGGATCCTTGTGGCGCGTGTCCCAGCGTCGGCGCGTAGTTCGTCGATACGAGTCCGAGTGTCGCCTATAGAAACAACTGTGAACCTGCGCCTTCCAGCAAAATTAATGTTGGTTCGCCCCTCTGTGAACGGTTAACCATGCGATCGAGGCGCTCCGCATCGACCCGGCACGGACGCTCTTCGTAGCGGCGCATCCCTGGGATCTTCGCGCCGCGGCCGAGCACGGGTTCCGCACCGCATACGTCGCCCGCCCTGGCGCGCAACGCCCGTCAGCGGAGGATCAGTTCGACGCACACGCCGACGACTTCGCGGCCTTGGTCGAGTTGCTCTCGTAACCCACGGACCGTCAGCCGGGTCGATCCCCGCAGTGGTAGCGCCTGGACGGCGATGGCCGCCACCGGCCTCATCGTCAAGCTCGGAGGACCCTGGTGATCCTCGGCGGCTCAGGCGGCGCTGGGCACACGGGCCCGCCGCATTCAGGATCGCATTGGCCCACGCAGCTCGGCGATCTCCCTACGCAGCGCCTTGTCTCCGCAGCCATCTGTGTGGTCAGCCTGCGACGTTGGCCGGTGAACTTCGATGTCGAAATACCAGAACCCTGAGAAGATTTCGCCACGCAGATCCGGCGGTGCGCAGGCGGCGGGTCAGGCCTGCAGGATGACCTTGAGTGCTTTGGTTTCCGCAGCGCGTGAGAAGGTGTCGTAGGCGTCCATGATGTCGCCGAGCGCAAAGCGGTGGCTGATGAACCCTGAGACATCGAGTTTGCGCTGCGCGAGCAGCTTGATCAACATGGCCGAGCTGTCGGTGTTGACCAGGCCCGTGGTGACGGTCAGGTTGTCGATCCACACCCGGTCGAGAGGAAACTCGACGGGCTTGCCGTGCACGCCGACATTGGCGACGTGACCGGCAGGTCGCACGATCGACAGCGTCATGTCCCAGGTGGCGGGGATGCCGACGGCTTCGACCGACACGTCGACGCCGAGCCCATCGGTCAATGCCAGCACCTGCTCCTTCCAATCCGGATCGGATGCCACCACACCGTCGCTGGCCCCGAACCGTTTGGCCTGTTCCACCCGGTTGGCGTCCAGGTCGATGGCGATGACGCGGCTGGGGCCGTACAACCCGGCGGTGGTGATCGCCGCCAGGCCCACCGGTCCGGCACCGACCACGGCGACCACATCGCCGGGCTTGACCTGTCCGTACTGAATACCGATCTCGTGGCCTGTGGGCAGGATGTCGCTGATCATCACCGCCTCCTCGGCGGACACCCCGTCGGGCACCCGGTACAGCGAGGTCTCGGCGAACGGCACCCGCACAAACTCGGCCTGGGTGCCGTTGATCAGATGGCCGAAAATCCAGCCGATACCCGAGGCGCCCTCATCGGCCTGGCAGTGCGAGTACACGCCCTTCTTGCAGTAGCTGCACTTGCCGCACGAGGAGATGCAGCTGATGATGACCCGGTCACCGACGGCTAGGTCGGTAACCGCGGAACCGACCTCGGTGATGGTGCCCACGCCCTCGTGGCCGAGGATGCGACCGTCGGTCACCGCGGGGACGTCACCCTTGAGGATGTGCAGGTCAGTGCCACAGATCGTGGTCGTCTCGACTTTGACGATCGCATCAGTCGGTTTGAGGATGACCGGATCAGGCGCCTCCTCCCAGGCCTTGGCACCGGGTCCGTGGTAAACGAGCGCCTTCATGTTCGCCCCCTCCGTTGGCGGCATGTACCCTTCACAAAGCTACGCGCTCCAAAGGGGTCTCGCGGTTGGTTTCGACTTGCACGACCGAGTGAGCCACGATCGGAACCCGCCCCCGGTGGCGGCCAGCGCTTGCCCAAAAAATCGGTGACGACACCATGAGTTGCCTGTCACGGACCACCCGTCGCTTCCGCGATGTCCGGGATCGCCGCTCTGAGTTCAACCGCTGCGCCTCGGATCCGGGGCGGCAATGCACGGCGGGACTCCGAACGAAAGCTGATCACGCAGTTGATCTCTGACTTTTCACTCGATCGATCACCGACGCACAACCCTTTCCACTCTTTCGGTTACCGGATGTCGCATCTCGTGACACTTCCGCGCCGATGGCAAAACGACACGGGACGTGCCAGTGTCCGATCCGGGATTAGTTGAGAGTGCGGGGGAGTGCTGACCAGCGCGCTCTCAACCAGTTTCGGACGGGATCAGGCCAGGAAATCCACGATGGTATGAGAGTGTCGGATGAAATCCAGAAGGACATGAGAGCGCCGGACCTTTGTCCGGATGCCGACCTGGTTAGCGAAGCCATCAAAATGGCCGTGGCCGCGCTCGGCGGCCGCCAAGCGATTGGCGGGATGCGGAGTCCGAGCGGGTCAAATTCAACACCGAGCGCGGTTGCACCCATACCGCAGAGGCGTTCACCAAGCGGTGCCAGCAGCTCGGGTTTCGCCAGTCGATGGCGCGCGGTTTACGAGAATCGCGAAAAATGCGCTGGTAGCGACCTGGTCGTCCGCCACGAGCTGCGAAAACCACAGCCCCGCCTAGCTACTGGTTGGGCAGTCGTCTTTGGGTATCAGATCACGTTGTGTCTCTAAACCCCGGCGAGGCCGCGGCCCCAGACCCGGTGTTCCCCGAGACTCTCGACGAGCGACGTGACCAGAGCCGTCGGTTCCGCACCACCGAGGACACCTTCGGCGTCGGTACCCACGCCCGCCCGGGCCAGGAGGTCGGTTCCCTGCAGCAGTACCGCCAAGCCCTTGAAGTGCCGGAACGCCTCGTCAACGAGAATCTTGGCCTGCACGGCGGTGGGAGATCCTGCGATCACGAGAGCGTCGAACTCAATGGAACGTGCTGTCGCATAAGTCCGCGAGATCGGCACGCTGCCACCCTCATGGGTGAGCGTTCCGCCGTGCGGCGCGATCACCAGAGGTACCAGCTTGGCCTCCCCGAGCGCGGCAACCACCGCGGCCACCTCGCCGATGTCGGAGTCCGGCCCAACTAGGACGCCGATGTTGCGGCCCTCCACCGGCCAGCGCCGCCCGAGCTGCGACACCGCCGGGCTGAGCACCGACGGCTCGGCCGGAGCCGCCGTGGTGGCGGGCGGCTCGAGGCCCAGCCCGGCGGCGACGGTGGCGCACAGGTCGACGTCGATGTTGGCCAGCGCCGCAAGCTGGCGTTCCTTGATCGCCTTCTCGTAGCACTTGCCCAGCTCGAACTTGTACGCCTCGGCGACGTGCGCCTGCTCCACCGGGCTCAGGCTGCGGTAAAACATCGACACCTGGCTGAAGTGGTCGTCGTACGACGCCGGAGCGGCACGCACTTTCGTCGACTCCGCGACGGCGGCGGGAACCTCGATGAACGCACCGGTGTCCGCCCCGGCGAGGAATGGGCAACCGCCATCGAGCGAATTGGGCCGGTACGGCGCAACGCCCGGGTGCACGCCGTGCTGGTGAAAGCCGTCACGGAGCATGTCGTTGACGGGCGCGTGGGGCCGGTTGATCGGGATCTGGCCGAAGTTGGGTCCGCCCAGCCGGGTCAACTGCGTGTCGAGGTAGGAGAACAACCGCGCCTGCAGCAGCGGATCGTCGGTGACGTCGATACCGGGCACCAGGTGGCCCGGGTGGAACGCCACCTGTTCGGTCTCGGCGAAGAAGTTCGTCGGATTGCGGTTGAGCTGCATGGTCCCGATCACCTGCACCGGCGCGAGTTCCTCCGGCACGATCTTCGTCGGATCGAGCAGGTCGATGCCCTCGAACACGTGATCCGGTGAATCCGGCATCACCTGTACACCGAGGTCCCATTCGGGATAGGCGCCCTTCTCGATCGCGTCGGCGAGGTCGCGGCGGTGCAGGTCCGGGTCGACGCCTGCGGCGATCTGCGCCTCCTCCCACACCAGCGAGTGCACGCCCAGACGCGGCTTCCAATGGAACTTCACCAACGACGTCTCCCCATCGGGACCGGTCAGTCGGAAGGTGTGGACGCCGAAGCCCTCCATCATCCGGTAGGACCGCGGGATGCCGCGGTCGGACATGTTCCACATGGTGTGCGCCTGGGCTTCAGTGTGCAGGGAGACGAAATCCCAGAACGTGTCATGGGCGCTCTGCGCCTGGGGGATCTCACGATCCGGGTGCGGTTTGGCGGCGTGGACGACGTCGGGAAACTTGATGCCGTCCTGGATGAAGAACACCGGGATGTTGTTGCCGACGAGGTCGAAGGTGCCCTCGTCGGTGTAGAACTTGGTGGCGAATCCGCGGGTGTCACGCACCGTGTCGGCCGAACCCCGGGAGCCCAGCACCGTCGAGAATCGAACGAACACGTCGGTTGCCGCGCCGGACCTGAGGAAGCCAGCCTTGCAGATCTTCTCGCCGGCGCCGTTGCCGTGGAACACGCCGTGTGCGGCCGCGCCACGGGCGTGCACCACGCGCTCGGGAATGCGCTCGTGGTCGAAGTGGGTGATCTTCTCCCGCAGGTGGTGGTCCTGAAGCAGCGTCGGTCCTCGCGCCCCCGCCTTGAGGGAGTGGTCGGTGTCGTACAGTCGCGCGCCCTGGGCGGTGGTCAGGTACTCGCCCTGCTGGCCGCGCGCGGTCTGCCCACCGCCGACGGAAAGCCCGGTGGCCGTCCGCAGGTCGGGTCCGCCCTGATCGGGCTTGGGCGGCAACGGTTCCCGCGGGGTGGTCGGCTCCTCGAACGAGGGCGCCTCCGGACCGGGTGCGCCCGGGATGTACCTCGGGCTGTGCTGCTGCAGCCGTTCGGCGGCCTCCACGACCTTGTCCTTGGCGTCCTTGACGACGCTCTTGATGGTCTCTTTGGCTCCGCGATCCTGCGCCATGGGTTCCCTCCGTCACTCGCGCGCGACGCAGGTACCGCTCACCGGACCCGTCGTCGTGCGCCCACGGCGGCTTTCCCGCCATGGGCAGTGTTCAAACGCTGCCCGGGTCAGGAGCGGTCCACTCCAGCAGCCGGTCGGCCGACGTAGGCGAGTGACACTTGGGCATCGTGCAGCCATCCACCGGGGCCACGCTGATCCTCAAGGAACGTCATGGCGATCTCGTAGTCCGAGCGCAGCGTCCGGTCGTCGCGCTGCTTGTCCTGAGCCTGGGCCAGCTGCTCAACAAGCCTACGGACGTTGCGCCCATTGGGCCCGAACTCGAAGCCGAGCGGCATGCATCCCACCACCTCAAGCTGACGGGCACGGATCTGACGCGCCTCATGGCGCAGCATCGGCTCATGGCCCATCACGCGCAGCGGCCTGACCTTCCAGACCTCCCACGGCATAAACTCATGGGCCTTACCAAAATTCACCATGTCGACCGGCTCCTCGAACAGGCGAAACCCGTTCCACGCGAGTGAGGTCAGGCGGCGGCCGGGCCGTAGCTTCGCGAACCCCTGGATATTGATCGTGTCGCGGCCGCGGTACGCCGCGAGATACCACGAGCGGCCGGCAATGTCGGCGCTCGCTTGGGCATCCCTCACGGTCATGTCAGCCATTGTGCGTCCCAGAGGTGACGTCGGAACATGCTGGCTGGCGTAGCGGCAAGGTTCCCGCAGTGATTCATATCGACAGTCTCCATGAGTTGTTTTGTCACAGTGACGATTCCGTGTCGACGGCCTTGCTGCATTCGACCGGGCGGGGGGCTGTGGGCTGGGCGAACGGGAGACGCTGCACCACGGCGGTAACGTCACTGTGACGAATTGGGCTCGGGGCGCAGGGTTTTGAGGTCGCGAGTGTCCGGCGGTGTCAGGTAGTTCTGGACCGTCAATCTTCCCGGTCCGGCGCTGTCAGGTAGTCGCGGATTCAGGCCCGGCGCCATGTGTTCGCCGGCCGAATGAGCGCAGGCGCAAGGGTGGAGACCTGGGCGGGTGGCGCTGTCAGATTGTTCTGGAACGTAGGGCGAGAAGCCGGACAGCCCTCAGGTATTCGGGGATTACTCCCAACAAGTTCCGGATCGGACAGCCAGGGTGCGAGTCCTCGCATCTGATGCAACTCGCATTGGTTAAGTACCGATAAGCCACATTATGTCAGGTAAACGTCGCCGTTTTCATTGGATGAATCAGGGTCGCTTTGAGCGTCCCTCACCCGCCAAGTCAAGGGCGGTGCGAACGCCGGCGACGTAGTCGTCGGGGCATTCCCACGCCGCGAAGTGTCCGCCTCTTTCCATCTCGACGAAGGACCCCACGTTGAAGAACCGCGCGGCGAACTCCTCCGGGGCGTTGACGAGATCCTTGGGGAAGATCGTGAACACCGTAGGGACGTCGGTGAATTCGCGGGGGTTGAGACCGCCCTCGACGTAGGGCGTGAATGACGTGCCGATCGCGCCGCTCACCCAGTAGGACGTAATCCAGGTGAGCAGTTCGTCGCGGCTGAAGATCGATTCGACGTCACCGTCGCAGTCGGTCCAGCTGCGGAGCTTCTCCAGAATCCAGGCGGCCAGCCCCGCAGGGGAATCACCGAGCGCCACGGCCACGGTGTGCGGCTTCGTCCTCTGAAGGTGCATGTAGGCGCCCTCGGTGTCCTGCCAGCGGTGCCCGTGCTGCATATAGGCCTGCTCCGCCTCGGACACGTCGGTGGGCGGGTTCACCAAGTACCGGTACTGCGACACGTCCGTGAGGTGCAGCGCGGCGACGCGATCTCCATGACGAGCGGTGAGTATTTCTGCGATGTCCGTGCCTACGTCTCCGGCGCTGACGACGTAGCGGTCGTACCCGAGTTCGGCCATCGCCGTCGCGATCGCCTCGGCCGACTCCTCGGCGTTCTGTCCGCGCCGGACGGTCGGGGCGGCGAACGGATAGCCCGGAAGCGCCGGCACCACCACGTGGACGTCGGACAGCAGGGGCAGGACCTTCTCGAACCGCAGCACCGAGTCCGGCCATCCGTGTAGGAGAAGCACGGCGGCAGCCTCGGGATCTTCGGCGCGCTGGTGGATCGCCCGAATCGCGACATCGGTGTCGCGTCCGGTGACCGTCCACGGCAGTGAACGGATCCGATGTTCGTGATCGCGCCAGTCGTAGGACGTGGCCCAATAGTCGACCAGGCTGGCGAGGTAGTCGCCGTCGACGCCTCGTTCCCAACCGAATCCGGGGGGCAGGTCGATCCGCCGATACGCCAGGAGTCTGGCTCGCAGATCGTCAAGTACGTCCTGCGTGACGGCGCTCGGGGCATGCTCGGGATTGCTCATCCTCTGCCTCACCTCTCATCTTCTGCTTGCTGTAGTCGAGGTTTCCGCACTCGTTCAGCGCTTACGGCGCAACACGGCAGATTCGAGTATGGCGAGTTACCGGTAAAGTACGTCCTATTGCGCTGCCCCCAATTGTTTTCATCCGACAAACGGTCGTCATCGAGAGCTCGACATTACAGATCTAGGACGAAACGCAGTGCTTGGTCAATGGCGTGCATCTGTTCTGGACTAATCATTCCCTGGCGCGATGACAATCGTTCGACGGAGACCACTCGCAGTTGATCGCAGCGCGCGTAGGAAGTGTGCTCCAGCGCGCTGCTCGCTGCCTCGAGTTCAACGTGGCTTCGCAGGCCGTAACCAACGGTCGTGACCGGGACGACGACCACGAGACCGCCCGGTCCGTTGTTGAGAATGTCGACCGACACCACCACCGCCGGGCGACGAAAGGCTGGCTCGTGTCCGACTGGCTGGCCGAGATCGACGTGGTAGACCTCCCCTCGCCAGATCAAGCCAGTGCGTCCCACTCATGCCGCTCGGCCAGGTACTGCTCCCACAGTTCGGGGTCGCTGCGCAGGCGCTGGTAATCCCCGTTGAGCCCCCGCAAGAATTCCTGCCTCTCCAAGGCGTCGATGGCTGCGTGCACAACGTCGACGACGGCGGTTTGACGAGCCTTGGCCAGAGCTTGCAGTCGCTCAGAATCGGGACGGCGGACCCGGACAGTTGTGGTTTCTGCTGCCATGGAGCCAGTGTAGACGAATTGTAGACCCAGGGCGCGTAGCGCCTGGTGGTGCAGGCGGCGGTTACGGACGCGGCGGGCCACCTGGCGACCAGGTCTCGCCCTGGCGATCTCGCGTTCAAAACAGCCCTGAGTTTCGCGACACGCTCCCCCCCCGGGGCGGCGATCCGACGAAGCTAATGCCCGCCTTCATCGACGTGCTTCCCGCCGTCACCAACGGCGGCTTACGACCCCCAACCAACGACCTCATCGAATAAGTGGCTTCGATGCGCGGGGTGCCCGACGCCCCTTCGACGTCGTCTCACCCACCGCCACTCCCCTGTGCATCGTCACCAGCAAACCCCGCCGCTAAGCACGAAGCTTGGCGGCGGGACATCCAAGTGTGCCGGCGGCCCGCACTCACAGCTCGGCGCGATCCGCACTTGGTTGTCCGTTTCAACCCCTTTTAGGTGGAGAATACGGCGGAATCGAACTCAACCGCCTCCAGGCTGAAATGTTCGGCGTCGCCCAGGTAATCGGCATCGAACTAGACGAAGGAACACTGAGCGCCTGACCGTGCGGCGCTGCCACATCCGACAGGGCGCCGGTGATCCGCCGCCAGTTCCAATCGTGCGTGGCGCGCCCGGCGGCTGCCCCGTCCTGCCTCAGCTGATGAGTTGTCGACTCCGTGGCCCCTCGACAGGCTCCGCCTAACCGGTGGTCGTCAGGTCGGTTGTCGCGGCCAGTGTAGTCACGATGTCGATGAGTCTTGCGAGCGCAGGGTTGGTGATTGTGGGTAGCCACACGATTTCAGTTGTGGTGAATTGATTTGCGAGCGGGACGAATACGACTCCTGAGCCACGGAGGTCTTGCGCGGGTCGAGCCAAGCGAGTGACGCCGATACCGGCGGCCACAAGAGCCAGCAGGGTCTGCGGGTTGGAGTCGTATGCGACGACTCGGGGGGTGAATCCGGCAGCGGCGAACTGGTCGGTGAAAGCGTGGTGCCAGGGTTCCCAGGCGCTGGGCGGTAAGTGCCTCGGTGAAGTCGAAGACATCGATCCCGCCCGCAGCGACCTCCCCGACCTGCATGTTCCACAGCATCCGCCCGTGTGAGCCGTCCACGGCCCGCGTGACCTCAGTGAACACCACATCCGGATGCTGCTCGCGCCACCGATCGAGGAACCGAGCGAAGCTCTCCGCGCCCAGCACGTCGTCGCCCGGGTTCGACCCATCCTGATCAGAGATCAGGAAGTGAATCCGGAAATCCTCACTGCAGATCCGACGAGCGATCTCACTGTCCGTGTTCCACATCTCCAACCAGACCGCGAGCGCCGCATCCGCAGCAGCCGCGTCTGTATCCACCATGTTCGTGTTCTTGTTCATGACACCAGCTTCGGATAGTGGCGCGACAACGGTATGTCGGTGTTTGTGTGCCCAGTCGAGGAGCACGACACAACGCGTAGAGTTCGCCGCACCAGTCCCACGGGTTCCGGCGGGCCTTTGACACACACGGCCTGCCGCGGTCGGCCGCCACATTGCTCCACACCGACTGTCACGTGTACCGCGGCGTCGATCTTCGAGTGGCTGACGCGTTGGCGATGTCCAATCACTTTCGGGAACACGAACGCGCCGGTCATGCTGATCGCCGAGCGCGCAGCGCAGGCGATCCTGGGATAAGTCGTCGGACTGTCGGGTCGAAAGATTATGCAGAGATCGAATATGCAGTGTTACCAGTAACCGCCCTGCATATTACGTATCTTGCTGGGTCTCGTTATATCTCCGCTGTCCTGTCTCGTCATACCTGGCGGGTTTCGCAAAAAACCTGGCGGTATTCGGTGAGCCTGATCGTCGCTCAAGCGTCTTCAAACCGACTACATTGACCTGCTCTATCAGCACCGCGTCGACCCCCGACGTGCCCATTGAAGACGTGGCCGGCACGGTCAAGGATCTGATCGCCGAAGGTAAGGTAAAGCACTTCGGCCGACGACGATCGGCGCCGCATGCTTCCCCGCTTCAGCCCTGAAGCGCGACAAGCCAACCAGGTGCTGGTCGACCTGCTGCAGCAGATTGCGGACGATAAAGGAGCCACGCCGGCTCAGATCGCTCTCGCCTGGGTGCTGGCGCAGAAGCCGTGGTTTGTGCCGATCCCCGGCACCACCAAGCTGCACCGCCTAGAAGAGAACCTGGGCGCACTCGACGTCGAGTTGACAACCGGCGACCTGCAGCGGATCGAAGAGGCCGCGGCCCAAATCGACATCCAGGGGCGGGCGCGTTCCCGAGGAGTTGCAGTCACGGTTCGGCCGCTGAGCCCCAACCGACTTGAAGTGCTGTGGGAGCTGGTGGCGGCCGCGATGCGGCCCGGTTTACGACGCCTACGCCGAGCCGATCAACTCGCCGACGGGCGACAACTGGGCTCACGCTCGCCTGTCAGCGCCTCACCCTCGTACTGCACACCGGCCAGGCGCCCCACCCCTGACCGACCCGAGTGAGCTCGGCGATCGTGATCTGTTCCTCACGGGTGGCCAGGTCCGCGCGCGGCGCGAAGCGGAGTCCGCCGAAGCTCTCCCAGGTGCTCTGGGTGAACTGCACGCCGCCGTAGAAACCGTTGCCGGTGTTGATCCCCCAGTTGCCGCCGGATTCGCACTTGGCGAGCGCGTCCCACGTTTCGCCGTTTCTCACCGGCGGCAGCTGAGTACCCGGCTTCGCACCGACCCGCTGCACCTGAGCCCGGGCGGGTGAGACGACCTGGCGAGCCAGAACCTGCCGTCCGGCCACCCGGCCGTTGACCGTCGATACGGAGAATGTGACGTCCTGGACGCCGGGCGCGCCGGGGTCGTCGACGATTCGGCGACTGAGGTTGATCGTCGGGTCGTAGATGCGCCGTAGCGGCGCAGGCAGGGGAAGGCGCTCGGAGACCTTGTGCACCCTGATCCGCGTCACCACGACGTGCATACCCGCGACGACCGGCGTCGACGCCGACGGCGAGACGGTGTCCGCCTCCTGAAGCGGTGCGCCCGCGGCCACCAGCAGCTGGCCGACGGTTGCTGCGGCCAGCCGCCGCTCGTGCAGGGCGCCGCCGTCGTTGATCTGCACCTGTTTCGGGGTCACCACCCGCAGCTCCATCCCGGTCAGCGGCACGCTGGCGGCACGCGACGCGGCGACGGGTGCGACGTCGTCCATCGACAGCCGTCCGAGGGCGTCATTGACGGTCAGCGCCGTGGTCCACACCTGCTCGCCCGGTTGCCCGTCGACCGAGACCTGAAGTGGCCGGGCTCGTCTGAGCACGATGGTGTCGGCCGCCTGCACCGACTGGTCGGTGCTCGGGCTGACCTCGTCGTGCTCACCGACGGAATAGCCGTTGTCCCGCAGGACATCGCCCACCCGCCACTTCATCGTCGACACTGTCGTCGAGGCGCCGTCAACGGACAGCGTCACGCGCTTGGTCGCCGCCACGGTGTAGCCGCCAGCGCAGATCAGCGCCACCAGGAGGGCACCGACCAGGGCGCGTCGCCCGTTCGAGGTTGCGGGTGCGCTCACGCGGGTGCGCTCCTCGGCCGCATCGGTTCGTACGGCGGCGTCCATCAGGTCCAGGACTTTCTCGACTATCGCGTCCCTCGTCATGCCGTACAGCGGGATGCGGCCCAGCCGAACGACACCGGCGGTCTGGCACCGCTCCAGCGTCTGGACGAACAGCGACGTCAACGGGTCCCGGTGCACCCTGCGGAATCGTGCGATCGCACGGTGATCCACGATCTGGCCCGCGGCCAGCCATCTAAAGCAGGCGTCGTCGGCGCATTTCCGCGCGATCGTCCGCGACGACATGACTCCGGTGGCGAAGCCGTACAACAGGATTCCGGTCATCAGCCGCGGATCGTCTGCTGCCCCGTCACGCCCGTCGGCGGACCACAGGCGCGTGAGATCGGTGCGCCCGTCGACCAGTATGGCGATCAGCCGGGCCAGCTCTTCGGCCGACAGGTCATCGGCGGATTGCTGATTCGCGCTGTCGACCGAGGTCAAAGGGTTCATCAGCTACACATCATGCCCCTGGGTCACCTCCCAGCAGCTCACCCTGTCCGGCGTGTTACACGACGAGTTGACCGATACCGCAGGGCCGCTACTGCGACAGCGCAGACGAGGACTGAAAACGCCGTCACCAGTACCCAATTCCCGAACCGCTGGAACTCGGTGGCGTGAGATCCGAGCGGAACGTCGACCACGATCACGCCACTGTCCGTGGCGTCATACCAGCCGAGTCGCCGACCACGGGCGTCGAAAGCGGAGCTGACGCCAGACAACCCGGTGTGCACCGCCGGGTGGCCAACCTCGGCGGCGTGTACCGCGACCTTGCTGGCCAACTGGGGCTGGGCCCAACTCCCCTGATACGTCGAGGTGGAGCTCTGGAACACCATTAGCTGGGCGCCGCGCCGGACCAGCTCGCGTGGAAGATCGGAGAACGTGGTCTCGAAGCTGATCAGCGGCCCGATGGCCATACCCCGACCGGTATGCAGCACTTCGAGTCCGCTGCCGCGCTGCCGGTCCTCCGCTGCGGCCTTCGTGTGCCGGGTGGCCCAGCCGAACACCGGCCGCAGCGGCACATACTCGCCGAACGGCACCAGCCGCATCTTGGAATACGTACCGCGCGGGCCGTCGCGTCCGATCAGGACCGACGACTTGCTGATGGCGCCTGTGCGATCGCGCGCGTCGACGTTGACCAGCAGGTCCGCACCGACCTGCCGCGACAGGTCCACCAGGCGCCTCATTTCCTCCGGCCGGCCCGTGATATCCACTCCGACGCTGCTCTCACCCCAGACGACCAGATCGAGGCGCCGGCCCCGCATGTCGCGGGTCAGCGCTTCGCTGGCCGCCTGACGGGCCCCGGCGTCGTCGATGTCGCCCGGCTGCACGAGCGCCACCCGGACGGTCTGCCCGGCCGGTGGCACCGGTGCGAGCCAGAACCAGGCCGGGCCGAGCGCAGCGCAGACCAGCGCCACGGCGGCTGCGGCGACGCGGACAGCGACATGCCGATGCAGGAGGGTCCCCACGATCGCGGTGTTCGTGGCGACGATTACGAAGCTGGTCAGCCACACGCCGCCGAGGGAGGCGGAGGCCAGGGTGGCCGGTTCGTTCCACTGCGTCGCGCCGAGCGGTGCCCACGGGCCGCCCAGACTGGGCAGGGAGCGCAACGCTTCGGCCAGGACCCAGGCACTCGGCAACACCGCGATGGCGGCGAAGGTCCTGCGGACCGTGACCGGTTCGCCCAGAAGCAGGTACGCGGCCACACCCCACGGCACCCACAGCGCGCCCAGTCCGATGGCCAGCACGATCACCAGCGGTCCGGCGCTGGGCAGCAGCCAATACTGGGTGGCGAGGATGTAGCCTGCCATCCCGCACCACGCCCTCAGGGCGGCGGCCCCGGCGCGCGGCGCCGTGCGCACCACCGCCAGGAGCGGGGCGATGCTGACCCAGGCCAGCCACCACCACGAGGGAGCGGGGAACGACAGCGCCGGCAGTGCGCCCGCGACGAACGCCGCCCCAAGGGCTGGCCAGGCCCACCTCCACGACAATGCGCTCACACCACCAATCGCCCAAGCTGCGATGCCACCCACGCTACGGTGATCGACCATGCGGTTCCTCACCGCTCCCGCAGGTTTCGGCCAGTCGGACTGCGAGCGCATCGTCGATGAAGCGCTGGCGCAGCCCGTCCTGGCCGTCACCAGTCTGGCCTACGTCGCCGCCGGGTTGGTCGTGCTCTGCTGGGCCGTGTGGGGCAGGTCGCCGCTCGCATGGGGTGCCGCCGTGGTGCTCGTGGCCATCGGGATCGGCAGCTTCGCCTACCACGGGCCTGCGCCGTCGTGGGCCAAGCTGGCGCACGACCTGCCGATCATCGCGGCGGGCGTCGTTTATGTCGCTCTTCTCGCCCGCAGCCGGCGTCGGCAGTGGCGTTCGGTCTGGGCGCCGGCGGCCGGGTTGTTCGCGGTGGGCCTGATCGCCTACGCCGCGGGACGTTCCGGCTCACCGATGTGCCGGCCCGACAGTCTCTGGCAGTACCACGGCGTATGGCATGTCCTGTCCGCGATGGCCGCTGGATGGGCCGCCGGTGCGACGGCTGCGCGCCGACCGGCTTGGGGGCGTCGTCAGCGGTGCGCGCCAACGCGTAGAGCGCCATCCGCCGGTTGGCCATGTCGTGCTCGCCGAGAACGACACACCCCGCGTATTCGCACACCCGGCGGGCGCCGTCGTTTCGGTAGTCGGGGTCGAACATGATTCGTCCGGCACTGCGGCTCGGCCTCGAACACGTTGGCCACCAAGCGCGGGAGGAGCAGCGGAGCGAAGCCACGGTTGACGAAGCGTGCGGCGGCGACCGCGGCGTGCAGACCCATCTCGTACGGGTCGGCGGCGTAGCGCGGGGCGATCGAATCCTTCGCCGCACGGTACAACTCGACGTTGGCGAGCGGTTTCCCGCGGAAGCTGCCGATAAAGGGCGGGAGTATTCGCAGTCGAGCTGCGCCTGCAGGTAACGGCGCCACCGAACCGGCGGCCGGACACGCTCGATTGCGTCTCACTTAAGCTGGCGGTTTCCTGCATCAGGCCGCCATCTAAATCGAGAACGAACACCGGCCACCGCTTCTCGCGACGTTTTCGGCTGCGTTGCAAAACTTTCCGCCCACCCGGATTCATTGCACCCAAGAGCAGGGATCGCTGGCTCTTCGGTCGTACCGGGGACGCGCGCCTCTTGGCCGATGCAGCAGAACCCGATTAGCTCTTCGCCGATCACAATCGAGTATTAGCTGTCTAGCTCGTCGATCAGCGGCTGGGCGGCTTCGAGGTTATAGATCGACCAGTCGCCGCTGCAGCACCACGTGGCCACTTGCTCAGCGTCATGGACTGTCGTCTGCGGCACCTGTTGTCGCGACGAAGGATCCCCCATTGATCCGGGTCGTTCTGGCGTAGTGCTCCCGGGCCGCGAGGACCTCTGCGGCATGGGTGATCGACCATTGACGCAGCGCCGCAAGCGGTTTCCGTAAGGATGTGCCAAGCGGGGTCAGACGGTATTGCACCCGGGGCGGTACTTCGGGGAACGCGTGCCGCGAGATCAGACCATCTTCTTCGAGGTGGCGCAGGGTCTGAGTGAGCATCTTCTCGCTGACGCCCTCCACGCGGTCACGGATCGCCGAGAAGCGATGCGGAAATTCGTCGGCCAGCTCGCCGAGGACGAGCACGCTCCACTTGTCCCCGATCCGGTCCAGCAGGTCGCGTGACGGACATCCTCGCGCGTAAGGGTCCCATCTCTCCTTGGCGGCGGTCATGATCACACTTTAGCGCAGTGAGGAGCTTACCTTCGAGTGGGTACTTCCCATAAGGGAGTGACTGATGTTGAGTTAGTGGCGAGTACTAAAGCCAACGAAAGGCAGGAACATGTCCATCGTGATCACCGGGGCCAGCGGGCATCTAGGCCGTCTCGTCGTCGAACAGCTCGTCGCCGCCGGCGTACCCGCCGGGCAGATCGTGGCCACCGGTCGTGATACCGATAAGCTCACCGACCTATCGAGCAATGGCATCGCGGTGCGCCGCGCCGACTTCGCCGATCCGCACACCCTGAGTGACGCGTTCACCGGCGCCGACACATTGCTGCTCGTCTCGACGACGGACGTGGGCCAACGATTCGACAACCACCGCAACGCCATCGACGCGGCCCGCGAAGCGGGCGTATCGCTGATCGTCTACACCAGCACGCTCAATGCCGCGACCGCACGAATGCGGCTGGCCGATGAACACCGGCGCACCGAGGAATACCTGCGCGCCAGCGGACTGCCGTTCGTAATCCTCCGCAATGGTTGGTACTTGGAGAACTACACCGACCAGCTCGCGACGATCCGTCAGCAGCACATGCTGCCCGGAAGCGCACGAGACGGTCTGGTAAGCGCGGCCAGCCGACGAGACTACGCCGCTGCGGCCGTCGCGGCGCTGACAGGCGGTGACCACGCCGGAGCTACCTACGAACTCGGCGGACCAGCCTTCACCCTCACCGAACTTGCCGCCACGTTCAGCGAGGTACTTGGGACCGAAGTGTCGTACCTGGACCTGCCGGTCCGCAAATACACTGAGCTATTGATCAGCGTGGGGCTGCCGGCAGAACTGGCCGCCGTCTTGGCCGACGCGGATGACGGCCTGGCACGTGGTGAGTTGTACACCGATAGCGCTGATCTTCAGACCCTCATCGGGCGGCCCGCGACCACGCGGTGGGAAGCGGTCGGCGACGCCGTCGCCAAGAGCGATGCGTGATGCCGCCGTATCGGCCCGACGAGCCGAACTCAGACGACCACTTCGACGTCGTCGTCGTTGGTGGGGGTGCTGCTGGCGTCGCGGCCGCCAGCGGCGCCGCTAGCGCCGGTGCGCGCACCCTGCTACTGGAGCGAACGACGGCGCTGGGTGGCGCTGCAACGCTACGTAATGTCCTGGGCTACTGCGGTCTTTGGACGTGCGAACCGGTGCCCAGAAAGGCCGTGGGAGGCGTGGCGGACGATCTGCTGTCGACGCTGCACTCGCTGGGTGCCGTGAGCGAGATGACCGTAGTCGGAGAGGGTCATTGGGCGGTCGTGTTCCTTGACCCCGAAGGTCTCAAACATGCCCTCGACCGGCTGTGCAGGGAGAAGGGCGTGGAGGTGAGGCTGGGCGCTACCCTCACCGGGGTGGGCCGTCGCGACGATCAGCTACGCGCACTTCGCTACAACGATTACGCCGGTTCAACCACGACCATCACGTCGGAGGCCGTGGTGGACGCCACGGGCGACACCACGGTCGCGGCCTTAGGCGGCGCGGCCGTGGTCATCGGCGCCGCCGGACGTACCCAAACTGCCACCATGGCAGTCCGTTATGGCGGGATCGACAAGGCAGCCAGTGTGACTCCGCAATCCTTCGGTGCCGCGGTCACGCGGGCGCAGCAGGACGGACTTGCCGACTTGACGTCCTCGACTGGCTTCGTCATGCGGTTACCGGTTTCCGGCGACGTCGTTGCCTACCTCGCCGATGAAGATCTCGACCCGCTGGATGCCTCGTCTTACACCGCAGCCACCCAACACGGTCGAGTCCAGGCCTGGGCCTATCTCCAGATACTCCGCACGATTCCGGGGTGCGGCTCCGCATACATCGTCTCCACCGGCCCGGAACTCGGAGTACGCCAATCGCGGCACGTCGTCTCGCGAATCCCACTGTCAGAGAAAGCCCTACGCAACGGCACCGTTGACGGTGACACGGTCGCATTGGCAGCCTGGCCCAGTGAGTACCACGGCGGGTCAGGACAGCCCACGGAATGGGTCACTATCGGCGGCAATCACGCGTTCGGTGTCAGCATCGACAACCTGCGAAGCGCAGACACTACCAATCTCTTTGCGGCGGGCCGTGTGCTCACCGGCGACCGAATCGCCGGGGCCGCCGTTCGCGTCATGGGAACGGCTCTCGCCACCGGCCACGCTGCTGGTGTTGCCGCCGCACTGTCGATTGGTCCGGGTTCCGAACTGACCGTTCGTACACGCCACGAACTCGACCGCCAAGGCGCGGTCCTACATCTCTAGCCATCAGGCCCCTTGCTCAACCCTGCCGACGCGCAGGAACAGGCCGCGCTTGCTTCCGAAGACGCCGTAGAGACTCCCCCTGTGGACACCTGTGGCATCGACCAGATGATCGATGGACGCTTCAGCCAGACGGCGAACCGAGGTTGCCGCGCCGCAGCCCATTAAGTATCCATTTGGACGGGACTCGCGATGGTTCCGATCTGTATTCCGTTGTGGATCCAGGAGAATATGCAGGAATCGAATATGCAGGGTTACCAGTAAAGCACTGCATTGCCTGACCTCCTGCCGGCCACCGCTTCTCGCGACGTTTTCGATTGGGTTGCAAAGCTTTCCGCTCGGAGCCCATGCGGTGCCGACTCACGCGGCCGCAATGCTGGCTACGCCCCAAGAACCTCCTGGCGTCGCTGGTGTCGCTCTTCTGGATTCCCGTAGCCGCCGGATACATCGCCGGCGTGCTACTGGCCGCGCTACCTACATCACGTTGTCGGGAGACGAAGAGATAGTGATCTCGGATTCGAAGGAACAATACGTCTTCAGCTTGGTCGATCACCCCGCCGCGTGGTGGCCGATCGGAATTTTCGCGGTCGCCGCCGTACTAGTCACCGCGTACGCGAGTCGCTCTTGACGCTATGAACTCACCCGGAATATCTCAAACATCTGGACCGGTACCGGTCCATTCATCTGCGCGAAGTGAGCGTTGATCGCGTATAAAGCCCCATCGCGGATCGTGGTGTTGGTGGTGGAGTCGGTAGCGGCGACGGGCACCCTGCCGACAACTGTGGCCGACTGCCAACCGTCCTGGCTGGATAGCGAAATGACGGCTGGTACGAATGGTGCTGCGACGACGATGTTTCCGTCCGAGCGACGGGTAATTCCGTCAATGCTGATAGGTTCGGAAAGCCGAACCTCGGTCGGGTAATCGGGCTCATTGAGTGGGACTCGGAATAGCTTTTCGGTACCTGCGACGGCAGCGAGAAGAGACCCGCGCGGGTCGTATTCAATGCCATTGAGACCGAGCCCTTTTGGGCTTCCGAACCGGGGATCGGTCGCCACCACACTGGGCTGGCCGTCCGGGGTCACCTTGTAGATCACAGGAGAAAAGCTGTCGGTGACATAGGCGTTGCCAGCCGGATCGACGGTCACGTCGTTGGCGAGGTGTCGTTCCCCTGGTCGAAGGCCAGCGAGATCCACCAGGAGTGTGCGCCGCCCGCTTGCCAGATCGTAGATAGCGAGCTTCGCCTCACCGGGCCGGTTCGGATCGTCGACGGCTGCAAAGTCCGCGACGGTGACGAGCAACCGGTCCCGTTGCTCGTCGATAACAGTGCCCAGAGTGCTGGTGAGTCCGTCACCGGCGTCGATCGTGTCGATCGTTCCGTCGTCGTGGACGGCAGTCACCGATCCGTGAGCGGCCGAGCTGACCAAGAAACGGTCCCGCTTCGCATCCCATTCGATCCCCTCGGGATACAGGCCAGGGCTCTGGATCACGATCTGCTGTGGTGCAGAGGGTGATTCGATGCCACCGCTGGGCGCGTCTGCGGATGCTGAGCCACACCCAGTAAAAGCGAACACGACGCCGATGAGCGTCACTGGGACAACCCGTCCGGCATGTCGTCGAGACCGGATCATCCATGAAGGCCTGTCTCGAACTTGCTCGGCGACCAGCGGGTCACGATCGTTGACTCTTCCAGTTATCACGACGATTCCTTTACTCGAATGCGAGATAGACCAGCCACAGCCATAGGGGTATTCGGACCAATCAATCGAGGCAGTGCGACGCGAACAGGGCGTTCAGGGTCGCGTCGATGGTTCGAGCGATGCGTTGCGACTGGCTGTCGCCGGCGCGCGACAAAACCTGCAGACCATTAAGCACCGTGGACAGCAAGGCGGCAGCCATATCGAGGTCGACGTCGGCACGAAGCGTCTCTTCTGCTCTTGCCCGCGCGAGCGCATCTTTGAACACAGACTCCATACGATCGCGATTGTGGTCCAGGCGCGGTGAGACCTCCGAGTCACTATCGCCGTGCTCGACAGTGGCGTTCACCGAGAAGCACCCCGGCGGAAGCCCCTGCTCGGGCAGCGCTGTGGCAGCCTCCAGCAGCGCCCGCACCGCGGCCAGGCCGGACTCTGCCCGCTGTGCCACATGCTCTGGCGCCTGTCCTCCAGCTCCGGCGAGGTAGCGGTCCAGCGCTGCCAAGTACAGCCCGCGTTTGGACCCGAAAGTGCCGTACAGGCTAGCCCGCGCGATGCCCAGTTCGGCCACCAACTGTTGAGTTGACGTGCGCGCGTAGCCGTTCCGCCAAAACAGCCGCATGGCGTCGTCGAGCACCACCCCCGGATCAAATTCTTTAGACCGCGCCATGGCCTCGAGGTCAATCCGTCAACGCTTGCGAAATTGAGTTCACGAACCTCATTCTAGATCACTCAGTCTAGAATCGCGCACTGTGAGTGTGGAACCCTCGAGAGGAGACCATGACACACCATCACACACAACACCATCTCGGTTTGGACGCCGACGCGGTGCCGACCACCACGCGTTCAGTGCGCAGACGGCTAGATCTAGACCGGCCGCTGCCCCGCGCGCTGGTCGACGAGTGCGTGCAGATCGCCACTCAAGCGCCGTGTGTGTGCGAGACCAGCGCCCTCGTACTAGAACTCGACGCCGAAGGTTAGATTTCGCTGAGCGCTGAGGAAGTTCTCGACTGAAGTTTGGGTCAACGGCATTGGCCCGTCTCGTTTTATCCGGCGGTGTTCGCAGAAAAGCTGGCGGACTTCGAATGTTGGCCGCTTCTCATTGAATCTGGCGGGCAGTTGACGCAATGACACCACCGGAGCGGCCGGCACGGTACCCGTGCCGCCCGACATCATCCTGGAGATCCTCGCCGCGGGTGGCGTCCTGCCCCGGCTGGCCGACCAGGGCTACTTGCCGCCAGAACTGGCCGAGGAACTTCGCTCGCCGAAGATCGCCTCGGCCGGGCAGGGCAGTGGTGTCTGAGCGCGTCGGGCGCCTCCTGCGAGCGGCCCGGTCATCGGCGGGCCGCAGCCGATTGACGGTACTCACCGCGCCCGCCACCATCACCAGACCTCCAACTCCCCTGTCCCGGCGTACCAACCGAAGAGTTGCTCGGAGGTACTCGCGGCGATCCTTACAGCGCTGGAACTGGTGTGGATGTGGGCCACCAGCGACGGATCGCGTCGATAGTGGTGTCTGGCCCGGTGTTGAAGCAGACCGTGGCGTTGGGAGCGTATGCGAGCACGCTGTTGACGAGCGCCTCGAACAGATGGGTCAGTGACGGCTCCAAGCGGACGCCGCCGCCGATCACGATGATCGCGTAGTCACCACTCTCCAATTTATCGCGGAATCGGCCCTCGACGCCTTCGGTGCGGTCGATGAGGAAGACATCGAGGTCGAGGCCCAATTCATTTGCGTCGCGCCGGGTTTGTTCGATTCCTCGCTCGACGGTTTCGGCGTCGACATCGGGAAACGACGAGCTGGGGGTTTTGGGCGCACCAACGATGGCGGGGTCGAGGCCGACGTTGAGCGCTACGGGCCTGTGCGCGGTCGCCGTGGCACCTTCTCCATTGGGACTCAAGGTCTTATTCCTTTCACTGGTGCGACGGTGGCGTTAGTCGTAGTAGCGACGGTTGCGGATTTCTTGATTGAGCGGGTTCCAGCACTGGCTTCTGGTAACGCCAGGAACCGACGCTCCTGCATCGCAGGTAGTCGACCGTAGATGCGGGTCAACCGATCAAGTCAGCGCTGTCGACAACCAGCTTCGTAGGCCTGCTCGTCGCTATTCGCTTGTGTCGCGCAATGTTTCCCACATCGTTGGTTCTCCACCCGCGTCGAACCGGATGCCGACCCGTTCGCAGAGCTTCGCGCCACCGCACCATGATTTCCATACCAGTCGTAACGGCGAACCGCGGCGGACCGATTCCATCTCGACGGAAGCGCGGTGCGGGCGCGCCATCACCCGATACGACGTGCGCGGCGGCCGCACGCGTCACCGCCAAGCCAACTCCGGCGCGACATGCGTCAGCAGGCTCTCGATCACGTGCGCGTTGTAGTCGACGCCGAGCTGGTTGGGGACTGTGATCAGCAGGGTGTCGGCCGCGGCGACGGATTCGTCCTCCGCGAGCTGCGCAATGAGCTTGTCAGGCTCCCCCGCGTAGGTCTTGCCGAACCGCGCAACACCGCCGTCGAGAAAGCCGACTTGGTCGGTGCTGTCCCGGTTGTGCCAGAACAGCTGCTTGTCCAGGTCGTTGACGATTGGAAAGATGCTGCGGCTCACCGAGACTCGCGGCTTGCGTTCGTGACCGGCGGCCTTCCAGACATCGCGGAAGCGCTGGATCTGCTCAGCCTGCAATTGATGGAAAGGCACGCCCGTGTCTTCGCTCAGCAGCGTCGAACTCATCAGGTTCATGCCCTGCTGCGCCGCCCACTCGGCGGTGGCGCGGCTGCCCGCGCCCCACCAGATCCGCTCGCGCAGCCCCGGAGAGTGCGGCTCGATCCTCAGCAAGCCCGGCGGGTTGGGAAACATCGGGCGCGGGTTGGGCTGTGCAAAGCCCTGCCCCTTCAGCACATCAAGAAACAGCCGCGTGTGTTCGCGTGCCATCGCCCCGCCATCGACGTCGTCCGCGCTGGGCGCGTAACCGAAGTAGCGGTATCCCTCTATCACCTGCTCGGGCGATCCGCGGCTGATGCCCAGCTGGAGCCGGCCACCCGAGATCAGGTCCGCCGCACCCGCGTCTTCCGCCATGTAGAGCGGGTTCTCATAGCGCATGTCGATGATGCCGGTTCCGAGCTCGATGCGGTGGGTGCGGGCAGCCGCCGCGGACAGCAGCGGAAACGGCGAGCCGAGCTGCTGGGCGAAGTGGTGTACACGAAAGTACGCACCGTCAGCACCGATCTCCTCCGCGGCGACGGCGAGTTCGACCGACTGCAGCAGGGCGTCCGCCGCGGACCGCACGCGCGAGTGCGGACTGTCCGACCAGTGCCCGAACGACAGGAAGCCGATGTTCTTCACGTGCGCAGCAACCAGCTGCGGCAAGGATGAATTCCCCACCGGAGCACGCCGTATGCTGCCCGTGCACCCCAACGCTCATCACCTCCCGCCCCGGGCCCTGAGTTGTCGGCCGGGTGCAGTCGGCGGGTAGCCCGTAAGGCGGCATTCTCTCGGGCCGCTGATGCACGCGCGCCGCGGCGACCAGGCAGATCGAGGAACCTTCGTCGCCGCACTGACTGTCGCGACGTGCTTCGCGTGGTTCGGCTCCTCCCCCGTATCCGTCCCACTCGGGCCATGCCGCCACTACCGAAGTGCAACTTCATCGAGACAAACCGCGGCGGCGTCGTCTCATCGTCACTCGTTGGGTCCTTGCCGCTGCGACCACCGACAACCCGCACAACTGCCCGCAAACCCCGAATCGAGCTATTGCAGCTAGCGCGAACAGCGCGAATGGCGGTACGTTGGTCCGTATGACCGTGGAGAAGGTTTCCAGCACCGACGCCAAGAACCGACTCAACGCGCTGCTCGCCGACGTCGAGCGCACCGGAAAGACGGTGATCATTACCAACCACGGTCGCGATGTCGCACGCCTGGTGCCCGCGAACCCAACCCCTCGGCAGTTTGGCCAAATGCCGAACCTGTCCATTCCCAAGGACTTCGACGAGCCGCTACCAGATACCGAGCTGGCACGCTGGGAGGGCGACGAGTCGTCGTGAACATTCTCTTGGACACCCACACCCTGCTGTGGCTGCTCAGGGAGCCGACCACCCTCGATCCCGAAGCGCTCGCACACCTGGCCGATCCCACAACATCTGTTTGGGTCAGCGCCGCGTCAGCCTGGGAGATCGCCGTCAAAACGCGGCTCGGCCGATTCGACGGCGCAACGCTGTTGGCGATCTGGCCCAGCCAGCTGGAATCCATGCGCGTCGATGACCTACCGATCGACTCCGGCGACGCCATCCTTGCCGGGCGATTGCCCTGGGAACACGGGGATCCGTTCGACCGGGTGATCGTTGCCCAAGCGCTGCGCCGCAACCTCACCCTCGCCACCCGCGACGCGAAGATCCTCGCTGCGGCGCTGACCCCGACCCTGAAAGCCTGAGCGTCATGGTCATGGCCGCGACGATAAACCCAATACCGGGCAGTTTCCGCCCGGATTCTGGTCTAGCGGTGACTGATGGTGCGGCCCACCGCGCGCGTGCTCGCGCTACTGGAATCGCTGCACTCCCGATCACCCTGGCAACGCGGCAGCAACGAGAACACCAACGGGCTGCTACGCGACTATTTCCCCAAGGGCGTCACCCTCGCCAATCATTCGCTGAGGCACTTGAGGGCGGTCGAGCGCGAACTCAACAACCGTCGCCGCATGGTCCTACAAGACCGTTGTCCCGCCGATCTATTCGCCGTCCCGCTAGCCTCACCGGGTCCGTCGGTGTTGCGACAACCCTAGAAACCACCCCGGAACTACCTGCTCAGTTTTCGACTGGAACTGACAGATCGACCAGCCCGCCGATCCGGATCTGTGGATACACCACTCGCACCGCGAATAATGCTGGTGCTCCATACGATTCATGTCACACTAATGTGCTGAAAGGCGTGCCAAGCTGAGACGAGCCACTAGGAACTCGTGTCGACGTTCCTGCGCGGGCCGGTGCGTATCCAGACCACTGCGAAGAACACCAAAGTCAGCGCCAGCGGGGTGAGTCCGAGGAGCCAGCTCAGCGCCAGCGGGGGTCCTGGCTGTTTGAGCACGTCGACGGCCAGGTCGCCGGTGCCTTCGCCCTGCGGACCGTCGATCGTGAACCGCAGCGTCCACGTCCCCGAGGAGTTGAGCGACTCGACGTCGAGGCCCCACACTTCGCGGTTGCGGGGATGCCGGGACAGTAGATCCGCCTCCTCCCGGCCATCGGGAGCGATCGCGGTGATGGTGCCGGACTTGCCTGTGATTCCGCCGTCCGGTTCGAACGTGAAATCCAACGACTGCATGGCACGCAGCGGCCACACGGTGAACCCGACCGTCACCGGGTAGGGGCCCACCTGGACGTGCTCGGTGTGCACCACGTAGTCCAGCGGATCGGCGACCGCGGCCGGTGCCACGCCGATCGACAGCGTGGCAACGGCGCACAGCATCGCGATCATCGCCCGCAACCTGTTGTGGATGGTCATGCCGTGCCACCGACGGTCACACTGACGGCAGGTGTTACGTTCGATGCACGCAGTGCCTGGCCGAGTCGCCACGTCGCGCCGCCGAGCACCCCCGCGAGCAGCCCCCCGACGACGCACGTCAGCAGGATGCTGCCCACGTGTCCGCCGCCGGCCTCATCACCCAGGTCGACGCCCTCGGATCCCATTGAGCTGAGCAGCCAGGTGATCGCGATCACACCTGCCGCGCCGGAACCGGCCAGCAGCCAGGCGCTCGCGCCTCTCCATCGCAGCAGGAGCTCGACGACGACGCCGAACACGAAAACGATTGCTGGGATCAGCACCATGTCGATGGGGAAGCCCAACTCGACGAAGTCGCGGAGCGCCAAGTGCTGCAGGTCGGCATACCAGCCGACCGCCCAGCTGGCGAACGACCAGGTCGCCAGGCTCAGCACCAGTGTGAGAAGGCCGGTGCCGATGGCTCCGCCGCGCGGCACGACTTGAGATCCGAGCAGCACGCAGACGAGCGGAATGGCCAGCCAGGTCAGGGTGGGCCAATCGATGGTCGCGCTCAGGTTGAGGTCTGCCAGCGCGCCGCTCTGGATCGAGGCGTATTGCCCGAAAGCCGCGATCGCGCCCATGAATCCCCAACGGCCCCAACGGTGTTCGCGGGCCGCGGCGAAGACGATCGCGGTGCCGATCATGGTGACGCAGATCGACGTCAGCCAACCTTGGTGTGGCGGCGACGCGACGGTCACGTCGAATCCGTACAGGCCGTGCCACCATTCGTCCCATAGCCCATACAGCAGGAACGTGGCCGCGCCGATGCCGCTGGCCAGATAGCCGATCGGCGCCGCGAATACGCCGAGCACCTTGAACGCGCGACCGCCGATGGTCGGATCGGGATCGTGGCCATTGCGCTGTGCGGCGGTGGCCCGCACCACCATCACCAAGCTGGTCAACCCGGCGATCGCGCCGCCGGCGTAGATGAACAGGTGCGGCAGCGTGAAGAAGCTGTCCGGCCCGACGTCAAGGTGCCAGTCGATGTCCCAGGTCAACCCCGACAGCGAGATCAGGGTGCCTGCGAGCATGACAAACGCCGGTAACTTGCCGCGCGAATCCGCACTCGTCATGTCGGTGTGCCTTTCTAGCCGTTGGTGGTGACGCTCAGAACTGCTTCTTGTACTTGGCCGCTCGCGGCGATGCGGACCGTGATGTCCCATTGCCCGGCCATGGACAGATCGACGTCGGCGCGGTACCGACCGCCGCCTTGGGCCACGGCGGCCGCAGGTGTTGTGGCATGGCCCATTTGGGTCATCGCGGGTTCGAAGGTGACCGAGTCCGGTGTGGGTGGCTGGCCCCCGTTGCCGGTTATCTCGACGGTGACAGGGCTGATTCCGACCTTCGGCGACTCGCCGATCAGCTGCACACGGTACGGTCCTGCCGTCGCGGCGGCCGCGCTATCGTCTATCGATTTCGGCCACAGCAACCAGATTCCGGCGCCGACGACGGCGGCGGCGATCGAGGCGATGACGACGAGGCGCTGGCGACTCATGGTTGGCGGACCTCGACTTCGGTTGGTGCGGTGAGGATGGCGTAGTCGCGTTCGGTCTGCACCCATACCTTGTAGCGGCCCGGCAGTGCGAACGAGTAGGTGAAATCGATCTCGGGGCCGTACCGGGCAACCGATTCGTCGGGTTGCCCGCCTGCGGCGCCAACTGTGGGCGGCACCATGGCATGCGCATGCGACCACACCGGTGCTGTCAGTGCGTGTTTGCCGACGTCGGGGCCGTCGGGTAGTGGTCCGACGACCATCATGTGTCCGACCATCCCGAGCCACGGCTGCAGGTCGGGGGTGTCGCCGAACCTGGCCCGGATGGTGCTCGGGCTGCCCGCCGGCGCGACTGTCGCGGTGATTTCGCCCTGCGAGGGTGGCGCCGCGGTCGGCGGTACGGCGAAGGATTGCCCGTCGACCGAGCCACGTAGCAGTTGTAATCCGCCTCCGCGCCTGGCGATTTCGGCGGTCATCGCGTAAGTCCCGCGTTCGGTGGTGTCGAACTTCGCCTCGTACCGTCCCGGCGCGACACGGACAGGATGCACGTGTGACATGGTGCCCGCAGGTGAGACGACGATGAGATGGATCAGCGCGCCGTGGTGGATCAGCAGGTCGTCGGCGGGTCGCCCGGTGGAGGAGTCGGTGAGGTTCAAACGCAGCGTGGACTGGCCAGCGGACACCGCCATGTTCACCGGCGGCCGCGAATAGTCCACCGGATTGAGCGAATTGGCCGCAACGCGCGCGTAGGGATCACGGATGTTCTCGAGGGTGGGGTCAAGGTCCTGGCCGGGCTGCGGGGGCGGCGGGGAGTGCGCCGACAGCGTCGCGCCGGTGACGGCCACCGTCAGCGCGACGATCATGCCGGTCGCCGGGACTAGCGCCATCCAGTTGCGGCGCGCGCGCAACGTCGCTGCCAGCGAGACGATCAGCAGCGCGCCCGCCGTGAAGAAGCCGTAGTCACTGGCTTTCTTCCACGGCGGAATCACCTGCGCGGGAACCAGAAAGGGGATCCGCGCCGCGGTGTGGCCGTCGTCGACAACCAGTTCCCACGGCCCGGCCCTGTCGACGTTCAGTGTCGCCGAATACATGCCGGGCGCGCCGAGCTTCACCTGACCGCTGCTGGTAGTGGCTCCCGGTGCCGACGCAGTGAGTTGCAGTGCGCCTGGAGCGTCGCCGCGATGTGTGACGACGTCGACGTGCAGAGGCCCGAGGACCGGGCCGACTCGCCGGATCGTGACCGTCAACTCGCGACCGCCGAGCGACTGGGCGACGTGCACGTCTGCGTCCGATCCGATGCCGTCGGCCCGCGCCGCAGGCGCACCAACCAGTGTCATGACCACCAGCATGCTGCTCAAAAGCGTTAGTGTCACAGGGGATAACCCCCAGTTTTGTCGCGCAGTGGTTGCGCGGCTCACCACGCCAACCAGTGTCATGTCCACCAGCATGCCGCTCAAAAGTGCCAGTGTCGCCGGGAGTAACCCCCCCATTTTGGTGGGGGATAACCCCCCACTTTGTCGCGCAGTGGGTTGCGCAGCTCACCACGCCATGTCTAGCGCACGGATGCGAAGAACGCCCGTACGTCTTCGCTTGCTGGATGCCGCCAAGGGATCGTCCGTTGAACTGTGAACCTTAGTTTCCTGGAACGTGGCCAATTCCGAGGGTGGCTTCGAGATTCCAAGGTCCGCCGTGGGTCACCTTGTCGGCGATGAGCGACCGTAGCTCACCAAGCTGAGCCGGCTGGAGATTCGAGAAGCCTGGTACCACCCGGAAGAGTGGACTCAACTCCTTGAGAAACTCGGTCGGAGCGGGCATATCTCCAGGCTCTCCAGGAGACCCGATCGGCTCGACGGACACATCGACGCACCCCGCTCGTGACAGCTGGCCTTCGTCAAGCCGGGCAATCTGATGACCCATCCCACCGGCGGGAAGCAGGTCGAGCTGCTCCATAGCCTGGGCCACGATCTCGAAAACCGGACTGCCGTACCGCGTCGCCCAATTCACCACGCAGACGATCCCACCGGGACGGACGACGCGCACCATCTCCCGTAGCGATGCGTCCCGGTGCGGCGTGAGGGTGACACTGAAGATGGCAAAGGCAGCGTCGAAGCTGTCGTCGTCAAGGTCGAAGGCGCGTGCGTCCATCCGCACCGCGCGAGCATCGGAGAAGCCGACCAGGCGGCGGTTGGCACGTTCCACCATGAGAGCCGAGCTGTCGAAGGCCAGCACCGAGCACCCGCGCTTGGCCGCCGGCACGGCGAGGGCGCCCACTCCAGTTCCGACATCCAAAATCGTTGATCCGGTTCCGATGCCTGTGCGGTCGAGGGCGATGCGCGCCAGCTTTGCGGTAGTGGGGTCTGCCCAGCGTTCGTAGGTCGCCACAAAGGCCGGGTCAGCCCATGGGTTTTCTTGTGCGACAGCGGGGTTGGATTCAGTGGACATAGCAGTCGGATCTCCTGTTCTCGGCGGGTGATCGAACACTTTTTACCTGCTCGTCGTCACCGAACACTTCGCCCCAGCGGCCGAAGGGTTCGGTTCCGTTAGCGCAGGGCCGACAACGCCACTTCCGGGTCGTAGCCGGTGAAGGCGTCCAACTCGCCATTACGAAGCCGGTGCACCCAACCTGGGTCGGCGAGCAGTGCCCGCCCGACTGCTACGACGTCGAACTCTCCCGCCTCGAACTGCTTCACCAAGCGGTCGAGCGGGGCGGGCTGGATCACCTGACCGTGCTCCTCACTGCGAAAACTCGTCTCCAGCCCGACGGAGCCCACCGCGATGACCGGTAGACCGGTGACTTTCTTCGTCCATCCCGCGAGGCTGCGCTCGGGGTCCGCGTCAGGGAACGCGGGCGTGTAGTGCCGGCGCATCGAGGGGTGTAGGACATCGACGCCTGCCTCGACGAACGGAGCCAGAAGCTCCTGCAGTTGTGTCGGGTCGTCGGCGATCGACCCCGTGTAATCGGTGATCTTCCACTGTGAGAATCGGAAGATGATCGGATAGTCCGGGCCGACTGCGCCGCGCACCGCCGCCACCACCTCGGCCGGGAAACGCGTCCGGGCGGCCAGTGATCCCCCATACCCATCGCTGCGCAGGTTGGTTCTCTCCCAAAGGAACTGATCCAACAGGTACCCATGGCAACTGTTCAATTCCACAGCGTCGAAACCGATCTCGCGTGCTGTGGCAGCGCTATCGGCGTAGAGCTGGGCCAGCTGCGGAAGCTCGTCGGTCGCCAGCGCCCGGCCCTTGGGTGCGCCAAACGCGTCGACTCCGGACGGGCCGACCGGCACCACCCCGTCGGCTTCATCGCGTTGCACGCCCTGATGCCACAGTTGCACGGCGACGGTGCCACCCTCTGTGTGAACGGCGTCGATGACACGGCCCCAGCCGGCGAGCACGTCGTCGCCCGCCAGCGTCGGGATAGTGGTTGGGTAACCTGCGGCCGGGTCGGGCAACCGAACGCCTTCGGTGATGATCAGCCCCACCCCACCTGCTGCGCGGCGCCGATAGTACTCAGCGACGTCGGCGCCGGGGATGCCACCAGGTGACGCTTCGCGAGTCATCGGCGCCATGGCGAACCGGTTCGGCATGGTCAGTGAACCAACGGAGAACGGGGTGAAGAAGTCATCGATTGCCATCGAAGATCGAAGCACATTGCGCGCCTGCTTTATTCCGCCTAGACCAGTGACCAGTGGGAGGCAGTCACCGCTGCGGACCCGTACTACTGCTGCGGCCACGACACTCGTGATGTGCAAGAGCAGGCAATTTCGTAAGAACCGTCCGCCACTCGTGCTCCCGGCATCGCCGCGACGTTGCCCTGCGCCGGCATGGCCGCCTCGATGTCGACGCGGCCCCGGCCGAAAAACCAGCTGGCACTGACCACCATCCGAGTACTTCTGGGTAGAGCAACGGGGATTGGCCTGCCGCGCGTCGCGAGCTATTCGCCGTCGTTGCCTGCACAGCGCAACGATGAGGCCCCCCGTGCCAGCTCGGAGTTCGACAGGCCAGGTCGCTGAGCCAGCCGCTCCAGAGCACACTTAGGTGTAACATGCAACGTAATGCAAAGGGGTCCGCTTCGAGGCCCCCGGGGCAATCGTCCAGACTTCGGCGATGAGAGGGATTCGCGTATGAGACCCACCGCCGCCGGCGATCCAGCCACCAGCGAACAGCTGATTCTTGACCGCATAGGTGGGCCGAAAGGCTTTGTGTACTCCACGATTCCGATCGTCGTTTTCGTCACCGCCAACCTCTTTCTCCCACTCACCGCGACCATAGCCGCTGCTGTCACCGTCGCCGTCGCACTGACCGTGCTCCGGCTGCTAGCCGGCGAACGCTACACTTCTGCGGCCGGAGGTTTGATCGGCGTTGCCGTGGCCGCGGCCGTCGTTATGCTCACCGGTTCGGCGAAAAACTACTTCCTCGTCGGTATCTGGGCGTCCTTCGCCGGTTTCATCCTCACCCTCGCCTCTGTGCTGGCCCGCTGGCCGGTCACCGGCATCATCTGGAGTTTCCTGCACGGCGGCAAATATCGCTGGCGCACCAACCGCGCCGTCCTGCGGGCCCACACCCTCGCGACACTGGCCGCAGCCACGGTGCTCGGCTCCCGCTTCGTCGTCCAGCAATGGCTCTACCTTGCTGACCACACCAGCGCACTGGGAATGGCCCGGGTCGCGATGGGGATGCCGCTCTCGGTCCTCGTCATCGTTATCGTTGTCTGGGCCTTCCGCCGTAGCCGCCATCACCTCGTCATCGAACACTGACCGCCCAGCGCTGTTACCACGGCGGCGCTGAGATTACGCGTCGTCGCAAACCCCGTTTAACCAGGTAATGCGCGGTCTGATACACCTATCGTGTTGGACGCGACTACAATCTGGTTTGCAGTTGAGACGGAGAAAGTCGAGAAGCAATGGCGCGAGGCGTGCAGCTCGAAGACCGCATCATCGAGGCAATGGGGACGCTGATGCGCACGTCCGAAAGCTATCTCGACGACCTCGCCGCCTCCTTTGCCGTTGGCTTACACCGCGGAACCGTGATCCCCCTCACGGTTTTGCACCGCATCGGTCCCGTCCGCGTGTCCGAACTCGCTGACGCTCTCGGCCTGGACCGCACGACCGTTACGCGACACCTCGATGAGTTACAGCGTCGAGGGCTCATAGACCGCCGGCCAGACGAACTCGATCGGCGAGCCATGCGCATAAGCCTCACCGAAGAGGCTGCCACCCACCTCGACTCCATGCGAGCAAAGAACCGGCAACGCATCAAACGGATGTGCTCAGACTGGACACGTGAGGAACGTCAGACCTTCGCGAGCCTGCTCACGAAATTTGCACAACACAGTCACACACGTTTCTTGGAAGCGCCGGGAAAAGACCGCCGCCACGGACTTTGACCTGTCGCAGGGGAGAGATCGACCGATCAGACTCGGCGCGACTCGAGTTCGGGACAATCGGCGACTCAGGGAGTGATCACCACTTTGCCGAACACATCGCCGTTGCACCACTGACAACGACACCCTGACCTCTCGCCCCAACGGGCCCAACCGGAGCAAAAGGAAAAGCTGGCAGACCAGCAGATACCTACTGCTCACAGCCAGACACGACCCAACAATAAGCACTGCGACGACTACGTCGACTCATAAGTGGATCGAGGCTTTAGAGCTCGTTGCAGTGCTAGTCCCTTTACCACTTGGACTTTCAGCACATGAAGAGCGTTATGCGCCAGCGCAAAGGCAAATTCTTTCCGCCAGCTGGCCCTCGTTCTGCCTGATGCCGTCGCCCCCGATCAGAGGCTAACCCGTCGACCGGTGGTGGCCGCTCGGACGATCGCGTCCAGCAGTCGGTGACGCCTCACAGCATGGTCGAAGTCCGGAACGACGGCATCTCCGCGGCTCAGGTCGTCTCGAATCGCGTCGTACGCATGAGCCAGGCTGTGAATTGGCCCGCCCAGGCTTGCATAGTCGTCATAGCCGTCAGGTAGAGCCATCTCGGCTGGCCGAGCCCCCCTCTTTGCGCCGCGCACCGTTAGTGGGCTCAGGTGCGGGTGGCCCGGAGCGGAAATCTCAAGGGTCCCTTCTGTGCCGTCGATCGCCCAGGTGAAGGCGGCGCCGGAGGCCACTCCCCCTCGGTGGTGGACGGACAGGACCGCACCTCCTGGCAGGGTGCCGGAGACCGCGATCTGGTCGAAGGCGGTCATTGAAACGGTCTGGCCGGTGCGGCCGAGGGCAACTCGGGGGTGCCGGGTCGCGGTGGTGGCGACTACTTCCCGAAGCTCCCCCACGACCGACGAGACCAGGTCAATCGCGTGTCCAAACGCAATAGCCAACATCGTCGCCCCGAGCTTTCGATCGAGCGTGTACCGCTCACGCTCCGAGATGGGATTGCCCCACTCGTCCGATGCCATCACAATCGTTGTCGACAGCACCTCGCCGACGTATCCACCTGCGACCAGGTCCGCGACCCACCGAACGGTAGGCAGGGTGCGCCCTTGCAGGCCGACGAACGTTCGAATGCCTACAGCGGCGCCGGCCATCTCCTCGGCTTCGGGGAGATTCTTGGCGAATGGCCATTCGCACAGCACCGGGACCTCGGCGTTCAGTGCCGACAGCACCAGTTCGCGATGCGCGGGTACTTTGACGGCGATGACGACCATGTCGATGTCGTCGGCCGCGGCCAGCTGCTCGACTGATGTGTAAGCGGGCACCCCGTAGGCCATGCCCGCCGCGTGACCCGATGCAGCTGAACTCGCTGCCAACCCCCGCAGCTCTACTCCATCGACGGCCTGCAACGCAGGCACGTGACCGGCGGCCGCCCAGCCGCCCGCGGCGCTGAGGCCCACAATGCCTATGCCGAGCGAGCGGGTTCCGCTGTTCCTACCCACGATCCCCGTGGTGCTCATAGCGTGCCTTTGTCTCACGCGCCGCCAAGCTGAGTCGTTAGCGCCTCGGCGTCGTGCAGGTTGGACATCTGCACGAAGCGCCCGTCCCGGACTTGGTAAAGGGCGTACTCGACGATCTCGAACCGACCGCCGTTGGGTGCCACGCCTTGCCATTCTTTGACAGGGGTGCCGGTATTAATAGCCCGTACGGCCAGACGGTCGCCGTTCACGAGCAGTTCCCGAACCTCCCATTGAAAGTCGGGGACGGCCTCGACGATCCCCTTGAGGTCCGCAACGACGGCGTCGCGCGTGCCCGCCTCACCATGGTGAGTGACGCGATCGCTGATGAACTCGTCCATCCGGTCGAACTCGTGAGCGTTGAGCGCCGCGATATATCGTTCGTAGAACTTGCGCAGATCAATGTCAGACATGATGTCCTTTCCTGCCGAAAACTGTTGGGATGCAATCGCAGATGTTGAATGGAACGCGTTCGCCGCCCGACAGTCGTGTCGAAATGCGTACTGCGCGAGCGGCTATCACGACGCAACGGTCAGACGGTGAAGCCGCCGTCGACGTTCAGGTGCGCACCGGTGATGTAGCCAGACTCTGGGCCGGCCAGAAAGCTCACCAGGGCGGCGACTTCGCGGGTGTGCCCGTAGCGCCCCAGCGTGGTCACCAGCTTGAGACTATCGGCGAATTCACCCTCGTCGGGGTTCATTTCGGTATTGACGGGACCTGGCTGCACGTTGTTCACGGTGATGCCGCGGGGACCGAGTTCGCGGGCCAGCCCACGGGAGAACGAGGACACTGCACCTTTGGTCATGCCATACACCGACACCCCGGGCCCTGGAATCCGGTCGGCGTTGACGCTGCCGATGTTGATGATGCGCGAACCGGCAGCGAGGTGCTTGATCGCACTGCGGGTCGTCCAGTACGTGCCACCGATGTTGATCGCCACCAGGCGGTTGAAGATGTCCGCTGGGAACTCCTCGACTGGCGCCAGGTGGGCGGCCGCAGCGTTGTTCACCACGATGTCCAAGCCGCCAAGTTCGGCGACGGCCTGGTCGACCGCGGCCGCGCTCTGAGTGGGGTCGGCGGCATCAGCCTGAATCGCTACCGCTTTGGCCCCAGTCGCAGTCACCTCGGCGACGAGGTTGTCTGCGTCGGTCTTTGACGCGGCGTACGTGAACGCCACCGCGGCGCCTTCAGCAGCCAGGCGCCGGACGATCTCGGCGCCTATTCCGCGCGACCCTCCGGTCACTAGGGCGCGACGTCCGGTCAGGGGTGCAATGCTCATTCAACGGCCTCTCTCATTACGAACACGTCTGTTCCTTAGTACGATGGGGTCAAGACCATGCGACACCGAGACATTCCCGGTGTGACGGGCCTCACACCGAAGGGAGATCCGCGATGACGGTCGGGCGACCCCGGGAGTTCGACCTCGGCGAGGTCGAGGAGGTCGCGATGAAGCTCTTCTGGGAGCGAGGCTTCGACGCGGTGTCCATTTCGGACGTGTCGGTCGCGACTGGGGTCAACCGTCGAGGCATCTACGCGGAGTTCGGATCCAAGCAGGCCCTCTTCGAACGCGCCATGCGGCGCTATCTCGCCGGCCCCGGCGACTATATGACCGAGGCTCTGACCCGGCCGACGGCCCACGAGGTCGCCGAGGCGATGGTCCACGGCGCAGCTGACACAGTCAGCGGCGAAATCCGCGGTTGTCTTACTGTCGGAAATGCCCCCGGCTTGGCCGAGCTGCGCGATGAGACGGTGCAGCGGCTGGCCGAGCGTTTCGATACTGCGGTCGCCGACGGCGAATTGGAGGGTGTCGACACGCTTTTGGTGGCGCGTTGGGTCCTTGCCGTAGGCCAAGGGATCTCGATCCAGGCCCGCAGCGGGGCCAGCCGCGCCGAGCTCCATGCGGTCGCCGACCTGGCCCTGACCAACTGGCCGGGCCCTCGGCCTACGCCCACCCAGAGCAGCAGGCCCTAACCTCCGCGGCGCAGGAGCAGTGGTCGACATCGTTGTGAACACTCATCTGCCCGAAGCGCGACCGACCATTCCTCAGTGAGTTGGAATTCCACACTCATCTGTGTCGATCTAGTGGCATGACGAGTACTCACCTGGCCGAACTCCCTGGGCGTCCGCGTCCGATTGCCGCTGCCATCGAAGTGATCGGGGAACGGTGGTCTTTGCTCGTCGTGCGCGAATTGCGCTTGGGCGCCAGGACATTCAACGAGATCGTGGTGGGAACAGGTGCGCCACAGGATCGGGTGGCCGCCCGCCTCAATGGCCTCACTGGCGGGAGCCGTACCGGCCTGAGGCGACCTCCCCCAGGACGCCTGATAGCAATATTCGGTATCCAGCAGGTGCCACCGGCTCCCCAAGAGCAGTTTGCCGGGCCTGACTGCAATCGCCAGGGCTGTTAATCCTTACAGAGCTGTGCCGCGATCCAGACATGTGCCGCATCCACCGACACTTCTCCTGCCCGAACTAGTCGGACGAAATCTAAGGCGGCATCGGACAGGCGCCCGTCGGCAGAATCGTGCCGGTCGCGACGAATGAGCACCGAGACGAAGCGTGTCAAGTGCCGCCCGAACCAACATGCCGACACGATGATGCCGCAAAAGTGGCGTGCCTGCCCGCCAGAGCCATCATCGAACTCGCCGCTGAACCCGCCCCCTGACAGCACATCGCGTCCGCCGCGGGCAAGGTCCCAGACACCGAGTACTCCGCCGCGGATGCCTGCGCCTTGGCGCCCGAAGGCCATCAAGAAGGCGCGCGGGTCACTATGTTGCGCTCCTTCCCTTTTCGCCAATGCAACGATGCGAGCGCATGCGTCACAGTTTCTCTCCATATATCTGTCCTCACCGGCCACCGCCTCCATTAGCGACTGCACGTCATCATGGAAGCCAGGGCGCTACGGTTGGTCACTGATCCGGGCTGCGGCTTGCCTACCGGAGACAATGGCACCTTCGATGGTGCCGTAATTACCGACGCACAGGTCTGCACCGGCGAAGTGGATGCCATTTGTGTAACTGGGATCAGCGAGTGCGCCGACCTGCTGAAGCTGACCGGGCCGCGGTGCCATCCACGTACCTCTGGCGAAGTGATCGGCGTTCCAATCGTGTGCGTCGACAGCCAGTACTTCGATGTCTGGCAGAAAGGACTGCAACGCCGTTTGCACCTCGCTCGCTGATGCCTTGGCCATCGCGGGATCGTCGGAGAAGCCCACGAGGAACGCGTCCCCGGAGTCGAGTTGTCGCTCCAATCGCGCATAGGCGATGGGACCGGACGCGCTGAAGAGCCTGGGCCAGCCGACGACATTTCGGACGGTCATCCATAGCTTCACTGAATGGCCTGCATGTCGTGACTCTCCGAGCGCCGTCGCCGCCGGGATGCGAGGCCTGAAATCGATGTCGGCCAGCGTATTGAGCGGCACCGCAATCACGACGTTTCGTGCCACCAATCTGTTTCGCGCCCTGTCGAGCACGGCGAAGCCATCGACGGTCGTGTGGACGGCAGCGACTTCGGTGTTGAGCAGCAAGGTGGCCTGCGAGCTGCCGGCGATGGCGTCGACGAGTCTCTGCGAGGTGCCGTCGATGGTGTGCGTGTAATGGTCGGGGTCGGCGAGATCGCTCGGCGACATACCCGAGCAGTCGACTCCGGAGAGGTCCGTCAGGGGCGCTCCGGAGAGATAGCGCTGGGTGGCCTGTACCCAGGCGAGCAAACCTGCGTCGAGTCCGATGGAGCGGAGTGCATCGTCCGCAGTTGCGTCAGGCTCAGCGTGCCTCGCGACGACGTCGAATGCGTGTGTCATCTCACCGATTTCGCTCTCGGACAGAAAGCCCTTGTCAGACAGTATTCCGTCCAGTTCGGTGAGGAAATGTGTTGGCAATGGCGTCGGTACGCTCCGGATTGCGTAGCGCTGCAACTCGGCCATCACTGCGGTGTGTTCGGCTGGAATGACCCAAGTTCCACCGAAGTCCACTTTCACGGTGGTGCTGACTATTTCCCGCGCAAAGGTCCGCCCGCCGACCCGGTTCCTTCCCTCCAGGACGGCGACCTGGAATCCCTTGTCGGTGAGGTCACGGGCAGCGACAAGCCCGGCAAGGCCTGCGCCGATGACAACGACGTCGATGACCTCTGCCGGGTTGTCAACCGATGTGGCGTGTCGCATTGTGCGGTTTCCTTTGAGAAGTTGTGCCCACGGACTGGTGTCCACCACGTTTCGCGTTGGGCCACCTTATCTCTGATGACCTATCAACGATTCAAGAGAAGTACGAATGTACGACGAGCATCACTCTGCCGGTGAAAGCCACCCTCCGCCGACAAAAACCCTGCGGGACAGCGCGGGAGCGAAGTCTGCGGTGGCGCAACACGACTCACCCTAGCAGTCTCCTTCCAGGTGAGCCGGCGCGCAGCGCGGCCGCCTCGGCGGAAGCCGCAGGGATGCAATGTGACTCACCAGTTGCACTGCTGGCGTGACGCGAACCCCACGCTCGTCATCGGTGAGCAGCGGACGCTGGTTCCTTTTCCAGGCCGCGCAGTGGGCCGAGCACCCGGGCGAAGACCGGGCTGAGCGCCGCGAGCACGGCCAGCACGACTGAGACCACAATCGCTCCGCGGGGACCATGCGCGTCGGTGGCGACCCCGGCGATAGCGGTGCCGGCGGCGCCGCCCACGATTGCTGCGCTGCTGAGCCATCCGAACGCCTCTGTGGCGACTTCCTGAACGATCTCGCGCGAGACCATCAGGTACAGGGCGGACATCGCGGGAGCGAACCCGACGCCCGAAACGAACAGTGCTGCGAACTGCAGGACGAGGCCGTCTGCAGCGCCGTAAAGGACGATGCCGAACGCGGCAGTACCCAGTGCTGCGACGACCCCGGCCATGCCGAGTCGTCGATGCCCGAACAGCAGGCCGCCGATGAGCGAACCGACACTTGCCGATGCGATCGCTGCTCCCGCTAGAACGCCGTCTTTGCCCAGTGCGGCGATGATGCCGACCTCCAACGCGGTGAACGACGCCACCAAGGCAAGACTGGCCATCATGGCCAGCAGCAAGGATCGGTGCAGTAATACGCGACCAAAGCGCACGTTGCTCAGTGACTTTGCCGGGTGAAGCCGCCGGGAGCCCAGAAGGAACCATCCCGTTCCCAGAAGGGTGACTGCCGCGCAGAGGATCAACGGGCAGGCAGTCGTTACGGCCGACGCAAGGAAAGTGGCCGCGACCGGACCGATGACCCAGATCAATTCCTGCGCCGTGGTGTCGAGGGCGAAGAGCGCGCGAACCTCGTCACTGCCGACCATGCGCGGATACAGGGCTCGGACGATCGGCATGAGTGGCGGCATGGAGGCTCCGGTGAGCAACCCCAACCCTGTCAGCAGCAACGCCTGCGGGCCGGCAAAAACTAGCCCGATCGTACCCACCGCGTTGATGACGGCCCCGGTCATCAACGTCCGCGTTACGCCGACGCGTCCGGCGAGCCGCGCTGTCAGCGGCATGGCGATAGCCTGCCCAACCCCGACACTGGCGACCACGGTCCCCGCCAGTGCGTAGGAATGAGTCAAATCTCGGACGTGTAGCAAGATCGCCAGCGACAAGATCCCCAAGGGCAGTCGCGCAAATAGTTGTGCGGCGGTCACGTTCAGTACGCCGGGCATGCGCAGTAGGCGCACGTAGGTCCCCATCGTCATCGCCCTCACTACTCATTACGCCGGCATGGGTCACTGTACCGTCCGGACGGTTAACTCTTCCTTGGGGTCGTCGTAAGCTGGGCCGGTGACCTCTTCGCGAGACCGCATTCTGGACGCTTACGCAGACCTACTCATCACCGAGGGCGAGCGCCATGCCACCTTGGAAGCAGTCGCTGCGCGCGCAGACGTCTCCAAGGGCGGTGTGCTTTACCACTTCCCCTCCAAAGATCAACTGGCCGTTGGGCTCTGCGATCGCCTGTCGATGCTCGCCACGAAGGACGCGCAAGCGATGCGCGCGGCAGAGGAGGGACCAGCGCGCTACTACGTCCGGTCTTCTCAGTACGCGGACACTCCCCTGGACCGCGCCCTGATCGCTGTCTCCAGGTTGCGCCAGTCCGGCGACGGTCGAGCACGGGCGGCCATCGAGGCCGCCTCCAGTGGGTGGCTGACCGTTCTGCACGACGTGCTCGGCGACTTGGACGTCGCCCGCGCGGTGAAGTTGATCGGCGACGGCTTGTACTACAACGCGCTCAACTGTGCGCTCGGCGGCCACCCGACGCCGGCGGACGCAGACGAGGGACTACTCGAGGTGGTCGACCGAATCACCAACGCCGGGATAGCACCCCGCCGCTAGTTTGCGGCACCAACAGCGCATCGACATGCGGCCGAGACAAGCCACAACTACGTTTGACGGCAACGTCTCGAGAGGACCCGAACATGAGTACGCCAACACGTGCCACCTACCGCACGATGGATCAGGGCACCGCGGAAGACTACGCCCTCATCGCTCGCGCGGAAGACGAGAACAACGCCGGCCTGGTCCCTCGCGTCCTCACGTTGGTGGAAGCGCTCGACGAGGGGCAGCAGGCGTACCCGATCAGCCGGCTTGACCACTCACTGCAGTCGGCAACCCGGGCCTTCGACGACGAACGGTCGACTGAGTACGTCGTCGCGGCACTCCTGCATGACATCGGGGACACCTACGCGCCACATGCACACGGCGCGTTCGCGTCAGCAGTCATCGCGCCCTACGTATCAGAACGAGTGGCCTGGATCGTCAAAGTCCACCCCGAATTTCAGCAGTACTACTACGCCCCTCACATGGGCGGCGTCCGGGACGCGCGGGAAAAGTATCGCGGCCATCAGTGGTTCGACGATTGCGTCGAGTTCTGCGAGAAGTACGACCAGAACTGTTTCGATGCGGACTTCGAGCACCGCCCGCTTGAGTTCTTCCGTCCGATGGTCGAGCAGATCTTCGCCAACGAACCGTGGAGCGTCACGCCGTGACTCGAACGCAACAGCGCTTACCGGCCCATGACGTGAACCCCTGAGTTAGTTGACGGGATCCCGCTGGAGAAGCGGGACAAACCCAGCGCCGCGATGTCGGGATCCGGAGGCAGGCCTTCCGCCAGGTCGGCGAGAACATCTCCCATCAGGGCGGAGTACTTGAAGCCTGCGCCAGAATCACCGGTAGCCCAGACGATTCCGTCATGAGCCGCATCGATGATGAATTTTCCGTCCGGTGAATCTGTCCACGAGCAGACCTGGGCATCCAAGACGGTAGGCGTTACCGAGCTCATGTCTCGACCCACCCGCTCGAGGATGATCTTCGTGCGTTCGGCATCGGGTTCGCGGTTGTGGTCGTTCTCAACCAGGTCTCGCAACGGCTTGTCGAGCCCCACCTTGAAGCCGACGCCCGGCGTTGGCATGGCATAGATGCCGGGTGCATCGTCGACCGGGCCGTCGAACAGGCACGGGTGATTGTCGGTGAGGTTGGGGCGCGCGGGATCTCCGAAGTGCACCACCTGTTCTAGAACTGGACGCAATCCCAGCCTGATGTCGGACGCTTCGAGCAGGCGCGCTGCACCCGTGCCTGCGGCGACGACCACCACATCAGCAGATACGCGTCGGCCATCGGCGAAATCGACTCGCACTCCGACACCGTCGATGTCCAGCCCGAGGACTGCGGTGCCGAAATCGGTGGACCCGCCGAGGGCCATGAACGAGTGGAGTTGTGCCTGCAGTGAGGCTTGGGCCAGTACCACTCCCGCTTCGGGCTGCCATACCGCGTCGCGCCCGTCGGGGCGAAGACCGGGAAAATAGGCGCCAACGTGCTCCGCGGGCACAACGGTGTGTGAAACACCAGCCTCTCGCAGCGCCGAACCCACGGCGGGCAGCGATACGCCATCACGCCAGAGCAATCCCCGCTGCAGGAACACCGGGGTTGCTGTGCGGCTCTGCAGTCTTCGCATGGCCTCCAACGCGCGGATGGACAGTCGCACCGTCCGCGGGTCAGGATCGGCCAGCCGCCACATCCTCGTCGGCCCACTGGACGACGACAGCGTGTTGAGCGGACCGTGCCGGTCCACGAGAGTGACCTGGTGACCACGGCGCGCCATTTCGGCCGCAGTCGGCAAACCCCAGGCGCCTGCGCCGATCACTATGCACTTCATGACCTTGATTATGCGCGAAGCAACGTCCACGAGCTTCGAATATTCGATGTCACAACGGATTTCCGAGGAGCTACCGCGTGACCGAATCTGCATTTCCGGGGTGTTAACAGTTTGCGTTCCGGTGCGCCACCTCTTGCACCGTGACGTCCCTGGCCATACCTTCGCAGTTAGCGATCTGTTAAGTAGCTCTTAGCGAAATGAGGCACGTGCTTCCTGAGCCCACGATTGCCGTGACCGATATCGACAGGCCGGCTCGAGCCATGCTCGGCGCTCGGCTCCGGGCGGCCCGCGAACGTGCCCGACTGTCCACACGGGATGCTGCGGCTCGGGCCGGGGTGAGCGCAGGCTTCATCAGCCAGCTGGAGAACGGCAAGTGCGGAGTATCCGTAGGAGTGCTGAAACGCATCTCTGCGGCCGTCGGCGTCTCGGTGGCCGACCTGCTCGCCGACGAGGCGCCCGTCGCTCGGCCCGTGCTGCGGGCGGACGAGCGACCCGTTTTCACCAGCGACGTCGGACTGCGGAAGCTGCTGCTCTCGCGGCCACCGATCCACCAGCTCGAAGTGTATGAAGGCACGTTCGAGGTGGGCGGCTCGACCGGGCCCGAGGCGTACGCCCACGACGATGCGCAGGAGCTGTTCTACGTGCTCAGCGGACACATCGAAATCTCGGTCGCGGCTGAGAGATTCATCCTCGGGCCACGCGACAGCGTCGAGTACCTCTCGTCGGTTCCGCATCGGGCCGTCAACATCGGTGCAACCTCGGCGCAGGCCATGTGGATCACATCGCATTTCACCCCGCCGATCGACACGAACCCGCTGAATGCGCCATCCGGACACCAGATTAAGGAATGACACCATGGCTAATGGCGAACGAATGTTGATCACCGGAGGGCACGTCTTCACCCCGGCCGGAATCGTCGAAGAACCCGTCCTGATCGAAAACGGCGTCATCACCGTTATCGGTGTGGACGCACTCACCGCATCCGGTGCCGTCGAGATCGATGCGGCCGGCGGCCTGGTCTCCCCCGGCTTTCAAGACAGCCACATCCACCCGTACCACGCCGGTCTGGACATGATCGCGTGCGACCTGACGCCGTACGTCACCGCTGAGGGCTACCTCACGCGCATCGCCGAGTACGCGGCGGCCAATCCTGAGCTGCCGTGGATCAGCGGCGGCGGCTGGTCGATGGACTCATTTCCCGGCGGGCTGCCGACCGCAGCGGCGCTCGACGCCATCGTTGCTGACCGGCCTGCGTTCTTTCCCAACCGCGACGGGCACGGCGCCTGGGTCAACACGAAAGCCCTTGAAATCGGCGGAATCGACGACACCACGCCCGACCCGTTCGACGGTCGCATCGAACGCGACGCCGACGGCCACGCGATCGGGACGTTGCAGGAAGGCGCCATGGGCCTCGTCGCCCGGCACATTCCGCTGCCAACCCAGCACGACTTGGATGAGGCGCTCAAAATTGCGCAGCAACAACTGTTTTCCTGGGGGGTGACTGCCTGGCAGGACGCCATCGTCGGCGCCACGAACGACACCCCGGACCCGCTCGACTCGTACCTGCGTGCCACAGCATCCGGCGTGCTGAAGGCACACGTCGTCGGCGCACTGTGGTGGGACCGCAACCGTGGGCTCGAGCAGATTCCCGAGCTCGTCGCAAAGCGCGAGCGCGCGCTGGCCGGTGGGTTCGCCGCCACCACGGTCAAGATCATGCAGGACGGCGTTGCCGAAAACTTCACCGCCGGAATGCTCGAGCCCTATCTTGATACGTGCGGCTGCCCCGGTGAAAACATGGGCAAAAGTTTCGTCGACCCGACCACGCTCAAAGAGATCTCGATCCAACTCGACGCCCTGGGCTTCCAGCTGCACTATCACGCCTTGGGTGACCGCGCCGTGCGCGAGTCCCTCGATGCGGTCGAGGCGGCCCGCGCGGCCAACGGCGACAGCGATCTTCGGCACACGCTGGCCCACATTCAAGTGATCCACCCCGACGATATCCCCCGGTTCGCCGAACTCGGAGTGGTCGCCAACATGCAACCGCTCTGGGCCAGGCATGAGGCCCAGATGGACGTTCTGACCATCCCGTTCCTCGGCACCCGCCGAGCCGCCTGGCAGTACCCGTTCGGTTCCCTGCAGCGGGCCGGGGCGCTGTTGGCTTCTGGAAGCGACTGGCCGGTGAGCACGGCGAATCCGCTGGAGATCATCCACACCGCCGTCAACCGTGCCCCCGCGGGAGCGACCGGCCCGGCAGCTCTGCCTTTCCTCGGCGAACAGGCGCTTTCACTGGCCGACGCGCTGATAGCGCACAGCCTCGGCACGGCCTACCTCAACCACGACGAGCAGCGCTCGGGAAGCATCGAGGTCGGCAAGGCGGCCGACATCGTGATTCTCGACCGCGACATCTTCGCCGCTCCGGTTTCCGAGATCGGCTCCGCCAGCGTAATTTACACAATAATTGGCGGCGAGATCGTCTACGACGCAACCGCAACCTTGGTATCGGCATGAGCATCATCGACCTGCGCGCCGACGCCGACGCACCGCTGGCCTCCGCACCCGGCTCGCTTCAATTACGTTCGCTGACCAAGGCTTACGGTACGGCCGTTGCTGTGGACAACGTCAGTCTCACCGTGCAGGCCGGTGAGTTCCTCAGCCTGCTGGGGCCGAGCGGGTGTGGCAAGACGACGACGCTTCGCTTGATCGGCGGATTCGAATTTCCCGACGACGGCTCCATCCAAATCTCCGGCCGCAACGTCGAGAACCTTCCGCCGCACAAACGCCCGGTCAACACCGTGTTCCAGGCCTACGCGCTGTTCCCGCACATGAAAGTCGCCGACAACGTTGCCTACGGACTGCGTCTGTCCGGCGTGCCGAAGGCAGAGATAGCCGACCGCGTGAGCCTTGCCCTCGACATGGTGAGGATGACCGCTTTCGCGGCCCGCAAGCCTGCGCAGCTCTCGGGTGGCCAGCAGCAACGGATCGCCCTGGCCAGGGCATTGGTGAACCGACCGGCTGTTCTGCTGCTGGATGAGCCGATGAGCGCCCTGGACCGCAAACTGCGCGAGGAGATGCAGGTCGAACTGAAACTGCTGCAGCGCGAACTCGGAACGACGTTCATCTTCGTCACGCACGACCAGGAGGAAGCGCTGTCGATGAGTGATCGGGTCGCGGTGATGAAAGACGGCCGGATCGAGCAGATCGGCACAGCCTCAACCGTTTACGATTCACCGGAATCGGCCTTTGTAGCGGGGTTCATCGGCCGGCAGAACTCCTTCCCGGGCACCATCTCGTCGTTCGACAGCGCGGGGGTGAGCGTGCGCACCGCGGGCCTTTCGCTGCACTCGTCACGCCCGACGAAGGGCAGCGTGCCGGCCTCGGGTGGCGCCGAGGTCACCGCGGCCATCAGGCCGGAGTCGGTGACGGTCACCGCTGCGGCGCTGCCCGGTGCCACCGCCCCTGTGCCAGACGCCCCGGTCAACGCTGTCACCGGCACGCTGCTCGGGGTCTCAGAACTCGGCCACAGCCTGCAGTTGGTCATCCACACGCCCAACGACGACCAAATCCTGGCCCGTCTTCCCCGCGCCGCCAATCCACCCACCGAACTCGGATCAACCGTGACGTGTTCGTGGTCGGCTGACGCTGTGCGCATCTTCACGTCGTAGCCGCTCGCTCCCCCGCCCACCGTCTCCCCTCGACCCGGAAGCCACGCCATGAATCAGCAACAGCCCGTTCGCATTCTCGTTCCCGAAGCGCTGAAGAAGTCGCTCAACCGCCGGACCTTCCTGGGCGGGACCGCTGCGCTCGGGGTGGGCGCCTTTCTCGCCGCCTGCTCCAGTTCGTCGGGCGGTGGCGGGTCGTCATCCGACAGTTTGAACATCTACACCTGGGGTGAATACGACGACCCCGACGTGCTGGCCGAGTTCACCTCGGCCAACGGGCCCAAGATCACCCTCGACTCCTACGGTTCCAACCCGGAGATGATCGCCAAACTCAGTGCCGCCAAAGGCACCTCCGGCTACGACATCTGCGTCCCCACCCATTCGTCCGTTCAGCAGATGGCCACCGGCGGACTGCTCACCGAACTCGACCTCGCCAAACTGCCGAACATGAAGAACCTCAACCCCAATGTCGTCGATACCCCGTTCGACCCCGGCAACAAGTACAGCGTCTGCAAGGACTGGGGGTCCACCGGCTACGTCTACGACACCACCATCATCAAACGCGATCTGACCTCGTGGGTCGACTTTCTCGACGCCGCGCAGAACGAGGCATCCGGAAGCCTGTCACTGCTCGAAGACCAGGCCGAGGTGGCGTTCGCCTACTTCTACGCCAACGGGATCACCCCCAACACCACCGACCCCGCCGACATCGCGGCCTATCGCACCTTCATCGTGGAGAAGATCGCGCCGCACGTGCAGGCCTTCGAGTCGTCCACCAACGCCTCCATCTCGTCGTCCGCCCGCGCCCTGATTCACTGCTGGAACGGCGATGCCCGCCTCGGCATCCTCGGCAACGCCGAGCCCGACCGGTACAAGTGGGTCTGGCCGTCGGAGGGCGCGAACCTCTGGCAGGACAACTGGGCCATCGTCAACGGTGCACCCAACGAAGAAGCCGCGTACAAGTTCATCAACTACGTGCTGGACCCGGCCGTCTCCCTCAAGGAGCTCACCTACATCGGCTACAACACCGGCATCGACGGCATCGAAGAAGCGGCCAAAGAGGCCGATGTCGAGCGCCGCGATCTCGTCTTCATCAGCGATGACATCATGAAAAAGCTGGTGTACAGCGAGATGACCTCCGCCGACGGCGAAATCATCGCGATCTACGACGAGCTCAAGGCGGCGGCGGGCCAGTGACCGCCTCGGGGCGACAACTTCGGTCGTCAAGAAGGCTGCCAGGAGGCCTCGGAGCCCTGCCGATCAGCGTGTGGATACTGCTGTTCTTCATCCTGCCGTTCGGCCTGGTGGTCTGGTACAGCTTCGGCTACAAACCCGGCCTCTACATCACCCACGCCAACGACATCCTGTCCCTGGACCGCTACGGCGAGGCCGCCTCGCCCACGTTCTTCGCGATCTTCATTCGCACCCTGAAGATCGCCATGACGGGGACCGTGCTCTGTTTGGTCATCGCGTTTCCGATGGCCTACTGGATGGCGGTGAAGCTGGCCCCGAAATGGCGCGGTGTGGTCTTGGCCCTGGTGCTGATCCCGTACTGGACCAACTTCCTGGTTCGCACCATCGGGTGGCAGATCTCGCTGAGCCCAGAGGGTTTCGTCTCGAAGATCCTGCAATGGGCCCATCTGACCGACGGACCCATGCACGTGCTGTACACCTCGGCCGCGGTGCAGCTCGGCGTGGTCTACAACTATCTGCCGCTGATGATCCTGCCCCTGTACGTGGCGCTGGAGCGGCTGGACCCCAAGCTGCTCGAGGCCAGCCGCGACCTCGGTGCCACGGCGTGGGACACCCTCTGGCGCATCACCGTTCCGCTGGCCGCACCTGGGGTGACCGCCGGGTTGCTGCTGGTGTTCGTCCCGCTGATGGGTGACTACATCACCCCAACCGTTCTCGGTGGTGCCAGCGGCAGCATGGTCGGTCAGATGGTGGCCGCCCAGTTCCAGAGCGCACAAAACTGGGCGCTTGGCGCGGCGATGGCAGTGTTGCTCATGCTGGCCATCTTCGGAACGAGTGCCGTGGTCGGCGCGCTCCTCAAAGTGATCGGTCGTATCGCCACCGCGATGACATCCCTGAAACTCCCGGCGAAGGAACCCTCATGACGGTTACGGCGCAGGTCGCAGGTCCCCCCCGGCGGCGCAGTCGCCGCAAGATCCGTCCCGCCGACGCCTTCCTGAACGTCTGGGGAATGCTTGGCCTGCTGTTCCTCTTCTTCCCGATCGCCGTCATCGTCGTCTTCTCGTTCAACTCCGGGCGGTCCCTGCAGACGTTCGAGGGATTCAGCATCCAGCCCTACCTCGCGGCCCTGACCAATCCGGCGATCACCAACTCGATCGCCGTCTCGTTGGTCACCGCCGCCGGCACCGCTGTGGTCGCCACCCTGCTCGGCACCTTCGCCGGAATTGCGCTGACCCGACGACCCGGCCGGTGGGCACCCGGCCTGCTCGTGTTGCTGGGGCTGGTGATGGTGACTCCGGAGATCGTCAGTGCAATCTCGCTGCTCCCCTGGTTTGTCACGCTGGGAGTCGACTGGGGTTTCACCGGCTTCAACATCGGTCAGGTGCGCCTCATCATCGCCAACTCCCTCTTCGCAAGCGCGGTAGTCACTTTCATCGTGCGGGCCCGGATGTCCGGGATGAACGAGACCCTCGAAGAGGCCGCCGCCGACCTGTACGCTCCGCCCTTCCGTCGGTTCACCGACATCACGCTGCCGCTCATCCGACCCGCGGTCATCTCGGGTGCGCTCCTTGCCTTCACCCTCAGCCTCGACAACACGGTTGTCTCGTCGTTCGTCTCCGTGGCCGGCTCGACGCCGTGGCCGGTGTACATTTTCGCGTCGCTCAAGGCATCGCTGCGGCCGGAGATCGCAGCGATGTCCACGTTGATGCTGGTGCTCACACTGATCGTGCTGGGCATCGCCGCCCTGGTACTGCGCCGGGATCCGGCGGGGTCGGGCAGCGGGGCCGCCGGCCTGACAGACGCGATGGTGGGGCGATGAGCACGACACTGACCCCACGGCGCCGCCGCGCGATCACATCACGCGAGTGGGGCCAGCCACGCGTCGGTCAGGGCCGTGATTCGGGCGTCGTCGAGGTCTGACAGTGGAGCAAGGTCGAGGAAGTGCCGCGCGATGGTGATACCGAGAATGCTCGAGACCATCACTGCCGCTCGAAGCTCCGTGTCGTCTCCGGACATCGCACGGGCCAAGTTCGACGTCCGTTCCTGTAAATAGTCCCGCATCGCTATGGCGGCTTCCGGTGAGGTGAGCATCGAGCGCATCAGTGCCCGTGTCGCAGGGGGCAGCTCGCGCAGTCTGATGCTGAGGACCTCGGCGAGATGTGCAGGAACGCTCTCCCCGATCGCAGGCCTCGATCGATCCATCACCGAATACCTGCAGCAGAATGTATGGGTCACCGCGTCCGGCATGCTCGACCCGGCCCTGCTCCATCACGCCCTCGCCGTCACCACACCAGATCGAATCTTGTTCTCCACCGACTACCCCTTCCAGTCGCCGACCCGGGAAGAGCTCGTAACATTCCTGACCAACTTTGCGGACGACGAGTCCAGAATCGCCTTTGCTTCTGGAAACGCGCAACAACTCTTCACGATCACTTGACGCGATGTACCGACAATCCGACCTGGCCCCGTTTCCATGGCATGTCACACTGCGGCCCAACAGCTCTCGCTGAATCTGATGAAACCCGAACATCCCAACTACTGCTCCCATAGGTTCATCCGATCAATCGGACACCTACCGACAGACCCGACCGTTCACGGGGAGAGTCTGCGCAAGCGCGTCAAGGGTCACGTCGACGATGACACGCAGCTGCCCGTGGCCCGCCTCACTTCTGCTCATGACAGCTAACGACTGATTCACCGCCGCCAGGTGAAGCGCCAAAGCATCGGCGCGTAATTCAGGCAATCCGCCCGCTGTCAGCGCGGCGCGTAATCTGGTGCGCTGCAAGCCGATCGCCACCTGCGCGCGCTGGGCGACGCTGGGTCTAAGCACCGTCGACGCCATGACCGTTTGGGCCACCAGGCACCCATCGGGTAGCTCAGGGTCCGCGATGCGTTCCAGAGTCACCTCGAAGAACGCCTCCACGGCTCGCAATGGTTGATCGGCGGCGCAGGACAGCGCGGTGTCGTACTTGCCTCCGTAGCGCGTGACATAGCGCTGCAAGCACTGTAGGAACAGTTCGTCCTTGTCACCGAAGGACGAGTAGAGGGAGCTTCGGTTGAGCCCGGTCGCACGGGACAGGTCGTCAACCGACGTCGCGGCGTGTCCGGCCCGCCAGAACTGGATCATCGCCGCATCGAGCACCGTGTCGACGTCAAACTGCTTCTTGCCTGCCACACCACACCTAACTACGAGTCCTGAACGCATCGCCATCATCTCATCTTGAACTGTTTAGTTCAAGATGCGTATGCTGATCACATTCCCGTTCCTGCGCCCGCACGACTTGCGTCGACGCAACGCCACGCCCTTGCTTTTGTCGTTTGTGTCGACACCGATGGAGGACATTCATGACCGACCCTGCTACCGCCGCACACTTCTGTGACAACCCGGTCAGCGGACTGCCACTACAAGAGCTGGCGGCATTCAACCACCGTTGGGTCGACGCAGACGGTGTCTGCGTTCATGCCGTCGAGGGCGGTAAATCCAATGGCTCGGCTGTCGTGTTGCTCGCCGGATTTCCCCAGACCTGGTGGGAATGGCGAGAGGTGATGCCCGGCCTCGCCGCTCGGCATCACGTGATCGCACTCGACTTGCCCGGTCAGGGTCACTCCGAACGTCCTGACCTGAGCTACGACACGCACACTGTCGCCGACTACGTGCATTCCGCTGTGAAAGCCCTTGGGGTTTCCAAGTATTGGCTGGTCGGCCACGACCTCGGCGCTTGGGTCGCTTTCTCTCTCGCCTTGAAGCACGAAGACCGACTGAGCGGCGTGGCACTGCTGGACGCCGGAATTCCGGGCATCACACTGCCCGCCACCATTTCGACCGACCCCGCGCTCGCCTGGAAGACGTGGCATTTCGCATTCCATCTCGTGCCCGATCTGCCCGAGATACTGCTCGCGGGCCGCGAACGCGAGTACGTGGGTTGGTTCCTGAAAGCCAAGGCCCACTCCCCCAACACCTTCGACGAATCCGACATCGACCACTATGCCGCGGCGCTCGCCGCTGATGGCGGACTCCACGCCTGCCTGGCCTATTACCGAGAAGCCTCTGAATCCGCGCGTATGAACCACGAAATCCTGGAGCGGCGACACCTCACGGTGCCGATTCTGGGAATCTCCAGCCGCTACGGCACCATTCGCGACATGGCAGCGTCCATCAGGCCCTGGGCCGACAACGTGACCGGTATCGTCGTGCCTGATGCAGGGCACTACATACCGGACGAGCAGCCCGACGCCGTCGTTGCCGCTCTGTCCAACTTCGTCAACGACGGCGAGAAAGTGTAAGCCGCCGCAGGAATGTTCCCGCGCTGTCGCTTTCCGTGCCATTAGCAATCAGATTGTCGGGCCCGGGGCGTAGGCGTCGACGTAGCCCCGGTGCGATCACGGTCGTCATGGTCCACGGAACCTGGGCCGACACGTCGAGCTGGAACGGTGAGATCACCGAGGCGCACAACAAGGGGCGCACCGCCCGTGCGATCGCGAAACCTGACCACCGACCCCCCCTCATGTGGCAGCGTTCCTCCATACGATCGCTGGGCCGGTGGTACGCACTCTCTGAAGTCACCTTCACCCACTTCCACGTCTTCGAGCAAAGGCTGACCAGCGGGAATGGCAACGGTTGTAAATCAACGTAATTGACCTTATGCGACGCTCCTTCGCTCTGACTGCGATCAAGTTGCACGATTTCGGTTGCGATAGCGATTATCGGGAACCCCTCTAGCACCAGCCCCGTCAATCGACGACTCAGCTGACGGACATTGCGCGCCCGGTGCGCGACAACTCCTACGACGAAGAGAGCGAAATCATGGCGACCGCAGACGCACGGGAACAGCCCGACTCCACGACGACCAACGCCGAGTTGGAGGTCGATCACGCGGCCTTAGACCAGCCACGCGGCGAGTGGCAGGCCGCACAAGAAGCGGCGGCCCACGCCGAAAACCAGCTCTCCCTCGTGTTGGAGCGGCTCGAGACCAACGCCGAACGGCGCACCGCCGACGAGGCCGCGCTGCAAGCCGCGGTCGAACAGCAGGCCGAACTCAAGCGTGCGATCAAGACGTTGGCCGACCAGCGGGAAACGCTACGCAAGGCGCGAAGCAAGGCTCAACGCGAAATGGAAGAGGCGCGCAAGCGAGCCCAAGCCGCTGAGGCCAAGTACGACGAGGCCTTACTCGTTGAGGTGCTGGCCGCGCAGAAGAGTAAGGATTTGTCTGCCTCCGGTGGCCAGGCACAGGCAGTCGATGAGGAAGCCGATGCCGTGGCAGCACCCGTCGCAGAGTCCACTGCTCAGACGACAGCCGCAGCCGTGACGGCTCGCAACGCGGGCGCCTAACTTCCGGCCTCCGGCGCCTGCGGGGCGGTGGCGTTGGCTGGACGACGGCCCAGGTGAGGTAACCCCTGACCTGGGCCTCCCGGCGGAGCTCGTCAAGCGGTGGGGGTATGCCAAGGGACCGATTAGCGGTCGCTTCCAACGGCATCGGCCAGGCGAGAGACCTCGTCAATGTTGTCATTGCCGGGGACGAAGATGATCTCATCCACATCGAACTGCGTGTACTGATCAATCAGCTCTCTGACTGCAGAGCGCGACGTGCAGACGACAACACTGCTGGCGATGTGGGCGGGCGCCTGCTGATAGAAGTGTCTGACGTTTGCCCAAGCGAGCTCGGTGTCACCCAGGGCAAAGTACGCCAGCACAACCAGTTTTGGCTTACCAGAGCGCCCCGCTTCCTGCCAGGCTCGCTTGGCTTCCGTAAAGGCGGGTGCTGTCACGCTCGGTGGTAGCGCACCGCCGATATAGCCGTCACCCCAGCGCACCATGCGAGACATGGTGCGCGCGGAATATCCACCGAGCAGCACGGGGACCTGTCGCGTGCCAATGGGCACAACGGGATTCAATCCCTCTCCCCTCCACAGCTCGCGGTAGGTTTCAAGGTCTGATTCCAATCGTTTGCCGCGCCCAGCAAGCCCCAGTCCGGGCGTAACGAACTCTTCTTCGCGGGAGCCCACGCCCACGCCGAGGGTAAGTCTGCCGCCCGAAACACCATTGATGCCGGCGATCTCTTTAGCCAGTAATGCCGCGGGCCAGGCCGGGGCGAGCAGAACCGCACTCAGAAGATTGATCTTCGTCGTCGCCCCCGCGGCAGCCGCAAGCGCGACCGTATCCATCACCCCGGGATACGCGTACCGCCCAATGGTGGCAAGGGTCGCGAACCCTGCACATTCGGCGTCCGCGGCCCAGCGTGGAATGACGGACGCGGCGACGTTGCGAACCTGGTTCGGGAGTCCAATGCCGATGTGCACGAGCATGTCCTGTTCATCGTTCGGTCGGCGGATTGCGCAACGTCGGTCGGTACCTGCGCTCCGGTTGCCTAGATACACCAGGCATGAGCGACGCTTCACAGTTGCGGCAGCATATGACAGCATGTTGTCATGACAGACTCTACCGCGATACGACAGTATGCTGTCAAGTCTGATGACCCCGCATGCGTAGCCTTCGCCGAACTCATCGATCAAATCGGCAGGTTGGCGACCGTCATCGAGGCAATTGGCAATGGTCTTGCGCGGCCCAGTGGTCAGAGCTTGGCCCGCTGGCAGGTTCTCGCGGCCGTCCAGAACCAGCCAGCTCCCGTCTCGGCTATCGCCGCACAGCTCGGACACACCAGGCAAAGCGTTCAGCGCATTGCCGACTTGCTTGTTGATGACGAACTAGCCATATACCGCCCCAATCCGGCGCATAAAAGGGCCAAGATTCTCGAGATCAATGCCGCCGGACTAACAGCACTGCACCGCCTGCAGGCATTGTTCAATCAACTCGCGCAGCGCACCAGCGCAGGTCTGGAACCCGAACACCTCGACCTCGCCCGCCACACCCTGGACGAACTCCGTCAACGCCTCGAGTCGGAGCTGCCCCACCTCCCTAGAGATTGAGCTATGTGACGAGCACGCCAGTGCACGTAGACGCTTCCACTCGCCTCGCTCACCGACACCTTCGTCGATCCTGAAGAACCGCGACAATCAGGCCCCCGTCACGACCTAGGAGGCGGGAACGCCCTGGGTGAGCGGCAATGCCACGCAGACCGGATCCCGCCAGTCGAGATGAGACGGATTCACCCCACGGCGTCTCGACCTTTGCATCGGGTGGATAGCCAAAGTTGCTCGACGCCAACGGTTTGTGACGAGTTGCGCCAGGTTCGCTCGATCTCGGTCGTGGCCGCTCAGTCGGTTATGCTCTTCGCCGACCCCGGACTGAAGGTAGCCCACTGGCCGAGGGCAAAATCGCCATTGTCCCGCCGAACTTCCAATGCGCCCGCACCACCGAAGTGCCCGGGGATGAGAAGCTCGTGTTCATCGGCGGCCCGCTCCAGTATGCGGCGGCGACTGGCAACTGCTTGTTGCGGCATATAGCAATAAGCGCTGTTGCAACAGGAATCGAGAATCTGCACCGGGCTATGCAATACATCTCCGGCGAAGACAGCGCGATCACTCCCCGACGCAAGCCTCAGAACCGATGCACCGGGAGTATGGCCGGGTGCCGATTCCAAGGTGAGGTGTTCGTCGATGGTGTAGAGCCCTTCCCACAGCACCGCCTGTCCCGCCTCGTGGATCGGGGCGATACTGTCCTCGTAGACCAGGTGATCGACCTCTCCCAACCCTTCTCCGCTCGCATTGTCTGGACCATAGTGGGAGTCGTCGGCCGCGGGAATCAGGTACTGGGCATTGGGGAACGCGGGCACCCACTGACCGCCCGCGTCGACGGTGTTCCCGCCTACGTGATCGACGTGCAGATGAGTGTTGACAACTACGTCGACGTCTTGCGGTTGAACACCGGCTTCCGTGAGAAGCGCGAGCAGATCGCTGTCTCGCTGGTGAAACCAGGGTGCCATTCCTGGTCGCTCGCGCCTACTGCCTGCACCCGTGTCGACCAGGATGGTCCGGCCGCCGCTTCGCAGTACCCACGTCTGGAGCGCGATGACCATCCGGTCAGCTTCGGGCTGCCAGTGGTCTGGAGCCAGCCAGTTCCCGTTGCGCGTCCACACTTCGGCGGCGACCTCAGGGAGAAACTCCGTTGTCGGCAAGAACGGCTCATGCCATTCAATGGCACGGATCACCTCGACGTCACCCAGCACGATGTTCTGCACTCGATTATCACTGGTCACACATTTGAAGATACACTGATACGTAGGGCAGCAACCTCGACGACCCACGCGCCTGCACCCGCACACGGTAGCCCGAGCGTCACGGACCTCCACTGCGGTGCGGCTCCCTACTGGCCTCCCCGAGCCCGTCCTCGTCGGTGTGCGACGCAATCCGGGTTCGGCAGAGACGGCCGTTGCGGCTGAGAATTCGTGACGAACGGCCTAGATTGGGCGCACATGGGGGGTGAACGCGGCAGAGGCAGGGTTACGTTGCGTGAGGTGGCACTGGCGGCGAACGTTTCGACGACGACGGTGTCGGATTCACTGAACGGCAGTGGTTCGCTGCCGGAGAAGACCCGGCGGCGGGTGCGTAAGATCGCTCTCGAGCTGGGCTACCGCCCCAGCGTTGCCGCGCGGTCGTTGCGCAACGGACGCACCGGAATCCTGGTGATCACGATGCTGCCCAGTGACGTGGACGCCGAATCACTCTGGCATGTCGACTATTTCATGCGGGTCATGGCCGGAGCGGCAATCGAAGCGAACCAACGCGGGTTCTTCCTGGCGGTAGCGCCCTCACACATGCAGTTGGATGTCGCGCACGACGGGCTCATCGCCGTCGACCCGGCCAAGGGTGATGAGCTGCTGGAGTCCGCTCGCCGCCGCGGTACCCCGGCGAGCACGGTGGGGCGCACCGACTCCAACGCGGCGAGTTGGGTCGACAACGACTGGGCGGGCGTCGTCGCCAACGTCCTGGATCATCTCGAACACGGCGGGTCACGTCAGCCGATGCTCATCACCCCGGATTCACCTGCGTCGTACATCCATTCCGTCGAGCGTGAGTTCACCTCGTCGTGCGCCCAGCGAGGACTTGCGGCCCGCAGAGCGCGCATTCCGGGCGCCTTCGATCCGGCGGTGGCCCGCGCCGCCGTGCGCGACATCCTCGACAGTCCCGAACCCCCGGACGCGCTGTTCGTCGGCCTGGATCAGCTCGCGCTGGCCGCCGAGCTGGCCGCGACAGACCTGGGGCTGCGGGTCCCGGAGGATCTCATGCTGGTCAACATCGGCGATGGCACGGCGATTGCGCTTGCGCCCGTGCCGATCTCGGTGGTTGAACTGCACGCCGAAGAGATGGGGCGCGCAGCGGTCCGGATGCTGGTCGACCAGATCGAACGGGACGCCGACCCGCGTCACGAGGTGGTGACCGGAAATCTGGTCGTCCGGGCCAGCTCTCGACGCGATGTCCAGTAGCGCGTCATCAGGCGGTAGCGAGCGGTAACAGGAACGTTACTGTGGCGGCCATTCCACGACACAGGACGTGCCTAACTTCTCCCGGTAGCGACAGGAACGTTCCTGTACGAGCAGAAGCATCCCTGAAGGAGCGCTTGTGGAGGATCTCGGGACCCGTTCGGTATCGGACACGCCCACCGCCAGTCCGATGCGGCGGGAATTCACGACGTGGTCGGCGGCGATGCTGGGCTTCGTCTTCGTATCTCCGATCGTGGCGATGTACATGGTGTTCGGGCTGGGCCTGGCCGCTGCCGGTCCAGGCTTCTGGTGGGCCCTGGTCGTCGTGCTCATCGGCCAGGTGCTCATCGCGGTGACCTTCGGTGTGCTGGCGTCGCGGTGGCCGATGGCCGGCGGTGTCTACCAGTGGTCGCGACGTCTGCTCGGTTCGGTGTACGGGTGGTTCGCCGGATGGGCCTACATGTGGACGCTGATCGTGACCATGACAGCGGTGTCGTACGGGGGCGCGTTGTTCGCCGCGTCCGTTTTCGACCTCGATGCGGGCAACCAGAAGCTCATGAGCCTCGTCGGAGTGGTCATCCTCGCCGGCGCGGTGCTCATCAATGTGTTCGGCCGCGCGGCGGTTCGCGTGGTGGGCTTCCTGTGCCTCGTCGCCGAAGTCGTGGGCTCGGTGGGGATCGCGGTCTGGCTGTTGTGCTTCCACCGGGTCAACAGCGTGGCATCCCTCGGCAGCGCTGTCACGTGGCCGTCGGATACCGCCTTCATGGCCACGCCGTTCGTGCTGGCGGTCATGTTCGCCGGCTGGTCGTTCCTGGGCTTCGAGAGTGCGAGCACCCTGGCCGAAGAGGTTGCACAGCCTAAGCGTGACATCCCCAAGGCGATCGTCGGTTCCCTCGTCGGAGTCGGAATCGTTGTCCTGTTCACGTGTTTCGCATTCTTGATGGCCATGCCGGAGAGTGCCGTGACCGACGCCGACCCCGTTGCGGCCACGCTGACCGCATACCTCCCGATGCCCGCCTTCAAGGCGATGATGGTGCTGTTCGTCATCGCCTACTTCGCCACGGTCGTTGCGGTCAGCTCCGCGGTCTCGCGCATCGTGTGGTCCTATGGACGCAACGGCGAGCTGCCCGGAAGCCGCTACCTCAGCCGACTTCATCGGCGCACCAACACCCCCACGATCGCCACCGTCGTCACCGGAGCAATCGGGATCGCCTTGTACCTGCCCTTCCAAAGTGAGCAGATCTACACGCTGCTGGTCACATTCGTCACCGCCGGATTCTTCTTGTCGTTCGCCTTCCCCATCGTCGGGTTGGCGATCAGCAAGGTGCGCGGCACCTGGGACCGCTCCGAACCGACCTTCCTGGGCCGCGCCGGCCACGTCGCGGGATGGCTCGCGCTGGCGTGGGTGATCGCCGAGACCGTCAACGTGCTGTGGCCACGCACCGGCGAACCGTTGGTCGACTGGGCACCTTTCATCGTCACAGCAGTCTTGTTCGTTGTCGGCCTCATCGTTCGTGCGCGGTTGCGGCTCAACGCACTTCCCACCGTCACGAGTGCCGAGCTCGAACCGCAGCCCTGACCCTTGATCGAAACCGCGAGACACCCAACATTTATCGAGAAAGCAGTGATTCTCACGTGACAGACAAAAAGTTTCATCTCGGCTGGTTCATGAACTTCACTTCCGACATGTGGACCGGGCCGTTCGAGCAGAGCGGCGGTACACCGTGGGACGGTCAGTTCTACGTCGAGATGGCCAAGAACCTGGAGCGGGCGGGCTTCGACTTCATCATGATGGAAGACAAGCTGGCCGTCTCAGAAGCTTTCGGCGGCACCAAAGAGGCCGTGCTCAAGCATGCGGTCGGCATGGTGCCCAAGCACGATCCGGCGCACCTGGCCACGCTGATCAGTGCCTCGACACAGCATCTCGGCGTGGTGGCGACGCTGTCGACACTGGGTTATCCGCCGTTCCTGCTGGCTCGGATGTGCTCGACCATCGACCACATCTCGCACGGCCGGTTCGGCTGGAACATCGTGACCAGCGCCGAGAACGCGGCCGCGCAGAACTTCGGTCTGGACGAGCTGCCGCCGCGTGAGGACCGCTACGCCATGGCCGACGAGTACATGGATCTGGTCTACCAGCTGTGGGATTCGTGGGAGCCGGACGCCGTCGTCGTCGACCGCAACCGCGGTGTGCACACCGACTTCACCAAGGTCCACGAGATCAACTTCCACGGCAAGTACTACAAGTGCCGCGGACCGCTCAACACTGCGCCATCCCCGCAGGGCCGACCGACCTTCCTGCAGGCAGGCGGGTCCCCGCGCGGACGTGACTTCGCCGCCAAGCACGCCGACGCGATCATCACGCTCGCCGACGGCGTCGACGGCATGCGGGCCTACCGCGAGGACATCCGGGGCAGAGCGGCTGCCCAGGGCCGCAATCCCGACGACGTCAAAGTCATGTACCTCGTGGTTCCGAACCTGGGTGAGACCGCCGAAGAGGCACTGGCGCGACGCGCGCGGATGACGGCCTCGCAGGCGTTCGCTGAACAGACGATGTCGCTGATCTCGTCGATCACCGATATCGACTTCGCCCAGTTCGACCTCGACACACCGCTGCCGCATCTGACCACCAACGGCGAGCAGGGCTCACTCGACAAGTTCCAGCAACCCGGATCGGGCAAGACCTTGCGTGAGCTGATCTACGAGTCGGCCGACTTCTCCTCGTCGTATCCGTTGGTCGGCACCCCGTCCTCGATCGCCGACGAGATGGAATGGCTCATGGATGAGGTCGGCGGCGACGGTTTCCTCATCACGCTGCACAACCAAGGAGTCAGCCGCAGACACGTCATCGAGGTCACCGATGGCCTGGTGCCCGAACTGCAGCGGCGCGGTCTCGTGCGTACGGAGTACACACAGAAGACCCTGCGTGACACCCTCCGGGAGTTCTGAACCGCCGGTGCGGCCGAGATCAAGTCGGAAAACGGGGATTCTCACCTCAGTGCGGCATCAAGCAGGGTTTGCGCCACTGAGCGTCCGTAGTCGCCGCGGCCCGGGTCGTTGAACACCATTGCCCGTCCCGCCACACCATCGGCAAGTATGGCCAGCTGCTCGGCCAGCGTCTCGGGATCGTCGGCGCCCAACTCCGCCAGAAGTGCGGCTATACGACGCGTGAACTCCTGTTTGCGGTCACGGGTGTAGACATGGGCCGGACTCTTCGGATCGGGGAACTCGATTGCGGCAGCGGTGAACGGGCAACCGCGCACCGGCCCGTCGAACGGGTACGCCCGGAAAAGCCCCATGATCCGTTCGCGCGCAGGCAGATCCTCGCGTTCGAGCATGTTCTCCATCGTGAGCCCGGCATCTGAAAGATGTCGTAAATAGGCGACGACGAGATCTTCCTTAGCCGGGAAGTGCGCGTACAGCGTGCGTTTGGACACCGGCGCCTCCGCGGCGATCTGCTCCATTGTTGTCGCGTTGATGCCCTGGGCTTCGAACAATGTCGTGGCTGCGGCCAGGATGCGCTCCCGGCCGCCGCGCCCGCGTGGACTGTTCATGTCGAAAGTATACGCGACCGTTTACAAAGCCTCGATCGTTCCGTACGCTTTCCCGTGGTAAACGTTTCCGTATACATGGAGGATCGCCATGACGACCGCTCTGAACCAATCCGTTGACCGTCTGATCCGTGGACGGCGTGCCACTCGTGCGTTCCTCCCAGACGAGGTGCCGGCCGACACCATGCGCACGGTCTTCGAGCTGGCCGGGCACGCGCCGTCGAACTCGAACACACAGCCGTGGTGTGTCGAGGTGGTCAGCGGCGCCGCGAGGGATCGCCTTGCCGATGCACTCGTCGCCGCCCACGCAGCCGGTTACCAATCTGTCGACTTCCCCTATCAAGAGGGCCAGTTCCGTGGGGTGCTCGCGACGCGTCGCGCTCAATTCGGCGCGCAGCTCTACGCGGCGCTGGGCATCGCCCGCCATGACACGGATCTGCTCGACGGTACAACACCGAGAGTCTGCGTTTCTACGGCGCGCCGCACGTGGCGATGTTGTTTGCCCCGGCCGAGACCGAAGCGCGCATTGCCGCCGACATGGGGATGTACACCCAGACGTTGTTGCTGGCAATGGAGGCGCACGGCATCGCGTCTTGCCCGCAGGCACTGCTCAGCTTCTACGCCGACACCGTGCGCGCCGAACTCGGAGTAATCGATCGAAAGCTACTGCTGGGCATTGCATTCGGGTACGCCGATGAATCCGCGAGGGTGAATACCCTCCGGGTCTCCAGGGCCGGGTTGGCCGAGACGACGCGATTTCGCCGTTGAGTCGTGGCCTCTACTCCCGGCGTCGACGGGTCAGCACCTGCAGTCGGACGTTGCGGCAGGTCTTGGCTGGGCGGGGAGGCGAGAGTCAACGGTGGCGGATCGTCAAGACCTGGGTATCGGATTGCAACCACGGTCCACTAGGTGACTGTCGCATGCGCCGCGCGTCATCCCCTGTTCCTGATGCGGTGACTTGCGTTTCGGCGATACGACCATCCCTGGTGAACAGATTCGCTAACTTGTCCACATGGCGCCGACCCGACGTCACCACCGCAGCAAGGAGCTTCCGCATGAATGATCCCGATCTGAGCGGCCGGGTCGCTTATGTCACCGGTGCAGCCCGCGGACAGGGCCGTTCACATTGCGTGCGGCTGGCACGGGCAGGTGCCGACATCGTGGCCATCGACGCGTGCGCTCCTGTCGCTGAACACAACGGATATTCACCATCGACACCGGAGGATCTCGCCGAAACCGTCCGCCTGGTGGAGAACGAGGGACGCAAGGCGCTGGCGCGCGAGGTCGATGTCCGTGATGCGGCCGGACAACAACACATGGTGGCTGAGGCGATAGAGCAGTTCGGCCGCCTCGACATCGTGGTCGCCAACGCCGGGGTGCTGAATTGGGGACGCCTGTGGGAGATTTCGGCACAGCAGTGGCAGGAGATGCTCGACGTCAACCTCACCGGAGTGTTCAATACCGTCAAAGCCACTGTGCCGGCGATGATTGCTGCGGACAACGGGGGTTCGATCATCACCATCAGCTCGGCCGCCGGCGTGAAGGCGGTGCCTGGCTGTGGCCACTATTGCGCCAGCAAGTTCGGTGTTGTGGGCCTGACGAATTCGCTGGCCGTCGAACTCGGCGAGTTCGGCATCCGAGTCAACTCTGTCCACCCGTATGGCACGGATACGCCGATGGGTAACGACGTATCTATGTACCAGATGTTCGCAGACCACCCCCGGTTCATCCACAGTTTCTCCCCGGGCGCGCTGTCCACCGAGTCACTGGCCGCACCCGATCTGGTCTCCGATATCGTGGTTTTCCTGGCCAGTGACGCGTCTTCGCTGATCACCGCCGCCCAGGTTCCCGCTGATAAGGGTTACCTGAAGATCTGAACGACCCGACGGCCCCTTCGACGCGGCCGAGGCGAGTCGACCACGTCGATGGCTGCGTCTGCGAGCCGGCCAAGGCCCTGATGTAGCCCGGCGTGAGTCTAATTGTTGCGTGATTCGCCGACCCCAGCGACGATCACGGCATGACCGACAACACGTCCCCAGCCACCGACACCACCCCAGGACTGTCCAGCCTCTCCGCCGATCTCGACGCCCTGGTCGAAAAGCTGGGGGTCAAGTCCGTCCTGGTGATGCGCTCCGAGCCAGATTCGATGGTGGTGGCGGCGACCGCCGGCGAGGCTTCGAAGAGCTACACCGTCGGCGCGGCCGGTAAGAAAGCCGGCGACGACGAAGGGCGGGTTCCGCTGTACTGCGAGCGGGTGGTCGATACCGACACCACGCTCTTTGTGCGGGATTCCCGCCAGGACGCGACCTTCGCCGGCAACGAGGACGAAGTGGAGTTTGGTTTACACAACTACCTCGGGCTGGCCGTCCATGGACCCGACGGCGCTGTGGTGGGAACCGTCTGCGTGCTCGACGATCAAGCCCGGGATTACGCTGACGACGACCTACAGGCTTTGCAAGCGTTGCGGGAAAACGTGGAACGTGTTGTGCGCGAGGATACCTCAGCGTTGGACGGATAAAATCCAGCCTGGTACGGGTCGCATCTGCGTCAACCGACGGCCCCGGCCAGGTCGACCCAAGCGACTGAGTCGCTCACAGTGGGGCCGCCAGCCCCTGGTTGCCCCACCCGGCTGACGGCAGAATCGTGGGATGAACCTCGGTGAACTCGGCGATTTCGTGAAGTCGCGCCGCGCTCGCATCCGGCCCGCGGACATCGGGTTACCACCGGGCAACCGGCGGCGGGTACCCGGCCTGCGACGGGAAGAGGTCGCCCAGCTCGCAGGCGCATCAACGGACTACCACGATGGCGCGGCCACCTGCCGCCTCGACCGCCCGTGCAGTCTCCTCCGCGGTGTCCCTGCCGCCGAAGTATCCGACGGTTACGGCATACCCCTCGGCGCCGCGCCGGGATGGCGCCCGCGCATGATCAGCGTGCAGGGACGTCGGCCGACATCAGGATTCTGTCTCCATTCCCATGTCACCAACGACCTCGACCGGGGCGTTCTACGAGCACCGGCGTGACGGCGGTCCGCAGTACACACCAGCGAGGAACGGTCCTCGAGCCACTCCCTAGTGTGCGCGAGACACCGGCAACGGGGCGATACGAATGAGTTCGAGCAGCCCAGGAAACTCGTTCTCCAGCTCCGAACGACGCAGCACGGGAAAGCGCCGGGTGCCTTCGACCCTGCACACAGTGATTCCAGAACTGAGCAGCTTGGAGAGATGGTAACTGCACGTCGAAGTTGGCATCGAAACCAAATCGGCGATCTGACCGGCGGTACGCAGCTCTCCGTCGAGGAGCAATTGAACGATCGCGAGCCGCGTCTCGTCACTGAGTACGTCGAAAACCCCGGCCAAGTCGGGAATTGGCTTCGCAGTGGATGTTCGAGGTGCACGCGTCATCACATGGATGATAGCGTACGACCATTCATCCAAATCTTTGGAAATACCGACAGAGGTGACCCGTCATGACAGACGACCGCATGCAATATCTGCTGGACCGTATCGAGATCCAGGACAAGGTTGCCCTCTACGGACTGGGCCAAGATCTTCATCAAGCCGACAGCGGCGACGGCAACGTGCTCGCCCAGTGGAAAGACCTATTCACCGCAGATGCCAAGATCGACGCCACCGACGGTCTGGACACCGTCTTCGGGCTCGACGACTACGCCGCGTTGATGCGCGGAGAGAATCTCCTCGGCGGCACCCAGGGCCTGGGCCACTCGTTCGACGCCTGGCAGCACATCGAAGGCCATGCGACCGTGACGATCGACGGCGACACCGCGCATTCGATTACCCCGCACCTTCACACGCACAGCAACCGAGACGGGTCGAGTAACACCTTCGCCGTCGGTTACTGGCATGACGATTGGATCCGAACATCGGAGGGGTGGAGGATCTTCTACCGTCGGGTCCAGAACATGTACTTTCACACATTTCCGCGTGTGGCGAACCCCCAAATCCTTCCAGGCGCCAAGAGCGAGCCAACCGCGAGCTGAAGTCAACTTCGGTTCCCGAATTCCATTTGGGGCGTCGGGGAATAACGGCCGGGTGCGGATCGCTGACGCAGAGGTTGGTGTCGTGGCGACACGAACCGAGTCAGCCGATGAACCATGAGGAGACATCCATGTCGGAACCCATTGACCTCGACCAAATGAACCGCGAGGTCATCGCAGAGTTCCGCGAGACGGGCGGCACGGCCGGTGGCATGTTCGAGGGCTATCCGCTGGTGCTCGTACACCACACGGGTGCCAAGTCCGGTATCGGGCGCGTCGCGCCGTTGGTGCCGTTCGCGGACGGCGATCGCATCTTTGTCTTCGCCAGTAAAGGTGGCGCGGACACCAATCCGGACTGGTTCCACAATTTGGTGGCCAACCCGGACACCGTCGTGGAGCATGGCAGTGAAACGTTCAAGGTCAAGGCTCGGGTGCTCACCGGGGACGAACGGGATGACATCTATGCCAAGCAGGTTGCGGTGCAGCCTCAGTTCGGTGAGTACCAGCGGAAGACTGCGCGCGTGATCCCGGTCGTCGAGTTGCAACGAGTTGGAGGCTGAAATCATGGCAATCACAGTGTTACTGGAGATCAAGGTGAAGCCCGAGTCCGTCGCCGAGGCGCGGGAGTTGATGGGGCGGGAGCTTCAAACGACTCGTGCCTTCAGCGGTAACCTCACTACCGACGTCATCGTGGACGAGGACGATCCCGGGCACTGGGTAATCTACGAGCGGTGGGAGTCGGTCGAACACGACGAGGCATACCGCACGTTCCGAGCCGGCGAAGGCAAGATCGAGGGACTGCCGGCCCTGCTCGCTGCCCCGCCCGTGAAGACCCGCTACCTCGACACCGACGTCTGACGGTGTCACCTCTCATGAGTACGACGGCGGCTCCCTCCCCGACCCAGACGGATACGACGCTGAACCAGTAGTCGCATCCGAACGCGTTGCCGACGCACGACATCGATCTACCGTGCCGTTAAGGCTTGGCGCAGTAGGTCAGCGGCGCGTTCGGCGATCGCGTACACGGTGGCGTTCGTGTTGGAAGAGATGGGTTGCGGCAGGATCGAAGCATCGGCGATGCAGAGCCCGGAGAGGCCGTCGGCTTCGTTCAGTGGCCTACCATGGCCGCATGGACGGGGAACACCCACGCAATGTGTTGGCTCGAAGGCTTGGGGATATCGCCGTCGAGTTTCAGAGTAAGCGGGATGCCGAGTCCACCTTGCAGGCCATCGTCGAGGGTGCCGTCGCCGTGGTGCCCGGTGCTCGCTGGGCCGGCATTTCGCTGATTCACGGGCGTTCCGTCGAGGCGCGGGTTCCCAGCGACCCACTGGTGGCCGAACTCGACACCCTTCAATCACAGTTCGACGATGGGCCGTGCCTGGACGCGTTGCGCGATCACCACACCGTCCTCATCGACGACATGGCTGCGGAATCGCGGTGGCCACGATTCACCCAGGCGGCGGTGGCACGCGGTGTGGGAAGCCTGCTGTCATTCCAGTTATTTGTGCAGGAAGAAAACCTGGGAGCGCTCAACCTCTACGCTGGGGTCGCCGGAGCTTTCAGCGATGATTCGGTTGTCGTCGGTGAATTACTGGCGCAGCACGCCTCCGTGGCGCTGGCCGGTTCGGCCGCCACCGCCCAATTGAGCTCGGCGGTCGCCAGTCGCGACATTATCGGCCAGGCCAAAGGCATCCTGATGTACCGCGAAAACCTCTCAGGTACAGACGCATTCACGCTTATGGTGGAGACGTCGAAGGCCACCAACATCAAAGTCGTCGACATCGCCCGTTGGCTCGTCGAGGAACACGAAGCCGGCCTGCACCGTCCCTGAGCGCGCACAAGGGTCACCCGAAACGTACTCCGCTTCATCCGTGCCACAACGGTTTTCAGCGGCCCAGTCAACTAGGACGTACGACTTGCGCGGCTATCAGATGGTGGCGACGGCCTGGCTGTACAGGTCTGCGGCCGAGCCCATCGCGGCCCGGACGGTGTTGTAGTAGCCAGTTCCGACCCCGCCGTTGCGCTTACGCAGTTGCGGGTTCTGCGCCAGCGTGGCCGCCTGAACACTGTCGCTGGTGATGCCGTGCTTCTTGTACGCCTCAGTGAACCGCGCGATAAAGCGGACGATCGCCTTGTTCGGGTCTTGGCGTTCGGCGACGGTGCCGAAACTTGCTTTCTCCTGGAACAGACCGATGACCTCATCAGCCGCGGTCCCCCGACCGCCATAGGCCTGCACACCGCCGGACACGGTCGGACGGAAACCGGACTCAATTTTCGCAGTGGCGATGACGGTCTTGATCTGGTCGTCGTTCAGCCCGGCGGCCTGGCCCTGGCTCACGATGGCCTTGACGATGTCCTGCGCGCTGGAGTCTTTGGTCACGACCACCGGCGCATTGGGCACAACCACCGGTGCGTCGGGCACAACCACCGGTGGATCGATGGCGACTGCGGCAGTTTCGGTAGCAGCGTCGTCTGCCGTCCGTTGCTCAACGGCGACCGTGGCAGGCCGCTGGGTTGCGGGGAAAAGCACAGTCGCACCCCCGAGGCCAGTAACAACGAGAAGGGCGGTGATGGCCTTCTGTATGTGTTTCCGATCTCCGAACATCTTCATTTGTCTGCCAACTTTCGGCATGGTGTTGCTCTCTTCTGTGGGGTTTTGAACTTGTGAATCCGCGCCGGACACGGCCCCACCCTCCCGGCGCGGAAGAAAACCAGGTCGGACTGCACTGGTCGGTGGGTAGGTGGCGCCCAAGCGCCGTACACAACCAGACGTGCCACCCGGATTTAGTTTGCTGTGTGCGCTACCACTGCAGCGCCGTCAGGTGATCGGCGGCTCGCATAGATGCAACTGTGGCAACTACCACCATGGTTGCAGCCCCGTGACTAATACCACTCAGCCTCGAGTAACAGTGCTCTAACGCTTTGCCACAACTGTAGTAGCACGCCCCGGATCTGGCAAAACCCCTGTACGAAATTGGCGGGGAGCAGCTTGCACCGCATGACTGATGATTGGCTAGTTGTTTGCCAATAGTCCCGTTTGACGTGCATTGCGGGTCGCAGCCAGGATCCGCCAACCCATTGCTCACCCTCAAGCTGCGCTGCCTTGAGCGTGACGTCCTGATCTCACCGATCAACCACTGCTCATCGGAGGGAAACGAAGAATTCGAAGCGGCGTCGTCGTTGAATCCGACGAACTGGGGCCGGCGATTGGACTGCTTCGAATGTCGCCACGGCGGCCATCGGTCGGGCGCACACTTGTGCAATGGAGGTATGTCATCTCACCGCCAACGCGCTGGCCGCCGTCCCTTCGCCACCGCGGTGCCTGCGCCGAGCCAAGGCGACGATGTCAGCTCGGCGGGCGTGATGGTGTCCGCCGACGGCCCTGGGTCCGAACCGCGTCGCGTGCTCAACGGCCTGTCGGACATCCGTGCGTTCTTTCACACCAACACAACACCGCTGTATTTCGTCTCGCCGACGCCGTTCAACCTGCTGGGTATTGACCGCTGGGTACGAAACTTCTTCTATCTGACCTACTTTGACTCTTTCGAGGGCGAACACTCGCGGGTATTCGTGCCCCGCCGGCGCGAGCGTATCGATTTCGGCTCAATGGGCGATGTGTGCAACCACCTCCTGCGTGATCCCGAAACACTCGACTTCGTCACGCAACGAGGCCCCGGCGGCAAGGCCTGCTTCGTGATGCTGGATGAGGAGACCCAGGCTCTCGCGCACGAGGCAGGACTCGAGGTCATGCACCCCCCGGCGGATCTGCGCCATCGCCTCGACTCCAAGCTGCTCATGACGAGACTGGCCGATGAGTCGGGTGTGCCCAGTGTGCCGCACGTGATGGGCCGGGTTGGCTCCTTCGACGAGCTGGCAGCGCTCGCGCAAAGCGCGGGGCTGGGAGACGACCTCGTGATCGAGATCGCTTATGGCAACGCCGGTAGCGGAACCTTCTTTGTGCACGGCCAGCGCGATTGGGACCGTTGCGCGGGTGACCTTGGTGGGCAGGAAATCAAAGTCATGAAGCGCATCCGCAACGTTGAGGTGTGCCTCGAGGGCACCGTGACCCGTCACGGCACTGTGATCGGCCCCCCGATGACGAGTCTGGTCGGTTACCCGGAGGTGACTCCAGGCAAGGGCAGCTGGTGCGGCAATGACATCTGGCGCGAGGTGCTGCCGCCGGCCCAGACACGCGCCGCGCGAGCGATGGTCGGAAAACTGGGCGACGTCCTGCACCGCCAGGGGTACCGCGGATATTTCGAGGTGGACCTGCTGCACGACCTGGACTCCGACGAGCTGTACCTCGGTGAGGTGAACCCGCGCCTGAGCGGCGTGAGCCCGATGACGAACTTGACCACCGAGGCCTACGCCGACATGCCGCTGTTCCTCTTTCACCTGCTCGAGTACATGGACGTCGAGTACGAGCTGGACATCAACGAGATCAACTCACGCTGGGAGCGGGGCTACGGCGAGAACGAGGTCTGGGGTCAGCTGATCATCTCGGAGACCTCGCCGGATCTGGAGATCTTCACTGCAACCCCACGCACAGGCGTGTGGCACCTCCACGACGACGGGCGCGTTTCTTTTGCACGCCCCGGCAACGACTCGGCGACGCTGCTCGACGAGTCGGAGGCCTTCTACATGCGTGTCGCCGCGCCCGGCGAGTTACGTTGTGTGGGCGCTCAACTCGGTGTCCTCGTCACCCGCGGGCACCTGCAGACCGACGACTACCAACTCACCGAGCGCTGCCGACGGTGGATCAAAGGCATCAAGGCGCAGTTCGCCTCAACTCCCCTGGCGTCGTCTACTCCGATGGTGTCGCGGCTCGTCGCACGCGCGTGAGCAGCGCCCCGGCCGGTATCTCACTGGCCAACTGGCTGTCGGAACCGTATGCGCACTGGTCATTCCAGCACGTAGAGGACTTCGTGCCAACCGCTGTGATCTCGCGCGGAACCGGGCGGGTCGCGGCATTGGACGCAGCCAGTGCCCCGATCGCTGACGTCGGATTGACCAACAGTGACGGCGCCCCCACCACCGTTGGCGCGGTAATGGCCGGCACCGCGACCGACGGGTGGGCCGTCGCCTACCGCGGTTCGATGGTCGCCGAGGAGTACCTCGGCGGCTTCGGAGCCCACGCCCGACATCTGCTGTTCTCGGTGAGTAAATCGCTGGTGGGCGCCGTGGCAGGGGCGCTGCACGGAGACGGTGCGATCGAGCTCGACGGGCCGGTCACGAGATACGTTCCCGCCTTGGCGAACTGCGGCTACGCCGGTGCGACGGTGCGCCAACTGTTGGACATGAGGTCGGGCATTGCCTTCTCGGACAACTACCTCCACCCGACCGCGGAGATACACCTCCTCGACCAGGCGATGGGTTGGTCACCGCGGAGCAGTCCGGACGTCCCCTCCACGCTGTGTGACTTCCTGCTCACCTTGCGGCAGAAGTCGGCTCACGGCGGGCCGTTCGAATACCGCTCGTGTGAAACCGACGTACTCGGCTGGATCTGTGAGGTCGCGGGCGGCCAGCGGATGCCCCAACTGATGTCGGAACTGCTCTGGAGTCACATCGGTGCCCAATCTGACGCCACCATCGGCGTGGACACCGACGGCACCGGCTTCTTCGACGGCGGCATCAACGCGTGTCTTACCGACTTGATCCGGTTCGGATCGCTGTTCTTACACGATGGTGTCTCGTTGACGGGCCGGCAAGTGGTGCCGGCGGCGTGGATCGCCGACACTCTGGAGGGCGGTCCCGACTCGCGACAGGCGTTCGACGCCGGCCCCGGCGAAAACTCGATGCCCGGCGGGATGTACCGCAACCAAGTGTGGTTTCCCTACCCGGGCAACAACGTCGTGCTGTGCCAAGGCATGTGCGGTCAGATGATCTACGTCAACCGCGCCGCTGAGATGGTTGCCGCCAAGGTGTCCACTCAAGCGGACGCCGGGGACCCGCAGATGCTGTTGGATACGCTGGCAGCATTCGATGCGGTGGCACACGAACTCGCTGGGACCGCCGATCGGCCCGAGCTTCCGCGACGGCAGTAGTCGCTCCCGCCCTGTGGGAAGACAAGCTGAGGCTCCCGAGCGAAAGACGCTTGACCACAAAGGCTCTACTGTGCACGCCCCCATCGAAACCACCCGACTCCCTTTGTATGCCGACAGATCGCGACTCATCACCGACTCCGCTCGCCGTCCCCGCGTGCGCTGTCGATGGTGTCCAATCATCTAGAGACGACTGCCGGCCCAAAAACGTTCGCTGTATCCGGGTTTTTCCTGAGTTCAGCCAATTCCGAAGTTCCTGTGCTAGATGTGGTTCGTGGACCAGCCCCCCTCCCAAAGCCCGCAGTGGCACGGTGTATCCCTGTCCCGGCGTTCTGTGCTGCTCGGCATCGGAGCCGTTGGCGCCTTCTTGGCCGTGGACCTGGGTGCCGTGGCGTACGCCAACGATTGGATCGGTACCCGGTTGACGCGGCAGGCATTCATCGACCGATTTCAGTCGATCTCCGGCGTCCACCCCGGATTCCGGCGTAACCACGCCAAGGGGTGGCCGTGACAGGCCACTTCGACAGCAACGGCGACGGGGCCGAGTTGTCCGGTGCGGCGGTCTTCGCCGAGGGCACCTCACCCGTCGTGGGCCGTTTCTCGCTCAGCGGTGGCAATCCGGTGGTCGCTGACACATCCGCCGCCACCCGCGGTCTGGGCCTGGCGATCGGCTTCCCCGGCCTGCATCAGTGGCGGACAGCGATGGTGAATCTGCCGGTGTTCCCGGTCAATTCGCCGGAAGGCTTCTTGGCCCAGTTGCTCGCCTCCAAGCCGGACCCGTCAACCGGCAAGCCCGATCCGGTGGCGATGGCGAATTTTCTTGCCGCACACCCGGAGACAGCGGCGGCCACCAAAGTCATCAAGCAGCACCCGCCGACACCTGGCTTCGCCGACAGCACGTTCTCGAGCCTCAACACCTTCTACTTCGTCTCAGGATCAGGTGTCCGAAACCCCGTTCGGTGGTCCTTCGTCCCACGCCAGACCGCACTGCCCACGGCGAAACAAGGTGACGACATTCTCTTCGACGCGCTGGTCGAGCAGCTGAAGGCCGGACCGTTGCGCTGGGATCTTCATCTCGTGGTGGGCAACCCGGACGACCCCGTCGACCCGACATTGCCCTGGCCGGCCGACCGAAGGGTGATCAACGCAGGCGAGCTCGTCCTGGACACCGTCGAGACCGAGGCACCGGGCAATGCCCGAGACGTCAACTTCGATCCGCTCGTCCTTCCCGAGGGCATCGAACCCTCCGACGACCCGATCTTGAGCGCTCGCTCTGCGGTCTACGCGGCCTCGTACCGGGCGCGCACCGGAGAACCGAAGTCGCCGTCGGCCATCCAGGTGGACGAGGTGGCACCATGACCGCACGGTTCCCCGTACGCTCGCGAATCCTGCACTGGCTGACTGCGCTTCTGGTCTTCGCCGCCTTGCTCACCGGCTTCTTCATGGTCAATGCGGTTGGCTCGTACGGCGCTCTTGTGGCCGTGCACATGACCATCGGCATCACCATTCTCGTGGTTGTGATCGTCCGCATCGTCAACAGGTTCACCGCGAAACCGCCGAACTGGCCGCCGACGATCGGGCGGCTGGAGGGCAAGATCATCTCGTATTCCGAGCGGCTGATGTACCTGCTGTTGGTCGCCCAGCCATTGGTCGGCTGGGCGATGGTGTCGGCGACCGGTCGGTCCGCGGTGGTGTTCGGTTTCCCGTTGCCGCGCATCGCGCCGTTCGACGACGGGGTGTTCTTCGCGTTGCGACAAACCCACTCGGTACTGGCGTACCTGCTCGTCATCGTCATCGCCGCTCACGTCAGCGGGGTACTGCTGCACACCATCGCACTGCGCGACGGGATCCTGTCCCGGATGACATTCGGGCTGCGCGGCGGTTCGGACGGGGCGCCGGTCCTCGAGGACACTGCTCAGAGACAGCAGCCCTCGTCGGGCGCCTCCGCTTAGGTATGCCGGTCGGGAAGGACACCACGGTGCTCGTCAACCCGCTCGGGTCTCGTGCTGGCGCGGCCCAGCGAGCCTGACCACCCTGAGTTCGACTCAGCCGTGGGGTGCGACGGGCTCGGAATCGTTGCCGAGCGCATCCAGGACCGCATCGCCGTTGGCCCTGGCCCATTCGGTCAGTGTGTGGATCGGATCGATCAGCGTCGCTCCGAGAGGGGTGAGCTCGTACTCGACGCGCGGCGGCACCTCGGCATATGAGTGACGGTGCACGAGTCCGTGCGACTCGAGCCGTCGAAGCGTCTGCGTGAGCATCTTGCGGGAGATACCGCCGATCAGATCGATCAGCTCGCCATGGCGCACCGGGCCCTTGCTGAGGCCGTAAAGCACGACCACCGTCCACTTGTCGGCGATCAACTCGACCGCCAGACGCGCCGGGCAGTCGGCAAGAAAAGGGTCACCGGGACCGAAACCGCTCATGGCGCCAAGGTACCTGCGGGTTCCTATCGACGAAATAGTCTCGATTCTCTTCCCCTTACGAGGTCAGGAGAGTCATGCGAGTCATCACCCAGCACAAGCTCGGCGGTCCCGAGGTGCTCACCATCGAGGACGCGCCCGCGCCCGATCCCCTGCCGACCGAGGTCCTCGTCCGCGTCAAGGCGATCGGGCTGAACCCGCTCGAAGCGCGGCTGCGCGCCGGCGAGTTCCCGCTGATCGGCAAGCCGCCGTTCATCCTCGGCTGGGACATCAGCGGCGTGGTCGAAGCGGCGCAAACATGGCGGTTCCGGCCCGGCGACGAGGCGTTCGGGATGCCGCTATTCCCCCGGGCGGCCAATGGATACGCCGAAGTCGTGTCTGCTCCGGCTCTGCACCTGGTGCGCAAGCCGCCATCGCTCTCGCACGTCGAGGCTTCGGCGTTGCCTGTCGTCGGACTGACGGCGTGGCAGGGCCTCGTCGACCTCGGCAGCGTTGTCGAGGGCGACCGCGTCCTGGTCCACGGCGGTGGCGGTGGGGTCGGACACGTCGCAGTCCAGATCGCGAAAGCACTTGGGGCGTATGTGATCGCCACAGCCAGTGGGAGCAAGCGGCAGTTCGTCGAGGAGTTGGGCGCCGACGAAGTGATCGACTACACGGAGGTCGACTTCGCCGAGGTGGTCCACGACATCGACGTCGTGCTCGACACGCTCGGCGGCGACACCGTCGCGCGGTCGCTTGGAGTACTCCGCCCAGGCGGGCACCTGGTGACGGCGGTGGCCGAGGAGGATTCCGAGCTCGTCGCCAAGTTCGAGGCGGCCGGCATGCGCTTCAGTGGGGTCGCGGTCGACCCGGATCCGGTCGCTCTGCGCCGGCTCGTCGAACTCGTCGAACAGGGCAGGCTCCGGGTCCACGTGCAGGAGACGTTCCCGTTCGATCGCGTCGCCGACGCGCACCGGTTGCTTGACAGCGGTCACCTCCAGGGCAAGCTCGTCCTTACCGTCTGACCCCGTCGTGACCGATGGCCCGCCCTTACCACGGCTTGTCATTCACATCACTTGGCAGTGGCCGCGTTGAGCCAGCCGACCAAGCCGTCGCGGATCGGGGCGTACCCCTTGTCGTGCACAAGATCCTGCGGAAGCTCGGTCACCACGGACGTCAACTGTGCCAACCACTCTGGGACGGCCGCGATGTCGGCCAGCGGGCACATGTGCGTGCGGATAAGGAACAGGATGGCGCCGGATGCAGGCAGGCGGATGGTGTGCTGCACCTCGACCCGGAGCACGGCCTCCCCGTACGCGCCGCGCTCCCGGATCGGCGCCCAGTGGTCGACGGGCCATTCGGAGTAGCCCTCGAGGCTCATGTCGAACCGGCCGTCAGCGATGGCCCAGCTGACGCGTCGGTAGTCGTCACCGGGACGCAGACTCATCAGGAATCGTTCGGTCCGCGAGACCGTTCCGTCGAGATGAATGCGGGGCACCGGTCCGTGAACATCGTCGAACGACATTCCCAGCGCGAACGTGTTCGACCACATGCCGCTGAACGTCGATGCGATCGCGTCGACGTACAGGTGGCCGCCACGCTCGTCGAGCAGCACGACGTCTTCCTGGACCTGACGGAACAGCAGAGTCCACGGGTCGACGGGCAGTGACGCCTCGTCCCCGAACGTGAACTCGAGCCTTTCGTCGAGTAGGTCGTTGCGCCACCGCACGGCGTCGCCCTCGGTGAACAGGTGCATCGCATGCGGGCGACTGTCGGCAAGTTCGGCCAACAGGTAGAGCAGCGCATCCCACACGGCGGCGCGCATGTGCGGCAGGAAGCGGCACCGCATCGGGTCCGCGCCGAGTATCGCGCGGCGCAATGCCATTGTCTCGCCGTAGTATTCGTCGACGTCGAGGATGTGGTCACCCCAGTACCCGGCCGCAGTGACGCGACGCTGCCGCGCGGGCTGGACGTTGGTCGACGGCCGGTAGGTGTTGTTGTCATCGAAGGGCCAAGCGAAGCGCTCGACGGGCGTGCGAGGTCCCATCACGGGATTGTGACCTCCAGTTCCGGTGTCAGAGCACGGGAGACGCAAGGATAGAAGCGGTTGTCGACCGCGCGTTCGTGCGCGGATAAGATCAGGTCGCGGTGGTCAGGGGTGCCCGCGGTGACGTGGACGCGGCATTGACCGCACACGCCGCGTTCGCACAGCCTGGGCACTCGCAGGCCGACTTCGTCCAGTGCGTGCAATGCGCTGACCCCCGCCGGCACATTCACCAGCAATCCGCGGTTGGCGACGTGCACCGTGAAGGCCGAACCCGATCCGCCGTCTGGCGTCCCGAAGGACTCCACGTGGAGCCGGGCCCGGGGCCAGCCGTGCGCTGCGGCTCGGTCGATGATTGCGTGCAGCAGCGGTGCAGGCCCGCAGGCATACAGGTGTGTTCCGACCGGTTGGGCGCGGAGCGCGCCGTTGATGGCCGCCGTCAGCGCCGCACGTCCGACGACGTCGGTGAACGCCGTTGTGAGCGCGGCGAGCTCGTCACGGTGGGGAGAGCGGTCCTTGGCGTGCCCGTAGATGACGGTGAAGGACCGACCCCAGCGTCGCGCGGCACGCGCGTGCGACAGGATCGGCGTCACACCGATGCCAGCCGCGATCAATAGGTGGTGACGCGCTGTAGGCACGGGGGCGAAAAACGACATGGGAGGCGAGACGCCCACGCGGTCGCCGACGGTGGCGACATCGTGCAGCCATGCCGACCCGCCGTGCTCACCGACCCGGCGCACGCTGATCGCGTAGCTATCGGGACGGACGCCGTCGCCAGTGAGCGAATAGGAGTTAACCCTGACCGGCGTCTCGACGACGACGTGGGCACCCGGCGCATGTGGGCGCGGAGCCACGCCGGATCCGACCGGAATCAACTCGAAGTGCTTGACGTCTCGTCCAATCGGAGTGATCCGCCCGATGGCGAAGTCCTCGAGCATCACACGGGCTGATGCATCGGCTCGGCCACGCCCAGATACGTCCCACCGGCACGTGAGACGTGCGGACGTAGCACAAGGCGGCGTTGACAGGCGGCGCAGTCGATGCGGTCGCCGAGGCCCGCCGTGGACAGCGTCGTGGCCTTGCAGCGCACGCAGAAGACCATGCGCCTGCGTCGTGACTCGGCGAAGGTGGTGATCTCCGCGTCGATCATCCCGGCGTGGCGCGCCCCAGCCGCGGCGGCCAGCACACCGACCTCGTCACCGGCGGCCGCCACTCGCCATCCGACGACCTTGGTCGACGCGACGTCGGCGAACCAGTCGGCGCATCCTGCGATCCAGCCGGGCATGGCCGGCCCGTCGATGCGGACCACCTGGTGCGGAACCGACGCCGTAGTCAGCTCAGCGGACCAGCGTCGCGCGGTGTCACCGGCATCGGAGTCGAGTGACAGCAGCATGTACTCCGCGGCGCACGGATCGAGCGATGGTGGTGCCGAGGGCCATTGCGGTACGGACGTCTTGGCAGGGTGTGTGCCCTCGTCAGGCATGTACCGGCTGCTTGCGGAGATCAGCCTGCCTGCCGGACTCGATGCGCTTGCCGGAACTGCGGTCGAACCAGTGCCTACCGTTCGGGTCGATGCTGACGGTGACCGTCGTACCCGTCTCGTAGGAGGCGAATCCCGGAACCCTGGCGATCAGCGTGCCGCCCTCCCAGGCGACGGTGACGTCCGTCGCGGGCCCTTGAGGCTGGCACACCGTTACCGTCGCGTCCACGCCGCCGCGATCGAGCCACACATGCTCGGCGCGGACGCCGAGATCGACCTCACCCGCGGCCGCGGCCGCGGCGTCGTTCTCATCTAGATCGAATACCGCAGTACCGCAGCGATATCCAGGCCGAGCACCGTCTCGATCGATCTCCCCGCTGAGGAACGACATCTGCGGGCTACCGACGAAGGAAGCTACGTACTTGGACGCGGGACGGCTGTACACCTCGCGCGGAGTTCCCACCTGCTCGATGTACCCGTTGCTGAGGACGACGATGCGATCGGACATCGACAGGGCCTCCTCCTGGTCGTGCGTGACGAAGATGGACGTCACGCCGATCCTCTCGTGGAGGATCTTGACCTCGCCGCGCATCCGGACCCGAAGTGCTGCATCGAGGTTGGAGAATGGTTCGTCGAACAGGAAGACCCGCGGTTCTCGCACCACGGCGCGGCCGAGGGCCACACGCTGCTGCTGTCCGCCGGACAGCTCGCGCGGCAACCTGCCGAGCAGCGGTGTCAGCTCCAGCGCAGCGGCGACGCTGCGGACGCGTTCCGAGATCTCGGATTTCGGGCGCTTCTTCATCCGCAGCGAGAAACCAATGTTCTGTGCGACTGTCATGTGCGGGTAGAGCCCATAGGACTGGAACACCATTGCGACGTCCCGCTCCGACGGCGTCATCTCGTTGACGCAGCGTCCGTCCATCAGGATCTGGCCCGACGTGATCTCCTCCAGACCCGCGATCATGTTGAGCATCGTGCTCTTGCCGCACCCCGAAGGCCCGAGCAGGGTAAGGAACTCACCGTCGCGGATCTCGAGGTCGATTCCGTTGCAGGCAGTTACCGAACCGTACCGCTTGACGACGTCGACCAGCTGGATTTCTGCCATTAGCCCTTCACCGATCCTTCTACGAAGCCTTCGACGAGGTACCGTCGGAAGACTATGGCCAGCAGCACCACCGGGATGCTGGAGATGACGGAGGCGGCGATCATCTCGCCGTAGAGCGTCTGGAACTGGCCACTGAACTCGGCGATCGTCAGCGGCACGGTCTTCGTCTGGGAACTCGACAGGATCACGGCGAAGAAAAACTCGTTCCACGACTCGATGAACGCGAATACACCGACAGCGAAGATCGACGGCGCAGCCAGCGGAAGGACGATCAGACGGAAGGTGTTCCACATGTTGGCACCGTCGATGGCTGCCGACTTCTCGAGTTGCGGGGGGATCGCCTCGAAGAAGCCCTTGGTCACCCAGATGACGATCGGCACGATGAACGTCAGATGGACGATGATCAGCGCTGCATAGGTGCCGACGAGTCCAAGGTTCGCCAACACGACGAACAACGGAATGACCAGTACGATCGCTGGGAACATCTGGCTAGCCAGTACGGCCATCAGGATCGCGCCGTTGCGCCGGATCCCGAGGTTGGCCAGCGCGTAGCCGGCCGGGGCGCCGATGATCACGCCGAGACACGTCGCGGTGACGGCAATCAGCAGCGAATTGCCCATGGCGGCCATTAGGTTGGGACCCCGGGCGGTGAACGACGCGCCGAAGTTGTCGAACGTGAGACGGTCGAGCGAGAGGTCCATCGGCGTGTTCGTCAGTGCGGACGTGGGAAACAGGCTGGAGACGATTGCCCATGCAATTGGCGCCAGTGTCCACACCGTGAAGAGCGTGAGGGCCGTCCACAATAGGATCCGCGATTTAGCGGTGCTCATTCGGCCGTCTCCGCATCCGCGACGCTCGGCTTACGTCGCTGCGCGCCCAGCAGGCGCACGTAGATCAGGGCGGCCACGAACATGATGATGAACAGCAGGTTGGCCAGCGCCGAGCCATAGCCGAGGTCGCCGAAGTTGAACGCCGATCGGTAGGCGAGAAAGTTCAGCGTGACCGTGCCGTCGGCGGGTCCACCTTTGGTCAGGACGTAGATCAGGTCGAATACCTTGACAGCCCAGATCGACTGCAGCACCACGCAGATCAGCAGTACCGGGCGGATCTGCGGCAGGGTGATCGACCAGATCGTCTGCAGGTGCGACGCGCCGTCGATCTTGGCCGCCTTGTAGAGCACCGGCGGGATGCCGCGCAGCCCAGCCAGCAGCAACAGCGTGATGAACGGAATTGACTTCCAGATGTCGGCAAACAGCATCATGTTGAGCGCCGTGGTCGGATCGGCCAGCCATACGATCGGTTTGTCGATGACGCCCAGCGCTAGGAGAGCCTGATTGAGGATGCCGTAGTTGCCGTTGTAGATCCACTTCCAGATCGTCGCGTTGGCCACGGGGGCGATCGCCCACGGGATGAGCAGGACCACCGTGAAGAACGACGACTTCACCCTGGGATGGTTCAGAAGCTGCGCGAACAGTAGTGAGATCGCTACGACAACAACGACTTCGGCGACGGTGAAGTACACCGTGTTGGCGGTCGCCTTGACGACGGCGGGATCGTCGAACAGCTTCTGGTAGTTGGCCAGCCCCGCCCAGGTTCCGCCGAACAGCCCCTGGGCCGCCCGAACGGACCGAAACGACATCAGGAACGACTGGATGATGGGGAACCCGAGCAGCGCCGCGAGGACGATCAGCGCCGGAGACAGGTACAGCCACCCCGCGCGCCGTCGGCGCCGCGTGTAACCGCGTCTTCTGCGGCCACGTTGCGGCCCGGCGGGCAGCGAGATCTCTGCTTCGGCCGTGGTGAGCGTCGCCATCAGATCAGGAACGGGAGGCGACGATCGCACGCACCGACTTGTCGGCGTCGCCGATCGCCTGTGCGGCGGTCTTGTCGCCCTGCAGTGCGGCTTGGACCTCGGAACCGATGGCCTGGGTCACCTGCGTGTAGTCAGGGGTGAGGAAGCTGTTGCACGGTGACTGACGCTGCTCGAGGATCGCCTTGGCGTTGGGCGCGGCCTTCTGCACCTCCGGATCGGACATCACTGAGGTCAGGATTGGGAGCCAGCCGGTCTGCAGCACCTGCGCCTTCTGCTGCTCCGGGCTGAGGTAGTACTGGATCAGCTGTGCGGCAAGTTCCTGGTCTTTCGCCGTCGCGGCTACGCTCCAGGCGTCGGCACCGTCGAGTGATGCGGTGCCCGCTGCCCCGGCCGGTAGCACCGCGGCACCTACCTTGCCCACGATGGATGATTGGTCGGCCTTCTGTGCCTGCGAGTAGGTCAGCGGCCAGTTCCACATCATGGACGCCTTGCCTGACAGGAAGACTGCCGCGGCGTCGTTGATGCCGACGTATGAGATGGAGGCGGGGTCACCCCCTGCTTTCTGCAGGTCGATCATGAACTGCAGCGCGTCGACGCCCTCGGGGGTATTGAAGGCCGGCGTTCCGTCGGCGCCGTACATGGTGCCGCCAGCCTGCTGCAGGAACACCATCCAGTACGACGCCGTGCCGCCGACGCCGACGGGGTCGCCGTAGTTGAGAACAAAGCCGTAGTGCTTGCCGTTGTTTAGTTCGGTGGCGTACTCCTTGAATTGTTGCCAGTTCGCGGGCGGACCACTGAGGCCGGCCTCGGCAAAGTGTTCGGTGTTGTAATAGAGGCTGAGCACCGAGTTGGTGAAGATCATGCCCTTGTTCTCACCATGCCAAGTGGTCGACTCGATTGCGGACTTTGGCATGTTAGAAACGATTTCGGCCGGCATCAGATCGCTGAGATTGACGAGGTGGTCGGAGAATTCGGGGATCCAGCCACCCATGTAGAGCACGTCGGGGCCCGCCGAGCCGGACGCGAACGTGGTCGCGATCCGGTCGTGCAGCTGCGGCCAGGGCAGCGCCTCGTAGGCGACCTCGACCTGGTGCTCGCTCTGCCACTTGGTGAAGCTGGCTTCCGCGGCCGAACCGAAGTCCGCAACGCCCACAGGCGTCGGGTCGGGTGCCGCGGGGGCCAGTACGGCGAGCTTACCCTCGCCGGAACCGCCGCCGCCGCAGGCACTCAGCAGGGCGGGAAGGCCTGCCGCGCCGAGGCCGAGCGCGAGTGCGCCACGGCCAAAGGTACGGCGGGACATCGCTTGCTGCATGATTCTTGGTGATTCCACGGCAGGTCCTTACGTTCGGGGAGAAGGGGAGGTTGGGGGGTTAGACGACGGTCTTGGCGGCGTGTTCCATGCGAGTGAGGACCTCGTGGAGATCCTCGGGGGTGTGCGCGTCCGACACCGTGAAGTCGGTGTGGAAGTAGACGCCGTTGGCGATGCACGCCGCGAAGAACTGCCTGCGCAGTTCACCGTCGAATTCGCGAACCTGGGCGTAGTTCACGACGGGTTCGGTCGTGCCGACGTAAATGCCGAATCCACATCCCGCGTGCTGGACCGTGGCAGGCAGGCCGACCCGCGCGAACATGTCCCTCAGGTCGCGGTAAAACGCCTCGGCGCGGTCGTACAGGCTCGGGTAGAAGTCGGGCGCGCGGACGAGGTCAAGCGTCGCCTTGGCTGCAGCCAAGCCAGGGATGTTTCCCGCGTAGGTACCGCCTTGGATCGTGCCTGTCAGTCCGGGGCGCATGACGGTCGACATCACGTCGACGCTGCCGACAATCGCCGACAGCGGCATCGAGCTGCTAAGTGCCTTGGATAGTGCGGTCAAATCCGGAGTGACGCCAAACATCCCTTGCGCGCAGTCGGTTCCGGTCTTGAAGCCCGACAGCACCTCGTCGAACATCAGGACGGCGCCGTGGGCTGTTGCGGCATCGCGCACCTGCGCCAGGTAGTCGCGCTCGGGGACGATGCACCCGTTGTTGTAGTCAATCGGGGTGAGCAGTACGCCTGCTACCCGGCCCTCGTAGGCCGCAAACGCGGTATGCAGAGCGTCGATGTCCTGCCACGGCACGACTGCGATGGTGTCGGCGACAACGGCGGGCACCCCACCGGTGCGGATGATCGGCCTGGACACCTGGCCGCCGGGGTTGTCGGCGTCGATCGCGGGTGCCAGTTGATTGAACATCGCGTAGTCACTGCCGCCGTGGAAGTGGCCGTCGATGCGAATGATGATGTCGCGCTGCGTATATGCGCGGGCGATCCGCATCATTGCGTGCGCGGCCTCACTACCGGAGGCGACGAAGCGAACGGCCTGAGCCGAGGGCACCAGCTGCGTGAGGATGCTGGCCACCTCTGCGCCGAGCCCGGTCTCGTAGCCGGCGATCACACCGGTGCCGAGGCTCTCTTTAATAGCGTCGACCACCTCGGGGCGACCATGGCCGACGACGTTGCTGCCGTGAGCCATGAACATGTCAATGAACTCGCCCTCGTCGGTCTGGATGCGGCAGCCTTCGGCTCGCTGCACGTTGAGCCGCCGTCCAGTGAAGGGGTTGACTCGGAAATTGGAGGACATTCCCCGAGGAGGCCGCCTTCATACGCGGTGTCCTGATCGGGTGAAGTCGTCAGCATGCGGTCTACTCCTGGTGTCGGATGAGTTTTCCGGAACTATATTAGATGGACGTCCAAAATAAAACAGGTATCTTTACCGAATATGTCCTCCTCATTCCGTGGCCACCACAGGCGCGTGATAGCGCCCCTCGAACGCTCTGTTGTCCACCACGGCAGGCGAAGTGCCCAAGATCGTTGACCACGAGGAGCGCCGCAAGGAGCTCATCGGCGCCACGTGGCGTGTCATCTGCCGGGTGGGTCTCCACAACACCACCGTCGGTCTAATCGCAGCCGAAGCGGGTTACTCGCACGGGATTGTCGCGCATTACTTTTCCAGCAAGGCCGACGTTCTGCATGCCGCACACCAGCTGACGTTCTCCCGACTCAAGGAGAAGGTGGACGAACTGCTGTCCGACGCCCAGAACGAACCGGCGGCCGCCAAGCTACGCACCATCTTTGATTGGATGCTGCCCCTCGATGACGAACGGCGCACCGAGGCCGAGGTCGAGCTGAACTTCTGGGGACAGGCCGTCACGACCGACGATCTACTTGCCGCCCGCACCGGGGTACTCGAGACCGAGATGGCCGAGTGGTGGATGCCGTTGATCGCGGGATGCCGCTCCGATGGCTTGCTCATTCACGACGGGAGTGACGAGTCCATTGCCAAGTTGCTCATGGCATTCATCGACGGCGTCTCCGCCTATTCGGTGCTGTTCCCGCAGTACTACGGATTCGACGCGGTGAGGGACCTAGGCGTCGAGTTCCTATCCGGAATCATCTCGCCCGTCCCACCGCCGCTGATCGAGGCGTATCCCTTCCAGCCGTGAGTTGCGATTCGCGCAGCGCTGCCCGCGCTCACTCAATGGATCATATTGAGCTCGCTGAGGTCAGGCAGGAAGGCTACGGCTAGCTGTACTGACCTGAGAGGTTGGGTACGCGGCTGGCGGGTGGTTGACCGCCGAGTGCGGTGTGGCCGCGGTGATGATTGTAGGTGTGCAGCCAGCGGGGGTATTCGGCGCAGCGTTCGGTGTCGCTGGTGTAGAGCCGGGCGTAGGCCCACTCGTCGGCCAGGGTGCGGTGGAAGCGTTCGACCTTGCCGTTGGTCTGGGGCCGATAGGGGCGGGTTCGTCGGTGTTCGATATCACCAAGTGCGTCCCGGAATGCGTGTGACCGATAGCAGGAACCATTGTCGGTCAACACCTTTGAGACGATGATGCCGCATTGGTTGAACCAGGCGTTGGCGCGAATCCAGAACCCCGCGGCAGTCTCTTTGCGTTCGTCGGCAAGCAGCTCGCTGTAGACCAGCCGCGAGTGGGCGTCGATGGCGGTGTGCAGGAAGTGATAACCGCGCACCGGGTGGCGATGCTTACTGCGGACTCCGGTTTTATGAGCTTGCGAGTTGCGTTTCCCGATGGCACGGCCCCGCATACGCCACCCACCGCCGTCGGGAATCTTGCCGACTTTCTTGACGTCGATGTGGACCAGTTCGCCAACCGCAGCCGTTTCGATGCGACGCACGACCCGGCCGGTCGGGCGGTCTAACCAGCGCAGCCTGGCAATCCCGTAACGCGTCAGCACGCGGTGCACCGTGGAGGGATGAATGCCCAGCAGATAACCGATTCGGGCTGGTCCCCACCTGCGCGTGACCCGGACTTTGATGATCCGTCGCTCAGTGCGGGCCGGGGTTTGATTCGGGCTGTGGTGCGGGCGTGAGCTGCGATCGGCCATACCGGCCGGCCCCAGCTCGCGGTATCGGGCCGCCCAGCGCTGGGCCGTGGTGACCGCGACCTGAAAGCGCTCCGCGGCCCGGCGCAGCGTCCAGCCGTCTTCGACGACGCAACGAGCCAGGCGCAGACGACCGGTTTCTGACAATGGGGCATTACGGTGGGACACGAAGACCTCCGAGAGGGTTGGTGCGTTCCTAGACAGCTCGCACTTCACTCGGAGGTCTTCTTCATGTCACCACGCCACGCCGTACCTAACGTCCGTGGTCAGTACAGCTAGCCGAGCAGGGAGGGCTGCGCAGACGCCATTGTCACGTTCGGTCCTGCCGCCAGGGCTGCTCCCCTGTCTGCGTCTGAGCTGTTACGCAGCCCCCACCGCAGGAACACCGTCGGATCGGTTTCAACCGCGGCGCTTTGCATCTGGCGGACGTGCGGGAGCCTAGGCGGTACGACGGCTGAGCTTGCGCCAAACCCAACTGGAGGGCACGTGCCGTCCGTGCACGACGTACTCCCGGGTGGCGTCGACCAGGAGCGTGGCGTCGAGAAGGCGACGCGCGGACGGCCAGCCGACCAGCAGCAGCTCGTCGTCCGGAGCCAGCACCACATCATCGTCCGGAGCCAGCACGAATCCCGAGTCGTCGCCACCCCCGGCGGCGCGGGCCAGCAGCAGCGGGACCGCGTGCAGCGGCTCGTCGCGGTCGTCGGGATTGCGCAGCAGGTCCCCCAGGCGCGCCCCGCCCTCGGCGAGCCACGCTTTCAAGGCTGGGGCCTCTGTCGCCGTCAGCCGCACTTTCCACACCGCCTGCAACTGCTCCCCACACAGGAGCGTCAGTCGGTCGATGATGGCGGCGGCCCAGGCATCTTCGCGCCGGGGCACCTCACGGAGGAACCGCCACATCAGGGGCGTGGCCAGAAGCGCGTACACCTCGTGTGCGACAACATCTGCCGGGACCAGCATCGAGTCAACGTCCACGGCCGCGAACAGCGGCGCACTGGCCGCCTTGTTCTGCCGCGCCGCAACGAACAACGTCGGGTTGGCTCGCCGGGCCGAAGCGATCAGCGAGAGGTTGGTGGTGTCGTTGTCTGTGCCGGCTACGAACCCGACGGCGCGTTCGATCCCGGCCCGGGTCAGAACGCCCGGTTCATAGCCGTACCCGGCGATGGTGTCCGGGCGTTCCTCGGCCACGTCCTCAGACTCGACCACGGTCACGTCCAGACCCTCCGCCCGCAGGTCCTGCGTAACCTCCCGACCGAAGCGGCCGTAGCCGCAGATCACCCAGTGCCCGTTCGACGGCGGCGACCCGCGGGGTGGCAGCCGGGCGCCGGGCCCGCTCTCCAGCCAGGTCATGAGCTGATAAGAGGCCGGGGCGCGTAGCGCCACGCGGAGGTGATCGCCAAACCGATCGAACGGGTTGACGACGGTCGGCGTGCCGAAGGCGCGCATCCGTTCAGCTGTCGCCGGCGAGACCGCGCGGCTGATCACGAGGAGATCGGGCCGCAGCAACGCCGTGGCCTGCACGACGGCCAGGTTGGCCTCGTCATCGTCGGTCAGCGCTAGCACGCCCTCGCAGGACGGCAGGTCCAGGCCCGCGATGGCCAGGTGTCCGGGGTCGCCGCCATCGGCGACGAGGCCGGGCACGTCCGCGTGGTACGAGTCCATGTCGAGGTCATCAATTCGCGCGTCGTCGCTGTCGATCACCACGAAGCGTCGTCCCAGCGCATCCAGCGAGCGGGCCAGGAGCTCACCGGTGCGCCCGTATCCGACGATGAGTAGGAACGGTTCGCGCATCCGGTCGACCTTGCGCGTGAAGTGTTGCAGGGCGATCGCCTGCCGAAAACCACGCTCCTGCAGCAGGGCCAGAAGTGATCCGATTGCGTAGGCCCAGCCCACCACCGTGAGGTAGATCGAGATCGTCAACCACATGCGCTGGTTGTAGGTGAACGGGTATGGGATCTCGCCGAAGCCGATGGTAGAGCCGGTATAGCTCATCACATAGAAGGCATCGAAGAAGCCCATGCGCCACGGGTGGCCCTGCGCATCCTGGCCGGGGATCAGCGTGAGACCCAGGGTGGTGATTGCGAAAATCACGATCATGACGATCAGCGGCACCCTCATCCGGCGCATGACCAAAAAGATTGTGGCCGAAGCATTCCGGGAGGTGGACATCGGCACCCGCCAGCGCGGCGAGCGGTGCTCCGACTCCGTGGCGAACAGGCGGTACCAGAACAACAGCAGTGGATTGCTCACGGCTGGTTCCTAACGGCGCTGAAAAGACACGGTCTCGACCACCAGCAAGACGACCGACACGATGTTCGCCATCAGCGCGCCGCCGGACAGGGAGACCACGCTGGCGGTGGCCTCCCGGGTCAGGCCCTCGGTGGCGACGTAGGAGGCGTACCCCCACACGAGCGTCGCGGAAATGAGCTGGAGGTCGGCGACCAGGCTGGTGGCCAGGTGTACCGCCCCGATCTGGGTGCGGTCACCGAACTTGAGGATTGTCGCGACGAGGTTCACCACCACCGCGGCGTAGAGCTCGTAGCTGTTGTGCAGTTCGGGGTCGCCGATATCGCCGAGGAAGAAGCCGAAGTTCAGCGTCGCGGCGAAGAGCACGAAGAATCCGAAAACGACCTTCTCGAGGTTCATCGCCCTCCTACGGTGCGCAGCTGCGGTGGCACCACAACGCATCGTAAGCACACATGCGCCTCACATGGGCCCGGTTCGGTTCTGGAGAAGAGCGAGTCTCGTCAGTGCCGCAACAGAGCCGCAGGGGTGCCGGACCTCAGATGTAGCATCGCGGCACGCGATCGAGGAGGTCGACATGGCGTGTGTGCTGTCGCGCGTAAACGGGGTTGTTCATGACGCAGCCAGGTTATGAAGCGCTGGCCGACCGCTACGCCGAGACGTTCCCCGGCCCCTTCCAGTCACCTATCGAACGACACGCCGTAGAGGCCTTCGTAGAGAACATCCACGCCACGGGTGTTGTCGTCGATGTGGGTTGCGGCCTGGGCCACGTCACCGCCGATATCGCTCGTCGCGGGCTCGATGTCATCGGATGTGACCCGAGCCCGGCCATGCTCGCCATCGCGCGCCGAAACTACCCCCACCTGGACTTCATCGACACCGACGCAACCATGGCAGGTGTCACCGGACCCATCTCTGCGGTGATCGCCCGGTTCAGCCTGATACACATCCCACCCGATCAAGTCAGCGACATCCTGCGATTGTGGGCAGGTCGACTTCGTCCGGAAACACCGGTACTCATCGCGTCGCAGTCGTCCGACACACCCGGCGCGGCTACGCCGTTCGACCACGCGGTGGCTCCGGCGTGGCGCTGGCACCCCGACGAACTCAGCCGCGTACTCGCTGACACCGGCTTCGCCGAAAAGTGGCGGATCGTCAACCGCCCCGACGCCATTCACCGCTTTCCAGGAGTCCACGTCCTGGCGCACCGCTGCTGAACCAGCGATGGCCACAATGATGCCGGGTAACCGGCGGAAAGCTGTCGGCGCCGCCTGGGAATAAACGACGGGGGGCGGCGTTGGCACAGCCATACTCAACCGAGGAGACGATCGATGTCGCGACCGATTCGAGTCGGCGTACAACTGATGCCGGCGGGAGCGCCCGATTATCGGACGTGGCGCCACGCGGTGATGTATGCCGACGAACTGAGTACTGACGTGATCTTCGGATACGACCACTTTCACGCACCAAAATTCGCGAAGCTCGTCGATGGCAACGCCGCCTTCGCCGACGTGCACGAGAACGTACACAACTTCGAGGGCTGGACTGCACTGGCGTCGTGGGGTGAAATCACCACGCGGGCCGAGATCGGCCTGCTCGTCACCGGGATCGGCTACCGCAACCCTGACCTGCTCGCTGACATGGCCCGCACCGTCGACCACATCAGCGGCGGCCGAGTGATTCTCGGCGTGGGTGCGGGCTGGTACGAAACGGACTACACCTCATACGGATTCGACTTCGGTACCGTGAAATCGCGGCTGGACCTGTTCGATGAGAACCTGTTGCGGATCGAGAACCGGCTCAGGCAGCTGAATCCCGCTCCAGTGCGCGACATTCCCATCCTGATCGGCGGCTCCGGTGTGAAGCGCACACTGCCCGCTGTCGCGCGTCACGCCGATGTGTGGCACTCCCTGCTGCCGATCGATGACTACCGCCTCGCCACGGCCCGGCTCGCCGAGCTGGCCGAAGAATCGGAACGCGCCGACGGTGACATAGAGCGTTCAGTGAACTGGCGGGACGAACGCAGTGCAGAAGAGTACTTGGCCGCCGGCGCAACGCTGTTTCTCACTGAGATCTGGCCTACCGCAGATGGTTACGATTTCTCCACGGTGGAGAAGATGCTGAAATGGCGCGACGAGCAGGGCTGACGTCCGGCAAAGCCACCCCGCAACCCCGAGCGAGATGAGTCTCGGGACGAGATCAGGACGGCAGAAGGTCGTCCAGCGAAAGTCCGGCGGCCGCGGCGTCATCCCCGCACAAGGCCACGAACAGCATCGCCACCCCCACTGCACCCGCATCCGCGTGGCCGTACGCGCGTTCACCGACGTAACTGGCACGTCCCATCCTCGGCCGCTGGGTAGCAGTGGCAGCCGCACCGGCGATCGCCGCCTCGGCAGCCTCGACATGAGATTTGCCGCCGGCGAGCGCATCGGCAGCAGGTGCCAGTGCGTCGACGAGGGTTCGGTCACCCACCTTCGCTTCACCGACTCGTTGAATCGCGGCCAATCCCTCGGCCACGCCTTCCGCCAAGTCGGCGTGACTGCCGATGCCCCGGAACAGCAGGCCGAAGAGAGGTCCGCTGGTTCCGCCGACATGATCGAGAAACACTTCCGCGGCGATCTGGAAGTCGTTGAGCTGTTCGCTGTGCGGCTTGTCGAGCTCAACCAGGGCGAGCGTGAGACCTTCTCGCAGGTTGTCGCCGAAGTCCCCGTCACCGGCCTGGCGGTCCAGCGCAGTCAGGCCGTCGTGCCATTCAGCAACGAGATCGGCGTACCGGTGCAGAACTCGGAGTCCGTCAAACATAAGTCACCACCGTAAGGGGAAAGGGAGTAAGAACTGGGCGGCTCAGCCATTCAAGCCATTCGGGCCGCAGCCGCGCGAGGGTGATCGAAAAGCCGTGCATATCCAGAGCGGGCACAAAAGTGCCGACGAGCGAGGCACAGATCCGCTCGCTACGGGAGTCGAGGTGCTCGGTGACCTGGGCGAAAACGCTGTACAACTCGAGCTGCGTCGCAGATCCCAGCCCGTTGATGAGCACCCCTACTTCCTGGCCGTCATCCGGCATCTTCGCCAGGATGTCGGTGCACATCCTGTCGACCAGTTCGGGCAACGGTGGGCGATCGACCGTTTCCGCGGCGCGTTCGCCGTGGATGCCGACGCCGTACTCCAGCTTGTCGGGGCCGAGTTCGAAAGCCGTGTCCCCGTCAGGGAGAGTGCTCTGCGCCCGGGCCGCGACCCCCAGGCTGCAGCAGGACTCCGCAACCGTCTGTCCCAGTACGGCGAGCTCATCGAGGCTCATCCCGTCATCGGCGGCTGCACCGAGGATCTTCTCGACCAGTACGGTCGCGGCGGTGCCACGGCGCCCGGTTCCGGTATCGGCGTTGTCGGTGGCGATGTCGTCATTGACGAGTACCCGCCGCACGGCGATGCCATCCCCGGCCAGCCGCTCGGCAGCGATCCCGAAGTTGATGCGGTCGCCGGTGTAGTTCTTCACGATGTGCAACACACCGTCTGGGCCGGCGACCTCCCGGCTGGCCGCGTACACCTGCCGGTTGTGCGGTGAAGCAAAGACGCGACCAGGAGCCGCTGCGTCAAGCATCCCGCTTCCGACGAATCCGCCGTGCAGCGGCTCATGGCCGGAACCACCGCCGGAGACCAGTCCGACCCGCCGTCCCGGTGATCTTTGCTTGGCGATCACCGCGACCGGGTCGCTGAGCACGGTGACGATGTCGCTGTGTAGCCGGCCGAAACCGCGCAGCGCCAGATCCAGGGCGCTCGCGCCGTCATCGAGCATGAAAAGTTTGCTCATTACCCTGCTTTCATACAGTCGGGGGCGGTCGTTCTGATGAGGTCACTCAACGCATCCGCGAAGCCGTGCACGGTCTCATCACTGTTTTCGTGAAAGCACATCCACCGCACCTCGCCGGTGCCAGGACTCCAGTACTGGTAGTCGGCTATTCGCCGAAGTTTCTTCTCTACCTTAGGCGTCACAATCGCGAAAACGGCGTTGGCCGGTGCTGGCTGGGTGACGTTCACTCCTGGAAGGTCCTCGACGAGTTTGCGCAACAGTGCCGCTCGCTGATTGGCGCGCCGCGCGGCCAGGAGCCAAAGATCACCTTCGAGCAATGCTATGAACTGCGCCGAAATATACCGCATCTTCGACGCGGGTGGCACCGTAATTTCCCACATGCACCTCAGACCCGTGCAACGTTGCGGATGGAGCACCACAACGGCTTCTGCGAAGAGCAGTCCGTTTTGTGGCCACCGAGCGACACGACGTCCACACCCACGTCGGTGGGCAGCTCGGACAGTGAACGATCCAGTGCCGCAGCAGTATTGGCAATTCACACCCCGTCCACGTGCACCGCCGCCCCCGGCCATGAGGCGTTCTGGCAACGAGTCGACTGCCCCAGAGACATCTCTGAATCACTTGTGATCCAACCTGTTACGGCGTGTCCGAGCCGGGTGCCCTCGCGCTGCGTCAGGCAGATTCCCAGAGCGTCGAGTCCGCTCCCCAGGTCCGACAATGTCGTCGTTCGTAATCGACGTCTGCTCGGCAATCGCTTAGCGCGGGCCGAGTGGGCTGACTGGCCTCCCAAGTGGCCATCGGTCCAGCAACCGGCACATGGAACGCCAACACCATCGAGGACGCCCCTTTCCACTACCCACTTGACAAAGCCCACTTGACAAAGCCCACTACTAGCACGTCACGCAGAAGCTAGGGTTGGCAATGCAACGGTCAACCGAGGTGGCGGCGACAACAATGCCGTCAGCGGCGGCACGGATGCCGAACCACGGTGCCGAGCCGGCGGGATGAGAACGAGAGCGACACGGCACCCATTGGTACCCGTGGCGCCGTGCGCCGCGACCGCGTCAAAGCGACGCACCAGTGGGGGTTCCAATGGACGATGTCCAACCGTTCTCGCCATCGATCGACTGGAACAACGGCCTGCTCGATTCGCTGATCTGGATCAGCGAGGCGTGGGCCATCACCGCGCTCTGCACGCTCATCACGCTGGGCCTCATCGCCCGGTTCACCGTCTGGGGACGGCAGTTCTGGGCCGTCACAGGTGCGTACTTCACGGGCCGGCATAGCGTCCGACCCTGGCTGTCACTGGCGGCGATGCTGCTGTCGGTGGTGATCGGCGTGCGACTGAGCGTGTTGTTCAGCTATCAGAGCAACGACCTGTACTCAGCCGCGCAAATCGCTGTACAGGGTAGCGCCATCGGCAGTCAGACGGTGAAAGATTCTGGTGTCCAGGGGTTTTGGATCTCCCTTCTGCTCTTTTCGTTGTTGGCGGCGATATTGGTCACTCGCATCATGGTCGATCTGTTCATCACGCAGCGCTTCATGCTGGCTTGGCGGGCCTGGCTGACCGACCGGCTCACCGCCGACTGGCTCGACGGGCGCGCGTACTACCGGAGCCGGTTCATCGACGAGACCATAGACAACCCGGACCAGCGCATCCAGTACGACATCGATGTGTTCACCGCCATCTCCGGACCGCAACCGAACACCCCACATCAGACAAGCAACGGCACGCTGCTGTTCGGGGCGATCTCCTCGCTCGTATCGGTCATCTCGTTCACCCAGATCCTGTGGAATCTGTCGGGTCCCGTTTCGCTTTTCGGTGTCGAACTGCCGCGCGCCTTGTTCTGGTCGGCGTTCGTCTACGTCGCGTTCGCGACCGTCATCGCGTTCTGGCTTGGCCGTCCGCTGATCCGCCTCTCGTTCAACAACGAGAAGTTCAACGCCGCGTTCCGCTACGCGCTGGTGCGACTGCGCGATGCCGCCGAAGCGGTTGCCCTCTACCGGGGAGAGAAACCGGAACGTCATCAACTGCGCCACCGCTTTGACCCAGTGGTGTCCAACTACAAACGGTTCATCAACAGGACCATGATCTTCACCGGTTGGAATCTGTCGATGAACCACATCATCATTCCGCTGCCCTGGTTGCTGCAGGCACCCCGGCTCTTCACCGGCCAGATCCAACTGGGGACAGTCATCCAGTCGGTATCGGCGTTCGGTGCCATCCAGGACGCACTGTCGTTCTTTCGCAACTCCTATGACGTCTTCGCCGGCTACCGCGCCTCCATCCTTCGGCTACACGGGCTGGTCACCGCCAATGAGCAAAGCCGGGCATTGCCGATGCTGGCGGTGATCGCCGACGACAACGGCGCGATCGAGCTGGACGCCGTCGAGGTCCGCAATCCGGCTGGTGAGCAGCTGGTCGGCGACCTGGGTATGCAGCTGAGTGTCGGAGAGTCGCTGATCATCACCGGGGAATCAGGCACGGGAAAGTCCACATTGTTACGCAGCCTGGCCCAGCTCTGGCCCTACGCTTCGGGAACGATGCGCTGCCCGGGTGGCGAGCACGAAACGATGTTCCTGTCTCAGCTGCCCTATGTCCCGCTCGGCGATCTTCGGACGGTGGTGTCCTACCCGCATGGTCCCGGCGACATCCCCGATGACGAACTGCGGGCCGCGCTGGAGGCGGTCGCGTTGCCGCGCTACACCGGACGGCTCTCCGACGACGCGGACTGGGCCAAGGTGCTCTCCCCGGGTGAACAGCAGCGCATCGCGTTCGCCCGAGTCTTATTGACCAAACCCAAGGCAGTGTTCCTCGACGAGGCGACCTCGGCGCTCGATGAACCGCTGGAATTCATGATCTACAGCCTGATACGCCGCGAACTTCCCGACACCGTGCTCATCAGCGTTACCCATCGCAGCACCGTCAACCGACATCACCAGAAGCACCTGGAACTGCTGGGTGCAGGACGATGGCGGTTGAGTCGCGTGGACGGCGCCGAGCCCCTTCCGGTGTAGCGCGGCGTTCGGTCGATGAGCGGTACGCAACCGATGGCAACGTATAGGGGTTGATGTGACGAAACCTTTTGAGGTGCACGAGTCTGGCGAGTTACTTCACGGCACCAGAGCCGACCTCGCGATCGGTGAACGGCTGGTGCCCGGCCGCCGGTCGAATTATGAAGAAGGACGGATTTCGAACCACGTATATGTGACGCAGACATTGGACGCCGCGGTGTGGGGAGCGGAGATGGCATCAGGCCCAGGGCGGTGTCGCGTCTACATCGTGGAACCAGAGGGCACGCTGGAAGACGACCCGAACGTGACGGACAAGAAGTTTCCCGGAAATCCGACGCGGTCCTACCGCACCAGGGAGCCCGTCAGAGTAATAGGCGAGATCACGGATTGGGTGGGGCACTCACCCGAGCAACTTCAAGTCATGCGCGATGGCCTGGCGGACCTCAGACGCCGCGGACTTGCGATCATCTATGACTGACTCTCGTTCCAAGACAACGGTGTTATCGAAGGGCTTGGCGTGCCACCTGATGACCCGCTTGGTGTTCACCGGAACGAGGTCGATGGCGGCGTTGAACCGGTCCCGCTCACCCGCATCCAGCATCGCCTTCAGCTCGGGAGTCAGCAGATCACACCTGCGTGGCGACCTCCTCGCCGCGCTGACGGGCATGGGTACGGCCCGCGCCGGCTTCTTCGCCATCGCTGCGGCCACCGCATTCTCGGGGTTATTGGCCGGAACCGGCCTCACCCCCGCTCAGGCACGCGACCAGATCATCGGCGACCAACGAACCTCACGCGTTAGACCATCTACAAACGTGCCCACGACCGCGGCGAGATCAACCTGGCGCAGATCCCTGCCTCGGTGCTCGCGATGCCGTTTGACCTGGTGCGTCACGATCTGCTCATGGACCTCGAGCCGCTGGCGCCCACACGCATCCAATCGATCGTCGATGAACTCTTCCTCCCCCTTGTTCACCACCGCAACGCCGGCCAGAGCTCGACAGGCATCTGACCCATTGCGCCCGACGGGGTGCGCAAAGGCCAACCACTCCCCCGAGTTTTCGCGGAGAACGGAAGGAACCAGCCGCCACAGGCGTTTGAGTTATTTGTGTTTGATGTCCAGACGTTCCCGCCGGTCACGATCACCAAGTCGATGTCACCAGAACGCGCTCCTCGTCGGGCTCTGCAGACCGCAGTTGCGGCGGGCATTCTCGGCATTGCGCTGGCCGGCTGCGGGTCGACGATGTCCACTCCGGCGGCACCGCCGCCGGTCACAACGGAGGGACCCTCGATGCCTGCCGCCACCGCTTCGGACCCGCTCGTTCTCGACCGGCTCCGCGAGGCCATCAATTCCGGCGACGCCACGCGGGTGGCGGACTGCTTCACCGCCGATTTCCAGGCAGAACTGCCCCATCATCCGGAGCGGAACTTCACCGGCGCCGAGCGCGTCCTCGCCAACTGGACGGCGATCTTCAACACCGCGCCCCATCTCAACGCCAAAGTACTGCGCTCTGTGGCCAGCGGTCCGGAGATCTGGTCAGAGTGGGAGATCACCGGCGTCAACACCGCTGGTGCCCCGGTACTGTTCGCCGGCCCCGTGATCCTCACCACCCGCAACGGCCAAATCAACTGGGTCCGTTTCTATCTCGAGCCTGTCGGGGCGATACCTGGCTGAGCGCCCGAATCAGCACTTCCTGCGGTCCAGTCCCGAGAAAGGCCAGCGTATGACGTCGAATACTCCTGTGGTGCATGGTTCTTGGGCCATGGTCACCGGTTCCACGAGCGGAATCGGGCGGGAGACCGCCCTGCGGTTGTCCGAGGACGGTTACTCCATCGTGGTCTGCGGCCGAGATAGGGACCGGGCCGCCGAGACTCGAACGCTGATCGAGTCGGCCGGCGGGCGTGCAGTAGACCTGGTCGCCGACTTCAACGATCCTGCAGCGGTACACGCCCTGGTCGCCGAGACGCACAGGATCCTCGACGGCGGCACCGTGGATGTGCTGGTCAACAACGCCGGCGGCGGCGGGTTCTCGCGAACCGAAGACACGACCGATGACATGTTCGACTCGGTGTTCAACCTCAACGTGAAAGCGCCCTACATCCTCACCGGAGCCTTCGCGCCCACGATGGCCGAGCGCGGACGAGGAGCGATCGTCAACGTCGGCAGTCTCAGCACCACCATGGCTGCTGCGGGAACCAGTGCCTTCCAGGCGGCGAAGGCGGCTCTGGACATGCTGACGAAGTCGTGGACCGCCGAATATGGCCCCCGCGGCGTACGGGTCAACTCTGTCGATCCTGGATACATCCTCACCCCCATCAACGAGCACATACGCGACATGTACCAGGGATACCTCGCCAGCGTGCCCGCAGGTCGCGGCGGCACCCCCGAGGAAGTCGCCGAGGCCATCCGATTCCTGGTCTCACCGCGCGCCTCCTACATCCAGGGGACTGTGCTCACCGTCGACGGCGGCAAGAACGCCGTCGTCGCAATGTGACCAGCCCCTGCGCGAGGTTTAACAGTTAGCCCTTGCGCTAACCATTCCGAGCGGCGATACTTAGCTTTGTGGATAAGTATGACCCTGAGCTGGACGGCCTCTTCGTCGCCCTTGCGGACCCCACGCGCCGGGCGGTCATTCGGCGACTCGGCAGCGGCCCTGCCAGCGTTGGCGAGCTCGCGAGGCCGTTCTCCATGGCGTTGCCTTCGTTCATGAAGCATGTGCGCGCACTCGAAGCAAACGGATTGATACGCACGACCAAGTCCGGCCGGGTGCGAACCTGCACGCTCGACCGCACGCGGCTCTCCCTGGTGAATGACTGGCTGGCCGAGCAGCGAAACATCTGGGAGACCCGCACCGACCGGCTCGAACAACTCGTCACCGAAGAGGAGACCAAATGAGCACAACTGCAATCAACCCCGATCTCGATCTCGTTCTACAGCGGATCATCCGGGCACCGCGGCACGCGGTGTGGCGTGCGTGGACCCATCCTGCCCTCCTGGCTCGGTGGTGGACCCCAGCGCCTACGCTCACCCGCGTCGACCAGCTCCAGGTACGGCCCGGCGGCGGTTTCGTCACCCAAATGAGCGACGACGGAACTCATTTCGTTCCGCACACCGATTCTGTGTTCCTCGTCGTCGAAGAGGACTCCCGACTGGTATTCACCAACACGGTCGACAGCAGGTGGCGGCCTGCGACACCAGAACCGGTACCCATGACAGCGGAGATCATCCTGGCTGAGCATCCTGAGGGCACGGACTACACGGCCATCGTGCGCCACGGCGATCCAGTTCTCCGCGCCCGCCACGAGGAACTCGGCTTTTTCGAGGGCTGGGGTGCTGTCACAGAGGCACTCGCCGAACTCGCCGAGAGCGCAATGACATCGTGAACATCGGCCGGCCGCGGGGCCGGTGAAACCAGCCGACGAATAGGGCAGCAGGTGGGGTTGGGCGCGGTTGCGTTCACGCACCCGATACCGGCCCGTGGTCTGTTTGCTTACCGGTGTTAGACATACGGTCGCCGAGGCACCCCATGCTGACCGGCATGGCCCCCATTGCTTCCGGTCCGATGATCCCCCGCCGCACCTTGCTCCGTGCCTCGCTGGCCGGTGCGTTGCTCGTCCCCGCTGCGGCAGCGCTGCAGGCCTGCGGCTCCTCCGGCAACGGCGGGTCACCTACGAGCACCGGCCTGATCGTCAACCGCCCCCGCCTGACCCACGGTGTCGCCACCGGTGACCCAAGGGCGGACGGCGCGATGGTCTGGGCCCGCTCCGACTCCGCTGCTCGCATGGTCGTCGAAACCTCAGCCACCGAAGCGTTTTCGAACCCGATACGCGTCGAGGGACCGCAACTGACCCCGGCAACCGACGGCACGGGGCGAGTCCGCGTCACCGGCCTGGAGCCCGGACAGACGGTGCATTACCGGGTGACCCTGGAGGGCGAGGACGGTGCCACATCAGAGCCTGTAGTCGGTGTGTTCCGAACCGCTCCCGCACAACCTCAAGACATCAAGTTCATCTGGTCCGGAGATGTCGTCGGCCAGGGTTGGGGGATCAACCGGCAGGGCGGGATGGCGATCTTCGGCGCGATGGCTGACCGTCGACCGGACTTCTTCGTGCACTCCGGCGACGCGATCTACGCCGACGGCCCGGTTCCCGAGACGCAGAAACAGAACGACGGCGGCATGTACGCCAGCGTGACGGCGCCGGCCAAGGATCACGTAGCTCAGACTCTTGACGATTTCCGCGGCAATTACGCCTACAACCTCACCGACGAGCACTACCGACGGTTCAATGCCACAGTCCCGCAGTTGGTTCAGTGGGATGACCATGAGGTGACGAACAACTGGTTCCCCGGAGAGTCACTCAACGGCCAGAACCGCAAGGGCTACACAGAAACTGACGCGGACAAGCTCGCCGGTTATGCCTACCAGGCGTGGCGCGAGTGGCAGCCCGTCGAGCCGGCGGAGGCCGTGGACGGCCGACTGCATCGCAAGATCCCCTACGGCCCGCTGCTGGACGTCTTCGTCCTGGACATGCGCTCCTACAAGAACCCGAACCCCGAGGCGTGGGCCCAGTCCGACGACGGCGGCGTGCTGGGACCTGAACAGACGCAATGGCTGATCGACAGTCTGAAGAAGTCGACGGCGGTATGGAAGGTGGTCGCCAACGACCTGCCGATCAGCATCGTCGTACCCGACGCCGCCACCGATCCGGCCGGCGGCCCCAAGTCGATGGAAGCCGTCGCGCAGGGTGACAACGGCCGACCCTTGGGCCGTGAGATCGCCTTTTCCCGCATCTTGTCCGAGACCAAAGACGTACACAACATCGTGTACCTCACCGCTGACGTCCACTACACTGCGGCAATCTCCTACCACCCCGAGCAAGCGGCCTTCGCCGACTTCGCGCCATTCTGGGAGTTCGTGTCCGGGCCGCTGAACGCCGGTGCGTTTCCGCAGAGCCCGCTGGACGGCACCTTCGGCGCGCGCTACGAGTTCGTCCACGCGCCAACGGACAAGGACACCTCCCCCGCCCAGGGCTTCCAACATTTCGGTGAGGTGACCATCGACTCGGACTCCCGGGCATTGACGGTCGCCCTGTGCGATGCGTCCGGAACGCCGTTGTACTCCAAAGAGTTGTTGCCGGCGTAACGCACCGTCAAGTGTGGGGGTCACTTCGGGACAGTGTCACCCACTGCTCACGCGGGGCAGGCTCGTTCCACGACGGGAAGTCACGCAATTTGCCCTTTCGCGACGGGGTGGCGTCCCACTCGGCGAATGTCAACGGTGTCTGCAGCCACGCTTGGAGCAGGCTGTAGGTAGCAGCCAGCGAATCGATGTGGGTCCGCTCCCACCCGTGGCTGCCGTCCACCCCGAAACCAACCAACGCAGCGCGGGTGTTCGCGCCCGCCTCGATCGCCGCGGCCGCATCGGAACGGTAGTACCGGAACACATCTCGCGCGAACGGGATACCCTGCTCCTCGGCGAGCCGGCACAGCTTGCGGGTCAGGTGATAGTCGTAAGGGCCGTGCAGATCCGACATCGGGACCGTCACACCGTCCTCGATCGAGTACTGCCCGGGAGCGCATACCGCGTTGTCCACCGCGATCAGCTCAGCGATATCGGGTGGCAAGCCGGTGCTGGCGCCGTAGCCGACCTCCTCTGCGATGGTGACCATGATCGTGGTGCGGTGCGGCAGCACCACCGCGTTCTCGGTGAAGTATTTAACCAGCGCGAGGACCACCGCGACGCCGGCCTTGTCGTCGAGATGACGCGAGACGATGAAGCCGTCGTCGGTGAGTACGGGACCGGCGATCAGGGGGGCGTAGTCACCGATCCTGATGCCGAGTTTCGCCAGGTCCTCCCGTGAGCTGACCTTGCGGTCGACGCGGATCTCGACGTGGTCCCAGTCGGTGATCTGGGTGTCCACCGCGTCGCCGAACGCGTGCCCACTGGCCTTCAGAGGCAGGATCGTGCCGGTGATGAACTCCTCGGTGTCCTCGCTGAGGATCCGCACGCGGGCACCCGCGGCGAACCGTGCCGAGAAGGTACCGACCGGAATCACCTCCAGACGGCCGTTGTCCTTCAAGCCCCGCACCATGCATCCGGTGGTGTCCGAGTGGACCACCACCGCGCGGCCGACGGTCGCCGACTCCCCCGGGAGTTCGACGATCATCGCCCCCCGGCGGGTCAACGACAGCGGTATGCCGAAACCATCAAAGATGTCGCCGATAAGTTGCATCACCGCGTCGGTGCGCCCCGTCGGACTCGGGGTCTGCAACAGCGAGAGCAGCGTGTCGGTCATCCACGCGCGGTCGGCTTCGGACATCACTGCGGCGTGGCCCATGGTGTCTCCTTCGGGCTCATCTCGGTCGCGGTCGATCTGCCGGATAGTCAGCCGCGACGAAGTGCCCAGGGTTCGTAGCCTATGGGCGTTGTGCACCCGCTCGCAGCAATTCCACGCACGCTGGGCCAGCTTCGTGCGCGAGTTCTCGGCTCTCGGCCAGGTTTCAGCGCTGCGAAGCACTGCCAGCAAAGTGCCTAGAACCGACAGCCATATCTGTTGACTTCGCCGCGTGGCACCCCATCAATCGGATGAGCGAATCCGAAAGACGTTCACGGCTACGGCGAGGACTCCGACACCGGTCTACCTGCGGTCACATGATCACCGTCGCAGACACTGATTTCGACAGCGACATCGGTTATCGCGGAGAGAGCGGCGGTGACACTGCGCGCGACCAGCAGGTGACCATCGACGTGTTCGAATCTGCCTGCGCCCCAGGAGACCACGAACAGGTGGCCACGGTCCCCTACTGACCTCGCAGCCGAGGCCGATGTCGTCGTCGTCTCGATGATTCTGGCGGTTCGGCTTTACAACCGGCGGTCTTTGGCGTTTCGTCGGAAACATGCGTTGCGGAGATTTTGAAGCCAGCTCGTTCCCGTAACCCGAGCAAGGGGAGCCCGATGAACCGTCTGACGGACAAGAAGATCGTCATCACCGGGGCCGCCAGCGGTATCGGGCGCGCAGCCGCGACCCTGATGGTCCAAGAGGGTGCCAGCGTCCTCATCGCCGATCTCGACCAGGATGCCGCCGCCCGCGCCGCAGTCGAACTCAGCGACGGCGCCGGCGGGCGGGCGGTCGGCATGGCGGTGGATGTGACAAACGAGGGTTCCATTGCCACCATGATCAACCGCGCCGTCGCCGAGTTCGGAGGCATCGACGTGCTCTGCAACCACGTAGGCGGCAGCAACCCGAAAAAAGATCTCGACCTGTTGCGTATGGATCTCGCCGAGTGGGACCGGGCTATGGTGCTCAACGCACGCAGCACTGTGGTTGCGTGCCGGTTGGCACTCCCCCACATGATCGCGGCTGGGGGTGGGTCGATCATCAACACGGTCTCGGTTGCAGGCCTGACAGGCGACACCCTCCAGTGCGCGTACGGCGCAGCGAAGGCCGCCGTGATCCGGCTGACCCAGTACATCGCCACCCAGTACGGTCGCAAACGTGTGCGGTGCAACGCCATTGCACCGGGTGCGATCATGACGCCCGCGCTGCGTGACAATCTGCCCGAGGACGTGATCTCCGACATTCAGCGCCACAATGCGCTGGACCTGATCGGGGACCCCGACGACATCGGGTGGGCGATGGTCTACCTGGCCTCCGAGGAGTCCCGCTACATGACCGGACAAACCCTGGTGCTCGACGGCGGTCTCACTGCCCAGAGCCCGATCGCCTCGAGCCGACGCTCCTTGCTCGAAGACTGACGAGGCAGCGAGAGGTGGTCTCGCCGGGTGAGAAATGTGCCCCGTGTTGAGCCTCCCCATAAAGCGCTGCGGCCGTGTCCAAGTCGCCGGCCGGCTCGCAGTGGTAGGCAGCCGGCGCGGTGTCCGCCCCGCGTGAGCACGACGAATCAGCGCCGCGCCCGAGATCGCAGTCCGCAGCTGGGTATCGCCCAGATCACCAGCCAATTCAATTGCCGGACCCTATGATTCGACGTCGATGATCCCCCGGTCGAGTCCTTGGTCTCCGCAAGCGGGCGGCTCCTGCCCTCGCCGTCGTAGCACGCCCCCGCGCCCCATCGTGGACGGCCCCGGGTGCACCGCGGGAGTGCTGGAGGAGCAGGTGCTTTGCTCTCAAGATTCTCCCTGTCGATTCGGGCCTCTGCTGGTCGCTCGCCCCTGCGGCTTGGGTCAATACGGGCGCTCGTTTGACTTGTGCCTGCGGCGGCAACTCCACAACGCGCGGTCATTTGAGAAGCTGGCCGTGACCAGCACGGAGATTACAGCCCGAAACCGCGCTGCAACATGGGACTCTTGACGAAAAGGATGATCAGCATGGCACTCACAGACGACGACATCTCCACCTCAGGCGCCGGCGGCGAAGGGCCCGCCGACGGCGGTTCGAACCCGGCAGGCCATGACGGCGGAGCCGACGGAACAGCAGGAGGCGAAGGTCCCGCCGACGGCGGCTCGAATCCCGAAGGCCACGACGGCGGAGCCGACGGAACAGCAGGAGGCGAAGGTCCCGCCGACGGCGGCTCCAATCCCGAAGGCCACGACGGCGGAGCCGACGGAACAGCGTGATCGTCACACAATGCTGAACCGCTGCATTGCTACCGATGCTGGGTCGTTCGCGACCCAGTATTGGGGCCGTCAGCCGCTGCTGAGTCCGTCCGGTTCGCTGCCCAGGGACTTCAGCGACCTTCTATCGGGACCGATGGTCGATGAACTGATCGCCGAGCGTGGCGTACGCGCGCCGTTCATTCGGATGGCGTCACACGGCGACCTGCTCGCCCGGGACTGCTATCTGGGGCCGGCCGGCTTCGGGGCCGAAATGCCCGACCAGGTGGACTCGGCCAAAGTCCTGGCCCAATTCGCCGCTGGCGCAACCATTGTGCTGCAAGGACTACACCGGTTGTGGCCACCGTTGATCGACTTCGTTCGTGAGATGGTTGCCGATATCGGGCACCCGGCGCAGGCCAATGCCTACATCACCCCGCCCACCAGTCGCGGTTTCGATCCACACTACGACGTCCATGATGTTTTCGTCCTGCAGGTGCAGGGAGAAAAGCGCTGGCTCGTGCACGAGCCCGTACACCAGGATCCTCTGACAACACAGCCGTGGACCGACCACCGCGCCGCGATCACCGAGCGCGTCCGCGAGGATGCAGCGATCGACCGCGTGCTCGCACCCGGGGACTCGCTGTACCTGCCGCGGGGGTGGATCCACTCGGCCGAGGCACTCGATAACACCTCGATCCACCTGACTATCGGCGTTGCACCGCTGACCGTCCTCGACGTCGTCCACGCCGTGGTGGACACACTTGCCACCGTGGGCGAATTCAGGACTTCACTGCCGATGGGGATCGATCCCACCGACCGCGGCTCGATGGCGGCGATTGCAACCAAAGTGATGGCCGAAGTCACCGACACAGTCCAGCACCGTGCTACCGACATCAGTGAAGGTAGCGCCACCCGGTTGTCACAACGGCACGCGCAACGCACGCGACCCGTCGCTGTCCGGCCGTTGGAATCACTGGCGGCCGCCGAGCACGCAGGTTTCCACCCGGTGGAATGGCGCCGCGGTCTCGTCGCCCACGTCGACCACCACGCCGACCGGGTAGTCCTCCGCCTACCAGACCGAACGATCACGTTTCCGGCACTGTGCAGCCCGGCACTTGACGCCCTCCATCACGGGCTCGTTGCCGATGCAACGTCGCTGCCCGGGCTTGATCAGGACGACGCGGCGGTACTGATACGACGGTTGCTTCGCGAGGCTGTGGTGATCCCGGCAAAACAGCCGGAACACCCGACGCGTACGAGCCGGGGATGACGGCCCCCAAATCACCCCCGTGCAGTGACCAATCGCTGGCCCGCAACGACCCGCTGTACGGGACGGCATCGGCGGGGATGACCTGGGTGCTCTTGGAGCTGCCGGGAGCGTGGGGCCACTCAGCACTGCTCGGTTCCCCGACCATCATCGAACCGCAGCTGGGACGCGCCATCGCCCGCCGCTTCGAGACTGCGGGCATGCGGATAGCAGCGATCCGGCGCCCCGGCCGTCGATCGACGACAGCCCGCTGGCGATGGTTCCTCGCGCAGTCCGGTGAGGGAAGTGAGGCGCTTTATCGAGGCGAGGTGAACGGGCCCGGAGACTATTTGGACTTTGCGCTGGACGGCTCGGATGGCGAGGTCTGTTCGACACCGCTCGTCGCGGTCTGCGCCCATGGGAAACACGACCAATGCTGCGCCGTCCGAGGCCGGGCAGCCACCGCCGCGATCGCGGCCCGATACCCCGACTTCACTTGGGAATGCTCGCATTTGGGAGGCGACCGGTTTGCGGCCACCATGTTGGTACTACCCGCGGGCCTGTGTTACGGCCGGGTCGATTCCACCGATGCAGCAGAATTGGTGCGGTTGTACCTCGACGGGCGCCTGGACAACAGATTTCTGCGGGGCCGCACTTCTCTGCCGCACGCCGTTCAAGCCGCGCAGTACTTCGCCCGTGAGCAATACGGAGAGGACCGCATCGAAGCCTTCTCCCCTATCGATGTCCAGCACGGCGACAACCGAATTCGCGTCTTGCTGGCCGCCGCGCCGCGGCCGCTCGAGGTGGTACTCGCAGAGGAGATGACCGATCCGCTGCAGTCCACCTGCAACGCATCAATGACCGGCCGGGTAAGGACGTATGTCTTGGATTCGATAACCCCGCTGTGAAGGCGACCGGACGGATCACCCATGTCGCCGGGATCGGCGACGTTGAACAACGCACTCCGCTCGACCAAGCTCTGCGCGACCGGAGTCGGTTCCGCACCTGGTCACCATGTCGGATGCGCCGCTACCATGCGGGCTGCAACCTCACCGCACCAGTGTTGCGCCACCATCGAGCCGGATCTGCTGACCGGTCATGAACCGTGACTCATCGGCGAGCAGATAAACTGCGGCATAGGCGGATTCCCAGACGCTGCCGCGGCCCATCTTGAGTTTGACGACATCGCTGTACGCGTCGCGGACCTGGCTGGGGTCGAAGCCGAAAAGCTCCTGCGAGTCGTGATTGGCGAGTACCGAGTCGATGGGGCCCAACATCAACGTGTTGGCGCGTATCCCCGCTCCGGCGTACTGCACGGCGGTGAGTTCGGTGACGTAGTTCAGCCCGCACTTGCCCAGCGCGTACGGCATGATGCCGATGTTGAGGCCGACTTCGTTCTTCACGCTCGCGATCGACGAGATGTTGACGATGCTGCCGGTGGTGTCACCGGAGTTCTTCTCCATGCATTGCGCTGCAAAGAGATTGCAGTGATAACAGCCCAGCATGTTGACGTCGATGCCGTAGTTGAAGTCCTCGATGGTCATCGAGTTCGACTCCCGGTCGAACGGCGGATTCGTCGCCACGCTGTACACCATGCCGTCCACTCGGCCACTGGTCGTTGTCGTCACGTCGAAAATGCGTTGGCAGTCATCCTTCTGGGCGACATCAGCTTCGATGGCGTATGCCGTGCCGCCTTCAGCGGAGATCAGGTCCACAGTTTCCTGCGCAGCTTCGAGGTTGCGGTCGGCAGCCACCACCTCCGCACCGTGGCGCGCGGCCAAAATGGAGATGGCGCGACCGTTGCCCATTCCGGGCCCAGGTTGCTGTCCCCCGCCGACCACGACGACGACCTTGCCTGACAGGTCGAGCGCCTTGCGGTCCTTCACGTGAAAGTCAATCGACATGGTGCTCCTTTTCGGGTCGGCCCTCAGACACCGGGTCGCCGCGCGTTCTCCGACTACTGACCAAACGTACGGATTTCAACCTGACCAATCGTACAGCCGGTTCCTTTACGAATGGTCAGCTAGAGTTGGCAAAGTGAGGAAGCGCCTCAAGGGGGTACCAGTGTGAGCAGCACCTCTTCAACGGAGCCGGCCGCCCCAACCCGGCAGCGACTCATCGACGTGGCGATCGAACTGTTCAAACGGCACAGCGTGGCCGGGACGTCCTTGCAGATGATCTCGGACGAGCTCGGCTTGACCAAATCCGCGATTTACCACCACTTCCGCACCCGCGATGAGCTTTTGAGCGCGGTGATCGAACCGATTGTCTCCGAGGTGGCCACGCTGGTTGACGCAGCCGAGGCCCACCGCAATGCCCGTGCTCGGGCTGACCACATGCTCACCGGTTATGCGGCACTGGCTGCGTCGAACCGGCAGCTGCTTCCACTGTTGACCGGCGACCCCAGCGTTGTCGAACTATTACGAACACGTCCTGCGTGGGGCGCGGTCGTGAGACGTCAGATGGCTGTGCTCGCGGCCGTCGAGTCGGGACTAGGCGGACAGGTGAATGCCGCGGTTGTCATGTCGGGAATTGCGTCGGCCGCGGGCGCTGACTACGGCGATGTCGGCGATGACACGCTGCGCGACCAACTGATCGCAACCGGCCGCCGCGCCCTCGGTTTGCGCGTGTCACGTGGTCAGGTCACCTCATGACGAACGGCTGACCTGGCGAGCGCCACGGCTCCTACTGCCCAGTGAACCACTGGCACGAAACCGTCTGTGGATAACCGCGTCTCAAGGTGACAGCAAGGCTTACCCGCCGAGAACGAGATCACCGTATTGGCCGCACGCAACGGTGCCACGGTATCGCGCGCCGTGCGGTGCCGGTGAGCACATCGGCACGTGGCGCTTCGCCTATGGGATACCGGGAATCCGCGACTGGGTCTTGAGCCAGAGCGGATGACGCAGCGCAGGGGACCAGTAGCGCCCCGTGTTACCGCAGGGCGTCGCGGTAGCCCGGTGCGGTACCGACGTGGCGGAGGCAAAGCCCATGCAGTCCCTATATCGAATTTATAGGATGCGTCGTCCTTGTGTACTATCGATATACATGGAGTCTGGGCGTCAACGTTTGATCGAAGCAGCGCGTGCCCTGCTCGCCGAGCATCCAGACCGTGAACCCAGCACCCGTGAGCTGTATGAGGCCGCCGGCGTCGCGGCGCCCACTCTGTATCACCACTTCGGGACGAAGGAAGGCCTGCTGGACGCCGTTGCCGAGGACGCGTTCGCGACCTACGTGGAGCGCAAGAACGCAGTACCGGACACCGGCGATCTACTGGCGGACTTCACCGCCGGCTGGGATATGCACATCGAATTCGGCGTGCAGAATCCCGTCCTCTACCGATTCATGTTCGGCCGCACCGACGGTCGGCGTTGCGAGGTTGCGCAGAAAGCAGAAACCGAGCTGCGGCGTCGGCTGGCCCGTTTTGCGGACGAAGGACTGCTGCAGATCAGCCTCGACGAGGCCATCGCAGTGACGACCGGCACGGCCATGGGCTGCGTCATGCAGCTTGTTCACGACGGCGGTTCCGCTACCGGACCGGTTGCACTGACCATGCGTGCTGCGCTCATCGCCCAACTCACCGAGCAGCCGTCGCAGCGCGACGATCCCGGCCGAGCCGCACACCTCTTGCAGGCGCGACTCGGCTCGGCGTCTGAGCTTTTCACCTCCGCCGAAGAGGCACTCCTGCGCCAGTGGTTACGCACTCTCGCAGAGTATTTCGACAACTCCCCCGCTAATGAATCGACATCGAGAGGACGACACGAATGACAACGCCGACCCCCATCACCTTCACCGTGGCCGAGGAGTATCAGGTACCCCGGATCGGCTACGGCGCAATGCAGTTAGCGGGCCGCGGCGTCATCGGGCTGCCCGATGATATATACGGCGCGATCGAGGTTCTGCGCCGAGCCGTGGATCAGGGAGTCCGATTCTTCGACACCGCGAACGCATACGGCCCGCGCACCGTCAATCAGCTCATCGGCCGCGCCCTGAGCCCTCTCGCGGACGACATCATCATCGGCAACAAAGTCGGCGCAACGCGCGGACCCGCCGGTGAGTGGGTGGTCGACAGCCGCCCTGAGACGGTGCGTTCACAAGTCGAAGATGCGTTGTTCGACACCCGCGCCGAAGCCAGCCCATTGACCTACCTGCGCCTTCCCGGTGACACCCCGTCACCGGACAGCACGCCAGCGGAGACGGTGCCGCTGGAAGAGGCGTTAGGCGTCCTCGTAGAGCTGCGCGACCAAGGGAAGATCCGCCACATCGGACTATCCGGAGCGTCACCGGAGATGCTGAGACGAGCGCAGCAGATCACGCCCATTGCCGCGGTGCAGAACCGTTTCAACCTGATCGACCGCAGTGGTGTCGAGGTTCTGGCGGCATGCGAGCGTGACGGCATCGCATTCGTGCCGTATTTCCCGCTGGCTACCGGTGGCCTCGGAAAACTCGATGCGCTCAAACGGCCCGCTGAACGCCTCGGCGTGCCGACGTCCACGATCGCCCTGGCTTGGCTCCTTCGCCGGTCACCTGTCATCGTGCCCATCCCAGGCACCAAATCGCTTGAGCACCTGAGCGATAACGTCCACGCGGCGACGCTCGCCGATCACCTCACCGACGACGAGGTTGACGAATTGACCGCACTCGAGGACGAACACACCGCGACTCTCGGGACGATGCCGGGCAAGATGGTGGACGCCTTCACGCGCGCCATCAGCGCGTGACCCTCACGAATCTCGTTCGACCGAATCGCCAGTGTCGGGCACTCGATCGGCGGCTATCTGGCCATCGCGTTGGCACTGAGGCTGCGCGACCGCGGTGAACCATTGCCCGGGGCGATCCTGTCGATCTCGCCGTGCGCCGATGTCACGCTGTCCGGTGCATCGATCGAGGCCAATGCCAGTGTGGACAAACTGCAACCCGCGACGTGCTGGAACTCTTCCGCTCATGCTGGCTTGACTGGATGGGCGTGGAATGGACCGACCCGCAGGTCAGCTGCGCTCGTGCCTCGGACTTCAGTCAGCCGTTGCCTAACCTTCGACGGACGTCAGATGACGGTCAGAAACAGCCCGCCTACCAACCCGGCAGCCATGACCACGACAGCGGTGGCGCAGGTCGCCCGCCATCCGAAGCTGCGGGCCACCATTGCGATCCCCGGCAAGCTGACTGCCGGCAGTGTGATCAGCAAGGCGCCCAATACGCCTGAAGAGACGCCGAGCAGCGCAAGCCCTTGAAGGATCGGTATCTCACCGGCGGTCGGGATGACCATGAGGGTTCCCAGTAACGCCGCGACCACGACGACGAGAAGGCTGCGGTGCATCGGGTCGATCAACGTGAGGAGCCAGCCGCGACCGGCGCCGATCACCATCACCATGACGAGGTATTCGGGAAGCAGAACAAGGCAGAGCCGAAGCAGGGCCTTGACGAACCGGACCGCCGCGGGCGGCTCATCCGCTGTGGCCTGAAGCGCCGCCGCTTCCATCTTCGGTGGTAGCGGGGCCTCACGCCGCCCTGCGACCAGGCTCACCAGCGCCGCTCCCCCGACGACGGTCCCCGCGCCGACGAGCGCCCTGGTCACGGTCCACTGCCACGGCGCAACACAGGCGAGGAATACCAGCACCGCCGGATTGAGCAGCGGATTGCCCAGCCAATACGCTACTGCGGCTGCCAGGTTGACGCCCCCGCGCCGCATCGTGACCGCCACAGGAGCCGAGCAACACGCGCACATCATCGACGGCATGCTGGCAACCCCGCCCGTGACGGCACTCGAGACCACATGCTGACGGTTCAACAGTCGCGGCAGCCAGCTGCGGGGCACCAGCGCCTGAACACATGCGCTGACCAGCAGCGCTACCACCAGCGCAGGCCAGATCGCGGCGACGTAGGCGTGGAAGAACGTCGTCGCCGCGTGCCACGTCGGGGCATCCCCGGCCTGGACGCCGCCCACAGTGAGGATGTCTGAACCCTTCCACTGATGGGTGCGCGCAGCGGCGAACGCTTTGCCCACGTAGGGCACCCACTTGGCCCAGGTCAGGCCAGCAAGAACGACGACCACCGTGACGAGAACTCCGGCCGTCACCGCCCGTCGAGAACCGACCGGTGCCGTCGTAGCGTTCGAAGGACTCACCATGAGCGTAGGAGTTACCATTATCGCCACAGGCCAACCTCCCGACAGCAACTGTGCGCCCTATCCGCCCGCGGGGGGCACGCAGTACCGATCGCGGTTGCCCCAAACTGTCATCGCGTCCGACGAATTGTGTTATGCGCCAAAGTATTTCAGTAGTGCGCCCTGCCTACTGTGATCGACGACGATGCTTGACGATGCCGATGTCCGAACATCGCCGCGAGAACATCGCCGCGAGAATCACCGAACGTGCGGCCGGGCGGAGTCCCGCTACGCCGCCTCCATCGCGGCGAGTAGGGCGCAAACCCCTGGCCGCTCATCATGCGCATTTCCCACGATGATCAACGCCACATCGTCGAGATCGGCGATTGGCACGAAGGACAGCTCCGCCCCGCCGTGTGCGTGGGCCACCGTGAGACTGGTGATGGCCATGCCCCGCCCGGCCGTCACAAACGCCATCATTTCCTCGACCGTTCGCGCCGGTGGCCCGACCGTACGAGGCGCGCGCCGACTGGGCCGTGGGTTGACAATCCAGTAGTCCCGGTCGGAGGCGGCATCGACGATTGGCTCTGCGTCGAGTTCGGCGAGTGAGACTTGCGCGCGCCCGGCGAGTGCGTGCTCACGGGAAAACACCGCCACGCGACGCACCTGACGCAGTGCAACCGCGCGCAGCTGCGCATCCGCGAAATCCAGCGGAACCTGCAGAAAACACAGATCGAGCACCCCGCTTTGCAACCGGTCGATTTCCTCCCCCCACGGAACGTGTTGCAGGCTCACCGTTATCCCGAGCCGGTCTCCAGTACCCAGCAGATGGCTCGTCAAATCTCGCGGTGTGCTGCTACCAAATCCAACCGCCAACGGCGCCTCCCTGGCAGTGTTGCGCGCCGCCGTGACCGCGCGCTCCACGCGCTGCAGGATGTCGGTAGCGGCGGGCAGCAGCACCTGCCCCGCCTCGGTGAGCGCCACCGAACGGGTCGAGCCACGCAGTCCTCGGTCCACCAACCGCGTCCCGACGATTTTCTCCAGCCGATCAATACCTTGACTCAGTGTCGGCTGGGCGACATGCAATTGCCTGGCCGCGTCGGTGAAGCTGCGGGTCTCCGCCAGCCCAACGAAATAACGCAACAGCCGAAGATCAAGATCAGACAAGCTAACCCGTGCCCTTCTCGTGATCACGACCCATTGGTCGGGCCTATGAGCGCTGAGTAAACGCCTATTCGACAGGGTTCGCGCGTTGAACTTAAGCTGCCTTGGCCGCACCGACCAAGCCGTCAGCTACCAGACGACTGTAGAGGGACCCATTGACCACGGCGCCAGCTCCGCCGACGCGCTCACTGCGCGACCTTGCCAAAGCGCACCTGCACGTCCACCTAGACGGGTCCTACCCGCTGGCCGCAGTCCAAGCCCTGGCGCGACAACGCGGCAGGCCGTTTCACCATCGCGGCGATTTCGCCGATGTCTGGGCCTTCTTCGACGCCTACGGAACCGTGCCGGCCCTGGTGCAAACTCACGAAGACCTCGCCGGTCTGTGCCGTGCGTTGGTACACCAGGAACACTCCGAAGGTGTGGTCTACCTCGAGCCGGCCATCGAACCGCAACTGTATGCCCCCAGCCTGGGCACCCTCAAGAACGTCACGGTCACCATGCTGCGGGCGTTCGCTGAAGCAGCGGCAGACACCGGCGTCGAAGTCGGCGCCAACCTGACCATCAACACTGACTCCGACGAAGAACTCGCCGGCGAACTCGCCTCGCTGGCAGCGGACTTCGCCGGCGCGGGGGTGACCGCACTGGGTACGGCAGGTTTCGTCGAACCCGCCGGTCTGCACCGATATTCAGCGGCCGCCGACTTGGCACGCGCCGTGGGGCTGCCGATCGTCAGCCATGCCGGCCAGACAGCCGGCGCCGACAGTGTTCTTGAAGCACTCGACGTTCTTGGAGCCAGCCGACTTTCGCACGGTTTTCGGTCAGTGGAAAGCGCTGAACTGGTGAACCGGCTGGCAGCAGAAAAGATCTGCTGTGATGTCTGCCCGGTCTCAAACGTCGCACTCGGGGTCGTCGCGGACCTGGCCACCCACCCTGCACCGGCCCTCATCCGTGCCGGTGTGCCGGTGACACTCAACGCCGATGACCAACTGTGGTTCGGCGTCAGCATCACCGGACAGTACGAAATTGCCCGCCACGCCTGGGGTCTCGATGATCGCACCTTGGCCAACCTCGCCCTCTACGGTCGATCGGCAGTCGGAATGAGCACGGGCACCAGAAACCGGATGGCCGCCGCCGTCGCCACCTGGCTGCAGGAGGAACCGCGATGAAAAACATCATCTTGTCGGCATTCGAGATCAACGGGGTGAACCTCACCCCCAGGGGCTGTGGGCACATCCCGAACAGCAGACCTACCGCTACAAGGAGCTCGACTACTGGGTCAGCCTGGCCCAATTGCTCGACCGCGGTGGTTTTGACCTGCTGTTCCTGGCCGACTCGTACGGTTACCCACGGCTGAACTCGGTGACGCCAGACGTTGCATTCGAGCAGGCGGTGGAGATCCCGAAGAACGACCCGATGCTGCTGGTGCCGGCCATGGCCAGCCACACCAGCGCCTTGTCATTTGCGATCACCACTTCCACCAGTTTCGAGCATCCCTACGCCAATGCCCGCCGACTGGCGACACTGGATCATCTGACCGGCGGGCGGCTCGGCTGGAACGTGGTGACCACCAGCAGCGGCGTCGTCTGCGAGTTGTTTGGACGGGCGCCCGTTCCGCACGACGAACGTTATGCGATGGCGCAGGATTTCATCGACGTCACCTACAAGCTCCTCGAATCATCCTGGGAGGACGGTGCCGTGCTGGCCGACAAAACCACCCGCCACTACGCGGACGCACGCCGGGTCCATCCGATCGAGCACAACGGTCCGTACTTCTCGGTGTCGGGCTATTTCAACTGCGAACCATCACCGCAGCGCACACCTGTCATCGTCCAGGCGGGCGCCTCCCCAGCCGGCCGCCAATTCGCCGCCGCCAACGCGGAGGTCTCGTTCTTGCAGGGCAAGGACGCCTCCATGCTGCGCGATCAGGTTGGCGATCTCCGGGCCGCCGCCGTGGCCGCTGGCCGCACACCCGATTCAATCAAAGGAATCTCAGGTCTGTCGGTGGTGACCGGCCCGTCCCGGGCTCAGGCCCAAGAGCGGTTGGAGGAGTACCTGTCCTGGGTCGACGCGGACGCCGCACGGACGTACTACGCCAGCATGACCGGGATCGACCTGAAGAGCCTCGACCCGGACGCATCGTTTTCCACGGTCCGCACCGAGGGCGGTCGCACCCAGGTGGAGCGTTACCGCGGCAACACCGTGCGGGAAGCCACGGCTGATTTCCTGCGCCGCGGAATGCGCGAGCTGATCGTCGTTGGAACCCCGGATGACGTGGCCGACGAGATTGCCGCGCTGGTCGACTACACCGGCCTCGACGGCTTCAATTTCACGCCGTTCGTTTCGCCCGGGTCTTACCTAGAGTTCATCAAACACGTTGTGCCGCAGTTGAGGAAGCGCGGCCTCCTGCCGATCGAACCTCGGCGGGGTACCCTGCGCGAGCGGATCTTCGGGCAAGGTCCGCGACTTGGCAACAACCATCGTGGCGCGCACGTCCGCCGCGGTTCCGCGGTCAGCTCCAAACAATGAGAGTTCTCGCCCACCGTCGAGCATCAACCACCGAACAGAGGACGATCATGAGCACCACCGAACCTCCAGGCCCGCCGTCGGCAACCCGCAGTAGGTCGATCACCGTCGAAACCAACGGCATAAACCCCATTGCCGAGCATGAACGCAAAGGCAATCCACGCGACCTGTTCTGGCCGTGGTTTGCCGCCAACGTTTCGGTACTGGCCGTCAGTTACGGTTCGTTCGTGCTGGCCTTCGGTATGTCGCTCTGGCAGGCACTCATCGTGATTCTGGTGGGCGTGGGGGCGTCGTATCTGTTCTGTGGGTACGTCGCGACCGCCGGCCAACGCGGATCGGCACCCACGATGACCATGAGTCGCAGCGCCTTCGGGGTTCGGGGAAACCGGGTGCCGTCCATGCTGTCGTGGATGCTCACGGTGGGTTGGGAGACCACCCTGGTCGTGGTCGCCGTCCTAGCGACCTCGACTATCTTCGAGCGGGTCGGGTGGGGCGGCGGCACGCCGCTGAAAGTCGTTGCGCTGCTGGTGGTCGTGACACTGATCGTGACCGGGGGAATGCTCGGCTTCGACGTCATCATGAAGCTACAGCGCTGGCTCACCATACTGGCCGCCGCACTCACCGCACTGTACATCGCGTTCACCGTGGGCCATATCGACTGGCACGCGGTCGCAGCGTTGCCCGCCGGAAGTACACCGATCGTGATCGGCGCGACTTTGTTCGTGATGACCGGGTTCGGGCTGGGATGGGTCAACGCCGCAGCGGACTACTCGCGATATCTGCCCCGCCACGCCTCGACCAAGGGGATCATCGGGTGGACCACGCTGGGCGGCTCGATCCCGCCGGCCGTGCTGCTCATTTACGGCGTGCTGCTCGCCGGCTCCTCGAGCACCCTCAACGATGCCATCGCCGGCGACCCCGTTGGTGCGCTGACCACCATCCTGCCAACCTGGTTCCTGATCCCCTTCGCCGTGGTTACGGTCACCGGGCTCGTCGCCGGTGCGATCATGGATATCTATTCTTCCGGTCTGGCCCTGCTGAACATGGGCTTGAAGACATCCCGCGTGACGGCCGTCGGCATCGACGCAGTGATCATGCTTGTCGGCGCAATCGCAGTGATCTTTTTCTCTCCCAACTTCATCGGCCCTTTCCAGGGATTCCTGATCACCCTCGGCGTGCCCATCACTGCCTGGTGCGGAATCTTCATTGCCGATCTGGCGTTGCGGCGCCAGCCCTACGCCGAACGCGACCTATTCGACCCGAGTGGGCGCTACGGCGACGTCCGGTGGATGCCCATCGCACTGATCGCTCTGGCTACCGTTGTTGGATGGGGCCTGGTCACCAACTCGATGGCGCCCTGGCTGGCATGGCAGGGGTATCTGCTGGGGCCCCTCGGGCTCGGCGGCACCGAGGGTGCTTGGGCCTACTCGAATCTCGGAGTCATCGTCGCACTTGTCATTGGCTTCGGCGGCTACCTACTGTTCGGCAGGCACACGGTGCGACTGCAGGAGAGCATCCCAGCCCTGCCCGAGCTCGATCTGAGCAACGCCGAAGCCCAGCACATCGTGCCCGACCAGAGTGAGTGAGAGAACTCCTGACGGGCGACTATCGCCACACCTCGCCGGCATAGACCAATTCGGCACGTCCGGAAGTCATCTCAGCAAGGGCCGACCGCAGGCGGGTGGCGTCGACACAGATGACGGTGATGACCGCCGACTCTGCATAACTCACACCGGTTACCTCGAAGCCACGCCCGCGCAGCTCGGACTCCAACCAGCCGGCTTCGGCATGATGAGCCGTCAGGCGGTAGACCTGCCACCGCAGCCAGGGACGCAGGTCCGCCCCTTCGACCGCCGATACGACGGTTCCCGAGTATGCCCGAGCCAGCCCGCCAGTCCCGAGTTTCACCCCTCCGAAATAGCGTGACACCACAGCGACGACATTGACGAGGTCGTGAGATTCAAGCGCATTCAGAATCGGAGAACCCGCCGTTCCGGTCGGCTCCCCGTCGTCGCTGTGACGTTCGATTCGAGTCTCGTCGTCGCCGATGATGTAAGCAAAGCAGTGATGGTTGGCGCCGCGATCCGCTTCGCGCACGACGGTGATGAACTCGGTAGCCGCGTCCTCGCTGCCAACATGACGCAGGCGCGCAATGAACCGCGACTTCTTGATCAACGCCTCGGAACGAGGCTCAGCCTCAGGATCGAGCGTAAACGGCATATGGGCATTCTAGGATTCCGTGCGCCGCAGCCGGCCCTGGAACGGACTACCCAACCTTCACGGACGCAGCGATTTTGGCGCTCCGCCGGAACTCGCTGGGGTTGACGCCCCGGACCCGCTTGAACGCTGCGCTGAACCCGAATGGGTCGGAATACCCCACCTTTCGGGCAATGTGGGCAATGGTCGCCGTATCCTGCTCCACCAGCAGATCCGCCGCAAGCGCCATCCGCCACCGGGCGAGATAGGTCAGCGGGGGCTCCCCCACCAAGTCCGCGAAACGCTTGGCAAGCGTCGAACGCGACACTCCTATACGGGTGGCCAACGAGGAAACGGTCCACGGCGCTGCCGGGTCGGCGTGGAACAACCGCAACGCTTCACCGGCTACCGCGTCACGCTGGGCCGCCCACCACGCCGGGGGCTCGCCCCCTGGCCGGTCGAACCATTCGCGCAGCGTGCACACCAGCATCCAATCCAACAACCGGTCCAACACGACCTGCTGCCCTGGGGCGTCGACAGCCACCTCTGCCGCGAGGTGGTCGAGCACTGCGTCTCCGGTACCGCCGGCCTCCACACGCAGGACGACGGGTAATGCGTCGAGCAGCCGCCGGTTGATCTCGCCCCCCACCGGGTAGGCGCCGGTGATGAATGTTGCTGCCTCACTGCGGGAATCGTCAGCGTCGGCCCACCCGAGCCGGTACCGCGTGCCGCCCTGCTCGGGTGTGGCGCAGTCCTCACCGCACGCAATCGGCTGCGCCGGCGTATCTAGCTCGTCGACGAAGGTGAACGTTGTAGGGCCGCGAACGACAACCGTCTCATAGGGGCCCAGTAGTTCGGGCGAGCCGTTTTCCGGCACGATCCAACCGGCTCCGTTGATAACGGTGCAGAGTGTCAGCGGGGCGCCATCGACGAAGTGCAGCGCCCAGGGCGGCGCCAACAGGGAGCTACCGAACAACGAGCCATGAGCTCGCACCCCCCGAAACAGATCTCCGAAGACGTCCATCAGTGTGATGTTAGACGAATACCTAGGCAATCTGGCCTCTGACCTATGGAATCGTCCGACAATGCTCGGTTCAATCGATGCATGAGTAATGACATCACCCTCGTCCTAGGCGCCACCGGCAAAACGGGCCGGCGGGTCGCCGCCCGGTTACGGATGCAGGGCGCACCCGTGCGTGCTGCGTCCCGGAGCAGCGAGACCCGGTTCGACTGGTCCGATCCTGACACCTGGGATGCAGCACTCGAGGGAGTGGCGGCGGCGTACATCGTGGCTCCCCGCCTACCGGGTCCAGTGCACAAGTTCGTGGCGCGTGCAGAGGCCACCGGCGTGCAGCGCCTTGTCGTCCTCTCCGGACGGGGCGCCGACACCTGGGGCGACTCTGCATTCGGACGCGATATGCGCGATGCCGAGGACGCGGTGCGTGGGTCGTCGTTACAATGGACCGTATTGCGGCCGAACAACTTCAACCAGAACTTCGACGAGGAGAACTTCCACACCCCGCTCTTGCGCGGTGAGTTGGCCCTTCCCGCGGGCATGGTGCCCGAGCCGTTCATCGACATCGAGGATGTCGCCGATGTTGCCGCCGCGGTGTTGGCCGAACCCGACGGGCACGCCGGTCGGGTCTACGAACTGACTGGCCCCCGCGCGATCACCTTCGATGAGGCCGTCGCGCTGATTTCGCGGGCATCCGGGCTGCCCATCACCTACACGCAGATTTCCCCCGCTGAGTACACCGCCTCGCTGGTGAAGGACGGCCTCAGTGAGGACGACGCACAGCACATCGCCGAGATGTTCGTGATGATGGAGCGCGGGCTGCTGGCGGGAACGACCGACGGCGTCGCCGCCGTGCTGGGCCGGGAGCCTCGAACCTTCGAGGACTACGTGTTGCGGACCGCGGCGGCCGGGGCCTGGCACCGATGAGCAGCGACGACAATTCACTGACCGCCCAGGACATCGAGTTCCTCGCACGCCCCCTGCACGGGTTCCTGTCCATGGCGGCCGGGCCGATCCCGGCGCAGCCACGGCCAGTGTGGTTCGAGGTCACTGCTGACGGCGCAGTCCAATTGTTCACCGGTCCAGATACTTTGAAAGTACGACGGGCGCACCGCGACCCGCGTGCCTCGCTCGTCGTCGCAGCCCCTGTCGGTGAACGCGAACGCTGGGTGTCGATCGCCGGCCCCGTCACGGTGGAAGCCGACGGAGCGCGCGACCTGGCCGCCCGCCTCGCCGGCCGCTACTGGGACCTCAATGACCCTGCCCGGGCGCAAGACCTTGCCGGGATCCTGGCCGAAGACCAGGTCCGCATGGTGATCCATCCGGAGAACGTCAGTCGGTACACGTACTGACCGCGGCCCTGCTCTCCCGGTCACGGTCAACGCTCCTCTGGCCGTCGATCAATATCAAGCGTTCGATCGCGACCGTTGCCTCGCGGCTCACGTGGGGTCAGGCACGCCGACCGCGAACGTCCTTGACAGTCAGCCAAACCGCCGAGATCAGGAAGTAGAACGCACCAAAGGCGGCGTAGGGGGCGATGGTGCTGATCTGCGGCAGCTCAGGGGCAGTTGCCTGCACCAGGAACATGCCACCCGCCGCCGTCGACTGGACACCGCTCAGGATCATGGGCCACTGTCCGCCGGAACTCTTCCATCGGCGCGCTGCTGTAGCGAGCTGGAGCAGACCCGACAATGCTGCCCACACGCCGAATACGCCGAGCACGGCGTTCATGCTCTGTGTCAGGGCAATGGCGACTGCGATCGTGGTCACCGTACTGACTGCGGCATTGAACGCTTGAGTGGGATTGCGTCGAAGTCCGCCATTGCGCTGTGCGTCAACCATATTCGCGATCGCGTCCCATGCTGGATAGATCAGCAGCAGCGCGGCGACGACGGCGGTCGCGCTGTGCGCAAGGCCGAAAGCGGCAACCACCCACACGATGGAGAACCCTGCACGGGTGAAGTAGTAGCGTTTGAGCCACGCGTCGTTTCCACTGATCTCGCGTGTCTGGCCAATGGTTTCGGTTTCTGTCATGTGCTGCTCCTTTGATCTTCGGGGACGGCGCGAACGGACCGGACGTGGTGGTGGCCACGTCCCACTCGAGCCTGGGCCTGCCGGTGGCGGGCCAAACCGAAGTCACGTATTGGACTTCGGGAAAACTGTGTCTACCTACTAGATGGCTTCCTTGATCGAATCGTCGGCATCAACCCGAGTCGAACGAAGCCTGTCGATCGCCGGCCGCGTGATGACCGCAAAGACCTGCGGATCGCCGTAGGCCCGGGTGGAGAGCATCGGGCCGTGCACGACTGCAGCGATGTCGGGATAGCTGAAACCGTTGTAGCCGCCCGCGATGATCGACGTTCGAGCGCAACGAAGGATGGCTTCGGACGTCGAGGCAAAAATGGCCATGTCGGTGACCCTACCTTCTGGTAGGTAGTTAATCAATACATAGCCAGAATCTGTTCATGCGGCGCCGACTTCGGGAATTGAACTGCGAGCAACCACTACCGGAATCAGCCGCCAGGTGTGTGGACCCGGGCCACCTCCCGTGCGCCGATTGCTGAGACGTCGGCTTGATCGCCCGTCGATCTCGTCGCGGCGTCAATCCTGCGCAGGAAAGCGCTGCCGGACAGCGGCGTTGACTTGGTCGCGGAGCCAAGCGTGGGTGCGGTCATCGTCATAGCGCTGATGCCAAGCCAGAACGACGGGGACCGGTTCGGTTTCGAATGGCAACGCCATGGCATGCAGGCCCAGGTCAGCGACGACGCCGGCCGACATCCGTTCCGTGCGATGGCCAGCCTTTCGCATTCAGCCTCGCCACACCGCCGATCGGATCACCACTGCACCGCGCGGATATCGCCAGGATGCACTCCGAGGCGACGACGGATGCTGGGTAGCTTCGGTTTCCGAACACCGACGCAGTCCAGCTCGGCCCGGGTAGAGACGACCAACTTGCCGTCATCAACATGACGTCAAAACGGGTGCGTCCGGCGTCAAGAGTACGTATGGAGTCGGGCGGTACGACCGGATACTCCGTACACCTGGACCTATGACACCTGCCGATGACGCCTGCACGCCGCAACTACACACCGCGATCCAGCTGATGCGAGGCGTTATCGCCGGTGTGGGATGCGGCGTACCCGCCGCGGCGCTCAGTGATCGCGCGCTCGCGGACTGGGTGCGTTCACATGGTGTCACCGTTGTCGCAGATGACCACGATGCATTGGATCTGTTGTGGCACAATGGCATTAAACCGCTTCAGGTCGTCTTTCGCTGCGGATCAGATACCGCCGCTCTCCGTCGAGCAGTCAATCTCGGGGTGTCCCGCTTCATCGTCGACACCTCCCAGCAGATGGCCCGGTTGGCCGAATGCAACCCCTTGCACCAAATACATCTACCTCGACGGTGACGCGCCTCTGGTACTGGGCGACAGGCGATTGCGAGTGATCGGGTTACACGGCAATGTCGACGACGGCGGCGCGGTGGAATGGGCAACCGTAGCAGAGCGATTGTTGTGCCGCTCCGCGCTTTTGAGAACCTGTGGCTCTCCGATAAGGCGCATCACCCTCAGCGGCGGATCAATACAGATCTGGGAGCCGGGCCAGGCTGTGGTGCTGACTTCCATCACCAGCGCTGTCGACGAGGCGTTGCGGGAGGGCTGCCTTCGTTGGCACCTGTCCCGCCCCGCGGTGTCGTTGTCGCCGTCGAGGGCAAATGTCACGGCGGCGGCCTCACACCCGAACAGGCGGAGGGCGTCCAATATTGCTCCTACCCTGATGCTTTGACTACCGATCGCGGGTATCCGAGGGTTACCGGTAACCGATGTGCCGCGCAGCTGTAGCGTGACAACGGTGAATTCCTCTCGCCTGCCTTCGTCCGTCGCTCTCGTAGCTTGTGCCGCTTCCCTGGTATTCACCGTTGCCGCGTGCGGGTCCGATACGGACTCCCAGACGGCAGGCACACCGTCGGCAACCGAAGTGATCGAGTCCTCCATCACCGAGACGCTGGCCGAGGCCAGCGGTTGCCCCACCTCAGCCCCGGAGAACACTGGCGCCGCCGAGTGGACGCTGCGCGGGGCCACCGGCGGCGTCGAGGTCACCGGATCAACAGATGCGGCGGCGCCCGTCGTCACTGTGGACGCCCCTTTCAGCGTGACCGAGACTCAGGTGCATACCCTGCAGGCCGGCGACGGGCCGGTCGTTGCAGACACGGCTTCCGTCTCCGTCTGCTACATGGGCGTCAACGGTCGCGACGGGTCGGTGTTCGACAGCAGTTACGAGCGCGGCGAACCCGTTGAATTCCCTCTCGACGGCGTGGTGCCGGGCTTCCAGAAGGCCATCGCAGGCCAGACGGTCGGGTCCACGGTTGCTGTGGCGATGACCTCCGCGGACGGGTACCCCGAGGGTCAGCCCAGCGCCGGGATTCAGCCGGGTGACTCCCTGGTCTTCGCGATCAAGATCCTCGACGCGACAGCCTGACAACCGGGCCGATCACTGCCAGCTGTCCGCGTGATCGAGAAGTTCGCGGCGGACGTCGTCAACGGGTCGATGGAAGTCGCCCGGCGAAGCGGGCGGTTCGGAGTGTACGACGAAGCCCGTGACGTCCATGCTCATGAACCCACCGAGGATCGCGTACAGCGGGCCGAGGACGAAGTCCGCCTCGACGTCGGCACCAGTCGGGGTGGCGCGCGCGGAGACAGCCGTGACCGGCTTGCCGAGCAGCGGGGTGATTCCTTCGGTCGCCGGTGAGGTGGCGCCGATGACGTGGACGTAATCGACCCATGCCTTGAGGGTCGAAGGCAGGGAGAAGTTGTACATCGGTGCACCGATCACAACGCCCGCCGCTCCGGACAGCTCCTCGATCAATTCCCTTTGCAGTTCTGCTATTTCAGACGCCGGGGCGACGCCGTTCTCGGGCCGACGCTCCGCGGTGAAGTGCACGGTGTTGGTGGGCAGGTGTGGCAGCGGCCTGGCATGCAGGTCCCGATGGCGGATTTCGCGACCTGGCGCCGCAGCGGCCCACCGTTGCGCGAACTCACTCGTCAGCTGCCGGGAGACCGATGAGTAGACGTCGGCAGAGGAATCGAGTTGCAGAATGTAGGGCATGGACAGGTGAGTGTAGTCCCGCGTCGCTCTACGCAGCGCCGGCCTCACGCGGCATCGTCATCAGCTTTTTGGCGTCGGCCCCACTGATGGTCAGGGCCGCGATGACGATGCCGGTCACGATTCCCACACCCGTGTCGAGGACCCGGTCGAGAGCCACCGCGGGAGCCAACCCGGCACCAAGTCCGGTGAGCAGCAACGCCATCGGTGTCACCGCCAGGGAGGTCAGAGCATAGTTGACCGTGGACGCTATCTCGGCGACGGTCTGGAACACGATGATCGCTGCGACGGTGCCCCAGTAACCCAGAGGCAGGGCCAGCAGGCCTGCCGCAAGTAGCGCGCCACCCACATTGCCCAGTAGACGTTGCACTCCGCGGTGAATCGCCAGGTGGTAGCCGACGCCCTGCATTGTGGCGACGGCGCCCATGGTGGCCCACATGGGATGGGCGAGCCCGAGTCCGGACGCGATGGCTGCCCCCAGGGCTCCGGCGACGGCGATCCGCGCGCCCCTGATGACCAGCGTCGAATGCGGTGCGCCGGCGAGGGTGACCCACAGCGACTCGCGTTGCACCGGGTGTGACGCCGTGCCGACGGACGGCGTGGTGCTGCTCAGAGCCTGCCGAAGGTGCTGGATGAGCCATGGCGCCAAGGCGGCGATCACACCGATGACCGAGCCCCCGGCTGTCACGGCCACGACGAGGATGACGTCACCGACGTCGTGAGCGAAACTCGCCGCACCCACGGCGCCGAACACGAATACCACCGCTCCTGGCCCCACAATGTGCAGGGCCCAGACCAGATAGCCCGCCGCACCGGCGATCGCGGAAATCACCACGATCTGGACGATGGTCGGACATCCGGCGGCCCCCAACAGGGCGCCGACGCCGATAGCGGCACTGATGCCGACACCGAGGATGACCAGGCGCCCGAAGCGAACGGGATAAGGGTCGGGTCGGCAAAACGCTGAGACCAGCGCACCCAACGCCGCGAAACCTACAACATCATGTTGACCGGCCAAGCCACCGACAACGAACACCAAAGTGACAGCAGCGCCGACTCGGAGTGGGGCAGCCACCCCTGCCTTGTGCACATCGATGTGGAGTGCGCCGCGCCAAGCACGGGGTTTGGCAGCGTGGCGCAAGGCGGCGCCGCCGCGTCCGAGATGGTGAAAGAAGGAGCCGAGCACCGCCATACTTTATCACTATTTTAGTGATGAAATAGTTGTGGCCTACTATGCATGGGTGGCCCGACCCGAGATGCCCGCCCTCACCGACACGGTGGATCTGATTCGTCGTGAGTGGGCCCAGATCTGCCCTGACCTGGACACGGCCCCCATCGAGGTGCTCGGCCGTGTTCAGCGGATCGCATCACTGTGCAACCACCGACTCGATCTCAACTTGGAGCAGCACGGGATCACCCGGTCGGAGTTCAACGTACTCAGTGCACTAGCTCGGGTTGGTCGACCGTTGCGGGCCAGTGAAGTCGTCTCCACCACCATGCTCAGCGGAGCGTCGATCACCAAGATCGCCGACAGCCTGGTTCAGAGAGACCTGGTGGTACGGCAGAAATCAGAACGCGACGGTCGCGTGGTCCTGCTGGCGTTGACCGACCACGGCCGATCCGTGGTCGAGGATCAGATGCCCCGTCGGCTGGCCGATGACGAAGACGTCATCGCTGTCCTCTCCCCCGCCGAACGGGAGACACTCGCCGGTTTGCTGCGCAAGGTCTGCGCCGCCCTCGGCGAGTGATCGCCGCTCCTGCGCGACGATCCCCGGGTCGACTCATCCTTAGGGTCAACACTCCTGTCGCCGTTGCCATTACCGCCGTCGGTGGGTGAACGCGAGCCGGCTTGGTCACAACGGCTCCTGCCCGCTCTGCAGCAGCGTACCTTCGACTCATGACGCTGCGAGCACTCGTCTTTGACGTCTTCGGCACACTTGTCGATTGGCGCACCGGGGTCGCCGATGCATTCCGCGCAGCGGGTGTACCGGGTGACCCCGCTGAGCTCGCGGATGCCTGGCGGTTCCGATATCAGCCCATCCTGAACGAAGTCAATGACGGGGTGCGGCAATGGGGTACCTTCGACGCCCTTCATATGGCGACGCTCGACGACGTTCTCGCCGAACGTGCGCTGACCCTCTCGCTGGAAGAGCGGCAACGCCTCGTTCGGGCGTGGCACCAGCTGGATCCTTGGCCCGATGTGCGCGGTGGCCTGGAAGCCCTTCGGCGCATGTATGTCACCGCTCCCTTGTCGAATGCCCACATCGCCCTGCTCATCGACCTTGCTCGCCACGGGGACCTGCGCTTCGACTGCGTACTGTCCGCGGAACTGGCAAACGCCTACAAGCCTGCACCGAAGGCCTACCTCACTGCGGCGCACCTTCTCGATATCGAGCCCGACGAGCTGATGCTGGTGGCCGCACACCCTTCCGATCTCGCAGGCGCCCGGGCTGCCGGCCTGCGGACAGCGTTCATCAACCGCCCCCTGGAATTCGGTCCGGCCACCGGTGAGCGTGCCGATCCAGCGGCTGATCTGACCGCCGGCGATCTGCACGAGCTGGCCGAGTTACTCGCATCCCGAAGCGTCGCGTTCTAGCAGATCCAACGGTCGGTAGTCGTGCAGGGCGGGTCGCCGCGCATTCTGCGCCGCCCACCTCACGCAGTGCTGTCGGCGCGATAACCAGCCACAATGGCCCGCAAACGCTCCAGCGCCGACCAGGACGGCGTGTTCGGACGCGTGTGGAACACCATCATCGACAGATCACTGGCCCCGGCGATGACCAGCTTTTCCCGGAAGACCTCCATCTGGCCGACATCCGGGTGTCGGAACCGAACGGGGCTGACCGGCGCGGGCTCGACGTCGTGCTGTGACCATAACTGGCGGAACGCGACGCTGCTCTTCATCAGTTCAGACGTCAAGTCGCGGGCTGGAGAGGCGGTGAGGTCGGACCCGATGGACAAGCGCAGTTGCGCCACACAATTCGCCGCTGCCCTGTCCCAGTCCACGACCAGCTGCCGTTCGCGTGGATCCAGGAACAGCGCACGGATGATGTTGACGCCCGGACTCAGGTTCGGTGACAGGGCTCGGGCCAACGCATTCGAGGCGAGTACGTCGGTGTATCTGTTCTGGATGATGGCCGGCAGCCCGAGAGTTTCGATCAGTATCTGACTCCCGGCCGGCACACGCGAGCCGAATGGCGACGGGTCGCTGCACGACCTTTGCAGTCCGGCCAACTGGTACAGGTGGCTGGTTTCATCCCGGTCCAGTGACAGTGCCCGGGCCAGGCCGTCGCACACCGTCACTGACGGACTGCGCTCCCGGCCTTGTTCGAGCCTGATGTAGTACTCGACGCTGATGCCGGCGCGTACCGCCACTTCTTCACGTCTCAGACCAGGGACGCGCCTCAAATTCCCTCTCGAGATCTCTGTCTCTTCGGGAGCCCGGCGGTCTCGGTGGGTGCGGAGGAACTGGCCGAGAGGGCCGATATCAGGTGGCAACAACACACTAGTAAATACGCGTGGACAGCCGGTTTAATTGCATTCTGCGCGGACCAATCTGCCGCGTTCGTCTGCATGGCCGCGTTTGCCACCATGTCAATAATGCTGTGACACTGCCCTTGTGGTAGCTAGAGCGCGCCAATAACGCTGTGAAGCGGAGCAATCAAGGAGCCTGGCTGCTCGCGGTAGAGCGGCCCGGAGCCGTCGGCGAGCAGCATCCGCAGACGCGCTGTTCCGCGAGGATCTACCGGGGTTGCGCTCGCCAACCGTTCCACCACAGCCGAGATCAGTGCCTGAGCCTCCCCGACATCGCGGCAGTGCGGAGCAACCCTGGTTGACCGTATGGGTTGACCTTCTTGGCTGCGCCGCAAGACGGCTTCGAGGGCGCGGACCAGTTCGGTGCGTTCTCGGCGCGAGGTCAGCCGGGCGATGTGTGCGGCAAGAAGTCTGCTCTGCCGACGTGGCGCCGCGGAAACCACCTGCCTGTCGAGACTCCCGGCAACCAGCGCGGCGCCCCAACGGGCCACCAGTGTCGGCTCGCGCGCAACCGTCCCATACGCGTACGTGGGCGAAGTCCCGCCGCTCATTCGGGCCCACCTCTTCTGCAGCCCTTGACCATTGCTGCCCTACCGATCCCAGTCACAGCCAATACTGTGCGGGTACAGACAGACTCACAACCAGGCCGGAATCCTCCTGGTAGCGCCACAGATAGGGAACCCGCGGGCTGGGTGGACCTCGCTGTAGCAAGCAGCCTCACGGCTCGGCAGTGCGTCGATGTTCTCTGACGTGGCCGCCACTGGGGCCCGCGCCGTAGGCGAACGCGATCAACTGCGTGACCTGTTCAGCCCGAAAGTTGTCATCACTGACCAGCACTACGGTCTGGCGACCGTCGGATAATCGAGGCCCCAATGTGATTCCCTCGATGTTGTCCGCGTGGTTGACCTCGGACCCGCTCGATAGCTCGGCGATGAGTTCCTTGGCCATCGCCTGGGGCGGGATGCCGTCGAGGGACTCGCGAATCAGGACGTTATCTGCCGAGGTAACGCTTGCACGGTAGATCCGGATCACGTTGTGCTCCGAGTACGAGCGCTCCACCACCAGGAAGGTTTCGTCGTCGAGCGCAACCAGATCTGACAGTCCCGTGTCTCCCCCGCTGCCCGCGCTCACCGGGTCAAGCGGGTAAGCGAACTGGCCGGTCGCGGTCCCGGCCTCCGGGTCCAACCGGATGATCCGGGTCAGAGCGCCCTCCTGCTCTGTGGGCGGCGGTCCATCCGTCAGCAGAGGTCCTTCCATGGCTGCGTAAAGGTGGCGGCCGCTCGGAGTGAGTGTCACACCTTCCAGGGAAAGGTTCTGTCGGGGCCCGGTCTCAAGTGCCGACATGGCGAACATGGGCGGCAGCGAGATCCGCCCACGGAAGCCTCCGTTCACCTCCGCCGACCGAACCCAGGGGTCCAAGAGCAAAGGGCGGTCGGGATCCTCGAGTTCCCGGGCCCCCTCACTGGTCCAGTAGAGCTGCTGGCGGCGCTCATCGAATGCGATGCCCTCAGGGTCCGGCGGGATCACGGGCGGATCGGCGTCGGGCAATAGAGACCCGAATGGGCGGCTGTTGGGGTCGAGCAACGTTGTCGTGTCGAACACCTCGAGACCGGCCAACCTGTCCTGCGCGAACGAGATTCGGGCACTGTAGAACCTTGCTGGGCTGTTCTCCGAGCGATCGTCGCTGATGACGTAGTACACCTGACGCCCCGGGTCGTAGGTGATTCCGGACAACCCACCGACGACGGTACCGTCGATCTGAAACTCGTGCGGTATGACCGCATCCCCGAGGTACTCGAAAAGTGGTGATTGTGGCTGCGTCGGGATTGAGCAGCCGGCAAGGAGCAAGACACCTGCAGTCGACGAATGAAGCGCGAGGACAGTCGCCTTTCTCCACAATGGCATTGGCTGTGTTGGTATCGAAGTTCCTGTCACGGAACAAGGCTCGAACCTCACGCGCCGTCTGGGAAGGGCGAGATGCTACTAGTAGTCGACCTAGCAGGGTCCGCCTACCGGGTGAGCGAAACCTGGGCGCCTCGCAGAGTAGTCGAGCAGCCGCGCGAGGATCGATGCGCTGCGACCGGATTGCCGAAAGCATTGACGTCCGCGCAGCGATGCGGCAATATATTGCATGTCGCGGCCCGCGGTGTGCGGCACCGCCTCAAAACCGAGGTGTACCGAACCGTCGCAACCGAAGGTGGACAGACATGAACAAGGTCCGAAAACTGATCGCGGCCGGGACGGCCGTCGCGAGTGTGGCCGGGATGCTGGGTACAGCCAGTTGGGCCCAGGCCGAACCAGCACCGGTCAAGAACGTGGTGTTGGTGCATGGTGCCTTTGCAGACGGGTCCGGCTGGCACGGCGTCTATGACGAACTGACCGGCCGGGGTTACCGGGTGACCATCGTCCAGACCCCACTGACCTCTCTTGCCGACGATGTCGCCGCCACCCAACGCGTGCTTGCCCGCCAGGACGGACCCACGATTCTCGTCGGGCACTCTTATGGCGGCACCGTGATCACCCAAGCCGGAGTCGACCCCAAGGTCGCTGGCCTCGTGTATGTTTCGGCGCTGGCACCCGACGTGGGCGAGTCCACCGGTGAGCAGTTCGCCGAGATCCCCGCCCCGCCGGACTTCGTCATCGAAAAGCAGCCAGACGGCTTCGGTTTCGTGAACCTCGACAAATTCAAGATGAGCTTTGCCGGCGACACCACCGACGCCGAGGCGGCATTCCTGCGGGATTCACAAGTGCCGCTCAACATGTCGATCTTCGACACCAAGGTCACCCAAGCGGCCTGGAAGACCAAGCCCAGCTGGGCCGTCGTGGCCACCCAGGACGAAGCGATCGACCCGAAGCTGCTCCGCCAGACCGCAGCGCGAATCGGGGCCACCACGCAGGAGATCGAAGGCAGCCACGTAACTTTCCTGACCCAGCCCAAGCTGGTTGCCGACGTGATCGACCGGGCCGCACAGGGCATCAGAAGCTAGAGCGCCCACGCAGACACATCGACAACGCATCTGACGTACCGCCTGAGCGTGCGCCTGCTCTGTCGGTCGCGCGTCGTAAGACTCCGGCAGTTTCCGGCGCGAACTCTGGGTGAGCGTGAATAACGGATCCAGTTTTGACGAATCCAGCCCGCCCGACTGCAGCTGGCACAACCGGAATCCTGGCAACTCGCAGGTGGCCGAAGAAACGGCCCACCTGAAACGGGCATACCTGGCCCGAAGCTCGCGCTACTCCGCCTCCGGGTGATCGATGAGCTGCGATAACGTCTGCCAATTGCGCTGTGTCGCTGCGTCGGCCGCCTCCGCGTCACCTCGACGACAGAAATCGATGATCTGCTTGTGCTGCGCTATTGACTGACGGCCGGAAAGCGACGAGAAGCGCAGGAATTCCAGACGCCTGAGCACAGGAGTGACCTGTTCGAGTATCGCTGGGATGGCCTGGTTCTGGCTGGCTTCCACCGCTACACGATGAAAATCGTCGTCGGCGGTCATGGCGGCTCTGGCGTCTCCGGCCGAGAACGCCGCCGCAAAATCCTTGTTTGCTTTTGTCATCGCCGCGATTTCGCGTTTCCCCATCAACGGCACCGCCGTGCGCACCGCAAGACCATGCATCACCGCCGCCACGGCTTGGGCGTCGAGGACCGCCTTGCGCTCAATGGTCGAGACGACTGTGGAGTGCCCAGGCGTCGTGTGAACCAGCCCCGCCGCTTCCAGACGAGCCAGGGCCTCACGGATCGGAGTACGGCTGATCCCCAGCCACTGCTCGAGTTCGGGGTCACGCAACTTCTCGCCTGGCGCCAGAGTGCCGCTGATGATCGCGTCTCTGATGGAGATGTACGCCTGTTCCCGCAGGAGGGACCTCTTGTGTCTACCGCGTTCCTCGGGTACCGGCATGCAGAATACCGTATCTCAAATGTCGTCTGCGTAAGGAGATTGTGAAGCGGGGCGCGCCCCACTCGTCGCGCACCAACGCGGCAACCGCGGAGGCATGTTTGCCTGTCACTGCCGAACCGGGTCATAGTGCAGGACGTCCGTCCACGGTGACGTCCGCCGCGGTTTGCGCCTTCCCCCTTCGGCGCCATCATGGCTCCGGTGCGGGAGCCGGCACTTCAGCCTCCTCCAGATCGGCCTCTGCATCGGGGTCGGCATCGGGGTCGGCTCCGTGGTCATGGCAGAGCAACTGTGATCGCAGCCGACGGCGTGCTCGATGGACCCGCGACATCGCAGTCCCCAACGGAACCCGCTCGATCTCAGCCACCTCCTTCAACCGGTATTGGCACACGTCTGCGTAGAAGAGCGCGGCCTGGAAAGTGGTCGGCAGGGCCCCGATGTAGTCCCTGAGTACCTCGTCGGGTATGAGCTGTAGCGCTTTGTCTTCCGCGGACGGTGCGACGAGTCGTGCTGCGGTCACATGAGCGTCGGTGAAGGAACCGGTGAGCGCCTCCTTGGGCCGACTCTCGGTCCTGCGGTGCCCATTGATCCACGTATTCACCAGGATTCGCATCATCCAGGCCCGGATATTGGAGTCTGGTTCGAACGAGTCAAAATGCGCCCATGCCTTTGCGTAGGTTTCCTGAACCAGGTCTTCGGCGTCGTAACTGTTCTTGGTGTAGTGCTGTGCCACCCGTAGGAGAACTGCGCGAAGCGGAATGGCCGCACTGGCGAACCGGCTCTCCATAGGAGCGGGGGCAGTGTGCATTGCCCCCCTGGGCCTTTCGCGGGTGGAAAATCCGTCGCGAGGGGTCTGTGTCACCGTAGATCCTTTGTTGGTGGCGCGACCGGACCACAGCTGCAGAGTCCGATTCGGCGTTTGGCGGGGGTCCCCGGGGTTCGGCGAACGCGATTGTGACCACGGTCGTCGATGGCCGAGAGTCAACCGATGGCGGCTTCTCGCGTCCGGCCGGCGAGGCACCAGCACGGTGCGGTCAGTCGCAACGTCACGACGGGCCGCCCCATGAGGTGTCCTTCAGCACGTAATCATTAGCGACCAGAAAGCCGAGGATCTTACGACGACTGTCAAAAATGCTTTTGTAGACCGCATTCCGGCTCATCCCGAATCTCAGAGCCAGCACGTTGGGGGGTGCGCCGCCGATCACCGCCGCAATGAACAACGTACGTTGCCGGTCGGTGAGCACAGTGTCGGTAGCATGTCGAACCGCAGCCATCAGCTCCTGAGCCTCAGCATGGCGGCTGGGGTCGAGATATAACCGGTGGGGCAGCATTTCCCAGTCGTCGGTGCTCATTTCAGCAGGAAGCAACTGGCTGTGGCGTCGACGACCGGGGCGCTCTGACCGGCGACCGCGTTGAGACGTAAGAAGATTGTCATCGGACCAGCTGCACCACCTGCAGGCCCCTGAGTTCCCTGACGTAACGCGCACCACCGAGATCGCCTGGGACGACCAGGCGCGGCTGGGCGAGCAGAGCGCCATCTTCTGCCCAGGCGACGAATGCAGGGACGGGTTTGAGTGATGACAACACTTCACCCCACGCAAGGGTGGCAGCGTAACCGTCAGCGCCGTGGGCGACCACCGCGATGGTCAGCAGGGGGTGGGTCCTCTCGGCCGGCTGGTCCGGATGTGCTTCGCGCAGCATCTCTTCCAATGGGGTGCCGGTGTACGTGTGGCGCTCCGCTCCGTAGTGCGTCTCGAAAGCGACTGTGTGGGTCTGTGTCTGCATACTCTGCAGCTCACCGATGGTGTAGGTGACCGGAGCGACGACGTCACCGAAAACCCGGACCGTTCCAGACGACAGCTCTGAATCCAGCGAAGGGTCTGCTCGCGAAACTCCACCGGAAGGCAGCAGCGCGATGATGACCAAGCTTGTTGCTCCAACAAGTCGAGCGATAACGGTGCGCAACTCAAACACCGTGGCCAGTACGGCGCGGCTCGCGCCTCCGTTGCCATACATGTCTTCCCCTGGTGACGTGAGTTCGGTTGTGCGGTACGCAGACACGGCGAACCGGTGTCAGAGCAGGCAGTACCGCCAGTACGTGTTGGAGCGCCGGCTTCAGATCGACGCACGTGAACCCGCGGCCAACTGGGCAGCCGCGCATTGGAAACGCCCCCGAACGTGTCCACCAACTTACCCGCATCGTCGGTATGCAATATATTTCGGGCTTCGGCGTTATATGTCAATGACCGGCTTTCCCGGCCTTCCGCGGTAAGACATCACCGGCCCATGACGCTGATTGAACGTGGCTATCGATGCGACCGACTCCCAACAGTTGTCACTGCGCGCCCGGATAGCCGAGGCGGCCACATTCAAGCCCTGCTCACGAGGAGTCCACGAGTGAATGAAGACCTGATCGACGCAGCAACCATCGGCTACCCGGAGTCAGCGGTGGAGCTCAACGATCTCACCGCGCGTATCCGTGACAACCAGGCGAGGCTGCGATCGCCACTGAATACCCAGTACGACTTCATCGTGTGCGGCTCAGGATCGTCGGGATCCGTGGTGGCCCGCCGCCTCGCCGAGAACCCGGAGGTGAACGTGTTACTCCTGGAGGCCGGCCGAGACGACGATGTCGACACCGTATTGAAAGCCGAGCAGTGGCCGCTGAATCTCGGCAGTGCGACGGACTGGAATTTCAGCGCCGAACCCAGCCCCCACCTCAACGGCCGTGCGATCCCCCTGAATATGGGCAAGGTGCTGGGCGGCGGATCGAGCATCAACGTCATGATGTGGTCCCGTGGGCACAAGAACGACTGGGATTACTTTGCCTCCGAAGCCGGTGACGATGCGTGGAATTACGAAGCCGTGCTTGATATCTACCGTGCAATCGAGGACTGGCAAGGCGTACCCGACCCGGCCCACCGCGGAACCGGAGGGCTGGTATTCGTGCAGCCCTCGCCGGACCCACACCCGGTTGCCCCGGCCGCTCTGGATGCCGCTGAGACAGTAGGCATCCCGTCCTTCGACAGCCCGAACGGAGTGATGATGGAGGGCGACGGCGGCGCGGCCATTAGCGACATCCGTGTTCGCGCCGGTGTCCGCCAGTCGGTATTCCGCGCCTACACCTACCCCTATATGGACCGACCGAACCTCACCGTCCTCACCGATGCACTGGTGACGCGGGTGCTGCTGGACAACCAAACAGCAACTGGTGTGGAGTTCGTCTACGAGGACAAGACCCACCGGATTGCCGCTGGTGTGGAGGTCATCCTGAGCCTCGGGGCGATCAATACTCCAAAAGTGTTGATGCTCTCCGGAATAGGCGACTCCACCGATCTCGCCCGCCTGGGGATCGCGCCGGTACAGCATCTCGCGGGTGTCGGCCGGAACCTGCAGGACCATGCCGGCATCAACTGCGTCTGGGAGTCTCCGGGAACGCTGGCGCCCCGGAACACGTCTTCCGAGTCGACGATTTTCTGGAAAAGCGATCCGGCTCTGGACACCCCGGATCTGCAGTGCTGCCAGCTCGAGACCCCGTTCGCCAGCGCGGAAACGGCCGCCCTGTTCGGGATGCCCGCGTACGGGTGGTCGATGTTCACCGGTGTCGTGCGGCCAGAGAGCCGTGGTCGATTGTGGTTGACCGGTTCCGGTCCGGCCGACCCGGTCCGGATCGAAGCCAACCTGCTGTCCCACCCCGCGGACCTGGCGGCTGCGGTGGCCGGTGTCGAACGGACCCGGGAGATCGGCAACGCAGCTCCGCTACGCCCGTATGCGAAACGTGAAGTGATGCCGGTCAAACTGACCGGGCGCGGACTCGAGAGGTACGTCCACGACGCCGCGATCACGTACTGGCACCAGACATGTACGGCGAAGATGGGCCGCGACGAGCTGTCGGTGGTTGACGGCCAACTTCGGGTGTACGGAATCCAGCGGCTGCGCATCGCCGACGGATCGATAATGCCGCGGGTCACCACGGGCAATACGATGGCCCCGTGCGTCGTCATCGGCGAGCGTGCAGCGCAGATTCTTCGCCACACGCACCGCCTCTGACGGTCACACCCCGGTACCGCCGTCGACGCGCAGTATCGCACCCGTGACGTAGGACGCTCGATCGCTGAGCAACCACGCCGCGGCCTCGGCGATCTCGGTGGGCGCGGCTGCCCGCCCCAGCGGATTGTCCGCCACCAGACGATCGACGACTCCGGGGCTGGCTTGCTCCCATTCCTGGATCATCTCCGTCAACGCGGTCCCAGGCGTGATGGCGTTGACCCGGATGTTCTCCGGGCCGTAGGTGATTGCCGCGGACTCGGTGAGACTGTTGACGGCACGCTTCATCGCCCCGTAGGCGGGTAGCTCCGGATTGCCTATCAGGCTGCCCACACTGGAGGTGTTGACGATGGCACCAGATTTGGCCGTGGCGCGAATCGCGGCGATCTCAGCCTTCATCGCGAGGAAAACGCCCTTGAGGTTGACGTCGTAAGCTCGGTCGAAGTCAGATTCGGCCACCTGGTCGAGCGGGCCGGGTGGCACCATCGTCGCCCCGTTGTTGAAAGCGACGTCGAGCCGGCCAAATGTCGCGACCGCCTTGTCGACTGCGGCGCGCACGCTGTCGCCGTCGGCGAGGTCACATACCGCATAGTCGGCCACGCCGCCGGCGATATTGATCTCCTCGGTGACCTCTTTGAGCTGGCTTTCGGTCCGGGCCGCCAGCAGCACCGTGGCCCCCTCCTTCGCGAACAGACGCGCCGCCGCAGCACCGATGCCGCGGCCCGCGCCGGTCACGAAGGCAACCTTGCCGGCGAGCAGTTTCGTGTCACTGAGTTGTTCCATGCCCCGAGCGTGCCCGCCTCCGCATTTCTCATCCAGGTACCGGTGGTGCCTGGCTAACGTCGCCGCAACGCCCACAATGGAGTCATGGACAGGCAAGAACTCGCCGGATTCCTGCGCAATCGGCGGGAACGGATACAGCCGGCCGATGTCGGGCTTCCAGCGGGACGACGGCGTCGCACACCTGGGCTTCGCCGTGACGAGGTGGCCCATCTGGCGTTCATTTCGACGGAGTATTACACCCGTCTCGAACAGGCGCGCGCTCCGCACCCGTCGCGCGAGGTACTCGGCGGTCTGTCCCGGGCGTTGCGTCTCTCGACCGCCGAGACCACGTATCTGCATCGCCTTGCAGGCGTCGAACCCGCTGTGGCGCCGGGGCCGCCACGCACAGTGCGGCCGAGCATCAGCGATCTCCTCGAACGCCTGCCCGAGGCCGCGGCGATCGTGGTGTCGGCGACCTACGATGTGTTGGCCTGGAATGCCCTGGCGTGTGCGTTGATGGAGGATTTCTCGGCGCTGCAGCCACGCGAGCGTAATCTCGCGCGTCGTGCCTTCCTCAGCCCGCCGGTGCAGGGACGTCGCCTTTACGGAGTGTCCGATCCCGACGAGTTCGCCCGGGCGTGCGCCCTTCACCTGCGCGCCGTCGCCGCTCGCTATCCAGACGATCCGGAGACTGTCGCGCTGATCGCCGAATTACGTTCCCGCAGTGCTGAATTCTCGGATCTGTGGGACGACCATGAGGTTGGCGCACAGACGGTACTGCGCAAGACATTCGAGCACCCCGTTGTCGGGCCGATCACGGTCAATTGCGACGCTCTCGACATCGCGGATTCAGACCAGCGACTGGTGATCTACACCGCCGAAGTCGGTTCATCCTCTGAGGAGGCCCTGCGTCTGTTGTCGGTTGTCGGCACCCAACGCATGAACGTTCCAGGCTGAGCCACCCCTCGAGACGACGGCGACTACTGATCAGCGCCTCCAGAGCAGGTGGTGCGTCACGCCACTGGCGCTGCACACGACCTCATGGTGGAATCGATCGTCCAGTTCATCAGGCGACTCCCACAACCGGGATCCCGCTCCGAGATCAATCTGGGACACCGCCACATGAAGGGTGTCGACGAGGCCGGCATCCAAGAACGTCCGGATGATGGTCGCGCCGCCGCCGAGCCGGACATCTTTGCCGTCAGCGGCCTGCTTCGCCAACTCCAATACGGTGACCGGGTCGGCGTTGACGAAATGAAAGCTGGTGTCCCCCAGGGTGAACGATGGACGTTCATGGTGCGTCATCACGAATACCGGCGTGTGAAACGGCGGTTCGGTCCCCCACCAGCCCTGCCATTGGTGATCGCCCCATGGGCCCCGATGTGGTCCGAATTTGTTGCGGCCCATGATCTCTGCGCCGATATTGTGGCTGAAGTCCCGGGTGAAATAGTCGTCGAGCCCCCGGCTCCCGCCGGGATCGGTCCGGTTGGGCCAACTCGCCGTCGCGCCGGCCCAGGCCACCAACGCAGCTGGATCGGCGTGCCCGAACGGGCGCTCGAAGCTCTGGTTCTCACCAGCACCGAAACCGTCACGCGAGACGCTGAAATTCTGAACCCTCAGCAGCTGGGCCACACATTCCTCCATGAGTTCCACACAGTATGGACACCACGGTGCGGCGAAACTCATCGCGCACGCACCTGAGAGGCACGTCTGAAGCTACTGCGCCGGCGGTGGTGGCGGTGCTCCCGGACCGAAGATCGGCGCAGGTGGTGCCCCTGGACCAAAGATCGGTTGCGAGGAGTTATTGGTGTCGTACCACCCCGGCGGTGGGGGTCCGCTCAGCGGAAAGTAGCCCTCCGGCAGAGCCGGTCCACCCTGGTTGGGCTCGGCGGATGATCTTTCCGCCGGCGCCGGGCCGGTGTTGGACTCCGGGTGCGACAACGACACGAATCCGGGCGGCAACGGCGGCGGTGGACCCGCCCGGGCGGTGGCGCGGGCGCATTCCCCGGAGGGCCGGTGAGCGCTCCCACCGGGTCCCCGCTGCGAGCAGCGTGCCAAATGTCCTTGAGATAACCGAACTGGCCGCCTGATTGGCCTTGCCCGTACACCGGATCCGCCATCGCAGGCACCGGTGGCGGACCAACGGGCGGCGGAACGGGAGCCGGAGCACCCGGCGCCGGCGGCGGTAGCGGTTCAACTGGCTCGGCACCGGCCTGCGCGGCCGTGACCAGAGCCGTTCCGGCGAACACGGCCGCGACCGCAACCTTCAACACGGACTGAGCCGTGCGTTGTCGTGCACCCATGGTCCCGGGGGTCCTCTCTGCCGGCAGCCGGAGGCCTCAAAGGGATCGCCGGACTCGTCTTCGGAGAAAGGCTAACGCCTTCACTGGGTGGCGTCACCTCATTCGCAGGACCCAGCCGGAACAGGCCGGAGCGTGAGTCGGCCCTAAGCCGGCGGGCCGGCAGGTGCCAGCGGCACCGCCGGCATTCCCGGTAACGGTCCGAGCCAGATGCCCTCGGCAGGCGCCGTCGAGGACTCCGGAGCCGTCAGCGACACCGTCCCCGGTGGCAGCGGCGGGGACGGTCCGGCCCCCGGAGGGGCTCCCCGGACCGGCCCCGGTGCGGCAGTCAACTCACCAAGGGGGTCGTCTGCACGGAATGAGCCCAGCACGTCGCCGATGTAGCCGAACTGGCTTTGCGGATCGTTGTTCCCATAGGTGGGGTTCGGGATCGGCGGCACTGGTGGCGGGCCGACCGGCTCCGCCGAGGCCGGAGCGGCCTGCATGAGTGCGGCTGCGCTGACAACCAGGGAAGCCAGCGCAACCCGCAGACCAGTGGTGAGTCCCAGGACCCGCTGCCGTCGTGTCAGCACGCTCTTCCTCCCGGTATCCACCCTGCACCCCATACCTGGCAAGGCTAGCGCTCCGCAACACCGACCGCCGCGGATATCCGCGCCCAGAAATGGGTAGAAACCAACCCATGACAACCCCAGAGACAAACGATCCGGACACCCAGGAATCCGCCGAGCCCGCAGTTCCGGCTGCCAATCCCGCTTATGCGACGCCGCCACCGCAGGGATTGCCGGACGCCGACAACAACTAGCCGACCTCGGGTCTGATCAGGGAAGGGACCGTGTCATGACGGAACAACCAGCCAGCAGGTCGGCCAAGCTGCTGTACCGGCCGTTCGGGCTGGCGGGCTCGATGCTCGGCGGACTGGCCGCCGGGGCCATCTTCAAACAGGTCTGGCGCCGCGCCGCCCCGGCGACAAACCTGATCCGCCGAAACCTCTGGAGACGGAATATCCGTTCAAGGAGATTCTGTTGGCCGCTGCCATCCAGGGCGCGATCTATTCGGTGGTCAAAACTCTCATTGACAGGCAAGGCGCTCGGCTCTTCGAGAAGGCCACCGGAGAGTGGCCTGGCAGCTGACCCACAAGAATCTGCTCACCGGTTAGTGGCACACTGCCACGTACTTCTGACGCCATCGTTAATGTTGACCAGTGCTCGATGAGTCCTCTGTTGTTCAGTCCGCCGCCGGCGACAGCTTCACCGACGATGATCGACCCAGCACCGACGGTCAACCGGTGCGGAAGATCGACAAAGCGCTCGTCGGTGGAGCTCCTGCACGCGTCGGCAGATTCGAGTACCACTATGACGACGACGGGTGGAAGTGGTCGGACACCGTGGCCCGCATCCACGGCTACGAACCAGGCAAAGTGCACCCCACCACCGAGCTGGTACTGAGCCACAAACATCCCGACGACCTCGCGAAGGTCAAGGGGCTGCTGCAGCAGTCAAAGGCACCGTTCAGCAGCCGGCACCGCATCCTCACGACCTCCGGTGACGAACGCAATGTCGTTGTGGTCGGCGACGCGGTGAACAACGAGGACGGCCGCGTCGTCGCCACCCGCGGCTTCTACATCGACATCACCGATAGCGTCAACGCCGAGCTCCAGCAGTCCCTGACCGAAGAACTGGAGGCGATCCTCGCCCACCGCGAGATCATCGAGCAGGCCAAGGGGATGCTGATGGCGGTGTATTCACTGACCGCGGACGCCGCCTTCGACGTCCTGCGGTGGCGATCCCAGGAACTCAACATCAAACTGTGGGACATTGCCGAGCAACTCGTCGCAGAGGTCCCCAGCCTGCTGAACGTGCAGCCGGCGGTCCGCGCACCCGTCGACCACTACCTCCTGACCTTCATCCGAGCCGACGACCACTGACCCCCGGCCGGATCTTCGGGTAGACCGTACGGATGAGCAATCGTCGGACAAAGGTGTTGATCGTCGGTGGCGGCTTCGGCGGGCTGTTCTGTGCCCGCCGACTGGGAGGCGCCGACATCGACGTCACGCTGCTCGATCGTGCGGCGTGCCACGTGTTCCAGCCGCTGCTCTACCAGTGCGCCACCGGAACGCTGAGCATCGGCCAGATCAGCCGCTCACTTCGCGAGGAACTGGCGCGGCACCACAATGTCACCACGCTGCTGGGCGAGGCATGCGATCTGGACCCCGAGGCGCGGCGAGTGACCGCACGACGTCCGGATGACACCACCTACACCCTCGACTACGACGTACTGGTCATCGCCGTCGGCATGCGACAGGCCTACTTCGGCCACGAGGAATTCGCCCAGTGGGCGCCCGGGATGAAAACCCTCGACGACGCGCTGAGTGTCCGTCGGCGGCTGTACGGGGCCTTCGAGATGGCCGAAACGCTGCCCCCGGGTCCCGACCGCGACGCCTGGCTGACTTTCGTCGTCGCCGGTGGAGGTCCTACCGGGGTCGAACTGGCGGGCCAGATCCGAGAGATGGCGACCAGAGCGCTCGCCAAGGAATTCCACAGCATCGAGCCCGAAGAGGCCCGGGTGATCCTTTTCGACGGTGGTCAGCGCGTACTGGACAGTTTCGCGCCGGACCTCACAGACAAGGCCACTCGCATCCTGGAGCAGTTGGGCGTGGAACTGCGCCTGGGTGTGCATGTCACCGACGTGAGCCATGACGGCGTTACCGTGACACCCAAAGGCGACGGGCCCGCCGAGGAGTACGCGGCACGAACCGTGCTGTGGACCGCCGGCGTCGAGGCCGTTCCCTTCGCGCGACGGGTGGCCGAGGTCCTCGGTGCATCCTCGGACCGGGCGGGCCGGATCGCCGTCGAAGCCGACCTGTCGGTGCCAGGCCATCCCGAGGTGCTCGTCATCGGTGACCTCGCCGGCCGCGACCACCTGCCGGGTGTCGCGGAAAACGCCATGCAGGGTGGCATGCACGCCGCAGCGTGCATCCGGCGCGATCTCACCGGCAAGAGCCGGCGGCCCTACAAGTACCGCGACCTCGGTTCGGCGGCCTACATCTGTCGCGGCCACGCGCTGCTACAAGCCGGGCCCATCAGGTTCTCCGGTTTCCTCGGTTGGCTGGCCTGGGGCATCATCCACATCGCCTTCCTCACCGGCCTGGAGAACCGGATCAGCACCGTCGCGTCCTGGCTGGTGTCGATCGCGCGCTCCCGTCGTACCGACCGAACATTCATCCTCGGTAACACCACCTCACCGGAGCATCCGTACACCTGGTTGAAGTTGGTCCATCCCAACATGATTCACACGCACAAGGATCCCGACGAGGTAAAGGCCGCACCGTGACGGAATCGACCCGGGTGGATCGGTGGCTGTGGTCGGTCCGACTGACGAAAACCAGACCGGACGCGGCCGCAGCATGCCGAGGCGGACATGTACGGATCAACGACCACCCCGCCAAGCCGTCGACCCCGGTGGTCCCCGGCGACGAAGTGCGCGCGAAAGTCGGCGACCGGACACGCATCGTCGAGGTGGTGCGAGTGATCCAGAAGCGCGTCGGCGCCGCCGACGCGGTGACGTGCTACCTCGATCGCACCCCTGCCCCGCCGCCTACCGTCGGCATTCCGGTGGCCGCCCGTGACCGCGGTGCCGGCCGGCCGACCAAACGGGAGCGACGCATGTTGGACAAGTGGCGGGCCGGCGCGCTCTGACGTACCGATGACCCAGCCGCGTGCCGAACTGAGCCGAGTTGTCTGCACCGGCGGCCCCGGTGCAGACGACGCTGCAGTTGCCCTGGGAGACGGACCGGTGCGGCGCCGACTGGAGGCGTCACTACGCGCCCTGGCGCTGATCCGTGGCCCCGACAGCAGTACCTGCCCGTCGGACGGCGCCCGCGCTGTTGGAGGCGACGACTGGCGCGCCTTGATGGACGACGCCCGCACCATCGCCCGCGAGCTGGCCAGAGCCGGAGACGTGGTGATCACCCAACGGGGCACCGTGCTCGATCCCGACGCCGACTGGCGTGGGCCCGTCCGCATCCGAACGACATCCCATTAGCCCGCGCGGGCGGAGACAGCTCCTTGCTCGTCGGAGTCGTGAACCGATTTGAGTGGCCCATGGGGCACGCCCGCTCCATGGCGCAGGTCGACCGGCAGCTCGCGAACGTCGACCATACGGCGCATCCACAGCCTGGCCGGTTCCTCCACCAGGTGATACAGCGCAGAGGATGCCAGGAGCGCCAGCAGAATGAGGCCGCCGACAACGGCTTTGGCCCACCAGCTCGGTGTCAGCACCACCTCGAACTGCATGACCACCCAATTCCACGCGGTGTGGATGATCTCGTGGACCATGTACAGGCTGAACGAGATGTGGCCCAGATACACCATGACCCGGGTGGACAACAGCCTCGGGAGGCTGCCCGCACCGATGGCCAGCGTCACCACCAACGGCACGAACAGCACATCGACCAGACCGGCGGCGTCCAGCATCTTCTCCGGCGGGTGCGCATCGAGCACGTACAGCAGGCCGATGATGACCGCTGCGAGCAGAAGCGACAGATACCCCGTCACCCGCTGAGCACGATCACTGAAGCGGAACTTGCGGACGGCCGCGCACGCCAGCGCGCCCGCGATGAACTGCATGATGATGCGCGGCAGCCAGCTGTACGGCGTGTAGAAATGCCCGCTCGCCAGCAACAGCAGTGTGGGTGGCAGCGAGGCCAGCACGGCGAGCAGCAGCAGGCTGCGGCCCCGGGTTACCTGGCCGATCCGGAAGATGACCAGAATCAGGCCGCCGAACAGCAAGTACGCCAGCCATTCGGCACTGATCGACCACGCCGGCCCGTTCCAGCTGGTGCCGTCGAAGAACGGAACGGACCACAGCTGGACGAGCAGTACCTGGCGGACGTAGTTGCCGGCCGAGAGCTCGACCACCTCCGGTGACGGTACGTGCCCGACGTAGAGCGTGAAGATGATCCATGCCGCGGCAAGGTGCAGTGTCACCAGATACACCGGCCACACCCGAGCCAAACGAAGCCAGAGAAAACGCAGCGTGGCACGCGTCGACCAGGACTGCCCCATGCGCTCCAGATAGCTCCACGTCAGGACGAAACCGCTGAGGATGAAGAACAGGTCAACACCTTGAGCCCCGTTGTCCAGGACCGGGGCCAGCGCCGAACGCACACCGGGTGCCGCTTGTTCGAGCAGAGGCCGGAAATGGAACACCACCACCCACAAGGCGGCGAGAATGCGCAAGCCGGACAAAGCTTTGATCTCTCCGGTGCGCACAGGACTCTTTCGTGGGGGACTCTGTTTCGTTCCGTATCCGTGGACTGACCGGGCGGCTGCTCGCTCCCCGCACCGCATCCGGCAGCGCTCTGGAGGTTACCAGCGCGCCTGGGACGAAGCCCGCACCGAAACCCCGTGGGAGTGCTGGAGAAACCGCCGCGAGCACCACCGAGCGGCGCGCCAAACCCCCTGTCAGCGCACGAAATGCTCAATCCCCCGTGTGCGCGGGATCACAGAAAAGTCGTCTGCGCTGTGGCGCGCCGTCAGGCACCGACCCCGTTGAGAAGGTCGTTGTCGCTGAAGGCGCCGCGGTACTCGGCCGCAGGGTGCGTCTCGGGCAACCGGTCACCGCGGCCGAACAGTTTGTGCCGCAGGGTCCCGGACTTGTCGGTGGTCATCAAGCCGCGCTCGCGCAACGTCGGGAACAACCGATCAGCCACCTCCTGAAAGGACGCCGGGACGGTCGCGTGGTAGACGTTGATGCCGTCGACGCCGGCGTCCCGCCACTCCTCCAGGTAGTCGGCGATCTCGTCGGCGGTGCCGACGACGCGATTGGCTCCCTCCAGAACCCATGCCAGATCGCGGATCGTCGGCTCGTCGTTGCCGGAGGATTCCGCGGCCCACCGCGCAAAACCCTGCACACCGGTGAACTCCCCGAGTTCGCTCAACGGCGTGTCCAGCGGGTGACTCCCCGCATCGATACCGGCGTCGCCGAGTGCGTGCAGGGCAACGCCTTCGAGATCGAGATATCGCTTGATCTCGTCGTTTCGCCGGACTGCCTCGGCATGGGTGTCGCCGATGACAAAGGACAGCCCTTGAGCGAAGGTGATGTCGTCGGGATCACGACCGTTGGCAGCCGCCAGCGCGCGGGTCTCAGAGGTCAGCTGGTGCGCCGCCGCCGGATTGGGGCTGCTGATGTAAACACCTTCGGCATTGCGGGCGGAGAAGAGTTGACCGGCGGGTGAGGCACCCGCCTGAAACAGCACCGGGGTGCGCTGGGGCGACGGTGACGAGAAGTGTGGCCCCTCCACCTTGTAGCGCTTGCCGACGTGGTTGATCTTGTGGATCTTCGACGGGTCGGAGTGCACGCCACGCACCTTGTCCTGCACCAGGGCGCCCTCGTCCCACGAGCCCTCCCACAGCTTGTAGGCGACCTCCAGGTACTCGTAGGCCCATTCGTAGCGCTCGTCGTGAGCGAGGGTGCCCTCATGGCCGAAGCTCCGGAACATGTTCTCGTTGAAGCTGGTGACGACGTTCCAACCCAGCCGACCGTCGGTGTAATGGTCCAGCGACGACATCCGGCGCGCGAAATCGAACGGGTGGTCCTGGATGATCGAGCTGGTGAACACGATCCCCAGATTGTCGGTGGCGGCCGCCAGGGCCGAGGCCAGCACGGACGGGTCGTTGACCGGGATCTGGATCCCGCCTTCAACGGACTTGCGCCAGTTGCCGTTCCACGTCTGCCGCAGACCGAACACATCAGCGAAGAACAACAGGTCGTACCCCGCCCTGTCCACCTGAGCCGCCAGCGACGTCCAGTGGCTCAGTTCGTTGAACTTGTGGTTCTGCGCTTCCGGCGCCCGCCACATCCCGTGCAGCACATGCGAAGCGGTGTTCATGACGAACGCCGAGTAGTACAGCGGCCGTTTGCTCACGAGGTCGCTCCGCCATCGGTCGTTCCGCCGCCGATCGGTCCGAGAGTGTTGCGGATGAGCTCGTCATCGGTGGTTTCGAGGAACTCCGCGATCCGAGGATCCCGGAAAGTGTCGATCAGCTTCTGCACGTTCGGGTCATCGAGGTGCTTGTTACTGACCACCAGCCCACCTTCGCTGCCCTGCGGCGCCGGATGCCGGGCCAGGATCTGATCCTCGGTCAGGCCGGCGGCATAGACGTCAGAGATGTGCACGACGATGGCGTCGACGTCGGCGAGGCTACGTGCCAGCTGACCGATGGGAACCTGCACGAACCGGTAGTTCTTCGGGTTCGACGCGATATCACCGAGCTGCGGTAAGCCCTGCACCGTGTCCTTGCCCGGTTTCAACGTGATCTGGCCGGCCTCGGCCAAGTCGAGCAAGGCGATCGCCTGACCGGCCGGGTCGTCACGCAAGGCGATCTGCGCTCCGTTCGGCAGTTGATCCCAGTTGCGATACTTGTCCGAATATGTCGCCTGGTCCCACGTGAAAGTCGGTGCTGCCAGGGTCAGTTCGAATCCGTTGGCGGCGATGGCATCGTTGAGGAACGGCTGGTGCTCGAAGAAGTTACCGGCGACATTGCCGGCGTCGACTGCCCGGTTGATCTCGATCAGGTTGTCGATCTGCACCGGCTCGATGGTGATGCCGTGATCGGGGGCCACGTTGTCGGAGATGTACTTCAGAAGTCCCTCGGCCGCGATGTCGGTGCTCCACGTCGCGACTGGGAGGTTGGACCCGAAGGGCTTGTCCTGGTTGGAATAGTTGGCGAAGACAACCCCGCCCGCGACGGCCACGACAGCCACCACCGCACCAGCGACCCATGGCCAGCGTTTTTTCTTCTTGATCTCGATGTCGATGCCGTCGCCCGGTTGTGGGCTGGTCTGATCGGTCACGGATGTTCCTTCGGTTCGGGGATCAGCGGGTGAGGGTTTTGACGACGCGGTCGCCGATGAGCTGGACGATCTGGATGGTGATGATCAGCGATATCACCGTGGCGATCATGATGTTGTCGTCGAACCGGTTGTAGCCGTAGGTGATTGCCAGGTTCCCTACCCCACCGGCGCCGATGGATCCGGCGATGGCCGAGTACTCGATCATCGCGATGGTGTTGACGGTCAAGGCTCCGGCCAGCGCCGGGAGCGCTTCTGACAGCTGTACGGAACGGATCACCTGAACATAGGAGCCGCCGGAGGCCTGGCCCATGTCGGTGACGTCAGAGCGCACTTCGCGCAACGCATTCTGCACCAGACGTGCGAAGAACGGCACCCCGGCCACCGTCATCGGCACGATCGCCGCCGAGATACCGATCGTCGTCCCCACGATGAAGCGGGTGACCGGGATGATCGCGGTCATCAGGATCAGGAACGGCAGGGAGCGGCCGACGTTGACGACGGTGTTCAGGATCGAGAACACCCGGGGGTTCGGGAAGAGACCGAGGTCGGAGGTGTTGTGCAGGACGATGCCGACCGGGATGCCGATCAACACCACGAGCACCATCGTGACACCGACCATCAACCAGGTCTGGCCGTAGGCCGGAAGCAGCAGATCGGGTACCCGCAGCCACGGGGTGCTGAAATCCTCCTGGGCGAGGGTCACGCCGCGACCTCCTGCTGAGCCGCGTCGGCCACCCGCACATGGAGACCACGATCGGTCAGGTAGTCCTTGAAACCCGTTGGTGCGGAGGGGGAAATAGCCAGCACAGCACGGCCGACAGCGATACCGCGGATCGCCTCGACGCTGGCGCTCAGCACACTCACCTGAGCGCCCGCGATGCCCGGCGCGTTCTGGATCGAGGTCAGCCAGTCCAACGGAACCTGTCGCGAGGCATAGGACACCTCCCAGATCTCGCCGGCGTCGGAGACCGGGACATTCGGCCGATCCGGCAGCAGTTCATGGGCGAGGGCCGACGTCGGGTCCAGAATGATGTCCTCGACCGAGCCGTTTTCGATGATGCGGCCGTCATCGAGGCGGGCCACCGAGTCGGCGATCTCCCGGACGACCTCCATCTCGTGGGTGATGAGGATGAGGGAAAGCCCGTACTCGTCCCGTAAGTGGCTCAGCAGGGCCAGGATCGACTTGGTCGTCGTCGGGTCGAGCCCTGCGGTGGCTTCATCCGAGAGCACATTCGACGGCCCCAGCGCCAGCGCGCGAGCGATCCCCACACGCTGCTTCTGGCCTCCGGACAGTTGGGCGGGGAAGAAATCCCTGCGATCGCTGAGTCCGACCCGGTCGAGCAACTCGGTGACACGTTTGTCCACCGATGCGTCGGTCGCGTTCAGGTATTCCAGTGGCAGCGCGACGTTCTGCGCGACGGTCCTGCGCCGCAACAATGGTGCGGACTGGAAGATCACGCCGACGCTGCGGCGCGCGGCGATCAACTCCGCCCCCTCGAGCCTGGTGAAGTCTTTTCCGTCGACTCGGACGGTCCCGCTGCTCGGCCGTTCCAGAAAGCTCACGCAGCGCGACAGGGTGCTCTTTCCCGCCCCGCTGGGCCCGACGACAGCCAGGATTTCGCCGGTGCCGACGGACAGCGAGATGTCGTCGAGGACGGTGCGGTCCCCGAACCGTTTTGTCAGGTTCTCGATCTCGATCATGGGAGCTTTCTGAGGAGGTCGGGCATGCGGATGCGCGACGTTGCGCATGGGAAGCTGCCGAGCGGTGGACAGGCGCCAGTGGCCAGTCCGTCAGCCCCTCAACGTACGGCGTTGACCGTGAGCCGGAAAGAGTACGGATCGCGCTGATTCGAACCTGGTCCCTGGTTCCTGGACCTGTTCGGGCTCAATAGAATTCGTAGTCGTGAGGCAACCGGGACGGATTGGAGCGGAATCGAATGGCGGGTAGACCGAGGTTCGGCGTATGGGCGAATGTGCACGGCACGATGGCCGCGCTGGGACACCCCGAGGACCCCGTCGACGCCTCTTGGGCCCGAGTGCGGGACCAGATCCTGCTGGCCGAGAAACTCGGATTCGACAGCACTTTGATCGCCCAGCACACGATGAACCCCCTCGATGAGTCGCTGGACCAACTTGACGCCTGGAGCGCGGCCGCGGCCGCGGCGGCGCTCACCGACTCGATCGAGATCATCGCTGCGATCAAGCCGTCGATCATCCACCCGACCATCCTGGCCAAGCAGGCCCTGGGCATCGAAGAGATCAGCGGTGGACGGTTCGCCGTGAACGTCGTCAACGCCTGGTGGATCCCCGATCTGGAACGGTCCGGGATCGGCATGCTCGAACACGGCGAACGCTACGTCTACGGCAGCGAGTGGCTGCACGTGGTCCGGCGCCTCCTCTCCGGTGAGCGAACCACGTTTCACGGCAAGTACTTTGATGTCGACGATTTTGTGCTGCACCCGGCAGGCACCCACCGGTCGCGGCCGCGGATCTATCTGGGCGGAGAATCGGATCCCGCTCGTGACCTGGCGGCCGCCGAAGCTGATGTGCTGTTCCTCAACGGTCAGTCCCCCGACGACGCGCGGGCGTTGATCGCCGACGTCCGGCGCAGACCGCGTGGCGGCGCCGACCCCCTTCGCTACGGCATCGCCGCCTTCGTGGTCACCGCACCGACCGCCCGGGAAGCCGACGAATTGCTGGAATATCACTGGGAACTCAACGCACAGGACAAGGCCGGCGACGGTGACACCATCGACCGGTTCGCCCGCGACACCGATCCGGCATCGGTGATGTGGCAACGGCTACGGGAGCGTCCGCACATCGGACCCAACGGCGGCACCGCCGCCGGCCTGGTGGGTGACTACGACACCGTGGCCGCGCGAATCGTCGACTGGTACCGCGACGGCATCGAGACATTCATGCTCGCATTCCAGCCCTTCGAGGCCGAGATGCGCCGCTTCGCTACCGAAATCAAGCCGCGCGTCGGCGAACTGCTGCAGAGATCGGAACTCGCGTCATGACCCTCAAATTCCACTGGTACCTGCCCACTCACGGCGACACCACGACCATCGCCGACAACCGCGGCAGCGCAGCCGCACGCGCACAGTCCCATCTGCAGCCGACGTTGGAGAATCTGACCACGCTCGGCCGCACGGCTGAGCAACTCGGTTTCGAAGCGGTGCTGACACCAACGGGATCCCACTGCGAGGACTCCTGGATCGCGACCGCCGCGCTGGCGCAGCACACCCGACGGTTGAAATACCTCGTCGCATTCCGTCCGGGTGTGCTGTCACCGACCCTGGCCGCCCAACAGGTGAGCACCTACCAACGGTTCACCGGAAACCGGTTGGCGCTCAACGTCGTCACCGGTGGGGACGACTCCGAGATGCGGCGCTACAGTGACCACATCGACAAGTCGGCCCGCTACCGGCGCACCGGCGAATTTCTCACCGTGGTGCGCGGTGTGTGGAACAACCCCGGGTTCTCCTTCCGTGGCGAGTTCTACGACGTCGCCGACGCCGCCACCGCCTATCCCCTGGAACGCGTGCCGACCATCTACTTCGGCGGATCGTCGCCGGAAGCGATCGAGGTTGCGGCCGAACATGCCGATGTCTATCTGAGCTGGGGTGAGCCACCCGAACAGGTGGCCGAGAAGATCGAGCGGGTCCGCGCCGCAGCGGCGCGTCGTGGCCGCACGCTCCGGTTCGGTCTGCGGTTGCATACCGTCGCACGTCCTACGCGCGACCAGGCGTGGCAGCGAGCCGAGGAGATGATGGCCGGACTGAGTGCCGAGCAGGTTCGGGCCGCACACGAGCGCTACCTGGCCAGCGGATCGGAAGGGCAACGGCGGATGGCGGCTCTGACCACCGGCGACCTCACCGACGTTCGCAGCCTCGAGGTGCACCCGGGCCTGTGGGCCGGCCCCAGCCTGTTGCGCGACGGCGCCGGGACCGCGGCCACCGGCAGCTACGACGACGTCGCGGCGGTCTTCGAGGAGTACACCCGGCTGGGTATCACCGAGTTCGTCCTCTCCGGATATCCACAGGCTGAGGAAATTCAGCACGTGGGCGCCGGGGTGCTCCCCCTACTCGGCCTACCGGACTCTGCTGCCGTAGCCGGCTGAGCTCAGCTGCCGCTGCCCCCGACTTCGGCGGGCAGCGGGGGCCCGGTCGGAGTCGGAGTGGTCGTTGTCGTGGTCGTTGATGACGGGGCCGAACTCCCTGCCGGTTCGTCAGCTGAGTCAGCGGCGTGGAAGTCCACCATCGGCTCCTCGCGGATCGTGCGCGACCCGGCACTGATCGTCAGCGCCCTGGAAGTGACCGTGTAGGTGATGCCGTCGTTGTCGGCGTCGTAGGCGCCGGCCCCACCGTTGGCGGCGGACAGGATCAACCGGGCGCCGTCACGCACCCGTACCCCCCGGTACTGCAAGCCGATTGGAGTGTCGCAGATGGCAACCCTCGACTCTGCTGTGCTGCCGAAGACCACCGTCTCGGCCGTAGAGGCACACCGCGCCGTGGAATCCAGGTACCCCAGAGAATCGGACGCCGGCGCAGCGCTCACCAGGGCCGAGCCGGCCACGAGCGCGACCGAAGACGCGGCGACCGCGGTCAGCGAGGTCAGGAAGAGGCGAAGAGAGGTATGCATCGCTGTCCAGCACAACACGGGCGGCCGTCTGAACCGAGCGTCGACACCAACAGAACCCGGGATCGTTAGCCGATCTTTACCGAACGCCGGGGCCACTGCGCACTGGACTGACCCGGGTTCGCCGCTGGAGATCGCGTTCTGGGATATGGCCTCCGGTCAGGACGGTTAGACTCGAAACCCTCATCGGGAAGCGAGCTCAACGAGGAGCGGGAGCCCATGGCCATCGACGCCGACGCAACAGCCCAGACACCTTTTGACCAAGAGGTCACCGAGACGCAGCGCTACTTCGACAGCCCCCGGTTCGAGGGCATCACCCGCCTCTACAGCGCGCGCCAGGTGGTCGAGCAGCGCGGCACCATCACGACCGATTACGCGGTGGCGCGGGAGGCGGCCGCGGCGTTCTACCCCCGGCTGCGGGAACTGTTCGCGCAGAAGAAGAGCATCACCACCTTCGGCCCCTACTCACCGGGCCAGGCCGTGGTGATGAAGCGGATGGGTATCGAGGGGATCTACCTCGGCGGCTGGGCGACGTCGGCCAAGGGGTCCATCAGCGAGGATCCCGGACCCGACCTGGCGAGCTACCCGCTGAGCCAGGTCCCCGACGAAGCCGCCGGTCTGGTGCGCGCATTGCTCACCGCCGACCGCAACCAGCATTACCAACGGCTGCAGATGACCAGTGAACAGCTCGCGGCGGCGCCGGCTCCCATCGACTACCGGCCGTTCATCATCGCCGACGCCGACACCGGCCACGGCGGTGATCCGCACGTCCGGAACCTGATCCGGCGGTTCGTCGAAGCCGGGGTGCCCGGCTACCACATCGAGGATCAGCGTCCAGGCACCAAGAAGTGCGGTCATCAGGGCGGCAAGGTGCTGGTGCCCTCGGACGAACAACTCAAGAGGCTCAACACGGCCCGCTTCCAGCTCGACATCATGGGCGTGCCCGGCATCATCGTTGCGCGCACCGACGCCGAGGCCGCGAATCTGATCGACAGCCGCGCCGACGAACGGGATCAGCCGTTCCTCCTCGGCGCGACCAACCTCAAGATCCCTTCGTACAAAGCCTGTTTCCTCGCGATGATGCGGCGCTTCCACGAACGCGGGGCCACCGAGATCAACGGTCATCTGCTCTACGCGCTGCCCGAAGGCGAGTACGCCACTGCGCAAGCATGGCTGGAACGCCAGGAACTGCTTGCGGTGATCGATGATGCGGCCTCGGCCTGGCTGGACGGCCGGGCCGCGTCGATCGACGACGTGTACGACGACGTGGAATCGAAGTTCATCGACGCGTGGCAGTTGGACTCCGGGCTGCAGACCTACGGTGAGGCCGTCGCCGAGCTACTTGAATTCCGCGAGCGCGAAGGTGAATCCCCCTCGATGAGCGTCAAGGAATGGCGCAAGTTCGCCGTCCGGGCGCCGTTGTACACCGCGCGGGAAAAAGCCAAGGAACTCGGCGTCGACGTGGCGTGGGATTCCGAGCGGGCGAAGACGCCCGAAGGCTACTACCAGGTGCGCGGCGGCATTCCCTACGCCATCGCCAAGTCACTGGCCGCAGCCCCGTTCGCCGACATCCTCTGGATGGAGACCAAGACCGCCGACCTCGCCGACGCACGCGAATTCGCCGAAGCGATCCACGCGGTGTTCCCCGACCAGATGCTGGCCTACAACCTCTCCCCGTCGTTCAACTGGGACACCACCGGCATGACCGACGACGAGATGCGGGCGTTCCCAGAGGTACTGGGCAAAATGGGGTTCGTCTTCAACTTCATCACCTATGGCGGCCACCAGGTCGACGGTGTCGCCTGCGAAGAGTTTGCGACCTCACTGCGGCAGGAAGGCATGCTGGCGTTGGCGCGCCTGCAGCGCAAGATGCGTCTCGTCGAGTCCCCCTACCGCACACCACAAACGCTGGTGGGCGGTCCGCGCAGTGATGCCGCACTGGCCGCGTCGTCGGGACGCACCGCCACCACCAAATCGATGGGCAAGGGCTCCACCCAGCACCAGCACCTGGTGCAGACCGAGGTACCCAAGAAGCTGCTGGAGGAATGGCTGGCGCTGTGGAGCGAGCATTACCAACTCGGCGAGAAACTCCGGGTGCAACTGCGGCCGCGGCGGGCCGGCTCCGACGTCCTGGACCTCGTCATCTACGGCGAAGGGGAGGACCCGCTGGCCAACGTCGTCGTCGACCCGATCAAGGACCGGCACGGCCGCAGCATCCTGACGGTGCGCGACCAGAACACCTTCGCCGAGAAGCTGCGCCAGAAGCGGCTGATGGACGTGATCCATCTGTGGCTGATCCACCGGTTCAAGGCCGAGATCGTCTATTACGTCACTCCCACCGAGGACAACCTGTACCAAACCGAGAAGATGAAGTCACACGGCATCTTCAGCGATGTGTATCAGGAGGTCGGTGAGATCATCGTCGCCGACGTCAACCAGCCCCGCATCGACGAACTGCTCGCGCCGGACCGGGAGGCACTGTCCAAGCTGATCCGCAAGGACGACTAGGGCCTCCGGCCGAAAGGAGTGCCCATGTGGGAAGTGGTGTCCGCACGAGCGGTCAACCCCGGTGATCAGTCCGACGGCGCGCAGGAAACTGTGCTCATGACTGGGCCCGAGCCGGAAGCCCGGCGCGTTTATGCCGACACGGTCGCGGAGGCGGCGCAGGAGAACCTCGCGTACGTGAAGCTGCGCTCCGATGGAATTGACGTCGAGTCGTGGCCGCAGCTCACCGGCTGGACCAGCTGAGCGATCTACCGATCCCCCGCGACGGCTTCCAGCCGGTCTTCGTAAGCGCCCTCACCACGGCCCAGTGCCACGGTGGCCGCCAGCATCGCCAGGGCTGTGAGCACGAGCGCCGCGGCTTCCAGCCCGGTGACCGAGATGTCCTCCGACAGCATCACCGCGCCGAGGGCGACGGCGACCAGCGGCTCGAGCACCAACATGGTGGGCACCGAGGTCTGCAATGCGCCCGCGTGGAACGCCGACTGCTGCAACACCGTCCCGATGACGGCGACAGCGATCAGCAGGTACAGCTCCGGGTTGGTGAGCACCGCGATGACGCCGGTGTGGGTGGCGGTGTGCATGACGATCTTGGTCAACACTGCCATCACCCCGAAGAGCACGCCGACGACGACGGCCAGCAGCACCGCGCGTGGGGTGCCGGACGTCCGGACCGCCAACGCCACCAGCAGGGTGGCGAACGCAGCCGTACTGACACACAGCACCGTCAGGGTCACGGTCGGCACCACGTACTCCCCCGGCTCGGTTCGCGCGAGCACGACGAACACCGTCAGTGCAGCCGTCAGCAGCAGCGCCCAGATCCATTCACTGGCCGACACCCTGCGGGCCGCGAGCCGGGCGCTCAACGGCAACGCGAACAACAACGCAGAGACCAGCAGGGGCTGCACCAGAATGAGGGAGCCGTGCGCAAGCGCCAGCGCCTGGAAGCCGTATCCGATGACAGCCGCCGACGTGCCCGCCCACCACAGCGGCCTGCGCACCAAGGTCCGCAGCATCACCGGACTGACACCGGCCTCCGCCGGGACGTCGATCGTCGCCCGCTGGCGAACCACGATCCCCACGGCCATGAACACCGCTGCGAGAAGCGCAGACACCACGGTCAGACTGTGCGTGACCAACTTTTGCCATCCTTTCCGGCACCGACCGGCAGGGCGGGGCGTGCCGGAGCGTCAACCGTAATCGGTACCCGGCGAAGGTTCAGAATGCATCCCGGACGCGCACGTGGGAATCAGCGCCGGGTCGCCACCCGCGCTCCGGCGTAGAGCACGGCCCCCACGGCCAGCAGGATCGCCGCGAACAACCAGACCTTGGCGCTCTGCTGCGTCAACAACAGCACGCAGGATGCGACCCCGAGCACCGGAACCGCCGTCCACACCCGGAAGTGCTCATGTTCCACCGGGTCTCGACGCAGCACCAGGACCGCAAGGTTGGTGGCGATGAACACGAACAGCAGCAGCAGCACCACCGTCTCGGCGAGAGTGGCGAGGTCACCGACCAAGGTGAGCGCCATGGCTACCGCCGTGGTCACCACGATCGCCACCCACGGAGTGCGCCGCTGCGGCAGTACGCGGGCCAGCACGCCCGGTAGCAGGCCGTGTTCGGCCATCCCGTAGGCGAGCCGACTGGACATGATCATGGTGAGCAGCGCCCCGTTGGCCACGGCGACCAACGCGATGGCGCTGAACAGCCAACCGGGAATCGACACCCCTGTCGCACTGACGACGGCCAGCAACGGCCCCGAGGACGCGGCGAGTTCTTCCGATGGCAAGGCGGTGGCGCTGGCGATGCCCACCCCGGCGTAGACGACACCGGCGGTGATCAGCGCACCGAAAAGCGCGGTCGGATACACCCGGCTCGGGTTGCGGATCTCCTCGGCGACGTTGGCCGACGTCTCGAAACCCACGAACGAGTAGTAGGCGACGATCGCCCCGCTCAGGATCGCCAACGCGGGGGTCGTGCCGTCGGGAAACTGGCCGGTCCGGGTGATGTCGCCTCGCCCCCCGCCGACCATGATCGCCACGGTGATCATCACGATGAGCAGGCCGGAGAGCTCGATCACGGTCATCACCACGTTGCTCTTGACCGACTCGCTGATGCCCCGCGCGTTGAGACACCCGATCAGCGCCAAGAACACCACGGCTGCCAGCACCGGTGGCACGTCGATGAAGGTGGTGAGGTAATCCCCGCTGAAGGCCAGTGCGAGTCCGGCCGCGCTGGTCACCCCGGCTGCCAGCATGCAGAAACCGACCAGGAATGACACCACGGGCCGGCGGAACGCGCGCTCGGCGAAGACCGCGGCCCCGCCCGCCTTCGGGTACTTGGTGACCAGTTCGGCATAAGAGCCGGCGGTGAGCAGGGCCAACAGCAGGGCCAAGAGCAGCGGCGCCCAGAGGGCCCCACCGACGTCTGCCGACAGCTCGCCCATCAGCGCGTAGATGCCGGCGCCGAGGACATCGCCGAGAATGAACAGATACAGCAGCGGACCGGTGATGTTGCGTTTCAGCTTCGTGCCGGTGCCGGTCTCGTCGCCGGTCGCCCCGTCCAGCGCCGTCTCCTGGGATGCCATGTCCACCTCCGGGGTACGGGTTACCCCAACTACGGCCTGGGCACGCCACCTTGTGGGCCCGCCACTGGCGGGGTCAGAGGCGCCCCACCTTGCGCAGTCCCGCGGCAGTGTCGGCGATGGTCTCTCCGGGGTCGCGCCAGGTGATGCCGAAGTCCCGTTCGGCCGGCGAATCGTCGGAGCGTGGCATCTGCGTGTAGTACTGCATCGCCGCCGAGTTGATCGGCGTCTCGAACGGCAACTGGTCGCCGATGACGTCGAACACCCGCCCCACCAACCGCAGCGCGGTGTCCGGAACCGGAACGACCAGCAGTCCGCGGTCGGCCGCAGATCCGATCATCGATGCCAGCTCGCCCACCGGGACCCGTGGCCCGCCGGCCATGTACCGCCGGGGACCCTGGCCGGCTTCCAGCAGGGCGACATGCAGGTCGGCCAGGTCGCGGACGTCCACGACGATCCACGCTGCGCTGCGGCCGGGCACGCCGCGCATCTTGGCCGATGCCTCTACCCCGTCCGCGGCCTCACCGAACTGGTCGCCGGCCGGGGGCCCGAGCACCATGCCCGGGTAGGTGATGTTCACCGGTCCGCCGGCGTCCTGCAGGCCCCTGGCATATGCCTCCACCAGCGCTTTGGATCTGCCGTAGCCGTCTGACCCGCCCGCGATCGGCAGATCGGCGTGCAGTACGTCCAGGCCGGGTCGGAACAGCGCGGTGAAGCTCGAGACGTGGATGATGGGGTCCAGCTTGGCGGCCACCGCGGCACCGAGCACGTTGCGAGCGCCCTCCAGATTGGTGATCAGCATCTCGTCAGCGCGGCTCGGATCTGTGGAAACCATTGCGGCGCAATGTATTACCGCGTCACACCCGTCCAGAGCGGCAGCAGTGGTGTCGGCCTCGGCAATGTCGCCGACCGCGTAGTCGCTGGTGTCGACGCCGATCTGTTCAGCGCTGGTCTCGAGCCGGTCCGGGTTGCGAACCAGGAACCGGACCTGGTGGCCGGCGTCCTGCACCGCTTTGGCAGTCCACGCGCCGACGAATCCGGTGCCTCCGGTGACGAGAACCTTCATCACTGTCTCCCTCGTGAGCCCGACGAAGTCGAACGTTAACCGATCGGAGACGCACCACGGCAGGCGGCATTGGGAAGTCAGTTCACGGCAACCCCTCGGCGTACGCCCGGGCGATGGGTTCGCCCCGCGCAGGGTCGAAGTCGCCGTTCAGATCAACGACAACGCGACACCCGAAGGCATGCGCCCAAGGTTCACGGGATCGGTGGGTGCGCCGCCGCCCCGGCGCGCTCAACGTGGGTGATTCATCAGGCCCGAAAGCGCGGTGTTCTCCACCTTGACCCGGGTGTGCAACAAGATCGCATTCAGCACCGTGAACACCGCGGCCGTAAGCCATGCGGTGTGTACGAGCGGCAACGCGAAACCCTCGATGATCACCGCGACGTAATTGGGGTGCGGGATCCACCGGTACGGCCCGCCGGTGACCCGCGCGGCACCGGGGATGACGATGACACGCGTGTTCCACTGGTGGCCCAAGGTCCTGATGCACCACCACCGCAGGACCTGAGCGGCGACGACCAGAATGAGCATCGGCCAGCCCAGCGCCGGCAGAAACGGCCGGTCGAAGGCGAACACTTCGAGCAGGCAGCCGGCCAGCAGCCCGGTGTGCAGTACCACCATGACCGGGTAGTGGGCTTTGCCGATCTCCACCCCGCCGCGCTCCCGGCTCCACGACGAATTCCGTTGGGAAACAACGAGTTCTACGAGGCGTTCAACGACGACGGCGCCGATCAGCAAGGCGTACCAGATCATCGTCAGCGCCAACGCAGCAGGACTACTTCGGAGCAGAAGCCGGGCCCCATGGCCATCATCAGCCCCGGGCTGCCCGGCTCCGGCCGTTTTGCGATGGTGTCGCGCAGCACGTGCAACACCGAAGCCGAGGACATGTTGCCCACCTCGTCCAGCGAGCGCCAGGTCAGCTCGAGCGCCAGGTCAGGCAGATCCAGCGCAGCGATGATGGCCTCGATCACCTTCGGGCCGCCGGGATGACTGACCCAGGCACCCACGTCTGCAATCGAAAGACCATGCGCGCCAAGGAATCCTGTTACATCGTCGAACAGATAGCGACTCACCACCGCGGGAACGTCAGGTGAGAGCACCAGCCGGAAACCGCTGGCGCCCACATCCCACCCCATGGTGCGCAGCGAATCGGGGTAGAGATGACTCCGGGAGTCGATGATCTCCGGGCCCGTCGCCCCGATCAGTTCAGCGCGGCGATCCCCGACTGCCACCACCGCTGCCGCACCGTCACCGAACAGCGCACTGCCCACCAACGTCGCCATCGACGGATCGGTCTTCGGCGTCAGCGAGCACAGCTCGACAGCCAGTAGCACCGCGACCGCGTCGGGTGCGCCCCGCAGGTAGTCATGCAGACGTGCGGTGCCGGCGGCCCCTGCCACGCATCCCAGCCCGAACAGCGGAACCCGCCGCACGTCGGGCCGCAGCCCGATTCGCGATGCGATGCGGACATCGAGGGTCGGCACGGCCAGCCCGGTCACGGTGGTGGTCATGATCAGGTCCACGTCCGAGGGATCCAGACCGGCTTCCGCGAGCGCACCCGTGACCGCGGCACAGCCGAGTTCGACAGCATGCTCGATGAACAGGTCGTTGGCGTCCCCGAAGTCCGTCAACTGCGCGTAATCCTCCAACGGCAACACCATGTGCCGGCTCGAGACCTTCGCGCTCTCGTGCACCGCACGCATGAACGGGGCATGCTGGGCATAACCCGGCACCGCCAACAGCGCATCGGTGACTTCGCCCTGGTGGTAGCGGCGCGACGGGAGTTCGCCACGCACGGCTGCAATCACACTCATGACCCCACTCCTTCTGCCTGTCGAGCGGTCGACACTGCCCCGTCATGTCAACATCTGATGACTTGCACGGTAGGCGGAGAGTCAGAGCGTGTCAACAGTCGATGACTTACCTGAGTGCGATCGAGAGTGCCTGCCCCGTTGGGCAGTTCGCAACGTCAGCGACTTCGCGGTGCCGGGCCGGTGAGCAGGTGCTCGATCACCGGCGCCACCCAGCGGATCACTTCCTCATGGCTGAGGTTGGCGACGGCGGGGTTGGCCAGGACATAGCGGGTGGTGGCGAGGCCGACGACGAACGCGCCGAGCAGGCCGGTCCGCTCGGCGGGATGGTCGGGTGTCACCGCCGCGAGCGCGGGAGCGACCTGAGTCGCGAAGACCCGCCGCATGGTGTCGGCGGCCGTCTCGCTGGTCATCGCGGCACGCAGTAGCGCGACAAACGTCGCATCCTCTTCCCAGACAGCGAAAAACCTGGACAACAACGCATCCGCGAGCCCGTCCGAGCCGACCGCGCCGAGATCCGGCAGATCGATGGTGAACTCTGCTGCGGCGGCGAAAAGGTCCTGCTTACTACCGAAATAGCGGATCACCAATGCCGCGTCGACACCTACGTCGCCCGCGACAGCACGCAAGGTGGTGCGTTCGTATCCGTCAGACCCGAACCGCACACGCGCGGCGGCCAGGATGTCAGCCCTGGTGGATTCGGCATTCCGGGTTCTGGCTGCAGGCATCCCCCGATGGTAAGTCGACCCCTGTTGACAACTGCCTCGGGCGCGCCGTACGGTTAAGTCACCAACTGTTGACTTATTGGGAGGAGCGGAACGTGGCAAGCATTTCCGCAATCCAGATCGGACTCGATCCGAACGTCATCGATTACTCGTCACCGGATTTCGCCCAGTTTCACAACCTGTCCGCTACAACCTTGCGCGCGGCCAACGACGACAACGTGGCCGGCCTGCGGGCTGCTGGTTACCGCGTCGACAACTGCCTGATCGACGTCGGTGAAGCGGGAGCCGTAAAGGCGCGGTCCTGGCTGGGTGCCGGACACTACGACGCGGTGCTCATCGGTGCGGGAATCCGGCTCGTGGCAAGCAACACACTGCTTTTCGAGTCGATCATCAATGCAGCGCACACTCTGCAACCCCACTGCCGGTTCGTGTTCAACCGCGCGGCGGCATCAACCCCGGATGACATCCGGCGCTGGTACCCCAACCCGGAAGGTGCCCTCCAATGACCGTTTTCGATGTCGATGTCCTTGTTGTCGGAGCCGGACCCGCCGGGCTCACCGCCGCAGGGGATCTGGCCCGTGCCGGACGCTCGGTGACCGTTGTCGAACGCTGGCCCTCGGCCAATCCCTCCAGCCGGGCGTTCGCCACCATGGCGCGCACCCTCGAACTACTCGACGCCCGCGGCCTGGCCGACGAGCTGCTGACCACCGGGCAGCGGGCACCCGGAGTGTCCATCTTCGCGGGCGCCCGAATCGACTTGACCCACCTCGATTCGCCCTACCGCTTCGTCCTCATCACCCCGCAGACCAACGTCGACGCCGCGTTGTACCGCTACGCCACCTCCGCGGGGGCAGAGATCGTGCGCGGCGTCGAGGTCATCAAATTGGCATCCGACGCCGACGGTGTGACCGTCACCGGGCGGCCCTTCGACCCCCACGGCGGTGCTGAACTCGCAGATGAAACGACCTGGCGGGCACGCTATGTGATCGGCGCCGACGGTGCCCACAGCACCGTTCGGACCCTGCTCGGGGTCGATTTTCCCGGCAAGACACTGCTGTCCTCGATCGTGCTGGCCGATGTCAAGCTGGCACGGCGGCCCGACAGTGACGGGTTGACCCTTGGCAGCACCCGAGAGGTGTTCGGATTCCTGGCGCCGTACAGCCGTGCCGATCGCGACGGCTCCTGGTTCCGCGCCATGGTCTGGGACCGCGGCCACCAAGTGCCCGATACCGCCCCGGTGGACGATACCGAGATCGCCGACATCCTGAGGCGGGCGATGGGCACTGACTACGGTGTGCTCGAGGTCAGCTGGCGGTCCCGATTCCACTGCGACGAAAGGCAAGTGGCGCAGTACCGACACGGCCGGGTGTTCCTGGCGGGCGATGCCGCCCACGTCCACTCCCCCATGGGCGGACAAGGGATGAACACCGGCATCCAGGATGCGGCGAACCTCGCCTGGAAGCTCGATGCTGTGCTCGGCGGGGCGCCGGACAGGCTGCTCGATACCTATCACGACGAGCGGCACCCCGTCGGCAAGCGGGTACTGATGCAGTCGGGCCTGATGGCGCGCGGTGTCACCCTCCACTCACGTACCGCGCTGTTCCTACGGAACATACTGGTGCCCAACATGTTCCGTATACCGCAGATCAGGGATGCCGTGGCCGGAACGTTCGCCGGCACTACACTGCGTTACCCGCGCCGGTCTGGCGACAGCGTTCTGGTAGGCACCCGCGCCACCCAGATTCCGCTCGTGCACGCGCGGCTGACCGAACTGCAGCGTTCGCCTGGTTTCGTGCTGATACGCCGACACCGCACCCCACGACTGGACATCACCAACGTTCTTCAGGCCGAACGCACCGATGACGGCCCAGCCGTGCTGGTGCGGCCGGACGGCTACATCTGCTGGGCCGGTGACTCGGCGGACCGGCGCGCGTGGAACTCAGTGCTGGGCCAACTCGCAGCGGACCGCGAGACGTTCGTGCAATAGCCCTCGGGAATCCGAAGCCGGTACAGATTGGAGGTCACGTGCAGCAGGTCCGGGGCAGCCATCCCTGGACGCTATCGATCCGGCCGCCCAACTCGACCGCGGCCGGTGACTAGAGTGCCTCCATGGCCCTCGTCACCTATGAGCTCGACGACCACGTTGCCACCATCACGCTCAACCGTCCGGACGCGCGTAACGCGATCAACGGGGCACTGCGTGAAGACCTCAACGCCGCATGGGAGCGATTCCGCGGCGACGAGGACGCCTGGGTGGCGATCTTGACCGCCAACGGCGACGTCTATTGCGCGGGTGGGGACCTCAAGGACGGCGAGGGATCCGTGGGGACCTTCGCGGGCACCTTTTGGGAAAAGCCGACCATCAACTCCTTCGAAAGCGGCATGGAGCTCTTCAAACCCACCATCGCCGCAGTGCACGGGCCGTGTATCGGTTATGGTCTCACCGGAGTTCTGTTCTGCGACTTCGTCATTGCCAGCACCGAAGCGGTGTTTCGGTTTCCCGAGGTGACCATCGGCGTTCCCACCATCGTGGGTGCCATTCGGCTGCCTCAACGCGTCGGGTGGGCCAACGCCATGGAGCTGCTGCTGACCGGGGAACCGATGAGCGCCGAACGTGCGAAAGAGATCGGCCTGGTGTGGCGCCTGGTGGAACCTGATGACCTGCAGGCCGAGGCGCGGCGGTGGGCGCACACGTTGACCAAGGCAGCCCCGTTGGCGCAACGCGCGACCAAGGAAGTCGCCTGGCGCACCGCTGATATGGGCTGGGTCGAGTCGGTTCGCTTCGGCGAGGTGATGCGCAAGGTCGCCGGAGCCACCGAGGATGTGCGAGAAGGTCTGCGAGCGTGGCAGGAAAAGCGCACACCGCGGTGGCGCGGACGCTGACGTTTCCCGCATGGGTAGGTCACCCGACTCCACCGTCACCGCGATGACAAGATGTCCGTGTGTCCGAGCGTGTGCACTTTCCGAGTAGTACCGGGCCTTCCCTGGCAGGCCTGATCGACGTTCCCCAGGGCGAGGTACGCGGGTGGGGCGTTTTCGCGCACGGCTTCACCCTCGGAAAGGACTGCGCGGCGGCGAATCGGATCTGCAAGCAGCTGGCCGCCGAAGGCGTCGGCATGCTGCGCTTCGACAACCTCGGACTCGGCGACTCCGAAGGCGACTGGGGCGACGGGTCGTTTTCGCACAAGGTGGCCGACACCGTCCAGGCGGTGCAGTTCATGAACGATTCGGGCCGCGAAATACGGCTACTCGTCGGGCATTCGTTCGGGGGCGCTGCGGCGATCGCAGCCGCCCACAATTGCCCCACCGTGGCGGCGGTCGCCAGCGTGGGAGCGCCGTACGACCCAGCACACGTCGAACGCAACTACGACGCCCTGGTCCAACGAATCGAGTCCGAAGGCGAGGCCCCATTCCTGATCGGCGGCAAGGCGCTGACACTCAAACGCGATTTCATCGAAGACGTCCGCGCGGCCGACCTCAGGGAGCGCATCCGCACCCTGCGCCGGGCACTTCTGGTCATGCATTCGCCCACCGACAACACCGTCGGCATCGCCAACGCCAGTGACATCTTCCAGACCGCACGACACCCACGCAGCTTTGTCGCGTTGGAAGGCGCCGATCACCTGCTGACCGGGAAGAACCAGGCTGCCAGAGCAGCCCGCATCATCAGTGCCTGGTCAGATCCCTACCTGTGACGACGCCGCGGCGTCCGTACCCTGCCTCGCCGTTCAGACTGAGACCAGCTCCCCAGGCTGCTACCTTGGACAGAGACATTTCTTTTGCTGCCGGGGTGGCCGAACTTCAACGAGACCCCCAGTGGCGCGAAAGGCTCAGGAAGGTAATGACATGACGATCGCTGCAAAATTGGCTGTCGGATCGGGCGCTGTGCTGGTTTCACTGTTTGCGGGCGTGGGTGTGGCATCCGCACAGCCGGACGTGGAGGCAATCGTCAACTCGTCCTGTAACTACTCCCAGGTCGTGGCGGCGTTGAACGACCAGTCCCCCGCCGTTGCCAGCGAGATCACCACCAATCCGATGGCCAACTCCTGGCTGCAGCAGCTCGTCGCCTCGGCGCCGGCACAGCGCCGGGTGATGGTGTCGCAGGTTCAGGGCATCCCCGCGGTGCAGGAGTACACCTCGCTGATCAATTCGGTTGCGAGCAGCTGCGCCCGCTACTGAGGCGCATCGGCGGCACGTTCTCCGCTGTGTGAGAACTGCTTTCCCGGGTATGCACCTGCTCGTGACGACAGCTATGCCGCCAGACCCTGAGCCATCGGATACCCCCGATCTCGAGCCGGGGGGTGGCGTCTCCCCTGGTTCCACCCCGCCGGACTCAGCACAGACATCCGGGCTGGGTGAGGCGGAACCGCGGCCCCGCCACAAGGTCACCCCCACCGCCGTCATCACGATCGTGGCTCTGGTGGTGTTCGTGGCGCTGTTCATCGCGACCGGGATCGCCCTGGTTGTGGGCATGTTCTAAGCCGGAGGGCCGTCGCTCGGGGCCGACTCCACTGTCGTCAGATCGGCCAGGCCGCTGACGTGGAGAACCGGTAGCAAGACCGGGTTCGCGATCACGCGTACGCGATTCACGCGATCGAACAACACGTTGATGGCGCCACTGTCCAAGTACTCGACGGCGCTGAGGTTCACCGTCACCGGTTCCAACCCGGGAGCTTCGGCGATGGTGCGGTTCAGTGCCTCGGTGAACACCGAGATATTGCTCAGGTCGATTTCCCCGGACGCCACGAGCATGTACGTGCCATCCCTTTGACGGGCGGTAGCGACTGACAGTGGCGTGTCCATCACTCGATCCTCGAGGACAGATGGACCGTTGTTCCCGTCTCGTCAGAGTGAATGGTGACATCGTCCATCAGCGCCTGCATCAACGTCACGCCGCGCCCGCGAGTGATATCCGCACCCGGCTCGGCAGGTTTCCAGGTACCGGTGTCGATCACGCTGAGGTGCAGGCGGTCGACGACCGCGCTGGCCTGCAGCACCACCGAACCCTCCCGGCTCTCACGGTGCCCGTGCTCGATCGCATTGGCAACGGCCTCACCGACCGCAATGAGCACGTTCTGCGTCTGGTCGGAGTGCACTCCGGCCCGGCTCAACCAACTGCGTAGCTCGCCGCGGGTGGCGGCCAGGTGAGCGACGTCGGCGGGAAAGTCCATCAGCAACGGAGCGGGCTGACGGTACAGCAGCAGGGCCACGTCGTCCTGATAGCCGCTGTCGGGAGCCATCCGGGACATGATCCGGCTGGACAAGTCATCAAGTGCTGTCGAACGTCCTTCCTGCACCAGCCCAGCGGCACGAATTATCCCGGTGTCCAATGGATCTCGGCGACGTTCGACGAGGCCGTCGGTGTACAGCAGCAGCGTCGACCGCGCCGGCATCACCAGGCTGGACTCGGGACGATCCCAGTTGCGGCGGATGCCGAGCGGGATTGTCCGTGCGTCCTCCAACAACTGCATGCTGCGATCCGCGTGGACGAGGATGGGTGGCGGATGCCCGGCGCTGGAGTAGACCAACTCGCCGGTGTCCGGGGCGAGCACCGCACAGAACGCCGTCGTACAACCGGCGCCGGGCAGCCGTTCGGCGAACCGGTCCAAACCTGCCAATGCCGCACTGGGACTGGGATGCTCGAGCAGCAACGCCCGACAGGCGCTGCGCAACTGACCCATCACGGTTGCCGCCGCCAGCCCGTGGCCCACACAGTCTCCGACGATCAGCGCGATCCGCCCATCGTCGAGATCCACGACGTCGTACCAGTCACCGCCGACTTGCAGTGGACTGGACGCAGGTTGGTAGCGCATTGCGATGCCGTTCGGTAAGCGCGCCGGGCCCAACATCGCGTGCTGAAGCGCCAGGGCGGTCTCCCGTTGCTGGTCGATCTGATGAACCCGCTGTAACCCCTGGCCGAGCCGACCGGCGAGCGCGGTCAGCAACGTCTGGTCCTCCGCGCTCAATGCGCGTGGCTCGGGTAGCTCGATCCAGACCACGACCACGCCTTGCGGGTGGTGCACCGCGATACCGGCATAACCCGGTTGGGACGCGTCCGGTGTCAACAGGTCTCCGACGCGGAGCGCCTCGATGCGGGCGCGTACCTTCGGCAAGAGCTCGTCCCACGACGCCTCCTCACCGGCCCCGACGATCACCGGTACATCAGTACCGCCGAAAATGACAGCCAGCACGTGCCGTGCGTGCCACAGCCGGCACAACTCCCCCGCCGCCGCCCGCAACGCGTCGCCCACGGTATCGGCATGCGCGAGAGCCTGGTTGAGTTCAGCAAGCACAGTTTGGCGCTGCACGGTGTAGTGCTCGGCGGTGACGTCACGCAACGTACCCACGGTGACCCGACGTCCGCTGTCTGGATCAACAGCCCGGTTGAACGTCAAGGTCACCCACAGTCGGTGTCCGTCCCGGTGGGTGACGGGCACCGTGTACTCCCCGTGGTTGGCCTCCACGAGACCCGAAAATGCCTCTGCCACAGTCTCATAGGCTTTGGGGTCGGTGGCACCGTCTGGCCACCAGGGGTGGACGGGTTCGTAGGGTAACCCATCCTGGCCGTACCCGAGGATCTCGCTGAACGCCGCATTGATCTCGATGATCGCTCCGTGATCGTCGCAGACGAAGAACGCTTCCTGGAGCGAGTCCACCAGGGCGGTCCGCCACCGGGCGTGGTGGTTACGCAGCCGTGACAGTTCCACGTTTGCCCGGACACGGGCAAGCAATTCCGCAGCGGCAAAAGGCTTTACGAGGTAGTCATCAGCGCCTGCATGCAACCCCGCGATGGATGCTTCCTGTCCGGCGCGGGCAGAGAGCAGCAGTACCGGGACCGCTGCGGTGCGCGAGTCCTTGCGCAGTGCCGCCACCAGCTCCAACCCGTCCAACCGCGGCATCATCACATCGCTGATCACCAGGTCGGGTATGTCTGCCCGAACCGACTCCAGGGCGTCCCGGCCGTCCATCACCGGAGTGACCTCGTAACCGGCGTCGGTCAGCAGGCGCACCAGGTATTCGCGCATGTCTTGGTTGTCATCGGCGATCACCACTCGGGCGGGTGGGCCGGAGGGCGCACCAGACCGATAGCGCGTCGCGAGGTCTGCCGCCGTATCCGATCCCGCCGCAGTCGGAGTCTTCACATCGTCCGGCAGCCAACGAAGTGCTTCGTGCAGATACGGATCGGCGGCGGACAAGGGCGCACGGGTGCCGGGCGAGGAAGCCAGCGCGTCAGGCGGCAGATGCGCGCTGCCGAATGGAAGGCGGACGGTGAACGTGGTGCCGGCACCCACCGCGCTCTCGGCGGCGATGCTGCCACCGTGCAGACTCACCAGTTCCTTCACCAGTGCCAGGCCGATCCCGCTGCCTTCGTGGGACCGGGCCCGGGTGTTCTCGATGCGGTGAAAGCGGTCGAAGAGCCGGGGCATCTCGGAAGCCGGAATACCGACGCCGGTATCGGAAACCGTGACGACGGCAGCCGAGTCCTCGCTACGCACCCGGACCGTGATGCTGCCGTCGAAGGTGAATTTGACCGCGTTGGACACCAGGTTGAGCACCACCTTTTCCCACATGTCGCGGTCGAGGAACACCGGCTCCGGGGTCGGTTGGCAATCGACCACGAACCCCAGGTCGGCGCGATCGATCGCTGACCGGAAGACGCTGGCAAGTTCGGCGGTGATGGCGGCCAGGTCGACCGGTTCGAAGCCGGCCTGCATGCGACCGGCCTCGATCCGGGAGAAATCGAGCAGGGTGTTGACGAGCTTGGCCAGCCGCAGCGCATTGCGGCGGATCACTTCCAGCTCCTGCCGGGTGCGCTCGCCGACCTCCTCGGACTGTGCGAGCAGGTCGTCCACGGGCCCCAGGATGAGGGTTAGCGGCGTGCGGAACTCGTGGCTGATGTTCGAGAAAAATGTCGTCTTGGCACGGTCGAGCTCAGCGAGCTCCTCGGCCCGCTGCTGCTGCCCGCGGTAGCTGCGAGCGCTGCCGATCTCGGCGGCCAGATGCCCGGCGACCAGTTCGACAAATCCGCGGTAGGCCTGGTCGAACCGCCGGTATCTGTTGAGCGCGGCGACCAGAAACCCGACCGGCCCGCTCCCCTGTTGCAGTAACGGGACCAGCAATGCCTGTTCCGGGGCTTGGGACCAGGCTCCGGTCGGGAGCTCGGGGAAGACGCCGGGATCAAGATCGACCAGGGCGGATTCACCACGGGCGAGCTGCTCGACCGGCCATACCGCCGTACCGTCGACCGCCAGCGTCTCCGGTGCCGCCGGGTGCCCGACGGAGATACCGCTGACCGCCGCCAAATTGGCAGTGTCACCGTCGAACAGGTACGTCAGGGTGAACGGCAGGTCGTGCAGGTTGCGGCCGAGGCGGTTGGACGCTGAGCGCAGCAGATGTTGTTCCGAGGTGATGGCACCGGGGTCTGAGCCCAGGTCTCGCAGCGTCGCCAGCCGCCGCTGGCTGATCACACGTTCGGTCTCCTCGCTGACCACGCAGAGAATGCCCACCACCGCTCCGGTGTCATCGCGCAGCGGACTGTAGGAGAACGTGTGGTACGACTCTTCGGAATAGCCCGATCGGTTCAAGAACAGCAATAATCCGACGTCCCAGGTGGCCTGTTCGGTCGATAGCACGCGGTCGATCCGCGGACCGATGTCGTCCCAGATCTCGGCCCAGACCTCGCTGGCCGGACGGCCCAGGGCCCACGGGTACTTGCTACCCAGGGTGTCCTGTCGGTAGGCGGCGTTGCAGAAGAACGTCAGCTCGGGTCCCCACGCCATCCACATCGAAAAACGGGATGACAGCAGGATGCTCACCGCGGTCTTCAAACTCTGAGGCCACTGGTCGGGTGTGCCCAGCGGGCTCGTCGACCAGTCGACCCGCGCGAGATCGGCCCGCACGTCGGTTTCCGCAGCACTCACCAGGCATTCCTCTCGCAGACGCCCTCGGATTCCCCCCGCACGTCATTCCGTAAACGACTCGTCGAGAGGGTTGCCCGGAGTCACACTGCGGGGCGGCCCCAGACACCGTCGAGGTATTCGAGCCGACAGGCGCGGCGGGCAAGTTTGCCGCTGGTGGTGCGTGGGATGGCACCGGCAGGCACCAGGCGCACATCGGCCACCGACAGTGCGTACTGGGACGACACGGCCTCCCGGACGGCCGCCAGTGCCGGTTCGGCATCGGCGCGCGCGGTGCCCGCTGCCCGCTCGGCGATGATGACCAGGCTCTCGGCAACGGTGAACGCCGCCACATAACCCCGCCGCACCATCGACGCGGCAGCCGCAGCGGTCGCCTCGATGTGCTGCGGATACAGCCGGCGCCCGGCGATGGTGATCAGGTCGGCGATGCGTCCCGTCACGTACAGCTGCCCGTCCTGGTAGACGCCGAGATCCCCGGTCCGCAGCCAGGTGGCGTCGGCGGGGGCGCCGTCGGTGTGGCTCATCCCCGCGGTGACGCCGCCCAGGTGCGCACGGAAGGTCTGCGCCGTCTCGGCCGGCCGGTTCCAGTAGCCGCGACCGATGTTCTGGCCATGCAGCCAGATCTCACCCACCCGGCCATCGGGAAGTTCGCGCCCGGAATCGGAATCGACGATCACGGCCCACTGACTGCGCGCGATGTCTCCGCACCCCACATGGGCGACGGCGCCGGCAGCGGTGGCCGAAACGGGCACCGCCCGGTCGGTTTCCAGCTGTCTGCGATCGAAGTACAGCACCGACGGCTCGGCGGCCGGCGCTGTGGTCGACACGAACAGCGTCGCCTCGGCGATACCGTAAGACGGCTTGAAGGCCGTCGGCGGCAGACCGAACGGAGCGAACGCCTCATTGAACGCCCGCATGGCGTCGACGCTCACCGGTTCCGAGCCGATGATCAGTGCCACCTTCGCGAGGTCGATCTCTTCGGAGGGGGCGGGCCGGCCGCGCTGAGCGGTCCACTCGTAGGCGAAATTCGGCGCGGCGGTCACGACACGGCCCTCGCGGGACCCGGCAGACAGCGCGTTGATCCATCGCTGCGGACGTCGCACGAATGCGGTTGGCGACATCAGGGTGGAGTGGCCGCCGTACACCGCGGGGAACCCGATCATCGACAACCCCATGTCGTGGTACAGCGGTAACCAGCTGACACCGTAGGTGTTTCGGTCAAGCAGGTCGATCGACAGGATCATCTGAATGAGATTGGTGCCCACTGCCCGGTGGGTGATCTCCACTCCGACCGGAGGACGCGTCGACCCTGAGGTGTACTGCAGGTGGGAGACATCGTCGACGTCGACGTCGATATGGGTGAAAGTCGCGCCTTCGCCGTCGGGGATCTCGTCGATCACCACGACCTGTGGCCGGCACGCGGGTTCGATTGTCCTGTCGAGGAATTCGACCACCGCCTCCGCCGCCGCTGCCGTGGTCAGCACGACGGACGGTTGAGCGTCACTCAGTGCGATCTCGAGACGTTCTGCGTGCCCGGGTAATTCAGGTGCGAACAACGGTACCGCGATAGCACCCGCCTTGACGGAGGCGAAGAACCCCGCGACGTAGTCGAGGCCCTGCGGGGCGAGAATCGCCACCCGCTCGCCCCGGGTGGTCAGCTGTTGCACGCGCGCGGCAATGGCACGCATCCGGTCGCCGAGCCGCGTCCAGGTCCATTCCACCGCGTAACCGTCCGGGGAGTGGCTGAAGTCCAGGTAGCGGTAGGCCACGGCGTGGCCGACATTGGCGATGTTGCGATCAATGAGTGACAACAGCGTCACCCCCGGCGGTAAGACGATTTCGCCGTCTGCGGCCAGACATTCCTCGATGCGGAGCAGACCCGGCGGGGCTCGGTAGGAACCTGGTTGCACCGCCTCAGTCTAGGAGCGGCTGAGGCTAGCCTTCGGCCTGCGTCCAGTCATAGGACAGGAACTTGCCGTCGAGTGTCACCACCACCCGGTCGCCGCCCGGATGCGGTTTGCGCTGGACGTCGATACTGAAGTTGATGGCACTCATGATGCCGTCGCCGAACTCTTCGTGGATCAGCTCTTTGATGGCCCCGCCGTAGACCTGCAGCACCTCGTAGAAGCGGTAAACGGTGGGATCGGTGGGTACCGCGCTGGGCAGGCCGCCACGCATGGGCACCGCCGCGAGCACCGCCACCACGGACTCGTCGAGACCCAGCGTGTCGGCGACGATCTTGCCCTCATCCACGGGAATCGGGTGCTGCCCCAGCAGCGCCGCCACCGTCCACACCACTGGTTTGTCGATAGCAGCCGCGAGCTGCTGCCACGTCAACCCCTTGGTCAGCCGGGCGGCGACGATCTGCGCTGTGATCTCTTCTCGTGTCACCTCCCAAACCCTAAGCGACCAGCCCGACGTAGGCGACGCCACCGACGAGACTGCTTATCACTCTAAGAGTTTCGTCGAGGTCCAATCAGCGTGCTTGTGCGCAATCCGAAGGGGTAACCATCTGGACAAGGCCCTACACGCGCCTCACAGCTTGACCGCAGGAGTGCACCATGCCAGACAACACCGCGCGGGCCGCAGCGGGCCGCATGGAGCTGGTCTACGAGACCTTCGGGGCCTCCGATGCCCCGCCCCTGCTACTGATCGCGGGTCTGGCCGCCCAACTACTGGCCTGGGATGAACGCTTCTGTACTCAACTCGCCGACAACGGTTTTCGCGTAATCCGGTTTGACAACCGCGACATCGGGCAGTCCACCCACCTTCACGATGCCGGCGTACCGGACATCATGGGTCTACATCGCGGCGAGCGATGCACAACGCCGTACACCCTGGTGGACATGGCCGACGACACGGTTGGGTTGCTCGACGCACTCGGACTGCAGTCCGCGCATGTGGTGGGCATGTCGATGGGCGGCATGATCGCCCAGCAACTCGCCATCAGCCACCCCCACCGCACCGCGAGCTTGACCTCGATCATGTCGTGCCCGTCGCAGAGCGCCGGGCAGGCCCGGGCGAAAGCGCAGCGGGTCCTGCTGTTACCGGCGGCCGCCGACCCCGAGACCGCCGCCGAACGCGCGCTGCAGGTCTACCAGATGATCGGCTCCCCGGGGTACCCGCTCGACGAGCACCGTATCGCCGATATCGCCCGCCGCTCCTTCATCCGGGACAACGATCCGGGCGGTGTGGCGCGACAGTATGCGGCGATACTCGCCTCCCCGGACCGGTCGGCGGGGCTGTCCACACTGACGGTTCCGACGCTGGTGCTCCACGGCGGTGACGACCCAGTGGTTCGAGTGGACGGCGGCCTGGCAACAGCGAATCTGATACCGCGGTCGCGACTGGTGGTGTTCCCGGGAATGGGCCACGACCTGCCCCAAGAGCTGTGGCCGCAACTGGTGGACGAGATCGTCGCCCACGCCAGATCCGCCCCCCACCGACGGCGCGATCGACAACCCGGGCACCCGACATCGCTCGGTGGATCAAACCCCTCAGGCACTGCTTCTTATCCGCGGCACCTGTCCGGCGAGGGTCTGGGCAACCGGCGATACGCATGGCACGATCGCGAACGTGACCAGCGCACCCACTGAGGCGCAACACCTACGTGAACTGAAGCTGCTACGGCGTGTCCGCGACCGGATGGATCGGGACTACGCGCAACCGCTCGACGTCGAGGCCCTGGCCCGCGGCGTGAACATGTCGGCGGGCCATCTGTCTCGCCGCTTCAAGGTGGCCTTCGGCGAAAGCCCGTACTCGTATTTGATGACGCGGCGCATCGAACGGGCGATGGCGCTGCTGCGGCGCGGGGACCTCAGTGTCACCGACGTCTGTTTCGCGGTCGGGTGCTCGTCGCTGGGCACCTTCAGCACCCGCTTCACCGAGTATTGCGCCCAGCAGCTACCGCGCACAGACGACGGGTGTGCGTGACGGACTCCCGTCGTGCATGGAGAAACACGTCACGCGACCGATCAGAAATCGAGAAGCACGGCCCGCCCAACCAGCCGGGAACCTCCATCGTCTTGCATCCGCCCGCCGCCGATCCGGGTGTCACCGATGAGGAGCGCCGGGTGATCGCAGAAATGATGGCCGAAGGCACCTACTCGATCATCGTGCTGGCAACCAAGGACCTCGATAGTACGTTCGAGCTGCTGCAGTCCAATTCCGCCGAGATCGTCCAAGAACCCACCGACCAGCCCTACGGAGTCCGCGACTGTGCCATCCGTGATCCGGCAGGCACCATGATTCGCATCCAGGAGGTGCCCTGATGGCGGGCGTCGGGCAGCTCAACACCCGGTGAAGCGCGCAACGCCCTGCGAAGTTCACCGGGTGGGGCGACGATTCTCTGGTGGTACTTCATCAGCAACCCGGTACCGATCCGGCCGCCGGGGCGTCCCCTCGGTGGGATTCACGCCGCACGGCCAAAGCTCGACGTCTGCGGGCCGGTAGCGCGTGTTGCACCGGGAAGGTCGTGTCCCCGAGCCGACTCACCGACCTGCTGCACGAGGTCATCCTCCCCGGCGACCGGGTGGCATTGGAGGGGGACAACCAGAAGCAGGCCGACTTCCTGTCCCGCACGCTGGCCGGCTGCGATCCCCAGCGGATCAACAACCTGCACATGCTGATCTCCTCGGTGTCGCGCTCTGAGCATCTGGATCTGTTCGAGCGCGGTATCGCAGCCAAACTCGACCTGGCCTACGCCGGACCGCAGAGCCTGCGCATCGCGCAGATGGCCGAGGACGGCACCGTGCGCATCGGCGCCATCCATACCTACGTCGAGTTGTACGCCCGGATGTTCGTCGACCTGGCTCCCGACGTCGTGCTGCTGTGCGCCGAAAAAGCCGACCTCGACGGCAATCTGTACACCGGACCCAACACCGAAGACACCCCTACCATCGCCGAGGCCGCCGCCTTCCACGACGGTGTGGTGATCGTCCAGGTCAACGAGATCGTGGACGGCGCGGCACTGCCCCGGGTCGACATTCCCGGCAGCTGGGTGGACTTTGTGGTGACCGCCGACCGGCCGTTCTTTCTCGAGCCGCTGTTCACCAGGGACCCGCGCCATATCGGTGCCGTCGAAATCCTCAAGGCCATGATCGCCATCCGCGGTGTGTACGAACGCCACCGGGTGGTCTCACTCAACCACGGCGTCGGATTCGACACCGCCGCAATCGAATTGCTGCTACCCACCTATGGCGAGCAGCTCGGCCTCAAGGGCAGGATCGCCAGGCACTGGGTGCTCAACCCGCATCCCACCCTGATTCCGGCCATCGAATCAGGGTGGGTCGAGTCGATTCACAGCTTCGGCGGTAAGTCCGGAATGAACCGCTACGCCGCCGCCCGCCCCGATGTGTTCTTCACCGGGGCCGACGGATCGTTGCGCTCCAACCGGGTGCTGGCGCAGTTGGCCGGACAGTACGCCATCGACATGTTCATCGGGTCCTCGCTGCAGATCGACCGGGACGCCAACTCGTCGACCGTGACCGACGGACGTCTTTCCGGTTTCGGCGGGGCCCCGAACATGGGGCACGACCCGCATGGGCGACGGCACTCGTCTGCTGCCTGGCTCGACCTCGCCCACGGCGAGGGCGCGAACCGGCGCGGACGCAAACTGGTGGTACAGATGGCCCAGACCTTCCGCGTCGGGGGCATTCCCACATTCGTCGAGCGACTCGACGCCATCGATGTGGGCTCACAGGCCGGGATGCCGCTGCCGCCGGTGATGATCTACGGCGATGACGTCTCTCATGTCGTCACCGAGGAGGGCGTTGCCTATCTGTACAAGGCGCCCTCGTTGACGGACCGCCGCGCCGCGCTGGCCGCGGTCGCCGGGGTCACGCCGGTGGGCCGTAGCGCCGACGCCCGCGACGTCGAGCGGCTCCGACGTGACGGCCTGGTCGCCTTTCCCGAGGATCTCCGGGTCGAGACCCGCCTGGCGGACCGGTCGTTGCTTGCGGCCCGCAGCATCGAGGATCTGGTCGCGTGGTCCGGGGGCCTGTACGAACCACCGTCGCAGTTCCGGGACTGGTGAAACCGATGGCCGCCACCACGCTGCTGCGCTGCGCCGCTATCGCCGACGTGGCGGTGACGGCGCTGCTGGCCGAAGCAGACCTCACCCCCAAACCCGGCCTGGTCGATCGGCGCGGAGCCGGCGCGCATACCGATATGGACCTGGCGATGCTGCACGCTTCGGCGGAGTCGCTCCGCCGCACCTTCGTCGAGTGCGCCTCGGCGGCAACACATTCGGTCATAGACGTCGGCCTGCGGTCCCGACTCGGCGAGATCGGCCGCGCCGGTGAGGAGACCATGCTCACCACCACCGGCGGGGTGAACACCCACCGGGGCGCGCTGTGGGCATTGGGGCTGCTCAGCGCCGGTGCGGCACACGCGGGACCCGCCGGCGCCGTGCAGGCGGCCGCGCAGTTGGCCCGAATCCCGGACCGGCACACCACGGTGTCCCCCGGCCCGGGATCCCACGGCGCCCGCGCCCGCCGGCGTTACGGCGTCGCCGGCGCGGCGGGCGAAGCCCAGGCGGGGTTCCCGCACGTGCTTCGGCACGCACTGCCGGCCCTGCGTGCCGCCCGGCGCTGCGGCGCCGACGAGGCCTCAGCGCGGCTGCACGCACTTTTGGCGTTGATGGCAACCCTCGACGACACCTGCGTCCTGCATCGCGGTGGGGCGCAGGGCCTACGGGCACTGCAGGCCGGCGCCCGGGCAGTGCTGGCCGCAGGCGGGACAGGAACCCCCCAGGGCCGACGGCGCTTCACCGCTCTCGATGACCTGTGCCTGATGCACCGGCTGTCGCCCGGGGGCAGCGCAGACCTGTCGTCGGCCACCATCTTTCTCGACACCATCGAAGGAGAGGTCGCGTCATGCAGACCCTGAATTATCAGTTCCCCGCCACGCAGGTCCCTCGAGGACCCATCCACATCGGCGTCGTCGCGTCCGGCGACCTGGAGATCCTGCTGCAGCCCCCCGGGGCGGATGAGCCGTCGGACAACGCTGTGGTGCGAGTGCGCACCAGCGTCGACGGATTCGACACCGTGTGGCATGACGTCTTGGAGAGGTTCTTCACCCGCACCGACGTCGCCGGCCGGTGGGAACTCAACGACTCCGGCGCCACCCCCGGTGTGGTGACACTGCGACTGCGGCAAGCCGCAGAAGCGGTGAACCAGGACAAGTCGTGACTGCCGCCGACAGCTTGCTGGCCGGGCAGACCTGGCAGGAACTGCTCGCACGACAGAGCTTCATCGAACTGGACGCGCTGGGCAGGGCCACCGCCCTACTGGACCCCGGGTCGCTGCGGGTGCTCGCCGGGCCCTTCGATCGACTCGAATCTCCCTGGCTCGAACCCCAAGGCGTCACCCCGCAGGCCGACGACGGCACGGTCATCGCCCGTGGCAGTGTCGACGGCCGGCCCGTCGTGATCGCCGCGATCGAACAGGGTTTCCTGGGCGGCGGGACCGGCGAGGTGTCCGGCGCCAAGATCGCCCAGGCATCGCTGCTGGCCGCCGCGGATTCGCGGAACGGGACCCCGACCGCCGCCGTGATCCTGTTCGAGACCGGCGGCGTGCGGTTGCAGGAAGCCAACCTCGGACTCAACGCCGTCGCCGAAATCTGCTCTGCGGTACTGGATCTGCGCCCGCACGCGCCGGTGATCGGCGTGATCGCAGGCACCGTCGGTTCCTTCGGCGGGATGAGCATCGCCGCTGGACTGTGCACCACGCTCATCGTCACACCACAGGCCCGACTCGGGCTCAACGGACCCGCCGTCATCGAACAGGAAGGCGGCGTCGAGGAGTTCGACTCCAGCGACCACGGTCTGATCTGGGCCATCGATGGTGGCGAGCAACGCTTCGCCACCGGTCTGGCCGACGCGTTCGTCCCCGATGACACACATCGGTTGCGTACCGCCCTCACCGAGGCGATCGGCGCCGGTGTCCTCGGGCCCGGTAGTCATCGAAGCCGGCGACTGGACGTGCTGGCCTCCCGGCTGGCTGTCCTGAACCCGGCCGACGCACCCAGCCCACAGCAGCTCCGGAAACTCTGGGGCCCGGCCTACGAGCCGGTACCGCCGCCCGCGCACATCTCAGCCGACAGAGGTACCGGGTCGCCTGCCACCCGAGGACGAACGTGGCTGCGCGGGCTCAGCGGAGCAGCCACCCCCGAGGTGATCATTCCATCGGTGTTATCGGCCACTACGGAAACGGCCCGGTACCTGGCCGTGGTCCCTGATCCCGCAAACCGGTTCTATCGTGCCCGCGAAGGCCAGGTGGGCCTGACCGAAGCACTGGCGCTGGCCCAGGCAGTCCGCGGGGTCGTCGACAGCGACGCCGACGCCGAACACAAGCGCGCGATCGTCGCCGTCGTCGACCTACCCAGCCAGGCGTACGGGCGCTACGAGGAGATGGCCGGTCTGCATCAGGCCATGGCGGCCAGCACCGACGCCTATCACTGCGCGCGCACCGCCGGTCATCCCGTCGTCACCATTGTGGTCGGCAAGGCGCTGTCGGGCGGGTTCCTCACCCACGGCCTGCAGGCCAACCAGATCCTGGCACTCGATGACCCCGGCGTCGAGATCCACGCGATGCACAAGGCCGCTGCCGCCCGGATCACGCTGCGTACCGTCGAGGAACTCGACGACCTCGCCACCACGATCGTGCCGCTGAGCTACCACGTTCGGGACTGGGCGAAGCTCGGGTTCTGCGACGGACTGCTCACCGTCGACAATGCCGATGCGCCCACCCCACAGGACGTCGAAAAGGTACAGACAGCGATCGCCGAGGCCATCGAGCGGGCGCGCAACGGCCCGGTGGACCTGTCCAACCGACTCGATTCCGAGGCGGCGGCAACCACCCGACACGCCTCGCGGGCGGTTCGTGATCTGCTTGCCCGCCAATGGAATGCTGCTGCCGGCCCGAAATCCGAGTCCTGACATGACGCCACCGCGCCCTCACGACCTGTTGCGACTGCCCGGCGCATCCGCGCTCGGCACGGACGCTCCGGACTGGGCCACCGCGGCACTGAGCGCCACACCCTGGGTGGTGGTCCGGCGCGGCACCGCTCAGAGGGGCCGGCTGGCCGTCGGGGTACGCGGTGCCAGCCGATCGCAGCGCTGGGCCACAGACATCAACCCCGAGGACGTCGGCGAGGTCCTGAGTCCGGAAGAGCTGGCGCACCGTACCGGCGCCCGGGACCTGCCGGCTCTGGCCGCGCTGGACACTGCCCGGCCACTGCTGGACGACGCCGGCCTTCGGTGGGGCCCCACCGGCAGCGTCGGTTTCGAGCTGGCCACCGGGGCGCCCACCACGACCCGCCACAGCGACCTCGATCTGCTGGTCCGGTTGCCGCGCGGTACGCAGTTGGCTCGCTTGACCGAGCTGTACCGGCGGCTGCACGCGTTGGCGGTGCGGGTGGACTGCCAAGTCGACACCGCCGCCGGAGCGCTGGCGCTGGGCGAACTCGTCGCTGAACAGCCCGATGTCCTGGTCAGAACCCCCGAGGGGCCGCGACTGGTCCCACACGAACACGCGCTGGCATGAGCCTTGCATTCCTGTTTCCCGGCCAGGGCGCGCAGCGCCCCGACATGCTGGGCACGCTGCCTCGCTCGCCGGCGACCGCCGAGGTGCTCGACGAGTCCCGAACTCAGCTGGCGCAACTGGGCCTGCGCCCCGATATCGACACCGCTTCGGCGCTGGAGGACACCACCAATGCCCAACTCGCACTACTCATCGCCGGTGTCGCCTCCGCTCGGGCGCTGACCGCAGAGCACGGCCTGATACCGCAGTTCGTCGCCGGCCATTCGGTGGGCGCCTTCCCCGCCGCCGTGTGTGCCGGTGTGCTGACGCTCGCTGAAGCCCTGACGGCGGTCACGCTTCGCGGCCGGTTGATGGAGCGGGCCTGCCGCGACGGGCAGTGGGGAATGGCCGCGGTCAGCGGACTGCCCACCCGCACCGCCGCCGACATCGCCGGCCGGGTCGGCACGGCGGAGGACCCGATCTGGTTGGCGAACATCAACAGTGCGACCCAGACGGTGTTCAGCGGCACGGTAATCGGGCTGCGATCCGCCGAAGACGCTGCACGACGCGCGGGTGCGCGCAACTATGAGCGGCTCCAGGTCTCAGTGGCCTCCCACTGCCCGCTGCAGCAGGACACCGCCCGCCGGATGGCCGAATACCTGACGGGACTGCCGCGCCGGGATCCCAGCGCGCGTTACCTCACCAACACCCGCGGTCGGGCCACCGGGTCCGCACAGATCGTTCTCGATGACCTGGCCCAGGCGGTCGCGCGACCCGTCCAGTGGTACGACGCCACCCGACTGATGGGCGAACTCGGCGTCACCTGCGCGCTCGAGGCGATCCCCGGCCACACCCTCACCCGGTTGCTCACCTCGGCGGTGCCGGGCATCGCCGCGGAAGCACTCCAGGACAGCGGGCTCGCGCCCGCGGCTGCTCACATGCAACACCTGTTGCAGAGGACTCCTGAGTAACACAGATCACTCCGGTCGCGACATTGACTGCAGACGGCGGTTTCGCGTCGGCGACGGGAGAAGAACACGTGCGGAAATCTCTACGCGACCAGTGGAAAACTGGCGTCGGCGCCGTAACGCTGGCCATGGCGGTGGCACTCGGTGGGCACACCGCCGCGCCGGCTCAGGCCGCTCCCCCGGTCCCGGCCCCAGCGGCGAAGGACTTCTCCAAGCCGGCGATCGTCATCCTCGGATACGGCCTGAACGCCGACGGCAGCATGCGCACCATTCTCCGGCGCCGGGTGCTGACCGGACTGACCGTCGCCCAGTTCTTCCCGCAGTCCCCGATCATCGTCACCGGCGGAAACCCGCAGAATGGCAAGAGCGAAGCCGGCCAGATGCGGAACATGTTGACACTTCTGGGCTTCCCGGCCAATCGCATCCTCGTGGAGGACAAAGCCAACAGCACGGTTCAGAACGCCCGCTTCTCCGTCCCGCTGGCGAAAGAGGCGGGCACCTCGGGAATCATCCTGGTGACCTCGTCAACGCATCAGGACCGCGCGGACGGCAACTTCGCCGACGCCGGCGGAAACCTACTGGCCACAGTCAGTTATCCCGACGGCGATCCCTCGGTCAACACCGCCCAGTTCGCCCGCGACGTGCTGAGTCCGCTCCTGGCGCTCAACTGACCATCGCAAACTCAGTGATTCCAGGGCTGGTCAACCACCGATGCCGGAACCGGGAGCCGTGACTCCGGCAGTGGCGGCACAGCTTTGAGCGTGGCGTTCTTGTCGAGCCGCTGACCCGACGTACGCCCCCGACCCCAGCCGACCAGCTCGCGGTATCCGCCGAAGAGCCCGTGTTCGGCCACCGCCTTCTCGTCGGCATGCGGGCTGCCCGCTTCCACGGGCGTCGAGACCGGTGACACGTACAGCGCGTCGGTCGGACAATAGGCCTCACACATGAAACACGTCTGGCAGTCCGACTGCCGGGCGATCACCGGCACACCGTCGGTTCCGCGGTCGAAAACATCAGTGGGACAGACGTTCACGCACACGTCACAAGCGATACAGGCTGCTGCGCTGACGATTTCGATCATGCCACCGCCTCCTCGGAGATCAACTGCGGCTGCACCGGATCGTCGGCCGTCCAGACCTCGTCTGTGCCGCCGACCAGAATTCGGTGCCGGAAACGGTGGTCCTCACCGGGGACGTCTTCGCGGCGGTGCAGACCGCGGGTCTCGGTGCGCGCCAACGACGATGCCGTGATCCACCGGGCGGCAGCCACCAATGCGACCGCCTGACGAGTCTTGTAGGAGTCGCGGGCGGACACCGGCGCAAACCCACCAGAGATATCCCGCCACAGGCCGTCGAGGGCGGCCGTCGACTCGACCAGCCTCGGTCCCGATTTCAGGTAACTGCGCAGTGGCGGCAGGATGTGCTGCTGGGCGGCCCGGACCACCTCGTCGACCGTGGGCGCGTCGTGGCCCCCGGGTCCAACGCCCCTGGGCTCGCCCGAGGTGGCGGAACCGGCCGGGCGCCGACGACTGAATTCCGCGGCACCGCGTCCGGCGAAGGTGCCCGATGCGATGGCCCACGACCCGTTGTGACTGCCGCCGCCGCTGATCGAACCGGTGATCAGCTCCCTGGTCGCCGCGTCGCCTGCGGCGAAGAGCCCGGGCACCGTAGTCGCGCAGTCGGGTCCGGTCAGCCGCAGACCACCGGTGCCACGCACGGACCCCTCGTACACCATGCGGACGGGATAGGCGGTGACAAACGGGTCGATACCCGCCTTGTCGAGCGGCAGGAAGTAGTTGGGCTGGGCGTCGCGCATCGTCTGCCGGATGTGCTCGGGTGCGCGATCCAACCTGGCGAACACCCGTTCACCGCGGGCCAGGGCCCCCTGCGCATCCTGACGGCCACCCAGACCCGGCCGGGTCGCCAGCGGCCGGCCGTCCTCGTCATAGAAGCTGCCCCACTGCAGCATTCGGCCTTTGGTGTGCGTGCCCCATTCCGGCGCGAGCGCATACGCGGTACAGAACTCCATACCGGACAGTGCGGCACCGGCCTCGGCGGCCATCAGCAGCCCCTCGCCGGTGTCGACGTTGGTACCGAAGCTGCCCGACAGAAAGGCGGTACCGCCGCTGGCCAGAACGACGGCGCCGGCCGCGATCCGCCACGGACGGCCACCGTCCTGGCGCGCGATTCCGGTGGCGCCGTTGACCACTCCGTCGGCGTCTGCGGTCAGTTCGAGAGCGGGATGGTGATCAAGGATGCGGACTCCGCTGCGATGGGCTTTGCGACGCATCCGGCGCATGTACTCCGGACCCTGCAGACTGCTGCGCATCGGCCGCCCGTCGGTACCGACCGGGAACGGGTAACCCCACCGGGCCAACTGGTCGATCCGGTCCCACGAGGTGCCCAGCACCCGGTGCATCCAATCGGCATCGGTGAGCCCACCTGCGGCCGCCTCGCGTTCGCGGATCGACTCCTCCCGGCGCGGACCGGGCGGGATCAGCCACAGATTGTTTCCTCCTGCGGCGGTCGCCCCGCTGGTGCCGCAGTAACCCTTGTCCACCAAGGTCACCCGACTGCCGGACTCCGCGGCCGAGATCGCCGCCCACGTGCCCGCCGGGCCGCCACCGATGACCAGGACGTCGGTCGACTGCACGTCGAGGTCAGTGGGACCGGTCATGCCCGACTTCCTCCTTGACCCCGAGTTCGGCCAGCAGGGCCCGACGCAGTTCGTCGAAACCGTCATCTCCCCGGCTCCGCGGAAACGGCAGTTCCACCCGCCGGTCCAGCGAGATCCGACCGCCCGAGAGCACCACCACCCGGTCGGCCAGCAGGATGGCCTCGTCGACATCATGGGTGACATGCAGCACCGCCATGTGTCGGCGGGCCCACAGGTCGTGCAACAGCCGGTACATCTTGAGCCTGGTGAGTGCATCGAGCGCGCCGAACGGCTCGTCGAGCAGCAACAGATCGGGTTCGCGCACCAACGCCCGGGCCAGCGCAACCCGTTGCGCCTCACCGCCAGACAGCGACAGCGGCCACGAACGGGCTTTGTCGGTGAGGCCGACCTCGGCCAGCGCGGCCAGGGCGCGCGAGGACCGACTGGGAGAATCGGGTCCGGAATCCCGCAGGGCGAACGCCACATTCGCCAGAGCCCGCCGCCACGGCAGCAGCCGGGGATTCTGGAAGACGACGGCCCTCGAGCGCGGTGCCACCACCGAGCCGGTCACCTGACTGTCGAGCCCGGCGAGCACCCGTAGCAGGGTGCTCTTACCCGACCCCGAACGTCCCAACATGGCCACGAATTCGCCGTCGCCGATGTCGAGGTCAACACCGTCGAGGACCTGTTGGGCGCCGAATGCGCGGCCCAGTCCGCGGATCCGAACGACGGATGCGCTCATGCGCCGCCGCCGAGACCGTCAAAGCCGTTGCGCCACGACAGCAGTAACCGCTCCAGCAGCCGCACCAGTGTGTAGGACAGCAGTCCCGCGACGGCATAGATGACGATCACCAGCAGTGAGACGTCGAACTGCAGATTCGTCTGCGCGCGCGACATCAGGTATCCGATGCCCTTGGTGGTGTTGATCATCTCCGCGAAGATCAGGCTGAGCCAGGCCGTGGACAATCCCAGCCGCAGTCCGACCAGGAAGTTCGGCATCGCCCCGGGCAGGATCACCTGAGTGATCAGCGTGGACCGGCGGGCGTTGAGTGTCTGAGCCATTTCGACCAGCTGCTGATCCACACCGCGGATGCCCGAATAGGTGTTGATGTAGATCGCGATCGCGACACCGGTGGTGATGAGGACGATCTTGGGCCCCTCGCCGATACCCATCCAGATGATCAGCAGCGGAGTGAGCGCGAAATTGGGCACCGCTTTGAGGATCTGCATCGTCCAGTCGAGCAGGTCTTCGCCGGTGCGGGTGAGGCCGGCCAGGATCGCCAGCACCACCCCGATCAAGACTCCCAGGACAGTCCCCGTGACCACCCGCGACAAGGATGCGCCCACGTGCATGGCCAGTTGACCGTCACCGAGCAGCCGCCAGGCCGTGGCGGCGACGTGTACCGGTGGCGGGAAGAGGTCAGGGTTCAGCAGTCCGGTACCCGAGCCGATGGTCCATGCCGCGAGGATGAGGACCGGGCTCATCAATCGACGGACCGGCCGCGGAATCCGCGACCAGGGACCGCGCCGCTGACGGCGCCCCGAAACGACGTCGATCAGTTCAGTACCGCCGGCCCCGGCGTGGACGGCGGCGGTGACGGTCGTCATGAAGACGCCTCGACCCAGTCCCGCACGGAGTACTCCGCGTCCAGAGAGCCGTCGGCGCTGAGGAATTCGTAGGCGGCCTCCAGTTGATCCACTCCGACCGCCGGGAACGGCTCGGTGTTGAATTCGTCGGGGTGGGTGGCCTCTTTCACCAGTTCGAGCTTGGTCCCGTCGGTTTCCGCGACCCAGGCCAGGTAGTCATCGAAGTTGTCGTTGATATCGCGGTTGACGGAGGTCACCGCGTCCTGCCAGGCGCCGCGGAAGTCGGGATGCTCATCGGTGAAGGACGTCAACGCGATATTGGTTCCGGTGCTCCCGAAGCCGTGTCGGGACATGCGGTCGATGATGGGAAACCCCTTGTCTCGCAGCTCGAATGCGCTGGCTCCGGTCACGACGGTGGCGTCGATTTTGCCGGCGCTCAGTCCCGCGATGGACTCAGGCGTCGGCACATCACGAACCTCGATCTGTCCGGTGAGGCCGGCCGCCTCGATGAGTTGCCGGGCAGCTCGATCACGAATCGTCCCCTGCGGGGCGGTGACGGACTTTCCGATCAGTCCGCGGATATCGGTCGGCCCGCCCTTGGCGCCGACTATCCAGGCATCCTCATTGATCGAATCGAGGGACAGCAACACCACTTTCGGATCACGGCTACGTGCACGTAACCCGGGATTGTCGCCGATGGCGGCCACATCCACCGCGTTCGCCAACAACGCCGAGGCCACGTCACTGCCGGACTGGAAGAACGAATACTCGATCTTGTCGACGCCGGCGGACTTGAGTTTCTCGGCGAGGATGCCCTGCCGGTCCCCCCAGCCCACCGAGCCGGCCGGGGTGCCGGTGGGTGAGGTGACACCGACGCGCAGCGTGTAACCCTGCCCGCCGTCGTCACCGCCGCTGCAGGCGACAGCGGTCACGGCTAGCGCTGACGCCAGGGTGATACGAACTAGGCGGCTGAACATGGGAGCGGGCCCTCCGTTGCGGGGTTGAAGCACAGCAGAAATCCGTCTCAGTAGATGCCGGAGGTTCAGGTACGGTCGATGGTTTCGCTCACGTTGACTGCAATACCTTCGATCCGCGTCGATACAGCCGCCTATGCTGAACCCGGTGAGCGCCCAGGACCGCACCCGTTGGGACCAGCGCTATACCCGAGGCACACCGCTGACCCCCGCCGATGTCGCTGTGCCCGCGCCCTTTTCGAGGTTCGCGGAGATGTTCCCCACCTCGGGGCACGCTCTGGACCTGGCGTGCGGACGGGGGCTGTCGGCGATCTGGCTCGCCCAGCGGGGCATGTCCGTCTTCGGTCTTGATATCTCCCCGGTGGCGATCGCGGATGCACGCGACCTGGCGCAGCGGTGCGGAGTGGACCAGCAATGCCGGTTCGAGGTGACCGATCTCGACGGCGGCCTACCACCCGGGCCCCCGGCAGAGGTGATCGTCTGCCACATGTTCCGCGACCCCCGCCTGGACCGCGCGATCCTGCAGCGCCTTGTCCCGGGCGGACTGCTCGCCGTCAGTGCACTCAGTGAGGTGGGCGCGCATCCGGGCCCCTTCCGGGTGCGCGCCGACGAGCTCGAGACCGCCTTTGCGGCTCTGGAGGTGATTGCCGCCGGGGCCGGTGACGGCACGGCCTGGTTGTTGGGTCGCCGGTGAGGTCGGCTCAACCCGTCCAGGTGGCGCAGTGCTTGTCGAGGGCGGCACAGATATCGGATAGCGGTGTGGCTGTGCGTATTTCGTCCCCGAGGCGCTGCGCGGACTCCCGGTAGCCCGGCTCGGTGATGACGTCGGCCACAGCGGCGCGGATGGCGTCTTCGGTGGGTGTCGCCGTACCCAGGTCGATACCGGCGCCGCTGTAGTCGACACGGGCGGCGACCTCGGCCTTGTCGGAGGTCTCCCCCGCCACGATCACCGGTACACCGTCGCGGAGCGCGTACTGGACCCCGCCGTAACCGCCGTTGGTGATCATCACGTCGACACAGGGCATCAGCACTGCGTACGGCAGCCAGTCGACGACGCGGGCGTTGGCGGGAATCGGCTGCGGCAGAACTTGCCCGGCCCGCCCGCCGGTGGTGACGATGACGAGGCAATCGTCACGGTCGGCCAGCGCCGTCAGCGTCGGACCGATCAACTGGCTCAGATCGGTGTTGTCAAAGGTGCCCTGCGTGACGTGTATGACGGTTTTTGCACCCGCTACCTCGTCCCACCAGTCCGGCGGGTCGAAATCCGCGCTGCCGGCAGGCAGGACCGGGCCGACGAACTGGACCGTGGCCGGCAGATCACTGCGTGGGTATTCGAAGCCCGGCACACTCAGTTGCAGCAGCGCATCCGCGTGCTCGGGCCAATCGCTGAGGAACATCGGCGCCGGCACCGAACCCGCCCGGCGCAGCGCACGGTTGAGTCGGCGCTGGGTTCCTCTCATGATGACGCGGTGTGCCACCGTGGTCATCTGGCGGTAGTCCAGCCCAGGTTGCGGCTGCCAGGCCATACCGAAAGGCGGGGTGTCGATGCTGGACAGGGTGAGCGGACCCACCCCACAGACCAGGACGGGTGGGCGGGGCGCCTCGCCGAGCAGCAGGGGCAGCACACCGGTGAATGCCATATCCGCCAGAATCGCGTCGACCGGTTGCGCGCTCAGCAGGTCACGAAGTGAGTCTGCTTGCGCTCCCAGCGGTTTGATGAACATCGACGTCAGTTCGGCGCGACCGAGCAGGAACCGCCGCACCTCTACGGGCAGGTGCCGGGTCCACGCCGGTGCCGGTGCCGGCGGCGCCACCCGGGCATCGTCGTCCAGTTGCGCGAACGTCAGACCGGCGCGGCCGACCCGGTCGGCATGGGCCGTGTCGGTCAAAACCGTGACGGCATGGCCGTTCGCCTGTAACCCGGCGCCGATCTCCAACATGGGCATCAGATGTCCGTCCAGCGGGCTGACTGCGATCAGGTAGTGCGCCAATACTCATCCTCCGTTGCCGGGCACCTCCGCCATCGCTCCATCATCACCGGACTTCGAATCGTGGTGACCAAAAGGGGTGACCTCGGCGCCTGATCCGCCGAAAATGCTGCCAGTGACCCGCACTATTCGCGTCAACGCGTTCGACATGAACTGCGTAGCCCACCAATCCCCCGGCCTCTGGCGACACCCTCAGGACCAGGCCGCGCGGTACAACGAGCTTCGCTACTGGACCGAGCTGGCGCAGCTGCTCGAACGAGGCAGATTCGACGGCCTTTTCATTGCCGACGTGTTGGGCACCTACGACATCTACGGCGCCAGCGACGAGGCCGCTCTCCGGCAGGCGGCCCAGGTTCCGGTCAACGATCCGCTGATGCTGGTCTCGGCGATGGCCCTGGTGACAGAGCACCTCGGTTTCGGGATCACCACCGGAACCGGTTTCGAGCACCCGTACCCGTTCGCCCGCCGGGTCACCACCCTCGATCACCTCAGCGGTGGCCGGATCGGCTGGAACGTCGTCACCGGGTACCTGCCTGCGGCCGCCCGCAACATGGGTCAGACAGATCAGCCCGCTCACGATGCCCGATATGACCACGCCGACGAGTACCTCGAGGTGCTGTACAAGCTGTGGGAAGGGTCCTGGGAAGACGATGCGGTGGTCCGCGACAAGGAGCGCGGGGTCTTCACCGACCCCGCCAAGGTGCACCACATCGGGCATCAGGGCAAGCACTTCAGCGTCCCGGGCATCCATCTGTCGGAACCGTCGCCGCAACGCACCCCGGTGATGTTCCAGGCCGGTGCGTCACCGCGCGGTGTGCGGTTCGCGGCCGAGAATGCCGAAGCGATCTTCACCGCCGCGCCGACCAAAGCGATCCTGCGGGAAAACGTCAGCACCATCCGGCGCGAGCTGGAACTGGCCGGCCGGGACCCTTACGCGGCGAAGATCTTCAACCTGTCGACCGTGATCACCGCCGACACCGACGAGGCGGCCCGCCTCAAGCACGCCGAATACCTGTCCTACGGCGACGCGGAAGGTGCGCTGACCTTCATGTCCGGCTGGATGGGCATCGACCTGTCGCGGTACGGCCTGGACGAGCCGATCGGCAACGTCGACTCCAACGCCATTCTCTCTGCAGTGAAAGCGTTCCAGTCCGCCGATCCCGACGGCGGCGAGTGGGCGGTCCGCGACATCGCCAACTGGGGCAAGATCGGCGGCATCGGCCCGTTGTTCGTCGGCTCGGGTGAACGGATCGCCGACCTGCTACAGGAATGGGTCGACGAGACCGACGTCGACGGCTTCAACCTCGCCTACGCCATCACTCCGGGAACGTTTGCCGACTTCATCGACCATGTGGTGCCGGTGCTGACGGCCCGCGGCGCCTACCAGGCCGAGTACACCCCCGGCACGCTGCGCAACAAACTGTTCGGCCGGGGTGACCGGCTGCCCGACGAACACCGCGGAGCAACTTACCGGGTCGGCGGATCCGCCTCGACCATCATCGCGAGACCGTCCACGGTCCCGTCGTCCTCGGCGTCGGTAGCCTCGCAACCGAACGCCGCACGCTAGGAGAATGACAAAAAAATGTCCTTGAAACTGCATTGGTTCCTGCCCACCTACGGCGACAGCCGCAACATCGTCGGCGGCGGACACGGCACCCCTGCGGGCGCGGCGCACAGCGACCGTGACGCCTCCATCGACTATCTGTCCTCGATCGTCCGTGGAGCCGAGTCGTTCGGGTTCACCGGTGCGCTCATCCCGACCGGTGCCTGGTGCGAAGACGCGTTCGTCACGGCGGCGCTGCTGGCGCGGGAGACCACGTCGCTGGCGTTCCTGGTGGCCTTCCGGCCCGGACTGGTCAGCCCGACGCTGTCGGCGCAGATGGCCGCCACCTTCGCGCGGCACGCTCCCGGCCGCATCCTGCTCAACGTCGTCGTCGGCGGCGAGGCGCACGAACAGCGCGCCTTCGGCGACTACCTCGACAAGGACGCCCGCTACGAGCGCTGCGATGAGTTCCTCGACGTGGTGCGCCGGCTGTGGGCCGGCGAGACGGTCACCAAGAAGGGCAACTACGTCAGCGTCGACGAGGCGGCGCTGGCGCTTCCCCCCAATCCGATCCCGCCGCTGTACTTCGGCGGCAGCTCAGCGGCCGCCGGTCCGGTCGCCGCGCGGCACTCCGACGTCTATCTGACCTGGGGAGAGCCGCCGGAAGCCGTGCAGGAGAAGGTGGAGTGGATCCGCAAGCTGGCCGCCGAGGAAGGCCGGACCGTGCGTTTCGGTATCCGGTTGCACACCATTTCCCGTGACACCGCTGACGAAGCGTGGTCGCAGGCAGACAAGCTCGTGGCCGCACTCGACGACGAGACGGTGCAAGCCGCGCAGACCGGCTTGAGCCGCAGCCAGTCGGAGGGGCAGCGGCGGATGCTGGCCCTGCACGAAAAGAACCGTGCGAACGGTTCCTGGCACGACGCCCGGACGCTGGAGATCGCGCCGAACCTGTGGGCGGGCGTGGGCCTGGTCCGTGGCGGAGCGGGCACCGCGCTGGTCGGCAGCCACACCGACGTCGCCGACCGCATCGCCGAGTACGCCGAGATCGGTATCGACGAGTTCATCTTCTCGGGATATCCGCACCTGGAGGAGTTGTACTGGTTCGGCGAGGGCGTGGTCCCCATCCTGCGGGAGCGCGGGCTGTTCGACGGCGGCCAGGCCACCAGCTCGTCCGCCCCGGCCTCGATCCCGTTCATCGGCACCTCCCGGTGAGCACGCCGACCGCGGTCGCCGTCACCGCGGCGACCGAAGCGGTGCGCACCGCTGCCGCCGTCGCGCAGGAGTTCGCGGCGGGCGCCGGCACCCGCGACGCCGACCGGGCACTACCGCATGAACAGGTGCAACGCCTCAAGGACACCGGATTGTTGGCATTGTCGGTGCCCGCCGAGTACGGCGGTGTCGACGCTCCTGCCGCCGTGATCGCCGAGGTGTTCCGGTGGCTGGCGCATGCTGACGGGTCCCTGTCGCAGATCCCACACTCGCACTACACCTTCCTGGAAGCGCTGCGCCTGCAAGGCACGGCTGCGCAGAAAGAGTTCTTCTACGGGCTGGTGCGGGACGGCGCACTGTTCGCCAACGCGCAATCCGAGCGGGGCCCTTACCCGATCGACGTGGACACCACTGCACTGACCGCGGACCCGGCCGGCGGGTACCGGCTCTCGGGACGCAAATTCTATTGCACCGGAGCGCTTTTCGCTGATTGGGTGATTGTGCGGGCCTCGCTGGCCGACGGTTCCGGCGAGGTACCCACATCCTCGACACCGAAAGCGTTGGCCTTCATCCCGCGTGATGTCGCCGGGCTGCAGATCGTCGACGACTGGGATGGCATGGGTCAGCGCACCACCGCATCGGGCACGGTCACGTTGGACGACGTTGTGGTGCCCGCCGAGCACGTCGTTCCCTTCTCGCCCATCTTCACCGAGCCGACGGTGTACGGCGCGCAAGCCCAATTGCTGCACAGCGCAATTGATGTCGGTATCGCCACCGGGGCACTGGAGGAAGGAATCCGGCAGGTCGCCAAGGCCCGGCCGCATTTCGAAGCCCAAGTGCCCTCGGCCGCCGAAGATCCCACCGTCATCAACCTCGCCGGGGAACTGACCGTCACCGTGCGCGCAGCGCAGGCGCTGCTCGCCGAAGCCGCCCGCCAGGTGGATGCGGCGCGCGCGGACCTCACCGAGGACACCGCCGCAGCCGCCTCCGTGGCGGTCGCGGTGGCCAAGGTGGCCGCGGTGCGCGCCTCGTTGGAGGCCACATCGGTGTTGTTCGACCTCGGCGGCACCCGCAGCGCGTCGGCCAGCGGCAACCTGTCCCGCTACTGGCGGGATGCGCGCACCCACACCCTGCACGACCCGAGCCGCTGGAAGCTCCAGCACATCGGCCGGTACACGCTGTCAGGCACCCGGCCGCCGCGGCACGGGCAGCTCTAGCCTCAGGTGTAGAGGGTGATCGGCTGCACCGCCCCGGTCAGGTAGTGCGCGCCGATCTCCAACTTCTTGTAGTCCAGCGGGTCGTGCAACGAGTGCGTGCGGATGTTGCGCCAGAACAGGTCGAGCCCGACCTCGCTGCGGGCCGAACTCGAGCCGGTGACCTCGAACACCCGGTGCGCGACCTCCAGCGCCGTCTCGGTCGCGACCACCTTGGCGTTGGCGATCCCGATCTCGACCTGGGTGCGGTCGGCTGCGGTGACGTCCGCGCCGCGGGCGATGACCCGATCGAACCGGGCGTTCCAGCGGTCGGTGAGTGCTTCCGCGGCAGCGGTTTTCGCCAGCAACTCACCGAAGACCCGCTGGACGAACGGATCGTGCGAGTAATGGTCGACATCGCTCAACAACCAGGATCCGCGCCGCTGCAGCGTCAGACTCCGGGCTTGCCGCAGCGCACCTTCGGCAATACCGAGATAGAGGTTGGCGAAACCGAGCTGCACCCCCGGGGTCACCAGGGTCGAATACGGTTCCTCCCCCACCACACCGAGGATGTCATCGGCGGTGATGGCCACATCGGTGAATTGGACACTGCCACTGGCAGACAGCCGCTGCCCCAACGCATCCCAGTCGTCGAGGTACTCCACACCGGGACGGTCATGCTCAACCACCGAGGCGAGCACCCGGGCCCCACCGTCGACTGAGCCCTGCTCGGCGGCCATCACCAGCGTGACGTCGCCGGTCGAGGCACCGGTGGAGAACCGCTTGCGCCCGTTGAGGCGATACCCCGCGCCGTCGGGTGTCAGGGTCAGATCGGGATCAACGGGATTGACCGAATCACCCCACAACCATGTGCCCTCGGCGGAGGCGGTGAACCAATGCTCCCAGCGGTCCTGGGCACCGAAGAACACGATGCTCGCGTGATTGCAGAAGTGATAGCTCAAGATCTGCGCGATCGACGCATCCGTACGCGCCAGGATCCGCACGGCGCGCAGTGCACTGGACCAATGCCCGCCCCCGCCGCCGTACTGCGACGGGATCAGCAGCGTCGCGAGCCCCGACTCCTTGAGCAGCTTCAGCTCGGCATCGGGTTCGGCATTGGCCCGGTCCCTGGCCAGGGCATCGGTGGCCAACACCGCCGCCACCTCGACGGCTACCGCGTCCCAGTGGGTCGTTTCGGCGTCGTCCAGCGGTGCCGTCCACGGTGTGCGTGTCGCCATCAGGGTTGTCCTTCCACTCTGTTTGCACTGTCGATCCGTCTGCCGGAGGCCGAGTCGAATACGTGGGTGCGCCCGGGCCGCACCCGGACGGTGACCGCAACGCCCGGGGCCAGAGTCCGGGTCCACGTCGTCGCAGCCGAGGCCTCCAGGACGGCGGTCAGCCGGTGCCCCCCGACCTTGACGATCACCACGTACCTCGGGCCGAGCAGTTCCACCAACTCGACCCGGCCATCCCCGCCGTTGTCGTCGCTGCCCTCGGTGGGCTCGAGCAGCACATCCTCCGGTCGCACCCCGAGGGTGACGTCGCCCTCGGCGTCGGTGGGCCAGCGGACACCGTCGGACTCGAACACGCCGGCATGAGCGTGCCCGGTCAGCAGGTTGGCGCTCGGAGAGCCGATGAATCCGGCAACGAAGGTGTTGACCGGACGGCGGTAGAGCTCCTCCGGTGTCCCGCGCTGGGCGATCCGGCCGGCGTCGAGTACCACCAACTGGTCGGCGATCGTCATCGCCTCTTCCTGGTCGTGGGTGACGTAGAGCGCCGTGATACCCAATTCCTGTTGCAGCCTCCGGATTTCGGAACGAAGTTCAACACGCAACTTGGCGTCGAGATTGCTCAGCGGCTCATCGAACAGAAACAGCGCCGGCGTGCGCACCAAGGCCCGGGCGATCGCGACACGTTGCTGCTGTCCGCCGGAGAGCTGTCGGGGTTTGCGGTCCAACAGCGCGGTGATGCCGACCCGCTCGGCGGCCTGCCGGACCCGCTGTGCGGTATCGGTTTTGGCGACACCGGCATTACGAAGCGGGAACGCGATATTGCCCGCCACCGTCAACTGCGGGTACAGCGCGTAGTTCTGGAAGACCATCGCGACGTCCCGGTCCCGCGGGGGCGCGGACGTCACGTCCCGGCCTCCGATACGCACTGATCCGTGATCGGCGGACTCCAGTCCCGCGGCGATCCGCAAGGTCGTGGACTTACCGCATCCCGACGGACCGACCAGGACCGTGAGCGAACCGTCCGGCAGATGCAGGCTCAGGTCATCGACCACCGTCTGCTTGTCGAAAGTCTTTGTGATGCCTTCGAGATCGACTGTACTCATTTGGTTGCTCCCACCGACAGGCCGCCGACCAGGTACCGCTGCGCCGCCAGCGCCAGCACGTACACCGGCAGAATCCCCAGCAGGCCGGCGGCGGCCTGCTGTCCGAACTGCACATTGCGGTCACCCTGGAACAGCGACAAACCGACCGTCAACGTCTGGCTCTCCTTCGTGACCGCGAGGTACACCGCGAACAGAAATTCGTTGTAACTGAGGAAGAACACCACCAGCAGCGCCGCCACGATTCCCGGCCACAGCAGCGGCAGCACGGCTTTTCGGAACGCCCCGGCCACCGACAGGCCATCGATGACCGCCGCCTCGTCGATCTCGATGGGGATCCGGCGAACGAAACCATCGAGAAGCCATGCCGCCACCGGTACGTTGGCGATTCCGTTGACGACGATCAGACCGAGCACATTGTTGGTCAGCCCGACCTCGCGCAGCAGAAAGAACAGCGGGATGATCGCGACGATGGGTGGTGCGCAGTAGCTGGCGAGCAGGGCAGTGAGCAGCCGTTCGCCGTGGAACCGCCGCGCGGTGAAATACGCTGCGGGCGTAGCCATCACCACGGCGAGCAGGGCCGCGCCCAGTGCCGATGCCCACGAGTTCTGCAGCATCGTTCCCAGATCGATGGTGTGGAACACCGCCGTGAAATTGGCCAGCGTCCACCGCGTCGGCAGCAGACTGGAGTTCAAGACATCAGCCGGAGGCCGGACAGCCAGTGACAGCAGGTACCCGATCGGCACCAGGGTGATCACCGCGACGATGACCAGGACCACCCATGCGGTGCGCCGACGGCGCCGCGTGGTCATGACTGCTCGCCCCGCACGGCGCGGGCCCGCGCCGCGGTGAGACCGGTGGCCACCACGCCCACCACCAGCGCGAACACCAGGGTCTGCGCCGCCGCCGCGCCCATGTCGAAGCTGCCGCGCAGACCGGTCTGGTAGATGACGAACGGGGACAAGGTGGTCGCGAACCCCGGTCCGCCCGAGGTGATGACCACTATCAGGTCGAACACCTTGTACCCGATCACCAACTCCAGAACCGCCACCGCCCACGCCGTGGGGGCGATCGCCGGCCAGGTGACGGTGACGAATGTCCGCCACAGGCCGGCACCGTCGATGCGTGCCGATTCCAGCAGTTCAGGGCGGACCACCCCCAGCGCGGCGAACAGGACCAACACCGCAAACGGTGTCCATTGCCAGATGTGGATGCACAGCAGCACCGCGAAGGCGCCGACGCCGGAACCGAGCGGATTGAAACCACCCAACCCCACCGCCGCGAACAGTCCCGCGAGCCCACCGCCGACCGGAGCCAGCAGCAGTTTCCATGCCACCCCGATCAGCACCGGGGCGGTGACCAGCGGCAGCAGCAACAGGGCGCCGACCACACCGAACCGGGTGCCCCGGACCCGCAGCAACAGCGCCAGGACCAGGCCGAGGCCGGTGGTGGCCACCGTCGCCGCGACGGCGAACACGGTCGATTTGACCAGGGAAGGGGTGAACGCCGGTGCGGCGAACGCAGTCTGGAAGTTGTCGACACCACTGAAGGTGCGCAGTGGGTTGGCCAACGACGAATCCGTCAGTGCCAGCGCCACCAGGTAGCCCGTCGGGTAAACCAGGAACAACACCAGTCCTGCGATGGCGGGCAGCGCCAGCCAGAGCGGGACGCGTCGCGTCATGTCGCGGCGCTCTCCCAGCTCTTCTGCGCGTTCTCCAGCGACTGATCCACCGTCTGCGTACCGGCAATCGCCAACGCCAGCTGATCAACCAAGTCCTGCAACAGTTTCGGGGCACCTGCCTGCTTCGGCCACACCAGCGGATGTCCGTTGAGCCCGTCCCGGATCGGTTCGATGGCCCCGGTGACCACCTTGGCGTACCCGTCGGAACTCAGCACGTCCTTGCGCACCGGATCGATGCCCGCACCCGCGGTCGAGGACACCGCAAGGTTCTGCGGTGAGGCCGTCGCCCAGTTCAGGAACGCGGCCGCGGCATCCTGGTTCTTCGACGCCGTCGAGATCCCCAGGCCGAATCCGGCATCGAGTGCGGCACGGGGGGTGCGATTGGCCCCGCCCACCGGCAGCGACACCGCACCCCAACGTCCGACGATCGATGACGCCGTCGGATCCTCGGCACGCAAGGCCATATCGGTCCAGGTATCCAGCAGTGCGCCCTGACCGCTCAGGAACGACTGGTTGGCCTGATCGAAACCCACCTGTAGCGGGGTGGGCAACGCCACCGGCGCGACATCGACCAGGTGCTGCAACGCTGCCACGGACGCGTCCGACGTCAACGCGGGCTTGCCACTGGAGTCCAGCAGTTCACCGCCGTATCCGGTGAGCCGGTTGATGTAGGAACAACCCAGGATCATCGGTACCTGCTGCCCTGAGACGATGGCCCCGTAGGCCGCGCCGCGGGCATCGGTGGTGATCTTCGCCGCGACCTCGTCGTATTCGTCCCAGGTCGTGGGCGGTTCGACGCGAAAACGTTCCAACAACTCGGCGTTGTAGAAGAGGATGTGGACGTCGCCGTCGTACGGCAACCCGTAGCGCTTGTCGTCCAGCAACGTGTAGGGGTCGTAAACAGACGGCAGGTAGCCGTCTACCCCGATCCCGGCGGAGTTGGTGTCGATCCACTCGGTCAGGTCGACGAGCGCGCCGGCGTCCACCAGATCCCCGAGGCCGAAGTAGAAGTAGTCGAAGACATCGAATTCGCCTGTGCCGCTTTGTACATCGAGGATCTGCTTGCTGGTGAGCTGGTCATACGGCGCCGCGGTGACCTCGAGAGTGCCGCCGGTTGCGGCGTTCCACGCCGGAGCCAGGACATCGCGGAAGGACGTCACGTGCGGCTGGTTCACCAGCACCTTCAGCGTGGTGCCCTCGAATTTGCCTGAGAGGGGGGCACTTCCAGCCAGCGCGTTACCCCCACTAGAGGAGCCGCACGCCGCCAGCACCGGCGCGGCCAACGCAGCACCGCCCGCCAGACCGAGCAGTTGCAGCGCACGCCGGCGCGAGAGTGATGTCGTCACTCTGGGAACGGTACAAACGCCTCAGTCCACTCGGCAGGGATAAATTCAGCGCGATCTTGATACTCCGCGAGCCGGGCGAATCGCAGTATGTACCCGATTTCTCGCCGAATATGCACGGTGCGGACATTGATCACAGTTCGGTGAGAGCGATTACCCCTCCCCCCTCGCCGGGTAGCCGTGAGGCAGGCACAGCCAAGTGCCACACGATCTCAATTAACCGTCAACACCAAGGGGTGAAGACCACTTATGTCTGCAACAGATAACACCACGCTGCTCGCGCAGTTACGCACCGTTCTCGACCTGACCCACACTGAGGTCCAGGTCGCCGAGACCCGGATCGCACAGGCCCGGACCGAGGCCGTACGCCGGGAACTCGAGCAGAACGCCGAGAACGGCCGCATCCGGGCCGAGGCCATTGAGAAGGCGATTCGCGATCTCGGCGGATTCCCCGACGTCATCGGCCCGTTCCTGGGTCGCGCGGCTGCCGCCGTCAAGGCACTGACCGAGCAGGCCGAACCGTTCGACGAGGCGCTGCTGGGTGACCTCGCTCTCGAAGACCAGCTGCTGGACAGGTCGCGCTACATCAAGGCCCTGGCCGTGGCCGCCAAGGAATCCGGCGTCGAGGCCTTGGCCGACCGGCTGATCACTGCGCACTCGGCCACCGTCACCTGGCTGACCACCGTGCTGGCCGAGGACGCCCTGGGCGGGCCGGCAGCGCTGCGCCGGACCCCGATGCAGGCCGCAGCAGGCGTGGCGGTCAAGATGGCCAACCTGCCCGTCACCTGGTCCTACCGCGGCGTCGACCGGGCGGTCGAGACCCTGCGCTCCACCGGCCCCGCGTTGCAGAACCTGCTCAACCGCGGTTCGCACGCCGGCGAGGTGGCCGGCAAGGTCGTCAGCGCCGCGCGCAATGCCGCACTGCTGAGCGCTGAGGAGACCAGCCGTCGCGAAGGCGCCGACGATGCTGCCGACACACTGCACTCGATGCGCGCGTCCGCCGGTGTCGTCCATCCCAGTGAGCTTCCCATCGAGGATTACGACGAGCTGAACCAGACCGATGCCATCGCCGCGGTCAAGGATCTCACCGACGCCGGTGACATCCGCGTGATCGTCGCCTACGAGGAGGCGCACAAGAACCGTCCCCGCGTCGTTTCCGCGGCGCAGACGCGCATCGCGGCCATCGCCCAGGAAGTCGTCGGCATCAGCTGACACTTCCTTCGAGAACGGCCCCCGTCACGGCGGGGGTCGTTTTTGCGTGCCCGGCCTACCACCAACCGGTCGCGTCCGAGAGTTGGCGTGCCAACTCGTCGGCCAACGACCGAACATAGGTCGCCGAAAGGTGGTGTTCATCGTGGTAGACCAGGACATTGCCCTCGACCGCACGGCAGGTCTCCGCACTGCAAATCGCATCGCTGAGATCCAGCAGCGACATCAGCGGGTACCTGCCGGCGTAGTCGAAGGTCGGGTTGGATTCGCTCAACGCCTCGCTGCGGGGCAGCCCGCAGGAGTCGGCGTCGCCACCGCCGGCAATGCAGTCCGGCGGAGAGAACAGCACACCGTCGCGGAACATCCACGGAGTGTCACGAAGCCCGAGGATGGCGATCCCGTTCTCGGCGAGCCGGTCCCAGATTCCCAGGTAATTGCCGGGTACGAAGTCACCGGGGCCGTCGGTGTACGGCCTGGTGGTGGTGGTGAAGACGAAATCCGGGCGATCGGCGATCAGCCGGTTTATCGCGTCGTCGATCCAGACGCGGCATTCCGGATACGGCTCCAGCGAGCCGGCGATGATCGGCACCTCGTCGGTGGTCAGCGGGCAGCCCATCTTGAGGTAGGTCGTGACCTTGAAACCCTGCTGGCGACCGAGCAGATCCAGCGCGGTGATCCAGTGTTCGGAGTGTGACCCCCCGGCCAGAGCGATGGTGCGGGTCGCGGTCTGATCGCCGTACACGCAGGTGATGAGGTCGGTGCTGAGGAACTCGGTGATACAGCCGTCGACACTGGTGGCCGGCTGGTCTTCACGCGCCTCGAGCACCGAGGGCCGCATCGGAAGTTTGGCGACCCGCGCCTGCGCGATCAGGGCCCGGGCACCGGGATAGTCGCGCGCCGGCAGGGTGGTCAGTTCGCTGCCGCTGGACCGCACGAGTTCGACATGCTGACGCCACCCGAAAGAAGCCATGACCAGGCCGGCGCTCACCAGGGCCAGCACCGTCGCCGCAGCCAGGGTGAGCGTGCCCCGGCGCCGCGAGTGAGCCGATGGCACGGAGGCCCCACGGTCACGCAGCGGCTCCTCGATCAGGCGCAACGTCAGCCACGCCGCTGCCACCGATACCGCGATGATCGCGGCGCCGTCGACAATGCCGGCCGACTCGCGGTCGGTGTAGGCCAACCACAGGATCAGCACCGGCCAGTGCCACAGGTACAGCGAGTACCCGATCGCCCCCAAGGTGACCAGCGGCGGCAGGCTCAGCAGTCGCATCGGCCCGAGCTGGGGCCTGGTCTCGGGCTGGTCGGCGCCGCCCCCTGCGAAGATCACCAGAAGGGTCGCGCCCACCGGTACCAGCGCCCACCGGGCCGGATACTCGCGCACCCCGTCGATCAGAACGCCGCACAGCAGGATCGCCACCAGCCCCAGGCACGCCGCCGACACCCGCAGCCAACCCGGCCACCGGATTCTGCTGATCATCGCCGCGGCCAGCACCCCCGCCAGCGGCTCCCAGGCGCGGGCGAAGGTGTCGTAGTAGGCACTGGCCTGATCGGCGACATGGGCGAAGTTGGCGTAGACGAAGGACGCCAAGGCCGCGAGCCCGACGATGGCGACGATGGTGCCCCGTCTCAAGCGCGACGACAGCCGCGCTCCCAGCACCGTCACCAGTGCGACCACCAGCAGCGTGGCCGCGAAGAATTGCCCCTGCACCGACATCGACCACAGGTGCTGCAGCGGGCTGACCGCCTCACCGGCGCGCAGATAGTCGTTGACCGTGCTGGCAAGATGCCAGTTCTGGAAATAACCCAGGCTCGCCAGTGTCTGATCGGCGAAAGCCTCCCAGCGGGTCTGCGGCTGGATCAGCACCGTGAGAACGGCACATACCGCCAGGACGAACACCAACGCCGGTAACAACCGTCGCGCCAGTCGGGTCAACTCCCGCGGCAGCGACAGCCGCTGCCCCTGCTGGGCGACTCTGAGCAGGCGGCCCCCGAAGAAGAACCCGGACAGAACCAGGAAGACGTCCACGCCTCCGGACACCCGGCCGAGCCACACATGGAACGCCACCACCAACGCGATCGCGATTCCGCGCAGTCCCTCGAGGTCGTGCCTGATCCGCCGCGGGTTCGCGTCCGGGGCGGGCTGGCGCCGGTGGTCGCTGGGGTCTCGTTGAAGGATGTCTGCACGCGTCTGGTTCTCAGGTTCTCCGCGGGGCCCCGTTGCAAGGCCCTAAACGCGTGCGGCGATCATATCGGCTCGATCCGGGTTCCCTCCACGCGCGGAGGTCAGCCGATGATCCGGCCGAGGTAGGGGGTCATCCCGTTGGTACGCACCGCCGACACCGAGACGCCCGAGTCGGTGGTCTCGACCATCTGGCCGTTGCCGATGAACAGCGCGACACTCTGCGTGCCGTCGGGACCATAGAAGATCAGGTCACCGGGCAGCGCCATTGCCGGCTGCACCTTCCGTGCCGCCAGGTACTGCTCGCCCGACGAGCGCGGCAGCTTGATTCCGACACCGGCAAAGGCGTAGACGATCAGGCCGGAGGCGTCGAACCCGACGACATCGGCGGCGGGATCCGGGACGACGACGGTAGGGCTGCTCACCTGCGGGAGGCTCAGCCCCAGGCTCGGCGGGACGACCAGGCCGGTGGCAGCGGAGTCGACGACGACCGCCGGCTCGCTGGGCGCCTGACGCGGGGTGCCACGCGTCGGGCCGTCGGCATTTCCGCCGCCGTAGGTGAAGGGGACGCCGCGCGCCGACAGCGCCCGACCGATGACATCGCTGATCGCCTGTAGCTGCGCCGGGGTGCGGCCAAATGGATCTGCGGCCGCGACTCCAGAGGTGCCCAGCGCCGTCCCCGCCACCACTGCCAGCACTAGAGCCGAACTGCACACGACGGCATAGAGGCGTCTCAGCATGTCACCTTTTCTCCTGGAACTTTGCTTGAGGGCAAACTTTTCTACACCTACTTGTACATCTAAGTCGGCACATGATCCCAATTCCCGCCTGGCACAACGTCAATCAGATGCCGATCCGTGACCCAACGGTTACTGGCGGACTGTTTGCGGAGATACGCGACCACTTCCGAACGCCGCGATCAGCTGGCCGAGTGCGTGTCGTTGATGGCGTTGGTGGCGGCCGCTCACAATCGGGCCGTCGGCGATTTTGCCAATGCGCCAGTTTGTCGCCGCCGGGCAGTACGGCCGCTTCGTCCTGGGGTGTGCCTGCGGGCAGCCCGACTGCCCCGCCACCCACGACGGCGTGCCCGACGGGGCGGCGGGGGGTCCGGCGCGGGTTGTCATCAATGTCATCGCCAGCGCCGACACCCTCACCGGCCGCAGCGAGGATCCGGGTTACCTCGACGGGTACGGGGTGATCGACGCCAGCCAGGTCCGGGATCTCGCCGAGGGTGGGGCGTTGTTGCGGCCCACCGCCGCTCCCACGCTGGATGCTGCGGAGTTGCTGCGTCATCAGCCGTCCGCGGCGGTGGCACGCTGGATCCGGTGTCGGGATCTGACGTGCAGTTTCCCCGGCTGCAACCGGCCCGCCTGGCGTGCTGACCTCGATCACAGTGTGGCCTTCGATCACCGGCACCCGGTGCGTGGCGGCTGGACCATGCCGGCCAACCTCGATGCCAAATGCCGCCAGCATCACCGCCTCAAGACCTTCCATTCCGGCCCCGACGGGTGGCGCGATCAGCAACTGCCCGATGGGACCGTGGTCTGGACCTCACCCACGGGGCGGACCTATCGCAGCACCCCGGATGGGGCGGAGTTGTTCCCCGACATCAAAGCCGCCTGCGCTGCCCCGCCCCCGCGGCGCAGTAACCACCGCCGCGACAAAACCCGACGCAGCGCCGCAGCCAAAGCCGGGATGCAGGCCAAACGCGCCGCCAACGCCGAAACCCTATGGATCAACCGTGCCCGCGCCCACGAAATCGACATCCGGATCTGGCGCAACAACGTTCGGCGGATGCACCTGGTCCTCAACGGCCAACCCAGCACCAGCCCCTGGTGCACCTGGGTCAACAACCCCCTCGAAGACGAAACCATCACCGCCGACTGGCAACCACCCCCACCACCCAAACCACAAGACGACGACGAACCACCCTTCTGACCGTCAGAGGTGGCGGAGGCCCATACAACAAAGTCCCCCGGGGATGCCGAGCTGCCCGAAGACGGCTCGGCCCCACCCAGGGGACTTCGTGTTACGTCAGCTCAGTGCAGCGAGCGCGGCGTCGTAATCAGGTTCTTGACCGATCTCCGGCACCAGTTCGGTGTAGGCGATCTTGCCGTCGGCGTCGATCACCACGACGGCGCGGCCCAGCAGTCCGGCCATCGGACCGTCGGTGATGGTGATGCCGAAATCTTCACCGAAGCTGTCGCGGAATGCCGAAGCGGTGGTGACGTTCTCGATGCCCTCGGCGCCGCAGAAACGGTTCTGCGCGAACGGCAGATCCTTCGACACGCACAGCACCGACACTCCGCTGGCGGCAGCGCGTTCGTTGAAGGTGCGCACGCTGGTCGCGCACACCGGGGTGTCCACCGACGGGAAGATGTTCAGCAACACGGGCTTGCCTTTGAACTGATCACTGCTGACCGCTCCGAGGTCGCTGCCGGTCAAGCTGAAGGCGGGCGCCGGGGCGCCGACCGGCGGCAGCTCGCCGACCGTGTTGATGGGATTTCCACGCAGGGTTATCTGTGCCATGGGCACAGTCTGCCAAGAAGGTTGCCCCGGGTGTCAGGCAGGTCTACCTGCGACGCTGCCGCACCTTGTATGTCGCCGGCCACGACTGACGGGACTCATCACCCACGAGCGGCAGCCCCGACCCGCCCACCTTGACCTGGAAAGCTTCCTCCGCGGGTCCCACTTCGCGGTTGACGTGTTCGGTGGCCAGGTAATAGAGCTCGTCGATAGCGGCTTCGCTGTAGGCCACGAACGTCGTCTTCCGAACCACATTGCTGGCGCCTGCCGCCAGCTCGTCGGGCCGGATGCACGTCATGAGTACCGCCGCGACCAGCAGCGCCAGCGGGATGACCCAATAGAGCACGTACTCCTTCGGGGTTTCCGCAGCACGGAAAGACGCGTCCCGCCACAGGATCGACGGGATCAGCGCCGACACCGTCATACCGCCGAGCGCAGCCACCCAGATCCATGTCATTCGCGCCGTCGTGCGCTGGAAGCCCTCGCTCTCCAGAACATGCGGAGGCTGGCCCACCGCGGCGAGTTCGCGCATGAACGGCTTGCCGAACACCACTCCCACCACGACTGTCACCAGGATCAAGGCGTAGCTCACCGGTAGTGCCCACTGCTCGAGGACCTGTGCGCTCATCGCCACCGCATCGATGGTCACCGTGAGGAAAGTTGCGACAGCGCCGATTTCAAGCCATCGACCCGGGGCGTTCTGATACCGACCGACCGCCAGGGCGGCCACCGCGGTCGCCAGTGCGGCGAGAGCGGAGACCAGAAACGGGGTGTTACCCACCAGAACCCAGTAGACGATCCAGGGGACGAAACCGAAAACAATAGCCACGATCGATCAGTCTAGGGGTTTACCGTATGCACGACGGCAGGCCGTACCCCGACGCCCTAGACGGTGACCGGCAACTCGGCCAGACCGCGCAGCGTGACATTGGGTTTGTAGCGCGGCTCGCCGCCCAGCCGCGCAGCCGGAAACCGCGAGGCAACCGCCGACAAGGCCACCGAGGCCTCCAACCGCACCAGCGGGGCACCGAGGCAGAAATGTGTTCCGCGCCCGAATGCCAAGTGTCGACAGACTTTCCGGTCCGGATCGAATTCGTCGGGGCGTTCGTTGGCGGCGGGGTCGCGGTGCGCGGCGGCGAGCAACAGGATCATCGTGTCCCCCTTCGGCACCGCGGTCTCCCCGATCACCATGTCCTCGCCCGCGATGCGGCCGAGCAGCTGTGCAGGCGCGTCGTACCGCAGTGCCTCCTCGATCACCTTGGGCACCCGACCCGGGTCGGCCGCCAACGCAGCCCACTGCTCGGGATGGCGCAGCATCGCGAGCACGGCGTGCGCGATGAGGCTGACCGTCGACTCGTGACCGGCGATCAGAAGCAGGTTGCAGGTGGAGATGATCTCTTCCTCGGTGAGCTGGTCACCTGTCTCCTCCACCGCGATCAGCGCGGAGATCAGATCATCGGAGGGCTCGCGGCGCCGGCGCTCGATCAGCTCGGCGAAATAGCGCCGCAGCCACTTACCCGCCTCGATGCGCTGCTCGAAACCTTCCGGCACCGCACCGGTCGCGGCGATGAACGGATCCACCGTCTGCCCCAGCAGCGACGACGCCCGGCCGAATTGCGGTTCATCCTCGACCGGCACACCGAGCAGTTTGCAGATCACTCCGACCGCCAGCGGGTACGCCAAGTCGGCGACGGCGTCGAAGCGGCCCTGCTGTTCGATCTTGTCCAACAGCGAGTCGACCAGGGCGGTGATGCCGGGCGCGAGTTCATTGATCACCTTCGGGACGAACGCCTTGGCGACCAACGTCCGCAAACGGGTGTGGTCCGGGGGGTCCAGGAAAAGGAACGCCGGCGCGCGGCGCCGGTCCACCAGGCCAGCGAGCCCGAACGGTCGCGGCGCCTCACCCGCAGCGATCTGACGCTGGGCGATGCTCGATTTGAACCGGTCGCTGGCTGATGCCGGATGCCGCAAGACGGCATCACAGTCGGCGAAGGAGGAGAAGACCGTCAGACTCACCTCCGGCAGCTGCAGTGGGCCGTACTCACGTAGGCCGCGGTAATGCGGATAGGGGTCAATCCGGTTGGCCGGGGCCAGTGCTGCGCCGAGCAAAGTGTGCGGGTCGGTGGCGGTCGGCATGCACTCATTGTGCAGACACCAGCGACGAAACGGCGACCGATACCCACCAGCAGGCGGCGCGTGTCACCCAGGCTCTACCCGAAAACGATTGATTGACAGGTTCTTTCGGGCGCGAGCCACACGGATCGAAACGTCGGCTACAGTGGCGCCGGTGACGATACCCAGCCCGGATTCCTGGTCGGCCCAGCTGTGGCGGGAGATCGAACCGATCTTCGACGCAATCGTGCGGCATCCGTTCGTGACCGGTCTCACCGACGGAACGCTGGAAACAGACGTGTTCGGGCACTACGTCGCCCAGGACGTGCACTATCTCCGTGATTACGCGCGCACCCTGGCGCTGGTCGGCGCCAAGAGTCCGACCCTCGCTGACACCGCGATGTTCGCCAGGCACGCGGTCGGCGTGGTCGAGGACGAACTGGCGCTGCACGCCAGCCTGCTCCCCGAACTCGGGTTGGACCCGGCCGTCATCGCCACGACGCCGGTGGCGCCCACCACCCTGGCCTACACCAGCTATCTGCTGGCCACCACCTATTCGGGAACTTTCAGCGAGGGCCTCGCGGTGATCGTGCCCTGCTACTGGATTTACGCCGAGGTCGGCAGGCACCTGGTGGAACAGGGCTCTCCGGATCCCCGGTTCCAGCGCTGGATCGACACCTACTCCAGCGAGGAGTTTGCCGGAGTAGTCAACGAGGTCCTCGAACTCGTCGATCGGGTGGGACCCACACTGGCCCCTGAGGAGGAGTCGCGCGCCCGGATGCACTTCACCACGACGTCGCGCTACGAGTGGATGTTTTTCGACGCCTCCTACCGGCGGGAAGACTGGCCGGTGTAACGCCCGTGTTACAGAAGATCTAGTCGCGAGTTGCTTTCTCCTGAGCCCCGATTGCGTACAGTCGTCGGCAGAGTCACAGACGCTTGACGGGGTGGGCATGAAAGGTATCGAACGGGGGAGCCGGCGTCGGCGTCTCGGGACGTATGTCGTGACGCCCAAGTCCACGTCCGGCAATCTGAAGCTGTCCGACCTGCTCGACGCGGCAGACACGAACGAAGTCCACGTACTGCGGGCGCTCCTGCAGATGTCACATGCGGTGTTGTGCGCCAACTACTTCGACGAGGCCCTCGAGCAGATCGCGCATCATTCGTTACTCGCACTCGGTGCCGCCTCGGTCTCGATCAGTCGCTGGGACCGCGACGACGACATGCTGCACACCCTGATCAACGTCGGCGACCTCGGCCCGGAAGAGGAGCGCTGGCCGGAGAACGAGGTGTATTCGGTCAACGACGAGCGCAAGGTGATGCAGCTGCTGCGACAGGGCCTGCCCTACCTCAACTCGATTGACGACATCGACCAGTCGCCGGAGAACCTGGCGATGCTGCGGTGGGCCGGCAAGGAGAGCGAGGTGGCCGTCCCGGTGATGTACAACGACACCATTTGGGGCGAGATCTGGGCCACCGGTGTCGACGGACGCCGCTTCGGCCCCGGCGATATTCAGGTTCTGCAGGCCATCGCGGCACACACCGCGGTCGCCATCGGGCGCTCCGAGTTGTTCAGTGCAGTGTGGGGTCAGGCCTTCGAGGACCCGCTGACCGGACTGGCGAATCGCCGCCGCCTCGACGAGATCTTCGACAGTATGGATGTCGACGAGGTACGGCCGGCCCTGCTGGTGTGCGATCTGGACAATTTCAAAGAGGTCAATGACCAACACGGTCACCCCGCAGGCGACGCTCTGCTGCGTATCGTCGCCCACGCGCTGGACGGGACCGCCGCCACCACCGCAGGATCCCTGGTCGCCCGAATGGGCGGCGACGAATTCTGCATCGTCCTTCCCCGCTCCACCCTCGCCGACGCCGAACGGTTCGCGGTCGACGCAACACGCGCGATCATCGAGGAAGCGAGCCAACATGTTTCGCTGAGCTGGGGAGCCGCGATATCGGAATCGGCGATCGCCACCGGACCCGCATTGGTCGCCGCCGCCGATGCTGCGTTACTGCAGTCGAAGCGGCTGGGGCCTGGCAGATTCAGTGTCGGCATCGCCGATCAGGACGCGGTACCGCCCCCTGAGCACCGCCGCCGGGGTGCTGATCAACCGGCTCCCGACATCGTCGCGCGCGTGGTCGAAGTCCTCGACGCCCACCGACCGAAGACGGCGGCGACGGCGCTACAGACACTGGCGGTGCACGTCTGCCATGCCGTCAACGCCGCTGCCTGGTCGGTGTCGGTGATGACCGAGGACGGCGAGGCAGTACGTTCGCTGCGCGGAATCGACAGCTCCCGGGACGGCGCGTCAGGTCTGCGCGTGCTGGCCGAATCCGAGGACGAGACCTACCGACTCGCCGACTACCCCGCCACCGCCGAGGCCATCGCCACGGGCGGGGCGTTCGTCGCAGCAGTTGATCTGCCCGACTCCGATCCCAACGAGGTGGAGCTGTTGGAGAAGTTGGGCTACTTTGCGGTCCTGGCGGTGGGGGTCACCGACGGATCAGACCGCTTCCTCGTCGAGATCTATTCCGACACCGCCCATACCGAGCTGGCCGCGATTCGCCCACATGTTCGGGTACTGGCTCACTACTGCTGTACCGTAGTCCCCGACCCGAGCTGACAGTTCAGGTGTAACGCTTCTCGAACTCCTGGATGGACCGGTCGATATCACCTTTGACAGCCCGAGCCGCGACGGCGCCCACAGGTCCGAACAATGGCGCCCCGCCCAGGTTGATCGTGACGGTGAACGAGCACCCCGCTTCAGTGGGTGCCACAGTCATCTTGAGGCCGTATCGAGTGCCGCCAACGCCCCTACCCTCGACCTCCAAAAGCTCTGGCGGATCGAACCTCTTCACCGTCCACGTGACCCGGTTGCGCATGCCCTTGGCCCCCGCTACGCCGACGATGGTTGTGCCCACTGAGATTTCGTCAGGGACGTCGCTGCGCCACCCCTCGTGCATCACCAGCCAGTCACCGAGCTCGCCCAGGTTGGAGACATGACCCCAGGCGTCCTGCGGACTCAAGGACAGCTTGCGCGAGAGCTCCAGTTTGGCCATGGCGGGATCGTATCCAGCCTGACTCGGCGGCACACGTCAGTATCAAGTCTTGACTCATTCCAGAAAAGAAGGGCATAGTGGTACCCGTGAGCCCAACCTCGGATTACGCGGAACAGCTGCGGTCGGCTGATCTCCGTGTGACCCGGCCGCGGGTCGCAGTCCTGGAAGCCGTGCACGCCCACCCCCACGCAGATACCGAGTCGATCTTCGGAGCCGTTCGCAGCGCCCTGCCCGAGGTGTCCCGTCAGGCCGTCTACGACGTGTTGAACGCGCTGACCGCCGTCGGTCTGGTCCGCCGGATCCAGCCGTCAGGCTCGGTCGCCCGATACGAATCCCGCGTCGGGGACAACCACCACCACGTGGTGTGCCGCTGCTGCGGAGTCATCGCCGACGTGGACTGCGCGGTCGGCGAGGCACCGTGCCTCATCGCCTCCGACGACCAAGGCTTCGTGATCGACGAAGCGGAGGTCATCTACTGGGGCGTCTGCCCTGGCTGCGCACCCGAGGCTCCACCTATTCGAAGTTCCTGACCACAGCCCGTGGTCGCAGCTCATCACCAATGTATGGAATATGAAGGGAAACACCGTGTCGTCCGATACCTCAGACGCCCGTCCTCCGCACTCAGATGCCAAGACTCATAGCCACAGCGAGTCCGAGAACCCGATAATCGAGTCGCCGAAGCCCAAATCGCATGCGCCGCTTCGGAATCAGGACTGGTGGCCCGAGCAGGTCGACGTCTCGGTACTGCACAAGCAGTCGGAAAAGGGCAACCCGCTCGGCGCCGATTTCGACTACGCCGAGGAATTCAAGAAGCTCGACGTCGAGGCGCTCAAGGCCGACATGATCGCGCTGATCAAGGACTCGCAGGACTGGTGGCCCGCCGATTACGGCAGCTACGCCGGCCTGTTCATCCGGATGAGCTGGCACTCCGCCGGCACCTACCGCATCTTCGACGGCCGCGGTGGCGGCGGTCAGGGCAGCCAGCGCTTCGCCCCGCTCAACAGCTGGCCCGACAACGCCAACCTGGACAAGGCCCGCCGCCTGCTGTGGCCGATCAAGCAGAAGTACGGCAACAAGATCTCCTGGGCCGACCTGATCGTGTTCGCCGGTAACTGTGCACTGGAGTCCGCAGGGTTCAAGACCTTCGGCTTTGCCTTCGGCCGCGAGGACATCTGGGAGCCCGAGGAAATCCTGTTCGGCCAGGAAGACACCTGGATGGGCACCGACAAGCGCTACTCCGGCACCAACGACAGCGACAAGCGCGAGCTCGCCGAACCGTTCGGCGCCACCACCATGGGCCTGATCTACGTCAACCCCGAAGGCCCCGAAGGCAAGCCGGATCCGTTGGCGGCAGCGCACGACATCCGCGAGACCTTCGGCCGGATGGCGATGAACGACGAGGAAACCGCCGCACTGATCGTCGGCGGGCACACCCTGGGCAAGACTCACGGTGCCGCCGAGGCCGAGGTCGGCCCGGAGCCCGAGGGCGCACCGATCGAGCAGCAGGGCCTGGGCTGGAAATGCCCATTTGGTTCCGGCAAGGGCAACGACACCGTCACCAGCGGCCTCGAGGTGGCGTGGACCGGCACGAACACGGAGTGGAGCAATCGCTTCCTCGAAATCCTGTACGGCAACGAGTGGGAGCTGACCAAGAGCCCCGCCGGCGCCTGGCAGTTCGAGGCCAAGGATGCTGAGGCGACCATCCCGGATCCGTTCGACGGGCCGCCGCGCAAGCCCACGATGCTGGTCACCGACGTCGCGATGCGGCTTGATCCCATCTACGGACAGATCACCCGGCGCTGGCTCGACCATCCCGAGGAGATGAACGACGCCTTCGCCCGCGCCTGGTACAAGCTCCTGCACCGCGACATGGGCCCCGTCACCCGCTACCTCGGCCCGTGGGTGCCCGAGCCGCAGCTGTGGCAGGACCCGGTACCGGCGGTCGAAGGCGCGTTGATCGACGAGCAGGACATCGCCTCGCTCAAGGCCAAGGTGCTCGACTCCGGCCTGTCGGTTCAGCAGCTGGTGAAGACGGCCTGGGCGTCGGCTTCGAGCTTCCGCGGCACCGACAAGCGGGGCGGCGCCAACGGTGCGCGGTTGCGCCTGGAGCCGCAGCGCAACTGGGAGGCCAACGAGCCTTCCGAGCTGAGCAGGGTGTTGCCGGTGCTGGAGCAGATCCAGCAGGGTTTCAACGCCTCCGGCAAGTACGTCTCGCTCGCTGACCTGATCGTCCTGGCCGGTTCCGCCGCGGTGGAGAAGGCAGCCAAGGATGCCGGCTTCGAGATCGACGTCCACTTCGCCCCGGGTCGCGGCGACGCTTCCCAGGAGGAGACCGACGCGGAGTCGTTCGCAGTGCTCGAGCCGCGTGCCGACGGGTTCCGCAACTACGTCCGCCCGGGCGAGAAGAACCCGCTGGAGCAGCTGTTGGTGGAGAAGGCATACATGCTGGACCTCACCGCTCCTGAGCTGACGGTGCTCATCGGTGGTCTGCGGGCACTCGGGGCCAACCACGGTGGCACCAAGCACGGCGTCTTCACCAACACTCCGGGTGTGCTGAGCAATGACTTCTTCGTCAACCTGCTCGACATGAACACCAAGTGGAAGACGTCGGAGAACTCCGAGAACGTCTACGAGGGCACCGACCGGGCGACCGGCGCGATCAAGTGGACTGCCACTGCCAATGACCTGGTGTTCGGCTCGAACTCGGTGCTGCGTGCCGTCGCCGAGGTGTACGCCCAGGACGACAACAAGGGCAAGTTCGTCGAGGACTTTGTTGCCGCGTGGGTCAAGGTGATGAACAACGACCGGTTCGACCTGAGCTGATCAGGTTTGACCTGAACTGAAAAGACGGCGCCCCGCGAGCCCCCGCTCGCGGGGCGCCGTTGTCTGTGGTGCCGTTGTCTGTGGGCTACAGGTGTTCCCGTGACGGTCTCGACGATTCGAAATAGCTTGGACAGCGCCGCGGGTAGTGGACGCGCGGCTCAGGCAGATGGTGCGGCACGTGCGCGAATGCCGTGACCACGATGGTGCGGGCGTGGCGCCAATGCTGCTGGCCCTGCGGTGACGGTGTGGTGGGTATCGACATCGGTCCAAGCCCCCGGAGTAGTAGACAATCGACTCCTACGACGAAAGCAGCGCCCGCCCCCGAATACCTCATCCAGACGCATGAGATCGGACTAAACTTCCCGGAATACCGATCCAGGATGGTGACGCATGCCAAGACCTTCCAGCGTTGTGTGGACGAGTCGATGGTCTCGATCGAGGATTTCTCCCGCCTAGTCTCGGACGTCTACACCGCGGCGGCGCTCCCGGCCAATGGGAGAAGGCGCTGCGCAGCATTCACCACACCGTTGGCGGGACCGCCGGCGCCTTACTGCGGTGTGACGGGCCGTTCTGGTCCATCGAAAGCTCGATTCTGCCTGCGGATGCGGCGCGTAGCTACGCCACGCACTACTGCCACACCGACCACGTCCTGGCCGAAGTACAGCGCGGCGCAGTGGGCACCATCCGGACCGGCGCCGAGCTGATCGATCCGTATCGACACTCCGCGTTCTACACAGAATGGCTGCATCCGCATCGCTTGGACGACGGTCTGTTCGTTCGGCTCGGTGATGGTTGTCAGCCACGGTGTCTGGCCATCTGGTCCCCCCGTCTCACGGTCTCCTTCGACACACCGGAACGGATGGCGGCGATGCGAGGACTGGTGCCGCATCTATTGCGCGCCAACAGGATCCGCGATGATTTGGCGGCGCTCAAAGATCACACCGACGACCTCGCGAGCGCGATCGGGACCGTCCGGCATGGGATCTTCGTGGTGGACCGCAATCACCGGTTGGTGACCATGAATTCGGGCGCCGAGCGGATCCTTCGGGCCGAGGACGGGTTGTGTCTGCGTTCGAGCCGGGTTGTCGCAGCGCACCCGTCCGTCGACCGGGAACTCCGCAGCGCGATCGCCGCAGCGGTCACGGGAAGCCCCTGCGGTGTTCAGGGCGCGCAGTCGTTCACGTGCCTCCGTCCGTCCGGCAAGCGACCGTACGTGGTTCACGTCCTGCCGTCGTACCGCCGCGCGACGGCACTGCTGCTGGTCGTGGATCCCGCAGAGGAACCCGAACCCGCCATCGCCCTGTTGCGGCGGCTGTACCGCTTGACCGAGACCGAAGCAGAGGTGGCCTTGCATGTCATGCACGGCTCGGACGTCAAGCAGATCGCCGAGTTGCTGTCGGTGTCTCTGGCGACGGTGCGCACCCATGTCCAGCACATCTTCGACAAGACCGGCACCCACCGGCAGGCTGAGCTGGTGCACCTGCTGCACGTCGTCACCCTGTGAACCTTCGGGCAGTTTGCTGACGGGTCGGCGCCACCCTACCGGGCGGTAACCCCGCCGATGCCCTCGTCAGCGGGGTGTCGAGATACAGGGAAGTCGGTGTGCATCTGCGGGTTTCGCCCATCACTGGATGAGGAGCACAGCGGCACTTCGTTGTGTGTCCTGCGCCCCCTGTGACCGGTGATTCTTACCAAAGCATTAGCTGAATCGCCCGATGACCTTAGTTTCGGCGATACCGTTAGGTCACAGCTTGGTCACACCGAGAAACGAGGGCCCGCCGATGACCACTTCCATCGCACCCAATCGGTTCGGCGCCGCCGAAGTCCGCGCCTGCTCGCGACACCTGGCCACGGTCGTCGCGATTCGCGGGGATGTCAGCGCGGCGGACCTCGATGCGGTCGCCGCGCGGGTACGCCAGTTCGTGCTCCCCGATACCGCATTCGTGCTCGACCTCAGCGAGCTGCACTCGATCCCGTCGGACGGCGTCTCGTTACTGACCGGCGTCGACGACGCGGCCGCGGACGCGGACGTGGAGTGGGCACTGGTCGCCGGCCCCGCCACAGCCGCACTTTTCGACGCCACCATCCGCGACCGGATGTTGCCGCTGGTGGACTCCGTGGCCGATGCGCTACACGACTTCGTTGACGCCCGGGCAACCCAGCGCACCCTGTTGTTGCCGTTGTTGCAGCGGTCCGCTTGACGTCGCCAGCCCGACGGACGTGCGCTGCCCACACCTTGTAAAGTTGTGCCCGTCGCACTCCAGCACCGGGTTGCGCTGCTGAAACAGCTGTGACGAGAAGGACCATGATTTGTCGATGACTGCGCCGCAGATTCCGGAACCGGCGCCGGTCCTGCCGTTTCACCCGCACAAACAGCCGTTGTCGCTGCTACTGGTCGAAGACGACCGTGCAGATGCCATCCTCGTCGAGGAACTCATCATTGACGCGGCTGCCGATTTCGGCCTGGTGTGGGCGGAGACGATGGCCGATGCGGAACGCGAACTCGCAGCGGCACGGCCCGACTGCGTGTTACTGGACCTCAACCTGCCCGACGCCGACGGCATAGCCGCGCTGGACCGCATCTCGGCAGTCAACCCCACAGTCCCGGTCATCGTGTTGACCGGACTGTCGGACGAACCTTTCGGGGTGTCCGCGGTTGCCTCGGGCGCGCAGGACTATCTCGTCAAGGGACGCGTCGATCCCGAGATGCTGCGGCGTGCAGTGCTGTACGCGATCGAGCGCAAACGCGCCGAACTGGTCGCCGTGGAACTGCATGCCAGCCAGTTACGGGCGCGGGAGAACGCCCGCCTGGAACGCGGCCTGCTGCCCTCGCCCCTGCTGCTCGAGAATCCCGGCGTCGAGATCGTCGCCAAATATCGGCCGAGCCGGGAAAACGCACTCCTTGGGGGTGACTTCTACGACTTCGTACAGACTGCGGACCGCACCGTGCACGTGATGATCGGCGATGTCGCCGGCCACGGCGCCGACGAGGCGGCGCTGGGGGTCGCGCTACGCATTGCCTGGCGAACGCTGACGCTCGCCGGGTTGCGCGGCTCGGACCGGATGGGCCAGCTGGGCCGCATCCTGCACGCGGAGCGGGCCAGCACCAAGATCTTCGCCACGGTGCTGAGCCTGGCCATCCCGCCGGACAGCCCGAAGATCTTCGCCGTGCGCGCCGGCCATCCCGGAATGTTGCTGCACGGTGGCGGCACCGTCGAGTGGGTCGAGCCCCCGGGCGGACCGGCCCTCGGACTGCGGTCTGCCGGATGGGAAGCCCACCAGGTGGACCTGCCGAAGGGTTACGGGCTGGTGTTGTTGACCGACGGCTTGTTCGAAGGGCACTCCGGCAACGGCAACGAACGCCTCGGCGAAGACGGCCTGCTCGAGCTCGCCCGCTCGATCGCTTCCTTGCCGGGCCCGGAGTTCGTGGAGGCGTTGATCGACGGTGCTGAAGAACGGGCGCAGGCGCATGGCGGCCTCACAGACGACATCGCGGTGGTGCGGGTGGAGCGGACGGGCTTTTGAGCGAGACGACCTTGAGCGAGACACCTTCGACAAATCCAGCCCGGTTCGGCCGAGGATTGTCCGTGCAGGCCTGGCTGATCCTGGTGCTGTCCATCACCGGCGTGGTGGTACTGGCTGGTGGGATCGCCACCGCCGCCCTGCTCAGCCGCTCCGATGACGTCGTCAACGAACTCATCGAGGAGATCGGCCCGTCGCGGATCTCGGCCTACCAGTTGCAAGCCGCGTTGCGGGATCAGGAGACCGCGGTCCGCGGATACCAGCTCGCCGCTGATCGGCAGTTCCTCGCCCCTTACTACGACGGACAGCGCCTCGAGCAGGAGGCCGCCGACGACATCAGGGCGCGCCTGAAAAGTCGCCCCGATCTGCTGGCCGACCTCGACACCATCGAGACGGCTGCCGCCGGCTGGCGCCAGACCTACGCCGAACCGGTCATCACGAGTGTTGATCCTGGTACTCCGAGCTTGGTCAACAATGTGACCGTCGAAGAGGGCAAACTCGCCTTCGACGGCATCCGCGCCCTCTTCGACGTCCAGAACACGCACTTCGCCGAGGCCCGGGAGAGCGCAGGCAACGACCTCAACCGGGTCCAGACCTGGCGGAACTTCGTGCTCATCGGGGTGCTCGTCGTATTCGTGGTCACCGCCGTCTTGCTGGCGATGCTGGTGCGCGGTGCGGTGACCCGCCCGCTCGAGGCGCTCGCCGCCGCCTGCCGACGGATCACCGGCGGCCAGTTCAACGAACGGATCCCCCGCCAGGGCCCGCGCGACATCCGTAGCATCGCCACCGACGTCGAGGACATGCGGCAGCGGATCGTCGAGGAACTGGAGGTCTCGACAACCGCCAGGGCGCGGTTGGCGCAGCAAGCGGAAGCGCTCGACGAGCAGGCCGTCGAACTGCGTCGTTCCAACGCTGAGCTCGAGCAATTCGCCTACGTCGCCTCGCACGACCTACAGGAGCCTCTCCGCAAGGTGGCGTCGTTCTGCCAGCTGTTGGAGAAGCGCTATGGCGACAAGCTCGACGAACGCGGCGTCGAGTACATCGCTTTCGCCGTCGACGGTGCCAAACGGATGCAGCGGTTGATCAACGATCTGCTGGCGTTCTCGAGGGTCGGCAGGCTGAATGCCACCTACACCGAGGTCGATCTCACCAGCACTCTCGACGCCGGATTGGCCAACCTGCAGGCTGCCATGGAGGAAACCGACGCCGAGATCATTCGGCCCAGCACGCCGATGCCGCACGTCATCGGTGACCCGACTCTTCTGGCGTTGTTGTGGCAGAACCTGATTGGCAATGCCATGAAGTTCCGCCGACCAGACACCCCGCCACGGATCGTGATCGACTGCGAGGCGGGCACCGGCGATCGCACCGGAACGTGGTTCCTGTCGGTGTCCGACAACGGTATCGGCATCGAAGAGGAATTCGCGGACAAGGTGTTCGTGATCTTCCAGCGGTTACACGGCCGCGACGCCTACACCGGTACCGGCATCGGCCTGGCGGTGTGCCGCAAGATCGTCGAGCACCATGGCGGCTTCATCTGGATCGACACCTCCTACACCGGCGGAACACGGTTCTGCTTCACCTTGCCCACCGACCCGAACCCAACCCACCTCGACAGCGCGTCTGTCGCATTGGAAGGAAGCACCCCATGACGTCCGAAGAAGCCCGTGCGATCGATGTCCTGCTCATCGAAGACGATCCCGGCGATGAACTGATAACCCGGGAAGCGTTCGAGCACAACAAGATCAAGAACACGCTGCACGTGGCGCACGACGGCCAGGAAGGCCTGGACTTCCTCTACCGCCGGGGTCCCTACGCCGACGCGCCACGCCCTGATCTGATCCTGCTGGACCTGAACCTGCCCAAGTACGACGGGCGTCAGCTGCTCGAGCGGATCAAGTCCGACGCCGATTTGTCGCTCATCCCGGTCGTGGTGCTCACCACGTCGTCGGCCGAAGAAGACATTCTGCGCAGCTACAAACTGCACGCCAATGCCTATGTCACCAAGCCGGTGGACCTGGACCAGTTCATGAACGCGGTGCGCCAGATCGACGAGTTCTTCGTGCAGGTCGTCCGGCTCCCCCAGTTCTGAGCCGGGACCCCACGATCATGGCTTCGATCCTGACGGTGAACCTCGCCCAACCGCGCCGCAATCCGGACAAACCCGAGCTGTCCACCGGTATCGACAAACACCCCACCCCGGATCCGGTGGAGGTGCGCGCCCCCGGGCCGCGCAAGGGTGGTCTGGGCAGCGGGCTCGTCGGCGACCTGATCGGCAATTCGAAGTTCCACGGTGGTGACGACCAAGCGGTGTACGCCTACGCCCGTGAGGATCTCGACGTGTGGGAGACCGAGCTGCAGCGTGAGCTGGCCAACGGCACGTTCGGCGAGAACTTCACCACCACCGGCGTCGACGTCACAGGTGCGCGGATCGGCGAGCGCTGGCACGTCGGCTCCGACGGCCTGGTTCTCGAGGTGACGTCGCCGCGGACCCCGTGCCGCACCTTCGCCAAGTGGCTGTCGATCCGCGGTTGGATGAAGACCTTCACCACCGCCGCCACTCCGGGTGCCTACCTGCGGGTCATCGAGCCGGGCACCGTCCGTGCCGGTGACGAGGTGGTGGTGGCCAGCAGGCCCGACCACGACATCACTGTCGCCGTGGTGTTCCGCGCCATCATGGGCGAGCCGGAGCTGCTGCCGCGGCTGCTCAGTGCGGATGCGCTACCCGAGAAGATCAAGCGGCTGGCGCACAAACGCACCTGATACTCAGGGCATTTCGAAGTGCTGATAGTCCTTGGGGGTGCGCCAGTACCCGCCCCACTGCCAACCATGGTCGGTGAATGCGCGCACCGGGGCGCCGCCGGTTTTGAATAGCCCCGGATCGATCCGGTTGCGATCGAGGTACACACCGGCGTTCGCCGGCTGAAACGCACCGGTGCCATCGATGTAGGGGTTGAACCGCGGGTTGACGTCGATTGCCCGCCCGTAGGCGTGGTACGACCATTTGCCGCTGCCGGGTATGTCGCGGCAATTGAACGCCGAGGTGTTGTTGTCGCGCATGGAGAGTTCATCGTCCGCACCGCGATAGTGGTCCACCGTGCGCATCCGCTCGATCGGGAACCGCAGCCGGTAGAGCCGGTCGAAGGCCGCGATCACCGCCTCGACGAGGTCCTGGTGAACCACCAGGCTCCCCCGGTGCACCCGCGCGTCCAGGCCCAGATAGTCCAGTTCGACGCGACGCAGCTGATCCGGGGTGACGGGGCATTCCGGGCGCCAGGTCGCGCCGAGCTGTTCGGCGGTGACGCGCTCGACCACCGGGGCCTGCGGACGCGCCGCCGCGCTGGTGGTGGCTGTGATGGTGGTGGCCGCTGTGGTTGTGGTGGTGGCCGTTCCGTCGGTGGGAGCGTGCGTGCAGCCCGCCAAAACCGCAGTAGCGCAGGCGATTATAAGCGGTTTCCGCCAGCGCAGCCACTCACCCGGCAGTCGGCGGCTCCGGTTCCTGTGCACCGTATCCATCGTGCCAGTTCCACCGCGGGGAATCCTCCCACAAACACCCGGTCACCGTCACCGATGAAGCGCTGCGGCCGTCACACCAGGGCCCCCGCAGCTTCCAAGCCGCTCTTGAGGTTCGACAGCTTCCACGGCCAGCCGCCGGAGATCAGTGTCCGCACCGCGCTGTCGGCCGGGAAACCGTCATGGACGACCGTCAGTTTCACCTGGTCACCGGCGGGTTCGATCTCGAAGGTGACCTTGGAGCGGGGCTCGCTGGCCGCTTTCGCGATGGTCTCCTGGCTGATGTCGGCGATGGTGGCGATCTCGGGGATGAAGGTGTGGAAGGTGATCACCAACCGGCGGTACGGGTCGTACTCCAGCACCACCTGGTCGGGGTGCTCGATTGTCAGCTCACGGTCGTGCCAGGTGTAGGTCGAACCCTGCTGCCAGTCCGAGACCAGGGCATGGCCCAGATAGCGCTCGGAGAACACCGGGTCGGTGATGGCCTGCCACAGGCGCTCGGGTGTGGTCTTGATGTAGGTGGTGTACACGAAATCTGTTGATTCAGACATTGATTCGCCCTCCAGGACGGTCTTGAGGTCGGCGAGGGCCTGCGCCCGCGCCCGGTCGTACTGACGGATCCAGCGGTCGGCGATGGCGTTGATCGGTTCGGCGTTGACGAAGTGCAACTTCTCCCGCCCCCGCCACCGCGTGCTGATCAGGTTGGCGGCCTCGAGCACCGCCAGGTGCTTGCTGACGGACTGCCGCGCCATGGACAACCCGCTGCACAGCTCGGTCAGAGTCTGTCCGCTGTGGATGTTGAGACTGTCCAGGAGCAGCCGCCGGCTCGGATCTGCCAACGCTTTGAACACCTCGTCCATGTCACCTTCCCTTCATGCAGCCTCACGGCTGCATGTCTGAATCTAGGCAGCCGCTGGGCTGCATGTCAAGGGTCCGGCCCTTTCGGCGATGGTGTTGAATCAGGGCGTGAGCACCCGATGGCAGGGCAGCGACCACGCTCCCCGCGGCGACGACTACGACCGGCGATGGCACCGCTTGGCGGCCGCAGGCCAGAGCGTGCACGGCGAAGCCAACTTCGTCCACGATGCGCTGCGCGAGTGCGGCGGCACCCGGGTTCTCGACGCCGGATGCGGAACCGGAAGGGTCGCAATCGAATTGGCCGCACGCGGGTTCACCACAGTCGGTGTGGACGCCGACCCACAGATGCTGGCCACCGCGCAGACCAAAGCCCCGGACCTGACCTGGATCCACGCCGACCTGGCTGAGCTGACCGGCGTCGTCGAGGACCCCTTCGACGTGGCGGTACTCGCCGGCAATGTGATGATCTTCCTGGCTCCCGGCACCGAGGATCGGGTGCTGCACCGGGTCAGCGAGTCCGTCACCATCGGAGGCTTGGTGATCGCGGGGTTCAGCCTGCGACCGGGCCGGCTGCAACTGCACGATTATGACCGTTTCGCAGCCGCCGCGGGCCTGGACCCGGTAGCGCGGTGGGCGACGTGGGAGCGGACTCCGTTCACCGGCGGAGAGTACGCGGTGTCCGTGCATCGTCGGGCCGGGTAGCGGGAGGCCCCCTCGAACATGTCACTCCCCCAACCAGATTCCAGCCTTCCCCATCTGGCCGACGTGGTGCCCTCGATACTGGCCGCGATGGACATCCACGATCTCGGCGGCGGGCTCGACGTCGGCAGCGAGGTCGCCGGGGCCTGTGTGCTGTTGATCGACGGCCTGGGCGCCGACCTGCTCGACACCTACGCCGCCGACGCCCCAGTGCTGGCCGGGCTGCGCGGTCAGACACTGCAGGTGGGCTTTCCCTCGACCACCGCGGCGGGGCTGGCCGCAATCGGCACCGGCCGTCGGTCCGGACAGCACGGCATGGTCGGCTACTCGTTCCGGCTGCCCACCGGTGACCCTGATTCCCCGGTGTTCAACGCGCTGCGATGGCGTCCCCACCCGTGGGGCCCGGACCTGCGCGACACCCTGATCCCCGAGGACGTCCAGCCATTACCGACGACATTCGAACGCGCCGCGGCCGCCGGCGTCGCGGTCAGCGTGGTGAGCGGTTCTGAGTTCGCCGGCTCCGGACTGACCCGGGCGGTACTGCGTGGCGCGACGTATGTGGGCGTACACGCCCTGGGCGATCTGGCCGCCGGGGTGAGCCGAGTACTCGACGACCGCGGCTTCTGCTACGGCTATCACAGCGAGCTGGATCTGGTGGGACACCTGTACGGCCCCGGCTCGGCGGCCTGGCGGATGCAGCTACGGCAGGTGGACCGCTTGGTGGAATCGGTGGTCGACGCGCTGCCCGCAGGCGCCCTGCTGGCAGTCGTCGCCGACCACGGCATGGTCACGGCCGACCCGGCCCAGGTGGTGGACATCGACAGCGCACCGCACCTGCTCGCCGGCGTGCACAGTATCGGCGGTGAGCCCCGAGCCCGGCACGTCTACGTGACCGCCGGCGCCGACGCTTCGGTGGCCGACACGTGGCGCGAAGCCTTGGCGGGTCGCGCGTGGGTGGCCAGCCGCGACGAGGCCATCGAGGCCGGCTGGTTCGGCGGTCCGGTCAGCGACCGGGTCCGGCACCGGATCGGCGACCTGGTGGTCGCGGCCACCGAATCGGCCGTGCTGGTGCGCCGCCAGGTCGAACCGTCGGAGTCGGCACTGGTGGGACACCACGGTTCCCTGACCCCCGCCGAGCAGCGGGTTCCGCTGCTACTCGCGCGCGGGTGAGGTGACGGCGGCGGTGATCTGCGGCGCCGGCTGCCCCCAGTGATCGAGATGCACGCTGGCGGCCAGGGACCGGCGGCGCAGCGGCCCGTGATTGCCGCGGGGCCAGCCGATGACGACGTGACCGGCGATCATCCAGTCCGACGGCACCCCCACCGCGTCGCGCAACAGCTGCTCTCCGCCGTAGGAACCCCAACTGGTCAGGCACGCGCCCAGGCCCTGGGCGCGCGCGGCGAGCAGGAAGTTCTGCATCGCCGGGAAGATCGATCCACCCAGCAGCAGCTCCGAGGCCGTCGCGAAGCGTCGCTGGGTGAACAGCACCGAGGTGAATTCTTCTGCGCGGTCGTGCAATTCATAGGTGGCACGATAGGTGCGGGCCCGCTGACCGTGGTCGTCGTCGGCTGGACGGGTCATTCCGTAGACGGGTTCGATGACCGCCAGCGCGTGTGCGGCCGCCTTGGCCACCACGGCACGTTGCTCGGGTGAACGCAGGACCACAAAGCGCCACTCCTGCGCGTTCGCACCCGACGGCGCCCAGGTCGCCGCCTGCAGACAGCGCCCCAGCGTCGCGTCGTCAACCGGTTCATCGGTGAATTTCCGGATGGTCCGCGCCGTCGACATCACCTCCCAGATGTCCGCGCTTGCGCCTGCCATGCTCCACCCTTCCTCGTGACATTCGTTGCCTGAAATGTAACCCCGCATCTGCCCGAGGCGACGGGGTGGGGCGCGACTCGGTTAAGGTCCCTGCCGTGATCGTGCTGCTGCCGCCCTCGGAGACCAAACGGACCGGCGGCGACGGCGAGCCGCTGGCGTTCGAGGCGCTGTCGTCTCCCGAGCTGACCCCGCTGCGGGCAGCCCTGGTCGACGACCTGGTCGCCCTGGCCGCCGACCGGCCCGCCAGTAGGGCGGCACTGGGGATCTCTGCGGCCCAGGACGCCGAGATCGATCGCAACGCGACACTGCTCACCTCGGCGACGATGCCGGCGATCCACCGCTACACCGGGGTGCTCTACGACGCCTTGGACATCGAATCGCTGCGCGGCGCCGCCGCCACCCGTGCCCATGCCCGCCTGGCGGTGGGGTCCGCATTGTTCGGCGTGCTGCGGGCCGACGATCAGGTGCCCGCATACCGACTCTCTGCCGGGTCGAAACTGCCAGGCCGGCCGACACTCTCGGCCCGGTGGCGCCCCGTGCTGGAGCCCGTCCTGGCCGACATCGCCGCGACCGACCTGGTGGTGGATCTGCGGTCAGGCTCCTATGCCGGACTCGGCCGGCTGCCCGGCGCCGTGCGGGTCGACGTGCTGGCCGAGCACTCCGACGGACGTCGCACAGTGGTGAGCCACTTCAACAAGGCGCACAAGGGCCGCCTGGCCCGGGCGCTGGCCTCGGGCCGTGCCGAACCCGGCGACGCCGCTGCAGTGGCGACAGTGGCCCGGCGGGCCGGGATGACGGTCGAGCGTGACGGCAACGAACTGACGGTCGTCATTCCCGCCTGAGATCCCCGTCATCCGGACAATCTCCAGCCAATCTCCACGCGGGCTCCAAGTTCGGCGATCGAGTTCGGCCGAGGATCGATGTTCATGCAAGCACGTGAACGTCGATCAAGGAGAACGCCATGACCTTTCGCGGACCGATTGTCTCCCTGGCCGCGGTAGCCGTCGCCGGCGCCGGGCTGTGGCTGGCCAACATCTCCGAAGACCCCGGCCGGGGGCTGGAAGTGGTGTCGGCGCCCGCCGCCGCGACCACCGCCTCCCCCAAGCCCGGGCCCGTCAACCAATTCCCCGACACCGCAACCTATTCCGCCGATATCCCCACCAAAGGCGCAACGATCGTCGTCGACCTGACCGTCACGGAGGACACTGCCCGCGCCTACGTGTGCGACGGTGCCGCCATCGAGACGTGGCTGTCCGGACCGGTGACCGGGGACTCGGTGCACCTCACCGGGCCCGGCGGTCAGCTCGACGGCCGCCTGCAGGGACGCACCGTGGCCGGGACCTTGGCCCTCGGTGACCGGTCCTGGAACTTCAGCGCACCGGAGACCGTCGATGCACAGTGAGATCGACAGTGACGCTGACACCGTCGCCGCGGTACGCCCGGCCTCACACGGCTCGGCGGCCGGCGCGCTCGGCGCGGTCCTGGCCGGCGCTCTGGTGGCAGTGGCGCTGGGGGCCTACGCCCAGGTGCACGAACCGCGGTTCTTCGCTCTGAACATCGCCGGCTTCTCCAGCCCCGCGGCCGTCAAGTCATGGTTGGCCACTGTCGCGGTGGCACTGGGGGTGTTCCAACTGCTCTCGGCAATGGCCATGTACCGGTTGTTACCTCGGGCGCGAACCCCATCATGGCTGCGCAGTGCACACATCTGGTCAGGCCGGTTGGCCGTGCTGGCCAGCGTCCCGGTGGCAGTGCACTGCCTCTACGCGCTGGGCTTCCAGACCGGCGATCAGCGGGTGCTGTTCCACTCCCTGTTCGGCTGCTTCTTCTACGGCGCGTTCGTGACCAAAATGGTGCTGCTGACCAGAGCGCGGCTCGCGGCGTGGGTGCTGCCCATCGCCGGCGGGTTGCTGTTTTTCGTGCTCGTCTACACCTGGTTGACCTCGGCGTTGTGGTTTTTCCAGCTCAAAGGCCTGACGATCTGACCTTACGAGGAAGAGGATTCCCTCATGACAGCTCCCGATTCTCCCGGCCGCGACCTTCACCTGTCCCGGCCGCAGTTCCTGTGCGGCCTCGGCGTAGGCGTTGCGGCCTTCACCGCCACCGCCTGCTCCACCTACAGTCAGGACTCCGCCGCCGAGACCAGCGCCGAACCTGGATCGGCGCCCGCGGCGTTGGCCGGCACCGCCGACGTGCCGGTCGGATCCGGCATCATCGTCGAGGACATCGTCCTGACGCAGCCGGCCAGCGGCGAGTTCAAAGGCTTTTCGACCGTCTGCACCCACGCCGGCTGCCGGGTGAACTCGGTGTCCGACGGCACCATCAACTGCCCCTGTCACGGCAGCAAGTTCAACCTCGACGGCACGGTCGCCACTGGGCCGGCGACAAAGCCGCTGGAGGCCAAAGCCATTCGCGTCGAGGGTGAGTCGATACTGCCTGGCTGAGACGCCGGCCGTCAGCGACTCCGGGTCGTCGCGAACTGCTTCTCGTCGTACAGTCGCGCCCACTCCTTGCGCGGCTTGATCGAGGTGTCCACATCGGTGGCCGTCGCCCGCAGCGCGCCGACCGTCGCATCCTCGCGTGCGGTGTGCGTGAACGGATCCCAGCCGAAGAATCGGCAGGAGTTCTCCCAGGTGATCTTGTTGATGTCGGAGTCGTCGGCGCCGGCGGCGTTGAGTTCGGCGAGCACCTGTTCGGGCGCATCGGGCCAGAAGCAGTCCGAGTGCGGGTAGTCGCACTCCCAGGCGATGTTGTTGATGCCGATCTCGTGGCGCAGTTTCAGCGACGTCTTGTCGGTGACGTAGCAGGCCAGCGAATGCTCACGGAACACGTCGCTGGGCAGTTTGTCGCCGAAATCGCGGCGCAGCCACTTCTGGTTGGTGTAGTGGCGGTCGCTGCGGTCCAGATAGAAGGGGATCCAGCCGATCCCGCCCTCGGAGAAGGCGAACTTCAGGTCCGGATAGCTGCGCATCGCCGGCCCCCACAACAGGTCCTGCGCGCACATGGCCGACACCTGGGTGGCGAGGATGATCAGGTTGTCGATCGGCGCGTTGGGCGCCATGCTGATCGCCCCGAAGCCGGTGCCGATGTGCAGGCACATCACCACGTTCTCCTCGGAGAGTGTCCGGAAAACCGGACCCCAGTAGTCACCGTCGTGGTAGCTCGGCAGCCCTTCGAGGTGGGGCAGTTCGGGCATTGTCACCGCCCGGCAACCCTTGGCCGCCACCCGGCGGATCTCGTTGCACATCGCTTCGGGGTTCCACGTCGGCAACACCGCGATCGGGATGAAGCGGCCCGGGTAGGAGCCCGCCCACTCGTCGATGTGCCAGTCGTTGTACGCCGAGACCATCACCAGCGTGACGTCTTCGCGGTGCATGTTGAGGTGCCGCGCGGAGAAACCGGTGAAGGTGGGAAAACACATCGACGCCAGGATGCCGTTGCGGCTCATGTCCCGGACCCGCTCGTGCACGTCGTAGACGCCCGGACGCATCTCGGCGAAACCGGCAGGGTCACGGCCCCATTCCTCCGGCGGCCAGGACACCACCGCATTGAGTCCGCTGACGCCTTGCGGGCGGCCCTGATACATCCACTGGTCGACGCCATTGTCATCGGTGACGACGATCGGCGCCTCGGACTTGTACTTCTCCGGCACGTGGTTGAGGAACATGTCGGGCGGTTCCACCACATGGTCGTCAATACTCACGAGAATCAGGTCGTCGGTCTTCATGTTCCAAGTAGTACCGTGTGAATCCATGACCGTCTCTGCGTCATCGGCCAGAGTCTTATCCGAAGCGGCCAACATGGCGGACCGTCATGCACATCGGGTCATCGACTTGCGCCGAAGCGGCCGCGCGCTCGGTGGCAGCTACCTCTACGAGGGCGAGGCACTGATCACCGGATGGCACTCCCATGACGTACATCAGATCGAGTACGCGCTGCACGGAGTCGTCGAAGTGGAAACCAACTCCGCGCACTATCTGCTGCCGCCACAGCAAGCCGCCTGGATTCCCGCCGGGCTGGACCACCAGGCGATCATGAACCCCGACGTGCGGACGGTTGCGGTGATGTTCGATCCCACGCTGATCGCCGACGGTGGCGACCGGGCCCGCATCCTGGCGGTCTCGCCACTGATCCGGGAAATGATGATCTACGCATTGCGCTGGCCCATCGAACGTCCGGTGGGGTGCCCGCAATCCGACGGCTTCTTCCGCACCATGGCGGACCTGGTCGCCGAGGCGCTGGATCACGAAGCGCCGCTGAGCCTGCCGACATCGCAGAATCCCATCGTCGAGGCGGCGACCACCTACACCAAAGCCCACCTCGACTCGGTGACCATCGAGGACGTCAGCCGGGCGGTGTCGGTGTCGGAACGCACTCTGCGCAGGCTCTTCCAGGACAGCTTGGGACTGTCGTGGCGCACCTACCTGATGCACACCAGAATGCTGCGTGCCATGGCGCTGCTGGCCGCCCCCGAACAGACGGTCCGCGAGACCTCGACCGCCGTCGGCTTCGACAGCGTCAGCTCCTTCACCCGGGCGTTCGCACAGTTCGCCGGCGAAACGCCGTCATCGTACCGGCGCCGGGTCACCGGCACCGACGCCGACGTCTGAGGTTGCCGAGTAGGCGCGAAAGCCGGAAGATCCCGGCCATGGATTCAAAGTCAGCGTTCGAACTCGCCGATGTCGATGCCGTCGGGCAAGCCCGACTGGCCGCCACCGCAGACGTGTCAGCGGTCGAGTTGCTCGAGGCGGCCCTGATCCGGCTGGAGGCGACGCGCGGGTTGAACGCAGTGGTCACCGACCTGTTCGACCGCGCCCGCACGCAGGCGGCCGCACTCGATGCAGGCGGTGCGCTGCGCGGCGGCGATGCCGGGCCGCTGGCGGGAGTTCCCTTCCTGCTCAAGGATCTCGGGGCATCGCTGGCCGGAACCCCGGAGGCGATGGGCTCACGCGCGTTGCGCACTCACATCGCCACCGAGACGGCGTGGATCGTGGACCGCTATCTGGATGCCGGGTTGGTGGTGTTCGGCAAGACCAACACCCCGGAGTGGGGCAACCACTGCACGACCGAGCCGTCGTTGTTCGGGCCGACGGTGAATCCGTGGTCCACCGCGGTCACCCCGGGTGGCTCCAGCGGCGGATCGGCCGCAGCCGTCGCCGCCGGAGTGGTGCCGGCCGCCTCCGGCGGTGACGGCACCGGCTCGATCCGGGTGCCCGCGTCGTGCTGCGGGCTGGTCGGCCTCAAGCCCCGCCGCGGCCGGACGTCCTTCGCCCCCGGCAGCGGGCACGGGCTGGAGGGACTGGTCAACGAACACGCACTGACCCGTACAGTCCGCGACAGCGCCGCACTGCTGGACGCGGTGACGGGCACCGCACCCGGCGACCCGTACACCGCCCCGCTGCCCGCCACCAGTTTTCTCGACTCACTTCAGTTAGCGCCCAACGGAGTTCGGTTGCTGATGGCCACCGCCTCACCATTTCCCGGGCCCACCACCGACCCCCGGGTAGTGGCCGCGGTGGAGGACACCGCGCGGCTGCTCACCGAACTCGGCCACCACGTCACGCCCGGGGCGCCCGACATCGACGCCGACGCGGTGGCCGACGCGATCGCTGTGCTGCACACCGTCAGCAACGTCCAATTGCACGCGCTGGCCACCGAAGTCCTGGGCCGCCCACCACACGAGGACGAATTCGAGCCCAGCACATGGGAAATGGTGCGCGAGGGATTCCACACCACCGGCCTCGCCTACGCCGAAGCCATCAGCGCGGTGCATGCTCAGACCCGGCGGTTCGCCGCGGGCATGGCCGGCCACGAGGTACTGCTGGTGCCGACATTGCTGACCCCGCCGCCGGGTTACGCACTGCTGGATCAGCCGCGCGGGAGCACCCGGGCCTTCTTCGACGTCGAGTTCGCCACCACCGGGTGGACGACGTTGGCGAATGTGACCGGCTGGGCGGCGATCTCGCTGCCGATGGGCAGCACCGAGGACGGACTTCCGATCGGAGTGCAACTGATGGCGTCCGACGAGACGGTCCTGCTGCAACTGGCCGCCCAGTTGGAGAAGGCCGCTCCGTGGGCCGGGCGCCGACCGCCTGCGTGGCTGGGTGCCGGGAGCTGAGGTACGCGGCTAGGTCAGTAACCGCCGCAGCAGATGCATCGCCACTGTGGTCGAACGTTCCCGGACGTCGGCGCGCCCACCCGGTAGCCGGGTGGTCCGGGTGATCGAACGTCCGTCAGACGTGCGCACACAGAAGCACACCGTCCCGACCGGCTTGTCCTCTGTTCCCCCACCGGGACCGGCGATTCCGGTGACCGCCACCGCGGTATCCGCGCCGAAACGCGCCAGCGCACCGGCGGCCATGGCCTCGGCCACCGGTGCCGACACCGCCCCGTGCTCGGCGATCAGGGCCGAATCCACGCCCAGCAGTTCGGTTTTCGCCGAATTCGCATAAGACACCACCGACCCCAGCAGATACGCTGAACAGCCCGGCTCGTCTGCCAGTCGCGCCGCGATCAGTCCCGCAGTGCAGGATTCAGCGGTGGCGATGGTGCGCCCTGTCAGCAGCGCGGCGACCTGGTCGTCGATCAGCGCGCCGTCGGTGGAGAACACGGCATCACCGTGGCGCGCCCGCAACAGATCCAGAAGCGCGGCGTACACCGGTTGGGCCGCAGGCTCGTAGCGGGTGACGATCTCGAGCTCACCGCGGCGCAGACACGTGGTGATCTCCAGGCGCTCGAATCCGGCGACCGTCGTCTGCGCGTCGCGCAAGGTCTCGGCCAGCTCCGATTCCGGCAGCCCGAACATGCGCACCGTCGACTGCTCGTAATGGGTGCGGCCGGCGATGGCGTGCTGGACCTCGGGTGTCTGCACCGCGGTCCGCCACATCGGCTGCAGTTCCCGCGGCGGGCCCGGCAGCACCACGACCAAGGGTTCACCCGGTACGACCACCCCCGGTGCGGTCCCAACCGGGTCGAGAACCACCGCCCCGGCCGGGACCAACGCCTGTTTGCGATTGGCGGCGAGGACGGCCTCGAAGTCCACCGTGCGGCCCCGGGCGCTACTGAGCCTGCGCAGGATGCCGGCGATCTTGTCCTCGAGTTCGGCGTCCAGCACCAGCTCGCGGGCGCAGAACCGGGCCACGACGGCCACTGTCATGTCATCGGCCGTCGGGCCCAGCCCGCCGCTGGTGATGATGAGGTCGACCCCCTCGGCGGCCAGGAACCGCAACTGCGCCTCGATGTCCTCGGGACGGTCTCCGCACAAGGTGATGTGCGCCAGTTCGATGCCGAGTTCGAGCAGGCGGTCGGCCAGCCACGGACCGTTACGATCCTGTACCCGTCCGGTCAGTACCTCGGTTCCGGTCACCACGATGCCCGCGCGCACAGTCACGCACGCGAGACTACGCAGGACTATGTGGCCGGCACGGCTGCCGGTGTGCGAACCACCATCGGTACCGCCGGGAAGTACGACGCCATCTCAGTACGCGAGCGGCGCAGCGCGGCGGTCCCGTAGCCCTTCTTGCGGTGGTCGGGGTGGATCCAGACCCGGACGTTGACCTCGCCGTCGACGAGTTCGCCGAACACCATGCCGACCTTCTCGGAGCCTTCCAGCGCGACGAACCAGGCCGCCTCCTCGGCGTGCACCCGGGACAGGGCGGCGCCGATCTCGTCGTCAAGACCTCCGGCGGGGGCGCCGGAACCGTCGCCGGCGGCGCCGATGTCCTGAGTCCGGGCGGCGAAGATGTCGCGGTCGTTGTCACCGTCGAACGGTCGCAGCGTGAGGCTCTCGTCCAGGCTGGCGGGCCGCTCGCCGAGCAGGAAGCTCAGTTGACTGTTGACGTCTTCGAGTTCTTTGGCGATGGTGCGCCGGGACTGCCGGGTCAGGCGATCGAACGACAGACCCACCACCGCTTCGGCGCCGCGCGCGGAGATGCCGAGCAGCTCAGCGATCTTGGCGACCGCGGCGGGCTGGTCTTCGGCCTCGACGATCGCGTCGAGCACGTCGTGGCGGCGGTCCAGCGCCGTCAGGAGGGCCTCGGAGATCTCCCGGCGGAGGGCAGCAATATCTTGGTCGGTCATCCCGCAAGACTAGAGCAGCCCGCAGTGCCTCAGGTTCGCGATTTCCCGCAGCCCGTGAACACCGGCCGGAGGTAGGCACTAAACTAGAACACGTTCCAGTTCTGTCCGACCTGAGCAAGGACTTCTCCTATGCACACTCCCCTCTGCGATCAACTGGGCATCGACGTCCCGATCTTCGCGTTCACCCACTGCCGCGACGTGGTGGTCGCAGTCAGCAAGGCCGGCGGCTTCGGGGTGCTGGGAGCGGTGGGCTTCAGCCCCGAACAGCTCGAGATCGAGCTGAACTGGATCGACGAGAACATCGGCGATCACCCGTACGGCGTGGACATCGTGATCCCCAACAAATACGAGGGCATGGATTCCAACATGTCGGCCGAGGAGCTCACCACGACGCTGCAGTCGATGGTGCCGGCCGGACACCTGGACTTCGCCAAGAAACTTCTCGCCGATCACGGTGTGCCCATCGATGACAGCGACGACAATGCCCTGCAGCTGCTCGGCTGGACCGAGGCCACTGCCACCCCTCAGGTCGAAATCGCTCTGCGCCACCCGAAGATGACGCTGATCGCCAATGCGCTGGGCACCCCGCCGGCGGACATGATCAAACACATTCACGATGAAGGCCGCAAAGTGGCCGCGCTGTGCGGCTCGCCCTCACAGGCGCGCAAGCACGCCGACGCCGGCGTGGACATCATCATCGCCCAGGGCGGCGAGGCCGGCGGTCACAGCGGGGAGATCGGTTCCATCGTGTTGTGGCCGCAGGTGGTCCGGGAGGTCGCGCCGGTACCGGTGCTGGCGGCCGGCGGCATCGGTGACGGCACTCAGATCGCCGCCGCGCTGGCGCTGGGTGCGCAAGGCGCCTGGACCGGCTCGCAGTGGCTGATGGTGGAAGAGGCCGAGAACACCCCGGTGCAGCAGGCTGCCTATGCCAAGGCCACCAGCCGCGACACCGTACGCAGCCGGTCATTCACCGGCAAGCCCGCCCGGATGCTGCGCAACGACTGGACCGAGGCGTGGGAAAACCCCGACAACCCGAAGCCGCTCGGAATGCCGTTGCAGTACATGGTTTCCGGGATGGCGGTCGCCGCCACCCACAAGTACCCGGACGAGACGGTCGACGTGGCGTTCAACCCCGTCGGCCAGGTGGTCGGTCAGCTCACCAAGGTGGAGAAGACCTCCGCGGTGATCGAACGCTGGGTGCAGGAGTACCTGGATGCCACCGGTCGGCTCAACGAGCTCAATGAGGCAGCCGGGGTCTGACGAGTCAGGCGTAGAACTCCTGTTGCCATCCACGGGATTCGGTGCACTCCAACGGCAGCCCGTCGATGGACTGCGCAGCCGAGCTGCGGTAGTTCGGGCAGGGTGCGCCGATTTCCTGTACGCCGTACAGCGGCGGTGAGTGCACCCAGAATCCGGTGTAGACCGGCGGCCACTGATTCGGGATGTAGTGGCACGCATAGGTCTGGCCGCTGCTGCCGCGACCGAAGATGAACCGCTGCCAACTGTGGCAGGCGGTGCTGAATTCGACGCCGTAGACCATGTTGGGCACATCAGCCATCTCGATGGCCGGATCATTGGGAATGGCCCCCGCAGTGGGGGCCATTCCCCCCGGTCCGACCAACCCGACGGTCGCCGCCAATACCCCGGCGGCAGTGGTGAGTCCGCGGATCATGATCGCCCCTCGCATGGTTGCTGTCGGATAGAGCGTAGTTGTGGAGCCGTGATTCACCGCACATTCGGATTTCTTGCGCGAAACGCGGTGCCGATGAGCGCTGTATTCGCTGTTCAGGGTGGTTTGCTTGGAACCACCCAATCCACGCATGTCCGAAGGAAGCCTCGCTATGCCTACTGGCCGCCATCTGCTGGCTTCGACCGGGGCCGGTGTACTGCTGGCCGCAACGGCGTTGCTGCCCGCCGTCGCCGCAGCGGAGCCCAGCATCACCAGCGACGAGCAGGGTTACGTCGGCACCGACGCCCATTGCGACACCACGCAATTAGCGGTGGCCTACGGGCGGACCAAGCGCTCACTGGTGGCGATCTGCACACTGCCCGAAGGCGGCTACGAGTACCGGGGTGTGCGCATCAGTGATGAAGCGGGGTTGACCCTGGATGCCCAGGCCACCAGCGGCGGGGGCTTCGTAGCCCAGAATGACGGGGCGACGTACACCGTGACACCGCAGCAGTTACTCGTCACCTCGGGCGGCAAGGTGATCTATCGCGACACCTGGGTCGAGTACGAGCTGCCGCGGTTCTCGGTCGTGGAGACGCCCACCCCCACCCGATAGTCAGGCGGCAGGCGCGGCCGGTGGCAGAGGTGCTGGGGCCGCCGGGGGTGCGACGGGTAGCGGTGCCTGAGGTCCGGCGGGGACACCGACCGGCGGTGGGGTGTCGGCGCTCATCGGTCGCTGCGTGAGCAGCAGCACGGCATCGGCTTTACTGACCTCCTGGGTCTGCACCGCATGCCACAGCTCCCGCAGATAGGACACCCCGGGACCCTGGGTGGGCCCGGCGGGTGCGAGGGTGGCACCCGGCGGGAGGTTGTCCAGACTCGGCAGGTGCGACACCGGCGCCGCGGGCTGATCGGGGGCGGGTGCGGCCGCCGGCGGTAGCGGTGCCGCGGCATCAACCGCCGGTGCCGGCGGTACCGGAATCAGCGGGTCAGCCGACGCCCCGGGCGCCGCGCTGAGAAGGGCGGCCGCGCCGAAAGCGCCCAGAGCCGCCGACCATGCCGCCTTGCGAGAATTCATGCGCACCATGACCTGTGATTCTGCCGCGCCCACGAATTCGTTACACCCGCAAGAGTTGAATTCTCATCATGCGCAAATCTTGGCCACCGGCGGCGGTGCGAGCATCGTCAGCGCCATGACGACGACAGCGGACTCCCCCACCGACACCGGCGTACTCCGGCCGACCCGGATCTCGCGCCTCAACGTGCCTGAACTCGATGAGCTGACCACCGCCGGGGTACGGGGATTCTTCTCCCGCCAGCAGCGCGAGGAGGGGCTGACCTCAAACTGGTTTCGGGCCCTGTCCCTCAACGAGGGTGACCTGGAACGCCTCAACGCTTACCTGCTGCCGTTACTGGGCAGCGACGGCCGAACGGGTCTCTCGGCGCGGGAACGTGAAGTGATCGCCACCGTCGTCTCCGGTGAGAACCGGTGCGCGTACTGCCACACCAACCACGCCAACAAGCTGGGCAAGGTGGCCGGCGACTGGTCGTTCGGGCAGCGGGTGGCGATCGACCACCACCAGGTCGACGAGCTCACCGACCGCGAACGGGCCCTGGCCGACCTCGCCGTCGTGGTCAACAACCACCCACAGGCCGTCTCCGACAGCGATTTCGCCGAACTGCGCAGCCTCGGGATCGACGATCATCTGATCCTGGAAGCCATTTCCATCGCCGCGATCATCGGTGCCACCAATCGCATCGGCATCGCGCTGGCGGTGCCGCCGAACCCGGAATACACCGGGGTTCCGGGACATCACTGAACCCGGGTTCTCGCTGCCGCCCGGCCCGTCAACCACAGGACGTACCCCAGACCGACGAAGCCCGCGGCGAGCAGGAGCACGTTTGCGACGACCCCCGCGGCACCGATGCGGCCGACGTCCAAGAAGTAGTACGGCACGCGCCGGCCCAGGTTGTTGAGCACCAGGATCGCCAGCCCCAGATAGGCGGCGGGATAGGCCAACCACGCAAGCGGCTGCCACCACCGCAGCCGGCCCTGGCTCTGCCCGACGAGCATCCAGTCGGCCAGGGCCAGCGTCGGGACCGCGACGTGCAGCAGCAGATTCGCCGGGGTGTAGCCCGCGCTCATGTCCACGAGGTAGAGGTTCCAGATCACCCCGGCGACCACCACGTAGAGCACCACCGCCCCGCGCAGCCCGGCCCGCCGGTCGGCGCGCGGGTCCAGTAGGGTCCACCCGTAGTAGGCGGCAGCCGCCAGGTTCGCCTGGTAGGTGAACGTGATGAACCGCCACAGCACACCCGAGCGGGATTGGGTTTCCACAACGATCACCGCGGCCAGGACGGCAGCGATGATCGCCACCCGCAGCACGATCCGTGTCACGTCTGACCAACTCCGAACACCGTCGCCCGGTTCCCCGTCACGCGTTCGGTTTGCCGAACCGGCCACAACAAACTGATCTGCGGTGTACCAATTCCTTACACGCTGCCGCTTTCAGTGAGGAGTGCCTCGAGATGCCGAGCCCCAGCCTGCCCCCCGGCTTCGATTTCACCGATCCCGACCTGAATCGGGAACGGCTACCCATCGACGAGCTTGCCGAGCTGCGTCGTACGGCGCCGGTCTGGTGGAACGCGCAGCCGGTCGGTGAGGGCGGGTTCGACGACGGCGGGTACTGGGTGGTGACGAAACACAAGGATGTCAAGGAAATCTCGCTGCGCAGCGACATCTTCTCCAGCCTCGCCAAGACCGCGCTGCCGCGGTACCCGAAGGGCAGCACCGGTGAGCAGATCGAGACCGGGAAGTACGTCCTGCTCAATATGGACGCCCCGCACCACACACACCTGCGCAAGATCATCTCGCGCGGTTTCACCCCGCGCGCGGTGGAACGGCTGCGCGAGGACCTGCACACCCGCGCCCGCGACATCGTCGCCAAAGCCGCCGCCGAGGGATCAGGCGATTTCGTCGAACAGGTGGCCTGCGAACTACCGCTGCAGGCCATCGCGGGACTGATCGGCATCCCGTTGGAGGACCGCAGGAAGATCTTCGACTGGTCCAACCAGATGGTCAGCGATGACGATCCCGAGTTCGCGCACCACGACGGTCGCAGCTCGGCCACCGAATTGATCCTCTACGCCATGCAGTTGGCGGCGATCCGGGCCGAGCAACCCGGCGACGACATCGTCACCAAACTGATCGAGGCCGACGTCGACGGCCACAAACTCACCGATGACGAATTCGGGTTCTTCATGGTCCTGCTGGCCGTCGCCGGAAACGAGACCACCCGCAACTCGATCACCCACGGCATGATCGCGTTCACCGAGAACCCCGACCAGTGGGAACTCTACAAACGGGAACGCCCGGCCACTGCCGCCGACGAGATCGTGCGCTGGGCGACGCCGGTGACGTCGTTCCAGCGCACTGCCCTGGTGGACACCGAACTGTCCGGGGTGGCGATCAAGGCGGGCCAGCGGGTGGTGATGTCGTACCGCTCCGCCAACTTCGACGAAGAGGTCTTCGAGGAGCCGTTCCAGTTCGACATCCTGCGCAATCCGAACCCACACGTCGGTTTCGGCGGCACAGGTGCGCACTACTGCGTCGGCGCGAACCTTGCGCGGATGACGATCGACCTGATCTTCGGCGCCATCGCCGACCAGATGCCCGATCTGACCCCGGTGTCCACACCCGAGCGGCTGCGTTCCGGCTGGCTCAACGGCATCAAGCACTGGCGTGTCCACTACACCGGCAAGCACGCCGATCAGCACGCCCAGCTGGTTTAGCCCGGAGGCGCGATGAACACCCCGGGCGGGGGCACCGCACCGGGCGCGAGCTGCATGGCCGGCCCGTCGGGGCCTGGCTTGAGCTTTTCTTTGAACCGTTCCCACAGACCCTGCTTGGGCTGCGGGAACGCGGGCGCCTGATACACCGGCGGGGGCGGCACGACTGCCGGCGGCGGCACCACGACCGGGGGTGCGGCGGGCACCTCCTCCGGCACGTACTGCGGCGCGACGTACTCGGGTTCGGGTGCCGGTGGCAGTGCCTCGACCGGCGGGGCCGGCGGTAACGCCTCCTCGACCACCACGGGTGCCACGGCAGGAGGCGGTGCGACCGCGGGCGGAGCCGCCGGCGCCGGTGGGACCGGGCGCGCCAGTGGCGGTGAATCGGCGGTCTGCTTGATCTCCCGCGATTGGGTGGGGATGCCGGGTGCCAGGTGATCGCCCACGACGACGGACAGCGAGACCACCAAGGTCACCGCGCCGGCGACGAGCATGGTCAACGGTGCGACGACGGGATTGCGACGGGTCTTGGGCAGTACGGGCACCTCGAAGTCGATCGGCGCCAGGTTGGTGGTGTCCGCCGATGCCAGCGCGGCTCCGTGCGCCAGCGCGAGCTCGGCCTCGGCGGGGTTGACCACCGGCAGCGCCAGATCGGTCTGGAGTTGGCTTGCAGCGCTGTCGAGGCCGGGCACCGACCCGACGACGAAGAGGCCGTCGGGGCGCACGCCGTCAACCAGTGCGGCATCCACCCACTCGATCAGGTCGTCTTCGCTCTCGATGTCATGGCTGATCAGCACGTCGACCGAGTCCTCGGTGGAATCGACCACGGCGATCGCCGCCATGTCCGGCTCCACCACGCACAGCGCTGTGCGCTGGTACCCGGCGAACTTGCCGATGCTGCTGGCCAACGCTTCGACGGCTTCCGACAGCGGCACCGCGCTGACACCGGTCAGGCCGGCCCGCGCCATTCCGTCGAGCACCACCGACGCCTCCAGTTCGGCGTCGTCGCTCCACGTGACGCCGATCGAGGCAATCGGCGTCTCGCCGGCCTCGGCCGCATCGCGGGCGCGCATCAGCTCCACTCCGACTTCGGAGAAGACGTCGTACTCGTTGTGGTCGAGGGTGGCGCCGTCAGCGTCACGCCCTTCCACCAGCACGGACCGGACATTGGTCGGGGTCACCGACACGCCGAGCACCGTGTCCACCACATGAACTCCCTTCGGGCACGCCCTGGTGAGCCTACCCACAGACCCGCGGACTTTGGCTACCCGCTCGGGGCAGCAAACTCCTTGGCGGCGACCAACGGAGTGTTGACGCCGACGGGTCCGGCGGCGCGTCGCGCCGCCGGGCTCGCCCAAGGGATCCGAGCGTCCCGGCAGGATGTCGGTGAAGAACGCGGCGTTGTCGGTCAGGTGGGCGAGCTCGTCGTCGGGCAGGTCGGTTTCCCGGGTCACCGGTGTTTACTCGAGGTATGGAAGGCACCCTCTTTTTCGACGGCGGGTGCGGGATGTGCACCCGTGCCCGAAACCTGCTGGTGCGGTTCGACCGCACCGGCAACCTGCAGACCGAGCCGTACCAGCAACCGGGTACCGCACAACGGCTCGGTGTGCCCCCCGAACAGCTACCCGAATCCGTGTGGTGGCTCGGCGAGGCCGGCGAGGTTTATGCCGCCGCCGAGGCCGTCAACGCTGCGCTGTCCTCGGCGCTCGGCACCCGGGCGCCCCTGCAGATCTACCGCATTCCCGGCGTCGGGCAGGTCCAGGAGGCGGTCTACCGCTGGGTGGCCGACAACCGGTACCGCTTCCCGGGGACCACCCCGTTCTGCGAGACGGACCCGGCTGCCTGCTGAGGTCAGGACAGCTAGTTCTGCCGCGGCACCAGCTCACTGACGAAACGGGCGGTGAACGCTTCGGCGTCGGTGGCGCCCGCCGGCCGGATCACGAATTTGCTCAGCCCCGCCGCCACGTAACCGTCGATCTGCCGGTGCAGCTGTGCCCAGTCCGTCGCGATGAGATCGGCGGGGTCCACGTCGGGCCGACGGGCCCGAGACGCCGCGATCAGACGATCAGGCAGTGCGCCGTCGGCGACGGCCAGGCTGATCCCGAAGTGGTCGGGCTCGATCTCGCGGCCGGCTGCGGCGGCTTCGGCCTGGATCGTTTCCCGGGCCCGCCCGGCTTCGGCCGGCGTCAGGAAGCTGCCCAACCAGCCGTCGGCGAGCCTGCCGATGCGGCGAAAGGCCGCAGGGGCGGCCCCACCGAGCCAGATGTCGACCGGCGCTGCAGGCAGCGCCCCCACGCTGGCGCCGCTGACGGAGAAGAACTGCCCGTCGAAGTCGACCGGGCTCCGGGAGAGCATGGCGCGCAGCAACTGCAGCGACTCGTCGAACACGGCGGCGCGTTGTCCGTCCGGCACGGTGAAGACGTCACGTTCGGCCGGAGTCGCTGACCGCAGTCCGAACGCCGGGAGCACCCGTTTGGGCCCGATGGCGGCCAGGGAGGCGAGCTGCTTGGCGATCAACACCGGATGCCGACCCCCGGGTAGCACCGCCACCGACGTGCCGACCTTGAGGCGGCTGGTGCGTGCCAGTGCCACGGCCATGCCGATGAACGGATCCACCGCCTCGGAGTAGACCAGCTCTGAAAACCACACCGAGTCGGCTCCGGCTTCTTCGAGCGCGTCGACCACGCCGGGGAGGCGTTCCGGGCGGGTCTCCGGCCCCAGGCCGACACCGAATCGGATCTTCACGAGACCTCCTGTACACGACGATTTACGCCAATAATGACACCATTGTGACTCGTGATATTCCTGAGATATGACTAAGTTTATGTGACAGAAATAAACTTCTGTGGCTTCAATAAACTTTTGCGTCGCGAGTAACGCGTGCGTCGGGTGGTGCGAAACACCTGCCATGAAGATCATCCGCAAGTTCTTCGCTGTGGCCGCATTCACCGGCGCCGTCCTATTCGGACTACTGGCACTGTCGACCGGCACCGCGAACGCGGACAGTGTCAATTGGGACGCCATCGCGCAGTGCGAATCCGGTGGCAACTGGGCGGTCAACACCGGCAACGGGCACTACGGCGGCCTGCAGTTCAAACCCGCTACCTGGCAGGCCAATGGCGGTGTCGGCAATCCCGCGCAGGCCAGTCGGGAAGAGCAGATCCGCGTCGCCGAGAATGTCCTGGCCAGCCAGGGCATCAAGGCCTGGCCGAAATGTGGCGCCAACGCCGGCTCCCCCTTCACCGCCACCCGCACGCCGATGAACCCCACGAGCCGCCAGCCCGGCGCCTACCTGCGGAACACCATCAACGAAATCTTCGCCCTCATCCCCCGGGCCAACCGATAACAACTCGAGTAATTCGAGCCCGCAGGACCATTTCCCACAATTCTGGAATTCAATTCTGAGATATCCCGGACACATCGAATTCCGAACAGAGCGCACATATTTCGGCCGGGGAACCGCCGTGACGACTAGGCTCCGAGCGCATGGGCATCACCACGCGCAGTAACGGCCAACTGCCACCGCAGGTGGACCGGGACACGATCAACCTCGGGACGTGGGAGTTCTGGGAACAGGACGACGACTTCCGGGACGGCGCCTTCGCCACCCTGCGGCGCGAATCCCCGGTCGCGTTCTTCCCGGAAGCCGTGCTCGAAGACGTTCCCGAGGACCTTCCCGACGGCGGCTTCCAACCCGGCCCCGGCCACTGGGCGCTGACGCGATACGACGACGTGCATTTCGCCAGCAGGCACCCGGACATCTTCAGCTCCGCCTCAGGGATCACCATCGGTGACCAGATGCCGGAGCTGGCCGAGTATTTCGGCTCGATGATCGCTCTCGACGATCCCCGCCACCAACGGCTGCGGTCCATCGTGAGCCGGGCCTTCACCCCGAAAGTGGTGGCCCGCATCGAGGAATCCGTGCGGGACCGCGCACACCGGCTGGTGGCGGACATGGTCGAACGCAATCCCGACGGCACCGGCGACGTCGTGACCGAACTGGCCGGCCCGCTCCCCCTGCAGATCATCTGCGACATGATGGGCATCCCCGAGACGGACCACGAACAGGTCTTCCACTGGACCAACATCATCCTGGGTTTCGGTGACCCGGACCTGACCACCGACTTCGACGAGTTCGTCCACGTCGCGATGAGTATCGGCGGCTACGCCCACGCCTTGGCCGAGGATCGGCGCACCAACCCCGGCCACGACCTGACCTCCAGCCTGGTGCAGGCCGAAGTCGACGGCGAGCGACTGACGTCCGCTGAAGTGGCGTCGTTCTTCATCCTTCTCGCCGTCGCCGGCAACGAGACCACCCGCAACGCGATCAGCCACGGCCTGCTGGCGTTGTCGCGGTACCCCGAGCAGCGCGACCTGTGGTGGGAGGACTTCGACGGGTTGGCTCCCACAGCGGTCGAGGAGATGGTGCGCTGGGCGTCGCCGGTTGCGTATATGCGCCGGACCCTGACCCGCGATTGCGAGCTCAGCGGGGTGCAGCTTTCCGAGGGCGACAAGGTGACCCTGTGGTACGGGTCGGCCAACCGCGACGAGACGAAGTTCGCCGATCCGTGGAGCTTCGATGTGCGACGAGACCCGAACCCGCACTTGGGTTTTGGTGGCGGCGGTGTGCATTTCTGCCTTGGCGCAAACCTGGCCCGGCGCGAGATCCGGGTGATGTTCGAGGAGTTGCGCAATCAGGTGCCGGATGTCGCTGCCACCGAGGAACCGTCGCGGCTGCTGTCGTCGTTCATCCACGGGATCAAGCGGTTACCGATCGCCTGGACACCCCCGGGGTGACGAGCTCACAGCACGGCAGAGGTGGGCCCCACCGATGAGCAGATGGAGGTCGGCGGGGTGGTGACCGCGGCGCACCCGCGCCCCCGGGCGGTGTAGGTCAGTCCGGGCACGTACGGCGACAGATACACCTGCGCGGTGACGTTGCCGTTGGACTCGGCGCAGCGGCCGACCTGCCCGGGAATCGACAGGCAGGCCTCCAAGGAGGTCGGTACCGCGGCGGGACACTTGGCCGGCATCAGGCTGGCGGTGACCATCGAGGTCCCGTTGACATCGACCACGTACGGCGCGCTCAACGTGTAGTGGCATTCGATGGGCTCAGACTGCTCGGCCGGGACGGCGCCGGCAGGACCGCTCATCGTCACGCCGGTCATCAAACAGGCACCGATCAGCCCCGCGAGTCGCCCAATCATGCTCGGAGCCTACAACGCCGCGATGCCCGCCAATGGCGGGCTGGACGAGCGCCTCGTACGGTGAAGACCACTTGAGCGGAGCGGAGACACGAATGAGGCAACGCCTGCACTGGTTCGCCATGCACGGGGTGGTGCGCGCCACCGCAAAGTTCGCGGCCCGGCGAGGTGATGCGCAGGCACGCTTGATCGCCGATCCTGGGGTGCGCTCGGATCCGGTGCCCTTCTACGACGAGCTGCGGCCGCACGGGCCGTTGATCCGTTGCCGGGTCAGCTTTCTCACCGTCGACCACAGCGTCGCGCACCAGCTGTTGCGCTCCGACGACTTCCGCGTCATCGAGTTGGGCGCCGATTTGCCCGGGCCGCTGCGCCGCCTCGAGCGGCGCACCCACACCGGGCTACTCCACCCGCTGCGTCCGCCGTCGCTGCTGGCCGTGGAACCGCCCGACCACACCCGGTACCGCAAAACCGTGTCGTCGGTCTTCACCACGCGGGCGGTTTCGGCGCTGCGGGACCGGGTGCGCGACACCGCCGAGGCGCTGCTCGATGACCTCGCGCGCGACGCCGCCATTGACGACCAGGTCGACATCGTCGGGCGCTATTGCGCGCAGCTGCCGGTGGCGGTGATCAGCGACATTCTCGGCGTCCCGGAACAGGACCGTGCGAAGGTGCTGCAGTTCGGCGAACTCGCCGCACCCAGCCTCGACGTCGGTCTCAGCTGGCCGCAGTACCGGCGGGTGGAACGTGGCCTGGCCGGGTTCAACACCTGGCTCGAGCAACACCTCAACCGGCTGCGGGCCCACCCGGGCGACAACCTGCTCAGCGATCTCATCCGCGCTTCGGATGCCGACGCCGCCCTCACCGACGCTGAATTACGCGCGGTGGCGGGGTTGGTCCTGGCCGCCGGGTTCGAAACGACGGTCAACCTGCTGGGCAACGGCATTCGCCTGCTGATCGACACGCCGTCTCAGTTGACGCTGCTACAGCAGCATCCCGAGCACTGGCCGAATGCGGTTGAGGAAATTCTACGACTGGACTCCCCGGTGCAGCTCAGTGCGCGGGTGGCACGGACCGATACCGAGGTGGCCGGAACACGCGTTGGCCGCGGCGAGATGGTTGTCCTTTATCTCGCCGCGGCCAACCGCGATCCGGCGGTGTTCGAGGACCCGCACCGGTTCGACGTCACCCGTGCCAATGCGGGGCGCCATCTGTCGTTCTCCGGCGGCAGGCATTTCTGCCTGGGCGCCGCCCTCGCGCGAGCCGAGGGCGAGGTGGGACTGTCGGCCTTCTTCGACCGGTTCCCCGACGCTGCGGTGGCCGCGCCGGGTACCCGGCGCGACACCAGGGTGCTGCGGGGCTGGTCGCACCTACCGGTCCGACTCGGTCCCGCGCACACAATGGCGGACTACCGGGCCTGATTCGGTGGCGGAACGGACCGGGTGTCATGCCGCGGCGCATGATTCGGGTCCTGATTCGCGACCCGGTTCGGGTCCTGATTCGCGACCCGGTTCGGGTCCTGATTCGCGACCAGATCCGCGTCGCTGTCCTGGTCGGTGTTCTTGACCAGCGGATCGATGTTGTCGGCGTGGGTACGACGCTCGTCGAGTTCATCGCGCGAGTTGACCGCCGATTCGCGGTGCACCCCGGCCCGTTCGGACAGGCGCCGAGCCTCAGCCGCCTTGGCTTCTGCCTCAGCTTGCGCGGCCCGCGCCTTGGCGGCCGTCTCGTCTGCCAGCGCCTCACGCTGCCGGACGTGAACGGACTTCTGCTCGACGTCTTCGCGGATCTGTTCGGCCTCGCCGTGCAACTTCTTGTTGCGTTGGTTCCGGCCCAACCAAACCAGCAATCCGATCACCAGCAGAACCACGATTACGGCGACAACGATCCAGCCAGTGGTAGTCATGTCGGCTCCTTCTTACTTTTATCAGTGGGGCCGCCAGCGACACGGCCCCGTCAATTAGGGGTTGCCCGGGATCCGGACACGTCAAACCGCGTCACCCGCCCTGGCCGGTCAACGCCAGCAACATTCCCTGAGCCGACCGCGGCCAGGAGAACCGCTCGGCCCGCCGGCGGGCATCGTGGCGGCGCTGCCGTTCGGGCCGCCCGACCACCTCGCCGACGGCCGCGGCCATGGCAGCGGGGTCGTTGTCGGCACAAACGCCGCTGTCCGGGGTCAGTACCTCGGTCAGCGCCGATGTCCGCGACACCACCGCCGGAGTTCCGCAGGCCAACGCTTCCAGAGCGGCGAGGCCGAACGTCTCGTGCGGGCCCGGCGCGAGTACCACATCGGCTGTTGCCAGGAAGTTCGCGACCGTCTCCCGATGGTCGACGAACCCGGTGAAATCCACGGGCAACCGAGCGGCCTGACGCTCCAGCCGCTGCCGCAGCGGACCGTCCCCGATGATCACCAGCCGGGCGTCGAAACCCGAATCCAGCAGGGCAGCAACGGTATCGATGCTGCGGTCGGCACGCTTCTCAACCGACAGCCGGCCGCAGTGCACCAGGAGTAGCTGCCCGGGGGCCGCCCACTGCTGCCGGACCCGGGCGCAATACCGACGCGGATGGAACAGCTCGAGGTCCACACCGAGGGGCACCGTGGCCACGTTGGTGGCACCGATACGGTCGAATTCCTCACGGGCGAACGCGGTGGTGCACAACACGGTGTCGTAGTCGGCGGCGCTGCGCCGGTTGGCGAAGTCGGCCACGGCCCGCGCGACAGGAGTGGGCAGGAATTGGCCGGTCAGCCGGTCCAGCCGCTCATGGGAGATCATTACAGTCGTCACTCCGCGGCTGCTCCCCCACCGGCCCAGGCCGCGCAGGGTGAAGCGATCAGACACCTCGATGGCATCCGGTGCCAGTTCGTCGAGCACGGTGGACACCGGAGCGGGCATGACAGCGCGGTAGCCGCCGGTGAACGGAATCCGCGGGGCGGGCACCGAGACCCGCAGCACGCCGGACGCCATCTCCGTGCGCCCGGCTGCCGGGCCCGGCACGATCAGGAACACGTCGTGCCCGGCGGCGCAGTACTCGGCGCCGAGACGGTCGACCGCGGTGCGCAGGCCTCCGGACCGGGGGCCGTAGAAATTGGCCACCTGCACGACCCGCATGCAACCATCCCAACGCTCCGGCGTGTGCGGTCGACGTCAGCACACCGGCAGGTGGATGAATGCCTGGTGAACTCCTCGGGCCCTCAGCTACGCGGCGCCGGGAAGTACACCTCCTGGGCGGCGGTGCACACCTGGGTGCCCGACCGGTTGTACATCCGGCCGTTCGTCAGCGCTCTGCGGTGCGCGCCGCTGGGTGAATCCTGTTCGTAGAGCAGCCAGTCCGACAGGTCCGCCTGCTGGTGGAACCACACCGAATGATCCAGCATGGGTGAGACCGCGTAGGCGGCCGCCCCGCGCGCCGCCATGGCCGCCTCCACCAGGGTGACCGCCGACAGGTAGGCCACCAGCCCGGCGGTGAGGATCGGATCGTCGGGAACGCTTCCGCTGGGCCGCCACCACAGCGCCGCGGTACCCGACCCCAGATCGGGGACGTTTCTGCGGTCGAACCATTCCAAACTGGCCCAGGTGCCGTCGCGACGCACTGCCGTCAACGAATCAGGTTGCGGCACAACGGGCACTTCGGCCTGATACGGCGCGTCGTCGGAAGCGGCCTTACTGAAGGAGACGGTGGCCTCCATCAGGATCGCTCCGTACTGACGCGCGGTGGCTCGTCGGGTGGAGAAGGTGCCGCCGTCGTGCAGGGCGACGACTTCGAAGTCGACGGGCTGCCGGGCGTCTCCACTGCGCAGGAACTGCGCGTGCAGGCTGCGCGGCAGCCGGTCGTCGGGCACCGTGCGGGCCGTGGCCACCAGCGCCTGGGCGCCGATATGACCGCCGAGGATGTGATGGGCCGGACCCTCGAGTTGGGTACCGACGAAAAACATCTGGTTGACTCGATCGAGTTCGAGCGTCGCAAGCACCTCGGGCAGTGTGGAAGTCATCACCGGCATCATGCAGTACCTGATCCAGACCGACACTCGGAGGTTGTCAATGGCATTCGGTGGACCGATGCGTCTCTTCATCACTTCCGTCAACACCGCGGTCACCGCGCTGCGCCACGTGCCGGTGCTGGGGGCGGTCATCGGTAGGCACATCACCGAGATCAGCTACGTGGGCCGCAAATCGGGCCGGTCCTTCACGCTGCCCGTGAGCTACCAGGTGCGCGGTAACACCGTCACGATCAGGGTCTCGATGCCCGATAAGAAGAGCTGGTGGCGCAACTTCCTCGGGGCCGGGGGTCCACTGACGATCCGACTCGACGGCACCGACCGCCCGGCACACGCCGTTGCGTCGCGCGACGCCGCAGGCCGGGTCACCGTGGTGGCCACCCTGGACACCGGCTCCGCAGCCTCCTAGCCGTCGCCCGGCGCCAGATGCCGGCCGAACCAGTCCTGCAGACGGGTCCAGGCATCAGCGGCGGCGACGGCGTTGTAGCGCTGCCCGCTGTCGTTGAAGAACGCGTGGTCGGCGTCGGGCTCGATGACGATCTCGTGGACCAGCCCGGCCCGCTCCAGCGCCGCCCTGGCCGCCGGCTCGGTGGCGTTCACCCGGGCATCGAGGGCACCATAGAAGGCCAACACCGCGGCATTCGGAGAGCCGGCGAAGTCGGGATTGTCCGGCGTCGGCCCGTAAAACGGCACAGCAGCGGACAATTCGGGAGTACCGGAGGCCAGCAGCCGCCACACCAGACCCCCACCCATACAGAAACCCACCGCGGCGACCTTCTGGCCGGGCACCCGTCGCTGCACTTCGGCGACACCGGACTTGAGATCGGCGACCAGGACCTCGGGCGCGATGTTGCCGAGGGCGGCGGTGGCCGCCGCGGGATCGGCGAACCGGGCCGTCCCACCCTGAGCCGACAACAAATCGATCGCCAGGGCCGAGTAGCCGATGCCCGCCAGCCGGCCGGCGACCGACCGGGTCCAGTCGTTGAGGCCCTTGTTCTCGTGGACGACCAGCACGCCGCCCCGTGGCGTGCCGGCCGACGCCCAGGCACCCTGCAGTTCTCCGCCCGGGCCCGCCCAGGTGATCGGGCTGGTCTCGAGCGCGTCCGCCATTCCCGGCGGCGGCTGGGCCGGCGTCGTCGGGGTCGGGACGCCGGGTGTCTCCGAGGACGTCGCCGGCGCGGCGGCACGGTCGTTCCCACAGGCGACGATCAGGGCAGATGCCGCCGCCGCGGACACCCCGAGCAGGCCGAGTCGACGGATCGCCTCGCGCCGGGACAGCAACCCGTCGACGTGGTCGGTGGCGATCTCCTCGGCGATGTAGCGTTGCAGTGGCGTCATCCTTCTGAGTATGCGCGCGAAGCGGCAGGTAAAGGCCCGGTACTCGCGATTGGTAAACACACCGAAGAATCTGTTCACTGAATCGTTGACACCCGGAATTGGAACAGGTTCTATTGACCGTGTGACCTACGACACGATCATCCGCAACGGCCGCTGGTTTGACGGGTCCGGGGCCCCATCCGCCATCCGCGATATCGGAATCCGCGACGGGCACGTCGCGGCGATCAGCGCGGACGCCTTGGACGGGACCGGTTGCGCTGACGTGATCGACGCTTCGGGACGCTGGGTGCTCCCCGGGCTGATCGATATCCATACCCACTACGACGTCGAGGTGCTGGGCGGTCCTGCACTCAGCGAATCGCTGCGCCATGGCGTCACCACGATCATGCTCGGTTCGTGCTCGCTGTCGACCATCTACGTCAACGGTGAGGACGCCGGTGACATCTTCGGCCGGGTCGAGGCCATTCCTCGCGACTTCGTGATCTCCGCCGTGGATCAACACAAGTCGTGGAATTCGTGCGCCCAGTACATCTCCGCACTGGAGTCCAGGCCGCTGGGGCCCAATGTGGCAGCGTTCATCGGTCACTCCGATATGCGCGCGGCCACCATGGGTCTGGACCGCTCTACCCGTGACGATGAGCGCCCCACCCGCGCCGAGCTGGCCCGGATGGAGGCCATGCTGGCCGAGGCGATTGATGCCGGTATGGTCGGAATGTCCTCGCAGCAGCTGCTTTTCGACAAGCTGGACGGGGAGGCCTGCCGGTCCCGGACGTTGCCGTCCACCTACGCGAAGGCCCGCGAACTGCGACGACTGAAAGCCCAGTTACGCCGCAGCGGCCTGATCCTGCAGTCCGGCCCCGATATCGAGAATCCGCTGAACCTCGGATCGCAGCTGGCCCAGTCGCTCGGACTCTTCCGTAAGAAGCTCAAGACCAGCCTGCTCTCGGCTGCCGACGTCAAGGCCAACCCGTACGCGGTTGCGTTGCTCGGGCCGATGGCACGACTGGTGAACAGATTCGGCGGCGACTTCCGCTGGCAGCACCTGCCGGTGCCGTTCGAGGTGTACGCCGACGGAATCGACCTGGTGATCTTCGAGGAATTCGGCGCAGGCGCGGCCGCGCTGCACCTGCGCGATGAAGTCGAACGCAACGAGCTGATGCGCGACGAGGCCTACCGCAGGCAGTTCCGAAAACAGTATGAGAGCAAGCTCGGCATCCGGGTGTGGCACCGCGACTTCTACGACGCCGAGATCGTCGAATGTCCGGACCCCGCGGTGGCCGGCAAGTCGTTCGGGCAGGTCGGCGCCGACCGCGGTGGGCTGCACCCGGTGGATGCGTTCCTGGATCTGGTGCTCGAGCACGGTCGCGCACTGCGCTGGCGCACCACCATCTCCAATCACCGCCCGGAGGTGCTCAAGAAGTTCGCCGCCGATCCCGGTGTGCAGATGGGCTTCTCGGACGCCGGGGCACACCTTCGCAACATGGCCTTCTACAACATGGGGCTGCGATTGCTGCGTCACGTCCGCGACGCCGACCGGGCCGGGAAGCCGTTCATCTCCATCGAGCAGGCGGTGCACCGCCTCACCGGCGAACTCGCCGACTGGTACCGGCTGGACGCCGGCCACCTGCGGGTCGGCGACCGCGCGGACGTCGTGGTGATAGACCCGGAGCACCTCGACGCGTCCCTGGATGCCTACGCCGAGGAGCCCGTCGCGCAGTACGGCGGGCTGTCGCGGATGGTCAACCGCAATGACGACACGGTGCAGGCCGTACTCGTCGGCGGCAGAACGGTTTTCCGCAACGGGCAACCATCAGATCTGGTGGGCAGGACCCGCACGGGCAGCTTCCTGCGTGCCGGCCGGCCGGTGCCGGCGCTGCAGGCCGACATCGCTGACAGCGAGGTGTTGCTCGATGTCCGTTGATCAAGCGGTGGCGGCACCGGAGGTGGTCCTCGGCATGTGGCGGGCCCTGTCGGCCCGGGACTGGGACGCCGTCGCCACGTTCCTCGCGCAGGACTGTATCTACGTGGACGTGCCGGTCGGCGCTGCGGCGGCGGCCAAGGGTCCGGTCGACATCGTCAAGCGCCTCAAGATCGGATTGGAATCACTCGCCGGCTACCAGAACTTCGATGGCCTACTGGTCGCCGACGGGGAGAACGTGTTGTACGAGCACTCCGAGCAGTGGGACTGGGCCGGAGGCGAATCCGCGTTACTGCAGTTCGTCACGGTGCACCGAGTGGTGGACGGCAAGATCACGCGATGGAAGGACTACTGGGACATGGGAGCATTGGCCAATCACGCGCCGTCGACCTGGATGGCGGACTTCGCCAGCGCCGACATGTCATGGGTGTACGACGCCACCGGGGAGATCTGAGCGATGTTCGACCTCACCATTACCGGCGGCACCGTGGTAGACGGGACCGGCGCTGACCGGTTCCGCGCGGACATCGGCGTCAAAGACGGCCGCATCGTCGAGATCCGCCGTTGCGAGGGCGACGACCCGGGGCTGTCCGGCGAGGCGGCCCACACCATCGATGCCACCGGCAAGGTGGTGACGCCGGGATTCGTCGACATCCACACCCATTACGACGGCCAGGTCAGCTGGGACGACACGCTGGAACCGTCGAGCCTGCACGGTGTCACCACCGTGGTCAGCGGCAACTGCGGAGTCGGATTCGCCCCGGTTGCGCCCGGTCGCGAGCAGTGGCTCATCGAGCTCATGGAGGGTGTCGAGGACATTCCCGGCACTGCGCTCACCGAGGGCATCACCTGGGAGTGGGAGAGTTTTCCGCAGTATCTGGATGCGGTCGAAAAGCGTTCGCTGGCAGTCGATTTCGGAACGCAGATCGCCCACGGCGCAGTGCGGGGTTATGCAATGGGTGACCGCGGCGCCCGCAACGAGGCCGCCACCGAGGACGACGTGGCACTGATGGCCAGGATCGTGCGTGAGGCCGTCGAGGCCGGTGCGCTGGGTTTTTCCACGTCCCGCACCGAGGCGCACCGCGCCATGGACGGCCAGCCGGTGCCCGGTACCTACGCCGCCGAGCGGGAATTGTTCGGGCTGGGCCGCGCCATGGCTGCCGGCGGGCAGGCGGTGTTCGAAGTGGCACCACAGGGTACCGCCGGTGAGGACAATGAGGCCTCCATGCGTGAGCTGGACTGGATGACCCGGCTCGCCGCCGAGATCGACCGTCCCGTCTCGTTCGCCATGGTGCAGAACAGCGGCGCCCCGGATCTGTGGCGCCGCCAACTGGACTGTGCCGGTGCGGCGCTCGAGCGGGGTGTGCAGATCTATGCGCAGTTCGCGGTCCGGCCGTTCGGCATGTTGTTCGGGTTCCCGGGTTATCACGCGTTCACCCACCGGCCCACCTATCGCCGGTTGGCGGCAGAGTCTACCCGTGAGGAATTGGGGCTCCGGCTGGCCGATCCCGCTGTGCGCGAGGCGATCCTGGCCGAGACCGATCTGCCCGCGCAGCCGGTGCCGTTGTTCGACGGCCTGTTCGCGCTGATCCAGCACAGCACCGACAAGATCTTCGCGATCGGCGATCCGCCGGACTACGAGCCGACACCGGAGCAGACGGTGGCCGCGATCGCGCGCCGCCGCGGTCAGGACCCCCTGGCCGTCATGTACGACCTGATGTTGGAGGCGGACGGCACCGCACTGCTGATGCTGCCGTTCTTCAACTACGCCGCGGGCAATCATGACGCGATCTACGACATGATGAGCCATCCGGCAGCCGTGTCGGGCCTATCGGACGGCGGCGCACACTGCGGCTTGATCTGTGACGCCTCCTACCCGACGTTCATGTTGACCCACTGGGCGCGGGACCGGGACCGCGGGCCGCGATTCTCGCTGGAGTACGTGGTGCGCAAGCAAACCCTCGACACCGCAACGCTGTTCGGACTGTCCGACCGCGGCGTGATCGCTACCGGCAAGAAAGCCGACCTCAACGTCATCGATCTCGACGCACTGACTCTCCACGCGCCCCGCATGGTCTACGACCTCCCCGCCGGGGGTCGGCGGCTGATCCAGGGCGCCTCCGGTTACGACGCCACCGTGGTCAGTGGGGTCGTCACCCGCAGACACGGCAGTGACACCGGTGCCCGGCCGGGTCGGTTGGTGCGCGGCGTCAGATAAAACGCGGCAGTGCCGAATCTTCCACTGTTCAAGCGCGACTGGGCAGAGTGAGGTGGCAGGTCTGGCCGATGTCCAGAGTGCGCAGCATCCGACCCATACCCACCCACATCGCGCAGGACAGTGCGAGGTCGGCCATCAGTTCGTCGGAGAACAGCGGCCTGGCGCGCTCCCAGAAGTCTTCGTCGTCACGCAGTTCGGTGTGTTCGGTGGCGAACCGGTGCGCGAATTCCGCCGCAATGCGTTCCTGCTCGCTGTAGCCGGACCAGGTCCGCCACTGGTCGGCGTGTTGATAAAGCTCCTCGTCGACACCGGCTGCGGGCCCGTCGGCGTCCCGGGTGTTGACGCACACCGCGCACTCGTTGTCGTGGGCGATCACGATCCGAGCCAACTCGCGCACCCGCATCGGCAGCCGATTGTTGTTGTAGACCGCGTGGGCAAAGCCGGCCATCGCCGTGCCGATCTCCGGCGACTGCACGATCCAACCCGCAAGTTCGCTTTCAGCGGATCCGGCGAAGTCTCCGATTCGGCTCATGGCGGCGATGCTACGCCGGTGAACCACCGAGTGGAACGCGTTCTAGTTTCTCTCCGCGCTTTCGCGGTCCGCTGTCCCTTCGACCAACATCCGGTGTGCGATCCGCTCCAACGCGACCTCGACCTGATCGCGATCCGGGCGGCCTTCGAATTGCGGCGACTTGGCAAGCTTCTCGACGATCCGGCCGACGATCGCCGTCGACGCGGCGTCGACCTGGCGGACGCCGGCCTGGGTGAGCCACAGCTGATCACCGGTGCGCAACGCGTACCCGTCGGCGACCAGCTTGTCGAAGGTGGGTTCGAGCACTTCGAACGGCATGCGCAGCCGCTCGCCGATCTCGGTGAGCCGCGCCGAGCCGAACGCCTGGTTCTGCCGGTAGATCTGCAGCAGCGCCCACAGCGGTGCCACCTCCAGCTCACAGCCGTAACGGCCGGCGATGTGGCGCAGCCGGATGTCCGGGGAGTCGCGGAACATCCGTCCGACCGCTGTCTCGAGGATCTGTTCCGGCGAGTCGGCGTTCGGCATCCCGAAGCCTTCCCCGAGATCCGACGCCGACACCCCCTCCATATCGCGCAGCGGCACCTCTTTGAGGAACAACGACACGATGAAGCCGACCAGCGCGACCGGCGCCGCGCACAGGAAGACCTGACCGAGGGACTCGGCGTAGGCGTTGACGATGGGTGCCGCCATCTCCGGCGGCAGCAGATGCAGTTGTTTCGGCGACTCGGCTGCCGCCGGCGGTGCGCCCGCCGCCATCAGAGCCGGGCCGATCCGGCTGGCGAGGAAGTTGGCGAACAGCGATCCGAAGATGGCCGCCCCGAATGAGCTGCCGATGGTGCGGAAGAAGGTCACGCCGGAGGTCGCGACCCCGAGATCCTCGAAGCGCGACGTGTTCTGCACCGTGAGCACCAGGACCTGCATGCACAGTCCGATGCCCGAACCCAGGATGAACAGGTACAGCGACTGCCACCAGATCGAGGTGTCGGCGTCCATCCGGGACAGCAGCAGAAATCCCACGGTCATGATCGCGGTGCCGGCGATCGGGAAGATCTTGTACCGGCCGGTGCGCCCGACGATCTGTCCGCTACTGATCGAGGTGATCAGTAGGCCGCCGACCATCGGCAGGGTGCGCAGGCCGGACTGGGTGGCTGACACTCCGTCGACGAACTGCATGAACGTCGGCAGGAAGGTCAGCGCGCCCAGCATCGCGAAGCCGACGATGAAGCCCAGGATGCAGCAGACGGTGAACACCGGGCTGCGGAACAGCCGCATCGGCAGGATGGGCTCGCGGGCGCGCAGTTCCACCCAGACGAAGAAGGCCAGCGCGACGAAGGACGCGACGAACAGGGTGATGATCATCGGCGAGAGCCAGGCGTACTCGCCGCCGCCCCAGCTGGTGGCCAGGGTCAGCCCGGACGCTCCCAGCCCGACCAGCACGATGCCGGCGTAGTCGATGACGGGCTTTCCGGAGCGTGCCAGCGCCGGGATGGCGATCACGCTGACGGCGAGCACCACGATGGCGACGGGCACGTTGATCCAGAAGGCCCACCGCCAGCTCAGGTGGTCGGTGAAGAAACCGCCGAGCAACGGGCCGATCACCGTGGTCACGCCGAACACCGCGCCCAGGGCGCCCTGGTAACGGCCGCGGTCCCGCAGCGGGATCACCTCACCGATGACGGCCATCGCGGTGACCATCATGGCGCCGCCGCCGATGCCCTGCAGCGCGCGTGCTGCCACCAGCACGGACATCGAACCGGCGAGACCGCACAGCACCGAGCCGAGCAGGAAGAACAGCACCGACGCCTGGAACACCAGCTTGCGTCCGAACAGGTCGCCGAGCTTGCCGACGATGGCGGTGGCGATTGTCGATGCGAGGAGATAGCTGGTCACCACCCAGGACTGGTGACCGGCGCCACCGAGATCGGCGACGACGGTCGGCAGGGCGGTGGCAACGATGGTCTGGTCGAGCGCGGCGAGCAACATGCCCAGCAGCACAGCCACGAAAATGAGATTGCGGCGTTGCGGGCTGATGAATGTGCCGTCCGAAGCCGGAGCAGATTCGAGAGTAGCTGAATTGGACACAGTAGTTAGCTAAACTAGCATTATTTTGCGTTGTCCCAAAGTGAGGCTGCGGGCGGCCTGGTACTGCTCGAGGACGTGCGGCGTGGGGTCGGCGGTATAGGTGTGCGAGCCCTCGATCACCCACTCCGGCGGGGAATCACCCCCCGACAGGGTCCATGCCGCTTGGCGGGCCGCGCCGAGCGCGACGTACTCCCCCGGCGTCGGCACGTCGACGGCGCGGCCGAGCACGGCCGGCGCGATCTCGCGCACCGCGGCCGAGTTCGCCCCACCACCGACCATGAGCACCCGGTCGACCGCCACACCCTGATCGGCGATCCGGTCCAGGCAGTAGGCCATGGAACTCAACAGGCCTTCCACCGCCGCGCGGGCGACATTGGCCGGCGTCAGGTTTGCAGTACTGACGCCCTGCAGGGCACCCCGGGCATCCGGGAGGTTCGGGGAACGCTCGCCGTCGAAATACGGCACCCACACCAGCCCGTCGGAGCCCGGGGGCGCCGACAACGCCAGCTCGGCGAAGCGGGCCAGATCCACACCCAGCATCTTCGCGACTGTGGCCAGCACCGGTGCGCCGTTGAGCGTGCACACCAGCGGCAGCTGCCTGCCGGTGGCGTCGGCGAACCCGGCGACGATGCCGTCGGGATCGTGGGAAGCGGCTTCCCCGACGGCGCTGATCACCCCGGATGTGCCCAGCGACATCACGCAGTCTCCGGAGGCCGCGCCCAGACCCAGGGCCGCCGCGGCGTTGTCACCGGCGCCCGGCCCCAACACCGCTGCGCCACCTGCCAGCCGGCCCGCCTCGTCGTGCGGACCCAGCACCCTGGGCACCCGGGGCAGCCGCCCGCGCGTGGCCAACAGCAACAGGTCCTCTTTGTAGGTGTTGTCGGCTGCGGAGAAGTACCCGGTGCCGCTGGCGTCACTGCGGTCGGTCACCAGATCGGCGATATCGCTCGACCCGGACAACCGCCAGGTCAGCCAGTCATGCGGTAGGCACACCGCCGCCAGCCGGTCAGCGTTGTCGGGTTCGTTGTCGGCCAGCCAGCGCAGCTTCGTCGCGGTGATCGCCGCGACCGGCACCACGCCGATCTCCTGGGCCCAGCGGGCCGAACCGCCGAGTTCGTCGATCAGATCGGTGGCAGCGTCGGCAGACCGGGTGTCGTTCCACAGCAACGCTTTTCGGATCACGTCCCCGGATGAATCGAGGCAGACCATGCCGTGTTGTTGCCCACCGACCGAAACAGCGTCGACGTCGTCGAGACCGCCAACTCCGTCGATCGCGGACTGCAGCGCCTGCCACCAGGCGGCGGGGTCGACCTCGGTCCCGCCGGGATGGGGCGCCGCGGCCGAGCGCACCACTGCGCCCGTGTCGGCGTCACACACCAGGACCTTGCACGACTGCGTGGATGAATCGATGCCAGCGACGAGGGTCACGCCGACGAGATTACGCGTCAGTCCACGCAGTAACCGAGCCCACCGTCACTGCGGCGGCCGGGACACGCACTGCGCGAGGTAGAGCTCCTCACCCAGCTTGCCCATCAACTCCAGCTGCGTCTCGAGGTAGTCGATGTGCTGCTCCTCGTCGGCCATGATCGTCTCCAGCAGGACGGCGGTGGTGCTGTCCTGCTTCTCGCGACACATGATGATGCCGGGACGCAGTCGCGCGGCGACCTCGTACTCGATGGCCAGGTCGGACTCGAACTGTTCCCGCAGGGTTTGTCCGACGCGCAGCGAGAACAGGCGCTGGTAGTTGGGCAGGCCGTCCAGAAGCAGGATGCGATCAGTGATGGCCTCGGCGTGCTGCATCTCTTCGAATGACTCTTTGCGCGTATGCGACGCCACCTCGGTGAAGCCCCAGCTGTCCTGCATCTTGGAGTGCAGAAAGTATTGGTTGATCGCCGTCAACTCGCTGGTGAGCTGCTCGTTCAGCAGCTTGAGAACGTCTGGATCGCCTTGCATGAGGGCTCCTCGAACTGACGGGAAATGATGGGCCGCGCGGTATGGCTTCTGACTGAATCTAGCGGAGTTTGCCGTGCAAAGCACGCATAAATCGCCGGAAAAAACGGCTCTACCAGCGGTTTTATCGTAGGCACACCTAACTGAGGCAGGGCTAACATAACGGCCGAACTTAGGTTAGACTCCGCTAACATGCCGTCCGTAAAGCGCCGGGGGAACTGATGTACGTCTGCTTGTGCACGGGAGCCACCAGCCACTGCGTCGCCGCCGCGATCGCCAACGGCGCCTGCACGTCGAAGCAGGTCGCTGCGGCCTGTGGCGCCGGTTCGGATTGCGGCCGGTGCCGGGTCACCGTACGGGCGATCATCGAATCGACCCTGACCGCCGAGTGCGCCGTCGCCAGCTGACGGTCCTGCTCAGCCTTTGCGGTTGAACTCCGCCAACGCCTCGGCATTGGCGGCAGCGCCCATCAATTCGACGAAGCACGCGTTCTCCCGCTGTCGCGCCGCCTCGATCTCCGCCCGAATCGGCGCGACCATCGTGGCTTTGACGGCCTGCAGACTGGCGATCGGCCTGGACGCCAGCACCTCGGCGTGTCTGCGGGCCTCGCCCAACAGATCGCCGGGCTCGCACACCTTCCACACCAACCCCATGCGCAGCGCTTCCTCGGCACTGACCCACTCCGAGGACATCAGCAACCAGGCGGCGTTCTGTCTACCGATCAACTGCGGCAACAGATAGGACGACGCCGCCTCCGGCGCCACCCCCAGGCTGGTGAAGGGACACTTCAGCTTGGCGGTCGTGGCCATGAAGGCCAGATCTGCAAAGCCCAGGATGGTGGTGCCGATACCCAGCCCGAGGCCGTTGACCGCACACACCAGCGGCTTGCCGAACTCGGTCAACGCGTCGATGAGCCCCATGAAGCCGTACTCCCCCGGGACGAACTCCGGGTCGGTGATCCGGGCCTGCATCTCGGCCAGATCGGTACCCGCACTGAAGGCGCGGCCCGTGCCGGTGATCAGGACCACCGCCACCTCGGGATCCTCGGCGGCCTCCCGCAGCTCAATCGTCGTCGCGTCGTAGAGCGCCTCGTTGAACGCATTCAGCGCTTCGGGCCGGTTCAGCGTCAGCGTCCGCACCCGGTTGTCATCAGCGATCTGCAGTGTCACGTTCTGCAGCCTAGAGCCTCTAGTTGAAAGGGAGCCGCCACACGTAGCGACTCGTGGGCACCGTGTCGATGTTCTCGTTGGCACCGAAGGCCGACGTGCTGGCGACCATCCGGGTGATCCGCCGGCCGAGCTCGTCGTCGTCCTCGGCACCGAAGAACGCCTTGAGATCGGTGACGGCAGCATCGGGGAACAGTTCCTCCACGATCGCTGCGAGCGCGGGCGCCTCCGGCGTCAGGGGCCGTACCACCGCATTCTGGGTGTAGCCGAAGGTCGCCTGGGTTTCGATCGCCACCGGCGTGTGATCGATCTGCCAGCGGTGCCGCCACGTCGCCTCATCCAGGTCGGCCGGACGGCGCAGCAACGCAATATTGGCCAGACCCGTTGTCCGGGCGCCAGGTTGGGTGACGGGCGGAGCCAGCGGGGTGGACTCGGTGACCAGATAGCCGAACACATCGTCGGCAATTTCGCCGAGCCGGTTGACGGCCGCGGCCACCTGCGTTCCATACGACTGCTGGGTCCAGAGGCTGACCAGGGCACTGACGGGCGGATCCAGCGTCGACAGTGTCATCACCGAATCACGCACCGGGCCGTCCTTGACGTTCACTGTGAGCCCGGGCAACCCGAGGTCGAGCAACTCCTGCGCCAGCGGGCCCCGCAGGCGCGCGCACCACTCGTCGTCGACCGCTGCCGTCCGCACCACCAGAATGACCTTCTCCATGGGGGCGAATGTACCTGGCGGGCAACGGCGCATAATGTCGCAATGAAACGGCGCCACCCAGAGGTCGGCGAGGTGGCGCGCAGCCTCCTCGGTGTACTGCTGGCAGTGGTGGTGGCCCTCGAATGGGGTTCTCCCGCAGCGGCGGTCGCGGCAGGTGGCGCGGCCACCATCGCCGGGACGACGGCATTACGCGGCAGCCCGCGGGGCCGGGTACCGAGAGTGCTGGTGGTATCGGGGGCCGCCGGCGTGGCCGCGTTCGCCGGGGCGGCACTGGGGCATCACACCGCCGTGGCGGGCGTGGTCTTCGTCTTTGTCGTCGCCCTGTGGTCGGTGGGCGCCGGACTGATGTGGGCGCTCAGCGCCCACGCCGGGCTGGTGGCGTCGGGAATCACCGCGCTACTGGTCTGCTGCAGTCATGCGCCCAGCACTGCTGCCGGCGCGGCGGCCACCGCCGGGCTGGCGGTTTTCGGCGGCCTGACGCAGGCGGCGCTGGTCGCGGCGTGGCCGCGGCGGGGCTCAGCGGCGCCTACCCACGAACCCCTCACATTCACCGTCACTTCGCCGATTCTGCGGCATGCCATTCGGCTCGGGGGCGCGGCGGGGATCGGCTCGGCGCTCGCCATGCTCACCGGTGCGGCGCAGGGCTACTGGATAGCGGTCACGGTGCTGCTGGTGCTCCGCCCGGAGACCGCACACACCTACACCCGATGTGCCATCCGCGTGGCCGCCACCCTCGCCAGCACCGGGCTCGCCACCTCCCTCGTCGTGCTCGGACAGCCCAGCGGTGCGGTGTGCGCGGTACTGGCCGTGGTGTGCGTCGGGATCTCCTACGCGGTGTCGGGCATCGGCTATGTGCCCACGACCGCAGTATTGGCCGCGGCGGTCGTGTTCCTCGTCGACATCGACGGACCCGTCAACAGCGACGCCCTCGGTGAACGGTTGCTGGCCACCACGCTCGGCGGCGCCCTGGCGGTGGCCAGTCACGTGGTGCTGCCGGACCGGTCGCTGGTTCGGCTGTACCAGCGCGCCGGTGAACTCCTCAAGGCCGAGATCGACTACGCGGCCACGGTTATCGGTGCCCTGGTGCATCCGGTCACTGACGCCGAAGCTGCCATGAGCTCGGCCTGGGAACGCGCGGCGCGGGCCAGGGCGGCGTTCGAGGCTGCCAGCGGCTGCGTCCGAGCGGACGCCCCGTCGGTGCGGCGGTGGCTGATGACCTACCGGGCCGGACTCAACGCCGTGACGGGTTCCTGCGCGGTACTGGAACCTCAGGTCCCGGCCGCGCGAGCCGAGACCGTTGACCACCGTTTTGTCGGCGCGGTGGAAAACTTCCTCGAAGCGCTGCGCGGGGATGCGCCCCGCCCTGGCCAGGTATGGACACTCGACGCCACGCACCTGGTGACGGCCGAGGCGCAACTGCGCGCGGCGGCGGCCCTTCTGGACAAGGGCCACGTTCCGCAACGCGTACTCGTCGCCGAGGTCGAGACCATCACCCGGCACCTCTTGAACATTGCCGACGCCGAGGCCTGAGTCCTGCTGGCCGGCCCGCGGGACCACCCCGGGAACTAGGGTTCTCGGTATGACCGTCACTGTGGGTGATCCCGAGTCCTACTACGACCTCGGTAGCTACCACCGGCCCGTCGAAACAGCTTCTGCGCAAGCACAATTGTGGTTCGACCGCGGGCTGATCTGGGCCTACGCATTCAACCACGGGGAGGCGATCACCTGCTTCGAGAAGGCCCTGAGCCTGGACCCGGAGCTCGCCCTGGCCCAGTGGGGCATCGCCTATGCGGTCGGCCCGAACTACAACAAGGCCTGGGAAGCATTCGACCCCACAGATCTGGCCGTCTCGCTGGCGCGAGCCAGAATGGAGCTGCAGCTGGCGCGTGCCAGCAGCGCCACACCGGCGGAACGGGGACTGATCAACGCCCTGACAAAGCGTTTTCCCACTGCCGACCCCGCGGACACGGCAACACTCGAATCAGGTCATACCGCCTACGCCGACGCGATGCTCGAGCTGGCTGCGGCCCACCCCGACGATATCGACATCCAGACCCTGGCCGCGGACGCGCTGGTCAACGTCACCGCATGGGCGTTGTGGGACACCCGCACCGGCGATCCCGCGCCGGGGTCGAGAGTTGTTGAGGCCAAGCGCATCCTGGACACCGCACTGGGCACCGAGGCCGGCAGGAGACATCCCGGGCTGCTGCACATCTACCTGCACACCATGGAGATGTCCGCCCACCCCGAGGAGGCTTTGCCCGCTGCGGACCTGCTCCGAGATCTCGTCCCCGACGCCGGGCACCTGCAACACATGCCGACCCACATCGACGTGCTCTGCGGCGATTACCACAGCTCGGTGGCATCCAACCTGTCCGCCGTGGTCGCCGACCGCAAGTTCGTCGACACCGCCGGGCCGCTGAACTTCTACTCGCTGTATCGCGCCCACGATCTGCACTTCGTGGTGTACTCGGCGATGTTCAGCGGACAATCCCGCGTCGCATTGGCGGCCGCAGCAGAATTGGCCGGCCAGCTCACCCCGGAGCTGCTGTCGATCGAATCACCCCCGATGGCGGACTGGCTCGAAGCGTTCGTGCCCTTACGGATTCATGTGTTGATCCGCTTCGGGCGCTGGGACGAGCTGGCTCTCGAACCGCTACCCGAAGACCCCGCGCTCTACTGCACCACGGCCGCCACCGTCCACTACGGCCGTGGGGTGGCTCATGCCGCCATGGGGAAGCTCGAGCAGGCCATAGCCGAGCGTGCGGCGTTCGAGGCGGCGTACGCCACCGTCCCGGACAGCAGATACCTGTTCAACAACACCAGCCGCGACATCCTCGACGTTGCCCGCGCCATGCTCGACGGCGAAATCGCTTACCGCGAAGGACATTTCGACACTGCTTTCGCGCATCTGCGCCGCGCCATCGAACTCGACGACAGCCTGCCCTACGACGAACCCTGGGGATGGATGCAGCCGACGCGGCACGCCTACGGTGCACTGTTGCTCGAGCAGGGGCGCGTCGAGGAGGCAGCCGAGGTCTATGAGGCCGACCTCGGGTTCGACCCGACGCTGAGCCGCCCATGCCAGCACCCCAACAACCTGTGGAGCCTGCACGGTTATCACGAGTGCCTGCAGCGGCTCGGCCGCACCAGCGAGGCCGCCATCATCAGCCGGCAGCTCGAGCTCGCAAAAGCACGTGCCGACGTTCCCGTCGGGGCGTCATGTGCGTGCCGACTGGACGTCGCGGGTGCGTAGACTGCGAACTCATGGCCCTGAGCGACCGTGACGTCGAACGGCTGGCGCGGTGTGTCGAACTGGCACGCGACGCGCTCGCGGACGGAGACGAGCCTTTCGGTTCGATTCTCGTCGACGCCGACGGGAACACGCTGCACGAAGACCGAAACCGGGTCAAGGACGGCGACGCCACCCAGCATCCGGAGTTCGCGATAGCCCGCTGGGCCGCCGACAACATGGCCCCGGTGCGACGGATCCGGGCCACCGTCTACACCTCCGGTGAGCACTGCCCGATGTGCGCCGCGGCGCACGCCTGGGTGGGCTTGGGCCGCATCGTCTACGCCACCTCCGCACAGCAGCTTTCACAGTGGCGGGAGGAATGGGGCGCGCCCCCGTCACCGGTGGCAGCACTGCCGATCACGACCGTCGCACCGCGGGTGGCCGCGGACGGTCCCGCACCACAATTCGAGGACGAGATGAAGGCACTCTACGAAGCGAAATTCCGGCCGTGACCGAGCCGGAGTGGGTGCAGCACGCGATCTGGTGGCAGATCTACCCCTTGGGCTTCGTCGGGGCTTTTCCGGCCGACCCTCCACCCGCCCCGGAGGAGCACCGGCTGCGCCGGGTGTGCGACTGGCTCGACCACGCCATCACGCTCGGAGCATCCGGGATTGCGCTGGGTCCGGTATTCGCTTCCCGCACACACGGTTACGACACCACTGACCACCGGCGTATCGATCCCCGGCTCGGCGACGACGGCGACTTCGACATGTTGGTCGAGCAGGCGCACAGCCGTGGCCTGCGGGTGCTGCTGGACGGGGTGTTCAACCACGTCGGCACCGACTTCCCCACCTATCGGGCCGCACTCGACGGCGACACCGAGGCCGCATCGTGGTTCCACGGCCGCCCCGGTGAGTTCCACACCTTCGAGGGCCACGGTGAGCTGATCACCCTCAACCACGGCAACCCGGCGGTCGTCGACTACACCGTCGACGTGATGTCGCAGTGGCTGGACCGAGGCGCCGACGGCTGGCGTCTGGACGCGGCATATGCTGTGCCGCAACAGTTCTGGGCCCAGGTTCTGCCGCGCGTCCGCGCTGCCCACCCCGACGCCTGGTTTGTCGGCGAGGTGATCCACGGCGATTACATCGCGATGGTCTCCGAAGCCGGCTACGACGCGGTCACCCAGTACGAGCTCTGGAAGGCCATCTGGAGCAGCCTCAACGACGGCAACTTCCACGAACTGGACTGGGCGCTGCGCCGCCACAACGAGTTCCTGGCGGCGTTTGTCCCACAAACTTTCATCGGCAATCACGACGTCACGCGCGTCTCCAGCAAGCTCGACGAGCCGGCCCATGTCGCGCACGCCCTGGTGCTCATGATGACCCTGGGCGGAGTGCCGACCATCTATGCCGGCGACGAGTTCGGCTTCGAAGCTGTCAAAGAGGAACGCGCGGGCGGTGACGATGCCGTGCGGCCAGAGTTCGGCTCTCCCCCGCTGCAGGCAGACGCCCGCGGCCAGGAACTGTTCGCGCTGCATCGGTTCCTGATCGGCCTGCGCCGCCGCCACCAGTGGCTGCACACCGCGACAACGGCCCCACTGAGCGTGGACAACCGCGGGTACGTGTACCAAACCAGTGGTGGCGGGCAGTCGTTGATCGTCGCGCTCAACATCGCCGACGCCCCGATGCCGGTCGACGTGTCAGGCCTGGTGGTGGCCGGTTCGGGCGCCCCACCCGAGCAGCGGGTGCGGCACGCGGAGGTACCCCCACACGGTTGGCTGATCCTTCAGCCTTGAAGCAACTCCACCGTCGCCGGGTCCTCTTCTCCTGCGTAGAACCTGTCCAGGACGGCGACGAAATCTGCGTCGTCATCAGCGCACCGTGCGAACAATGTCATCGAGCTGCGTAACTTCAGGTTGTCCGGCCAGCCGAACACCTGTTCAGCCGAACCGTCCGGGGTAGCTGCGGCCAGTCTGCTGCACTCGCGCAGCCGGGCACCCAGAACCGGGTGCGCCAGGTAGGCCCGAGCCTCATCCAGCCCGGAGATGCCGTACCGCTGCGCGGTGGAACTGCGACCGAGCGCTGCGAGCTGCGGGAAGATGAACCACATCCAGTGGCTGCGTTTGCGTCCTGATCGCAGTTCGGAAAGAACCGTGTCGTATACCCGTTCCTGGGCCTGAACGAACCGCTGCAGGTCATGAATATCGGACACCTGTCAACCGTATAACGACGGTCTGATATAAGTGCGGGTTGGTCCGAACCGGGACTAGTGTGCGAATCAATGACCGCGACTTCCGCGAGCCCACCGGACTCGGATCCAGCTCGCCCACCGAGGTTCAGGCGACGCCGGCGGCGGCGGCTGTTCTCGCGGATCAGCATTCAGTCCAAGATCTTGTTGATGCTGCTGCTGACCAGCGTCCTGTCGGTAGCTGTGGTGGGATTCATCGGCTACCAGTCCGGGCGCGAATCCCTCCGCGCCTCGGTGTTCGACCGGCTCACCGAGCGCAGGGAGACGCAGACCTGGCAGCTGCAGTCGCAGATATCGGACCTGATGAATTCGCTGGTGATCTACTCCCGTGGTAGCACGGCCACAGAAGCTGTCCGGGCGTTCACCGCCGGCTTCAATGAACTCGGCGCAGCGACCATTTCGCCCCAGCAGCAGGAGTCACTGGAGAACTACTACAACATCCAGTACGCGCAACGGGAATCCGAGGAACTGGGTACCGACGTCGACGTGGCGGCTGTCCTGCCGAAATCTCCCGCCCAAAAATACCTACAGGCCTACTACACGGCGCCCTTCGACAACTGGGATGCCGCCATCGAGTTCGACGACGCCCGGGACGGCAGCGCATGGTCGGCGGCCAATGCCCGCTTCAACGACTTCTTCCGCGAGATCGTCCAACGATTCGAGTTCGACGACGCCCTGCTGTTGGACACCCGGGGCAACGTCGTCTACTCCGCGTACAAGGGTGTGGATCTGGGCACCAATGTCCTCAACGGGCCCTTACGTGGCGGTTTCTTGAGCGATGCGTACCAGAAAGCCCTGCGCAGCAATGTCGTCGACTACGCAGGCATCACCGACTTCGAGAACTACGGTCCCTCCAACCAGCCGACGGCGTGGATGGTGTCGCCGGTCGGCCCTCAGGAGGGGGTCGAGGGTGTTCTCGCGTTGCAGTTTCCGGTGGCCAAGATCAACAGGCTGATGACGATGGAAGGTGGTTGGGAACAGGCAGGTATGGGCCAGACCGGTGAGACGATCATCGCCGGCGACGACAATTTGATGCGCTCGAGTTCCCGACTCTTCACCGAGGACGTCGACCGCTACAAGCAGGATGCCGTTGAATCGGGCACACCGCCGGACGTCGTCGATCAGGCCGTCCGTCAGAACGGCACCACACTGGTGCAGCCGATCAGCACCGACGCGGCCGGACTGGCGCAGCGCGGCGCAAGCGGGACGCTGATCGACGACGACTATCTGGGCCATGAAACCCTGCAGGCGTATGCACCGGTGGATATCCCGGGCCTGCACTGGAGTGTGATCGCCAAGATCGACACCGACGAGGCCTTCGCCCCCGTAGTGGCCTTCACGCGGACTCTGGTGCTGTCCACCACGGTGATCATCTTCATCGTGTGCCTGGCGGCGATGTTGCTCGCCAGGCTGTTCGTCCGGCCGATCCGCCGTTTGGAGACCGGGACGCGGCGGATCAGCGCGGGCGACTATGCGGTCAACCTGCCGGTGGACTCCCACGACGAATTCGGTGACCTCACGGTCGCTTTCAACGAGATGAGCCGCAACCTGGCCATCAAGGACAGACTGCTCACCCAGCAGCGGCGCGAAAACGACCAACTGCTGTCGTCTCTGATGCCCGAGGCCGTCGTACGGCGGTACCGCGAAGGCGAGGAGAACATCGCTCAGGACCACCAGGACGTCTCGGTGATCTTCGCCGATATCGTCGGCCTCAACGAACTCTCCTCCCGGCTGAACTCCGAGGAGAGTGTGGCGACCATAAACCGGTTGGTCCGTGAATTCGACGCTGCCGCAGACGGTCTCGGTGTCGAGCAGATACACACCTTGCACAATGGTTATCTGGCCAGCTGTGGGTTGAACGTGCCGCGGCTGGACAACGTGCGGCGCGCCCTCGACTTCGCCGTCGAGATGCAGCGCATCATCGACCGGTTCAATGCCGAGACCGACAACAACCTCAAACTGCGCGCCGGTATCGACACCGGACCCGTCACCAGTGGACTGGTGGGCCGGTCCAGCCTGGCCTATGACATGTGGGGTTCCGCGGTGAACCTCGCGTACCAGGTGCAGAGCGGGTCCCCGCAGCCCGGCATCTACGTGACGTCACGGGTCTATGACCAGGCGCGCGACAACTGGAACTTCACCCCGACCGGGGTGGTCAACGCCGAGGGTGCCGAAGAGACCATCTGGCGACTTGCGGACCGAAAGCGATGACGGAGTTGTGGCAGGACCCGTGGTTCACCTGGACGCTCGGTGTCGCCATCGGATTGCCCGTCCTGCTGGTCCTGTTCACCGAGATGCAGAACTCCCTGGCCCGCCGCGGCAGCGCGTTCGTGCGACCGGTGACGCTGATCCGCAATTACATCCTGCCGTTGGGCGCGCTGCTGGTACTGCTTGTCAAGGGTTCGGAAGTGTCGATCGAGGCCACACCGGTACGGATCGTGGCAACCATCCTCGGGTTCATCGTCGTGGTCCTACTGCTCTCGAGCCTGAGCACCACCCTGTTCCACGGTGCGCCGGAAGGCAGTTGGCGCGAACGGATCCCGACGATCTTCCTGGACGTGGCCAGGTTCGCGCTGATCGCCGTCGGGCTGGCGATGATCCTGTCCTACATCTGGGACACCAATATCGGCGGGCTGTTCACCGCGTTGGGCGTGACGTCTATTGTGCTGGGCCTGGCACTGCAGAACTCTCTGGGTCAGGTCATTTCGGGGCTGTTCCTACTCTTCGAGCAGCCCTTCCAACTCGGCGACTGGCTGGATTTGCCGAGTGTGCGTGGCCGCGTCGTCGAAGTGAACTGGCGCGCAACGCATATCGACACCTCCAGTGGTGTCCAGATCATGCCCAACTCGATGTTGGCCACATCGACGTTCACCAACCTCAGCAGACCCGCGGGTTCACATACGATCGAAGTGACCACCAGCTTCGGGGTCGACGATCCGCCCGATACCGTGTGCGCGATGCTCACCCGGGCCGCCAGCACCTTGCCCTACCTGCAGCTGGGCGGCCGGCCGATCTCGTTCACCGCCGGCGGCGGCGGATTCTGCACCGCGATTCCGTTGCGCTCACCCGCCGACGACGCGTCGACCAGGGCGCAGTTCCTGCGCTGGATCTGGTATGCCTCCCGACGAGAGAATCTGCATCTCGACTCTGCCGATGACAACTTCAGCACCCCGGAGCGCATCGAGTCGGCGCTGCGGATCGTGGCTCCCGCCCTGCGACTCGGCGAGTCCGACCAGGAACAGCTGAGCGGCCGGGTGCGGGTGGTGCGCTACGGCGGCGACGAGACCATCCAGTTCGCCGGTCAGGTGCCCGCGCGGATGACGTTCGTCCTCAAGGGGCGCGTCCGACTGAGCATCACCTCCGACGACGGCACGGTACGTCAAGTCCGCACGCTCAACGAAGGTGATTTCCTCGGCCAGACCACGCTGACCCGCGAACCGGCCATCACGACCGCCTCGGCGGTCGGTGAGGTGACGGCGTTGGAGATCGACCGCAAACACGTCGCGGAATTGGTGGTGCACAAGCCGGAGCTACTTCAGGACATCGGCCGGGTCATCGACGAACGCCGAGACGAGGCGCGTGGCGCCGTCGCCGCCATCGATCACGGGTGACACGGGAACAAACCAGCTGCCGCCAAGGTTGAGCGCATCAGAATCAACTTTGGAGGTCTGATGCCTGAAACGAATCCGTCAGGGGCGGTACCAGTACTTTTCTTGAGCGACCCGGTCGTGCTGCCCACCATGGTGGTGCCGATCGAGCTTGATGACGCTGCCCGCGCAGCCGTAGAAGCAGCACAAGCTGCAGCGCCGGCGGGAGAATCGGGGAAGCTCCTGATCGCGCCCCGGCTGGATGACCGTTATCCCACCCACGGCGTGATCGCGTCGATCGTGCAGGTGGGCCGGATCGCCGGCACCGGCGGTACCGCCGCGGTCGTCCGCGGTGAGCGTCGCGCCCACATCGGCGCGGGCACCTCTGGTCCCGGTGCAGCACTCTGGGTGCAGGTCAGCGAGGTCGAGGACGGCCCTGCCGACGCGGCCACCCTGGCCCTGGCCGCCGAATACAAGAAGCTGCTGCTGGCGATGCTGCAGCGCCGCGAGGCGTGGCAGATCGTCGACGTGGTGAATCGGATCACCGATCCGTCTGCGCTGGCCGATACCGCCGGTTACGCCTCGTACCTCACCGATGTCCAGAAGCGCGAACTGCTGGAGACCGAGGACGTGGCCGCCCGGCTGCGGCTGCTGATCGATTGGACCAGCGACCACCTGGCCGAGGTCGAGGTCAACGACAAGATCGCCGAGGACGTCCGCTCCGGCATGGAGAAGACGCAGAAAGAGTTCCTGTTACGCCAGCAGATGAACGCGATCCGCAAGGAACTCGGCGAAGGTGAGCCCGACGGGTCTGACGACTACCGGGCGCGCATCGAGGCCGCCGACCTGCCCGAGAAGGTCCGCGAAGCGGCCCTGCGTGAGGTGGGCAAGCTGGAACGCTCGAGTGACCAGAGCCCGGAGGGCGGCTGGATCCGCACCTGGCTGGACACGGTGCTGGACCTTCCGTGGAATGTCCGAACCGAGGATTCGACCGACCTCAAGGGTGCCCGGGAGATCCTGGACGCCGACCACCACGGCCTCGACGACGTGAAAGACCGCATCGTGGAGTACCTGGCCGTCCGGGCACGCCGCGCCCAGCGTGGCATGGCCGTCGTGGGCGGTCGCGGTTCCGGCGCCGTCATGGTGCTGGCCGGCCCGCCCGGGGTGGGCAAGACGTCGCTCGGTGAGTCGGTGGCACGTGCCTTGGGCCGCAAGTTCGTGCGGGTCGCCCTGGGCGGTGTGCGCGACGAGGCCGAGATCCGTGGCCACCGTCGCACCTATGTCGGCGCGCTGCCCGGCCGGATCGTCCGGGCCATCGGCGAAGCGGGATCGATGAATCCGGTTGTCCTGCTGGACGAGATCGACAAGGTGGGCTCCGACTACCGCGGCGACCCGAGCGCGGCGCTGCTGGAGGTGCTGGACCCGGCGCAGAACCACACGTTCCGTGACCACTACCTGGACCTGGATCTGGACCTGTCGGACGTGGTGTTCCTGGCGACGGCCAATGTCATCGAGAACATCCCGTCCGCGCTGCTGGACCGGATGGAGCTGGTGACCATCGACGGCTACACCGAGGACGACAAGGTGGCCATCGCCCGGGATTACCTGCTCCCCAGGCAGGTCGAGCGGGCAGCGTTGACGCCCGAAGAGGTCACCGTGTCCGACGCGGCACTGCGCAAGATTGCCGCGGACTACACCCGGGAGCCCGGGGTGCGGCAGTTCGAGCGGCTGCTGGCCAAGGCACTACGCAAGGTGACCACCAAGCTGGCGCAATCCCCCGAGCCGATCACCATCGACGAGCCCGATCTTGTCGAGTACCTGGGCCGGCCGCGGTTCACGCCGGAATCGGCGGAACGCACCGCGGTACCGGGGGTGGCTACGGGTCTGGCTGTCACAGGCCTCGGCGGTGATGTGCTCTACATCGAGGCCGGGTCCACCGAGGGCGAGGCCGGCCTGCAGTTGACCGGTCAGCTGGGCGACGTGATGAAGGAATCCGCGCAGATCGCGCTGTCCTACGTCCGCGCGCACGCCGAGCAACTCGGGGTCGATCCGAAATCGCTCGACCGCAAGATCCACGTGCACGTGCCTGCCGGCGCCGTCCCCAAGGACGGCCCGTCAGCCGGTGTGACGATGGTGACGGCTCTGGTGTCGATGGCCACGGGACGCAACGTCCGCTCGGATGTCGGGATGACCGGCGAGGTCACCCTCAACGGGCGGGTGCTGCCGATCGGTGGCGTCAAGCAGAAGTTGCTTGCGGCGCAACGGGCCGGGTTGAAAACGGTGTTCATCCCGCAGCGCAATGAGCCCGATCTGGACGACGTGCCGGCCGAGGTGCTCGAGGCGCTGGAGGTCAAGCCGATGACCGATGTCGCCGAGATCGTCGCGCAGGCACTGGAACCCGTGGCGACCGTCACGGCCTCGGCCGCCTAAGTCGTCACGGCGCCGTATCGGCTCCCGATCTCGCCCCACGAGAAACCCGCCGCACGGGCCTTGAGTATTGCGGCCTGGTACCGGTCTCTCGTGCGGGCGAGATCGTCGCGTGCGGCGGCAAGTTCGCGCCGGCATTCGCCGGTGAACATTTCGGTGACCACGAGGTCGGGGGCGTGCGGCCCAGGCGGGCCTGCGCGTTCCATTTCCAATTCCAGCTCAGCCAGGGCGCGACGGGCGAGTTCGGACAGTTCCGTCATGGGACCGATGGGCTTTCTTTCGCCGTCATCATTTGTTGACGCATGCGGGAAGTATGTAGGCGACCTGTGACACCTAGGCTGGGCGCATGCCACGACGCGGAGAACCGCTGCACAAGTTGGGGTTTCTCACGATCGGCCGGTTCGACCCGGCCGATCCCCGGCCCGGTCTCGAGGAGACCCTGCAGGTGGTCGAGCGCGCCGAGTCGCTCGGCTTTGACAGCGTGTGGTTGCGCTGTCGGCACCTGCAACCCGGGATCTCCTCACCCCATCGCCATGATGGCCGCCGCCAGCCAGCGGACCAGCCGCATCGAACTCGGCACCGCGGTGATACCGCTGGGGCTGGAGAACCCGTTCCGGCTCGCCGAAGACCTTGCCACAGTCGACATCCTGTCGGGAGGCCGGATCAACCCCGGCGTCTCGGTAGGCACTCCGATGCGTTACGACGACTACAAAGCCGCGCTGTACCCCGACACCTTCGATGTCGAGGACTTCACCAAGCAACGGGTGGTACGGCTGCTGCAGCACCTGCGTGGCGAGCCGGTCAGTGAATTCGAAGGCACCGTCGGAATCGAACAGTTCACCAACAACATCCAGCCGCACTCCCCCGGCCTGGCGAGCCGGGTCTGGTACGGCGGCGGGATGTCTTCGGCAGAATGGGCCGGCCGGCAGGGCCTCAATTACCTGACCAGTTCCGTGGTGAGCACCGCCGACATCTCGGGGGGCTCCGCCCATCCCGACTTCGCCACCATCCAGGCCCAGAACATCGATACCTTCCGGGCTCACCACCCCGACCCCGAAAAGGCAAGGGTGTCACAGGGTCTGGTGGTGATCCCCACCGATTCGGCCACCGACGACCAGGTGCGTCGCTACCGGGACTACGCCGCCGGGCGGTTGGAGCGCACCAAAACGCCGCAGGGTCCGCGCGGCATGCTGTTCTCTCCCGATTACGTCGGCACCTCAGACGAACTCGCCGACCAGCTCTACGAGCACGCCGGATTTCAGCGCAGCAGCGAAGTGGCGTTCGCGTTGCCGTTCACCTTCGCCGAGAACGACTATCAGCAGATCATCGCCGACCTGGCCGAGAAGTTGGGGCCCAGACTTGGCTGGACACCCACATAGCAGCCGTTTCCCCGCCGCGGCAGTGGGTACGCCGCTGCCATGAGCACACCCGAGCAGATCGCGAAGGAGTTGTTGGACCGCGCCGGCACCACCTACGCCGAGGACGCAGGCATCACGCTCAAAGACACTCCGATGCCGTTGTTCCAGCTGTTGGTGTTGTGCATGCTCGCCAGCAAACCGATCGACGCCGACACCGCGGTCCGGGCCGCGCGCGAACTGTTCGAGGCGGGGCTGCGCACCCCCGAGTCGGTACTCAAAGCACACCGCCGCACCATGATCGCGGCGTTCGGCCGGGCCGGCTACGCCCGCTACGACGAGAGTTCGGCGACCCGCCTGACCGAGATGGCCCAGACCGTGCGCGACACCTACGACGGCGATCTGAGGAAGCTGGCCGAGGCCAGCGGCGAAAACGTGGAGCAGGCAGCCCAGTTACTGCAGGAGTTCAAGGGTATCGGGGCGACGGGCGCGGCGATCTTCCTGCGGGAAGTCCAGGCCGTATGGCCTTGGGTGCAGCCCTATTTCGACGACCGGGCCCGCAGCACGGCCAGCGAACTCGGTCTGCCCTCCGACGCTGACAAGCTGGCCGAGCTCGCCCCGCGGCGCACCGCCGAACTGGCAGCCGCGCTGGTACGCACCTCGCTGGCGAGTTAGGGGCGACTTGATCCGGATCGGTACCTCCGGCTGGTCTTACAACCACTGGCAGGACGTTCTCTACCCGCCGAAGCTGCCCACCGCACGCCGGCTCGAACGCTATGTCGAGGTGTTCAACACCGTCGAACTCAATGCCAGCTTCTACCGCTGGCCCAAGGACAGCACGTTCGAGGGCTGGCAGCGGCGGTTGCCCGAGGGCTTCACCATGACCGTCAAAGCACACCGGGGGCTGACGCACTACCGCCGCCTGAACAACCCGGAACCCTGGGTGGAGCGCTTCGAACGGTGCTGGACCGCGTTGGGCGACAAACGCGAAGTGCTACTGGTACAACTGCATCCCGAGCTGCAATGCGATCTCCCCCGCCTCGACCACTTCCTGACGGTGATGCCCGACTGGATCCCCGTCGCGGTCGAATTCCGGCACCGGTCCTGGGACACCCCCGCGGCATACGACCTGCTGGAACGCCACGGCGCCAGCTACGTGGTCACCAGCGGCGCGCACCTGCCGTGCGTCCTGCGCGCCACCAACAACCTGGTGTACCTGCGCATGCACGGGCCCGACCCGGACGCCCTCTACGCCGGCTCCTATTCCGATGACGATCTGCGGTGGTGGCGGGACCGCATCACCGAGTGGGTGGACCAGGGTCGCGACGTTCTGGTGTACTTCAACAACGACGGTTACGGCTACGCCGTGCTTAATGCACTGCGACTGCGTGAACTGCTCGGTATCTGAAAGGCCATCGACGCAACTCGACGGGCGGAATCACGTGCCGTTACCCCTGCCAGGGCTGGCCACCGACCGTGTGCTGGGTATCCAGGGGCCGACCGCAGAACAGTTCGCCGTGGCCATCGACCCGTTACCCGACGATGTTCCCGTGATGGTCGGCTGCGACCTGCCCTGTGAAGTGATCGAGGCCCGAGCGGACCCCGTAGCGGTGGTGGAGGTCCTGCTGAGCGTGCTCGAAGACGTGGCACGGGCGCAGCTGCAGGCGTGGCTGCCCGCCGCCGACACGATGACCGGCACCAGCGATCTGGAACGCCGCACGATACGTCGACTGGCCCGTGAAACTGCGTCTGAGCAGCCACATTTCGGCCCCTTCCTGGCGGATCTCGCGGAAGCGGCACTGATGGGCCGGCCGGTGGCGGCTCGCTGGGACCCCGAAACGAGAGCCGGTAGCCTGGCCGGGCTGCTGCGCAGCTGCTACCACCGCAACGCAGTGGTGCTGGTGCTGCGGACGGCCCGCCCGCTGGGTGCGCACGCTCAGCGAGCCGTGGGCACGGCAGCTCAGTGGTTGGCCGACCGGGGACAGGTGGGGGTCTGGGTACTCGGCGTCGGGGTGGTCGAGCCGGACCGCTTCCCCATTGTCGCGCTCCCGGTTCCGGCCGGCCTGGATGTCCTGGCACGCGATCACGTCCCCGCAGTACCCGCGGTGTCGTTCCCCGTGCTGGCCGGCCGCCCCCACCCGGGCAGTGCGGTGGAAGTGAATTTCGAAGCAGCGCTGGCGCGTTGCCACTGGGCCAGGGGACGCACCTGGAACCACACCTACCAGCAGCACCCGCTGGCGCCGCCGATGCGGGTGGATTTGATGTGGCCGCACGAGCTGGTGGTGGTCGAACTGGACGGCCCGGACCATCGCGGTGCGCTGAAGTACGCCGATGACCGCCGCCGGGACAACGCACTGACCCTGGCGGGATACGCCGTACTGCGGTTCACCAACGACGAGGTCGTTGACGATCTGTCACTGGTGCTTGCCATGATCGAACGGGTGTTGACGGCGCGCCGACACGACGAAAGGAATCCCGGGTGAAGATTGGGCTCGACGAGCTGACCGGAACCGAACAGGCTGTCCTTCTGGTGTTGATGGCGCAGGCGCGCCCGGTGCCGAACCCCGAGATGGAACGACTGGGCCCGGTGTTGACCAAACAGCACCGCGAACACCTCAACCGCGTCGGTCTGGTGGAGAGCATCAAGGCCGGCCCGCGGTTCATCCATGAGCTCACCGACGACGGCTGGGCGCTGTGCCGGGACCTCATCGCAGCGGACGCCCCCGAGCGCTCGTCCGGCCAGGGCAAGGCGCTCTACACCGTGCTGCGGGCGCTCAAGGGCTACCTGGATCGGGCGGATCTGCCGCTGGCAGAGGTGTTCACGGACGTTGCCGCCGGCCCTGCCGACGAGCAGCGGGTGCAGGAGGCCTACCACCGGCTGGCCCCGCAACCGGGTGAATGGGTACCGCTGGTCCGGCTGCGCGCACTGCTCCCCGATGTGGCACCCGGCGACCTCGATGACACACTGAGACGGATGTACCGCAAACCGGGCGTACACCTGATTCCCGAAGAGAACCAGAAAGTGCTCGGCGAGCACGACTGGGACGCCGCCGTCGTGATCGGCGACCAGCACAAGCACTTGATCGCGATCGAGTCGTGATGGATGCCCTGGACCGGGAGGCGCTCTCCTCGCTGCGGCTGACCTGGGCGCCGACCACCGATGACCTGTGGCGCCCACAAGCCGGCCTGCACGTTCCCGGCCTCAACGAAGGCCCGCTGGGGGAAGTGCTGACAGCCTTCGCCGACGCCAAGCACGAACCCGATGCCAGTCCGCTCGGCGTCGTGCTGCGGGGCCAGGCCGGGTCCGGCAAGACGCACATGCTGGGCCAGGTGCGGGAACGGGTGCAGGCCGACGGCGGATTCTTCTTCATCGTCGAACTCCTGGACGCAACCAGCTTCTGGCAGTCCACCCGGGCCGGCATCCTCGACAGCCTCGGTCGCCCGGGCGCGCGGCAGGAAACCCAGCTCAAAGATGTGTTGTGGGAGTTGGCATCCGTGGCCCACGTCGCCCGTGCGGACCGCAGGGCGATCGTCGGTGACGACGAGCTGACCCCCGACATCCTCGAGCGCTTCATCACCGGGCTGTTCAAGGTGCACCGCGAACCCGTCCGGCAGGCCCGCCACACATTGCGGTCCCTGGTGTTGCTGGGGTCGCTGGACTTCGGCGAGCAGGACATCGGCCAGGCCTTCCTCAGTTCCAACGACGAGCCGGGTGGACGCTCGAAATGGGGTCTGCCCGCGCCCACAGCGACCGCGCAGGAAACGGTGCGCGACATCGCACGCATCGTGGCCCTGGCCGGGCCGATCGTGTTGGCGGTCGACCAGATCGACACGCTGCTGGCGCAGTCCCCCGAGCGCACCGAGTCGGCGACCGAACAGACCGACAACCGCGACCTCGAACACGTCGCCCACGGTTTGATGTCGGTCCGGCAGACGATGCGCCGCACCGTTGCCGTGGTCGCCTGTCTGCCCGCCGCGTGGGAGTCGATCCGCCTGCGTGCGACGGCCACCGTCGCCGACCGGTTCCGGGTGACCTCCCCCTTGCAAGGCCTGCCGACCCCGGAGTTGGGCCGCGCGATCCTGGAACGCCGGTTCGCCGCCGCCTATGCCTCCGTGGGGTTCACGCCGCCGTACCCGAGCTGGCCGATCGCGCCCACGGCGTTCGCCGATGCGCCGGACTACACCCCCCGGCAGCTGCTCAAACGTGCCGACAGCCATGTCCGGCAATGCCTGGCTTCCGATGCCGTCATCGAATTGACTTCTCTGACAGCAGATTCCGAACCCAGCGGGAAATCCGCCGACACGGGTCCGGCCACCGCGGACAGTGATGTCAGTGCCGACCTGGCAGTGTTGGACGCCCGTTACCTGGCCTACCGCAGGCAGGCGGTGGCCACCGTGGCACTCGACCACGAGGGCGAGGACACCACCATTCCGGAACTGCTCGACGCCGCGCTGCGATCGTGGATCGTCGAGGCCGGGTCCGCAGGCGCCGACTTCCGCGTCGACCCGCCGCCGGGGACCCGCGTCGCCCTGCATGCCCGATTGCGGCAGAGCCTGGACCCGACGACCGATGACGAGCAGCACTGGGCGTTCCGGGCGATCGCCGCGACCAACGCCATCGCCGCCCAGAACAGAATCCGCGGCGCAAGTGACGCAACAGGTTTCAGCTCGCAGACCGACCGGCGCAAGCTGTTCCTGTTGCGGAACACCCCCTGGCCCAGCGGGCCCAAGACGATGGCTCTGATCGCGGAGTTCGAAGCGGCCGGCGGCCGTACGCTGCCGCTGTCTGACGACGATCTGCGCACGATGACCGCGTTGCGCGACCTTGTCCGCGAAGACCCTGCGCATCTACCGGTATGGCTGGCCGCGCGCAAACCGGCGCACGGCATCACGCTGCTGCGTGACGCGCTGGGCGATATCGCCGGTGAAGCACCCGAATCCGTCACTGAACCCAGCAGCGAACAGGACACCGAAGAGCCGCCGCAGCCGAGCGACGACCGGCCGCGGTCAGACTCGGCGATCCCCTTCGGTGTCGACGTCAACACCGGGCAGCGCCAAGACGTCGACCTGGCCGGATTACGCAAGCACACCGCCGTGTTCGCCGGTTCGGGATCCGGCAAGACAGTCCTGATCCGTCGCATCGTGGAGGAATGCGCGCTGCGTGGAGTCTCCTCGATTGTGCTGGACACCAACAATGACCTGTCCCGGCTGGGCAGCTCATGGCCCCAGCTACCGCCGGGGTGGGATCCCGCCGACGACGCCCGGGCGGCGGATTACCTGAGCAACACCGAGGTCGTGGTGTGGACACCCAACCGGGCGGCAGGGCGGCCGTTGTCATTTCAGCCACTGCCGGATTTCGCCAGCGTTCGCGACGATCACGACGAATTCGCCCAAGCGGTGGACTCGGCGGTCGCGGCCCTGGAACCCCGGGCGCTGATCTCCGGCAACTCAGCCAAAGCCGGCCGGCAACGCGCGGTGCTGCGGGAAGCGTTGACGTTCTACGGCTCCAGCGGCCCGACGACGCTGCCCGGTTTCATCGACCTGCTCACCGATCTGCCCGAGGGCGCCAGCAGCATGTCCAATGCCGGTGATCTGGCCGCCGACATCGGCCAGAATCTGCGGGCAGCCACCATCAACGACCCGATGTTCGGTGGCGCCGGGGAACCGGCCGACCCCGGTGTGCTGCTCACACCCTCGGACGGGTTCCGCGCCCGGGTATCGGTGATCAGCATGATCGGGCTGACCTCCGAGCAGCAGCGCGAAGGCTTCGTCAACCAGTTGCAGATGGCGCTGTTCGCGTGGATCAAACGGCATCCGGCCGGCGATCGCCCCCTGGGCGGGTTGCTGGTCATGGACGAAGCGCAGAACTTCGCTCCATCGGGGCGCTCGACGATCAGTCTGCGCAGCACGCTGGCCCTGTCGTCGCAGGCGCGTAAGTACGGGTTGGGCCTGGTGTATGCCACCCAGTCGCCGAAGGGGTTGCACAACTTCATCCCCGGCAACGCCGCGACCCAGCTCTACGGGCTGCTCAACTCGGCCACCCAGATCAGCTACGCCAAGGAACTGGCCCGGGTCAAAGGCGGCCTGGTGCCCGACATCAGCCGACTGCGCGCGGGCAACTTCTACCTGGCGACCGAAGGTCAGTCATTCAACCGGGTCCGGGCGCCGTGGTGTCTGTCCTTCCATCCGCAGAGCCCGCCGACCACCGAAGAGGTGCTGACGCTGGCGCAGGAGCAGTTGGCGTCCCAAGGCTGACTTCCCGACGCTACCGTCCGGACACGACGACCTCGGCCGGATCGACGTGGGTGCTGCCCGGCTCATCCAGCGGGGCCACCGGCTCGCCGCGCAGCACCGCCCGCATCCGGTCGGCATCCAGCTGCCCCTCCCATCGGGCCACCACCAGCGTGGCCACACAGTTGCCCAGCAGGTTCACCGATACCCGCATCGAGTCCATGATGCGGTCCGCACCCAGCAGAAGCGCCACCGCCGCAACAGGTATGGCGCCGTGGCCGATGGCGGCGACAGTGGCCGACAACGCCAGAAACGACGACCCCGGGACGCCGGCCATCCCTTTTGACGTCAACATCAGCACCAGCACCGCGGTGATCTGTTCACCGAGGCTCAGATCGACCCCGAGCGCCTGCGCCAGGAACAGCACGCAGATCGACAGATACAGAGTGGCCCCGTCCAAGTTGAACGAATACCCGGTAGGGACGACCAAACCCGTTGTAGTGCGCGAACATCCGGCGTCGATCAGCTTCGTCATGATGCGCGGCAACACCACCTCGGTGGAGGCCGTCCCCAGGGCGAGGAAGAACTCGTCCTTGGTGTAGAGGAAGAACCGCCACAGATTGACCCCCGCCAACAGCGATGCGATGACACCGAGGACCAGGATGAACATCGCCGCGGCGACATAACACGCCGCGATCAGCTTGGCGTAGCTACCCAGCGACGACAATCCGTACTGGCCGATGATGTACGCCATGGCACCGAACGCTCCGATCGGAGCCAGGCGCATGATCCAGCCGATGATGGTGAAGAAGATCTGGCTCAGGTGCTCGATGAACTCGAATACCACCGGTGGCCCGTGCTCGCCGAACTTGGCCAGCGCCAACCCGAAGAGCACCGCGAAAAACAGCACCTGCAACAGGCTGTTCTCGGCGAACGCCGAGAACACCGAGGCCGGAATGATGTTCAGCAGGAATTCGACCGTGTGCGGCAGTTCGCCGCTGTTGGTTTTTGCGGCCACGGCATCCGCACCGGTGGCCAACGTCTCCGGGCTGATGTTGAACCCCGCACCGGGCTGCACCAGATTGCCGACGACCAATCCGAACAGCAGCGCGAAGGTGGTCACCACCTCGAAGTAGATCAGTGCCTTGACACCGATCCGGCCGACGGATTTCAAGTCACCGACATGCGCGATGCCGATGACGACGGTGCAGAAGATGATCGGCGCAATCATCATCTTGATCAGCTTGATGAAGCCGTCGGCCAGCGGCTTGAGGTCCGCACCCACCTCGGGCCAGAGCCAGCCGACAAGGATCCCGCCGACGATGGCGACCAGCAGCTGGACGAACAGCGACGTGTACCAACGCGATCTGCGCGGCGTTTCGGTCTCGGTCATCAACCACATGTAGACGGTCCGCGTATCACCGGCGTATCGCGGTTGTGTGCACTGAGTTACCTCCCGATACCGCGGTGAGAGGTTTGGCCGTCGCCCCTGCGGGTAGGACCGACGGCAGGACGAAGCGAGGGAGGAAAGCGTGTGACTGAGCATCCAGGTGAGGTCGACAGCTCGCTGACCGTCAAGCGGGACACCACAGCCACCCGTGAACAGGTGTGGTCAGTGATAGCGGACGGCTGGACGTATTCACAGTGGGTGGTGGGCAACAGCCGGATGCGGGCCGTCGACCCGAACTGGCCCGAGGTCGGCAGCACCATCCGGCACTCGATCGGTGTCTGGCCATTGCTGCTCGATGACGTCACAGTGGTCGAAGATTGTCAGCCCATGGAGCAACTGGTCCTGCTGGCCAAGGGCCGGCCCTTCGGCAAAGCGCGAATCACGTTGCGGCTGTCCGATATCGACGGTGGCGGGTGCCGTATCGAGATGTCCGAGGTTCCGGTCGGCGCCCCCATGGGGTGGGTACCGAACCGGTTGGCGCTGGCGGCTGCCATGCCGCGCAACCGGGAATGCACGTGGCGGCTGACGGCGCTGGCGGAACGCCGCACCCCCGAAGACATCCATTAGACGACAGGTGGCACTGCCGACGCCGTGATCATCGGCGCCGGGCACGCGGGTCTGGTCGACGGCCTGGTCGCCGCGGCAACCTTGCCGATGCGGGGCGGACCCGGAGGACACAGTTGATCTTCCGTAGACCCGCACCGACATCACAAAGGGGATCCCTATGAACGTCATCAACGCCGCCAAGGAACAGGCCAAGGGAATCGCGGCCAAGGTGCTGCACGCAACCGAACGGGAGCCGCGCTCTCAGTCGATCACCATCCGCCAGTCCCGCGAAGCGGTCACGGACCTTTTCCAGGACGCCGAGCGGTTATCGCAGGTGTTCGGCGACATCGCCGAGGTCGAACACCTCGGACCCCGCCGTCTGCGGTGGAAGTTCGCCGGGCCAGACGGCGACACCACCAAGTGGGAGTGCGTCGTCACGGTGCAAGGCGACAGTCTGCGATTCGACGATGTGCGCCCTGACAGCACCCACCAGATCGCACTTGACCTTCGTCAAGCACCCCAGGACCACGGGACCGAAGTGATCGCACGCGTCAGTAGCCCCGCACCCGGGCTTCTGACCGGGCCCCTGATATTCAAAGCGCTCTACCGTGCGCGCGCACTGCTGCAAACCGGTGAGATTCCGACGATCACGCCCAACCCGAGCGCCCGCAAGTCGGACCGCTGAGAAAGGAACGAAATGAGAGCCCTGGTATGGAACGGCGTCAACGACCTATCGGTCGAGACCGTGGACGACCCGGTACTGATCAATCCCCACGATGTCATCGTGGAGGTCACGCTCACCACCACGTGCGGTTCCGACCTGCACTTCATCGACGGCTACCTCCCCGGTATGCGCGAGGGTGATGTGTTCGGCCACGAGTTCATGGGCCGGGTGGTCGAGGTGGGGCGTGACATCACCGAGACCGTGGTGGGTGCCCGCGTGGTGGTTCCGTCCTTCATCGCGTGCAACCGGTGCTGGTATTGCGAACATGACCTCTACTCGCTGTGTGACACCACCAACCCCAATGCCGAAATGCAACAACCGATCCTGGGATCACCGACCGGCGGCATCTACGGCTACACGCATCCCTTCGGAGGTTATGCGGGCTCGCACGCACAGTACATCCGGGTGCCGTTCGGTGATGTGAACTGCTTCGCAGTCCCGGACTACGTTACCGATGAGCAGGCACTGTTCATGTCCGATGCCGTGCCGACCGGATACATGGGAGCCGACTTCTGCGACATCAGCGCCGGGGACACGGTGGCGGTGTGGGGTGCTGGAGGTGTCGGATTGATGGCGGCTCGCAGCGCGTTGCTGCACGGTGCCGGGAGAGTCATCTCCATCGACAGATTCCCCGAAAGACTCACCCTGGCAGAACAATTCGGCGCCGAGACCATCGACTACAGTGCCGTCGACAGCGTCCAGGAGCTGCTTCGCGAGGCCACCGGCGGCCGGGGCCCCGATGCGGTGATCGACGCCGTCGGCATGGAGGGACACAGCACCGGCGTGCAGGAAGTCTACGACCGCACCAAACAACTACTGCGGATGGAGACCGACCGCGCCAGCAGTCTGCGCGAGGCGATCCTGGCGTGCCGTAAAGGCGGGGTGGTCTCGGTACTCGGCGTGTACGGCATCACCGACAAGTTCCCGATGGGCGTGCTGATGAACAAGGGCCTCACCTTGCGCACGGCACAGCAGCACGGCCAGCGCTACATCCCGCAGTTCTTCGACTACGTACAGCAGGGTGACCTCGACCCGTCCGCGCTGATCACCCACGTCCTTCCGCTGGAAGAGGGCCCCCGCGCCTACGACATGTTCAAGAACAAAACCGAAGGCTGCATCCGGGTGGCGCTGCGCCCCTGAACGAATCAAGCGCCCCTAACGAATCACTCAGGTGGATAAGGCAATCCGAACTCGTCCGCGAGCAGGCTCTGCACGATGATCATCGCGGCCTGAGATCCCGCCGCCATAGCTCCGGCGACCGATGGCTGCTCGGTGCAGTTGTCGCCGGCAGCGAAGACGGTGGGTACGTTGGTCCGGTGCAACGGGTCCACACCGATGGCATCAGCCGACATCGGCCCCGCGCTGCCCGCCGCACCGAGTTGCTCGGCCAGCGACGAGCGCTGCTGCAGTGGGGCCTCCACCAGCAGGCCCTGCCGCGGCATCCGGTCACCGTCAGCGAACGCAACGGCCGACAGCTGGCCGTTCTCGCCGATCAACCCGGTGATACGACGCTCGTCGACGACCACCTTCGCCGACGTCAGCAGATCAACGTGCTCGGGGTCCAGGCCGGACGGCCCGTCGGTCAGCAACACCACATCGTCGCTCCAGCCTCGCAGCATCAAGGCCGCATGGACGCCTTCGTCACCGGTGGCGAGCGCGGCCAGCGGCAGGTCGCGCATCTCCCAGCCGTGGCAGAAAGGACATTGGAACACCGACGTGCCCCAGAGTTCGCTCAGTCCCGGCAGCTCCGGAGGGCAGTACCGCATCCCTGTCGCCAGAAGTACCCGGCGAGCACGCACCGTATCGCCGCCGGCCAGCTCCAGGGTGTATCCGCCGTCATCGGGGGCACCGCTGGCGACGACATCCTGGCGGTATTCGACCGTGGGATAAGCGGCGAGCTCGCGACGGCCGGTGGCGTACAGATCGGCCGGCAGCTGGTGGTCGTGGCCCAGCAACCCACCCACCGCGGCTGCGGCCCGGTTGCTCTGCTCACCGGCGTCGACCACCAACGTGCGCCGGCGGGCCCGCCCCAGCACCAGAGCCGCACTCAAGCCTGCTGCGCCGCCGCCCACGACGACACATTCCCACTCATTCTCCATGGACCTATGGTTGCCCGGAGCGACCGGTCCAAACGTCAGACGTCAGTGACGATCGTCGCCGCCGTGACTCCCCCGGTCAGACCAGCGAGGCAGTCCCATCCGCATTGACCGTCACCTTGGCACCGGCGATGTCCTCTGTCACCGTCACCGCCGCGGCCGCCGGATCGGAGATCACCGCCAGGGTGCGGAGGTCGTCGGGGGTGCGGACCGCCAGGAACGCCTTCGCCGGCGCTCCGTCCCGCCCGAACGGCGCCGTCCAGGTCTCCACCGTGCCGACGCCTTCCCAGGACACCAGCGCCTCGCGGGTCGGCTCCCGGTCCACGATGGATTGCACGTCTTCCCAAGCGAATTCGGCGGCCGGCGGCACCGAGCTGTACACCCCGAAACTGTGCTTGGTCAGGTAGCCGCCGTTGGCGGTGATCAAGCCTCGCCTGCCGGGGTGGGCCACCAACGTCTCGGCCATGGTGGCGATGGAGTGCATGACGTAGTTGTTCCACGGGCCACCGGCGAAGGTCAGCCCGCCGGTGACCGTCAGCGGACGTGCCGGGTCATCGAGCCCCAATCCGATCTCCTGCGCGGCGACCTGGACGGCCGACGGGAAACATGAATACACGTCGACGAAGTCGATGTCGTCCAGCGCCGAGCCGGACAGCTCCAGCGCCCGCCGGGCACCGATCCGGATCGCCGGGGAACGATGATACTCGAACCGCTCGGTGATCGAGTAGGTGTCGTGCGAATCGGTGCCGGCCCACGGGAAAATCCAACGCTCCGAAGGTATCTGGAGCTGCTGGGCCCGCTCCACCGACGTCAGCACCAGCACCGCACCCTGATCCACCATGTTGTTGGAGTTCATCAGCTTGGTGTAGGGCCAGCTGATCATCCGGTTGGCCGGGCTGGGCTGCCAGATGTCCTCGGCGGTGTAGGCGGCGTTGCTCCAGGCGTGCGGATTGGATTGTGCCACCACGTTGAACCGCGCCCACAACTCGCCGATTCGGCGCCGGTGCTCATCGGGTGTCTCACCGGCGGCAATCCGCAGTGCCTCCTCGAACATCGGGTACACATCCGAGGGCAAGCCGAGCCCGATACGCTCCTGGGACTCTCCCGCCATCTCCATCGCGTCCTCGCCGCCGGGCGGGACCGCAACAGAATCGTCCTGCACCGGCCAGTCCGGCCGGACACCGTTGGCTTTCAAGCGCTTCCGCGAACGCCACGTCTCGGCGCCGGCCAGCAGCACCACATCGTTGCGACCTGCCATGATGTCCAGGCAAGCCTGGTTGACCAGCGATTGTGGAACATTGCCGCCGATGCCGGTGTACACGGTGGCCGGGTTGTTGGCGCCGATCAGCTCACCGAGCAACAGGCCCGGGTCGCGGTAGCGCCACGACAACAGGTTCACGACGCGGATGGCGTCAACAGCTTCCAGGACGCGCGGGTCCGCCGCCTTGCGTGCCGCGGACGCCATCAGCGCGACGGGATGCAGGACCTCCGCCGCGGCACCGTCATCGATACGCTGGTTGACCTGGCCGTAGCCGACCAGCACGGGAGTTTTGGGATCCAGTGGCATGGGCAAACCGTATCAACCCAGGGCAGAGCTGTTGACGGGTGTCAACGCCGGCGGTCACGGCCCCTCCCTCGGGGGAGCATCCGCGGTGAACAACACTCCGGCGGAGATCAGTCCTTCGATGGTCTCGTCGTCGAACCCCAGGATTTTCTGGCAGATCTCGCGGGTGTCCTGCCCGGCCAATGGTGCGGGACGGGTCGGCGCCGGCGGGATCTGCCCAAACGGTGCGACACCGATTTCGCTGGGCATCGCGGTGTCGAAGAGCGGATGCACCATCGGCTGATAGAGCCCACGCGCCGTCAGCTGTGGGTCGTCCAGCAGATCGCCTCGCCGGGCCATCGGCGCCGCGGCGACACCGACGGCCTGCAGTGCCTCGGCGGCCTCGACAGGTGACCGCCCGGCCGTCCACTCGTGCAGTTCGGCGGTGCCGATGAGCTGTTCGATGACGCGGCGGTCCTCATCGGAGACCACGGAGATCACGCACCATTCGTCGTCACCGGCGCAGGGATAGACCCGGTGGACGGCCGAATCCGGCTGCAGCGCATCCGGATTGGTCTGGGCGACCGCCCGCGCCACGAACAATGCATCGAGTTGACTGACACACGCCTCGGCCTGCGACACGTGCACCCTGGCGCCGGAGCCCGTGGCATCACGGTGGATCAACGCGGCCAGTGCACCGACGGCGGTGATCCTGGCGACCACGTGGTCGGGGAACACGGTGGTGGCATCGAAGAACCGGTGCCGCGCCGAGGAAGCCGACGGGTCGTCCGAGGACGGCGGCGCGGTCCACAGCCGGGTCACTCCGGTGGCGGCGCGCACCAACGGGCCGTACCCCATCCGGATGCTCCAGGGCCCGCTGTCGCCGAACGCGCTGCTCTCCGCCAGGACGATATCGGATTTGATCTCCCGCAGTCGATCGTACGAAAATCCCAGCCCGGCAAGGGTTCCCGGTTTGAAATTGGCGAACACAGCGTCAGCGCCGGCTACCAGCCTGGTGAAGACGTCGGCACCATCCGGGCTGCGCAGGTCGACACCCAATCCCAGCTTGTTGCGATGCGTCCAGGCGAATGACGCGCTCATGAGGTCACCCGGACGCGCCTGGCGCAGCCCGTCGGGATAGGCCGCACTCTCGACCTTGATGACTTCGGCGCCCAGGTCGGCGAACAGCCGACCCAGCTCGCCACCGGCGACGATGATGCCCATGTCCACGATGCGCAGGCCGGCGAAGGGCAACCCGAATGCCGGCTCGTCCGCTTCCCGGGTCGGGGCCGGTGAAGCCTGCCACCGGGGGTCGTCGGCACCGGCGGACGGCGCGGGGCGGCCGAACCCGGCATGCTCACCGTCGACGGTGTAATACCCGACGGGAACCGGGGCCGCCACCCCGGGCGACAACTCGACGACAGTGGAGGCGTGCACCGCTTCAAAATGTTCAGAGGTCAGCACACCCAGGGGGTCCTGCACCTCGGCGATCGGAACCCCGTGGGCCTGCCCCGCGGTGACCAACTCTGACATCGTCTGGGTGGCGAATTGGCGCTCCAGCAGCGCGCCGATCTCCCGCCACGCCATGAAACGTTCGGCGATGGTGTCGAACTTGGGGTCCTGGAATTGTTCCGGCTCCCCCATCCAGGCCCGCAGCCCCCGCCACTGCCGCGGCGCCATCACGACCAGCCGGACAAAACCGTCCTTGCAGGCGATGATCGGATAGGCGTCCTGGTTCTTCGGCCGGCCGCGCCACTTCTCCCCACCTCGCACCGCGGCCGCGGCCTGACCATGGGAGCCGAACGGCGGGTCCAACGCAGTGACCACGGCCTCGAGCCTGGAGAAGTCGATGAAATCGCCACGCCCGCTTCGCAACCGGTGGTAGTAACCCACCAACGCCGCCCAGGCCGCCTGCACCGCAGCGGTGGCGGTGGCGATACCCTCCGGCGGCAGCACCGGCATTCCCGTCGCCGGCCCTGATCGCGACAACGCCGCCGACAGGGCGCAGAACACCGCGTCGTTGGCGCGCCATCCGGCCCGCGGGCCCTGGGTGCCGAAGTCGGTCACCGCCATCACCACCAGGTGCGGGAAGCGCTCCGCCAGTTCGGCACAGGTGATGCCGTAGCCCGCAACCTGACCGGGCAATCCGGAATCGACCACGATATCGGCGTCGGCGGCCAGATCGAGAAACCGCTGCCGGTCGCCGGCGCTCGCCGGGTCCAGGATGGCGCTGCGTTTGTTGGCGTTGTGCAGCGCGAACGCGATGCTGGTCTCACCCAGCCGCGGCAGGGCCGCCCGGCCCGGCGCACCGCCGGGCGGCTCTACCTTGAGCACGTCCGCGCCGAGATCTGCCAGCAATCGCGTCACGATATCCGCGCCACCGGCCGCCAGGTCCAGCACGCGCACCGACGCAAGAAGTTGACACCTGTCTACAGTGACCATGCCCACAGTATGGCCGGTGCTCCCGGCTACTCGTTGTCACCCCCGGTGGTGGCGGTCGCATCAACCTCGCCCAGCTCGCCGAACTCCCGGGCCTGCGGCCACAACCAGTCCTTGACCTCGGGAATGTCATCGCCGTGTGCCCGGGTGTACTCCCGGGCGGCGATCCGCTTGTCCACCATCTCCTGCCGCAGCGGCGCACAGGTGGACTGCAGGAAGGGCACCCGGTCGATCACATCGATGACCAGGTGGTACCGGTCGAGGTCGTTGAGCATCACCATGTCGAACGGAGTCGTCGTGGTGCCTTCTTCCTTGTAGCCACGCACATGCAGGTTGTTGTTCCCGGTACGCCGGTAGGTCAGCCGGTGGATCAACCATGGATAGCCGTGATAGGCGAAGATCACCGGCTTCTCGGTGGTGAAGATCGTGTCGAACTGATGACTGGACAGGCCGTGCGGATGCTCGGTGTCGTCCATCAGCCGCATCAGGTCCACCACATTGACGAACCGGATCTTCAGTTCCGGCAGATGCTGCTTCAGCAGATCCACCGCCGCCAGCCCCTCCAACGTGGGAACGTCGCCGGCCGTGGCGATCACCACGTCGGGGTCGGTGCCCACCACCTCGGTGCCGGCCCACTCCCAGATCCCGAGGCCCCTGGTGCAGTGCGCGATGGCCTGCTCCATGGACAAGAAGTTGGGGTGGGGCTGTTTGCCGGCGACCACGACGTTCACATACTGCCGGGAACGCAGGCAGTGGTCGTAAGTGGAGAGCAGGGTATTGGCATCGGGCGGCAGATACACCCGGACCACCTCGGCCTTCTTGTTCACCACGTGGTCGATGAAACCGGGATCCTGATGGCTGAAGCCATTGTGGTCCTGGCGCCAGACATGGCTCGACAGTAGGTAATTCAAGCTCGCGATCGGCCGTCGCCAGGGGATGTGGTTGGTGACCTTGAGCCACTTCGCGTGCTGGTTGACCATGGAGTCGATGATGTGGATGAATGCCTCGTAGCAGTTGAACAGCCCGTGCCTGCCAGTGAGCAGGTAACCCTCCAGCCAGCCCTGGCACTGGTGCTCGGACAACATCTCCATCACCCGCCCGGCGCGGGCCAGATGCTCATCGACCTCGGGTGAGAAGAACTCGGCGTCCCACTGTTTGTCGGTGGCGTCGTAGACCGCCTGCAACCGGTTCGACGCGGTCTCGTCGGGGCCGAAGATCCGGAAATTGTCGGGATTCAGCCGGACCACCTCGGTGAGCCACTGCCCCAGCACCCTCGTCGCCTCGGTGACCGTCGACCCGGGAACGGGCACGTCGACACCGAACTTCCGGAAGTCGGGCAACCGTAGGTCCTTGAGCAACAGCCCGCCGTTGGCGCGCGGGTTGTCGCTCATCCGCAGGTGACCCTCGGGGGCGAGTTCGGCGATCGAAGCGATCAGCCTGCCGTCGTCGTCGAAGAGTTCCTCTGCGTGATAGGACCCCAGCCAGTCAGCCAGGACCTCCAGGTGCTCCGGGGTGTCGCGGGCACTGGCAAGCGGCACCTGATGGGCCCGCCAGGAGCCTGTGGTCTTCTTGCCGTCGATGTAGTCGGGTCCGGTCCAGCCTTTCGGGGTCCGGAAGACGATCATCGGCCAGCGCGGCCGCTGTTCGTCCCCGTCGGCCGCACGCCCTTTGATGTCGGCGATCTCATTGAGTACCTCGTCGAGCAGAACGGCGAACCGGCGATGCGCATCGGCGTGATCGGTATCGCCGTCGACGACCTCGAAGAAGTACGGGTCATGCCCGTAGCCGATCATCAGACTGCGCAGCTCTTCTTCCGGAATACGCGCCAGCACAGTCGGATTGGCGATCTTGTAGCCATTGAGATGCAGGATCGGCAGCACCACCCCGTCCTTGACGGGGTTGACGAACTTATTGGAGTGCCAGCTGGTTGCCAGCGGTCCGGTCTCGGCCTCACCATCGCCCACCACCGCCGCCACCAACAGGTCGGGATTGTCGAAGACAGCGCCGTAGGCGTGCGAGAGGGAGTACCCGAGCTCGCCACCTTCGTGAATCGATCCCGGTGTCTCCGGGGCGACGTGCGAGGGGATGCCGCCGGGGAAGGAGAACTGCCGAAACAGCCGCCGCAAGCCTTCGACGTCTTGGGTGATGTCGGAATACACCTCCGAATATGTGCCGTCCAGATAGGCGTTGGCGACCAGCCCCGGGCCGCCGTGCCCGGGCCCGGTGACATAGAGAGTGGATTGCTGGCGCTCTTTGATGACCCGGTTGAGGTGCGCATAAAGAAAGTTCAGCCCCGGCGTGGTGCCCCAATGGCCGAGCAACCGGGGCTTGACGTCGTCGCGGGACAGCGGCGTCCGCAACAGCGGATTGTTCAGCAGATAGATCTGCCCCACCGACAGGTAGTTGGCCGCGCGCCACCACCCGTCGAGCTGCGCGAGGGCCTGGGCGTCGAGTGATTGCACATCTGCAGTCCGCCACGCTGCGGGCGTATCAGAGCTCATAACCGTCATCGAACTTCCTCCTGCGTCGGGAATGCGTCGCTCCGGGTGCGTACCCATCCTTCCCGCATCCACCGGCGCGCGCAGGTACTGTGCCGAAGCAGAATTGGCCTCTGCGGCGCTAGGTGACGGTCAGCGCCTGTCTCAGTGCAGCGAGCACCTGTTCAGGTTGGTCGATCAGCATCAAGTGGCCGGCGCCGGAGATTTCGGCATACGTCGCGTGGTGGATCGCATCGAGAACGATCTGGGCAGCCTTCCTGGGGCACAGGCTGTCGTGGTCGGCCCCGATGAGGTGCACGTCGACGTCGGCGGGGATGGCCGACAACGCCGGGGTCAGGGGCTCGTCGGCCAACTGCGCCATGGCGGTGGACGCGTTGAGGTAGCCGTGGCCGTCACCCACCGCAGTAAGGCGCGCCCGCGTCACTGCGGCGGCGTCGGAGTGCGGGTCATGCAGTGCCGCAGCGGTATCGGCCAAGAGCGCGGCCTCCTTCGCCGCCGTGTCGGAACCGCGGAACAGTTCGATCCGTTCCGTGTAGAAGGCCTTGGCCCCGCGTCCCACGACACTCGAGGTGCCGAGCGCCACCACGGTTTTCACCAGGTCGGGGCGGTACGCCGCGGCGGACAGCACGATGGCGCCGCCGAGGGAGAAGCCCACGCAGACTGCGGGACCGGTCACCGCATCGAGGAATGCCACCAGGTCATCGCGCAGCTGAGCCAAGGTACCGGCGGCGGCGCCGATGCCGGTGGCGCCGTGCCCCCGCAGATCGTAGGCGTGGGTTGTCACATCCGTCAGCGACTCCTGCACCACGCGCCAGCTCTGCCGATCCTCGCCCAAGCCGTGCACAAGAACAACCGGCGGGCCCGACCCCGCCGTGGCGTACGTGACGTCGATGCCGTTGAGTGCGATCGTGGCCGTTGTCAGGGTCGTTTGGTTCATTTGCCACACTCTGCCTGGTAGGAGCAGTTCAGTGTGAGCGAGCACCCAGGGTCAGACCGGCTCCACCCAGGTAAACTGAATATGTTATGTCTGAAGTGACCGTGGCGGCCGTGCCAACTCCCCCGCTGCTTGGTCAACTCGCGGCAATCCACCACTTCCGGGTCTACGTCGACATCGCCATCGTCGTCGTCGTCCTGGCGGCGTCGAACCTGATTGCACACTTCACCACTCCATGGGCGAGCATCGCCACGGTCCCCGCAGCGGCCGTCGGCCTGCTGGCACTGATGCGGGCCCGGGGCATCGGCTGGGCCGAACTCGGCCTGGGCCGTGAACACTGGCGCTCCGGGGCCGGCTACGCAGCCGCGGCCGTCGGATTGGTGGTCACGGTGATCGCCGTCGGAGCGCTGCTGCCGTGGACGCGACCGATGTTCATGAACGACAACTACGCCACCCTCTCGGGTGCCCTGCTGGCGTCGATGATCATCATCCCGCTGCAGACCGTCATCCCCGAAGAGCTCGCGTTCCGGGGCGTGCTGCACGGGACGCTGAACCGGGCGTGGGGCTTCCGCGGTGTGGCCGCGGCGGGCTCACTGCTGTTCGGCCTGTGGCACATCTCCACGTCACTGGGCCTCACCAGCAGCAATGTCGGCTTCACCCGAATCCTCGGCGGCGGCGTCGTCGGCATGCTGGCCGGTGTGCTGCTGGCCGTCCTTGCCACCGCGGCCGCCGGGTTCGTGTTCACCTGGCTGCGCCGGCGCAGCGGCAGCCTGATCGCCCCGATCGCCCTGCACTGGTCACTCAACGGTGTCGGTGCGCTGGCAGCGGCGCTGGTCTGGCACCTCTCCAGCTGACACCGACCCACCGTCGAGCGGCGCAGAGCTAGGTCCGGCGGACCTTGCTGACGATGAAGAGCAGGATCACCGCTCCCAAAATCGCGGTGAACAGCGTGAACCACCATCCACCACCAGCGGTGTCGACGAAGAAGCTGAGCAGGAAGCCGCCGATCAGCGCACCGACGATGCCGATGACGATGTTCAACAGAAGTCCCGAGCCACCGCCCTTGACGAGCTTGCCGGCGATCCAGCCTGCCAGGGCGCCGATGATGATGTAGCCGATCCAACCCACGCTGGTCAGCGTGGACGACCGGGCCAGGATCTCGAGGGATTCCGCAGCAAATGTTGTTTCCATTCCCCTGGTATGCCCGCATCGCTAACTATTAGGCCCGCGAATTGACAACGATCGGGCCACTAACGCCAGCAGCCCCGACATGATGTCGGGGCTGCTGGTGTCGTCCTAGGTGGATCAGGCCGGTGGCGGCATCATCTCGGGCACCGGAGTGGTGACCGGGACGGGTACGCCGACCTGGTTCCGCGGTACCGGCGGCGGCGCGTTGGGATCCGCGGGCGCAGCATTCGGATCCGCGGGCGGCACGGGTGCATTCGGGTCCGGTGCCGGCGGAGGCGGCGGGCTCCACGGCCGGATGCTGTTGGCCAGCGCAGCCGCGGCGCCCTTGTCGATGGGGTCCTTGGCAGTGCCCAGCCACACCATGAACCAGCGCTCGTTGCGCTGTCCGCGCGGCGCGTTGACAGCCTGCGTCCCGACCACACCGGCCCAGATCTGACCGTCAGGCTTGGCGGTGTCGGTGAACTTCACCTCGTAGTAGGACGCGGAACCCGGCATGCCGTTGGCATCCAGCGGAATGGTCTCCTGGTTCACGCGCGTGCCGGCGAATGGCATGAAGAACTCGCCCATATCCGAGGCCAACCGCGTCGCGGCCTTCGCATTGTCGGGCTCGGCTCCGGCGAAGAGCTTCAGATCCAGCCGACCCAGCAGAATGCTGGTGTCGTTGGCTACCGCGGCCGGTTCGCCGGTAGTGGCCGCCGGGGTCTCCTTGACCAGCAGGGCCTGACCGTAATTGAGCCTGGTGGCGTCACCTGCCACCCACCCGGGTGGCAACACGTAGCTGAAGCCGCCGGCAGCGTTGTCGACGCGGCCCGGCTCCGGTGCCGGTGGTGCCGGTGGTGCCGGTGGGGCATTGGGATCTGCCGGCGGTGGCGCAGCGTTGGGATCTGCCGGGGGCGGCGGGGCGCCGGGGTCCGCCGGCGCCGGCAGGCTCGGATCCACCACAGCAGGTGGTGCAGCATTGGGATCGGCGGCAGGTGGCGGTGCCACCGTGGGCGTCGGCGGTGGCGGCGCCGGCTCGGCATGACCGATGGCCGCGGGGAGCACCAATGCGAGCGCGCTCGCTCCGGCTGCCGCAGCCAGGGCCGCGGACCCCCATTTACCTCTGTGCCGTTTCACACTCTGCTCCGGCTCATCCATGGCGAAGAACCTACCGTGTTACTCGCGTGACGCAAGTGTCTTGGTCACTAGTCGGATCGTGTCCGCGCCCGTCGGAACGGGCGCCAGCGGCACCCGGCGGGTGCCACGTGATGTCTTTCGTACGTGCTGTCCAAATTGTTTCTCCATAGTGTCCGCGTCGAGTTTCCCGACCTAGCTACTGTCCAGTAACATTGCCTGGGATCAACGCGGCCACGCGCGTGGGTTCAACGGTGAACAACTAGGAGGTCAGCCATGGAGGTGCTCGTCACCGGCGGCGATACCGAGCTTGGACGCACGGTCGCGGAAGGCTTTCGCGACAGCGGCCATCGGGTCGTGATCTCGGGCGCACGCCGCGACGATCTCGAGGTTGCCGCCAAGGAACTCGATGTCGACGCGGTCATCTGCGATACCACTGACCCCGTCAGCCTGGCCGAGGCCCGCAGCCTGTTTCCCCAGCACCTCGACACGATCGTCCATGTGCCGACGCCACGCTGGCAGGACGGCGATCCCCGCACCTATTCACTGGCGCAGCAGGCCACCGCCTGGCACAACGCCCTGGACACCATGGTGCTGTCGGCGGCGCTGACCCTGCAGACCATCGGCGACAACCTCAAAGCCGGCGGTGCCGTCATCAACGTTGTCCCCGAAAGCCCCCGCGACGGCAGCGCACAGGCCGCCATCAAAGCGGCACTGTCTGCGTGGACCGCCGATCAGGCGACCGTCTACGGCACCCGCGGTATCACCATCAACGTGGTGGCAGCAGGTCGCGGCTCCCAGCCCGGTTATGACGGGTTGTCCGCCACCCCGCCGTCGACCGCAGCGGAGATCACCCGCCTGGCGCTGTTCCTGTCAACCTCGAGTGCCCGCCACGTCACCGGACAGACGCTGCATGTGAGCGCCGGGCAGCTCGCGCACTTCGGCTGACCCCGCGATTATTCCCAGTTCGCGTGCAGCGAAACGGGATTCCCGCCCCGCTTGACCGTGGTTAGGTCGAACCGTGACTATCAAACTGGGTTTCCAGATCCCGAACTTCTCGTACGGCACCGGTGTCGAACAGCTCTTCCCCACCGTCGTCGCCCAGGCCCAGGAAGCCGAGGCGGCCGGTTTCGACTCGGTCTTCGTGATGGACCACTTCTATCAGCTGCCGATGCTGGGGGATCCCGACCAACCGATGCTCGAGGCCTACACCACCCTGGGTGCGCTGGCCAATGCCACCGAGCGAGTACAGCTGGGCACGCTCGTCACCGGCAACACCTACCGCCAGCCCACATTGCTGGCCAAGTCCCTCACCACGCTCGACGTGATCAGCGCCGGCCGCGCGATCCTGGGCATCGGCACCGGCTGGTTCGAGCTCGAACACGACCAGCTCGGATTCGAGTTCGGCACGTTCACCGACCGCTTCAACAAGCTCGAAGAGGCGCTGCAGATCATCCTGCCGATGCTCGAGGGCGAACGACCGACAGTGAACGGCACGTACTACCGCACCGAAAACGCAGTGGCCAATCCCCGCTTCCGCGACCATATTCCGCTGATGATCGGCGGCAGCGGCGAGAAGAAGACCATCCCGCTGGCGGCACGCCATTTCGACCATCTCAACGTCATCGCCGGATTCGACGAGCTGCCGGGCAAGCTCGCCGTCGTCAAGAAGCGCTGCGAGGAAATCGACCGGGACCCAGCCACTTTGGAGACCAGTGTGCTGATCACCGTTCTGGTCGACGACAACGCGACCGCGGACATGGTGCCCGCCGACATGAGCCAGCGCATGGTGGTGGGCAGCGCTGAATCGGTTGCCGACCAGATCAAGACGAAGGTTCTCGACGTGGGCATCGACGGCATCATCATCAACATGCCGTACTACACGCCAGGAGCGATCACCGCCGCGGGCGAGGTACTCAAACCGCTGGTCAACCCCTGACCGATACTGGTGGGCCATGTCACCGCGCCCCGCGAATCGGGTACGACTACCGTAGACGTTGTTCTATGCGTAGTTATTTGAGGAGCACACAATGAGCCATCCCGGAGCCACCGCCACCGATAAACACAAAGTTGTCATCATCGGGTCCGGCTTCGGCGGACTGAACGCTGCTCAGAAGTTGAAGCACGCTGACGTTGACATCAAGCTGATCGCCAAGACCACCCATCACCTGTTCCAGCCACTGCTGTACCAGGTGGCCACCGGCATCATCAGTGAAGGTGAGATCGCCCCACCGACCCGGCTGATCCTGCGCAAGCAGGACAACGCACAGGTCCTGCTGGGCGAGGTGACACACATCGACCTGGCCAACAAGACCGTCGACTCGCTGCTCCTAGGTCACACCTATCGGACGCCGTATGACACGTTGATCGTGGCTGCCGGCGCCGGCCAGTCCTACTTCGGCAACGATCACTTCGCTGAATGGGCACCCGGCATGAAGACCATCGACGATGCCCTGGAGCTGCGCGGACGCATCCTCGGAGCGTTCGAGCAGGCCGAGCGTTCCAGCGATCCCGAACGGCGAGCCAAGCTGCTCACCTTCGTGGTCGTCGGCGCCGGGCCCACCGGGGTGGAGATGGCAGGTCAGATCGCCGAGCTGGCCGACCAGACCCTCAAAGGTTCGTTCCGGCACATCGACACCACCAAGGCGCGGGTGATCCTGCTCGACGCCGCGCCCGCGGTGCTGCCGCCGATGGGTGAGAAGTTGGGGCTCAAAGCCAAAGCCCGTCTGGAGAAGATGGGCGTCGAGATCCAGCTCGGCGCGATGGTCACCGACGTCGATCGCAACGGCATCACCGTCAAGGAAACCGACGGCACCCTGCGCCGGATCGAGTCGGCCACCAAGGTGTGGTCGGCAGGTGTGCAGGCCAGCCCGCTCGGCCGCGAGCTCGCCAACCAGTCCGACGCCGAGATCGACCGCGCCGGCCGGGTCAAGGTGTTGCCCGACCTGACCATCCCGGGGCACCCGAACGTGTTCGTCGTCGGCGACATGGCCTTTGTCGACGGTGTTCCCGGCATGGCCCAGGGTGCCATCCAAGGCGCTAAGTACGCCGCCAACATCATCAAGGCCGAGCTCAAGGGCGCTGATCCCAGCACTCGTGAGCCGTTCAAGTACTTCGACAAAGGTTCGATGGCCACCGTGTCGCGGTTTTCCGCGGTCGCCAAGGTCGGCAAGATCGAATTCGGCGGCTTCATTGCGTGGCTCGCCTGGTTGCTGCTGCACCTGGTGTACCTCGTCGGATTCAAGACGAAGATCGCCACCCTGCTGTCCTGGACGACGACGTTCCTGGGAAGCCACCGGGGCCAGCTCACCATCACCGAGCAGCAGGCCTATGCCCGAACCCGGATCGAGCAGCTGCAGGAAATAGCAGCCAGCGTGGACGAAGAAAAAGCCAGCTAGCTGCCGCCTGGCAGCGGGCCGGTCACAGCCGTAGCCCCTGCCAGGTGGTCAGTACTCCGCCGCCGGCGAGTTCGAGGCACACACTGCCCTCGGACCGTCCGGCGGCGTTGCTGTCTTCCGGTCCGGAGGGGAAACGCAACTCACTGATGCAGGCACGCGGAGCGGACAGTGCGTCGTCGGCCACCGCGCCGGCCCCGAGTTCCACCCGGTGCCGCAACAGCGGCTGACCCTTCACATCGGCGCGCAACGTGCCACTCCAAAAGCCTTGCTGCTCACCGGTTCTGCCGATCTGCACGCGTTCCCGCAGCCGCAGTACCCCGGAGTCCTCGATGCCGACGACGACCGCGGTGTGGTGCCGCGCGTCGGCGGCGACCACCGTCGGCTCGACATCAATGTCCAGTTGGCCTGCCACCTCGAGGTGCATCGATGTCCGGGATGTCAGCTCCCCCGCCCCGGGCAACGCCATCGTCGCCGCGGCGCTGCGCAGGCACAACCGCGCCCCGGGCTCGACGACCACTCGGATGCTGATGGTGTCACCGCCCAGCGGGGTGGCCGCGGCCGAGATCAGGTGCACGGTGTCGGTCAGGGTGTGGCGCGCCGCCAACCCGCCGCGGCATTCGATCCGCGGCAGCCGGTGGGCGCTCGCCACGATGACGACGTCGGAATGCATCAGACCGCTTGCGCCACCCGCAGCTGATCCCGTACCCAGGCCAGCACGTCGGTGGCGGCCGGATCGTCGGTCAGGCTGATCAGCACCGTCGGCCGGTCTTCGCGCGCCGTGGCGGCGTCGCGGCGCATCACGTCGAGGTCGGCACCCACCAACGGTGCCAGGTCGGTCTTGTTGACCACCAGCAGATCCGAGAACGTCACCCCGGGCCCGCCCTTGCGGGGCACCTTGTCTCCCCCGGCGACGTCGATCACGAAGATCTGCACGTCGATCAACCCCGACGAGAACGTCGCGGTCAGGTTGTCACCTCCGGATTCCACCAGGATCAGATCGAGGTGGTCGTGCCCGGCGATCAGGTCGTCGATGGCGTCGAGGTTGGCGGTGATGTCGTCGCGGATCGCCGTGTGCGGACAACCGCCCGTCTGTACCGCGGCGATCCGGTCATCGGGCAGCACCGCGTGCCGACGCAGGAAGTCGGCGTCCTCGGTGGTGTAGATGTCGTTGGTCAGCACCGCCAGCGACAACTCGTCACGAAGCTGGCGGCACAGCGCCGCCACCAGCGCGGTCTTTCCGGAGCCCACCGGGCCACCGACACCGATGCGCAGCGGCTCACCGGGCTGACGGACCCGCTTGGGTCGGTCACTGTGACCGTGCGGCTGACCGTCGAGGAAATGGGGCGGCATGGTTGACCTTTCGGGAGTCAGGAGACGAACAGGGGGCGCTCGCGGGCGACATGGCGTTGGGCCAGGACGTCGAGCAGAGGATCGGAGAGGTCGGCCAGCCCGGCGGTCGCCTCGGCGGCCGTCTGGTCACACACCTCGGCGAGTGCGAACGTCACCGCCGCGACGTCGGCGGGATCGAGGGCAAGGAGGCGCTGCGCGGCCGTGGCTGAGCCGGTCATCGTGGTGTACACCAGCGACAGCGCGGTGTGCCCCGGGTCCTGCGCGCTGACCCGGCCGACCACCCCGGCCACCACCGCGAGATGCGGGGCCCGCCCCAGCGTCGACCAGTCCACTGTCCCGTCGCCGGTGTCCGGCCAGACCCGCTTCGCCAGTCGCAGCAGGCCGCGTCCCTGGGCGCGGGAGGCCATCCGGGCCGCCGGTGCGGGGGTGCGGGCGTCGGTTTCCAGATCGGCCGACTCGACGGTCAAAGTCCGGGTGTGGACCGCGACCGCCACCGATGCGGTGACCAGGCCGGTGGTGCGGACCCGGCGGCGCAGGAACGCCTCCAGCGTCGCCAGGTCGGTGACCAGCCCGCTGGTGACGGCCTCCTCCACACCTCCGGAGTGCACGTGCCCCCCGGTGGGCAACCGCGAATCGGCCAGCGTGAGCAGCGTCGTCAGTCCAGGCATCAGAACAGGAAGTACCGCTGCGCCATCGGCAGCTCGACTGCAGGTTGTTCCTGCCAGACCTCGCCGTTGATGGTCACCGTGAACGTGTCCGGATCCACGCTGATCTCCGGGGTGGCGTCGTTGAGCGGCATCTGCGCCTTGCCGATCTTGCGCACATTGTCGACGGCGACCAGCCGCCGCCGGACATCGAGGCGCTCGGCCAGTCCGTCCTCGATCGCCTGTGGGGCCACGAAATGCACTGATGTCGCCGCCGCGGCAGCAGGGGCAGCGCCGAACATCGGCCGCGGCAGCACCGGCTGCGGCGTCGGGATCGACGCGTTGGCGTCACCCATCGCCGCCCAGGCGATCATCCCGCCCTTGAGCACGGCGTGCGGGCGCACCCCGAAGAACGCCGGCTCCCACAACACCAGGTCGGCGAGCTTGCCCACCTCCACCGAACCGATCTCGCGGTCCATGCCGTGCGCGACGGCCGGGCAGATGGTGTATTTCGCGACGTAGCGGCGCACCCGGTTGTTGTCGTTGCCCGCCGCGCCGCCCGGGTCGCCTTCCAGCGCCCCGCGACGCTTCTTCATCACGTGGGCGGTCTGCCAGGTGCGCAGCACCACTTCGCCGATGCGGCCCATCGCCTGGGCGTCGCTGCCGATCATCGAGATCGCACCGATGTCGTGCAACAGGTCCTCGGCGGCGATCGTCGACGGCCGGATCCGGCTTTCGGCGAAGGCCAGGTCCTCGGGCACGCTCGGGTTGAGGTGGTGGCACACCATCAGCATGTCGAGATGTTCGTCGAGGGTGTTGACGGTGTGCGGGCGGGTCGGGTTGGTCGAGCTGGGCAGCACGTTGGGGTGCGCGGCGACGGTGATGATGTCGGGTGCGTGGCCGCCGCCGGCTCCCTCGGTGTGATAGGCGTGAATGGCGCGGCCGTTGATCGCGGCGAGGGTGTCCTCGACGAACCCGGCTTCGTTGAGGGTGTCGGAATGCAAGTTCACCTGCACCCCTGCCTCATCGGCGACCGTCAGGCAGGCGTCGATCGCCGCCGGCGTCGTCCCCCAGTCCTCGTGCAACTTGAATCCGGCTGCGCCACCGCGCAGTTGCTCCCACATCGCCTCGGCGCTGACGGTGTTTCCCTTGCCCAGCAGTGCAACGTTGAGCGGCCAGTGATCCAGCGCCTCCAGCATCCGGGCCAGGTGCCAGGATCCCGGGGTGACGGTGGTGGCCTTGCTGCCTTCAGCCGGGCCGGTGCCGCCGGCGACGATGGTGGTGATGCCGCCCCCGAGGGCCTCCTCCATGATCTGCGGGCAGATCAGGTGCACATGGCAGTCGATGGCGCCGGCGGTGAGGATGCGGCCATTGCCGGCGATCACCTCGGTGGACGGTCCCACCACGAGGTCGGGATGGACACCGGTCATGATGTCGGGGTTGCCGGCCTTGCCGATGGCGACGATGCGGCCGTCGCGAATACCGATGTCGGCCTTGATGATTCCCCAGTAGTCGACGATGACCGCGCCGGTGATCACGGTATCGGGCGCGCCGTCGGCCCGGGTGGCCCGCGACTGGCCCATCGACTCGCGCAGCACCTTGCCGCCGCCGAACACCGCTTCGTCACCGGCGAGGCCGGGTCCACCACTGCGGTCCTCGGTGATCTCGATCAGCAGGTCCGTGTCGGCCAAGCGGATCCGGTCGCCGGTGGTGGGACCGAACAGCGCCGCGTACCGGGACCTGGTCAGTTCGGCCATCAGGCATCCAGCTTTCCGGGAGGAGTCAGGGAGATCCCGTGGACTTCACGACTGCCACCGAGGGCAACGAGGCCGACGGTCTGGGCCACCCCCGGCTCGAACCGCACCGCGGTACCGGCAGGGATGTCGAACCGGTAGCCGTGGGCGGCTGCCCGGTCGAAGTCCAGCGCCTTGTTGGCCTGCGGCAGGTGGACATGGCTACCCACCTGGACCGGACGGTCGCCGGTGTTCACGATGTCCAGCTCGAGTCGCGATGCGCCGGTGTTGAGTTCGATCACGCCGTCGCCGAAGAGGATCTCGCCGGGAATCACAGGCGGCTCGCTCATGCAATCGGGTGATGGACGGTGACGAGCTTGGTGCCGTCCGGGAACGTGGCCTCGACCTGAACGTCGTAGAGCATCTCCGGGACTCCCTCCATCACATCGGCGCGGCTGAGCACCTCGCGGCCGCTGCTCATCAACTCGGCGACGGAACGCCCGTCACGGGCCCCTTCGAGCAGATGGTCGGTGATGACCGCGACGGCCTCGGGGTGGTTGAGTTTCAGACCCCGGGCCTGCCGGCGGCGGGCGAGTTCGGCTGCGTAGGAGAGCAGTAGGCGATCCTGCTCATGCGGGCTCAAGCGCATGGTGAGCGATCCTGCCATGCCTCGGTCGACGATGCGCTGCGAGGGACGAGCAACTCAGTCCGACCGCGCATCGAGGTTCTGCAGCCGCACCTGGCCGCGGGCGACGACGCGGTCCTTCTCGTCCTTGATGGTGACGAGCCACAGCTGTTGGCGCCGGCCACGGTGCAGCGGCTCTGACACGCCGTAGACCTTTCCGGAGGTGATGGCCCGCAGGAAGTCGGTGTTGTTGTTGACGCCGACGACGTCGCCGCCGCCGTGTTCGGCCAGCCACACGAACGCCGACACGCTGGCCATGCTCTCGACAATCGAGCAGTACACGCCGCCGTGCACGATGCCCGCCGGTTGCAGGAGCGTCGGTTTGACCTCGAGCTCGGCCTTGGAACCATCCGGAGTGACCTCGGTGTAAACGAGCCCGAGTTCGGTGTCGAAGGGCGCCTTGAAATCCGAGGGAGTCATGGAAGGTGTCTCTTGCACGGTGTCGTGTCTACACCCGCAGCGATGCCGGAAACCGCTCGGGTCCAATCGCACTCGGCCCCGGAATGACGGCGAGCCCCGCGCGTGATGCGCGGGGCTCGCCTCTCGAGTGGACCGGGGGTCTCTGCAGCCCTCAGGACTCCGGCTCGGTCCGTTAGCTCGACACGTTCAATATAGGCAAGGCTTCCCTAATTTGGCAAGACCTTCGTCGCGATTCGGGCGCCAGAGGTGCCGACCGCGCAGCCGCGTGGGGACTGACCGCGCACGGGGAGCCCGAACCCGGCCAAGGCGTCCAGCACCGCCTGCCCCCGCCGCATCCCCACCACCTCGCTGTAGCCGGCGAGCATCGGCACCTGAGTGGCGGTCACGACGACCGCCGAGCCCACGGTGTGCCACATCGAGGCCACGCTGACCTCTCCACCGCTGATCTCATGCAGCCTGGCGAACAGCGGCGTCAGCGACCGATGGCAGCGGTGAGCGATCCACGTCGCCAGAGCCGCTTCGCTGGGCAACTCCACAACACCCTCGGCGGGACGACCGCTGCGCAGGCAGGGATCCTCCGGCAGCACCCGGACGGTGGGATCGACAACGCCGAGCCAGTCGATGGCCCCTTCGGAATCCACATGCACCCACAGGTTCTCCAGCCCGGCATCCCAGGCCCGGCCCTCGAGCACCACCAGGGCGACCACCCGACCGATGACGGCGTGCGCCAACGTCGCCGCCAACTGCTGCGCGGCCGTCGTCCGACTGTCCATCTCCGCGGCCGCGGCACCGAACATCACACTGAGCCGGTCGTCGGTCAGCGCCGCCGACAGCGGCCACCACCTGCGTTTGGACACATCGGCCAGCACCGCCACGCCGTACACCCGGGGACATTCCGGATACAGCGCCCGCAGTCGTCGACTCGATTCATGCAGCGGCAACACCCGGCCGATCGTCATCCCCGCGATGAGCGGATCATCGATCACGGCAGTCATGGCACCTCCTGATGTGCTTAGGTAAGGCTAACCATAAGAGCACAGCGGGCAACGATCGACGCGATTGTGACCGCTCTCACAGACGAGAACGGGCCGGAAGGGTTCGAGGATCGGCCGGGTTGGTGCACACGAGGGAAGCAACGACGAGGGTCATACGACACCGAGATACGACGCCCCGTAGTAATCACGGGTAGTCTGACGAAATCGCTTTCGGAGATGAATGGATCATGGCCAAGGTGGCTCGCTTAGGGGAATTGGAACAGGCGGTCATGGACCGCCTGTGGTCGGCGCCGGAACCACAAACCGTCCGCCAGGTACACGAGGCGCTCTCAGAACACCGCGACCTCGCGTACACCACTGTCATGACGGTGCTGCAGCGTCTGGCGAAGAAGCATCTGGTGGTACAGCACCGCGACGACCGCGCTCACCGGTATGCGCCGACGCACGGCCGCGATGTCCTGGTCGCCGGCCTGATGGTGGACGCGCTGGACCAGGCCGCCGACACCGGCAGCCGCCAGGCCGCCCTGGTGCATTTTGTCGAACGCGTGGGCGCCGACGAGGCCGACGCCCTACGCCGAGCACTGGCTGAACTCGAAGCAAAACATGCCTTGACCACCTCGGGTGGCGACGCACCCACCGGCTGAGACAGACTGTGAGTGTGTCCGCGCTGGCCTTTGCCACCCTTGCGCTGCTGCTCGTCGGCCCCGTACCGGCACTGCTGGCCCGCGCGTCGTGGCCGTTGCGCGCCCCACGCGCCGCAGTGGTCCTCTGGCAGTCCATCGCCGTAGCCGCCGTGTTGTCCGCCTTCAGCGCCGGCATCGCCATCGCCAGCAAGCTGTTCGTCCCCGGCCCCGACGGTCGCCCCACCACACTCCTCGGCGAAATCGACCAACTGGGCTGGCCCCTGTGGGCGCTCTCGATCGCCGTGTTCGGCCTGACCCTGCTGATCGGTGCGCGGCTCGTCGTCGCCGGCACCCAGGTCTTCGTCTCCACCCGGCGCCGACGCTCCCACCACCGCACGCTCGTCGACATCCTCGGCGTCACCCATGACCGCGCCGCCGCCCAGGCCTGCACCCGGGCGCGAGAGCTGCGCATCCTCGACGTCGCGCAGCCACTGGCCTACTGCCTGCCCGGAGTTCGCAGCCGCGTCGTGGTCAGCGAGGGCGCGCTGACCTCGCTCGCCGATGCCGAAGTCACCGCGATCCTCACCCACGAAAGTGCCCACCTGCGCGCCCGCCACGACCTGGTACTGGAAGCCTTCACCGCCGTGTACATCGCCTTCCCCCGGTTCGTCCGCAGCCGCAACGCCCTGGATGCGGTCCGGTTGCTGATTGAGCTGCTCGCCGACGACGCCGCCGTGCGCGCGGCCGGCCCGACACCCCTGGCCCGCGCGCTGGTGGCATGCGCGTCGGCCCGCGCACCCAAGGGCGCCCTCGCCGCCGGCGGCCCCACCACGGTCATCCGGGTCCGCAGATTGGCCGGACGTCCCAACAGCGTCCCGTTGGCCGCCGCGGCATACCTGAGCGCGGTGGCCATTCTGGTTCTGCCCACCATTGCGGTGGCAGTGCCATGGCTACACGAACTACAACGCCTGTTCAGCTCGTAGTACGACTACGCTCAGCTGCGGAACGGCGTGGAAATCTGCTGTGCCGGCACAGAACCGAAAGGGCTCACATGACCGAATCCCCCACTACCGAGGCTGCCCCCTCCACCCAGGCGACAGCGCAAATCGGAGTGACCGGTCTGGCGGTGATGGGCTCCAACATCGCGCGTAACTTCGCTCACCACGGTTACACCGTCGCCCTGCACAACCGGTCGATCGGCAGAACCGACGCCCTGCTGGCCGAGCACGGGTCCGAGGGCAACTTCGTGCGCAGTGAGACCATCCCGGAATTTCTTGCCGCACTCGAGAAGCCACGACGGGTGCTGATCATGGTCAAGGCCGGCGCCGCGACCGACGCCGTCATCAACGAGCTCGCCGACGCCATGGAACCCGGCGACATCATCATCGACGGCGGCAACTCGCTCTTCACCGACACCATCCGCCGGGAGAAAGCCATCCGCGCGCGCGGTCTGCACTTCGTGGGCGCCGGCATCTCCGGCGGCGAAGAGGGCGCCCTCAACGGGCCGTCGATCATGCCCGGTGGTCCGGCCGAGTCCTACGAGAGCCTGGGCCCCCTGCTGGAGGAGATCTCCGCCCACGTCGACGGGGTGCCCTGCTGCACCCATGTCGGCCCCGACGGCGCCGGACACTTCGTCAAGATGGTGCACAACGGCATCGAGTACTCCGACATGCAGCTCATCGGCGAGGCCTACCAGCTGCTGCGCGACGGGCTGGGCAAGTCGGCCCCCGAGATCGCCGACGTGTTCGACGAGTGGAACTCCGGCGACCTGGACAGCTTCCTGGTCGAGATCACCGCCCAGGTGCTGCGCCAGATCGACGCCAAAACCGGCAAACCGCTGGTGGACCTGATCCTCGACGAGGCCGAGCAGAAGGGCACCGGCCGCTGGACCGTGAAGTCCGCACTCGACCTGGGTGTGCCCGTCACCGGCATCGCCGAGGCCGTCTTCGCCCGCGCGCTGTCCGGATCGGTGACCCAACGCCAGGCCACCACCGGGCTGGCCGCCGGGGACCTGGGCGAGAAGCCTTCCGACGCCGAACAATTCACCGAGGACATCCGCCAGGCGCTCTACGCCTCGAAGATCATCGCCTACGCCCAGGGGTTCAACCAGATCCAGGCCGGGTCGGTCGAGTACAACTGGAGCATCACCCCCGGCGATATGGCGACCATCTGGCGCGGCGGCTGCATCATCCGCGCCAAGTTCCTCAACCGCATCAAGGACGCCTTCGACAACGATCCCGACCTGCCGACTCTGATCGTCGACCCGTACTTCCGCGCCGCGATCGAGAACGCCATCGACAGCTGGCGTCGAGTGGTGGTCAAGGCCACCGAACTCGGCATTCCGATCCCCGGTTTCAGCTCGGCACTGTCCTACTACGACGGACTGCGCACCGAGCGGTTGCCCGCGGCGCTGACGCAGGGCCTGCGCGACTTCTTCGGCGCGCACACCTACGGACGCATCGACACCGAGTCGACGAAGCGATTCCACACGCTGTGGAGCGGGGACCGCAGCGAGGTCGAGGCCTGATCCACGCCGCTCGGCGCAGTGGGTGACCCGCGGGCACCCTCTACGCTGGTCGTGTGCAGTTCCTCGAAGGCCAGCGGCCGCCGTACGACCTGACCTACGACGACGTGTTCGTCGTCCCCAACCGCAGCAACGTCACCTCCCGATTCGACGTGGATCTGTCCACCGAAGACGGCAGCGGCACCACGATCCCCGTGGTGGTGGCGAATATGACGGCCGTGGCCGGGCGGAGGATGGCCGAAACCGTCGCCCGCCGCGGCGGCATCGTGGTGCTGCCCCAGGATCTGCCGATCGAGGCCGTCACCGCGACCGTGGACTTCGTCAAGAGCCGTGACCTGGTGGCCGACACCCCGGTGACCCTGGCACCTGAGGACTCGGTCTCCGATGCCGTCGCGCTGATCCACAAACGCGCCCACGGTGCGGCGGTGGTGCTCACAGACGGGCGACCGGTCGGCCTGGTGACCGAGGCCGCCTGCGTCGGTGTCGACCGCTTCGCCCGGGTCCGCGATGTGGCGGCCACGGACTTCGTCACCGCCCCGGTCGGGACGGAGCCACGCAAGGTGTTCGACCTGCTCGACCACGCGCCGATAGACATCGCGGTGCTGACCGAGGCCGACGGCACCCTGGCCGGGGTGCTGACCCGGACCGGCGCCATCCGCGCCGGTATCTACTCCCCCGCCGTAGACGCCGCCGGACGGTTGCGGATCGCCGCGGCCATCGGCATCAACGGCGATGTCGCCGCCAAGGCCCGTGCCCTGGCCGAGGCCGGCGTCGACGTCCTGGTCGTGGACACCGCCCACGGCCACCAGCAGAAGATGATCGACGCGATCACCGCGGTGGCGTCGCTGGATCTGGGCCTACCGCTGGCCGCCGGCAACGTCGTCTCCGCGGGCGGCACCCGCGACCTGCTGAACGCGGGCGCCACCATCGTGAAGGTCGGTGTGGGGCCCGGCGCGATGTGCACCACCAGGATGATGACCGGGGTGGGCCGGCCGCAGTTCTCCGCTGTTCTCGAATGTTCAACGGCAGCAAGGGAACTCGGTGGTCACGTATGGGCTGACGGCGGTGTCCGGCATCCGCGCGATGTCGCATTGGCACTCGCGGCGGGCGCCTCGAACGTGATGATCGGCTCATGGTTCGCCGGCACCTACGAGTCCCCCGGCGACCTGATGCGCGACCGGCAGGACCGGCTTTACAAAGAGAGCTACGGGATGGCCTCCAAGCGCGCGGTCGCAGCACGTACCGCTGCCGACGGCGCGTTCGACCGGGCTCGCAAGGCGCTGTTCGAGGAGGGCATCTCCACCTCCCGGATGGCCCTCGATCCCGAGCGCGGCGGCGTCGAGGACCTGCTGGACCACATCACCTCCGGCGTGCGCAGCACCTGCACTTACGTCGGCGCCGCAACCCTGCCCGAGCTCTACGAGAAAGTCGTGCTCGGCGTCCAGTCCGCGGCCGGATTCGCCGAGGGACACCCGTTGCCGACCGGTTGGTGACAGAGCGGTCGATAAGCTAACTTTTTTGGGTATTCGCGCGGGAACATCCGCTTGTGAAATGAAGGGAAGTCAGTGCCGCAGGCACCCAGTGACGCTGTCACGGTGGTCGGTAACCACGTCCACGAAGAGAACACAGCTGAGGCGCAGGACGCCGAGCCTTCCTCTAGTCAGCCGGGCTTGCGGCCCGGCACATCTGCGGCGGTGACGCGCTCATGAGTCTCGGAGTCACCGTCCTGTCCCTGCTGGCGATCGTGGTACTCACCGCAGGTACCGCCTTGTTCGTCGCCGCAGAGTTCTCCCTCACCGCGCTGGAGCGCAGCACCGTCGACGCCAACGCCCGCACGGGCCGGCGGCGTGACAAGTACGTGCAGCGCGCCCACCGCACCCTGTCGTTCCAACTCTCCGGCGCACAGCTGGGCATCTCGGTGACCACTCTGGCCACCGGGTACCTGGCCGAACCGGTCGTGGCGCGGCTGCTCGAGCCGGTGCTGCGCGCCATAAAGCTCCCGGAGGGCAGTATCGGCGGGATCGCACTGGGACTGTCCCTGGTGATCGCCACCTCCATCTCCATGGTGTTCGGTGAACTGGTCCCCAAGAATCTCGCCGTCGCACTGGCGCTGCCCACCGCACGCGCCGTCTCCGGGCCGCAGCTGGTGTTCTCGATGCTGCTCAAGCCGGCGATTCTCGCCACCAACGGCTCGGCCAACTGGATTCTGCGCCGGATGGGCATCGAACCCGCCGACGAACTGGCCTCGGCACGTTCTCCGCAGGAGCTGGTGGCCCTGGTGCGCAACTCCGCCCGCAGCGGCTCGCTGGACGCGGTGACGGCCACTCTGGTGGACCGCTCATTGCAGTTCGGTGAGCTGACCGCCGAAGAACTGATGACACCCCGCTCCAAGATCGTCGCGATGGCCGCAGACGACACCGTGGCGGATCTGGTGGCCACCGCCACCGAGACCGGCTACTCCCGCTTTCCCATCATCGACGGCGATTTGGACGAGACCATCGGCATCGTGCACATCAAACAGGTCTTCGAGATCCCACGCGAGCACCGCGCGGCGACGACACTGGCCTCGCTGGTGCAGCCGGTCCCCGTGGTGCCGTCCACCTTGGACGGCGACGCGGTCTTCGCGCAGATCCGCGCCAGCGGCCTGCAGACTGCGCTGGTCGTCGACGAGTACGGCGGCACCGCCGGCATGGTCACCGTCGAAGATCTCATCGAGGAGATCGTGGGCGACGTCCGCGACGAACACGATGACGCCACCCCGGACGTGGTGGCGGCCGGCGGCGGGTGGCAGGTGTCGGGCTTGCTGCGTATCGACGAAGTGGCCTCGGCCACCGGCTACCGGGCCCCCGAAGGTGAGTACGACACCATCGGCGGTTTGGTGCTGCAGGAGCTCGGGCACATTCCGGAAGTCGGGGAATCAGTGGAGCTACGGGCGTTCGACGCCGACGGGTCACTCGACGACCCGCCACGCTGGCGCGCCACCGTGATCGCGATGGACGGCCGACGCATCGACCAGCTCGAGCTCACCGAGCTGGGGCCGGACGGCAGCGACAAGGACGAGGAGGGGGATCGCTGATGGGCGGCGACATCTTCGGCGTGCTGCTGACTCTGGTGCTGCTGGGCGCCAACGCCTTCTTCGTGGGTGCGGAGTTCGCGCTCATCTCGGCCCGCCGCGACCGCCTCGAGGCGCTCGCCGAGCAGGGCAAGAAGAGTGCCGTCACCGTCATCCGGGCGGGCGAGCACCTGTCGCTCATGCTCGCCGGCGCCCAGCTGGGCATCACGATCTGCTCGATTCTGCTCGGCCGGGTGGGTGAACCGGCGGTGGCGCACCTGTTGGAGAAGCCGTTCGGTCTGCTGGGCATCCCGGACGCGGTGCTGCACAGCGTCGCGTTCCTGGTCGCCCTGGCGGTCGTGGTCATCTTGCACGTACTGCTCGGTGAGATGGTGCCGAAGAACATCGCGATCGCCGGCCCCGAATCCACCGCCATGCTGCTGATCCCGCCGTACCTGGCCTATGTGCGGGCGGTCAGGCCGTTCATCGCGTTCTACAACTGGTGTGCCAACACCACCTTGCGGGCGCTGCGGGTGGAGCCCAAGGACGAACTCGACATCACGGTCTCCACGGTGGAGCTCTCCGCGATGATCGCCGAGTCGGTGTCCGAGGGGCTGCTCGACCCCGAGGAGCACACCCGGTTGACGCGGGCGCTGCAGATCCGCAACCGGGTGGTCGCCGATGTGGCAGTGCCGTTGGCGGAGATCCGGGCGGTGCCGGTGGCGGCTGCCGGGTCGGGGCCCACCATCGGCGCGGTCGAGCGCGCGCTGGTCGAGACCGGCTACTCCCGGTTCCCGGTCACCGGGGTCGACGGCATCTACGTCGGCTATCTGCACATCAAGGACGTGCTGGCCCTCGACGACGACCCCGACACCGTGGTCGACCTGTCCGTGGTGCGGCCGCTGCCCCACGTGCCGGAGCGGTTACCGCTACCGGATGCGCTGTCGCGGTTGCGGCGCACCAACAGCCATCTGGCACTGGTCACGATGGGCGATGGCGGGCCTGCGGTTCCCGTGGTGGCGATGGTCGCCCTGGAGGACCTGGTGGAGGACCTGGTGGGGACCGTACGTGACGGGACCCACCGTGTCTGAGCTGCTCACCGACGCTGCCACCGGTATCCGTGCCGTGCCGGAGGCGCAGTGGACGGCACGGGCGGACGCACATCGGGAACGCGCCGAGGCGTTTCTGGCACCGCACCGGCGCCGCGCCGCCGCCGGGGAATCGCACCCGGTATGGGACTTCCTGTTCACCTACTACAGCCTGCGGCCGCGGCATCTCACGCGCTGGCATCCCGGATACGGCGTGGTGCTTGCCGGCGCCGGTGCGCGCGATTACCTCGGGCGAACCGGCTATACGCGGCACACTGAGGGGGTGACGGTCGGGCTGGATTATTTGCGGGGACGACAGCACGCCGTGCGGTTCATCGCCGATCTGCTGGCCGCGACCCAGGATCGGCCGGCCGTCCTCAACTGTTTCGGGCTGCACGAGTGGGCGATGGTGTACCGCAGCTCCGATATCCGCCACGACGGTGTGCCGCTGCGACTGGGCGTCGCCGGCACCGATGCGGTGGTCGAGTCGATGCCGCTGCGCTGCACTCACTTCGATGCTTTCCGGTTCTTCACCGATGCCGCCGCGCCGCGTAATGCCGTCGCCCTGACCCGCGACACCCAGATCGCCCACGAGCAGCCCGGTTGTGTGCACGCGACCATGGACCTCTACAAGTGGTGCGCGAAACTGGGACCGCTGGTCGAGGCCGAGTTGTTGCTGGATTGTCTGGAACTGGCAGCCGACGCCAGAGAGCTGGACATGCGGGCCAGCCCCTATGACCTGACCGGGTACGGTCTTACACCGATTCGGATCGAGGATGCGACAGGTCGCGCCGAGTACGTGCGTTGCCAGCGAGGCCTGTCGCTACGCGCTGCGTTGCTGCGTTCCATGCTGCGAGACCGCTGTGACCTGCTTCTCATGGCTGACGCTGCAGATGACGCAGGTTACTGACGGGTAGGATGAGTTGATTGCCGGCCAAGGAGGACCAATGACTGAGCGTGTAACCGTGGGCAACCTGAAGGTCGCCAAGGTGCTGCACGACTTCGTGAACAACGAGGCCTTGCCGGGCACCGATCTTGATCCCGACACCTTCTGGGCCGGGGTCGACAAGGTGGTCACCGACCTGGCACCGCAGAACGCCGAGTTGCTGGCCCGCCGCGACGAACTGCAGGCGCAGATCGACAAGTGGCATCGCCACCGCGCGATCGAGCCGCACGACCCGGAGGCCTACAAGGCGTTCCTCATCGAAATCGGTTATCTGCTGCCCGAACCCGAGGATTTCACCGTCACCACCTCCGGTGTGGACCCGGAAATCACCTCGACCGCCGGCCCGCAGCTGGTGGTGCCGGTTCTCAATGCGCGGTTCGCGCTCAATGCCAGCAATGCGCGGTGGGGCTCGCTCTACGACGCTCTGTACGGCACCGATGTGATCTCCGAAGAGGACGGCGCCGAGAAGGGCTCCGGGTACAACCGGGTGCGAGGCGACAAGGTGATCGCCTACGCCCGTAAGTTCCTCGACGAGGCCACCCCGCTGGACTCCGGTTCCTGGGCCGACGTCACCGCGCTCGCCGTCGACGAGGGCACGCTGCGGATCGCGCTGGGCGATGAACTGTCGGCCGAACTTCTCGCCCCCGAGAAGTTCGCGGGTTACACCGGCGAAGCGAGCGCACCGAAGTCTGTACTGCTGGCCAACCACGGGCTGCACATCGAGATCGAGATCGACGCGGAATCGCCCGTCGGCTCCACCGACCGGGCGGGCATCAAGGACGTCGTGCTGGAGTCGGCGGTCACCACCATCATGGACTTCGAGGACTCGGTGGCCGCCGTCGACGCCGAGGACAAGGTCCTCGGCTACCGCAACTGGCTCGGCCTCAACCGCGGTGACCTGTCCGAGGACGTCACCAAGGGCGGCAAGACCTTCACCCGGGTGCTCAACGAGGACCGCATCTACACCGCGCCCGGCGGCGGCGAGCTGACGCTGCCCGGACGCAGCCTGCTGTTCGTCCGCAACGTGGGCCACCTGATGACCAACGACGCCATCGTGATGCGCGGCAGCGCCGACGAAGAGGTCGAGGTGCCCGAAGGCATCCTCGATGCCTTGTTCACCAGCCTGATCGGCATCCACGGGATGAAGGACTCAGAAGAGCACGGTCCGCTGCTCAACAGCCGGACCGGCTCCATCTACATCGTGAAACCCAAGATGCACGGCCCCGATGAGGTGGCCTTCACCTGCGAGCTGTTCAGCCGCGTCGAGGATGTGCTGGGTCTGCCGCAGGGCACCCTCAAAGTCGGCATCATGGATGAGGAACGCCGCACCTCGGTCAACCTCAAGGCGTGCATCAAGGCCGCTGCCGACCGCGTGGTGTTCATCAACACCGGATTCCTGGACCGCACCGGCGACGAAATCCACACCTCGATGGAAGCCGGGCCGATGGTGCGCAAGGGCACCATGAAGTCCCAGCCGTGGATCAAGGCCTACGAGGACGCCAACGTCGACATCGGTCTGGCCGCCGGGCTGTCCGGGAAGGCGCAGATCGGCAAGGGCATGTGGGCGATGCCGGACTTGATGGCCGACATGGTCGAGCAGAAGATCAGCCAGCCCAAGGCCGGTGCCACCACCGCGTGGGTGCCGTCGCCGACTGCAGCCACCCTGCACGCCATGCACTATCACCAGGTCGATGTGTTCGCCGTGCAGAAGGAACTCGAAGGCAAGACCCGCACCACCATCGACGAACTGCTGACGATTCCGCTGGCCGATTCATCGCTGACGTGGTCTTCCGACGAGATCCACCAGGAGGTCGACAACAACTGCCAGTCCATCCTGGGTTACGTGGTGCGCTGGATCGACCAGGGTGTCGGCTGCTCGAAGGTGCCCGACATCCACGACGTCGCGCTCATGGAGGACCGGGCCACGCTGCGAATCTCCAGCCAGTTGCTGGCCAACTGGCTGCGCCACGGTGTGATCACCCCCGAGGTGGTGCGGACCAGCCTGGAGCGGATGGCGCCGGTGGTGGATCGGCAGAATGACGGCGACCCGACCTACCTGCCGTTGGCGCCCGATTTCGATTCCAGCATCGCCTTCGCCGCTGCCGAGGAGCTGATCCTGGCAGGCACGGCACAACCCAATGGCTATACCGAGCCGATCCTGCACCGGCGCCGTCGCGAGTTCAAGGCCGCCGCCGCTCAGTGATTACACTCAGCGCCGGGATTATTCGCGCCCGGTTGGTGGGGACGGGTCTGAGGAGAGGTCGAGAAGTGTTAGGCGTGTCCAGCCATGGGTAGGCACAGCAAGCCCGGGCCCGACGATGATGACAACATCGACGTCCCCGACAGCGAGGCCGAGGACGCGCAGTTCGAGGACTCACAGTTCGACGACGCAGAGTTCGATGATGACGCCCGGTACCGGGCCGAACCCACTTACAGCAGAACCGATTCCGGCGAATTCCCGGCTGCGAACCCGCCGGCTGACGACAATCAGACCGCGGCGTTTCGGTCGGGTCCGCCGACGAGCGGGCATCGCAACGACGGCGAGTGGACCGGTAGTCACCGGACCGTCGCGCCGGGACGACGCGGTGTCAGCATCGGCGTGATCGCCGCACTCGTCACCGTCGTCGTGGTGGTGGCCGCCGTCATCCTGTGGCGGTTCTTCGGCAACGCCCTGTCCGACCGGTCCGACGTCGCGGCCAGCCAGTGCCTGGACGGCGAGATGACGGTTGCGGTGGTGGCAGACCCGGCCATCGCCGAACATCTCGGGCCGCTCGCCCAGAAGTTCAATGAGTCGGCCAGTCCGGTGGGTGACCACTGCGTTGCCGTCGGTGTTCAGGCCGCCGACTCCGATGCCGTCGTCGACGGTTTGGAGGGCACGTGGCCCACCGACCTCGGGGACAAGCCCGCGTTGTGGATCCCCGGCAGTTCGGTGTCTTCGGCGCGGTTGCAGGCCGAGGTCGACCCGCGGATCGTCAGCGCCGCCAAATCGCTGGTCACCTCACCGGTTCTGCTCGCCGTTCGACCGGAGCTCAAGCCCGCACTCAAGGACCAGAACTGGCGCACGCTGCCCGGGCTGCAGTCCAACCCGACCGCACTGGACGGGTTGAACCTGCGTGGGTGGGGGTCGCTGCGGCTGGCGCTGCCCACCACAGATGACAGCGATGCCGCTTACCTGGCGGCCGAGGCGGTGGCCGCGGCGTCCGCGCCGAACGGTGCTCCCGCCACGGAGGGCACCGCCGCAGTACGGACGCTTCGAGCCGGTCAACCCGAGCTCGCCGACAGCTCCGGCGACACCGCGATGGCGGCCCTGCTCGACAGCGCCGACCCGGCCAAAGCCGACGTGCACGCCGTGGTGACCACCGAACAGCGGCTGTTCACCCGCAGCAAGGACCTCTCCGACGCCAAGGCGACCGTCGCGTCCTGGCTGCCGCCGGGCCCGGTGGCCGTCGCCGACTTCCCGGCTGTGCTGCTCGGAGGCGATTGGCTGTCCAAGGAACAGGTCAGTGCGGCGAGCCAGTTCGAGCGCTTCCTGCGGGACCCCGAGCAGCAGGCCGAGTTGGCCGCCGCCGGTTTCCGCACGCAGAACGACACCCCCCCGGGTAATGACGTCACGTCGTTCGGCCCGCTGCCGGACACCCTCTCGGTCGGAGACGACAGCGCGCGCGTGACGGTGGCGAACGCCCTGACGGCACCGGCTTCCGCGCCGGCGGTGTCCATCATGCTGGACCGTTCGCTGGACCTCGGCCCGTTGACGGCCGCCCTGAACGACCGCATCACTGCCCTGGCTCCGACCGCGGCGGTGGCGCTGACCACCTTCGACGGTGCTTCCAGTAACAGCGAGGTGCCACTGGGCCCCCTCAGTGACGATGTCGGTGGGCGACCCCGCAGCGCTGCGCTGGACTCGGCGCTGACCGAGCTGACGCCGGGCGCCGCGGGCAGGGTCTCCTTCACGACGCTACGCAACGTGTTGGGCGAGGCACGTACCGGTTTCCGTCCCGGACAGACGAATTCGGTGCTGGTGATCACCGCGGGTCCGCACAGCGATCAGTCCCTCGGCGCGTCCGGCCTCCAGGATCTGGTCCGGGCGAACACCGACCCGGCACGTTCCGTCGCGGTCAACGTGATCAATGTCGGTGACGACCCCGACCGCGCGACCTGGGAGTCGGTGGCTCAGCTCAGCGGTGGCAGGTACCAGAATGTGCCGTCGTCGGGTTCACCGGAGATGACGGCCGCGCTCACCACCGTGTTGAGCTGACCCGCACTCACACGGCGTAAAGATCGACCTTCGGCTACGCCCACCCTTGCGGTGGGCGTAGCCGAAGTCGTTCTCAGGCGAACGCCTCCACCGGGGGGCACGAGCACACCAGGTTGCGGTCCCCGTAGGCGCCGTCGATGCGACGCACGGGCGGCCACACCTTGGGCCGGTAGTTCTTGCCCAACGGGTAGGCCGCCTCCTCCCGGGTGTACGGGTGCTCCCACTTGTCGACGAGCAGGCACTCTGCGGTGTGCGGGGCATTGCGCAGCGGGTTGTCGTCGACGCCCCACTGACCCGACCCGACCTTGTCGATCTCGGCCCGGATGGCGATCATCGCCTCGCAGAACGCGTCCACCTCCGCCAGGCTCTCGCTCTCGGTGGGCTCGACCATCAGCGTTCCCGCCACCGGGAAGCTCATGGTGGGTGCGTGGAACCCGTAGTCCGCCAAGCGTTTGGCCACATCGTCGACGGTCACGCCGGTGGCTTTGGTGATGCCGCGCAGATCCAGGATGCACTCGTGGGCGACCATGCCGTTCTCGCCGGTGTAGAGCACCGGGTAGTACTCATCGAGCCGGCGGGCGATGTAATTCGCCGACGCGATGGCTGTCAGGGTCGCCGCGCGCAGCCCCGATGCCCCCATCATCGCGATGTAGGCCCAGGTGATCGGCAGGATCGAGGCCGAACCGTAGGGAGCCGCCGACACCACGTGCCCGGCGGGCAGTTCCGGTGCCAGCGGATGACCGGGCAGGAACTCGGCCAGATGGGCGCGTACCGCCACCGGGCCGACTCCGGGACCACCGCCGCCGTGGGGGATGCAGAACGTCTTGTGCAGGTTGAGGTGGCTGACGTCGCCGCCGAACTTGCCGGGGCGGGCCAGGCCCACCAGAGCGTTGAGGTTGGCGCCGTCGACGTAGACCTGTCCCCCGGCGTCGTGCACGGCCGCACAGATGTCGGCGATGTCGTGCTCGTACACCCCGTGCGTGGACGGATAGGTGATCATCAGCGCCGACAGGTTCGCGGCGTGCGTCTGCACCTTGGCCCGCAGGTCATCGAGGTCCACATCGCCGTTGGGCCGGCAGGCCACCACGACCACCCGCATACCGGCCAGCGCGGCCGAAGCGGCGTTGGTGCCGTGCGCGCTCGACGGGATCAGGCACACGTCGCGATGGGTCTCACCGCGGCTGGCGTGATAGTCGTGGATCGCCAACAACCCGGCGTACTCCCCCTGCGATCCCGCGTTGGGCTGCAGGGACACCGCGTCATAACCGGTGATGGCCACCAACCACGACTCCACCTCCGCGATCAGCGTGCGCAGGCCCGCGGCGTCGCCGGCCGGGGCGAAGGGGTGTTGGCGGGAGAACTCCGGCCAGGTGACGGACTCCATCTCGGCGGCGGCGTTGAGCTTCATCGTGCACGACCCCAGCGGGATCATCGTCCGGTCGAGGGCAAGGTCCTTGTCGGCCAGCGAGCGCAGGTACCGCATCATCGAGGTCTCGGTGCGGTGCGAGGTGAAGGCGGGATGGGTCAGGAACTCCGAGGTGCGGGTGGCGATCTCGACCGAGCCGACGCCGGCCGCCGGGTCCGGTGCCTCGACCCCGAAGGCCTGCAGCACCGAGGCCACCTGCGCATCGGTGGTGGCTTCGTCGCACGCCACCGACACATGGTCGGCGTCCACCCGCCACAGGTTGATGCCGAGGGTCTTCGCCGCGGCGACCACCTCGTCGGCCCGGCCGGGAACCCGGGCCAGCACAGTGTCGAAGAACGTGTCGTGTACCACGGCCTCACCGAGGGCGGCGGCGATCTTCTCGGCCTGGCTGTGCACCCGCCGGGCGATCCCCGTCAGGCCTTCGGCACCGTGGTAGCTGGCATACATTGCGGCCATCACGGCCAGCAGCACCTGCGCGGTGCAGATGTTGCTGGTGGCCTTGTCGCGGCGGATGTGCTGCTCGCGGGTCTGCAGCGAGAGCCGGTAGGCGGGCGCACCGTCGGCGTCGACTGACACCCCGACCAGCCGGCCGGGCAACTGCCGGGCGTGCTTGGCGTGCACGGCCAGGTAGCCGGCGTGCGGGCCGCCGAAGCCCATCGGCACCCCGAATCGTTGCGCGCTGCCGAACGCCACGTCGGCGCCGATCTCCCCGGGCGGAGTCAGCAGCGTCATGGCCAGCAGATCCGCCCCGACGGCGACGAGGGCGCCGCGCTCATGCGCCTCCGAGATCAGCGCGCTCCAGTCGGTGATCCGGCCACTGGCCCCGGGCAGTTGGGTGATCACGCCGAAGAAGTCGCCCTCGGGCAACCCGTCGCGTAGGTCGGCGGTGACGATCTCGATGCCCAGCGGCTGCGCACGGGTCGCCAGCACGCCCGCGGTCTGCGCGAACACGTCGACGTCGACGGCCAGTCGCTTCGCCGGGCCACGCACCGCACGCTGCATCAGCGTCATCGCCTCGGCGGCAGCGGTGGCCTCGTCGAGCATCGAGGCGTTGGCGATGTCGAGCCCGCTGAGGTCAGCGACCATGGTCTGGAAGTTCAGCATCGCCTCGAGGCGGCCCTGGCTGATCTCCGGTTGATACGGCGTGTACGCGGTGTACCAGGCGGGGTTCTCCATGATGTTGCGCAGCAACACCGGCGGAGTGAGTGTGTCGTAGTAGCCCTGCCCGATCATCGACACCGCGACGGTGTTGGCGTCGGCCATCACCCGCAGCTGCGACAGCGCCTCGTGCTCGGACACCGCGGGCGGCAGCTGATCGAGGCCCGGCGCGGTGCCGTCGGCGTTCAGCGCATCCAGGATGCCGGCGGGCAACGCCTTGGCGGCAAGTTCTTCCAGGGAGCTCACCCCGATGACACCCAGCATCGTGTCGATGGCAGCCGAGTCGGGCCCGATGTGACGGTCGGCGAACAGAGGATTGGTGTGGGCCATGGGACTCCTAGGCAGCAGGACGCGACGGGTCGTCCCCTCCCTCTGTCGTCGACCCGTACCGGGCGCCTGAGAGATTCGGCTGTCCCGCCTATCGGCGGACACAGCCTTTCCCCATGGGCGGGTGAGCGGGGCTCACCACTTTCCAGAGGCATCGGGGCCCGGCGCGGTCCTGGGGCCTGAGAGGTTGACGGAGAGGTGTTGCTCCTTCGGCGTCCGGGGCTGGCGGCCACGGAACTCTCCCGCGCAAGGGCGATGCGGGATCGAGTTTACCGGGCGGCCAGGTCCAGCGCCGTCCACGCCAACGCGGTGGCACCGTCACGCAAGGCGGCCTCCGCCTGCGGGCCCACCGCGGCGGCAGCGAACTCCCGCTGATGGTTGACCGCAGGCAGCGATCCGATGCCGAGATACGGGTGGATCGCGCGCACCACCTGGGACACATTGCCCATATCGGTGGATGCCGTTTTCATCGCTGCCGCGCCGGCGGGGGGTTCAGCGGTCATGTCCCGACCCAGAGCGGCTGCATTGCCGACGAACAGGTCCAGCAGCTCGTCGTCGGTACGGAACTCCGAGTAGGGCGGCGACTCCAGCTCGACCTGCACCGTGCAGCCGGTGGCCAGCGCGCCGGCTTCGAAGCACGCCCGGATCCGCCGCTCGATGCCGTCGAGCTCGGCCAGGGTCCGGGCCCGCACGTACCAGCGGCCGGTGGCCTCGTCGGGAATGGCGTTGGGTGCGGTTCCGGCGTCGGTGACCACACCGTGGACTCGGACGCCTTGCGGCAGCTGTTGCCGCAGCAGCCCGATCGCGACCTGCGCCACGGTGAACGCGTCGGCGGCGTTGACGCCCAGGTGCGGGTAGGCGCCGGCATGTGCGCTCACGCCGCGGTAGGACACCCGCCAATGGGCGACCGCCATCGGCTCGGCCCGGGGCGCGTCGACCGGACCCGGATGCATCATCAGTGCGGCGTCGAGTCCGTCGAACTCGCCGGCATCCAGCATCGTGATCTTTCCACCGCCGCCCTCCTCTGCGGGCGTGCCGATGACGTGCACCGTCAGCTCCCGGGCGGTGTCGGCGGCCTGCACCATCAAGGCTGCCCCGACCGATGACGCCGCGATCAGGTTGTGCCCACAGGCGTGACCAAGACCGGGCAACGCGTCGTACTCGGCCACGAACGCGACGTGCAGCGGACCGTCACCCACGCGGGCGTGGAACGCGGTGTCCAGACCGCCGGCACGGTCGTCGACGCTGAAGCCGCGTTCGGCGAGTAAGCCGGTCAGCATCCGGTGCGCGCGGAATTCCTGCCAGGCCGGTTCCGGATCGGCGTGCAACGTGGTGCTGACGCCATGGATGGTGTCCCAGTCCCGCTGCAGCTGCGCCTGGGCGAGGCGCTTGCGCTCAGAGATCACCCGGGACCCCGAAGCTGGGGGCGGCCGACGGGTCCAACGCCCGTCGCACATAGTCATCGCGTTGCGGTTCCCACACCGTCCAGAGTTCGGCGAGCCGGGAGTACGGGTCGTCATCGGCCCAGTCCACCCGCAGCGTCGTCTCCGGCCACTCGACCTCGCGGTAGACCAGCAGGCCCGCTGCGTGTACCGGTCCTTCCTCGCCACCGGCAGCCATCGCAGCCGCCAGCCCGTCGAGCAGTCGGCGCTCGAATTCGGCGGCAGACGATGATTCGTAGCCGCGGATCAGTTCGGTGATGGTCGCCGGGCTCGCCAGCATGTTGCCCGCCGCGACCACGCCGTCGCCGGCCACGTGGTGGTGGATGCCCAGTGCACCGGCTCCGCTGAACGCCGCGGAACGCCCGGCCCGATCCAGCACTGTCAACTGCCGGTAGTCCCGCAACGCGTGGTCGGCCACCACGGCGTCCATCGCTGCCTGAGGTTCATCACCGGCGGCCAGCCGGTCAAGCAGCCGTCCACCCAGTCGCGGATCGGTGACGTTCTGGCTGGCCGCCGCGCCGAGCCCGGGCCGGATGTGCAGGCACCGGGAGGCCACCGCCGGGGACGAGGAGGTGATGATCATCCCGAATGCGCCGGTGTCGCGGTCCAGCGCCGCCATCGAGAACGTCACGCGCTCACCTGCTGCCGGACTGCGATCACGTCCACTTCGACCAGCCACTCGGGCCGGGCCAACGCGCTGACCACCAGTCCCGTGGAGACCGGGTGCACCCCTTTGAGCCAGCGGCCGATCACCCGGTACACACTTTCGCGGTAGCGCGGATCGACAAGGTAGATCGTCACTTTGACGATGTCGTCGAGCGTCGCGCCGGCCTCGGCGAGCAGCGTGGCGATATTGGACATCGCCTGCTCGGTCTGAGCGGTCACATCGCCGACCCCCACATTCTCCGAGGTGTCCAGATCCTGACCGATCTGGCCACGCACGTAAATGGTGTCACCGGCCACCACGGCCTGGCACAGGTCGTTGTCCAGGTTCTGTTCCGGGTAGGTGTCCCTGGTGTTGAAGGGGCGGATGCGCCGGTGCTTCACGCGTCCACCCGATCCGACAGCTCCGCGGCCGCCTTGACCATGGCCAGCGGTCCGTCGAAGTCGAAGTTGCGATACACCGCCTGGTAGTGCGCGAAAGGCGGTGCCTGGGCGAACAACTGGAAGGTCAGCCGGTGCCCGGCGTAGTCGCTGTTGAGCAGGTCGCGGGCGAAAGCCAGCAGCTTGCGCCGGTCGTCGGCCTGCCATTCGTCGGTGATCGAGTAATACTTCTCCAGCCACGGCGCCGCCCCCGGCATGCCGAAGGTGCCGGAGTCCGGGGTGATGCAGATCTGGCCGCCGCACAGTTCGCGGGCCCAGTGCATCATCTGCGGCAGCTGGGTCTGTGCCCACACCCGGCCGGCGTAGAGCAAGGACTGGTTGGGCATCAGCAGCCCGCCCGGGCTGGTCTCGGCCGTGGCGATCGCGGCAGTCAGGTGCGCGTCGATGCCTTCGCGGTAGCAGGCCAGCGTGGCCAGCTTCTCCTGCACCGCCGGATTCTTGTCCAGACCGGTCTGGCGGACGTTGAACAGCGCCGCGCCGATCATCAGGTCCGCGAACCGGATCGAGCGGTGCACGTAGGGCAGCGCGCTGTAACGGTGCAGACAGCTGCGCACGAAGGTGGCCGCGCGGGTGTGCCGGTAGAACAGGATGTCGTCCCACGGAATCAGCACGTTGTCGAAGATCACCAGGGACTCGACCTCATCGACCCGGTTCGACAGCGGATAGTCCGCAGCGTCACGACGGCCGGCGAAACCGGTGCGGCAGATGAACTTCAGGTTCGGGGCGTTGAGGTCGGCGATGAAACCCACCGCGTAGTCGGACAGCTTGTCATCACCCCAGTTGGCGATGGTCGGCTTGGTGTAGGCCTGGGTGGCGTACGGCGCGGCGGTCTCGTACTTGGCACCGCGGACGATGATCCCGTCATCGGTCTCTTTGACCACGTGCAGCAGCATGTCGGGATCCTGGTCCTGCGGCCGCTTCGACCGGTCGCCCTTGGGATCGGTGTTGGCCGAAATGTGGAACGGGTCCCCGGTGGCGGCCTTCTGCACATGGCGGCGGATGTTCTCGGCGAAGCGGGGATCCACCTCGTTGAGCACGTCCTGGCCGTCGTAGAGCGCCCACATCTCGCCGACGGTCTCGTCGCCGACCCGGGTCACCACCCCGCGCGCCTCATCCAGCACCAGATCGATCGCCGTCCGCTTGTCATGCCAATCTTGTTGGGTCAGAGGCATCTTGTTGGCGATCGCGTTGCGCTCGCCGTTCTCGTCGACGTAGGTCATCACGTCCTGGGTGGCCGCCTCGTGCGCCAGGTCGTAGATGCGGGCGCGGATGTCGACGATCGGGGCGAACATCGGGTGCTTGGTGACATCGCCCACCAGTTCGCCGTCAATGTAGATCTCTCGTCCGGTGTTGATGGATTCCCGGTACTCGTCTCCGGTCTTGATCATGCGTGATGTCCTTCCGTGTTGTGTACGGCGAGCGTGCGATAGGTGCCCCGCAGGTGCAGCAGCGGTTCGGCATCGGTGTGCACGACGTGGCGCACTCCGCCGAGGTACAGGTGGTGGGAGCCGACATCGGTGACGCTGTAGAGCTCGCACTCGAAGGCTGCGACGCTGTCGGCATACACCGGCAGGCCGTTGAGACCACTGCGCCATTCGTCGTCGGCGAAGGTGAACGGGGCCCGCCCGCCGCGCTGCCGGCCCGCAAAACTATCTGCAGCACTGTGATGCCCGGGCCCCAAGAGCGACACGTTGAAAGCGCCGCAGTCCCGGATGGCCGCGTTGATGGGACTGCGCCGGTTGATGCACACGCCCAGCACGGCAGGTTCATCGGAGACCCGGCTCACGGCAGAGACGGTCTGCCCCCAGCGGATGCCCTCGGCGTGGGTGGTCACGATGGTCACCGGCGTCGCGGCGCAACTGATGGCCCGGACGAACTCGCGTTCGCCAACCGGAGTCAGGGTGGATTTCACTGGTATCCCTCGTAATTCGGATTCGTGGCCAGAACTGCGGAAGCCGGCGTTGGTGTCCGCACCTGCGATGCTGCCCGCTCCCGGCTCATCAGGCAAAGAGCTAGTTCTGTTGGGCTGCATCGATTTTTGAGATGTACCCGGGCAAGGTGACGACGACCTTGCCCACCCGGTCCGGGTCGGCGAATCTGCGCTGGGCAGCGGCGATCTCGTCGAAGACGAACGATCCGTCCAGCACCGGGCGCAGTCTGCCGGCCACCACCTCGGGCAGCACCTCGGTCTCGATCTCCCGGCAGATCGCGGTGCGCATCTCGTCGTCGAGGCGGCCCAGACTCGACGACGAGATCTCCACCGCCCCCGCCATCAACGCCCCGAGGTCCACCGCCGCGTCGGTACCGGAGGCCACCCCGACGATCACCAGCCGGCCCAGCGGCGCCAGGGCGGCGATATTGGCGGCGACGGGGCCGGCCCCCTGGTTGTCCAGGATGAGGTCGACACCGCCGGGTACCAGCTCTCGCAGCGCCGCGTAGACGTCGGTACTGCCGTAGTCGATCACGTGATGACAGCCGAGTTGGCGGCACAGTGCGGTCTTGACGGGACCCCGGGCCGTGCCGATCACGGTGGCGCCGAGGGCACGGGCCAGTTGGACGGCCAGCGATCCGACTCCCCCGGCGGCGCCGTGGATCAGGACCCGTTCACCGGGCTGCAGCCGGCCGCGGTGCACCAGGTTCCACCACGCGGTGGCCGCCGCCTCCAATAGTGCCGCAGCCGTTCGGATTTCAACGCCGTCTGGAATTTTCATGCACGCCCCGGCAGGCGCGACGACGTACTCGGCGTACGCCCCGGCCCGGGTCAGTGCTGCCACCCGGTCGCCGCGCCGCCAGCCTGTCGCACCGGCGCCGACGACGGTGCCCGCGCACTCCAGTCCTGGAATGCCGCCTGGCGGTGCCGGCATCATCCCTCGGCACTGCAGGATCTCGGCGTTGTTGAGTCCCAGGGCACCCACCGCCACCAGTACCTCACCGGGTCCGGGCTGCGGGATCGGCACCCGCTCCAGGCGCAGCGGTTCCGGTCCGCCCGGGTCGCGCAGGACAGCGGCCAGCATGGTGCTCGCGCTCGGCGGGGCCGTCGCGCTCATCGCAGCACCGACTCGGCGTGGAAATTCCGGACAGCGTGCGCGAACTCGGCGGGGCAGGTCTCCGGGCTGGAGATGTCACCGTCGGTCAGCACGTGTTCGGTGGCTTGCGGGAAGGCGGCCATGATCTGCGCACGACGCGGGAAAGCCCGTGGGTCCCGCATGGAGGCCAGACACAGCACCGGGCCGCGGTAGTTGCCGACACCGTCCTCTGAGCGGTACGCCGCCACCGCCGCGTGGCCGCGGTCGGGGTCGGGATGGGCCAGTACGTCGCGGACGTAGCGACCCTGCACGTCGGAGTCCGGCTGGGCCAGATACTCGCCGCGGCGACGCCACAGGTGCGCCAGGTGTTCGCCGTCGGGCTGCGCGGGGAAATGGTTGAACGGCGCTGCGGTGCGCCGCCGGTCGCGTTCCTCGGCATCGATGAACGGGGTGGAAGAGAGCACCAGCGACAGCACCCGCAAGGGGGCCGAGACCGCCAGATGATAGGCGACCAGTCCGCCGAAGTGGTGTCCGACCAGGTGTGCGCCAGGCACCCGCAGAGCATCCAACAGCGCCAGCACGGCCGCAGCCGTGGCCTCGATCGTGTTGTCTTCCAGCGGTTGTGACGCACCATATCCCGGCAGGTCGGGTATCACGATCCGGTAGCCGTCCATCAGCGCGGCGACGGCGCGAAATTCGTCCCAGCTGCGCGGGGTCTGGTGCAGCAGCACCACGCACGGCCCGTCCACCGGACCGTCCACGGTGGCGACATGCATTCGGCCAGAACGGGTATCGACGTACATGGGTGTCGGCTCGGCGCCGCTCACATGACCTCCAGTGGGGATTGATTGGTTCGGGACAGCAGATGCCGGGCATCACACTAGGAAATGAAGGTAGAGAACGACATTCAGCGGGCGGCGGCCACAACGGTGCGGCACCGTTCGGCGAAGGCGCTGGCCCGTCGGCTCATCCGCATCGATTGCAGTGTCGCGACGACCACGCGCAGCGGACGCACCTCATCCGCCAGCGGCACCGCCACCACCCGGCCGCCGGCGTAGGTGCTGTCGGTGGCCGGACGCTGGTGCAACAGACTGAAACCGTGGTCCTGTGCCACCATGGCGCGGACCGTCTCATAACTGCTCGAGCGGTACTGCACGTTGGGTTGCATGCCGCGCTCGGTGAACGCCCCGATGAAGTAGTCCCGACTGTGCGGCAGGTCGACCAGGATCATCGGCTCGTCCACCAGCTCGGCCAGTCGCACACTCTGTGCGCCGGCCAGTGGGTGAGAGGCGGGAAGCGCCGCATAGGGCGGTATCTCAGCGAGCACGTCGCGGTGGATACCGTCCCCGAGAGCCAGGTCGTAGGTGAGCGCGACCTCGGCCCGCCCGGATTCCAGGTACTCGGCGATCTCGCCGGCCACCGCTTCGGTCACGTGGACCTCCAGGCCCGGGTGGTCCAGTTTCAGGCCCGCCAAGATCGACGGCAGATAGAACGGGGCGATCGGGCTGAAACACGCCACCTGCAGCGGGCCCCAGAATGCCTGTGACTCACCGGCGATCGACTCCAGCGCCTCCGCCAGCGCGGTCAGTGTCTGGCGGGCCCGCAGCAGCAGTTCCTTGCCCGCCGCGGTGAGGATCAGGCCTTTGGCGTGCCGCCGGATGAACAGCTGGACACCGAGCTCCTTTTCGAGGTGCGCGACGGCCGAGGACACCGCCGACTGCGCCACGAAGAGATCCTCGGCCGCCCGCGTCATGCTCTCGCGCTCGGCCACCCGGATGAAGTAGCGCAACTGCGTCAGCGAGATGCCGCGCAGTTGGTCCACGCCTGTCACGGCGCACCCAGCACCGACGGCAGCCACGTGGCCAACGGCGGGAACACGATCACCAGTGCCAGCACGGCCACGGTAGCCAGCAGGAACGGAGTGTTGGCACGCAGGACACTCCAGGCGTCGACCTTGGCGATCTTGGCGGCGACCACCAACGACATCGCCACCGGTGGCGTGACCTGGCCGATGATGACGGTCAGCACGATGATGACACCGAAGTACACCGGGTCGATGCCGACCGCGAGCATGGTGGGCAGCATCACCGGCATGATCACCGGGATCAGCGGGTCGAACAGCATCCCGGCCAGGACGGCCGTGAGCGCCAGCACCACGACGTAGCCGATCTGTACGTCCCCCGGCACGATCATGGTGGCGAAATCGGTGAGCGCCTTGGGGAGTCCGGCCATTGCCAGCACCGCGCCCAGCGCCACCGACACGCCCACGATGAGCATCACCTCGCCGGTCAACACCGCGGCCTCGATCAGGCACCGATACAACCGTCGCACGCCGAGGGACCGGAACACCACCGCCGAGATGACGATCGCGTACACGACGGCGAACGCCCCGGACTCGGTCGGGGTGAACACGCCCATGGTGAGGCCGAGTATGACGAGGATGGGAACCCCGAAGGCGAGGATCGACCCGCGCATGGTGCGCCAGACCTCGCGCCAGCTGAACGGGATCTTCTCCCCCCACCCGTTGCGTTTGGCCTGCACTGCGACCACCACCATCAGCACCACGGTGAGGATCAGACCCGGAATGATGCCCGCCAAGAACAGCGCCCCCAGCGAGGTGCCGGTGGCCGCGGCATACAGGATCATCGGCGACGACGGCGGGATCAGCGGCCCGATTCCCGAGGACGATGCCGTCACCGCGGCGGCATAGGACCCCGGGTACCCGTGTTTCTTCATCTGTGGGATCAGGGTCGAGCCGGTGCCGGCGAGGTCGGCGACGGAGGTGCCGACCATGCCACCGAAGAAAAGACTGGTCGAGACGTCCACCTGGGCCAGACCGCCCGGCAGTGAGCCGAAAACGGCTCGGGCGAAGGCGAATACACGTTCGGCGATGCCACCGGCGTTCATCACCACGCCGGCCAGGATGAACAGCGGCATCGCCAACAGCACAAAGCTGCTCATCCCGTCAGTGACCTGCTGCGGGTACTGCAGCATCCAGGAGCCACCGAGTGTGGCGTACAGGGCCACACCCCCGGCCATCGCGATGATCAGCGGTGTGCCCAGCAGCAGCAGACCGATTATGACGGCCAGGGTCAGCGCGAGTGTCACGACTTTTCCTCGTCGAGCTGACGCAGGATCGCCGCCCGGCACCCGGGCAACTGGAACAGCACGATCAACGCTGCAGCCACGGCCCCAATGGGCAACGCCGCAGTGAAGAATCCGGTCGGCAGCCGCAGGTACGGAACGGGATCGTCACCGAACTTGGTGACGTACAGATAGGCGAACCAGGCCAGGTGCAGCAGCACCGCCGCGGTGAGCAGATCGGTGGCCAACCGCAGCCACACCTGCGTGCGGAGCGACAGCCTGCCGACGAACGCGCGGATCGCGATCGACTCCCGGCGACGCACCCCGAGAGTGAAGCCCAGCATGGTCAGCCACAACATCAGCCCCGTCACCAACTCCTCGGTCCAACCCAGCGGGGAGTTGAATGCGAACCGCAGCACCGCATTGGCGAACAGGATCGCGGTGATCGCCGCCAGCGCCGATGCCGCCAGCACCTCCAGCACCCGGTCGATCAGCGTGTGGGTGCCGGGGACCGGATCCACGCCGACCGTGGAGTCGAACTGCTTGGCGACGTCGGCGGGTTCGGCGATGGGGTGGTGCGCCTCCTGTGGGGGTGTCATGTCAGGACTCCGGTCGCGCCGGGGTCGAGGCGGTTGTCCATCAGCGTGCCGAAACCGGGCCTGCCCGCCTGCACACCGGCGATCTCCAGGGCGTACCAGAACGATGCCTGCACCGCGCTGATCACCGGCTTGCCCAGTTCCGCCTCCAGCGCGGCGATGGCGCCGATACTGGCGAAGTTGGTGCAGCTGATGAACACGGCACTGGACTCGGCGGTGTCGGTCTCCACGGCCAGGTCGTACACCCGTTCCAGCGGTACCTCGGCCAGTTCCCGGTCGCTGGTGATTCCCAGGCCGACGCTGGCCACCACGGGATGGCCGTTGTCACCGAAGAACCGGGTGGCGCGGTCGATCACCTCCTGCCGGTAGGGGGTGATCAGGCTGATAGGTCCGGCGCCGACGGCTTTGAGCGCTGCGATGCTGGCGGTGGACGTGGTGGTGCACCGGCCGACCAGGCCGCTCCACTCCTCGAAGTGGTTGACCAGCATGCGATCCCACTCCGTGCCGTGCAAAAACGATGCACTGGTGCCGCCGAAGACGAGCACATCCAGCGGGGCCTGGGCCACCAGTTCCACGGCGGTGCGCAGCTCCGGTGAGCGCATCATCGCGTCGATACCCTCGACAGTGACACTCGGCAGCGTCACGCGGCTGGTGTGGATGGTGGCCGCCGGGGTGGCCATTGCATACATCTCGGCTTCCATCAGGGTGCTGGAGGCCATGTACACCAGTCCGATGCGGGTGGCCGTGTTCAGCGCACCCAGCGGTAACCGGGGTCGCTGCTGATGCTGCGCCGGGGTCACTGGCGGTACTCGGCCAGGACCCGATCGGCGAAGTCGCCGGGGATCTCGGTGGCGATCTCCTCGCGCACCCCGACGACGGCCTCGCTGAGCTGGGTGACATCGGCTTGGTTGACCTCGACGCCGGCCTCTTCGAACTTGGCCAGCAGCTGCTTGTCGGCTTCCGCGCCGGACTCACGGCTGGTCACCGCCGCGGCGGCAGCGGCTTTCTCCAGGCCCTGCTGGACCTCGGGAGACAGCCCCTGCCAGGTCTCCTCGTTCATTGCCAGGTACACCGGGCTGTAGATGTGGGCGGTCAGCGAGAGGTAGCGCTGCTTCTCGTAGAAGGAGAACGCATCGATGACCTTGAGTGGGTTCTCCTGCCCGTCGAGCACACCCTGGTCCAGAGCCAGGTAGGCCTCGCCGATGTCTATCTGGGTGGGGGCGGCGCCAAGAGCCTCGAACAGCGCCACCCGCGCCGGGTTGCCCGGTACCCGGATCTTCAAGCCCGCCAGGTCATTCGAGGTGACGATTGGACGCTTGTTGTTGGTGATGTGGCGGAACCCGTTTTCGCCGAAGCCGAGAACGCGGGCACCGATGGATTCGACCAGAGACTCGCTGAGCTCGTCGCCGTATGGCCCGTCGAGGAACTCCACCACCTTGTCGCGGTCGGTGAAGACGAACGGCATGTCCATGATGCTGAAGGTCGGGTCCAGGTTGGCCACCGAGCCACTCACCGCCGCGATGTCGATGGCACCGGCCCGCAGGCCCTGCAGCACAGCCTCCTCGTCGCCGATCGCGCCACCAGTCTGCACCGTGAGGGATACGGAGTCACCGAGCTCGTTCTCGACCTCTTCGGCGAAAGCAATCAGCATGTCCGCCAGAGGATCTCCCGCACTTGTCTCGACAGCAAGCATGAGTTCCGGTGTATCCGAACCATTTTCGTCAGAGCTAGAGCAGGCCGACAGTGCGAGAGCGGCGACCATGCCGCATGTCGCGATCGCCTTGTGTAGTGACTTCATCGTGTTTCCTCTCGTGCACCCAACAGGTTTCGGGTGAGGCTCAGCATCCGAGCTGGCTGCGCTGCCAACGCGATGGAGTCAAGGTTTCAAATTCAACTAGACCGCGTCAAGCAGTCAAAAGCGACCACCTGCATCTGTCAAACAGATGCCCTGTAACACGAATTTAACTGCGGCAGAAGATACTTCGACGTGACATGAACGTAACGAGGCTGCGGTTCACTGCAGGTTTGCCAGTTGCCGCCACATCGGCAATCGCGCCGCAAAAGCCGTGGTGGCGGGCCTCGCGCGGCGCGTGGCCCGGCACGTGCCACGCAGATTCAACCGCCTGGGGACATTGCCACCAACTGCCGCCGCCGGGGCGACTGTGGCCAACGCCACGGCTCGGCGCGCCGAGCTCGGCGCCCCGGACACAGCAAAAAGGGCCGCCGAAGCGACCCTGTTGTGCTGCTGCGAAGAAAACTCAGCCGGTCTTGCGGTCCCGGTGCTTGCGACGAGAGGCGAGCTCGTCCTCGGGTGCGGCGATCGATTCGCCACCATCGGCACGCTCACCCGGGAAGTCGGCGATCGCCCCGGTCAGCTCACGCATGGCACCGGAAACGGCGATCCCGAAAACGCCCTGGCCGCCCTGCAGGAGGTCGACCACCTCTTCGGCGGAGGTGCACTCATAGACGGTGGTGCCGTCGGAGAACAGGGTGATGTTGGCAAGATCCTGCACACCGCGCTGTCGCAGGTGATCCACCGCGACGCGGATGTTGTGCAGCGAGATCCCGGTGTCCAGGAGACGCTTGACGATCTTGAGGACCAGGATGTCCTTGAACGAGTAGAGCCGCTGGCTGCCGGAGCCGGCTGCACCGCGGATCGACGGGACCACCAGTGAGGTCCTGGCCCAGTAATCGAGCTGACGGTAGGTGATGCCGGCGATCTGGCAGGCGCTGGGACCGCGGTAACCGATCAGTGCATCAGGCACCGAGTCGTCGGGGAACAAACCACCCTGAACCGGCTCGGTCACTACAGGTTCAGGGTTCCTGGAGTCGTTGGCCCCAAGCTCCGACTGCCCCTGACGTGGCTGCTCGCCCACCTGTAATTCCTCTCGCCGATCGGTCTCGTCATCGCTGCCGTCACCGGCTGCAATGCCCGAGCACGAGTGTCCCGAGCATACGCTTTCCGACAGGTGTGCGATGCCAACCGAGCCTGTCTTCGTGACCCAGTATGGCCCGGCTCGCGGGTCGTCCTGCCGATCTGCCGGGCGTGTCGGAGGCCTTCACCAGTTGAGACGGATCCGTGACAGATCTGCCATCGGATCGATTTCTCGCTTCGATCACGTCGCCTTGCTATTCCTCAGGTGGCCTTGAAGTCGTCCGGTGAAACGCTGTCGAGGAACTCTTTGAACTTCTCCACCTCGTCCTCACGGACCGCGCCGGTGGCTTCCTCGTCGTTCTCGTCGGGGATGAGCAGACCCGCCTCCGCGAGCACCGCCTCCTCGACGTAGATCGGCACACCCACTCGCAACGCGATGGCCACCGAGTCCGACGGCCGCGCCGAGACCTTGATATCGCGGTCGAAGATCAGGTCGGCGTAGAACGTGCCTTCCTGGAGGTCGACGATCCGCACCTCTTTGAGTGAATGACCGAGAGCGGCGATCACATCCCGGAACAGATCGTGGGTCATCGGTCGCGTGGTCTCGACGCCCTGCTGTTCCAGCGCGATCGCGGCGGCCTCCGACTGCCCGATCCAGATGGGGAGGTAGCGGTCACCATTGGCCTCGCGCAGTAACAGAACCGGTTGGTTCTGCGGCTGCTCGACGCGAATGCCGACCACACGTACTTCACCCATTTGTGTCTGCCCTCCGCACATCTGTGCTTCTCGACGTGGCCGCCAGACCGAACCCGATGACACCGGACCCGATCATCAACCCGTCCAACGGAGTCTAGTCCGGTCGGCGGAGCAGGGCGAGGCACCCACCGATCGCGTCCAGCAGGGTGCGCTAGCGCTGCAGGACGTCGCGAACCGCGGATTTCACCAGCGATGTGTGCAGCGTGATCGCCAGTGCCGCAACCTCACGCGCGAGATCGTCGGCACGGTCACGGGCACCGGCTTTGTCGGCCTTCACCAGCGGACCGGCGATCTGCGCGATGAGATCGGACTGCCGGTCTGCCGCCGACCGGAACGCCCGCAGATGCCGGGGTTCGACACCGTATTCGGCCAACGCCCGGGCGCACTGCAGGATCAGCACCGAATGCTCGTCGAAGAAAACGCCGCCGGTGCCCCGGAAGGACGGTGTGATGACGCCGGCCTTCATCAACGCCGACAGCATGTCCTCCGCCTGGCAGGTGGGCAGGCCGGACTGCTCGATGACGTCATCGCGGCTCAGCCGGACCCGCGCCGGGGACACCGCGGCCGGCAACTCGGCCCCCGGTTCGGGGACCAGCCGCGGCACCCCGTACGGCGAGCCGCTTTCCGGCAGCGCGCCGTCGGGGTGGGCGTCGAGCTGAGCCTTGATCACCTTCAGCGGCAGGTACTGGTCGCGCTGGGCGGTGAGAATGAACCGCAGCCGCGCACAGTCGTACGCCGTGAACCTCCGATACCCCGACGCCGTGCGCTGAGGCGTCACCAACCCCTCGGCCTCCAAGAACCTGATCTTGGAGATGGTGACATCCGGGAAATCGGGTCGCAGCGCCTCGAGAACCGCGCCGATCGACATCCCGGCGAACGCGGGAGTATCGGGAGCGGTCACTAGCTGTCGGGTCCCCCGTCGTCACCCTTGGGCCCGGTCAGGAACACCAGGCGGAACTTGCCGATCTGCACCTCGTCGCCGTTGGACAGCACGGCCGAGTCGACGGGCTCACGGTTGACGTAGGTGCCGTTGAGGCTGCCGACGTCGACCACCTGGAACTCGCCGTTCTCCAGCCGGAACTCCGCGTGGCGACGGCTGACCGTCACGTCGTCCAGGAAGATGTCGCTGTCCGGATGGCGTCCGGCCGAGGTGGTTGCCTGATCCAGCAGGAACCTGGATCCGGCATTGGGGCCGCGCTTGACGACCAGCAGTGCTGATCCGACCGGCAGTCCTTCGACTCCCGAGACGGCGCCTTCGCCGCCGGTGGCTGCAGGGGCGTCCAGCTCGTTGAGGAAGTCGGCCCGAAAGACCGACGTCGTCTCGACTGTTACCTCATCAGACACCTGGTCAGCCCCCGAGTTGCTGTCCTTGTCCGTCACACGCTGCTCCTCACTGGCTGCTTGTGGCGCTTATCGCCGGTAGAACTGTGCCTACCGCCGCGCCCCCGACGTTACCGCGCGATCGGCGACATTGTGCCCAGCACGGCAGGAAACACGGCTGGCAGGCACACTAACAACCGCTACTCGGTGAGCGTGGCGCGGTAGGCCTCTGCGTCCAGCAGCGCACCGAACCCGGCCTCGAGTTCGCCCGGCGCCGCCTGCAACTCCAGCAGCCAACCGGCGCCGTAAGGGTCGGAGTTCACCAGGTCCGGGCTGCCCTCCAACTCACCGTTGACCGCAACGACTTTGGCGGTGACCGGGGCGTACAGGTCGGACACCGACTTCGTGGACTCCACCTCGCCGAAGGTGTCACCCGAGGTGAGTTCAATGCCGATGTCGGGAAGCTGCACAAAAACCACGTCACCCAGAGCGGACTGCGCATAGTCGGTGATGCCGACCCGGACGGTGTCGTCGCCGGTGCGGCGAATCCACTCGTGATCGGGGGTGTAGTGCAGATCGGCTGGGATCTCGCTCACGTTCGGTTCTCGCTCCACTCGTTGTTTGCACGTACTCGCCGTTGAAGATCTGGCGTCATTTGACCGGCTGAGCGTATTGGCGCGGTTTCGGTTGCCGCAAGGTGGTGACGTCAACGCGGTCCGACTGCTGGATCGTCATGGTGCCCCCCACCCGTTCCACGCTGTCGACGGCACCGCCCGGAATATTCATCGCCGCGGCCAGGGTGGGCGGATCCCCAATCGCCAGAACAGAATACGGGGGCGAGACCACGAGATCGTCGACGGCCAACGCCCCGGGCGTGCCCACCACCCAGGTGTCGACCCCGACACGCACCGCACCATCGGCCGCGCGGATCTCCATGGCCTCGGCACCGGCGGCGCGCAATTCGTTGATCACGTCGAGCATCGTCTCCGGCGCCACCCCGCGGGCGGGGTCCTCGATCGTCACTGTGACCCCGGGGCCGGTGGCACCGACCGTGCCGATGAGGATCGACAACGCTGCCAGGCGGGCACGTGCGTTGTCGATGGCGGCCTGATCGGAGTTGCCCGCCGCCTGCAGCGAGGCCAGGGTGCGTTGCAGGTCGGCGACTTCGGTGTTGAGGGCGGCCTCGCGCTGCTGCAGCGAATCCAACAGCACGAGCAAATCCGCGGGACGCGCCGACTCCAGCGAATCGCCGGTCTCGGTCTGCCGCACCTGGGTGGCGATCGCCACTCCGAGCATCAGGCACAGAAGCACTGCCAACACACCGAACACCAGCTGTGAGCGCGTCCGCTGTCGCGGCGGCTCGGCATCCGCAGGCAGTTCGTGGCGGCCGTGTTCGGACGGGGTGATCTCAGGCACTCGGCATCAGGCCCCGAACAGCCGGCGGCGCAACGCCGCGGCGTTGCCGAAAATCCGGATACCGAGCACCACGATGATCGCGGTGGACAGCTGGGTGCCGACGCCCAACTGGTCCCCGACGTAGACGATCAGCGCCGCGACCAGCACGTTGAACACGAACGACACCACGAACACCTTGGCGTCGAAGATGGCTTCCAGATACGCGCGCAGTCCGCCGAAAACCGCGTCCAGCGCCGCCACGACCGCGATCGGCAGGTAGGGCTGGACCATCTCGGGCACCGCGGGCTGGAACACCAATCCGAGCACGATGCCCACGACGAGCGCGGCGATGCCGATCATCGGCAGGACTCCATCTCACGGACCCATCTGCTTGGCGAACTTGATCTCTCGGGTTGCGCCGGTCGGCACGGTGAGGCCCTCGTCGGCACTCACCGTCGCCCCCACCCCATAGGAGGCCTCCAGCAACCGCAACCGGATCAGGCCGGGACTCCGGTCGAACCCGTCACGCAGGGCGTTCGGTGGTCCCAGAGCGACGATGACGTAGGGGCTGGCGGTGGGGTGATTGTCAACCAGGATGGCCCCGCCCGCCTGTCGAATGGTGACGTTGGGGCCCATGCGAATGCCGTCGATGGCGATGGCCTCGGCGCCCGCGGCCCACAGCGAATTGACCACAAGTTGCAGGTCGCGGTCCAGGATCACCTGCCGGCTGCCGGGAACCCGTTGCTTCGACACGTCGGTCAGGTCGCGTCCCATCCCGGGGTCGGTGACGGTGACGGTGACGCCCGGCCCGATCATCGGGGTGCTGGCGGCGGGGAGGTTGACCTCGTCCAGGCTGGTCAACAGCTGCTGACCTTCGGCGTCGTCGGCCAATTGGCGGCGGGCGATGTCGTCGACTTCGGCGGCCAGTGTGTCGCGGCGGTCGGCCAGTCCGTCGGTGGTGCCCTCGGCGGCGCGCACGCTGCCTGCCAGGACATGCTGGGCCTCGCTGACCCCGGGCGCGGTGGTGCGGGCCTGGGCGGCGGCGACGGCGAACACCATGGCGATCAGCAGGGCCGCCGTAGCCTGCCAACCCCAGCGCACCATGCGTGGTGGCGGGTGCGGGGAGTCTGCGCGAGCCTTCGCCGCGGCCGCATAACCGGGGTCGAGATGTTCGGACAGCAGTGAGCGCAGCAGCGACGGCACGGGCAGCTTCTGGACGGCGTGCACCTGGCGGGGCGACAGTCCGGCCGCGGGTTCGAAGCCGCCGAGCGTGCGGTCGGGCTCTCTCATCGGGTGACCTTGGGCAGTTGCCGGATCACCATCACCAACTGGATGACGTAGAGCACGAACGCCCAGAGGTACATGCCGACGCCCCAGATGAGGAAGCCCCACCCGCAGGCCCCGAGCACCCTGCTCCACAGTGCGTCCCACTGCCCCAGCAGGATCAACGGGAAGGCCGACATCAGCGCGAACGTCGCCGCCTTGCCGATGTAGGTCACCGGCAGCGCGGTCAGCCCACGACTGCGCAGCACCGGCAGCATCGCGGCCAGCAGCCCGTCCCGGAGGATCAGCACCCCGATCACCCACCACGGCACGATGCCGGCCAGGCCGAACGAGATCGGCACCACCACCATGTAGAGGCGGTCGACGGCCGGGTCCAGCAACTCCCCCAGCCTGGAGGACTGGTTCTTCATGGTCCGGGCGATCTTGCCGTCGAGCCAGTCAGAGGCACCGCTGAAGATCAGGATCGCCACGGCCCACCCGAAGGCACCCGGATCGTCACCGGCGCCCAGCAGCAGGTAGACGAACACCGGGATGAGGACCAGACGCACCAAACTGAGCGCGTTGGGCACCGTGAACACGCGATCACCCAAGCTCCCCGGAGCAGGCGTCATGGGAGTAACCTACCGTCCCCCGCTGCGCAGGTGGATCACCAGCTCAGCGGAAGATGCCGGGCAGACTCAGTGCCGACAGCGTGTCGTCCTGTAGCGGGTTGTCGTGAACCATGTAGGTCCAGGTCGACGTCGGGCGGGCCAGCTTCGACAGATCCAGCCCCGGCTCGTCGTTGAGCAGGTCAGCGGTCTCGAAAGTCTGCTGCGCGGCTTCCACCGCGTCGGCGGCCAGCGAGGTGAACGCGTCGACCGCCATCCGGTGGAACTCGTCGAGCGGGTTCTGCCGCCCGAGCGCCCGCAGGTGGATGCTCTCCCGGATGTCCGCGAGGAAGGCCTGGTGATCGGCCCAGCCGCGGTCCAGGTGGTAGAGCATGATCAGCCGGCAGATGCGTTCCAGCTCCTCGTCGGAGATGGTTTCGGCCAGTTCCTCGTACCGCCGCGGCGCCAGCTCCTTGAGCTCGTCACGGGCCGTGGGGGTGGACAGCAGGGTGTTGCGCCGGTCGACGATGATGGCGCGCTGCTGGGCGATCAGGTGGTTGTAGCGCCAGGTGTTGGCGTGCACGTCGAGCAGTCGACCTTCGGCGATGCGCTGGGCGTCGTCGAGCAGGCTGGCCGCCCTGGGGCTGGTGATCCGGCCGTCGTCGTCGGTGTCGTTGGGTAGTTTGTCGACGTCCAGGTGGGAGACGACGACAGCGTCCTCCCAGCTGGCGAAGAACACCGAGGAACCGGGGTCACCCTGGCGGCCTGCGCGGCCGCGCAGCTGGTTGTCCAACCGCTCGGTGATGTGCCGGCCGGTGCCGACGACATGCAGACCGCCCAGTTCGACTACCTGGTCGTGGTCCTTCTCGTCCGATCCGCCGAGCCGGATGTCGGTGCCGCGCCCGGCCATCTGGGTGGACACGGTGACCGCGGCCAGGGCACCGGCCTCGGCGATCACCGCGGCCTCTTCCTCGTCGTTCTTGGCATTCAGGACGACCGCGCGGACCTTCCGTTTCACCAGGCGCTCGTGCAGTTCCTCGGACTCGGCGACATCGTGGGTGCCGACGAGCACCGGCCGGCCGGTGGCGTGCACCTCCTGGATGTGCTCGATCACGGCGTCCATCTTGGCCGCGGCGGTGATGTACACCCGGTCTTCGGCGTCTTCGCGGATGTTCGGGGTGTTCTGCGGGATCGGTGAGACACCGAGCTTGTAGAACTGGCGCAGCTGCTCCCCGGCGGCCAGGGCGGTGCCGGTCATCCCGCACACGGTCGGATACCGGTTGATCAGGGCCTGGACGGTGATGTTGTCGAGCACCTCGCCGGTCTCGGTGGTCTCGATGCCCTCTTTGGCTTCGACAGCCGCCTGCAGCCCGTCCGGCCAGCGCTGCAGTTGGGCGATCCGGCCGCGGGAGGCGTTGATCAGGTGCACCGCGCCGTCACGGACGATGTAGTGCACGTCGCGTTGCAGCAGCACGTGGGCGTGCAGGGCGACGTTCACCTCCGTCAGCGTGGTGCCGACGTGCTCTTCGGAGTACAGGTCGATACCGCCGAGGGCCTTTTCGATCTTCTGAGCACCGGCTTCGGTGAGGTGGATGTTGCGCCGGTCGGCGTCGGCGGAGTAGTCGGTTTCGGGAACCAAGTTGCCGATGAGTTCGACGATCTCCAGCCGCGGGGTTTCCCGGTGGGTGGTTCCGGCCAGCACCAACGGCACCAGCGCCTCATCGACCAGCACCGAGTCCGCTTCGTCGATGAGCGCCACGTCAGGGTTCGGTGACACCAGGTCCTCGACGTCGGTGACCAGCTGGTCGCGCAGCACGTCGAAGCCGATCTCGTTGACCGAGGCGTAGGTGACGTCGCACTGGTAGGCCGCCCGCCGTTCGTCGGCGGTGGACTCGCCGGTGATCCAGCCGACGGTCAGCCCCATGGCCTCGATCAGCGGGCCCATCCACTCGGCGTCGCGACGGGCCAGGTAGTCGTTGACGGAGATGACGTGCACGCGGCGGCCACCAAGGGCGTAGCCGGCTGCGGCCACGGCGCCGGCGAGGGTCTTGCCTTCACCGGTGGCCATCTCCACGACGTCGCCGGCCAGCATCCGCAGCGCGCCCTGCAACTGGACGTCGAACGGTCGCAGCCCGGTGGCTCGTTCGGCGGCTTCCCGCGCGATGGCCAGGAACTGCTGGATGTCGGCGGCGTCGGCGAGGGCGTCGAGGTTCAGCAGCTGGGCGGCCTTGCGGAGCTCGTCGTCGTCGAGTTCGGCGGCCTTGTCGGCGAAGGCCCCCGAATCGCGCACCTCGTTCAGGGAGCGTTCGTGGTTCTTGTCCGCGCTGGCTCCCAGCAGTTTCCAGAACCGGCCGCTGAGCTTGCCCGGTTTGTTGTCGCTGGTTTTCGTTTTGGAGGAGGTCCGTGCCACACGACAACGGTACGCGGAGCAGAATTCAGCGGGGCGGGAAGCTGAGCTGGGCCGTGTCGGCCACCACCCAGGATCGTCAGTTGGGCCCCGGCGCGTCCCCCGATCTGCATAATCCAGACTGTGACGCTGCCTGTTGACACCGACGTTCTGATTGCCGGGGCCGGCCCGATCGGCCTGACCGCCGCGATCGAACTCAACCGCCGCGGTGTCGACTGCCGCATCGTCGACGCCCTTGCCGAACCTCCTCAGTATGCGAAAGCCGTTGGGGTGCAACCTCGTACGCTCGAGGTGTTCGAGGGCATGGGGGTGTTGAACGCCATCCTCGATGAATCCATCCCGATGCGCGGACAGGTGGTGTACGTCAACGGGGCCGAGGTCGCGCAGCTCGAACTGTCACTGCCGGCGGAGGTGCCGTTCGGCTTCATCTGCATTCCGCAATACGCCACCGAACGCGTACTGCGCTCCGAGCTCGCCCACCGTGGCGTCGTCGTGGAGCGGGGCGTGCGGGTGACCGGGTTCAGCCAGGACGACGACGGGGTGACAGCCTCGGTGTCCAGCGACTCCGGTCAGCAGATGCTGCGTGCGAGGTATCTGGTCGGGGCCGACGGCGCCCACAGCGTGGTCCGCAAGGCGCTGGGGGCCACCTTCGAAGGCGCGGCGTTCGATGAGCAGTACATGCTCGGCGACGTCGAGGTGGACTGGTCACTGCCGCGCGGGTTCGCGCTGCGGGCGATGCACCAGAGCGACGGCATCACCGACGATCTGCTGGTCTGCATCCCGTTGCCCGGGCGTGGCCGCTACCGGATGTCGATGTTGGTACCTGCCGAGCTCGCGGCCGCCCCGGCTGCTGCGGACGGCATCGCGCACGGTTTCGAAGGTGCGCGTGCCCCACGGCTCGACGACATCCAGGCGGTGCTCGACCGGCTTTCCCCGGAACCGGTGACCGCGCGCAACCTGCGTTGGTCCTCGGTGTTCCGGATCAGCCACCGCATCGTGGACAGCTACGGCTCCGGCCGGGTGTTCATCGCAGGCGACGCCGCCCACATCCATCCGCCCACCGGGGCGCAGGGCATGAACACCGGCATCCAGGACGCTCACAACCTGGCGTGGAAGTTGGCGCTCGCGGTCCGCGGCGAGGCCGCTGCCGGCCTACTCGACAGCTACGACGCCGAACGCCGTCCGGTCGGTGAGGAGGTGGTGGGGCGCACCGTCCGCAGCGCACGGGCCGGAATCGGCGCCGACGCCGCTGACCCCGACTACGCGATCCGCCGCGAAGCCCAGTTGTTGATCTCCTATGCCGGCAGCCCCATCGTGGCCGAGGGGGCAGGCGAGCGTGCCCCCGATGCCACCGGATTGCGCCGCGACGCGGTCACCGCGCCGTTGCGGTTGTTCAGCCTGCTCAACCGCCGGGACCACACGGTCCTGCTGTACGCCGGCCCGGGAGTCACCGAGGTGGCGGAGCTGGAAGTCGTGGCCCGGGCCGCCACCGCTGCGGCACATGGGCGCGCCGGGGTGTATCTGGTCGCAGCTTCCGATGCCGACGTCGCCGACACCGTGCTGCCACTGATCCGTGACGTCGACGGTGAATTCGCCCGCGGCTACGCCGCCAAAGACGTCTCGGCCTTCGTCCGGCCCGACGGCTACCTCGGGCTGGCAGCGCGCGGTGTCTCCCCTGCGGATGCGGCCGAGGCCGTGGTGCAACACTTGCGCGCGACGTTCGCCTAGTCGTCCGGACCGCGGCGTCGGGTGACGCCCCTTGCACCAGGAGTTGCATGTTCGAGCAGTCGATCGACTGGAGCGACCAGATCGGCGCATCCTTGTGGTGGGTCACCTGGGTGTTCGCGGTGACGGCCGCGGTCTCGCTGCTGGCAGTGGCGGCCTTGCTGCGTTTCACCCGGTGGGGGCAGCAGTTCTGGCGGGTCACCGGCGACTATTTCCGGGGACGGCAGAGCCTGCCGGTGTGGGCCCTGGCAGCGGTCCTGCTGCTGTCGGTGGTGGCGTCGGTGCGACTCGACGTTCTGCTGAGCTACTTCTACAACGATCAGAGCACCGCGCTGCAGGTGGCGTTCAGCGGCGTCGGGTCGGGTGATGAGGCGGTCAAACAGTCTGGGATCTCGGGGTTCTGGACGGCGATGAAACTGTTCGGGTTGCTGGCCACCGTGCACGTCGCGCGCACGATGCTCGACATCTATTTGATGCAGCGATTCATCATCCGGTGGCGGGTGTGGCTGACAAGACAGCTCACCGGGGATTGGCTGGACCACCGCTCGTACTACCGCGGCAGGTTCATCGACGAAACGATCGACAACCCGGACCAGCGTATCCAGCAGGACATCGACATCTTCACCACCGGAGTGGGCACCACACCCAACGTTCCGCAGTACGGCACCGGTTCGGTTCTGTTGTTCGGCGCGATCAGTTCGGTGTTGTCGGTCGCCTCGTTCGGCCCCATCCTGTGGGGGCTGGCGGGACCCCTGGAACTCGGCGGCGTGGTGGTCCCGAAAGCCCTGTTCTGGATCTCGGTGGTGTACGTGCTGCTGGCCACCGCCATCGCATTCTGGATCGGCCGACCGCTGATCCGGCTGAGCTTTGTCAACGAGGCGCGCAACGCCGCCTTCCGCTATGCGCTGGTACGGCTGCGTGACATGGCCGAGGCGGTCGGGTTCTACCGCGGTGAGCGCGCTGAACGGACCCAGCTCGAAGGCCGGTTCGCCGCCGTCATCGACAACTACCGGCACTACGTGCGGCGCACCATCGGCTTCACCGGCTTCAACCTGACGGCCAGTCAGGCTGCGGTGCCGCTGTCCCTGGTGGTCCAGGCCCCGCGGATGTTCGACGGTGAGATCAGCTTCGGTGACGTGACGCAGTCCGGTACGGCCACCGGTGCCATCCTCGACGGCCTGTCGTTCTTCCGGAACGCCTATGACCAGTTCGCCAGCTTCCAGGCCGCCATCATCCGTCTCGACGGCCTGGTGAGATCCAACGACCGGGCCCGGCACCTGCCGGAGCTGACGACGGCCGACAGCGCCGATGGTGCCGTGGTGCTCGATGACGTCGAGGTGCGCACGCCGGCCGGCGAGCTGCTGATCCGTCCGTTGGATCTCCGGTTGGAGCGCGGCGAGAGCCTGGTGGTCACCGGGCGGTCCGGCACCGGCAAGACCACGCTGTTACGCAGCCTGGGCCAGCTGTGGCCGTTCACCACCGGCACGCTGCACCGCCCGGGCGGCACGAACGGGACGATGTTCCTGTCGCAGGTGCCCTACGTGCCGCTGGGTGACCTGCGTGCGGTGGTGTCCTATCCGTCCCCACCCGGCGACATTCCCGACGAGGACCTCCAGCGTGCGCTGGTGAAGGTGCAACTGCCGCATCTCGTCAACCAACTCGGCGAGGACCGCGACTGGGTGAAGGTGCTCTCCCCCGGCGAACAGCAACGGGTGGCCTTTGCCCGGGTACTTCTGACCAAACCGCGGGCGGTGTTCATGGACGAGGCCACCTCAGCGCTTGACGAGGGGCTCGAATACATCATGTATTCGACTGTGCGCCAGGACCTTCCGGATCTGATCATGGTCAGCGTCAGCCACCGACCCAGCGTGGATCGGCATCACGGGCGGGAACTGCACCTACTCGGAGGCGGCGAATGGCGCCTCGGCGCTGTTTCCGACCGCTCGAACCGGTGACGCCAGCACGCCGCGGGACGATCCGCGGGGTACCTTCCCCGGGTGGAAATGTTCACACCGACCCTTGACTGGGGCAACGAGCTCGGCATCTCGCTGATCTGGATCGCCAAAGGCTGGGCCATCGCTGCCGTCGCCACCCTGGCCATCCTGCTTCTGATCGGCCGATTCACCACCTGGGGCAAGCAGTTCTGGCGGGTCACCCGCGGCTATTTCGTCGGCCGCGACAGCGTGATCGTCTGGGTCTGGCTGGGCGGTCTGCTGTTGTCGGTGATCACCGGCGTCCGGCTCTCGGTCCTGTTCAGCTTCCAGGGCAACGACATGTCCACCAGCTTCCAGGTCATCGCGGCGGGGCTGGGCAGCGGCGATGACGCTGTACGGCAGTCGGGCGGAGACGGCTTCTGGTTGTCGATGGCTGTCTTCGCTGTCCTCGCGGTGCTCAACGTCGCGCTGGTCATGCTGGACCTCTATCTCGCGCAACGATTCATGCTGCGGTGGCGCGCCTGGCTCACCGAGCAGCTCACCGACAACTGGCTCGACGGAAAGGCCTACTACCGGTCGCGCTTCATCGACGACACGATCGACAACCCGGACCAGCGCATCCAGGCCGACATCGACATCTTCACCGCCGGGGTCAATTCCCAGCCCAACAGGCCGAACAACGGCTCGGAGACCACGCTGCTGTTCGGTGCGGTGTCCTCGATTGCATCGATGATCTCCTTCACCGCGATCCTGTGGAATCTCTCCGGACCGGTGACATTGCCGTTCGTCGGTGTCGAGTTGCCCAAGGCGATGTTCGTGATCGGCGTCGTCTACATCGTCTTCGCAACCATCGTCGCGTTCTGGATCGGCCGGCCCATCATCGCGCTGTCGTTCAACAACGAGAAGTTCAACGCCGCGTTCCGCTATGCGCTGGTGCGGTTGCGGGACGCCTCGGAGTCGGTGGCGTTCTACCGCGGCGAGTTGGCCGAGCGCACCGGATTGCGCCGCCGGTTCGCACCGGTGGTGGACAACTACAAGAAGTACGTCAACCGGATGACCGGTTTCTTCGGTTGGAACCTCTCGATCACGCAGGCCCAGGAGCTCATCCCGTACGTGGTCCAGTTCCAACGGTTCTACAGCGGGGAGATCACCCTCGGCGCCCTCAGTCAGACTGCCGGCGCCTTCCGCTCGATCCTGACCGGGCTGTCGTTCTTCCGTAACGCTTACGACGACTTCGCCGGCTACCGGGCGGCGATCATCCGTCTGCACGGCTTGGTGGTCGCCGACGATGAAGGCCGCGAACTGCCGACACTGACGGTGGCGCCCAGCTCGGACGGCTCGGTGGAACTCGACGACGTCGAGGTGCGCAAACCCGATGGCACCCAGTTGATCAATCCCCTCGACCTCCGGTTGGCCACCGGCGACACGCTGGCCGTCACCGGCGTGTCGGGCACCGGGAAGACGACCTTGTTGCGCAGTCTGGCGCAGTTGTGGCCCTACACTTCCGGCACGCTGCGCTGCCCGGCCGGCGCCAACGAGACGATGTTCCTGTCACAGCTGCCGTATGTCCCCCTCGGCGACCTGCGGGCAGTGCTGTCCTATCCCCGCCAATCGGGTGACATCGCTGACGACGATCTGATCGCCATCCTGAACAAGGTGGCACTGCCGCATCTGGTCGGCCGGCTCGACGAGGAGCAGGACTGGGTGAAGGTGCTCTCTCCCGGCGAGCAACAGCGCATTGCGTTCGCCCGGATCCTGTTGACCAAGCCCAAGGCGGCGTTCCTCGACGAGGCCACCTCCGCGCTCGACGTCGGCCTGGAGACCATGCTGTACCAGATGGTGCGCAACGAACTGCCGGAGACGATCCTGGTCAGCGTCGCGCATCGCGGCACCGTGATCGACCATCACGAGCAGGAGTTGACGCTGCTCGGTGACGGCGAGTGGCGGCTGGGCGCGGTCGGGGCCGCAGCTCCCTAGCTGGGGGTCGCGGCGTGGGCGCCGGCCCGCCGCGCTGCGTGTCCTCCCGCCCGCCTCCCGAAAAACGAGCCCTCGCCCAGCTGGGTGCCGCTGGCGTAGCCCTTGCCGTCCTGGGCGATGTTGGATGCACAGGCACCCGCGGCGTACAGCCCGGGCACCACACTGCCGTCCGCGCGTAGCACCTGTCCGTCGATCGACACCTTGAGCCCACCCATGGTGAAGCCGGAGTACATGGCGCGGCCCAGCGTCAGGTCGAACGCCGCCCACGGTCCCTTGTCTTGTGCGGCAACATATTCCGGTTGTTTGTGGAAGTCGGGGTCACCGCCCTCGGCCGCGTTGGCGTTGTACCGTGCCAGTGTCGCGGCGAGGTTGCCCGCCGGAATGTCCAGCGCGGCCTCCATCTCTTCGATCGTCTCCCACCCGTCGATGAACTTGATCAGCGGCATCTCGGGCATCTGCATGTGCGCTTCGTCGACGATCAGGTACGCGCTCTGATCGGGCTGTTCGAGCACGAATGCGGAAGTGCGCGAATGGTAGGAGTCCTCGGCGACGAACCGTCGGCCGTCTTTGTTGACGATCACGCCGGTGAGCAGGATCTCGGGTGGGTAGGCCGCCGCGGTGATGAACAGCTGATCCATGTTGGTGGCCACCCCACCGGCGGAGACGCCCAGCCCGATACCGAGGCCGTCGTCGTTGGGGTTGCCCAGGATGTAGGGAGCCACGGTGCCGTGGTGTTTGGTCTTGCGTTCCAGACCCAGTGCCGGCGTGTGCTCGGCCACCATGTCAGCGTTCATCGCGAAGCCGCCCGCGGCGATGATGACGGACTGGGCCTTGATCTCTCCGGTCTCGCCGAAGTGTTTCCAGCGCACCCCCGCCACCGCGCCGTCGTCGTCGAGGACCAGCGCGGTCGCCCCGGTCTCGTAGCGGATCTGCACGCCCAGGTCGAGGGCCCGTTTGAGCAGCAGGTCGATCACCATGGCCGCACCGCCCAGTTCGCCCGGGACCGGGACCGAATGCCCCCGCGGCGCAGGCTTGGCCTGTTCGCAGAACGGCCAGACCTTCTCGTTGCCGGTGTAGGACAGCCCCTGGGTGCCCGGCGGTACGACGACCTTGCCGGGGTAGTAACTGCGTTCGAATTGAAAGCCCAGTGCCTCAAGCCAATTGAAGTGTTCCACGCTGCCGTCGCAGTAGGCGCGGATCTTGTCGTGCTCGGGATCGCGCGACTGCGACACCAGGTAGGTGTACATCTCGTCGGGTGAGTCGTCGTGGCCGGTGGCCTGCTGAACGGCCGTGCCGCCGCCGAGATAGAAATGACCGCCGGCCATCGACGTCGTACCGCCGGCGGCCGCGGCCTTCTCCAGGACCAACACCCGGGCACCGCGTTCGGCGGCGCTGACCGCGGCGCACCCGCCGGCGATGCCGAAGCCGATGACCAGCACCTCGGTGTCGTCGGACCAGGTGACGTCAGCGGCATTGACGGTGGGGGGAATTTCGGTGCTCATGACTGCTCCTGCTTGATGTGGTCGAAGAAGGCCTTGATCTCGTCGGGTATGAGGGCGATCTCCAGGTACGGCACCCCGTGCTGGTGGTCGGAGACGTAGGCGAACCGCATCCCGCCGGGCATGACGCCGGCGGCCGCGACCTCGGCACCGTGGGCGGTGGCGTTGTCCACAGCGGCATCGAAGGCGTCGGCATCGGCGGCCTCAACACAGATGTGGTGCAACCCGGCACCGCGTTCGCGCAGGAAGTCGGTGTAGATGTTGGCGGTGCCGCGCACCGGTTCGATGAGTTCGAGTTGCATGTCCTGCAGATAGCTCAGCGAGATGCTGGCCACGAAATCAGCCGGCCGGCCGCGGTAGGTGTTGGTATCTGGACCGAAGTGCACCTCGGGGATCCGCACCCATTTCCGCACGCCCAGCAAGTTCTTCAGGGCCGTCTCGGTGGCCGCGAGGTCGGTGGTCACCCAGGCTATCTGGACAGCAGTCTGGACAGGTGCACTCATCACTGGGCAGGATAGCCCAGCACCGTCCCGAATTGAAACACGTTCTAGTTCTTCGGTTGCGCCGCCGTGATCGGCTCGGCGCGGATGTCCTCGAACCCCCCGGCGGCCATTCACCGTTGCTGTCCCGCCCGCCCGCAGGCTCTCGCCGAGATGCTGAGCGGTATCGCTTCAGCCGGTCATCAGGTCCAGTAGCAGACCGACCTGCAGGTCGAACAGGATCCGCGGGTCGGTGACCGTGTCGTGGCCGTACTGCCCGAACGCCTCGAGACTGATGGCTCCGACCAGCCCCGCCCACAATGTCACTGACCGAACCATCAGGGCGTCATCGCCGGTGAAAGAGAACTCATCTCGTAGCGACGCGAAATCGCTCGAAAGTGGTTGTGGCACCTCGACTCCCCCAGTTTTCAGCTCTCCCGCTGCCAGGCCCGCATCCACAGCGGAGAACAGCGCCGCGACCATGCGGGTGCCGGGGCCGACGGTCCGTTCGGCGGGCGCCTGATAACCGGGTACCGGACTGCCGTACAACAGCGCCCAGCTGCTCGGCGCCGCAATGGCCCAGTCGCGCGCCGCGTGGGCGATGGCGCGCACCTGCTCGCGCCACGGGCCACCGGCCTCACATTGGGCCCGGCTGACGGCGTTGCCGAGGTCGGTGTAGGCGTCGACCAACAGCAGCGTGAGCAGCTCGTCGCGGTTGGCGACATAGCGATACACCGCCGAAGACACCATGCCGAGATCGCGGGCGATGGCGCGCAGTGACAGTCCGGCTGCCCCTTGGGTGACGAGGTGGCGACGCCCGAGCTCGATGATCTGCGCCTCGATGCGGTCGCGAGTCTCCTGACGCTTACCCACACCGTCAGTGTGCCACAAATAGAGAGCAATGCTCTTGATTAACCCGAGCCGACGTGCGACCCTGAAATAGAGAGCACTGCTCTTACTTACCGATACGAACCCGAGGAGGTTCCCCATGCACAACACCTCGTCACCCAACCGGTACGACGAACCGAATGCGATCGCCCGTGCGACGAACACCCTGATCCGCTGGCTCGCCGAGGCGGGTATCAGCCTGGCCGGCGCTCAGGTTCTGCGAGTGCGGGGCCGCACCACCGGAGTGGAGCGCAAGGTGGTGATCAACCTGATGACCGTCGACGGCGTCGACTACCTGGTGTCACCTCGCGGCAACACCCAGTGGGCACGTAACGCCCGCGCAGCCGGCGCCGTGACCCTCGGCCCGCGGTGGCGCTCGCGGACGGCGGCCCTGTCCGAAATCGCCGACGACGACAAGCCGCCGCTGCTCAAGCAGTATCTGGACCGCTGGTTCTGGGAGGTCAAGACGCACGTCGGCGGCCTGACGCCGGAGTCGAGCCCGCAGCAGCTCCGGGACGCGGCCCCGTCGATTCCGGTATTCGCACTCACCGGGTAGCCGGGGTGGCAAACACCTCTAGGGGGTGGGCGTCTGGGCAGACGCGGCCATCACCCGGTCGCCGATGCCGGCGCGCACGATATCCCTGGTGGACTGCCAGGACACCGCAGCCGGGAGGGTGCCCCAGGTGCTGTTGAACAGACCGATGACCACAGCGTGGTCGCCGTCGAGGACGTACACCGGCCCGCCGGAGTCGCCCTTCTGGCTGACGACGCCGTTCGTCATGGTGAACCAGCCGTTGTTCACCCGCTCGATGGTCCCGCAGCTCTCACCGGTGACGATCCCGAAGTGGCAGACGGGTTCACCCAAGGCGGCGACCCGGCCGGGCACCGACTCCAGCGATTTGCCGCTGGGCAGCACGTTGTTGACCACCACATTGTCGGCCAAGACGATCGCCTGGTAGTCGGTGATCACCTGATCGGTGGTGACCACCGCGCCGTTGGGGGTGTTGTCCTCGGACATCGCCACATTGCCGATCACCAGTCCGTGCGAGTCGGTCACCGGGGCGTTGGCCTGGCAGTGCCCGGCCGAGAACGCGACCCGCGTGTCCGGGTCGACATAGCCCAAGGTGCAGCGGTTGGAACCTTGCAGGATCTCCATCCCGGGGTACACCAGCGGGCCCGGCATCGCGGTGGCGGTCGGCGCCACGAAGACGGCGACCAGCGCTGCGCAGACGACAGCCAGCACGCTGGGGACGAGCGACCGTGACGGGGTGCGACGCATCGGATGCTCCGATCAGTTCGGGCCGGGCGGGGCGGGCTCGCCGGGAACTTCCGACGAACTCACCTGGGTATCGGCAGCACCATCACCAACCGTTACCGAATCTCTACAAAGTCAAGTACCCATTCGGCGTGTCGTCCATCCTGCAATCACATCGATGCAGACCACAGACGTGAAAGCGCCCCGGTTCCCTCGCAACCGGGGCGCTACCGGGGATCACACCGCGGTCACAGCGGACAGGCTCAGGAGTCGAAACCCAGCCCAAACGTGTCCAAGGACTTCAGCAGAAGATTGCGCCGGCCGGCACTGTGGTCGGCACGATTCAGCGACCAGCGGGCGGCCTGGATCCCGACGCTGGCCAACGGCTCCGGCGGGAACGGCAACGGTTTCGTGCGCACCATCTCCAATCGGGTGCGCCGGGTCGGCGTCCCGTCCAGCAGATCCAGGCATACATCGGCGGCGAAACGGGTGGCCCCCACGCCGAGACCGGTGAACCCGTTGACGTAGGCCACACGGCCGCGGTGGGCGGTGCCCCAATGCGCGCAGAATCGGGTGTTGGTGTCGATCGCGCCGGCCCAGCGGTGACTGAAGCGCACATCCTCGAGTGCGGGGAAGGTGAGGAAGAAGTGCGCCGCCAGCCGTCGGTAGGTCGCTTCTCGCTGTTCATAGGCGGGGTCGATGCGCCGCCCGAAGTGGTACACCGCGTCATAGCCGCCCCAGACGATGCGGTTGTCGGCCGACAGCCGGTAGTAGTGGAACTGGTTGGCCGCGTCACTGATCCCCTGCCGGCCCCGCCATCCGATGCGGTCCAACTGGTCGGCGGTCAACGGCTCGGTCGCCAACACATAGTCGTACACCGGCACGGTGTAGAGCCGGTTGCGTTTGACCAGGCTCGGAAAGACGTTGGTGGCCAACACCACCCGGTCCGCGCTGACAACCCCACCGGGGGTGGTGACCGACGCACCGGACGGACCGGAGGTCAACGCCCGTGCGGGGGTGTGCTCGAAGAGGGTGACGCCGGCCTCGGTGCAGGAGCGGGCCAGTTCGAGCGCCAGCTTCGCCGGATGCACGATGGCGCAGCTGTCAGGCGCGAAGAGGGCGCCCAGATACGTCGGCGATTTGACCTGTGCACGTATCGCCTCCCGATCGAGGAAGCTGCCCTCCCCCTCGGCGGCCGCGTCCTGGAGCCACTGCACCTGGTGGGGTTCGGTGGCCACCGCCAGCATTCCGGTGCGCTCCCAGTCGACATCGAGGCCCAGAGTGTTGATGTCGGCCTGCATGCCGTCGAGATTCTCCAACCCGAGGGCATCGAGTTCGGCGAGCTCGTCGGGCCACCGGTTCTTCCCGTTCTCCGCACCGTGGGTCAGGCTGGCTTCGACGAATCCGCCGTTGCGGCCAGACGCCGCCCATCCGACCCGCTGCGCTTCGATCACACAGATCCGGGCGCCGGGGTTGCGCTGCGCGGCGTGCAGCGCCGTCCACAGCCCGGTGTATCCCGCGCCGACCACCAACAGGTCGCAGCGCAACGGGGCCGTCAACCGCGGGTACTCGCGGCGTGCGATGTCCAGCCACATGGACCCGAGCCCGGCTCCCGCCAGTGATCGGTCGATCAGCGTGGGGGCGACGTGACGGTCGAAAACTGTGTCCACAACAGCGCAGCGTACGGGGTGTGGCGGTGCCGTGGCCGGTGCTTCAGCGCCGTCGTCGCCGCAGCAACGCGGCGCGTCCACCGCCCCGGGCCGGGCGGGCTCCGGTGAACCGCGCCAGTACCGGACCGAATATCGCCAGGACGAACACATACGAGGTGGCGACGCCCTGGACCCCGGGCACCAGCTCGCTGACCAGCCCGATGATCACCAGCGAGAATTCGCCCCGGGCGATCAACGCGGTCCCCGCCCGCAGCTGCCCCTGCCTGCCCACGCCGTCGCGTCGGGCGGCATAGATTCCGGTGGCGATCTTGGTCAGCGCGGTGACGACTGCCAGCAACACCGCCACCGGCAGCATCGGTAGCAGCGTCGACGGCTCCACCGAGAGTCCGATGGACACGAAGAACACCGCGGCGAACAGGTCACGCAGCGGGATGAGGATGGCCCGGGCCCGCTCGGCGGTGGACCCGGTGAGGGTCAGTCCGACGACGAATGCCCCCACCGCCGCCGACGCGTGCACCCACTCGGCCAGCGCCGCAACCACCAGGGTCAGCCCGAGAATGCGCAGCAGCAGCTGCTCGGGGTCCGGATGTTCGATCAGCCGACCGACGTGATGGCCCCACCGGTAGGACGCCGTGAACGCCCCGCCCAGCGCCGCCATCGCGATGGCCATCCCGAGCAGTGCTTGAACCCACGAGCCGCCCGCGGCCAGCACCGCGAGCAGCGGCAGGTAGGCGGCCATCGCGAAGTCTTCGAGCACGAGCACCGACAGGATCGCCGGCGTCTCCCGGTTCCCGAGCCGGCGCAGGTCGTTGAGCAACCGGGAGATCACTCCGGACGAGGAGATGAAGGTGACGCCGGCAAGCGCCAGGATGCCCACGCCATTGAGGCCCAGCAGCCAGCCGGCCACCGCCCCCGGGGTCGCATTGAGCACCAGATCGACCCAGGCCGACGGCAGGTGGCGGCGCAGGCTGCTGGCGAACTCGCTGATGGAGAATTCGAGGCCCAGGGTCAACAGCAGCAGCACCACACCGATGGCGGCGCCGGTCTCGATGAATCCGGTGGCGGCGGGGATCGGGAACACGCCACCGTCGCCGAGAGCGAGACCCACCAGGAGGTACAGCGGAATCGGGGACAGCCCGAACCGGCGGGCCACCGTGCCCAGGACCGAGAGCACTGTCAGGATGACGCCGAGCTCGAGCAACAGCGCCACCGAAACATCCACGGCGTCAGCCCTCGTCGATGATGGCGGCCACCCGCCTGAGCCCGTCCTGGGTGCCGATGACCACCAGGACGTCACCGGCGCGTAATGGCTCGGCCGGGCCGGGCGACGGCAACACCTCGTCGTCGCGCACGATCGCCACGATCGAGGTGCCGGTGCGGGTGCGGGCCCGGGTGTCGCCCAGTGGGCGGTCGACGAACGGACTGCCGGGCCGCACCGGCACCTGACCGGCGTCCAGTCCCGGCACCTCGCGGGTGAGGTCGGCGAACCGTTCGGCGATGCGCGGCGCCCCGAGGATCTGGGCGAGGGCCTCGGCCTCGTCGGCGGTGAGCCGGAAAACCGGCTGGGCGACGTCGGGATCGCCGGCGGCGTACAGCACCACCTCGAAATCCCCGCCGCGCTTGGCGATCACTCCCACCCGGTCGCCGTCGGCGTTGTCGAATTCGTAGCGCAGGCCCACCCCGGGCAGCAGCACCTCTTTGACGTCCATGGCCCCAGTATCGTCAGTCGGCGCTGGCGACGGCGGTGGGACGCGCGGCTTCCTGAGCCGGGCGGGCCGCTTCCCGCGGCCGCCAGCCCGGCGGCCCGAAGATGTAACCCAGCCGGTCCCGGAACCGGCGGGCGGCGCGGACATCGCGGCCGATCGCGGCGTACTCGTGTGTCTGCAGGGTCCAGATGTTGAAGGTGTCGACCTGTTTGGTCAGCCCGTAGTGGGGCCGGAACAGCTCGTCGCAGTAGGTACCGAACAGCCTGTCCCAGATGATCAACATGCCGCCGTAGTTCTTGTCCAGGTACTCGGCATCCATGCCGTGGTGCACCCGGTGGTGCGACGGCGTGTTGAACACGAATTCGATGGGCGCCCACAGCTTGTCGATGTATTCGGTATGGACCCAGAACTGGTACACCAGGTTGATCGAGAAGGCCACGAACACCATCCAGGGCGGAACACCGAGCAGCGGCAACGGGATCCACATCAGGATCTCGCCGCTGTTGTTCCACTTCTGCCGCAGCGCGGTGGCGAAGTTGAAGTACTGGCTGGAATGGTGCGCCTGGTGGGTCGCCCAGATGAGGCGCACCCGGTGTGCGATCCGGTGATAGGTGTAGAACAGCAGGTCGACCCCGACGATCGCGATCACCCACGTGTACCAGGCAGTCGGCGGCAGATGCCAGGGCGCGAGGTAGGCGTAGATCGCGGCGTATCCGAGCAGTGCCAAGAACTTCCAGCCCGCGGTGGTGGCCACGGACACCAGCCCCATCGACAGGCTCGCCCAGGCGTCTCGGGTGACGTAGGCGCCGGCGGCCGGCCGGTTGTCCTCGAGGTGTTCGAGCTTGCGCGCCGCGGTCCATTCGATGGTCAGCAGCAGCAGAAAGAACGGGATGGCGAACAGCACCGGGTCACGCATCTGCGGTGGTAACACCGCCAGCACGCCCCCAACCGGAGCGACGATGCTGTCCATGCCGCCGAGTGTAACGCCACGCCGGGCGGGTTCGACGTGTGTCAGGTCCCGTCAGCGGAAGCTGAGGATCTCATCGCCCCAGGCGGTGCGGATGCCCCGGTCGAGGTCGTTGACCACCTCGTCGTAGCGGTCGATCACCAGCGTGGCCCGATCGGTGGTGGTGTACGGGGGCCAGGCGGGCTCATCGCCGGGCGGTCTGCCGTGGGCGAATGCCGCCCACCGTGACAGCATCCGGTCCGACACCGCCGTGCCGGGTTTGAGGCCGCCCAGTTTGAATGTGATGTCCTTGGGTCCCATCACCAGATTGCCCCACACGTAAGGCAATTCGGTGGCGTGCGCGGCGCCCAGCCGCAACAGTCGCAGCATCGGAGTGGTCCAGTCGAAGCGGTACAGATGTACCGGGGCGGCCGTACCGTGCGCCGCGCTGTGTCCCTCGGCGAACCACACGGTAGGCATCCGGAAACCCACGTCGCGGGCCACGTGCAACCCCCGCGCCCGGGTACGGATACCGGAGTAGGCCGACCCGATCTGCGCTTCCGAGGGCAACTGCAGCCCAGGCTGCTCGGAGGCGATCTCGTCGAACATCGCGCGGATGGTCTTGGGCGCAATGGGCATCAACGGCGAGCGCATCCAGCGGAACAGTGCCGCCTCGTCTTTGTTGGTGCCGATCAGCAGTGGCACCGGCAGGGACCGGCCGGCCCGCGCCAGTTTGACCGGGTAGTCGGGCACCAGGTCACCGTCCATGGTGGGCGCGAAAGCCAGCGTGCCGGGTGTCGTGTTCGGCACGTGGTCGAACACGTGGGCCGAGGCCTCCACCAGCGCCTCGACCGGGACCGAACGGGCCTGCGCCGACGTCACCCCCACCCGCTCCAGGATGAGCCGGGCCACCGTGTGGGCGCGGGCGCTGTCGTAGACCGAGGTGGCGGGCGAACTCTGCGCGATGGCGCGGGTGAACAGCCCGGCGGCTGCGGGCGCGGTGAGCAGAGTGGTGATGATCCCGGCGCCCGCGGATTCGCCGAACAGGGTGACATTGGCCGGGTCGCCGCCGAATGCGGCGATGTTGTCGCGCACCCAGACGAGTGCGCGCAACACATCACGCAGTCCGAGGTTGGAGTCGAACTGCTCGGACCCGTCGAACCCGGTGAGGTCGAGGAAGCCGAACGCGCCCATCCGGTAGTTGAGGGTGACCACCACGACGTCCCCGCGGGAGGCCAGAGTGCGGCCGTCGTACAGCGGCTGGCTGGCAGCCCCGAAGATATAGGCACCGCCGTGTACCCAGACCATCACCGGTTTGGCGCCCGTGCCGCTGTCTGTCTGGGACGGCGCCCAGATGTTGAGGAACAGGCAGTCCTCGTCAGCCCGGGTGCCGGTGCCCAGCGGGATGGGACTCTCCGGCTGCGGGCAGATGGCCCCGAAGTGCGTGGCGTCAGCCACCTCGGTCCACGGCTCCGGCGGTTGCGGGGCGCGCCAGCGCAGCTCACCGCGCGGTGCCGCCGCATACCGGACGCCTTTCCAAACCTTGACCCGGCCGTCGTCGACACCGCGAACCGGACCGGCATCGGTATCGACGACGGGCGGGACGGGTCGGGCCGCTGTCATTGTGGTGGTCTCCTTCGTTTCCGGGCAGTTCAATCCACGCTACTGCGCCGTTCCGATGCACCGGCCGCTCACGCCGGCCCACTCGGCGCTCCGATAACCTCGGAGTCCGTGCGTAAATGGGCCCTGCTCGTCGGGGCGATCTTCACCGAGGTTGCCGCAACGCTGGCGTTACGGGCATTTCAGGACCATCCGGCCTGGCTCGGTGTCGTCATCCCCGGCTATTTGGCGTCGTTCGTGTTCCTGACATTCGTGCTGCGCGCCGGGGTGGCGATCGGCGTCACGTACGGCATCTGGGGGGCGGCCGGAACGGCGCTGACCGCGTGCCTGGCCGCTGTGCTGTTCGGCGATCCCTTCACGCTGCCGGTGGTCATCGGCATCGGACTCATCATCATCGGGGTCCTACTGGTCGAATTCGGGTCGAACCGCGCCGGATCCGCGGCCGGCACGCCCGGGACGGCCGCGAGATGATGTGGCTTCCGCTGGTCTGCGCCATCGTGGTGGAAGTCGCCGCCACCCTGGCCCTGCGGGCCTCCAACGGGTTCCGCCGAAAAATATGGCTGGTACCGGTGGTGGTCGGCTACGTGGCGTCGTTCATCCTGCTGTCGTGGTCACTGTCCCTGGGTATGCCCGTGGGCATCGCCTACGGCGTCTGGTCGGCCTGTGGGGTGGCACTCGTCGCGCTCATCGCCAAGTACCTTTTCGCCGAGCCGCTCACCTGGGTGATGGGGCTCGGGATCGGGTTCATCATCGCCGGGGTCCTCACTATCGAGGTTCTGGGCTCGACGCACTGACCTGCGGCAGCTTTCGGGGCGCCAGCACCGACGCGGCGAGCATGATCACCACGCCGGCCACCGGGACGATCACCAGCCCCAACCTCAGACTCGTTGCATCGGCCACCGCCCCGACCAGCGGCGGCGCTCCCAGGAAACCGACGCGCATCAGCCAGGTCACCACCGTCAGCCCGGCACTCGGCGGCAGACCGCGCACATTGTCGGCGGCATGGAAGGCCGCGGGAACCACGGTGGCCACGCCGAAGCCGGCGGCGGCGAACCCGACGATGGTTCCCGGCAAGCTGGGGAAGGCCAGCGCCAGCCCCATCCCGGCGGCAGTCAACAGACCGCCGGCGCGGGCGACGTTGCGTTCACCGAATTTGTCCACCAGCCGGTCACCGAGCATCCGTCCGACGAACTGGGCCCCGACCAGCGCGATGAACCCGAACCCCGCCAAGGCTGCCGGGGCACCGAGGTTCTCGTGGAGGTAGAGCGTGGCCCACGACTGGCCGGCGTCCTCGACGGCCGCCCCGGCGATGGCCAGCACCGCCAGCACCATCAGCACGCCGTAGATGACCAGTCTGCGTTGACCGCCGGCGTCGGCGGCCCGCTTGGCGGCCCCGGGTGACTCGTCATGGTCGGGCCCCGGCAACAGGTAGCGGTAGCTGAACAGGCACAGCAGGCCGAACGCCAGCCCGGAGACCGCCAGCTGGGTGGTGATTCCCACTCCCAGCGCGATCGCCGCCGAGCCCATCGCTCCACCGAGCACCGCACCGACCGACCAGAGGGCATGCAGCGAGTTGATGATCGAGCGGCCGTAGCTTCGTTGCAATCGCAAGGCGTGGGCGTTCTGCGCGACATCGGTCAGCGAGTCACCGGCGCCGGCAACGAACATCGCCAGCGCGAATGCCCACGCCACCGGCGCGGTCCCCGCCACCAGGGTGAACACCGCGATCACGAGGCTGCTCAGCACGGCGACCCGGGCGGAGGTGAACCGCCGGATCAGGCCGCCGGCGGCCAGCCCCGATATCAGGGCGCCTGCCGGAAAGGCCGCCACGGACAACCCGAACAGGGTGTTCGACGTCTGGAGGGTGGCTTTGATCTCGGGGTAGCGCGGCAACAGGTTGGCGAATATCGCGCCGTTCGTGAGGAACAACACCGACACCGCGACACGGGCACGTCGATCAGCGGGTGCGGTAGCCACGTGGAACCATTGTGCTGCAACCGGATTTCGAGCCTGGGGTGGGCCCGCCCGACTGCCGATTTATCGATGAGCCCGACTCAAGCGAAGATGGAGAACGTGCCTGACGTGGATGCTGGACTCAGCGACCTCGCGAACCGTTTCGGTGTCGCCACCTCCTACACCGACTGGACCGGCAGAACCGTCGACGTCGCCGAGCACACGTTGGTGGCGGTCCTCGGCGCCCTCGGAATCGAGGCGGGAACCCCGGAGCAGCGTGCCGCCGCACTGCGGGAGCAGGACCGCGCGTACTGGGCCAGGGCGTTACCGCCCACGATCGTCGCCAGGGCCGGAACCGGTGCGACGTTCTGGGCGCACGTGACCCACGGCGAGGACGCCCAGGTATGGGTGCGCCTCGAAGACGGCGTGGCGCGCACCGACATTCGTCAGGTCGACAACTTCACGCCCCCGTTCGACCTCGACGGCCGGCTGGTCGGTGAGGCGTCGTTCGCCGTTCCGGCCGATCTACCGCTCGGCTATCACCGCGTCCATCTGCGGTCCGGTGGCCTCGAGACCACCGCCACGCTGATCATCACTCCGCCGTGGCAGGGGCTGCCGGAGCGGATGGGCAGCCGCCGACTCTGGGGTATGGCGACCCAGCTCTACAGCGTGCGGTCCAAGCGCTCGTGGGGGGTCGGCGATCTGACCGACCTTGCTGATCTGGCGGTGTGGTCCGGCGCCGAGCACGGAGCCGGTTATGTGTTGATCAACCCACTGCACGCGGCGGCGCCGACTGCGCCGATGGAACCGTCGCCGTACCTGCCGACATCACGGCGCTACGTCAACCCGCTGTACCTGCGGGTGGAGGCCATCCCCGAGTACGCCGAGCTCCCCAAGCGCAGCCGGGTGCGCCGGTTGCGTGAGGGCGTGCAGGCGCGGGCCCGTAAGCTCGACGGCGTCGACCGTGACGCATCGTGGTCCGCAAAACGTAAGGCGCTCAAGATGATTCACGCGGTCCGCCCCTCGGCGGGCCGCGCGCTCGCCTATCAGGCTTACCGCGACCGGGAGGGCAAGGCCCTCGACGACTTCGCAACGTGGTGCGCGCTGGCCGACCGGCACGGCGCCGATTGGCACGAGTGGCCGCAAGAACTGCGTCACCCCGACTCCCCCGAGGTCGCCGCGTTCGCCGCCAAGCACGCCTCCGCGGTGGATTTCCATCGCTGGCTGCAGTGGCAGCTCGACGACCAATTGGCGTCGGCACAGTCGTCCGCGGTGCGTGCCGGGATGACGCTGGGTGTGATGGCCGACCTCGCGGTCGGAGTGCACCCCAACGGGGCCGACGCCTGGGCGCTGCAGGACATCCTGGCTTTGGGCGTCACCGCGGGTGCCCCGCCGGATGAGTACAACCAGCTCGGCCAGGACTGGTCCCAGCCGCCGTGGCGTCCCGATCAGCTCGAGCAAGACGAGTACCTGCCGTTCCGGGCATTGATCCAAAGCGTGCTGCGGCATGCCGGGGGTGTGCGCATCGACCACATCATCGGCCTGTTCCGGTTGTGGTGGATCCCGCAGGGCGCCTTGCCCACTGAGGGCACGTATGTGCGTTATGACCACGAGGCGATGATCGGCATCGTGGCGCTGGAGGCGCACCGCGCCGACGCGGTGGTGGTGGGTGAGGACCTGGGAACCGTCGAGCCGTGGGTGCGTGACTATCTGCGCGACCGCGGGCTGCTGGGCACCTCGATCCTGTGGTTCGAGCTCGACCGTGACGGCTCCGGTGGCCCGCTGCCCGCCGAGCAGTGGCGGGAGTACTGCTTGTCGTCGGTGACCACCCACGATCTACCGCCGACCGCCGGCTACCTCGCCGGTGATCATGTGCGACTTCGGGATTCACTCGGGTTACTGACCCGGCCGGTCGCCGAGGAAGTCGCCGCGGACAAGCAGGTGAATGCGGCCTGGATTGCCGAGCTGCAGCGGGTCGGTCTGTTGCCCGGGGGCATCGGTACCGATGTCGCGGATCTGACCGACGAGCAGATCATCCTGGCGCTGTACCGCTACCTGGGGCGTACACCGTCGCGGCTGCTCGCGGTGGCGCTCACCGATGCAGTCGGCGACCGCCGCGCGCAGAATCAGCCCGGCACCATCGATGAGTATCCGAATTGGCGTGTCCCGCTGACGGATTCGTCAGGAAAGCCGATGCTGTTGGAGGCGGTGTTCACCGACCCGCGAGCGGCGGAGCTGAGCGCGGCCATGCACCAGATCACCACACCGGGGATCTGAACGCACCATCAAAAGCTCTTCTGCCACTTGAGTAACAGGTGTCACCATCTGGCATTTTCTGTCGGTGGTTCGAACTAGCGTTCGAGTCATGGGTAGTTCAGCGGTGGCCGACAAGGAGGCGATGCTGGCTGCCCTGGCGCAATTGGAAACCTTGACTGCACAGATGAACCGGCTGTCGATCGACGGGTTCGGTCCGCTGGAGTTGTTGGAGTTGCAGCAACGCCGCGAAGCCGTCCACCGCGCCCAACCCGTCCTGGACCACAAGATCTACCAGCGGCTGCGTACCGAGTGCACGCCGACGGAGTTGGGCGCGACGACCTATCACGCGGTGTTGTCCCAACGGTTGCGGATCAGCACCACCGAAGCCCGTCGCCGCCTCGACGATGCCGATGCCGTGGGCCCGCGCACAACGATGACCGGTGAGCCGCTCGAGCCTGTGCTGCCGAACATGGCCCGCGGCCAGATCCACGGCCTGATCAGCACAGAGCACATCGAGAAAGTCCGCTGGTTCTTCACCAAAGTGCCCTCGTTCGTCGACTACCGCAAGCGTGCGGCGTGTGAGCGGGAATTCGCCCGCCTCGCGGTCGAAGTGGCTTCCAACGAGTTCAGCCGGGCCGTGGACAAAAAGCTCTACCTGCTCAACCAGGACGGCGAGTTCACCGAGAAGGACCGTGCCAAATCTCGCAGCGTCAGGATCGGACGCCAGAACGCCGACGGCACCGTCGATGTCCACATCACCGCCACCCCCGAGCTTGCTTCACTGATCGAGGCGGTCAAAGCCAAACTCGGCGCCCCAGGAATGTGCAACCCTGACGACGAGCAGCCCACGGTGGACGGCGCCCCGTCGGACGAGCAGGCGCGCACCGACACTCGCACCCAAGCCCAACGCGACCACGATGCCCTCGTCGCTGCGTTCCGTGCCCTACTGGCCTGCGGTGAACTCGGACACCACAACGGCCTACCCACCACCGTCATCGTCACCACCACCCTGGCCGAACTCGAGAAGGGCGCCGGGCACGCGGTCACCGCCGGCGGCACCCTCATCCCGATGAGCGACCTGATCCGGATGGCCAGCCACGCATTCCATTACCTGTGCATCTTCGACGGCAACGGCATCCCGCTCCACCTCGGTCGCAGTAAGCGGTTGGCCTCACCAGGGCAGCGAATCGTGTTGTTGGCCAAGGATCGAGGCTGTACCGCGCCCGGCTGCACCGCGTCGGGCTATCAATGCCAGGTCCATCACGCCACCCTGGACTGGAAGCGCGGCGGCAACACCGACATCGACGACCTCACCCTCGCCTGCGGCCCGCACAACCGGCTCATCGAGAACACTTCGTGGACCACCGGCAAACGCGGCGACGGAATCACCGAATGGATCCCACCACCGGCACTCGACTGCGGGCAATCCCGCATCAACACCTACCACCACCCGGAGCGACTCCTCGCCCCCGATGACCCGTAACCCCGGGTTGGCGCTACTTCTTGAATGCCGCAGCGAGTCGCGGGACGAATGCCCGCACCGCTGGGCTCGGTGTGCGAGACCAGACCACGGCCAGGACAGCAGGCACCGGGTTGCCACCAAGCCGCACCACAGAAAGCCGGTCGGTGTACTCCCGCGCCATGGATTCCGACAGCACCCCGATGCCGACGCCGCGCGCACAGAGATCGGCGATGGCGTCGGCGGCACTGGCCTCGACGGCGACCAGGGGGGCGAAACCCAGCTGCTCACAACCGATTTCGAGTGCAGCGCGCACACCGGTGCCCGACGGCATCGACACCAGCGGCTCCCCTACCAACGTGGCGTAGTCCACCCTCTTGCGGCCGGCCAACGCGTGCCCGGCCGGCACCAACGCGGCCAGCGGTTCGCTGATGATGGTCATCGACTCCACGGTGGCCGGCGGTGCACCAGCCGTGCCGACGATCGCCAGGTCGAGGCTGCCTGTTTCGATTTCGGCCAGCATCGATTGTGAATCATTCTCGCGCATCGCAAGTTTCACCCCGGGATGAACCTGCCGGTAGGCTTCGACAGCTGCGAACAGCGGCGTGATGGTGCATCCGGTCACCATTCCGATGCACAGCGTGCCGCGTAGGACACCGGCCACGTCGTCCACCGCATCTCGCACAGCCGCGGTGGCCGCCAGGGCCGCTCGCGCCGGCCCCAGCGCCGCCTTCCCCGCCGCAGTCAGTCGGGCCACGCGGGAGGACCGGTCGAACAACGGTTGACCGAGTTCGGATTCCAGCGCCTTGATCTGTGCGCTGACACCGGACTGGCTGATGTGCACCCGCGCGGCGGCGCGCGTGAAGTTGGCTTCTTCGGCGACGGCCACGAAGTACTCGAGCTGCCTCAGCTCCATAACCGTTGATTGTAGCTGCGAGAAGAACTATCTGTTGGACTTCTGACTCGGGCAGGACGAACGTAGTGGGTGTCAGAGCGAGAACGCAGGAGAGGACACCACCATGCGATCGAAAGCACAGCACCCCGAAGACCTGACCCGGCTGTTCGTCGAGTTCTCCAACGCCGGGGACGCCGAAGGTGTGGCGCAGCTCTACGAAGAGAACGCCGTGCTGGCCTACCCGCCCGGCAGCCACACGGTGGGACGTGCCGCGATCCGGCAACTGTGGCAGCAGGTGCTCGACCAGCGTCCCCGGTTCGAACAGGAGGACCCGTTGCCCACCCTGATCATCGGCGATATCGCATTGACCTCCACACCGCCACGTGACGGTGCCGGCGCCCGCGCCCAGGTGGTGCGGCGGCAGGCCGACGGCAGCTGGCTGCGAATCCTGGATCAGCCCGAGTTTGTGCCCACGCAACAGGGCTAGCTCAGTTGCGCGCCTGCAGCGCCTGTTGCCCGAAGGAGTTCACCTCCAGTGACCCACTGGGCAGCACCAGTTCACCGCTGTCGATCCGCGACCGCAGATAGGCGAAAGTCTGTGCGGTCTGGGCGAACAGATGCTCCCCCGCCCGCAGCGGCGCCCGGGCCGGACCGTCGTCGGTGACGAACTGCGGCAGGGGTTTCACCTCGGTGTGGTAGTCGACGTTGAAGAACAACGGGAACGAGTACCGCTCCTGGCTCACCTTCCGGACGCGGTGGCTGGTGGCGACGAACGCCCCGTTGGTCCACAGTTCGAGCATGTCGCCGATGTTGACGACGAACGTCCCGGGGATCGGCGGCACATCGATCCAGTCACCGGCACCGTTGAGCACCTCCAACCCCGGTGCCGTCGGCTTCAGCAGGGTGAAGCACTCATAGTCGCTGTGCGCGCCGATGCCCAGCCCGTCCTGGGCGTCCGGGTCGTAGGGGTAATGCACCAGCCGTAGTTGGCTCGGCGTCTTGGTGGCATGTCGGGTGAAGGTGTCCGGGTCCTCGCCGAGCGCAACTGCGAACGCCCACAACAACTTCTGCCCGACGGCCAGTACCGCCGTGTAATAGGCGGTCACCGTCTCGGCGAAACCGGGCAGCTCGGGCCAGGTGTTGGGCCCCAGCATCGGGTTGCCGGCCAGGTAGTCGGGGTCATCGGCGGGCAGGTCCAGCGCGGTGTCGAATGCCTCTTTGAGGTCCGGCTTCTCGCCGTTGAGACCCTCCTCGCCAGTGGGCACATACCCCCGGTGACACCGGGACAACCCGATGTAGGAGCGCATCTTCTCCTCCGCCGGTAACGCGAAGAACTCCTTGGTCGACGCCAGCAGGGCCTCGAACAGTGCCTCGTCGACGTCGGCTCCACTGATGTAGAAGAAGCCGACGTCACGGGCTGCACGGCCCAGCTCGGCGGCCACCGCTTCCCGGGTGGCACGCTCGTCGGCGTACAGCCCGCTGATGTTGATCACGGGCACCTCGGTGAATGCCCCGGCTGTCGTCAATGTCTCTGCGCTGTTCACACTCTCACCTCTCCTTCGCTGTTTGTGACCGTCCAGGCCTCGCCGCTGTGCCCCACCGTGAGTGCGCTCGCGCGCAATCGGGGCCTCAGCTCGACGCCGTGGCGGGCGGGCTGGCAGGAGTCGGTGATCTCCCACCCGGCGCCACTGACCCTGCCCAGCGAGATCTCCACCCCGTCGACGGTGTCGGTGGCCCAGCCGAAATGCCCACCCACTCGCACCAGCAACCCCTGGCCGCCGCCGGTCCCGGCCAGCGACAGCCCCCAGCACGGGCCCGGCGCGGGTTCGAGTACCCAGTGTTCGACGTAGTCGGCGTGCACCCCGGTTTCCACCAGGACATCGCCCTCCCAGCACATCCGGCCGGCATCGGGATGCTCGCCGGCAGGCTGCACACCGGTGAACCGGCTCCACTCGAACACGTCATCGTGCTGGTGCAGCCACCCGGCAAACCCATCCTGGAGGAACGGGCTCCCCGGCGCCGGCCGGCGCAGGTCGACGAACGCGGTGATGCCCTGGAGCCAACGCACATCGGCGGTGGTGTCCCTGCGGCCGTCGGTGTCGATCAGCAGGGTGCGACGCCACAGCCCCCGGCAGTCAGCCATCCGCACCGGTCGCGCCGATGAGAACGAGGTCAAACGTGTTCTCCCTTCGGGGGAATCGCACCGAAGCGATCGTGGAAGTGCTGGGTCATCTCCGGCCACACGTGCGGGTCGTGTCCAGGGATCAACGGATACCCCAGGTCTCCGGCCAATCGTTTGAGCCGGCGGATGGGTTCCACGGTCTCCTCCGGTTCCACGCCGACATACCCGCCGATCGCCAGTTCGTGCTCGATGTTCTCGGTGAGGTCCGCGGCGTCGAAGGCGAACACGTAACCGTTCGGTCCCGTTCCCCCGGTGACGCTCTCATCGAGTTCGACCACGAAGCTCTGATGGCCGGGCGTGTGCCCGTAGGTGGGCACCGCCGTGATGCCTGGGGCGATCTCGGCTTCCCCGTCGGCCAGCCGCCAGTCGATACTCGGATCGTCGAAGTCGATCCGGAAGATCGCATGCTTCTCGGGCTCAGGATGATTTGACAGCCCGAACTCCAACTCCCGCCGCTGCGCGTGTACGGGCACCTTGCCGGAGAACAGTTTCAGGCCGCCGGCGTGGTCGACGTGCAGGTGCGACAACGCCACCAGGTGGATGTCGTCGATATCGACCCCGATGTCGGCCAGGCTCTCCTCGATCGGCTCGCCGGGACCGGGCAGCAGCGGCTGGTACTCCACCGACGGATAGAACCGCCGTCGCAGGTACGGATCCCGGATGAGCGCGGTGTTGAACCCGGTGTCGAGCAGTACCCAGCCGCCGTCGGTCTGCAGCAGCACGCCGGGGACGGGTTCACGCATCCGCACGTCGTCGGGGGCACCGTGCACCGACACCGATTTGGGCAAGTCTTCCCAGCCCAGCGTCAGCAGCACGATGCGCCGCACCTTGCTCTTGTGGACGAGGTTCAACGCCTCACCCGGCCGTCAACGTCGCGAGACGCAACGTGTTCGGATTGGTGACGACATGGGATTCCTCCACGCCCTTGAGCCACGGCTGCGCCACCATGAAGTCGTCGACGTCGGCGATGTTCATCCAGCAGCCGGTCTTGGTGGCTTCCAGTGCTGCCGTCGAGAACGGTTCCGGTGCACCGGATACCAGGCCCTCGGCCAGCGCCTCGGTGATCGGCGGCGCCGAACAACCCAGGTAATTCAGGCCGCCGTCCGGGTCGAACGAGATGTGGCCCCAGGTGTAGGGCGAGGGAGCGTCCGGCCACGCCAGCGCGGTGAACACATCGGGTGCGGACATACCGTCGGTGCCGATCCAGCCGTAGATCTCCGAAGTCGGGTAGCTCTGCACCTTCGCGGTCAGCCCTGCTGCGGCCAGTTGCGTCTGGATCAGGTTGCTGACCAACTGATTATCTGGGTTCGATGAGTCGTAGCCGATGGTGATGGACTTCTGATCGGCCGGCAGTCCGGCGGCGATCTCGGTCAGCTTGGACGGATCGTGCGCGATGTCCTGCTTGGCGAATTCCGGTGCCATCATGTTCGGCGGGTACACCTGTTCGGCCACCTTGCCACGCCCGAAGTACGTCTGTTTCACCAGTGCCTCGGCATCGATCGCCTGCAGCAGGGCGGTGCGGTTGCCCGCATCGGTGAGCATCCCCTTGTGCGGGTTGAGGTACAGGTAGTTCGACATCATCGTCGGCAGTGAGTAGTGGTTGTATTTGTCGTCATCGAGATAGGACTGCACCGCCGAGGACGGCAGGTCATGCAGGATGGCGGCGATCTGGCCGTTGTTGAACTGCAACTGCTGTGCCGAGACGTCGGTGACGACCGGGATCTCGACGGTCTCGAAATAGGGCTTGTCGCCCCAATATTCATCAAAAGCAGCCAGTGCGTAACGCGAACCCACCTCGGCGGCGGTCAGGGTGTACGGCCCCGTGCCCAGGTCATGGTTGGTCAGATAGCTCTCGGCATTGTCGTCACCGGCGTTCTTCTCCAGGCCGGTCGGGCTGACCATCCGCGGGCCATACGGGGCGGCGATGTAGTCCAGGAACGCGGCGTTGGGTTCTGTGAGGGTGATGGTGACGTCGAAATCGCCTTGAGTGGTGATGGATTCGATGCCCTGGACCATGTACGCAGGTCCCTGGTTCACCGCGAGTCGACGGTCGAACGACGCCTTCACCGCTGCCGAGGTGAACGGCGTTCCGTCGTGGAAGGTGACACCTTCGCGCAGCTTGAAGGTGAACACCTTGTGGTCTGGCGACTCGGTCCATTCGGTGGCCAGCAGCGGCTCGATCTCCGGCTTTTCGGTGCCCGCCTTGTACTGCAGCAGGCCTTCATAGATGTTGGTGGTCAACAGCAGACCCTGACCGGCGTAGAAGACGTCCGGGTCCGGCGGCTGCCCCGGATCCTGCAGGAAGGACAGATGCAGCACCTTGTCGGCCGGCGCCGCGTTGGGTTCACCACCGCCGGAGTCGGATCCGCCGCACGCAGCCAGGGTCAGCATGACGGTCGCACCTGCGGCGAGTGCCGCCAGGCTGCGGCGGCGCGCGGACGTACGCCGGGGTGGGTTGCTCATCGGGCGGCTCCTTCGAGGATGGTGCTGACTGGTGAAACGGACGCGGCAACGCGGGAAAAGGCAGTGACGATTTCGGCGGACGTGCGGACCGCGCCGACCCGCTCGTCATGTCCGGGCATGACGGGGATGCCGGCCTGCTCGACCGACAGTCCCCGGCCTTCCTGGATGTCGACGACGACGAGAACGGGGTCGCCGACGATGAGTGGTTGTCGCACCTAACCTCCTGTGATTGCGATACGTGGATCTGCGGCAGCCTGCAGCAGGTCAACAGCGGTGTTGATGAGGACGTAGAGCGCGCCGAGCATCAATGTCACCCCGGCTATGGCCGGAAAGTCGGCGACCGGGATGCTCTGGGCGATGTACTGACCGATACCCGGCCAGCCGAACACCTGCTCGACCACCAGCACACCGGAGAACATCAGCCCGATCTGCAGGCCGGTCATCGACAGCGCGGCGCCCACCGAGTTCCGCAGCACGTGCCTGGCCGTGATGGCAACCTCGGAAAGGCCTTTGGCGCGAGCGGTTCTGGCGTAGTCGCTGTCCATGTCCGAAAGCAGACTCGAGCGCAGCACCCGGCCGATCGCCACTGCCGGTCCGACGGCGATCACCAGGGCGGGCAGGATCAGGTGGTCCAGGGCGTCGGCGACGACATCGAACCGCCCGCGGATCAGCCCGTCGACGGTCAGCAGGCCGGTGGGACCGGTGGGCGGGTTTGCGACACCGATGCGCCCGTTGGCCGGGACCCACCCCAGCTGCTGATAGAAGACGATCAGCCCGAGAATGCCGAGCAGGAACATCGGCGCGGAAGCACCGGTGAACAGCACTGCCCGCAGCACGCTCGACCCGCGCCACTTCAGCGCGGTGGAAAAAGCCAGCAACACCGCCAACGCCACCGCCAACGCCATGCCGAACAACGCCAATTCCAGTGTGGCGGGCAGGAAGTCGCCCAGATCCGAAGCGACCGGATGCCGGGTCCGGTATGAAGTCCCGAGATCACCCTGGACCGCCCCGGTCAGATAGTGCCAGAACTGGGTCAGTAGCGGCTCGTTGAGCCCGAGCGCCTCCCGACGGGCGGCCACTGCCTGCGCGGAGGCCTGCGCGCCCATCTGGGCTTTCACCGGGTCCAACGGAGAGATGTGCTGCAAGACGAACATCACCGCGGTCAGTGCGATCAGGATGACGAAGGTGGCGGCCACCCGGGAAGCGACGAAAGTCTTCATGCGGCGGCCGCCTCAGACCGTCTTCATCAGGTTGCGCAGGCTGTCGCCGGCGATATTGCCGATCAACGCCAGGACCAGTACGCCCAGCCCCGGCATCACCGGGATCCACCACTGCTGCAGGAAGTAGCTGAGGTTACGGGCGGCATCGGCGCCGAGTTCGGGCGCCGGGGCGGACTGGCCCAGCCCCAGAAACGACAGCGCGGCCAACGTGAGGATCAGCGTCCCGATGTCGAGGCTGGCCGCCACCAGGGCGTTGGGCACCGCCCCCGGCAACAGGTGGCGCCCGGCGAGCCGGAACCTGCCCACCCCGGCCAGTTTGGCGGCCTCGACGTGCGGACGGGCGGCAAGCCGCGCCACCTCGCCGCGGACCAGCCGGGCGTAGAACGGCCACCACACGATAGACACCGCGATCAACGTGTGCACGAATCCGGGCCCGAGTGCGGCCACCACCGCGATCGCCAGGACCGGAGCGGGTAGCGACAGGAATCCGTCGGTGATGCGCATCAGGATGGCATCGATCCAGCCACCGGCCGTCCCCGCGATCAACCCGACCAGCCCGCCGACCAGCAGGCCGATGGCCACCACCACCAGTGCGGCGAACCAACTGTTCTGCACCCCGTAGAGCACGCGGGACAGGATGTCCCGGCCGATGTTGTCGGTGCCGAGCAGAAAACCCTTGGCGCCCGGCGGTTGTAGCGGCATGCCGGCGGGCACCAGGGGGTCGTATGGCGCCAGGATCGGTACCGCCAGCGCGACCGCCGTCACCACGAACAGCAGTCCGAAGCCCGCCCAGTTCGCCCACGTGGTCACCGATCCGGGCAGTGCCAGTGCGCGGCGCGGCCGGCCCGCGGCAGTCGCCGGTGCGGGTAACGCTGCGTCGGTGATGACCGCCATGTCAGCTCGCCTTCCTCTCGATGCAGGCCACCTGGTGCGGATTGCCGGGTCTGCCCTCCAGCCGGACGTCCAGCCCGACGTCGCTGCACGCGTCGATCGCGATGGGACAGCGGGGGTGGAAGGCGCACCCGGTCGGCGGTGACAGCGGACTCGCGGGTTCACCGCTCAGCAACGGGGTTTCCCGACCGATGTCGGGAATGGAGTCCACCAGTGCCTGCGTGTAGGGATGTGTCGGGCGGGCGATGACCTCGTCGACGGGTCCGATTTCCACGATGCGGCCCAGATACATCACCGCCACCCGGTCGGCGACGACGCGGGCCACCGAGAGGTCGTGGGTGACGAAGACGACCGACATGTTCAGCGAGCGCCGCAGGTCGCCGATGAGGTTGAGGACCGAGGCCGCCAGCGAGACGTCGAGGGCACTGGTCGGTTCGTCGCACAACAGCACAGTCGGCGGCACGACAGTGGCCCGGGCCAGCGAAACCCGTTGGCGCTGACCGCCGGAGAGCTGTCCGGCGCGTGACTTCATCAGCTCCGCCGGCAGGCCCACCCGCTCCAGCACCTGCGCTGTCGCGTCGTGGCGTTGGCGGCGCGACATCCCGGCGCCCTTGAGGCGTTCGGCGATCAACTCTCCCACCGACAGCCACGGGGTGAGCGAGGCGCCCGCATCCTGGAACACCATTTGCGGTCCGATGGCTCCGCCGAGACTGATGGTGCCGTTGCTCGGGGTGTCCAGGCCGGCGATGAGACGCAGCAGGGTCGACTTGCCCGAGCCGCTTTCCCCGACCAGCGCGACGGCCTCTCCCTGCGCCACCTCGAGTGAGATGCCGCGCAGCGCATGCAGTTTCCCGTGATTGTCGGCCGAGCGGTCCAGCCAGCGTCGCCGCACGGAGAAGACCTTGGTGACGTCGCGGACGGTCACCGCCGGTGCCGAAGCAACGACCGTCGAATCAGCCGGTGGGCGAGCGAAGGCCTCGGGGGTGTTGGTGGACTTGCTGTCCGAGCCGGTCTGGTCGGCGGCCAGGATGCAGGCGCTGACGCGGTCCGGCGCCACCGGCACCGGATCCGGTGGTGTGCGGGTGCATTCGGAGGTGCTCAGGGGGCAGCGTGGTTCGAAGGCGCACCCCGGCAGCGGAGTCACCGCGCTGGGAACCACCCCGGAAAGCGCGGCCAACCGATGATCGCGGGAGGTCTCCAGCGTCAGTCGCGAGCGCAGCAGCCCGTGCGTGTAGGGGTGGGCCGGTCGGGACAGCACCGCGGCGGTGGGTCCGATCTCGGCGATCCTGCCGGCGTAGAGCACGGCGATGCGGTCGGAGATCTGCGCAGCCACCCCGAGGTCGTGGGTGATCAACACGATGCTGCAACCGATTTCGTCGCGTAGTCGGCGCAGCAGCCGCAGCACCTGGGCCTGCACGGTCACGTCGAGGGCGGTGGTGGGTTCGTCGGCGATGATCAGCTCGGGGTCACCGGCGATGGCGATCGCGATCATCACCCGTTGCCGCAGCCCGCCGGAGAGTTCGTGGGGAAAGGCCCGCATCCGGCGCTTCGGCTCGGGGATGCCGACGGCGGTGAGCAGCCGCAGCGCCTCGGAGTCGCTGCCGGCCGCCTCGGCCACCTGTCTGCCGATTCGCATCGTCGGGTTCAGCGAGGTCATCGGATCCTGGAAGATGGCCCCGAGGTCGAGGCGCCGGACCCTGCGCAGCAGCCTGTGCTCCCCTGCCACCATGTCTGAGCCGGCGACCTGGACGGTACCCCCGATACGGGCGTGTCCGGGAAGCAGTCCGAGCATGCTGAACCCGAGAACGCTTTTCCCCGAACCGGATTCACCCACCAGGCCGACGATCTCACCGGCGGCGATCTCCAGCGACACCCCACGCAGCGCGTGGACGTCCTTACCGGCCCGGCGGAACGTCACCCGCAGATCGTCGACGCAGGCAACCGGATCCCGTGCGGCGTCGGCATTGCGTCGGTCACCCGCGTGGATCTCGGAGGTGGCAGTGGCCATCCGGCACTCCTCGGTGATTCAGCTCGATGAACCGGGCTCGGTCGAACACGGAAATAGCGGCGCAACACTGCGTCTCCGCCTGTCGGTTGACAGTTTTCACATGTCGATGCCGTCATTGGTGTCGCCGGCGTAACCAATCGATGAGCGCAGGTAACTGCTCGGTACGCACGTGTTTCTGTCGTGTGACAGAAAACTCCGGGGCTCCACTTCTGCGCGGTGCTGCGACACGATGAGCTCGTGACCACCACCCGGGGCAGGCCGCGGCTGCGCACCCAGCGCCGGCCCGGCATCAGCGCCCGGGACGAAATCCTGGACGCGGCAGGCGAATTGTTCACCACCCGCGGTTACGCGAGCACCTCCACCCGAACCATCGCCGAAGCCGTGGGCGTCCGCCAGGCCTCGCTCTACCACTATTTCGGGACCAAGGACGAAATCCTCTGCGCGCTGCTGCATCAGACGGTGACACCGTCGCTGCGCTTCGCTGAGCGGCTCACTGAACTCGACCCCGCGCCCACACCGCCCCAACAGCTGCACGCCCTGGCGGCATTCGACGGCACCCAACTACTGACCGGACGGTGGAATCTGGGAGCGCTGTACCTGTTGCCGGAACTGCGTCAAGCCCGGCTGGCATCGTTCTGGGCTGATCGGGAACGGCTGCGCCGGCACTACCTGCGCTTCAGCCGGGCCGCCGCCACCGTGGATGACGACACCGCAGACCTGCCGTTCCGGCTGGTGGAGGCCCTCGTCAACATGCGTGCCGGCGGATCGTCGGAGCAGCCGACCGACGGCTCCGCCCTGCCGGAGCGTGTCGCCGATGCCTGCCTGCGGGTGCTTGGTGTGCCCGACCACACGCTCGCAGCCATCCGTGCCCACACCCGCGGCCTGCTCGCCCACTGAATCCGCCGGTGCGGGGCCACCGACCGGCGGTACCATTCGCGCATGCCGCTGGCCCCTGGTGCCACGTTTGCTGGTTACACGATCGTCCGACTGCTCGGCGCAGGCGGGATGGGCGAGGTGTACCTGGCCCGGCACCCTCGACTTCCCCGTGAGGACGCGCTGAAGGTGCTCGCGCCGTCGGCGAGCACCGACCCCGAATTCCGCGATCGGTTCGAACGGGAAGCCGACCTGGTCGCCGGCCTGTGGCATCCGCACATCGTCGGCGTCCACGATCGTGGCGAATTCGAGGGCCAACTGTGGATCTCGATGGACTATGTGGCCGGCACCGACGCCGGTGTCCTGCTCCGCCGTCATCCCCAGGGCCTGCCCCCGGATCAGGTGGTCGCGATCGTCGCCGCCGTCGCCGACGCGTTGGACTACGCCCACGACCGCAAGTTGCTGCACCGCGACGTCAAACCGGCCAACATCCTGATCACCGCCCCGGAGGCCGGCAACCAGCGGGTTCTGCTCGCGGATTTCGGAATTGCCCGCCGTACCGATGAAGCCAGCGGGCTCACCGCGACCAATATGACCGTCGGAACGGTGTCCTACGCCGCGCCGGAGCAGTTGATGGGCAATCCACTCGGCGGCCGGGCCGATCAGTACGCCCTCGCTGCGACGGCCTTCCATCTCCTCACCGGGACGCCGCCGTTCCAACACTCCAACCCGGCCGTGGTGATCAGCCGGCACCTGACGGCGGCGCCGCCGAGCCTCGGCCGTCACCGGCCCGAACTGGCGCACCTTGATGCCGCATTGGCCAAGTCGCTGTCGAAGGACCCGGCCGACCGCTACACCCGCTGCACCGACCTCGCCGGCGAGCTGGCCCGTCGGCTCGGCTCGTCGACACCCGCACTGAGCATTCGCACGGCCGGCAGCGGCCCGCTGGAGACCTCGAAGACAAGGGGGGCAAACCACCGGGCCCCCGACGTCCGGCGGGGCTGGGCCCGGCCGGCCGTGTTGGTGCCGGCAGTCCTTTCGCTGCTGTTGGTGGTCGCCGTGGCCTTCGCGGTGGGCGAGTTCACCGCTGTGGAGGAGACCGGCGCCGACTCGAAGCAAGCCGGCCCGACCACCCGCACCTCGACCGATGTGGTCACCGAGACCGAAACCGAGATGGTGACCCCGACGACCGCGGTGCCCGCCGCCGCCGGCGACGCCGTCGTCGTCGTCGGCGGTGATTGCACCCAATCGGGTGCCACGGGCCTCACCGGCGACGGTGCCACGGTGTACTGCGCCAACCTCGAGTACACCGACCGCCACCTGTGGTCCACCAGTCCCGGGGAGATCGACAATCCGGTCCTGAGCACATCGCCGACGTCGGCACCGCCGGTTGAGACCGAATCGCCGGTCCGGATCTGCATGGCGCAAACCGGGCACACCCGGCTGCGCTGCGCCGCGGAGATCCTGCGCGGAAACACCGACTGAACAGGGCCGCAGGGCCTCGGCGGAGCAGCGCCGGAAACGTTTTGCACACCGGCGGCGATTACAGGGGCGTCTCGGTTGGAGTTTCTCCGACCTTGCGACTGCGATAGGTTCACCCGCAGCAACGGAAGAAGAGGTCTTTGTGAGAAAGCTTGCTCTTTTCGTCGGTGGCACCAGTGCCGCGGTCGCCATGGCCGTCCTCGGCACCGGACACGCCACCGCTGAGGCACCCGATGTCACCGGAGAGCCGTACGGCAAGGCGGTGTCCATTCTGAAGAGCCTCGGATACAAGGCCACCTTCGGCGGCGCGATCGGCAACGACCTGCCGCAGTCGCAATGCGTCGTGCTCGAGCAGCAGCCGCAGGGCGCCTCGATGCGGCTCCGACTCGATTGTGATCTCAAGCCCGGCCAGACGCAGCCGCCGGCCCCGAACACTCATTCCCTGGTTCCCCCGGGTGGGTCGATCCCCAAGCCAGGGGCCAGTGGCGCTCCTGCTCCTGCCCCCGCGCCCGGCCGCCCCACCCCGGGCGCGGGCACGGTGACGGTCACGCCAGTCCCCATCGGCTGAGGCTGAGCTACTCACCCACCACCATGGTGTGCAGTTCCTCGAGGCTCCACGGCGGCGAGGTGTCATGGTCGCGGTAGCCCAGGAATGCCGGAGTCGGGCGGTCGAAACGCCCGACGAAGTTGCCGGCGCCGACGAGGATCTGCCCGGTGACGTCACGCGCGAGGTCACTGGCCAGATAGGCGTACAGCGCGGCCACGTACTCCGGCGGCGCCGGGTTCAGGGCGCCCTGCATGGACACCTCGTCGAGTAGTCCTCGGCGGTGTAGCGTCCGGATCTGCTCTTCGTAGTCGGTGCCGGTGGAGAGCCGGGTTTTGGCCCCTGGGCACACCACGTTTGCCCGGACCCGGTGTTGCTTGAGTTCGGCAGCGACCGCCAGGGTCAGACTGTTCACCGCTCCCTTGCCTGCCGGATATCCGGTGCCGCCGTAGTCGCCGAGATAGGCGAAGGAGCCGGTGTTGATGATGGCCCCGGAGGACTGCGCGACCATCTGCGGGGCAGCGGCCCGGCAGGCGTGGAACACGGTTCCGATGTGGCTGGCCATCACGGCGTCGAACTGCGCGCCGGTGACCGTGAGAATCGACGAGTCCGGCGGTTCGGCGATGCCGGCGCAGTTGACCAGGATGTCTATCCGGTCGAAATGGGAGACGCAGGTGGCGATCACGGCCGCTGCGGTCGCTTCGTCAGCTGCTGAGCCGGCGAATCCGGTTGCGGCGTGGCCGGTCCCGGTGATCGCCGCGACGGTCTGCGACACCGCATCACCGTCGCGGCCATTGACCACCACGCCGGCCCCGAGGCGGGCCAGCAGTTCGGCGACCGCACGGCCGACACCGCGACTGCCACCGATGACGACTGCACCGCGGTTCTGCAAGAGAGCGCCCATGCCCTCAAGATAGAGAGGGGTACCGCCCGCCCGGCACCCGCCCACCACGATGCCCAAGGCCACCACCAGGGAAGGGTGCCACCGATGATGCGGTCGCAACCCCTACGCCCGTGGTATCCGCGGTGCCCGTTGGACCTGCTGGGGGCGCTGTGGGCGACGGCGGTCACGGTGCCGCCGGTATCCGTCGGGGTCGCGGTTGCCTACCGCACGGTGAACGTCGCGCTTCGGTGCCTGGTGGTCGGCCGGCGGGTGACGGTGCCCGCTGACGGCGGTGCCATCACGATGACGGTGTCACAGGTCGAGTCCCGTCCCGACATCCGCATCACGGCCACCGATATCACCTGGCGTGGCAGCACGTTCGAGCGTGCCTCGGCGGTGCTGTGCAACGTCCAGGTACGCCCCGGCGCTCCCCCGACCGTGGCCGCTGCCCCGGTTCACCTGACCCTTGATGTCCCGACACCAGCCCTTGACGACCTGTTCCTGACGCTGGCGCCCCGGTTCGCCGGCGGCATCGGCGAGGACGCGGTGGGCCGCATCCGGCTGGCCCGTCGACCCGGCCTGGGGCATGTCGAAGTGGATGCCGAACTCGATGACACGACGGTGGTCGTGACGCCCCGGGCACTGACGCTCGGGGGTCGGCGCTGGCCGCTGCCGCCGCGCACTCCGGGCTGTCGAATCCCGTTGCCAGAACTCCCCCGCGGCGTGCAGGTGACGGACGTCCACTTCGAACCGGGCTTGTTACGGCTGTCCGCCACCTTGCCTCGATGGCGGACAGCAATCCGCTGGTGACACGGCGACCCCCGCGACGATGTGATCATCTTGTCGCGCAGGGACTCTCAGGCTGCACAGGACAACCGGCGACTCAGGGGATGTAGTCGAAGGTGTCCGGGTTCGGACCGGTCCGGCCCTCCTCGCCCTTGTCCAGACCGGAGATTGCGGCCATGTCGTCGCCATCGAGCTCGAAATCGAAGATCTCGAAGTTCTGCCGCATCCGCTCGGGCGTCACCGACTTGGGGAACACCACGTCGCCGCGCTGAATGTGCCAGCGCAGCACCACTTGTGCGGGCGTCTTGCCGGTGGCCTCGGCGATCGCGGTCACCGCCTGGTCGTCGAGCACCTTGCCCTGGGCGATCGGCGACCACGCTTCGGTGACGATGTTGTGCTGCTGCCCGTAGGCGCGCACCTCTTCGTTGGTGAAGTACGGATGTACCTCGATCTGATTGACCGCGGGCACGGTGGACGAGCCGGCAGCGAGCTTGTCCAGGTGTGCAGGCTGGAAGTTCGACACCCCGATGCTGCGGGCGCGACCGTCGCGGGCGAACTCCTCCAACACATTCCACGTCGACACGAAGTCACCGTCGTACTTCGTCGGCAGCGGCCAGTGGATCAGGAACAGATCCACATAGTCGGACTCCAACGCCTTCAGGGTGGCATCGAAGGCGCGCCGGGCGTCGTCGGGCTTGTGGAATCCGTTGTTCAGCTTGCTGGTGATGAAAACATCACCGCGCTGCAAGCCGGCGTCGCGCACACCCTGACCGACTTCCTTTTCGTTGCCGTACATCTCCGCGGTGTCGATGTGACGGTAACCGATCTCCAGGGCTGTCCGTACCGCCCCCGCGGCCTCGTCCGGGGCGATCTGATAGACGCCGAATCCCAGCTGCGGGATCGTCGCGCCGTCGTTCAGCGTGATCGCGGGAACAGTGCTCATACGTTCTACCTCTTCCTGGAACGACATCCGTGTGTGTGTCTACATACCCTCGAGTCGTCGCTTCAACGCTACGCAATGAGGTGCTCACCGATGAACGTCAGGGGAAGGACCGGCGGGCGCGGGGTAGGTGACGTCCGTCATGGCCTGGACTCTCGTGGAGGGGAATTTCCCGTCGCAACCGCCCGTTGAGAATATCGACGGTGCCGGGCATGCCCCGGGTTCCAAATAACTCAGTCGCTGCGAGCGACCACTTGCCGAGAGGCGCACGCCGGCACCGTCCCCAAACCTCCGGCCGACTACGCGGTGGGAACCTCGTCGCCACTGCGGACCCCACTCAGAGCCAGATTGCAGAACCGCATCAGCACGGTCGTCCCGTGTCCGGCGGCATCGATACCGACCTCATCGGCCAACGCTTCCATGAGCGGGATTCCCCTCCCCCGCGTGCGCTTGGGCTCACGTTCAGAGGAATCACGCCAGGTTCCGCGATCGGCCACGGTGATGGTCAGAACTGATCCCGACTTCTCGTAGTCGGCGCGCAGGTCTACCGGGCCCGGCTCGTCGGCATGACGATAGGCAAACTCGGCGACATTGGCCAGCGCCTCATTGACGGCCAGGACCAGATCGTTGAGCCGCAGGGCGTCGAGTGCGAAATGCCTCCGCAACCACTGCTCCAACTCTTCGCGGAGCCGGGCGACGTTGACCGGTTCCGCCACCACGCCCGCGCGCAAAAACACATCCGAGTCGGGGGGTACGGCGTCATTGGTCTTCGTCATGGCAGAGGTGGGGCTACCCGATTTCTCCGCTACTCACGCATCGAGTTCGCGAGCGCTTCGTCCCGGGTTTGGAAGAGGTCGATGATGTCGGCGATGCCGACCAGCTTCAGCGGTCGACTGGTGACCGGGCCATCGGCTACGACTGCGAATTTGACGTTCTCAGGCAGCTGGTCATGCGCACCCACCAGAACGCCCATCCCCGCTGAGGCCAGGAACTCGACGTCGGTCAGATCGACCACCAGAGCGGTGGGTGTCTTGCTCAGCGAGGCCGTGATGGCTTCTTCAAGCTGCGGCGCCGTCAACATGTCGACAACTCCGGAGACGGACAGCACCGCAACCCGGCCGACCCACTCTTCACTGACGACGCACGCCACCGGGCCTGTGGACTCGTTGACGAGCTTTTGCTGTTCGGACAAAATTCACCTCACTGTTTGCGCGGTACCGGTCCGCCCGGACCACACGGATAGCTCGCCGGCTGCGCTCTGAACCCGCGAGACATCTGTTGCAATGGACGTAGGTTATCCCAGATGATCAAGGGCGCGCCCCTCCGGACCGCCCGCGCCCCCGGCCGCGGTACGTATCGGTGCTGTAACGCAGGCCACAGGCCCCTTCGCGACTACCATTCCGATGTGGCACCACGACAACAAGAGCTCGGCCCCGCGGACACTGACGCCGACCCGACGACGAGCGACCGGATTCTGGCGGCCACCGCAGAGGTTCTTGCCCGCAACGGCATGTCCAAGCTCAGCCTGTCAGAGGTGGCCCTACAGGCCGGGGTATCACGCCCGACGCTCTACCGGTGGTTCGCCTCCAAAGAAGACCTGCTCGACGCGTTCGGTCAGTGGGAGCGGGAGGCATTTGATCGCGGGATCGCCAATGCCACCCAGGGGCTGCGCGGCAGCGAGCGCCTGGACGCGGCACTGCGGTTCATCGTCGACTACCAGCACTCCTATTCGGGTGTGCGGATGATCGACATCGAACCCGGCCACGTCATCAAACGGATGGCCCATGTCATCCCGATCATGCGGGAACGCCTCGAACTGCTGCTCCCCCCGTCGCGCGCCGCCGTGGCCGCGGCCACGGCGACCCGGGTGGCCGTGTGCCATTACATCGTCCGCAGCGATGACGACGCCGAGTTCCTGGCCCAGCTGCGCCACGCAGTCGGACTCAAACCCCAGAACGACTGATTTTTCCTTCTTCGCGCCTGCTGTACGGGCCGCAGCACCCCTAGTAGTGTGTCCGCTGAGCGACTGCTTAGCGTTCTGAGGGGAGCGACCGTCGATGACCGAGACAGTGCCTGTCGAGGAGAAGAAGCCCACCCACGAGACGGTGACGGCGCGCTACGCCGGTACCCGGGTGGCCCGGGTGGAGGACACCCGACTGCTGACAGGTCACGGCACCTTCGTCGACGACGTGACCCGGCCTGGCATGTTGCACGCCTGCTTCGTGCGCAGCCCGTTCGCCCGGGCGACGATCACCGGCATCGATGCCACTGCCGCACTGGCCATGCCGGGCGTGCTCGCAGTACTCACCGCCACTGACCTCAACCCTGAGGTCAAAGAGGCCTGGCACGCGGTCGCGGGCAAGGACGTCCCGGACACGCCGCGGCCGCCGCTGGCCGAAGGTGAGGTGAAGTTCGTCGGCGACCCGGTGGCCCTGGTGATCGCCGAGAACCGGTACCTCGCCGAGGACGCCATCGAACGTGTCGACGTCGACTACGAGCCGTTACCGGCGATCGCCGACTTCACCACAGCCGAACGTCGCGCACTCGAGGACGGCACCACCGTCCACGATGCCTATCCCGACAATGTGGCCGGCGGTATGGCCGGCGCCCCGCCCGATGAAGAGGTGTTCGCCAACGCCGCACACGTCGTCTCCGAGAACGTCTACCAGCAGACCTACGTGCCCGTGCCCATCGAGACCCGCGGCATGGTCGTCGAATGGGAGGCCGCCTCCCAGGAGTTGACCATCTGGGCGTCGAGCCAGACTCCCCACGAGTTGCGGGCATTCGCTGCGCGCCTGCTCGGCCTGCCGGCGCAGAAGGTGCGCGTCATCATGCGCGACACCGGAGGCGGGTTCGGCCAGAAGGTGGTGCCGTTGCGCGAGGACATGTGCATCATGCTGGCCGCGCGCAAGGTCCCCGGCCCACTGAAGTGGATCGAGGACCGGCGCGAGAACCTGATGGCCGGTGGGCAGGCCCGCCACGTCGACGGCACCGTTCGGATGGCGTTCGACGACGAGGGCACCATTCTGGCCGCCGACATCAAGTTCGCCCAGGACATCGGCGCCTACCCCACCCCGTACCCGGTGCTGACCACCGCCGCCATCGGCATGTTCTTCCCCGGCCCCTACCGGGTGCCCAAAGCCAGCTTCGACTACAAGACGGTGTTCTCCAATACCGCAGGGTTGGTGGCCTACCGCGGCCCGTGGCAGTACGAGACGCTGTCGCGGGAGATTCTGCTGGACATCGCGGCCCGCAAGATGGACATGGACCCCGTTGAGCTGCGCCGGCGCAACATCCTGCGCGGCGACGAGATGCCTTACTTCAACGCCAATGGCATGCCGTACTCCCATGTGGCGCCGGCCGATACGTTGGAGCAGGCGGTCAAGATCCTCGATCTGGAGGGATTCCGCAAGGAACAGGCCGAAGCGCTGGCACAGGGCCGTTACATCGGGCTCGGGTTCTCCGCCTATATCGAGCCGACCGGTGCGGCGACGGGCCACCTTGCGACCGAGGGTTGCACCATGCGAATGGAACCCACCGGCAAGATCAATGTCTATGTCAACGGTGGTTCGACCGGAAACAGCTTGGAAACCACCGTGATTCAGCTGACCGCCGACGTATTGGGTGCCGACATCGAAGACGTGTCGACCATCCAGGGCGACACCGCGGTCACCCCGTACGGCGCCGGGACCCAGGGCAGCCGCAGCGGGCCGATGACGGCCGGGGCGGTCAACGAGGCCGGCACGATACTGCGCAACCAGATCGTGGCGATGGCAGCACACCGGCTCGGTGTCGACACCGATGCGATCACCCTGGCGGGTTCGGCGGCGAGCGTGCGTTCGGATCCGACCAAACGGGTGACGTTCGCCGAACTGGCCTACCGCGCCTATTACGAGCCCCAACAGCTGCCGCCGGGTACATCGGCCGCACTCGAGGCCACAGCGCGGTTCTCCTCCTCCATGGAGGCAATGATCCACTGGGCCAACGCAACCCACGCCTGCACGTGCGAGGTGGACGTGCAGACCGGACACGTGACATTGACGCGCTACATCGTCAGCGAGGATGTCGGCCCGATGATCAATCCGAACGTCGTGGAGGGGCAGATCGCCGGCGGGACCGTCCAGGGCATCGGCGGCGCCCTGCTGGAATGCCTGGCCTACGACGACGATGGCACTCCGCTGTCGTCGACGTTCGTGGACTACCTACTGCCTACGGCCACCGAGGTGCCGGCCATCGAGTACGGCCACGTGGAGATCCCGGGCCCGGGCGTGGGCGGCTACAAGGGCTGCGGCGAAGGCGGCGCGATCGGCGCGACGCCTGCGGTGATCAATGCCGTCAACGATGCCCTGGCTCCGCTGGGGGTGTACGTGACCCGGCTACCCGCCACGCCCGCCGCCATCGTCGAACTGCTCGAAGCGAACAGGTAAGGACTCAAATATGGAGCTGGTCAACGAATTTCGGGTTGCGGTGCCTATCGACAAGGCCTGGACTGTGCTGACTGACGTCGAACGGATCGCACCGTGCATTCCCGGTGCGCAACTGCTGTCGGTGGACGGTGACGCCTTCACCGGTGCGGTCAAGGTCAAAGTCGGCCCGATCACCGTGCAGTATCAGGGCAACGCGGAGTTCAAAGAGAAGGACGACAACGCCCATCGCGCGGTCATCAAGGCTGTCGGCAAGGAAACCCGCGGACAGGGCAATGCCGCGGCCGTCGTCACCGCCGAACTCAAGGACGAGGGCGACTCGACGGCCTGCGTGCTGACCACCGATCTGACCATCTCGGGTAAGGCTGCGCAGTTCGGTCGCGGCGTGCTCGCCGATGTGGCAGGCAAATTGATCGGTCAGTTCGCCGAACGCCTGGAAGCCGACCTGCTCTCCGGAGGCGCGGCACCTGCGAGTGCCGAGCCCGCGGCAGCGTCAGCAGCGTCGGCAGCGTCGCCGGCCGCTGTGCAGGCGCCCACGCAGGACGCCGCGTCGCTTGACCTGTTCTCGGTGATCGCCGCCCCGCTGGCCAAGCGAGCGCTCCCTGTGGCGGCCGGGTTGGCCGCCGGCCTGCTGATCGGCTCGTTGTTCGGCGGCCGTCGTAAGCCCTACGTGATCGTGGTGCCCACCTCGGCCGGCGCCTGACCGTTCGGCACCGGCGCCTGCAGCGTGCCGCCCTGCTCGATGAGTTCGGCGGCACGGTGCACGGCGTTGACGATGCCCTGATAGCCGGTGCAGCGGCAGAAGTTGCCTGACAACCCCTCCCGGATCTCATCGTCGGTGGGCGCTGGGTTGTCGCGCAGCAGCGCGGTGATCGACATGACGAAACCTGGTGTGCAGAAACCACATTGCAGAGCGTGGCACTCCCGCATCGCCGTCTGCACCGGCGACAGGACGCCATCTGCGGCGGCGACGCCCTCGACGGTGTCGACGGCCATGCCGTCGGCTTGCACCGCGAACACCAGACAGCCGCGCACGGCCTGGCCGCCCAACCACACGGTGCAGGCACCGCAGGCGCCGTGCTCACAGCCCAGATGGGTCCCGGTCAGTCCGCAGCGCTCCCGCAGAAAGTCGGCCAGGGTGACCCGAGGCTCTACCACAGCCTCAACGGGGCGGCCGTTGACCGTCAGCTCTACCGGCATCTCATGCATCAACTGTCTCCTTCAGATCGGCGGCGATGATGGCGTCTGCCCAGGCCCGCGCGACCATGGCAGCACCGACCCTGGTGCGGTACGCAGGCGAGCCCTGCAGGTCGGCCGGAACGTCATCGAGTCCGGTCATCGCCGACCGGCCGATCTCGTCGGCGTCGAGGTCTGCCGCCGGCGCCCCGGTGACCAACTGCTCGGCGGCCGTCGCCCGCAACGGCGTGGACCCCAGACCCATCAGGCCTATCGAGGCACGTTGCACTCTTCCGTCGTCGGCCAGCTGTACCGCGACGGCGGCACCGGCGATCGCGAAATCGCCGTGGCGACGGGCAAATTCATGAAACCCGTAGCCGCACCGCCCTCTCCACAGCGGGATCTCGACGGCGGTGAGCACCTCGTCGGGTGCCAGCGCGGTCTCCCAGAGGCCGGCGAAGAAGTCGGTCGCCGGGATCATCCTGGTGCCGGACTTCGATGCGGCTTCCATCGAAGCATCCAGAGTCAGTGCCACCAGCGGATATTCGCCTGCGGGATCGGCGTGGGCCACCGCGCCCCCGAAGGTGCCGCGATTGCGGATCTGGAAGTGTCCGATGAACGGGGTCACCTGAGACAGCAGCGGTACAGCGGCCCGCGCACCGGCGTCCACTCCGACGGCGGCGTGCGTGGTGCCCGCGCCGATGCGCAGCATGTCGCCGCGCCGCTCGATGCCCTGCAGCTCAGGCAGCCGGCTGATATCGATGAGGTTGTCGAAGTAGGCCAGCCGCAGCGCAAGCATCGGGGTCAGGCTCTGCCCGCCGGCAAGGATCTTGGCCTCACCGTCGTATTCGGCGAGCAGGTCCACCACGTCATCGAGATCAAAGGGGCGGTGGTACGCGAACGGGGCGGGCTTCATGTCAGATCCATGCTGTGCACTCGCTCAGTTTAGGACACGCCTGGGTCAAATCCCCACAGATCCACCACCTCGGCGGAAACGTATTGCCGGAGTTCCGTGGTGCGCATCGCCCTGCCCGGTTCGACGACAAATCCCGCAACGCCAACCCCCACTAGACGGGTTGACAGCCTATCTACCAATAGGTAGGTTGATGGCCATGCCTGCCGCCGTGTCCACCGCTGACGAGATTCTCAGTTGCGCCCGCACCCTGCTCGTCACCGGCGGCTACAACGGCTTCAGTTACGCAGACATCGCTGACGTGGTGGGCATACGCAAGGCCAGCATCCACCACCACTTCCCCACCAAGGTCGACCTGGTCCGCACCCTCGTTCAGCGCTACCGCCAAGAAGTGGAAGCGGGTATTGCCGAGATGGAACGTCAATCCCCTGACCCGGTAGACCAGCTGCGCTCCTATCTCGGCTTCTGGGAGTCGTGCATCGGCGAAATCTCCACCAGCTTCTGCCTTTGCGCGCTACTGGCCACCCAGATCCCGGTACTTCCCGACGAGATCTCCCTGGAGCTGCGTGCGCACTTCCGGGCCCTGTCGGCATGGCTGACTTCAGTCCTGGAACGCGGGGAAAAACAAGGCACCATGACCATCGTCGGCACGGCCCGCGCCGAGGCGGAGAGTGTCATGGCGATGGTGCACGGCGCCATGCTGTCGGCCCGGGCCTATGGCGATCCCGCGATGTTCGGCGTCATCACCGCCACCCTGATCGACCGACTCGTGGTCGACAACAGCCGCGGCGCATAGCTCACTCGAGCTCTATCACCAGCTAGCTCACCAACCTAGGAGTGCCCCATGTCAGAAAACTTGTCGGGCAAGGCCGGTTCCGTCGGCGCGGCGCGCTGGCTGCAGTCGTATTACCTGATGCGCGCAGCCGTTTCGGGAATCTGGGTGGCAGCCGCATTCATCGTGGGCACCAACGTCTCAGCGGTGGCGGGCGCACTACTGCTCCTCTATCCAGCCTGGGACGCCGCGGCCAACCTGCTCGACGCCCAGTACCACGGCGGAGCCAAGCGCAACCGCACCCAGGCTCTCAATGCGGTGGTCAGCGGGGTGACGACGGTGGCGGTCGCCATCGCGCTCATGATCGGCATGAACGCGGTGCTGGGTGCATTCGGCGTATGGGCAACGCTGTCGGGTCTCCTCCAGCTCGCCACGGCGGTTCGCCGGTGGAAAACCTCTGGGGCGCAATGGCCGATGATTCTCAGTGGCGCACAGTCCGCCCTCGTCGGCGGCCTCATGCTCAAGCAGGCCGGTGGGCCCGCGGTTCCGAGCATCGCTGACATCGCTCCTTACGCCGCGTTCGGGGCTGTGTACTTCCTCATCTCCGCAGCGTGGCTGGCCGTGTCGAACGCACGCCGCCGCAGCACACCGACCGCTGAAGCCCTCCAGTGACAGTCTTGGTGACGACCAGAACCCTTGTCGTCGAGCTCAATTGGGGCAACCCGTTCATCGGTCTCCGCACTCTTCGGTTATCACGACGTCGAACGCCTCCATCGGGCATGGATATCGCTGCGACGCAGTAGGATCCGATGATCACCGCGCGGGCCCGGCCCTTGGCGCCAACCGAACGAAAGAACCACGAATGCCAACCTTGTCCCCGGTTCCGATCACCATGGACCTGCTACGCGGGGTCCTCGAACTGGAACCCACCCCACATGGACTGAGGCCGCACCGGCTGCCCGCCTGGGCGAGGTCACAATGTTCGGACCCTCAGCTGGCGATGGCCGAATCCCAGCCGGCCGGGGTACGCCTGGCGCTGCGAACCCGGTCCACGGTCATCGAGCTGGATGCGCTGCGTACCCGGCCGGCATACCGGGGTCTGCCGATGCGTCCAGACGGGATTTACGACCTGCTGGTCGACGGTCAACTCAGCGCCCAGGCCACGCTGACCGGAGGCAATGTGCTGATGATGGACGCCGCCACCGGAACAGCCGAGATGCAACCTGGGCCGGTCGGCACCGTTCGTTTCGCCGATCTGCCCGATCGGCTCAAGACGGTGGAAATCTGGTTGCCGCACAACGAGATCACCGAACTCGTCGCCCTACGCGGCGATCAGCCGATTCAGCCGAGCCCCTCCAGTCGTAGGGTGTGGCTCCATCACGGCAGCTCCATCAGCCACGGTTCGAACGCGTTGCACCCCACCGGGACCTGGCCCGCGGTGGCCGCGGGCATCGGCGATCTCGAGTTGATCAACCTCGGTCTGGGCGGGTCTGCACTGCTGGATCCGTTCATCGCGCGCACCATGCGTGATATCCCGGCCGATCTCATCAGCATCAAACTCGGCATCAACCTCGTCAACCTCGACCTCATGCGGCGTCGTGCCCTCGGGCCCGCCCTGCACGGATTTCTCGACACCATCCGCGACGGTCATCCCACTACACCGATCATCGTCGCCTCCGCGTTATATTGCCCGATCCACGAGCACACACCAGGTCCGCTCGCCCCCGACTTCAGCAGCGGAACAATGAATTTCGTGGCCACCGGAGACCCCGCCGAGGAGGCTGCGGGCAAGCTCACCCTCAGCGTCACCCGCGATGAACTGGCCGGCGTGGTGAATCAACGCGTTGGCGACGATCCACATCTGCGTTATCTCGACGGACTGCAGCTTTACGGCCCGGAAGACTTCGCGCTGATGCCGCTTCCCGACAATCTCCACCCTGGCCCCGACGCACACCAACTCATCGGCGAACGTTTCGCCGCCGCCGTCGCCGATCTGGATCAGACCTGACCAGCTAACACGTCGACGGGTGGGCCGACTTCTCGGCGGTCTGACGCGGCCAGCGGGCCCGCACGCGGCACGGCCGAGCCTGGCGCGCTGCCACCGACTGACGCGCACCGACGTGCGACCAGCCATGGCTTGGACAGCGCTCATGGCAGCCAGTTCCGCCGTGATCTGAGTCCGGATGCTCGTGTCCATCCCTCGACAGTATTCGAACAGCAGTTCGATGTGCGTCGGCTTCCGCCTCGCTTGTGGATGAACGACGAAGTGTGCACAACGGGACCCACCCCAAGGTGGCAAATCTGAGTAATTGTCAGACAAGGCAGTTCACCAGCTAATAGTGACAGCGACCACAGGGTTTGGTTACCGGCCAGATAGCTTGTTAGGGTCGCCGCCCATGTTTGTCCTTGCTACTTTGTTGACGTTCGTCAACCAGGTTTCCGGAACTCCATACGTCGCCGGCGGCGACTCTGCCTCCGGCACCGACTGCTCCGGCCTTGCTTCCTGGGTGTCCAATATCGCGACGGGCCGACCCGCGTACGGCGACCGCTTCCACACCGGCAACCAGGAGCAGGCGCTGCTGGCTCGCGGCTTTCAGCACGGCACCGCCCCCGGCGCTCTGGTCATCGGCTGGAACAAGCGTCACACCGCGGTCACCCTGCCCGACGGCACCCCCGTCGCCAGCGGTGAAGGGGGCGGCGTCCGGGTCGGTGGCGGTGGCGCTTACCAGCCGCAATTCACCAACCACATGTATCTGCCTATTCCTGCCGACCCGCCATCAGGCCCCATCCTGACGTCGGAACCACCACCACCGCCACCGCCCGCGCCCGAACTACCCCCACCACCCCCGCGCCCGAACTACCCCCACCACCCCCCGCGCCCGAACTACCCCCACCACCGCCACCGCCCGCGCCCGAACTCGCCCCACCACCGCCACCGCCCGCGCCCGCGCCCGAACCACCCCCACCACCACCACCGGCATAGCCGGATCAGCCCTGTTGCCGTGCCCGCGGGCTCGGCGACCGGCGCGTCGCACCCCATAACCCGACACCGATCCCCACCGCCGCGCCACCCAGGCCGATGATCTGCTGACCACGCTTGAGGTTGTGGTGCACACTCATCCCGCCCAGCAGATCCGCCGCGTCGGCCCCGCCGGACGCCAGGAACCAGCCGCGGGTGTCGCGTCCGCGCACCGCCGCGGCCAGTAGCAGCCCGCCGATCAGAGCGTCGCGGTATCCCATCGAGCGCAGCAACAGCCGTGCGGACGGACCGGGGTCCTCGGGTTCGCCCCACCACCGGTTGGCGCGCAACGGGTCGACGAGGAACGAGATACCTGAGGCAAGACGGATGCTGCCGGCAGCCAACGCCGCCTGATCGATCGACATGGCTGGCAGCCTAGGACTGGACCGCCGCCCAGCGTGCGGACTTGAGCAGTTCGGTCAGCGCACGCCTTCCAATGCACGTGCGCGGTCCGCCACGGTTGCCGGAAGCGGCTTGCCCGCGGTCTCCCGCATGGTGAACAACGTGATCAGCGTGACGATCGCTGCGCCCACCACGTAGAGCGACGGCGAGACATCACTTCCGGTGCGCGCCACCAGCCAGGTGGCGAAATAGGGGGCGGTCCCGCCGAAGAGCGCGACCGAGGTGTTGTAACCGATGGAGTAGCCGCTGGAGCGCACCCGGGTGGCGAACAGTTCGGCACCGGCTGCCAGCGAGGCGGAGACGAAGACCGCTTCGACGGCGGCCAACCCGGCGTGTGCGGCAACGGCGGCGACCACTGTTCCAGATGTCAGCAGCAGGAACAGCGGATAAGCGAACAACGCGAAACCTAGCGCACCCGTGAACAACAACGGCTTGCGACCGACACGATCCGACAGCGCTCCCAGCGGTGGAATCAGCACGATCGCGACGACGCTGGCCACGGTCACCGAGATGAACGCGTCCATCTTTGTCAAGCCCAGTGTTTTCGTGAAATAGGTTGGCAGATAGGTGAAGACGATGTAGAAGCCCACATTGTGGATGACCACCAGACCTGCCACCTGCAGGATCTGTCGCCATGACGTGATGAACGCCTCCTTCAACGGCGATGCTGCGACTTCCCCTGCGGCCCTGAGCTTTTTGAATTCGGGAGTATCGTCGAGCCGCAGCCGGATGTACAGCCCCACCAGGCCCAGCGCACCGGCCATCAGGAACGGGATGCGCCAGCCGTAGGAGTTCATCGCCTCTTCCGACAACGCCGCCTCCAGCCCGGTCACGGTGGCCGAACCGAGCAGGAATCCGACGACCACTGACCACACCAGGAACGAGACGATGAACCCACGCCGTCGGTCGGGCGCGTACTCCGCGAGATAGCATGCGCCACCGCCATATTCGCCACCAGCAGAGAAGCCCTGCACACAACGAGCCAGCAACAGCAGTAAGGGTGCGGCGACACCGATGGCCTGGTAGCTGGGTAGCAGGCCGATAGCGAAGGTCGATCCCGACATGAGCAGGATGACCACCGCGAGGACCTTCTGTCTGCCGATTCTGTCGCCGAGCGGGCCGAAGAAGTACCCACCGAGCGGGCGCATGAAGAACGCTGCGGCGAACACCGCGAAAGTGCTGAGCAGCGCGGCGTTTTCATCCTCGGACGGAAAGAACTTCGCCGCTATGTAGGTGGCGAGGAAACCGTAGATGGCGAAGTCGAACCATTCGACGGCATTGCCCACCGCCGCTCCGGCGACGGCGCGGCGGAGAACGGCCGAGTCGGTCACGGCCGAAGTTGCCTCATCGCTGCGGGACATGCGATCGCTCCTGGAGTTCGAAGGCCGTGTGTGGGAGGTCGGTGATGAACATATGGCCCGGCATGTGGAAGATCGCCAGGTCGGGTCGGGCCTGCTGCACCACCACCTGAGGTGTCACACCGCACGCCCAGAAGACCGGCACTTCGTCGCTGGCCACCGTCACCGCGTCGCCGAAGTCAGGTCTGTCGAGATCGGCGATGCCGAGCTCGGTCGGATCCCCGATGTGCAGCGGCTGGCCGTGCATGGCCGGGAACCGGGCGGTCACCGCCGCTGCGCGCAGCGCGTCGTCAGCCCGGTAGGGCCGCATCGACACCACCAGCGGCCCGCCGAACGCCCCCATGGGGACACAGGCACGGTTGGTGACGTACATCGGCACGTTGACCTGCTGCTTTTGGTGCGCCAAGGGCAGGCCCGCCGCAGTCAGCGCCCACTCGAAGGTGAACGAGCACCCGAGTAGAAACGCCACCAGATCAGCGCGCCAGTATTCGGTGACGTCCGTGGTCTCGTCGACGAGCTGCCCGTCGCGGAACACGCGGTAGCGCGGCAGATCCGTGCGCAGGTCGGCACCGGGTGCGGCGTACCCCGGAACGGGTGAGCCCGGTTCGGTGATATCGATCAACGGGCACGTCTGCCGGTTGACGACGCAGAAACGCAGGAATTCGGCCGCCGCGGGCCGCGGTAACACCACGAGATTGGCCTGGGCGAACCCGGATGCCAGCCCGCTGGTGTGCTCGGTGATGACACCGCTGCGGATCAGTGTCCGCGCGGCTTCAGGACAGTTCACAGCGAGATCGGCAGCTGCCAGCCCGGTGCTCATCGTTGCGGGCTACCCGCCTCGATGGCCCGTGACACGCGCTCATCAGCACCCGAAACACAGTCCTTACCGACGTTAAGGCGGCTGTTACCCGGGCTCGTCTGCGTGCGGTGACAGCGGCCTGCCGACACATCGCACCGAATCTGCGAAAGTGCTTGTACGGCAGGCGCTCAAGTCACCAGTTACTCGGCGAGTAGTCCTTGACGAAGCAGCCGTGCAGGTCTTCACCGGACTCTCCGCGGACGATCGGGTCGTACACGCGTGCCGCGCCGTCGACCAGGTCCAGCGGAGCGTGAAAGCCCTCCTCGGCCAATCGCAGTTTGGTGGGGTGCGGACGCTCGTCGGTGATCCAGCCGGTGTCGACTGCGGTCATGAGAATGCCGTCGCGCTCCAGCATCTCCCCCGCACTGGTGCGGGTCAGCATGTTCAGCGCGGCCTTGGCCATATTGGTGTGGGGATGGCCCGGGCCTTTGTAGCCGCGACCGAACTGGCCTTCCATCGCCGAGACGTTCACCACGTATTTTCGGCGGGCGGGCGACGCGGCCATCGCGGCGCGAAGCCTGCTGATCAGGATGAACGGGGCCGTCTGGTTGCACAACTGCACCTCGAGCAGCTCCATCGCGTCCACCTCGTGCACCCGTTGGGTCCAGCTGTTCACCGCGGCGGTGTCAGGCAGCAGCCCGCCCGCGTCGATAGCGGTGCCGGCCGCGATCCGTTCCGGCGAGGCACTCCGGGCGGTCAGGGCCAACTCGGTGACCGCGTGCGGCGACTGGTGTTCGGCGAGACTGCCGACGAGTGCGGCCGGGTGGGCGTCGCTGACGTGATCGAACGTGATGACGTCCACCAGTTCCGGCGGCGCGGTGCGCTCGGCCTCGACAAGCGCGGCGTACGAGCCCGGGGAACGTCGCACGGTTTGTGCCGCGTTGTTGATCAGGATGTCCAGCGGGCCTTGCGCAGCCACCGTGTCGGCGAGCGCGACCACCTGCGCCGGGTCGCGCAGATCGATGCCGACCACCCGCAGCCGGTGCAGCCAGTCCGCGCTGTCGGGCATCGCCATGAAACGGCGAACAGCGTCATTGGGGAACCGGGTGGTGATGGTGGTGTGTGCGCCGTCGCGCAGCAGCCGCAGTGCGATGTACATCCCGATCTTCGCGCGGCCGCCGGTCAACAACGCGTTCCGACCGGTCAGATCGGTGCGGGCATCACGCTTGGCCCGGTTCAGCGCTGCGCACGCCGGGCACAGCTGGTGATAGAACGCGTCGACGACGGTGTAGTGGGTCTTGCAGATATAACAGGGTCGGGAACGGAGCAAGGTGCCCGCGCTGGCGCCGACAGCGGTCGACACCAGCGGTAGACCCTCGGTCTCGTCATCGATCCGACCTGGGGCGCCGGTGGCCGTGGCGGCGACGACGGCGCGGTCGGCAGTGGCGATTTCGTCGCGCTTGGCATGCCGGCGGGCCTTGCGCACCGACTTCCAGATGCCCGCCGTAGCCCGACGAACCGCCACGGCATCTGGGTGCTCGGGGGGCAGCTTCTCGATGTCGGTGAGTACCTGCAGGCAGGTGTTGAGCTTGTCGGGGTCGATCGCGGTCACCGTCGGAGAGTACGGAAGCCGGTCGTGGTTCCGCACATCGTGCCGGTTGGCAGGGGCCGGCGGGCTACTTCCCGAACCCGGCGTCCCGCAGCGCTTGGGCCATTGCCCCAGCCGGTGCACTCGATTCGCGGCGGCTGGGGTTCTTGCCACGAGTGGGGTTTCCGCGCTCGCCTCGACCCTGGCCGCCGTTGTCGCGTTTCGGTCCGGCTGAGCGTTCCGGGCGGTTGCCCTTGGCGGCCTGGGGCGTGTCGTTGAGCCGGAGCGTCAACCCGATCCGCTGACGTTCGATGTCGACTTCGAGCACCTTGACCCGTACCACCTGCCCGGACTTCACCACCTCATGCGGATCGGAGACGAAGCGGTCGGACATCGCCGAGACGTGGACCAGGCCGTCCTGGTGCACGCCGACGTCGACGAACGCGCCGAAGGCGGCGACGTTGGTGACCACTCCTTCGAGAACCATGCCGACTTTGAGGTCACCGACCTTCTCCACCCCCGCAGCGAAGGTGGCGGTGGTGAAGGCCGGGCGCGGATCGCGGCCCGGCTTCTCGAGTTCGGCCAGGATATCGGTCACGGTCGGGACGCCGAACCGGTCGTCGGCGAACTCCGCCGGCCGCAGTGATCGCAGCGAACGCTCGTCGCCGATCAGCTCGGCCAGCGTCACCCCGGAGCGGTCCAGGATCCGACGCACCACGGGATAGGCCTCGGGGTGCACGCCGGATGCGTCCAGTGGGTCATCACCCTCGCGGATCCGAAGGAAACCTGCGCATTGCTCGAATGCCTTGGGGCCCAGACGCGGTACGTCCAACAGAGCGGTGCGGCTGCGGAACGCGCCCGACTTGTCGCGGTAGGCGACGATAGCCTCGGCCAGGGTCTCCGACACCCCGGAGACCCGCGACAGCAACGGCACCGACGCGGTGTTCAGGTCGACGCCCACCGCGTTCACCGCATCCTCGACCACCGCGTTCAGGCTGCGGGCCAGCGTGCCCGGGGCCACGTCGTGCTGGTACTGCCCGACGCCGATGGATTTCGGCTCGATCTTGACCAGTTCGGCAAGCGGGTCTTGCAGGCGGCGGGCGATCGACACCGCGCCACGCAGCGTCACATCCAGGGTGGGCAGCTCCCGGGCGGCGTATGCGGAGGCCGAGTACACCGACGCACCGGCCTCGCTGACCATCGCTTTGGCGGGTGCCTCGGCACCGGCAGCGCGGATGTCGGCGATCAATTCCGTGGCCAGCGCGTCGGTCTCGCGGGAAGCGGTGCCGTTTCCGACGGCGATCAACTCGACACCGTGGCGTGCTACCAGTGCGGCGAGCGTCGCTTTGGCCTGGTCCCACTGCTTCTGCGGCTGGTGGGGGAAGATGGCGCAGGTGTCGACGACCTTGCCGGTGCTGTCGACCACGGCGACCTTGACGCCGGTGCGGAACCCCGGGTCGAGCCCGAGCGTGGTGCGGTTGCCGGCGGGCGCGGCCAGCAGTAGGTCCTTGAGGTTTTTGGCGAACACCGCCACCGCGTCGGCCTCGGCGCGCTGCTTGAGCCGGATCCGCGCGTCCACGGAGGCGCCGACGACCAGTTTGGTCCGCCACGCCCACCCGACGGTCGCGGCCAGCCAAGGGGTGGCCGCCGCCTTGGCGGTCATGTTGATGCCCAGCGTCTGGGCGATCATGTGCTGGTAGGCGTCCTCGTCACCGCCGTCGAAACGCAGTGACAGCGCCTCCTCCTTTTCGCCGCGCATGACCGCCAGCACCCGGTGCGACGGCATGGTCTGCAGCGACTCGGTGAAGTCGAAGTAGTCGCGGAATTTCTGCGCAGCAGCGCTTTTCGACGCTTCCTCGGACCACGGCACGGTCCTCACGGACCCGTCGGCCCAGAATTTCTCCCGGATTGCACCGACGAGTTCAGCGTCCTCGGCGGCCCGCTCGACCAGAATGTGCCGCGCACCTTCCAGTGCCTTCGCCGCGTCCTCGACCTCAGCGGTGACGAACTCGCCGGCCACCACGTCGGGCACCAGTGTGGGGTCAGCCAGCAGGCGGTCCGCCAGCGGCTCCAGACCGGCTTCGCGGGCGATCTGCGCCTTGGTGCGTCGCTTGGGTTTGAACGGCAGGTAGATGTCCTCGACACGCGCTTTCGTGTCGGCTGCCAGCAGCGCTGTCTTCAGCTGATCGGTGAGCTTGCCCTGCTCCTCGATGGACGCCAGCACTGCCGCCCGGCGCTCGTCGAGCTCACGCAGGTAACGCAGCCGTTCCTCGAGGGTGCGCAGCTGCCCGTCGTCGAGACTGCCGGTCACTTCCTTGCGGTAACGGGCGATGAACGGAACCGTCGCACCCTCGTCGAGCAGTCGCACAGCGGCCGCGACCTGGGCTTCTGCCACGGCCAGTTCCTCAGCCAGGCGGGTGTTTACAGTCTTGACGGTTGCGCTCGCAGTCACGGCCGAGACCCTACCGAACCGTCCCGACAAGACCCGGCGGGCGACCGGGTGTTGCGCCCGGGAACAATGCGGCGCGTGACCGCGTTGTGCACTCGCCTACTCCAAACTGGAAGGGATATCTATGGCAACTGACTACGACGCACCTCGTAAAACCGACCCCGACGAATCCGATGTGGAATCGCTGGAAGCGATCGCCGGCCGGCGCAACGACGCCTCCACCGCGGTTCTCGACGTCGACGACGGCGATGACCTCGAAGAGTTCGAGCTGCCCGGGGCGGACCTCTCAGGTGAGGAACTCACCGTTCGGGTGCTGCCTAAGCAACCCGATGAGTTCACCTGCACCAGCTGCTTCATGGTGCAGCACCGGCATCGGCTGGCCAGGGAGATGAACGACCGGCTCGTCTGCGAGGACTGCATCTAGGCCTTCGGAGGGGCGGCGCACACCCGCGCCGCCACCGCCGCGGCGACGAAGCAGCCCAGCATGGTCCACCCCGCGACCCCGGCAAGCCCGCTCTTGGCCAACGCCACCACGGCGACACCGGCAAGACAGATCAGCGCACCAGCGGCGGTCGAGCGGGCGCCGGCGGCGCGCACAGGCGCATCCCACCCCGGTAGACGGCGATGCTCCAGCGGCGAGAGCAGCCGGAACAGGACCGCCATGACGACGCCGAACACCAGTTCCCGCAAGGCGAGCAGCCACCCGAAGCCGGCGGCGTGCACGTTGTAGGCGTCGAGACCGACCGCATGCAGTGAGAAGGTCGCGATGGCAATGGCCGGGATGTGCCACAGGTACAGCGTCATCGCTCCCCCATTGCCCGCTGCGACCGCACGCCAGACACGTGGCCTGGCCGCCCACCGGTTCAGCAGGCCTGCCGCCGCGACGAACAGGAAGGACATCCACGTGCAGTGCAGGGCCAGCATCAGTGTCGGGGGTGTCACGTTCGAGGTGTGCTCCGCCCCGGTCACCACGAGGGCCACCTCGTAGGGCCCGGTGGCCGCGAGCACCAGCTGCGCGGCGAAGACCGCGACGGCCAGCCCCAGCGCGATCCGTGGACCGATCAGCCGACGCGCATACGCCACGCCGATGACCACCGGGATCAGCCAGACGACCAGGAAATTGGCGAGGCCTGCCTCGGGTGTGCCGACGGCGAAGCGGATCGCGTCGATCACGGCGGTGGCCGACAGCAGCGCCACCAGCACCACGGCAACTGACCGCCAGGTACGCATGTGCGTCAGCGCCGGAACGAAGGCGAGCACCACCAGGTAGACGCCGAGGAACCAGAGCAGCGCCACCGACTCCCGGCCGAGGGCGTCCGCGGACTCCGCTCCCAGCACCAGGCGCGTCACCAGCAGTGCGACAGTCCAGAACGCGAGATACCAGAAGACCGGCCGGCACAGTCGCTGCGCGCGGGTGAACAGCCACGATCCCCACGGCGACCCCGCGTGCCAGCCGTAGGCACCGGCGGCCCCACCGGCCAGGAAGAACAGCGGCATGACCTGCACCACCCAGGTGACGGGCGCGAGTGCGGGCAGTGCGCCCAGCAGGTTGCTGATCCGAACCCCACCCGAGTCGATGGTGGCCAATAGCAGCGCGCAATGGCCGAACATCACAACCAGGAGCGCGCCGATCCGCGCGACGTCGACGGCGCGGTCGCGCTGGCGGGCGGTCGGCGTGGCGGCGGTCAGCTCAGACAACGGCATGCCCTCAGCTTGCCCGGCGCCACGGGCCGACGGCTGAGTAGGACTACCTGTCCTGCCGCCGTCGCGTCCCGGGTCATCGCCGAATCAGGCCACTGTCAACTGGTCGACAATCAGCTCACGTGTCTGCGGCCGACCGAAGAAATAACCCTGGGCCATCGTGAAACCGACGTCCTGCATCGCGTTGGCCTGCAGTTGCGTTTCCACCCCTTCGATGACGACGGGCAGGTCGAGCGCCCGGGCCAGCGCCGCGATGGCCTGTAGCAGCGGCGGCGGGGCACTGCCCGAGTCCAGTGAGGTAGCCGTGGTGAAAGACGCGTCGAGTTTGAGCAGATCGATAGGCAGGTTCTGCAGTCTGCTCAACGTCGAATAGCCGGTGCCGAAATCGTCGATCGCCACCCGGACCCCGTGGGTACGCAGCTCCCGCAGGGTCGCCAACGCCGAGGGGGTGTCCACGTCGACCACACTTTCGGTGACTTCCAGCACCAGCTTCCCGGCAGGCCACCCGGTATCGGTTAAGGTCTCGGAAACCGTTGCTGCATAATTACTTTCGATCAGATCAAGCCCGGACACATTGACGGTCAGAGTCAACGGCAGACCGTTGCGTTGCTCGCACATCCAGCCCAGATCAAGGCATGCCCGCCGCAGCACGAAACGGTCGAGTGTCGCGATCAGGTTGCTGTTCTCGGCCATCGCGATGACTTCGGCGATCGACAGATCGGGGCGGGTCGGCGAGGTCCACCTGGCCAGGGCTTCCACCCCGACGATCTGATTTCCGTCGGCCAGGCTGACGATGGGTTGGTAGAGCACGCCCACCGCGCCGTCGGCGATCGCCTCTGCCAACTCCCTCGCCAATGTCGGCAGTCCCGCAGACTCGAGCACCGTGCGGTTGCGGCCGGCAAGCTTGGCGCGGCGTAACGCCACATCTGAACGGGCCGACACAGCGGCGGCCGCTTCTCCCAGTTGCCACCCCGTCACACCCGCCGAGAAGTCCGTCGACGTCACCGCGCGCAGTCGGTGACTCAACGCCACACCGTCGTGTTCGGTCGCTCGCAAAAGCAGCACCGCGAACTCGTCGGTACCCACCCGAGTCAGGACGTGTTCGGAACTCAACTCCTGGCGCCAGGACTTGAGCGTACTGCGCAGCAACTGATTGCCCGCTTCGTGACCGAGGCTCCGGTCGATGTCGTTGAACAACTCCAGGCGAAGCAGGAGCACGACGGGTGAGAGTCCACCAGATTGTGCCCGGTCGATCTCACGAGCGAGCAGGCGATCGAAGCCCCGACGGTTGGGCAATCCGGTCGCCGGATCACGCTCGGCCCCTACCATCAGCTGCCCCAGTAGGGCGATGACGCAACCCATCACCACCGTGGAACTGCACACAATCAGCGCTGACCAACGCGATACCGCCATCACGGTGTGGAGGACCGCGGTGCAGCACACCACGGCCAACGTCAGATACGCCACCGACTGCGGCCATGACAAAAAGAACGCAGCGAATGCCACGAACGCGTAGAGCGTGGCCAGCGAGACCGCGGTGGCCGGAACCCCAGCTTCAGACACCGCAACCGTGATCAGCGCGATCGCGCTCACGACCAACAGCTGAAACTGCCATGACCGCAACCGCGGCCCCACCAGGAAAGTGGCGACTCCGACGGTGATACTGACGCCGGCCTCGAGGTAGATGGCTGTAAGCACCCGGAAATTCGACGGCTCCAAGGCCACCAACAGCAGCACCAGCAATCCACCGAACAGGTAACACGCTGCGCCGGTACGGGCCATCAGGCGGGGTGTGGCAATGCCCGGCCACCGCCGCGCGTTCCTGACCTGGCGCCACAGCACCTCCGCCCGCCCCACACAGCGATGGTAGCCCGGCAAACACCGATGAGGTTGCCTACCCGCCGATCCCCGGGAGACGGGCTCAGCCCTGCGTCGCCTCCAGAGTGGAATTGAGTGTCTTGCTGGGCCGCATCACCGCGGTGGTCTTCTGCGGGTCCGGGTAGTAGTAGCCACCGATGTCGGCCGCCTTGCCCTGCACCTCGGCGAGTTCGGAGACGATGGCGTCCTCGTTCTTGGCCAGGGTGTCGGCGAGGGCGCTGAAGTGCTTCTGCAGTTCCTCGTCCTCGTTCTGGGCGGCAAGCTCCTGGGCCCAGTACAGCGCCAGGTAGAACTGGCTGCCCCGGTTGTCGAGTTCTCCGGTCTTCCGCGACGGGTTCTTGTTGTTCTCCAGCAACTTTCCGGTTGCGGAATCCAAGGTCTTGGCCAGGATGCTGGCTCGCTTGTTACCGGTTTTGTTGCCCAGATCCTCCAGGCTGGCGCCCAGTGCCAGGAACTCGCCCAGAGAATCCCACCGCAGGTGGTTCTCTTCCACGAGCTGATGAACGTGCTTGGGTGCCGAACCGCCCGCGCCGGTCTCATACATGCCACCGCCGGCCATCAGCGGCACGATCGACAGCATCTTGGCGCTGGTGCCCAGCTCCAGGATGGGGAACAGGTCAGTGAGGTAGTCGCGCAGGATGTTGCCCGTCGCGGCGATGGTGTCCTGCCCGCGGATCACGCGTTCGATGGTGTAGCGCATGGCCCACACCTGCGGCATGACCTGGATGGTCAGCCCCTTGGTGTCGTGGTCCTGGAGGTAGGTCTTGACCTTCTTGCGCAGCTCGGCCTCGTGCGGGCGTTCCGTGTCCAGCCAGAACACCACCGGCATGCCGGACTCACGGGCCCGGTTGACGGCCAGCTTGACCCAGTCGCGGATGGCCGGGTCTTTGACGACCGGCATCCGCCAGATGTCGCCTTCTTCGACGTTCTGGGTCAGCAGCACCTCGCCGGTGTCGATGTCGACGATGTTGGCGACACCGTCCTCGGGAATCTCGAAGGTCTTGTCGTGCGAGCCGTACTCTTCGGCCTTCTGCGCCATCAGACCGACATTCGGCACTGTGCCCATGGTCCTCGGGTCGAACTGACCGTGGGTCTTACAGAAGTTGACCATCTCTTGATAGATCCGCGAGAACGTCGACTCCGGGTTCACCGCCTTGGTGTCCTTGAGCTTGCCGTCGGCGCCGTACATCTTGCCGCCGGCACGGATCATCGCGGGCATCGAGGCGTCGACGATGACGTCGCTGGGCGAATGGAAGTTGGTGATGCCCTTGGCCGAGTCCACCATGGCCAGCTCGGGACGGTGCTCATGGCAGGCGTGCAGGTCCCGGACGATCTCCTCCTGCTGCGAGGCGGGCAGTGACTCGATCTTGGCGTACAGGTCTGACAGCCCGTTGTTGACGTTGACGCCCAGCTCGTCGAACAGCTGCTGATGCTTGGCGAACGCGTCCTTGTAGAAGACCTTCACGGCGTGCCCGAACACGATGGGGTGACTGACCTTCATCATGGTGGCCTTGACGTGCAGGGAGAACATCACGCCCGTCTTGTAGGCGTCCTCGATCTCGTTCTCGAAGAATTCGATCAGGGCTTTCTTGCTCATGAACATGCTGTCGATGATGTCGCCGTCGTCCAGCGCCACCTCCGGCTTGAGCACCAGCGTCTCGCCACCCGCGGTCTCGAGCACCATCTTCACTTTGCGCGCCCGGTCCAGTGTCATCGACTTCTCGCCGTGGTAGAAGTCGCCGTGCTTCATGGTTGCCACGTGGGTGCGGGACGCCTGCGACCACTCGCCCATGCTGTGCGGGTGCTTCCTGGCGTACTCCTTGACGGCCTTGGGCGCGCGGCGATCCGAGTTACCTTCGCGGAGCACCGGATTCACGGCGCTGCCCAGGATCTTGGAGTAGCGCGCCTTGATCTCTTTTTCTTCGTCGGACTTCGGCTCGCCGGGGTAATCCGGCAGGTTGTAGCCCTTGGCCTTGAGCTCCTTGATCGCGGCGAGCAGCTGCGGCACGGAAGCGCTGATGTTCGGCAACTTGATGATGTTGGTCTCGGGCAGCTGGGTCAGCTTGCCCAGCTCCCCCAGGTTGTCGGGGACCCGCTGCTCTTCGGTCAGATAATCGGAGAATTCGGCGAGGATGCGGGAAGCGACGGAAATGTCGCTGGTCTCCACATTGATACCTGCGGGCTCGGCGAAAGTACGAAGGATCGGCAGAAAGGCGTAGGTCGCAAGCAACGGCGCCTCGTCGGTCAGCGTGTAGATGATGGTCGGCTGCTCGGCGCTCATTTGGTTGTTCTCCCGGCGTCAGTCTTGGTCAGATTTCGGCGAAACTCCCGCTTGTGGCGGGCAGTTATAAACGTAGCGCAGCGCCCCGACGGCCGGGGTCGCAGGAGGAGCCTGCTTGTGCGTCCTGGCCGGATCGGGGCGCTGACTCGGTGAGGGCGCGTCGCGCAAATGTGGCGAGCGCCCGGGCGACACGTGCTCGAGCAGGCCGTCCCACTGTTGCCGCGCGCCGAGGTCGTCGCCCTCACTGAGTCGGGCACTTCTGGCCTTCAACCCGATTGACGATTCGAGCCGCGGTTACCCGGTGTTCTGCGGGTCCAGTTCACAACGACGAGACGGGCATGAAGACAGGGCACGGCCCCCGGTATGAAAATACCGATCGGCGGCCTAGGATGGTATTTCTATACCAATCGGTGACACGACGAATGAAGGTACGTAAATGTTGGAGTTGAAGACGCCTACGGAGATCGACAAGATGCGCAACACCGGGGCCTTCATCGCCGAGCTGCTCGACGACCTGCAATCGCGGGCACGGGTAGGGGTGAACCTGCTCGATCTCGAGCGCCGCGCACGACAGCTGATCGAGGAGCGTGGCGCCGAGTCGTGTTACTGGGACTATTCGCCCTCCTTCGGCCGTGGCCCGTTCCGCAACGTCATCTGCCTGTCCGTCAACGATGCGGTGTTGCACGGCCTCCCGCATGACTACGCCTTACGTGATGGTGATCTGCTGAGCATGGACATCGCCGTCTCCCTCGACGGGTGGGTCGCCGACTCGGCACGCAGCCTGATCGTCGGGACACCCCGACCCGAGGATCAGCGGATCATCGAGGCCACCGAAAAGGCTCTCGCTGCCGGCATCGCCGCCGCCCAGCCCGGCCGACGGCTCGGTGACATTTCGGCGGCGATCGGCGCGGTCGCCAAGGACTACGGTTACCCCGTCAACACCGAATTCGGTGGGCACGGGCTCGGGCGAACGATGCATGAGGACCCACACGTTCCCAACGCGGGCCGCGCCGGCCGCGGCCTGGTGCTGCGGCCCGGACTGACCCTCGCCCTGGAGCCGTGGTTCGCCCAGGGAACCGACAAGATCGTCTACGACCCCGACGGCTGGACCATCCGATCGGCCGACGGATCACGCACCGCCCACAGCGAACACACGATCGCGATCACAGAGGGCGGGCCGCTCGTGCTGACCCGCCGCCCGGCATGACAGCACGCGGGGTCGAGAACCCCGGGTCTGCCGCGAGACCACGCACCCGGCCGATAGCCAGTAAGGGATTGCCGAGAACGCCCGCTACGCGCCAACCATGACATTAGGGTGCAGTCCGTGGGCAGACAGTGGTTCGCCAACGGCGGAGGTCGCTGGGTCGCGGTGGCGGCCTCGCTCGTGGTGTCTGCCGGTATGTTCTACGCCCAGAGTTCGGACCCGGCGTGCTGCACAGCGCCTGCGGCAGCGCCCCCGGCGGGCCAGAACGCGAGGCCGGACACCCCGCCTGCGCCCGAGGCCGAATTGCTGGCGGCCAGTGCGCCCGCCGCCGGACAGAGGTTCGAGTTCGCCTTGCCCGCGGGCGTCGCGCCGGAAGGCGGCCTGCAGATCAAGAGCATCTGGGTGGCCCGTGCCATCGCCGTGATGTTCCCCGAGATCACGACCATCGGCGGGTACCGGCAGGATCCATTGAAATGGCACCCGAACGGGTTGGCCATCGACGTGATGATCCCCAATCACGACACCGACGAGGGTATCGAGCTCGGCAATCAAATCGCCGGGCTGGCGCTGGCGAACGCCAAACGGTGGGGGGTGCTTCACGTCATCTGGCGACAGGGCCTCTACCCCGGCGTCGGTGCGCCGAGTTGGACCGCGGATTACGGCAATGAGACCGCCAACCACTTCGACCACGTACACATCGCCACTGACGGTGGCGGCTACCCGCGCGGGGGCGAAACCTACTTCCTCGATTACGTCGGCAGGGCCGACTGAGCGCCCGCGCCCTGACGCTGCTACCCGCCCGTCGGGTGAGAACGTCCGTGTGAGAACTTGGAAACAGAGCCGTAACCTGGCTTCCGGACGAGGGTGCCGTACCCGGTGTGCGACAAGACGGCGCGGGAAGATCGTCATGTCGTGGTTGATTCTCGTTATTTCCGGTGTGCTGGAGGCTGTTTGGGCCACAGCACTGGGCAAGTCGGAAGGCTTCAGCAGGCCGGTACCGGCTGTGGTCTTCGTCGTCACCCTGATCGCCAGCATGGCAGGAATGGCGTACGCCATGCGGGAGCTGCCGGTCGGCACCACTTATGCGGTGTGGGTGGGCATCGGCGCAGTGCTGACCGTGGTCTACGCGATGGCCACCGGCGAGGAGTCGGTGTCGATACTGAAGGCGGTTTTCCTGATAATGATCGTCGCGGGCGTGGTGGGGCTCAAGATCGCCGGCTGACACGTGCCGGGTGCGTTAGCATCTGTCACCGTGGGAAAATTAACGTTGCTGACTATTGCGTTGGGCGTCGGGCTCTCCGCCGTTGCGACAGCACCTGTTCCGGCAGCATACGGGGTCCCGATTGCGCAAGAACCGGCGTCGTCCTGCGACCCCAATTACTCCGGTGCGTGCGTTCCGATCGCCAGTGACGTCGACTGCGCCGGCGGAAGCGGCAACGGGCCGGCCTATGTTTCCGGCCCGGTAACCGTCGTTGGACAGGACATCTACGACCTCGACAGGGACGGCAACGGCACCGGGTGCGAGTAGGCCCCCCGATTCACGATCTATCGGGGCGCTCACATGCGAAACCCGAGACAGCTCGCAGCCGCTGACGGAAGCTGAGTTGGAGACGCCGTTCGTGGCGCCGGCTAGACCAGGCACACAACCACGAATCCACGGGCGGGAACCATGAGTTACGCACTATCGGCGACATTGCACACCACGTTCGACGACGCGGTTACGCGAACTCGTAAGGCACTGGCGGATCAAGGCTTCGGCGTGCTGACGGAGATCGATCTGAAGGCCACCATGAACGCCAAGCTGGGCGAGGACATCGAGGACTACCTGATTCTCGGGGCCTGCAACCCACCGTTGGCGCACCGCGCGGTCAACGCAGACCGCCAGATCGGCGTGTTACTGCCCTGCAACGTCGCTGTCCGCGCCGACACCACCGCCGGGAGCGACGCGGTGATCGTCGACGCGATGGACCCGCACGTGATGGTTCAACTCTCCGATCAGCCGGGCGTCCGTGAGGTCGCCGACGAAGCCGCGGCCAAGCTGAGGGCGGCAATCGACTCCCTGGTGACCGAAGAGTCCGCACAGTAGTGCGGGCAGGCTCTACCCGTCGAAATCCCAGCCCACCCGAACAAGCATCTGAGGGAATTCCCCGTCATCGAAAGCCAACTCCCGCAGCCTATTTCGGGTACGGACGCGTTCCAGCGGCTCAGCGATCAGACCGTTCGCCAAGCCCCGCACCGTCGCAGTAAGCAGCACCGCGCTCGCCGCCTCCCCTGCACGGAGCCGGGCCACCGCATCATCATTGACCGTGCCCAGCGCCATCAGCACTCCGTTGTCAGCGATTGTCGCCACGCGTGAGTACATCGGGGTGGGATACCGCTGCGGAGCGTTCCCCGCCGGCACGTCCAGCACCGAACTATGGCGCCCGCCTCTTGTCCTCGTCACATGCGGCGGGGCGGTGGCATACGTCCAGACAGCCTGCGGCAGCAGCGTCCGGAGCTCCGGGGTGGGCTCGAGCCGCCGCAACGTCACCCCGAATCGTGCCGCACGTGCCCCCATCAAAGCGATGTCATCCAGTCCCACCGCCCGCTCCGCTGAGGCCGGCCGAACAGTGCGGCGCCGCTGAATAGCCCCCGCAAGAGCCGCCTCGGCAGCCGACGGCGCCGCGCGGTGCAACTCCACGTCAGCCAGATGGTGTGGCTCCTGCGGATCAGGCAGCCGGTGCACCACCGCACGCCATCCGTGGGCCGCGAACGCGATCACGCAATGATGCAGTGCGACACCACAACTGACCAGAAGATCACGGTCGTCCGGGTCGGTGTGCACCGAGTGCAGCCCAGCTTCGGCATACAGCTGGACCCCACGTGGCGCTACCCGCCACCGCCACGGCGGGGGGTTGTGCACCGAGGGCGCCTGGTTGGCCAACTCCAGTGCGGCACGGGCGGTGCCCTCGCCAAGACCACTCACGGTCATGACTTCTGGCCAAACCGGACTACACGGTCGAACATGCTCTCAGCTTGCGCGGCAGCGACGCAGCCGCACCAGAGGCGCAAGTCCCTGGTTCATGGGACCACCGCGCCTGGAAGGAAGATCGGCGGTACCTCTTGCCGATGGCCGGGCACCGCTGCCACTGACCAAAGACCCGCCTCGGGGAGGGCATCGGACCCTTCGCAGGCAGCCCACCGCACCCGATCATGGAAAAGGTGGCCGCGGAGGAGAACAGCGCCGGGGCCAAAGCCGGGAAGAGGGCGCGATGACCGAAACGACGCGGAACCACGGGATCCTGGTCGGCGTGGACGGGTCGCCGGCCTCCCGCGTGGCTGTTGGCTGGGCCGCGCGTGAGGCCGCACTGCACGCCGTCCCGCTCGCGCTGGTGCACGTTGAACCTGACGACTTACTGATGGGTCTGAAGTTCGGTGCCGAGGACGGCTACGGCCCAGAGTTCAGCCCCTATGCGGCCGAGATCATGGCGGATGCCTCGCGTGTCGTCGCAGAAACCGCCGCCGACGCACAGATCGAGATGCAGCATGTGGTGCTACACGGACATGTCACCGCGGCCCTGGTCGACGTGTCCACCAATGCCGATCTGATCGTCGCGGGGTCGCGGGGACTGAACAGAATTGGACGAATGCTGTTGGGCTCGGTCACCTCTGGTCTACTGCGGCACGCACGCTGCCCGCTTGCGGTCATCCACGACGAGGATCCGTTGATGAGCAGGCCGGATCAGGCGCCGGTGGTGGTCGGTATCGACGGGTCCCCCGCATCCGATATCGCCGCCGCAATCGCGTTCGACGAAGCGTCGCTGCGCGGGGTGGACGTGGTGGCCGTGTACGCGTGGCACGATCAGCTGGTCGCCCCGGTTCCGAACGAGACGTGGATGAACGTCCAACCCGAAGCCGAGAGGCTCCTCGCCGAGCGGCTGGCGGTATGGCGAGAACAGTATCCAGACGTCCAGGTCAACCGCGTGGTGGTGCGGGACCGGCCCGCTCGTCAGCTACTGGCACAGTCCGAGAACGCGCAACTGTGCGTCGTCGGTAGCCACGGTCGCGGCGGGTTCCCCGGAATGCTGGTCGGATCGGTCAGCGCGGCGGTGGCGCAGTCGGCCCGCATGCCCGTCATCGTGGCCCGGCAATCGGGAACATCCGCAGCGCCACACGCCGGCTCGTCACGGTAACGGTGCAGCCCACCGCAGCGTGGTGCCGCTGCCCTGTTCCGAACTGATCGTGAACGAACCGCCTGCCTCTTCGGCACGGCAGCGCAGGTTCGCCAGCCCACTTTCGGCGAGCGTGCCGCCCGGCGGGACACCGGCACCATTGTCGGCAACCTCGATACACAACTCGTCGTCGACCGTGACGAGCACAGACATTTCGGTTGCCCCCGAATGCCGCACCGCGTTGCTGACCGCCTCCTGCACGGCCGCCTCGGCATGGTCGGCGAGTCCGGGATCGATCACCGACAGCGGCCCCACATACTGCACCGTCGTTCGTATTTCGGCGGTGCCGAACTGTGCGATGGTTTCGTCAAGCCGTTGCCGCAGCCGAGTGACATTGGCCGACCCACCGTGCAGATCAAAGATCGCGGTGCGGATTTCCTGTATCACGCTCTGCAAGTCGTCGACGCAGTCCGTCAGGCGGCGCTGAGCCTCTGGCGAACGGGTGCGGGGAATGGTGCCCTGCAACGTCAAACCGACGGCGAACAACCGCTGGATGACGTGGTCGTGCAGGTCGCGCGCAATCCGATCCCGATCGCTCAACACATCGAGCTCGCGCACCCTGGCCTGCGTATTGGCCAGTTCCCAGGCAAGGGCGGCCTGGTCGACGAATGCAGCCATCATCGCCAGATGCTCCGCGTTGAATGAGTGCGAATCTGCCCCCCGCATCAGGACCGCCACGCCCACCACCGACTCCGTGGTACGCATCGGCAATATCAGCACCGGGCCCACAGCGTCGAAGATGTCGGTCGGGACGTCGAGCGCACTTGCCAACAAGGGCATACGTTGCCGATACGCCTGTCCGATAGCGTTGCCGGACACCGGAATTGGCAGTGCCGACGCGGCGTCGAGGTGAATGTTGCCCGCGGCTTCGACCACCAGCAATTCCTGGACCTCGGCCGCCGGCGCTTCGTTGTCGGCGGGTACCGCAACCAGGGCTACGTCGGCATTGGTCAACTTCAGGGCCTCTTCTGCCACCAAGCGGAAGACGCGGGCAGGTTCGGCTCCGCCCAAGAGTTCGGTGCCGATATCGCGAGTGGCTTCAATCCACGCCTGCCGGGTGCGGGACTCCTCGAAGAGACGCGCATTGTCGATGGCGATGCCCGCTGCGGCAGCCAGCGCTTGTGTCAGCACCTGGTCGTCTTCGCTGAAGGGTTGGCCGGAAGCCTTCTCCGCCAAATAGAGATTGCCGAATACGTCATCGCGAATACGGATAGGTACCCCGAGGAATGTCCGCATCGGTGGGTGGTGCGGCGGAAAGCCCACGGATGCGGGGTGTTCGCAGATATTCAACAGCCGAATCGGCTGGGGGTCGTCGATGAGTACGCCCAGCACGCCCCGCCCCTGCGGGAGCCGACCGATCTTCTCCCGGGTCTCGTCGTCGATCCCCTCGTATATGAATTCGATAAGTTCGTGATCGTGACCACGAATACCCAGCGCACCGTAGCGGGCGTCGATCAGTTCGATGGCGGTGTGAACGATGGTCCGCAGCGTCGCATCGAGATCCAGGCCCGACGTGACCGCGAGCATGGCTTCGACCAAACCATCCAACCTGTCGCGACTTTCGACGATCTCCTCGACGCGGTCGCGGACCTCACCGAGCAACTCGCGCAGCCGCAGCTGCGATAACGTTTCGCTCAGCGGCTTGGCATGCTCAGCACCGCCGGCCACCGAACCGGTCACGATTCCATTGTTTCACTGCAGCGAACCGGCAGGCTGAAAACTTGCGGAGTCAACTTTCGTCGCGGTCGGCACTGCGATGCAGCTTGGACACGAACACCGCCGCCTGGGTTCGGCGTTCCATCCCGAGTTTCGCGAGAAGCCGCGAAACGTAGTTTTTGACGGTCTTCTCGGCGAGGAACATCCTGGCGGCGATCTGCTTGTTGGTCAGGCCCTCCCCCAGGAGGTCCAGCAGTACCCGTTCTTGATCGCTGAGCCCCGACAACGGGTCAGTGTGCTCGGCAACACCCCGCAATTTGGCCATCAGAGCCGCCGCCGCCCGGTTGTCCAGCAACGACCGACCGGCACCGACCTCTTTGATCGCCTTCGCGAGCTCCATTCCTTTGATGTCTTTGACGACGTACCCGCTGGCGCCGGCGAGAATCGCGTCGAGCATCGCCTCGTCCGAGGTGAACGACGTCAACATCAGGCAGCGCAGATCCGGCAGACGTGACAGCAGGTCGCGGCACAACTCGATGCCGTTGCCGTCCGGCAGTCGCACATCCAGCACGGCCACATCCGGCTGCAGAGCGGGAATCCGGCCGAGAGCCTCGGCCACCGTGCCGGCTTCACCGATGACCTGCAGGTCCGGCTCGGCGCTCAGCAAGTCGATCAATCCACGTCGGACCACCTCGTGGTCATCAACCAGAAAAACCGTGACCATGGTCGCGCCTTTCACCAATTCGGTTCCTGACCAACGCCACCAAGCTGAATCAGCATGCCGCGCAATCGAACTGGCAAGCCGTCGCGGGCCGGGGCCTCGGCCACATCAGGGTCCGGGTAACGGCTCCTCCACCAGGCTAGTTGTTCGGCCTGGTGTGTGTGCCGCGAAACGGCTTACCGGTGTCGACCGTAGGTCCGCTGCGTTTCAGGTTGCCGCCCTTGGGTACCTGCGGGCAAGGGTCCTTGGTCCTTTCCTGCGGCATCGATGACCTTCGGCCCGGTGCCGAGATGACTTTCGATGGGACAGGGGGGCCAGATGACCGCTGCGAGGCAGCCGGCGCAGGACAACAATTCGGGTATGACCGAAGGCCCGGTTGTGAATGTCACTGCTCGGGACACCGCAACGTCGAGCGCTGCCGCTGAGATTCACGAAACCCACACGGGCATTGTCATTCTGATCGGTGACCGGGCATTCAAGATCAAGAAGCCGGTGCGGACGGACTTTCTCGACTTCACCACTGTCGAGGCACGTGAGGGCGTCTGCGCCCACGAAGTCGCGCTCAACAGCCGACTTGCCCCACAGAGCTATCTCGGTGTCGGTCACTTTGCTGACCCGGGCGGCCGGCAACCCCCAGAACCGGTTGTCGTGATGAGACGTTATCCGGATCAGTACCGCTTGCGGTCGATGATCGAGCGCGGCGAACCGACCGAACAACACCTGGCAACGCTGGCCGGCCTCCTGGCTACCTTTCACGCCCGAGCCGCCCGCTCCCCCAGCATCGACGAGTGCGGGACGCCGGCGGCGATCACTGAACGCTGGCAGGAAAACCTCACCGAATTGGATCGTCATGCCGGCGAGGTCGTGGCCGCCGACGCAGTAGCCGAAGTCAGGCGGCTGGCGATGCGCTTTCTCGCCGGCCGGACCACACTGTTCGCTACCCGCATCACTGAACGACACATCGTCGATGGCCACGGCGACCTGTTGACCGACGACATCTTCTGCACGCCCGAAGGCCCGGTGCCCTTGGACTGTCTGGAATTCGATGAGCAGTTGCGCTACGTCGACACCATCGACGACGCAGCCTTTCTCGCGATGGATCTCGAATTCCAGGGCCGACCAGACCTCGCCGACTTCTTCCTGGGGCACTACCGGGCCGCGGCCCAGGACAGTGAAGCGCCCCGATCGTTGGCGGATTCTTACATCGCTTACCGTGCAGTCGTACGGGCAAAAGTCGACTGCATCAGGTTCACCCAGGGACACCACGAAGCCGATATCGACGCCGGACGACATCTCGATATCGCGTTGAGCCATCTGCGGGCGGCCACCGTACGGGTGGTTCTCGTCGGTGGCGGCCCGGGGACCGGGAAGACAACCTTGGCCACTGCCTTGGCTGAAGCTCTGGACGCAGGCGTTGTGTCCACCGACGTCGTACGGCGCGAACTCCAACAAGCCGGTGCCATCACCGGCGAGGCCGGCGTTGTGAACGCCGGCTTGTACGCCCCCGGCAACGTCGATCAGGTGTACGAGGCCGCGCTCGAACGGGCCGGCCGCAGCCTCGACAACGGGATATCGGTGATCCTCGACGGTACCTGGCGCGATCTGCGGCAGCGGCGAAAAGCCGCTGCGCTCGCACAGCAGAAATCCGCCGTACTGGTCGAACTCGTCTGCCTTGCCGAGCTTTCCGAGGCACAAGAGAGAATCGTCAGGCGGCGGTCGGCGGTCTCGGATGCCACGGCACAGATCGCTTCGGAGATCACCACCGGGCCGTGGCAGGGTGCGCACGTCGTCAACACCGGGCGTCCGTTGTCCGAATCGGCTGCCGAAGCCGCGCAGATCTGTCACATGGCCATCTGAGCAACCACTGACCCGAAGGGGGCATCTCATGCAGGCACTGTGCTGTCACCGGCCCGGACGGCGATCCCAGGAGATGTCATGACCGCTTCGATCGGCTCCGACCCCGGTCAGTCGAGTGCCCGGCAGGCGGTAGTGGCCGGAATCGACGGCTCGGAAACCAGTACCAACGCGGCACGGTGGGCAGCGAGTCTGGCACATCATCTCAGGACGCCGCTGCACCTCGTGCACTCCGCGGTCACGGCGGGGTCCTATCTCACGGACGCGGCGGTGGAAGCCATCAAGGCGGCCGCGACCGCCGACCAGTATGCCGCCGCACAGAACATTCTCACCATGACCGGCAAAGCGGTGCACCGCGACTTCCCGGAGCTGCCGGTCACCACGGAGGTGGTGGCCGAACCTGCCGATACTGTCTTGATCCGGCGAAGCCGCCAGGCCCAGTTCGTCGTGCTCGGTTGCGAGGACATCAGCCGCGCAACGGCATTGCTACTCGGATCGACATCGCTGTCGGTGACCACGCGTGCCGAGTGCCCCGTGATCGCCTGGCGGAACCTGCCCGCGCCGAGCACCGCGTCGGTTGTTGTGGGCGTGGACGGCACCGAGGCAGGCATGGCGGCCCTGGCCGCTGCTTTCACCCTGGCAGACCGGTTAGATGCGCCCGTCAAGGCGGTGCACGCCTGGTCGACGGCGTTGCCGGCCGATCACGCGGCCCTGCCCTACCTCATCGACTGGGATGCCGTCGAACGCGCAGAGGAAACGGTACTCATCTCCGCAGTGAGCCCGTGGACCGAACGCTTCCCCGGTGTCGAAGTCGAATACGTCGTCGAACAGGCCAGGCCCAGCCGCTTACTTCTCGATCACCTCAAATATGCCCAACTCGTGGTCGTGGGCAACCACCGCGGTAGTGCCCTGGCGACGGCACTGCTCGGGTCCACCACTCTGAACATGTTGCACCACAGTCCGGTTCCCGTTCTGGTGTGCCACGCCGAGGATCGTCCGGGCCTCTAGAATCGGCGACCTACCGGGGACGCACCACGATCACGGGCACCTGCGCGGACTGCGCCACGGTAGAGCCCACTGAGCCCAGCACCATTCCGGTGAAGCCCCCTCGGCCGCGGCTTCCGACGACCAACAGTTGGGCGTCGCGGGCCTCCTCGAGCAGCCGCTGCGCTGGCTTGTCGCGGACCACGCGACGCTTCACCACCACATCGGGATACTCTTCGCGCCATCCGGCCAGACGTTCTGCGAGCAGCTCCTCGGCGCGTTGTTCGTATTCGCCCAGGTCCCTGCCCGGCACGGGCAGTATTCCGACGTCGCTCCAGGAGTGCACGGCGAGGAGTTCCGCTCGGCGTCTGTCGGCTTCGGCGAAGGCCACCTTGGTCGCAGCTTCTGATGCGGGTGACCCGTCGACGCCAAGGACAACGGGCGCGGCGCTATCTGGCAGCCGGCCATCCTTGGTGTGGACGACCACGACCGGGCCATGCGCATAGTGCACCAGTCCGCTGCTCACAGAACCGAGTAACGCCTTCTCCAGTGCGCCCATGCCGCTGCCGCCGACCACCACCATCAACGCTTCCTTGGACGCGTCGGCGAGTGCCGGAACCGGGCTCGAGTACTGCACGTCTGTGCGGACGTCCAGGCCATGACCGGCACCCGCTTCCGCCTCCAAGACGTCTCGGGCCCGTCCGATCACGATTGTGGCGTTCTCCTGCTCTGCTTCGATGAACACATCGGGCAGCGGAGCCATGGGCCAGGTGGTCACCGTGGCTGCCGCCGCGTGCATCAGCGTGATCGGCGCGTCGAGCATCTTGGCCTCAGCGGCAGCCCAGCGGATCGCCGCGTCGGACTCCTGGGAGCCGTCGACTCCGACAAGGATCCCGTACCGCGTCTCGTTGCTTGCCATCATCTGCCCCTGATCCTGTGAGTCGGCCAACCCGGAGCACGTACTTCCCAATCGTGATCCGACACGTCGATGACTCCGACGCTATTGGTGAACTCCGCACTACGTCAGGGCCGTTGGTCACCTGGGGCGGGTGCCGGTTGTACTCATTGTTGAGTTGTACTCATTGTTGAGTTGACGCAGCAGCACCGCGAGCGCGCTGACCCGATGGGTGCGAACCGAATTGGGTCCCGTCCGAACCAACCGGGCCGCGGCCTCATCGCTGGTCAGTCCGTCTGGGGACGTGCCCAACGATTGGAGGATTTCCGGGATGGAGGCGCATGACGAAATCGACGCTCGGTGGCGCCGCGGGCTCAGCTCGGTCTCGGCGCCCGTCGTCGCGCATGACTCCACCCTCGTCGGCGTCACACCATGGACGTAGCGGAGGAAGTACCGCAAGTCCCGCTCAAAGCCCCGTTGCTTCAGAGTATTAAGTCCCTGCGCCCACCCTCGATGTGAATTCAAACTCGAGGCATTTTTGGTGATTACTCGTGTCACCTCGGGACCTTTGGCCACTCTTCCCCCAGATGAGAATGGGTAGCCTCACGGCTATGCCGAAAGAAAGCCAGCCGGTCGCCATCTTGCCGGAAAGCGAATGTTGGAAGCTGCTGTCGAGCGTGATGCTGGGGCGCCTCATCACCAGCGTCGACGGTGAACCTGAAGTTTTCCCGGTCAATTTCGCGGTACAAGACCGCAAACTGCTGTTCCGGACTGCCGAGGGCACCAAGTTGGTCAGCAGCGCGACCAACCACAACGTCCTCTTCGAGGCTGACAACTACGACCAGTTCGAAGGCTGGAGCGTGATCGTCCGGGGCTTCACCCGCCTCCTGCAGGACGACGAGATCGCCGCCGCCGAACAGGCGGGGTTGGTTCCCTGGACGGCCCCGGAAAAGCAGCATTTCGTGCAGATCCGTCCGCTGCGAGTCACCGGTCGGCGCTTTACGTTCGACCGCGCATCCACCTCGGAATAACACCGACGCCAGGGTCTTCTGCCTCTAGTGACTCCGTTGCCGCGGTGGTCAGATGGTGAGACACCACCGCAACGAAAGGACACGTCGTGAGTAATCTTCCTGCGCAGCAACATCGCTCGTTCTGGCCGGAGATCACCGACCTCTTCGCCGGACTTCCGTCCTGGGGGAATTTGGGCTCGGCCCTGGGCAAGCATCCCATCAAGGTCGAGGACGAGATCAAAGACGGCAAGTACCAGCTGCAAGCCGAGATTCCAGGAGTGGATCCGGACAAGGACGTCGACGTCACCGTCAGTGACGGCATCCTCACCATCAAAGCCGAACGCAGCGAGACCACCGAACAGAATGGCCGATCGGAATTCTCCTACGGGTCCTTCATACGCAGCGTTCGGCTGCCGGCCGGTGCCGATGACGAGGGCATCAAAGCAAGCTACGAAAAAGGAATTCTGAAGATCAGCGTCCCGCTGAAGGATCCCGAGGTAGCCGCGAAGCGCATCGCGATCGAATCGTCGAAGTGACCGCACGCGGCGGTTGACTGACGATAGACCCGCGTCGGCACGATGTGGCGATCCTGGATTTCGACGACGACATCGCCACCTCCGACACGGAGGCAATCAACTTGTCACGGCGGCTTTCGCAGGTCGGTATCAGAGCACGGGTAAGATCTCGTGATCACGCCGGCACTGATGGCGACCTCGAGAGACCCACTGCTGCACGCAATTACGAGCGGGCTGTCCTCATCACGGACTCACCGGCCGACGCGGCGGCCGGCCGCGCCGGCGGGTTCGCGCTCGTCATCGGGCTCGGCAACCCCGACGACCGTGAGGAGTTTCTACGCCGCGGCGCCGACGTGGTGGTCAATGACCTCGCCGAGGTCGTCGTCCACGACGGCGATCACCCGATGACGGCGCTGCCCGATGCCGTGGAGTCCGAGGGACAGCTTCGCGCCCTAATCACCAGTCGTGAGCCGTTGATCTGCCTCGACTTCGACGGCACGCTGTCGGCCATCGTGGCAGACCCCGGACAAGCCCACCTCGTCCCGGGCGCCGCTGAAGCGCTCGAGGAGCTCGCCGGGTTGTGTCCTGTCGCGATTCTGAGCGGTCGCGATCTCAGCGACATCCGGACACGCGTGGCACTACCCGGGCTCTGGTACGCGGGAAGCCACGGCATGGAACTACTCGGTCCTGACGGGACCACATTGTGTCCTGCCGGCGTCGGGGATTCAGAATTGGCGCAGGCCGCCGCCACCATGACCGAACGGCTTGCCGCCGTCCCGGGCGCTCGCATCGAGCCCAAGCGCTACGCCGTCACGGTGCACTATCGAAATGTCGCACCGCAGTACTGGGCCGAGGTCATCCGCACCGCACGCGACTGCGCGCGCCAGCACGGTTTGCGGACACTCGACGGCCGTAAAGTGATCGAGCTGCAACCCGATTTCGACTGGAACAAGGGCACCGCGTTGTCCTGGATCCGCGACCACGTGGTGCCCGGCGAACGTGGACTGCCGATCTACATCGGGGATGACCTGACCGACGAGGACGCCTTCGATGCCATCCGCCTCAGCGGCGTGCCGGTGGTGGTACAGCACAACGAAGCCGGTGGGCGTCCCACCGCGGCCCAGTACTCTGTCCGTGACCCCGCCGAAGTGTGTGAGTTCCTCCGGCTCTGTCGGAAGTGGCTTGCTCACGAACGAGACACCAAGGCGGCGTGGAGCTTTTCCTTCGACGGCTATGACCCGCCCAACGAAAAGCTCAGAGAGGCGCTGAGCACGGTAGGCAACGGCTACTTCGCCACACGGGGGGCCGCACCGGAAACGCGAGCAGGTCAGCTGCACTACCCTGGCACGTACGTCGCCGGGATCTACAACCGCCTCGTCGACGTCGTAGCCGGAAGGCAAACTCAGCACGAAAGTCTGGTCAACCTACCCAACTGGCTCCCGCTGACGTTCCGGATTCAGGGCGGTGACTGGTTCGATGTCGATGCTGTCCCAGTGCTTCGCTACCGACAGACGCTGGACCTGCGTAGCGCGGTGCTGACGCGGGAAATGCGCTTCCGTGACACCGCCGGACGCACCACAACGCTGACCCAGCAGCGGTTCGCATCGATGCACCAGCCGCATGTCGCCGCGTTGACGACAACCATCGTCGCCGAAGATTGGTCCGGCACAGTCGAAGTCAGGTCCACACTGGACGGGCGCACGCGCAACCTCGGTGTCGAGCGCTATCGCGATCTGTCGAGCACACATCTGTGTTCGGTCCGGACGATGGCGCTGTCCGACGACTCGGTGCTGATGACGGCCGAGACCAACCAGTCCCACGTCCAGGTTGCCGTCGCTTGCCGTACCCGGATGTGGCTTGACGGCTCGGTCACCTCCGTCCAATCGCAACTGGTGGATGACGAATTCGAGACGGGACACGAGATCGCCATGGAAGTAGCTGTCGGCCAGTCACTTTCGGTCGAGAAGGTGGCCACCATCGTCACCGGGCGCGATGTGGCCACATCGGACGCCGGCGACGCGGCCGCGCGACGACTGACACGCCTGGGCCGCATCTGCGATATTCGCAGGGCCCACGACATCACATGGAGCCAGCTGTGGGAACGTCTCGACATCACGTTCGACGGCCACATCGACGAACTGCGCATTCTGCGTCTGCACATGCTGCACCTACTGCAAACCGTTTCACCCAACACCGACGACCTTGACGTCGGCGTACCAGCGCGCGGCTTGCACGGCGAAGCGTACCGGGGCCACATTTTCTGGGACGAGGTTTTCATCTTCCCGGTTCTGAACCTGCGCTTCCCGGCGATAAGCCGCGCGCTGCTGCGCTACCGGTACCGGCGGTTGGAAGAAGCGCGCCGCGCCGCCGCGCTCACCGGCTACCGCGGGGCGATGTTTCCGTGGCAATCGGGCAGCGACGGACGCGAGGAGAGCCCGGAGGTCCATCTGAATCCCCGGTCAGGCCGGTGGAATCCCGACAGCAGCCGCCTCGCGCACCACATCGGAACGGCCGTGGCCTACAACGTGTGGCAGTACTACCAGACATCCGGGGATCTGGCGTACCTGATCGACCAGGGCGCGGAGTTACTGATCGAGATCGCCCGGTTCTGGGTCAGCAGGACCACCCACGACCCGACGGATGACCGCTACCGCATCGACGGTGTGATCGGGCCCGACGAGTTCCATTCGGGCTATCCCGACGCGCCCACAGACGGGGTCGACAACAATGCCTACACCAACGTCATGGCGGCCTGGGTCATCGTGCGGGCGCTCGACGCACTGGAAACGATGCCGCTGCCCCGACGGCTGGATCTGCTGGGAAGGCTGAGCCTGTCCGACAGCGAGCTCGCACACTGGGACGAGGTCAGTAGACACCTCTACGTGCCTTTTCATGACGGCATGATCAGCCAGTTCGATGGCTACGAGAACCTCGAAGAGCTGGATTGGGAGTCCTATCGAGCGCGCTACCCCAATATCCAGCGCCTCGATCGCATCCTCGAGGCGGAGGGGGACGACGTCAACCGGTACAAAGTGTCCAAACAAGCCGACGTGCTGATGTTGCTCTACTTGTTGTCCTCCGATGAACTGCGCGAACTGCTCGCGCGGCTCGGATACCGGCTCGCACCCGAGCGCATACCGGAGATGGTCACCTACTACCTGGCGCGCACATCAAACGGTTCGACGCTGAGCGCACTCACCAATACCTGGGTGTTGGCGCGAGCCAACCGCGATCGCGCAAAGGAATTCTTCCAGCAGGTGCTCATCTCCGACGTGGCCGACATCCAGGGCGGCACCACCTCCGAAGGTGTCCATCTCGCTGCCATGGCCGGCAGCGTCGACCTGATACAGCGGTGCTTCACCGGGTTGGAAACCCGACGGGACCGCATCGTCCTGTCCCCCTGCTGGCCACCCGACGACGGTCCGCTGACGTTCTCAATGCATTACCGAGGCCATCACCTGTTTGTTCGTATCAGCGGTCGGGGTGCGCAGATCAGCGCCGCCGTCCGAGACGTGGCGCCGATCATCGTCGAGTGCCGGGGTCAGGTCCAGCAACTCTCCGCCGGCGGGACCGTGCGCTTTCCGGACGCTTAGCGGCGGTACTGCTCCACCTGTGCGGCGTACTCGTCGAGCAGGCGCAGCGACTCGTCCTTCGGTACCGAGGGCAGCAGCAGTGCCACCTGGTCGAACCCGAGCTCATCAACCCCGCGCCAGTAGTCCGGATCCACTGGTGTTCCGAACATCGCCAGCGCAACGTCGTGGCCGAGGCCGTCCTGCATCGCAGCGATGCGCGGTGAGAGCACCTCCACGGGGAACGCATTGGAAATCCAGCCCGCGTCGTGACGGATCACTCGCTTGACGGTGGCATCGGAGGCGCCTCCGATGTAGATCGGCGGATACGGCTTCTGCACCGGTTTGGGCCGGATGAAGGCCGGATCGAAATCGACGTATTTGCCGTGGTATTCGGCGGGATCGTCGGTCCACAAGGCTTTGATCGCTTCGATGCGTTCGTCCAGCAGCGCACCACGGTTCTTCGGCTCGGTGCCGTGGTCTCGCATCTCCTCGAGATTCCAACCGGCGCCCACGCCGAACACGAACCGGCCGCCGGAGATCAGGTCGATGCTCGCAGCCTCCTTCGCGGTGTGGATCGGATCGCGCTGCACCAGCAGCGCGACCCCGGTGAACAGTTCGATAGTCGAGGTCACCGCGGCCACCGCCGCCAGTGTCACAAACGGATCCAACGTCTTGTAGTACCACGACGGCAGTTCGCCACCCTCCGGATAAGCGGACTCCCGGCTGGCCGGAATATGCGAATGCTCGGCGACCACCAGCGAGTGAAAGCCCCGCTCCTCCACCGCACGACCCAGCGATACCGGATCGATGCTGTCGTCATCGACAAAGGTCGAAATACCGAACTTCATGCGCTTTCCTCACTGTTGACTCGCCGGATGCGAAGCACCCCGTAGCCAGGGTAATCCCATTTTTCAGGCGAGCCCACGACAGTGGACGTGCGCGGCGGAGGACCGGTGCTGCAGCTCTTTTCGGTGCCTCAGTAGATGTTGGACGGCCGGACCATACCCTCGGCGAGGTCACCGAAACCGGGGGCCATGATCGCACCGGGGTTGCCGAAGACCTGCTCAACCACCGCGGTCTCGGTGGTGATCAGCAGCGCCGCAATGGATGCGGCACTCTCCAGCGCGGCGCGAGTCACCTTCAGTGGATCGATCACACCTTCGTCGAACATGTCGCCATATTCACCGGTCAGGGCGTTGAAGCCGTGACCAAGGGGCAGATCCTCCACGATCTGCACCACATCGTCGCCCTCGAAGCCGGCGTTGAGTGCGATCCAGCGCAGCGGCTCGGAAAGCGCTCTGCGCACCACCTGGGTACCGATTCCCTCGTCACCGGGCAGATCCAGGTCTGCCAGCGCACGGTGCGCCTGAGCGAGTGCGGTGCCACCGCCGGCCACGATGCCGGCCTCCATCGCCGCCCGTGTCGCAGAGAGCGCGTCTTCGACCCGGAGCATCCGCTCCTTGAGTTCGACGCTGGTGGCACCGCCCACTCGGATGACCGCCACCCGCCCGGTCAGGCGGGCGATGCGCAGGTCGAGATTGTCCCGGTCGGCATCGATGCGAGCCCGGTCGCGCTGCGCCTCGAGCTGAGACACCCGCGTAGCCACGCGGTCCTGCTGTCCGCGTGCGCCGACCATCGTGGTCTGGTCTTCGGTGACCGTGATGCGGTCGCAGGAGCCAAGGTGTTCCAGTGTCACGTCGGACAATTCGAGCCCGGTGTCATTGGCGATCACGTGGCCGCCGAGCGCCACGGCGAGATCTTCGAGTTCGGCCAGGCGCCGATGCCCGAAGCCCGGCGCACGCACGACGACGGATTGCATCGTTCTGTGCATATTGCCACCCACGAGCAGTTGCAGGGCGGGTCCATCAACGTCCTCCGCGAGCACCACCAGGGGACGATCGGCGCGCTTGGCCGTCTCCAGTGTGGGCATGATGTCCTGCACGGCAGTGATCTTCTTGTTGGTCAGCAGGATCACCGGATTCTCGGCCACGGCCTCCATACGTTCCGGGTTGGTCACCATGTAGGGCGAGATGTAACCGTGGTCGAACTCAATTCCATCCACGACGTCGACGGTCAGGCCCAGGGTGTCGCTTTCCTCGGTGGTGACCACACCGGACTCGCCCACGTATTCGACTGCCCGGGAGACGATCTCGCCGATGTCGTCATCGTCGCTGGCGGCCAGCGTGGCGATGCGAAGCAGGTCGTTGAGGCCCACCGGAGCTGATTGCTCTGCGAGCGCGCCCAGGACTGCCGGTACGGTTCGCTCGATTCCCCGACGCACCCGCATGGGGTTGGCCCCGGCCTCGACCGCCCGCAGTCCTTCCCGGACCATCGCCTGCGCCAAGACCGTTGCCCTGGTGGTGCCGTCACCGACCACCCCGTTGGTCTTCATCGCCACTTCCTTGACCAGCTGGGCGCCCATGTTCGCAAACGGGTCCGAAAGCTGTATTTCGCGGGCGATGGTGACGCCGTCGTTGGTGATCGTCGGGGGCCCGGTCAGCTTCTCCAGGATGGCGTTGCGCCCCTTGGGTCCCAGCGTGACTTTGACGGCATCTGCGAGCACGTTGACGCCGTGCTCGAGGCGGGCGCGTGCATCGGTGTTGAACCGCAGCTCCTTTGCCATGGCGGTTTCCTTTCATTGATCGGTGTTCGCGGATTAAGGATCCCGGGATGGCACGAGGGCGTCACCGGGCCGGATGTACTATCGATCGCGATCCGCACCGGGCGGGCAGAACCTGTCACCGTCCCTCTGTGGCACTCGTCGTGGGGCTTATTTGATGGTGAGGTCGAAGCCGATGTATTCGGCGGCGTCCTCGGGGCTGGCGAACAGCATGGTCTTGTCGTCGAGGTGCACCATCCGCCCGTAATGGGTGGAGCTGATCTCCTCGAAGATGGAACCATCGAACTCCTCGCCGAGAGCCTCGGTGAGTTCGTCGTAATCGAAGTCGAGCAGCCTTTCGCCATCAACCCGAATCATCGAGGGATACTCGGTGAGCTCGACTCCTTCTTTGGCCCCCATGACGTCGGCGACCACCCGCCCGGTCGGGGTGTTCATCAGTGTCACACCGCATTTGTTGGAGGACTCGGTCTGCGATCCGAACTGCATAGTCACTTTGTGATCTCCTCAGGGGTGTCGAGCTCGATGGACTCGAGCAGCGATGTGAACTTGTCTTCGGCGGCGGCGAGGCTCGACGCGAAGGTGACCGGCTTCTCTGCCGGTTGCGACCACAACGGCTGCAGCGCATGGGCTGCCTCCAGGCACCGCGGCACCCAGGTGGACAGCCAGCTGGAGAAGAGTTCCTTGTTGGACTCCCCGAATTCCTCGTCGCGGGACAGGATTCGGAAGAGATTGCGGGTATAGGCGAGGTCCCGGGCGTAGTCGTGCTCGCCGGTGCCCACGATCGTCGGGGTGATGTAGTCGCCGTTGCGCGCCGAGATCTGCATCACCAACTCACTGCGGAACAGCGACCCGACGAGCTGCTCGAAGACGATATTGGTCGCGAACAGCAGTTCACACCAGTCCCCCACCGCGGTGAGCTGCTCGACGACCTTCCTGGTCGGCTGCCACTCGGGCGCGTGGTGCCAGACATCACGGTGCGCCGCACCGTCAAACCCCTCGGCCTCCTCGGAGAGGTCCAGGTTGAACAGGGCGAGGTCCTGGGCGAAGCGCAGCTTGTGTGCCGCGTTGACCGCAACAGCGGTGTTGATCATGTTCGTCGGTCCGGACCGCTGGATAGAGGTGAACACGTGCAAGGCCAGGCCGTTCTCGGCGTGCATCCACGCGCCGAGGTTGCGTTCCAGGAACTTCAACCAGGAGTTGTTCCAACTGTCGTAAGCGCGTGCGCGTTTGGCGTTCTGCAGGCACAGATCCACCTGTCGCACCACAGCGGAGTTGTTCCGGAAGATCGTCTGATCCCATTCCTCATTGGGATCGAGAAACGCATGCCAGTTCGCCGACTTGGCAACCGTCCAGTCCTGGGGGTAGCCACCGGGTCCATCACCGAAGCCGTATATCCAACCCTGGCTCAGATGGCGCTCCGGGTCGGGCTGGACATCGACAGTGACGTCTTCGTACATGGTGGAACGCAGCTTGGCCGGCGTGTAATAACTGAACTTGCGGCTCTTGGAGCTCGGGAACTCCCGCGCACCTGCTTCGGAGTCGGTGAATTCGATCTTGGGGAAACTGCGCGGTTTGGAGGGTGCGGACATCGATGTCGTTCCTTTCGGTTCTGCTGGGCTGCAGGGGTTTTCAGTTGCCGAATATCGGGCTGGTGAACTTGTCGTAGAAGATCTGGTCGGAGGGCACTGAATGGTCTTCGAGAAGTGCCAGCGCGGCGTCGACCATCGGCGGTGGCCCGCACATGTAGACCTCGGTCTTGGCGATGTCACCTTCGTGGCGTGCAACCACGTCGGTGACGTTGCCTTCTTCGACGGCAACCGTGGCGGGCACCGCGCCGCCGACCGACTCCGAAAGGCAGGCGACGAATTCGAAGTGCGCCAGCCCCTTCCCTATCTCGGCGATCTCATCGAGATAGAACAGGTCCTCCCGCGTACGTGCGCCGTAATAGAAACGCACCGCCCTCGGGCTGGAGGTTTCGCTCATGTGCCGCAGGATCGACAGCACGGGTGCCATGCCGGCCCCGCCGGCGATGCACACCACCGGCAGGACGTGGCCGTCTTTGAGGGTGGAGGTGCCGTACGGTCCGGTCAGCATCAACTCATCGCCGACGCCGATACCGTCATCGAGAAGACCGGAGAACCTGCCACCCGGATACTTCTTGATCAGGAATTCGACGTGACCCGGACGGGACTGGGTGGTGGCCATCGAAAACGAACGGTGCTCGCCGGTACCGGGGATGTGGAGGTCGGCGTACTGGCCGGGCTTGAACTCGAAGGTGGCCGGCTCGACAGCCTCCAGTTGCAGCGAAACGATGTCGCGGGTAACACGTTGCAGCGCCGTCACTCTCGTTCGCACGTCTTGAATGGGGATGCCGCCGAGCAGTTCGTCCTCGTCGAAGTTCAGCAACTCGATGGTGCAGTCGCTGTAGGCGTGGGTGCGGCACAGCAGCACATAACCTTCGTCGGCTTCCGAATCGTTGCACGCGAATGTGGAGTAGTCGTCCATCTGGATGTCCCCGTCGAGCACGAACGACTTGCACGCCGAGCAGCGACCCTCCCGGCAGCCGTGCATCAGGTGGATGCCCTGGCGGAAGGCGGCGTCGAGGATGCTCTCGTCCTCACCGACGTCCATTTCGATGTCGACAGGTTCGAACGTGATGCGGTGTGCGTCGGCCACGAATCCTCCTCACGGCGCGGGTGTGCAGGGCTGCGGAGAATGGCGTCGCGACAACCGCGGCGCCATTCACCGGGAGTGCGTCAGGCGGGAACCCCGCCGGACCGGTACTGCGCGATGTGAGCTTCGCGATCGGCGTCGCTCATCTGGTTGAGCAGCACGTTGGGACTGTTGAATACGTTGCCGCGCACGTCATTCAGGGTCCACATCTTCTTCGGATCCAGATCAAGATGCGGTTGCGGGATCAACGTTTGGCCGTCGTCGCGGACATATCCGAGATCGGTGACGATGTCGGCGAGATCCTTGCCGTGGTGCAGTGTCTCCCATTCACGGAAGCCGGTGAGTCGACCCATGTTCGGCGTGGGTCGGCCCTCGTACTCTCCGCGGAACGCGGTGACGTCAGTCCAGTGGCAGGTCTCCGAGCAGTAGGTCTTCCACTGGCCGTCCACCTTGTCGACGATCATGTCCTCGCGGATCAACGCGGGCACCATGCACGTCCAGCAGCGGTGGGGGTACTGGTATCCGACCTCCTCGAACGCGATCGGCCTGTTACGCCCCGGATACGCCAGGCGGTTGTAGTCCTCCCACCAACGGCCGAACTTGCTGTACCACCCCGGGTACTTCTCTTCGAACCACTCGAAATCCTTGTCGGTCATGGCGTCGATGCGCCAGTAGTTGACCGGCCAACCGGTGGCGAAGAACCGGGCAACCTCGTGCACATAATGTTTGTCGACGATGCGCTTCCAGGCTTCCTCCACCAGGTCATGCGGGATGGTGAGCCCGTATTTCTCCAGCGGCAGCAGGTAGCTGCGGTAGTAGTCGTCGTAGATCCACCGGCGCCACATCTCGGCGTAGCTCTCACGGTCTTTGCGGCGGTCCTTCGTGCCGTACTCGATGAAGGTGCCGATGGCGGCGTCCACCACGCAATGGTTGTTCCACCAGGCATAACGCAGGTCGCGCTCGAGCAGTGGACGGTTGCGTTCATCGGCGAGTGCCATCAGCAGAATGGAGTAGCCGTTGGAGATATGGCGCGACTCATCAGACTGCACCGAGTGGAACACCGTCGGCAACAGGTAGTCGCCGTTGGCGGCCGCCTCATCGGGCATGGCCACGAAAAGCGTGTTCGTGAAAGCGGTTTCGGCGACCACGGTGAGATAGATGTTGGCTGCGGTGATCGCATCCCCGGTGATGAATCCTTCACCGAACTGGCGGCCGATGGTGCCGGCGTAGTTGTTGGCGAACGCCTTCTCGGTGATGTCGAACCCGGCGGGATCGATGTAGTTGTTCATGTACAACTTCTTGAGGTTCATCTGAATCGTCGAGTGCCGAACCTCGTCGATCATCTGCACAGCCAACCCGTTGTGGATTTCGGGATTGGGGACCGCGTCGATGGCCATCGGCATCGCCCGCGCAGCGGAGATCTCCGGGAAAGGAATGATCGAGAGGAAGAGCTTCTGCCATTCCAGCCACCGCTGCTGCACCTGGCGGAACATGTTGCCGCGGATGGCGCCGTCCATGGCCCCGTAGACGCGGTTGTCCTTTTCCTCTTCCATCGGGAAATACGACCGCATGATCTGCTTGAGCGGATCCTTCTTCGGGGCCTTCTCGAAGGTGTAGTCAGTGCCGAAGCGAGTGGCCGGCGTGGCAAACGTCGGCTCCCAGGACAGTTCGGTGATCTTGTTGTGAGCCTTGGTCAGGCTTTGCCTACTCAAAGTGCGCCTCCTCGGGTGCTGGCCGACCGGTGCCGGCGGGGTGGGCGATGCACCTGGAATGCAACACGGCGATGGGCCACACAACCGTCTCAGTGTGAGACTAAGATCACATTTTCTGGATCGCCCGTGCAGTCGCGCGCCCGTGCACGCCCCGTCTCAGATTGAGACGACCGCGCCGCGGTGTCGGTTTACCCTGCGGTTGCAGCTACAGGACCGAGGTACCGCCACCGTGGTCAATGACACCGACAACGCCGTCCACGTGCGACGGGCTCGAGAACAGTTCATCACCGCCGGTGCGGCTGACAGCCGGGTCGTGCCCGCAGACATCTTGAGTTCCTGGCGCAGGTCTCAGGCGCTGCACGTCCACCCCGACCGGGTGGACCTGCCGTATGTGCGCGATCCGGATCCCGCGACACCGCTGCTGCTGGCAGCGGCACCGGTACTCCGCAGGATTGCCGGGGATCTCGCCGCGCAGGCGGTCGGTGTGGTGCTCACGTCCGCAGACGGTCTGGTCCTAGAGAGGATGGCCGTCGACCCCACGATCCAACGAGCGCTGGACGACGTACGACTGGCACCGGGTTACAGCTATGCCGAGGAATACGCCGGGACCAACGGAATCGGCACCAGCCTGGAGACCGGCCGGGCCACCTTCATCCATGCCGGCGAACACTATGTCGACACCTTGTGCGGGCTGTCCTGCGCCGGTTCTCCGGTCCGCGATCCCGTCACCGGACGCGTACTCGGAGTCGTGGACCTGACGTGCTGGGCCGAAGACGCCGATCCACTGCTGTTCGTCCTCGCCAAGAGCGCCGGCGCCCAGATCGAAGACCGGCTGTCCGCGATGCGCAACGAAAGTGAAACCGCCCTCTTCGATGCCTACCTCAAGCAGAGCCGTCGATATCCCGGCGGAGTGCTGGCCATTGGCGGTGAGGTCGTCTTGATGAACCCTTATCTCCGTCAAGGACTGGACGGGGGCGATCAGTCGGCGCTGCTCGACCATGCCGCCGAGATGGCCGGCAGCGTCGGCACGGCCACCGCCATCGCCACGCTCCCCAGTGGTTCTACGGTGAAAATCAAGGTGGCGGAACGTATCTCCGAGCGCGGACGCAATCACAACGTGGTCTTCCATGTCCAGCTCGCCGCCCAGAACGCCGCCGCTCGCCGCGGCACCTTCGAACCGATTCCGCGCCTGGCGGGTCGCAGCAGTTCCTGGTTGCGCAGCTGCCACCAGGTTGAGCGCTGTTGCCGTGACCGGGACTGGGTGGTCCTCGTCGGCGAGCCCGGTTCCGGAAGGTCCCGCATCGGCCAGGCAGTGGCCCAACACGTCACGCCGGAACGCAGCGTACGAGTGCTGCGCGCGGGGGCTTTTGCCACGCCCGACGAGTTCATCGGCGCCCTGCAGGCGGAAACCGACGGTGACGATTTCTCGGTGGTGATCGCCGACCTGGACGAACTCGCCGAGGACGCACTCGAGCCGCTGGCCGCCGTACTACAGACACTGGCCGGGCGCGGCTGGATCGCCGCGACGATGGGTACCACCGCACGGTCGGCTCAGGTCGACCTCCTGGTGCTGCCCTTTTTCACCCACACCGTCACGGTGCCGTCGCTTCGGCATCGGATCGAAGATCTCGAAGACCTCGTGCCGGCGATTCTGCGGGAGCTCACCCGCGGCGCCGCCATTCGCCTGGCCCCCGAAGCCATGCGCCAACTGGCGAAGGTGCCCTGGCCCGGAAACGTCGCGCAGTTGCGTAAGGTGCTCGCCGAAACTGTTGCCGCGCAACGTGTCGGCGTGATCGGCATCGAAACGCTCCCGGCCGAGTGTCGCACTCTGGCCCGCCGCCGGCTCACCCAGATCGAGGCTCTCGAACGCGACGCCATCGTGCGCAGCTTGCAGGAGAACGCCGGCAGCAAGATCGACGCCGCTGAAGCCCTCGGGATGTCGCGGGCGACCATCTACCGCAAAATCAAGGAGTTCGGGATCGCCTAGCTTGTGACGCGCCTCCGTCACCGGTGGTGATCAGTTCCACAACGCCGTCGAGGACGGCGGTAGAGAACCGTCGGGTGCGGCAACGTACCGTCCGGCAGCCCGGGCGTTTCGCCTGTACAAACGAATGTCGTCGCGCAGCACGGTCTTCGGGCAATGACCAGTCAGGTGACGGGGCGGGAAGACGTCTCACCGTTTAGTTTGCAGCGCGCGGGGTACCTCCCAACTAACCCGACGGTAGACCGAGGCATCACGGGTGTCACTCGACACCCAGATCGGTTCCGGATCGGGTATAGGTTCCCAGGCAGCGTGGAGCCGACGCACCTGTACTCCGTCCGTGATGAGCGCCCTGGGCGACTCCGGATCTGACCCCAAGGACATGCATGGCCATTACCGATGTCGCACAGTATGCACATCTGAGCAACGCCGATATGGAAGCCCTGGGCGCTGAGCTCGACCTGATTCGCCGCGAAGTCGAAGAGTCTCTGGGCGCGAACGACGCGGCCTACATCCGTCGCACCATCGCGTTTCAACGCACGCTGGAAGCGGCTGCCCGGCTTCTGCTCGCCACGAGTCGCTCGACTGCGGGATGGCTGGTGGGCACCGCAGCGTTGGCCTGCGCCAAGAGCGTGGAGAACATGGAAATCAGCCATAACGTCGGCCACGGCCAGTGGGATTGGATGAATGACCCCGAGATCCATTCCACGACATGGGAGTGGGACATGGCCGGCCTGTCCTCGCAGTGGCGTTATTCCCACAATTTCCGCCACCACGTATTCACCAATGTGATCGACATGGACGATGACCTCGGGTTCGGCGTGATGCGGATGACGCGCGACCAGCCCTGGGAGCCGCGTTATCTGCTGCAGCCTCTACGGAATGTGCTGTTGGCCATCGGGTTCGAGTGGGGCATCGCCCTGCATGGCGTCCACGCCGCGCATGCCCGCGCCGACACAGAGCCGGCGAAGAAGGCGCAGTCGCGCGCGGTCATCACGAAGATCGGCCGTCAGATGGTAAAGGACTACCTGGTTTTCCCGGCGCTGAGCCGGTCTCGGTGGCGCCGGACCCTGAGTGCCAACGTGGCCGCCAACGTCGCGCGCAATCTGTGGGCCTACGTGGTGATTTTCTGCGGGCACTTTCCTGACGGCGCGCAGAAATTCTCCGCAGCTTCATTGGAGAACGAAAGCAAGCCGGACTGGTACCTGCGCCAGATGTTGGGAACCGCCAACTTCAACGCCGGCCCGCTACTGGCGTTCGCCAGCGGAAACCTGTGCTACCAGATCGAGCACCATCTGTTCCCGGACCTCCCCAGCAATCGCTACGCTGCGATCGCCACCCGCGTCCGGGCGTTGTGCGAGGAGTTCGATCTGCCCTACACCACCGGCTCGCTTCTGAACCAATATCTGCAGACCATTCGCACCATCCACAGACTTGCGCTGCCGGACCGGTTCCTGACCGACACCCCTGCCGCCGACGCTGCCGAATCACGGCGGAGAATACGGTCGCGCGCCTGGGTGCGGCGTACACCCACCCCCGAGGTTGTTCCTGCGGCAGCCACGAACCCCGCCTGCGGCAGGGCCGTCGAAACTGTCCTCGGCTGAGCGTGGGTTCGACTCGCAGTCAGCGGGTATGAACTCTTGCGGTCGGGTGGGAGAATTCGGGCGTCGCACAACACGAGATTGGACAACATGGCGGTCACGGCTCCAACGCCTCATCGCCGACGCCACCTTGGCGCCGGCCTTTCTCGCGGGGTGTGGTGACCGTGCCTACCATCGATGACGAATTGCTCGAGGCCATGGGTGAGCGGCGCCGGCCCGGCGCTGCTGACCGGCTCTGCAAAGCCTGTGTAGAACTGCTGGGTATCGACGCGGTGGCGATCTCGCTGGTCTTCGACGGCTCCAACGTCGGGACGCTAGGAGCCAGCACACCCAAGGCACGCAAGTACGACGAGGAGCAGTTCACCTACGGCGAGGGTCCCTGCCTGGATGCAGTGGCCCGCCGCGGACCCGTCATCGTCACCGACCTCGCCGACCCTGGCGAGAACCGATGGCCCGCCTACGGCCCCGCCATGCTGTCTCACCAGATTCGCGGCGTCTACGCGGTGCCCATTGTGGTGGCCGGCGAATATGTCGGCGCCCTCGATCTCTTCCAGGCGCAGCCCGCTACATTCACCGACCACCAGGCAATGGGGGCGGTGGCCGCCGCCGAGCTGGCTCAGCTGCCCCTGCTGGACCTGCTCGACGAAGACTTGGACGAGGCAGCTGCCACGCCCGGCAGCTTTGCGTGGACTGAGCTCAATGCGCTGACCCGCGCTGAGGTCAGCCAGGCCACCGGCATGTTGATGGCTCAGCTGAACATCGAGGCCACCGCAGCACTGGTCCGGCTGCGCGCGCATGCGTACGCCACCGGCCGCAGCACCACTGACGTCGCCTGCGACATTGTTGCCCGCCGCCTGCGATTGGACCCCCACTAATGCCCGGCCAATCCTTACCAACTGAGGTAACGGCCAACAGCGAAGGGACCTCTCCATGACCGACAGCCCCAGGGAGACTCGCGTTCTGACAGCCGTCACCTCACTTGTGGACAGCCTGCTCGACGACTTCGACGTCGTGGAGTTACTCACCGATCTCACCACCCGCTGCGCCGAGCTCCTCGACGTCCAGGCCGCCGGGCTGCTGCTCGCCGACCCACGCCACCAGCTCCACCTGATGGCGGCAACCTCCGAGGAATCCCGGGAACTCGAACTGTTCCAACTGCAATCCGACGAAGGCCCCTGTCGAGATTGCTACAACACCGGCGCCGCTGTCACGGTCGCCGACCTGTCTACCGAAGAGCAGCGATGGCCGCAATTCACGCCGGTCGCCAGACGTGCAGGTTTCGCCTCCGTGCACGCCATACCCATGCGCGCCGCCGGTACCGTACTGGGTGCTCTTGGACTGTTCGGCGCCTCGCCCGGTGATCTCAACGACGCCGACCGCTTGGTTGCCCACACCCTGGCACATGTCGCGTGCGTGGCGATTCTGCAAGACCACGCTCCTACCCCGGCAACGGTTCTTCCCCAGCTCCGCGCCGCGATGACCAGCCGAGTCGTGGTCGAGCAGGCCAAGGGCTTCCTCCGCGAACACTTCAACGTGTCGGTGGAGGAGTCCTTTGCGATGTTGCGGTACTACGCACACGCCCAGGGCGCTCACCTCACCGATATATCGCGGGGCCTCGTCAGCGACCCCGACGCGCGCCAACAGATTCTTGCGGCCATGCAGCCGGGCGCGAGCGTCGTGCTACCACAGGCGACCTCACCCGCCAGATCGTCGAGACCAACAAGTTGATCCCGGTGTTCCGCAGTGTGTCACTCGGCGGTGGGTGCGCCGAGTGCGAGGACATCGCGGGGTATTCGGGTGCCCAGCACGGTCCCGTAGGCGATCACATCAGCGACACGCGCGTTGAGGACGCTGTAATGATGCGCCGCGACCGCGGCGCACAGGAAGGCCAGCGTCTGTCCGCGCTGTGAACTGTCGGAGGCGGCGGCCAAGACGGCAGCCTGGGCGGTACGCAGGCAGACAGCCTCGAGGTACACCCGGGTTATCCGCTGCTGCATGATGCGGTGAACGGCCGTGGCGTAAGCCTCAGCGACATCGGCGCCACGGGAGGCAAGCTCAGCGATGGCGAGGTCGTCCAACACGACACCCCCTTCTGGATACCGCGCCGCCGCAGAAACGCCGCTCGACGGCGAATTGCACCGGTACCGAACGTATTTCAGGAAGAGCAGTTCCGGGCACGGGGGCACTGTCGATGCCGCCGGCCTGCGTACCGGGCATCGCGAGCCGCGCGAGGGCCCCAATGACCGATCCGACGATGAGCGCGCTGACGATTGTTCTGGTCATTGCCGTCCCCCTCCTGTCAGCACCGGGTGTACCGATGCTGGATTGTCCCCGAACATGTTGGTGCTCAACCCTTTATCCCACCAACCGTGGCGAGATGCTGCTGATCGGGGCTTGCGCCGGTTGATTGCGTGGTGACCCGGCGGGCCACCTCGACAGCGTGGCCGCCGAAGTGTTCGTAGTACCGGCTGAGCAACGTCACGTCGACGGCAGCGGTGACGCCGTGTTTCCAGACGGGACCGCCCATCACGATGGTGGACAGCTGCCGGTGCAGGGCATCCATCGTGGCGTGGCCAGCGTGGATCGTGGCGGTTTCGTGCGGCCCGCCGGGGAGCAGTACCGTTTGGGTCTTGCCGCCTAATTCGGCAGCGAGTCTTCCCATTTGGTCGACATGGCACCTCATCTCAACAGGAACCGCATGCTCAGGATGGCGGCGGCGGGCGATGTCGGCGATGTGTAGGGCCAGGGATCCCATCCCGTTGAGGTCGGCACCAATCTGGATTGTGCTGACGATGGCGCGTAAGTCGCAGACCACGGGGGCCTGCACCGTCAGGAGTGTGAACGCCGCCCGCTGTGCGCGCAGGCTCATCCCGGCGATCTGTTCGTGGTCGCGGCTTACCTGTTGGGCCAGCGCCGCATCGGCCGACAGCACAGCTTGGGTGGCACGTCGCAGCGCAGCCGAGGCCAGCCCGGCCATGTGCCCGAGCTGTGTGGAGAGTTCGGTGAGCTGACTGCCGTAGGTGTCGTGCATCATCACCAGCTCCTGACCGGCATTGTCGACGCGCTCGGTCGGCACTGCGTCGCGGCGCATGGGCAGTCGGGAATCACACCGTGAGCGAAGTGGACGGCGGTGAGGCGAAAAGGGTTCAAGATAAATCCATTACGGACTGGGAACCAAGTCAGAGTCTGGGCGGTCATTCAGTGCGATGTCGCGGCCACTAGCGGCGACACCGGCCCCAGCCGGCTGCGTATTCAGCACCTCTGACCCAACACGCACTTCGACGGCTTGTCAACGCGGGCGATCAGAACCTCACTTGGGTCTGCGCCCTGTCGTCGCGGCCCCGCCGGTAATAGACTTCACAGCAACCCACCCAGCACGCCGTGCGGTGGTGGAAAGGCAACATGAGCTCAGCTACACAGAACGGTAACGCCGCCACCGTCCCAGCGGCGCATCACCAGGCAGCCGAAGACGACACCGATCTACGCGAAAGTCTCGCCGGGCTGTCCCAACTGACCTTGGGCAGTACCGGGCTGGCGGAGATGTTGACCCACGTCGCGGACTTCGCCGCCCGTGCGATCCCGGGCGCCGACGGTGCCGGACTGACACTGGTGCACGACGAAGCGCCCAACACGGTGGTGGCCAGCGCGGAGTTTGTGCGCGAAGTCGACGCCATTCAGTACCGGCTCGGCGAAGGCCCGTGCGTCACGGCCGCTCTAGAAGGCCGCACCATCCGCTCCGGGTCGCTGAGCGGGGAAAAGGCATGGCCTCGCTTTGGACCTCGCGTTGGGCGGCTCGGAGTGCACAGCGTGCTGTCGCTTCCACTGACAAGCGCTGCGGGCATAGTCGGGGCCCTCAATGTGTACGCCCACGCCAAGCACGCTTTCGACGAGCGCGCGAGCCAGCTCGGGGAACTGTTTGCCATCCCTGCCGGGATCTCCGTGCACACCGCCCAACAGCTGGACAAAGCACGGCGGGTCGCCGGCCAGCTGCAGTCGGCGCTGTCCAGTCGCGCAGTAATCGATCAGGCGGTCGGCATCGTCATGAGTCGCAGCGGCTGCGCGGCAGTTGAAGCGTTCGACAAGCTGCGGGTCATCAGTCAGACCGAGCACCGCAAACTGGCCGACGTCGCCCAACAAGTCGTCGAGGAGGCAGTGCGACGGGCCCGCGCCCGCCACACCGGACAGTGAATACCGCTGCGGTGTTGAAGGTTCTGATGGTCCGTCACCGTCTGCAATCCGCGAGCGCCTCAGGGCTTCGGCGTCGAACGTCCCCAACCGGCATCGCGGGTGGCCTCATCGAGTAGCGGGATCACCCGATACGGCAACGGAGTGGTCAGTGCCAGGGTGGTGCTCGAGTGCACCACTCCCGGGATGGCGAGGATCCCCACCACAAGCTCCTGGAGTTCGGCCTGCGTGCTGGTGGCGACCCGGACCAGCAGATCTTCGCGTCCCGTCGTGGCATGCACCTCGAGCACCTGCGGGATCTGCGCCAGGCCGTTCACCACCGAGGACATCCCGACCTGGTTGATCTCCAACGCGACGAACGCCTGGACCGCCACGCCGGCCTTGGCCAGATCAATGCGGGGCTGATAGCCGGTCAGCACGCCCGACTCTTCCAGCCGGCGCACCCGCGACTGCACGGTATTGCGCGACACCCCCAGCGCTGAGGACAGTTCGACCACACCTGTGCGTGCATCGTCGGACAACCTGCGCAGGATTTCCAGGTCGAGCCGGTCCATGCTGATCATTCTTCCTACCCTAGGGCGTGATGGCCGTCACCAAGTGAACGAACGGATCTGTTGTTGCCACATCAGTTGACCGACTTGTAGCCAAGTCGGAGGCTTGAGGGAACGACACGATCACCGCTGGAGGTGTGTCTCCATGACCGACCTGGCTGACAACCCGATCCCCGCCGAGTTCGACCTCGCTTCTCGCTACTCGGCCAGCTCCGGGCCGGTGCTCCTGACCGGTGTGCAGGCGATCGCGCGCCAGTTGGTGGAACAGCACGTGCGGGACCGGCGGGCGGGCACCCGCGTCGCCACCTTCGTCTCCGGGTACCAGGGCAGTCCACTGGCCGGCCTCGACAAGCTGCTGGCCGGTCTCGACGTACTGAAGACCGCGCACGACGTACACCTGGTTCCCGGCGTCAACGAGGAACTGGCCGCAACGTCGGTGTGGGGCAGCCAGCTGGAACTGCCCAAGGGAACACGCACCCACGACGGGGTCGTCGGCGTCTGGTACGGCAAGGGACCCGGCCTGGACCGGGCCAGTGATGCGTTCCGGCATGCCGCGATGTACGGCGCGCACCCGACGGGCGGGGCGCTGGCCTATGTCGGTGACGACCCCTCCGCCAAATCGTCGACGGTGCCCGCCGCGAGCGAACGGTCGTTGGCCGCGCTCTCGATGCCGATCTTCTTCCCCCGCAATGCTGAAGAGATCATCGCCTTCGGCCTCTACGGCGTTGCGCTGTCCCGGGCGTCCGGGTGCTGGTCCGCGATGAAGATCGTCGCCGACGTCGCAGACGGGCTCTGGACGCTCGACCGTGACTTCAGCGACTTCACCATCACCGTGCCGACCATCGAGTGGGAGGGCAGGCCGTGGACCTACCGCCAGCGCGTCATGGCAGCACCAGCCGACAGCCTGCTCGCCGAAGCCGACCTGTACGGGCCCCGCTGGGCGACGGTCGAGGCCTTCAACGCGGCCAACCCCATCGACTCCATCGAGATCGACCCGGCAGACGCGCGGCTCGGCATCGTCGCCGTCGGGACTGCCTACGACTCGGTGCGCCAGGCCCTGACCGACCTGGGTCTGGCCGAGTCCGACCTGCTCAAGGCAGGCATCCGCATCATGCGCGTCGGCATGCCGTACCCGCTTGGCGCGGGCAAAGTGCGGCAACTCGCGGCAGGAGTCGAACAGGTCCTGGCCGTGGAGGACAAGACCGCATTCGTCGAGTTGCAAGTCAAAGACGTGCTGTACGGCCAACATCGTGCCCCCGCCGTGCTCGGCAAACGGGACCTGAGCGGACGACCGCTCATTCCGGCCGACGGCGAACTGACCGCAGCGCGCCTCATCGGGCCCCTTCGCAAGATCCTCGCCGACCGCGTGCCGATGACCGCGCCGCCGCCCCCGCCGTTGTCACTCACAGTGCTGCCCGCCAGGCGCAGCGCCTACTTCTGTTCCGGTTGCCCACACAACCGGTCCACCGCGGTCCCGTCCGGCTCGCTCGCCGGAGGCGGCATCGGCTGCCATGCCATGGTCACGATGTCGTCGCGGACGGACTCCCAGGTCACCGGTCTGACCCAGATGGGCGGCGAAGGGGCGCAGTGGATCGGACAGGCGCCCTACACCGACGTGGCGCACATATTCCAAAACATCGGTGATGGAACGTATTTCCACTCGGGCCAGCTCGCGGTGCAGGCCAACGTCGCGGCCGAGACGAACATCACCTACAAGATCCTGTACAACTCCGCCGTCGCGATGACCGGTGCCCAAGACGCCGAGGCGGGATTGTCGGTTCCCGAACTCACGCACAAACTCGCCGCCGAGGGCGTCATCAAGATCATCGTGTGCGCCGAGGAACCCGAGCGGCACCGTGGCGCGTCCTTCGCTCCGGGGGTCACCCTCTGGCACCGAGACCGCCTCGATGAGGCGCAACGGATTCTGCGCGACGTCAAGGGCGTCACCGTCCTGATCTACGACCAGCAATGTGCCGCCGAGGCCCGCCGGAAACGCAAGCGCGGCAACCTTCCCGTGCGCCGGACCCGCGTCGTGATCAACGAGGCCGTCTGCGAGGGCTGCGGCGACTGCGGCGTCAAGAGCAATTGCCTGTCGGTGCAGCCCGTCGACACCGAATTCGGCCGCAAGACGCGGATCGATCAGACCTCGTGCAACACCGACTACTCCTGTCTCGACGGGCAGTGCCCGTCGTTCGTGACCGTCGAGGTGCCCGAAAAGCGTTCCGCGACAATCAAGGCGACACCTACACCGCCGCGCGTCGCCGATCCGGCCATCACGCCGATCAGAACGACGCATGACGTGTTCCTCGCCGGCATCGGCGGCACCGGCATCGTCACGGTCAACCAGGTACTCGGCATGGCTGCGCTGCGTGCCGGACTGCACGTCGACGGGCTCGACCAGATCGGGTTGAGCCAGAAGGCCGGGCCTGTGACATCGCATCTGCGGCTGAGCAGCCGCCCGACGTCCTCGAACCGCATCAGCCCCGGTGGCGCCGACTGCGTACTGGCGTTCGATCTACTCACCGCCGCCGATTCGAAGAACCTGAGTTACGGCAACGCGGAGCAGACGATCACCGTCGCCTCCACCAGCAGGACGCCCACCGGTGCGATGGTGTACGACGGCTCGATCACTTACCCCGACAACGACGATCTGCTGGATCGGCTCGGCACGCATGCCCGACGGGTCGTCGCCCTCGATGCGTTGGCCGCCGCACAGACGCTGTTCGCCAACACCGCTGCCGCCAACTTTCTGGTGATCGGCGCCGCCTATCAGTCCGGTGCGCTGCCCATTCCCGCTGCCGCGATCGAAGAAGCCATCACGATAAACGGCGTTGCGGTACAAGCCAATCAGGCCGCGTTCCGGTGGGGTCGGGTCGCCGTGGCCGACCCCACGGCGTTCCGCGAGGTCACCGTCGCCGCCTCACCGGAACGCCGCAGCGACACCGCCGCGCCGGTGCACCTCTTGGCTAACTCGCCGGTGACCGGCGAGACGCGGACGATCATGGAGCGCTGCGCCGCCAATCTGGTTGCCTATCAGGGTGATCGGACAGCTACCCGCTACATTGCCACCGTCGATGCCGCCTGGGAGCGCGAACGGGCGCTCACGAACCGCACGGACTTCTCGTCGGCGGTCGCGGCGAACCTGCACAAGTTCCTCGCCTACAAGGACGAGTACGAGGTTGCGCGCATGTTGACCGATCCGGCGTTCGTCGACTCGCTGCAGACCGAGGTACCCGGCGGGGCCAAACTCACCTACATGCTGCACCCACCCACCATGAAGGCGTTGGGACGCACGAAGAAGATCGGCTTCGGACCACGCTCGCACGGTGTGCTCAAGCTGCTCGCGAAGGGCAAAGTGCTGCGAGGCACCCCGTTCGACCCGTTCGGGTATGCGCACGTGCGCAAGGTCGAGCGTCACCTGGTGGCCCACTACGAGGCCATGGTGGCCGATCTGACCGACACGCTCACCCTCGAGACGTTCGACACCGCGGTGGCGGCGGCATCGGCACCGGATGTCGTCCGCGGCTACGAGGATGTGAAGTTGCGCAATGTCGCCACCTACGTGACTCGGCTGAACGCACTGGGCATCGACTCGGCGGCGCTGAACATCTGAGCACCACCGCTCGTTGGTAGCCGCCGGCCCAGGCGATCTGCACGTCAGTGCGAGACGGGCCGGGCCGATCCCGATCGGGCGGGATGGCGGTCCAACCAGTGCTGCGCGGCGAGCTTGACCCGATCTTCGACGAGGAACCAGATCAGGGCATAACCCCATACGACTCCGGCCCACGCCCAGCCCAGCGGGGTCATCAACACTCCGTAGACCGCGATCAGAGTGGCGATCAGCTGGGTGCCGATCACGGCGACGAGCAGTACCGGCGCGGGCGCCGGCCGCGACCAGAACGCCTCGCGGCTGCGGGTGACGAACACCGTCAGGTGGCCCGAGACCGACAACTTCAGGTAGATCAGAGTGCGGATCAGGTCTTCGTCGAGCCCGAAGATGTTGTCCGCGACCGCCAACAGCAAGAAGGTCTCGACGACGCCCATCACGCCCAGCGTGGTGGCGATGGTGAGCACCCGACGCATGTCCCAGGCGACCGGTTCGTTCGAGCCGCGAACATGGTCGTAGGCGATTGTCAGGATGGCGGCGTCGTTGAGCAGTGCCAGGAACACAATCATCACCGCGGTGACCGGAAAGAAGTTCAGGACCACGATCGCCAAGGTGATCAGGAGCAGCACCCGGATGGTCTCGGCGATCCGGTAGGTGGCGTAACTGGTCATCCGGGCGAAGATCTCTCTGGCCTGCCGGATCGCGTCCACGATCACCGACAGTCCCGGGGCAAGAAGCACGACGTCGGCGGCGGCGCGGGCGGCCTCGGTCGCCCCGGCCACCGCGATGCCGGCGTCGGCTTGTTTCAGGGCCGGCGCGTCGTTGACCCCGTCACCCGTCATCCCGACGATGTGACCGCGCGCCTGCAGCAGCCGCACGATGCGGTATTTGTGCTCGGGAAACACCTGGGCGAAGCCGTCGGCCGCGGCCACCTGCGCCGCCAACGCGTCGTCGTCGGTGGCGGTGCCCAGCGCGGCGGCGTCCACGATGTGGTCACCCAAACCGACCTGGCTGGCGATCTCGCGGCCGATGGCGACCTGATCGCCGGTGACCATTTTGACCTCGACGCCGAGTTGCTGCGCCGCACGAATGGTCGCCGGGGAGTCGCTCCGGGGCGGGTCGGCCAGTGCCACCACACCGATGAGGCGCCAGTTTCCGTCGCCGTCGGTGCGGGCCACACCCAAGGACCGGTACCCGCGGTCGGCGAACCGCTCGACCACCTCACCTACCTGACCGGTTGCGGGGTCGTGCGCACACAGCGCACTGATGACCTGCGGGGCACCCTTGCTGACCTTGACGGAACGACCGTCGTCGCCGCGCACCGTCGCCTCGGTGCGCTTGCTGACCGGATCGAACGGGGTGAAATCCTCGACGACGGCCGGGGGCGCTTGGCCGACGGTCCCCAACACCGCCATGTCGATGGGGTCGTTGTCCTCGGCTCGCGACGCCGCGGCCGCGGTCCGCAGCAGGTCGGCGTCATCGACATCGGGTGCCACCCAGGACGCCGCCACCGTCAGGCGGTTCTCGGTCAGCGTGCCGGTCTTGTCCGAACACAGCACATCCACCCCACCGAGTTCCTCGACCGCGGGCAGGTGACTGACGACGGCCTGGTGTCGGGCCAGTTTCCGGGCGCCGACGGCCATGGTGACCGACAGCACCGCGGGGAGCGCGACGGGCACCGACGCAATCGTGACGACCAGGGCGAACTCCAGCGTCTGCAGCACCGGATTGCCGCGGATCAGCGACACCACGACCGTCAACAGCACCAGGGCCGCCGACAGCGCGATGAGGTAGTTGCCGATACGCAGCACCGCGCGTTGGAAGTGGCTGACCGTGCCCGCGGTCTGCACCAGTGAAGTCGTGCGCCCCATGAACGACGATGCGCCGGTCGCGTAGACGAGCGCGTCGGTTTCACCCCGCACGAGCACCGACCCCGAGTACAGCACCTGACCTCGGCTGCGGGACACCGCAAGCGACTCCCCCGTCAGCGCGGACTGGTCCACCTCGACCGTCGCGTCGTCGAGCACCCGCAGATCGGCGGGCACCACGTCGCCCAGTCGAACCCGCACCACATCCCCGGGCACCAGATCCCGCAGCTCCAGGGTCACCCACACGCCGTCCCGCAGTGCCCGCGCCGAGGTGGCCAGACGCTGTTTGAGCGCGTCGATGGCGTTGGCCGCCTGGTGTTCCTCGATGAAGCCGACCAACCCGTTCATCACCAGCAGCACAGCGATGATCGCCGCGTCGGCCCAATGCCGCGCGAGCAGTGACAGCAGCAGCGCCGCCTCGATCATCCACGGGATCGGCGCCCAGAAATATCCGAGGAACGTCAGCACCGGATTGCGGCGGCGCTCGGCGATCTCGTTGGCTCCGTACCGCTGCTGTCGTTGCTGCGCCTCGGCCGTGGTCAACCCCTGCGCCGAGGTGTCCAACTCAGCCAGTAGCTGCGCAAGTGGCATATCGGACAACGCATCGTCGGCCTGTTGCACCTCAGCACCCCCGTCTGAAGTAACGGGGTCGGCCCAGGCACGACCTGCGGTCCGCAGCGGAGATCCCCGACGTCCACTGTCACACCGCCTCGGCAGGTTGTAAAGGACGGCCCGGATCGGTCCACCGGAGAGCACCGCCCACACAGCGGACGTTTCACCGGATTTTCTCGGGCCCTAGTCCATCTTCTGTACCGTTTCCAGCTGCAGGCCCGTGCTGCGGGGACCAAGGACGGCGACGTCAAGACATAGCAACACAATCAGCACTGCCGAGCCGGAGAACACCGCCACCGGGCCGAACGCTGCCAACGCCGGCACTGCGACGAAGGGCAGCACCACCGATGTCGCGCGAGACAACGAATACGCGACGCCGCTGGCCGTACTGCGGATCACGGTCGGAAAGATCTCGGCCTGATAGATATGTAGTGCGGCGGCGAACAGGTTCGATACCGCGGTGAGCAGAAAGCCGGCGACGATGATCACCGGCACCTGTTCTGCCGCAGCCATGATCAGTCCGAAAACGGCAATGCCCAGCGCCGAGGAGATGATCAGATACTTGCGTTCGAAGCGCTCCACCAGGGGCACCGACAACAACGATCCGATCGGATAGCCGGCGAAGCTCAGCGCCGCATACCCCAGGGACTCGGTAATGTGAAATCCCTTGTCGATGAGAACAAGTGGGGCCAGCGTTCCGAAGCCGTGGTAGGCGACGGTCTGCAGGATCTGGAAAATGATCAGCATGACGCTGCGTGACCGGTAGTTTCGAAACGCGATACGCAGCACCTCGGCGACACTCGGGGCTTCGTCGCTGACGGCGCAGCCGGCGTGCGCGGGCGTCTGTGGCACGAAAGTGTTCGGCGCAACCCTGGCCACCACAGACTTGACCACGTCCCGCGCTTCGTTGTAGCGACCGCGGCTTTCCAACCAGCGGGGCGACTCCGGCAGCATCGGGCGCACCCCCAACGCGAGTACCGCTCCGAAGCCGCCGAGCAGCAATAGCCACCGCCACCCGTCGATGCCCAAGACCTCGTGGCGGGCGACGAATTGGCCGCCGAGCAAAGCCGCCAGCGGCACACCGAGAAACCCGATGGTGTACGCCCACGCCGTCATGCGGCCACGAACGCGCGCAGGCATCATCTCCGCCAGATAGGAGTCGACCAGCACCAGTTCCGCGCCCAGCCCGATGCCGGCGAGGAAGCGAAGCACCAAGAACACCTCGATATTCGGGGAGAGGGCGGCGGTGAAGGTGAACAGCGAGTAGATCAGCATGTTGAGGATGAAGATGCGTCGACGACCCAGCCGGTCAGCCAATATCGACAAGGCGTTGGCACCCACGAACATTCCGGCGAAGCCGGCGGCGAGCACCAATGCCTTGCCCGCAGTACCCAGACCGAATTCAACAGCCAGTATCGGAGCCAGGACGCCGCCGAGGAACACCTCGTAGAGATCGAAGAACGTGCCGATCCCGACCAGGACCACAAGCCGCCAATGCCACCAGGTGACTGGAAGCCGTTCCAGCACCGACGATGGGGTGCCTACCGCGTTCGCGAACGTCATCACGTCTCCTTCGTTCCAGATATCAGAACGTCACTGCACTCCGATCTGTTCTGGCTGTGCCGCGAATGCTCGCCACCTTGCCGTCACTACCTGCACCCCGCACCACCGTGTCGGCCGCGAGGCCACCGCCCGAGGAGGCGGCCGACCTGCTGGCGTCATTTGGACGCTGCGCACAATGCGCGAACCGTTTGAGCCTTCGCCACGTTCTACATCGCAGGAGCGGGGCGCGAAGACGCCCTCACGACATTACAAGGAGGGTAAGGCGATTGGGCAACCCAAACGAGCTGGGCCGGGAGATGGCGATGGTCCACCGCATGTTCCGTCGCGAGTTCGGCCTGGCACCTGGCGTCGTGCGGCGCGTTCGTCCTGGCGACCCCGCCCGGGCGGCAGTCGTCGCCGGGCACCTTCGCTTGGTCGGCACCCTCCTACACCACCACCACGCCGGCGAGGACGAACAGATCTGGCCGCTGCTTCTCGACCGCGCTGCGCTGAACGTCGCCCGCATTCGCGACGTCGAGCGGCAGCACCGCGACGTCGAGCTGGCTCGGGCCGTCATGGCCGACGCGCTCGACAAGTGGTGCCAGAGCGCGGATGCCCACGCCAGGGAGCGTCTGGCGACGACCCTGGAGTCGCTCAACGCCACGCTGGTCGAGCACATGGATTACGAAGAACGCCACGTCGTCCCGCCGATGGAACAGCACGTTGAACGGGCCGAGTGGGACCGCGTCATTCAGGCCATGGCGGCCGGTATCGAGCCGAACGACCTGCTGCTCACGCTCGGCATGACCACCTACGAAGGGGATGCCGACACCATCGAACGCACCTTTGCGAACATGCCGCCCGCACTCGGACCGTCGCCGCGCACGGCGGCGGAGGCCGCCTACGCCCGTCACGCGGAAGTCGTCCACGGCACCGCCACTCCACCGCGCACTGCAGAACTCAGGAGATGATTGTCGGTCGCGTCGAGCACATGCTGCCGCACGAGAGCCTCCGCTTGGTCAGCGCCGCGAGCTTTGAGCGCCGCAAGACAGACCCCAGGCGTCGTCGCGCAATGAAGATCCGCAGGAACGTCAATTGCATTGCGCGGGTATCTGATTGGAGACAAGCCCGTTGTGTGCCGGTTGAAGATCGTCGCGGCGGGTGGAACTGTGTGGAATAGCGCTGCCAGATAGGCGCCCGTATCCCGCCGACGGGCCGCCCCGCCAGCAGGCATTCGCCGCGTGACGCCATCGTCTACTATCTGCGTATGAACGCAGATAGTGGTGAATGCCGGCGACGGCTCCCCGACGATGAGACAGCCCTGGTCGTCGAGGTGTTCCGAATGCTGGCGGAAGCCACCCGCGTTCAGGTGCTGTGGGCCCTGGTGGGCCGCGAAATGTCGGTGAACGAACTGGCCGAGCACATCGGAAAGCCCGCACCGTCCGTGTCCCAACACCTGGCCAAGCTCCGGATGGCCCGGCTGGTGCGCACCCGCCGAGAGGGCACCACGATCTTCTACGCCCTGGAAAACGACCACATCGGCCAACTGGTCACCGACGCCGTCTTCAACGCCGAGCACGCCGGACCCGGCACACCCGGACATCACCGGGACAGCGCAGCCCTACGCGAGCTGCACCCCACCACCGACGCCCAGGTGGCTGCGGGGAAGCGACAAGGACTGGGCACATGACACACGACCCCCACCAACACGCCCACACCCACCACAGCCACGGCCACGGCCACGGCCACCATGATTCAGGGCCGGTCGGCAAGGTGAAAGCCGCACTGCGTGAAGTTTTCGCACCGCACAGCCACGACGCCTCCGACAGCATCGACGACGCACTGGAATCCAGTGCCGCAGGAATCCGGGCCGTGAAGATCAGCCTCGTCGCCTTGGGCGCCACCGCCATGGCTCAGGTCATCATCGTGGCCATCTCCGGGTCGGTCGCGTTGCTCGCCGACACGATCCACAACTTCTCCGACGCACTCACCGCCATACCCCTATGGATTGCTTTCGTCCTCGGCCGGCGGGCCGCGACGCGCCGTTACACCTACGGGTTCGGCCGCGTCGAAGACCTCGCCGGCCTGTTCGTGATCGCCATGATCGCGCTGTCGGCGGCGATCGCAGGCTACGAATCGGTCCGACGACTCTTCAACCCGGTCCAGATTGAGCATGTCGGCTGGGTCGCCGCCGCCGGGCTCATCGGCTTCATCGGCAACGAACTCGTAGCGGTCTACCGCATCCGCGTGGGCCGGCGTATCGGTTCGGCCGCCCTCGTCGCCGACGGCCTACACGCGCGTACAGACGGATTCACCTCTCTGGCAGTACTTCTCGGGGCCAGCGCGGTCGCGCTGGGCTTTCCGCTGGCCGATCCCATCATCGGAATCCTCATCACTATCGCCATCCTTGCCGTTCTGCGCACCGCCGTGCGTGACGTATTTCGCCGACTCCTCGACGGTGTGGACCCTGAACTCGTCGACGCCGCCGAAACCGCGCTGGCCACCGAACCTGGCGTCACAGCAGTCCGCAGCGTGAGGATGCGTTGGATCGGGCACCGCCTCCACGCCGACGCCGAACTTGACATCGATCCCAGCCTCAGCCTCGTTGAAGCACACCAGATCGCACACGACGCCGAACACACCCTCACCCACGCCGTCCCCAAACTTTCCACGGCACTCATCCACGCCTACCCGGCCGGCCTGGTCCACACGTAAGACGTCCCTTGGCTGCTTGTGCCGCTTCACGCCCCATGTCGTAAAGCCGGGCAGTTCTGCAAGTCCATTGGCCGCATCTTGTACCGCTTGGGCGCGGCTCGTCGCGGCGTGGAATACCTCACGGACATCGCCGGCATCCCAGCCTCCCGATGTCGGCGATGGTCAGAGTCACAACGGCAGGCCGCTACACCCGGCTGGCGATCGAATCAGCTTGCCGTCCTGGCGCTTTCAACGCCTCAGCATGTCGTTCCTCCATAGCGCAGTACTCCTGGGCACAGGTATGCAACCGCTGCGCGTGATCCGCCGTGCAGTGCTTCATGGCCACATCTTCGCCATGACCCGCGACCATCACCCCAGAGGCCACCACGTCTTCGATGTTCACGTTCAGTGCCACAGCGACCCTCCAGAACACTTTTTGCTGCCAGAAGATGCTTAGCAGCAAACCGGTGAGGACGTTAGTCACCCGCCAGCACCCCCTCATACTGGCCACTCGGTACGCCGGTGAGATTGATGCTCTTTGGTCAGTGGTGAAAGCCTCTGGCCGTTACGGTGCGTAACCGGGCGCCAGAGGTGGCACTGCTCGATGTACCGCGCGCCCTCTTGGCGCACTGGCTGAATCACATGGCTGGCCACCGAAACACAAAACCCGCTCCGACACTGGTCGGAGCGGGTTTTCTTGGTCGGGCTGACAGGATTTGAACCTGCGACCACTTGACCCCCAGTCAAGTGCGCTACCAAGCTGCGCCACAGCCCGCGGCACTGCCGGGTTCGCCGGCAGCGGTCGAAAGCTTACATCAGCGTGACACCAGAATCCCAACCGGCGGCCGCTGCCGACTCGGCCGGAGAACAGCCAACGAGCCCGGGTCGCGGTGCGCCCAAGCATGGCACCGCGACGCTTCTCGAACCCGCCCGCTCCCGACAGTCTCCTGGGCCCGCCACACCAGCGTCCACCCGCAGGGAATAGGTGACATGTCACGCATGTTGGAGCGGATGTACTCGAAGCATTGGAAGGGAATCATCATGGGACAGCTGGACGGCAAGACAGCCTTGGTCACCGGCGGCACATCCGGTATCGGTCTGGCCACCGCGCAGCGGTTGGCCGAGGAAGGCGCACACGTCGTCATCACCGGACGCCGGCAAGACGTGCTGGACGCGGCCGTGGCCTCGATCGGTGACGCGGCCACCGGGGTACGCAGTGACGTCTCCCAACCGGAGGAACTGACAGCCGTCGTGGACGCAATCCGTGACCGCGGTCAGGGCCTGGACATCGTGTTCGCCAATGCCGGGGGCGGTGAGTTCGCGGCCCTGCCCGACATCACGGTCGAACACTTCACCAACACCTTCGCCACCAATGTCGGCGGAACACTGTTCACGGTGCAGAAAGTGTTACCCCTGCTGAACAAGGGCGCGTCGGTGATCCTCACCGGTTCTACCACTGCCCACAACGGCACCCCGGCGTTCAGCGTCTATGCCGCGACAAAGGCCGCGATCCGGTCCTTCGGCCGCACGTGGGCAGCTGAACTCGCGAGCCGCGACATCCGCGTCAATACGGTGGTGCCAGGTCCGGTGGAGACACCCGGGCTCAAGGGCCTGGCACCTGCCGGCGCGGAGCAGGACTTGCTTGATGCCGAGGCTGCGAAAGTCCCGTTGGGCCGGGTGGGGCGTCCGGAGGAAATCGCGGCGGCCGTGCTGTTCCTGGCCTCGGACCAGAGCAGCTTCATGACCGGCGCCGAAATGTTCGTCGACGGTGGCTCCGAACAGGTGTAGTCAGTCTGAGCGTGCCAACGTCGGCCCGAAATCCGGCGGAGGCAGCGTGCCCCGGCGCAATATCGTGTCGTAGACCGTGGCCAGGATGTCGGCAAGCGCCGCCTCCTGGCCACGATCGACGTCGGAGAAAAACATCTGTTTGACCCACATCGCGTGCTTCGGCGCGGCCGCCAGGAGCTGCTGCCACCCTTCTTCGGTCAGCGCCACGTCGGTGGCGCGGCCGTCGTCCTCCGACGGCAGTCGGTCGATCAGACCGCGGCTGTCCATCCGCTGCAAGTGGTGCGACAGCCGGCTGCGTTCCCAACCGATCACAGTGGCCAGACTCGACAGCTGCGCCGCGCGCCCCGGCGCGTTCGAGAGGGCGGTCAGCACGGTGTAGTCGCCCAGGGACATGCCGCAGTCGTGCTGCAGGTGGCGATTCATCTCGTACTCGAGCCGGTGGTACACCCGCATGTAGCTCACCCACGCGCGCTGCTGCGACGGCGTCAGTTCACCGCCGTCAGTACCACGGGAACCCTCCGTCGACCGTCCTGTCATTCCCCTAGTGTTCCGACCGGCCCTCGGCTCCTAGCGGGCAGGGCAAAATTCAGCGCGCCGCCGATTCTGGATCCAGCTCAGGCACGGGGTGCTCGGCAGCCGACTTCGGCGCACGCGAGGCGCGCCACGCATAGACCACCAGCGTCGCCCAGGCCACGACGATCAGCGTGTAGATACCGGTGGACCACGGCCACTGAACTCCGAAGTGGTTCACCAACTTCTGACTGTTGGTCAAAACGATGACACCACCGACACCGGTGCCCAGCAGCGCCGGGCTGATCCGGCTCACCAACCACGCCGCGATCGGCGCAGCGATCACTCCCCCGGCCATCAGACCCAGCACCACAGGCAGGTTGTCGAAGAACTCGTCCCGCATTCCGACCAGGAACCCCAGTGAGGCCGACAGCGCGACCAGGAACTCCGAGGCGCTCACCGACCCGATCACGGTGCGCGGGGCCGTCTTGCCTTGCGAGAGCAGGGTGCTGGTGGTCACCGGACCCCAGCCGCCGCCACCGGAGGCGTCGATGAAACCCCCGAACAACCCCAGCGGCGCCAGGAACTTCGCACTGTGGCTGGTGCCGTGCACCAAGGTCAGTGGCGTGCGCAGCGAAAATCGCAGCAGCACGTAGACGCCGATACCCAGCAGGATCGACCCCATCAGCGGGGTGGCGGCCGCGGTGGACAGCGACGAAAGCACCGTCGCTCCCCCGAAGGCGCCGACAGCGCCGGGGCCGCCGAGTTTGGCGACCATGGGCCAGTCGATGTTCTTGAACCTCCAGTGCGACAGCCCGGAGGCGAAGGTGGTGCCCACCTCGGCCAGGTGCACCGCGGCGCTGGCCTGAGCAGCGCCCAACCCACTGAGCATCAGCAGCGTGGAAGCGGTGACCCCGAAGGCCATGCCCAAGGCGCCGTCAACGAGCTGGGCGCCCACGCCGACAAGCGTGAAAATGAGGAGCGACCGCATGTTTTCGGCTGCTTTCGATCATGGGCCAGGCACAAGGCGGGCCAAGAGAATGGTGGACGCGCGTACTACCGGCGCGGACAACACCATTCGTCGAAGGCCATCAAACGGCGGGACGGCCAAAACGGCTCCAGCGCAGAGATGTCCGACGGCGCGGTGCGATACGCACGAACGGCCACGGTGTTCTCCTAGTGCTGGGCTGCAAAACCTGCTCCAGGCTACACGGCCAGCAGGCGCCACAATCCGATCAGACCGACCACCACGATGATCGCCCGCAGTACCCCCGGCGACAGCCGCCGACCGTAGTGCGCCCCCAGAAAACCGCCGATCAGCGAGCCGATCGCGATCAGGCCGGCAGCCACCCAGTTGATCCGGTCGAATGCCACCAAGGTGTAGGCCGCCGCGGCGACCAGGTTGACCAACAGCGACAGCAGGTTCTTGGCAGCGTTCATCCGTTGCATCGACTCGGGCAGCAACGCGCCCATGATGCCGATCAGCAAAATGCCCTGCGCCGCGGTGAAATAGCCGCCGTACACACCGACTGCGAACGTGCCACCCACAAGTGCGGCGTTGCGCCCAGGGGAAATGTGATCGAGGGAACGTCCCGCCTCCTCGGCACGACGCCGTGCCCAGCCCTGGATCCGGGGCCCGAACACCACCAGCAGCAGCGCGCCCACCAGCAGCACCGGCACCACCTGGGTGAACACCTTCTCCGGCAGATGCAGCAGCAACCACGCGCCCACACCAGCCCCGAGCAACGATGCCGGAACCTGCCACCGCAACCGATGGCCCTGCCCACGCAGCTCCCGTCGGTAACCCCAGGTGCCCGAGACGCCGCCGGCGACCAGACCGACGGCATTGGACATCGTGGACGTCACGGGAGGGAATCCCAACGCCACCAAGGTAGGGAAGGTGATCAGGGTGCCGGAGCCGACGACGGCATTGATCGCGCCGGCACCGACGCCCGCCAGCGCGATCAGGATCATGTGAGCGACGGACACCCGGGCAACCCTAGTCGGCAGGAGACTCAGGACCGGGAGCGTGCGCCCCGCTTCTCCCGCACCCGGACGTTGATCCGAATGGGGCTGCCCTCGAACCCGAACGTCTCGCGCAGCCGCCGTTCCAGGAACCGCCGGTAGCCGGCCTCCAGGAATCCGCTGGTGAACAGTACGAACGTGGGTGGGCGTGAGGCGGCCTGGGTGGCGAACAGCACTCGCGGCTGCTTACCGCCGCGTACCGGGGGCGGTGTTGCGGCGATGACTTCTTTGAGGAACGTGTTGAGCTGACCGGTGGTGATGCGGCGGTCCCACGACGCCAGGGACGTCTCCAGCGCCGGCACGAGCTTCTGTACGGCCCGGCCCGTCATCGCCGAGATGTTGACCCGCGGAGCCCACTGCAGCTGCGCGAGGTCCAGGTCGATCTCGCGCTCCAGCAGATAACGTCGATCCTCGTCGACCAGATCCCATTTGTTGAAGGCCAGCACCACAGCCCGACCGGCCTCGATGACCATGGTGATGATCCGCTGGTCCTGCTCGGTCACCGGTTGCGACGCGTCGATCAAGATGATCGCGACCTCGGCGGCATCGATGGCGCCGCGGGTGCGCACCGACGCGTAGAATTCGTGCCCGCTGGCCTGCCCGACCTTGCGGCGTAGCCCGGCGGTGTCGACGAAACGCCATGTCTTGCCGCCTAATTCGATCAACGAATCGACAGGATCGACCGTGGTACCGGCGACGTCGTGCACCACCGAGCGCTCATCGCCGGCCAGGCGGTTCAGCAACGAACTCTTTCCGACGTTGGGTTTCCCGACGAGGGCGACCCGGCGTGGTCCCCCGGCGCCGGTGCCGGCGATCTCGGATACCTCGGGCAGCACCTCGAGCACCTTGTCGAGCAGGTCCGCCACACCGCGGCCGTGGATCGCACTGACCGGATACGGCTCGCCCAGGCCCAGCGACCACAGCGCGGCCGCGTCCGGTTCCTGCCGTTCCCCGTCGACCTTGTTGGCTGCCAAGAACACCGGCTTACCGGAGCGGCGCAGGATCTTCGCGGCGGCCTCGTCACCGCTGGTGGCTCCCACGGTGGTGTCGACCACCAGGATGATGACGTCGGCGGTGCGCATCGCCACCGCGGCCTGCTCGGCGACCAACTGCTGAAGACCCTTGGCGTCGGGTTCCCAGCCGCCGGTGTCCTGCACCATGAAACGGCGGCCGGTGTAGAGCGCCTCGTAGGACACCCGGTCCCGGGTCACGCCGGGAAGGTCCTCCACGACGGCTTCACGACGACCCAGGATGCGGTTCACCAATGTCGACTTGCCGACGTTGGGGCGCCCCACGACGGCGACCACCGGCGGTGGGCCGGCGAATTCCTCGAGCTCGTCGGCGAACTCGGGATCAATGTTCTCCCAGTCGCTTTCGTCGCTCCACGTGCCGTCGGTCGGAAAATTCTCTTCGCTCATCGCATGGCCCCACTGCTCTCGTGCACGAGGTCGAGCAGATGCGCGACGACCTCGGCTTCGGTCATCTCGCTGGTGTCGACCACCAGGGCATCCTCGGCGGCACGCAGCGGTGAGACCGCGCGGGTCGAGTCGAGGTGGTCGCGGCGCCGAACGTCGGCCAGCACGCCGTCGTAGTCATCCGGCAAGCCGGCGGCGACGTTCTGATCGTTACGCCTGCGCGCGCGAGTTTCCGCGGAGGCGGTGAGGAAGATCTTCACGTCGGCATCCGGTAGTACGACGGTCCCGATATCGCGGCCTTCGACCACGACACTGCCGGAGCCTGATGCCAATTCGCGCTGCAGCTCCACCAGCCGGGTGCGAACGGCCGGCACTGCCGAGACCGCCGACACCGCGCGGGTCACCTCATCACCGCGAATCAGCGCCGAAACGTCTTCACCGGCCAGGTAGGCACGGTCCTCGTCGGGGTCGTAACCCACCGAGATCGGCACGTCGACACCTGCCACGGCAGCGGCGTCGGCCAGATCCACCTCGGCGCGCAGCACGCCCAATGTCACCAGCCGGTACATCGCGCCGGTGTCCAGGTACCGGGCACGCAGCGCGCGCGCCAATCCGCGTGACACCGAAGACTTTCCGGTGCCCGCCGGTCCATCGATGGCAACAACGACATCCCTCACAGGCCGATCGTTCGTGTCACTCCCGTCAGTCGCTGCGCTCCATCCGCTCGCTCCACTCACAGGCCAACCGCCTTGTACAACTCGCCGATCTCCTTGCGCGTCAACACCCGAATCGTCTCGGGCTTCTGCTCCCCCAGCGTCACCTCACCGATAGCGGTGCGCACCAATGCCTCCACCGGAAAGCCGATGTGCTCGAGGAGACGTCGCACAATGCGGTTCCTGCCCTCGTGCAGGGTGATCCGCACCAGCGACTTGCCCGGTAGCGCGTCCACCAGAGCGAAGTCGTCGACGTGCGCGGGGCCGTCTTCGAGTTCGACCCCCTCGCGCAGCGTCTTTCCCACGCCTTTGGGCACTTTGCCGGTGACGGTGGCGAGATAGGTCTTGGGCACCTCGTAGGACGGATGCATCAGGCGATGCGCCAATTCGCCGTCATTGGTGAGCAGGATCAAACCTTCGGTATCAGCGTCGAGACGCCCCACGTGGAAGAGGTTCTTGTTACCGCGAACCCGGTGCTCCACCACGTCACCGATACAGGGCCGACCGAGCTCATCGGACATCGTCGAGTACATCCCGACCGGCTTGTTGAGCGCGAGATAGACCATGTCGTCATTGACTCGCACGCGGACACCGTCGACGCGGATCACCGACTCGTCGGGGTTCACCCGGGTGCCGAGTTCGGTGATGATGTGCCCGTCCACCTCCACCCGGCCGTCGACGATCATCCGTTCGGCGACCCGCCGTGATGCAATTCCTGCCTGCGACAACACTTTCTGCAGGCGTACGCCTTCTTCGGCCATTTTCAGTCCTCGTCCATCTCGATGGCCGGTGTCGCGCCGGGATTTGGCGCTGCGACCGGGTTCAGTTTCATGAAGCGAGGTTCGGAATCCAAGTTCTCGCTGATGTCGTCGATCACGTCGACATTGGGTAGCAGGGGGGCGATATCGGGCAGGTCGGCCAGCGAGGACAACCCCAGACGTTCCAGGAACAGTTCCGTGGTGGCGAACGTCACCGCTCCGGTGTCGGAATCGGTGCCCGCTTCGGTGATCAGTCCGCGTGCCAGCAGCGTGCGCATCACGGCATCGACGTTGACGCCGCGCACCGCGCTGACCCGGGCCCGGGTCACCGGTTGGCGATAGGCCACGACAGCGAGGGTTTCCAGCGCGGCACGAGTCAGCTTCGATCGTGCACCGTCGAGTAGCAGCCGCTCCACGTAGGGCGCATACCGGGCGCGGGTGTACATCCGCCAACCCCCGGCGGCTTCGCGCAGATCGATCCCGCTGTTGCGCGCCGCCAACTCGTCGGCCATGAGGCGCAGCTTGGCGGCGATCCGGTCGCCGGACTGCTCGGTCGCCGAGGACAGTGCGTCCACGGTGACCGGCGTGTCCACTACCAGCAGCATCGCTTCCAGCACCCGGCCGAGTTCGTCATCATCGAGTTCGGGGCGGTCGAGTTCATCGCCGTCTTGATCGGCAACGTCTTGATCCGCGCCGTCTAGTTCGGCAACGTCGACGGCCACGCCTCCGGGCGCGGTGTCCGCGGCGGGGACACCCGCCGGGTCGGGAATATCGGGAATCTCGTCACTCATGGTTGATCCCGTTCTTCCACCGACTCTGCGTCCACCTTCATTTCTTGGTTTGTCGGACTGTCCCCGGTCCACGAAACCTGGAGGACACCAAGTGGTTCTTGCTGATCAAACTGTACCGCCCGCGATCGATAGAGTTCGAGCAGCGCCAGGAAGCGCCCCACGATCTGGACGGGCATGTCACAGTCGGCCACCAACTCGGTGAAACTGGCCCACTCGCCCACCCCTCGGCCCTGCAGGAACCGCAGCATCAGCTCCGCCTGCTCAGGCACCGACACCCGGGAGTAGTGGATGTGATCAGTGCCGACCGTCGGCACCGGCCGGGGTGTCAACGCCGTCGCGGCGATCTGGGCGAATGCGTCGCCGTCGACGCCGAGCATCACCTCCGGGAGCAGCTCGGCGTAACGGTCCTCCAGTGACACCGCACGCGGATAACTGCGTAGCGCCGCGGCCTCCAGTTCGGCGAACATCAGGGCGACGTGCTTGAACGCGCGGTACTGCAGCAGCCGGGCGAAGAGCAGGTCGCGGACCTCCAGCAGTGCCAGGTCCTCGTCGTCCTCGGTCTGGCCCGAGGGCAGCAGCCGGGCGGCTTTGAGGTCGAGCAGGGTCGCGGCGACCACCAGAAACGCTGTCGTCTCCTCCAGCGCGAGCTGCGAGCCGAACTGCTTGGTATAGGCGATGAAGTCGTCGGTGACCTGATGCAACGCCACCTCGGTGACGTCGAGCCGGTGCGCGAAGATCAGCTGCAGCAGCAGGTCGAACGGGCCCTCGAAGTTGCTCAGCTTGACCTGGAAGCCGGCCTGCGACGTCTCCTCCTCGACCGGGCCTTCAGCCTCGCTCACGTGCCGGAGCGGTCGATGACCTCGCGCGCCAGAGCTCGATATGCTTGCGCGCCAGTAGATTTCGGCGCCCACGTGGTGATGGGCTCGCCGGCGACGCTGGTCTCGGGGAATCGCACGGTACGGGCGATCACGGTATCGAACACCAACTCACCGAACCGCTCGACCACTCGGGCCATCACCTCGCGGGCGTTGACGGTGCGGCTGTCGTAGCGGGTGATCAGAATGCCGCTGATCGACAGCCGCGGGTTGAGCCGGTCATGCACCTTGTCCACGGTGTCGGTCAGCAATGCCAACCCGCGCAGCGAGAAATACTCGCACTCGGTCGGGATGATCACCCCGTCAGCGCAGGCCAGGCCATTGACGGTGAGCAGGCCCAGCGACGGCTGGCAGTCGATCAGCACGTAGTCGTAGCGGTCCAGCACCGGGTAGAGCGCGCGGGCCAACGTCTGCTCGCGGCCCACCTCGTTGACCAACTGGATCTCCGCAGCGGAGAGGTCGATATTGCTGGGTACCAAGTCCAGGCCGGGGACCCGGGTCTTGATCAGCACCTCGTCGATGGACACCCGCGGTTCGATCAGCAGATTGTGCACGGTGTTGTCGAGTTCGTAGTGCGGCACACCGAGGCCGGCCGACAACGCGCCCTGCGGATCGAGATCGACCAGCAGTACCCGGCGGCCGTAGTCCGCCAGCGCGGCACCCAGGTTGATCGTCGACGTGGTCTTGCCGACGCCGCCCTTCTGATTGCACATGGCGATGACCTTCGCCGGCCCATGCGAACTCAGAGGTGCCGGATCGGGAATCGTGCGCTCGGGACGTCCGGTGAGGCCGAGCGGAAGCTCATCGGCAGTATCGTCGGTCACGCCCGGTCGCTCCCGGCCGTCGATCTCGTGGCGGACATCCGCGCAAGTCTAGCGGGTGAACGCTGCTTGACCGGCAGACCCACACCAATCTCACCAGGAGATATGCCAGCTTCGTGGCTGGAACGCGCTCGTCGGCTCATTCCGGGCTCAGCGGGCCCGCGGATGGGCCCCGGCCCACACCTCACGCAATGCGTGGACGGTGACCAGTGTGTAGATCTGAGTAGTGGTCACTGAGGCGTGCCCCAGCAGCTCCTGCACGACGCGGACGTCGGCGCCGCCGTCGAGCAGATGAGTCGCGAAGGAATGCCGCAGCGTGTGCGGAGACACCGCCGAGGAGATCCCGGCCCGCTCCGCGGAATCCTGCAGTACCTGCCAGGCGCTTTGACGGGAGAGCCGGCCACCCCGGGCGTTGAGGAAGATCGCCGGGGTCCCGCGACCACGCCTTGCCAAGTCGGGACGCCCCCGCACCAGGTAAGCGTCCAGGGCGGCCACGGCGGGCCGGCCGATCGGCACCAGACGCTGCTTGCCACCCTTGCCGCGCAGCAGCACCGAGCGCGCCTGGGTGTCGATGTCGTCGACGTCGAGGCCTACCGCCTCGGAGATGCGGGCACCCGTGGAGTACAGCAGCTCGAGCAGGGCACGGTTGCGTAGCGTCAGCGGGCCGTCCGAGGCGTCCTCGCCGCCGGCGCCTTCCAGCAGGGCGATCACCTCATCGAGAGTGAGGCTTTTCGGCAGCCGTCGTCCCGGGGTCGGCGGTTTGACGGCGCGGGCCACGTCCACAGCGGTCAAACCTTCAGCCGTGGCGAACTTGTGCAGGCCGCGCACCGCGATGAGCGCCCGGGCCGCCGACACGGCCGCGAGCGCGACGGCGCCGGTGTCCTCGTCACCGCGGCGCAGCGCCACCAGGAACTCGCTGACATCGTCTTCGGTGACGTCGGCCAGGTCCGCGATTCCGCGGCCGCTCAGATGTTCGTGATAGCGCCGCAGGTCCCGCCGGTAGGAGCTCAGGGTGTTGGCGGCCACACCACGTTCGATGGTGAGGTGGTCGAGATAACCCTGCAACTGATCATCCAGTAGGGACCGGATCGCGGTGCCTTCTGGATTCTGGGTCATTCGGCTGCCTGGCGGGCCGCGAACCGGGTGGGCCGGTCCACCCATGGCGCGTCGACCGGGCGCGGCTCGCCGACCCCCTGACGCACCGCCCAAGTGGCCAGGATCCCCGCCACCGCAAGCGAATTGACGATATCGCCGGCGAACACCATCTTGACCGCCTCGCTCAGTGGGAACCGTTCGACACGCATATCGGCTTCCTCGTCGTGAGCCTCAGGGCGGTCGACGGAACGCAGGCCGGTGGCCAGGTAGATCCGCACACTTTCGTCGCTGAAGCCCGGCGCGGAGCTCACATCGGCCAGCACGCTCCAGGAATCGGCGGCCAGCCCGACTTCCTCGACGAGTTCCCGGGCAGCGCTGCGCTGCGGCTCCTCCCCGCCGATGTCGAGCAGTCCGGCGGGCAGCTCCCACAACCGACGCCCGAACGGGTGCCGGTACTGGTAGACCAACACGATCTGATCGTCATCGTCGAGGGCGGCCACCGCCACCGCGCCGAAATGCTCGACGACCTCACGGCGGGCGGTGCCCCCTCCCGGCATGCGCACCTCGTCGGCGCGCAGCGCGAGGATCTTGCCGACGTACACCGTCTCACTGGCGGCGGTGTCGAACTCGTGCTCAGCCACGAGCCGAGGACTCTGGGACCAGCGCGACACCGTTGGAGTGCTGCTCGGTGTCGAGCGGGAGCCGCTCCTCTGCCTTGTACTCGATCGCTGCGCCGATGAATGCGGCGAACAACGGGTGCGGGCGGGTGGGCCTGCTCTTGAGTTCGGGGTGAGCCTGGGTGCCCACCAGGAACGGGTGTACCTCCGGCGGATACTCCACGAACTCCACCAGATGGCCGTCGGGCGAGGTGCCCGAGAACCGCAGCCCACTCTCGGCGATCCGGTCCCGGTAGGCGTTGTTGACCTCATACCGGTGTCGGTGCCGTTCGGAGACCTCGGTGGACCCGTACGCCTGCGCGACGATCGAATCCTTCTGCAGCACGGCCGGGTATGCGCCCAGTCGCATGGTGCCGCCGAGGTCGGCTTCACCGGCGACGATGTCTTCCTGGTCGGCCATGGTGGAGATCACCGGATCGGGGGTGTCGGGGTCGAACTCCGCGGAACTGGCCTCGGACAGACCGACGGACCGGGCCGCTTCGATGACGATGCACTGCAGCCCCAGGCACAGTCCGAGCACCGGGATACCCCGAGTGCGCGCGTAGGCGATGGCACCGACCTTGCCTTCGATACCCCGGATGCCGAAGCCGCCCGGGATCAGTACCCCGTGGACGTCGCCCAACTCCGCGGCCGCACCGGCCGGGGTCTCGCAATCATCGGAGGGCACCCACCGTATTTCGACCTTGGTGTGGTGCTTGAACCCGCCGGCGCGCAGCGCCTCGGCCACCGACAGGTAGGCATCGGAGAGGTCGATGTACTTGCCCACCAATGCGATACGCACGGTCTCGTGCGGCTCGTGCACCCGCTGCAGCAGGTCGTTCCACTGGGTCCAGTCGACGTCGCGGAACGGCAGGTTGAGCCGGCGCACCACATAGGCGTCGAGTTCCTCGCGGTGCAACACCTTGGGGATGTCGTAGATGGACGGCGCGTCCGGGGTGGAGATCACACCGTCGATGTCGACGTCGCACATCAGCGCGATCTTGTTCTTCAACGGTTCCGGCACGTCGCGGTCGCAGCGCAGGATCAACGCATCCGGGGTGATACCGATGCTGCGCAGCGCCGCCACCGAATGCTGGGTGGGCTTGGTCTTGAGCTCCCCCGAGGGCTTCAGGTACGGCACCAGCGACACGTGCAGGAAGAAGACGTTCTCCCGGCCGACGTCGTGGCGGACCTGGCGCGCGGCCTCCAGGAACGGCTGCGATTCGATGTCACCGACGGTGCCACCGATCTCGGTGATCACGATGTCGGGCCGACGGCCGTCCTCATCGGGTTCGGCCATGGCCAAGATCCGGGACTTGATCTCGTCGGTGATGTGCGGGATCACCTGCACGGTGTCACCGAGATATTCACCGCGGCGCTCCTTGGCGATCACCGCTGAATAGACCTGACCGGTGGTGACATTCGCCCACCCGGACAGGTTGCGGTCCAGGAACCGCTCGTAGTGACCGACGTCGAGGTCGGTCTCGGCGCCGTCCTCGGTGACGAACACCTCGCCGTGCTGGAACGGGTTCATGGTGCCGGGGTCGACGTTGAGATACGGGTCGAGCTTCTGCATCGTGACGTACAGACCACGCGCGGTGAGAAGCTGACCGAGGCTACTCGCGGTCAACCCTTTGCCGAGCGAAGACACCACCCCGCCGCTGACGAATAGGTGCTTGGTAGCGGTTTGCGGGTGCTTGCGTAACGATGGCAAGTGCATCCTCCCGTGGCGATGAGGCAGGGTTACGTACCTGGAGGTATATCCAGTTTGGGCCTGCCGACCCACGGAAGTTCACCTTAACACCGACGCCGACAAGCTGGGGTTGCCGCGCCGAGGGAGTGCGCTATTGCGAGACGGTGACCGCGGTGGCGCCCTGGCCGACGCCGTACTGACCGGGTTTGCCGCCGCCGGTCAATTCCTGCACGCCGAGGGCGGCGGTGATCAGCCCGGACTCGGCACCGATGTCGTCGACGGTGCTGACGACGCTGTTGAGGCTGGGGTCCGACCGGATCACCGCCACTGCCGCGGTACCGGTGGCCGCACCGTCGCGGCCGGCGACCAGGACCCCGGAGCCGTGCGGGGCCATGGCCGCGGCGAACCTCGCCACAGTGGAGCCCTGATTGCCCGCGTCGTCACCCAGACCGGCGCCGGTGACGATGACCGCAGCGTTGGCGGCGGCCATGGTGGCGTCCGGATAGGACAGGAAGCCGGTCTCCCGCAGCGATGCCAGCACCGTCTCGCGCTGCTGGTCGGTGACGGCGGGCGCGGCGGGGTCCCGTGGACTCAGGAGGGCGATGCCCAACAGGTCGCCGGCTTGGGAGCCCTGATCGACCAGCGTGGTGCTCAGTTGGGTGCCCGCGGGCAACACCGACGAACCGACAACCGTGCGCAGTTTCTCGGCCGAGTTGGCGTCGACGAACTCCTGGGTGAGCTCCAGGGTCGCGCTGACGGTACCGCCGGCCTGACCGACGATCCGCGTCACACCCTCGACGTCGGCGTCGTCGGCATCGGGGGTCCGGAACACCACCACCGACTTCTGGGCAAGAGCGCCGTTGACCACGCGCCCCGCCACCTGAAAGTCGAATTCATCTGCGGCACCGAGCTTCTCGTTGAGCGCGTTCTTCTCGTCGGTCAGCACATTGATCTGCGCCTGCAGGTCACGCTTCTCATCGCGCAACCCGGACAGCAACGTATCCGACAGCAGCCCGGAACCCAGCACCACCCCCACGGCGAGCGCGAGGAATACCGCCGCCAGCGAAATGGCGTGTGAGCGCAGCGTTATCACGGTCTTCTCCCCGGAATCGTTGCTTCAGAACCGGCTAAGACGTCACCCAGTGCTGTACCCAGAGGGAGAACCTGTTCCAGTACTGCAAGATCCAGTCGAGGACGATGGTGTCGGTCTGGGAGACCCACAGCGCCACGATCACCGCGACCAGCATCGCCAGCACCAGCATTGCCACCGACCCGGCCGAGATGCGGCTGCGGTACAGCGTGGCCACTGCCTTGGCGTCCACCAGCTTCTCGCCGACCTTGAGCCGGGTCAGGAACGTGGAGGGGTTGCTGCGCTGGCGGGTGCGGTCGAAGAATTCCTCGATGCTCGCGGTGTGCCCGGCGGTGACGATCAGCGCCGCCCCGTGATGATCTGCCAGCAGCAACGCCAGATCGGCGGCCGACCCGGCGGCCGGGAAGGTCATGGCGCCCACCCCGAGATCCTGGATGCGTTCCAGTCCGGGAGCGTGTCCGTCCGCGTCGGCGGGCAGCACCACCTGCGCACCGGATTTCAGGGCTTCGGCGCTGATCTGCTCGGGGTCACCGACGATCAGTTGCGGGCGGTAGCCCGCCTTCCGGATCAGGTCCGCGCCCGTACCGACACCGATGAGCACCGGCTGGTACTCCTTGATGAAGGGCTTGAGCGCTTTGAGATCCTCAGCCGCGCAGGGTTCTTCGGCCACAACGACGACGTGGCGACGACGCAGGTCGACGTCCACGTCAGGGATACCGATGCCGTCGATCAGCAGCGGGCTCTCGCTGCGGATGAACTCGATGGTGTTGCCGGCGAAGGCTTCGAGGTGGGCCACCAGCCCGCTCTTGGCCTCGTGCATCATCTCGTTGATGTCTTCGTCGGTGCGTTCGGCACCGAGCGCGAGCCGGCGATCACCCGCGTAGACCCCGCCGTTGTGCAGCCGGATCCGGGCGCCGTCTTTGACCTTCTTGAAGACCTCGGGTCCGGTCTCGTCGATCAGCGCGATCCCGTTGGCCACCAGGAGTTCCGGTCCCAGGTTCGGATAGCGGCCCGAGATCGACGGCGCGGCGTTGACCACACCGGCGATATTCGCCTCGACCAGCGCGTCGGCGGTCGCGCGGTCCAGATCGAGGACGTCGATGACGACGATGTCGCCCGGTTCGATCCGGCGTAACAGTCGATCGATGTCGCGATCGACGCGGGCGGTGCCCATGACGCCCGGTCGGGAGCTGCCGTTACGCGAGAGAAGCGCTGCCATCCTCATGGCGGTGATTCTGTAACTCAATCCGGCAGTGTCCTGGGAGGCGCGCCGTAACATTTGCCTCACAAGTCACATTCCGTCACACCAGTAACAGCCACGAGGCCGGGGCGCCTCGCCGGGGCGACGACTATGCAGACGCCGCCCGATCCTGCTGTGCCGCGTCGAGCAGCTCGCGGGCGTGCGCTCGGCCGGTGTCGGATTCACCCAACCCCGCCAGCATGCGGGCCAGCTCGGCCACCCGGTCATCGTCGCTGAGCCGGCGCACCCCGCTGGTGCCGTTCTTGCCGGTCGGCGCCACCACCAGATGCGTATCGGCATAGGCCGCAACCTGTGGCAAGTGGGTGACGACGATGACCTGATGGGTGCGTGCCAGCCGCGCCAACCGTCGGCCGATCTGCACCGCGGCCCGGCCACCGACGCCGGCGTCCACCTCGTCGAAGACCATCGTCGTACCCTCGGTCGACGCGGACAGCACCACCTCCAGGGCCAGCATCACCCGGGACAGCTCACCGCCGGAGGCGCTTTTGCCCAGCGGCAGCACCCCGCCGCCACGATGAGCGGTGAAACCGAATTCAACGAGGTCGACACCGTGCGTGCCGGCGTGCACCCGCTGCCCGTTGTCCAACGTCAAGGGGGCGGAGTCGTCGTCGCGCGCCGGCACCGGTGACACGGTGATGGTGAATTCCGCATCTGACATCGCCAGTCCCGACAACTCGGCGGTCACCGCCTTGGCCAGTTTCTTCGCGTTCTTGGTGCGCAGCACGCTGAGGTCAGCGGCAGCGCGTGCCACCCGCACTGCCAGCTCGTCGACACTTGCGGCCAGCGCCGCCAACGTCTCTTCGGAGACGTCGAGCTGGGCCAGCCGGCCACGCGCCTCGGCCGCCCAGCTCAGCACCCCGTCGACGTCGGCGGCGTACTTGCGGGTCAACGACCTCAGCTCGCCCTGGCGGGCCAGCTTGGTTTCCAGCGTGCTGGCGTCACTGGGCAGGTCGGACAAGAACCCGCCGATCTCGCGGGAGACGTCGCCGACGACGGTCAATGCGTCCGTGAGCTGACGGCCCAGTCCCTGCAGGGCGGCGTCATCGGTGGCCTCCAGCGCGCTCACCGCCGCCCCGATCGCGCTGGTCGCAGACACCTCGGTGCCGCCGTCCGCGTCATCGAGAACCCCGGACAGCGCCGCGCGCGCCGTGGCGGCCGCGTCGCGCAGGGCGTCGAGTTCCGATAGCCGACGGATATCGGCGACCAGCGCTTCGTCCTCACCGGGCTGCGGGTCCACCGCTGCGATCTCCTGGAGGGCGAACTGCAGACGGTCGGCTTCCTGGGCGAGATCGCGAGCTCGGTTGGTGCGGTCGATCAGGTCCCGTCGCGCTGTCAGCCATTCATCCCGCAGGCTCTGGTAGCGGGCCAGCTTCACTGCGACGTCGGCGAACCGGTCCAGCGCGGCCCGCTGTTCGTCCGGCCGCATCAGCCGCAGCTGATCGTTCTGGCCGTGCAATGTCAGCAGCTGAGTGGTGAAGGTGCTCAGCGATTTGGCTGGCACACTGCGCCCGCCCAGATAGGCACGCGACGGTCCGTCACGGCTCACCGACCGCAGCGCGATGACGCTGCCGTCGTCGTCGCGCTCGGACCCCGAGGAGTCCAGGATCTCGTCGATCCCGGCGGTGAGCGCGTCGTCGAGTTCGGTGGTGGTGAACCGGCCCTCGATCACGGCGCGCTCAGCTCCCGAACGCACCCGGTTGGCGTCCGCGCGGGCGCCGCCGAGCAGATGCAGCCCCGTCACCACCATCGTCTTGCCGGTGCCGGTTTCGCCCGTGAGCACCGTCAATCCACGGTCGAACTCGGCGTTGGCAGCACTGATGGCACCGAGTGCCTCGATGCGGATTTCGGCCAGCACGCGTTACTGCCCGCGCCAACCCATGACCGGCAACCGGAACTTGCGTACCAGTCGGTCGGTGAACGGCGCACTGTCCAGACGCACCCATTTCACCGGTGTTCCACAACGGGTGGCTTCCAAGCGACCACCTGCAGGTATCACCATCTGCCTGCGGCCGTCACAGAACACCAGGGCGTCATGACCGTCGGCCTCGATCTCCACTGCGATCGTGGCGGCCGGGCTGGTCACCATCGGGCGGGCGAACAAGGCATGCGCGTTGTTCGGCACCACCAGAATCGCCTCGAGATCCGGCCACAGCACCGGCCCGCCGGCCGAGAACGCGTACGCCGTCGACCCGGTGGGCGTCGCGATCAGGACGCCGTCGCAGCCGAACGACGACACCGGACGGCCGTCGATCTCCACCACCACACCGAGCACCCCGAGGCGGGGGCCTTTCTCCAGGCTGGCCTCATTGAGCGCCCAGCCGCGCTCGACGATCTCGCCGTTGACACGGACCATGACATCGAGAGTCATCCGGGATTCGACGCGGTAGTTCCGTTTGATGACGTGTTCGAGAACGGAATCAAGCGCATCGGCCTCGGCTTCGGCAAGGAATCCGATACGTCCGAGATTGATGCCGAGCACCGGGATTCCGACATTGCGGGCAAGTTCAGCGGCCCGCAGGAACGTGCCGTCACCGCCGAGCACCAGCACCAGCTCGCATCCCTCCGCGGCGTTCTCGTCGGCGTCCACGACCTCGATCTCGACGCCGAGGGCCCGGATGTCGTCGGGTGCCAGGTGCAGTGAACCGCGGTCCACCGCTTCAGCCGAGAGGACCCGGAGTCCGATCCCGTTGTCGCTCAACACTTTCTCCACCCGCCGCGCGACTTCGGTGGCTTCCTCACGGCCGGTGTGGACCACCAGCAGGATGGTGCGGTCGCAGCTCATTGCGGCCCCTCGTCAACGGCTCGGTGGATGGCGGCGTCCAGTTCGGCGCCCCGCAATCCGCGGTCAGTGGTGCGGCGCAGCCACAGGAAGTACTCCACATTGCCTGACGGCCCCGGAAGCGGGCTGGCCACCGCCCCGACGGTCTGCCAGTTCAGCCCGTAGGCGCGTTCGGCCACCGCGTGTACGGCGGCCTGCCGCAGCTGCGGATCGGACACCACACCCCCGGCGCCTACCTGGCCCTTGCCCACCTCGAACTGCGGCTTCACCATGGGAACGATATCCGCGTCGTCCGCCGCGCACGCGGCCAGTGCGGGCAGCACTGTGGACAGCGAGATGAATGACAGGTCGGCAACGATCAGCTGCACGGTGCCGCCGATGGCCTCAGGGGTGAGTTCGCGGACATTGGTGCGCTCCAGAACGGTCACCCGGTCATCGGAACGCAGCGGCCAGGCGAGCTGCCCGTAGCCGACATCAACAGCGACCACCTCGCGGGCACCGCGGTCCAACAGCACTTCGGTGAATCCGCCTGTTGAGGCGCCCGCATCCAGGCAGCGGCGGCCCGCCACGTCGATACCGAAAGCATCGAGCGCTCCGATCAACTTGTGGGCGCCTCGGGAGACCCAACTGCGCTCCCCCGCGTTCACCTTGAGTGTGGCCGTCACCGCGATCGCCGTAGCGGGCTTGGCGGCGGGCATGCCGTCAACGGTCACCCGGCCCGCGCCGATCAGTTCGGCGGCCTGCTGGCGGGACCGCGCCAGCCCTCGCCGGACCAGCTCGGCGTCAACGCGTGTACGCCGTGTCACGGTCGGTCAGCCCTTCTCCACCGATTCCAGTGCCTGCACCAGGACATCGTGAGCTTCTTCGAGGCGACGGGCCACATCCTCGATGTCGATATCGACTCGGCCGGAACTGTCCGGGGTGATATCGGGCAGCTGCTCGAGCAGCGTGTCGACCTGGGCGCGGATCTGGTCTGCGTCGGTACTCATACCGCACTCACGCTAGCTGATCGGACGGCGACAGCAGGGACCAACGCCGCAGTGCCGCGGAGGAGGCATCGTCCTGCGCGTGCACCGTGAACCGTCCGTCGTCGAGCCCGGCGTCCCAGACGGCGCGCGCGGTGGCGCGCACGACCGACAGTCCGTCCCCGCCGGGATCAGGTCCGGCCGCCTCGACGCTGACCGTGGCGCCGTCGACGCACACCCGCCACGCGGGTTGGTCGGTCACTGCACAGGACGCGGGATCCTCATGTAGAGCCCGTAGGTCTTCGGCGATGAAGGTGGGACGTTCGTCGGGCACCGCATAGACAGCGTCCCTGGCGTTGTTGACCCCGGTGAGCACCATCAGGCTCGGCAGCCCGGCGGCACTGGCCCCGGCGATATCGGTATCGAGCCGGTCACCGACCACCAACGGGGTGTGGAATTCACCGCGGGAGAGCGCATCCTCCATCAGAGTGGGCGCAGGCTTGCCCGCCACTTGCGGCTCACTGTCGGTGGCGGTGCGCAGCGCGGCCACCATCGAACCGTTGCCCGGGAGCAGTCCCCGCTCCGTCGGGAGGGTCTTGTCGACGTTGGCCGCCACCCACAGTGCACCGGACCGGATAGCCAGTGCCGCCTCGGCCAGATCGGCCCACCCGGTCTGCGGGTTGTGGCCTTGGACCACGGCGGCCGGCTCGTCGCTGAACAGCCGCACCGGCCGCAGCCCGACCGCGCCGACTTCGGCAGCGAGCGCCTCGGTGCCGATCACCAGCACCGCGGCGTCCGCCGGCAGCTGCCGAGCCAGTAGCCGCGCCGCACCTTGTGCGCTGGTCACCACGTCTGCAGCCGCGGCGGTGAAGCCGAGTTCGCACAGGTGAGCAGCCACGTCGTCGGCGCTGCGCGAAGCGTTGTTGGTGACAAAAAACGTCGTGGTGTGTCCTGCCCGCGCGAGGGCGTCGACGGCACCCTCGGTCGGCTCGTGGCCGCGGAACACCGTGCCGTCGAGGTCGAGCATCAAGCAGTCGAAGTCTTCGGCGAACGACGCCACCTCAGGCGAGCTCACTGATGCGGTCTTCGGCGTCGGTGACGCCTTCGACGTCAGCGCTGGCAGCGTGGAAGAACCACTGCACCGCTTCGTCGGTGCGGCCCAGCGCCAGTAGCGCCTCGGCGTAGGCATAGAACAGCCGTGCGGCCGTCTGGCCGGATCGCGAGGGGTCAAGAGGCGGTGAGGCCAGCACGGCGAGTGCCTGCTCCAACTGCCCCAGGTCGGCGCGAGCGCCTGCGACCACGATGCGCAGCTCGTCTGCGTCATCACCGGTCAACGCCAATGCCTCGGGACTGCGCGCGAGTTCGATGGCCCGCTCCGGGCGGCCCACTCCCCGCTCGCAGTCGGCGATCAGCGGCAGCAGCTCGGACTTTGCGCCCATGCGCCGGGCGGCACGCAACTCGGACAATGCCTGGGCCCAGTCGCCACAGCGGTAAGCCGCGATCCCCACTGCTTCGCGGATCGCCGCGATGCGCCCCGACCGCTGACGCGCCGCCCGTGCGTGCTCCAGTGCGGCTTCGGGATCCTCGTCGAGGAGTTCGCCGGCCGCGACAAGATGACGGGCGATGGTGTCGGCCGTCGTCTTGTCCAGTGTGCTCAATTCCCGTCGCACATCGGGGGCCAATTGCTTGGCATCGACGGTGGGCGGAAGGGACGGCCCTTTGTCGGGATCGTCCGTCCGTCCTTGCGCTGGGCTGCGCCGGGCACGATCCGGCCCTGAGCGCGCCGGCGGCTTTGTCCGATCACCCTGCCGGTGTGGGCCGTCATGATGGGGGCGCCCCGGCCGGCGATCCCCGCCGCCTCTGTTGTCGACCACTGCTGCCTTTCAGCCTCGTAACCTCACGTCAGGATACGGGTTGCGGTGTTTAGCCCACAATTCGCCATTCTTTGATCGGTCGAATACGGCTTTGTTGGGGAAATAGAAATACCCCCCACCGTGTGGTGGGGGGTATTTCTAATGTGTGTTCGGCGGTGTCCTACTTTTCCACCCGTAGGGGTAGTATCATCGGCGCTGACAGGCTTAGCTTCCGGGTTCGGGATGGGACCGGGCGTTTCCCTGTCGCTATGACCGCCGTAACTCTATTTTTTTGTGTGCGGTGAAACCCTCACCAGTCAGATGTGTTTCTGGTAGGGGTCGCCCACGGGGTGGGCGGTGTCCCGAACACACCACGTGATGCTGGGGGTGTCACCGTGTCACCAAAAAAGGTGTTTTTGGTGGTGGGATGCAATGTTTGTTGCATTTGTGGAGTGGTTGCGGGCGTCTTAGTTAATGTAAGTTTTCGGCCGGTTAGTGCCAGTTCCCTACACGTATTACTACGTTTACAGGTCTGGCCTATCAATCCCGTGGTCTGCGGGGGGCCTTATCCCTCCTAGAGGGTGAGAAACCTGGTCTTGGAAGAGGTTTCCCGCTTAGATGCTTTCAGCGGTTATCCTGTCCGAACGTAGCCATCCAGCCGTGCTCCTGGTGGAACAACTGGTATACCAGAGGTTCGTCCGTCCCGGTCCTCTCGTACTAGGGACAGATTTCCTCAAGTTTCTGACGCGCGCGGCGGATAGAGACCGAACTGTCTCACGACGTTCTAAACCCAGCTCGCGTGCCGCTTTAATGGGCGAACAGCCCAACCCTTGGGACCTGCTCCAGCCCCAGGATGCGACGAGCCGACATCGAGGTGCCAAACCATCCCGTCGATATGGACTCTTGGGGAAGATCAGCCTGTTATCCCCGGGGTACCTTTTATCCGTTGAGCGACACCCCTTCCACTCGGGGGTGCCGGATCACTAGTCCCGACTTTCGTCCCTGCTCGACATGTACGTCTCACAGTCAAGCTCCCTTGTGCACTTGCACTCAACACCTGATTGCCGTCCAGGTTGAGGGAACCTTTGGGCGCCTCCGTTACATTTTAGGAGGCAACCGCCCCAGTTAAACTACCCACCAGGCACTGTCCCTGAACCGGATATACGGTTCGAAGTTAGAGGTCCAATACGATCAGAGTGGTATTTCAACAATGACTCCACAATAACTGGCGTTACTGCTTCACAGTCTCCCACCTATCCTACACAAACCGTATCGAACATCAATACCAAGTTGTAGTGAAGGTCCCGGGGTCTTTTCGTCCTGCCGCGCGTAACGAGCATCTTTACTCGTAGTGCAATTTCGCCGAGTCTATGGTTGAGACAGTTGAGAAGTCGTTACGCCATTCGTGCAGGTCGGAACTTACCCGACAAGGAATTTCGCTACCTTAGGATGGTTATAGTTACCACCGCCGTTTACTGGGGCTTAAATTCTCAGCTTCACCCCCGAAGGGATTAACCGGTCCTCTTAACCTTCCAGCACCGGGCAGGCGTCAGTCCGTATACATCGTCTTGCGACTTCGCACGGACCTGTGTTTTTAGTAAACAGTCGCTTCTCACTGGTTTCTGCGACCCACTCCCGCTGCCGGCAGCAAGTGCCATGACGGTATATGGGCCCCCCTTCTCCCGAAGTTACGGGGGTATTTTGCCGAGTTCCTTAACCATAGTTCACTCGTACGCCTTGGTATTCTCTACCTGACCACCTGTGTTGGTTTGGGGTACGGGCCGTGTGAGAGCTCGCTAGAGGCTTTTCTCGGCAGCATAGGATCACCGAATTCGCCTCAATCGGCTATGCATCACCTCTCGGAATAGATGACATCCGGATTTACCTGGACATCTTCCTACGGGTTTGCCCCAGTATTACCACTGACTGGTACGGCTACCTTCCTGCGTCACCCCATCGCTTGACTACTACCAATCCGGGTCCCGCGCAGCCAGCAGCCCTCGCTCCCCGAAGGGATTGACAAGCCACCTTTTGGGCGGTTAGCAGAACTGATTCATCATGGGCGCGCTCACACGGGTACGGGAATATCAACCCGTTGTCCATCGACTACGCCTGTCGGCCTCGCCTTAGGTCCCGACTCACCCTGGGCGGACTGGCCTGCCCCAGGAACCCTTGGTCTTTCGGCGGGCAAGGTTCTCACTTGCCTTATCGCTACTCATGCCTGCATTCTCACTCCCACACCCTCCACAACTCGTTTACACGGCTGCTTCACTGGATGCAGGACGCTCCCCTACCCATCAACAAAGTTGATGCCGCGGCTTCGGCGGTGTGCTTGAGCCCCGCTACATTATCGGCGCACAATCACTTGACCAGTGAGCTATTACGCACTCTTTCAAGGGTGGCTGCTTCTAAGCCAACCTCCTGGTTGTCTTCGCGACTGCACATCCTTTTCCACTTAGCACACGCTTAGGGGCCTTAGCCGGCGATCTGGGCTGTTTCCCTCTCGACGCACGGAGCTTATCCCCCGCCGTCTCACTGCCACGCTTTCACTTACCGGCATTCGGAGTTTGGCTGACGTCAGTAACCTTGTGAGGCCCATCGGCCATCCAGTAGCTCTACCTCCGGCAAGAAACACGCAACGCTGCACCTAAATGCATTTCGGGGAGAACCAGCTATCACGGAGTTTGATTGGCCTTTCACCCCTACCCACAACTCATCCCCTCAGTCTTCAACCTAAGTGGGTTCGGGCCTCCACACGGTCTTACCCGCGCTTCACCCTGGCCATGGGTAGATCACTCCGCTTCGGGTCCAGAACACGCCACTACACCCCTCACGGGGATACGCCCTATTCAGACTCGCTTTCGCTACGGCTACCCCACACGGGTTAACCTCGCGACATGCCCCTGACTCGCAGGCTCATTCTTCAAAAGGCACGCCATCACCCCACGCTTTAACACGAAGGCTCTGACGGCTTGTAAGCGCACGGTTTCAGGTACTATTTCACTCCCCTCCCGGGGTACTTTTCACCATTCCCTCACGGTACTAATCCGCTATCGGTCACTGAGAAGTATTCAGGCTTACCGGGTGGTCCCGGCAGATTCACAGCAGATTCCACGGGCCCGCTGCTACTCGGGGACACCATCACAGCAGAGACACTGTTTTCATCTACGGGGCTCTCACCCTCTACGGCAGGCCATCCCAGGCCACTTCGACTAACACCATCTTTTCTTACTGCTGCCCAGACCGGCAGATCTGAGGAGATAGACCCCACAACACCGCACACACAACCCCTGCCGGGTATCACATGCATACGGTTTAGCCATCCTCCGCTTTCGCTCGCCACTACTCACGGAATCACAATTGTTTTCTCTTCCTACGGGTACTGAGATGTTTCACTTCCCCGCGTTCCCCCCCAACGCCTATATATTCAGCGTTGGGTGACACGACATCACTCGTGCCGGGTTTCCCCATTCGGACATCCTCGGATCAACGCTCGGTTGACAGCTCCCCGAGGCATTTCGCAGCCTCCCACGTCCTTCATCGGCTCTCAGTGCCAAGGCATCCACCATGCGCTCTTATACACTTACAAAAACCAAAAATGAGCAAAAATTGCACATCTTGAGACACACAAAAAAACCACCCGCCCCGAAAGGCGAGCAGAACATTTTGCGCGCTAGATGCTCGCAACCACTATCCACAAATCAAACACCACACCCCACCACCAAGATGGAGCGACACCAGCAACCCGACACCCAAGCCCCGAAACCGGAACCCGAACACAGGCCGACCCACACCCCACAACAGGGGCGGGACCGCAAGGCTGTTGCCTCAAAGCCCAACAGTGTGTTTGGCAACCCCCACCACGACACCAACCCGAAAGCCGGCACCATGACACGTTTTTGAGTCTGTTTTCGTAAAACATTTGCACCAGAACCACACCCACTACAGGCAATGGTCCATCCAACGAATCGCCCAGATCACCGAACCCCCACGGTCGTGGGCGGGCCTGAGTCTCGTGGTGCTCCTTAGAAAGGAGGTGATCCAGCCGCACCTTCCGGTACGGCTACCTTGTTACGACTTCGTCCCAATCGCCGATCCCACCTTCGACGGCTCCCTCCCACAAGGGGTTAGGCCACCGGCTTCGGGTGTTACCGACTTTCATGACGTGACGGGCGGTGTGTACAAGGCCCGGGAACGTATTCACCGCAGCGTTGCTGATCTGCGATTACTAGCGACTCCGACTTCACGGGGTCGAGTTGCAGACCCCGATCCGAACTGAGACCGGCTTTAACAAGGATTCGCTCCACCTTACGGCATCGCAGCCCTTTGTACCGGCCATTGTAGCATGTGTGAAGCCCTGGACATAAGGGGCATGATGACTTGACGTCATCCCCACCTTCCTCCGAGTTGACCCCGGCAGTCTCTCACGAGTCCCCACCATTACGTGCTGGCAACATGAGACAAGGGTTGCGCTCGTTGCGGGACTTAACCCAACATCTCACGACACGAGCTGACGACAGCCATGCACCACCTGCACACAGGCCACAAGGGAATACCTATCTCTAGGCACGTCCTGTGCATGTCAAACCCAGGTAAGGTTCTTCGCGTTGCATCGAATTAATCCACATGCTCCGCCGCTTGTGCGGGCCCCCGTCAATTTCTTTGAGTTTTAGCCTTGCGGCCGTACTCCCCAGGCGGGGTACTTAATGCGTTAGCTACGGCACGGATCCCAAGGAAGGAAACCCACACCTAGTACCCACCGTTTACGGCGTGGACTACCAGGGTATCTAATCCTGTTCGCTCCCCACGCTTTCGCTCCTCAGCGTCAGTTACTGCCCAGAGACCCGCCTTCGCCACCGGTGTTCCTCCTGATATCTGCGCATTCCACCGCTACACCAGGAATTCCAGTCTCCCCTGCAGTACTCTAGTCTGCCCGTATCGCCCGCACGCCCACAGTTGAGCTGTGAGTTTTCACGAACAACGCGACAAACCACCTACGAGCTCTTTACGCCCAGTAATTCCGGACAACGCTCGGACCCTACGTATTACCGCGGCTGCTGGCACGTAGTTGGCCGGTCCTTCTTCTGTATCTACCGTCACTTGCGCTTCGTCGATACTGAAAGAGGTTTACAACCCGAAGGCCGTCATCCCTCACGCGGCGTCGCTGCATCAGGCTTGCGCCCATTGTGCAATATTCCCCACTGCTGCCTCCCGTAGGAGTCTGGGCCGTATCTCAGTCCCAGTGTGGCCGGTCACCCTCTCAGGCCGGCTACCCGTCGTCGCCTTGGTAGGCCATCACCCCACCAACAAGCTGATAGGCCGCGGGCCCATCCCACACCGCAAAAGCTTTCCCCCACCAGGTCATGCAACCAGTGAGGTGTATTCGGTATTAGACCCAGTTTCCCAGGCTTATCCCAAAGTGCAGGGCAGATCACCCACGTGTTACTCACCCGTTCGCCACTCGAGTACCCCGAAGGGCCTTTCCGTTCGACTTGCATGTGTTAAGCACGCCGCCAGCGTTCGTCCTGAGCCAGAATCAAACTCTCCAAACAAAAACAACCCAACCAAAGTCAGGTGAATTCACAATCAGAGAAATCCGATCACAAACAAAAGACACCAAACAAACTGGCATCAAAAACAACCACCCCCACAACAGGAAGACGGGGAGTCCCCCACGAGGATGGCCAAAAACAAACAAAAACCACCAAACACACTATTGAGTTCTCAAACAACAGACCTGCTTGACCGCGCAACAACCCAGCGGCGAAAAGCCGCTGGCCGTAGTTCGGACAGTGAGGAACTTCCCAGTTAAGGGTTATTCTCTCGAATTTGCCTTCGCTCTCCGGCCGAGGCCGTGTCGCTCTGACTTGCAATAAGTTACGGCCCGGGAAACTCTGAGTCAAATCGCCTGGTCAGAGGCCCGCTAGACGCTCCAGACCCGCACGGACCCCTCACGGAATTCGGTGCACTCCGGCGACGTTTCGCTTACCCCGGCGCAGGACCAGCCAGCGACCGAATAGGAAATCCGCTGGCTGCGGTGCCCAGTCCTCGGTGGTGACCCTGACGTTGTTCACCGACACCCCGCCCTCGGCGATCGTGCGCTTGGCGGCTCCCTTGCTGGCCGACAGTCCAGTGGCCACCAACAGGTCGGTGATTCCGTCGGGTCCCCCCGGGGCGAGCTCAGCGACCGACGTTTCCCGCAGCGCTGCGGCCAGCGTGGATTCGTCGAGGACGTCGAGTTCACCGCGGCCGAACAACGCCTGACTGGCATGTTCCACCGCCGCGGTGGCTGCCGCTCCGTGCACCAGCGTCGTGAGTTCCTGCGCCAATCGCCGCTGCGCAGCGCGTTCGTGGGGCCGAGTCGTCGTGGCCTCGGCCAGCTCGTCGATTTCCTCGGCTGTCAGGAAGGTGAACCAGCGCAGATAGGCGAGCACGTCCGCGTCGGCGGCGTTGACGAAGTACTGGTACCAGGCATAGGGGCTGGTCATCTCCGGGTCCAGCCACAAACTGCCGCCACCGGTCGACTTGCCGAACTTCGCTCCAGTGGAGTCCGTGACCAGGGGGGTTGTCATCGCATGGACGGTTTCGCCCAACTTCTGCCGTACCAGCCGCACCCCGGCGATGATGTTTCCCCACTGGTCGGAGCCGCCGATCTGGAGCGCGCACCCGTACCTGCGGTTCAGCTCCACGTAGTCGTTGGCCTGAAGCAACATGTAGCTGAATTCGGTGTAGGAGATTCCTTCACCGTCGAGTCTGCGCCGGACCGTGTCGCGGTCGAGCATCACGTTCACCGAGAAGTACTTGCCCACATCGCGGAGGAACTCGATGGTCGACATCTCGGCCGTCCAGTTCAGGTTGTTCTCGACCACCGCGCCCGTCGGGGAGTCGTCGAACTCGACGAATCGCTCCAATTGCCCGCGAATCCGCGCAGACCATTCGGCAACGGTGTCGGCGGAGTGCAGTGTGCGTTCCCCGGTGTCGCGGGGGTCGCCGATCATGCCCGTCGCTCCCCCGGCCAACACGATCGGCCGGTGGCCGGCCTGCTGAATCCGTCGCAAGGTCAGCAACGGGACCAGGTGCCCGGCGTGCAGGCTCGGTGCCGTCGGGTCGAAACCCGAGTACACCGTCACCGGCCCAGCTGCCAGTTGCGCGCCCAGCGCGTCGAGGTCCGTCGACTGTGCAATCAGTCCACGCCAGTTCAGGTCGTCGAGGATCGTCGTGCCCATGCAGTGATCTTCGCGCACCGCCGCTGCCATCAGTCCGACAGCCCTGCCGCGGGCGCCCGGGGGCTGCGCCGATAGGCCGACACTTCGGAGTGACCGGGCAGCCAGAACCGCCACTGCCGGTCAGCGGCCTTACTCACCCCGACCCGCGGACCGCCGGCGGCGTCAGCAGGGGTGTTCAGTTCCAGAGTGACCGGTGAATACGGGTCGAAAAGATCAGTCCCGTTGTCGGACAACACGATTCCGAGCGCCGAACACAGATTGCCCGGCCCCCGAGCGAGGGCATCGTCGGCTTTGGCTGTACGGCGGCGCGCCCGGGCGATCTCCACCCCCTCGACCACGACCGCAGCGCGCAACAGCACCGCCGCCGCGGTGTCATCGGGCCCACACACCACGTTCGCGCACACATGGATGCCGTGGCTGAGATACGTGTAGAGCTGACCCGCGCGACCGAACATCACCGCGTTCCGCATCCCGGGACCGCGATAGGAATGCGAGGCCGTATCGGGCCAGGGGCCCTCGGGCGGGCCACCATAGGCCTCCACCTCCACCACCACCGCGGATACTCCCCGCGACGACAATGTGGCCCCCAGCAAGCGGCGGGCCGCCGTCACGGGATCGGTCGCCAACGCGCGAGCAGTCATGGCTTGATTCTGCTCAGACCCCAGAGCCGAAGGCGACGTCGGTTTACCGAGGCTCTCCCTCGATCAACCGGGCGTGCTCGTCGTCGCCGACATCGCGGGCCTCGTCGACCAGCAGCACCGGGATTCCCTCGTCGATCCGGTAGGCCCGTCGTAAACGCGGGTTGTAAAGCAGGTCGTCGGTATACATCAACGGGCCCCGGTCAGCCGGGCACACGATGATGCTCAGGAGCTTTTCGTCGAGCATTACCGGCCCGGCATCGGGAAGATCGGCGTCTCGCGGATCATCGGATTGCCGCCCATGTTCGGCGCCCACTGGCCCTGGTTGATCGAGAAGCCGGCGCCACCGGGTGCAGACGATTGACCGCTTTGCGACAACGTCTTCTGCTGGTGGGAAACCACCTGCTGCAGGGCTTCGATCAACGGCGCCTGGTTGGGGCGTTTCTCCAGCGCGGCTGTCACAGCTTGCAGGTCAGCGGGCTTGGGGCGGACGCCCTGGGCACGCATGACCAACGCATCGTTGAGCAGGTTGGCCACCTGACCGGCGCCGGCCCCGGTGGAGTATTCCTGCGCCAGGTCGTCGAGGACGTCCGCACTGGCGGTGCCGGCACCCAATCCCATCACCATCGACGCGGCCAGACCAGCGCCGGCAATGCCGGTCACCGCCAGGCGCCGCCAACGGGAGACACTTTTGTGCTCGGACTGCGATGTCATCTCGGATTCCTCCAGCGGCGCGATGCCTGTCAGCATTGGTCGAAAGGCGCCCCGCGAAAACACGCCCTCAGCCGTTTCGGGGAGCCTAACAGCGCTATCGGTCCGAGCACCATGCGTGTTACGCCCGCCCGCCGGCCGGCGCATCCGCCACGCGGTTGCGGGCAGCGGCGGTGAGTCGCTTGTACTGGCCGGTCTCAGCGTCCAGGATCCACGCAGTCCGGCTCGCCTTCGGCACACCCGCGGTCCGCAGTGCGCCGACGGTCGGTCGGTAGGTCGCCGCCATCGGCAATTCATCCACGACATGCACGATGTCGGGCGGCAAGCCCACCACCAGGTGAGCCATCGACTCGGACAGGTCAGCCGCCGTCACAGTGGCCCCCGGACGGAGCACCAGCGCGGTCACCGCGAGGTCGCCGCTCTTTCCGGGCACGCCGTAGGTGACGGCGAGGTCGACGGCGGGAATCATGCTGATCGCGGTGGTGATCGGTTCGGCGTAGACGGCCCCGCGCTTGGTGTGCATCACCCCGGGGCGGTTGTCCACCAGCCAGTAGTCACCGTCGCTGTCGCGCCGGAACAGGTACTCGGTGGATATCCAGGTATCTGCGGGTGCGAACACTCCACGCTTGACCGCCGCGGTGGGGTCGATCGGCCCCCGGGGCCGCGCCAACAGCACACCCACCTGATCCGTCTCCGCGGCCTGCACGAAACCGCGATCGTCCTCCAGGATCAGGTCCGAGTCGGCGTCGTAGGCGGCCAGTGCCACCTGTCCGCTGCCGGGTATCGGACGGCCCTTGCTCCCGATCTTGGCGCCGGAGACGTTCGCGAGCACCGCCTGGCCGTCGGTGGTCGCGAAGAACTCGACCACCTGTGCCGGGGCGAACGCGTCGTTGACCCGCTGCCACAAACCCGCCGGCATGCCGGAGCCGATGAACAGGCGCACTGGATGGTTGCCGTGCAATGCGAAACCGGGGTCGTCGATGACGTCGCGCAGCATGGTCCAGGTGTAGGACACCACCGTCACTCCGTAGCGCCGCACCTCCTGCACGAAGGTGTCTGGACGCAATCCCCGCGACAGCGCGATCCGGGCCCCGCCGACGACGGCCCCACCCAGTGCGACCAGCAGGCCGGACTGGTGGTGCAGCGGGGTCAGGCAGTACACCGTGTCACTGCGGTCCAGCGCCGCGGTCGAGGCGGTACCCAACGCCGACAGCGCCCACCGGTAATTGCTGATCTGCTTGGGCACCTGCTTGCCGCCCACGGTGCTGAACGCCACGAAGGCGCGGTCGCGTGCCAGCCCCGGATTGGGGCGGTACCACCCGGGCAGCTCGACGGCATCGGGGTCGATCTGCTCCATGTCGATGACGTCGGCGTCGGCGGGGAGGTTGAGGCTGCGGAGTTCGCCGCCGCCGAGCACCAGGACCTGCAGCGACAGCTTGAGTGCGGCATCCAGATAGGTGGGGTCGGTGATGATCTCGGCGACGCCGCCTGCCCGTGCGGCGGCCTCGAGGTCGCCGTCCGGCGGCATCAGTACAGCCACCGCGCCGAGCCGGGACAGGGCGGCGATGGCGACCAGGGCGCTGGGACGGGTCTCCATCAACACGCCGACGTGGTTACCTTGACGCACCCCGACCTTGATCAGACCGCGGACCACATTGTTGATGCGCCGGTCCACTGCCTCGTAGGTGTGGACGCGGCCGTCGAAGAGCAGGAACTCCCCTTCCGGCGCTCCCTGCGCCTGCTCGGCGATGATGCGACCCAGCGAGATGCGGGTGTGGTCGTTGATCTGTCCGAGCCGCGTCAGCCGAGGCAGTGTGCGGGCAGTCTCGACCGCCAGGGCGCGCATCGATTTGTTGGCGGCCACCACCGCGCCGGCGGCACCGCGAGCCAGCGACAACGCCACCTCGGAGGCCTCGCCGACGCCGTGGGCGACACGCGAGGCCAACGCCACACCACTGTCGAAGTGTTCGCCGTGATCGGCCATGTCGGCCACATTGGTCGGCCTGGGCCCGAGGTCGGCCAGCCACAGCACCCAGTCCGCGACCGTTGGCCAGGTGATCTCCGTGGCCTTGGTGCCGACGACCAAGCCGAAGTGTCCCGCTCGCAGGATCGTCTCGTAGACCTCGGCGGCCGGTGCGGCGCGTTTGATCCCCCGTACCGAGGCAGGCTGGCCGATATCGTCGACCTCCCCGACGAAGGCAAGTACCGGGCAGGTGATGTCGGTGAGCGTCACCAACTGGCCGTCGATCGCGAACCCGCCGGTCATCATCCGGTTGTGGGAGATGAACTGTTTGAGCAGCTCCTGGACGGCCGGGCCGGACCAGGCGATCCAGCCATCGGAGTCCAGGAACCGGCGTTGCTGCTCACGCGGCAACAACGCGTCGCGGTCATGGAGTTGGCGCAGGAAGTCCACTCGCGCCTTGGCCGTCTTGAGTGGATCGAGCAGCTGGAAGCCGGTCCGCGCCATCCAGCCGGTGACGTCGAGGCGGTTGAACACGTGATCGGCCATGAAGTCCGCGGCGACGGCGCCCAGATTCGACGGGATCCCCATCGGCAGCGCGGCCAGGGTGTCCACTGGCGCTCCGAAGGCCACGATGCTGGCGATGTCCTTGGATTGGCGCAGGGCAGCCGCTTGATAGCAGAACATGCCGCCCTGCGAATAGCCCGCCAGGTGCACGTCGTGCCCGGTGGTCTTCTTGATGGTGTCGACGGCCTCGTTGAGCGCGACGATGTGGTCGGTCAGGGTGCGGCGCATACCGCCCTCGACCTTGTCCGGTTCGCCGAAGTCGATCACCCAGGGATCCAGGCCGGCGAAGTGCAGGATGCCGACAGCGCCGTCCTCGCGGGTGACGTCGAACATGTTCGGCGACATCATCATCGGGTGCACCATCAGCACCGGCGGGCCCACGTGCGCCTTGCCGGGCCGGGTGTCCGGCGGGAAGTACCGCCGGAGTTTGTACATCGTGACGCTCTCGACGATCTGGTACGGCGATGGCACTGAGCCGGTTTCCAGTCCACCGAGACGCAATACCTCGAGGCCGTTCTGCGCGGTGGCCACCAGTCGCCCCACCGGCCTGGTGACTGCGGAAAAGGTCAGGTCCATTTTGAATCCATCCGGTGCTCCCCTGCTGAACGCCCTGATCATCTAGCCCCGACAGCCTGCAGATCATTACACATCGCTGTGGTATCAGCCGCACCTTTGGTCACAGTGGCGACCACCGCCGCGGGCACGATAGGGTCGGCCCAGTGGCACACCTGCTCGGCGCCGAATCGTTGCGCCTCGAGTACCCGAACAAAGTTGTCTTCGGTTCCGTAACCGTCGGCGTCAACGACGGCGACCGGATCGGCATCGTAGGCCGCAATGGCGACGGCAAATCCAGCTTGCTGAGCATGCTGGTGGGCAACCTGCCCCCCGACGCCGGCCGGGTCACCCGCCGAGGCGGGGTGCGGGTCGGCTCTCTGGACCAGGCCGACGTACTCGACGGCGACGCGACGGTGGGCTCCAGCCTGGTGGGTGACATGGCTGAACACGAGTGGGCCGGCGACGCCCGGGTCCGTGATGTGGTCAGTGGCCTGGTGACCGACCTGGACTGGAACGCCCGGGTGGCGACACTCTCCGGTGGACAACGGCGACGGGTCCAACTGGCCGCGCTGTTGATGGGCGACTGGGACGTGATCGCGCTCGACGAGCCCACCAACCACCTCGACGTCGAGGGCATCACCTGGCTGGCCGCTCACCTCAAGCAGCGGTGGGCCCGCACCGCGGGTGGCCTGCTGGTCGTCACCCACGACCGGTGGTTCCTCGATGAGGTCGCGACGACGACATGGGAAGTCCACGACGGCATCGTCGAGCCGTTCGAAGGCGGTTACGCCGCCTACATCCTGCAGCGCGTCGAGCGGGACCGGATGGCCGCGGCAACCGAAGCCAAGCGCCAGAACCTGATGCGCAAGGAGTTGGCCTGGCTGCGCCGCGGCGCCCCGGCCCGCACGTCCAAACCGAAGTTCCGCATCGACGCGGCCAACTCGCTGATCGCCGACGTCCCACCCGTACGCAATGGTGTCGAGCTGGCCAAGCTGGCCACCGCCCGCCTCGGCAAGAACGTCATCGACCTGCTCGACGTCTCGGTCAGCTTCGGCGACCGCCAGGTACTGCACGACATCGAGTGGCGGATCGGCCCCGGCGAGCGCACCGGCATCCTCGGCGCCAACGGTGCGGGAAAGTCCACCCTGCTCGGCTTGATCGCCGGAACCATCACCCCGACCTCGGGACGGGTCAAGCGCGGTAAGACGGTCCAACTCGCAATGCTCGACCAGCAGGCCGGGATCCTGGCTCCCATCGAAGGCGAACTGGTCCGCGAGGTGATCGGGCGCCTGCCTGCGGGATATCAGGTGGAAGGGCGCGAGCTCACCCCGACACAGCTGCTGGAACGGCTCGGGTTCGCCCGCGACCAGCTCTCCACCCGCGTCGGCGAACTCTCCGGCGGACAACGACGTCGCCTCCAGCTGATGCTGACGTTGCTGACCGAACCGAACGTACTGGTGCTCGACGAGCCCACCAACGACGTCGACACCGAGATGCTGGCGGCCACCGAGGATCTGTTGGACTCGTGGCCCGGCACCCTGATCGTCGTCTCCCACGACCGGTACCTGCTCGAGCGAATCACCGACCAGCAGTACGCCGTACTCGACGGCACGTTGCGCCACCTACCGGGCGGGGTCGAGCAGTACCTGCAATTGGCCCAGCGTTCCGGCGCACCCCCGGTAGCTCAGCCCAGCCAGACTTCGCCGGCTGCCTCGGGAGCTGCCCAGTACAACGCCCGCAAGGAGTTGGGCGCCATGGAACGCAAGATGTCGAAGCTGGCCGAGCAGATCGATGCACTGCACGCCACGATGGCCGGCCACGATCAGAGCGATTACGCCGGCCTGGCCGATCTCACCGCCCGCCTGCGCGCTCTCGAAGCGGAGAACGCCGACCTCGAGGACCGCTGGCTCTCGTTGTCCGACACAGCTGATTGACGGCCCAAGCACCGGGGGCCCCGGTTGCGCTCAGCGGCGCAACCTCAGCCGCAGCTCGTCGATGGTGTTGCGGACCACGCCGAGCTGTTTGGCGACCTGGATTGGTGCGGTGCCGCCCCGGGCGTCGCGGGCTGCCACCGACCCGTCGACGGTGAGCACGTCACGCACCTCGGGTGTCAGGTCGGGGCTGATCGCCGCGAGCTCGTCGTCGGTGAGCTCGTCGAGCCCGACGCCGCGTGCTTCGGCGGTCTTCACCGCCGCTCCGGCCGCCTCGTGCGCGACGCGGAACGGCACCCCTTGCCGCACCAGCCACTCGGCGATATCGGTGGCCAGGGTGTACCCGGCCGGTGCCAGCTCAGCCATCCGGGCGACGTCGAAGCGCAAGGTACCGACCAGACCGGCCATCGCGGGCAGCAGCAGCTCCAGCTGGGCCACGGAGTCGAACACCGGCTCCTTGTCTTCCTGCAGATCCCGGTTGTACGCCAGCGGTTGGGCTTTCAACGTGGCGAGCAGCCCGGCGAGGTTACCGATGAGCCGCCCGGACTTCCCGCGGGCCAGCTCGGCGATATCGGGGTTCTTCTTCTGGGGCATGATCGAACTGCCCGTCGACCACGAGTCGTGCAGCCGGACGTAGCCGAATTCTGTTGAGCTCCAGAGGATGATGTCTTCGGCCAGCCGGGACAGGTCGACGGCGATCATCGCCAGGATGAATGCCGCTTCGGCCGCGAAATCGCGGGCCGCGGTGGCGTCGATCGAGTTGTCGGCCGCAGCGGTGAACCCGAGGTCGGCGGCGATGGCGTCCGGATCCAGGCCCAGCGACGAGCCGGCCAGGGCGCCGGAACCATAGGGCGAGACCGCGGTTCGCGTGTCGAAGTCGGCGATCCGGTCCACGTCGCGCAGCAGTGGATGGGCGTGCGCCAGCAGATGGTGCGCCAGCAACACCGGCTGCGCGGACTGGAGGTGGGTCTTGCCGGGCATGATGGCCGTCGGGTGGGCCGCGGCCTGGGTGGCCAGCGACTGCACCACATCGATCGCCCCTTCGGCGACCCGACGGACGGCGTCGCGCAGCCACATCCGGAACAGCGTGGCCACCTGGTCGTTGCGCGAGCGGCCGGCCCGCAGCCGACCGCCGAGGTCAGCGCCGACCCGGTCGATCAGGCCACGTTCCAGAGCGCCGTGGACATCCTCATCGGTGACGATGGGGCCGAAGCTGCCGTCGGCAACGTCGGCGCCCAGACTGTCCAGTCCGGCGAGCAGCCCGTCACGCTGTTCTTCGGTGAGCAGACCGGCGTTGTACAACACCCGGGCGTGCGCCTTGGAGGCGGTGATGTCGTAGGGCGCCAGCACCCAGTCGAAGTGGGTGGATTTGCTCAGCGCCGCCAGCGCCGCCGATGGACCGTCGGCGAACCGACCGCCCCACAGCGCGCCTTCATTGGTGCTCACTTTTCCCCCGCGAGCAGACGCGAACTCGCACTTGTGACCCCGAAACCCGGTGACTTTGTGTCTGCTCGCGAGGAAAAGGTGGTGGTCACAGGTTGCGGTCCCGCTTGGCGGCGATCTTCGACGACAGGCCGTGCACGTGCACGAAGCCCTTGGCGCTGGACTGGTCGAAGGTGTCGCCCTCGTCATAGGTGGCCAGGTTGAAGTCGTACAGCGAGGTCGGGCTGCGACGGCCGTTGACGGCGATGTGGCCACCGTGCAGCACCAGCCGGATCTCCCCGGTGACGTACTCCTGGGTTTTGGCGACGAACGCCTCCAGCGCGGACTTCAGCGGTGAGTACCACAGGCCGTCGTAGACCAGCTCGCCCCACTTCTGGTCGGTGCCGCGCTTGTAGCGGCCCAGCTCGCGCTCCAGGGTGACGTGCTCGAGCTCGGTGTGCGCAGTGATCAGCACCATCGCACCCGGCGCCTCGTAGATCTCCCGGCTCTTGATGCCGACGAGGCGGTCCTCCACGACGTCCAGGCGGCCCACGCCCTGCGCACCTGCGCGCCGGTTCAGTTCGACGATCGCTTCGAGCACCGAGACCGGCCTGCCGTCGATCGAGACCGGCACTCCCTTTTCGAAGCCGACGATCACCTCGTCCGGGGTGCTCCAGTTGGTCGTCGGGTCTTCGGTGTAGTCGTAGACGTCCTTGGTGGGGGCATTCCAAAGATGTTCCAGGAAGCCAGTTTCCACCGCTCGGCCCCACACGTTCTGATCGATCGAGAACGGAGACCTCTTGGTGACGTTGATCGGGATCGAATTCTCCTCGGCAAAGGCGATGGCCTTCTCCCGGGTCCACGCATAGTCGCGGACCGGTGCCAGCACCTCCAGATCCGGTGCCAGTGAACCGAATCCGACCTCGAACCGAACCTGGTCGTTGCCCTTGCCGGTACAACCGTGCGCGACGATGCCGCCGCCGTACTGACGGGCCGCCGCCACCAGGTGCTTGACGATCAACGGCCGGCTGATCGCCGACACCAACGGATAACGGTCCATGTAAAGGGCGTTGGACTGAATGGTCGGCAGGCAGTACTCGTCGGCGAACTCGTCACGGGCATCAACGACCACGGCCTCGACAGCGCCACAGTCGATCGCGCGCTGCCGCACGACCTCCATGTCCTCACCGCCCTGACCCAGATCGATGGCCACGGCGACGACCTCACGGCCGGTCTCCTTGCCGATCCAGCTGATGGCCACCGAGGTGTCCAGACCGCCGGAATACGCCAAGATGACGCGCTCGGACATGTACAAATCTCCTTCGTTCTCAGTACTACTGCAGGTTTTCGAAAGTGGCGGCCAACTCGGCGCCGGTCATCGGCTCGCGGGCGACCACCATGATGGTGTCATCCCCGGCGATGGTGCCCACCACGTATGGCAATGCGGCCCGGTCGATGGCGGCGGCCAGGTAATGCGCCGCCCCGGGTGGAGTGCGCAGTACTGCCAGGTTGCCGCTGGAGTCAGTGGACACCAGCAGGTCACTGAGCAGTCGGGTGACGCGTTCGGTACCGCCGGAGACCCCGCGTACCGGGCTGCCGTCCTCGGGCACGACGTAGACACCCACACCGCCGTCGGCGCCGCGTAACTTCACCGCGCCGAGTTCCTCCAGATCACGCGACAGCGTGGCCTGGGTGACATCGATTCCCTCGGCGGCCAGCAGGCCGGCGAGTTCGCTCTGACTGCGCACCGACTGCGACGACAGCAGCGCCACGATCCGGGCCTGGCGGCCCGCCCGCGTGGCCGCCACTTCCGGCGCCGTTTTCGGAGCGGAGGTCATCGGTGCTCCAACAACCAGACCAACAGCGCCTTCTGGGCGTGCAGCCGGTTCTCGGCTTCGTCCCAGACCGCGCTCTGCGACCCGTCGAGCACCTCATCGGTGATCTCGTGGCCCCGGTGAGCTGGAAGGCAGTGCAGCACAACCGCTTCGGAATCGGCCCGATCCAGGAGTCCGGAGTTCACCTGGAACGGGCGGAACGGGCGCACCCGATCCAGGCCGTCGTTTTCCTGCCCCATCGACGTCCAGGTGTCGGTGACCAGCACATCGGCCCCCGCTGCGGCAGCTACCGGGTCGGAGGTGACGCTCACTCTGGCCCCGGTCTGCTCGGCACGTGCCTGCGCGGCGGCGATGAACATCGGATGCGGTTCGAACCCGCTCGGGGCGGCAATGGTGACGTCGATGCCGGCGGTGACACCCCCGAGCATCAGCGAGTGCGCCATGTTGTTGGCACCGTCGCCGAAGTAGGACATCCGCAGGCCTTTGAGGGCACCTTTGCGTTCGGCGAGGGTCTGCAGATCGGCCAGCACCTGGCAGGGGTGGAACTCATCGGAGAGCGCATTGACGATCGGCACACTCGATCCGGACGCCATCGCCGTCAACCGTTCCTGCGCGAATGTGCGCCACACAATGGCATCAACGTAGCGGGACAACACTTTTCCGGTGTCCTCGAGGGTCTCCTCGCGGCCGAGCTGGGTGCTGCGGCCGTCCACGACGACAGCGTGCCCACCGAGTTGGGCAATGCCCATCTCGAAGGAGAAGCGGGTGCGGGTGGAATTCTTCTCGAAGATCACCGCGACGCCCTTGGGGCCTTCGAGCGGGCGACGGCTCATGGGCGCCTGCTTGAGGTCGGCGGCCACCGCCAGCACCTCGGCCTGCTCACCCGGGGAGAGGTCGTCATCACGCAGGAAGTGGCGGACCTGCGGCGTCATGGTGGTCATTCGGTGTCCTTTGCGGTGTCCAGCACACCGGGCAGTGCGGTGAGGAATTCCTCGATCTGTGCCTCGGTGATGATCATCGGGGGTGCCAGGCGTACGACGTCCGCGGCAGCGGCGTTGACCAGGAAGCCGGCGTCGCGGGCCGCGGTTTCGACGGCCTTGGCCTTCTCGGCGGTCAGCACGATGCCCAGCAGCAGACCCTTGCCCCGAACATGGTCCACCAGCGGGTGATTCAGGCCTTCGACGCCGGTACTGATGGTCTTGCCCAGCACACCTGCCCGCGAGACCAGATCATCGGCAGCCAGTGTCTTGAGTACCGCCAGCGCCGCGGCGGTGCACACCGGGTTGCCGCCGAACGTGCTGCCGTGCAGCCCGGGGGTGAGCAGCTCGGCGGTCGCGCCGATGGCCAGGCAGGCCCCGATCGGCAAGCCGCCGCCGAGGCCCTTGGCCAGCGTCACCACATCGGGAGTGATGCCGTCGTGCTGATGGGCGAAGAAGGCTCCGGTGCGCCCCACTCCGGTCTGCACCTCGTCGAGCACCAGCAGCGCGCCGTGCGCGGTGGTGATCTCGCGGGCAGCGGCGAGGTAACCGGCCGGTGGGACGACGACGCCGCCCTCCCCCATGATCGGCTCCAGGAACACCGCCGCGGTGTCGTCGGTGACGGCCGCGGTGAGCGCTGCGATATCGCCGTAGGGCACATGCGTGATGTCACCGGGTAGCGGTTCGAACGGCGCGCGCTTGGCAGGCTGCCCGGTCAGCGCCAGCGATCCCATCGTGCGGCCGTGGAACGCGCCTTCTGCGGCAACGACTTTGGTGCGCCCCGTCAGCCGGGTGATCTTGAAGGCCACCTCGTTGGCTTCGGCGCCGGAGTTGCAGAAGAACACCCGCGCGTCGGCACCCAGCTGCCCGACGAGTTGCTCGGCCAAGGCGATACCGGGTTCGGTGGCATACAGATTGGAGGTGTGTCCGAGGGTGTTCAGCTGGGTGGTGACGGCCTCGATCACTGCGGGGTGCCGGTGGCCGAGCAGGTTCACCGCGATACCGCCGAGCAGGTCGAGGTAAGACTTGCCGTCGACATCGGTGACGACGGCGCCGTCACCGCCGGCCAGCGCCAACGGCGGGGTGCCGTAGTTGTTCATCATCACCGATGACCAACGCTGTTGCAGTGCTTGGGTTTCAGTCATGTCGGACGCACCTTCGTACCCGCTCCTTCATCGGTGAACAGTTCCGCGATCACACAGTGCTCGACCCGGCCGTCGACGACGTGTGCACTGGGCACTCCGCCGTTCACGGCTCGCAGGCAAGCCTCGATCTTGGGCACCATGCCCGACTCCAGGGACGGCAACAGTGCGGTGAGGCTGTCGGTGTCGATTTCACTGACCAGTGAAGTGCGGTCCGGCCAGTCCGTGTAGAGGCCTTCGACATCGGTGAGCATCAGTAACTTCTCGGCATGCAGCGCTTCGGCCAACGCGGCGGCAGCGGTGTCGGCATTGATGTTGTGCACGATGCCCACCACGTCCGGTGCAATCGTCGACACCACCGGGATCCGGCCGGCACCGATCAGGTCCAGCAGGGAGTCGGCGTTGACCTTCTCCACGTCGCCGACCAGGCCGATATCGGTGGCGACACCGTCGACGTTGACGCTGCGCCGCACCGCGGTGAACAACTGCGCGTCCTCCCCGGTGACACCGACCGCGTACGGTCCGTGCGCATTGATCAGACCCACCAGTTCGCGGCCCACCTGACCGAACAGCACCATTCGCGCCACGTCGAGCACCTCGGGCGTGGTCACCCGGAAGCCGCCCTTGAAATCGCCTTGGATGCCAAGTCTTTTGAGCATCGCGGAGATCTGAGGGCCGCCCCCGTGCACCACCACCGGATGAATGCCGCAGTTGCGCAGGAACACCATGTCCTCGGCAAAGGCCCGCTTCAGGCCGGCGTCGGTCATGGCGTTGCCGCCGTACTTGACGACGACGATCTTGCCGTGGAGCTGTTTGAGCCACGGAAGGGCCTCAGCCAGTACCTGCGCTTTGGTCTGTGTCGAAACGTCGGTATCGGAGCTCACGAGCTGTATGCCGAGTTCTCTTCGACGTAGGCGTGGGACAGGTCGGTGGTCCGGATGTATGCGGCAGCGTCGCCGATACCGAGGTCGACGTGCACCGTGATGTCGGTGCCGGACAGGTCGACGTCGCGGGCACCGGGCTCGCCCGCGCCGTCGATGCAGACGGCGGAGCCGTTGAAGGACACCGAGATCTTGTCCGGATCGATGGCGAACGGAACCATACCGACGGCGGCAAGCACCCGTCCCCAGTTGGGGTCGGAGCCGAACAGTGCGGTCTTGACCAGGCTGTCGCGGGCTATCACCCGGGCGGCGGTCACCGCGTCGTCCTCGCTGCGCGCGCCCGTGACGCTGATGGTGATCCGCTTGGTCACTCCTTCGGCGTCGGATTGCAGTTGCGCGCACAGGTCGTCACACACCGCCAGCACAGCGGCGTCCAGCTCGTCCTGGCTGGGGGTGATCTCGCTGGCACCCGAAGCCAGCAGCAGCACAGTGTCATTGGTGGAACAGCTGCCGTCGATGTCGAGCCGGTTGAAAGTCTTCTCGGCTGCCCGCTTCAATGCTTGGTCCAGGGCAGCGGCGTCAGCGACGGCGTCGGTGGTGATCACGCAGAGCATGGTGGCCAGCGACGGTGCCATCATGCCTGCGCCTTTGGCCATCCCGCCGACGGTCCAGTCGGCCTCGTGGTGCAGGGCAACCTGTTTGGGCACGGTGTCGGTGGTCATGATGGCCCGGGCGGCTTCTTCCCCGCCGGAGAGCCCGCCGGCCATCTCGTGCACGATTTCCTGCACCCCGGTGAGCACCTTGTCCATCGGCAGCCGGTCGCCGATCAGGCCGGTGGAACACACCGCCACCTCGATAGCCCCGGTTTCGGTTCCCCACGCCGACAGTGCCGCCGCGACAGCCTCAGCCGTGGCGTGAGTGTCCTGGAAACCGCCGTGGCCGGTGCAGGCGTTGGCACCGCCGGAGTTCAGGATGACCGCCCGGAGTCGTCCGGTGCTCACCACCTGCTGACTCCAGAGAACCGGCGCGGCCTTGACCTGATTGCGGGTGAACACCGCGGCGGCCCCGTGATCAGGCCCCTCGTTGAACACCAGAGCGAGATCCAGCGCGCCGGATGCCTTGATACCGGCTGGGATTCCGGTTGCCCGGAAGCCCGCGGGCGCAGTGACACCCTGGGTCCGGACCAGCCGGGGTGTTGCGGTCTTGTCGGTCACTTCCGTCACGGTGCCACTCCCACGATCGACAGTCCTTCGGTTTCGGGCCAGCCAAGTGCCAGGTTCATGGATTGCAGCGCCGCTCCGCCGGTGCCTTTGACCAGATTGTCGATGGCGCACACCGCGATGAAGGTGCCGGCGTCCTCGTCGACGGCGACGGCCAGCTGTGCGGCGTTGCTGCCGATCACCGATCCGGTGCGGGGCAGTTGCCCTTCTGGCAGCAGATGCACGAATGGCTCTGCGTCGTAAGCCTTTTCGTAAGCGGCTCGCAGTTCGGACAGGGGCGCTGTGGTGCGGGCGGTGCAGGTGGCCAGGATGCCGCGTGACGTCGGGATCAACACCGGGGTGAAGGACACGGTAACCGGTTTGTCGGTGACGGCCTGCAGCCCTTGGGCTATCTCCGGGGTGTGCCGGTGCGTGCCGCCGATGTTGTAGGCGCGTGCCGAGCCCAGCACCTCCGAGCCCAGCAGATCGACCTTGGCGGCCCGTCCTGCGCCGGAGGTACCGCTGACCGCGACGACGGTGACGGCCGGCTCCACCAGGTCCGCGGCGATGGCAGGCAGCAACGCCAGCAGCGCGGCGGTGGGGTAACAGCCCGGCACCGCGATCCGGGTGGCTCCGCGTAGTGCGTCCCGTCCGCCGGGAAGCTCCGGCAGTCCGTAGGGCCAGCTGCCGGCATGGTCGGAGCCGTAGAACCGCTGCCAGGCCGCTGCATCGGTGAGCCGGAAGTCCGCACCGCAGTCGATGATCACGGTGTTTGGTCCGAGTTGCTCGGCCAACGCCGCGGAATGCCCGTGCGGAAGCGCCAGGAACACGATGTCGTGGCCCGCCAGCACGTCGAGCTCGGTGGGCTGCAGCACCCGGTCAGCCAGCGGCAACAGATGGGGGTGATGCTGGCCGAGGGTGGTGCCCGCGCTGGCGGCGGCGGTCAACGCCCCGAGGCTCAGGCGGCCGTCGGCGACAGCTGGGTGGCCGAGCAGCAGACGCAGGATCTCTCCACCGGCATATCCGCTGGCACCCGCCAACGCCACTGTCTTGGGCATACACACATTTTTGCATTTTTATGCATCGACTTGCAAACCCATTAACGGTGACCTCCGCGAGCAGACGCAAACTCCCGCTTTGGGCGCCTCAAAGAGGCGAGTTTGCGACTGCTCGGCAGAAAATCAGGCGCGCAGGGTGGCGCCGACAGCTCCAGCGGCAGCCACTGCCGCGTCGCGGGCGGCGCTGGCCTCGTCTTCGGTCAAGGTCCGGTCTGCGGCCCGGAATCGCAGCGCCAGCGTCATCGACTTGCGCCCCTCCCCGACCTGCGGACCGGTGTAGACGTCGAACAACTGCACCGCTTCCAACAGTTCGCCGGCACCGCTGCGCACCGCGTCGATCACGTCTTGCGCGGCGACGTCGGCGTCCACGACCAGGCTGACGTCCTGGAACACCGCCGGGAACGGCGACACTCGCGGCGCGGGCAGCGACTCGCTGATCGGGATGGCACTCAAGTCGAGTTCAGCGGCGCACGTGCCCTTCGGCAGGCCCGCCCGCTCGATCACCGCCGGGTGCAGTTGCCCGGCGTAGCCGACACTCACACCGTCGACAAAGACCTCGGCACACCGCCCCGGATGCCATGGCAGGAGTTGCGCGGCCCGCAGTGTGACCTCGACGCCACACGCCCGCGCGATCACCCGCACGGCCTCGAACGCATCCGCCGCCTCGACGGCACGCCCGGGACCCCACGGACCACGCGGTTCGCGCAGGCCGGACAGGACAACCCCGACGTGCTCGGGCTGAAGCGGCAGCGACGCGTCCAGCATCGCGATTTCCTCGGCACTGGGGCGTCGATCGGTGGGGATCAGCTCGACGGCGCGGGTCTGCTCCGTCGGGTGCACCACCTGAGCGACAGCGAACAGCGCGGTGTCGACGGCGCCGCGGGACACGTTGCGGGACAACGCTTCCAGTAGCCCCGGCAGCAGCGTGGTGGCCAGGTCCGGACGATCAGCTTCCAGCGGGTTGAGCACGCTGGTGGTGGCGCGGCGAGGATCACCGGGGTCCAGCCCCCAGACGTCGAACACACCCGCAGGCAAAAACGGCGTGGGCAGGATCTCCACGTAGCCCGACAGCGCCAGCGACTTCCCGATGGCCCGGTGCCGCTTCTGCGCGGCGGTGAGCCCTCGCCCGGCCGGCGCGGTGGGCAGCACCGACGGGATCGCGTCGAGGCCCTGTAGGCGCAGCACCTCCTCCACCAGATCGGCGGGTTGCACCAGATCGGGGCGCCAACTCGGCGGCGTCACCGTCAGCACACCGCGCTCGTCGACGCTGACCTTCGCGCCGATCTGCTCCAGCCGCGTGACGGTGGCCCCCTCCGGGTACTCCACCCCGGCGGTGCGGTCCGGAAGGTCGACGGCCATGCGTACCGGTGCCGGCGACCAATCTTCGCGCGGCGGGTCACCACGCCAATCGGTCAACGTGGGTTCAATTGTGCCGCCGGCGATTTCGACGAGCAGGCGCGAGCAGCGGTCCACGGCTGCCACCGAGATGGCCGGGTCGACGGCACGCTCGTAGCGTCGACTGGCCTCGCTGACCAGGTGCAGGCGGCGTTGTGTGCGCGAGATGGTGGCCGGGTCCCAGACCGCGGCTTCGAGCAGGATGTCGGTGGAGTCGTCATCGATCTCGGTGGTGCCGGCGCCCATGACGCCACCGATGGCGGCGGTGGCCTCGTCGTCGACGATCAACACGTCACCGGCATCGAGTTTGCGTTCGATGTCGTCGAGGGTCACCACGGTCTCCCCCGGCCGGGCGAACCGGACGTCGAAGCCGCCGCGGATCCGGCTGCGGTCATGTGCGTGCATCGGGTGCCCGAGCTCGAGCATGACGTAGTTGGTGACATCGACCGCCGGAGAGATCGGGCGGATGCCGGACAACAGCAGCCGTCGGCGCATCCACCACGGCGACCGCGCGTGCTGATCGATACCGGTCACCGGTCGTAGCGCAAAGCGGCTGACACCGGTGCCGGGCTGGATGGTCAGCGGCCAGGCCTGCCCCTCGGCAGGCAGCGGCGGCACATCGGCGGGATCAACGAAGTCCAAGTCGAAGGCGCAGGCGATCTCACGGGCGATACCACGCACCGACAACCCGTAACCGCGGTCGGGGGTGATCGCCAGGTCGAACACCACGTCGTCGAGGCCCAGGACGTCATATGCCGAGGTGCCCGGTTCGGCGGTGCCCGCCGGGAGCACCAGGATGCCGGAATGATCAGCGCCCAAACCCAGCTCGGCGGCAGAGCAGATCATGCCGTCGGAGGTTCGGCCGTAGGTCTTGCGGGTGGCGATCTGGAAGTCGCCCGGCAACGTGACGCCGGGCAAGGCCACCACGACGGTGTCACCTACGGCGAAATTCCTTGCACCGCAAACGATGTCACGCAGCTCAGGCTCGCCCACGTCAACTTTGCACGCGCGGATCGGTTTCTTGAACTCGGTGAGTTCCTCGATCTCGGCGACGCGGCCGATGGTCAACGGACCGGTCACCGGACCGAGGGTGATGACGTCTTCGACCTCGTGGCCGACGCGGATCAATGCCTGTTCGAGTTCGGCGGCCGACACGTCCCAGCCCGGGGCGCCGGAAACGACTTCGCGCAGCCAGCTGTACGGAATGCGCATCAGGCGCCCACTCCGAACGGCAGGGAGAACCGCACGTCACCTTCGACCATGTCGCGCATGTCGGGAATGCCGTTGCGGAACTGCAGGGTGCGCTCCAGGCCCATCCCGAATGCGAACCCGCTGTAGACCTCCGGGTTGATACCCGCCGCACGCAGGACGTTCGGGTTCACCATGCCGCAGCCTCCCCATTCCACCCAGCCCGCGCCGCCCTTCTTGTTCGCAAACCACACGTCCACCTCGGCGGACGGTTCGGTGAACGGGAAGAAGTGCGGTCGGATCCGGGTGCGGGCTTCCGGCCCGAACTCCGAGCGGGCGAACGCATCCAGCGTGCCCTTGAGGTTGGCCATCGTCAGGCCCTTGTCCACGGCCAGCCCTTCGACCTGGTGGAACACCGGCGTGTGGGTCGAATCGAGCTCGTCGGTGCGGAAGGTGCGTCCGATCGAGATGATGTAGACCGGCAGTTCGCGGCTCAGTAGCGCCCGGACCTGCACCGGGGAAGTGTGCGTACGCAGCAGCTGCCGCGAGCCTTCCGGGGCGATGTAGAAGGTGTCCGATTCGCTGCGCGCCGGATGGTCGGGCGGGAAGTTCAGCGCATCGAAGTTGAACTGCTCGGTCTCGACTTCGGGGCCCTCGGCCAGCTCCCAGCCCATCGCCACGAAGGTGTCGGCGATGTGCTCGGCCAGGATGGTGATCGGATGCCGCGCACCGGTGGGCTGGCGGGTCGACGGCAACGTCACGTCGATGCGTTCGGCCACCAGCACCGCAGCGTCCCGCTCGGCGCGCAAGGCGCCGAGGCGGTCGTCGTAGAGCTCCTGAGCCTGGGCACGGGCTATGTTGACGCGTTTGCCGGCATCGGAACGCTCGGTCTTGGGCAGTGCCCCCAGGGCCTGGCGCGCCAACGCCAGCGGGGACTTGTCGCCGAGGTGCTCGGTCTTGGCCCGGGCCAGCGCATCGAGGTCGGCGGCCAGGTTGAAGGCATGGCCCGCCGCGCTGACGGCTTCGGCCAGCGCTTCTTCCGACAGGTCTGGGACCAGCTGGGGCTCATCACCCACGCGACGCCACTCCTCGGGTTTCGTATTCCGGTAGACGTCCACAGTTCCCGGATCTCCCGGCACAGACGCAAGTGACGATCATAGGTGATGGTGACGCTGACTCTTCGTGGGCATTTGCCGACGCCCTGCTCAGCCTTTCCCGCACGCGCCACCCTGCGCGCTGTGCTCAGACCCGTCATCGTCGCTCGATCTGAGCGGTCGCCGCAGCGGCGTTCCGCTGACCTACGTGTCGTCCTCGTCCTCGACGACGCCGGCCCCGTCGCGCCGTGATGATCTGAGCTGGAACATCGCCAGATCGGCGGGTACGCCGCTGGGCTTTGCGGTGAAGATCGGACGACGCACCCGTTTGGCGGTGACGCCCAGCGCCTCGAGCTGGTCGGGCCCGAGTAGTTCCAGGGTGGGTCCGGAGATCATGATGCCCCCGCGGGTGGCGCGTTCCATCACCCGGGCCGCGATGTTGACGTCCACCCCGAGCCAGTCCGCGCCGATCCGTTGCGGACGGCCGGTGTGCAGGCCGAACCGCATGCGGGGTGCGTAACCGTCCACGTCGACGGTTTTGACCCCGTCCCGGGCAGCCAGTATCGCTGCCACTGCAACGACGGGATCTGGGAAGACCGCCATGATCCCGTCGCCCATGCGTTTGACGATGTGCCCACCCCGATCCAGCAACGGGGGCTCGATGGCCGCGGCCACCAAACGCAGCAGTCGCAATGTCGCGGCGTCGCCGGCTTGCAGGGACCACTCCGAGAAACCGACCAGATCGGTGAAGACGATCGTCACCTCGGAGTTGGCGGGGCGCCGGGACACCCGTTCGGTCAGTGCCTGCCACACCTGAAATCCGGCCAGGCTCATCTCCCGGGTTGCGGCGTCCCGGTCGCGCAGCAGCCGGTCCGCGGCGCGCGCGGCGGCTTGCGGGCCGCCGTCGCCGGTCATCGACAGCGGGTCACCAAAATCTGGGTCCCCGGGTAAGGCGCGACGGGCGCGCCGGATCATGCTCACGACGCCGGGGTTGGCGTTGGCGTCCTTGAACCAGGCACTGAGGCGCCGGGGGGTTTCGGGACGTTCGAGGGCGGGTGGCGGTTTGCCGACGTCGGCGTCGCTCGCCTCAGGCTCCATTCGGGCAACAGTATGCGGCGGTGCCGGAACCGGGCAATTGTTCGACGAGCGCTGTCTAGCGTGAGTGGGTCGTGAGCGCGGAAGCGATGCGGTCCAGGGCCTCGGGGTTGACGCGGTAGTAGGCCCACTTGCCGCGCTGGTCGCGCGACACGAGGCCGGCGTCGACGAGCAGCTTCATGTGGTGCGACACTGTCGGTTGGCTCAACCCCAGCGGTTCGGTGAGGTCGCAGATGCAGGCTTCGCCACCTTCTCCGGCAGCGATGAGGGACACGAGCTTGACGCGTGCGGGATCGGCGAGGGCTTTGAACACCGAGGCGAGGTGTTCGGCCGCGGCGGTGTCCAGCACGCCGCCGGTGAGTGGTGAGCAGCAGGCAGCAACGTCGCTGGTGGTGAGCGGGGCGTTTGCGGTGGCCATGCCATCCATGATGACACACGCATTGACAAACTTCGATGCGTCACGGACGATCAATGTATCGATAGACGTCGATTCGAGGAGTGTCGAATGTCCGAGTTGCCCGTTGTAGTCATCGGCGCAGGACCATTGGGACTGGCGGCCGCCGCCCATCTGTTGGAGCGCGGACTCGAGCCGGTGGTGCTGGAGGCCGGCCACAGCGCTGCGTCCGCGGTTGAGCAGTGGGCGCACGTGCGTACGTTCTCCCCCTGGCCGGAGTTGGTCGACCCCGCTGCAGCCCGATTGCTGGGGCCGGCCGGTTGGACTGCGCCGGAGTCAGGCTTCCCGACCGGACGGCAGTGGATCGACGCGTATCTGGCGCCGTTGGCGCAGGCCCTGGGTGATCGGGTGCGGTATGACACCCGGGTGTGGGCGGTGACGCGACGGGGCCGCGACCGTCTCGTCAGCCCTGGCCGCGCTGAGCAACCACTTGTGGTGAACGTGACCGATCCCGACGGCATTCACCGCCGACTCCAGGCGCGCGCGATCATCGATGCCTCGGGCACCTGGGGTCAGCCCAATCCTGCTGGCGCTGAGGGCATTCCGGCAATCGGCGAAGAGCTCGCCGCCACCTCTGGTGCGGTGTCCTATCTTCCACCGACACCCGGGCAGGCCTCGGCGTTGGCGGGCAAGCATGTGGTGGTGATCGGGAGCGGGCACTCGGCGATGACCGCAGTGATCCAGCTCGCTGAGGTGACGCGGCGGGATCCGTCGACGACGGTGACGTGGGCGCTGCGCCGCGGGGTCGCCGAGGACACCTTCGGTGGCGGCTCTGCGGACGAACTTCCTGAGCGCGGCGCCCTGGGCGTGCGCTCCAAGGAAGCCGTCGACGCCGGCCTGATCAATCTGGTGACAGGATTTCGCACCGAGAGAATCGACGTCGTCGACGGTCACGCGGTGGTGACGGCCGAGGACGGGCGGGCGCTGCCGCCGGCGGATCAGGTGGTGGTGCTCACCGGCTTCCGACCTGACCTGTCATTCCTGTCGGAGATGCGCATCGCGTTGGATCCGATCCTGCAGGCGCCGATCAAGCTGGCCCCGTCCATCGACCCGAACATGCACTCCTGCGGCAGCGTATTGCCCCACGGCGCAGCCGAATTGGCCCACCCCGAACCCGATCTCTACATCGTCGGGATGAAGTCCTACGGGCGGGCACCGACCTTCCTGGCGATGACCGGCTACGAGCAGGTCCGCAGCATCGCCGCCGAGCTGGCCGGCGACCACGAGGCCGCCCAGCGGGTCGAACTGACCCTCCCCGACACCGGCGTGTGCAACGGTGCGGGCTTGTTCGACAGCCCCGATACCGAGAACGCCGGCGGCGGGTGCTGCGGACCCGCCCCGGCATCAGAGGCGTCATCGCCGCAACCATTGTCGCTGTCGCTCCACCCCCTGGGCGGATGACGCAGGCCCCGTCCTCTTCCGCCTCGCCCAGCGCAGCGCACAGGCTGCGCTGGGTGCTGTTGGCGTTGTGCGTCACCGAGATCACCAGTTGGGGCGTGTTGTACTACGCCTTCACCGTGCTCTCCGAGCAGATCAGCGCCGACACGGGCTGGTCGGCGCCGGCGGTGACCGGCGCATTCTCGGCCGGGCTGGTGACCTCGGCGTTGGTGGGCATCCCGGTCGGTCGCTGGCTGGACCGGGTGGGGCCGCGGTGGATCATGACCGCCGGCTCGGTGCTCGGCCCCGTATCGGTGGTGGCCGTGGTGTCCGCGCCGAACTACGGCTGGTTCGCCGCGGCATGGGTTATGGCCGGCGTGGCGATGAGCGCGGTGTTCTACGCCCCAGCTTTCGCGGCGCTGACACGGTTCTTCGGCACCGACGCTGTGCGGGCGCTGACGGCGTTGACGTTGGTCGCGGGCCTCGCCAGCACCGTGTTCGCGCCGCTGACCGCGGCCCTGTCGGCGCACTTGAGTTGGCGCCACACCTATCTCGTCCTGGCTGCGGCGATGGCGGTGATCACCATTCCGGCGCATTTCTTCGGGTTGCGGCGCCCCTGGCCTTCGGTCGCCACCAAGCATGAAGCCGAGGCCCCGGGTCGCACCGCGCGCAGCGGGCCGTTTCTGGCCTTGGTGGCGGGGTTCGCGCTTGCCGGGCTGGCGTCCTACGCGGTGATCGCCAACCTGGTGCCGTTGATGAGTCAACGCGGCATCGGCACCGGCGCCGCGGCGGTCGCGCTCGGCCTCGGCGGTGCCGGACAGGTGCTCGGGCGCCTGGGCTATCAGACGCTGGTGCGCCGTATCGGTGTCGTGCCCAGGACCGTCATGATCATGGCCGGCGTCGCGGTCACTACGGTGGCACTCGGAGTGTTCAGTGCCTACTGGGCGCTGGTGGTGGTCGCAATCGGGGCGGGCGTGATGCGCGGCATCATGACACTGTTGCAGGCCACCGCGGTCACCGAGCGTTGGGGCGCAACCCATTACGGCCATCTCAGCGCGTTTTTGAACGCGCCGATCATGATTGCCACCGCGGTCGGCCCCTTCGTGGGCGCGGCCCTGGCCAGCGTGCTCGGTGGCTACGCCGCCATGTTCCTCGCCCTGGGCGCGATCGCCGCCGCGGGGGCGCTGATCGCGGCCGCCAGCAAGCCGCGGGCGCCTTCGCCTCCTGTGCGGGACTGACGTCCGACGACAACGCCAGCCGACTAAGGCGCCGCGGCTTCGGTGAAATCGTCCATCAGCTGCTGCACGCGTTCGGCGATGTCGTCGCGGACCAGGCGCATTCGTTCGAGACCGTCGATGCCGCGTTCGGAAGGTTCGTCGGTGTCCCAGTTCTCCACCCGGGTGCCAGGTAGCGCATCAAGGCGGACCTCTCGGCCCAGCGTCACCACGAGATCAACCTTGCGGGCCAACTCATAATCCACTGCCGTGGGCCGTTCGCCGGCAATGTCGACGCCCACCTCGAGGAGCGCTTGGGCGGACAGCTCATTGACGGCGGCGCCGGGTTCGGTGCCGGCCGAATACACGTCCACTGCTTCGCCGGCGAGTTTGCGCATCAGGCCGGCGGCCATCTGCGACTTGCCACCGTTCTTCACACAGACGAATAGCACGGAGGGGCGGTCGGTTTCGCTCATTCTGAGACGGTCACGTCGAGTTCGATCAGGACGGCGGGATTGTCAGACATGGTCACGACTCCTGCGCTTTCGGCGATTGGGCGGTAAGAGGCACGGTGGTCTGATCGGCGAATCTGCGGCGCAGCGCCAGCGACACATACACCAGGGCCACCAGAACCGGGACCTCGATCAGCGGACCGACCACGCCGGCGAGCGCTTGGCCTGAGGTGGCGCCGTACGTGGCGATCGCCACCGCGATGGCCAGTTCGAAGTTGTTGCCCGCCGCCGTGAATGCCAGCGTGGTGGTGCGCTGATAGCCCAGGCCGATCACCGCGCCGAGCAGGTAACCCCCGCCCCACATGATGGCGAAGTACACCAGCAACGGAAGCGCGATCCGAACCACGTCGAGCGGTTGGCTGGTGATCTGCTCCCCTTGCAGGGCGAACAGGATCACGATGGTGAACAGCAGTCCGTAGAGCGCCCACGGTCCGATCCTGGGCAGGAACTCGGTCTCGTACCAGTCGCGGCCCTTGGCCTTCTCGCCGAGCTTGCGGCTGAGGTACCCCGCGACCAGAGGGATGCCGAGGAAGATCAGCACCGATTTGGCGATCTGCCACGGGGAGGTGTCAATCGTGGTCTGTTCCAGACCGAGCCAGCCGGGCAGCACCGAGAGGTAGAACCACCCCAAGACGGCGAACATGATCACCTGGAAGATCGAGTTCAGCGCGACCAGGACGGCGGCGGCCTCGCGGTCTCCGCATGCCAGGTCATTCCAGATGATGACCATCGCGATGCAGCGGGCCAGCCCGACGATGATCAGGCCGGTGCGGTACTCGGGCAGATCGGGCAGCAGCAGCCAGGCCAGGGCGAACATCAGCGCCGGCCCGAACACCCAGTTCAGCACCAGCGAGCTCAGCAGTAGCTTGCGGTCGCCGGTCACGGTGTCGAGACGGTCGTAGCGCACCTTGGCCAGCACTGGATACATCATGATCAGCAGGCCCAGCGCGATCGGTAGCGAAATCCCGTCGATCTGAACACTTTCCAGTGCGGTGTTCAATCCCGGAATGAAGCGTCCCAGCAGCAGTCCGGCGGCCATGGCGATACCGATCCACACCGGCAGGAACCGGTCCAAGGTGGACAGCTTCGCCACCACCGGCGCCGAGGAACTGTGCGCGACGGTGTCGGTCACGCTGTCACCCCCGCGAGCGCCGTGGTCTCGAGGTCCAGCAGTGCAGCCAGCTCACGTAGCGCCTCGGGGACCACGGTGTAGTACACCCACGAGGCACGACGCTCGGAGGTCAGCAGACCTGCATCACGAAGCACCTTGAGGTGATGCGACACGGTGGGCTGGGAGACGTCGATTCCGCCCGAGATGTCGCACACGCAAGCCTCACCGCCCGAATGGCTGGCCACCGCACTGAACAACCGCAACCGCACCGGATCAGCCAGCGCCTTCAACTTCCTGGCCATCTCCGTGGCCGCCCGCTCTGTCAGCGGCTCACGCAGTAGCGGTGGCGTCACACAGCAGGCATCGACCCCATCCGGCGAATTCGACATAGGTCGATATTGACAGCTATCGAATCAGAGTTCAAGTGAACACTCGGCGGGACGTGCCGAACTACGCTGCGAGGACGTACTTGGAGCACAGAGTGAACGCGCCGCGGTAGGTCATCGTTCTCGACGAGGGGATTCCGCGCATCCGCCGGTCGGCGTGGCGCCGGCCAGTCGGCCGGCAGAGGCGGTGGGCACGTCAACGATTTTCGATGATCAAACCGGCGCGAGTGACTTCTCGGTCCCGCGCCGCCTGCACAGCTCGCTGCACGTCGTCGAGGCTGAAGTCAGCGTCAACGAGATCCTCCCAGGGAAAGCCGGGCGTTGACTCTATGAAGCTCACCGCCTTGCCCAGTACCCGAGCCGGGTAGCGGATCGACGCCTTGATCTGCGTCCCCGACCGAGTGAACGCTCCCGGGTCGAACGGGGCCGTTTTGCCCGGGGTGATGTTGCCGATGGACACCAGAATGCCGCCCGGGGCAACGGACCTCGCGGCGTCGAGGAAGCCCGCCGGCGCCCCGGTCAGGTCGATGACCACATCCGCACCGCCGCCTGTCGCCTCCTTCATCAGCGCGACCCGCTCGTCGTCGTTATCGGCCGTCGACAGGTCAATCGCGTGGCGGGCACCGAACAGCTGAGCCTTCTCCAGACGACGGGGGTCCATCTCGGCGACGAAAACCTCGGCGCCCATCTGGCTGGCCACTGCCGAGGCGCACACGCCGAGCCCGCCGGCGCCGAGCATGAGTACTGTTTGTCCGCGCCGGATCTCCCCCATCTCGCATCCTGCATATGCTTGGGAGAGCGCACAATTCGCCGAGGAGGCTGCCTTACTCGAAATTGCCTCGGGCACTTTGTAAACGCTCTGGTTCGGCCCGACACTGTAATGGGTGCCGAATGTGCCGTGGAAGTGTGGCGCTGTGTCGGCATTGGACGTCCACCCTGCGTAGGCGTTGCGACAAAGACTTTCCTTGCCCTTGTCACATTCGGGGCAACGACGACATGCCTGGAAGTACGTCACCACCACCCGGTCTCCCTCGACCAGGGGACGGCCGGCGGAATCGGTTGCCACGCCGGCGCCGAGGCGCTGCACCCTGCCCACGCCTTCGTGTCCCAGTACGCAGCCGGGTCCGATGAGTGGATGGCGGCCGCCAACCACGTGCACCTCGGTGCCGCACACGTTGGCGCGGATCATCTGCAGAAGTATTTCACCGGGGGCGGGTTCGGGAAGGTCGTACTCGCGCTGCTCCAGTACGTCGGGCGCCGTCAGTACCGTCGTCATGCCTTTCATAGGATTTCCGCTACTTCCTTGTAGGGGTCGGTGCGATCGGTTCGCGAGATGTCAGGCTGGGACGGTGGTGTCGATTGCGAGGTACTTGGTCTCGAGGTATTCGTCGATGCCGGTGTGACCGCCTTCACGCCCGAGTCCAGATGCTTTGGTTCCTCCGAATGGGGCGCCGGCTTCCGACACCAGGCCGCGGTTGACGCCGATCATCCCCGCATCGAGCCGCGAGGTCGCGTCCAGGGCGCGCGCCATGTTCTGTGTGTAGACGAAAGCGACAAGCCCGAACGGTGTGTCGTTGGCGAGGTCGATCGCGTCGTCATCGGAGGCGGCAACCGTCACCGTCGCGACCGGCCCGAAGACCTCCTCGCGCATGATCGGCGCGGACACGGGCACGTGGGTGAGAACCGTTGGTGCGTAGAAATATCCGTCGCCGGGAAGTGCCCAGCCTCCGGTGTGGAGTTGGGCGCCTGAGGCGACCGCGTCATCAACGAGACGTTGGACCCGTTGCCGCTGGCGGTCGTCGATCAACGGCCCGATATCGGCGACGGGGGCCGTGCCGTCTGCTACGACGAGGGCGCTGGTGCGCTTGACAAGACCTTCGATGAACTCTTCTGCCACGGCTTCGTGCACGATGAACCGGTTGGCCGCCACACACGACTGCCCACCGTTACGGAACTTCGCGACCATGGCTCCGTTGACTGCAGATGGCACGTCGGCGTCGCGGAGGACCAGAAACGGACCATTCCCGCCAAGCTCCATCGAGGAGCGCATGACGTTCCGCGCAGCTTGTTCGAGCAGCCGAGATCCCACCGGCGTCGACCCCGTGAAGCTGACCTTGCGCAGCCGAGCATCCCGCATCAGCGTCTCGGACTGGTCAGCAGCTCGCGTTGTCGGAACGAAGTTCACTACTCCGTCAGGCACCCCTGCTTGGGCGAGCACGTCGACCAGGAGCGCCATGGTCAGCGGAGTCTGCTCAGCGGGCTTCACGATAACGGTGCAGCCGGCCGCCAGCGCGGCGCCAATCTTCCGAGTTCCCATGGCAAGTGGGAAATTCCACGGCGTGATGAGCAAACTGGGCCCAACAGGAACGCGGGTCGTCGCGATGGTGAAGTCCCCGTTTGGTGAGGCGGCGAACTCACCGTGGACGTGCGCGGCCTGTTCGGCGAACCAGCGCAGGAACTCCGCCCCGTAATCGACCTCACCGAGTGACTGGGCGTAGGGCCGGCCCATCTCCGCAGTGATGACGGACGCGAACTCCTCGCGACGTGCGGTAACCGCTTCAAAGGCTGCACGCAGGATCTCTGCCCGGCGACGAGCCGAGGATCTTCCCCAACTGGCTTGTGCGGCGGCGGCGCTGCCCAGTGCCGCAATGGCGTCACTCGGCGTCGCATCCGCAACGGCCGCAATGACTTTGCCGGTTGAGGGGTCAACGACGTCGAACCACGATGCGTCCTCGCTGGCGCGCCAGCGACCGCCGACGTACAGGCCGGTCTTGACTTGCACGCCGGCCACCACTGCCGACCTGTCCACCGAAATCGTCGCGTCCATGGGCCCTCGCTCGGAATTTTAGAAGTTCCATATATAGAACTTGAGTTCTGCATTTGACGTATCGAGTGTCACACCGGGTCCACACTGTGTCAACAGGACGTCTGCTGCGCGCCTCACCGGGGCACTGCCGGTGTCACTGCCACCGTGGGCTGGACAGTCGCTTCGTCGCTGCGAGAAGAGCGTCCCGGATGTCCGGAAGGCGCTCCGCGGGCGGCGTTGCACTCGGAATGCACACGGTGACGGCCCCCACGACCTCGCCCGAGCCGCCCCACACCGGTGCAGCCATGCAGGACAGGTTCGAGGTCGATTCCTCCGATTCGGTGGCATAGCCCCGCCGGCGAATCTCCTGCAATTCGTCCTTCAATACGTCCGGGCTCGTGATCGTTCGCGGAGTCAGCGCCGGAAGCCCGCCGTTCAGCACGGTGTGAAGTGCCGGTTCTCCGGCAAAGGCAAGAATGGCCTTGCCGGTCGCGCTGGCGTGCGCCGGCAGAGTCCTTCCTGGATAGCTGACCAAACGGACCGGCTTTGTTGAGTCGATGCAGGCCACGAAGGTCACGTCAACACCGGTGAGCACGCCCAGTTGCGCGGTCTCGTTGAGCGGGCGAAGCAGAGGGGCCGCCTCGTCGTGGAATCGACTGATGAGCAACGGCGTCTGAGAGACCTTCGCGTAATCGTCGAATTTCGCCCCCAGGCGATAGCGCTTGTCCCGCTCCCCCCTGCGTACGGCGTTCACCGCTTCGAGCGCACGCAACAACCGGAAGACGCTCGACTTCGGGAGAGCCACCGCGTCGACGATGTCCGTCATTCGGGGAGGCTCTGAGGCCGCAGCGATCACGTCGAGGATCTGAAACGCCGCATAGACGGCGCGGGTGCCCTCTGATTGCGCGCCGTCGGCCTCTTTACCTACTGAGGTGGTCACGAGTTCTCCTCATCTGCCCGGACACAGCCCCGGGTCTGAATAGTGCTTGACATCACACCACGGGTGTGCCTGAATATCTACCACATGCGGTCTTCAAGTTCCACATATGAAACAGTCTAGCGAGCCGTCGCCGGACATCTGCATATTTCTCCCCGAATGCCTGCCGGCTTGTCCGCCGGGCTGATCACCGAAAGGAATCAAGGCCGATGACGACAACAGGCGGAGAGGTCCGCACGGACACTCAGTCAGGCATGGCGCGAGTAGCAGCGGCGAGTTTCGTCGGTACCGCGGTCGAGTACTACGACTTCTTTCTCTTCGGCACCGCCGCGGCTCTGATCTTTGGCGGACTCTTCTTTCCCGGTGCCGATCCGCTGTCGGGAACCTTGCTGTCCTTCGCCACCTTCGGGGTGGGCTTCTTCGCGCGCCCCCTGGGCGGGATCATCGCCGGGCACCTCGGCGACCGGATCGGACGCAAGAAGACCCTTGTGGCGACCCTGCTGCTGATGGGTACCTCAACCACCGCTGTGGGGCTCCTTCCCTCCTACGAGGTGATCGGAGCGTGGGCGCCCATCGCACTGGTAGCCCTTCGCTTACTCCAGGGGCTGGGAGTCGGTGGAGAGTGGGGCGGGGCCGCCTTGCTCGCGGTCGAACACGCGCCCCCCGCGCGCCGCGGGTTCTACGGCAGCTGGCCCCAAATGGGCATTCCCGCTGGGCTTTTGCTCTCATCGGGCGCGTTCGCACTCGTGAGTGCGCTGCCACAGGAAGACTTCATCAGCTGGGGTTGGCGCCTACCCTTCATTGCCAGCTCCATCCTGGTCATCATCGGCCTCTACATTCGTGCCAAAATCAGCGAGCCGCCCGCGTTCAAAGAGATCATGGAAGCGAGTGAGCAGGTCAAGCGCCCGCTGGTCGAGGTTCTCCGCAATCACCCGAGGGATGTCGCGGTGATAGCGGGGATCCGTTTCGCCGACAATGTGCTCTACTACGTTTTCGCGACGTTCGGCCTCGCGTACATGACCACGCAGCTGGGCCTGCCCAGAAGCGTCGCATTGGCCGGCGTACTGGTGGCCTCCGCGATCGAGCTGGTCACGATGCCCCTTTTCGGCGCGCTGTCAGACCGCATCGGACGCCGCCACGTTGTCGTCATGGGCACCGCACTGATGCTGCTGCTGGCATTCCCCTTCTTCTGGCTCGTCGGCACCGGTGAGCAATGGGCCGTCATCCTTGCCTGCGTCCTCGCCCTCGCCGGGGCCCACTCGATGGTCTTCGCACCGCTGTCGGCATGGTTTGCCGAACTCTTCAGCGCCGACATCAGATACACCGGCGTTTCGGTGGGCTACCAAATGGGCTCCCTCTTGGCTGGGGCACCGGCCCCGATCCTCGCCACATACCTGGTCTCGGTCAACGACGGCGCGTACTGGCCCGTATCGGCGATGGTGATCGCCGCCGGCATAGTCACCTTGGTTGCCGCCTACGCGGCCCGGGACAACGCGAAAGCTGCTCTCGACGCACCAACCAACCCCCGACACCAGGACGAAATGACAACCACCCTGTCCGACACGAAGTAGTCCGACACGAAGTAGTCGGTCCGGCCGCGGCGGCCTCCGATTGGGGTTGGCCGTCGCGGCCGCCGCTGCTGCGGTCGACCGTACTATGAACACGTCAAACACCTTTCGATTGAAGGCAGTCAGTGAGCAACCCACCGAACGTCGACATCCGTCGCGAGGACGTGCTGGAAGCCCGACGGCGCATCACTGGCTATGTGCGTCGAACGCCACTACTCGGCGCGGAGGTCGCGGGCATTCGCCTGTGGCTGAAGTGTGAGTTCATGCAACACGCGGGCGTGTTCAAAACGCGTGGCGCATTCAACCGCCAACTGTCTGCCCGCGAGCGCGGTGAACTCGATCCGGCAACGGGCATCGTGGTCGCCTCAGGCGGGAACGCCGGCTTGGCAAATGCGTACGCGGCCCGGCAACTGGGCGTCAAGGCAACCGTCTTCGTGCCCGTCACCGCACCACAGGTGAAAGTCGACCGGTTGGCTGAATACGGCGCCGAAGTACGGCAGATCGGCTCGGAATACGCCGAAGCGTACGAGGCGGCCCGCGATTACGAGTCCGCAACCGGCGCCCTGTTCTGTCATGCGTACGACCAAGCCGAGATCTGCGCCGGAGCTGGAACAATTGCCGAGGAGATTCTGGAGGATGCCCCCGACGTGACGACCATCGTGGTCGCGGTCGGCGGAGGCGGCCTGTTCAGCGGGTTGTCCGCCGCAGCGGAGGGACGGGCAGGAATCGTTGCCGTTGAGCCGCAACGCATCCCGACGATGCACGCCGCGCTGGCGGCGGGCACACCGGTGGACGTTGAGGTGTCGGGGGTCGCCGCGGATTCCCTTGGCGCGCGACGAATCGGCGATATCGCCTTCACCCGAACAGTGGCCGCTCCCCCACGATCGGTGCTGGTGTCGGATCAGGAGATTGTTGATGCCAGGAACGAATTGTGGCAGTCCTTTCGTATCCCGGCTGAGTATGGCGCCGCGGCGGCTTATGCCGCGATCGCTTCCGCGACTTACCAGCCCACCCGGGACGAATCCGTAGCCGTGATCATCTGCGGCGCGAACACCGACCTCGCCACCATCGCCAGACCGCCTTCGGGAGACACCGCCAGGACGGAGACAACGAGTGAACGTGGCTGAGGTCTCGCGTCGCCCACCTGCAGCCGGCACGCCCCACTTGTAGTCCGCGACCGGATCCCCGGGCAGAAGGCGCTGAGCGGCTGGGTTCCGCTCTTACACCGACACCGGGGCCATCAAGGCGATGAGCACACCGTCACCGATCGCCGGAATGCTTGCTACCCAATGACTATCGACCGCCGTGGTCTGCTACTCGACACCAACGAGGCTGCGCGCGTAGGCCTCGGCCACCATGTAGGAGGTCATTGCGCCGTGGCGGGTGCCGACCGCCAGGTCGCGCCACATCCGCTGCAGCGGGTTCGACAGAGCGAAGCTGCTCGACCCGTGCAGATCGAGCAGCAGCTCGACGGCTTGCCGGCACTGCTTGGCCGCGGAGATCAACTCCATTCGCAGTTCCACCTCCTCGACCGCGGTCAGTTCACGCTGCCCGGGGCTCAAGCCGTCGATCGTCCCCGCGATGTGCAACACGGTCCGGCGGGCGCCGTCGATCAGCAAAGTGGCGTCGGCGAACAACTGCCGGGCTGCCGGCGACTCGGTCAAGTTCGCATACGCCGACATCGGTGGGCGGCGCACGGGGAGAACGGACGCGACCAGGTCCAGGGCCGCCTGCGCAACCCCCAGTAGCGGAGCGACCGTCGTCGCGGTGCCAACCACGAACCGGCCCATCGCCTGGGAATCAGACAGGTCCGGCCGCAGCACGTGTGACGCCGGGACGAACACGTCGTCGGCCACCAGCGTGTGACTGCCGGTGCCCCGCAACCCGGCCACGTCCCACGTGCGTTCGACGCCCAGACTCGACGTCGGTACGAGTACCTGCGCCCAACCGAGCGGCCCGATCGGTTCGTCGCGCTGCCGGTCGCCATCGAAGACCGGGGCGCCCAGCAGCGCCCATGCGGCATCATCACAGCCGGAGGCGTAGCTCCACCGACCTGACACCCGCAAGCCGCCCGGCACTTCGGTAGACCTCCCCGTGGGGTGCGCTGAGCCGCACAGCCGGACGTTGGGATCGGCGAAGAACTCGTCGCGCGCCGTCTCGCTCAGGAACCGCTCGAACATCCACTTGGCGCTGCCCGACACCGCCGCGACCCAGGCGGTCGACCCACAGCCCCGGCCCAGTTCAGCCAGCACCCGCACCGTCGTCGTGGTGTCGGCTTCCAGGCCACCGTAGCGGCGGGGGGTGCTCAGCGCGTACGCGCCGGCTTTTGCTGCGGCGGCTGCACTTTCGGGCGCCACGCGTAGGTCGCGTTCGGTCTGTTCGGCGTGTGCGTCCAGGGTGGGTACCGCAGCGCGCGCCCGGGCGACCAGTTCCTCGGTTGCCGCGTCGTGGCGCTCATCGATCTGTGTCATGCGTCCTCCTACTGGTATTGCCCGGTCAGGAACCCGGTCACCCGAGCCCCACCGCAAGGTAGTGCCAACCGAGCGCTCCCTGCCGCGAGCGTTGCCAGTACGGCAACGGTTTTCACGAGGCAACGCACCAGAGTCGGAACGAGCTACGATCGCGGCATCAGCGCATGACGAACGCTCGTGGACCTCTCAGCATCAGGATCTCTGTGACGCCCTTCCCTGTCGACCCGGTCCAGTGTGGCTGAGCGGTGTCGATCTCGATGGCCTCACCAGCTTCGAGAACGAGATCGTCGGCCCCGCGTCGCACCCGCAGGCGCCCCGAGAGCACGTAGACCCACTTCCATCCCCCATGTGTGGGCAGGGGTTCCGGGGGCACGGAGTCGGTGGGCGAATACACAACCTTGTATGGCTCAGGTGACACCCTGCTGCGCGTCAGCGGCCAGACCACCATGTCGGCGGTGTGGATCACCCGTTGGCTGGGCACCTCATGGCGGGCGTATCCCGGGAAGCCGAGAACCTCGTCGAGAGTGATGCCGTAGGTGAGGGCGATCCGCAGGACCAGCTCCAGGCTGGCTCGCCGTTCGCCGGTCTCGATGCGAGACAGCGTGCTCGCTGAGCTGGCGACATGGGCACCGAGAGCGTTGAGCGACATCCCTCGCTCGCGGCGCAGAGCGCCGAGCCGAGGGCCCAGGTCGGCCAGTACCCGCGAGAGGCTGCCTTCGTCGCCGCCTCGAAGCCCGCGGACGTGAGTCGCAGTCGAACTCCTCATGTTCCGGCCACCGCGCGGTGTGCCGTTGTCGCGTTGGTGCACTCGTGAATCCCTCGCCGATTGGTCAGTCACTGTGACACCAACTCACCTCAGTGCCGCTACGAAGAACGCCAAGCACATGGCATTCCTTCCGCGGAAGGACCAGCCCGCTCGTGCGCACAGCGTCTGGCACCAACTGCCCAGGCATGTTGAGGCACCCGCGGAAGCGTCCGAGCGGCTGTCAGGCGCAATAAGAGGCGGTCGCGACGTCGAGCGCTTGCCGGTAGAGCGGATCGAGTTGGCGGGCGGCGGCCACCGACGTGCGCGCGGCGTCCAGGGCGCCGGCGCAGTTCCGGTTGAACAGGACGTCACGCTGCGTTGCCATCTCCGCGACCAGCGCGCGGTTGAATTCATCGATTGCGCTGCGGGTTTGCGACAGGTCCGCCGCGGAGGTCGGCGCGTGTGTCGGGTCGAATTTCCACTGTCCGAAGCGGGTGTACTCGACCCCTTCGGTGGCGTGTATCTGATTCTCGAAGGCTTGCCGCACGAGGTTTTCGTCAAGCCCGCGGTTGCGGGCGTCGGCGCCGGCGGCGTTGAGCACCTGACCTGCCCTGGCGCTGTCCTCGATGGACCCGCCGTTGACCCATTTGAACGCGGCGACCGGGTCGGCGGTCAGCAGGCGCGCCGCCGCGGTGTCGACCAGTCGATACAGCGGTCCGGGATCGTCGGCATAGGCAACTGGTACAGCGCTGCACAGCCCCAGCAGGACACCAGCAGTCACGAGAACGATGCGCCTCACGGGATGAATCATCAGATAGGTTCCTGTCTATGTCTGGCACGTTGGCTGCTGCCTGCCCACCGAACGCGGTCGTCAACAGTCATACCAACGAGAACGTCGACCGGGCGAGGACCGTTCTACCCTAGGACGGTATCGTCGATATCACTATCTCGATGTCGCTGGTAGCATTTTCGGTGTGGCCGTCCTTGCAGGATTCAGACTCCTTCGGTGACGCGGGGCGGTTCTTCGCAGCGAGGTACACGGGCCGGTAATCGATTGACCAGTGGGTGTCTCCCGAACTCGGTCCGGTACCAACGAGGTTTCGACGAAGGCGGTATCTGGAATGACCGAGCTTCCCGATTGGGCCGAGCGACTCGACCTGGCCCCACATCCAGAGGGCGGTTGGTTCGCCGAGACGTGGCGCAGCGACTTGACGGTCGACCACACTGTGCTGCCTTCTGACTACAACGGACCACGCAGCGCGGGAACGGCCATTCTGTTCCTACTGATGCCCGGACAGCAGTCGGCGTGGCACACCGTGCGGAGCGCCGAACTGTGGCTCTATCATCGCGGCAGTCCGCTGCTGCTCGAGATCGGATCCGAAAAGCCCCTTGCGACAGAGCATCTACTCGGGGCCGATATAGCGGCTGGTGAACGGCCGCAGATACTGGTGCCGCCGGGGCATTCCCAGCGGGCCAGACCGCTCGGGGATGAGCCCACCTTGGTCAGCTGCGTAGTCGTACCTGGTTTCGATTTCGCCGATTTCACCCTGGACGCCCCCGCCGATTGACCACCGCCACCCGCCCTGGGAGGGCCTGCGGATGCGCCGACGCCTGCGCGACAATCACCACTGATGGCACGGAATCATGAGTGAATCACGCCTTTTGGCATATCAGCCGGCTTCAGCGTCACAGCACGGCGAGCAGTCGCCGGAGAATCATCGCCGACGAAGTCGCCACCTCAGCAGCAAACGCAAGAAAGTCCAGGCGTGAATCGCGCCCCGCAAGATCCGACAGCGCTCGGATGACCAGCCACGGGATCCCGAACGAATCAGCGACCTGCGCGACGGCCCCGCCCTCCATTTCGACTGCGGCCCCGCCGAACTCGCGATGCCAGCGGTCCCGGGTCGTGTCGCAGTGCAAGTACTGGTCCCCGGACAGCACCGAGCCATACACGATGCGGGGCGAGCGGCCCGTACCACCGGCGGCCTCCGACAGCACCGGCAAGCTGAACCCGGCGAGGCGCGTCTGGACCCGGGCCATCAGCGGCGCATCAACGACGTAGCCCAGGCGTTCCGTCGGATTGATGAACGGTACGTGACCGGCCTGATAGGTCTGCAACCGTCCGTTCTCGATCAGCCCGGCGTCGTGCTGGAGCACGCGGTCGGCGATCACCACGTCCCCTACCGCCAACTCAGGATCGACGCCGCCGGCCACCCCGGAAAAAACCAGAGTTTCGCACGCGAACCGATCGGCCAACAGCGTCGACACCACCGCTGCGTTCACCTTGCCCATACCAGAGCCCGCCAGGACCACTTCGCGACCGTCCAGCACGCCCGTGGTGAACTCGAAACCCCTCACGCCCAATGATTCTGGGCGTCCGATCTCATGTCGCAGATGAGCCAGCTCTTCCGGCAGGGCGCAAATCACTCCGATGGGCACACCACAGTGTGCCCCTGAAGCCGGTGTCGCGGCAAAACGCGCCGAACTACGGTGGCCGGCGCCAGTCTTCGCGGAGCACCCTGCCTCATCACCGACGACACGTCGCCCGCTTGCTCGCGTCAAATTGCCGAGGCGCCACCGTCGACATGCAGTAACTGGCCGTTGACATAGCTGGAGTCATCGGAGGCGAGAAAGAGTGCGACCGTCGCAACCTCTTCCGGCTGGCCGACCTCGCCTCGCGGAACCATGGCCTCGACCTGCTTCCGCGTCTCGGGATTCGCCGTCGCTTCTTCCATCGACGGTGTCAAAACCAGACCCGGACTCAATACGTTCACCCGGATCCGCCTGTCCTTGAGCTCGTTGAGCCATACCCGGGCGTAGGCGTGCAGCGCAGCCTTGCTCGCCGCATACACACTCCAGCCGGGCAAACCCTTGATCGAGGAGACCGAGGACGTCATGAAGATCGAACCGCCATCGTTGAAGAGCGGCAAAGCCTTCTGCACCGTGAACAACGTTCCGCGCGTATTCAGCCCGAAGGTCTGATCAAAGTGCTCCTCGGTGATCTCACCCAGCCTGACTTCCTCGCCCACTCCGGCGTTCGTATACAGCACGTCGATACTGCCTTTTTCCTGCTTGACGGTCTCGAACAGCCGGTCGAGGTCCGCCAGGTTGGCGGCGTCGCCTTGCACGCCAGTCACGTTCCGGCCGATCAGCTCCACGGCCTCGTCCAACGCGTCCTGTCGCCGGCCCGTGATGAAAACGTAGGCCCCTTCCTCTACGAACAGCTTCGCGGCCGCCAAGGCCATTCCGCTCGTGGCGCCGGTGATTACCGCAACCTTGCCATCCAGCTTCCCCATGACTGCTCCATTTCGACTTGATCGCCGGCTCATTACCCGGCTGGCGGCCCGCTCGCTAGCGAACCCGGGCGCACGCGCATCAGCTGACTAGGTCAACACCCTGTAAATGAACGAGACGCAGCGGGTGTGCATTCCCCTCCGAGGAAACCCCCGCCCATCTTCCATGGCGTATCTCCCACTTATGGGACGGTCCAGCACCGAGTACCACGCGCGTTGCCGTGCCCGTGAGCGCGCCCATGCCGGCGGTGGCGAAACGATTTCGCCGATCCCGGTCGTCATCCGCACCGAAGTGACTTTGCCCCAACTGATTTGGTCATCAAGCGGGAACGGATCATCCCGCCCGTCGAAGTGTCCGCCGGCTTCGGGAGTCGATTACCGGGGCGGGTCGCCGCGCCAGCTGAAACTGTTGACGTATTTGCCCATATCCAATGCCAACTGCAGGTTGGCGGCCGAAGGCTTTCCGGAACCGAAGTCGGGCCCGAAGGCGCGATACGGCCCGACCGCACCCGCGATGAGGGCCAGATCGTTCTTGACGGCGACCATCACGATGACGCGCATCCGCGAGTAACTGCTCATCGCACCCTGTGGCCAGATGTCGGCAGCCAACCCATATCCATTTTGGTAGCCGACCATCGCGTTCGGGATTTCGTAGGCGGTCTTGGTGTCCGGGTAAGTTCCGTTCACCAGGTCGATGGCGATTTCCTTCGGGGTGCGCCCTCCTGCCGGACGGCTGAACAACTGCATTGTGCCGCCGTCACCGGCTCGCAGCACTGCGGTGACCCCATTGTCGTGTTTCGAGATCTCATAGGCCGACCCCTCGACGGGGTAGGACACCGAGAACGCCCCATCCGCCGAAGTGAATCGGGGGTTGATCTCCACTGCGCGATTCATGGGTGGGCTGCCGCAGTCTGGCGGACAGACATATTTGGGAGCGGGTTTGGAGATCAGCCCGGACAGACCGACCAGCCCACCGGCCAGCACGACGATCGTGATCCCCAGCGCCAGCGCCACTGTGCGGAACGACGCCTTCGGTGGCTGGGCCGCCTCGAACTCACCGGAGTACAGCGAATAACCGGGCAGCAGTCCTACGACGACCTTCCCGGCCGGTGGTTGCTCGGCGACCCGAACGGGGCGATCGTCGCGTCGGATCCGGCGTGACCGGCGTGAGGACGCGTGCATTGCAGCGCCACATCTGGCGCAAAACGCCGCGTCGGGCACAACGTGATTGCACTCGATGCACAGAATGGGCTCATCGATGCGAACCTCATCATGCGCCTCATGCAGCAAGGCCAGATGCAGGCCGACCCGCAGTGCCAGCAACGCAAACGCGGTCAGCGTCAGATGCAGTGCCAATTGCAACACCTGGGGAAGGCGGGCGACGTCGACGACGCCCAGCGAGGCGTATATCGCGATCACCACCACGGCGATCAAGATGAGAGTTCCCCGGACGAACGCCCGGTTCTCCAGCGCCTTGGTCGGCGGTCGGGTGAACCACAACGCGGTGCCGATCAGACCGCCGACGGCCGCGGCGGTCAGCGGCATGGCGATTCCGCGAATACCGGCCTCGACGAGCAGCCCATCCAGTGGACGCGCCCGGTTGATCATCCCGGTGGTGAACTGGGGTGCCAACCGCGTCAGGGTGGCTGCTGCGGTGAACGTCAGGGCGCCCATCGCACCGATGACGTAGCCATCCAGAGATTCTCGTCTGCCTCGCCACGCCGATCGGGCCACTACCGCCGGGGCCAACATGAGCAACATGCTGCCCAGCGGTATTGCGATCCCGTCGCGCAGAACCAGTCCCCCGGCGATACCCGCGCCCAGCGGTACGCCGTAGGCACGGGCGACGGCGGCTCCGGTCAACAGCACCCACCCGACGCCGAGAGTGATCCCGAGGATGACCGTCAGCGTCAGGATGGCGCGGGGGTAATCCCGGGACACACCGGATTCCCATAAGTACAGGGCGAACAACAACGGCAGGCCCAGTGAGGCGACCGCGACAAGCGCGGCGGGCATACGAAGGAACGTTGCGACAATCAGGGCGGCCACGAGCAGCCCCAGGGCCATCAGGAACACCTTGCGTGATCGCGGCGGCAGGTGCGGGAAGAGCGAACTGGTCAGCGCCGGCGCGAGCAATCGCTGCCCGGATGCGGCGCTGAAGGCGCGCGCACGCAGCCAGTGTGGGCCGTCCCCGCTGCGGTGTTCATCCAGCGGCATGCCGCAGAGCCCGCAGTATTCGCCTGCAGGGACGTCGACCTGGCAAACCGGGCATTCCACCATGCCGGGAGCGCTCATCAGGCCTGCACCTTCTGTGCGATCTCCAGGTTGCGGACGAGGTTGGCGATATCCGGAGTGCCGAGCCCGGTGACCAGGTCGTAACCGGGGCCGGCGTTGTCCACGGCGTTGCCTCCCAACGTCACATCCCGGAAGGCGGGTCGGGGCGCACCCTCGGCGATGCGGTACAACAACGGGTTGATATCGCCGATCAGGGTCCCGTTGTTCTCGACCAGATACTGGTTCATCAGCGCCGTCAAGCCTGCCCAGATCGGTGCCGACTGTGAGGTGCCGCCGCCGACGACCACCTGATCGTCGAGCACGATCTTCATACCGGTGAACGGGTCGGCCACCGCGGCGATGTCCGGTGTCATGCGCTTACCGGTATTGCGCCCAGGCGGTACCGCTTGCGCGGCGATGCGTTGCCAAGGGGGCAGATCGAACAGTGCCGATATCCCACCGCCGGTGCCCTGCGATAGCGGGACATCGAACCAGGTCTGCTCGGACACCCATTCTCCGTCCGCGTCGGTGGACAGTGTCGTACCTCCGACACTGGTCATCTCCGGCAAAGAAGCGATCGAGTCGAGGCCGACATCCTGCTCACTCGGCGGTGACGACCAGTCCTGTCCGCCACGGCATTCCATGCCGGCCAGATCACCGCTGGCGTTGTAGGCCGTGGTCCCGTGCGACTGCGCGGTGCGCAGCGCAGACCGGACCGGGGCCAGGTCCGCGGCAGTGATGAGTTTGTCGCAGCCCCAGCCGATGGAGAAACTCCACACCGCGCCGGGGAATCGACGGTCGGTGTCCTCGAGCATCTGACCGATCTTGCGGTATCCGCCACCGCCTTCGACGGTGGGGCGGGCATTCACCACGACCTTGCGTGCGTCCGGCGCAATGGCGTGTGCCACTTGAAGATCCATCGACAGCTCACCGCGCGGTTCACCGGGAGATCCGCCGACCACCTCGGGGGTGAACTGAGGAAGCCCGAACGTCGTGGTGAATTTGTCCAAGTCGGATTGCCGAAATCCATCGAAGGCGAAGATCACGATGGTGATTCCTTTGCCGGTGAAACCGTCGCGAGCCAGCTCGTCGGCGTTGTAGGTGTTCAGCAGCGCGTCGGGGGCCAATCCCCGGTCGGGGACATCAAGCGGGAAGGGGGCAGGTCGCGACATGTGATGCGGTGTGTAACTGAGGATCCGCCCCATTCCGGACACTTCTGCACGCAGCTGCTCGGGCACCGCGGGCTGGTGCGGGGAGGCATAGAAGAGTTGACCCTTCTTACCCCGGTAGTCACGCACGGAGACGTCGAATGCTCTCTCGACGGCGTCGGGTGATCCCTCGACGACCACCCAGTCGTCGCCGGGTCGCCACTGGACCGACAGCGACCGGCCCCGTGCCCAGTCGATCAGTGCCGTGGGCTGAGATCGTCTGGTGAGGCTGGCGGTGAACTGGATGCGCTTCTCACGCGCCGGCCCGAGGTCTGTCGACGCCGCCAGCAAAGACGCGTAGGGACCCCCGATGACCTTGTCATCGGGGGTCTCCTCGCTGCCGGACAGATCAATACCGAATAGCACTGCTCCGACGAGAAGCAACGCAATCAGCGAACGAACGGTGGCCGTTCTCATGGTCTCGGCACGCACTAAGGAGGCCGAACAACATCCGGAACCGCCCCCGTTTGTCGACTGAGCCGACTAGTGATTGTCAGGGTGTTTGACCGTCGGCTGAGGCGCCTTGACCGGGGGGCTGAAGTTGTCAGTAGCGGTGGGGTTGATCGACTTCTCGGTCGGGCTCACCGACGGCTCCGTGGTCGTGGTCGTGGTCGTGGTGGTGGTCGACTCTTCGGGGGCCTCGCTGTCACTGCTGCACGCCGCGGTGAATCCGATCATCGCAATGATGGCGCCACCGCCAACCGCTGCCGAGATGCGACGAACCAGACGTTTTGATGCCATTGTTCGATCCTTTACTTGTGCTCTGAGTGGTGAACTTTTGGTTTCGGTCAGCGCGGCGGTCGCAAACCCTGTGCGGACCGCCCCATTGTAGGAGTGAGTTTTCAAATCCGCAGGTTAAACACTGAATTAGCGCATCCCATTCCCCACCCCTCGTTCGGTGGTGCGGCACCGATCCGGTGGCGGCAGCGATGGTGCCGAGACCAGGGTGGCGAGGATGCGGATGGAGCCGCCGATGCTTTTCAACTTGGTCTGTCCGTTGCGGGACGCCAGATCCAATTCTGCCGGTCGTACAGTGGTCTAAAACCAGAGCGAAACAGGTTGTTCAACGACGGACTCGAAGCGCCGTCTGCTGGTTTCCCGGATTCAGCGACGAGGTGGCGGCAACCCGCACCAGCCGCCGCGTTGGCGCGAGCAGCTATGAGTGCCGACTGCGCGCCTCCGTTCCGGTGCTCAGGCAACGTCGCGGCGGCGTTCAATGATCCAACCCTGCCGTGCACGAAAAGAGATGCCGCCGCAATGATTTCGTCGCCGTCCCATACTGCGAAGGGTCGGAGATTCGGATTCTCGACGCTAGCCGTCACCATGTCCAAGAGTCCTTCCTCGGGCATTCCGAAGCCTCGCAACGTCACTGACGCCCACTCGGAGACGTCAGCACGACCGACCGGTGCCACATGCAGCTGGGTCTGGCTAGGACGGAAGTCCTCGATCTGGCAGGTCAGCTTCAGCCACGTCGAGTCCGGACGGATGTCGTAACCGGCGCATATCTCATCCCAGTCCCGGGGAACTGCTGAGGGAGCTATCTGGATAACCGTGCCCGGACTGTTCGCCTCGCGGTAGAAGCTCAGGACGCGGCCGATCAAGTCGTGGCTGACGGGCTCGGTGAATCCGAACCCCAACGCCTTGCTCCAGTAACCTGTCACGTCATCGCGGACCGACAGCGCGACACCCCCGCCAATGCGTATCGTTCGAATCCCCAACTGCGACTTGGCCGAGTCGGGCGCCGAGGATACGCAGTTGTACATGAACTCCGCTTCGACGGTTTCGACGACAGCGGTGGAACTGTCTGAAGACATGCTGGTCCGTTCCTGGGTAGGGCAATACGGAGCGCACGTGCGCACAGGGCGGGGCCAAGACGAAGGGGCCGTTTCAGCTGTAGCTGGGGCACTTTTCAGGCGCGTAGGTCGTGTGCGACCGGCTCGCGAACCGCAGTGCGCGCTCGGGCCGCCACGTCCTCGCCGCGCCGCGGCGTTATCGGTCCGTGTATGTAAAGCGTCCTCCGAGTCGTACTGCTTGGTCGGGAATCGATCACCGAGTCCCAACCGCAAGATAGTGCAACCGGGCACTCCCCGCCGCGATCGTTGCCAATACGGCAACGCCCTTCACGACGCCACGGACCGAGACAGCGACATGTCGGGCTGAGATGTAAGCCGCGATATGCACCCGCCACCATGCGCTTCCCAATCTCACCGTCACACCAAGTGTCAGACCAGACTGCCGTCAGGCAACACTTTGGGTGCCAGAATGGGCAACGCGTGGACGTGCAGGGGCGCGGCGATCATGAGCCCACGTTCAGCAAGATCGGCCAGATTCGGCAACTTGTAAGGCTCGGCTGCATCCATGTCGACGACGTATCCGAGATCGCCGAGCTGCGCGACAGTTAACATGCTGATCGGGTTATTTGGTGCCGCTATGAAGCCCGACATCAATTCGTTCTTGAATACCGTTTCACGCCAATGACTGTCCCGGGTGCCGGCACCGCCGGTGTTTTCCACCGGAACGGCGGTGGGTCCTTGCCCTTTGAGCTCTCCAAACGCTTTCTTGGCAGTTGCGCCGGTGAACCTTGGGTTATTGGTTCCCTTGCCGGTCAGCAGCCCTTTCTGCTCCCACACAGTGCCGATGCCGATGACATGACCCATCTCGTGAGTAATCACGTCCACCAGGGTTCCGTCGGCTTCCATTTGCGCCAAATCCGCGGTGTCGAACGACATGATGCCTTTGGCCGGTAGGAAAGCGCTCGCCCCGGCCGAGGCCGGGCGCAGATTGGTGGGACCCGCTTGGCCGAGTATGCCACCCGGGCCGTCAATGTCAGTTCCCTGAGCCTCGATGACCAGATCATCGATCACCTCACCGCCCACCAGCACGCTTGGAACGTCGCCGACAATCACTTCCGACCAGCGATCGGCGGCCTTCTTGAACGCGTTCTTTTGCGTCTCGGTGAGGCCGGCGAGGAATCGGACCTCAATTTTGTACGCCGATTCCGCGGACTGCGTAGGGGCGGCCAGATGCACCCCCCGGACGGCTGTGTAAGTGTCAATTTCGGGTTTGGCCTTTGCGTTCGCCACAATCATTCCTCCGTTGTGTGGTGTTGCTTCGTCCCGCCGAACAGACTGAGAATCTATTCGAATTCCGTTGCATCGGTGACCTGTTCGCCGGTCGCCGGCACGTGACTCCCTCTTGTTGCTCGATGGCGCTGACGCGACGTAACAACGACCTTTGGAAAGGTGTCGAACTCTTCGATGCAACCACGGATGTCATCGTTTCTGCTCACTGAGGCTCCCCGACAACAGGCCGTCGCCAGTCAATGTGTGGATTGCGTCGGTCCGAACCCCGAGGTCTTCAACCGACGTCCCCGACAACTCACCGCAGGGTCCGAGCGGATCGCTACACGAAACCTGGAGGTCCCCAATAGTCGTGTCCAGTTTCAGATCCCGACATCGAGCCTCTCACAGCCGCCTCAGGGTGACGCGCCGAGCGTCTTGCCGGTGCGTCGACGAAGCACGCACTTTTGTCGCAGACCAAGGTCGGCTCACGGTTAGATCGGAGGCATGTCAGATTTTACGAAATACTTTGTCACACAATGATCGACAACGGTTAGGCGCACCGACCCGACACCCCTCAAAACAGCAGGATCCTTGGCGATCTCGCCGGTTTCCCCACAGTGCCACCGAGGTTCCCAATCCCCAAGCTGCCGAAGGGTTCCACGCTCTCCGGACCGGCGGCTGCACAATGTCGTCGAAACCCTGGACGTCACCAGTCTGTCGAAGTTCTAAGTAAAACATGGGAATGCGGACACGTTCTCAGGTCAGGGTGACCACGATCTTGCCGGCGCCGCTCTCGGCCAGCTCGTGCGCCTTCCGAATGGACGCGAGGGGCAACGCGTGGTCAACGCGAGGGGTGTAGAGGCCACGTCGGCCGAGGTCGGCTGCCCGTTCGAGGAGAGCGGAGTCGTTTACAGCGTCCACGTTGCGGACGCCCAGACGCGCGGCTCCCTCTCTGTCTATCACGGTCACTACACGGGAAGTGTTGCCGACGATCGTCACGAGGTCCTGCAAAGACGCCGACGGCGCCGCATGCAAGGCCGCGTAGACGCCCTCGGGCGCCAGCGCGCTGACGCGTTCGGGCAGCCCCGGCCCGTAGGTGGTCGCCACGATTCCGCGGTCGAGTAAGTACTGATGGTTCGCGGGTCGGGCAGTGCCGATAACCCGAGCTCCGGCGGCCAGCGCGAAGGCGGCGGCAGCACTTCCTACCGCACCTGAAGCGCCCTCGATCAGTAGCGTCCGACCGGTCAGATCCCCGAGCGCGTTGATCACCCCCACCGCAGTCGCCGATGCAAGCCCCGCGGCAGCGGCGTGCTCGGTGGACCAATCGGAAGGGACAGAACTCCATGCGGTCAGTACCGCGAACTCCGCTGTGGTATCACTGACACCCCCAAGACCGAAAACAAGGTCGCCGACACTTGCGTTCGACACGCCCTCTCCGAGTTCATCGATTACTCCGACCGCGTCGCGCCCAGGTATCGCAGGAAGCGCGAGAGGAAACACCTCGCGCAGGGCGCCGGAACGCAGCAGGTAATCGATGGGGTTCACACTCACCGCTTGCACTGCGATCCGAACAGAGTTCGTCGTGGCGTGGGGTTCAGCAGCCTCCTCGACGACCAGCACGTCGGGGTCCCCATATTCATGAAAGCGCGCAGCCAGCATGAAGGTCTCCTATTCCGTCAACCAAGATTTTCCTTGCCGCGGAAAGTAACCCTACGCAGAAATGCTTGCTGCGGCAAGTTTAGCTAGAATGCCGGTATGTGTGGTGAGGAGCGACTGTCCGCTCAGGAAGACCGCACGTGGTCGCTACTCGTCGGGGTCATGATGTGGTTGCCTGCCGAGTTGGATGCGTACCTGGAGCGCGTCGCGGGACTCAGCCATGCGGAGTACCAGGTCTTGCGTTGGCTATCGGTCAGTGAAGAACGCGAGGTCCATATGACCCACCTGGCCGCCACCGCCAGCGTCACCCCGTCCCACCTGTCGCGGATCGTAGCCCGCCTCGAGGCGAGGGGGTGGATCACCCGCAGCAGCGATCCCAGCGATGCCCGCAGGACGCTCGCCCGGTTGACCGCCGCGGGTGCAGAAATTGTGGCCGGCACGGAGCCGGGATATGCCGCCGAGGTCCGCAGCCATGTCTTCGGGCGCCTGACCCTTGAACAGACCCGACAACTCGAGGACATCACCGAGGTGGTGCTGACCCCGCTACGCCCGGATTGCGTTGGAGTACTTCCTCCGCGCGATGTCGATCCAGCTGAATGATTCTGTATGTGGTGCGAGGCTCTGCGCCGCCCCACAATCTCAGGCGATCTCGCCCAACGATTCGAGGCTGAATGAACCGGGTGGCTCATGAGAAGGTGACGCTGGCACCGCCATCGACCACGAGGTTGTGACCGTTGATCATGCCGGCGGCGTCACCGGACAGGTAGAGCACCGCCGACGCGACGTCGTCGAGAGTCGCCAGACGCCGGGTCGGGATCTTCCCGACTACGTAAGCTTTGGCCTCGTCCGGCCACGTCGACCGCGACATCGGCGTATCGACCAACGTCGGGGACACGCAGTTCACCGTGACGCCATGCGGGCCCCACTCGGCGACCAGCACCTGAGTCATGCCGATCATGCCGGCCTTGGCCGCTGAGTAGGCGACGTGCCCGGCAATGCCCTGAATGGCGTTCTGGGAGGCGATGTTGACGATCCTGCCCCACCCACGACCCACCATGGCACTGCCAAACGTTCTGCTGCACAGGAAGACTCCACGCAGGTTCGTTGCCATCGTGGCATCCCAGTCGCTGGTCGGGTAGTCCGCCGCAGGGCCCAGCAAGGCGACACCGGCGTTGTTCACCAACGCGTCCACGGCTCCCAACTCGGCCTCGATCAGCTTGGCGCCCTGTTCGATCGACGCCTCCGAAGACACGTCCATCACGTATGGGGCATGGTCCTCGCCCAGTTCGGCCGCCAGCTCGCGTACCGCGTCGTCGCGGTCGATCAGCGCTACCCGCCAACCGTCCGTCGCGAACGCACGCGCAATGGCCGCACCGATCCCGGATGCCGCACCGGTGACCGCGACGGTTCGACGGACGGTAGCTGCATCGCTCATTCTTGGAATCACTCCTTCGGTTTGACGCTGGGGCTCATCTCCGGTTCAACGACTCCCCTGGGTAAACGCGCAGCCTGCGCGAAGCGTTCGATCACGTTGGTCAAGAGACACACTGAAGTCCTGCTCACTGAATTCGCCGGGAGGCTCAGGACGGACCGCTCACTCTTGGTTAGGCTCTCAGTTCTTGTTCCAGCGAATCCTCCGTGAACCGAACGGATTCATGGCGCGTCCGGTTCACCACGGTCCTGAACACATCGGGCCGGGTGTAGTGGCCGGTGGGATCGAAGTTCAGCCGTTCGGCGAACACCCGATCGAGATCGAGGTCGGCGACGATCAATCCTTCATCGCCGATGACCGGCGGGATCAGCCACTGACCGTCCGGGCCGGCAATGGCGCTGCCCCCGTCGAAGACCACCGTGTCGGAGGCGTCTCGGAGTTCCTCGGCGAGCGGGAAATCACCAGGAATGGAATCGGCGGTGATCAACCCGGAGGCGGCGACGCCGAACACTCGACCCTCGGCGGCTACGAAACGCGTGATGTCGCCGGTCAGCTTGCTCGACCCTGGCCACGCTGCAACGTGCACGGTCTCGCCTTGGGCGTACATCGCGGTGCGTGCCTGGGGCATCCAGTTCTCCCAGCAGTTCAGGCTGCCGACAACGGCCTTCCCCACGGGGTGGGTGATCAGTCCCGCGCCATCGCCTTGCCCCCAAACCAAGCGTTCGTCGTAGGTGGGCACCAGCTTTCGGTGATGCCCGACGAGGCCATGTCGGGGGTCGATGGTCAGCAGGGTGCACCACACTGTGCCACGTCCCAGCCCACGGCCGCGTTCGGTTACCCCGACGATCATGGTGATGCCGAGATCCGCCGAGAGAGTCTCCATCTCACGGTGTTCCGGGCCGCCGACTTCGATGGCAGCGTCCAGATAGTAGGCGTAGCAGCTCTTCTGGTCCGGATGATCGAACAGCGCACCCTGGGTGCGCGATGGCCAGAACGGATATCCAGACAGGTAGGTCTCCGGGTAGGCGACCAACGCCGCGCCGGCGTCGACCGCGACCTGCGCGGCCTCGCCGATCAGCGACAACCGGGCGGCAGGTTTGAGCCAGGGCCCGCCGAGTTGAGCCGCAGCGACCGTGATCGTGTTGGCACCCAGCCGTGCTTCCCGGTGCTCCGCAATGACTTTCAGTGACATCTACTCTCGAGTCCTTGATGGTGGTCAGGTTGGTGGAGTGGGTCAGAACACCTCGAAGTACTCGCGCTGCTCCCAGTCGGTCACGTAGGCATTGAAACGCGAGATCTCCTTCTTCTTCACCGTGGTGAGGTAATTGACGAAGGCATCGCCCAGCTCGCGCCGCATCAAGTCACTGGTCTCGAAATGGCGGACGGCCTCTTCGAGGGTGGCGGGCAACAACGGCACATCGGCGGCGTAGGCCTCGTCGGCTGACGGCCCCGGGTCAAGTTTCCGTGCGACGCCGTCGCGCCCGCTGATCAGCTGGGAGGCCATGTACAGGTACGGGTTGGCGGCGGGTTCACCCACCCTGTTCTCGAGGTGGGTGGAGCCGTCACCGCGGGCTCCCGAGATACGGATCATCGCACCGCGGTTTTCCTCGGCCCAGGCGATACGGTCGGGGGCAAAGGAATTCGCCATATAACGCTTGTAGCCGTTAACGGTGGGGGTGGTCAGCACCGAGCTGGCCTTGGCGTGCTCCAAGAGACCGGCCATGTAGTGCGTCGCGGTGTCGGACAGCAGCTTGCCGTCTTCGCCGGGGAAGATGTTGGACCGGCCGGCGACGCCCAAGGACTGGTGCAGATGCCATCCGCTGGAAACGATGTTCGGGAATGCCGGACGCGACATGAACGTGGCGTGGTAACCGTGCCGGCGGCAGATCTGCTTGATGGCGCTGCGGATCAGCAACACGTTGTCGGCGGTCTCGACACCTACCAGCGGGTCGAAGGACATCTCGACCTGGCCCGGGCCCCATTCGTCCTCCACGGTGGCCAAAGGCATTCCGAGCGCAGCGATTTGATCGCGAAGGATGGACAGGATGTTGTCGACCTCGTCGCCGCGGTTCTCGGTGAGGTATTGGTAACCGTGCGACAACGCCGTGACCTCGGGCGCTGCCGGCGGCCACCCGGAATCACCGAAGCTCAGTTTGGGGTCGACGAGGCGGGTGATGTAGAACTCGAGTTCGGCGCCGGTGGTGAAGCTGTAGCCTTCGGCCTCCAGCTTGGCCAGCTGTGCCGTCAGGACACCTCGTGTGTCGAACGGCACACGTTCACCGTTGCGGTAGTACATCTCGGAAAGCACCCAGCCGGTCCGGTCGGCCCACGGCAGGACTCGGAACGTTGTTGGGTCGGGAACAAGAACTGCGTCGGGCAGACCGGTCAACCTGTCGTCGCCGAACCCATGGGCTTCGAAAGGTGGTACCGCGGGATTGTTGGTCGTATCGAAGATCAGTGTCGCAGTCTGAAAGTCCTTGCCCTCCTTGAGCGCTGACCGGAATGCGTCGACCTCCAGGGTCTTGCCCCGCAGAATGCCGTGCTGGTCACCCCAGCTGATACGGACCTGGCGCAGGTCCAGCTCGTCCAGCTGGGCGACCAACTTCGCCCCGGCCTCTTGCTGCTGCTGCGTCCACAACCCGTGGGCGGCAATGAATGACGAACCCATGTAGCTCTTCTTTCTCCTGAATGGTCAGGTGATCTGATCTCTGGCAGCCGACCACGTTAAGTGTGTAGGTGATCTGATCACCGGAACTGTAACAGCCCCTGAGCTGGCCGGCACGACGAAACTTCGATCAACTGAAAGGCTCGGTCCCCGATCGGGCACCGCGGAATCAGCGCCGAATGAGCTTGTCGGTGGTACCGACGAGGTGGGCGAGCATCAGGTCCGCCGCATCGGCGGCCTCCTGCGCGCGGATCGCTTCCACGACGCCGCGATGCTCTTCCAGGGACCGCTCCGGCTGACCCGGCCGGGTCAACGACGTTTCCGACGTCCGATCCAGCGCGACGCGCAGGCCCTTGAACAGCCGCAAGAGCAGCGGATTGTGCGCGGCCGTGGCCACGCCGAGATGAAAACGCCGATCGCCGTCCAGCCCTGGTAGACCGTCCTCGATCTCCGCCCTCATCTGATCCAGGGCCGCATCCAGTTCGCGCAGATCATCGGGGGTGGCGTGGACGGCCGCCAACCTGGCGCACTGAGTTTCCAATGCCTGTCGGGTCTCCCAGATGTAGGGATGATCGACGTGGGTCTCGACGAGTTCGGTTGCCAGAGACTCGATGACGTCTTCCGGGCGTTGCAACAGATAGATACCGTCTCCGTGCCTGACCTCAACAATGCGCTGGGCACGCAGCGCGTTGATCGCCTCGCGGATCGACGAGCGCCCGACCTGGAGCTCAATGGCCAGATCGCGGACGTTGGACAACTTGTCCCCGGGTTGCATTCCACTGGTATCGATGAATTCACGCAGCCGCTCTGCCACCTGCTCGTAGAGCGGTCGCCGGTCCACTTGGCGCATCCGGCCTGCCATCTCATCTCCCCGTCACCTGCTGATCTGGTCGTCAGATCAGTTTGGCAGACGACGCTGCGGAGTCCAACCAACGCTGGAGGCGAGGGCCGATGATGCGGCCCCGAGTCTCTGAAATGCGCAGGCCGCTCTGAGGGCAGTTGTTCAAAGCGGGAACAAGCGCAGTCTGGCTTCAAGCGGACGCGCTGGCCACTGCGGATCGAGAATTCGCCGCCGCAGCGAGCGCTGTCGTCAACACGGTGTCCCCGGTCGACATCCTCCGACCGTAGGACGGCTCGTCGGTCACTGAAATAGGTTGCGGCACTTCGTCGAAGGTCTTTGACCAATGCAAGCCCCAGCGGACTGGCGTGTCACTACCCGGGCAAAGGTGGCTCTGGCAGTACCTGTACCAACAAGGTCTCCTGCTGCCCGCAAGCGCGGCCTAACCTGCTGTGACCGGTTCGCCGCTGAACGTAGAACCGCAGCGCAATGATGAGAGGCTACGCATGTCTGATGACCGATTGACCACGCATTCAGGACTTTTCGATCTCACGGGGAAGACTGCCCTCGTCACCGGTGGCACCAGGGGGATCGGGAAGATGATAGCCCGCGGACTTCTCCAAGCGGGCGCCCGCGTGATCATCAGCTCACGCAATGCAGACGCTTGCACCGTGGCACAACATCTGCTTTCGGAGTTTGGCGAGGTGCGGGCGATCCCTGCCGACCTGTCCAGACACGACGAGTGTCGGCGTCTCGCCGACCTCGTCAACGTCGACTCCGGCCACCTAGACATCCTCGTCAACAATGCGGGAGCGATGTGGCGTGAGCCGTTGGCGACATTCCCGGACGAGGCCTGGGACACCGTCATCGACCTCAATCTGAAATCACCGTTCTGGCTGGTACAGGCGCTGCTACCCGCGCTTCGCAGGGCGGGCACCGCCGACGACCCCGCGCGGATCATCAACATCGGCAGCATCGCTGCCATCCACGTCGCGCAGTCGCCCAACTACTCGTACGCCAGCAGCAAAGCAGCACTGCATCAGCTCACCAGAGTGCTCGCCAGGGAACTGGGCCCGCAGCACGTGACGGTGAATGCGGTAGCGCCAGGACCATTCCCATCTCAGATGATGGCGACCACACTCGATGCGATGGGCGATACGATCGCGGCGTCGGCCCCCCTGCGCCGGCTCGGCCGTGACGACGACATGGCAGGTGTCGCCGTCTTCCTTGCCAGCAGGGCCGGGTCCTATCTGACGGGCGCCATCATCCCGGTCGACGGTGGCATAGCCACGACTGCGTCGGGCACATGAGCATGCATGCGGGGGCCGCGGACGCCGGAGCAACATGCAATGCAGTCATCGGGGTACCCGCAGTACCTCCTTTCGTTTGCGGGACGGCCCTAAGGTGAGAAAATGACCCCGACCGATTTGCGCACCGAGATCCGGGAGTTTCTCGGCTCGCGTCGCGCCCGCATCGCACCCGAGCAGACGACCCTGCCCGCCTACGGCAGCAACCGCCGGGTCAAAGGTCTGCGGCGCGAGGAAGTAGCGCTACTAGCAGGGATATCGGTCGATTACTACGTGCGGATGGAGCGCGGCAGCCTCGCGGGCGCCTCCCCCGGCGTGCTCGACGCGGTGGCTTCTGCCTTGCAGCTCGACGAGGCGGAGCGCCGCCACCTGTTTCATCTCGCGCGTCAATTCAGGAAACCCAGCGATGCGCGCCGCCGCAAGGCCGACGTGACGGTGCGCCCGGCGCTACAACAGGTGCTTGACGCCATCACCGACGCACCAGCATGGATCCGCAACGGCCGCTTCGACGTACTGGCCATGAATCAACTTGCCCGCGCGCTGTATTCGCCGGCGCTGGCCGACCCGCGACGGCCCGCGAACACAGCGCGGTTCGTGTATCTAAATCCCGAGACGGCAAGGGCTCTCTTCGTCGATTACGACCGAATCGCCTGTGATCTCGCTGCGAAGCTACGCATGGAAGCCGGCCGCAATCCGCACGACCACGAGCTGATCGCCCTGGTCGGCGAACTGTCGACGTGCAGCGAGCTGTTCCGGCAGCGATGGGCATCTCACGATGTGCGGGTGCTGCGGTCCGGACGCAAGCGTGTTCACCACCCAATCGTCGGCCGGCTCGACCTGGACTACGAGTCCATGGAACTGGCCGGCGAACACGACCTGCACCTCAACGTCTACACCGCACCTGCGGGCACGCCGACCGCTGACGGTCTGGCCGTCCTGGCGTCGTGGGCGGCCAGTCAAGAGACTCTTGCGACCGAGCTTCCAGCGCCCAACGGATAGTCCAACTTTGTGGTGCGGCGTTGACGTGGTCGCGGGTTTCGGACACCGGTGCAGGGTGCTTCGAAACACCGGTTACCGATGATTCACCAACCCGGACAAGTCGTTACGGATGCGAACTATCGGCGCAACCCTGGACAGATGCCGCGGTGACCCGGGCGTCGTTGCTCGGGTAGTCGTGTCGGGCTATTGGAGTGCGGGTCCGAGGAGCAGACCGCCGTCGATGACGAGTTCGGAACCCGTGGAGAAGGCGGCTTCGGGCGAGGTGAGGTAGAGCAGCGCGTTGCTGATCTCTTCGGGCTGGGCGAGTCGGGGCACCGCGAACGGGTCCGGTGAGTAGGACTCGGCAATGCTGGGCTGACCGGGCACGGTCGGTTCGTTGATCAATGGGGTGGACACCACGCCGGGGTGGATGGCGTTGACCCGGATGTTGTCACGGCCCAGTTCCAGGGCGGCGCTCTTCGTCAGACCCCGAAGCGCCCACTTGCTGGCGACATAAGGCGCGAAAAAGGCACTGCCGCCGAAGGCCATCGCCGACCCGATCGTGACGATCGATCCTCCGCCGGCCCGGCGTAGCGAGGGCGCGACGTGCTTGATCGCCAAGAAGTGGCCGGTGACGTTGACCGCGAGGATCTGTTGCCACACCTGCAGATCGGTGTCCTCGATCAGGGCAGCGGGGTTCTGGACTCCGGCGTTGCTGATCAGGATGGTGATAGGGCCGAAGAGATCCTCGGCGTCGGCGACCGCCCTCAGCCAGGCAGTCTCGTCGGTGACGTCCAGCGGGAGGAATGCTGCCCGCTCGCCGATCTCCCTGGTCAGCGCCTGGCCCGCCTCTTCGTTGCGGCCCCCGATGATGACGCGGGCCCCGCGGGCCGCGTAGGCACGAACGTGGCTGGACCCCATCCCGCTGGTCCCTCCGGTGACCAGGACGACGGCGTCGTCGAAATGCGACATCTTTTGCTCCTTCAGGATCCGGCCACCCGAATGGTGAGGTGAGTAACTCACCTCAAGGTAGGCCGGGCCGGGGGGTAAGTCAATCCACTCGCCTTTACCGTGGCCCGGGGTGTATACCGGAAGCCATGACGGCCCCGCCGCAGACCTATCACCAGCGCGTTGCCGGGGAGAAGCGCGCCGCGATCATCGCCGCGGCGGCATCGCTGTTCCTGGAGCGGGGATACGCCGAGACATCCCTGGCGCGGATCGCCGAGGTGGCCGCGGTGTCGACGGCGACGCTGTTCAAGCAGTTCCCCACCAAGGCCGAACTGTTCGCCGCAATGGTCGTCGAGTATTGGCAGCTGTCAGGCGCGGACCTGCAAGCACCAGCGATCGGGGATCCCGCCGCCGGCCTTCAAATCCTGGGCAACCGCTACGTGGAGTTGATGTCTCGCGACGAGATGGTGGCCTTGTTCCGGATCGTGATCGCCGAGGCACCACGATTCCCCGATCTCGCCGAGGCTCAGTTCACCTTGGGCAAGGCGCCCTTCTTCAACTCGGTCAAGGGCTATCTCGGTGACGAACACGCCGCGGGGAACCTCGACTGTGGTGATCCCGAGTTGGCGGCCACCCAATTCCTGGGAATGATCTCCAACTTCGCGTTCTGGCCACGCCTGCTCTTGATGGATTGGCACCCAACCAACGAGGACCTTCACCGCACGGTCGCCGAAGCAACGCGCGCCATCATCGCCCGATACGGCTAACCCGAGTGCCTACGCGCCGGCCGGGGGCCTACAGCAGTCGCGAGCAAGTCCCAGGTCATGAGACGGCGCATCGACTCGTGGGGACGGCGACAGTGATTCACGTCGGGCGTTATTGTCGCCCGAATGGTCAAGTGCCTTTGGCTAACTTGATGCGGCGTTCTTGGAGTTCCGACGGTGCATCTGGGCGATGCGTTCGCGAACATCAAGCAGGTGGCCGTGCATCGCGTCGAATGCTGCATCCGGGTCCCGAGCTTCGACAGCTTCCAGGATTGCGTTGTGCCCGGTAATGCTCAGCCGTCTCCAGGTACGGGTGGAATGAGTGTGGAGTCTCTCGTCGAGCGTCCACTCACTGGCCAGCGAGGTCAATGCCTTCATCAGCGGATTCTGGGAGGACTGCGCCAGGAGAAGGTGGAATTCGCAGTCGACAAGCATCGAGTCGTTGGGACTCAACCCTTCGTGCGTTCTCGCCATCACATCGCGAAGCGCACGCAGATTGGCTGCTGTGGCACGGCTAGCCGCGAGCTTCGCATTCTCGGGCTCGATGGCATAGCGCAGCTCGGCAACGTATTGGGGCGAGGTGTCCGCGACCATGGCCCGCAAGTCCATAACCTCGGAAGGCGGTCCCAACACGACTGTGCCGCGTCCGGGAACTCTCTCAATCAGACGTTTGCGTTCGAGCTCGTACATCGCCTCCCGCAGGGTCGAACGCGAAACCGACATTTGCTCGGCAAGCTCCCGCTCGGACGGAAGCCTGGCTCCGGGACCAAGCTCATTGGTAGCGATCAGCCGCTCAAGGTGAGCGGCGATGGCAACCCAGGCGCTGTCGGGACGTTTGAGGCCGGGGATCTCCACCCGACCTTGAAGTTCTCGCGACAATTAGATGACCACTCCTCCATTGGGCGAGAGAACCTGTCCCACAAAGTAATCGGCGTCGCCCGAGAGCAGGAACCGAACGACGGAACTCACATCTCGCGGGGCACCGAATCGTCCGGCGGGGACATGATGTTCGAGCCACTCGGGGTTGTGCCCCAGGTTTCCCAAAAAGATACCAGCCTCGATGGGCCCGGGGGCGACCGAATTGATGACCAACCCGCGTCTCGCATACTCGCGGGCGAGTGACTTCGTGAGTGCGATCACGCCTCCTTTACTCGCAGCGTAGGCGGCGTAGTTGGCGGCTCCGGCGATTCCGATCTCAGAGGAGATGGTGATGATCCGCCCCGCCCCGCGCTCGAGCATCGACGGCAGGACCGCCCGGATGGGTAACCATGTGCCGGTGAGGTTGACGGAGATGACGCGCTGCCAGTCGTTGATGTCGTAGCTTTCGCTCGCGCCCGTCTTCTGGATCCCTGCGGCGGTGACGAGAGCTGAGATTGAGCCGGCGGACTCCTGCTCGATCATGAGCTCGTTGATGTCCGCTTCCGACGTGACGTCGAGAGCGCACGTCCGCAACCGGGCTTCGCCATGATCACCGAATTCGGGCTGCTCGCGGTCGGTGGCGAGGACGTGGTGTCCAGCGTCGAGGAGTTCGCGCACGATCTCCCGCCCGATCCCTCCGGCTGCGCCGGTGACCATCACCCAGGACGGCATTGATGTGTCGCTCATAGCAAAACCTCCAGTACGGACTGTTGAGTGTGCTTACGTTGATCGGTCTGAGGGCGTGCGCCTGGATGGGCCGTCTTGTGATGGATGGAGCGGAAGAAGCGGCCTGGGTAGCGGCGCGCCAGCGGCAGCCGCGGTCAGTGGCCGGCGCTGCCGCACAGCGAGGTCGCAAAGGTGGGAGTTGCGGTCATGCAGTCGGTGCCGGGATGGCGCGACGGCTGCGAGCAGGTCCTCCTCGTCGACGCCGTGCAGGTGATGGTTCTCGACCACGACGCGGCCGCCGACCACGACAGACTCGGCTCGATGGTCGTAGGCGCTGAGCACAAGAGTGCTGATCGGATCCTCGTCACTGGCCCACACAGTTCCCGCCATCTCGAACAACGCCAGGTCGGCAAGCGCTCCGACTTTGATTTCTCCGGCCGGAATACCCAACGCGCGTGCACCTCCGGCCGTCGCCAGGGCGAGCACGCTTCTCGGCGTCTCCCAGGTGTCGTTGTCGAGGTTGCCTGGTCGATGAAGCAGGGCCGCGAGCCGCATCGAGCTGATCATGTCCATCGAGCCGCCGCAGTTGACTGAATCGGTACCAAGGGCGATGTTTACGCCGGCACGCCGCCAACAGGTCAGGTCTCCGATACCGCTGCCGATCTGCAGGTTGCTCTGCGGGTTGTGCACGATAGTCACTGAGCGTTCGGCGAGCAGTTCGACTTCATCTCGGTCGAGCCAGATGCCGTGCGCCACCGACAGACTCGCGTTCAGGATGTTCAATCGGTCGAGGAATCTGACCCAGCCTTGTCCCCCGGGCGCCGGCAGCGCCGCCTGCAGCCGCGTCTCCAGTAGATGGATATGGACCGGCATCTGCGTCGCCGAGTGCAGCTCGGCGATGGCTTCGAACATCTCCTCCGAAACGCGTTGCGGCGCAGACGGTCCCAGGATCACGTCACACTCTGTGCCGTCCGCGACCGCGTCACGCAGCTCAAGTGTGGCCGCCAACAGGTCAGGTGCACTCATGACATCAAAGGCCGGATCACCCGCCCCGGCATCGAGCGGCCATGCCGCGTCGTCGATTCCTACCGTCTCGGGAAGGCGTAGGTCGGCGATCATCGGCGCGATCCGGGACCGTATTCCGATGTCCTTGTAGGCATGGGCTGCAGAGCTGAGTGTGTCTACGCGCCCGCCGATGTGGTCGACGATGGTGGTGGTTCCCGTGCGCAAGGCTTCGATGGCGTGAATTGCGCTGCTGACATAGATCTCTTCCGGCGACCTGTTGACCGTCGCGGCGAGGGCGTGATTCATCCAGGGCTCAAGCGGTAGGCCGGCGCCCTCGTGGCGTGCCAGCTCACCGTAGGAGTGGGAGTGGGCGTTGACGAAGCCCGGGATGACCAAGCGCCCCCTCGCCTCCAGGACCCGGGCGGCGCCTTCGGCCAATTCAGGCCCGATCTGCAGGATTCGGTCGCCGACGATTCCGAGGTCGGTTTGCGTCACTTCGCCTGGCAGGACACAGGTGCCGCCGCGGATCACGAGATCGAACTTCTCCGGCGGGCACATCAGAATTCACCGCCGCAACGTCGAATCGGGCTCGTAAACACAAGGGCTCCTGTTTCTGGCCGGTTACAAGTTGACCCGGTCGTGGGTTGATCGCCAACCAGCCTAGGTGAACACCTATGATTGGTCGGACCAACCTACCGATCCTAGCTTTTGAGGTCACATGCACGCGACAGTGGTCAACGACGTTCGCTTTGGGGACGTCAATCGCAGACGCGACTTGGCGATGGTGGGCGGACGAATCGTCGACAGTTCAACCATCGACCGTCGGTCGCTCAATGCCGACGTGATCGACGGCGCGGGACTGCTTGCCATTCCCTCGTTTGTTGAGCCGCATCTGCACCTCGACAAGGCTTTGTTGAACCGCGTTCATCCCAGCCTCACCGGCACGTTGGCCGACGCAATTGCCGTCACTGCCGGGCTGAAGGCGAAATTCGACCGCGCGGACATTCTCTCCCGCTCACGCGAGGTCCTGGAACGGGCTATCACGAATGGGACCACCCTGGCGCGGGTGCACGCGGAGGTTGATCCGACAGTCGGCCTGCTGTCTGTCGAAGCGATGGTGGAGCTGCGCGAGGAGTACCGGGGCACTCTAGAACTGCAGATCGTGGCATTTCCACAGGAGGGGATCTTCAGCAGGCCGGGCACTCTTCCGCTCCTGGAAGCGGCACTTCGGCTCGGCGCGAACGTCATTGGTGGATGCCCCTACAGTGAACGAGACGTCGACGATGCCCGTCGCCATGTGAAAGTGGTGTTCGACTTGGCGGAGCGCTTCGGCGTGCCGGCGGACTTCCACGCCGACTTCGCTGACGACGCCTCCGATGCTCGGTTTGCGCTGATCGACGACATTGCGGAACACACCAGTGCCCGGGGTCTGCAGCACCGGGTGGTGGCCGGGCACTTGACGTCGCTCGCCGCGTCCTCCCCTCGGGCTCGTCAAGAGACCATCGCCCGTATCGCTGACGCCGGTGTGTCGGTAATCGCTCTTCCTGCAACTGATTTGCACTTAGGTGGCCGCAATGACGACCGAGCTGTCAGACGCGGCATAACGCCCATCGCAGAGTTGGCCGCCGCAGGTGTACGTGTTGCGATGTCGTCGAACAATGTTCGGAACGCCTTCACTCCATTCGGAAATGTTGACCAGCTGCAGAACGCTCTTCTGCTCGCCCAGACAGCGCACCTGTCCACCGACGCCGAGCTTGAGTTGGTGCTGAGAATGGTCACGACGGGCGCGGCCGAGATCTTGGGTGTTTCGAACCATGTGGCAGACATCGGCGGTGATGGGGATTTGGTGCTTGTCGATGCCGCCAGGCCGACGCAAGCCATCCTCGACCAGTCCCCCCGGCGCAAGGTATTCGCCCGCGGCACTGTGGTTGCCGAGACAGTTGTCGAGGTCCACCGGTATCGGGCGCGCGTGGACTTCAGCTAGGCGCCGCCCCAGCCCGAAAAGGGTCGGCCCGGGATTTCTGCCGGGCCGACCCTTCTTTTCCGTACCCCTGTCAGAACGGGTGGTCGGCAAGCCACGCGCCATAATCGCGCAGCGCGGTACGCAATGGCCATTCGGGGCGGAAACCGAGATGGTCGGCGGCCGCCGTGATCTCGAACTGGCCCTGCGGGTCGAGCGTGGGATCCAGACCCGGCCCGGCAGCGGTGGGCACATCGGGGTAGAGCGTCTCGACTTCCTCGAGGATGCCCCCAAGAGTCCATCGCTCGTCGCTGGAGATGTTGTACGCCAACGGACGGTCCACCCGGTGGGGGGCCTCGACTGCGGCACGTGCGGCGCGTGCGACGTCCTTGACATAGACCAGGTTGTACGGGTGGTCGGCGCCGTAGTCGATGGCGAATGCCTTCTGCTGCACCACACCTCGCATGACGTCTCGGACGATCTCGTCCATACGATTGCCCGGCCCGTACACCTGGGCGATACGAAGTGACACGACGTCGACATCGAATCGCTGACCGTAGACGCGGCCGAGCCATTCACCCGCCACCTTCGTCACCGCGTACGGCGTCGAAGGATTGACCGGGCTCGACTCGTCGATCCAGGTCTGCGAGTTTTCGCCGTATACCGTTTCCGAGGAGAAGTTCACGATGCGTGTGACCCCATGCAGGCGGGCTGCCTCGAAGACGGCCACCGTTCCTTCCATGTTGGCGGCGAAGGTGGCAATCGGGAAGCTCAGCGAATACGTCGGGTGTGACATCGCCGCGGTGTGCACGATGGCTTCCACCTCGTGAGCGCGCAGCACCGCCAATAGCCTGGGAACGTCGAACAATTCACCTTGCTCCACGGCGACATCGGGGCGCGGAGCCTCGAGAAAATCCCGGTTGTAGCTGACGACGCGGTGTCCGGCGTCAGCAAGGACCGCAACGATGTGGCGTCCGGTGAATCCGGCTCCGCCGGTGATGAGAATGCTGGTCATGTCTGTCTTCCTGGGCAGTATCGGCCCGGTTAGTGGGCGAAAGTGCTGGTTCGGCCGCCGTCGGCGACAATCGTCGCGCCGGTGACATAGCTGGCGCGGTCACTGAGCAGCCAGAGCGCCGCATCAGCGATTTCAGAGGGCTGAGCGAACCGTTTGAGTGGGACTGACGCCTGGTCGCGCAAACGTTCGGCCTCGTTTGCGAACTCGGCGGCCAGCATCGGGGTGTCCGTCGTTCCCGGCGCTAGTGAATTGACCCGAATTCCCCTTGGCGCGAGCTCGGCAGCCAACGAGCGGACGAGTGCGACCACGCCGCCCTTGGTCGCCGAATACGCGGCATATCCCGCTTGCCCCATCACGGACAGTTCGCTGGCGATGCAGACCAGAGATCCGGACCCCTGTGGCAGGAAGTGGCGTGCGGCAGCACGAGCAACGTTGAAGGTGCCTGTCAGGTTCACTGCGATCAGACGCTCCCACAGGTCGTCGCTGGTCTCGGTGATGGATGCGACCTTCGAGATGCCCGCCACGCTCAACGCACCGTCGAGACGACCGAAACGCGCGATGCCGGCGGCGACGGCGGCGTCGACCTCAGCACTGGAGGAAACGTCGACTGCGTGAAAGACGATCGGTTGCCCCTGATGGGCGCCGGCCGCCTGCTCGAGCGCGGCGTCACCCAGCGCGAGCGCGACGACGTTGGCGCCTGCGCTGAGAAGTGCTGTTGTGCAGGCTGCTCCGATTCCGCTGGTGGCCCCGGTGACGAGGACCGTCCGTCCGTCAAATTCTCCGGTGGGTCGTTGGTTGGTACTGGACACAGTGATCCCATCCTGTAAAGCGGCCGTGGCCGCCGTTGCAGTGGTGCGGTTGAGCAACTACGGAAGGGGCCTTCCCGGTTGATGATCGGGCCAACCCCTTTCGTCGTGGATGCTTCTACTGGTGCGCGGTCGTCTGCTCCTGGTCGAGCACTTCACGCTCGGTGGTGTGCAGCGACTGTTGACGTTCGAGCGCGACTCGGGCGAGCTCGGACTGCGTGGGCGAACGCAAACGCTTCCAGGCGAGAGCGAAGTACACGGCGAAGGCAACCGGCAGCGGAGCGATCCAGCTGAGGTCGATTCCCCCCATCGCAGCGCTGATCGGCCCGACGAACACGTCTGAGTCAATTGTGAAGAGCGCCACGCCGATACCGGCGGCCAGGGCGGCGATACCGGCGAAGTTGACACCGAAGTACTGACTTTTGCGACCGCGATCGTGCAGGTCAACCGGGTCGTAGACCCAGCGGCGCGCCACCGCGTCCGCCGCGTACGTCGCTCCGAAGGGCAACAGCCAGACGATGAGGAGCGCGGCGAAGAGTTCGAGCACGTCGAGGAAGCCGCCGTTGACCACGACGTACAGCGTCAGGGCAGCACTGAGGACCGAGTCCAGCAGTGTTCCGGCGAGACGGGTGATCGGCACGCCGAGAGCCTGCAACGTCAGACCCGACGAATAGAGGGTGGGGACGTTATTCGAGATCGAGCCGATCACCGCTGCAAGCAGGAACAGCAGGTAGATGGGTGTCGGCATGAGGACCGCCGGGGCGCCGATCGGGTCGGACATGTCGACCTGGGACGCGAGGACTGCGCCGAGCACACCGAGCATGGTGGCCATGCCGAAGCCGACGGCGAACAGGACGACGAAGAGCTTCCGCGGCGGCACGTCGCTCGGGAGGTAGCGGAAGTAGTCCGGAGCGTTGAACAGGTACGAAATGGGTCCTGACGCGTTCGCCGCCGCGGCGATGGACAGAAGGACGATCGCGCTTCCAGAATCGACCGCGGTGGTGCCGGTCCAGTCAGCGCCACCAATGGTGAACGCGAGGACCAGCACCAACGAGACCAGCAGTACGACGGATGCGATGCGTTGAATCCACACCATGGCGCTGTGCCCGAACGCTGCGATGACAGCACCGACAGCGACAACGGCGACCACGGCGACGAGTTGTCCGACGATCCCGGGGTCGGGGACGCCGATGACGCGCAGGAACGCCAGTATCGCCAGTGCGGCGAGGATCGTGTTCAGGACTTCGAAGGAGACCAGTGCGATCCACGTGAGCGCGACGTTGGGCAGGTTTCCTCTGGTTCCGAAGGCAGCTCGCGCGAAGGTCAGGGTCGGCACTCCGGCACGCGGACCGACAACACAGTTGACGGCGACGAGGATGAAGAACAGGTTACCGACGACGACGGCTGCGATCGCCAACCACAGCGGAAGCCCGAGCGCGACTCCGAGGGCGCCGAGCGTCATCGGAAGCAGATTCGCCTGTGTGCCGGCCCAGAACAAGCCGGCGCCGGTGAGGGTCATGTTCCGCTCGGTGAGAGGAATGAAGTCGAACCCGTGTTTCTCGATGGCAAAAACCCGGTCGGGGGGCGGGAGTTGGTCGGTGGTCATCGGGATCTCCAGTTGATGGCGTGTGGGAACGGCGTCGCAGGACGGCCATGGGAAGTGAAGCCGGCGGGCACGCTTGCCGCGGGCATGGTGAGCAAGTCGTGGGAGTAGGTCTGCAGGCAGGCTTCAGCCATCGTGTGCCTCCATCTCCCAGACGCTTCACAGATCTATGTTGGTTGGTTGGTCCGACCAATGCGTTGACGATAGAACACGATTGGGGCCGCCAGCGACCTCCGATCCCCTGCAACGAAACTCTTCACAAGGCCGAAATATCCCCGAAACACAGCGTTCGGAAATGCTCACCTCGTTGGCCCGACCATGTCCGCCGCGGCGTTCCGAGGCGACGTTGCCGGCCAGGTGCGTGCACGCGACAGCTGTTCGCGCACAGCACCTTCAGAGCGACGACCCCAGCGTCACGAAAGTCCGTCGGAGGCTTTCGGAACCAGGCGAACCACCGCCGGCCTGCTCAGCTCCGAAAGCTAGCCCGACAGGGCCGCACCGCCGGAGCGAGGGTCGCTACCGGCGTCGAACTCGCCGTCGCCACCGATCACGATCGCCTGAGTATGTCCGGCAACTTCGTCGTGTGCGCCCACCTCGACCACATGGGCATGCGCGGTACGAAGCGCGGTCGCTGCGGAGTCGTCGAGATCCTCTTCCAACCGGATGGTGTCGTCCGACTCCCCCACGTCTATGCCGCCGACAATCCACCGAGGTGCACCGACAGCAGCTTGCGCAGACAGCCCTGACAGCACTCGGAGTAGCACTTGCGCGAGGATCTGTGGATGCGCTTTGCCGCCCATCGTTCCCAATACACAGCGCGGGCTGCCGTTCTCGGTGACCATCAACGGCACCAACGTATGGGCCGGACGTCGGCCGGGGGCAAGCTCATTGGGATGACCCGGAGTCAAACTGAAGAACGAACCGCGATTGTGCAGCAGCACGCCGGTAGCCGGGTCCAGGATTCGCGAACCGAAGGAGTGGAACACGCTCTGAATCAGAGACACCATGCGTCCTTCGCCGTCGGCAGTGACGACGGCGACGGTATCGCCAGTCGGCCGTGTGGTGGACTCACACCCATCCGGGGCTGCGGTTGAGACGAGCTCGGCGATCCGCTGCTCGCCGAGCCAGTCGTCAAGACATTGAGCGCTCGTGCGGGGATCGGCAAGCATCTCTGAGCGCTGCGTGGCGCCTTGCCGGAGGAATCCGGCCAGCGCAGGTGCATCGACACCCAGCGGATCGGTCAGGCCGCCGGCCTCGAGGGCTGCCAGGGCCTGTAGGAGCATCACACCTGACGAGTTGGGCGGACTTGTGAAGACTTCCAGCCCACGGAAGCTGAGGCTTATCGGCTCGGTCGTTTCAGGGACGAAATCGCGAAGGTCCTCGGCGGTGATCCCGATACCGGCGTTCCTGAAGCCCTCGACCAACCGCGCGGCGACCTCGCCGTCGTAGAAGTCGCGGAGACCGTGAGCGGCCAACTGCTGCAACGTCTTCGCGAGCTCCGGTTGAACGAGGCGGTCTCCGGTGGACAATCCTCCGAACACCGCGCGCAACCCGGGATCTGCATCGATGGGACCACGCGCCGCCTCGATGGCCCGACCCAGCGACGCATTGACCTCTGTGCCCTCGCTCGCCAATCGAACGGCATCCTCGAGCAACGTGGTCCAATCCAGGACAGCACCCTCGGCGTGCAATCGTTGCCAGCCGGCGACCAAGCCGGGCACAGTCACCGTCATGGGTCCATAGGTGGGCATATCAATTACGCCCGAGCCGGATCGCTCCTGGGCGAGATGTTGCCGGAGCGCTTCGGCGTCGGCGCCACGCGGAGCCGTGCCACTGGCGTTGATGCTGGTGATGGTGCCGTCTGGTTGGCGCACCAGCCCGATCAAGTCACCGCCGACCGCACAATTATTGGGGAACGTGACGGTCAAGACCGCCGCAGCGGCCAAGGCAGCATCGATGGCGTTACCGCCCGCTGCGAAGGCACGTTCCCCCGCGGCAGCGGCGTGCGGCTCCGGGGCCGCGACAGCGTACCGATGGGAAGAGTCAATCGGTGCAGTAGACATCACGGCCATCCTCATGCAGTGGAGAAACTTGGTCTGACCAACATACCAACAACGGCGTGATACCGTCACGGACCGTCCGTCCGCCGCAGGGCCACGGCGAGGACGGGACCACAGCACCACACGTGCGGTTACTGACCCAAACTATGCACTCAGGACGTAAGCGATGCCGATCGAGCACCTCATTCTTCTCATTGTCGCCGGCGTTGGAGCCGGAGCGATCAACTCCCTTGTCGGCTCGGGCACGCTGATCACGTTCCCCACCATGGTTGCGCTGGGCTATCCCCCGGTGACGGCGACCATGTCCAACGCGGTAGGCCTGGTTGCCGGCGGCGTCTCAGGTACCTGGGGCTACCGCCGTGAACTACGAGGCCAATTCAAGCGGCTGCGGTGGCAGATTCCGGGATCGCTACTCGGTGCGCTGCTCGGTGCGTGGCTACTACTGCACCTGCCGGAGAAAGTTTTCACCACGGTGGTTCCCGTCCTGCTTGTCCTCGCGCTGGCGCTGGTGCTGATCGGCCCGCGCATCCAGGCGTGGGCGCGCGGTCGGGCCGAGGCGGCGGGTCGGGGTAGTGATGACATCTCCCGTGGGCGAATGATCGCCCTGATCCTCGGCACCTTCGCGGTCGGCATCTACGGCGGCTACTTCACTGCGGCACAAGGGATTCTTCTCGTCGGCATGATGGGTGCGATTCTGCCGGAGAGCATGCAGCGCATGAATGCAGCAAAGAACCTGCTGACGCTGGTGGTCAATGTGGTGGCCGCCCTTGCCTACACCATCGTCGCCTTCGACCGCATCAGCTGGCCGGCCGCCGGTCTGATCGCGGTTGGTTCGCTGGTTGGCGGATTCCTCGGTGCGCACTATGGCAGACGCCTGTCGCCGAACGTGCTGCGCGCCGTCATCGTTGTCGTCGGAATCATCGGCCTGGTCCGATTATTGATGGTGTGATCGACTCACTCGACGACCGCCATACACAGGATATCGGCGCTCATATCCACCTCTGCCAACGATATCGGGCACCGGCGGGTACGAACCGGCACTCTCGAGCCGGCGGGCGCCGGGTCCGCTCGATCGTAATCGTCGGCACCGCCGAGGCGCTCGGGCTGACATCGGACCGCACCGTGTCCCTGGCGGCCCTCACCGGGAATTCACCGTTGGCGACGCCGACGGTCCTATCCCCCGGACGTCCAGCCCAGCCGGACGCTGATCTGGTCGGCAGCAGCGATCGTCCGCTTCGCGACGTCGTCGAAACGTTCCACCGCCAAGCGGTAGGACGGACCCGAAATGCTCAGCGCAGCAACGATTTGGGCGTGGGCGTCGTAAACGGGCGCCGCGACCGCGTTCAGGCCGACCTCGAGTTCCTCTGTGCAACTCGCCCAGCCACGCTCTCGTACCGCACAGAGTTCGGCTTCCAGATCGACCATGCTGTTGACGGTGAATTCGGTGAAGGTGGTCAGCGGCAGGTGCAGCCGGGAACGCACGTCGTTGAAGTCCAGCCCCGACAGCAGCACCTTGCCGCTCGACGTCGCGTAAGCCGGACAGCTCTGCCCCACCCAGGTACGCAACGTGATCTCCGACGGGCCGATGGCCTCGACGATGTTGACGATGCGGTCCTGGTCGAGAACGGCGAGATTGGCGGTCTCACCGACGTCGGCGCTGAGCACGTCGCAGGCGTCCTGGCCCAGCTTGACCAGATCGATCTGCCCGCCGGCCACGTGGGCCAGGCGCGGGATCGCGAACCCGAGCCGGTACTTGCCGCGTTCAGAGACCCGCTCGACGTAGCCACGCTTCTCCAGCACCGCGATCAGACGGGACACCGTTGATTTGTGTACGCCCAGCTCAGTAGCGATTTCGGTGACACCGGCCTGACCGAGGCCGGCAACGATCTCCAGGACCTGCAGCGCCCGGTCGACAGATTGCACGGCGGCGGGTGGGTCCCCGGGTGCAGGATCGTCGCGCTTTGCCATTGCCCTGGCAGCCTATACGCCCGTGAGCCCGAGGTTGCCGACTCGTCGTCGCACGGCAGCGATCTCGCGCAGACCGTCGCCGAGCAGACTGCGGTTCAGCGGTGACAGTTCCGCCATCGTGACTATGTCGCCGGGGGTGCGTCCGGTGGCGATCTGCTCGACCTGGTGAGCCATGCGCAGCCGCTGCAGCATCGCGAACACGTCACACAGTGTGCGCGCGTCACGTTCGCTGACGGCGCCGGACTGAGCCGCAGCCTCCAGCCGCGTCGGCGTGGGCGCCGAGGTGACCCCGGCGGTCAGCCCTCCCCACCTGGCGAGGTTGACGATGGGCGTCACGGCGTGGTTCTTCAGATCGAACGTGCCACCGCGCCGCGACACCACATCACGCAGCGAGCGGGTCCGCATCTTGCCTGACAACGCGTCAAGCAGTTGCAGCCGCAACGCGTTGGGATGATCGGCGCGGATCCGCTGATAGGCGGTGGGCAGGGAGTGCAATCCCGCGTCGCCCCACACCACCCGGGCATCGATGAGCAGTGACGAAAAGACCAACCCGCGATCGCGCAACGGGTCATCCAACCAGCCGAGCGCCGCCTGCTGCCAATCGGATTGCGACCGTGAGAATCTCGCCTTGGCGGCGATCGCGCCGTTGCGGTCGGATGGCAATCCGCAGGCGTCGAGCAGATCGTGCACGTCGGCGGCTACCGCGCGCAACTGCGGAGCCAGGTCGGCGGCGTTGTCGCGCCAGGACAGCGCGCTGTCGACATCCGAGGACGGCATCGCTTCGCGGCGCGCGACACTGCCAAGTGTCAGCCATGCGAATCCGTCGACGGTCCCGGTGTCGTGTTGGGCCAGAACCAGTTCCAGCGCCCGCCGCACCAGGCTGTCGATGACGACCGACAGTATCGCGCTGGTCGCGGTGGCTTTCGTGCCGTTGTGGAACAGGTCGACGGCAGTCCCGGTGACGCGCTGCCCCACCTGTTGCAGTTGGGCCGCGTCGGTGGCCTGGGCGATGGCGCGGCGCAGCATGAAGCTCTGCCGTGCCGATGCGGCCAGCAGATCAGCGTCTTCGAGCACCCCGACGACTTCACCCCGCGGGGTGAGCACGGGCATGTGCCGGAGCCCGCATTCCAGCATCTCCATCAGCACGCTGTCAGCGGTCAGATCGGTTGTCACGGTGCTGGCGGGGGCGGTCATCACCCGCGCGATCGCCACGTCGACAGGCAGACCGGCAGCGACCACCCGGGTCCGCAGATCGCTGTCGGTGAAGATGCCGAGGCCGCCGTCGCGCAACCGGATCAACGCGTAGGACACGTGGAGTTCGGTCATCTTCACGACGACGTCGCGCACCGAATCCTCGGGGGCGACCACCAGCACGTCCCCTTGTACGAGTTCGGCGACAGGTCTGCTGTCGGTGGCGGGCGCGATCGTGGGGCGATCCGCGGCGCGACCCCATCCGGACGTAGCCAGGAATGCCAGGCCGGCCGGTTTGGCGAACTGGGCTCGCACCAGTGCGCCCGGCAGCCTGATCAACGTGCTCGACGCGGTGGTGCGGGCCTCGAAGTCCATCCCGGCACCTGTGAGCAACGGCATGTAGCCGAAGATTCCGCCGGGGATGACGACGTCGATCACGGACCCGTCCCCGCTGGAACGCAGCGTCACGACACCGGTGCACACCATCCAGATCTCGTCGGGCACACGAGCTGAGTAGTCGGCGACGACGACACCGGCGGGGAACTGCTCTATCGACGCTCCCGCAGCCAACTCGCCGAGCTCGGCCTCCGTCGATCCCTGGAACGGCGTGTGCCGGGCCAGGAACGTCGGGAGATCCGACCTGTCAGGTCGCTCGGATGAGGTCGGCACACTTCTCCGCCATCGTCATCACGGTGATGTTCGGGTTGACCGCAGGCAGCTTCGGCATTGCCGAGGCGTCCACCACCCGAAGACCTGTCACGCCCTTGACGCGCAGTTGCGGGTCCAGCACCGCCATCGGATCCGACGCCGCACCCATCCGAGCCGTCGCTGCCGGGTGGTAGACGGTGTTGTGACAGCGATGGATGTAGTCGAGGAGCTCGTCATCAGTGGTCGCCTCGGGCCCCGGGGCCAGCTCCCTGCCCACCCATGCCGCCAGCGGGGGCTGCTCGGCGATGGATCTGGCGAGCTTCACGCCTGCGAGCATGATGCGGTCGTCGTAGCCATCGGGGTCGGTGAAGTAGCGCGGGTCAACCCTGGCCCGGTCCCGGAAATCCCGCGACCGCAACCGCACCGTGCCCCGAGAGCGACCCTGAGTGACGTTGGGCGTCAAGCAGAATCCGTTGTCGGTGGTCGGATATCCGCGGCGCAACGTGTTCATGTCGAACGGCACGCTGCCGTAGTGCATCATCAGATCCGGCTGGGCGACTCCCTCGTCGATGGTGGTGAACAGCCCGATCTCCCACCATTGCGTCGATGTCGTCACCATCGGTTTCGAGGCTTCCCAGAACACCAGCCCCTCGACGTGGTCGTCGAGGTTGGCGCCCACACCCGGTGAGTCGACGCGCACGTCGACACCGACCTCACGCAGGTGCGCGGTAGGCCCGATCCCGGAGAGCATCAACAACTTCGGAGTGTCGATGGCACCTGCGGTGACGATCACCTCACGGCGGGCGGACACCGTGTCGTAACCGGTCAGATCGGGCCGTTGGTAGCGGACACCGGTGGCACGAAGCGCGTCGTCGAACAGGATCTCCGAGATCCACGAATCGGTGCGGACCTCCAGGTTTTTCCTGGTGCCGAGGATCGGATGCAGAAAGGCCTTCGATGTGGAGTTGCGGATGCCGTCTTCGCCGCTGTTGATCTGAAACCAACCTGCCCCGTTGCGCACCGTCTCGCCCCGATTGAACGCCACCGTCGGCAAACCCACCAGCGCCGCGGCCTCCAGAACCGCGGCGCCGCATGGGTCTTCGGGCGGGACGTCGCGCAGCAGCACCGTTTCGGTCAGACGTTTGACCAGCGGGAGAACCTCGGCCGGGCCCCACCCGGTGGCACCCATCTCCACCCAGTCCTCGAGCGCCTCGGCGGGCGGGTGGAACGCGATGCACGAGTTGTGCGATGAGCAGCCGCCGAGCACCTTGGCCCTGGCGTGGCGCAGGAACGAGTTGCCGCGCTCCTGCGGTTCGACCAGATAATCCCAGTCGTACCCGGAGTCCAGCAGGTGCATCCACTGCGCCAGGACCAGGATGGCGTCGTCCCCGATGTCGGACGGACCCGCCTCGATCAGGCAGACCGTCACGTCCGGGTTTTCGGACAGACGCGCGGCCAGGACGCAACCGGCCGTGCCGCCACCGGCGACGACGTAGTCGAAGGTTCCCGAATCAGCCATCCGTACCCGCTGCGGCTTTCGTCTCGGCGGCGTGCGACTTCAGAGTGCCGATGTGGTTGCGGCCCTTGACGAAATACCACAGCAGGCCCGCACCGAGGATTACGCCGATGTAGATGAAGGCACCCCACTCGTAGTACCAGCCATCGCCATAGACCGCGGCCCGCGGCCAGGCCAGGTTCAGCGCCATGCCGATGCCCCAGGTCACCGCGACGATGTTGACCGGCATCCCCCACTTGCCCATCGTGAAGTAGCCGCCCTCTTTGAGATCCGCCGGCGGCCACTGGCCCTGCAAGCGCTTCTTGAGCAGCGGGCCGGTCACCATCAGGTAGGCGAGGTAGATCATGATGATCGCGATCGAGGTCAGCACCGTGAAGATCTTCGGCTGGCTGATGTTGACGACCAGGATGATCACCGCCAGTATGCCGATAGTGATGGCCGGAACGATCGGCGTCTGCGTCTTCGGATTGACAGTGGCCAGCTTCTCGCCGAACGGCAGCGCGTTGTCGCGGGCCATCGCGAACGTCAGCCGAATCGCAGCGGTGTGCACCGCGAGCGTGCACACCGTCACCGCTATCACGATGCAGATCAGGAAGACCGTGCCGAGTGGTCCCCACATCACCTGCTCGACGAGGTACTGCAGTCCGCCCGTGCTCTCGCCCAGTGCCGGGTCCTCCAGATTCGGAGCCGCCATCACCGCGAAGACGAGGATGCCACCGCCGATGACGAACGACGCCAGAATCGCGCGGGCGATGGCCTTGGGCGCGGTGCGGCGAGGTTCCACTGTTTCCTCGCCCAGCGAGCTGGCGGTGTCGAAGCCGTACATCACATAACCCGAGGCCAACGAAGCGATCAGGAACGCACCGAGGAAGCCGCCGCTCTCGCCGGCTCCGTAACCGTTGGTGGAGAAGAAGATGTCCGGGCCGCGTTTGACATTGACAGCGAGCAGCACGACGATCAACACGGCAGCGATGAGTTCGATGAACACACCAGCGCTGTTGATCCTGGACATCAGTTTGACGCCGAGCGCGTTGATCAGCGTGGTGAATGCGATCAGCACGGTGCCGAGAAGCACGGCATTGGCGGCGTAGTCGTACTCGCCGCTGCCGTCGCCGATGATCTGGAATCCGCTCCACAGCCGGGGCAGGTTCAACTGGTAGGCCAGCGCCACCGCCGAGATGGTCACGATGGACGCCGTCAACATCAGCCAGCCCGACATCCAGCCGACCAACCTGCTGGCGAGCTTCTTGCTCCAGTTGTAAACCGACCCGGCGACAGGGTATTTGGCGGCCAACTCCATGAAGCACAGCGCCACGGCCATCTGCCCGACGAACACGATCGGCCACGACCACAGGTAAGCCGGACCTGCCGTGCCGAAACCGAAGTAGAAGAGCTGGAAGGTGCCGGTGAGAATCGAGATGTAGCTGACCCCGGCGGCGAAGCTGGCGAACTTGCCGATGCTGCGGTCCAGTGACTCCTTGTAGCCGAAGTCCTCCATGCCGCTGTCGGCTGAACCATTCCCCGTCGCTCCGCTCGCCCCAGAAGGCTGCTTGATGACCATGTGCTGCTGTCCTATCCCTTGAACCAGCCCGCGGCGGTGGGAGCAGTGTTATGCCAGATATGTTTGAGCTCTTGGTATTCCGCGAGACCAGTGGGACCGAGCTCGCGACCGTTGCCCGACTTTCCGAAACCGCCCCACTCCGCCGATGCGGTGTAGTAGCCGAAATCGTTGAGCCACACCGTGCCGTGCCGCAATGCCCGCACCACACGTTCGCCTCGCGCCGCATCCGAAGTCCGAACACCGGCAGCCAGACCGTATTCCGTGTCGTTGCCGAGGGCAATCGCCTCGGCCTCGCTGGTGAACCGCTCGACCGTCAGGATCGGACCAAAGGTCTCCTCGGTGACGATGCGCATCGACCGGTCGCACCGGTCGAAGATCGTGGGTAGGTAGAAGTATCCGTCAGCCAGCGCCGGAGCGCTCGGCCTGGCGCCGCCGGCGACAAGCTTCGCGCCCTCGGAGATGCCCAGCTGGACATAACTTTCGACCTTGTCCCGGTGTTGCTCGGAGACCAGTGGTCCGGTTTCACTGGCGGGGTCGAGCCCGTCACCCATGGTGATCGTGGCGGCGCGCGCAGCCACCGCGGCGACGAAATCATCGGCGATGGAGTCTTCGATGATCAACCGGGTGCCGGCGGAGCAGACCTGCCCCGAGTGTAGGAAGACACCGGTCAGGACGTGGTCGACGGCTGCGTCGAAATCGCCTGACTCGGCGACATCTGCGAACACGATGTGCGGATTCTTGCCGCCAAGCTCCAGTGCCACCTTGGTGACGTGCTCGGCGGCGGTCTTGGCGATCGCGCGGCCGGTGGCCAGGCCGCCGGTGAATGAGATGAAGTCGACGTCCGGGTTGTCGGTCAGCGCCGCACCCAGCGTCGCACCGCTGCCCTGGACGAGGTTCACCACACCGGACGGAAACCCGGTCTCGTCGAGCAGATGCGCGAAGGCGATGGTGCTCAGCGGGGTGACCTCGCTCGGCTTGGCGACCATCGTGCAACCTGCCGCGAGCGCAGGTGCCACCTTCCACGACATCTGCAGCAGCGGATAGTTCCACGGGGCGATCAACACGCACACGCCGATCGGCTCCCGCACCACCCGGCTGATCACCGTGGGGTCACCGACATCGACTACCCGGTCGGTCTGGGTACCGACAAGTTTCGCGTAGTAACGGAAAACCGAAGTGACATCGTCGATGTCGATCAGGCTTTCCGCCAGCGTCTTGCCGGTGTCGATGGTCTCCAGTCTTGCCAGCGCGTCTTTGTCGCGCTGTAGCAGATCGGCGATCCGGTCCAGTAGCGCCGCCCGCTCCGTGACAGGGGTCGCGCGCCACGCACCGTCGTCGAATGCCGCCCTGGCCGCCGCGACGGCCGCCCGCGCGTCGTCAGGCGTCGCCTCGTCGACCACCGCGGCGATACCGCCGTTGGCGGGGTTGATGATGTCTCGGGTGCCACCGTCGGAGGCATGCCGCCAGGTACCGCCGATATAGAGATCGGGTTCGCCGTCCATGCTGCTGGAGCCCCTTCGCGTCGTCTAAACCGCTACCGACAGGCGGGACACTACCCAGTCATGGAACTCCGCGAGGTGGTGTTCGGCGGGAACGAGCACGCCGCCGTCCCGGTAGGCCCGTGACGACATAGCGGGCTGCGTGCGTTCGCACGCCCCGAAATCCTGCACATTGACCCGGTGGAACAACTCGACGGAGCGGGACATGTCCCGGTCGGAGCCGATGACATCACCGGCGTAGAGCCAATCGCATTCGACCACCGTGCGATTTACCGCGATGGGATACATGCGATGGAAGATGACGTGGTCGGGCACCAGGTTGATGAACACCGTCGGCTTCGCCGTGATAGCAAAGTAGCGCCGGTCCTGTTCGTCGGTGATCCCCGGCAGCCGGTCGAAGCCCGCACCGCCGTCCACCGTGAAACCGGCGACCTCGGAGCCGAATTCCGCGCCGAGTCCGATGTTGGCCTGCGCCGCCACTCCACGCGCGAACTCCGGGAGCACATCGACCAGTTCTGGATGGATCGAGCTGCAGTGGTAGCACTCCATGAAGTTCTCGACGATCAGCTTCCAGTTCGCCGCGACGTCGTAGACCACCCGGTGACCCACGTCCAGGCCGCCGATGCCGTACCGGTTGATGGCGTCGGCGTCCCCCAGCGTCTTCGTCGCCTCGGCCATCACGTCCTCGAACGGCGGCGGAGTGTCGGACAGGCACACCCACGCGTAACCGAGCCACTCGGTCAGCGCCACCGGCACGAGGCCGTACCGGTACCTGTCGATCGGTGCGCCGGCGCCGTCGGTCAACGTCCCGATGTTGGGGGCCGCCACCAGCTTGCCGTCCAACCCGTAGGTCCAGGAGTGGTACGGGCAGCGCAGTGTGCGCTTGACTTCCCCTTCGGACTCCGTGCACAACTGGGCGCCGCGGTGTCTGCACACGTTCAGGAAGGCCCGGAGCAGCCCGTCGCGGCCGCGAACCAGCAGCACGCTCTCGCGGCCGACCTGAACCTTCTTGAACTTCCCGGGCAGCGCGAGGTCCGACGACCGCACGGCGCAGAACCACATGTTCTCGAAGATGCGTTCCTGCTCCGCGGCGAACACCTCCGGATCGGCGTAGTACTTCCCTCCGAGGGTGGCCCGCAGGGCTGAGGGCGGCGCAACGGGTGGGACATTTCCGGTCATGTCGTCACCAATCGGCGGGGGTCGAACAGCGAGATCGGGTGCGCCGTCGCACCGGAGGTGGCCAGGTCGGCGAGGATCTCCCCCACCACGGGGACGAACTTGAAGCCGTGACCCGAAAAGCCGCATGCCACAGTCACGTTCGTGCTGTCGGGATGCCTGCAGATCACGAAATGCTGGTCGGGGGTGTTGGAGTACATGCAGGTCGCCGTCGCCAGGCACGGGCCGTCGAGGGCGGGCACGAGTTCGGCGATGCTGTCCCGCATTTCACGGATCTCGTACTCGTGCACCGCACGGTCGATGGTCTCGGGCGTGCACTCCACACCCTTGCGGAAAAACGCGACCTTGACGCCGCCCCGCGGGCCGTCGATGGCGGGGAAACCGTAGATCTGCATCCCGGACGCGTCCTCGTCGATGAAGATCGGTTGGTCGACGAACGGTTCCGTACCGCCGACGGGGTCGAGCCAGTACAACACCTGACGTTCGACGGTGATCGGGATACCGAAGCCGGCGAGCAGCTGCGGGGCCCACGCACCGGGGCAGATGACCACCTGGCCTGCGGTGTAGGTGCCGTTATCCGTGCGTACGCTGACCCCACCGGAGGTCTCCGACCACTCCAGCACCTCCGCACCGAACTGCAGTGTGGCCCCGGCCTTCTCGGCAAGGTCCAGGTGTGCCTGCACGGTCAGCTCGGGTCTGGCGAACCCGGCCTTTGCCTCGAAGAGCGCGATGTCGCCCGGCTTCGGGGTGAAATTCGGGAAACGCGATCGGATCTCGTTCTCGTCGAGAACGTCGTGCGGCAGATCCCAGACCTGGCTCGCCCGCAGGCTCCCTGCGACTGTGAGTGAGTCCGGCTGCCCGATGAACAGTCCACCGGTCATGCGGTACACGTCCCGCCCGCTGTCGACAGCCAGATCGTCCCACAACTCATAGGCACGCAGCAGCAGCGGCACGTACGCCGGGTCTTCGAAATAGGACTGCCGGATGATGCGGGAGCCGCCGTGACTCGACCCCTTGTCGTGCGCCGGGGTGAACTTCTCCAGTCCCAACACGCGCTGGCCGCGCGCGGCCAGGTGATAGGCCGCCGCGCTGCCCATCCCGCCGAGCCCGATCACGATGACGTCGTAACTCATTGCCTCACCTCCTGATCCGGGTCATCTCGGGATCGACCACCGGCTCGGCGTGCACGGTGGCGGTGTAGGGGGCACCGCGGTAGTCCACGCTGACGACATCGCCGACAGCCACCGGTGAGGGCAGCCAGGCGTAGGCGATGGTGCGGCCGACGGTCGCCGAGTATCCGGCGCTGGTGACATAGCCGGCACAGACGCCGTCCACGAACACCGGCTCTTTGCCGAGCACGGCCGCGTCGGCGTCGTCGAAGACGATGCTGCGCAATACCGAAGCCGGCGGCTTCGCCTGCAGCAGAGCCTGTTTACCGATGAAGTCGGTGTCCTTGGCCAGCCGCACCGCGAAGTCGATGCCTGCGGCGGCGGGGTGATGCTCAGCGGTCATATCGGTTCCCCAACTGCGGTATCCCTTTTCGATGCGCAGACTGTTGAATGCAATCCGTCCCGCCGGGATGATGCCGTGCGGTGTACCGGCTTCGGCCACCAGATCCCACAGTGCCGAGCCGTACTCGGCGCTGGCGTAGATCTCCCAGCCGAGTTCGCCGACGTAGGAGACCCGCATCATCGTGACCGGGATCGCGTCGAGGTAGGTGTGGATCGCCCGGAAGTACTTGAACGCCTCGTGGGACAGGTCGTCGGGACAGCGCGGCGCGAGCACGTCGCGCGCCGACGGTCCCCACACCCCGAGGCAGCAGGTGCCGCCCGTGATGTCACGGAGCACCACGTCGTCCGGCTTATGACGGGACAGCCAGTCGAAATCCATCGGCGAGTTCGCGCCGACCTGGAAGGTGTCCGGTGCAAGCCGGGCGACGGTGAGATCGCTTCGCACACCACCGGTGTGGTCGAGCAGCAGGGTGTAGGTGACTGACCCGACGCTCTTGTCGACGTTGTTGGTTGTCATGCGCTGCAGGAATGCGGCCGCCCCGGGACCAGCGACCTCGTAGCGGGTCAGCGGCGTCATGTCGTACATGGCGACATGCTCACGGGTCCAGTGCGCCTCGGCCACCGAGATGGGTGACCAGAACTTCGACGCCCAGGAGTCTCGGCGGGGGGCCGTCAGAACGTCGTCGAAAAGCTGTTCTGCCAGTGCGGCATTCGACTCGAACCAGGCCGGCCGTTCCCAGCCGCCGCCCTCGTAGAAGTGAGCGCCGAGTTCGGTCTGGCGCGCGTGAAACGGGCTGGTTCGCAGACCACGGAGCGCAGTGCGGTATTGGTGCGGGTGGATGACATCGTAGACCTCGACGAACGCCTGCGAACTGGTCTGCATGATGAAATTCGGACTGCGCGCGATGTCTTCGAAGCGGTACAGGTCGCATTCGTGGGTGTCGATCGACGGTGCGCCGTCGATGATCCACTCGGCGGTCGCCCTCGCCACACCGGCCGAATGGGTGACCCATACGGCCTCGGCCACCCAGAAACCTGCGAGCTCACGGTGCTCGCCCATGATCGACATCCCGTCCGGCGTGAACGAGAAGATGCCGTTGAAGGCTTCTTCGACCTTCGAATCCTTCAGCGCGGGAAGCAGGTCGGCCGCCGCGCGCCACGCGGGTGCGAAGTCTTCCTCGGTGAACGGCATCATCGACGGCATCGGTTCGCCTGCGGTGTCGGCCATCAGCGTGGCCATATCCACCGGCATCGGCTTGTGGCTGTACGAGCCGATGCCGAGGCGGTCGACGTGCTCACGGAAATACAGGTCCTGGTCCTGATGCCGCAGGATCGGCAGGCCGGCCTCGGCGAGATCGGTGTTGCGCCCGACCAGGTCGGCGATCTGCCCGGTGCGGGCGTACTGATGCGCCATCGGCACGAGCGGTAGGACAAGGCCCACCTGGCGGGCGAACTGCGCACCCCAGAACCCTGCGGCGCACACCACGATGTCGGCGTCGATGACACCGTCGGCCGTGCGCACGCCGACGACACGACGACCGTCCTCGACGATGCCGAGCACCTCGGTGTGGGGCCGGAAGGTGGCGCCCCTGGCTTCGGCGCGGCGGGCCTGGGCCTCCGCGGCACGGACCGCTTTGGCGAGGCCGTCGGCCGGGGTGTGGAAGCCGCCGAGAATGCGGTCGTGATCGACCAGTGGATGAAGCGATACGCATTCGGCCGGGGTCAGCAGACGCCCCTCGACACCCCAGGACTGAGCCCAGCCCGCCTTGCGGTGCAGATCGGCGAGGCGCTCGGGCGTCGTCGCGACCTCAAGGCCGCCGACCGGGTTGAAAGCCCACCCGTCCGGGTGCTCGAGCGCGTTGAATTTCTCGACGGTGTACTTGGCGAACGCGGTCATGGTCTTGGACGCGTTGGTCTGGAATACCAGCCCGGGAGCGTGCGAGGTGGACCCGCCGGTGGCGAACAGGGGCCCGCGGTCGACGACGGTGACGTCGGTCCACCCGCGTGCGGTCAGTTCGTCGGCCAGCGAGGTGCCGACAATGCCTGCACCGATCACGACGACCTTGGGCATGCCTCGACCACTTTCGAACCGGAGGAAAGGCTATGACTATCGAGGTGCGTATTACGCAACGCGATGCGTGCTACGCAACACATCATCCTCGCTCGATGTGTGCGACGCAAGGCGGAGAAGCTGGAAAGTGCTGTGAACGAGGCGTGTCTACAGGAACGCCGGATGACGAGCGCGGCCCACATCAGCGCCCGCGTCCGGGGCGATGACGTATGCGTCGACGTCGTCCCGGCGTCTTCATAGCGTTCGATCTACTCGCCCTCGCGACGGCGACCACAGCCGGCGGCCATTCACCGAGCGTCGCGCCGCACTCGTCAAGGCCGTTTCGGCCCAACCGTTTGGCGACCGGCTAACCCAATTCGAGCAAGGGATAGCGGTCGCGCCAGTAGGGCTCCAGCAGAGAGGCCTTCAACGCCGCTTCCGCCCTCGATCATGATGTCTCGCAGGAGCGCGGGGCGCGGCAGCCCGACACGGGAACGCCGAGCAGGATTTCGGCGTCGCGGTAGCGGTTCCGGCAAAGCCTGTCGGTGGCATGGTGGATCTGGTGAGCGAGGGTTTCGAAGAGGGCGTATCAGAAACGAGATAGTTGTGTTGCTCACGGCATCAACGAGTTGTGCTCGCAGCCGAAGATATGGGCATCGACGGAGCCCCATATTCGGTCCCGGTAGCTACTCCTTTTGAACCACCGGGGCCTCAGGGTCCTGGGCGGCCGGCCGCCCACAACTCCGTAACGTGGGCATACCCTGGTCCGGCTACCTCAACCAATGGCTTGCATTCACCTTGCTCCGGGCGTTCCTTGAGCCCATACGCACGCGTGGGCTCAAGGAATCGGTAACAACGACACCGGGCTGCCTTATACAGTGATGTCACGGCGCCCTTTTCGAGGCGGCCATTGCCCGATGTCGTAAAACTGGGAGCTCTAATGGATCACGGCGACCCGCGCACCGATAACTCCGTGGTGGCCGCCGCTGCTGGCGATGCCAGTGCCGGTGAGGCAGCCGACGTCGTGATCGCCGGCGCAGTTCAGGACAAACTTTCACCGACCATGCTCGGGCAGATGCTGGTGACCGCTGGGCGCAGCATCAACGACGAGGACGACCTGTTGACCCTGCTGCAGCGGGTGGCCGAGATTGCCCACGAGGTCATCAAGGGCGCCGACAGCACCGGGGTCACCATCGACTTCGGCGGGCGTACCTACACCGCGGTACACACCGACCGACGCACCCTACGGGTGGACAGCGAACAATACGACGCCGACGACGGCCCGTGCTTGGAGGCCGCTCGAACCGGCACTGTCGTTCGGGTGGACTCTGCAGACGCCGCAGAGCGTTGGCCACGGTTCGCCGCAGCGGCCGCCGCTGAAGGGATTCACAGCTTTCTGGCAGCACCCCTGCACGCTGCGGGCCAGCCCCTGGGCTCATTCAACCTTTACGGGCACACCCGATCAGCGTTCGACAGCGTCGACGCCGAAATCCTCGACCTGCTCACCGCCACGGTCTCCCGGACCATCGCGGACTTCGCCCGCTTCAAATCGGCCCGTGATGTCGCCGAGAGCATTCAGCGTGCTCTGACCAACCGCGGCCCCATCGAACAAGCCAAGGGCATGCTCATGCTGATCCATGGCATTGACGCCGACGAGGCCTTCGACCGGCTCCGCACACAAAGCCAGAACACCAACATCCCCCTGCGCACCGTGGCCACAACCTTCATCGAACGAACCGTCGGCACAACCACACCCAGGTAATGACGACCAGCGATGAAAGGGTCTGATCGATCTCGTTCTATAGCGTGGAGACACGGGCGAATCAACCACCACCTCGGCTCTCCTCGATGGGTCGGCACCGCCGATGGCGGCTGTGGGGTCGGTGGCCGCAAAGCCTGACGCCAGGTAAGCCGGCACGCGCCCGAGGTATGTGCGCGCCGTCGACGAGATCAGCCGGAGTCCCTGCCCCTCAGCGCGTCGATGACCGCCACTGTGACCCGCGATGGTCGTCCGGGTAGGCGCGCGACCAGGGTGCGGCGGCGTTCTTCGGGCCCGCCTTCCACGCGGACCAATTTCACCCCGTCGGGCAGAACCGCCGCCAGGTTCGGTGGCACCGTCGTCACGCCGCAACCTGCCGCGACCAGTTGAAGTTTCGTCATCCAGTCACGTGCCGTGTGTGCAACCCGCGGCCGACCCGCGAGGCCCGGCCAGACCCCCAGAAGCGGCTCGCCGCTCGTCGACGGGCTGGCAATCCAGTCGACGCCTTCTAGTTTTTCTACGCTGACGCTCGCACGGCCGGCGAAGGGACCCACCGCGGGAACGGCCAGCACCAGACCGGTCTCGTCGATCGTGTCGGTGACCAGGGCGGGCAGTTCGGCGTCCGGCGCCCGATGAGATGCCCTCGACGAGATCACCGCCAGATCTAAAGTGCCCGCCCGAAGTGCGCGGACCAACGCCGGTGTGGTGGCCTCGCGGGTGGTGACGCGAATATCCGGGCGTTGACTGCGCAGGATCCGCAGTGCTCTGGGCAGCACTATCGCGCCCGCACTGATGAACGCGCCGACGCGGACATCGTGCACGTCGGGCTCAGCCCCCTCGAGTTCGCGTTCGGCCATGGCGATCTCGTCGAGCACCACCCGTGCGTGGCGCAGGAGGATCAGTCCGCTCTCGGTTAGCCGGACGCCGACCCGGAGGCGCTCGCAGAGCATGGCCCCAGATTCGCGCTCCAGTGCGGCGATCTGCCGGGAAACCGCTGATTGGCTGTAGCCCAGTTCGGCAGCAGCTGCAGTGAAGCTGCCCCGCTCGGCGATGGAACGCAGGACGCGAAGGCCGGTCAATGATAGCTCCATGCGTAAATGTCATACCACCAATGACCAAATTGCGGGCAACGCATGGCATGACGATGACCCGGCAGGTGTTGCTAGACAGGTCGAAGGGATGAGCCATGAAGGCTGCGGTACTGGAAGAGTTTGGCCGGCCACTGTGCGTAAGAGAGGTGAGAAACCCCCGTATCGGATCGGGCGAAGTGCTCGTCGACGTGCTCGCCGCCGGTGTATTGCCCTATACCGCAGAGGTATTCAGCGGCGAACGGAGGTACCCGCTTGAGCCGCCAGTGATCCCGGGGATCGGCGCTGTCGGCCGCGTCGTGGCCACCGGACCCGACGCAACCCAGCTCCGGCCCGGCGAGTTGGTGTGGTGCGACCCGATGGTCCGGTCGCGCGATGACGCCTTGACACCCGACGTCACGCTGCAGGGATGGAGTTCAGCGGGGACCGGCGGACTCGCGCTGTCGCGCTATTTTCACGACGGATCCTTCGCCGAACAGATGGTGGTCCCGACGGAGAACGCCGTCGCTCTCGGCGAGGTCGACCTCGCCGACGTGCCGCGGTGGAGCGCACTTGGCTTATCGCTGGTGCCCTACGGAGGTCTCTTGGCTGCGGACCTCCACGCTGGCGAGACCGTCCTGATCAGTGGTGCCACCGGTAATTTTGGCAGCGCAGGTGTGGCGGTCGCGCTTGCGATGGGAGCGGCCATGGTGGTCTGCCCAGGCCGCAACGAGACAGTCCTCGACGACCTTAAGACACGTTTCGGCGACCGGATTCGCACGGTCACGCTCACCAGCGACGAAGCCGCGGACCGGGCGGCCATGCATGCGGCCGCTCGCGGCCCCATCGACATCGTGCTCGACCTGCTACCACCGAGCGCAGGCACCGGCCCAGTGCGGGCGGCCGCCATGACCGTCCGTCCGTACGGTCGTGTCGTACTCATGGGTGGCGTCGGCATGCTAGGCGGCGGCGATCTCGAACTTCCGTACCCATGGCTGATGCGCGACTCGGTGACGGTGCGCGGTCAGTGGATGTACCCACGGACGGCGAATCAACGGTTGATCAACATGATCCGCAGCGGTGTCCTCGATCTGCGACACGAATCGATCACGCCGTTTCGTCTTGACCAGGTAAACGAAGCAATCGCGTACGCAGCCGCTCATGGCGGCCCGTTCGATCGGACGGTCCTGTTGCCTGGGACTAAAACGGAATCGCCGCCTCCTGAGCCTCCCCACCTGTGTGACGCGGGGAGCCGTCGGCCGCACGAGCAGTGAACGCGTCCGGATAGTCGCGGGCGAACCTGCTCAAATTGCAAAGGCTGCGGCCCCTCACCTCGGCGACATACGCCGATCTGCTCGGCTTCGGCAGCGAGCGACGCCGCGGCCGCCGCCGCAACGGCCCGACTCCGCCGGATCGAGTGGCCTTCGCGAGGTGAGGACTCACCGAGGCTCGGTGTCGTGGCGTATCCCCCGAGAGCGTTGAACCCAGCGCCGATGGTGTGGCGATCTCGTTTGGTGCTGGCGCCCGCAGCTCAGGGTGTGGCTGAGCCGTGGACGGCCGCGAGGATGAACAGCGTAATCAGCAGAGTCAGCGCACCGAGGCTGGCGCCGATGAGGGCATTGCGTCGATTGGTGGCCAGACCACGGTCGGCGCGGTCGAAGCCAATGAGGCCGGCGACGATCGCGCAGATCGCGGCAGGAATGGCGATGAAGTCTCCGATGATCGGCACAAACGTGAACACGAGTGCTACCAGGCCGAGAATGAGGGCGGCGCGTCCGGCACCGTTGCGCGGCGGCGGCGCGCAGGGCCAGTCGGGCTGCGGGTTCAAAGGTGCACGCAGGGAATCGCTTTGACGGTACCGAGGGGGTGCACAGGTTCTCCACTTCACGCGGTGCCACAGTGTGTGCGTTCAGGATACGGACTCGACCGGGGCGCCCCGGTCACGCGCCGTAATCCGATCGCGACCCGGTGTTGACGTGTTGAGGGATGTGTGACGACGCGCTCTGCAGCGCACAGCGGTGGTGCCGGTCAGCGATGACCCGTAAGGATTCCGTCAAAGCGCTGGCCATGTGGTGGGCCGGACCGTTGAGATGGTTGTCATGGGCGCTGTGGTGCGGGCTAAGTGAGTAAGTGGTGATGGATGCGTCAGTGGTTCATCTTCTCAAAGTGCTGCTTGCGGCGCCGGCGCTGATCGTCCCGGTGTGCCGGGTCGTGAATCCGCGCCGCGATCGCCCGGTGGCGTTGCGTGGTCGGTTGCCTCGGTCAGCGTGTCGTCGCGCCAGAGCAGATGATCGGTCGTTGTGAGCATTCGATCCGCCGGTGAGGTGACGTCGATTTCCAGTCAAGCACCGGCACACCCGTTGCGGTTGGCAATCATCGTGGGCGCTCTGGGAGTGGTGTTCGGCGATATCGGTACCAGCCCCATTTACACCATCCAGACGGTGTTCAATCCCGAGGATCCGCACCCGGTGCCGCTGACCGAATCCAACGTCTACGGCGTGATTTCGCTGATCTTCTGGGCGGTACTGGCCATTGTCACCCTCACCTACGTCACAGTGGTGATGCGGGCCGACAATCACGGTGAGGGCGGAATCATGGCCCTGATCACGTTGCTGCGGCGCGGGACGAGCACACGCGGGCATCGCACCGCGAAGATTCTGGCTGCGCTGGGCCTTTTCGGGGCGGCCCTGTTCTTCGGCGACTCGATGATCACCCCGGCGATCTCGGTGCTGTCTGCGGTCGAGGGTCTCAAAATCATCGAGCCAACGCTCGAGAGCTGGATTGTGCCGATCACCGCCATCATCATCGTCATGTTGTTCAGCGTGCAACGGCGCGGAACGGCGCTAGTGGGCAGATTTTTCGGGCCGGTGATGATCGCCTGGTTCGTCGCGATCGCCGCCTGTGGGGTGGGCGGGATCCTCAACAATCCAGGAATTCTGGCTGCCCTGTCACCGACGTACGCACTGTCGTTTGTGACCGACCGCTTTCACATCGCTTTCTTCGCGCTGGCAGCCATCGTTCTGGCGGTCACCGGCGCCGAAGCGCTCTACGCCGACATGGGCCACTTCGGCCGCCGCGCCATCACCGTCGGATGGCTGGGGTTGGTGCTGCCCGCCTGCACCTTGAGCTACTTCGGGCAGGGCGCGCTGCTGCTGACCGACCAGCAGGCCTACAGTGCACCTTTCTTCTTGCTCACCCCGGAGTGGGCGCGGATCCCCATGGTGGTGTTGGCAACAGCGGCCACGGTGATCGCCTCCCAAGCGGTGATCACCGGTGCGTTCTCGGTGGTCTCCCAGGCTGTGCAGCTGGGCTATCTGCCCCGGTTGCGCATTATGCACACCTCCGCATCCACCATCGGTCAGATCTATGTGCCGTGGATCAACTGGGTGCTGATGGCGTCGGTGCTGACCTTGGTATTCGCCTTCGAGACCTCAGCGGCCCTGGCCTACGCCTTCGGTATGGCCGTGATCGGCACCATCACCATCACCACCCTCCTGTTCTTGTACTACGCACGGCAAGAATGGAAGTGGCCGCTGTGGGCGCTGCTCACAGGTGGCGGAGCGCTGCTGACCGTGGACCTGCTGTTCTTCAGCGCGAATCTGACCAAGCTTGTCCACGGGGCCTGGCTACCCCTGGTGATCGCCGTCGTCGCATTCGTCGTCATGACCACCTGGCAACGTGGCCGCCATCTGGTGACCGCCGCGCGCCACGACATCGAAGGATCGCTACGGCCGTTCATCGACGACCTGTCCCAACAGCGGCGCAGTCTGGTTCGTATCCCAGGCACGGCGGTGTTCCTCAACCGAGGGGATGACACCACCCCGCTGGCGATGCGGGCCAACGTGGAACACAACCACGTCCTACACGCCCACGTCATCATCGTCGCCGTCGAAACCATGCCAGTGCCCAGGGTGCATGACGAGCAGCGGGTCAGTGTGGACAACCTCGGCTACCGCGATGACGGCATCCTTCATGTCACGGTCCACGTCGGCTACATGGAGCGCCCCGATGCCCCGCAGCGCTGAGGCTGCTGCCCGACCACGCCACCGAAGGCGGCATCGATCTGGACACCGCGTCATATTTCCTGTCCCACCTTGAACTTGTCGCCGACGGTCACAGTGACATGGTGGCCTGGCGCAAACGGCTGTTCGTCGCGACATCGCTGATGACCGCAGATGCAGCGGGGTACTTCGCACTGCCGCCTGAGCGCACCGTGATCATCGGCTCACGGATGAAAATCTAGTTCGCCTGCGGATCTGTGGTGTGCTCATCGAGGACACCACACTGGTCGATAGACCACAACTGCGCATTCCTCGTCTGTCGAGCACCAGACTTCTCCCCCGTGTGGCCAACCAGGCTGTGCCGTCGTCGAAGCCGGGCCCCGTCGATCACAATGGCCGGGACGGAACCGGCGTCGTCAGCGGAGCCATCGGCCTATACCGCGATGAACAACAGGCCGCCTTGATCGTGACCACGGGTCCGCAGTTACCGGCTGATTGCACAGCTTCTTCGGGCCCCGGGCGGTGACCCGTGTCAATGGTGTTGTGGCGATTCGGGGTGTGGCTGACGGGGTGGGTCCGATTCAGGCGCCAAGGCGTCGTAGATGTGCCACCAGATCATCTCCTAGTCCACAGTGGACAGCTCGCCGCGATGGTGGTGGGCATCAGCGGTGCACAGCGTGCTCGCCAGCAAACGCAGTCTCCGTTGGCCTTTGCGGAGTTCGGGATCGCCGACCGCGGCGAACACACACGCATCCAAAGTCCGCACCTCTCCGCGGGTGTGGGCGGCCTTCACGAATGCGGTAGCGCCTGCGAGCGCACACACCCCCACCGAAATTCCCATCGCCGTCCACGGAGCAGCCCCCTGGATGAAACAGGCATACAGAACGAACCACATCAGACCACCCCAGAGGGGAAACCCGCGCCACGCCCGCAGCCACCGCCGGTCCGATGACGTGATCCCAGGCGGATAGACCACCAATCGCTGCCGGCTGGCACCGTAGCGGGACGGCGCCGCAATCACTGCACCCCAAGGGAATTCACCATCGACAAGTGTCGTCCACTGTCGGCGCCAGAAACCTCGAGAAGAAACCACGGTACTCACAACTTCCAGGTTTACCGGTTCCTCGCCTCAGCGCACGGTGCCTATACAGGTTCTTTACGTCCAGCGACGATAATTTTGCGGATTCTCGCCCGGTCTTGCGAGCTGCACCCCTCACCGCCGACGGTGCGCGGACGACCGGATACCTGGGTCTGCGCCGTGGGCGACCGTCAACGCTGCCAAAGTTACGGCGGGGCACGGCAAATGCCAGTGATCGCACTGTTCGCGGACGGCCTGGCCGACGGCCTCGATGATTCCTGCCTGGGCGGCATCAGAGGCCAGCCAGAACTGCGTGGAGCCGCCGCTGAGGGTGATCCGTTTGATGGTGGAGCCGCAGGCCTTCAGTACCGCCGACCGACTGACGATTCGCTCTGCCGCGCAGGCCCATTCGGTAGCTTGATCGCAGTCGTTTACTTCGGTGTGCAAGCCGATGACTTTCAACCGCTTGTCACCCAACATCAGTGGCGCCTGATCATCAAGGGAGAGGTACTTCGTGGCCGAGGCGTGGTCGGCGATCTGCGCCATGTGCTGGGCGGTGCTGACAACGAAACGCGACACTCCGAGGGCTACGGCACGGTGCAACGCGGCGGTACTCGTCCCGCACCGATACACCACCTGGACGACCCGAACTTTGTGCTGGCGCACCAAGTCGAGGTCGTGGTCATCGCGGGCAGTGACCGAGACGCCATGCGAGTGAACCCACGCGGCCAACTGCGGGTCTTTCAACGCGGCGGCGGGGATGCTGTGCCCGGCGTGAACGAGCACCCGGGTGCTGGTCAGTAACGGAGGTTCGTCGGCCGCGGCGGCGTCCAAAGCAAGTGTCATGGGTTCAGGCCTACGCGAAAGCGAACCGCGCTGAGGGGTTCCATACACAGCCCTGACATGAGTAGGTCGGATCTTTGCGCAATGTTGATGCCCCCGCCTCACCGAACATTCACCGTCAGAGCGAGTTCACCTCTATGACATGGCCGACCCAGCGCTGGCGTGTTGTCCGCACGCGCGTTGCCGGGGACAGCGGTGAGGAGTTGGGTCCGCATGACCGCGCACACTCCGCAGGCAAAACGTCAAAATACGGGGTGCCGCCGTCAACGTGATGTCAAGACGGTGGGATGGGGGCATCAAGGCCCGCACAGTGGGAACTATGACCTCGTTGGACTGCGAACCATCCGCCGCGACCGCGCCCCGACCGACACCGCCCCTGTCCCCCGCGATCTGGCCACTCACCACCGAGACCGACGCATCCGGGCGGTTGTGCGTGGGCGGTGTTGCGTTGACCGAGATCGCCTCCAGGTTCGGAACACCGACCTACGTGCTCGACGAGGCCGACGTACGGTTCCGAATTCGCCGTTACGGCAGGGTGTTACCCGATGTTGACCTTGCCTATGCCGGCAAAGCACTGCTGACCACCGCGGTGGCGCGGTGGGCGGCAGAAGAGCACATCGGTGTCGATGTGTGCTCGCCCGGCGAGTTGGCGGTGGCCCGAGCCGGTGGGGTGAAGCCCGCCCGCATCATTGTCCACGGCAACGCCAAGTCCTTCGACGACTTGCACGAGGCGGTCACCGCAGGGGTAGGCCGCATCGTGATCGACTCGCTGACCGAGATCGATCATCTGGCGCGCCTCGCCTTCCGCCCCCAGTCAGTGCTGATCCGGGTCACACCCGGCATCGACATCCACGGCCATGCCGCGGTGACGACCGGCATCACCGACCAGAAGTTCGGATTCCCCCTCGGCAGCCTCGAAGCCCACGAGGCGATCACCCGGGTTCTGGCCGAACCTGCACTCACGCTGGTGGCGTTGCACTGCCATATCGGCTCCCAGGTCACCGACGCCACCCTCTACGGCGAGACGGTACGCCGCATGATCGCGGCGATGGCTGATATCCGCGAGCGCCACGATATCCTTCTCAGAGAACTCAATATCGGCGGCGGACACGGCGTTGCCTATGTCGACACCGACACCGAACTTGATATCGACGAGCTGGCCGCCGCCGTCGGGGAGGCCTTGGAGTCTGCCTGCACACAGCACGACTATCCGCGGCCACAAATCGTGATGGAGCCCGGCCGCGCCCTCAGTGCCCGCGCCGGGGTCACCCTGTATCGAGTGGTGGCGATCAAGACCCAGCCCGGCGCCCGGACCTTCGTCGCCGTGGACGGCGGCATGAGCGACAATCCCCGCGTAGAGCTCTACGGCGCGAAATATACTGTCACATTGGCCAACCGCCACTCTACCGCGCCCACGCAGGCGATGACTGTCGCCGGACGCCATTGCGAAGCCGGCGATGAGATCATTCGGGACGCACAGCTACCCAACGACCTGCGTCCCGGGGACCTACTTGCGGTGGCCTGCACCGGCGCGTACCACCACAGCATGGCCTCTACCTACAACGTGGTCGGCCGCCCACCGCTGGTCGGAGTCAACGATGGCTGCACCACCGAACTGGTACGTCGCGAGACCCTCACCGACCTGCTTGACCGTGACCGCGAGTGGAAGCAAAGCTCCCTCGGAATCTCGCGCCGACGGGCGGGTTATGCCGCACTCCTCGAAGGCGAATGACGCACGCACACCCGTCGTGGTGGGCACAACCACACCACCCTGAGGCAGTCTTGCTGGCCGTCGAGGTACACCCGCGTCACCTTCACACCGTAGGCACGCGGCGGCCATTCGATGCACCTGCAGCGGCTGACCCCATCTGGTGCACGGTCACGCGGGACGTCTCCCACGGTCAGGGGCCATCGCCGACACGATCACCGACGGGTTTGGAAAATCCAGAGTGTGACAGGCGTCGCGCACGGCGGCATCGATGCTGACCGCATGGTGATGCAAGTCAGGGGGGCTAACAGTGCGTGTGTCGATGCCGACACTGATCCGAGACATCACCATGTCATGCCGCTCGCGGAAATCGGCCATTGTGCCGATCATCTGGCCAACCGCAGCAGCGGCACTGATGAATGCGGCGCTGCCAGAACTGATATCAGCATGCAACCCGATCAGACGCAGCCTCGGTTGAGCGAGGGCCTGGGCCACCACCACATCATTGAGACGGCGCTGAATGTCCCGTCCGGCTGACGAGTCATCGACGGTGAGCAGCAGCATCTGCACATCCGGCAACGCCGCAGTGGCAAGCAATGTGACCTCTCGTGGCGATCCCACCACAATGTGGCCGGGGCGAAGATGAGCTGCGGCGAGCAGTTCAGCGGCGCACAGGTGGTGTGCATGGACGACGAGGCGACCGGAGGGAACATTGGCGGTACGCGCTGCGGCAAGTTGGTGACCGTGGCGCACGTCGACGCCGATCGTATTCTGGCGCAGCCACTTCGCCGCCACCCGTGCACACAGCACGCTGGCCGGTAGCGAACTATCTGTTTGCGGTTGTTCTTGGCTGTCCAAGGCGGGCTCGTGGACCGCCGCCGCGGCCTCACGCCGGAAATCGGGATGCAAAGAATGCAGGAACGTCGTCAGAGTCACCGAGGTGTCTTCCTCCTCGTGGCCGCTGGCTGGTGCCAGTAGCAACCACCTCCATCGTCACCCGCCGGCAACGACAATGGTGCGCCCTTTGCGAGGCCTTGACGCCGAACCACGTTTCCCTGACGGAACTTTGACGTCGAACGAGCCCGGTCTAGGGATCATCGCGATCCAGGTTGAGTCCGCCCCATGCACCACCACCAACCTCTCCGCTCAAAGAGATGTCGTGGCCCAGATGGGAAGGTGGCCACCGAGATGACTCAGAAGTTGCTCACCGATGCGATCGACTCCCACCGCGAGGTGAGTTCGGTTGCATGCTTGGAATCGGAAATGGACCGTGTGGGTGCAGATGATGGGCCGGCCTGCGAGTCGGACAATCTCGACGACGAGCTCAGACCGTGAACCCGCCGTCGACGTTCCAGTTGGCGCCAGTGATGTATCCGGATTCCGGGTGGGCGAGAAGGCTCACGACTGCAGCGATATCTCTGGGGTGCCCGTAATGGTTTACCGCCGTGGTCTGCCTGAGGCTTTCAGCGAACTCGCCCTCGGTCGGAGTCATATCGGTGGCGATCGGACCTGGCACCACGTTGTTGACGGTGATGCCTCTGGGCCCGAGTTCGCGTGCCAGTGCCCGGGTGAACGAGGACACCGCCCCTTGGTCAAGGCGTACACCGACAGTCCTGGCGCCTGCACCCGGTCGGCCAGGCAACTGCCGATGTTGATGATCCGCGAACCCTGACCTAGGTGTTCGATCGCGGCGCGAACGGCCCAGAACGTGCCGTTGATGTTGATCGCCACCTGACGATCGAACTCTGCTGCGGGGAAGTTGTCGATCGGAGCGGCGTGAACAACTCCCGCGTTGTTCACCAAGACCTCCAATCCACCGAGTTCGGCGACGGTGCGTTCGACCGCGGCCGTGGTCTGCGCCGGGTCGGCGGCGTCGGCCTTAATCGCCAGCGCCGTACCGCCCCGTGATGTCACGTCAGCGACGACCTTCTCCGCGTCGGTAATGGAGGATCCGTAGGTGAACGCTACGGCGGCACCGTCCGCGGCCAGCCGCCGTACGATTTCCGCGCCGATTCCGCGGGAGCCGCCGGTTACCAACGCTCGCTTGCCTGCCAGGGATTTAGTAGTCATACCTTTGCCTTCCGGGGGTGATTACGAATTGAGGTGTCATTGGGGACTTTGATAATCGGACGGTTGCTGCGGATCCATTCCAGAGCCGGGAGCTGAACACTCCTGGCAGCTGGTCACGCACCCGTCATCGAACATTGTTGCTTTGCAGATTGATTCGGCACATCGCTGTAGCCCCCGCCCACATGGACTGAGCTCCGCTGAGAATCATCGGCCACTGGACTCCGGACCCCCTCCGCCGGCGAACACCGGTCGCGAGTTGCAGCAGGCCCGACCTGGCCGCCCGCAGACCGAACACTGCCAGCGCGAGTTCGACGGCGCACCGGGCAGACCGACCTCACGTTCGTGGTGGCGTTGCGGCGGGCCCGCAGAAAGTCACCCAGTGCGTTGTGTTCGTCCACGATGACAACGCTAATCGCAAAATGCGGCACCCTGGTGGGTGCGATGCACCCACGCAGCAACAGGTCCTGGTCTGCACCACAAGATTTGTCACGCCCTCGGCGGTCTCTTTTGACGGCGTCTAGGGATCAGGAGTCCGCGCATCACGCTTCCATCGAAGACGTGACACCCTCATGTCCAATGCAACATGGCGTGCGTCGCCGAAATACGCTCGTCGAAAAACGCTTTGACGACCGCCACCGGCCTCCCATTCCGAGCCCGTCCCCTTACGTCGCCTTGAAATGAGCTGCGACGGCACACACTCGGAGGGCTCGACGTCGGTGCGGACGCCCAGAAGGACGGGTTGACAAAGCGCACCACCGCCCCGTGTGGCGTAGAGGTAGCGACCCTCGACGACATCACCGATCTCTACTCGGCGCGGCCGCTCCGCGGTGCTCACCCCTGAGCCGTCGCCGGATGTGCGGTAAGCCTTTCGGCGGCGTTCCAGACTCGGCGGGCGAGGTCGGCATCCCGTGCGACGGCGCCGGGTTTCCTGATCTTGGGGTGGCCCTTGATGCTGCCTGGACCGCGCGGCCCGACGTACGCGTTGCCGGGCAGATCCTGAGTGGCGGCGAACAACGTCGAGAGCGCACCGCGCTCAGCGTCGTTGAGTAGCAGGGGGATCCGGTTGATGGCGTTGCTCGAGGAGTGAGCTGCCAAGGCCGTGCGGGCGATGCCGGGGTGTGCGAGAACGGATCGCACCGGTGAGCCGACGCTGGCGAGTCGACGCTGAAGTTCGAGGGAGAACAGGACGACGTCCAACTTCGACTCCTGGTACGCGGCCATCGGCTGGTAGGCACGTCGCCGCCAGCCAAGGTCGTCCGGGTGCGCTTTCGCCATGCGGTGCAGTTGGCTCGTCACCCAGACGACGCGATCGGTGATGCGCGGAAGCAGCGCGTTGGTCAGCGCGAACGGACCGATGGCGTTGGTCGCGGTTTGCAGATCGATGCCGTCGGCGGTGCGCTGCAACGGGATGTCCATGACCCCGGCGTTGTTGACCAGGATGTCGAGGGGTCGGTTCCATCGCTCCCCGAACGCGCGGGTGCTCGCCAGCTCGGACACGTCGAGATGCTCGACCGCAACGTCGCCGTCGATCTGCGCGGCTACTGCCGCGCCCTTGTCGAGGTCTCTCACCGCCAGTACGGTGTGCGCGCCGGCACGTGCGAACTCACGCGCCGCGACGGCCCCGATTCCGCTGGTGGCTCCGGTGATCACGACGGTTCGGCCGGTCATGTCGGGCATGTCGGCGGTGGTCCACTTGCTCATGGTCTGGACTTCTTTCTTCGTTTGACATCATCGGCCGGGGGTGCCGACGGGTGAGGTGAGGCTCACGAGGAGATCTGGAGTCCGTCGAGCCATGTGGTGACGGTGTCGACGTAGGTGGCCGGGTCGTGGCCGTGCATGGAGTGCGGCATATCCGGAAACGACCGGTACGTGAAGCTGTTTCCGGTGGCCTCGACGAGTTGGCGTGCACGCTCGACCTGCCGATCCGAGACGGCGCCGAGCAGGTTGCCGGTGTTCGGGTCGACTTGGTGGAAGTGGTGTGTGAAGAGCACGGGCACCTTGACGTGGCTGAGCATGTTGGCGTGGTCGCAGTTGAGAGTCGCGCTGCCGGAGGCAAACGCCTCACCCCATTCCGGGTCGTACTCGAGCAGATTCTGCGGGACCTCGTCGCCAGGCGCGCTCTCGATGGCCATCTGCGCCAGGCCCGCAAGCAGCCATCCGGGAATCTCCCGCGGCAATGCGGCCTGCATGCCGGCGTAATCACCGATACTCCACTGGGCGCCAAGCCATTTGTGCATGAGCCGGAACATCGGCGCCATGGCCTGATTCACCGACTGGCCGACCTCGGGGTTCGCTTCGGAGGAGAACAGCGGGGCGTCCTCGTAGACCGCGGCGACGACCTGCCCGGGCGGAGCGAATGCCGACAACCAGGCCGCCACGGTTCCGCCCGAGGACAGGCCGCTGACGATCACCGGACGGCCGATGACCGCATCGATGAAGCGAACCAGGTCTCCGCCGAAGACGTCGAGGCTGTACCGCCCTGGGGTCCAGGTCGAGCGTCCCTGACCGCGTAGGTCGACCGCGTAGACGTGGTACGAGCCGGCGAGCAAGGCCATCGCCTCTTCGTAACCCCACCAGGACTCGGTCTGTCCCGGGATGAGCAGGATGGCGGGGTTCGCCGGGTCTCCGGTCGACGCGTAGTTCATGCGGATCTCGCCCAGGTCCACGGAGTGTTCGGCGAAGCGATGCGGGACGTACACGTCGGCGCGGTCCGGGTGTTCGGTGTAGGACATGACTGCTTCCTTCGATGCTGTGGTTGGCGTCGGAGTCGACGGTTATCGGTCGGCTGCGACGTCGACGTCGTCGAGCCACTGCGCGGCGCAGCGCTTCATCTCGCGTTCGTCATCGCCGTCCTTGGTCGCGAAGGTGTCGCCGACGGGGAAACCGCCGAGGTCGAGAACGTAGGCCAGAGCGGCGTATTCGATTGGATACCGGGAGACAGCCGCGGCGTCGATACTGACGACGGGGCCGAGAGGGAAGGTGAACGAACTGAAGTCGTAGATGGCGGTGCGTTCGACGATCGCCCACCGGCCGTCCCGGCATTCGACCCTGTCGAAGAAGCGGCTGTGGCCGACCGCGCCCAACGGCACGTGACGGTTCTCGACGACCACGATCGCGTTGGTCTCGGTGACCGCTCGCAGACCCGATCGGGAGAAGCGGATCGAGGGCGTGGCGATGACGTGCTTGGTGCGTAGGTCGGATCGAGCCATTCGCGCCGACGCCGCGACGAAGTCCGTTGCCGGCCCCGTGAACCAGCTCAATTTGATCTGGGCGTCGGGGTGGAACAGGGCGCCCAACTGATCCCACTCGCCGACGTCGCGGTGTACCCACCCGGTCATCACGTTGGCGATGTCGTGTGCGTCTTGCAGGCTTGCGGTCCTCGTCGGCGTCATGTCTAAAGGTTGCGCCGGTCTAGTAAGCCAGTCCAATTCATTGATGTCATGGATTGATCGTTGACAGCGATTACCATCGGGGTCGTGGAGTTGCGCCATCTCAGATACTTCGCCGCCGTCGCCGAAGAGCTGCACTTCGGCCGCGCGGCGGCCCGGCTGTACGTGACGCAGTCCAACCTCAGCGTTCAGATCCGCCAACTCGAGGCCGAGGTGGGAGGACCACTGTTCGTGCGCACCAGCCGGGCAGTCGAACTGACCGAGTCGGGTCGGCTGCTCTACGCGGAGGCGCGGCGCGCTCTGCAGCAGGCCGAGCGCGCCCTGCACGTCGCCAGGCAGTCGGTCCTGGGGGAAGCGGGATCGATCAGAATCGGCTTCTCCGGTGTCGCGGTGTTCAGCGGGTTACTTCCTGCCGATCTGCGGACTTTTCACGACGCACACCCGCACGTCGACGTCGAACTCCACGAATTGCCGCCTGCGGCAGTCGTATCCGACCTTCACCGGGGAGCGATCGATTTGGGATACACCCCGGATCTCGACCCCGCGCTGTCCGCCGGTTTGGCGCAGGTCCACCGCACCCGCATCCGCATGGCCGCGGCTCTGCGCGATGACCACCCGCTGGCCGGGCGAACCTCGATCAGTCGGGCCGCACTCGTCGACGAGGTTCTGATCATGCCCGGCACGCACTCGGGCGACGCCACGCTCGCCGACCGGGTCCGTTCGCCGAAGGGCGTCGGGACTGACCGGATACGGCTTGTCGGATCGACGCTCGGTGTGCTTGCCCTCGCCGCGGCAGGCACAGGGGTGGCCATCGTGCCGGCCGACACGGAGCGTCTCTTGGTGAACGGCCTCGTCTACCGCCCGATCCCCGACCTCGACGGACCGGAGCTGATGGTGCTCACCCGCCCCGGCGAGACCCTCGGTACGGTCTGCGCCTTTCTCAGCCGGTTGCCGGGTGCGTGACCCGCTGTGCGACGACGCGAATAAATAGGCGACTTTCGCCGAAGCGACGCAATACGTCTACTGGGAACCTCGGCTGGAGAACGTTCTGGCCGCCTATCGATCCCCGTAACGAAGAAGCGAGTTGACCATGCGCATTAGGGCCGCTGTCGCCGAATCCCCTGGCGCGCCGATGACGATCGAGGACGTCGAACTCGACGACCAGCTCAGGGATAAGGAACTGCTGGTAAGGGTGGTTGCGTGTGCTATCTGCAAGGCAGACCTCCTGGTCCGCGACAAGCGCGTGCCTTTCCCGCTGCCCGCTGTCCTCGGCCACGAAGGCGTGGGCGTGGTCGAACGCGTGGGCGCCAATGTCGACACCGTGAACGTCGGGGACCACGTCATCATGACCTTCCCCAATGACGGGACCTGTGGCCACTGTCTGGGCGGGCAGCCCCGATGGTGCGACGCCGGTGAGCGGCTGATGTGGGGCGGCACCCGGTTCGACGGGTCGGAATCTGCGCTGAAGCGCAACGGAAAGGCCCTCGGCGGCCACATGTTTCAGCAATCGGCATTCGCCACCCACGTCATCGCGATCGAACACAACGTAGTAGTGGTCGCGTCTGGTCTTCCGTTGGAGCAGTACGTCATCGGCTGTGGCGTCATGACCGGCGCGGGAGGCGTGCTCAATACGCTCAAACCGAACGCCGATTCGACCATCGCGGTGTTCGGCGCCGGCGGTGTCGGAGCATCGGCGATATTGGCCGCCAAGATGTCGGGGTGCCGTCAGATCATCGCCGTCGAGCCGTACGAGAACCGGCGCGACATCGCCCTCGAACTCGGTGCGACGCACAGCATCGACTCCCGCGATCACGACGTGGCCGAGCAGATTCGACGGATCACCGGTGGCGGTGCCGACTTCGCCCTGTGTTGCGCACCCGACGAGAAGGTACTGTCGCCCGCCCTCGGGGCGCTCGCGGCGGGCGGCACCGTCGGGGTGATCGGCGATCCCGGGGTCGGCATTGACGCGTCCTTCGAGATTTCGACCATCATCGGGGTTGGCAAGACGATCCATGGGATCAACGGCGGTGAATCGGTGGCACGGAACTTCCTGCCGCGGTTGATCGATGCCCACCAGCGCGGATTGTTCCCCTTCGACCGCATCCTGAAGCAATACGCCTTCGACGATATCAACACCGCGATCAGCGACATGGAAGCGGGAACCGTGATCAAGCCCGTCCTGGTGATGTGAGATCTGAGCCCCGCGGGCACCTCCTTGAGAGTGGCCCCCAGAGAACCGCTTTGGACGGTCAGGATGACCGGCGCCTGTGGTTACCGGTCGCTCTGGTGGTCTAGTCGCCTTGGTCTGCCGTTGCCTCGATGACGTGGTAACTGCCGCGCAGGGGCCTGACGGTTACCGGACACAGGCCAGCCTCGGAAAGAAGGGATTCGAACTCGGAAACATCTCGTTCCTTCCCGGTGTTCGAGAACAGCATCGCCATGTCCATGAGGGCGGTATCCAGGGCTGCCACGTCGTAGCCGTGGACCATCTCGACGATGAACAACCGGGCGCTCGGGTTCATCGCCCGCCGGATGTTGCCGAGCAACGTGATGCATGTTCGGTCATCCCAGTCGTGCAAGACGAACTTGAGGAGGTATATGTCCGCCGACGGTACCGACTCGAGAAAGTCGCCGCCGATCCCCGCCATCCGATGGCTGATGCCTCGGCGTTTGGCGTTGTCGACGACGCTGGGTATGACGTGAGGGAGGTCGAGCACCGCCCCGGTCAACTCTGGGTGTCGTTCGAGCAGTTCGCTGACGAAGGTGCCGTCAGCTCCACCCACGTCGATTGCGTAGCTGGCGTTTTCGACGTCGATGGCTGAGACGGCCTCACGGATGACCGGTGTCGAGAGGTCGGTCATCGCTGCGGTGAACACGCGTGCTTCCTCTGGGTGCTGTCCGAAGTAGTCGAACACACTCGTGCCCAGTGCCTCGACTGCCTGGTTCCTGCCCGTTGCGATGGCCTGCGGCGTGCGTACGGCGGGAAGCCAGAAAGCCGGGCCTATTGCGGCCTTGGCATAGTGCTTGAGTGAATCGGGAGCGTCTTCGTGCAGCATCTGAAGCATCGCGGTCGACAGAAACGTCCCACTGTCCGTGTCGTGATTCAGCAGCCCCATTGACACGCCGACGCGCAGCAGCCGGTAAAGCATTGACGCGTCGACTCGTTCACGTTCGGCGATCTGTTGAGCAGTGAGCGCTTCCGTCTTCAGGTGCTCGGCTATCGAGCAGTCAGCTAGTGCGCGGATGGCCTGACTTCCCCACGCCGCCATGATCAACCGGTAGACGTGCTGACGATGATCGATGCCGTCATCCTCGTAGACCACCGCACCACTCCTCCCTGAAGTATCGGGCGCCGTTACAGGCCGGGGGCCCGCCTACAGCCTGCCCGCTCCTCGCGCGAATCACTGATAGATAGGCGACTTTCGCCGATCGGGATCATCGGCGTTGAATCGGTGGCGCACGACTTCCTGCAACGGCCGATCTCGTCCCACTTGGCGACAGATAGGCGACTTCTGCCGATGCGCGCGAGCGCCCTGCAGTGGCAATCTCCCTGTAGCTGAACAGAGGCGGTCTTCCGAAAGCCCTGTCACCAGCCTTGTTACGAACACGTCCATGACGACTCCAGCAATCGAAGGAAACACCGATGCGAGCAGCGGTTGTGCACAAGATCGGTGGTGAGCCGACTGTGCAGGAATTTCCGGAGCCAACCGGCAGCGGTGATGTTCAGGTCGGCAGAGTGCTGACCGCCGCGCTGAATCCGATCGACCTGGGAATCGTCGCCGGCACATTGAGATTCCGCCATCCGAGCCCGCCGTTCGTGGCGGGCTATGAGTGCGTGGTCGAGCTCCCCGACGGGCAACTCCAGTATGTCGCTGGGCCGCCGCTTCCATACGGTGCGCGGGGCGGACGGTCATCGCAGACCGCAGCCAGGACGCAGACAACGGACGAAAGGGACCTTGGTGAGTGAAGATGTCGTGGTTGCGCCGGAGCCACCGTCGCCGGTAGGTGCTGTCTACGTACAACCCTCCGCCGAACGGGCACTACGGCCCGGCGAACGAATTGCACGTCTGTTCAACCTCAACGAAACGCGGCCTTATGTGCTGCAGCGCCTGACCGAGCGGACCTACTGGTTTCAAGCAGGGCATTACGCGACCACATTCTTCGTCGGAGACGAAGGCGTGCTGACATTCGATCCGCTGCACGAACGCACCGAACGACTGCTGACAGCGATCTCGTCGGTGACCGACCTGCCGATCAAGACCATCGTCTACTCCCATGACCACCGCGATCACATCGGTGAGGCCGGCGTCATCATGAAGGCGATGGCCGAGCGTGGTGAATCCGTCGAGATCGTCACCTCGCAGGCGACCGCCGAGAAACAACTGTGGCGTCGGAGCAAATTGCCTGGCCCCGACAAGGTTCTGGCCTGGCCGCAGGCCAGCTTCACGTTCGAGGACCTGCACCTCGAACTGCACGGCTTCGAGCGCGCCGCCCACTGCGACGACAGCTCGGCGTACCTCCTGGTCGAGGAGAAGGTCTTGCACGCCGCCGACCACTCGAACCCCGACGAACTGCCCTTCTGGAAGTTCTCCGCCAATGAGAACTTCCTTTACTTCGAGGCCAACCTACGCCAGACCGAGCAGCTGGACTGGGTCTATGAGAACGGTGGCCACGGCAACGTCGGCTACAAAGAAGAGCGCGCCTTCTACTACGAATACATTCGCGATCTGACCGAGGCGGTAGATTTCGCGATGGGACGGATCACCTTCGACACCGCGCGAGCCGAACTTGCCGGACGACCATACTTGAACTCCCACACCGCATTCCACACGACATGGACCCGCATGGTTGCCGACGCCGCGGTGGACACGATGCGCGCGAAGTATGGACCGTTCTACGGGTTCGAATACGGTACCTGGAGCAACGCCGAGCAGATCGTCTGGGCGCGCTTCGCCTACGGGTCCTGGGACTGAGAAGGATTGGCGAGTTGCATTCCGTGAAAATCAGGGCAGCGGTGGTCAGCATCAGGTCAGGCCAGTTCGAACTGGAAGATCTCGACCTCAGTGGGCGCGCGACGACGAGGTGCAGCCACATCTTCCAGCAGTCGTCCTTCGTGACGCACGCTGTGGTCACCGAACGTAACGCCGTCAAGGTCGCCGACGACGCGCCATTGAACTACTCGGACCACTGGGCTGCGGATTCCAGACCCGTGTGGGTGCGGCACTCAACGGTCTGCGCGTACAAGCCAACGAGAGGGTCGCGGTTTTCGGCACCGGCAGCGCGGGAATTGATCACGTCTTCGAGGTCACCGCGCGTCCCGAGATGCTCTCGAAAGGCACATCTATGACGATCCGGTTCACCCATGCGGTCGGTGACATTCGTTGCGGCACTCGGCGTCGCGTGACGCTGACTGGTCCGCTCTTCGCGGTGGTGTCGATCGCCGTGGCCTGCTCGGGCATCGGCCTGGCGCGTGCGGAGGTATCACAAATGGCACCGCATTCGAGGGACCGGACGACAGCGGACGGATGGAGTCTGTCGGTCTCTCTGTCAGGAGAGGCGATCAACGTCGTACCCAATCTCGCCGGGGCGCAGAACTCTCGTGAAGCATTCGTGACGTTGTCGGCACAGGCCAACATCGACGGTGCGAGCACCAACCCGATCACCGCCGCCAGTTTCGTCGCCGGCTACCAGGTTGGCTGTCAGATCGACGTGTCCCAGGGATTGCAGATCGGGGGCACCGGGCTGCTCGCTGGTTCTCTCAGCGCAGATGTCGGCGCGGCGCCGGGTGTGCAACTCGGCGGCACCGATTCGCTGGGAGGATACCTGCAGACCAACCTGCAACCTGGTGTGATCACCTCACTGCCGATGGGCAACATGGTTTTGGCCAGGAATCTCGGTCGTCTCGACCTGCAGGATGTGCACCTGAAGGTGGATGCGTGCGGAGGGCCGGTGACAGTGCGTTCCTACGCGACGATGGCGGTGGCCACCGATGTCGAACAGACGCAATTGTCGGTCTACGGCGACCCGTTCGTGGTGAACTGAGGTTCCGGCCATGCGCAGCCCCACGCATCGCGCGCCCGCGACCCTCACTGATGCGGCGGTTGTCGTATTGACAGTCCTCGCAGGCCTGTTCAGTACTGTGACGGCTGCCGGTGCGCAACCGTCGTCCATCGCGCCTCCGCCGCCGCCGGTCATCGGACCTCTGGAGTACGGTCCGCCGGCATACCCCCCGGCGGTCGGTGTGCCACTGTTGCCGCAAGCCAGAGCGGGTGTCGGCGTATCTGCGGACACGTTGAACCCGACGGCGTCGGGCTCGGCACCTGCCCCCGCGGGCGGCATTGCTGGTGTCGTGGTGTCCGCTGACGTGGTCAACCCCGTTCCGGTACCGAGCGCGGAGCAAGCACCGGGCGGGCGGTGAATGGCACCCCGGGCAGGCGCGTCCTGGAACCGACGCCGGGATCGCCGATCTACCCGGGGTCAGTTGTCGCCACTACCGGTCAGGTGCGCCATGGCACCGCGGATCTGTCGTCGCGATGTGACCCCGAGTTTGCCAAAGATGTGGCGCAGGTGGGCATCCACCGTCCGGGGACTGAGTACGAGCTCGGCGGCGACTTCCTTCGACGTCGCCCCCGCGGCGACCGATCGCGCAATCGCGAGTTCCTGTGCCGTCAGATTGCCGATGCCTGATGCCGCTCTCCGGGGGACCTCGCCACTGGCGCGCAGTTCGCGGGCGGCGCGGACTGCGAACTGCTCGGCTCCAGCTTCGGAGAACACGGTGAACGCGTCCCGCAGGTGCGGCCGCGCTTCGGAACGACGCTGACGGCGCCGTAGCCACTCACCGAAAAGCAGTTCAGTGCGTGCCAGCTGTAGCGGCGCGCGGCTAGCGGTGAGGTACTTCGCGGATTCCACGAACAATTCCTCGGCTCCGGAAGCGTTGGTGATCAGGGCGCGACAACGGCGTTCGATTCCCAAGGACCACGACGTGCCCGCGGCCACAGCGTGTTCGGCGATTTGGCCCAGCAGACGATTCGCGAGATCGAGGCGCCCCGTGTGCGCTGCCGCTTCGAGAAGTTCCTGCGGTATGTAAACGTGGAAGCACAGCATGTCGTGGCCGAGGTACACCTCGGCGGCTTCGAGTGCCAAGTCGTAGCGGCCGGTGCTGTTGTACCCCATCACACTCGCGTAGGTCGCACTGGCTACCGCACGCGCCTCGCGGTGGTCGGCTGCCACTTTCAGGTGTTCGTTGCACAGCCTGTCCACCACCTTGAGATCGCCCCGCCAGGCGGCAAGCGCCAGTTCGACGTAGTGGCGGTCGGCTGCCCCGGTAACCGCGCGGAGCGCTTCCGCTTCGTCGAGCAGAGTCTGTGCCTGGTCCAACTCACCGGTATGTAGGTGGGCCATCGCACGGTAGTTCAGGGCGTCATTCATCTCGGCGAGCCGTCCGGCGGCGCGCAGCGCCGCCACGTGGCGGTCAACGATGGTGAGCCACGAATCGTCGTCCCACGACAAGCAACAGACTATCCACGCCCAGACCAGGTTGTAACCGCCCTGGTCGTCGGAGTCCCGAATCATGGCTACCGCTGTGCGCGCTACTGGGACCGCCTGCGCCCGACCCGATTTCATTGCGGTCGTGAGTGCCTGCAGCACCGAATCGGCGATGCCGAGGCGCCCACCCCGCGTGTTCTGCCCGCTGTGAACGGCTTGGGCGACTTCGCACCCCAGCTGGTAGCCATCCAGCCCCTCGCTCAGACACAACGCGACCAGCGCCTGCAAGTAGGCCGCTGAAGCTGCCTTGGCATCATGCCGTCCAAGCTCTTCGGCTGCAGCCCAGAGCATTCTCGCGTGCTCGATGTCATGCCGGTGGTCGAAGCCGACTTCGGCGCGCTTCATTGCCGTCCAGGCACGCTCGGTGTCGTTGGTGGCGTTCAATTCAGCTGAGGCAAGCAATGCCAATGCGCCGGACAGATCGCCGGCCGCGTGCCTGGCGGTGGTCGCCTGCAACGCCAGCTCGTAGCGTCGCCGGCAGTCGGCTGTCATTGCCACCGCACGCTCGAGAAACGCGGCTGCGGCCGCGGCGCCGCCTCTTGCCCGGGCCCGTTCAGCAGCACGCTCCAAGTCTGCCGATACGACCTCGTCGGGCGGAACCACGGACCGAGCCCGGTGCCAGACGAAGCGGTCCGGTTCGGCGCTCTCGTCGGTGGCTTGGGCCAAGGCAGCGTGCGCGAGCCGGCGCTCGGCCGGTTCGGCGGACTGGTACACCGCAGAGCGCACCAGCGGATGACGGAAGCGCACCCGCGTACCGATGTCAATCAGACCGGAATCGACCGCTGGCAGGTTCGCTGACCAATCCAAACCAATCGCCGCGGCCGCCCGCCATTGCAACGCGGGATCACCGGTGGGATCAGCCGCGGCAATGAGGACGATCGTCCGCGAAGACTCGGGCAGGGTCGCCAAGCGGTCGCGATAGAGGTGCTCGACACGCTCGGGTGCCGAGACCGTCGCCGGTAGCCCAAACCCGCCCGCCATTCCCGTCGGGCCGGCCACCTGGCTCAGTTCCGTTAGCGCCAGCGGATTCCCATCGGATTCGGCGAGGATCTGATCCCGTACCTGGATGTCCAACGGGGCGGGTAAGGACGCCGACAGCACCAGCCAGGAGTCCGCGTTCGACAGCTTGCCCAGGCGCAATACGGGCAGACCGCGAAACGGCACGCAATTGGGGGACTCGGCCCTCACGGCCACCAGTACCGCCACTGCCTCCGTTGACAAGTGGCGCGCGGCCACGGCCAGCGCTTCGGAACTCTCCAGATCGATCCACTGCGCATCGTCGACCAGACACAGTGTCGGAGCAACAGCCGACAGCAAATCCGCCAAGCCGAGCCCTAGCAGGAATCGATCCGGTGCCGGACCCGCCCGCAGACCGAAGGCGACCTCCAGCGCCCGCCGGCGCGGATCCGGCAGCGTGGGTAACAACGCCAGCCGTGGCGAACATAGTTGATGCAACACCGAATACGGCATCCCTGCCTCGAATTCAGCTCCCTGCACACGCAGAAGCGCGAAATCCGCCGCCGCTACCGCCGCGTCGTTCAGGAGCGTGGTCTTGCCGATTCCCGCCTCGCCCTGCACCACCAACACTCCAGCGGTGCCATGTTGTGCCCCGTCGATGACCTGCTTGATCCTGCGCCTCTCGGCGTCTCGGCCGACGGCGCGGTGCACTCTGGAAATCACGTCGATTCCCCCTACGCTTCCGAGCACCGGTAGAGATTCACAGAGGGCAGGCGCCTGCCCGGGCAGGCACTCGTCGTCGCCACCGGCTCCCAGGCGTGCCGGAAAGGACCATGTTCAATTCGCAATGCGAGCGCGGTCTGAACCAGCACATGGTGACCGTCAGTCCCGATACTGAGTCAAGAGATCGGGCTGGCCGCGGTCGGTGGTCCAGCTGAGGAACTCGCTCTGGTCATGCGCACAGAACATCTGGATCTCCTCAGCGTGGGCCAGCCGTAACTCGCGTAGCTTCGCCAGAGTCGCAACCCGGTTGCCGAAGTCGGTCTGAAAGGCCACTTCCAGCGGGAGCCCCGGTGGTTGGGCGAGGAAGTTCATCTTGTGATCGAAATAGGCGTCGCCGCAGTGCAAGGACCACGTGCCGTTCTCCCGGTACGCGACACCACAATGCCCCACTGTGTGACCCGGTAGCGGGATGAACTTCGCGTCGAGGACGCCGGGCAGATCGATGCTGCGCGCAGGCAGGCCGAACCATCGTTCGTCGGTCGGTCCGTAGGTCTGGAATCGCGTTTCGTGCGACACCTGGTACGGCTTGTACGGCCCGCGCTGCTGCGTGCCGTCGTAGGCGTGCAGTTCCTCCGCGGCGACATGAACGAGCGCGTTGGGAAAGTCGTGCAAACCACCCACGTGGTCGTTGTCGAGGTGGGTGAGGACGATATCGGTCACCTGATCAACTTCGATGCCGCGGGATTGCAGCCGGTGCAAGGCAGTCAGGCGTGGGTCGATGAGGATGCCCAACCTGAAAAGCGCATCCTCCCCGAGGAGACGTTGCGGGTCCTGCATCTCTTGGGTGCCGAAACCCGTGTCGAGCAGGATCACGCGGTCACCGATGTGGAAGATGACACAGTGGATGGACATCGACGTCGTCGATGTGTGCACCAGCGGCCCCATCATCCCGAAGGTGGTGTGCTCGATGACGATCTTGGGTGCCATGTAACTCCCCTTCAAGGGCTCGGCGGATGTCGATTCGGGCCGACAGGGCGCGCGGCTGTGGTTACGTCGAGCGGGGTTTCGGAATTTCGAAGGCGTTCAGTAGCGCACAGGTCAGGAGGTACAAGCCGACGAGGTAGACCAGGTCGACCAGCGTGGCGGAGCCGAAGTGGTCTTCGGCTTCGCGGTAGAGCTGCTCGTCGACCTTGTATTCGCGGGTGAGTTGTCGAGCGAATTTGTGCGCCAGTAGCTGCCCTGGGGTCAGCTCGGTGGGGGTCTCACCGCGGCATAGTCCCTCGATGGCAGCTTCGGGGAGTCCGACGTGCCGCGCGACCGCGGAATGGGCATACAGCTCGTAGGGCGCTTGCCACACCGCTCCCACGGTGAGGATCACCACTTCATGGGTCTGCTTGTCCAGCGTGGTGTGGGCCGAGTCGGCCTGCATCCAGGCCAGGAACCCGGGTGTGATGCCCGTGCTGTACAGGTAGGGATTGAACGGGCCGATGAGCTTCCCGTCGTCGGTCATTCCCCGGAAGCCGTTCGATTCAGCCCAAGGAATCAAGGTCGAGCGCATCGTCTCATAGAGGTCTCGTCGATCGCCGGTCAACGTCCGTGGGTCGATCAAGGGCAGGCGTCCGCCGAGCGTCGAATCTGGTTCGGTCATGTGTTTCCTCGCAATATGCTGGCGTTCAAGGGGTTTGACGTATAGGTGACGCGTAAGCGGGCTCTATTGGTTGCCCTGTAGTGTGTCGTCGAGCCAGTTGAACACCACTTCGTCCTTGAAGGCCAATGCGCCCGACTGGCAATGGTTCTCGGCACCGTCCTCGGCGGTGAATCGAGCGAATGTCCTAGGCGACTGCAGCGCATCGAACACGCGTTGTGGCTGCCCGCGGAAGAACTGGTCCCCGTCGGCCTCCATCACCAGAGACGGACACATGATGCGTTCTGCGACACCGCCGTCCAACGTCATCTTCTGAGTGGAAACGACGAAGTCGTAGAAGGAGCTCGAGCCGAAGCTGAACACCCCCTGCTCCAACGCCCACCGCAGCTGGGTGTTGTTTTGAATCTCCTTGCCCGCGATGTCGTTGAAGTGCGGCGCATCTTCAGCGTCGAAGGCATCCAGGGCGTCCGACGACAGGACGCTGCGCAGGCTGTCGTAGAGGCTGTAAACCCCGTCGTAGAAGATCGCCGCCTTGAACCTCGGTTCGAAGGCCGCGGCGCGTGCCGCGAGGTATCCACCCAGACTCATGCCCTTGAGCGCCAGACGATCCCCGTCGACATCTTTGCGGGTCAGGGCATAGTCCACGACCGGGGTGACGACATTCTCCCAGTCATGGCGAAAGACCAGCTTCTGCTCACGAAGGGGCGCACCTTGACCGGGGCCATCGAAGGTCAGGCAGTTGTAGCCCCGCCTGATGGCCGGCGCGCCACCGAAATAGAAGAGCTCTTCGATGCTGGAGTCGTATCCGCCGTGAAAGATGAGGGTGGGTCGCGGTTCGTCGGAGTCGTCGACCTTGTAGAAGTAGCCGGGCAATGTCGTTCCCTCGTAGGGGATTTCCACGGGTTCCCACGTTGGTCCGGTCAGTTCTGCGGCCTTGGCGTATGCCTCCTGTGACGCGCGGGAGTCCAGCAGGATGCGTGGGTCGCTGAGGTTTCCGTGAAGGTAGAACTCCGCCATTCGGAAGTAGGTGGAAGCCCGCAGAAAACTCTCCCGGGCGCTGACCTCGTGGCCAGCAGCCAGGTAGTCGTGGGCGCGGGTGACGACCCGTTCGCCGCGGGCATGCCAGTTGGCGTACCAGCTTTCGAAGTCACCCTCGGTGATCTGCTCGGCGGTGGCCATCATGTCACCGAGGTCGCCGCCCCCGTAGTAGATGAAACCGAGGTTTCGCACCAACTCGAACGCGAACGAGTCATCCTTGAAGCCCATTTTCACGACGTTCTCCTTCTCATAGAGGCGGCTCTCAGAAAAGTGAGGTCCACCTCCGGGTTTCGAGGCCTTGCGCCTCGACCGGACTTTCTGCCGCTGCGCACCAGCACCGCGATGCCGGCGCCGCCCGGTCCATCTGCCGTAACGATCGAGCGCCTGCACTGCACTGTACAGTGCAGTGCAGAAGGTGCGCAAGAGATGGCGCCGTCACGATGGCCCCTTCCTCGCCGCCGGGCATCCTCACGCCCGTCCTGCTATTGGCCGTTCCGTCCGCGCACTTCGCGTTTGATCGCACGCTCCGACTGGATGCAGCGAGCCCGCGCCGTTGCCCGGTTTCACGAACGTCTGCCCGCCGCAGTGCGGGCCCAACTCACCACTCCCCGACCGCCCTGTCGTGGCCGCAAGGGGTGATGGCTCAATGCATTACGCCGTCACCCACCTCGGCGGGACGTCAGGAGGCGGAGCGTTTGGCCAGGCGCTCGATGAAGTCCGCGATCGCGGCTGGATTCTCTTCGGCCATGAAGTGGCCCGCCTGGATGGGCTCGTACGTCAGGTCAGGGGCCCATGCACCCCACAGCGCGGCGGCATCGAACCCGAGTTGAGAGCCCCAGTCCTGGGAGATCACGCCCACCGGCATGGTCAGCTGCCTACCTGCGGCGCGGTCTTCTCGGTCCATCTCGAGATCGATGCCGGCGGTGGCCCGGTAGTCGGCGACGATGGAGTCCACGGCATTCACGGAGCTGTCGACGTAATGCTGCCGCACTTCTGGCGTGAAGGTGGAGCCATCGGGATCCCAACCATCCAAGAACGAGCCGAAGAACTCGGCCCCGACTGCGCTGATCATCTTCTCCGGGAGTCCCGCGGGTTGTGCCATGAGGTACAGGTGCCAGGCCACCTTGGCATCCACGCCGTGCAGTACGTCCCAGGTATCCAGGGTGGGGAGCACGTCGAGGACCCCGAGGTACTGCACGGCGTCCGGATGGTCGAGTCCGGCGCGGACGCCGACGAGAGCACCCCGGTCGTGGCCGACGAGCCCAAAGCGCTCGTGTCCCAACGCCTCGACCACGGCCACGATGTCGCGAGCCATGGTCCGCTTGGAATACGTCTCGGGATCCTGTTCCCTCGGCTTGCCGCTCTCCCCGTATCCGCGTAGGTCGGGAGCGATGACCGTGTGTCGAGCAACGAGTTCCCGCGCGACGTCCCGCCACATGTAGTGGGTCTGCGGGAACCCGTGCAGTAGGACCAGCGCTGGCCCGTCGCCGGCGACGGCGACGTTCAGGTCGACGCCTTGGTCGCCGGGCAGGGTCAGGTATCGGAATCCGTCGATGGTCGGTGCGTTCATGGGGTGATGCCTTCTTTCACGGGGTGGAATCAGGGGGTGTCTGAGGTGCGGGGTGGCCGGAGAAGATCCCCGCGGGCAGTTCGTGTTTCATGGCCGCGGTGGCCTGCAGGGAGGGAATCAGCACCGAGTCCACGAGCGCTTCGAGATAGCGGTCGTCGATCTCCAGCGCATTCAGTCGTCGAAGCAAGATCGCGGCACCAGTCACTTCCTCGAAGGGAAACGGGTCGACGCCCTCGGGAAGCTCGCCGCGGCGGACGGCGGCCTCGATGACGGTCCTGGGGAGCCGAGCGCCCGTCGGGCCGACGGATCGTTCGATCTCCTCGCACAACTCCGGGTCTTCGAGACCAGCTTGAAGCAGGAACAACGCCGCCCGACTGTCCGAAGAGCGCATCGACTGCACCAGCCGGTGGCAGAGTTCGAGGAGATCACCCCGGAGACTGCCGGTATCGATCCCTTCCTGCCCGTCCCGGCGCGCGGGACCTGCTTTCAATGCAGCAATCACCATCTCGCGCTTGGATTTCCACCGCCTGTAGAGCGTCGCTTTCGAAGCACCCGCGCGCCGTGCGACCTCTTCGAACGTGATGCCGTCGTAGCCGCATTCCGACATCAAGGTGTTCACCACCTCGAGGATTTCGGCTTCTCGACGCTCATCCCGCGGCCGTCCGCCCCGAGGGCCGAGCGGCGGCACTGCATCCGCCTTGTTACGATACGACACGTTCAGTACCGTATCAGAAAGTCATATTGACCGTCGGACACGAAGCGGGACGGCGACGTGGACAAGCGAATGAGAACGGCGCTTGGCCTCGATTCAGAACGATGCCGTATCGGTCACAGCCGAACACTGTTTTCGATTGCGCCACAACAACTCTGTGTGAGCGATTGTTGCGGGAGATCAGCTTGCAGGATTACCCCAGGATGGGCATCTCCGAGGCCGTCTGTCGACCAGAGGGTGCGGGGCGGTGGCCACCGTGAACACATGACGTCCTTCGAGGGTCCGACAGTGGTCGGCACCATCTGACGTGCTTCAACTCGTCTGCACGCGATAACGGGATAGAAACAACGCCACGGCTTCTCTCACGACGTAATCGCAACGACGTTTACTCAGGGCGGGGTGACGGCTAGCGACCAGCCGATCTAGCAGGATCTCGCCCAAGATGACGTCGATGAACTGCGACGCCGCGAGGTCGGGGTCGTTGATGTCGAAATCGGGTGTCTTGCTGAGCAGACGCACGTAGCGCTTGACGGCGCCCCGAGCCGGCTCTCGACCAATGTTCATGAAACTGTCGGTCAACTCGGGGAACCGCGCGCTCTCCCAGATCACCAATCGTAGGAACGCTACGGCCTCCGGGGGCGCCCAAAAATCTGCGATGGCCCGGCCGGTCTCGTAGAGAACTTCCGCGGGCGGGCGGGACTCGACGCTTACGTCGACGATGTCGGCCAGAGGCATGTGTTCCCACAACCGGACCATCGTTGCGTCGAAGAGGGCCTTCTTGCTGGCGAAGTGGTTGTACAACGTTCGTCGCGCCACACCGGACTTCAGCGCGATCTCGTCCATGCTCGCTTGCTCGTAGCCTTGGGCGATGAACACCTGGGAGGCGGTGATCAGGATGGTCTCGCGCGTCGATTCCGACCCGACCGTAGTGGCCGGCCAACCGGGTCTAGCTCGAGACATGTCCCTAAGGTACGCCGCCGGACCAGAGGGCAGCCGGTCACCCGGTCGCCACCTCCAGCAGACGCACCAAGGGGTGTCACGTTCTCGAGAACGGCAGGCGTCGTCCTGCCGGTGGCCGAGAAGATCGACGATCTCCGTGGTGTCCGAATGGGCCCACCACGCCGCGCACGCGCCAGACGGTCAGCGGGGCCAACACTCCACGCACCCGGACAGGCCCGTTGCCAGCGATGTCGCCGTCGAGCGACCGGTTGAAATTGCCCGCTGCCGTGCGGAAGCACCCAGCGGTCGACCCAAGTGCTCGCACCGCCACCACCCAGCCAACACCGGCTACGCCGAGGCCTTCGTCGCCGAGGTCCAGCACTTCGTGCGCTGCATCGTCTCGAACACCCCGATGGACACCAGCTTTCCGTCTGCCTATCGCGTAATGCTCGTCAACCGCGACCTGCGTCTGATCATCGAGCAGGACATGTACCCGGCACAGCCCGGCAATGCCAAGGCCATTGCCACCCGCACCCGCCGGTACTTCGCCAGCGTCGGCCTCCCGCCGGCCGAGCAGTGAAATCGACGAACCGCTCGCAACGAAAGGAAACCTGACATGAGCCTGCGATCGATCAGTCGGCGGGTCGCATCGCCACGGCATCGCCGGCTGGGTGAGTTAATTTCCAGTGGTCCGGGAGCCCCGCGGCGATGGCCGCGATCCGGTTCTTGATGTCGCCCCATACTTGGGTGACCGCCGGGGCGCGCTTGACAGCCGCGTCAGAGATCCAGGGGCGTCCGCTATTTGTCCTCAGCGGAAATAAGGTTCAACCGTGCCACTGAGCTTGACGACCATAGGATTTCCGCGGCGGTCCTTCGCGGTAGAGACTTCCACACGCACCCAACCCTCGGCCACGTTGTATTCGTGAACATTGGTTTTCTCGACGCCATTAAAGCGAATACCCACGTCGCGGCGGAGCACCTCTTCGCTATAGAAGGCGCTGCGCGGATCGATGGAGAGGTGATTCGGTGGAACGTCGGTGTTCTGATCCTCGGACATGATGGCCTTCGTCGAATGCTGCGTTAGGTGCTCGGATTGATCCTCAAAGAATCTACGCGCCCCTGCAGTAGCGGGTTGTGCGTAGGTCCGCACAGCTCATCTGACCGAGGCGTCGTTCAGCTCGCAGGAGACAGTCCCTCGGCCGCGTCGACTTCGCGAACTCTGAGGCGTCCCTCTTCGCCGGGCCCTCTCGGCGTCCCATGGCATCGCCGATAGGACTGTTCCTGCCGCGCTTGCGGACTACTCTCCCTTCCCTAAACCAGCTCAGATCGCAGACGGACCACTAGCCGGCTTTGAGTCAGACCTCGTCAGCGGCATTGTGCAACGCGGCCAGCACAGCCGCGATCGGCTCCGAGGGGCCTGGCTTGGTCACCGCCAGTGTGCGACGCCCCAGCCACAGCGGGTCATCGACACCGAGCACGGCCACCCCGTCGGGCACGGATCGCGCCGTGATCGCGGGCAGCAGGCAGATGCCCAGGCCCGCCGCTACCAGACCCAGCCGCGCGGGCCAGCTGCGAACTCGGAACCGGATGTTCGCATCGGGCAGCGTAGGCCACGCCGCGAACTGCGGGTCGCCGGGCGACCCGGTTCCGGCGATCCACGGTTCGTCGGTCAACTCGCGCACCGAAACTCGACCTGACTGCGCCAGCCTGTGCACATCGGCCACCGCGATACACAGGTCGCCGGTCCGCACCTGCTGGGTGGCCAACCCGGCGAGGTCATACTCGGGCAGTTCGCTTCCCACGCCGATCACCGCGACTTGTAAACGCCCATCACGTAGTTCACGCAGCAGGGCGGGGGTCGACGCCTCGGTCAGCGTGATCAGCAGCCCGGGGTGGTCGGCACCCAGACGTGCGACCGCCCGCGGCACCAACACCGACATCGCGGCGGGAAACGCGCCGACGGCCACCCGACCGGCGAGCCCGTCATCGAGAGCTTGCAGATCGTGGCGCAAGGCTGTCACGCCGGCCAGGATCCGGTTGGCATGTTCGACCATCAGGGCGCCTGAAGCCGTCACCGTCACGCCGCGAACCTCACGAACAAACAGCTCGCACCCGACGGCGTCCTCTAGCGCTGCAACCTGGCGGGAGATCGACGGCTGCGAGTAGCCCAGCGAACGTCCTGCGGCGCTGAACGAGCCCAACAGAGCGATCTCGCGGCAGACTCGCAGCCCCTCGAGGGTCACTTCGGACATCAGCACAGCCTAGGTATACGCGCAGCGCATGGCTAGCCTTCAAAACTGTCATATCGAGAATGGATTGGACGGCGTGGCAATTCGGTTAGACAGTGGGCAACCAGAGAGAGGATCACCATGACCAAGACATGGTTCATCACCGGCGCATCCCGGGGCATGGGGCGCGAACTCGCCGAAGAGGCATTGCAGCGCGGTGATTCAGTGGCGGCGACCATGCGTCGTCCCGAGCAACTCGATGACTTGGCAGCGCGGTTCGGCGAGCGGTTATGGAGGCGCGCACTTGATGTCACCGATACTGCCGGGCTGCGCCGGGTGGTCGCCGATGCGTTCGACGCCCTCGGCCGCATCGACGTCGTTGTGTCCAATGCCGGCTACGGCGTATTTGGCGCCGCGGAGGACCTCAGCGATCACCACGTCGATGACATGATCGCGACCAACTTGACTGCCTCCATTCAACTTGCGCGGGCGGTGATCCCCATCTGCGCGCCCAGGGCGGCGGCCATCTGATGCAGATGTCGAGCATGGGCGGCCACATCACCTTCCCCGCGTTCTCGCTGTATCACGTCACCAAGTGGGGTATCGAAGGCTTCTACGATTCCCTTGCCGTCGAGATCGAACCGTTCGGCATCCACACCACGTTGATCGAACCGGGCGTAGTCGACACCGGTTTCTTCGATGCCGCCACTCGGGTGCCACTCAGCGCGCCGTACCGCGGCGGCCCCGCCGACACCCCGCCCGCGACGTCCGATGAGGCGATCGACGACCCGAAGCGTGTGGTCAGCGGGATTCTCCGCGCTGCCGATAACCCCACCCCACCGCGGCGCCTCGTGCTGGGCTCGGATGCGTGGACGCTGGTCACCGAGGCGCTATCGCAGCGACTGATCGAGGTTGCCGCACAACGAGATAACGCCGCGTCCGCCGATAAGAAAAGTTAATGCCCTGGGGCTGGCCTGCACAGGACATGCGGTGGGCCCCGACGGGCCCGCGCTTCGTTGATCCCGGCAGTCAACCGCAGTCGAGGCCCACCCACGGACCATGCACAAACCCCGGCGCTCGACCTGGGCAGCGTCGGTAGAGGCTGGGTTTGGGGCTTGGTCCCTCGATGAGGGCCATACCCCACCGATACTGGAGCATCCCTGAGAGGCAGCTGGCCGTTCGGCGGCTCTCGCAATATTTTCCTGGCCCATTGACAAACGCCGGGTCAACCCGTTCATGGCCACTCTGGCTTCGAGCCTGATGATCCGCGGCAAAATAGAGATCCACTCACACGCCGATCCCAGCGGCGGTCTTCGATGCCGGCCGGCCGGGGCCCGGGGGGCGTGCCCGGCTGTGCAGACAGCCAAGCGGCCAAGCGGAGTGTAAGTCAGCGGATGGACTCGACTCGTCGGCGATCATCGCGGTCCAGTCTGCGACGTACTCTTCGTCGGGGGTGTCGGCCTGTGGGACGTGGAAGACGAACCGGGTCGCCCTCTTGCCGAGCCGTGCGTTGACCCCGACGACTGCGATACGGCGGGCCACGCCGTCTGTGAGGTCCTTCGCGCATCCTCGGATCCAGTCGGCGAGTTCGCTGTACAGGCCGTCGACGAGGGCGGCGTACGACACTTCGGTCGCGACGCGTCTGGATCGGCTCACCGGCGGTTGTGCCTGAAGGGACCGCCCGCCACGGACCGCCATTGCCGATCGCCGGATTGCGCGAAGTGTTTCTTCTCGAATACCGTTCCCTACCAACATGTTCGGGAACTTGGTTTGCAACTTCGGCAACCTGTCCACCTACCATTAACCCGAAGTCCGTTAACGATCGACACGGTGTTCATCGGAGTTACCTAGCTTTCGCCGCATGGACGACGGTACGCGGGCGATTGTCGAGGCGATGGAGGCCGAGGTCCTGCGGCTCGAGGCGGACGCGAAACTTCCGAGCGAACCCGCCCTGATGCGCCAATTCGGCGTCAAACGACACATCGTGCGCAAGGCACTCGCCCAACTCGAGGGCCGATTCCTGGTGCGACGGGTCCAGGGTGCCGGCACCTTTGTCAACAGTCGGCTCGATTACATGCTGTCCTCGGGTATTGCGCCGTCGCTGCACGAGACCTTTGCACTGGCCGGTGGCGTCATCCGCACGTTTGTCCTGGACGCCTCCGTGCAACCCGTCCCGGCGGATGTGGCGGCCTGTCTCGGACCGGCGGTGGGTGACACCAGCCTTCGACTGATCCGGTTGTGTTACCTGGGGGATGAGCTGGTGGGCTACCTCAACGAGTGGGTGTCGCCGCGGGTGCTGCCCGAGGTGGAGGTAGGTCTACGGGCGTATGAGTCACTGACTGAGCTGTTCCGCGCCGCCGGCGCCGACCCGGTCCGGAGCTGGACTCGCGTAGTCCCCGACCTGACACCCGCGCCGATGGTCACCCAGCTGGCCATCAGCGAACCGGTGCCGGCATGGCGGATCGATACGTTCACCAAGAACTCGAATGACGGTGAGCCGTTGATGGTCAGCCGGGGATGGATGCGCCAAGACCGTGTTTGCATCTCGGTGAAATATGAGCATGACCTGCGACCACCAACTTGTTGCTCAACTTCGGCAAGTGTTCACGGCAGTTCTCGCGGAGATTCGTAGCGATGTCGGTCCGGGGCCAGATCGCGCCGTGACGGTGTACCGATAACACGTCGCGTCCACGACGGCTCCTTACTCTCACGTCAGGATGGAAATCCATGCTTATTTGTCATTCCTCGCGTTCCGCGCTGATCGCGACCGCGGCGGTGGGATTGCTGGTCCTGTCCGGATGTTCGAGCTCCGACTCCGGCGGCGGCGACTCCGCTTCCCCCGACACCCTCACATTCGCCTCGATCCCGCAGGAAAACGCATCTGGACTCACCGAGAAGACGAAGATGATCGTTGCCGCACTGGAGAAGCGGCTCGGAGTGAAGATCGAGACGCAGCAGGCGACCAGCTACGCCGCCGTGATCGAAGCGCTGCGTGCCGGACAGGTCGACATCGCGGCGCTCGGGCCGTTCTCCTACGCGGTTGCCGCAGACAGCGGCGCCGGTGTCGCACTCGTGGGCGTGCCGGCCGACTCCCCAGACGAGTCACCGAGCTACCAGTCATATGCGATCACCAAGCCGGACAGCGGAATCAAATCATTGAGCGATATGGCCGGCAAGACAGTATGTTTCGTCGATCCGACGTCCACATCCGGCTACCTGTTTCCGTCCGCTGGGCTGCTCGAGGTGGGGATCGATCCCGAGACCGGTGTCACGCCTGTCTTCGCGGGCGGGCATGATGCATCAGCCCTGTCGGTCCTCAACGGGACCTGCGATGCCGGGTTCGCCTACGACACGATGATCGATGAGCAGCTCCCCGATTCAGGCCAGCTCGAGGCCGGTGCGCTCCAAGTGATCTGGGAGTCGGAGGATATCCCCAAGTCGCCGATCGTGGTGAGCACGAAACTGCCGAAAGAGCTGCAGGACGGGATCGCTCAGGTCTTCCAGCAGGACATCAACCGCCCCGCTCTGGTCGAGCTCGGCCTCTGCGCCACCGAAGCGGACTGCCAACTTCCCGAGGACGTGGAGTATGGCTACATCCCAGCGGAGGACTCGACCTACGACGGCATCCGACAGGTGTGCGACATCACGAAGTCGAAGTCATGCGTGGTCTGAAGTGCGAGATGGAGAAAGGACTGAGACGGCGGACGCCATGACGATCCCGCGAGCCGAAACCGCCCTGCCGGTGCCGGTACCCCACGACCGACGCGATCAAGGTGTGCAGTTGCTGGGGGTGACCCGGACCTTCGGACAGGTGACCGCACTCAACGATGTCACGGTCGCCTTCGTCCCGGGCAAGATCAATGTCCTGTTGGGCCTGTCCGGCTCCGGCAAGTCCACGCTGCTGCGCAGCATCAACGGATTACAGCTGCCCACCCGTGGTCAAGTACATACCCTCGGCGTCCCGGTGCATACGGCGAACGCGAGGAAGCTGCGTCGGCTGCGGTCGCGAGTCGGCATGATCTTCCAGCACTTTCACCTGGTGGGCTCGATGTCGGTGCTGGAGAACGTGTGCACCGGCCGGCTGGGCACGCTACGCGGTCCGCGTCTCGGATTGTTCAGCTACCCCCGCGCCACCAAGGAGGCAGCAATGGCGCATCTCGCCCGGGTGGGTTTGGCCGACAAGGCCTTCCAACGCGCCGATACGCTCTCCGGTGGTCAGCAGCAACGTGTCGCAATCGCCCGCGCACTGATCCAGGAGCCCGCGCTGCTGCTGGCTGACGAGCCCGTCGCATCCCTGGATCCGGTCTCGTCGACCAGCGTGATGGAGCTGCTGCGCGATATCTCACGCGAACTCGGCCTGACCGTCGTATGCAGTCTCCACCAGGTCGATATCGCCATGGAGTTCGGCGATCGCATCACCGGCCTCGCGTCCGGACGTATCGTGCTCGATCGGCCGATGAGCGGTCTGGACCGTTCCGAGGTCTTCCAGATCTACCACAACACCGCGCAGCCCGCGCTCACCGCGCCCGGCAGCGGGGCCTGACCCGATGTCGCCCGAACTTCGCGAGGCGACCGAACCGAGGACCACCCAATGGCCGGCACGCCCGTCACGCCGTCCGTCGATGATGGCAGCGGTCGCCGCGCTCATCGCACTGCTGGCGGCAGCCATCTGCTCCGTCGTCGATCTCGGCATAGATGTCACCGCGCTCGTCACCGGGGCGCAGAACGCGGCAGCGTTCGTCGCACGCATGGTGCCGCTGGACTTCCCTCCGGCGGTCGAGACGATATCGCTTATGGCGCAGACCCTTTCGATCGTCACGGTCGCCACGGTGTTGTCCGTCGTCCTGGGTTTGCCCCTCGCGCTGGCCGCCGCGTCGATCACCGCATCGCACCGGTGGAGCCGAAGCGCTTCGCGGTCGGTCATCATGGTGATGCGCGCCATCCCCGATCTTGTGATGGCACTCTTCTTCTTTCGTGTGTTCGGACTCGGCGCGCTGCCCGGCATCCTGGCCATGGGACTGCATTCGATCGGCATGGTGGGCAAGTTGTACGCCGACGCCATCGAGGATCTCGACCACGGCCCCATGGAGGCACTGCGGACGGCCGGCGCGAGCCGGCGTCAACAGATCGTCTCCGGCATCCTGCCATTGCTGTTGCCCCAGCTGATCGCCACCGCGCTGCACCGCTTCGACATCAATCTGCGCGGGTCGGTTCTCCTCGGGTACGTCGGAGTCGGTGGTCTCGGCATGGCGATGGCCGACGCACTCAACACCATGGATTACCAGCGCGGTATGGCCCTGGCCCTGATCATGCTCGCCCTGTGCATCGTCGTCGAGATGATCTCCGCCGCCACGCGCACGGCGCTGCTCGGACGGACACCCGACCGCCGTCGGGGACTCCTCGGACCGCTGGATCGGCTCGCCGACGGGTGGGTCACCCAGCCCGTGGCAACCCATGAGCCGCAGCACGTGCGTTCTGGACGGATCCGCACCGCTCCCCCGTGGGATGCCGAACGGATCCGACGCACCCTGGCGGTCACAGTCACCGCGGTCATCATCGCGCTCGCCGTCCTGCGCTCCGACGTCAACCCGGCCTCGTTGCTGACCGGTCTGACCCACATCGACGCGACGCTGGGCCTGTTCTGGCCGCCGAGCGCCGGTGGGTCCTGGGATGTCCTGGTGGACGCCATGATGGTGACGATCCAGATCGGTCTCGCCGCAACGCTGATCGGTGTGGTGATCGCCCTACCGGTAGGTTCCCTTGCGGCCCGCAACGTAGCCCCGAATGCCGCTACCGCCAACATCTTCCGATTGATCATCGTGGTGGTGCGGGCACTGCCGGAGCTCATCCTCGCGATCATCCTCATCGTCATGATGGGGCTCGGTCCGGTGCCCGGCGCCGTCGCTTTGGGACTGGGGTCGGTCGGACTGCTCGGCAAACTCATCGCCGACTCGATCGAGGAGACCGACGTCCGAGTCCAGGACGCGCTGCACGCGACCGGGGCAGCACGGGTGCAGGTGCATGTCGCGGCGACCTTACGGCAGGTGTTGCCCACCCTGGTGGCCCACGTGCTATATCAGCTCGACGTCAACATCCGGTCGGCGACGCTGCTCGGCATCGTCGGGGCCGGCGGCATCGGCTATTACCTGTTGAACGCCAGCCGAGTTCAGCAGTTCCAGACGGTGACCCTCATCCTGCTGATGATCCTCGCGCTGGTTCTCCTCCTGGAGATGCTGTCGGCCTGGATCCGGCGTGTGGTCTCGTGACCCGGTATCCACTTCGATTGTGCGACAAGTCGCCTGCAGTTTGCCTACCGGTTCACTGGACGTCAACCGGGCCGACGGAGTCGATGTACCTATGAAGAGGACGGTGAACGCATGAACACCACAGAAACACTGCAGGAGCGCAGACGACGCTCGGCCCGTGCGCTGTCGCGCGCGAGCCGGGCCGAGCTGGCCGACCTGTGGCAGAGCTGGCCGGACCCGCCCGAAGTAGAACACCTGCGTGCCCCCGAAACCGGGCTCGTGATGGTCCAGGGCCGCGTCGGGGGTGGCGGCGACCGCTTCAATCTGGGAGAGGCCACCGTGACCCGAGCTACCGTTCGGGTACGCGAGACCGGCTCCGAGACGGTCGGGACCGCCTACGTTCTGGGCACCGACCACGAACATGCCGAACTCGCAGCCATATTCGACGCGATGCTGAACTCGTCGATGCACGATACGGTGCTGCGCGATGTCATCGCTGCACTGGAGCACCGGCAGTTGGCGCACGACGCCGAGCACTACGCGCAGGGCCGCAGCACCGTGGTCGAATTCTTCACCGCGGCACGGGAAAATTCGGGTGCCGACGAGGACGACGAATGACGACGGCATTGAATTCCCTGCGGGCCAGCGGGTTCCGCGCGGCCGGGCCCGACGCCCAGCAGGTATTCCGGAGCATCCTCGGCGCCATGTCCCGCCCGACCACACCGCAGCCCGTCGCCGTTGACCTGGCACCGCCGACACCGCTCGGCACCACCGTCGCCGCAGTGGTGCTCACCCTGTGCGATGAACACACCCCGCTGTGGCTGGATGCACCGCTGCGTTCGAACGCCGCAGTGGCGGAATGGATTCGCTTCCACACCGGCGCACCCGTGGTCGAGGACGTCACGAAGGCCGCCTTCGCAGTGGCGTCCTCCCCGGCCACCGTGCCGGCGCTGCACGAATTGGATCCCGGCACCGACATCGCACCGCACACATCGGCCACGCTGATCATCGACATCCGTGACGCGGAACCGGTGGGGGCAGCGTTGGTCGCGACCGGTCCGGGCGTACACGGCGCCGTCACCTGGGACGGACGCGGCGCACCGGCCGAGTTGGTGCGGTATCGCGCAGACCGCACATCGGCGTTCCCGCAAGGAATCGACCTGATCTTCGCCGATCACGACTCAGTCTTTGCGTTGCCACGCACCACCCACCTGGAATCGCTCGAGACCGGATCGGAGAATCCCTGATGTATGTCGCTGTCAAAGGCGGTGAGAAGGCCATCACCAATGCCCACCGACTCCTCGCCGCCCGCGGACGAGGGCCGACGGACCTGCCGCCGCTGGGCCACCAGCAGGTACGCGACCAGCTGGGGGTGCTCGTGGCACGAGTCATGGCCGAGGGATCGCTGTACGACACCGATCTCGCCGCGAGAGCCTTGATACAGGCCCAGGGTGATGTGGTCGAGGCGGTGACATTGCTGCGTTCGTATCGCACGACATTGCCCCGATTCGGTACAACGGTCGCACTGAACACCGGCGCGTTACCCACCGACCGCCGGGTCTCCTCAACGTTCAAGGACATTCCCGGGGGCCAGCAACTGGGTGCCACCTTCGACTACACGCATCGGTTGCTCGCGGACGAGTCGGCCACCGGCCCGGTCCAGGTGGCCACCGATGACGTGGCCCATGAGCCGATGCCGCGGGTCACCGATGTACTCGGCGTCGGGGCGCTCATCGAGCCCGACCGGCCCGCGGGCCAGGTGGAGGATCCGGAACCCGACGATCTCACCCGGGAGCCGACCCTCTTCCCCATGACACGGACTGGACGGCTGCAGGCGCTGTCCCGCGGAGATGAGGGATTTCTTCTCGCACTGGGATATTCCACCCAGCGTGGGTACGGCAACAATCACCCGTTCGCCGGCGAGATTCGGGTCGGCGAGGTCGAAGTCGAGTTCATAGCACCCGAGGTCGGGCATGCGATCCCCATCGGACGCATCGAACTCACCGAATGCCAGATGGTCAACCAGTTCGTCGGCGGCCACGACCAGCCGCCACAGTTCACCCGCGGATACGGGCTCGTCTTCGGGCGTGCCGAACGTAAGGCGATGTCGATGGCGCTGGTCGACCGCGCCCTGCGGACAGACGAGTTCGGTGAGCTGGCCGACTCCGCGGCCCAGGACGAGGAATTCGTGATCAGCCATGCCGACAACGTGCAGGCAGCCGGTTTCGTCGAACACCTGAAGCTTCCGCACTACGTCGACTTCCAGGCCGAGCTGATGATGCTGCGCGGCCTACGACGAGATTTCGACCAACGTCACGGGGCGGCCACAGTGTCGGCTGCCGGGATCCAAGAGGAGGTCGCGCCATGAGCGAGCCCCAAATCGCGTACAACGAGGGCTACCTCGACGAGCAGACAAAACGCGTGGTACGTCGAGCCCTGCTGAAGGCGCTCGCGATTCCCGGCTTCCAGGTGCCCTTCGCCTCGCGTGAGGTCCCGATGCCGCGTGGCTGGGGTACCGGCGGCGTCCAGGTGACTGCATCGGTGATCGGTTCCGACGACACCCTCAAGGTGATCGACCAGGGGGCTGACGACACCACCAACGCCGTCTCGATCCGTCAGTTCTTCGAGAAGGTCTCCGACGTCGAAACCACCACCCACACAGAGGCTGCGACCGTAATCCAGACTCGGCACCGCATCCCGGAGACGGACCTGCGCGAAGGCCAGATCATGGTGTATCAGGTTCCGCAACCGGAACCGCTGCGGTCGCTGGAACCGCGCGAGAAAGAGACCCGCCAACTGCACGCCCTCGAAGAGTACGGACTGATGTTCGTGCGCCTCTACGAGGACATCGCCCGCTATGGGCGCATCACGCGGACCTACGACTATCCGGTTCTCGTCAACGGCCGGTATGTGATGGCGCCGTCGCCGATCCCGAGTTTCGACAACCCCAAGTTGCACCAGAGCCCGGCGATGCACCTGTTCGGGGCCGGACGAGAGAAGCGCATCTACGCTGTCCCGCCGTACACGGACGTGGAGAGCCTCGGCTTCGAAGATCACCCGTTCCAGCCGCAGCTGTTTGAGACACCCTGTGAGATATGCGGATCCCGCAACGTCTATTTGGACGAGGTGATCCTCGACGATCAAGGCACCTCCATGTTCGTCTGCTCGGACAGTGACCACTGTGAACGTGTCGCCGCCGACCGCGACATCACCGCAGAAAAGCAAGGGGTGGACGCATGAACGCAGAGCTGCCGTTGTTGAGCGTGACCGACGCGGGTCACCGGTACGGCGCCCGATTCGGTTGCCGGAATGTGAGTTTCGACCTGTGGCCCGGCGAGGTCCTGGCTGTCGTCGGTGAGTCCGGTTCGGGAAAGTCAACCCTGATGGGGATGCTCGCGCAGCAACTGTCGACCGACGAGGGCAGCGTGCGCTACCGCATCGACGACACACTGACCGACCTCTCGTCGCTGAGCGAACGCGAGGTACGCCGGCTGTGGCGTACCGAATGGGGGTTCGTGCACCAGAATCCCGCCGACGGGCTGCGCATGTATGTCAGTGCCGGCGGCAATGTCGGCGAACCGCTGATGGCCAACGGGTGGCGGCACTACGGCCAGATCCGGGAACGCGCCGCGCAATGGCTGGAACGCGTCGAGATCCCCTTGGAGCGCATGGATGACGCACCCGTGACGTTCTCGGGCGGTATGCGGCAACGCGTCCAGATCGCCCGCAATCTCGTCTTCGGGCCGCGCGTGGTGTTCATGGACGAACCGACCAGCGGGCTGGACGTCTCCGTCCAGGCGCGGCTGCTCGACCTCATTCGGTCGCTGGTCGCCGATCTGCAGTTGGCGGTGGTGATCGTGACACACGATCTCGCCGTTGCCCGGCTCATCTCCCATCGCACGCTCGTGATGAAGGACGGCGGGATCGTCGAGCAAGGCCTCACCGACCGTGTGCTCGATGATCCACAAACGCCGTACGCACAACTACTCGTCTCCTCGATTCTGCAGGGGTGAATGGATGACCAGAATGTTGGACGACAACTTGGCACTCTCACTTGTCGATGTCAGCAAGACCTTCACACTGCACCTGCAAGGTGGACAACGACTTCCGGTGTTGCGCGGAGTGGACGTCGATGTGCCCCGCGGTACCTGCGTGGTGCTCGGTGGCGAATCGGGTGCGGGCAAGAGCAGCATCCTGAAGATGGTGTACGGCAGCTACGCGGCCGACGGGGGACAGATACTGCTGCCCCGCGACGGACGGGTTCTCGATCTGGTCACCGCCGAACCGCGCGAGATCATCGCCGCCCGCCGCGACACCATGGGTTATGTCAGCCAGTTCCTGCGCGCGGTACCGCGGGTCTCGGCACTCGACGTGGTCGCCGAACCGCTGCTCGACCACGGGCTACCTCACGAGCAGGCACACGAGCGGGCGGCAGACCTGTTGGAGCGTCTGGCTATCCCCCGGCGGCTCTGGAACCTGCCGCCGGCCACGTTTTCCGGAGGGGAGCAGCAGCGGGTCAACATTGCCCGCGGGTTCGTCGCCGGACGACCGCTACTGCTCCTCGACGAGCCGACCGCGTCACTGGATGCCGGTAACCGGGCCGTGGTCATCGAACTGATTCGGGAACACCTGGCGCGCGGGGTCGCGATGCTGGCGATCTTCCACGATGCCACCGTTCGCGAAGCGGTCGCCGACGTGATCATCGATGTCACGCGGTTCTCCCCCGATCAGGCGCGCGTCTCGGCAGAAGCCGTGGCATGACCAGATACGCGGTGTACCTGATTCCCGGCATCGATTCCGGTGCAACAGAACCGGCTGCCGCTTTGCGCTCCGCGGCTGATTCCTGGTTCGCACGTGCCGAGTTCCAGGACGTCACCGTCGATGCCCGCCGTTACGGTTTCCACGCGACGATGAAGGCGCCGTTCCGAGCGGCGGCCGGGGTGAGCGAACGCATGATCACCGACGCGGTAGCCGAGCTGGCCGCCGCGCACCGGCAGGTCACGCTGCGGGCCCTGCAACCGGTCACCATCGGTGGATTCCGCGCCCTGGTCCCCACCGGGCCGACCGAGAACGTGGATGCCCTGGCGGCGGAGGTGGTCCGCGGTGTGGACCACTTGCGCGCGCCTCTCGACGATGCGGACCGTGCGCGCCGCCGGCCAGATCGGTTGTCGTTGAGACAGCGAGAGTTACTGGAAGCGTGGGGATATCCGTATGTGCTGGACGAGTTCCGTGTCCACATGACGTTGACCGACCGGCTGTCGGCTGCCCGTGCCCCGGAGGTCGACAGGGCCATCGACCGTCACTTCGCCGAGTTTGCCGGGTGTGACATCCCGATCACCTCGTTGTCCGTGTGTGTCGAACCCGAGCCGGGCAGCGCGTTCCGCCCCCTGGCCACCCACCAGTTGCGCACCGCCGCAACCACCCCCGCCCGTTAGAGAGGAAATGATGGCTTTTTCGGAGAAAATTTTTCGAAATGCGCGCATCGTGTTGGAGGACGATGTGGTGCACGGCGTGGTGCGTGTGGTCGGCGGCGTCATCGCCGATGTGTCCGCGGGCACGTCGACCGATGTCGCAGGTGAGGATCTCGACGGCGATTTCCTGCTCCCAGGCGTTGTCGAACTACACACCGATCAGGTGGAGACCTACTATCAGCCTCGCCCACAACGGTTCTGGGCCCCCGTGCCCGCGGTGATCGCCCACGATGCCCAGATGGCGGCATCGGGCGTCACCACGGTGCTGGATGCGTTGCGCATCGGCAGCGGCCCGGGCGATACCACGATCAGTCGGGACGCAGGCACTCTGGTCGGGGCCGTAATGCACGCTCAGAATGAGGGACTGCTGCGCGCCGAACATTTCATCCACCTCCGCTGCGAGGTGGCGACACCGGATGTTCTCGATATATTCGACGAGCTGGGCAGCCACGAAGGCGTACGGCTGGTCTCCCTCATGGATCACACGCCTGGACAGCGGCAGTACGCCGACATTGAGGCGTTCCGCACCTACATGGTGGGGAAGCACCGGCTCAGCCCAGAGGGTTTCGACGAGCACGTCGCCCAGTTGCACACCCGGTCGGCACAGTATTCAGCGGTCAATCGGATCGAACTGGCCTCATGCGCCCGGGGTCTGGGGCTAACCCTCGCAGCGCACGACGATGCCACGGCCGACCATGTCGCCGAATCTTCAGCGCTCGGGGTGCGGATCTCCGAGTTCCCCACCACGCTGGAGGCCGCGGCGGCGGCCCGGGAAGCCGGGCAGGTGGTGATGATGGGGGCGCCCAATGTAGTTCGGGGCGGCTCGCATTCGGGCAATGTCGCGGCAGCGGACCTGCTGGAAGCCGGTCTGCTCGACGTCCTCTCCAGCGACTACGTCGCGTCCAGCCCACTACAGGCGGTGTTCTCCCTCGTCGACAGCGGCACCCTGACAATGCCGGAAGCTGTTGCGCTGGTGACCGCCAACCCAGCTCGGGCAATCGGACTCGATGACCGCGGCACCATCGCGGCGGGACGTCGCGCGGACCTGGTCCGGGTCTCTGTGCACCAGGCCGGCGTGGCCGTGGGGGTCGGACCGATCGATCAGGTGCCGATCGTGCGTGGTGTGTGGCGCGAAGGCCGGCGGGTCGCGTGACGGGGACTTTCGTCGCGGTTGTCGGTCCCAGCGGCGCTGGTAAGGACTCGGTGCTCGATGTCGCGCGCAAGCGATTCGCGGCGGATCCGAGCGTGGTGTTCCCACGGCGGATCATCACGCGTCCCTACGGCCCGGGAGAGGATCATCGCGCCGTGACCATCGCCGAATTCGCCGAACTCGCCCACGGCGGTGCGTTCGCCCTCACATGGCGAGCGCACGGCCTCGACTACGGGATCGGCGTCGACGTCGCGACACAGGTCGCGGACGGCGCGGTCGCCGTGGTGAACGTGTCCCGTACGGTGCTGGCCGATCTGCCGCAACAGTTCCCGCGATTCGCGGTCGTGCGGGTGACGGTGTCCGAAGAGGTGCGCAGGGCACGGCTGACGCAGCGTGGGCGCGAAGACCACACCGCCGTCCGCGCACGCCTGGCACGCCCGGACCCTGCCCCGGACCACGCCATCGATCTGGAGATCGTCAACGACGGAACCGTCGAGGAGGCCGGGGCACGTCTGGCGGGGTTCGTCCGGCGCTTGTGGTTGGGGCAACCAGCCAGCGAAATCTCCATCGGTCGTACGCCGCAGAAAGCCGCGTCACGGCCAAAGGTCCCGCGATAGACCTGAGACTTCGAACTCCTCATCTCGCTGCTACCGTCAGACGGCCGCTGACTTTGAGCCGTGTCGGGCGCGCTGGCACCGAACGCGGCTGCCGCGCAGCGTGATACGCGGCGGCCGTTGTGGCCCAGTTCAGAGTGTTACGGCTGTCGGCAGCAACTCGGTGCGGACCACGGCTTGGCGTCGCGCGCCGCGTCGGGACGTCGAGGCCGGCATTGGGCAGATGCCAGGTGGTGCTGCCTGCCTTGACGGTGAAGTCACCGGTGTACCGAACGACCGGAGCCCTGACGATCAGCGTTCCCTTGTAACCCGGCCTGACCGTGACCGGAATGGTCTGGCTGTAGGTATGCGTCTGGGTGACCGATTGCCCATTAGGTGGATGCGATCTTGACGGATACGACATCGAAAAACTTGGCGGTCACCTTGCGTGTCGTGGTCTACACGGCTCCGGTGGGCAGCACTGATGCGGACAAGCTCGACCTGCTCAGGGTGGTCGGCATTCAGACCCAGTAGCCTCGACCAGCGACGCGGGGCTCGGACCTACCTGTGTCGTCACCGAAGCGCGCCACCACTCTCGCGTTCGTGCGGTCGATCGATCACCACCGTCTGCGCGCTGTGATTTGATCGTGTGTTTCGACCATCACCTCGAAATCTTGGGCCCTTGTACCGCGGCGGCCTGACCACTCGAAGCGGCCTGACTGCTCGGGAAAATGCACCAGGGTGGACACTATGACGTGGCCCTTTCTGCAACAGTATTCAAAGTCGAACTTGGCGTCTCTGATGTCGATCACGGTTACTACGCCGATCACACGCTGACCGTGGCCCGTCATCCCAGTGAGACCGATGAGCGGATGGTCGTGCGGTTGTTGGCGTTTGGGCTGCGCGCACACCGGCTCAGCGACGTCGACGGTGAGTTGGCGTTCGGGGCCGGCCTCTCCACCCCGGGGGTTCCGGACCTGCGGCTCGCCGACTATACGGGCCGCATCCTGGAGTGGATCAACGTCGGCCAGCCTGATGAACGCGCCTTGGGCAAGGCGACCAGCCAGGCCGATCAGGTGCTGCTGTTCCCGTTCGCCGCCGGCGCGGCCACCTGGTGGCGCACCGTCGGCCCCAAAGTGTCGGCATGGAAGAACCTGTCGGTGGTGCAGATACCGCATGCACCGGTGCAGCAGCTGGCCCAAACCGTTGACCGACGGTTTTCGGCGCAGGTGATGGTGATGGAAGGTCAGGTGACGATGACCGTAGGCGCTGTCGACGTCACCTTCACGCCCGAGCCAATGGAGTGAACGTCTGAGCCAAAGGTGGTTGACCTAGTCGAACAGCGTGAGCTTCCATGGCCGCTGACATCATTGTTGTCGGAAGCGGGCCTGGCCGGACTGGTCGCCGGGCTCGCGCGTGCGCACCGACTCGGACGCCACGCGAAATCTCGTTCGGCGATTCCGACGTAGCCGTTGGCCGCGTATATGCACGTCCCACAATTACGAGAATCGCCAGGCTGCGGGTCAAGACCTCAGTCTGGCGATCCACGCATGAGACCATCAGCTTAGTGGCGCACCAGGTGTCACAGTGCCATGGTCGTTCAGAATGAACGCGGTGAGCTTGCCTTCGTGTACTGCTTTGTCGATGCGCAGTGCCACCAGCGTCTTCTGGTAGTTCCAAGAGCTAAGTTCGAGCGTGAGCTGAACGACCTGGTCCCGCGTGAAGTGCGCGAAGAGATCCTCCTTGATGGCGTCGGTGATGTTCGCGGGATCAGTCATGTACACGTCGGCATATCGCAGTGCAGCTTTGGTGGCCGCTGAAAGGTCACTAGCCTCGAAGTTCGACTGCATCACGAGTTGGTCTGTCGCACCGTCGACAACGGGAACCCCATCTTCGACCAGGCGCAGGGAGTTGCACAGATCGCAGTGGTGGTACCACCCGGCCCGCAACCGGACGATTTCGCGGACGAATGTGCTCAACTCGGCTTCGGGCTTCACCGTCCCAGGCGCCAATATCGTGTCGTGCCATAGGTTATTTGCCCGAATCGGGGTGAGCACTTTACGATCTGCCGGCCACTGCGGGAAGTCCGCCGTGAACTCGGCGTCACCCAGGAGACGGCGGTGCGCAACACGGAGCCGCGTCGTCTGGTCGACGGTGTAAATAGCCTCGATGAAGCTTCGGAGGCCGGTCTTGCCGAGCTTGTCGAGAACCGGGGCCAGCAGTTCTGCGTCGATATCGGGAACGTAGTCCACGAACTGCTCGACGACGGCGCGCGCCGCCGCCAGGTACCCGTCGGCGGCCTCCGAACCCGTACCGGTTGATTCCCCGGGGTCGAGCAATGCTTCGACCTGCCGGACGATCAACGCGAACAACTCGCTGTCGAGCGATGACTCTGCAGCGCGCCACGCTCCCTCAAGTGCGAGATACGCAGCGGGACTGACCGCTGCGACGGCAGGCAGCTGAAATCGCTCTACGAGGTCGGAATTCAACGTCACGGTCTTTACTCCTATAGATGGGACTTGTTGGCGTTCGAAGGCCTGTATCGATAGTTGTTGCGAAACAGTCTGCACACCAAGATAACTCGATAATGAAGTGGTGATCTGAATCTACTGCGGCTCACCGCCGTCGTCAACCGTCTGCAGAACTATTTTCCGCAAACGCGGCATGCGGGGTCGTCATGCTCGCGCGGTGAATCCGGCGTCGACCGTCATTTCCAGACCGGTGACGTAGCGCGAGGCGTCAGAAGCCAGATACAGCACCGCATTACTGACATCATCGGGCTGGACAAGTGCGACGGGAAGAAGATTGCCGTTGAGATTGACCGCAGCCTTGGGATGGGCCTCCAAGAATGCGGGCAGCTCGGCGTTCTCGACCATCTGCGTAGCGACGCCGGTCGGGTGCACGGTGTTCACCCGGATCGAGTACTCCGCCAGTTCGTTGGCGAAGGCGCGGCAGAGTCCGACCACACCGTGCTTGGCGGCCACGTAGTCGGCCATCGACCGCAAGCCCCTGATTCCCGCCGTGGAACTCGTGGCAATGATGGATCCGCCTCGCTCGCCGGAGATCATCACCGGTACAGCGGCTTTGATGGTGTTGAAGACGCCGGTAAGGTTGGTGTCGATGCAGTCTCGCCAGCGCTGAAGGTCGATGTCGTGGCTGTCGAATGGGCCGGCACCATTGGCGCCGCCGAGTCCGTTGGTCCCCGCATTGGCGACCACGATGTCGACTCGCCCGAATGCCGCCACCGCTTCGTCGACAGTCGCCTGGACCTGTTCGAAGTCACGTACATCACCCTGCTTGGCAATAATCTTTCGTCCGGTGGACTCCACCAGCTGCACAGTTTCTGCCAGATCCTCGGGTGTCGACATCGGATAAGGGATGGTGTCGATCTGGTCGCACAAGTCGATGGCAACGATGTTCGCACCGTGTTGTGCGAGCGTGAGTGCGTGCTGGCGTCCTTGTCCGCGGGCGGCGCCGGTGACAAATGCTGTTCGGCCCTCGAGGTCGAAGTTCACAATATTTCTCCTTACGTACATGGTTATTTGATGGCTGATAGCTAGTCGAGCGGTACGGATATCACAGGGTCCTGATGGTTCCTCCGTCCAGAATGTGTTCGGTCCCGATGATCGACGGAGCACGATCCGAGACCAGGAACGCGACCAGTTCGGCCACTTCGACGGGCATTGCGACGCGGCCCAGAGGAACTCCTCCGTGTCGATCCATCAGTTCCTGCTTTCCGGACTCGAGGTCGGCGCCTCGCGCATCGGCCAGTTCACGGGCGAAGTCGACGGCCATCTCGGTTTCGACGATCCCGGGAGCGACGCTGTTGACGCGCACGTTGTGCTTGGCCACGTCGGTCGCCAGGGCCTTGCTGTACGCCGTGAGCGCCGCCTTGCTGCACGCGTAGGGAACCGACGTGGACAGCGCCAGTCGGCGCTGAATGGAGCTGATGTGCACGACTACTCCCCTGCGCCGTTCGATCATGGCCGGTATGAAGGCTCGGTCGAGCCGGGCCGCTGAGATCAGATTGAGGTGCATGGCAAAAGTCCAGTCCGCGTCACTCATTGCGAGTACTCCGCCATCGGACAGCGTGGCGCCGCCAGCCGAATGGATGAGAGTGTCGACCTCGCCCAGCGTCTCGGACACTTGCTGGTGAACGCGCTCTGCAAATCCCTCCGCAGTTACGTCGCCCAGAAAGACTTCTACGCCGTCGAGACGCTCCGTGGGCAGTGACCGTCCGATCACTCCAACGGATGCACCGCTTCGGGCCAGCCGCTCTGCAATGCATGCGCCGATACCCCGCGTACCGCCGGTGACCAGAACAGTCCGGCCGGTGAACTCTGCTCTGTCGTTATTCTGCATTGACTGCTCCGATTCTGCGGATGAGTTCCGCTGTTGATCTGCCGCGCCGTCCCTCGAGGGTGATGGCGCCGTCGTGGACGAAGGTGATGGCGCTCCGCACCGGGTACACATGCACTGCACTGAACAACTCGGACTGGAGTACTGCTGTCGAACCGAACTGGTCGGTGTCCAGGAGTCGCCGCCAGGCAAGCATGTTCTCGCAGGAGACATGCAGCGCTGCGTGATGCTGCAGTTCCGCCGGTACCCTGTTGTCCAGAGCATCAGCCTGCCAATGTGATTCGTGCTCTTCGTAAGGCTCCAGCAGGTGCCCCGATACGTTGCTCACGAAACCACTGCCGAGCAACGTGGTCATCAGCGTGTCGCGGATGAAGGACCTGAATGCGCCGGTATCGGCATGCGCTCGCCGACGGATGAGCACCAGCATCGACGTGCCGCCGACCGCATGTGGTGCGTCCGCTCCGAGGTGGCCGGTCGCGCCCAGAGCGTAGTAGCCGTAGGTGCCGTCGAAACAGTTGCGCTCGTCGTCCGCCAGAACGGCAGTTCCTGTCAACCACCGATCGAAGTCTTCGCGATTGACGAACGCGCACTGTGCCGCACCGTCGATACGCTCGTCGTCGGGCACCGTGGTGTCCACCGAGGGTGCTGTGATCCAGTCGTGTGATCGCGGGCTATCGAGGTGAAACTGCCGGTAGAGATCAATTCCGGGGATCGCTGCACACATCGGTCCGTGCACGTCGGCCCAGTATTGGGTGAATAGCGAGTGGTCCAATCCGGCGCGGCGCACGACCGGCACCAGCCGCGTGAGGTCGTGCCGGGTCTGATCACCGGGCACTGTCGGCCATCACCTCTGCTGCCTGGAAGTCGAACCCGGCGGTGAGACCACCGTCGGCGAGGACGGTGGCGGCGAAGAGCGCTGACGACTCCAGGGAAAGCAGATACATTGCCGCATTGGCGATCTCGGAGGCCTCCAAAATGCGTCCCAGCGGGTGCCGGGCTTCGCGGGCCTGAAGGAACGCGTCCGGATCCTTGGTTGATGACAGGTGACGCTCGAACAACCCTGCCTTCGTGGGTCCAGGGGCCAGCATGTTGAACCGAATGCCGCTGCGGGCGTAATCCAACGCAATGGTGCGGATGGCTCCTGTGAGCGCCGATTTTGATGACGAATAGGCCGCCAGTTGCTGGTCGGCGAAGTGCGCGACGACGCTGGTCAGGGCCACCACCGCGGCATACTCCGCGGAATGGAGCGCAGGAAGCAGCTTCTTCAGACCCAGTACCGTGCCCAGGACGTTGATCTCCCAGATTCGACGCCATGTCGACAGTTCGTCATTCTCGAGCAGACCGGCCTCCAATACGCCGGCCACACTGAGGAAGCCCAGTGCTCCAGGCCTGTCATGGAGCTCGGCGACGACCCGATCCCATGTGCCCTCCTCTGTGACACTGCCTTTCACATGGAGATAGTTGCCGAGGCCGGCCAAGTCAACCGGCGAGGCCTGTGCGTCGACGCCGATGACGTGGACTCCCTGTTCGGTCAACGACACTGCGCACTGCAGGCCGATGCCGCTCGAGGTGCCCGTCACGACAACCGTATCGGGGAGGTTCGTTGTCCAACTGATCATTGTCATCCTTCGATAGATTCTGACTACGGAGTGCGGGTCAGTGCAGCGTGTAGCCGCCGTCCATGACGAGATCGGTACCGGTGACCTGGCTTGACTCGTCGCTGGCGAGAAATACTGCGCCATAGCCGATTTCGTACGGCTCGGCGAGCCCGAGCGGCGTTTGTGCAACAACACCGGCGGTGACGTCCGGTTGTTTTTCGGTGAGCGGAGTGCGGACGATACCGGGAATGATGCTGTTGACCCGGATCCGATCAGGGGCGTACGTCATAGCGGCATTACGGGTGATCATGCGCACCGCACCCTTACTGGCGTGGTAGCTCGCGATGCCCGCGACTGCGACGATGCCCCAGCTGGACGCGATGTTGACGACGGACCCTTTTCCGCGAGCACGCAGGTGCGGCACTGATTCCCGGATACCGAGCATGGGGCCGGTGACATTGACCCGCATGGTGCGCTCCCAGTCGGCGACTACTACTTCGTCCAGTGCCTGGTAGTCGATGACCGCCGCGTTGTTGACCAGGACGTCCAGTCCACCACCGTCGCGCACCACCGCATTCACGGTGTCAGCCCAGGATTCTTCGGAGGTGACGTCGTGGGTGGAGAACGACTGTCGCGCCAGGAGTGAGGCGCTGGGATCCTTGACGTCGGTGAGGCGGACTGTCGCACCAGCCTGGCTGAGTGCGTCTGCGATACCGCGCCCGATGCCGTCGGCTGCCCCGGTCACGATCGCGACCTTGCCTGCAAGCCGTTTGCTTTCAATAGTTGTGGTCATACTGCGGTCTCCTTCAGTCGACTTCCGGTAAAGGGTGGGGCGGTCTCACCTGCACTGCCGGCGTCAACGCGACGCTGCGCGCGGTGGATGCTCATTCGGCGCAGCAGAGGCATCGACACCGCGACCAGCAGTACCGCGGCCTGGATGAGCAGCTGTACCGAGTTCGGGGCTCCGGTGCTGAGAACGAGCTGATCGAGCTGGGTGAGGAACAACGCAGCTGCAGCGATCGACCACACCTTCAGATCGCCACCAGTCAGCGCGTTCCCGGCAAGCACCACCGCGGCGACCGACGGGAGCAGCTGATCGGCACCCAGGTCAAGCCCCGGGGTCTGCAGGTAAGCAGTCAGGAGGACGGCGGCGACGCCGTAGAACACGGCCGAGATCACATACGAAGCACACGTGATCACCGGTACGTTGCCCCCGATCAGGTTCAGCGCTGCTGGACTCTTGCCGGCCTGGGTGAGTCGCCGACCGAACATGGTCCGGCGGTTCATAATTGCGACGGCGATGAGGATCACCAATGCCAGCAGAAAAACGTTGGGCACCCCGACGGTGTTGCTGAGGGCAAACCCGGTCAGGCTCGCCGGCGCACTGGAAGCGATTCCGCCCGAATAGAACTGGACGGCACCGAGGAGCAGGGCATTGACGGCCAGGGTGGCAACGATGGGCGTGATGTGCAGTTTGGTGACCACCAACCCGTTGGCCAGCCCGCCAAGCGCCGCCGCACCGATGGCGAGCACGATCGCCAGGACGATGCCGTACTGCGCTGCGAACTGAGTCAAGACCAGGCCCGATAGAGACATGATCCCCGGAATGGACAGATCGATGCCCCGCTGCTGGACCACCAGGCCCTGGCCGACGGCGATGAGCGCCAATACCCCGGCAAGCGGCAGCATGGTCATCAGTGCGGGTCCGTCCAGACTGCGCGCCGCGATCAACGGACTGATCAGGAACAGCGCGCCAGTCGCAGGCCAGACGAGACCCAATCGGCTCGCTGAGTGCCAGAACGTAGACGGAGTGCGTTTCACCGAGTTCATAGTCTGAGTTCCTGGTTCGTTGTTCTTGCTTCGGCGTCGACGAGATGCCCTGTCACAGTTGGCTCCTGCCCACTTGCGAGTAGATTCCGACGGCGGTGATGGTCAGCAGTCCCATAAGCCAGTACTGCCATGCGGAGCTGAGATTGAGGAAGGCGGTGACGTTTCCGATCTGGGCGACCCCGATGGCTCCTAGCAGCGCGCCCACGAACGAACCCTTCCCGCCGTAGATGCTGGCTCCACCGAGAATGACTGCGGTGATACTCGCGAAGGTGAAGGTGGTCCCCGAGCCTGGGTCACCGATGCCTGTCTGGGCGGCCAGTAACACTCCCGCGATGCCGGTGAAGAGTCCGGCCAGGAGATACCCGCCCATACGACACCACCAGATGTTGACTCCCAGCAATCGGGCGTTGTCGGGGTTGGAGCCTGTGGCACGCAGTCGGGCTCCCCAGCCCGTCCGGTGCAGTGCAAACTCCAGAGCCACAGCGAGCGCCACGGCGAACAGCGCGGCCGCGGGAATGATGCCGACCTTGGCCTGGATGAGGTTCAGAACAGTGTCGGGGATCGGCCCCTCCGGCCGGGGTCTGATCAGTTGGCCGAGTCCCAGTGCCGCCATGTAGGTGCCGAGAGTTGCAATCACCGGTGATATGCCGAGCTTGGCGATGAAGAATCCGTTGATCAGTCCTGCCGCGACGCCGACTGCAACGCCGGTGGCGAGGGCAACCGCGACGCCGGTGAGGCCTCCACCGGCCGGCACGGTGAAGGAGATGACAGCGACGGTCAGTCCGATGACCGGCCCCACTGACAAGTCGATCCCGGCCAGGACCATAACCACCATCTGCGCCAGCGCCACGAACGCCAGCGGCGCAAACAGGGTCAGCAGATTGGTCATGTTCAGGCCGCTGGCATAACGATCGTTGGCGGAGGCCGCGATGAGACCGAGCACGATCACGGCGATGGCGACGACACCAGCGGGCAACCAGCGGTTCATCGCTCCGGAGAGGAATCTGTTCGGGCCGGACTTCGCTCCGGAACGCCGCATCGCGGTCGACGTCAGTGCCGTCTCGGTGATTCGCTGTGCCGAAAGGTCCTCGCCGGCCAACTCTGCGATCGCATTCCCTCGAGAAAAGACGACGACGCGATCGCACAGGCCGGCCAACTCGACGGCATCGGAGGACACGACCACGGCAGCTGATCCGTCGTTGCACAGATCTCGGAGGGTGCTGAAGATCTGCACCCGCGCACCGGCGTCGACACCCTGGGTCGGTTCGTCGGCCAGCAGCACCTTGGGTTGCTCAATCGCAGAACGAGCAATCAGGGCTTTCTGTTGATTGCCGCCCGACAGCGTGCCGACAACCGTCTCGACGCTCGGTGTCTTGATGTCGTACTTGGCGACGGCCTCCGCGGCAACAGCACGCACAGCCGAGGTGTCGACGAATCCGAACTTGGTGTAGCGGTCGGCGGATCCTGCCGCGATGTTCTCCGCGACGCTCTCTGAAAGAAAGAGACCTGCGGAGTGACGATCCTCCGGGATGAAACTGGTTCCACGTTGCCGGGAGGACTTCACCGACCCGAGTTTGACCGGCCTACCGTCGACGGTCACGTGGCCGGTCGCCCGCTCGAGTCCGGCGATCGCGCGAAGTGCGTCGCGCTGACCGCTGCCTTCAATTCCGGCCAGACCTAGGATCTCGCCTGCTCTGACCATCAGGTCGAGGTCGTGAAAGCCTTTGCCGGACAGCTTTTCAACTACCAGCAGCGACGGTGCGTCGGCATCCAGCACAGGCTTGTCGGGGAAGGTCTGGCTCAGCGATCGGCCCAGCGCCAGTTGGACGATGCCGCGTTCGGTGGTATCGGCGGTGTTGAACGTTCCCTGGATCTGACCGTCGCGCAGGACGGTGAGACGACTGCAGAAGCGCTGCACCTCCCGGATGCGGTGGGAGATGTAAACGATTCCGGTGCCTTGGGCTCGCAGATCCTCCACCAGGTCGTAGAGCTTGTCGACCTCATTGGCGGCCAAGTGCTCGGTCGGCTCGTCCAGAAGCAGCACGCAAGGTTGGGTCAGCGTCGCCTTCGTGATTTCGATGACGAATTGCTGCGGCAACGGGATATCGGACAGGGTGCTGGCCGGGTTGATGTCCATTCCCCATCGGGACATGGCATCTCGGGCCCAGGGGTTGATATCGGATTCCATCAGCCGCCGGCCGGGGTCGACGCCGAGCGCCAGGTTCTCTGCCACCGACAGGTGCGGAACCAACGCAGGATGCTGACGGACGATTCGGAGACCGAGCGATCGGGCTGAGTTCGGATCTCCCTGCCTGAGTGTGTTTCCGCCGATCTGGACCGTTCCTGCATCCGGAATGAGCGAGCCCGCGGAGACAGCGAGTAGCGTCGACTTCCCCGCACCGTTCTCGCCTACCAGTCCGTGAATCTCACCGGGCAAGACTGTGAAGTCGACATCGTTGAGGGCGGTGACGCCGGGGAACGTCTGGGTGATGGCGCGCATGGTGAGCGCGGGGGCGGATGGTGTCATGAGGCGCCTCGGGTGAATAGCTCGCTGAGTTGGGCTTCGGTGAGGAAGGTCGACAGACTGGCATCAGGAGGGAGATCTGGATTGCACTGCGGGGCAAGCTCGCCGCCGGCAATCGAGTCTTCGAAGAACGGGAGGTTGACGATGGTCGGTTCCATATCGGGAATGCCCTGTGCGGCTGCCAACCCGTGTCTGAGCGCCACTCGCGTCATCCAGGGCCGCAGCGACTGGGTGGCGATCTGGAACTGTGGTTGCGACGGCGCGATTTGCTCCCAGAGGCAGGAGAATTCGTTGGCGTCGCTGGTGGCCCATACCGGCAGTGGCCGTCCGGCACCCAGGAACGCGCGGATGCCGCCGACCGAACCGCCACCGTAGGTCGCGATGACACCGTTGATCTCCGGGTACTTGGTCAAGGCACCGGCGACCGCCTGTTGCGTCTTGCCGACTTCCCAGTCGGTGACCAGGTAGTCGCCTCCGAGGAGCGTCATACCCGGGTACTCGGCCAGTGCCTGCTGCACCGCCAGGTAGACCTGATGGCTGTAGGCGTTGCCTGCCGGACCGCCCAGGACGATCACCGAGCCCTTGTCGCCGAGCGCAGCCGCCACCCAGTCGGTGAGGGTTTTGCCGAACTCGTCGACGTTCTCGGCGACGAAGGCCGTGTAGTCACGACCGGGCACGCCGCCGGGATCGGAGATGAAGGGAACGACCTGGACGCCGGCTGCAGTTGCACGCCGGACCGCCGGGAGGTCAGCCGGCCCGAGGTCCTGGGCGATGATGATGTCGACACCCTGTGCGACGAGGCTGTCGATGTTGGCCCGCATACGCTGAGGATCGCTCTGGGAGTCGACGTAGAGCGTCTTCGTGATGTTGGGGCACTTGCCGGCTTCGTCATCGAACTCGGCACGCTGAATCGTCCGGGCGGCGTTGTTCGCGGAGATCACCAGGTAGGCAACAGTTACGTCCTTGTCACCGCACAACTCCCGGATATCGGTGAAGTCCTCGACCTCCCCCACCCGGGGCGGCTCTGCGGCTTCGGTGTTCTCCGACACCGCGGGGGTGACGGTGCACCCCGCCACTGCGATGGCCGAGACCATCGCCCCCAACGCGTTCAACGCACCTTTACGCCATCGCAATGGAATCTCCCATGAAGTGAATGCGGCACAGCGCCGCAGAAAGGGGTAGGGATCCGACTCGTTCGTCGTGACCGAGCTCTCCGTCGGCCGAGGGTGTGACCTAGATCATCCGACTCAGCGAGACCGAACTTACAGACCCATCCGACGACGCGTCAACCATCTAGCAGAAATATTTTCCGCAACCGCCTGCGGGACGCGGAAAAGTTTTCTGATTTCTGATTGACTCCACATTCGTGACGTGTCTAACATCACGTCAGGGCGTATCCATCAAGAACCCGGCTGCGCATGAAGCGACGAACGAAAGACGAGGGCATGGGCACTCAGGCGACAGACCACGACGCTCGTCGGGCAGTGGCAATCGACTACTTCCGTCGGCTCGACGCCGGCCGCGAGATGATCGACTTGTTCGGCGAGCACGCCGAGATCCACTTCCCCAAATGGGGGATTGCACGGGGTCACAAAGAAATTCAACAGATGTGGTCAGAGGTCGGCGTGCTCTACCGGTCCATCAGCCACTTCAGCGAGTTCCTGAATTACGCGTTCGACGACAGCCTCGTGTTCGTCGAAGGCCTCAGCGACGGGGTAGCCGGCGACGGAACACCCTGGATCGGGGGCCAGACCTGGGCAGGACGCTGGTGCGACGTAATGGAGATTCGCGACGGCAAGATCGAACGCCTTTACATCTACCTCGACCCTGACTATGCCGGCGCAGACACCGGTCGATACCCATGGATTACCGATGGTCTGCCGCCTGTGGCGCAAACGCTGCCCGCACCGGCGCAAAAGCAATACACGCCCATGACCGATTACGAGCGCGCAGCGCTGGTGCGCGACTACTTCCAGCGGCTCGACTCCGGGGTGCCCGTCGAGGAACTCTTTGCCGACCACGCCACCTCCTACTACCCGAAATGGGGGGTAGCGCACGGAGCGGCCGCGGTGGGACAGCAGCACCGCGATGTGGCAGCTGCGTACCCGCAGATATCGCACGTCAGCGAATACCTGAACATCGTCGTCGACGGCGAAGTCGTCGCGGTAGAGGGGTTGACGGTCGGAACCACCGTGGACGGCACGAGTTGGCGTGCCGGACAGAATCTTTCGGGGCGCTTCTGCGCCATCTTCGAGGTCCGCGACTACGCCATCGAGCGTTGCTTCACGTACCTTGACCCGGATCTGGCCGATGCAGATTTCGCCCGCTACCCGTGGCTTACGTCGAACTGAAGGACTGGGCATGACAACACCGACAACCCCCGCGCACAACCTCGTCGACGGTAAGCTGATTTCTTCTGAGGTCCTGACTTCCTCGGTCAGCCCCGCACACGGCACGGTTCTGGGCGAGTTCTTCGAAGCCACCCCGGCGAACTCCCACGACGCCATTGCTGCCGCCCGCCGCGCGTTCGATGAGTCGGACTGGTCGCGCGATCGGCGGCAACGGCACCGTGCACTCACAGCGCTGGCTGACGAAATCGACAGACACACAGACACTCTCGTGACGTTGCTGGCGCGGGAGAACGGCAAGACACTCGGTGAAGCCGGCTTCGAACTGAGCCTCACCGCGCCGAAGCTGCGCTACTACGCCGCACTGGCACTGACCGAAAGTGGACGCGCTGCCGAAGTGTCCCCCGGCGTACACATGAGCTCGGTTCCAGAAGCCATCGGAGTCGTCGGGATCATCACGCCGTGGAACTCCCCCGTCGTGCTGTCCATCCGCTCGCTGGCGCCGGCTCTGGCCGCCGGATGCACGGCTGTGGTGAAGATGCCTGGCCAGACCGGACTGGTGAATGGCCTTCTCCACGAGATCATTCAGTCCACCACCAGCATTCCCGCCGGTGTCGTCAACTCGCTGACCGAATCCGGCGACGAGCTGGCCCGACTACTCGTCGATTCACCTGACGTCGACGCGATCAGCTACACGGGCAGCACACGAGTGGGACGCCAGATCCTGGCCAATGGCGCCAAGACCCTGAAGCGGGTGTCCCTAGAACTCGGCGGTAAGACACCCATGATTATTCTCGACGACGCCGACCTCGACGCCGCCGTCCCGGTATTAGTCAAGGCAATTACCACTTTCGCCGGCCAGTTCTGCATGACCGGCAGCCGCATCCTGGCCCAGCGGTCCATCGCCGCCGAGCTGCGAACCCGCCTCATCGAGGCCCTGTCCGCGGTGCACATCGGACCCGGTGACGACCCCGGCAGCGACATGGGACCGATGGTGGACGCCGCCAACGCCGAGCGCGTCCATCGTGAGGTGGAGGCGGCTACTGCCTACGCGACAGTCGTCGTGCGCGGCGGTGTCCGGCCGGGAACTGCCTACTATGAACCGTCTCTGCTCGAGGTCGACGATCCCGGGCAGCCGATCGTCCAGCAAGAGACCTTTGGCCCCGTCGCGACCTTCGAGGTCTTCGACACCGACGACGACGCGGTCCGCCTGGCCAACAGCACCGATTACGGTCTGGCGGCGTCCATTTGGTCCAGGGACGTCGATCGGCCGCGACGGATCGGTCGCGCGCTGCGCGCCGGCACCGTGTGGACAAACACCTGGGCGCTTGTCGCTGACCAGTTCGAAGAAGGCGGCTTCAAGCAGAGCGGGATCGGTAGATTGAACGGGCTGAGAGGACTCGAAGAGTTCCAGGAATACAAGACGTACGTCCAGATCACGGGCTAACGCTCCGACATCGGGAATGCTAACTGCGAACACCTAACACGGGGAATGGCAACATGGCCAAAACGGCAGACGGGCCGGGCAAACCGGTCAAGTATCCGGTCGAATCCGTGGCGAATGCCGCCCGGATCCTGTCGATGCTGTCCTCCGACACTCAGTTGAAGCTCTCTGATGTCGCCGAGCATCTCGGCACCTCGCCCTCGACGGCGCATCGTCTGCTGACGACACTCGAGGCGTCGGGCTTCCTGCACCAGAATGAAACAACCCGGTGTTACGAGCCCGGCACCGCGCTGCGGACGCTGGCGGCGGCCATCGCCCCGGAACGGTCGCGGTGGGACTTTGCGTTGCCGTACCTGCAAGAACTCAGCGAACGAGTAGACGAAACGGTCAATCTGCAAGTGCTTCGCGGCAGCGACATCGCCTTCGTGGAGTCGGCAGAGTCCACCGCAGCGCTGCGCGTCGGTTCCCGGCGCGGAGCAATCATGCCCGCTCACGCGACGTCGGGCGGCAAGATTCTGCTCGCTCAGCTCGATAGCGGGCAGCTCGAGGCGCTATTGGCTGAGAATGAACTGACACGCCTCACTGATGACACCATCAGTGACACCACCGCGTTGCTCAATGAGCTCAAACGTGTCCGCAAGCGTGGCTACGCAACCAATCTTGGAGAGAGCGAGCCGGGCATCGGCGGCGTAGCGGTGGCCGTCCCTACCGACGGCCGGCCAGCGCGCTACGCACTGGCGGTGTCCGTTCCCACCTCGCGGCTCTCGCGATCACGTATTCCCACGCTGGTCTCCGAGTTGATAAAAACCGCTGCCCTCCTGAGCGAGAGCGATCCCGAGGGGCGCTGATTCACCAGTTCGCTCTGACACAACATGATTGGAGAACATCCATGCGCGTGAGCGCAGCCGTCATCGAAGAAGTTGACGCACCTTTCACTTTCGCCGACGTCGATCTCGATGACCCCCGCGATCATGAGATCGTGGTTCGTATCGTCGCGACCGGGCTGTGCCACACCGATCTCAGTGCTCGTGGCGGGGTAACTCCCTTTCCGCTGCCCGCCGTGCTGGGACACGAAGGCGCGGGCGTGGTCGAGCGAGTCGGCCCCAAGGTCAGCACGGTCGCCGTCGGCGACCACGTGCTGATCAGCTTCACCTCCTGCGGTCACTGCCGAGCATGCCAGGAGGGAAACCCCGTCTACTGCCAGGACTGGGTGCCCCTCAATCTCCTCGGCGGTTCACGACTCGACGGCTCGGCCACCGTCACCCGTAAAGAAGGCCCCGCACTTCACGGACACTTCTTCGGACAGTCCTCGTTCGCCACCCGTGCGCTGGTCACCGAATTCGCTGCAGTGAAGGTCCCACACGATCTCGACCTGTCCACCCTGGCCCCGCTGGGATGCAGCGTGCAAACCGGTGTTGGCGCCGTGCTGAATGTGGCACGCCCGGAACCCGGCAGCACCCTTGTCGTCTTCGGCGTTGGCGGAGTCGGATTGGCCGCGATCATGGGAGCCGTTCTGACCCCAGCCGCACAGATAGTCGCCGTCGATGTGAAGGCGTCCAGGCTCGCACTCGCTGCGGAACTAGGGGCCACGCACACCATCGATTCCAGTTCCACCGATCCGGCAGAGGCCATCGCCGAAGTCACCGGTGGTGCCGGAGCGGATTACGCACTCGAAACCAGCGGCCGGCTCGACGTGCTCGGAACCGCTGTCTCAGTCCTCTCGTCCGCCGGAACCTGCGTGGTCATCGGCGCCCCCGCGCTCGGTTCGACGCTGCCCCTCGACGTCACGAATTTGCTGGGCCGCGGCATACGCCTACTCGGTTCGAATCAGGGCAACAGCAACCCCGCTCGCTTCCTCCCGCAGTTGATCGCGTTACACCGGGAGGGCCGGCTGCCGTTCGATCGACTGATCCGGACATATCCGTTCGCAGAGATCAACACCGCAGTCGCCGACGCGATCAGCGGCAAGACGGTGAAGCCGGTTCTGCTCATGCCGCAGGATTGACACGCAGGCCGACCGCGGCGTGACGCACCCGAAGAAGGTCACCGAACGACCCGCCTACATGGTGGAGTCCGTCGACAATGCGTTGCGATTGCTGCAGATTCTGCGTGATGTCGGCGCCCTCAGAATCAAAGATGCCGCCGTAGAACTCCAGATCGCACCGTCGACCGCCCATCGCCTGCTGTCGATGCTCGTCTTTCGCGGCTTCGCCGTCCAGGATTCACGGCGGGTCTACCACCCCGGGCCGGCTCTGGAGGCCGGACCCGCCCCCAACGACTGGACCCTGCAGCTCACGGCCCGCTGCCGCCCCCACATGCAGGCGCTGGTCGCCGAGTGCAACGAGACAGCCAACCTCGTCATTCGCGTGGGCGACCAGGTCAGATTCCTGTGGTCTGAGTTGTCCACAGAACTCCTGCGGGTCGGTGACCGGCGCGGTCAGGTCTTCGATGCCGAGTTGACCGCTGCCGGACGAATTCTGTTGGCAGAACTGCCACCTGACGCTTTGGAGCATCTCTACCTGAAACACGACGAACCGTCGGGACCTGAACCCCGGTGGCGTGACCGGCGCATGCCGGACGACGAATTCGCACGGCTCCGCGCCGACCTCGCGGCGGTTCGCACCGCGGGATTCGCCGTCAATGTGGGCCGAACCGAAGAAGGTGTCGCGGTTTTCGGCACCGCTATCCGTAACCCTGCCGGCAGGGCCGTCGCAGCCCTAGCGGTCGCCGTCCCCGTCACGCGTTTTCAACGTCATGTCGAGGGCAAACTCGTCTCCTGTGTGCGACGCGCCGCCCACCTGATCACCGCCGACATCGGTGACCTGGTGACCTGAACCGCATTCTGTAGCGCAGAATCCGCTTTACCCTGGATTACTGTGCCGCGTAACGTTATTCGCATGTCAATGGTCGAAGATAACGACGCCGACGACGAGTTACAGGAGTTGTACGAAGACTTTACGAGCGAGAATCTCAATCCCCTGTGGACTCAAGTCGGCAGCCTGATGCCGAAGACTCCGAGCCCACAAGCCATTCCTTTCGTGTGGCGATGGTCGACGCTGCTTCCACTAGCACAGAGGGCCGGTGATCTGGTCCCAGTGGGCCGGGGCGGGGAGCGGCGCGCCATTGCGCTGGCCAATCCTGGGCTCGGCGGCGCCCCGTACGTGACGCCCACCCTGTGGGCCGCCATCCAGTACCTCGGGCCGAAAGAGACCGCTCCAGAACACCGTCACTCCCAGAACGCCTTTCGCTTCGTCGTCGAGGGCGAAGGTGTTTGGACCGTCGTCAACGGCGACCCCGTTGCGATGAACCGGGGCGACTTTCTGCTGACCCCCGGGTGGGCCTTTCATGGCCACCACAACGAAACCGACCATCCCATGGCATGGATCGACGGCCTCGACATTCCGTTCGCGCACTACACCGATACCGGCTTCTTCGAGTTCGGATCCGAAGAGATGACCGACGATTCGTTGCCCGAACGCTCTCGTTCCGAACGGCTCTGGGCTCATCCCGGCCTACGCCCCTTAGCGGGTTTGGGTGAACGAGCTTCCTCGCCCATCGCAGCCTATCGTTGGGTGCACACCGATGCAGCTCTGCGAGAACAGCTCTCCCTCGAAGACGAGGGCCACGCCGCCACGATCGAACCGGGTCACGCAGGCGTGCGGTACACCAACCCGACCACGGGTGGAGATGTCATGCCGACAATCCGCGCCGAGTTCCACCGCCTCCGCGCCGGCGCACGTACCCGCCGCCGACGAGACGTCGGTTCGACGGTGTACCAGGTTTTCACCGGTGCCGGACGTATCGAACTCGGCGAACGGACGCACCACATCTCGACGGGCGATCTGATCGTCGTGCCTTCATGGACCCCATGGTCCATCCACGCCGACACCGAGCTCGACCTCTTCGCCTTCTCCGATGCCCCGATCATGGAGAAACTCCACCTCAACCGCACCCTCATCACGGATGGAGCCTGACAATGAAGCTCGCCACCTTACGGCAACCAGACGGAACGACCTTCAGCGTCCGGGTCGACGACGACAGCGCCACCACCATCGAGGGATTCCCAGACCTGGGATACCTGCTGCAGCGCGCTGACTGGGCCGAGTTGGCGACCGCCGCCGCCGGCCAGCGCATCGAGCTGTCCACCGCCGACTTCGCCCCGGTGGTTCCCCGCCCGGGAAAGATCATCTGCGTCGGACTCAACTACGGCACCCACATCACAGAAATGGGACGCGAACTACCGGCTTACCCAACACTTTTCGCGAAATTCGCCGAGGCCTTGACCGGACCGTACGACGATGTGGTGGTACCGCGGTACGCGGCCGAGGCCCTCGACTGGGAAGCTGAACTGGCATTCGTGATGGGCCGCGCCGCCTATCAGGTCGGCGCAGCCGAGGCCGCCAACCACATCGCCGGGTACTCCGTCATCAATGACTACACGATGCGCGATTACCAGTACCGCACCCTGCAATGGGATCAGGGCAAGACATTCGAGAAGACCAGCGGCTTCGGCCCATTCCTGGACACCGACTACACCCTGGGAACAAGAATCGAAGCGAAGTTGGACGGCGAAGTCATGCAATCAGCGACCACCGACGACCTCGTATTCACACCGGACCTACTGGTTGAGTACATCTCACACATCGTGACCCTCCAGCCTGGCGACGTCGTCATCACCGGCACCACCGGCGGCGTCGGACATGCCCGTAAACCACCTCGCTACATCACCGACGGCCAGACCGTGGAAGTCACCATCGAAGGTCTCGGTACCGTCAGGAACAAGACGGTGGTCAAATGAGCCGACCTGCCATCGACTCTCCCACCGTCTCCGGGTTCCACAACCTCGACATCACCGAGCGTCTGCAGATCGTCCGTCACGGAACTTCGTATTTCGCACAACAACTCGCTGAACTATCCGACGCCGACCTCGACGATGAAACTTTGCTGCCCGGTTGGACCCGGCGCCACCTCATCGCGCATGTGAGTTACAACGCCGCCGCGCTTTGCCGGCTGATGGACTGGGCCCTCACCGGCACCGAGACTCCGATGTACGCCTCACCAGAGCACCGGAACCAAGAGATCGACGAGGGCGCCACCCTCAACGGCGGCGCACTACGCAACCTGTACGACCACACCGCAGCCCGACTGGACCGCAAGTGGTGTAACTTCCCGCCCGAAGCATGGTTCTCCGAGGTACGAACCGCGCAGGGTCGCACCGTGCCGGCGTCGGAGACTCTGTGGATACGCACTCGCGAGATATGGATTCACACAGTTGATCTCGACGGCAACCGCCGATACACCGACTTCCCTGGAATAGTTCTCGACAGCCTTCTCTCCGACATCGTGTCACTCTGGAGGAAGAAGGCCGTTGGTCGTGGGCTGGTCCTCGAAGTCAGTGGCTGTGCACCAATCGCGGTCGACCCCGACTCGCCCACACAAACCACAGTGACCGGGGCCGCGGCGGCGGTGGTGCGATGGGCCAGCGGCCGCGGCGCTTCTCACATCGAGATCGAAGGCCCGTCCGACGAGCCCCCGCGATGGTTATGAATTGACGATGCGTCTGTAGGCGACGCACTACACGGGTGATCGAACCTCGAATCATGCTACTGTTCAGCATATTCGGGCCCCGCCGCCGTTGGCGGCGTCCCTACTCATCATCAACTCGCGCGGCCGTTGAGATGTAAGCGGTCCCTATAACAAATATCGCGCTGGTCGAGGTCGAGCGCTAGCGGCGGACCTTTTACTGCACCTCAATTCTCACCGAGATGTCCAATTGGTCATGACGGATTGAATTTGAGAAGTTCGAGAATTTATACATCATCAGTCGTCTTCATCATCCATCATCGGTTCATCGTCATCGGTAGTATCTTCTAGTCGTCAATAACATGTGGTGCTAGTTGGTTCTACAGTGTTTCAGTCTGATTAGTTACCTATAGCTAACTATCACAAATCAACACATCATCATGCTTATCTTCTTCTCAAGCAAAGCTAGAGAGCAGCGGCGCCGGTAGTCAGCGCCCCCTCATGGACAACCTCAGTTGTCAGAACTATCGTGGGCTGGACCGAGCACGGATCGGGAGGCGCCATGACTGAGCACGTTCCGGTAGATCCTCTCGGCCCGGATTCTTTGACTTGGAAGTATTTCGGAGATCTGCGCACGGGCATGCTCGGCGTCTGGATCGGCGCGATGCAGAACATGTATCCCCCGCTCGGTGCGGGTGTGCAGGACCATTCGATCCTCAAGCGCGAACCGTTGCAGCGGGTCGCGCGCTCCGTCTACCCCATCATGGGCGTGGTGTACGACGGTGATCGGGCGGCCCGGACCGGGGAGCAGGTCAAGAACTTCCACACCACGATCAAGGGCGTCGACAACGCGGGCCGCCGGTATCACGCGCTGAACCCGGAGACGTTCTACTGGGCGCACGCCACGTTCTTCATGTTGATCATCAATGTGGCCGAGTACTTCTGTGGTGGCCTCACCGAAGGCGAAAAGCGCCAGCTGTTCAGCGAGCATGTGCAGTGGTACCGCCAATACGGCATGAGCATGCAGCCCGTCCCGGACACCTGGGAAGAGTTCTGCGAGTACTGGGAACGGACCTGCCGCGACGAGCTGGAAGTCAACCAGGCCACCGTGGACATCTTCTCCATGCGCATCCCAAAACCGAAGTTCGTGCTGATGCCGACGCTGATGTGGGATCAGCTGTTCCGACCGATGGTCGCCGGGCAGCGGTGGATCGCGGCCGGGGTCTTCAACCCGGTGCTGCGCGAGAAGGCCGGTATGCGGTGGACCCCCGGCGACGAGGTGTTGCTGCGGCTGTTCGGTAAGGCCATCGAGATCGCGTTCCTGGCGGTGCCCGACGAAATCCGGCTGCACCCCCGGGCACTGGCCGCCTATCGGCGCGCCTCGGGTCGGGATCCCGCAGACGCACCGCTGGTCGAAGCGCCGTTCTTCCTGCACCCGCCGCGCGACCGTAAGGGCATGCCGATGCACTATGCGCCCCACCGCAAATCACCGTTGCCCAAGATGCCCACGGTGCCGCGAGCCCTCGCCGAGCGGGCCGGTTCGCTGGTCCATACCACGTTCTCGCTTGCCGGCCGGCGACCCGCCCGTGGACGTCGTCACGCCGCATAGGCGTGCATACTAAATTGACACCTGTCCAGATTTGCACAACCGAATCGAGAGAACCCGATGATCGAGTGGTCCGAAGTTGACCTCGCGGTGCGTGACGCCGTGCGCCAGTTCGTGGACAAGGAAATCCGGCCCCACGTCGACGCGCTCGAAAGCGGCGAGATGGAGCCCTACCCGATCGTCCGGAAGTTGTTCTCCACGTTCGGGATCGATGAAATGGCCCGCGAGTCGCTGGAGAAGCGGTTGGCCAAGCTACGGACCGGCGACGAGTCGAAGTCCAGTGGCGGGGGCGGCATGTTCGGTGGCGGCCAGGGCGGCATGGGCTTTGTGGTGATCAGCGAGCTCTGCCGGGTGTCCATGGGCGTGGTGACCGGCATGGGTGTCAGCCTGGGCCTGACGGTGCCGACCATCCAGAGCCGGGGCACCCTGGCTCAACAGGAGCGCTGGCTGCCCGAGTTGGTCACCTATGAGAAGGTCGGCGCATGGGCCATCACCGAGCCGGATTCGGGCTCAGACGCCTTCGGTGGCATGAAATCTTATGTGGTCCGCGACGGTGACGACTACATCCTGAACGGGCAGAAGACGTTCATCACCAACGGTCCCGACGCCGACGCGGTGGTCGTCTACGCCAAGCTGGACGAGGGCGATTCGTCGGTAGACAAGCGCGATCGCAAGGTACTCACCTTCGTGCTGGACCGCGGCATGGACGGTTTTGTCCAGTCAAAGCCGCTCCACAAGATGGGCATCCACTCTTCTCGCACCGGCGAGCTGTTCTTCAACAACGTCCGGCTGGGACGAGACCGGTTGCTGGGCGAGACCGAGGACAACAAGTCCGGCGACGGCCGCGACAGCGCCCGTTCCAGCTTCTCCGCAGAACGCATCGGCGTGGCGGCGATGGCGTTGGGGGTCATCGAGGAGTGCCTGCGGCTGTCGGTTGACTACGCCAGGACCCGCACCCTGTGGGGCAAGGAGATCGGGCAGTTCCAGTTGATCCAGTTGAAGCTGGCCAACATGGAAGTGGCGCGGATGAACGTGCGCAACATGCTGTTCCGCGTCATCGAGGCCGCCCAGACGGGTGCACCGATCTCGTTGGCGGAGGCGTCGGCCATCAAGTACTACTGCTCGCAGGCGGCGACCGATGTGGCCATGGAGGCAGTACAACTCTTCGGCGGCAACGGCTACATGACGGAGTACCGGGTCGAGCAGCTGGCGCGTGACGCCAAGTCGCTGATGATCTACGCCGGTAGCAACGAGGTGCAGATCACCCACGTCGCCAAGGGCTTGCTGCGCGGCGACTGAGGCCAGACGGGGTGAGTGACCCCGGCCGGTGCGACACCACAACAGCCACCGGCCGGGTCATTACCCCGCATGTTCCCAGAGACATCACGCCCGGCGGTGCGCCGCCGAACTCTGATAGAGGCAAATCGCCGCGGCCGCAGCCACATTGAGACTCTCGGCGCTACCGGACATCGGAATGGTCACCCGGGCGTCTGCCAGCGCAGCCACCTCCGGGGACAGGCCGTGCGCCTCCGGACCGAACAGCCACGCCGTCGGCCCCGATAACGCGACATCGTCCAGCGACAGCTCGCCGTCGAGTGTTGTTGCCAGAACGGCCAACCCGGCGCCGCGCAGAGCGGTGATCAACGCCGGAACATCCGGGGCTTCCACCACGGGCACACCGAAAATGCTGCCGGCCGACGCCCGCAGGCACTTCCCGTTGTACGGGTCCACGCTGTTGCCGGCCAGCACCACCGCATCGGCGCCCATCGCGTCAGCGAGGCGGATCAATGTCCCGGCGTTGCCGGGCTCGGAGGTCTCCACCGCCACGACCACCAGCCGCGGCGAGGCCTCCAACACCTCAGCCAGCGTCACCTCGGGCAGGCTGCAGACCGCCACCAACCCGACGGGAGTCACCGTGTCCGACAACGCTTTTGCCGCGCGCTCGGTGACCAGATACACAGGAGCGCCTTCGAGCAGATCGGCAAACCGGTCTGCGGCATCCTCGGTGACGAACACCTCGGTGACGAGACCGCGCCGCAACGCTGCCTCGACGAGGTTGGGACCTTCGGCGAGAAAGCGTGCGGCGCGGCGACGTCCGGAGTGGCGGTGCAGCTTGATCGCCGCAGCCACCCGGTTAGAGCGCTCGGTGAGCGTCAGGCAGCCTCTCCGGAGGGTGCGTTGACATCCTCGGGCAGAGCAGCCTTGGCCACCTCGACCAGTGCCGTGAACGCGGCCGGGTCGCTGATCGCGATCTCGGAAAGGTTCTTGCGATCCACCTCGACGCCCGCGAGCTTGAGGCCCTGGATCAGTCGGTTGTAGGTGACGCCGTTGGCGCGGGCCGCGGCGTTGATCCGCGAGATCCACAGCTTGCGGAAATCACCCTTGCGGGCCTTGCGGTCGCGGTATGCGTAGGTCAATGAGTGCAGCTGCTGCTCTTTGGCCTTGCGGTAGAGCCGGGACCGCTGGCCGCGGTAGCCCTTCGACGCCTTGAGGACTGAGCGCCGCTTCTTGTGGGCGTTGACTGCGCGCTTGACGCGTGCCATGGGTTGTTCCTGTTCTATCTACGTTCGATCAGAGGGCTGTGAGGGCCGGACGGCCCGGGCACGGCTGAATCAGCCGTTGAGCATCGCGTTGATGCGCTTGGTGTCGTTGGGGGCAACGACAGTCCGGCCGTCGAGACGGCGAGTGCGCTTGGTGGCCTTGTGCTCGAGCAGGTGGCGCTTGCCGGCCTTCTGCCGCACGATCTTGCCGGTCCCGGTGCGACGGAATCGCTTCGAAGCGCCGCTGTGGGTCTTTGCCTTGGGCATGGGGTCCTCAGTTCTGCTGGGTGGGTTCTGCGGTGTCGGTCGGCTGCGCGCCCGGACGTTGCGTGGGCGCATCAGCGTCGTGTGCAGCCTTGGCGCGAGTCTTCGCGCCGCGGTGCGGTGCCAGCACCATCGTCATGTTGCGGCCGTCCTGCTTGGCCGACGTCTCGACGAAGCCGTAATCGGCAACGTCGGCGCCGAGGCGCTGCAGCAGTCGATAACCCAGCTCGGGGCGGGACTGCTCGCGGCCGCGGAACATGATCGTCACCTTGACCTTCGACCCGGCTTCCAGGAAGCGGACGACGTGACCCTTCTTGGTCTCGTAATCGTGCGGGTCGATCTTGGGACGCAGCTTCTGTTCCTTGACGACGGTCTGCTGCTGGTTCTTGCGAGACTCGCGCTCCTTGAGTGCCGTCTCGTATTTGAACTTGCCGTAGTCCATGATCTTGCAGACCGGCGGCTTGGCGTCTGGCGCCACTTCGACGAGGTCGAGATCGGCATCGGCGGCAACGCGCAACGCATCTTCGATGCGCACGATGCCGACCTGCTCGCCCCCCGGTCCGATCAAACGGACTTCAGGTACGCGAATGCGCTCGTTGACGCGGGTCTCAGTGCTGATGGGGCCTCCCTGGTTCGTTCCACTGTCCGTGACCGAAGCGGCGCACACACGCAGGTGACAACAGTGGAAACCACGCATCAGCAAAAAAGCCCTGCTGAGAGCAGGGCCCAATGCCGACCGGTCGCGGGGATACCGCCCGCTGACGTGCCAGGGCACGTCGCAGAACCGACATCTAAGATGTCGATGACCGGACCGCTGAGCCTGTTCGGCCAACGGTGGGAGTGGGACTCCACTTGCTGTCCCTGGCGTAAGCCGGGACGGTCGCGCATGCAAGTCTAGCAGCATGACCGAGGATCCCAGAATCACGACCGAACCGGACGCGACGCAGGTTCGTGAACTCGCCGAGGTACCCGCCGTCGAGGTGATCAGCAGGTCCGCGGTGATGCTGATGAGTGCGGCCGCCGAGAAGCTCGGCCTGTCGCACCCCGACCCCGACGACAGCCCCCACCGCGACCTGGACGAGGCGCGCAGGCTGATCACGGCCCTGGCGGGGCTGGTCGCCGCATCCGCGGAATACCTCGGTCCGCACGCCGGCCCGATCCGTGACGGCCTCAAGAGCTTGCAGCTGGCGTTCCGGGAAGCCAGCGCGGCACCGGACGAGCCCGGCAAGGGCCCGGGCGAGAAATACACCGGACCGGTCTGGTAACCGCAGGACACCGCAGCGAGTTTCTGCGCACCAAACGCCCGGGCAGCGAATATCCTCCCGGCCTATGACCCTCGTCGACCGCACGGTCAACCGATCAACGTCGCGCTACCAGTGGGTGCCCGCGGCTGCCGGTTGGACCGTCGGGATCATCGCCACCCTCTCCCTGCTGGCCAGCATCTCTCCACTGGTGCGCTCGGCGATCCGGATCCCCCGCGAGTTCGTCGACGACTACCTGTTCAACTTCCCTGACACCAGCTTCGCCTGGGCGTTTGTGCTGGCACTGTTGGCGGCGGCGTTGGCAGCCCGCAAACGCATCGCCTGGCTGATCCTGGTCCTGTACATGGCGGCCGCCGTCCTGGTGAACATCGGTGAGCTGCTCAGCGGGGACGAGCCCCTGGCCGAGGAGTTCGGCGAGGTCATCGGCCTGGGCGTCCACATCGCTGCAGTCGCATTCCTGCTGATGGCGCACAAACAGTTCTGGGCACGAGTGCGTCGCGGCGCCTTGCTCAAAGCGGCCGGGACCCTGATTGCCGGGATGGCGGTGGGAACCCTGGTCGGGTGGGGCCTGCTGGAACTGTTCCCGGGCAGCCTCGAACGGGACTACCGGCTGCTCTACGCGCTGAACCGGGTGGCGGCGTTCGCCGGCGTGGACAGCGGCGCCTTCGACGGACAGCACCCGCACGTCGTCGTCAACGCAGTACTCGGTCTGTTCGGCGCCCTGGCACTGATGGGCGCGGCGATCGTGTTGTTCCGGTCCCAGCAGGCCGACAACGCGTTGACCGGCGAGGACGAGTCGGCGATCCGCGGTCTGCTCGAGCTCTACGGCAAGAACGACTCCCTGGGTTACTTCGCGACCCGCCGGGACAAGTCCGTGGTCTTCGCTCCCGACGGTCGCGCGGCGATCACCTACCGCGTCGAAGTCGGAGTCTGCCTGGCCAGCGGCGACCCGGTGGGCGACCCCCGCGCCTGGCCGAACGCGATCGAAGCATGGCTGCGGCTGTGCGAGACCTACGGCTGGGCCCCGGGTGTCATGGGCGCGAGCACCCAGGCGGCGCAGGCATTCCGAGACGCCGGGCTGCACGCACTGGAACTCGGCGACGAAGCCATCCTCTACCCGGATCGGTTCAAGCTCTCTGGTCCGGACATGAAGCCGGTGCGCCAAGCCGTGACCCGGGCGCGGCGGGCCGGACTGACGGTGCGGATGCGTCGGCATCGCGAGCTCTCCCCCGCCGAGATGACCGAGGTGCTCAAGCGGGCCGACGCTTGGCGTGACACCGAGACCGAGCGCGGGTTCTCGATGGCGTTGGGTCGACTCGGTGACCCGGCTGACTCCGACTGCCTGCTCGCCGAGGCCGTTCACACCGACGGCAGTGGCAACGAAGAAGTGGTCGCGATGCTGTCGCTGGTGCCCTGGGGCAGCAACGGGGTGTCACTCGACCTGATGCGCAGGTCCCCGCAATCACCGAACGGCACCATCGAGCTGATGGTCAGCGAGCTGTGCCTGCAGGGCGAGAACCTGGGGGTCACCCGCATCTCGTTGAACTTCGCGATGTTCCGGTCGGCCTTCGAGGAGGGCGCGCAGCTGGGCGCCGGACCGGTGGCGCGGTTGTGGCGCGGCCTGCTGGTGTTCTTCTCCCGATGGTGGCAGCTGGAGACGCTGTACCGCTCCAACATGAAGTACCAGCCGGAGTGGGTGCCACGGTTCGCCTGCTACGAGGACGCCCGGCTGGTACCGCGGGTGGGCGTGGCCTCGGTGATCGCCGAGGGTTTCCTGGTCCTGCCGTTCAGCCGCCGCGACAAACAGCACACCGGCCAGCATTCGGCGGTGCCGGAGGCGCTGTCGCGCACGGGCCTGCTGCACGAGGACGGCTCCACCCCCGACGTCGGCACCGCCGCCCGCGAACTGGCCGAGGACAATCCTGCTCACCGGCTTCCCGAGCAAGTCCGGGTCCGGATGGCCAAGCTGAAAACATTGCAGGACAACGGTATCGACGCCTACCCCGTCGGCCAGGCACCCAGCCACACCGTGGCCCAGGCGCTGGAATCCGCGGACGGCGACCCGGTCACGGTGTCCGGTCGCATCCTGCGGTTACGCGACTACGGCGGCGTGCTGTTCGCCCAACTGCGCGACTGGTCATCGGAAGTGCAGGTGCTACTGGACAATTCACAACTCTCCGAGGGCAGCACCGCCGACTTCACGGCAGCCATCGATCTCGGTGACCTCGTCGAGGTCAGCGGTCTGATGGGCGCCAGCAAGTCCGGTACCCGCTCGGTGCTGGTTCAGCGCTGGCGACTGATCGGCAAGTGCCTGCGCCCGCTGCCCGACAAATGGAAGGGCCTGACCGACCAGGAGGCACGGGTACGCGCCCGATACGTCGACCTGGCCATCAACACCGAGGCCCGCGACCTGATCCGGGCCCGCAGTCAGGTGCTGCACTCCATTCGGGAAACCCTGTTCGACAAGGGCTTCCTGGAAGTCGAGACACCCATCCTCCAGCAGATCCACGGTGGCGCCAACGCCCGACCGTTCACCACCCACATCAACGCCTACGACCTCGACCTCTACCTGCGCATCGCACCTGAGCTGTATCTCAAGCGACTGTGTGTGGGCGGGGTGGAACGCGTCTTCGAGCTCGGCCGGGCCTTCCGCAACGAAGGCGTGGACTTCAGCCACAACCCGGAATTCACCCTGCTGGAGGCCTACCAGGCCCACGCCGACTACCTGGTGTGGATCGACGGCTGCCGGGAGCTGATCCAGAATGCCGCCCAGGCCGCCAACGGCGCGCACGTGGTGATGCGGCCACGCCCCGGCAGTACCGACGGCAGCCTGGAACCTGTCGACATCTCCGGGCAGTGGGCGGTCAAGACGGTGCACGACGCGGTGTCCGAGGCGTTGGGCGAACAGGTCGACGTCGACACCGACGTCCCCACGCTCCGTCGGTTGTGCGACGCCGCCCGCATCCCCTACCAAACCCATTGGGACGCCGGGGCCGTGGTGCTGGAAATGTACGAGCACCTGGTAGAGGACCGCACCGAAGCGCCGACGTTCTACACCGACTTCCCGGCGTCGGTGTCACCACTGACCCGGCCGCACCGCAGCAAGCCCGGCGTCGCCGAACGCTGGGACCTGGTGGCCTGGGGCGTCGAGCTCGGCACCGCCTACAGCGAACTCACCGACCCGGTGCTGCAGCGCCGCCGCCTGCACGAGCAGTCGATGCTGGCCGCCGGCGGGGACCCCGAGGCCATGGAGCTCGACGAGGATTTCCTGCAGGCCCTGGAATACGCCATGCCACCCACGGGCGGTCTCGGCATGGGCGTCGACCGGATCGTCATGTTGATCACGGGCCGCAGCATCCGCGAGACGCTGCCTTTCCCGTTGGCCAAACCTCGTTAGGCCCGCCAGGCTGACCGGATCGAGACAGCTTCACAGCGCTCTCGCAGAGACCTGCAAGGTTTGCGGGCCACGCTGACAGAGTGCCGATTTCGCTGCTTCACGGACCACTACCGGTGGTCGTCCAAACCCTGGCCGCAGTGCTGCTGGTGGCTGCGATCGGTTGGCGTACCCGGCGGTGGCGCCGAAAGTTGCTACCGCTGACCGTACTTTTGGGCGTCGCGGTGGCGGCGTGGGCGCGATGGCTGATCGCGTACGACGGGTTGGCCGATGACCCCGCCCCCGGCTGGCTGTGGGTCTGGATCGCACTGACCGGACTCGCGGCCGGGGTGTTGGTCGTCGGTTGGCGCAGTGCCCGGCTGTGGCGGCGGGCCACCTCCGCGCTGGCGATACCGCTGTGTCTGCTCAGCGCGGCGTTGGTGCTCAACATGTGGGTCGGCTACGTCCCGACGGTGCAGGCCGGGTGGGGTCAGTTGACCGCGGGTCCGCTGCCCGACCAGACCGACCAGGCCGGCATCACCGCTCTGGTGGCGCACACCCAGCAGGTGCACACGCTGCCGACGAACGGACGTCTGCTCCCGGTCACCATTCCCAGCGACGCCTCGGGTTTCAAGCACCGCAGCGAGCTGGTGTATCTGCCGCCGGCGTGGTTCGCCAGCAACCCACCGCCGCAGCTGCCCACCGTGATGATGATCGGCGGCGACATCAACACCCCGGCCGACTGGGTGCGGGCCGGTAATGCGGTGGAAACCGTCGACGCCTTCGCGGCCCAGCACGGCGGGAACGCCCCGGTGCTGGTGTTTGTCGACTCGATCGGCAACTTCGCCAACGACACCGAGTGCGTCAACGGGGTGCGCGGGAACCCGGCCGACCATCTCACCAAAGATGTCGTGCCCTATACGATTTCGACTTTCGGGGTCAGCCCGGAGCCGTCGAACTGGGGGGTGGTGGGCTGGTCGATGGGTGGCACCTGCGCGGTGGACCTGGCCACCATGCACCCCGAGCTGTTCAGCGTGTTCGAAGACATCTCCGGCGACCTGGCGCCCAACACCGGCACCCGAGACCAGACCATTGACCGGCTCTTCGGCGGAAACGCCTCGGCGTGGGCCGATTTCGACCCCGTCACCGTCATGATCCGCCACGGGCGCTACGCCAACGAATCCGGTTGGTTCGCCAGCCCGACGAGCACGTACGGTCAAGCCACCCAGGCCGACGCGGCTCGCGCCCTCTGCGACGTCGGCCGAACCGTCGGGATCAACTGCGCCGTGGTCCCCATGCCCGGCAAGCACGATTGGCCGTTCGCCACCGCGGCGTTCGCCAGTGCGCTGCCATGGTTGGCCTTCGCCGTCCATACGCCGGGTGCACCGCCGGTTCCGCTGGGCACCACGCCGTCCCCCACCCGTATGCCGAACACAAGCAGCACTCCGGGCGCCGGCACTGGCCCCTCGCGGTCATAGACCCCTGTCACAGGCCGGGGGTACCGTGGCCCCATGCCCGAGGAACCAGTTGACGACGCGGTGCCGGTACCCGTCGAACCCGAGGACACCGGCTACACCCCCGGAGGGGTGCCCACCTTCGACGCGGTCCGGGAGAAGATCGAGACCCGCTACGGGACGGCCCTGGGTTCGGCCGAGTTGGACGCCGAGACCCCGGAGGGCCGCAGCGCCGACGAGCAGTACGAAGCCAGGCAGCGCGCGGCCGCGGAACGCCTGGCTCAGATCCGTGAGTCGATGAAATCCACTGACCAGCCTGGGACCAACTGAGGCGTGCGATCGTTCACCGTCGCCGAGCGTCGCGCCCGGCTGGCCCGTCGTCACTTCCTGACCACAACGGACGCCACGATGTCGCTGCCGGAGATGACGTCGGCGCTGATCGGCTGGCATGCCACCGACCCGGCAACCCCGTACCTGTCGCTGTGGGCACGCCGTCGCGGCTTCACCCGCACTGCCCTGGACGCCGAGATTTACGAACGTCGTTCCCTGGTCAAGCAACTCGCGATGCGGCGAACGCTGTGGCTGATTTCCTCCCCCGATCTCGCTCTGGTGCAGCCGGCTGCCAGTGATCGGGTCGCCGACACGGAGCGCCGCCGACTGATCGCCGATGTCGAGACCGCCGGTGTCGCCGCCGACGGCGGGCAATGGCTGGCGACGGCCGAGACGGCGGTGCTGGCGCACCTCGATCGCCACGGCGACGCCACCACCACGGAACTGCGCACTGCCCTACCCGAATTGGCGGGTAGCTATGACCCTGCACCGGGAAAGCGCTGGGGCGGGATGACTCACCTGGCGCCGCGAGTGTTGACGGTGTTGGCGGTGAGCGGCGCGATCGTCCGCGGACCCAACTCCGGATCGTGGATCACCTCGCGCCCGCGGTGGGTCCGCACCGATGACTGGATGGGACCGGTACACCGGGCGCCCGCCGACCACGCCCGCGCCGAGTTGGTGCGCGCGTGGCTACGCACGTTCGGCCCGGCCAGCCTGGCCGACCTGAAGTGGTGGTTCGGCAGCACCCTGACCGCGAAACGCACCGCGCTCACCGCAGTCGGGGCCGTCGAGGTCGATCTGCACGGCACACCGGGTTACGCACTGCCCGACGACCTCGAACCCGTCCCCACGCCGGACCCCTGGGTGGCGCTGCTACCCAGCCTGGACGTCACCACCATGGGTTGGCTGGAGCGAGACTGGTATCTGGGTGGGCACCGCAGCCAGGTGTTCGACACCAACGGCAACGCCGGCCCCACCGTGTGGTGCGACGGCCGGGTGATCGGCGCCTGGGCTCACGACGCAGACGGCCGGGTGTGCCTGCAGCTCCTCGAAGACCCCGGCGCCTCAGTCCGTAAAGCGTTGGACCGCAAAGCGTTAGAGCTGACGGAATGGCTCGACGGAACCAAGATCAGCCCGCGGTTCCCGTCACCGCTGTCGAAGACGCTGGCTAAGCGCTGACCTTGCGCTTACGGGGTGCACGTTTGCGCGCGGGGACCGGGGTGGACGCCTCCAGCACTTCCCGCAGGAATTTACCGGTGTAGCTCTCGGGGACCGCCGCGACGTCCTCGGGTGAGCCCTCCGCCACCACCGTCCCGCCACCGGAACCACCTTCGGGACCCATGTCGATGACCCAGTCGGAGGTCTTGATGACGTCGAGGTTGTGCTCGATGACGATCACCGAGTTGCCTTTGTCGACCAGCCCGTTGATCACCTTCAACAGCTTGCGGATGTCCTCGAAATGCAGACCGGTGGTCGGCTCGTCCAGGATGTACACCGTGCGGCCGGTTGACCGCTTCTGCAACTCCGCGGCCAGTTTGACGCGCTGAGCCTCGCCGCCGGACAGCGTCGGCGCCGGTTGTCCCAGCCGCACGTAGCCCAACCCGACATCGACCAACGTCCTGAGGTACCGGTGGATCGACGAAATGGGCTCGAAGAAATCGGCGGCCTCTTCGATGGACATGTCGAGGACCTCGGAGATGGTCTTGCCCTTGTAGTGGACCTCGAGGGTCTCCCGGTTGTAGCGGGCACCGTGACACACTTCGCACGGGACGTACACGTCGGGCAGGAAGTTCATCTCGATCTTGATGGTGCCGTCGCCTGAACACGCTTCGCAGCGGCCACCTTTGACGTTGAACGAGAACCGGCCCGGTTGATAGCCGCGCACCTTCGCCTCAGTGGTGGCCGCGAACAAGGTGCGGATCTTGTCGAAGACCCCGGTGTAGGTGGCGGGATTGGACCGCGGGGTGCGCCCGATCGGGGACTGGTCCACCCGCACCAGCTTGTCCAGTTGGTCGAGCCCGTTGATCCGGGTGTGACGGCCCGGCACCTGACGGGCGCCGTTGAGTTTGTTGGCCAGCACCGTCGCCAGGATGTCGTTGACCAGGGTCGACTTGCCCGAGCCGGATACGCCGGTGACCGACGTGAGAACCCCCAACGGGAAGGCGACGTCGATTTCCTGGAGATTGTGTTCCCGCGCGCCGACGACGGTCAACTGGCGCTTGTGGTCCACGGGGCGCCGGATCGACGGAACTTCGATGCTCTCCCGGCCGGACAGATACGCACCGGTGATCGACTTCGGGTTGGTCAACAGGTCCTTGTAGGTCCCGCTGTGCACCACGGTGCCGCCGTGTTCGCCTGCGGCCGGGCCGATGTCGACCACCCAGTCCGAGTGGGCGATGGTGTCTTCATCGTGTTCGACGACGATCAGGGTGTTGCCCAGATCCCGCAGCCGCGTGAGGGTCTCGATCAGTCGACGGTTGTCCCGCTGATGCAGCCCGATCGACGGCTCGTCGAGAACATAGAGCACCCCGACCAGGCCGGAACCGATCTGGGTGGCCAGCCGGATCCGTTGCGCTTCACCGCCGGAGAGTGTGCCCGCCGCCCGTTCCAGCGACAGGTAGTCCAATCCGACATCGAGCAGGAATCCCAGGCGAGACTGCACCTCTTTGAGGACCTGGCCGGCAATGGCCGCTTCGCGCGGGCCCAACGTGAGGGCGTTCAGGAAATCCGAACAGTCGGCGATCGACAGCGCGCACACTTCGGCGATCGACATGTCGCCGAGCTCACCCGCGGACAGAGTCACCGCGAGGATCTCCGGCTTCAGGCGGGTGCCGTTGCACTTCGGGCACGGCACATCCCGCATGAACCCTTCGTACCGCTCCTTCATCTGCTCGGAGTCGGTCTGCTCCATCCGGCGATGCAGGAAGGCCATGACACCTTCGAAGTCGGCGTAGTACGAGCGGGTACGGCCGTAGCGGTTCTTGTACTTCACGTGAACCTGATGGTCCGAGCCTTCGAGAATGGCTTTCCGGGCCTTGGCCGACAGCTTCTTCCACGGGGTGTTGACGTCGAAGCCCATTGCGTCACCGAGACCGGACAGCATCCGCGTGAAGTATTCGGCCGTCTGCCCCATCGACCACGGTGCCACCGCACCTTCGGCGAGTGTCAGGTCCGGGTCCGGAATCACCAGCTCGGGGTCGACCTCCTTGCGGATGCCGAGGCCGGTGCATTCGGGGCAGGCCCCGTACGGGGAGTTGAACGAGAATGACCGCGGTTCGAGATCGTCGACGGCCAGGGCGTGACCGTTGGGGCAGGCGAGCTTCTCGGAGAACCGCTGCTCGCGGTGTGCGGCGTCTTCCTCCTGGTCGACGAACTCGAGCACGACGATGCCGTCGGCCAGGTTCAGTGCCGTCTCCACCGAGTCCGTGAGCCGTTGTTTCGAGGACGCCTTGACCGTCAACCGGTCGACGACGACCTCGATATCGTGCTTTTCCTGCTTCTTCAGCTTGGGTGGCTCGGTGAGCGGATACACCACTCCGTCGACGCGGACGCGGCTGTAACCCTGGCTGTTGAGCTTTTCGAAGAGGTCGACGAACTCACCCTTGCGGGTGCGCACCACCGGTGCCAGCACCTGGAAGCGGGTGCCCTCCTCCATGGCCAGCACCTGGTCGACGATCTGCTGCGGCGTCTGCTTGGCGATCTTCTCGCCGCACACCGGGCAATGCGGGCTGCCTGCCCGTGCGTAGAGCAACCGCAGGTAGTCATACACCTCGGTGATGGTGCCGACGGTGGAACGCGGGTTACGGTTGGTCGACTTCTGATCGATCGAGACCGCCGGTGACAGGCCTTCGATGAAGTCCACGTCGGGCTTGTCCATCTGGCCCAGGAACTGGCGGGCGTAAGCCGACAGCGACTCGACGTACCGGCGCTGCCCTTCGGCGAAGATCGTGTCGAACGCCAGCGACGACTTGCCCGAACCCGACAACCCGGTGAAGACGATCAGGGCGTCCCGGGGCAGGTCGAGGTCGATACTGCGGAGGTTGTGCTCACGCGCACCTTTGACAATGAGGCGCTCTGACACCCGGCCCCTTTCGGAGGTTGTTTCTGCAGTTCACTGCAGTTGGTCGCCATCTTTGCGGCACTACCCACCGGGGCGACCACAGACGTTGACGTCCATGCTATGTCTCCGCACCGACAAGTATCCGTCGGCCAGTAACGTGACCATGCATGACGGTCATCAACGACGAATACACCGGCCACGTTGAACCTGGGACCGGAGCACGCCGCGTTTTGCCTGCAGCGTCGCTGGTCAAGGTGTCGGTAGGCCCCATGGACAACAACGCCTACCTGGTGACCTGTTCCCACACCGGAGAGTCGCTACTCATCGATGCGGCCAACGACGCCGAGACGCTTCTCACTGTGGTGAGGGACTTCGCTCCTGCGCTGTCGCTGATCGTGACCACCCATCAGCACCTCGACCATTGGCAGGCACTGGAAGCGGTCGCCAAGGAAACCGGTGCGCCGACGGCCGCCCATGCGATCGACGCCCGGGAGCTCCCGGTCACACCCGACCGGCTGCTGTCAGACGGCGACACGATCACCATCGGTGACCTGTCCTTCGACGTCATCCACCTCCGCGGACACACCCCCGGTTCTGTCGCGCTGGCCTTGGCGGGAGACGCCACGGGCGGCGTGACGCACCTGTTCACCGGGGACTGCCTGTTCCCGGGTGGTGTCGGCAAGACGTGGCAGCCGGGTGACTTCGAGACCCTGCTCGGCGACGTGACGACAAAGGTGTTCGACGTCTTCGACGACTCCACGGTGGTGTACCCGGGGCACGGGGACGACACCACGCTGGGTGCCGAACGCCCGCACCTGGGGGAATGGCGCGAACGGGGCTTCTGAACCCCTAGCCGGTGGTGTGCACGATCAGCACGTCGCTCTTGGAGCGGCGGGCCACGTTGGCCGGCACCGAGCCCAGCAGCCGGCCGGCGATGGTGCTCAGGCCGACGTTGCCGACCACCAGAAGATCGGCCTTCACTTCTTCGGCGAGTTCGACCAGTGCGTCAACGGGCGCGCCCACGATGGGGCGCTCTTCGATGTTGGAAGCACCGGCAGCCTTGGCGCGGTCCCGGGCTTCGCGCAGGATCGCGTAGATCGGTGCGTTGCCGGACACCTTGTAACCCTCGTCCTTGAGCACATCCGCACCGCGGGAATCCTCGGCCGAAGGAAAGTAAGCGGTGGCCACGATCACCCGCGCGTCGGGATCCGAGGCGAGGGCGCCCGCCCGGTCGACGGCACGCAACGACGAATCTGAGCCGTCAGTGCCGACCACCACGGTCTTGTAGCCGCTCATCCATATCCTCCAAGTGTTCGGTTACAACGCCAACGGGAAACAGTAACCCGTTCCGTCTCGACAACGGGCACAATTGACGGACACTTCGGTTACCACCCGCGTCTCATTTTCACGCGCCACCAGCGGGAAGGCCACTTATACCGCGGCAGGGTGAGCTTGCTGACACTGCATCCCGAATCGGATCATCGACGCGGAGTACCAGTCACACACCTTTCCGGCCGCAAAGAAGTGCCTTCGAGAGCTTCTCAGCGGCAACACAACTGGCCACCTCGTCAGCGCCGGGACAAAGCAGCCTTCGCCTCATGTGAAATACCTTGCGCCTCTGCCGGTGTGGCCGACAACGCTCAGTCCCCCACCGCGCATGCCAAGATCGTCGCTATGACGCCGTTCCTGGTTCGCTCCGCGCTCACCGGATTCGCTCTGTGGGTCGTCACCCTGGTGGTCTCCGGAATCTCCTTCGTCGGCGGCGAGAACACTCTGCAACGGGTGGGGATCATCCTCGTGGTCGCCGTGATCTTCGGTCTCGTCAACGCGATCATCAAGCCGATCGTTCAACTCATCGCGATCCCGTTGTACATCTTGACTCTTGGGCTCATCCACGTCGTCATCAACGCGCTGATGTTGTGGATCACGTCGTGGATCACCCGGAACACCACGCACTGGGGACTCGATGTCGACCATTTCTGGTGGACCGCCATTTGGGGAGCCATCGTGTTGTCCATTGTCAGTTGGACTCTCTCACTGGTGATCCGGGACACCACCCGCAGCTAGCTCGGCCAGCTGCGGGTGGGCGCGGTTTCAGCCCCAGTCGTCGCGCCGATCTGCCGGCGGCGTGCCCGGCATCGTCACCCCTTCATCACCCTGGACCGTCGCCGACCAACCGGTGCCCTCGCAGATCAGGTCGGTCGGCAGCAGCGGGATGTTGTCGGGCAGTGGGATCGGCACGTTACGGACCTCAGGCAGATCCAGACCCGGCATCGGGAACAAGCTGGCCAACCCAGACGCCGAAGCCGGCGGCGCGCCCAGCGTCGGCTGCGGCAGCACATTGGTCAGCCACGAGGTCGTGGTGCCCAGCACCGGCAGCACCCCGGGAGGCATCTGCGCGGCCGAGTCGAAGACCTGCGCTCCCGGGGCCCCCGGAACGGGGGGTGTACCGACACCACCATTGGTGACAGACACGCCTCCCGGGACCGGCGAGGTGGGTGGGGTCGCGATCCGAATACCGGTGGGGACGCTGGTCCCCGGGCTACCCGGAACCGGCGGAGTAACGCCCGGAGCACCCGTCGGCACCCCGGTACCCGGACCACCGGGAACCGGCGGAGTAACGCCCGGAACACCCGTCGGCACCCCGGTACCCGGACCACCGGGAACCGGCGGAGTCACGGCCGGAACACCGGTGGGAACTCCCCCACCGGGCCCGCCCGGCGCCGGCGGAGTCGTAATCCGAATGCCGGTGGGGATGCCCGTTCCCGGGCCACCCGGAACCGGCGGAGTAAGACCAGGAACACCGCCTCCGACAGGTCCGCCCGGCGCCGGAGGTGCCGGCGGCGCCACCACGGCAGCCGAATCAGCGATCGGAGCTCCACCACCCAAGGGCGCCGGAGGTGCCGCTGCGCCAACGGGATTCCCTGCCGCCGCGGCGAGCGGGGCAGCCGGTGCACCAGGCTCCGCGGGGAGCCCACCGGCTCCACCTGCGTCGGCGATCGGCGCGCCGCCACCACGTCCGGCCAGACCCGCCAGAGCGGAGGCGTCGTCGACAGGTGCACCGCCGACCGGCGCTCCCGCAGGTACCCCGGCACCGCCGGCATCACTGATCGGGGCGCCCGGGGCGGGCACGCCAGCAGGCCTGGCCACAGCACCCGGATTGCCAACGGGCACAGCAGGTGCGGGCGGTCCCGGCGGAGTGACCACACCACCGTCATCAACCACCGGCACACCAGGAGCCCCCGGCGCCGGAGGCGTAACAAGCCCACCGTTGTCCACCACCGGAACACCAGGCGAACCCGGAACAGGAGGCGTCACCACATTGCCCGTCTCCACCACCGGCACACCCGGCGAACCCGGCACCGGCGGAGTCACCACACCACCGTCATCAACCACCGGCACACCAGGAGCCCCCGGCGCCGGAGGCGTAACAAGCCCACCGTTGTCCACCACCGGAACACCAGGCGAACCCGGAACAGGAGGCGTCACCACATTGCCCGTCTCCACCACCGGCACACCCGGCGAACCCGGCACCGGCGGAGTCACCACACCACCGTCATCAACCACCGGCACACCAGGAGCCCCCGGCGCCGGAGGCGTAACAAGCCCACCGTTCTCCACCACCGGAACACCAGGCGAACCCGGAACAGGAGGCGTCACCACATTGCCCGTCTCCACCACCGGCACACCCGGCGAACCCGGCGCCGGCGGAGTGGAGATGTTGCCGCCGTTCAGCGTTGGCACACCCGGTGTGCCAGGCACAGGTGGGGTGGAGATGCTGCCGGTGTCGATCACCGGGTTACCCGGGCTGCCGGGCGCTGGCGGATTGGATACGCGGCCGGTCTCGATCACCGGCGTTCCCGGTGTCGGTGGCGTGGGCGGCGTGACCACCTGGTGGGTCTCCACGATCGGAGTACCGGGCGTGGGCGGCGTCCCAGGGGTCGTCACAGCGGCGTTGTCGACGACCGGTGCGCCCGGAGTCGGTGGGGCCGGAGGTGTTACGACGTTCCCGGCTTCGACCACCGGTGCACCTGGGGTGCCCGGAGCGGGCGGGGTCACGACACCACCGTTGTCCACCACTGGGGCACCCGGTGTACCGGGCGCAGGCGGGGTCACGACACCACCGTTGTCCACCACTGGGGCACCCGGTGTACCGGGTGCAGGCGGAGTGACGACACCACCGTTGTCGACCACCGGCGCACCCGGTGTACCGGGCGCAGGCGGAGTGACGACACCACCGTTGTCCACCACCGGCGCACGCGGTGTACCGGGTGCAGGCGGAGTGACGACATTGCCCGTCTCAACGACAGGAGCGCCGGGACCACCGGGGGCCGGCGGACCAACCACACCACCCTCATCCAGCACCGGAACACCAGGACCGCCCGGCGCCGGCGGACCAACCACACCACCGTCATCCAGCACCGGTGCGCCCGGAACCAGTGGAGCCGGAGGCGGTCCTGCTTCGATTACGCCGCCGGTTGGAATGGGCGGGGCGCCCGGGGCAGCTGGCGGGATACCGGCGGAAGCGTCCAGCACCGGCAGTCCGGGAACGCCCGGGGCTCCAGCGCCCGGCGCTCCGGCGCCGGCCGCATCGGCGATCGGGGCACCTGCGCCCGCACCGCCGGCTGCGCCAGCTGCACCGCCCGCGTCAGCGATCGGGGCACCTGCGCCCGCACCGCCGGCTGCGCCAGCTGCACCGCCCGCGTCAGCGATCGGGGCACCTGCGCCCGCACCGCCGCCTGCGCCAGCTGCACCGCCCGCGTCAGCGATCGGGGCACCTGCGCCCGCACCGCCGCCTGCGCCAGCTGCACCGCCCGCGTCAGCCACGGGTGCGCCCGCAGCGGGGGAACCGCCAGCTGCCACGGGAACCCCGGCTGCATCCAGCACGGGAGCGCCAGGCGCAGGGGGCAATGCGGTGTCGATGGCGCCGCCGGTGGGGATGGCGGGAGCGCCGGGAGCGGGCGGCGCAATGCCGGCCGACGAGCTGACGGCCGGCAGGGCGGGGCCGCCGGGGCCGGAAGGTAGAGCGGCGCCTGACGAATCACCAATGGGGGCACCGGGAATGCCCGGACCACCCGGCACACCACCACCAGAAGACGTCACCGCAGGCACACCCGGAACACCCGGACCACCCGGCACACCACCACCAGAAGACGTCACCGCAGGCACACCCGGAACACCCGGACCACCCGGCGTGAGGCTGGACGTCGAGCTGACAGCAGGACCGCCGGGGTAACCGGGCAGGTTCGGCGTCACCGCCGCCGAGGAGTTCACCAGACCCCCTGGAGGAGTCCCCGGGGTGGGCAGCCCCGGGATCATCGATGTCACGCTCTGCACGGAGCCCGGCAAACCAGGCGTACCACCGTTGAGGCCCTGCAGGATGCCGACGCAGGGCACCCCGGGACTGGCGGGCGCGTTCGCGAGCATCATCGTCAACGGGGTGACGAGCTGAACCGCCCATAGGCACCCTGCAGTTGCAGCGGCGCCAATGGCGATGCGATTCGTTGTCTTAGACATGTTCTACCCGGCTCCTCTGACAGCGTTGTTCGCGGCAGAACGTATCCGGGCGTTTGGCATTTGCCGGCTCGACAGTTCAGGGGGTTATGCAACCGTTGCCAAGCAGTGGCGTTCCGGTGACCGACTACCTGGGCTTTTGAGGGTTTCGCCTGATGAGGGAAATGTCTGAATTGTCCCGTCGGCGTGTCGCGTGTCCCACAACCGGGACAAACCGGGACGAGCACGGCGAGTCGTGCGGTAAATACACGTTAGCCATTTAGCACCGGCGCGGCCCTGGCTGCCGATAGCAGACGGCGCGACGTTCGACCTCGAACGCCGCGCCGTGATGCAGAGACGCCCGTCTACTCCTGCAAGTCCAGCACCGGCGTCGGACGCTGGAATCCGCGGGTCACCGCCAGCAGCCAGATGAGCCCAGCCGCTAGCCAGCACACCCCCACCACAAGAGTCAGCGACGACAGGCTGAACCACAGCCACACTGTCAAAGCAAAGCCGATGAACGGCAGGACGAGGTTGTTGAGCACGTTCTTCTCACCGGCATCGAGGAAGTAATGCTTGATCACCGTGAGATTGACCGCAGAGAACGCGACCAGCGCACCGAAGCTCACGATTGACGCCAACGTCGCCAAATCGATGACCACCGCCAGCAGCGAAATGACCGAGACGACAATAATCGCGTACTCAGGAGTGCCGAATCGCACTGACACGTGACCGAACAGCCGCCGCGGCAAGATGCCGTCGCGCCCCATCGCGAACAGGATGCGGGCGACCGAAGCTTGGGACGTGATCGCTGAGCCCAGCGCACCCGCGACATAGGCCGCGGTGAAGAACACCGAAAGGAACTGGCCGCCCGCGGTTGTCATCACTTCCAATGACCCCGAGTCGACGTCGGCGAATTCGTTCGACGGGTACACCAACTGCGAGACGTAGGACAGAATCACGAAGATGATGCCGGCCGTGACGGTGGCGATCATGATGGCCTTCGGAACGCTGCGCTTCGGGTCCTTTGCCTCTTCGGAAAGCGTTGATACCGCGTCGAATCCGAGGAACGACAGGCAGAGAATCGCCGCGCCGGCGAGGATCGGGCTGAATCCTTCCGCGCTGCCGTCACCGCGTAGCGGAGCCATGAGATCAACGGTGCCCGACCCGGACAGTGTGACGAACGCCAGCGCGAGGAACACCACGATGAAGATCGCCTGAATCGCGATGATCAGGAAATTGGCTCTGGCCACCGAGACGATCCCGACGATGTTGAGGATGGTGACGATGGCGACCGTGACGATCACGATCAGCCAGGCAGGGATCGCCGGTATTGCCGCATTGAGGTAGATGCCGATCACCAGATAGTTGAGCATCGGCAGGAACAGGTAATCGAGCAGCAGCGACCACCCTGTCAGGAAGCCGACGGGCGCACCGAAGGTTTTCTGCGAGTAGGTGTACGCCGAACCTGCGACGGGATACGCCGAAGCCATCCGGGCGTAGGACCGCGCGGTGAACACCATCGCCGCCAGCGTCACCAGGTAGGCGACGCTCAGCCGTCCGCCGCTGGTTTCGGTGACGATTCCGTAGGTGGTGAAGACGGTGAGCGGCACCATGTAGACGAGGCCGAAGAGCACCAGTGACGGGACGCCGAGTACGCGGCGAAGCTGCCCTTCCTGATCCTGGGCCACAGCTCGCGCGGCGGGATCCGCGGATGATGTTGACATGGTGTTCCCTTCAGTTCGCAGTTGAGAAGACGACGTTGTTTCTCAAGTAGGTGCGCAGCACGCGCACGGCGGGGATATCAAGCGGCGCGATGGTCCGCGGGTCGCGATCGAGCCACACCAGGTCCGCACTGGACCCGGGGGTGATTGTGCCCCAGTCTTTTTCGGCAAACGCCTGGTAAGCCACGCCAGCTGTGCCGGCACCGAGGGCCTGTTCGATCGGCAGGATCTCATCGGCGGTCCACCCGCCCTGCGGCTGTCCCTCTGTCGTGCACCGCGACACCGCGACTGCGATGCCGTCCAGCGGTGCACCCGAGGACACCGGCCAGTCCGATCCGAAGGCCAGGCGAGCACCTGATGCGGCGATGGTATTGATCCGGTACTGCTTGCCAGCCCGTTCGGCGCCAAGCCGTGGGACGGTCAGCTCCGTCATCAACGCGTCCAGCTGGGCCCAGAGCGGCTGCATGTTCGGGATTACACCCAGCGCCGCATAGCGGCCGATATCGGCATCGTCGACCAGTTGGTTGTGGGCGATCACCGGCCGACGATCGCGGGGTCCGTTGCTGCGCATCGCGTGTTCGATCGCATCCAGAGCTTGCCGTGCCGCGGCATCGCCGATCGCATGGATGTGAATCTGAAAGCCCAGCTCATCAACCCGGCGGGCGGCCTCGGCCAGTGATCCGTCCTCCCAGACGGTCATCCCGTGACTGTGCAACCCAGAGCAATAGGGCTGCAGCAACGCGCCCGTCTCGTTCTCGACCACCCCGTCAGCGAAGAACTTGACCGTCTGGCAGGTCAAATACGGCGATCCGAGCTCCTCCACTCGGCGCCGGGATTCGACGAAAAGCTCGATCTGCGAGTCGAAATGGCGCGGATCGGCGTATAGAGCGAGGTTGAATCTCACACCCAGTTCACCACGACGAGCCGCTTCGAGGTAGGTGTCGACGTCGGCGGGTTCAACCCATGCGTCCTGCACCCACGTCACACCTCGGGCGGTGTAGTAATCGGCGGCGGTTCGCAGGGCCGCCACCCGTACATCGTCGTCCCAAGCCGGAGCCACCGCCATCACCAGATCAACCGCGCCCCACTCGCGCAGCGTGCCCAGCACCGAACCGTCTGCGCGGCGCGGGATTCCGCCCATGACGGGGTCAGGGGTGTCGGCGGTGATGCCTGCGCGTTCGAGGGCAACCGAATTGCACCACACCGTGTGGTAGTCCCAGGCACGCAGCACCACCGGCCGGTCCGGGACCGCGTCATCTAGCCACCGTGCGTCGAAGAGGCCGTCTGGGGCCAGGCTGGAATCGTAGGAAGCTCCGAGTATCCACTCCTGATCAGGATGATCGCTGGCGAATTTCCTTACGGTGTCGATGATTTCGTCGACAGAACCGCAGGGACGCACCAGCGGTCCTGCTGCTTCCAACCCTCCGTACAGGGGGTGGGCGTGACCGTCGCCGAAGGATGGCATCAAGAACCCGCCTGCGAGATCGACGATTTCGGCATCGGCCGCCGCAGCGCGCGCCTGATCGCCGATTGCCTGCACCACGCCATCGGCGACCAGCAGCGCGTCGGTCTCCCCCGCCGCGCCGGTCCAAATGGTGCCGTTGGTGAACAGCGTCGCCCTCACTTGACCACCGCCGAGGCCAGGTGTCCCACACCGTACGGGCGTGTCTGGTCGACCGGTTCGGAGAGGGCGCCGTAAGTGTCCGGCCGTCGGGTCAACAGGAACGGGAACAGCTCCAACCAGTCCCGTCGCTGGTCCAGGTCGAGATCGGTGATCAACACTGCCTCCTCATCACGCGGTGCTCGAACGAGCACGCGGCCGTAGGGATCTGAAATAAACGACGAACCGTAGAACGACAGGCTTCCCTCGTCTCCCGTGTGGTTCGGTACCACCATGAACAGGCCATTGCTGATGCCGTTGGCCACGATCACCTGCTGCCACAACGGCTGGGTGTCGAACGCAGGGAACTTCGGCTCGGAGCCGATCGCGGTCGGGTACACCACGAGTTCGGCACCTCCGAGCGCATAACTGCGGGCGACCTCGGGGAACCATTCGTCCCAGCAGGTGGGCATGCCGATACGTGCGCCGAGTCCCGGGGTTCACCGGGTAGGCGTCGGCGTCGGCGGGGCCCGGGCGGAAATAGGTGTCCTCGTAGTAGCGCGCCGAGATCGGGATGTGCGTCTTGCGGGTGCGCGCGACCAGCTCGCCGGTGGGCGAGACCAGGATCGCCGTGTTGTAGCCCAGGCCGTCATCGACACCGTCCTCGGCGTGGGCCCGCTCGTAGAGCGAGGCGTGCACGAAGACGCCGTTGGTTACTGCGGCCTCGGCAGCGAATCGAAACGTCGGGCCGTCGGTGAGGTGTTCGGCGTGCGCAGCCGCACCGTCGCCACCCGGGGTGTCGGCCGGGTAGCGCAGCAGCGTGATCTCGGGCAGGAACACCACACGTGCGCCCTCGGCGGCCGCGAGGGCGATGCCGGTCCGCAGTGATCGCACCAGTTCGCCGGGGTCCGGACGCCACCTGTGCTGCACCAGGGCCGCGCGCAGCGGTGCCCGAGTCGACGGATTGGACCGCGACAATGGTGGGGGCGCCGGGGCCGTCACAACTTGCATGCAACTCCTAAACGAATAGGTTTCGTTAGTGTGATGGGGACCATAGCCTGTTGGCAAGGGGGATGCATGGGGCGACCGCCGGTGCCGTTGCTGTCGACGGAACGCATTGCGAGCGAAGCGCTGGAGTTGGTCAACGCCACGGGGGGCTTCACCATCCCCGAATTGGCGCGCCGGCTGGCGGTCAGCCCGTCGTCGCTGTACAACCACGTGTCCGGCCGCGACCAGATCGTGGAGTTGCTCCGGGAGCGCGCGATGTCGGAGGTGACGCTGCCCGAGGACTCCCCGGAACGCGCGTGGCAAGACACCCTCGCCGACATCATGAGGTCGTATCGCCGTAGCTTTGCCCGGTATCCGCGGTTGATCCCGTTGCTGACCATCCACGCAGTGAACAGTCGACAGGCGTTCGTCATGTACAACGCCACCGCGGAAACGTTGCGCCGCGCGGGTTTTGGCGCTGCAGACAGCCTGCGGATCATCACCCTGATGGATAATTTTGTGCTGGGTTCAGCGCTGGATCTGGCTGCACCCGACGAGCCTTGGCACGCCGGGGCCGACGTCGGGCCCGACCTGGCTGCAGCGCTGGCGACCGGTGCGCCGAAACCGGCCCGCGCCGACGACGCCTTCGAATGGGGCCTCGCGGTGCTGCTTCGAGGACTGACGGTGGGTCACACCAGTGCGAGCGGATGACGGGATTCGAACCCGTGTAAACGGCTTTGCAGGACGATCTGGCGTTTTTCTGATTAGCTGAATGGGTACCTATCACCGCTGGTCAGACGCACCTTAGTTAACCGTAAACCGCAGTACCACAACCGATATCTTGGCTCCTCTAGCTTCATATGCATTGCGCTCTGTAGCGCTGGCATCGTTTGCTGACTCTTGGCGCTTTGGTGGCGTTTGGGGTACAGATGGGGTACAGATTTTCCCTCTGAACAGGCAATTTGCCGAAACAATGCGTTCCACGCAGCAACCGAAGCCGAACAGCCTTTCGATACGTAAACCGGCGCGACCCGCCAGGTGGGAGCCTGCGTCATTGACTCGCCAAAGCGGGTACGGGTGAGACAGTGACGTCGTACGATGCCGTTCAACTTTCACACAATCCGGGGGCTCTGTGTTTCTTCGCGAATACCTTTATGTAGACGTGGATAAGGTCCGGGGAATTCTGTCACAAATTCAAGATGGCGTTCCCGAGACCAGCAACAAGATCGAACGAAAAGAAAAAGCAGCTGGTCTCAAGAACAACCTTGTGGGTGAATTCGGAGGAAAGTCAAGCGCCGAATCCTCTCTAGAAAAAAGTCTTGGTGATGTCCTCTTTAAGATTTTAGAAGAAGAGCTTGAATCGCTCTCCGTACTTAGTGATATCTCAGAAGAAATTAGAACCGTTGAAGGGCTGAAGGCCATCCGCGATCAAATTCAGCCCGGCACTGTAATCCGAATAACGGCGCCTGGGCGGCTCTTTCACCCAGAACAGCTGTCACACGCAATGCTTGGAATTGCGACCGCAGCCACCGGTCTGCAAGATATGCAACATGGACTGGTAGAGCCAGACTCAACCCTGCCCACTTCCGGGAAGAATCGACAATCCGGAAAAGCGCGTCCCAAAGCAGCTGCCAAACCTATTCCTGGAAATGCCTCCCCTGAGGATGTTTTGTTCGCTCTTCCAGAAAACATCCCGCAACTAGGATCACGCGATTTTATGATCGGCATGGTCAGATTCGTACGGGGAATGTTTAGCGACGGGGTTCACTTACATTTCACTCCGGCAGACGACAGCGGACCCATCATAACTGCGCGCCTCGAAACAGGGCGTAGATTCTTGGACTCAACTCCCGAAGTATTGTTTTCACGATACGGATTTAAGCCGCAAGAATGGACTGTGGTTGGCACTGTTGGCCATATTGGGGAAGAGGGCGAGGCTGCTGATCCATTTGAAAATTTAGGAAATTTCAGCCGTTCGAGCGCCGTCAAGATGATTGGTGGATTCCTCCAAAAAGCAGGAGATTTTGGGTTCATCGATCTCCCGACCGGCCTTAGCTTCTCGGTGGTTCCCTTCGCCGTATATCGAGCTGTAGGCGGTACAAGCCACGGCTTACCGTCTTCACTTCCTGATGGAACACCACCTGCCATCGAACCGCCCAAGTAGTCTTCTGCGAGCCTTTGAGAGGCTATAGACATCGTGCAAATTCTCGCGTCAGCGCTGCCAGGTTTTCGAGACTTGCGCGCTCCACTCGCTGCCGGTTACCTTTGGCTGCTGTTCTTAGTAATGTTAAAGCCAGAAATTACGGACCGGCCGACTAATGCCGTAGCGGTTGCAATCTACGACCTCGGAAAGTCCGCTGGCCCGATCTGGGTTAGTGTAGGAATTAGCTTCGGCGCTTACTTGATTGGCTCAATCTCTCAGACTTTCTCTACAGCTCTTGAACGTATGATTGACCGGATGGTTGAACTTCGAAAGCACCTCCGGTTGGTGCGGAACTCAGATTCCGTGAGATCAGAGTTAGAGCCAGAAATGGAAATACCGAGCAATATCGAAAACTCTCAGATAACAAAGCTCTACCGCAGAGCGGTCGCAGAGAATCGAAATATGGTCTTTTTGAAGAACAAAAAAGAGCGCGATAGATTCTTCAGAAATCTGCGAATGCGGGCTACCGAGGCACAACGAGGATTGGACATTGAACTCGCCATGCCTGCAACTCTCCTGATTGGTAAGGATCAAGCAGCATTCAGCGAAGCCGATCGGCTGAAGGCCGAGAGTCAGCTCCGATATGGAATCCTCTTGCCACTAACTGCAGTCCTGATATTTCTAATTGCTAACCATTCCCCATTGTGGTCAGTAGGGGGTGTTGCCCTAGTCATCCTTGGATGGCAAGCATACGCAAAGAATAGAGAATTCAAAACACTAATGCTCGGCGCGGTCCAGCGACAAGTAATTCAGTCCCAAAGTATCGAGGAATTCGAGGTATGGGTTTCAAATCTGGCGCTCGAATATCAGCCAATCGGTGAGATTACTCTAAATCGACCTATGAGCTGACTACCCCCGCAGCGGGATCACATTTCCTACGGAATCTCCCGCCAGGGCATGTGGTGTGCTCATCGCACCGAGCGCGGCCATAGCGTCAGCGTGGTCATCTTCGAACAGGTGCGCATAGATTTGAGCGTGGTCGTCACCTTCGAATGACCTGCGAACCGCGAGATATCGAGTGGCTTAATCCCCGCTGCCACGCACAAGCTCACGTAGCGTCAGGTGCCGCAACGGTGCCCTCCAGTCGAGATTGCGCCTCGGCCACCGGAAGCGCACTTAGCGTCTTTGTCTGCCGACCAGCGACCGTGCGCCAGCTCGGCGGCAGCGTATCCGGTGAGCCATTGGCGGGTGCCTCGGTCGCTGGCTCGGCAGCGATACCGGTGGGCTTGACCGGCGTCAGCCGCATATCGGGGAATAAGGGCGCTTGCGGGTCATCGGCGCGTGGGTGCTCGGTGAGGTAATCGTGCAGACAGGAAACCGGAAAGCCGCCTCCGGATGACTCCGAAAGCGACTCTACCAGTCACACCAGTGCGAGCGGATGACGGGATTCGAACCCGTGTAAACGGCTTTGCAGGCCGGTGCCTAGCCACTCGGCCACACCCGCACTGATACCCAGAATGCCAACCAAAGCCATACAGGTCGACGGTTTGAATCAGCCTGATCGCAGCGGATGGATTGACGGCACGCGGCCACGGCCGGCCCGGTAGGACGCCAGCACACCGACGACGGCCAACACGGCGAACACCCCGAACATCCACCGGGCGGCGGTGGCATCACCACGGTCGCTCATGTTGACCACCACGCCCGCCAGTCCCGCGCCGAATGCTCCGCAGATGAGCTGCACGGTGTTGATCGCCGCGGCCGCCGCAGCCCCTTCCCCCGGGTCGCGCACACTGCCCATCGCCCACGCCGACAGATGCGGCCAGGCCATGCCGATCCCGACGCCGGTCACCAGTAACGCCGCCGACCAGACCGCTACCGACCAGCGCGACGCATCGTCGACCTGGCTGACCGCGGCCACGCCGAGACCAACCGCCATCACCAACGGTGCCACCGCCACCACGCGCACCGTCACCGCGACCGACCGCAGCGATGCGCTGCTGAGCTCCCCGACCGTCCAGCCCACCGACAGCACCACCCCGAGGAAGCCCGCGACCACCGGCACCAAATGCGCGAGCCGCTGCCCGAACAGCGGCACATACATATCCACCATGGTCGAGGCCATCAACAGACCCAAGGTCAGGTAGATCCATTTCAATGGCCCGGAGCCAAAAGTGCTGGGCGGCAACACCGCGACCTTCGCCCGTCGGTCGATGAGCAGGAACAGCCCGGCAAGTGCCACGCCGGCCGCCAGGAGCACAGCAGTCAGCACCGCATGTCGGGGGATCCCGGCCACGCTTACCGACAAGGCGGCCGTACCGAGCAACAACAGAGACCCGATCGGGATGCGGAACGGCACAACGCCGCCACGCTCGCGGGCGGGCAGCGAGAACGGCACCAGAACTGCCATCACCGCGGTGGCGATCACCAGCGCCCCAAATGCCCAGCGCCACATGCCGTATTGCGCAAATAGACCGCCCGCCGCGGGGCCGACCACGGTGCCGACACCCCACATCGCGGACACCAGGGCCGAGGCTTTGGTCCACAGCTCGGGCGGCAGCGCGGCATTGATCACCGCGTAGCCCAGTCCGGCGAGCACCCCGCCACCCAGACCTTGCACCGTGCGGCCGAGCAGCAGCATCTCCATCGTCGGCGCCAGGGAGCACGCAACGGTGCCGGCGGCGAAGACAGCCATGGCGTTCAGATACGCCCAACGCGGACCCAGCCGCGTCACAATGGGATTCACGGTGGTCGCGGCCACCACGGACGCGACGAGATACACGGTGGTCACCCAGGCGTACAACCGCTGGCCACCGATATCGGCCACGGCGCTGGGCAGCAGGCTGATCGTGATGAACTCGTTGGTGGCGTACAACCCGACGCCGCCGGCCAGCACCGTCGAGGTACCCAGGTACCGGGAACCGAGCAGGGCACGCCACGTCGCGGTGCCCGTCGTCACGCCAGAGGCCACTGCCCCACCGTACGAGCTCAACCGCAGTTGAGATCAACCAGCCCGCGACTGGTTATTTCACCCCTGCGGCGTCCATCCCACGTAGTTCCTTCTTCAGGTCGGCGATCTCATCGCGGATCCGTCCGGCAAGTTCGAACTTCAGATCACGTGCCGCCGCCATCATCTGCTCGGTCATGTCCTTGATGAGATCGGCGAGCTCAGCGCGCGGCATACTCTTGGTGTCGCGGCCCTCGAAGACTCCGGCACTAACAGCACGCCCCGGTTCACCCTGGGCACGCCTGCCCCGAGACGAATTACGCCCGGAGCCACCGATTTCCACCGTTTCGGTGTCGTCAGCCTCGCGGTACACCTGGTCGAGGATGTCGGCGATTTTCTTGCGCAGTGGCTGAGGGTCTACACCATGGGCCTTGTTGTAGGCGATCTGCTTGGCACGGCGACGGTCCGTCTCGTCGATGGCTTCTTTCATCGAGTCGGTCATCTTGTCGGCGTACATGTGCACCTCGCCGGAGACGTTACGGGCGGCGCGGCCGATGGTCTGGATAAGGCTGCGCGGCGACCGCAGGAAGCCTTCCTTGTCGGCGTCGAGGATCGCCACCAACGACACCTCGGGCAGGTCGAGACCCTCACGAAGCAGGTTGATACCGATCAGCACGTCGTAGTCACCCAGGCGCAGCTGCCGCAGCAGCTCGACCCGCCGCAGGGTGTCGACCTCGGAGTGCAGGTAGCGCACCCGGATGCCCATCTCCAGCAAGTAGTCGGTGAGGTCTTCGGCCATCTTCTTGGTCAGCGTGGTCACCAGGACGCGCTCATCCCGCTCGGCGCGTTCCCGGATCTCCCCGATCAGGTCGTCGATCTGACCCTTGGTCGGTTTGACGATCACCTGGGGGTCGACGAGGCCGGTCGGGCGAATGACCTGCTCGACCACCTCACCACCGACTTGACTGAGCTCATAGGAGCCCGGGGTCGCCGACAGATACACCGTCTGTCCGATCCGGTCTGCGAACTCCTCCCACGTCAGCGGCCGGTTGTCCACCGCCGACGGCAACCGGAACCCGAAGTCCACCAGGTTGCGCTTGCGCGACATATCGCCTTCGTACATGCCGCCGATCTGCGGGACCGTGACGTGCGACTCGTCGATCACCATCAGGAAGTCTTCGGGGAAATAATCGATCAACGTGGCGGGTGCGGTGCCGGGACCGCGACCGTCGATATGCCGCGAATAGTTCTCGATGCCCGAGCAGAACCCGACCTGCCGCATCATCTCGATGTCGTAATTGGTGCGCATCCGAAGGCGCTGCGCCTCGAGGAGTTTGCCTTGGCCTTCCAATTCGGCCAGCCGCTCCTCGAGCTCCTTCTCGATGCTGGAAATCGCCTGCGCCATCCGCTCCGGCCCGGCGACATAGTGCGTGGCCGGGAAGATCCGCAGAGAGTCGACCTTGCGGACGACGTCACCGGTGAGCGGGTGCATGTAGTAGAGCGCCTCGATCTCGTCGCCGAAATACTCGATGCGCACCGCCAATTCCTCATACGAGGGAATGATCTCGACCGTGTCGCCGCGCACCCGGAACGTGCCCCGGGTGAAGGCCATGTCATTGCGGGTGTACTGCACGTCGACCAGCAGGCGTAACAGCGCGTCGCGCGGCACCTCGTCGCCGACCTTGAGCTCCACCGAGCGGTCCAGATAGGACTGGGGTGTGCCGAGGCCGTAGATGCAGGAGACCGACGCGACCACCACCACATCGCGACGGGACAACAGACTCGACGTGGCCGAGTGCCGTAACCGCTCGACGTCGTCGTTGATCGAGCTGTCCTTCTCGATGTAGGTGTCCGTCTGCGCGATGTACGCCTCAGGTTGGTAGTAGTCGTAGTACGAGACGAAGTACTCCACCGCGTTGTGGGGCAGCATCTCCCGGAGTTCGTTGGCCAGCTGGGCCGCCAGTGTCTTGTTGGGTGCCATCACCAGGGTGGGGCGCTGCAGGCGCTCGATGAGCCATGCGGTGGTCGCGGACTTACCGGTACCGGTGGCGCCGAGCAGCACGACATCGCGCTCCCCTGCGCGGATGCGGCGCTCGAGGTCGTTGATCGCGGCAGGTTGGTCACCGGCAGGCGAATACTCGCTGACGACCTCGAAACGGCCACCTGCGCGCACCATGTCTTCGACAGGGCGATGCTCAGAGTGCGCAAGCACCGGGTGTTCGGTTGCGAAAGCCATATCAACAGGTTAGAACTCCGCACCGACAGGCGTGATTCCCCAGGACACCGAGACGCGCCGCACACTAGGCTCCCCGGTATACACGCGCCCAAGCACGAGACCTTCGATCTGGCGGCTCACACGAACACCGACCCCAAGGGATTCGTCCGAGACGTCGACGTCTACCTGCGCGAACCGTGGGGCCTCTACATGGCGCGGCCGGCGCCGGGACGCGCGCAGTTCCACTACCTCCAGTCGTGGCTGCTGCCCAGCCTCGGACTCCGGGCCACCGTCTTTCACTGGAACCCCGGGCACGAACGCGAACAGGACTTTTACCTCGACGTGGTCCGGATCGCCGTCGACGGCGACATCTGGCGCACCGTCGACCACTACATCGATCTCGTGGTGCACGCCGGAGCCCATACCGCGGTCATCGACGTCGACGAGCTACTCGAGGCCCACAAGGTGGGTCTGATCACCGACAAAACCGCCCAGGAGGCATTTGCCGTTGCCTTTGCTGCGGTCGACGGGTTGGCACGTCACAGCCATGACCTGCATGCTTGGTTAGGTAGTAACGGGATGAATCTGTCTTGGCGATAGAGGCGTAGTGTCAGCGAATATGAAGTTCTCGGCACGCGTGGTTACCGCCGCCGCGTTACTCATTGGTGTGTGCGCACAGCTAACACTTCCAGTGGCCGCTGCGGAACCCACCCCTGATACCCAGACAATGCAACCAGCACCTGCGCCGGAGGTGCTGCACAACATCACCTACCGCGCGCGTATCGACGGCGTCTCGCGTGGTGCGACCATCAGCTGGGCCGCTGAGGGCGACGTCACCCAGACCGAGAACCCGACGATGGTGCCGGGCAGGATCTTCGAAGCCCAGACCGTGCTGCCGGAATCGAAGGTGGCCAACATCCGGATGTCGATTCAGTGGCCGTACTCGGCAAATCTGCACTGCGAGATCCTGATCGACGACGTGATGGTGGCTCAGGCCGACGATTTCGTGGCACCGCGAGTGCTGCCGCAGCGCGACGACCCGGACTTCGGGTCGTTGACGTGCGAGTCGCCGGTGTCCGGAGTGCCCGCTGCCGTGCCGCCGCCGTCTGACGGACCGGTCGAACCACCGGCGCCGGTCGAACCGCCAGCCAGTACGGCCGATCTCGCCACGGCTGGTCTCACTACAGCCTGACGGTGGTTTACGGACGCCAACCGGTGGTGTCCGCCCACTCCCACGCCCGGCCGTATGCATCGAGGAACCACGGCTCCTTGGCGTCGGCATAGGCGCCGGTGTCGTGGTGACCGGCCGCGGAGACCCGCAGCTTCAGCGCCACATAGTCCTCCTGCACGCCTGGGTCGGCGCCCACCCAGTCGGTGAACAGCAGCGCGAACTGCTGGTTGGGCCAGCCGTCCACCCGGATGTGCACATTCGTCGGCCGTCCGGGATCCGCGGAGGCATGAATTCGCTTGCGCCAGAATCGCTCATCCGTCACGTGGTCGAACTCGGCGACGGTGCTGCGGCCAACGGGTTTGGCGACGTCTTCGGTGACCGACTCGATCCGCGGATATCCCGCCGTCAGTAGCGCCTCGCTCAACTCGTCGGCGATGTCCAGGGAATCAACGGTCACCTGGATGTCGAGCACGTCCTTGGCGTCCAGCCCGGGCACCGCGGTCGAGCCGATGTGGTCGATCCGCCTGGCGCGGTGTCCGCACGCAGTGTTGAGCCGGGCCAGCACCCGCTTGGCCTGATCGGGCCACGTGGGGTCGTAGGGCACCAGCCGCGGCGTCACCTGGGCCGGTTCGCGCTGCTGCACATTGTGGGCGAAGGGCACGATCCGCTGGTACCAGAGCTCACGCGCCTTCTCGACCAGTGCGCCGGCAGTGCCCGAATTGTCCAGCCACACATCGGCGACCGCACGGCGTTGCTCCTCGGTGGCCTGAGCTTTGATGCGCGCCCGGGCGTCCTCCTCGCTGAATCCGCGGTACTCGATCAATCGGCGCACACGCAGCTCCTGGTCGGCGTCCACAACGATGACCAGCGGGAACATCGGCGCCATCTGGGATTCCACCAGCAGCGGGATGTCCTCGACGATGACGGCGTCGTCTGAGGCGGCCGCTATCAACTCGGAACGTCGGTGCCCGACCAGAGGATGCACGATGCTGTTGAGGGTTTTGCGTTTCTCGTCGTCGCTGAAGGCGACCGCCGCCAGCGCCGGCCGATTGAGCGCGCCGTCGGCCTGCAGGATGTCCTCACCGAAGGCATCCACCAGCTGCGCCAATCCCGGGGTGCCGGGCTCGACCACCTCGCGGGCGATGACGTCGCCGTCGACGATGATGCCGCCGCACTCGCTGAAGGTGGCCGACACGGTGGACTTGCCGGCACCGATACCGCCGGTCAGACCGATTCGCAGCATTGTTGAGCCTCACGTGACGAAGTTGGTGAAAAAAGAACCGCGCAGCACGTCCTCGAAAAGACGTGCTGCGCGGCTTCACTCGGCGAATGAGTGTCTTTGTTACGCGTTGCCGGCGAGCTTCTCCCGCAGAGCTGCGAGCTGCGCATCGCTGGCAAGCGACCCGCCCCCGGAGGACTCTCCCGAGCTCGACGACGATGACGACGACGACGAACCGTTGGACGACGCGGGCCGGCTGGCGGCCTCCGCCTCGGCCGCGGCGAACTTCTCCATTTGTGCAGTGTGCATCTTGTGGCGACGCTCGGCCTCGGCGTACCGGGCCTCCCACTCGTTGCGCTGCTTGTCGAAGCCTTCGAGCCACTCGTTGGTGTCGGCGTCGAAGCCCTCGGGGAAGATGTAGTTCCCCTGGTCGTCGTAGCTGTCGGCCATGCCGTACTTCGACGGGTCGAACTCTTCGGTGTAGTCCTCGTTGGCCTGCTTGAGGCTCAGCGAGATCCGGCGACGCTCGAGGTCGATGTCGATGACCTTGACCATCGCGTCGTCACCGACGGCGACAACCTGATCCGGCACCTCGACGTGACGCTCGGCCAGCTCGGAGATGTGCACCAGACCCTCGATGCCCTCTTCGACACGGACGAACGCACCGAACGGCACCAGCTTGGTGACCTTGCCCGGGACGATCTGGCCGATCGCGTGGGTACGGGCGAAGTGGCGCCACGGATCTTCCTGAGTCGCCTTGAGCGACAACGAAACCCGCTCGCGGTCCATGTCGACGTCGAGCACCTCGACGGTGACCTCGTCGCCCACCTGGACAACCTCGGACGGGTGATCGATGTGCTTCCAGGACAGCTCGGAAACGTGCACCAGGCCGTCGACTCCGCCGAGATCGACGAACGCGCCGAAGTTGACGATCGAGGACACGACACCCTTGCGGATGGCGCCCTTCTGCAGCTGGTTGAGGAACTCGCTGCGCACCTCGGACTGGGTCTGCTCCAGCCAAGCGCGCCGGGAAAGGACCACGTTGTTGCGGTTCTTGTCCAGCTCGATGATCTTGGCTTCGATCTCCTTGCCGATGTACGGCTGCAGATCGCGCACACGACGCATCTCGACCAATGACGCGGGCAGGAAGCCACGCAGGCCGATGTCGAGGATCAGGCCGCCCTTGACGACCTCGATGACGGTGCCCTTGACGGCCTCGTCCTTCTCCTTGAGCTCCTCGATGGTGCCCCAGGCGCGCTCGTACTGAGCCCGCTTCTTGGACAGGATCAGACGGCCTTCTTTGTCCTCTTTGGTGAGAACGAGGGCCTCGACCTCGTCGCCGACGGACACAACCTCATTGGGGTCGACGTCGTGCTTGATGGAAAGTTCGCGGGAAGGAATTACACCTTCGGTCTTGTACCCGATGTCGAGCAAGACTTCGTCGCGGTCGACCTTGACGATCGTCCCTTCAACGATGTCACCATCGTTGAAGTATTTGATGGTCTTGTCGATGGCGGCGAGAAAATCCTCAGCCGAGCCAATATCGTTGATGGCTACTTGCGGCGAGGTGGCGACGGGACTTGGCATATTGTTGGGTTGCTCCGGACAAGTTTAATCGTAGGGACAGGGCATTCTTGAGTGAACGAACTCATTCGAGAATGGGGCACTCGCGCCGTGGTGCACACGGGTACTCGACAAGCTTACTCGACTGGGCACACGCTGGACAAACCCGGTCCACTGAGCGCGATTACGCAGATCGCGGCCCCGACCCGGCTCAAATAGTCCGGCGTCATCGGACCCGCCAGTGCGATCAAACAGCCTGAACAGCAATGCGCCCATCGCCACTGCGACGGCCGCCGACGCTGTTCCTCGCTACCCTGCTGAGGTGCACAACGCTGCAGGAAGCGCCGCGAATCCGTCCCCGGCCGCGGCCCTTCCGGCGCCGTTCCCGAGGCGGGTCCGCAAGGTCGGCGTCCCGATCGCCGTACTCCTCATCCTGGGGACCGCCGCCGGAGTGTTGGTGATCCTGTTGACCGCCGCCAACCCGGCGGGCACCGCTGTCGGGTTCATCCTGTCCACCGTGGCCATCACCGTGGTGGTGGGCGCCTATCTGTGGCTGGACCGCTTCGAGCCTGAACCGCCGCGATTGTTGCTGTTCGCGTTCATCTGGGGCGCGTCGGTGGCGGTCGTGGTGTCGCTGATCTTGGAGATGGCATTCGGTGCCCTGGTGCTGCGCGATGCCGCGTCAGGGACGGATTGGAGGGCGATTGCCTTGGCCGCCCCGGTCATCGAAGAGGCCGCCAAAGGATCGTTTCTCCTGCTGATGATGACGGGTCGGCGCCGCCATGAACTCAATTCGCTCACCGACTGCCTGGTGTACGCGGGTTTGGTCGCCGCCGGGTTCGCCTGGCTGGAGGACATCGTCTACATCTCCGATGGCGAATCTCTGGGCAGCGCACTGGTGACCGCGGCAATGCGGCTGGTGATGGCACCGTTTGCCCATCCGCTGTTCACCACAGCCATCGGTATCGGCGTCTATTTCGCACTCAAGCAGCGCAGCACCGTGGCCAGATCCGGTTGCGTGCTGCTCGGTTACCTCGTCGCCGTGTTACTGCACGCTTCCTGGAACGGTTCGGCGGCGCTGGGCCTTGGGGCGTACATCCTGGTTTATGTGCTGTGGATGGTGCCGATCTTCGCGTTGACGATCTGGTTGGCCGTCCACGCCCGTCAGCGCGAAGAACGTCTGGTGGCCACGAAGCTGCCCGGGATGGTCAGCGCCGGCCTGGTGACACCGCATGAGGCGAGCTGGCTGGGGTCCATCCGCACCCGGAAGATGGCGGTCGCTGCGGCGACCCGCGACCGCGGGAAAGCAGCAGGCAAAGCGGTCCGGGGTTTCGCCCTGCTGGTGGTGGAGCTTGCATTCATAAAGGACCGGATCGACCGGGGTTTCGCCGACGAACGTGTGCTCGCGCTGTTCCACGAGGAGACCCAGGCGCTCAGGTCGGCGCGCGCGGCGATACCGCTGCCGCCGATCCACGGCTGATCGAAAGTCCAACTCGCACAGGGCATTTCAATCTACCGAAGGACGACAGACCCGCACCGTCAGCTGCGAGCCGGTCGCCGGACGGTTGACCCATCCCAAAAACGGAGCATAGTGGCCAATGTGGCCCCAACGCCCGTTCACGCAGAACGGTTGCGGTCGGCTCACCTTCGGGTGACCCGGCCACGTATCGCGGTCTTGGAGGCGGTACAGACCCACCCCCACGCCGATACCGAGACCATCTTCGGGGCGGTGCGCGCCTCACTGCCGGAGGTGTCGCGCCAAGCTGTGTACGACGTATTGCACGCGCTGACCGCGGCGGGTTTGGTTCGGCGGATCCAGCCGTCGGGTTCATTGGCCCGCTACGAGTCCCGAGTCGGTGACAACCACCATCACGTGGTGTGCCGATCCTGCGGCGTCATCGGTGACGTCGATTGCGCAGTCGGTGAAGCGCCCTGTCTGACCCCTTCCGACGGCCTTGGCGACTTGCAGGGTTTCGCCATCGACGAGGCCGAGGTCATCTATTGGGGGCTGTGCCCTGACTGCGCGCCCTCCACAACTGTTCGAAGTTCCTGACTACGTCCGGGGTGGCCAGCACCCACATGCTGTTTGGCAAATGAAGGGAAACACCGTGTCGTCCGATACGCCGTCTTCACAAGAGTCGTCCTCAGATACCTCCGATGCCCGCCCGCCCCACGCTGCTTCGAAAACGGCCAGCCACAGCGAGACCGAAAACCCGACCATCCACTCCCCCGAACCGAAAGCGCACGCCCCCCTGACCAACCAGGACTGGTGGCCCGACCAGATCGACATCTCCGTCCTGCACCGCCAGTCGTCGAAAGGCAACCCGTTCGGTGAGACCTTCGACTACGGCGAGGAGGTCAAGAATCTCGACGCTGAAGCGCTCAAGGCCGACGTCATCGCGTTGATGACCGACTCGCAGGACTGGTGGCCGGCCGACTACGGCAGCTATGGCGGTCTCTTCATCCGGATGAGCTGGCACTCCGCGGGCACGTACCGCATCTTCGACGGCCGCGGTGGCGGCGGTCAGGGCAGCCAGCGCTTCGCCCCGCTCAACAGCTGGCCCGACAACGTCAGCCTGGACAAGTCGCGACGGCTGCTGTGGCCGATCAAGCAGAAGTACGGCAACAAGCTTTCCTGGGCCGACCTGATCGTGTTCGCCGGTAACTGTGCGCTGGAGGCGTCGGGCTTCAAGACCTTCGGCTTCGCCTTCGGCCGCGAAGACATCTATGAACCCGAGGAGACGTTGTGGGGCCAGGAGGACACCTGGCTGGGCACCGACAAGCGCTACTCCGGTGAGCGCGAGCTCGCCGAACCGTTCGGCGCCACCACCATGGGCCTGATCTACGTCAATCCGGAAGGCCCCGAAGGCAAGCCGGATCCAGTGGCGGCAGCGCACGACATCCGCGAGACCTTCAGGCGGATGGCGATGAACGACGAGGAAACCGCCGCACTGATCGTCGGTGGCCACACCCTCGGCAAGACCCACGGCGCCGCCAGCGGCGACCTGGTGGGACCGGAACCCGAAGGTGCCCCGATCGAACAGCAGGGCCTGGGGTGGAAATGCGCGTTCGGCACCGGCAAGGGCCGCGACACCGTCACCAGCGGCCTCGAGGTGGTCTGGACCGACACCCCGACCCAGTGGGACAACCGCTTCCTGGAACTCCTGTACGGCAACGAGTGGGAGCTGACCAAGAGCCCGGCCGACGCCTGGCAGTTCGAGGCCAAGGATGCGGAACCGATCATCCCGGATCCGTTCGACGGGCCGCCGCGCAAGCCCACGATGCTGGTCACCGACGTCGCCATGCGGGTCGACCCGATCTACGGACAGATCACCCGGCGATGGCTCGACCATCCCGAGGAGTTCAACGAGGCGTTCGGCAAGGCTTGGTACAAGCTGCTGCACCGCGACATGGGCCCGATCACCCGCTACCGGGGACCGTGGATTCCCGAGCCGCAGCTGTGGCAGGACCCGGTACCGGCGGTCGAAGGCGCGTTGATCGACGAGCAGGACATCAGCTCGCTCAAGGCCAAGGTGCTCGACTCCGGCCTGTCGGTTCAGCAGCTGGTGAAGACGGCCTGGGCGTCGGCTTCGAGCTTCCGCGGCACCGACAAGCGCGGTGGTGCGAACGGGGCACGGATCCGCCTGGAACCGCAAAAGGGTTGGACCGCCAATGAACCGGCCGAGCTGGCCCAGGTGCTGTCCGCGCTCGAGCAGATCCAGCAGAACTTCAACGGTTCGGCAGCCGGCGGCAAGAAGGTCTCGCTGGCCGACCTGATCGTGCTGGCCGGCGCAGCGGCGGTGGAGAAGGCCGCCAAGGACGCCGGGTTCGACGTCACCGTCCCGTTCACTCCGGGCCGCACCGACACCTCTCAGGAGCTGACCGACGTCGAGTCGTTCGCCGTGCTGGAACCGCGCGCCGACGGCTTCCGCAACTTCGTCCGGTCCGGCGAGAAGACCCCGTTGGAGAAACTGCTGCTGGACAAGGCCTACATGCTGGACCTCACCGGTCCGGAGCTGACCGTGCTCATTGGCGGTATGCGGGTGCTCGGGGCCAACCACGGCGGCAGCAAGCACGGCGTGTTCACCGACAGGCCAGGCGTACTGACCACCGACTTCTTCGTGAACCTGCTCGACATGAGCACCGAGTGGAAGCCCTCGAAGTCCACCGAGAACGTCTACGAGGGGCGCGACCGCAATTCGGGTCAGCCCAAGTGGACGGCGACGGCCAACGACCTGGTGTTCGGCTCGAACTCGGTCCTGCGTGGGCTTGCCGAGGTGTACGCCCAAGACGACAACAAGGGCAAGTTCGTCAACGACTTCGCAGCCGCGTGGGCCAAGGTAGCCAACAACGACCGCTTCGATCTCAAGAAGAAGTGACCACCTGACCGAGGATCAGTGGGCGGCCGCGTCCCAGCTGCGGCCGTACCCCACTGACACCTCCAACGGAACATCGAGCGGGTACGCCGAACCCATCTTGTCGCGGACCAATGCCTCGACCTGGTCGCGTTCGCCCTCGGCGACCTCGAGCAGCAGCTCGTCGTGCACCTGAAGCAGCATCCGCGTCTTGAGCCCGGCCTCCTTGATCGCCTGGTCGACGTTGATCATCGCGACCTTGATGATGTCGGCGGCGCTGCCCTGAATCGGCGCGTTGAGTGCGGCCCGTTCCGCTGCCTCGCGGACGTTGCGGTTGCTGCTGTCGAGCTCCGGCAGGTAGCGCCGGCGCCCGAACACCGTGGAGGTGTAGCCGTCTTTGCGCGCCTGATCCACCACGTCACGCAGGTAGTCGCGGATGCCGCCGAACCGCGAGAAGTACTGGTCCATCTGCAGTTTGGCTTCTTCGGTGGAGATCTTGAGCTGCGCGGACAACCCGTACGCGCTCAACCCGTACGCCAGCCCGTAGGACATCGCCTTGACCCGCCGTCGCAACTCGGGCGTCACCTCGTCGATCGGGACGTCGAAGGCGCGTGAGGCGACGAACGAGTGCAGATCCTCGCCGGTGTTGAACGCTTCGATAAGGCCCGCGTCCCGCGAGAGGTGGGCCATGATCCGCATCTCGATCTGGCTGTAGTCAGCGGTCATGAGTTCGGCGTACCCGGCCCCCACGACGAAACCGTCGCGGATGCGGCGGCCGGCGTCGGTGCGGATCGGGATGTTCTGCAGGTTCGGCTCGGTAGAAGACAGCCTGCCGGTCGCCGCGATCGTCTGATTGAAGGTGGTGTGAATGCGTCCGTCGGAAGCCACCGCGTTGAGCAGGCCGTCGACGGTGACCTTCAGCCGGGTGACGTCGCGGTGGGTCAACAGATGCTGCAGGAACGGGTGGCCGGTTTTGTCGAACAACGACTGCAGCGCATCGGCGTCAGTGGTGTAACCGGTCTTGGTCTTCTTGGTCTTGGGCATCTCGAGCTCGTCGAACAGCACCGTCTGCAGCTGTTTGGGCGATCCGAGATTGATCTGCTTGCCGATCACCGCGTATGCGGCCTCAGCGGCGTCGCGGATCTGGTCGGCGAACTCACTCTGCAGTTCGCCGAGCAGCTTCACGTCGATGGCAATGCCGTTGCTTTCCAGCTCGGCCAGCACCCGCTGCACCGGGAGCTCCATCTGACCGAGCAGCGCCGAGGAGTCGATCCGGGCGAGCTCCTCGTCAAGCGCGTCGGCCAGGTCGGCGACCGCGCCGGCCCGCAGGATCAGCGTCTGCACCGCTTGGTCGTCGACATCGTCGCCGTCCTCATCGAGCAGTGAAAGTTGCTGCTGCTCAGGGGTATCGGCGCGCAGCTCGCGGCGCAGGTAGCGCACCGAGAGATCATCGAGGGCGAAGCTGCGTTGCCCGGGACGCACCAGGTAGGCAGCCAACGCGGTATCGGAGGTGACTCCGGCGAGCCGCCAACCGCGGCCCTCCAGGTCGTGCATCGCCAGCTTGGCCTCGTGCAGCGCTTTCGGCGCTTCCGGGTCTGCGAGCCAGGATGCGAGCGCCGCCTCGTCCTCAGGCGTCAGCTTCGTGGTGTCGATATAGATTCCCTCGCCATCAGCGGCGACGATGGCCACCGCGGTGGCGTCGGCATCGAAGGCCAGATGGGTGCCCACCACCGCGAGCCCGGATCGGCCCTCCCCGGTGTGTGCGGCCAGCCAGGCCGCCAGTGTGCCCGGTTCGAGCAGACCGCCCCGCACATCGAAACCCTGGTCGGTCTCCGGATCTGCCGATGCCAGGGTGTCGAACAACCGGTCCCGCAGCACCCGGAACTCGAGGTCGTCGAACAGCCGGTGAATCTGGTCGCGGTTCCAGGGCTGCATGCGCAGGGTGTCCGGCGTCTGCGCCAGGGGTACGTCCTTGACCAGGTCGGTGAGCTCACGGTTGAGCAGCACATTGGCCAGGTTCGCCCGTAGCGAGTCCCCGACCTTGCCCTTGACCTTGTCGACGTTGTCCACCAGTGCCTGCAGCGAGCCGTACTCGGCGATCCATTTGGTGGCGGTCTTCTCCCCTACGCCTGGGATGCCCGGCAGGTTGTCACTGGGATCGCCGCGCAGCGCGGCGAAGTCGGGATACTGGGCGGGAGTGAGGCCGTACTTGTTCGCCACCGCCTCCGGCGTGAACCTGGTCAGCTCGCTGACGCCCTTGATCGGATAGAGGACGGTCACGTCGTCGCTGACCAACTGGAGCGCGTCCCGGTCACCGGTGACCACCAGCACCCGATATCCCTCGGCCTCGGCCTGGGTGGCCAGCGTGGCGATCAGGTCATCGGCCTCGAAGCCCACCTCGGCGAGCACGGTGATGCCCAGGGCGGCGAGCACCTCTTTGGTGATGTCGATCTGCCCGCGGAACTCATCCGGGGTGGCGGACCTGCCCGCCTTGTACTCCGGATACTTCTCCAGGCGGAAGGTCTGCCGGGACACGTCGAACGCGGCGGCGATGTGGGTCGGGGCCTCGTCGCGCAGCAGATTGATCAGCATCGCCGTGAAGCCGTACACCGCGTTGGTGGTCAGGCCGCCCTGGGTCTTGAAGTTCTCGGCAGGCAATGCGTAGAACGCGCGGAAGGCCAGCGAGTTGCCGTCCAGCAGCATCAGGGTGGGCTTGTCACCAGGCTGCTTGCTGGGTCTGGCGGGGGCCTTCGTTGATGCTGTCTTGGCGGGGCTCACGCTCCTAACTCTAGGCACCGGCTCCGACAACCGGGACATGCGAGGTGCGCCCTCCGACCACCCCAAAACTGCAACACGTTTCAGTTCTCCGGTACGCTGACCCGCGTGCCAGGAGCGACGCAAGCCAACCAGCCGGCCATCGACGGGTGGTGGGACACCGACGACGCCGGGAACCCCCATCTGATCGGCAGCAAGTGTCCGCAGTGCGGAACGTATGTCTTTCCGCCTCGTCCGAACGGCTGCCCGAACCCCGCCTGCGACGGCGACGCGTTGGACTCGGTGGCGTTGTCGCGCCGCGGGAAAGTGTGGAGCTACACCGAGAACCGCTATGCACCGCCGCCTCCGTACCCCTCACCCGACCCGTTCGAGCCCTTCGCGGTCGCGGCAGTCGAACTCGCCGATGAAGGCCTCATCGTGCTGGGCAAGGTGGTCGACGGCACGCTGGCCGCGGACCTGAAGGTCGGCGTCGAGATGGAGCTGACCACCGAAACGCTGTACACCGACGACGACGGCGTCGAGCGGGTCACCTATGCATGGAGGCTGCCATGAGCCCGGACCCGGTCTACATCCTCGGCGCGGGCATGCACCCGTGGGGTAAATGGGGCCGAGACTTCACCGAGTACGGCGTGGTGGCCGCCCGCGCGGCGTTGGCCGAGGCCGGGCTGGACTGGCGACAGATCCAGTTGGTGGCGGGCGCCGACACGATCCGCAACGGCTACCCGGGTTTTGTCGCCGGTGCGACATTCGCGCAGAAACTCGGCTGGAACGGTGTGCCCGTGTCGTCCAGCTACGCGGCGTGCGCCAGCGGATCGCAGGCCCTGCAGAGCGCCCGCGCGCAGATTCTGGCGGGATTCTGCGATGTCGCCCTGGTGATCGGAGCCGACACCACACCCAAGGGGTTCTTCGCCCCGGTCGGTGGGGAGCGCCGGAACGACCCTGACTGGCAGCGCTTTCACCTCATCGGCGCCACCAACCCCGTGTACTTCGCCCTGCTGGCCCGCCGCCGGATGGATCTCTACGGCGCGACGCTGGAGGATTTCGCCAACGTCAAGGTCAAGAATGCCCGCCACGGCCTGAACAATCCCAACGCCCGGTTCCGCAAGGAAACCTCCATCGGCGACGTACTGGCCAGCCCCATGGTGGCCGATCCCCTTCGGCTGCTTGACATCTGCGCGACCTCCGATGGTGCGGCGGCCCTGATCGTGGCGAGCAAGTCGTTCGCGGAGAAGCACCTCGGTTCGGTCGAAGGCGTTCCGTCGGTTCGCGCGGTCAGCACCGTTACCCCGCAGTATCCCCAGCACCTCCCCGAATTGCCCGACATCGCAACAGATTCCACTGCGGTGGTGCCCGGACCAGAGCGGGTGTTCAAGGATCAGATTCTCGATGCCGCGTATGCCGAGGCCGGTATCGGACCCGACGACGTCAGTGTCGCCGAAGTCTACGACCTGTCAACGGCTTTGGAACTGGACTGGTATGAGCACCTCGGCCTGTGCGCCAGGGGCGAAGCCGAGCAACTGCTGCGCAGCGGTGCCACCAGCCTCGGCGGCCGCGTGCCGGTCAATCCCTCCGGCGGGCTGGCCTGCTTCGGCGAGGCAATCCCCGCCCAGGCCATCGCCCAGGTCTGCGAATTGACCTGGCAGCTCAAGGGGCAGGCGACCGGACGTCAGGTCGACGGCGCGAAGGTCGGCGTCACCGCCAACCAGGGCCTGTTCGGTCACGGCTCGTCGGTGATCGTCGCTCGCTGACCGGCGCGGCGCCGGTCAGCATGTCGGCCAGTAGGCGCAATGCGTGTTCCGACGGGGACCCGGCGTCGGCGTGGTAGACGAACAGCGTCTGCTCGGGGTCGTCACCGGGAGTCATTGCCTGATAGGTGATGTCGAGCGCACCGACCAGGGGATGCTGGTAGCGCTTGGTTCCGATGCTGCGCCGATGGACGTTGTTGCGGGCCCACAGGCGGCGGAATTCGGGGCTGTGAATCGACAGCTCGCCGACGAGATTTTCGAGGGCGGGGTCATCGGGACGCTGTCCCGCTTCCAGCCGGAGCATGGCGGCAGTATCAGCGGCAACCTGGTCCCAGTCGGCATAGAGCTCCCTGGCGTGTGGGTCGAGGAAGACGAATCGAGCCTGATTGCGTTCTGCGACAGGCATACTCGCGAAGTCGGCGACCAGGCCTGCGGCCAGCCGGTTCTGCCCCAGCACATCGAGGCGTCGGCCCAGGACAAAAGCAGGCTTGTGTGCGTCATCGAGCACGTCAAGCAACAGCCATGTCGTTGGGTGCACCTGCTGCGGCTTCTGACCGCGCCGTCGACGGGCGGGGGTGGGGCGGGCGATCGCATGTAGGTGGGCACGCTCGGCATCGTCGAGATGAAGCGCGTCGGCCAGAGAATCGAGCACCTCGGTGGAGGCGCTTCTGCTGCGTCCCTGCTCCAGCCGCGTGTAGTAGTCGACACTGACGCCTGCCAGCAGAGCAAGCTCTTCGCGACGCAGCCCGGCAACGCGGCGGCGGCCGATATCGCTGATACCTGCCTGTTCCGGCGTCAGCCGCGCCCGCGCAGAGCGCAGGAATGCCGCCAGGCCTGGTTCGGATCCTTCGGGTCCATGGGGCATCACCCGATTCTGCCCACTGCAGGGAACCGACACCACCACAGAAGGTGGCCCAGTTTGTCCCCGGAAACCCTGGCCCTTCCAGGCCTGGCCCGGTGCGCTGACGATGGTTTCTGGCCGCCTGGACGTGGCGGCCGCACACCATCAACGAAGGGAACCAAGAATGACTGTCTGGATGATTACCGGTGCCGGTCGCGGACTCGGCCTGGAGCTCGCACGCGCCGCCCTTGCCGGAGGCGACCAGGTGGCCGTCGCGGCCAGACGACCCGAATCACTACCCGGGGACGTCACCGAGCATCCCGCCGCGCTGCCGCTGACACTCGATGTGACCGACCAGACCCAGATCGACCGCGGCGTCGCGGCGGTGGCCGACCGGTTCGGCACCCTGGACGTGCTGGTCAACAACGCAGGCCGTGGGTTGCTCGGTGCGCTGGAAGAGGTCACCGATGCCGAAGCGCGGTCCCTGTTCGACGTCAATGTGTTCGGCCTGATCAACACGACCCGGGCGGTGCTCCCGCTGATGCGGGCCGCAGGGTCGGGCAAGCTCGTCCACGTGGGCTCACGCTCCGGGTTCGAAGGTGAGCCGGGGGTGAGCATGTACTCGGCCAGCAAGTTCGCCGTTGCCGGCATCAGCGAGGCGCTGGCCGCCGAGCTGGCACCGTTCGGTGTTCAGAGCATGGTGGTCGAGCCGGGCGTGCTTCGCACCGACTTCCTGGATCCGAGTTCACTGCACCTGCCCAGGCACCGCGTCGCTGCCTATGCCGGCACGCCGGCGCACGCGACACTGGACTGGGCGGGGCAGTCCAACCACACCCAGCTGGGCGATCCGGTCAAAGCCGCCGCGTTCATCTACCGGGTGGTCTCTGGCGAGCGGCTGCCGCTGCACCTCCCGGTCGGGCGGGACGCGCTGGAACGGCGGGAGGTCGTCGCCGAACGGCTCGCGCGCGAGTCCGCTCCGTGGCGCGACGCAGCCGCGGACACCGCCTGCGATGATGCCCTGGAACCAACGACCTGAGTGCCACATCCGCCGGCGGTAACACCGGAATCGTTCACCAGAGAACGGCGATACCGGCCGTCACGAAGGACAGCGCACCCACGGCATAGAACAAGGGCCGCGGCACGCTCTCACCAGTGCGCCGTTGACGGGCATTACCCATGCCGAGCACTCCGCCCAGGATGACGAGCAGCACCAGTTTGGTGCCGATCTTCGGGTAATTGAGTTCGATCCCCGCGGGCCACGGGGCGGCGAGCGCCAAGCCGGTGACAAGCGACACCAGCAAGCCGTAATCCATCACTCGGCTGGTGCGGAAACGCTGCGCCGCCGCCTCGGTCACCCAGGCGCCGAACGTGATTGCGAATCCGACGATGTGCAGCAACACAACTACGTTGCGTAGTAGTTCCACCGGGCGACCATAACACCCCCGTCAGCAACGTCAGGCAACACCGAGGTAGGCGGCGCGAATACTGTCGTCGGCCAACAGATCCCTGGCAGGACCAGTGCGGGTGATATTGCCGGTCTCCAGGATGTAGGCGCGGTCGGAGCGGCTCAGTGCCTGCTGGGCGTTCTGCTCGACCAACAGGACAGTGGTTCCCTGGGCGTTGATGTCGGAAATGATCTTGAAGATCTGCGAAATCACCATCGGCGCCAGCCCCATTGACGGCTCGTCCAGGAGCAGCACCCGGGGACGGGCCATCAGCGCGCGTCCGATGGCCAGCATCTGCTGCTCACCACCAGAGAGCGTGCCGCCCACCTGGGTAGCCCGCTCCTCCAGCCTGGGGAACGTCGTGAACACCCAATCCAGCCGTTCACGGTGCTCGGCCTTGCTGGGGAACTTCCTTCCGTAGCAACCCATTTCGAGGTTCTCGGTGACGGTCATACCGGGGAACACACCACGGCCTTCCGGCGCCTGGATCAGACCCTCGGTGACACGGTTGTGGGCCTTGACCCGGGAGATGTCGCGGCCCTCGAACCACACCGAGCCAGAGGTCAGCGGCCGCAGACCGGAGACCGCGCGCATCAGCGTGGTCTTCCCCGCGCCGTTGGAGCCCAGTAGTGTCACCAATTCGCCCTGATGGACGGTCAGCGAAACACCGTGCAGCGCTTCGATCCTGCCGTAGTGCACCACTGCATCGCGGATCTCCAGCAGTACCTGCCGGTCCGGGTCATTCGAGTTCGTCATCAGGCACTCCCAGGTAGGCGGCGACCACCTTCGGGTCCTCGCGGATCTCGGCGGGTAGGCCGTCGGCGATCTTACGACCGAACTCCAGCACCACGATCCGGTCGGTCACGCCCATGACCAGCCGCATGTCATGCTCGATGAGCAACACCGTGTAGCCGTCGTCGCGGATCGCCTGGATCAGCTCGATCAGAGCCGATTTCTCACTCGGGTTGAACCCCGCGGCCGGCTCGTCCAGGCACAACAGCTTCGGCTCGGTCGCCAGCGCCCGGGCGATCTCGAGCCGGCGCTGATCGCCGTACGGCAGATTCTTGGCCTTCTCTTCCCCGCGGTGGGCGATACCGACGAACTGCAGCAGCGCCGCAGCCTTCTCGATGGCCGACTGCTCCTCGCGACGGTGGCGCGAAGTGCGGAACAAGGCGCCCGGCACCGAGGTGAGGTGCCTGGCGTCGGTGCCTACGACCACGTTCTCCAACGCCGTCATCTCACCCCAGAGCCGGATGTTCTGGAACGTCCGGGCGATTCCCTTGCGGGTGATCTCGTGACGCTTGATCCGGCCCAGCGGCTCACCGTCGAAGGTCACCGAACCCGAGGTCGGTCGATACACCCCGGTGATCGCGTTGAAGCAGGTGGTCTTGCCCGCTCCGTTGGGTCCGATCAGCCCGAGGATCTCGCCCCGTTTGATCCGGAAGTTCACGGCGTCCAGCGCCGTCAGCCCGCCGAACTTGACCGTCAGATCCTGGGTCTCCAACAGGGTTTCGCCTTCGGCGGCATGGACCTCGCGATGCAGCGCGGCCATGTCCTCGTCGATCAGCGGATTGTCCGTCATGCGGCCGCCTTCGAATCGTCGGCACTGCTGAGTAGTTTGCGCGCCGAGCTGCCGTAGCTGAGCAACTGCTGGCGCACCGGGAACAAGCCCTGCGGGCGGAAGATCATCAGCAGCACCAGCGCCAGCCCGAAGAACAGATATTTCAGGTCCCCCAGGTTGACGCCGAACAGGTGCACACCCAGCAGCCGGTTCGGCAGGTACACGATGACGAATGCACCGAAGATGACGCCGAGCTTGTTGCCCTGCCCGCCGAGCACCACCGCGCACAAGAACAGCATGGAGTTGATGATGTTGAAGTTGGTGGGAGCGACGAACTGCACCTGACCGGCGTAGAGCGCGCCCGACAGGCCGCCGATCGCGGCACCGATGGTGAACGCCCACAGTTTGAAGCGGAAGGTGTTGACACCCATCACCTCTGCGGCGTCCTCGTCTTCACGGATCGCCACCCAGGCGCGGCCTACCCGGCTGCGTTCCAGGTTGCCCACCAGCAACAGGATGATCGCCACCATGAAGAGCCCGAGCCAGTACCACCAGGTGCCGTTGTTGGCATCGCCCATCGCGTTGGCGCCGGAGAAGTAGCCGCCCGGCACCTTGTCGTCACCAATCTGCGGGAAGCCGATGGACCCCAATCCGCGGGATCCATTGGTGACATCGTTGAGGTTGTCGGCCAGCAGGCGGATGATCTCGCCGAATCCCAGTGTGACGATCGCCAGGTAGTCACCGCGCAACCGCAACGTCGGGAACCCGAGGATCAGTCCCGCCAGCGCGGTGAACGCGATTGCCAGCGGCACACAGGACAGCCACGCCCAGTCGGTACTGAAGAAGCCGGTGGCGCCCAGCTTGTTCCACGGGCTCTGGGGGCTCGTCAGCAGCGCGACGGTGTAGGCGCCGACAGCGTAGAAACCCACGTACCCCAGGTCGAGCAGGCCGGCCTGACCGACCACGACGTTCAGGCCGATCGCGACCAGGGCGATCATCGTGAACTGCGCCATCACGCCGTCGAAGCTGACACCGGGGGTGTCCAGGAACGTCGGGGTGTAGAGCGGCATCAGCGCCATCACCGCGAACCCGAGGACGCCGAAACCCCACTTCTGGATGCGGGTGCGCTCGGTCCACCAGGTGCGCAGCACGTCACCGGGGGCCATCGCCTTCGAAGGCTTCTTCGCCGGCTTGTCCTCTGTGATCGGAGTGGTCATGCTCGTGCCTTCCCCAGGCTCTCCCCGAGTATGCCGGTCGGTCGGATCAGCAGGACGAGGACCAGCAGTGCGAACGCCACGACATCGCGCCACTGAGTGCCGAACAGGATCTGTCCCCAGTTCTCCATGACCCCGAGGATCAAGCCGCCCAACAGCGCGCCCCGCAGGTTTCCGATGCCGCCGAGCACCGCAGCGGAGAACGCCTTGATGCCGAGCAGGAAGCCGCCCGAATAGATGATGCCCTGGGGCACCTTCAGGGTGTAGAGCAACGCAGCCGCTCCGGCCAGCAGACCGCCGATGAGGAAGGTGGTCATGATGATCCGCTCCCGCGACACACCCATCAGGGTGGCGGTGGTGGAATCCTGGGCCACCGCCCGGATGCCGCGGCCGAACTTGGTGCGGTTGATCACCACGTCGGTCAGCAGGGCGAGGATCAGTGCCGCGCCGATGATCACCAGCGTCACGTTGGTCACCGAGGCGCCGAAGACGCTGAACTGCTCCTTCGGCTGCACCAGCGTGATGGGCTGCTGGGCGTTGTTGCCGCCGTACCCCTTGATGATCTGCGGCAGGATGAAGTGCACGAACTCCTGCAACACGAATGACATGCCGATCGCCGTGATCAGGAACGTCAGCGGGCGGGCGTTCCGTTTACGCAGGGGCCGGTAGGCGATGAACTCCAAACCGACTGCGGCCGAACCGGAGACGAGCATGGCGAAGAGCATGGCAATGCCCAGGTACACCACCGTGAGCAGGACACCTTTGTTGTAGGCGTTACCGCTCGGGGTGAAGCCGAGAATCATGTCCAGGCAGAAGTACGCGCCGAACATGCCCAGCATGAAGATCTCGGAATGGGCGAAGTTGATCAGCCTCAGCACACCGAAGACCAGCGTGTAGCCGACTGCCACCAGCGCGTAGATGGCCCCCCAGGACAATCCATCGATGGTCAACTGCCAGAAGCTGTCAAAGAGCCCTTGGAAGTTGAAATTGATATTGGCTGCCAGACAAGCACTCTGATCTATGCAGTCCTGGATCATCCGGTTGAGGGCTCCTTAGCGTGAACAAACTGAACCAGAACGCGTCCGAGCCGTTCGGGCTCGGACGCGTTCCGTGGTCACAATTTCTTACTGAACCTTGTAGATCCAGATCAGGGTGTTGGTCAGCTCACCATTGGGGGTCCACTCGTACTTGCGCCCGATGCCGGGTCCACTGTAGGTACGAACGAAGTCCAACAGCTCCGGACGAGTCCGCTTCCCGGCGTCGATGCCCTTGAGCATGATCGTCCCCAGGTCGTAGCCCTCGGTGCTGTAGGTGCCCGGCTCCTGGTTGAACTTCTCGGTGTACTCGTCGGCGAACGCGCCGGTGGCCGGACCGCAGGGGCAGGCCAGGACCGCATCCTTGGAGGACTCACCTGCCTGCTTGACGAACTCGGGATCCTTGGTGCCGTCAGCGCTGGCGAAGGTGGCTTCGACGCCGCCGTCGCGCATCTGCTGGACGAACAGCGACGCCTCTGCGTAGTAACCGCTGAAGAACACCGAATCCGGGGCCACACCCTTGACCTGGTTCACCGCGGCCGAGAAGTCCTTGTCACCCTTCTTCACCGAGATGTTGCAGCCCGAATCCGCTACCGGGCCCAGGGTTTCGCGGACCGCCTGAGCCAGGCCCAAGCCGTAGTCGGTGCTGTCGTCGACGACGCAGATCTTCTGGTTGCCCAGGGTGTTCTTCAAGTAGTTGGCCACCGAGGGACCCTGCACACCGTCATTGGCCAGCCCGCGGAAGAAGGTCTTCCAGCCGTTCTCCGAGAGCGTGACGTTGGTGGCCGACGCTGTGGTGGCCACCAGACCCGCCTGGTCAAAAACCTGGCCGGTGGCTTTGGTCTCACCCGAGAACGCCGGGCCGATCAGCCCGATCGTGTACGGGTCATTGACGATCTGCGGCGCGATCTGGGTGGCCTTCTGCGGATCACCCTCGGTGTCGAACGTCTTGAGCTGCACCTGGCAGCCGGGGTTGGCCTCGTTGTGCTTGTCCACGGCCAGCTGAACGCCGTTCTTGATGTTGATGCCGAGCGCGGCATCGGGTCCGGTCAACGCTCCCGCCATCGCCAGGGACAGCGGCGGGCACTGAGCCTGGCCGTCGCCGGCGGGATCAGCCGGCTGCACGCCCTCCTCAGCCGCAACCTCGGCACCATCCTGATTGATCTGAACCTGCTCCACGATCTTCAGATCGCTTTGAGCCGCTCCTTCATCGGGCGAGCTCTGATTGCAGCCGGCAAGTCCCAACGCAAGCAGGGCTGCTGAACTGAGAGCGAATGCACTCCGTGTCGCGCGACCGCGCACTTCTCACCTCCGGGTCAATGTGAGTCAGCACCTTCACCCCGAGTCCGGGCCGTCGGTGCTTCGGAAAGAACATAGCCAACGCTTGGCCGAACCGCGTGGTGTTGACAAACGCGAGCCGTCCCCAGAACGTTCGCGCGGGCCAAACCACGCGGTCAGCGACGCAGTACGGCGAAAACTAACCAGCGGGGAAACCCAGTGTTAACGCGAACATGGCGCGCGTCAGGTGGCGGGTGGGGTCTCGGCGGGCGGCTCGAAGGTCTCCAGAATCACCTCGGCAACCCGCTTCATGGTGGTTCTGCGGTCCATGGCCGCCCGCTGAATCCACTTGAATGCTTCCGGTTCGGACATGTTCTGGTTGGTTTGCAGCAAACCCTTGGCGCGCTCGACGAGCTTGCGTGTCTCCAGCCGGTCGGACAGATTGGCGACTTCGTTTTCCAGCTGGGCCAGCTCACTGAACCGGCTGACGGCAACCTCGATCGCCGGGATCAGGTCGTTGATCGAGAACGGCTTGACCAGATACGCCATCGCTCCGGCGTCGCGGGCGCGTTCCACGAGTTCACGTTGACTGAACGCCGTCAACACCACGATCGGGGCGATCCGCTTGCTGGCGATCTCCGCTGCGGCATCGATGCCGTCGCGCCGGGGCATCTTGACGTCCATGATCACCAGATCCGGATTGAGCTTCTCAGCGAGCTCCACCGCCTCCTGGCCGTCCCCCGCCTCGCCGACGACGTCGTAGCCTTCCTCCCGCAACATCTCGGCGAGATCCAGCCGGATGAGTGCTTCATCCTCAGCGATGAGCACTCGGTGCGGTTTGACGACGTCAGAGTCGCCGGTTGGCTCGGTCATCCCGTCATTGTGGCGTGGGTCGCCCATTTGAGCGAGCCCGGGGCGCTGCCGGTGCCTGTGACGGTCCGCCCCGGCCCATCCTCTATGGTGGTAACCCGCACGCCACCGTGCGCGACCGGGTGCGGCCCTCGTATCCCAACTGGCAGAGGAAACGGATTCAAAACCCGTACAGTGTGAGTTCGAATCTCACCGAGGGCACTCATCATCGGGCCTACAGCGCGACGAGCATCAGGGCGTCGGCTCCGGCCAATCTGCTGCTCCCGACGATGCCCACCGCATCGAATGCATCGGCAATCGCATCGAGCTGGGCCGCGGTGAAGCCGAATTCGGCCGCGGAATCCAAGATGGCCGAGCGGCCGTCGGTGAACTTCGCACCCGGGCCGAGCCGATACAGCGAGCGGTAGAACACCTGCGCCCAGGTCTCGCTCGACACCCCGGCGGTGTCGGGATCGGTGACCATCAGGTAGGCGGCGTGGCTGAAGATGGTGCTGTTCCAATGCTCACCGGCATCATCGGCAGTGCCCGTATATCGGGTCAGGTAGTGCGCGCGGTAGTCCGTCCCGACCGCCGCCGGATTGGCGAGGCTGCGTATCGCCCCGGACGCGGTGTCCTCCCCGATCAGCCAGGCGCCGCTGCCGGTCTTGCCTTCGATCAGACTGCCGAGGATGTCGGCGTAGGCCTCATTGAGTGCGCCGGACTCGCCGTAGTCGAGGACCGACCCGCCGTCGCCCACGACGTAACTGATGACCCCGTGGGTGAATTCGTGGCCGACCACGTCCACTGCGCCCTCGAAACCGCCCGAATTGCCGAAGGCGAACTGCTGGGCCGAGGCATCCCAGAACGCGTTCGCGTAACCGAAGAAGTACTGCTCCAGCGCCGACCGCGGGTTGTATCCGACCGAGGCGACCACGGCCGCGCCGGCGCCGTCGAAGGAGTCACGACCCAGCACTGCGGAGTAGTAGTCGTACACCTGGGCCATATTGGCGTGGGCAGAAACTGCCGAGGCATTCCAGCCGAAGAGCAACGACCTCTTGACAAGGGAACCGGGGATGGCAGGCCCGCCGAGCCCGAAGAAGTCGTACGTGGTGCGGTATGTCGCGATATCGCGGGTGCCGTCGACCAGTACGTACGTGTCGAAGATGAACCATCTGGAGGTGTCCACCGTGATCGCACGGCTGACGCCCAGCAGGTCGGTGCCGGTGCTGGTCGCCGAGACGAGCTGAACGTTGGATGTTCCGGAGATCACTTCGCCGGCCCGGTCGCCGTTGGCGTAGACGTAGTAGGTGGCACCGCCCAGCACTGTGCCGGATCGCCGCGGGTCGTCAGCCGGCTGGATGTCAACGCGCCAGGCGAGGCTCGGGCCGGCGACCTCATCAAGGGCGAAGATCACCAGTTCGGTTCTGACAGTGGTGTTCTCGCTGACTTGTGCGGCGACAGTTTCGGTGGGTCGCAGCCCGGCGGCCCGGATCACGGCGGCCGTCGCCAGCGCCGCTGCGGCCGAGCCGTCGATCTCCGGGGTGGTGTCGACGTCGATGACGCGATCGTCGTGGTAGTTGAACAAGCCGGTGACGGTGCCGTAGCCATCGGTGACGAGGATGACTTCACTGCCCACCACCGCTACGCCATCAACGATCTGGCGCAGCCGGTAGAACTCCTCGGTAACGCCCGAACCGGCCGCCGAAACTCGTTGTAAAGTGATGAATTCCGTTGTGGCAAAGCCCGACCCGGCCCCCAGTATGGGCGCGAGAGCGTTCAGCAGACTGGCGGCATCAGCGCGGTCGAACACCCGGACGTCGGTGAACGTGCCGTCGATGACGCTGATCCTGCCGTCGACGTCCATCTGCACGGTGACGGCGCCGGGGCGGTGGACGGCCGCGTCGTTGATGGCGGCCGGTGCGATGGCGGCCGGTGTGATGGCGACAGTGACGGTCGCGACCGTCGGCCCGGAAACGCCGAGCAAGCCCGCAAAGCCGTGCACACGAAAGGCATTGCCCGGTACGTCGTCGATGGTGACGGTGAAGGAATCGGTGCTGGCGGAGGTGGTGACAGCAGCGTCCCGGATGTAGGTGAAGCTCCCGTCGGCGTTGACGACCACGGTGCCGAATCGGGCCGGGGTGGACACCGCGTATGTCAGGTGGGCGTCGTCATAGTCGACGGCGTTGAGATCGCCCAGGACCAATCCGCCCTCTTGGCTGGTCAGGGTCGGCCGCGCAGTTGGACGCTGGTTGTTCCAAGTGAATTGGCTCTGACGTACCGCCAACCACAGCATTTCGACGAGCCTGGGCATCGGGATGGCGGGTATGGGAAGGTCAGCGGCCAGAGGTCCCAACCCCACCCAGGTCAAGACGTCGGCGACCATCGTGGCCGCGGTGACTGGCCGGGCGGGCGACGGCGCCGCCACCGTCACTGATTGGGTGGCGACCAGGGTGGTGACGGTGTGCGATGCCCGAGCCGTGTCTTCCGGTGTGGAGGCGGGCTCGTCTGGTGACTCCCCTGCTGCATCGGCGATGTCGTGATCGGGTGCGGGGTCGGCCTCGGCTGCGGTCTCGTCGTCTGAAGCGGGCTCTGCATCCGTGTCGGTGTCGGCGTCCGACGCTGATTCAGCGAATGCACGGCCGGCGCGGGACACCCGGTCCGACCCGGACGTGCCGGACGCGTCTTCGATCGTGCTCGGCGGGTCGGTGAGATCCTCGTCCTCGTCTTGGTCCTGGCCCTCGCCCCGGTCCTCCTCCTCGTCCGGCTCGATGGCAGCGGTCGTGGCCTCATCAGGAGGGGCGTCTTGGGCCGGGTCTCGAGTGCCAACCGCCCCGTGTTCGGTGTCGGCGTCGGTGTCGGCTTCGGTGTCGGCTGATCCCCTGCTCGTCGACGTATCGGTGGCACTCACCGGCTCTGCCGCCGCGACAGCCGGGGCGGTCGCGACGACGACGCCCAACGCGAACACCATCGCGGTGCAGCGTCGCCATCTGAGCTGACGTTCCTGAGGCGGTGGAATCACCGAATCTCCCGTTCTCGGAGTTGCTTGACCGGGAGATTAGCGGCTTATCAGCGCGTTTTTTGCGGTAATGAACGACAGCAATCGTGTCAGACCCCTGCGTTACAGTCGCACATATATTCGATAGCCTGCTGGATCCGGCCGCCCACCGGCTGGCCTTCATCGCCGAGCTCATGGCCCGCCCCACCCACGACCCCGACGACGCCCGCCACAAGTGGACGTGCGACAACTGGGACTCCGCCGCCGACGAAATCGGCTGCGCCACCCGCACCCGCACCCACGCCCGTCAACATCGCATCAATGCCGAACGAAAACTGAACGGCACCGGCTGAATAGAAGCGTGTCGACAATCGCTGCGGGTCAGGCCATCTGCTCGACGCTGGCCCGCGAGCGCACCGGGTCGCTACCCAGCACGTAGGTCGGTGAGGTCGGCGCATCGACTGCGCCTTCGACCCGTTTCTTGGCGGCCCGAAATTCCGGCAGCGGACCCATCGCGGTGTGAATGCCGTTGACCACCGTCCATACCGCCGCCTGACGAGCAAGGCGCTCAACCGGATTGGGAGCACGATGCATCACCATCGCCGCGGCCCATTTCGGCAGAGTGTCACGGATGGCCCAGTCGATCAGCTCCACACCGGGCGGACCGAAGTCGGCGCCACTGAGGTTGGGCCCTGTCGACATCGCCATCCCGTAAGTGATCCCGAGCTTGGGCAGGTAGGACCGCAAGCACTCCAGCGTCTCGGCCTTGGTCTCAGGCAGGTCGGTTCCGCCGAGAGCGTGACCGACTTTGACGAACTCGCGGTAGTAGCGGTCAATGTTTTTGCCCCGCAACGGCGTTGGGTGATAGTACTCATGCGCGGTGGCAATACCCCAGACCACTGTCGCGTAGTTCCACCGCAGCCAGGCAGGATCGTCGGCGTCGTAGGCCAGCCCGTCGGGGCGGGTGCCCTTCACCGTATGGTGCATCGCCCGCACCGTCGTGGCCAGCCGCTCGGCCGTCGGCGTCGATCCGTAGGCAGTGCCGATGAAGAACGACAGCGAGTGTCCAAGCCTGACAGCCGCACCCTCGGGGTCGATCCGGCCGGTGGCTTTCCCCTCCTCGTCGCGCTCCGGGAGGCGCGAATGGTGGACCCCCATCCAGTAGATCGACGGGTCGAACCGTTCGAGGTAAGCCGCGCACTGCAATCCGAGCACGAGTGCGGGCATGTGCGAATGCACGTGCCACACCGCGCTGCCGGGCCCGAACCAACCGGGATCGCCGGCGGGCTCAGAGAAGTCCAGCCCGCGGAAGTAGCGACGGCGGATCTCGTCGTCGTAAAAGCGCAGAAATCGCTCGTGAAGCATCCGATGGGGCAACGGCGGAAAGAGCTGCATAGGCCCAGAGTACTTATTTGGTTACGTGTGTGTCCAGATTTTTGACAGCTACGATAAAACGGTGTCGAGTCCCACCAGGTGGGCGGGAGTACCGCTGACCGACCGCCGGAAGGAACGTCGAGGGCTCCTCGTCGCTGCGGCGTTCGCCTTGTTCGGCGACGACGGCGAGAGCGCGGTATCGGTGCGTTCCGTCTGCCGCGAGTGCTCCCTGAACACCCGGTACTTCTATGAGAGCTTCGCCGACACCGACGAACTGCTGGGAGCGGTCTACGACGGGGTGGCCGCAGGCCTGGCCGCCGAGGTGGAATCAGCGATCGCGGCCGTCACCGCGGCCGGCGGAACGGACATCGACCGGCTACGCGCCGGCGTCCGCGCCGTCCTGGGTTTCAGCTCGGCCGACCCACGCCGAGGCCGGGTGCTGTTCACCGAGGCACGCGCGAACCGGGTACTGACCGCCCGCCGCGCCATCGCGCAGGAAAACCTGCGCCAGATGGTGCTCAGCTCGCGCGAACACATGCACCCCAGCGACGACAAGACCGCGACCCTGGTGGCTGCGGCGTTGTACACCGGGGCAATGGCCGAGCTGGCGCAGCAATGGCTGTCGGGGAACCTCGGCGACGATCTCGACGCCGTTGTCGATCACACCGTGCGGTTGGCCTCAGCCATCGCCTGAAGCCGACCCAGCCCGAGTCACCCTTCGGAGTCGCCCCTCACCAGCACTATTCGGGGATAGGCTGCTGTTTGTGGTGACGACGCGCGACGCCGCTGCGTCGGCTCTGGCAGATGGCCGGTTCCGGCAGCGCCATCCGTGCGTCCCGGTACGCAGCGCCCATTACGCCGACAGTGCCGCCCGTCGCTTCCGGGTACTGACGATCACCACGTGGATTGCGGCCGCCGTAACCATCGGCTTCGGCCTGTGGCAGTTGCTAGCGGGATACGGCATGTGGCACATCGGCCTGGTGAACATCGTGACAGGGCTGGTGTTCCTGGCGATCCCGCTGCTGCGGCCGCTCGGCGACCTGGCGGCCCCGCTGACCTTCGTCGTGGTGGTCTACGCGTCGATCTTCTTCATCACCTGGAATCTCGGCACAGATACCGGACTGCAGTTCTACTACCTCGTCGCTGCGTCGGTCCTGGTCCTGGTCCTGGGTATCGAACGCATCGCACTCGCCGGCGCGCTGGCCGTCCTCGGCGCCGTGCTCGCTGTGCTGCTGCAGATCATGGTGCCTCCCAACGTCCACAACCAACCGGTGTGGCCACTGATGGCGAGTTTCGTGACGTCGGTGGCCGCCTCGTGTGTGCTGGCCTTCGCCACCGTCTGGTACGCGCTGCGGGAGATCGCCCGCGCCGAGGCGGCGATGGAGATGGAGTACGAACGCTCCGAACGGCTCCTGGCCAACATGCTGCCAGCCAGCATCGTGGAGCGGCTCAAGGAGCCGGATCGCCGGGCGATCGCCGACCGCTATGACGACGCGTCGATCCTGTTCGCCGATATCGCCGGATTCACCGAACGGGCCAGCGACCTTCCGCCGTGTGATCTGGTGGCATTCCTTGACCGCATCTATACCGCCTTCGACGTCCTGGTGGACCGACACGGACTGGAGAAGGTGAAGACCAGCGGCGACTCCTACATGGTGGTCAGCGGGGTGCCGGAACCACGCACCGACCACGTGCAGGCTCTTGCCGACCTCGCGCTCGACATGGCCTCTGCCGCAGCAGGTCTCATCGATCCCCTGGGTCGTGACGTGCCGATGCGCATCGGGCTGGCGGCAGGCACGGTGGTGGCCGGCGTCGTCGGCTCGCGGCGGTTCTTCTACGACGTGTGGGGCGATGCCGTCAACGTGGCGTCGCGCATGGAGACCACCGATCAGGCCGGCCGGATCCAGGTTCCCGGCGACGTCTACGAGCGCCTCAAGGACGAGTTCATCCTCGAAGAACGTGGTGATGTCCCCGTCAAGGGAAAGGGCGTGATGCACACCTGGTACCTGGTGGGCCGGCGCCCCGGATCAGTACAGATCAACACGCCGGTCGGCGAACAGGTGCACGTGCTCGGTCAGTGACTTGTCATGTGTGGCAGCAAGGTCCACCTCGGCGAGCGCCATGCCCGCCTCCGGACCTGCCGTGGCCACCACCCAGCCGTCAGGGTCGACGATCGCGGTGCCCTCGGTCCAGGGTTGGCCACGCTCGATTCCGGAGCGATCACACACGGCGATGGCGATCCGGTTGGTCCGCGCGGTGGACATCGCGGTGATGACCTCACCTGGCCGTTCCCCCACCGGGCGGGGGAACAGCGGCCAATTCACCGGTGCGGCAATCAGTTCGGCACCGTCGAGGGCCACGCGCCGGGTGATCTCACCGAACTCCAGGTCGTAACAGACCATGACCGCGATCGCCCCGTGCCGGGTCTGCACCACCGGCGGCAAGTCCGCGCCCGGGGTGAAGATCAACTTCTCCCGGTCCCAGAGATGAGTTTTCCGGTAGTGCGCCAGCAGCCCGTCACCGCCGATCATCACCGCACTGTTGTAGAGGCGGCCGTCGTCACCCGCTTCGCAGAACCCGAACACCACCACCGAATCACGCGCCGCCTCGACAATGGCGGCGAATCTCGGTGACGACGGCGGCAACGCCACCGACCTGGCCTCGTCGGCGTCGGCGAACATGTAGCCCGAGGTGGCCAACTCCGGCAGCACCACAACGTCGGCGCCGGCCGACACCGCCGCGCTGACCTGTGTTTCGATGCTGGCGATATTGGCGTCGAGATCCCCCAGCACGGGTGCGAATTGGCAACAAGCCACAGTTGTCATGCCCGCCACGCTAGTACCCGGACATACCCGTACGACCCGCCTGGCGAGAGAAGTTCCAGGCGAGCCGTACGGCCCCTCACAAACAAGCTGTTGGTCAGACCTTGCGATTCTCCGACCGGATCAGCCACGCCAGCTTCTCCAAGCCGTCGATCAGCTGATGCAGGATGTCAGCCGTGGACGGGTCCTCGGCGTCCACTGCATCGTGGACGTCGCGCATGGTGCGCACCGCGGCGTTGATCCGAACGGTGATCAGGTCCACCACCTCGGTGGTGTTGCGCTCGAATGCCGGGAATTCCGGCAGGGTGGTCGTGGCGGCCACCGTGTCAGACCGGCCGTCGGCCACGCCCTCGAGGGCGCGGATGCGCTCTGCAATGGTGTCGCTGCCCGCACGGGCGAAGTCGACAAGCTCGTCAAGTTGCAGATGCAGATCGCGGAAGTTCGTTCCCACCACGTTCCAGTGGGCCTGCTTGCCTTGGAGGTGCAGTTCGATGAGATCCACGAGCACCTGCTGCAGGTTTTCGTAGAACTCGGGGCTCGGCACGAACCCGGCGATCTCGCTGGCGTCGCGTCGGTTGGTTACGGTTGCTGTGGTAGTCATGAGGGGCACCCTTTCCCTGGCGTCCGGACAACTGGGTCGGCATGTGGTCGAGCGGCGGTGGGAATCCCCGATCTGAGGGAAGTCGGGCGTTTCACCTGCCGTCCAGTCGTAGCTCTACATGCCTGCTTCTACTAACGCTGCCAGGCCTCAAATCATCCCGAGGGAAATGTCCTGTCCGTCACGATTGGGGAGGCAACCCTTTGCTGGGCGCCGGCTGTGCGAGACTGCGCGCGTACCCGGCGCCCATGGCCAGCAGCACCAAGCCGACGACGATGAACACCACGACGCGAAAGATCCCGTCCAAGGTGCCGAGATCGAACAGCATCAGCTTGGCGGTGGCGGCCCCGGTCAAGGCCAGTCCCCCGGCGATCGGCGCCGTGCGGGCATCCCGGTTGTCCAGGCGTAGCGCGTAGCCGAACAACGCCGCAGCGACGACGGTCCAGCAGATGGTGGCAACCATGTGCCCAGCCAGGAAACCGCCGTCGCGACCGCCTACCAGCACGCCGAACGTCACCGTGAAAGCGGTGACGGCATACATGCCGACGACGAGGCCGGCGGCCCAGATCCACCTGACGAGGCGACCGTCGGCGGCCGGGGCGCCTGCCCGGCAGAGCGCGACCGCGCAGGCGATCACCAGTGCGCTTGCCGCCAGCACGGACACTGCCTCCGGCGCGAGGATGACGACCGCCGACAGGAGATGGCGCGGCGGCGCGTAGGCGAGGAAAACCACCCCGCCGACCGCAGCCAGCCCGAATGCCGCCCGCCGCACGCCGGTGTCGTGGCGGCCGGCGACCGCCACCACCAGAGCCAGGGCCAGCAGCACCGGGGCTTCGACGGAACCGTTGAACACCAGCGTGACGGCCACCACCGCCGCGGCCGCCGACAACGCCGACCAGGTGGCGACCACGGCCCGGGTCATGCCGGGCAGCCGGTCCGCAAGCAGCACGAGCGCCAGCATGCCGACGGCGGTGACCGCGGCCAGCAGCACCGCCAGTCGCCGGTCCACCGCCACGGCCGCCGACAACGCGGGGGTAGCGCCCACCGCGGTGATCGCCGCCAACGCCGCGGCTCGGGTGGTTCCTGGCAGCAGTAGCACGGCCCCGGCGACGGCCAGCAGCACTGCGAGGCCGCAGGCGCCCCCGAGCAGCCAGGGGTTCTGGTCGGAGTCGAAGCCGGTGCCCAGCAGCGCCACCAGCAGCGGCAGCGTGACGAGCAGAGTACGGGCCGCGTACATCAGCACCCAGTCCTTGCCGAGCTGAACCGGCAGGGCCGCCGCCGACAGTGCCAGCATGAACGCGATCAGCAGGACGGTCACGCCATCGCTGACGATCGGCGCCAGTACCGCCAACGGGATCAGGACGAGAAGACCCAGCTGCTGAGAATCCCAGCGCCGGGCCAGGGTGAGCCCGCCGCCACCGACCGCGGAGGCGATCAGCAGACCGGCCACCGGCGGCACCCAGTGATAGATGGTCGTCGCGGCGATCACGTCCATGTACGCGGCGGCTATCCCGGTGGCCGCCAGCGCGATCGCGCCGATCCGGCCGCCAGGCCGCCGGTAGCTCCGCAGCGCCACAACCACCAACCCCGCCGCCAGCGCAACGCCGGCGCCGACCCGGACCGGGGGTGCCAGGATGCCGGCCTGGGCGGCGAGCACCAGCAGCAGCACCACCCCGATGAGAGTGACCGCGACACCGGCCACCGCCAGCACCTTGCCGACCCAGCTTCCGCCCCGGACCTGCCGATCCGGTGCCGGCACAGCAGGCGGCGGTGGCGGGTAGCGATGGGGCGCGACGTAGAGGGTGCGTTCCAACTCCACGAGCTGGGCGGCGACGCGCGACATCTGGTGGGTCAGCGCAGTGAATTCGACTGACAGCCGGGCCACGGCAGCCTGGGGCGATTCGGTCATGACGTCATGGTGTCCGCGAAGTGCGCCCAGCGGATGAGTAGGACTACGCGTTTACGGTCCCGGTTCGGCGTCCAGCCCGTGTTCGATGGCGTAACGAGCCAGCTCGACGCGGTTGGCGACGTGCAGCTTGCGGAAGGTGGCCTGCACGTGATTCTCCACCGTGCGGTGACTCACCGAGAGCTTGGCGGCGATCTGCTTGGCGGTCAACCCCTTGGCCACATGCCGCAGCACCTCGGTTTCCCGCTCGGTCAGGGTCGGCCTGTCGATTCCCGGACCGGTCCCCCGCGCCAGGCGGCGGTACTCGCCGAGCACCAAACCGGCAAGACCGGGTGTGAACACCGCCCGGCCCGCGGCGGTGGCCCGGACCGCCTCCGCCAGTTCGGTTTTCGAGGCGCTCTTCACCAGATAGCCACTGGCGCCGGCCTTTACGGCCTGCAGCACGTCGTCCTGTTCGGCGGACGCCGACAGCACCAGGACACGGCTGCCCGGCGAGACCGCGAGCACCTCGATGGTCGCCGCGGCACCGTCACCGTCAGCCAGTCGCATGTCCATCAGCACCACATCGGGGCGCACCACCGCAGCCCTGCGCCGCGCTGAGGCCAGGCCCTCGGCGGTAGCGACGACGACGAAACCGTCCTCGGCGAGATCCCGCGCCACTGCGTCCCGCCAGATCGGATGGTCATCGACCACCATCACCGACAGCGGAAGCGCGTCAGCCATCGCTGCGCCCGCTGCGCCGTCCCCGGGACCCGACCGGCACCGTCAACTCCCATTCGGTGCCCGCCCCCACGTCCGAGGTGAGGTGGGCGCGACCCGACAGGGCGTGCATCCGCCCCACAATGGACTTCGAAATCCCCATCCGCCCTTCAGCCTCGGCCCTCGCGAGCCTGCCGGGTGCGATCCCCACCCCATCATCCCGAATGCTCACGGTGACTTCCTCGCCGAGATCTTCGACCAGGACATAGGCGGTGGCGTCGGCCCCGGCGTGCGCACCGACGTTGTCGAGTGCATTGCCCACCGCGGCATCCAGTTCGGCGGCCACCGCCACGTCGAGCAGTACCGGCGTGCCGGGCACACTGACCACCACCCGGTCCCCGGCCCGGCGCTGAAGGGCGGTCCGGATGTCCACCCATTCGGGACCGGGATCCGGATCGAGGCCCCCGGCGCTGACGTACCGTCGTAGCGCACGTTCCTGAGCGCTGGCGAGATCGGCGAGTTCAGTTGCCTCACCGCCGATTTCGCGGCCACGTTTGGCCACCAGCGCCAGCACCTGGATGACCCCGTCATGGACCTGGCGCGCCAGCCGTTCCCGCTCGGTGACCGATGCCGAGAGACGGGCCGCCTGTTCCAGCTCGGTGTGGGCCCGTCGCGCGGTCTGCGCCGCCATCCCGACGGCCAAGCCGACCGCGAGTTCGATCACCATGGTGGCGTTGCGGGCCAGATCCAGGCTGACCGATCCCTTCAGGAACGCGTACACCGCCATCATCGTGACGCCGGCGAGCATGCCCCGGACGGGACCGAACAAGATCGCCGCCGAGATGGTCGCGTTCGTCGCCCACAACGTCGTCGGCCACGACTGGTTGGTGGCGATCCACTGATCGGAGGCCACGATCTCGGTGGACAGAATGAGGGCGCACACCACGGCGAGCTCACCGACGACCCAGGCCGGGCGCCTACCGAAGCCCTGCAGGTAGGCCACCGCGCAGGCCAGGGTCCAGCCCGACAGGCCGGCGAACAACAGCCAACCCAGCACCGGGCGGTCGAAGTCGGCGTTGCTCACCACCTGGAAACCGGCGGCGTAGATGTAGCTGAGCAGCCGGAACACCTGGGCTGCCCGCCACAGCGGCGTGCAGGGATCCAGTCCACCGGGTTGTCCGGCGCCACGGTCCGGCATGCGCCCAGCATAAGGTGAGCGGCGCCGGGGTATCCCCGCCTGTCGCAAGAGAGCCGGAAAGGATCTGAGTCACCGGTGAAATTCGTCAAGCGCTTCGTGGCGTTGCTGCTGTCCCTGTTCGTCACGGTGGTCACCGCCAACGGCTACCGGCCGCTGACCAAGCGCGGTTACCCGTCGCTGTATGCGTTCGGGTTCGGGGTGTTCACCTCGGAACTGCCGCTGCAGCTGCTTGCCGGCCACGCCGCGGCGTTCCTGCCGATGTCACGGGGTCTGGGTAAGCGCAGCGGAGCCATCGCCTGGGTCCTGTCCGCAACGTCCTGGCTGGCGCTGGTCGGGTTGTACCGCGCGGGCCGCGACGCCGACAAACCGCTCACCGCGGCGCTCGACGACGGACTGGGAGCCGACCGGCGCCGGGACTCTCACGGGTTGTGGGAGGAACCGGTGCCTGGCGGCGCCACCGCCAAGAAGCCCGGTGTGGTCCGGATGCTGCGCATCTACCGGGACTACGCCCACGACAGCGATATCCAGTACGGCGAGTTCGGCAGACGCAACAGCCTTGACATCTGGCGGCGACCCGACCTGCCGCGGCACGGCCGGGCCCCGGTGCTGTTACAGGTGCACGGCGGCGCCTGGATGCTGGGAAGCAAACGCGGACAAGCGCATCCGCTGCTGAGCCACCTGACCGAGCTGGGCTGGGTGTGTGTGTCGATCAACTACCGGCTCAGCCCCCGCTCCACCTGGCCCGACCACCTCGTCGACGTCAAACGTGCAATCGCCTGGACCAGGGATCACATCTTCGAGTACGGCGGCGATCCGGACTGGATGGCGATCACCGGCGGGTCGGCCGGCGGGCACCTGAGCTCGTTGGCGGCGCTGACGGCCAATGATCCGCGTTTCCAACCCGGTTTCGAGGACGCTGATACCTCGATTCAGGCCGCGGTGCCGTTCTACGGGGTGTACGACCTCACCCGTAGCGATGCGGCTCTGCACCCCTTGATGATTCCGATGCTGGAGCGACGGGTGTTCAAGCGGCGGCGCAAGGAGGCACCCGATGCCTTCGACCTCAGTTCACCGATTCACCACGTGTCACCGCAGGCGCCGCCGTTCTTCGTGCTGCACGGCACCAACGATTCGCTGATTCCGGTCGAGCAGGCCCGGACGTTCACCGCCAAACTCCGCGACGTCAGCACGGCGCCGGTGGTATATGCCGAAATGCCCTTGGCTCAACACGCTTTCGACATCTTCGGTTCCCCGCGCGCCGCGCATGCCGCAGTCGCGGTGGAGCAGTTCCTCGCCGAGATCTACACCCGCTCTGCGGTGAACACGGCCGACTGACTACTTCCCCGCACCGTTGATCACCGGGACGCCGATCATGCCCTTCTCGACGCCCCACATGGTGGCGATGGTGCGGTACTCGCCGGTCTTCATGAGCTGTTCGAGCGCCTGGCGCAGCGATTGCGCCAGCGCAGAACCCTTTTCGACAGGCCAGCCGTAGGGCGCCGGATCAACGACCTCCCCCGCCGACTCGAGGCTGCCGCCGCTGACCTTGATCGCGAAGCCGGTGACCGGTGAGTCCGCTGACATGGCGTCGACGTCCCCGGCGACCAGCGCCGCCGTCACGTCATCCTGGCTGGTGAAGACCACCTTGTCGATCGCCGGTTGTCCCGCGGCGACACAGGCGGCGCTCTTGGCAGGAATCTCCTCGGTCTCCTGGAGCACGCCGAAGGCCACCCCGACGCGCAAACCACAGGCGTCGGCCGGGTCGACCGCGGTCCCGGAACGCTTCGCCCACAACGTCCCCGACTCGAAATAGGTGACGAAGTCGACGACCGCCTCCCGGGCTTTCGTGTCGGTCACCGACGACATGCCCACATCGAAAGCGCCGGACTGCACCGACGGCATGATCGTCTCGAAGGTGGTTTCCCGGTAGTCTGCCGTCAATCCCAGCACCCGGGCGACCGCGTTCATCAGGTCGACGTCGAAGCCCACCAGCTCGCCGTAGGAATCCCTGAATTCGTTTGGTGCATAAGGCACATTGACCCCGACGACGAGTCTTCCCGTGGCCCGGATGTCCGCCGGTACCGACGCGGCGATTTGCGGCACCACGCCTGGGCGGGTGCCCGGAGGCGCGGCACTCTCCGCCACACTGGCCGACCGGGTGCCGCCCTGCGGCGGCACGCCACGTAACTGCCACGCCGCGAACGCGCTCACGGCGACCAACAGCACGCTGACGCCCACAGCGAGAAGTGCTGTGCGGCGGGGTCGCCGACTCCGGCCGGCAGGCGCGCGGTGTGCCGAATGCCGGGACTTCTGCGCGCCGATGCGCGCCGCCGGTGTGTTCAGCGCGCGGCGGGCCGCGGTCGCGAGTTCCGCCGCGGTGCGGTAGCGCTTGGCCGGCTCTTTGGCCATGCCTTTCTGGATGACCGGATCGAAGGCACCCAGCGTGCGGTCAATCGCCGACGGTAGCGGCGGCGGGCTGACCATGTGCCCGGCGATCTGCTGTTCCAGGCTGTCGTCGGGATAAGGCCTGCTGCCGGTCAGGCACTCGTAGAGCACACAGGTCAGGGCATAGATGTCCGAACGCGGATCAGCCTGGTCACCGCTGAACCGTTCCGGCGCCATATAGGCCAACGTGCCGAGAGTGTTCCCCTCCGTGGTCAATCCGGAATCGCTGGCGGTGCGGGCCAGGCCGAAGTCGATGAGGTACACGAATTCGCGGTCGGAGATCAGGATGTTGGACGGTTTGACGTCGCGATGGACCAGCCCCGCGGCATGGGCACCATCGAGGGCCGACGCCACCTGCTCGACGACGGTGACCGCGAGCTGCGGCCCGAGCGGGCGGCCGCGTTCACGCAAGATGGTGCCGAGGTTCAGACCCTCGATCAGCTGCATGTCCAGGTAGAGCCGGCCGTCGATTTCGCCGTAACTGTGGATCGGCACCACGTGGGGGTCCCTGACGCCGGCTGCGGCCTGTGATTCCCGCCGGAACCGCTGTTGGAAGACGGCGTCCTCGGCCAGGTGCGGCGGCAGGACCTTCAGTGCGACGGTCCGGTCGGTACGGGTGTCGTGGGCGCGGTAGACCTCACCCATCCCGCCGCGGCCCAACAGTTCGAGCAGATGGTAGTGCCCGAAAGGACCTAGAGACCCGTCACTATGCGCATCCACCGTCAAACTCCTGGCCGGCGACCCCAGCCCCCGCTCGAGTCGCTTGAGGTTACATCACCTTCGACAGGAAAGCCTTGGTTCGCTCATGCTGGGGATTTGCCAACACTTCCCGCGGATTGCCCGCTTCTACAATCACCCCGGCGTCCATGAAGACCACCTGATCGGCGACCTCACGGGCAAATCCCATCTCGTGGGTGACCACGACCATGGTCATGCCCTCCGCCGCCAGTTTCTTCATCACGCCCAGGACCTCACCGACCAGTTCGGGATCCAGCGCCGAGGTGGGCTCGTCGAACAGCATCAGTTTCGGGCTCATCGCCAGCGCGCGGGCGATGGCCACCCGCTGCTGCTGGCCACCGGACAGCTGCGCGGGATAGGCGTCAGCCTTCTCGGCCATACCCACCTGCTCGAGCAGGTCCTTTCCCCGGGCGACCGCGTCGTCCTTGCGCATGCCCTTGACCTGGATCGGCGCCTCGATGATGTTCTCCAGAGCGGTGCGATGCGGGAACAGGTTGAAATGCTGGAACACCATGCCGATCTCGCGGCGCTGTTTGGCCGCATCTCGGGGCGACATCTCCAGCAGCTTGCCGCCGCGCTCGCGGTAGCCGATCAGGTCACCGTCGACATAGAGCCGGCCCGCGTTGACCTGCTCCAGATGGTTGATGCACCGCAGGAACGTCGACTTTCCCGATCCTGACGGCCCGACCAGCACCAAGACCTGGCCGGGATCAACCTCGAGAGTGACGCCTTTGAGCACTTTGAGCGCGCCGAAGTTCTTGCACACCTGCTCCGCCAGGACCATCGGTGTGGCACTCATGGGTGGACTTCCCCCATCTGCGCTTTTGCCAGCGCCTCGAGTTGTTTGGAGGTGAGCTTGCGTGACGCCCCCCGCGAGAAGTGCCGTTCCAGGTAGAACTGGCCCACCATCAAGATGCTGGTCACCACCAGGTACCACGTCGCGGCGACCATCAGCAGCGGGACGGGTTCAAAGATGCGCGCGGCGATCTCCCGGGAGGTGATCCCGTACAGATCCAGGGCGAACGGCACACCGGTGACCAACGAGGTGGTCTTGAGCATGCTGATGATCTCGTTACCGGTGGGCGGGATGATCACGCGCATCGCCTGCGGCAGCACGGTTCTGCGCATCGCCAGCCCCCAGGACATGCCCAGTGCGGTGGAAGCCTCCAACTGGCCCTCCGGCACGGAACTGATTCCCGCGCGGATGATCTCAGCCATGTAGGCCGCCTCGTTGAGGGCCAGGCCGAGGATCGCCAGCAGGAACGGGAACGACAACGACTGCAGGTCGATGTGCAACAGCGACGGCCCGAACGGCACCCCCAACTGGACGTTCTGGTAGATCGTCGGCAGCAGACCCCAGAACACCAGCTGCACATACACCGGGGTGCCGCGGAAGACCCACAGGTAGACCCACGACACCGACCGGAACACCGGATTCGGCGACAGCCGCATGACCGCCAGCAGAATGCCCAGGGCAATGGCGAGCACCATCGAATACAGCGTCAACTGCAGGGTGTTAACCAGGCCCACCCTCAGGACCCGCTCGTTGAACAGATAGCTGGCGTACGTCGACCAACGGAAGGCCTCGTTGGTGGCCGCGCCGTAGATGAAGAGTCCGGCCAGGATGAGGATGACGACCGCCGCCACCCACCGCCACGGGTGCCTCAGCGGGACCGCGTGGATCGCAGCGGGGGCCGCATCCGGATCGGTGGACGGCAGCGATGCGTCAACACTCATCAGGAAAACCGACTATCAGCTGATCGCGCCGTTGATGACCGGCTTGTCGATCATGCCGGACTCCACACCCCAGTTGGTGGCGATCTTCTCGTACTCTCCGCTTTCGATCAGGTGCTCGAGGGCCTTCTGCATGGACTGCGCCAACGCCGAACCCTTGGCGACCGGCCAACCGTACGGTGCGGCGTCGAAGATCTCGCCGGCAGACTCGAGCTTGCCCGCGCTCTGCTTGATCGCGTACGCGGTCACCGGGGAGTCGGCCGACATGGCGTCGGCCTGACCGAGGATCACCGCGTTGGTGGCGGCGTCCTGGCCGTCGAACGGGGTGATCTGGATCGGCGGGTTGCCGGCGTCGGTGCACGCCTTGCTCTTGGCAGGCAGCTCGTCGGTGTCCTGGTACGTGGTGGCCTGTACCGCGACCTTCTTGCCGCAGGCGTTGTTCGGATCGATGCCCGCGCCCACTTTCTGGGCCCACTGCGTACCCGCGGAGAAGTAGGTGACGAAGTCCACGGTCTGCTCGCGGTCCTTGGTATCGGTGAACGACGACATACCGACGTTGAAGGTACCGCCCTGGACGGACGGGATGATCTTTGCGAAGTCGGCCTCGCGGAAGTCGGTTTTGAGTCCGAGGGTCCCCGCGATGGCATTCATCAGGTCGACGTCGAAGCCGACCAGTTTGCCGCTCTCGTCCTTGAATTCGTTCGGCGCATAGGGAACGTTCACCCCGACGATCAACGTGCCGGACTCCTTGATTTCCTCCGGCACCGTGTTGGCGATCTCCTCGACCGCGCCGGGCGCCGACTCCGAGGTCGTCGACTCCTTGTTACCGCTGTCGCCACCGCTGGCACAGCCGGACATCACCAAGGCACCCGACACTGCGAACATCGCCGCCGCGTACCACCAACGCGAGCGCCCTCGACGGTGCTCGTTTCCAGATTCCACGTCGGTCTTCACTTCGACTATGCCTCTTCTTTCTGCATCGGGCCGCTTGACATCGGTCTCGAACCGCCGACGACGATAACGACCGTGGAGCCAGCGCGCAGCGCCGGTAACGGAACATTAACCACCGCACCGCCGGGGCACAGCACTTTGTGTACTCGGCGACGCTACGCCACCGCCGCGAAATGGCAGTTTCCCCAACGCTGCTGTGTCACACTGCGCGAATGGAAACGACTACCGCACCGAGCCTGTTGCCTCATCTGTGGAAGTCCACTCTCGTTTCCGGCGTCCTGGTCACGCTGTTCGGGATCGCCGTCGTGGTGTGGCCGGGTATCTCGATTCTGGTGGCGGCGATCTTCTTCGGCGCCTACCTGCTGGTGACCGGTATCGCTCAGGTGGTGCTTGCCTTCAGCCTGCGGGCGCCCACCGGCAGCAAGGTCCTGCTGTTCATCAGCGGTCTGGCCTCGGTGATCCTGGGCGTGCTGTGCTTCTTGAGTCTGGCGGACTCGATCCTGCTGCTCGCCATCTGGATCGGGATCGGTTTCATCTTCCGCGGGGTGGCGACCACCGCGTCGGCGATCAGCGACAAGACACTGCCCGGCCGGGGCTGGGAGATCTTCTTCGGCGTCGTCAGCCTGATCGCCGGCATCGTCCTGATGGTGATGCCCTTTGAGTCGCTGGCGACGCTGGCCCTGGTGGTGGGCATCTGGTTGATCGTGACCGGGGTCTTCGAGATCGTGATGGCCTTCGGCATCCGGCGAGGATCCAAAGCCCTCGGTATCTGATCCCAAAGGCCCCTTGTCGGGGATGTCACTGCGGTGCGACGCTCGGATTGCTGGCTCGCGGCCCACACGACTACTACAGTGTGTCGTAGAGAGTCGGAGGCTGGAGAAGCGACCAGCTGGAACTGAGCTCAACTCGCAGCCTGGGAGACGGTGCACATGGACGCCCTCGACGTATCTCGGTGGCAATTCGGGATCACCACCGTCTACCACTTCATCTTCGTCCCGCTGACCATCGGCCTGGCCCCGCTGATCGCGGTCATGCAGACGGTGTGGGTCGTCACCGGCCGCACCGAGTGGTACCGCCTCACCCGGTTCTTCGGCAAGCTCTTCCTGATCAACTTCGCCATCGGGGTGGCGACGGGAATCGTCCAGGAGTTCCAGTTCGGGATGAACTGGAGCGAGTACTCCCGGTTCGTCGGCGACATCTTCGGCGCGCCACTGGCGATGGAGGGCCTGGTCGCCTTCTTCTTCGAGTCCACCTTCATCGGGCTGTGGATCTTCGGCTGGACGAAGCTGCCCCGGCTGGTGCACCTGGCCTGCATCTGGGTCGTCGCCATCGCAGTCAACTTGTCGGCGTTCTTCATCATCAGCGCCAACTCGTTCATGCAGCACCCCGTGGGCGCGCGGTACAACCCGGAGACGGGCCGCGCCGAACTCGAGAGCATCGTCGCGCTGTTCACCAACAACACCGCGATCGCCGCCTTCTGGCACGCCGTCGCGGGAGCATTCCTGACCGCCGGAACCTTCGTCGCTGCGGTGTGCGCGTGGTGGCTGGTGCGCAGCACCCGCTCCGATCCGGACTCCGCGACGTTGTACCGCCCGGCGACCATCCTGGGTTGCTGGGTGGTGTTGCTTTCGGCGGCCGCGCTGTTCTTCACCGGCGACGTGCAGGGCAAGCTGATGTTCGAGCAGCAACCGATGAAGATGGCGTCAGCAGAATCGTTGTGCCACACCGAAACAGATCCGGACTTCTCTGTCCTGACCGTGGGCACCCACAACAACTGCGACAGTGTGGTCCACCTGATCCAGGTGCCGTTCGTGCTGCCGTTCCTGGCTGAGGGCAAGTTCAGCGACGTCACCTTGGAAGGGGTCGTGGACCTGCAGCAGCAGGCCGAGGAGAAGTTCGGCCCCGGCGACTACCGACCCAACCTGTTCGTCACCTACTGGTCGTTCCGCGCGATGATCGGCCTGATGGCGGTGCCGGTGTTGTTCGCGCTCGCCGCACTGTGGCTCACCCGCCGCGGCCGGAACCCCGACAACCGGTGGTTGTCCGTCTTCGCGCTGGTCGCCCTGCCCACCCCGTTCTTGGCCAACAGTGCCGGCTGGGTGTTCACCGAGATGGGTCGCCAGCCCTGGGTGGTGGTCCCCAACCCCACGGGAGATCAGTTGATCCGGCTCACCGTGCAGGACGGCGTCTCCAACCACTCGATGGGCATGGTCCTGTTCTCGCTGATCGCGTTCACCCTCACCTACGCGGCACTGGCGGTCATCTGGTTCTACCTGTTGCGCCGCTACGTCTCCGCAGGCCCGCAGGAACACGATTCCGAACCGGCCCCGCCCACGCCACCCGATGACCACGAAGTGGCGCCGCTTTCCTTTGCCTATTGAGCCGTTTGCCTATTAAGTCGTTTGCCCACTTAGGAGTTGACCATGGGCCTGCAGGAGATCTGGTTCATCCTCGTCGGGGTGCTGTTCCTCGGGTTCTTCATCCTCGAGGGCTTCGACTTCGGAGTCGGCATGCTGATGGAACCGCTGGCCCGGTTCGGTCGGGGCGGCGCCGGCCACGGTGACGACGTCCTGGTCGACAAACGACGCCGGGCGGTACTCAACACCATCGGCCCGGTGTGGGACGGCAACGAGGTCTGGTTGATCACCGCAGGCGGGGCGATGTTCGCCGCCTTCCCCGGCTGGTATGCCACCGTGTTCTCCGGCCTCTACCTGCCATTGCTGGCGATTCTGCTGTCGATGATCCTGCGGATAGTAGCCATCGAATGGCGCGGCAAGATCGACAATCCGACCTGGCGGGCACGTGCCGACGTCGGCATCGCCATCGGTTCCTGGGTGCCCGCCATCCTGTGGGGGGTGGCGTTCGCCGCGCTGGCCCACGGCCTGCCTGTCGACGCCGACCACCAGATCCTGCTGAGCTTCACCGCCCTGCTCAACGGCTACACCCTGCTGGGCGGGCTGGCCACCGGCGGGCTGTTCCTGCTGCACGGAGCGGCATTTCTGGCGCTCAAGACCTCCGGCGGTATCCGCACCGACGTGCTGCGGGTGGCGCGGCTGCTGTCACTGCCGGTGACCGCGCTGGTCGCCGCGTTCGGCGTCTGGACTCAACTCGCCCACGGTAAGACCTGGACGTGGGCGGTGCTGGCAGTTGCGGTGGCCGCGCAACTGGCTGCGGTCGCCTTGCTGCACAAGGGAACCCGCGACGGGTGGGCATTCATCTGCACCACGGTGGTGGTCACCGCGGTGATCACGTTGCTGTTCGGCGCGCTGTACCCGAACCTGGTGCCTTCGACGCTGAATCCGGAATGGAGCCTGACGATCTACAACGCGTCGTCGACGCCGTACACCCTCAAGATCATGACCTGGGCCGCGGCGATCTTCGCCCCGCTGGTCATCATTTACCAGGGGTGGACGTACTGGGTGTTCCGGCAACGGGTGTCGGCCGAGCGGATCCCCGATCCGATCGGTTTGTCGGGGCAGACGTTCTGAGCACTTCCGGTCGTGGGCCGCTGGATCCGCGGCTGTGGCAGGCCTCCCCCGCGGTCCGCCGGTTCCTGCTCGCAACAGTCTGCTGCGGTGTGGTGACCACCGGCTGCGCATTGGCCTCGGCAGTGCTGCTGGCGCACATCGTCGCCGGCATCATCACCGACCCCGCCGGCCGCACCCTCGCGGGGTGGGCACCACAGCTGGTGTTGTTGGCCGGCCTGTGGACGCTGCGCACGGCCGCCCAGTGGCTGCAGAACCGGCTGAGCCAGCGCGGAGCCAGCGGGGCCATCGCTGATCTGAGCGCACGCGTGCTGGGCGCGGTGACGGCCACCGATCCGCGCACCCTGGCCGAACGCCGTGACGTCACCGCGACGGTGGTATTGCGTGGGCTCGACGGGCTGCGTCCGTATTTCACCGCGTACCTGCCTGCACTGATCCTCGCCGCGCTGCTGACGCCGGCGGCGGTGCTGGTGATGGCGTGCTTCGACCTGCAGGCCACGGTGATCGTGCTGGTGGCACTACCGCTGATCCCGCTGTTCATGGTGCTGATCGGGTTGGCCACCGCCGAACGCTCCGCGGCAGCGCTGGCCGCCATGAGCACGCTGCAGGCCCGCACGCTGGACCTGATCGCCGGTATCCCGACGCTGCGTGCCCTCGGACGCGCCCGCGGGCCGGCCGGGCGGATCGCCGAACTCTCTGCTGCACACCGCCGATCGGCGATGGCGACATTGCGCATCGCGTTCCTGTCCTCCCTGGTGCTGGAACTGTTGGCCACTCTGGGGGTGGCGCTGGTGGCCGTCAGTGTCGGGCTGCGCCTGGTGTACGGGGACCTCTCCCTGGCGACAGCGCTGACCGCATTGCTGCTGGCACCGGACGTCTTCTGGCCGCTGCGGCGCGTCGGCGTGGAGTTCCACGCCGCACAGGACGGCAAGGCCGCCGCGGACCGCGCGTTCGCGCTGATCGACGACGCCCCCGTGACGCAGTCAGGCTCTACGCGAATAGACGCCGCGGGCAAGACGATTCGCATCGACGGGCTGTCGGTGGCCACCCGAGCGGGCTTGGCCCCGGATCATATCGACGCAGTGCTCGAGCCTGGCCGGATCACCGTCCTCACCGGCCCCAATGGCGCGGGCAAATCCACCACGCTGCAGGTGATCGCCGGGCTCACCCCCGCCACGGCGGGCACGGTCAGCATCGCCGGCGTCGACGTCACCGAACTGGAGCCCGAGTCGTGGTGGCCCCAGCTGAGCTGGTTGCCGCAGCGCCCGGTGCTCATCCCCGGCACCGTGGCCGAGAATCTGGCGCTGTTCGGCGAGCTCACTGATGTCGAACATGCTTGTGCCGCATCTGGTTTCGATCAGGTGCTGGCGCAGCTGCCAGACGGTGTGAACACGATTCTGGGGCGCGGCGGTGTGGGATTGTCCCTGGGACAACGACAACGTCTCGGGTTGGCCCGGGCGCTCGGATCGGCGGCGCCGGTATTGCTGCTCGACGAGCCGACCGCACATCTGGACGCCGCCACCGAATCCGCTGTGCTGGACGCCCTGGTGGCCCGCGCGCGCACCGGATCCACCGTGGTTGTGGTGGGTCACCGCGCACCCGTGCTGGCCATCGCGGACGCGATCATCGAGGTGGACTGCCGTGTTGCGGTCTGACCCGCTGATCCGGGCACTACCCCTGCTGCGTCCGCGGCTGCCCCGGCTGCTGTTGGCGACGTTGTGCGGGGTGTTGTCGCTGGGCAGCGCGCTGGCGTTGGCCGGGGTATCGGCCTGGCTGATCACCCGGGCCTGGCAGATGCCGCCCATCCTGGATCTCTCGGTGGCCGTGGTGGCGGTCCGCACCTTCGGCATCTCCCGCGGCGTCCTGCACTACTGCGAGCGGTTGGCTTCCCACGACGCCGCGCTGCGCGCCTCCGGCACGGCCCGCTCCCAGATCTACCGCAGCCTGGCGGCCGGGCCGGTCGACGTCGTGGCACGACTGGACGGCGGCGAACTGGCAGGGCGGGTCGGCGCCGATGTCGACGATCTGGCCGACGTGCTGGTGCGCGCAGTACTGCCCGTCGCGGTCGCGACCATCCTGTCGGTGGCCGCAGTGGTGGTGATCGCCCTGATCTCCGGCGCCGCGGCCCTGGTGCTGGCCGTCTGCCTGGCGGTGGCCGGGGTGCTGGCACCGTGGCTGTCGGCCCGCGGAGCCTCGGCCCAGGAGACGGCCGCGCGCGAACTGCACGCCCAGCGGGACGTGATGGCGATGCTGGCACTCGAGCACGCCGCCGAATTGCGCGTCAGTGGCCGGCTGTCTGGGATCATCGCGGAATCCGATCGCCGTCAACGTGATTGGGGTTCCGCGTTGGACGGGGCTGCCCGACCTGCCGCCGTCGGGGCCGCGGTGCCCACCGCGGCCGTCGGTGTCAGCGTGCTGGGTGCGGTGGTCGCCGCGCTCGGTATCGGCGCCACAGCCGCGCCGACGACGCTGGCGATCCTGATGTTGCTGCCCTTGTCGGCCTTCGAGGCTGTCACGGCACTTCCGGCGGCCGCGATCCAACTCACCCGGTCCCGGATCGCCGCCCGCCGCCTCCTCGAGCTCACCGACCCCGGGGCCGTCGCGCGCACCGCCGTCGCGCACACCGGTGGCGCGGCCCGACCCGAGGATCTGACCGTGCGTGGTGACCAACTGGTGGCGGGTTTCTCGGCCGACTCCGCCGGGCCCCCGGTGACCGTCGAACTTCCGCCAGGGACCCGGTTCGTGGTGCAGGGACCCAGCGGGTCCGGCAAGACCACGCTGTTGATGACACTGGCCGGCATGCTGCCGCCGGTGCGCGGCACAGTCGAACTCGGTGGTGTACCGCTGGCCTCCCTTGACGAAGACCAGCTCCGTTCGGCGGTGGCGTTCTTCGCCGAGGACGCGCACGTCTTCGCCACCACGGTCCGCGACAACCTGCTGGTGGCCCGCGGTGATTGCACCGACGCCGAACTGCGCGCCGCACTGACCGACACCGGTCTGCGCGACTGGCTCGACACTCTGCCCGCCGGTCTGGACACCGTGCTCGACGGTGGTGCGTCGGCACTGTCTGCGGGTCAACGCCGCAGACTCCTGCTGGCCCGGGTGTTGCTGTGCCCGGCACCGGTGGTCCTGCTCGACGAACCCACCGAGCACCTCGACATCTCCGACGCCGACGCGATACTCACGGCACTACTGCGCACCGAGAACGGGCTACTGGGGCGGGACCGCACCGTCGTGGTGGCCACCCATCACCTGCCGAGCGACTTCGCCGACTCCTACACGGGTCCGCACCTAACCCTGCCTGCGCGCAGTTCCCGCCGGGTAATCTGACGGCCGTCGACCGTCCGCATACGAGCCCGATCGGGAGTACCAATTCATGACTGAGCCGCCCGAATCGTCCAAGAACCCGGACGCTCCCTACCAAGGCGGCACCCCCGACTACCCACCGCCACCACCGCCGGGTGTGTACCAGGGCGGTTATCCGCCTCCCGGTGGATATCCCCCACCCGGCGGGTATCCGCCGCCGCAGCAGCCCTACTCCGGCTACGCCGGTTACCCGGGTTATCCGGGGTTCGAGGGCGGCGGTTACGGCGCGCCGCCGGCGCCCAAGAACGGGATCGGCATCGCCGCACTGGTGGTCGGGATCCTGGCACTGCCCGCTGTGCTCACGGTGTTCGGCGGATTCGTCCTGGGCCTCGCGGCGATCGTGCTCGGCTTCATCGGTTATCGACGAGCCAAGAAGGGCGAAGCCAACAACGGCGGTATCGCCATCGCCGGCATCGTGGTGGGCCTGCTCGGCATCGCACTCAACGCCGCGCTCATCGCGTTCGGGGTCTGGGGCTTCCTACAGGTCGGCGGCGGCGACTATTTCGATTGCATGCAAGACGCCGGCAACGACACCTCGGCGCAGATGCAGTGCGAGGACGAGTTCCGCGGCAACATCGAGAACCGCTTCAGCGTCACCCTCACGCCAACCCCCTGAGTCGGTCCGACTGCGTTGTCGGGGGCGGCATTGGCGAAGGAATCCATCGTCAGATGGAAATTTCGTCACGGAATCGGTTGCGACCACGCGATGGATGGGTGAAGGTTACTGACAGTTGCGTTCAGCCCGGAGCACTCCTGGGGGTTGGGCGAGCGCGACGCGGCATCGCAACGCACTACCTGAGGAGTTGTCCTGAGCAAGACCGGCACACAGGCCACCGAACACCAGAGGGGACAACGCAACGGCGCGCCGTCGGGTGAGCCGGTGATCGAGATCGATCACGTGACCAAACGCTTCTCCGATTACACCGCGGTGGCCGACGCCGACTTCTCCATCGGCTCCGGCGAGTTCTTCTCGATGCTGGGCCCCTCGGGCTGTGGCAAGACCACCACGCTGCGGATGATTGCCGGCTTCGAGACCCCGACCGAAGGCGCAATCCGGCTCGAAGGCGCCGACGTGTCCCGCGTGGCGCCACACAAACGCAACGTCAACACGGTGTTCCAGCACTACGCGCTCTTTCCCCACATGAGTGTTTGGGACAACGTGGCGTACGGACCGCGCAGCATGAAGAAGGGCAAGGACGAGGTCAAACGCCGGGTCGACGAGCTGCTCGAGATTGTCCGCCTGACGGACTTTGCCCAGCGCCGCCCCAGCCAGCTCTCCGGCGGCCAGCAGCAGCGGGTCGCGCTGGCCCGGGCGCTGGTCAACTACCCCAGCGCGCTGCTGCTCGATGAACCCCTGGGCGCCCTGGACCTCAAACTGCGCCACGTGATGCAGTTCGAGCTCAAGCGGATCCAGCGCGAAGTCGGCATCACGTTCGTCTACGTCACCCATGACCAGGAGGAAGCTCTGACGATGAGTGACCGCATCGCGGTCATGAACGCAGGCAACGTCGAGCAGATCGGCACCCCCACCGAGATCTACGACCGCCCCGCGACCGTCTTCGTCGCCAGCTTCATCGGCCAGGCCAACCTCTGGCACGGCAGGCAGACCGGAACGGCCGGAGACCTGGTGGAGCTGTCGGTGCTGGGCACCACGCTGGCCGCACGAGCCGGCGACACCACCATCGAAACCGGCGGGCAGGCAACGCTGATGGTGCGCCCCGAGCGCGTCCGCGTCTCGACCTCAGCATTCGCCGCGACGGACAACTCGGTGGCATCGGTGCCTGCCACCGTCACCGATCTGACCTTCCAGGGTCCCGTCGTCCGGCTGTCACTGGTAGCCGCCGACGGGTCGCCGATCGTCGCGCACGTCGGTGCCGAGCAGGATCTGCCGCTACTGCGCCCCGGTGACCAGGTCTATGTGGGCTGGGCGACCGAGGCGTCGCTGGTGCTGCCGGCCGCCGACATCCCGACCACCGAAGATCTCGAGGAGATGCTTGACGATTCCTAGCCCGTCACGCCTCGATCTGCTCGCCCCCGCCCCCTGACGAAAGGCAAAGCTGCCATGGCCAGAACCCCCGATATCGACCCCGCGCTGCTGTCCCGCCTCATCACCAACCGCACCTCACGCCGCCGGTTCCTGGGTGGTAGCGCCGCCGCTGCCGCCGGCCTGGCGCTCGGCGGGTCGTTCCTCGCCGCCTGCGGCAGCAGCGACAGCGGTTCCAGCGGCTCCTCCAGCGCTCCGGCCGACGACGGCTCACCTGCCAGCGGCATGCTCCGCATCTCGAACTGGCCGCTGTACATGGCGGAAGGGTTCGTCGCCGACTTCCAGACGGCCACGGGTCTGACTGTCGACTACAAGGAAGACCTCAACGACAACGAGGAATGGTTCGCCAAGATCAAGGAACCGCTGTCGCGGAAGCAGGACGTCGGTTTCGATCTGGGCGTACCCACCAGCTTCATGGCCGTGCGTCTCAACGGGCTGGGCTGGCTCAACGAGATCAACCACGACCGCGTGCCCAACATCGCCAACCTGCGGGCCGACCTGTTGGAAGCCAACGTGGACCCGGGCCGCAAGTTCAGCGCGCCGTACATGTCCGGGCTCGTCGGGCTGGCCTACAACCGGGCCGCCGCCGGCCGCGAGATCAAATCGATCGACGACCTGTGGGATCCCGCGTTCAAGGGCAAGGTCAGCCTGCTCTCCGATTCCCAGGACGGCCTGGGCATGCTGATGCTGAGCCAAGGCAGCAATCTGGAGAACCCGACGATCGAGACGGTGCAGAAGGCCGTCGATCTGGTCAGGGAGCAGAAGGACAAGGGACAGATCCGGCGCTTCACCGGCAACGACTACGCCGACGACCTGGCTTCGGGCAATGTCGTGATCGCACAGGCCTATTCGGGTGACGTGGTGCAGTTGCAGGCCGACAATCCCGATCTGCAGTTCATCGTCCCCGAAACGGGCGGCACCACCTTCGTCGACACCATGGTGATTCCGTACACCACGCAGAACCAGAAGGCCGCCGAGGAGTGGATCAACTACGTCTACGACCGCGCCAACTACGCCAAGCTCATCGCCTACACCCAGTTCGTGCCGGTGCTCTCCGACATGACCGACGAGCTCAACAAGATCGATCCGGCGGCCGCGGCCAACCCGTTGATCAACCCGCCGAAGGAGATCCTGGACAACGTCAAGGGCTGGCCTGGGCTCACCGATGAGCAGACGCAGGAGTTCAACACCGCGTACGCCGCCGTCACCGGCGGCTGACACATGGCCGGTGTAGCAAGTAGCAGCCGGCAGCGCAGCAAGATTGCTCCCTATTTGATGATCTTGCCCGCGCTGGCCTATCTGGGCCTGTTCTTCGTGGTGCCGTTCATCTCGCTGGCGCGGATCTCGCTGTCCAGCTCGGGCGGTTCGGTGTACATGCCGACGTTGACGTTCTCGTGGGACTTCGGCAATTACACCGACGCCCTGTCGACGTACCAGGACCAGATCATCCGGTCGTTCTCCTACGCCTTGGCTGCCACCGTGCTGTGTGTGGTGTTGGCGTTCCCACTCGCCTATGTCATCGCGTTCAAAGCCGGGCGGTACAAGAACCTGCTGCTGGGCCTGGTGATCCTGCCGTTCTTCGTGACGTTTCTGATCCGCACGATCGCGTGGAAGACCATCCTCGCCGACGACGGGTGGGTGGTCGACGTACTCGGCACCATCGGGTTGCTGCCCAGCGAAGGGCGGCTGCTGTCGACAAGTTGGGCCGTCATCGGTGGGCTGACCTACAACTGGATCATCTTCATGATCCTGCCGTTGTACGTCAGTCTGGAGAAGATCGATCCGCGGCTGCTGGAGGCCTCGCGCGACCTGTACTCCAGTAACCGCCGCACGTTCGCGAAAGTGATCATGCCGCTGGCCCTGCCGGGTGTCCTGGCGGGCAGCCTGCTGGTGTTCATCCCCGCGGTCGGTGACTTCATCAACGCGTCCTATCTCGGTAGCACCCAGACCACGATGATCGGCAATGTGATCCAGCAGCAGTTCCTGGTGGTCAAGGACTATCCCGCCGCGGCAGCTCTGAGCATGGTGCTGATGGGCACGATCCTGGTCGGTGTGCTGATGTACACCCGCGCGCTCGGAACCGAGGATCTGGTATGACGCTTCAAGATCGGATCGCGGCCGCCAACGCCGACGTGAGCGAGCGGGCCACCGAGGCGCAGCCGAACGTGTTGGCCCGGCTCAAACTCGGCGACATCACCCTGCGCATCGTGGCGGGACTGGTACTGCTGTACCTGTTCGTGCCGATCGGCGTCATCGTGCTGTTCTCGTTCAACGATCCGCAGGGCAAGTTCAATTACTCCTGGCAGGGCTTCACCCTGAAGAACTGGGCCGACCCGTTCAAGTATCCGCCCCTGACCGACGCACTCAAGTTGAGTCTCAATGTCGCCGCGGTCTCCACCGCGATCGCATTGGTGCTCGGCACATTGGTGGCGATCGCCCTTGTCCGGCAACGATTTCGGGGCAGCCAAGCGGTCGACGGATTTCTCATCCTGCCGCTGACCGCACCTGAAGTGGTGATGGGCGCTTCGCTGCTGACGCTGTTCCTCGATCTGGGATGGCCCACCGGTTACACGACCATCGTCATCGCCCACATCGCCTTCCAGGTGAGCTTCATCGCGATGACCGTGCGCGCCCGGGTACGTGGCTTCGACTGGACGCTCGAGGACGCCTCGATGGACCTCGGCGCCAGCCCCACGCGGACGTTCTTCCGCGTCACACTGCCGTTGATCGTGCCCGGGATCGTGGCGGCGGCAATGCTGTCCTTCGCGCTCTCGCTCGACGATTTCATCATCACCTACTTCGTCAGCGGATCCACGGTGACCTATCCGCTGTATGTGAACGCCGCGGTCAAAGCCGCGGTGCCGCCGCAGATCAACGTGCTCGCCACGGCAATCCTGGTGATCAGCCTGGTGCTGATCGGAGTGGGAACGCTGTACCGCCGCAAGCGGATCGACGCCTGAGCCGGTACGCCCGATCGTCGATGCCGGCGCGATGAAAGAGTGAAAGGCATGCGGCTTTCCCCTGACCGGCGCGCTACCCTGCTGGTCCCCGCCGCCGCCGGTGTCACCGTCCTGCTGTGGGCGTCGTCGTTTGTGGTGATCCGGGCGGCCGGCGCGGACTTGTCGCCGGGACCCCTGGCTTTCACCCGCATGTTCGTCGGCACCGCGGTACTGCTGGTCGTCGCCGCCCGGTACCGGCGTCCCCTCCCACGCGGCCGCGGCCTGGCGCTGGTGATCGGTTACGGGGTGCTGTGGTTTGCGGGGTACACCGTGGTGCTGAACTGGGCTGAACAGCACCTCGATGCCGGCACGGCGGCTCTGCTGGTGAACTTCGCGCCCATCATCGTCGCAGTGTTCGCGGGACTGTTCCTCGGTGAAGGTTTTCGGCGAACCCTCGTCATCGGTATTGCCGTCGCGTTCTCCGGCATCGTGCTGATCGCTGTCGGCGGCTCCGGCGGCGGCGCCAACGACGGGCTCGGCATCACACTGGGGCTGCTGGCTGCCGTGCTCTACGCCGCCAGCGTGCTGCTGCAGAAGGTGGCGCTGCGCTCCGTCGACGGGGTGACGGCCACCTGGCTGGGTTGCGCGGCGGGCCTGATCGCCACCACCCCGTTCGCGCCCCAGGCATTCGACGAGCTGGCCCATGCCCCGGTGCGGGCCATCCTCGGGGTGGTGTTCCTCGGGGTCGGGCCTACCGCCATCGCCTTCCTGACGTGGGCATACGCCCTGACCCGGACCGACGCCGGCACCCTGACGGCCACCACCTTGGTGGTGCCCGCCATCGCCATCGCACTGTCCTGGGTCTTCCTCGGAGAGATCCCGACCCCGCTCGGTTTCGTGGGCGGCGCACTGGCCCTGCTGGGCGTCGCCATCACGCGCCGCACGCCACACCCCTGAACCGTTTGTGCCGTCCCCAGTTGGGGTATCGAAATTTGCATGGCCGAAAACAGCGTTCACGGCGCCGTGGACCGAGCGACAAGCACCAACGCCTTCGAGTACGCCGCTCGCGCGGGATATGCGACCAGCGGGGTACTGCACCTGCTGGTGGGTTACATCGTGGCGCGACTCGCTCTGGGAGGCGGCGGTGGGGCCAGCCAGAACGCCGACCAGTCGGGCGCGCTGGCCACCGTGGCGTCGAGCACCGGCGGCGCGGTGACCCTCTGGCTCGCCGCGGTGGGACTCTTCGGCCTCGCAGCCTGGCGGCTGGCCGAAACCGTCGTGGGTTCCCATCCCAACGAACCCGGTGACGAAGACAAGGGCGCCAAGAAACAACTCAAGAGGGTCAAGTCGTTGGCCTTGGCGATCGTGTACTGCGGGCTGGCGATATCGGCCATCCGGTTCGCCAGCGGGAGCGGCCAGTCAAGTGGCCAGAAGAATGCCGGAATGTCGGCAGAGCTGATGCAATCCGTTTGGGGCAAAGCCCTTCTCATCATCGTGGGCCTCGTCGTCATCGTCATCGGCGGCTACCACGTGTACAAAGGCGCGTCGGAGAAGTTCCTCGACGATCTCAAGACCTCCGGCGGGTCGGTGGTCACCCCGCTGGGCAAGGTGGGCTACATCGCCAAGGGTGCGGTGTTCGCCGGCGCGGGGTTACTGGTCATCATCGCCACGGTGACGGCCGACCCGGCCAAGGCGTCCGGTATCGACGCTGCGGTCAAAGCGCTGGGTGAGGCACCGTTCGGGAAGTTCCTGTTGCTGGCCGCAGCGCTCGGCTTCGCCGCATACGGCGCCTTCTGTTTCACGATGGCGCGCTTCGCCCGGATGTGAGCTACCCGTAGCAGCGGACCGCCAGCGGTTCGGTGTCGATCAGCAACACGACGGGCCCTTGCGCACTGCGCAACGACACCGCAGTGGTGGCACCGGCGGTGATGCGCTTGTGCTCGCTGGCACCCTGCAATCGTGTCCCCAGCGCGTCGATGGCGGCCGGTTCATCGTCTCCCAGTGTCACGCCCGCACCGGTGCCCAGCAGCCTGCGGGCGGTGAGCTGATCTCCCCCGGTCAAAGCGCGCACCAGGGCCTCGGTCGTCGGGCGCTGCCGCTGTGCCGGGCGGTGCAGACCGGTCAGGAAGCCCAATGCGCCGCCGATGTGCTGATTGGTCAGCAGAGACCGGCTCAGCCCGAGCGCCACCGGCACCGCGGGCACACCTCGACGGACGAACTGCCCGAGCATCTGGGGTAGCTCCCAAAACGCCTGCAGCTCAGCGATTCTGAGCCCAGAGTCAGTACCCCGCACGACGTACCGCAGAATGGCGGGAATCATCATCGTCACCCCGGCACCCATGCGGACTTCCAGGGTGAGGTCCCGGATCACCGTCATCCCAGACACGATGTCGGCATCCGGATGGAACATGACGTCCCGTGGCGCGATGAAGGTCTCGTAGAACCGCCCGATGGCGTTGTGGCCACGGTGCGGCGCCGAGCCGACCGGATCCTCGACAGTGCCGTCGGTGGTGAACAGCCCCACCCACTCGTCGCGATCGTGCCGGCCCGCCGCCGCCGGCGACCGCTGCACCACCGCCAGGATCTCGGCGTCCGTGTAGGAGGTCATGCGCCCACGATCGCGACCGTGGCGGCCCGCAGTTCCTCGAGGGCCGCGGCAGTGGAATCCGCTGCCACCCCGGCCGTCAGGTCCGCCAGTACCCGGGTGCGCAACCCGGCCCGAACAGCATCCGCTGCGGTGGCACGCACGCAGTAGTCAGTGGCTATCCCCACGACGTCCACCTCGTCGACATCGCGGGTGCGCAGCCAGTCGGCCAACGGTGTCTGTGCGTCGTCGGCGCCTTCGAACCCGCTGTAGGCAGCTGCGTAGTGACCCTTGTAGAACACCTCCTCCACCGCGGAGGTGTCCAACTCCGGATGGAAGTCCGCACCGGGAGTTCCGGCGACACAATGCCGCGGCCAGGACACCCGATAGTCCGGGGTGTCGGAGAAGTGCTCCCCGGGGTCGATGTGGAAATCCTTGGTGGCCACCACATGGTGGTACTCGTGCGGGCCTGTCAGTAGTTCGGTGATCGCCCGGGCAACGGCGGCACCGCCGGTGACGGCCAGCGAACCGCCTTCGCAGAAATCGTTCTGGACGTCGACGATGATCAGCGCACGCATGTCCCCACCGTAGCCTCCGCACGTACAGTGAAACCGCATCATCCGCCGAAGGAGCATGCATGCTGCAGGAGCACGAATGACGCAGGAGTACCAATGACGACGTTCGACTTCTTCGCCGCATCCGAGTTGCCGGTTCCCGACCTGAGCCCCTCCGACGCCGCCGCCATTGCGCACACGCATTTCGGCATCGAGGCCGAAGCGTCGCCGCTGGGCAGCCAGCAAGATGCCAACTTCCTGCTCCGTGCATCGTCGGATGACGGTGCCACGCTGGGAGTGCTCAAGGTCGCCAATCCGGCATTCACGCGGATAGAGATCGAGGCGCAGGACGCCGCCGCCCGGTTCATCGCCGAGCGGGAGCCGACGGTGCGCACCGCTTGCAACGTCGGACCGACCGGGCGCCGGGCAGTGGCCGAAGTCGCGACGGCGGCCGGCGCCACCCACCATGCCCGCATCATCGAGTACCTGCCCGGCGGCACGCTGAGTGGCGAACGCTATGTCGCACCGGCACGTTGGGCCGCACATGGCACGGTCACCGGGACGGTGTTGCGGGCACTGTCGGCCTTCGATCACCCCGGCGTCGACCGGGTGCTGCAGTGGGATCTTCGGCACGCCGACCGCACCATCGATCTGCTGTCGGGCTATGTCACCGATCCGGGGAGGCGCGCGCTCATCGAACAGGAGACCGCGCGCGCCTGGCGCGCCGTCGCCGACATCGCCGACCTCCTCCCGGTCCAGGCCATCCACGGCGATCTCACCGATGACAACGTCGTGTGTTCCGCCGACACCGACCAGATCCCGGACGGGGTAATCGATTTCGGCGATCTCACCCGATCGTGGGCGGTGTCCGAACTCGCCGTGGCCGCGTCCTGCGTGATGCGCCACGAAGGCGGAGAACCCGCCGCGACGCTGCCCTTGATCGCGGCATTTCACCGGCAGCGGCCACTGAGTGTGCCCGAGATCGCCGCGCTGTGGCCCCTGGTGATCCTGCGGGCCGCCACCCTGGTGGTCAGTGGACACCAGCAGGCCGCCATCGATCGCGACAACGAGTATGCGACAAGCGCTCTCGAGGGTGAGTGGCGGATCTTCCGCCGGTCGGTCTCGGTGCCGTCCGCGGTGATGGCCGGGCTGATCGCCGATGCCCTGGGCGTGCAAGCGCCAGTGGCTCCGCTGCCGGCTGCACAGCTCATCGCCGGGAGCTGTGCCCAGATGCTGGACCTGAGCACCGAAGCCGACGATCTCGACGCCGGCCGGTGGCTGGACACCGACTGCGAGGACCGCCTGGCCCACGCCGCGCTGGACAGCGGCGCTCAGCTGGTCGCCACGCGATACGGACACCCGAGGCTCACCAGGTCCACTGTGCTGCAGGCAGAATCTCCGGCAACCGTACCCACCGGTATCGACGTATGGCTGGGTGCCGACATGGCCGGCACCGCACTCACCGCGCCGTGGGACGGTGTGGTGGACACCAGCGTTGACGGCGAACTCATCATCGTCGGTCCCGACGGCGTTCTGCACATCCGGGGCGCGGGGTGGCAACCGAGCGTCACCGCGGGGCAGACGATCGGGCGCGGTACCGCGCTGGGCCGGGCAACAGGCCGGCTGTGGCTGCAGCTCACCAGCGAAACCGACGTTGTGGTACCGGATTTCGTACGACCCGAGTACGCGCCGGGCTGGCTGGCCCTGACCCGGGACCCGTTGCCCCTGCTGGGCGTGGACGGTCCGGAAGGTCCCGGCGAGGACAGCGCCGAGCTGTTGGCCCGGCGGGACCGCTGGTTCGCCGCAGTCCAGGAGCAGTACTACGCGCATCCCCCACGCATCGAACGCGGCTGGCGTGAACACCTGCAGGACACCGACGGTCGCAGCTACCTGGACATGGTGAACAACGTGACCAGCATCGGGCACGGCCATCCCGAACTCGCCGATGCCGTTGCCAGACAGTGGCGCAAGCTCAACACCAACTCCCGGTTCAACTATCGCGCGGTGGTGGAGTTCTCCGAACGGCTGGCGGCGACACTGCCCGCACCCCTGGACACGGTGTTCCTGGTGAACTCCGGATCCGAGGCGGTGGACCTGGCACTGCGGCTGGCGTTCACCACGACGGGCCGCCAGGACGTGGTGGCGGTGGCCGAGGCCTATCACGGGTGGACCTACGCCACCGACGCCATCTCGACATCGGTGGCCGACAATCCGAACGCGCTGACAACCCGGCCGGCCTGGGTACACACCGTGCCCTCACCCAACAGTTTCCGCGGCCGCTACCGCGGCACCGAGGCAAGCCGGTACGCGCCCGAGGCCGTGGCGGTGATCGAAGAACTGGCCGCCGGTGGTCAGCCGCCGGCGGCGTTCATCGCCGAACCGTTCTACGGCAACGCCGGCGGCGTCGCCCTGCCCGAGGGCTACCTGGACGCCGTGTACCGCGCCGTGCGGGCATCCGGCGGGCTGGCGATAGCCGACGAAGTACAGGTGGGCTACGGCCGGCTCGGGGGCTGGTTCTGGGGATTCCAACAGCAGGCGGTGGTGCCGGACATCGTGACCGTCGCCAAAGCGATGGGCAACGGTCAGCCGCTGGGGGCGGTCATCACCACCAAGGCCATCGCCGATGCCTACCGCAAGGAGGGGTATTTCTTCTCCTCCGCCGGCGGCAGCCCGGTATCCAGCGTGGTGGGCCTGACCGTACTGGACATCATCGCGCGCGACGGCCTGCAGGCCAACGCGTGGACCGTGGGCGAACACCTGCGGACGCGGCTCACCGAGCTGGCCGCACGCCACCCGCTGATCGGCGCGGTGCACGGCAGCGGCCTGTACATGGGTGTCGAGCTGGTCCGGGACCGGCAGACCCTGGAGCCGGCGGTCGCGGAGACGGCCGCGATCTGTGAACGGATGCGTGAGCTCGGGGTGATCGTCCAGCCGACCGGAGACCACATGTGCGTGCTGAAGATGAAGCCGCCGATGTGCCTGTCGATCTCCTCCGCCGACTTCTTCGTCGACACCCTCGACCGGGTGCTGCGCACCGGATGGTGGTGAATCTGCAGCTCAGGACCGTAGCCGTCGACGGCCTACGGTGCGGTGCGTTGCGCCGGTCAACTACTCGAATTAAGGTCCAGACACATGTCCAGACACAGTAGAGCGATCTTGTTCGCCCACCGCTCGAACCCAGCCCTGGTCAACGCGGGTCGGGTATAGGTGGAAAGCATGCGCATCGCCCTGCTGTCCTATCGCAGCAAGACACACTGCGGAGGCCAGGGTGTCTATGTCCGCCATCTCAGCCGCGGCCTGGTCGAGCAGGGTCATCACGTCGAGGTGTTCTCGGGCCCGCCGTACCCCGACGGTCTCGACCCCCGGGTGCGCCTGTGCAAGGTGCCCAGTCTGGACCTGTACCGCGAGCCGGACCCGTTCCGGGTTCCACGACCCAGCGAGATCCGCAGCCAGATCGATCTGTTGGAGCTGGCCACGATGTGGACGGCCGGGTTCCCCGAACCCAGGACCTTCGGCCTGCGCGTCGCGCGCCTGCTCGCCGAGCGCCGCGCCGACTTCGACGTCGTCCACGACAACCAGAGCCTGGGTACGGGACTGCGCAAGATCGCGGCTTCGGGCATGCCGGTGGTCGCCACGGTGCATCACCCGATCACCCGGGACCGGGTGCTCGACCTGGCCGCTGCCCGATGGTGGCGCAAACCTCTGGTCCACCGCTGGTACGGATTCGCCGAGATGCAGAAGCGCGTCGCCAGGACCATTCCGGACCTGCTGACCGTCTCGACCACCTCGGCCACCGACATCGCCGCCGACTTCGGCGTGAGCCCCGAGCAATTGCACGTGGTTCCTCTGGGCGTGGACACCACGGTGTTCGCCCCCACCGAACGTCCCCGTGTCCCCGGACGCATCATCGCCATCGCCAGCGCCGACGTGCCCCTCAAAGGGGTGTCCAATCTGCTGCAGGCGGTGGCCAAGCTGCGCACCGAACGTGATGTCGAACTGCAACTGGTCGCCCGGTTGGAGAGCAAAGGCCCCACCGAGAAGTTGATCGCCGACCTCGGCATCTCCGATATCGTGCACATCTCCAGCGGACTGACCGACGCCGATTTGGCCGCACTCCTGGCCTCTGCCGAGATCGCCTGCATCCCTTCCCTTTACGAGGGATTTTCGCTGCCGGCAGTAGAGGCCATGGCCAGCGGGACACCGATCGTGGCCAGCCGCGCCGGGGCATTGCCCGAAGTCCTGGGCCAGGACGGAGCTGCCGCGGTGCTGGTGCAGCCCGGCAATGTCGAGGAGCTCACCAAGAGCCTCGGCGAGCTGCTCGACAATCCCGACCAGCTGCACCGGATGGGGATCGCCGGCAGACGCCGGGCAGTCGAGGTCTACAGTTGGGAATCCGTTGCCGCCCAGACGGTTACGGTCTACCGCCGCGCAATCGATCGGATGTCTGCATGCTGACCGTCGACTTCAACCGGCTCGCTGTCGGGCCGGGAACCAAGGTGATCGACGTCGGCGCCGGCGCCGGCAGGCACAGCTTCGAGGCTTACCGCCGCGGCGCCGATGTGATCGCCTTCGACCAGGACAAGGAAGAGCTGGAGAACGTCACCACGATGTTCGAGGCGATGGCCGAGGCCGGTGAGGTCCCGGACACCGCTCGCGCCGAAGCTGTCGCCGGTGACGCGCTGGCGCTGCCGTACGCCGACGGCACGTTCGACGTGGTGATCGCCTCGGAGATACTCGAACACGTCCCGCAGGACGAAGCGGCGATCGCCGAGTTGGTGCGCGTGCTCAAAGACGGTGGCACCCTTGCGGTCACGGTGCCGCGGTGGCTTCCCGAGCGGCTGTGCTGGCTACTCTCCGATGAATACCACGCCAACGAGGGCGGCCATATCCGCATCTACAAAGCCGATGAGCTGCGTGACAAGGTCCTGGCTCGCGGCATGCGGTTCATCCATTCCCACCACGCGCACGCGCTGCATGCACCGTACTGGTGGATCAAATGCGCCGTCGGCGTGGAGAAGAACCAGCATCCCGCGGTCACCGCGTACCACCGTCTGCTGGTGTGGGACATGATGTCCGCGCCGGCGTTGACCCGAACCGCCGAGGCGGCGCTCAATCCACTGATCGGAAAGAGCGTCGCACTCTATTTCGAGAAGCCGCCCGCCCCGGAAGTGGGGTGAACCGCAGTGGCGCACTCTGGCTTGTCGGCTGACCTGCCCGCCGTGCCCGGTGTCCTCTCTGCCGAGCAGTGCCTGGCCACCGCGACCTCGATAACCCGCGCCCAGGAACCCTCCGGTGCGATCCCCTGGTCGCCGATGGGGCACACCGACCCCTGGGATCACGTCGAGTGCGCCATGGCGTTGACGGTCGCCGGTCTCATGGAACCGGCCCGGGCCGCATTCGAATGGTGCCGTCGCGAACAGCGTGCCGACGGGTCGTGGCCCCTGCAGTTCCGCGCCGGGGTCATCGAGGATGCCAACAGCGACAGCAACTTCTGCGCCTACATCGCCACCGGGGTGTGGCACCACGTGCTGGTCACCGGCGACGACGCCTTCGCCCGTCACATGTGGCCGACGGTGCGCGCCGCCATCGACTTCGTGATCGGCCTGCAGCTCGCAGGTGGCGAAATCTGTTGGGCCCGTGGCAGTTCCGGCCCTCTAGAAGAGGCGCTGGTCACCGGTTGCGCCAGCATCTACCAGAGCATGCGCTGTGCACTGGCGCTGGCCAACCATGTGGGTGAGCCGCAGCCGGAATGGGAAGTGGCCTGTGGCTCACTGGGACACGCCCTGGTGGCACACCCGAAGTCCTTCACCGAGAAGCCCCACCATTCAATGGACTGGTACTACCCCATCCTGGGCGGGGCACTGCGTGGCCCCGGCGCCGAGGAGCGGATCGCCGGACGCTGGGCCGACTTCGTGGTCGACGGTCTCGGCATCCGATGCGTTGACGACCGGCCGTGGGTGACCGGGGCGGAGACCTGCGAGCTGGTCCTTGCCCTGGACGCCATGGGCGACCCGGACAAGGCCCTCGAACAGTTCGCGAACATGCAGCACCTGCGCGAACGGGACGGTTCCTACTGGACCGGCCTGGTGTACGCCGACGGCAAGCGCTGGCCCGTGGAACGGACCACCTGGACCGGGGCCGCGGTGATCCTGGCCGCCGACGCACTCTCCCAGACCACCGCAGGCCACGGTATCTTCCGCGCGGAGGAGCTGCCCCGAGGCTTGGAGACCGACTTCGATTGTGAGTGTGTCGTCAGCGAGCGCTAGCCACGGGCTCGCCCGCTGCCCCGCTCACCCGCTCCAGCACCCGCAATGACTTCATCGCCGAGATCTCCCGGAACTGCTCGCTTTCCAGCGCGCGCCGGTAGATCTGGTAGGGGGCCTGGCCACCGTCGTCGGGGTTGGGGAACACGTCATGGATGAGCAGCGCGCCGCCCGGGATCACCCACTGCGCCCAGCCCTCGAAATCCCGGTGGGCAGCCTCCTCGGTGTGGCCACCGTCGATGAACAGCACGTTCAACGGCGTCCGCCAGGTCCGCGCCACCACCGGCGATTTGCCTACCACCGCGATGACGTTGTCCGGCAACGCCATCTCGTCGAGGGTGTGCCGGAAGGTGCCCAGCGTGTCGAACAATCCCGTGTGGCTGTCGACCATGCTCGTGTCGTGGTACTCCCAACCCGGCTGATGTTCCTCGGAGCCGTGATGGTGGTCGATGGTGTACACGACGCCGTCGGTGGTCAGCGCGGCCGCACCCAGCAGCACGGTCGACTTCCCACAGTAGGTGCCGATCTCGACCCCGACGCCGCCGTTGAGGTAGGCACAGGCCGCCTCATACAGCGCACGCCCTTCGTCGGCAGGCATGAAACCCGTCACCCGCTCCGCGAGAGCGAACAGGCGTTCAGTTTGCTGGGAGCGAAGTGCGGCAGGGGTCGTATCGGTATCGGCCATAGTGGCAACCTAACCCGTCGACCACAGGGATATCCAGGCGGATATCCCCTCCGTGTCCTTGCCGCACCCCAGCCGTTGTAGTAGCGTCCGGACATGTGTCCGATCCGGTAGCTCGGGAAGCCACCCGGCGTCGGCTGACCGCCAAACAAGCCGAGACCGTCGACCGGCTGGGCAGGACAGCGGTGGATGTGCTCAGCCGCGAGGGATTCTCCGGGCTGACCATCCGGATGGTGGCCGCCGAGGCCGGTGTCGGCGCGGCCACGGCCTACACCTACTTCTCCTCCAAGGAGCACCTCGTTGCCGAGGTGTTCTGGCGCCGCCTCGCCGGCACCCCCGCCCCACCCAACGACTCCCCCGATCCCACCACCCGCGTCGTGGCGGTGCTACGCCACATCGCGCTGCTGGTGGCCGACGAACCGGAGCTCGCAGGGGCGGTCACGAACGCGCTGCTGGGCAAGGACCCCGACGTCGAACACCTCCGACTGCGGATCGGCCTGGAGATCAACAAGCGGCTCTCGACTGCGCTGGGACCCGAGGCTGATCCCGACGTCATCGAGACACTGGAACTGATGTACGCCGGTGCGCTGGTGCGTGCCGGCATGGGGTACGCGTCTTATCAGCGGATCGCCGAACTGCTGGAGAAATCCGCACGCCTGGTACTCACTTAGCGGGCCGGTGCCCATCCAGCAGGCGAAACATCAAGCGCTGACTACCCTTTACGCGTCTCGCCCGCAACCTGGTGAACGCCCCGCCGCCTCGACCGTGCGGTGCGATGATCGACGTCATGAACGGCGACCGGCCCCGACGCGATACGGACTGGGACGAACCTCAGCGGGACGAGACCGGAACCGAACGGCTGGACCGCAACTGGGCGAGCCTGCTGCAAGAGCTGCGGGTGGTGCAGACGGGCGTGCAACTGCTCACCGGCCTGCTGCTGACGTTGCCGTTTCACGACGGCTTCGAAGAGCTGCCCGGCGACCTACGGATCATCTACCTGGTCACCGTCGGATGCTCGATCATCAGCACCGTGCTGCTGACCAGCCCGGTAGCCATGCATCGCTTGTTGTTCCGCCGGCACCGCCTCGCCCAGTTGGTGACCGCAGCGCATCGGACCACCTATGCCGGCTTGATGTTCCTGGGGATCTCCCTGGTGGGTGTGGTCATCGTCGTCTTCGGCGCCGTCCTCGGCGATCTGGCCGGGATCATTGCCGGGGCGGGCGCCCTGGCCGCGTTCGTCACCTTCTGGGTGGTGGTGCCGCTGTCAATGCGCAGCAAACCCCGACCCACAGCACCCTGACCCGGCTGGTTTGCACGCACGGCAGGCGGGGAACACCGCCGTCATGTTGTTACGCCGAGTTGCCCGTCCCCTCCTGTCCGCAGCCTTCATCGGCCAAGGAATCGAAGCGCTGCGCAGCCCGAAACCCGCAGCTGACGCCGCCCGACCGACACTGGAAGGCTTACAGAAGCTGCCAGAACCGGTGGGCCCCAACATTCCTCAGGATGCAGAGACATTCGCGAAGATCACTGCCGCGGTGCAGATCGGCGGCGGCATCCTGCTGGCCACCGGCAAAGTGCCGAGGCTGGCGTCGGCCGCGCTGGCTGCCACTGTCATCCCCGCCAATCTGGGCTCCCATATGTTCTGGACCGAAGAGGATCCCGAACGTAAGGCCGCCAAGCGGCGCGATTTCCTGACTGACCTGAGCTTGCTCGGCGGTCTGATCATCGCCTCGGCCGATACCGCCGGCAAGCCGTCACTGGGGTGGCGCGGCCGCCGGGCGGCCCAGAAGGTCACCGGCGCCGTCAGCGCTGCCCTGCCCGCCGGGGCTGCAGCTCCCGCACTGATCGACGCCGAACTGGCGGAAAAGGTCGGACGCAACCTCCATGAGGGCCTGCACGTCAGCGCCGAACGTGGCCGGGAGCTCGCCGAGGTCGCCGTCGAGAAGGGTGGCCCGCTGCTCGAAGTCGCCCAGAAGCGTGGCGCCGAACTCGCTGAGATTGCGCGCGAACGCGGCACCGAGTGGGCCCAGCTGGCCCGCGAGCGCAGTGCGGAACTGGCCGAGGTCGCCCGCGAACGCAGCGCCGATCTCGCCGACGTCGCCCGCGACCGAGGCGCCGAACTGGCCGAGGTCGCCCGCGAACGCGGGGGTGAATTCGCCCACGTGGCCCTGGTGCAGAGCGAGGATCTGTCCAAGAAGGCTCGCAAGAAAGCCAACAAGCAGGCGAAGGCACTTCGCCGCTGACCGACCTCCCGTTCGCCTTCTGCTCGCTGTGCGGCCAACGCCGCACAGCGAGCTTTTTGCGGAGTAAGTTACCCCTAGTCCAAGACTGCGATCAGGAGCCGATCTGATGACCTCGGGTGAATATCCCAATAATCCGGATCCCAATTTCCCGCCCCAACCCGGCGCCTACCCGCCACCGCCACCGCAGTCCGGCGGTTACCCGCCACCTCCGCCGCAGTCCGGCGCGTACCCGCCGCCACCGCCGCAGTCCGGCGGTTACCCGCCACCACCGCCGCAGTCCGGCGCGTACCCGCCACCTCCGCCACCTCAGTACGGAGCTCCCGGCAGCTACCCGCCGCCGGGGTACGGTCCGGCCGGCGGAGTCGCGCCCGGCAGCCTGGGTCTGCGCTTCGCCGCCCGGCTGATCGACGGCATCATCGTCGGCCTGGTGGCCTTCCTGCTGGCGTTCCTTTTCGGCGCCTACGACAACATCCTGGTAACGGGGCTGTTCTCCGGCGTGTTGACGTTCGTCTACTTCGTGGCCTTCGAGGTGACCCAAGGTTGGACGCCGGCCAAGAAGATGCTCGGACTCTCCGTTCGCGGACCGGGCGGAGCGCCCAAGCCGGACCTCAAGCAGTCCGCGATCCGCAACTCGTTCACCTTGCTCTCGGTGATCCCGTACATCGGCGGACTGCTCGGTTTCATCGCCTACATCGTGATCGCGGTGACCATCAACGGCAGCCCCACCAAGCAGGGCAAGCATGATGAGCTCGCCGGCGGCACGCAGGTCGTCAAGGGCTGACGCCCACCAGTCACACCACATGAACAGGTCCCCGCCACGAACGTGGCGGGGACCTCTTCATGTCCGGGCTCCGATGTTGCCGGGCCTAGATGATCAGGTCCAGCAGCAGGACCACCACGAGACCGCTGACCGACAAGATGGTCTCCATGATCGACCAGGTTTTGATCGTCTGGACCACGTTGAGACGGAAGAACTGGTTCACCAACCAGAAGCCGGCGTCGTTGACATGTGAGAAGAACAGCGACCCGGCGCCGACTGCCAACACGACCAGTGACACCTCGCTGCTGGGCAATCCCTCGACCAGACCCAGCATCAGCGACGACGCTGTGATGGTGGCAACCGTGGCCGAACCGGTGGCAAGCCGGATGAGCACTGCCAGTACCCAGGCCAGGATCAGCACCGAGATGTTGACGTCCTCGGCCCACCGCGCCAGCATCGTGCCGATCCCACTGTCCACCAGCACCTGCTTGAAGCCGCCGCCTGCCGCCACGATGAGGATGATCCCTGCTACCGGAGGCAGCGACGACTCAATGCATTTGGTGATCGCCGCGCGGTCCATGCCCGCCCCGCGACCCAGCGTGAACATCCCGACGATCACGGCGATCAACAGTGCGACCACCGGGGTGCCCAGGCCATCGAAGATCAGCCGGAACCAGTTGTTCTTGTCCTCGATGAAGATGTCGACGAGCGCCTTGCCCATCATCAACACGACCGGCAGCAACACCGAGAACAAAGTGATGCCGAATGCCGGTCTGCGTGCCTGCTCAGCATCATCGCCGCGGTCGGGATCGAAGGTGTCCGGCGCTTCGACCGGTACCCACCGTCCGGCGAGCTTGCCGAACAACGGACCGGCCACCACGATCGTCGGAATGGCGACGGCGACACCGAGCGCCAGCGTGATACCGAGGTCGGCGCCGAGCAACTGGACCGCGGTCAACGGACCGGGGTGCGGCGGGACGAAGCCGTGCATCGCGGAAAGACCTGCCAGCGCGGGGATTCCGACCGTGATCAGCGACAGCCCGGAGCGCCGGGCCACCAGGTAGATCACCGGCATCAGGAGCACCAGGCCGATTTCGAAGAACATCGGCAGCCCGATGATGGCGCCCACCAGCGCCATTGACCACGGCAGCATCCGCGGGGACGAGTGGCCGACGATGGTGTCGACGATCTCGTCGGCGCCGCCGGAGTCGGCCAGCAGCTTGGCGAACATCGCACCCAGTGCGATCAGGATGCCGACACCGGCAGCGGTGGTTCCGAATCCGTCGGTGAACGAGCCGAGTACCGTCGTGAGGTTCTCGCCCGCAACAAAACCCACTGCCAGGCCGCCGAAGATCAACGCCAGGAACGGGTGCAGTTTGACCACGGTGATCAGCACGACGATCACCGCTATCCCCACCAGGAACGCCAGGATCAGCTGCCAGCCCGGGGCGACCGGCTCGGTCAACTCGGGGGTGTCGGCGGCCAGCACTGCCACCATGTCTGCGCCCGCCATCATCTACTGCTCCCGTCCGGTCAGCGAAATGTATTCGTTCACAATCGAATCGATGTCCTTGTTGACATCGATGACCAGACCGTTCTCGTCCGGGGTGAGCGGCTCGAGGGTCTGGAACTGTGATGCCAGCAGGGAAGCCGGCATGAAATGTCCGGGTCGGCTGGCCTGGCGCCGGCCGATGACATCGGTGGTCCCACTCAGATGTACGAACTGAATCTGTGGGAGGTGCCGGCGCAATTGGTCGCGGTACTTGCGCTTGAGCGCCGAGCAGCTCATCACCCCGCCGTCGGGATGGGCGGCCAACCATTGCCCGACCGCCTCCAACCAGGGATAGCGGTCATCATCGGTGAGCGGCGTCCCCGAGCTCATCTTGGCGATGTTGGCGTCGGGGTGGAAGTCGTCCGCGTCGGCGAACGGCACCCGCAGCCGCTGCGCGAGCGCGGCACCCACCGTCGATTTGCCCGAGCCGGACACTCCCATCACGACAATCGGTGAGTCCATGTGTTCCACCTGCCTGAGTTCTGTGTCACACAGGATGCCGCAATGATATGACGTTTTCAAGTAAATCAGTCAACGAATCTGTCTTATTGTCGAGCGGAGGCGCTATGAGAGGATCTATCGGTGATTGCGCAGCCTCCCATCGGCGAGCTTCACGCCAGTCTGCTCGACGCCCTGGGCACCGGGATCGTTTCCGGACGACTGGCGGTCGGCAGTGTGCTGACGCTGGACGGCGTAAGTGCCGAACACGGGATATCTCGCAGCGTGGCACGCGAGGTCATCCGGGTGCTCGAATCGATGGGGATGGTCGCAGCGCGCCGCCGGGTGGGTATCACCATCCAGCCGTCCACGAGCTGGAATGTGTTCGACCCCCAGGTGATCCGCTGGCGACTCGAGGCCGGCGACCGCGCCGCGCAGTTGGTGTCCCTGTCCGAACTGCGCCGGGGGTTCGAGCCGGCCGCAGCGGCACTGGCGGCCCGGCGGGCCGACCCCCATCAGTGCCGCATCATGGCGGCCGCGGTATCGGACATGGTGGTACACGGCCGGTCTGGCGACCTCGAGTCATATCTGTTGGCCGACAAGGTGTTTCATCGCGCGTTGCTGGAGGCCAGCGGGAACGAGATGTTCCGGGCTCTCAATGATGTGGTGGCAGAGGTGCTCACCGGACGAACCCATCACGGGATGATGCCGGACCGACCCAACCCGGCGGCCATCGCGCTGCACGACGAGGTGGCCCGCGCCATCCGGATGCGGGACGAGGACGCCGCCGAGCGCGCGATGCGCGCCATCATCGACGAGGCCTCCGCAGCGGTGACCGGGGACGTCGCCGCCGAGTCCGTCAGGCCTGATTGACCTCGAAGTTCATCAGCAGCCCGTCCACTGTGGTCACCGTGACCACGGTGTCGAGCGGTTCCCCGTCGAGTTGCATCGAGCAGTCCACCGTCGTGCCCTGTTCGCCCTTCAGCCCGCCACTACAGGTCACACCGGTCGGGTCTTCGCCGACACTGCCGCTGACCAACTCGGCGACCGACTTCTCCAGCTGCGCCTGAGACAGCGCGGGTGTCATCTCGTAGCTGACCGTGGTGTCCTTCACCTCCGTCACCGCGACGACGGGTTCGATGGCGTTGGTCTCGCTGATCACCACCTCGCAGGTGGTGGTGTTGCCGACGACGCCTTCGAGATCGGCGCGGCACGCCACCGACTGCGGCGGCTTCCCGGCGCCGGAAAGCCGAGTGGTGATGTCCTTCTCCAGATCGGCCCGGGCCACCGTCGGCGCATCCGAGCCGCACCCGGCCGCTGCGGCACACACCAGAGCCGCCGCACCCACGGCCGTCATCAGACCACGCATCCCGACCTCCCGGACCTGCCGACCCCGGGACGGGGTCCAGCTCGCGCAGCAACATAGCAGGAACCGGCAACGGTGATGGTTAACTACTGAGGTGAGTCGAGAGCCCGAGTTGGCGCGACGCTTCTTCGACCGGTTCGAACCCGTGCACGCCCTCACCTACTTCGCACCCGAGGCCCGCGATGCAATGGATGCCCTGGGTTTTCGGGGATTCTGGATGGGATACTTCGCCGCCCGCTCGGCACCTCTGGGCCCGGTGCCGGCAAACGTGGTGACGGCCACGTTCTACAACTTCTCCCCCACGCGGGTCGCCCGGGCGCTGCCCGCCGCCTGGGACTACGCCACCCCGCAGGACGCACTGCGCGCCCGATCGACTGCCGCGGTCGCGGCACTGCGCCGCTGCGGTGTCACCGAGAACGAGAACGTCTGCACCGCAGCAGAATTGGCCGCCAAGGCTGCTCGCAGCGCCCCGCTCGACGGTCGACCGTTGTTCGCCGCCAACGCGGCCCTGCCCTGGCCCGACAACCCGATCGAGATGCTCTGGCACGCCACCACGCTGCTGCGGGAACACCGTGGCGACGGGCACGTGGCGGTGTTGACCACGGCAGGTGTCAGCGGCCGGGAATCGAACGTGCTGCACTGCGCCGCCGGTGCGGTCACCGAGGAGTTCATCCGCCGCAGCCGCGACTACGACGACGCCGAATGGCAGGCCTGCTGCCGGCGCCTGACCACCCGCGGTCTGCTGGCCGACGGTGTTCTCACCGACGCCGGTCGACTCCTCAAGGAACAGATCGAGACAGCGACCAACACTTTGGCGTTGACCGCTCTCGACGGCCTCGACGACGCTGAAGTCGAGATTCTCTTCACCGCACTGACTCCGGTGACGCGCACCGTCGTAGCCGTAGGCGACGTGCCGGCGACCACGCCGATGGGAATGCGCCGAGATGAACTCGACGACAACAGCGCCCACTTGGTGTGACGCAGCCTCCACATTGTCGACTGCGCGGGTAGATTCCGGCTGAGCGTTCCATGTCACTTCCGTGAAAGGACCCCATGCCCACGATCACCACCACAGATGGCGTCGAGATCTTCTACAAGGACTGGGGATCGGGTCAACCCATCGTGTTCAGTCACGGCTGGCCGCTGTCGGCAGACGACTGGGACACCCAGCTGTTGTACTTCCTGTCCAAGGGCTACCGCGTGATCGCCCACGACCGGCGAGGTCACGGCCGCTCCACCCAGGTGGCAGACGGCCACGACATGGACCACTACGCCGACGATCTCGCGGCCGTCGTCGAGCACCTGGATCTGCACGCCGCCATCCACGTCGGACATTCGACCGGCGGTGGCGAGGTGGTGCGCTACCTGGCCCGCCACGGCGAGGGCCGGGCCGCCAAGGCCGCGCTGCTGTGCGCGGTTCCACCGCTGATGGTCAAGACCGAAGCCAACCCCGAGGGCCTGCCCAAAGAGGTCTTCGACGGTCTGCAGGCGCAGCTGGCCGCCAACCGGTCAGAGTTCTACCGAGCCCTGCCCTCGGGACCGTTCTACGGATTCAACCGCCACGGGGACGAAGTCACCGAAGACTACCGGGAAGCGGTGATCCAGAACTGGTGGCGCCAGGGCATGATGGGCGGCGCCAAAGCGCATTACGACGGCATTGTCGCGTTCTCCCAGACCGACTTCACCGAGGATCTGAAGAAGATCAGCATTCCGGTGCTGGTGGTCCACAGCGAGGACGACCAGATCGTGCCGTATGTCGCCGCCGGGCCCAAGACCGCCGAGCTGCTGGCCAACGCAACGCTCAAGACGTACAAGGACTTTCCGCACGGCCTGCCGACGACACACGCCGACGTGCTGAATCCCGAGCTGCTGGCGTTCTTCCAGTCGTAGTGGAGCGCTACTGGTTGCGGTTCCACTCCAACCAGCCGACGCCGCGGCGACCGTCACCGGTGGTGACGGTCGCCCAGGCGCGTGGGAAATGGCTGACGCGGCCGTCCGGTGCGACCAGGCGCACCGGCGCCTGACCGACCATCACGGTGTCGACCACGAGATCCCCGGGCGCCAGGCTCAACTCGGTGCTGACCGGTAAGTCCTTGTCACCGGATATGCCGTCGCCGAACACTTCCCGCGCGGTGACCAGTTCCAGTTCGGTCAGTTCGCCGCCGCCCTGGACATAGCCGACACCCATCGGCGGCAGACCGGGGATGCGCAGGTCGACCCCATGCACGTGGGTGCCGTCGTCGAGATGTACCGCGCTCCACACCCATTCCATGCCCCACCAGTCGCGCGCACCCCAGGAGTGGTCACGCTGGCCGGGCACCTCGTCGATGGTGAAGCTGCGACCGTCGGCGACAACGGTTCCCGAGACCGTGCACGGAATCTCGTATCTGGAGGCGATCCGGTACTGGTACGGGACGCCGTCCGTCGCCCACTCCAGGTCGAATACCGCCGCCACGTCGCGGCCCGGCTCACCACGCAGCAGCGCGGCGGGGTCGTCGTAGGCCTGGGCGCGGCCACGCACGGTCACGGCACACCGCTGCAGCGGCACCGTCGCGGCGTGGGTCAGTACGGTGCCGTCGCCGGTCAACACGCGGAACGGGTCGGCGGGTAGCGGCACCTCGAAGTCCGACACCGCGATCGTCGGCATGTCCGGCCCGCACAGCAGCGCCTGTACCCAGGCGACGTTCTCGTTGGGCATCAGACCCAACCGGATCCACCCGCCGATGCCCTGGGCCGCGTCGACGAAATCGAAGTACCAGCTTTCGTTCCACAACGGCTCGGGCCCGGCGGGGTGGGCGCCCTCATCGGCGGCCGCCGGTTGCAGCGGGGCCGTCCCGGAGGGGGCGGGCAGTGTCGCCAGTGCCTCGGTGTCGAGCACATGTGCACAGTGGCGCTCCAGCATGGTCAGGAACATCTCGTCGCCACGCTCGGTGCGCACCACCAACATCGCCGACACGATCGCCATCATCACCCCGAAGAAGCTCTGCCGCCGCACCCCCTCTCGAATAGCGTCGAGGGTCAATGCTGTATCGGCGCCGAGGGCATCGTGATAGGCACGCAGCAGCGCGTCATGGTGCTCCCGGCGAGCCGCCACCGGCAACGCACAGCCCAGGAAGTACGCCAGATCGGTCAGCGCCGGGCCCCAGGTGACGGTCTGCCAATCGACCACCGTCACCGGACGGTCCGCCCCGGGCCCGCCGAAGAGCAGGTTGTCGAGCCGGTAGTCGCCGTGCACCAGACCCATCGGTCGGTCCGGTGCGCCTTCGGCGGCCAGGTAGTCGTCGAAACCGGCCACCAACCGGTCGCAGACGGTGCGCTGATCCGAGGTCATGGCCTCGCCGTAGCGGTCGGTGAAGCCGGCGTACAGACCGCTGAGCAACGCCCCGGTGACCGGCGCGTCGCGGTTGAGCCAGTCCGCCCCGGCCAGCGTCGGGTCCCCCAGCAGCGGCGCGTGCAGGCGGCCGAGTTCGGCCACCGCCAGCAATGCCTGTTCGGTTGTGGCGCCGCGAATTTCGTCACCGACGACGGCTGGTGAGGCATCCCCGAGTACCAGGTCGAACACTCCGGTTTCGGAGTTGATGGCGCCGTGGTGACACGGGGCCACCGGCCCCGCGCCGGCTGCGGTCAGCCGTGGCGCAATGTCGGTGTAGAACCGCACCTCACGTTCGTAGAGCCCCAGCGCCAGCCCGGTCTGACGGCTGGTGGGGTCGCCGGCCGCGACCTTGAGCACAATGGATGCCGGTCCGGTGTCGCCGGGTGCGTAGGTCACCTCGACGCGGTAGCACTCGCTCATCTGGCCGGTGCCGATCCGGTCATAGCGGAATTCGGTCACCCGGCCGGCTTGCAGCACCTCGGTGAGCCATTCGACCGTCAGATCGGCGGGACGTTCGAGCACAGTGTCAGTTCGCACCGCCCCAACGTAGGGCACGGGCCCGGCGCGCACGGCGTTTCCGGAATTTTGTTGACGCGTGTCAATTGGGAGTGTGGCAATGCGCGGGCGGACTGGCAGGCACATCCAGCGACGGGTTGCGATCGAAAAACCCGTACGGCTTGAGCCAGAACGACACCACGTCGACCGGCATCACCGGCCAGTCCTCCGGCCGGGTGATGTGGTGGATGCCGAAGACATACCACAGCACCACATCGGCGTTCTCGATCGGACGGTTCGCCTTGACCCACGCGCCCAGCCCGGTGTCGGTGGCCGACTGGTTGACGAATTCGCCTGCCGGCCACCGCTCCTCGGGGTGATTCGGTGTCACCCACAGCGTGTGACCGATCACGTTGGCACGTTGGAAGATCGGCGATTCCGGGTCGAACATGGGCGGGATGGCACCGCCGGGCACCAGTTTGTAGGACGGGTGGGTGCCCAGGGAATTGACGACGTTGGGGTTGACCACCTTCCACGCCCGTTGGGTGGCGAAGTTCAGGTCCTGAACACCCTGGCTCTCGGTGCGCAGCGGCACATTGCGCTGCACCAGCGAGAGTCCGAAGGGATTGTCCGGGCCGACGGGCTCGGCGTAGGACTCGGACATGTAGACGGTGTTGTCGCTGCCGTCGACGTCGAGGTCCAGCCGGGCCACCAGGAAGTGCTGGTGAAACGGGGCATAGGTGCGTTCGTCGACCAGGGCGCCGTTGGGGTGCGGCCGGCCTTCCGGCAGCGGTGTGGTCACCATGATGCCGGTGGCCCGCACTTCGCACTCGATATTGCCGTCCTGGTAGAGCCGCCAGTACATCAGGTACTCGTAATTGGCCACCGTGACGTGGCTGGAGATCGTCAGCCGCCGCATCCGCCGCACTTCGGCTCCGCTGGTGTCGACATGCTTCCACAGCACCGCGTTGTCTTCTTCGTGGATACAGATGGCGTTGCTGATGGTGTACGGCTGGCCCTTCGAATTGTGCAGTGTGGCATCGAGATAACGGATCTCGCCCAGGCAGTCACAGCCCAGTTCCAACGACGTCGTCATGAAACCCAGACCCCACTCGCCGATGTCGAATGCGGTGCGGCGGTAGTGATCTGTCGACGGGTCGCGATACGGAACCATCATCTCGGCGAAGGACAACCGGTGTGCCACCGACCGGTCGCGATCACCATCGCGGTATCTGAGCGTGTGCAGTGTCATGCCCTCGCGGTGGTTGAAACCGACACGCACCGACCAGTTCTGCCACCGCAGCAGGTTGCCCGACACCGTGAACGACGGGCCCTCGGGCTGGGTGATCTCCAGCGGCTTCAGCGGTTCGCGCTGCCATCCGGCGCGGATCCGCTCCGGAATGTGTTTGGGCACATACTCCCCCATCGGCTGCGGCGGGGGACCTCCCTGGAACGGGTCGTCGTCCTCGATGCGCAGCAGCTCCATGGAGTTCAGGTCGATCACGCAGTGCAGCCCACTGACCGCGGTCGCGTACGGGTTGGCCCCCGGAGCGGCGCGCAGCCAGGTGTCCGACCAACCGATCCTGCGGTCCCGGTACTCCGGCGGGGCCACCGCGGCCCCGTAGGTCCAGGTGTCCATGAAAACCAGGTCCATGTCGGTGATGCCGCGCCGGGCCAGTGCGGCGATGACGTCGGGGTGGGCCCGCAGTACGGCATCACATTCATGGAACTCGTCCACGGTGAAGTTCGCCTGCACACCGGGAATGTGTTCGAAGGACTCCACCCGGTCGTCGGTCAGTGACACCACGCTCTTGTACGTCGCGTTGTTCGCCCGGTCCAGACACAGCACCGCGGCCCGACGCGGCGGCCGGTCGGCGCCGGCCTCGAATGCCGCCAACTCGGCCTTGCCCGGCTCCAGCATCTCGATGCAGGCGATCCGCCAACCGTCCCCCACCCCGCGGTCGCGGCCCAACAGCGCGGTGACGGCGGCGAACTCGGCCCCCGACAGGGGGTCCAGTGGGTGATCAGGCACCGAAACGCAGGCGTCACTCGTCACAGGGGCTACGCAATCACATCCCCGTCAGCCGCGCAGGACATCTGCGCGACCCGTGTCATCCCGTCAGGGAGAACCCTGACCAGGCGGTCCGGCGGTCCCGGTCCGGATCGAACTCGACCCGGGTACTCCGGTCGAACACCAGCACCGCCCGGTCGTCGGGATCGTAGGCGGGCCAGTCGCCGCCAGGGATGCCCGAGCGGCTGAAGCCCAGCCATCGGGACTGCACGTCCGCGGTCACCCGGGCGGCCGAGCGCTGATCGCCCGCCGCGGTGAGCAACGAGCCGAAGCGGGTGCGGTAGACGTCGAAGACGGCGAGCAGTTCGGTGGCGTGGGTGGCGCCCAGGCCCGACCATTTGAGCGTGCGCGGGGCATAGTCGTAGCGGTAGAGGTAGGTCGGTGCGTGAGCGCTGTGTGCCTCGGCGATCGTCCACGCCGCCGAGGCGAAGGCGAAATCTCCCCCCAGACGCACGCAGGCGGCGGGACGCGGGTAGTCCGGGTAGGCGGCGGTGATGCGGGCGCGCACCTCCGGGCCCGCTTCGGCCAGCAGGGCTTCGATCATCGGTTCGGTGGTGGGCAGCAACTTCAGGAAGCGGGTGAACAGCCTCGCCTCTTCGGCGTTGTTGCCGACGATCAACGGCACCCGGTGTGCGTCGCCGCGCCGCATCGCTTCCAGCGGTTCGACGGGCAGGTAGTCGTCGCCGTAGGTCGGCCCCGCGGGGAAGGCGCCGAGCATCTCGGTGCTGCCGAGGGTGATCAGCTCGTCCATCGCGTTGACCAGATCGGCTGCCGCTGCGCTGCGTACCACCGCGGCGGCCTCGGCACGGTCCGCCCCGAGTAGCGTCGCGAACCGTTCGGCGAGCACTTCGGCCTGCTGGACCGAGCAGGACATGCCCGAGGCTGGGCTTTCTGAAATCGCCTGGTGGAAAAGACCTTTCGCAGCTGGAACGGCCAGCAGCGTGGCCACCGCGTGCGCCCCGGCACTTTCGCCGAAGATGGTGACGCTGTCGGGGTCCCCGCCGAACACCGCAATGTTGTCCTGCACCCACTGCAGGGCCAACACCAGGTCGCGCAGGAACAGGTTGGAGTCGATCGGGTGCGCGGAGTTCGCCAGGGACGACAGGTCCAGGCAACCCAGCGGTCCCAGCCGGTAGTTCACCGAGACGTAGACGCAGCCGCGACGGGCGAGCTTCACCCCGTCGTAGATCGGTGTCGCGGAGCTGCCCAGGATGTAGGCGCCGCCGTGGATGAAGACCAGCACCGGCAGGGGCTCGTCCCCGGGGTGTTCGGGCGCCACCACGTTCAAGGTCAGGCAGTCCTCCCCCATGGGCTGGTACCGGCCGAGCCCGGTGAGGGTGTACTTGCGCTGCTGCGGGGCGCAGTTGGCGAATCCGTGGCAGTACCGCACGCCTCGCCACGGCTCGGGCGGCTGGGGCGCCCGCAGCCGGAGTGGCCCCACAGGTGGGCGGGCGTACGGGATCGAGCGCCAACGGTTTACGCCCTCGCGGGTGAAGCCCTCGACGACACCGCTCGAGATGGTGGCGCGGACGGTGTGCTCGTGCATAACCAGACGGTAGCGAACGTCGGGCCGCTCGACCGGACCAACCGGGTTCAGCGAGTTGGGCAGCTACGGTGTGTGACATGCGGATTGTGCTGCCGATCGCGGCGTTGATGCTGGTTGCCGGGTGTTCGGCCGGCGGCGGGGACTCGGCCGGTGACCGGGAGATTTCCTCGTCGACCGCGCCGTCGACCGACTCAGGCCCGGCGTCCAGCGCACCGTCCACGCCGCCCGGGCGCGTGGCCGGCCCACCTCCTGCCGATGCGCCGGTGGCCGCTGTCATTGCCTGGGTTCAGGGCGGAACACCTGCTGACCTGGGCGGATTTCACAGCAGCCGGCGTGACGAGGACGTCACCGACCTCGGCGACGATGTGGCGTTCGTGACGCCTGCCGGAACTCAGTGCCGGACCGACGCCACGAGGACCGGCGGCGCGCTGGCCTGCCTGGTCGAGCTCGCCGACCCGCCGGCCCAGCCGGCCGATGTGTACGGCCAGTGGGTCGGCAACTGGGTCGACTTCGCCGGTGCCGGCGCTCAGGTCGGATCGGCGCACGGGGATCCTGGACCGTTCACCACCGGAACCGGGCCCGAACTCGCCTACGGCAGTTCACTGCGCTTCGGCGACTATCAGTGCCGCGCCGATCCGGTGGGGCTGTTCTGTGTCAACCTCGCCCGGCAGACGGGCCTGCGGATGTCCGATGCCGGCGTGGTGCCGTTCGGCTGCCTTCAGGAGGTCGCCCCGCCCGCCGATGCCGGCATCCGGTTCGAGTGCACCTGATACCCCACCGTCGGCATTACTTGAATGTGGTTGTACCGGTAACCAATTCAGCTTGCACCGGGGTGCCGTTGATGGTTGTGGCGAGGTCGGTGACGTCGAGTTCGGCCGCCGGCTGCAGCAGGCGCTTGTTGCGCACCCGCTCCCGGAACTGCTGGATCTGATCGTTCATCTCGTCGAAGGCGGGGCTGTCGCCGCCGGGGGTGAACTGCACACCGGTGGCGGTGTTGTCGGGCCGCACCACCCAGGACGCCCGGACACCGTCGAGCGAGGCGGTGTACATCCCGGCGGGGTCGGGGACCTGCGGCGCGGAGAAGTTGTAGGTGACACCGTTCATCGTGAGGTCTCCCACGACATCGGATCCGTTGTACGAGGCCGCCAGGTTGTCCTGGAACTTGCCGGTGATGTCGAGGCTGCCGTCGTCCTGGTTGCCGAAGAACCAGGCCTCGTCTTTACTTCCGTCACAGGCGTAGGCGACGACCTTGTCCCCGGTCACTGCCACGCCGAGGGTCATCGTCCCGCCGTCGGACATCGGCATGTCGGCGATGTAGCGGGCGTCCTCCGGGAAGGATTCGGCAGCCGGGGCGTCGGCGGCGGATGCGGCGGTAGTCGCCGGAGAGGTGGCTTCCGACGAGGAGCCGCCGGACGAACATGCCGGGACGGCACCGAGAGCCACGATCGCGGTGGCGCCGATCAGCAGGGTACGAAACTGTTTTCTCATGCCGCCCAGCATGGCCGCGGCCGCACGCCGTTACATGAAGATTTCGTGGAGATTCGGTGGAGATCGCCCGTCATGGGACGTCTGTCCCCAGGAAGGTCGCCACCTCGTCGCGGAACACCTGCCACGCGGGCTCGTCGGCAGTGAGCAAGTGATTCTTGCTGTCGAGAGCCACCAGCTGCGAGTCCGGGATCAGGGCAGCCAACTCCTGACCGGCCCCCATCGGCACCCGGTGATCCTCACGCGAATGCAGGATCAGCGTCGGGCACTGCACACCGCGGGCCTGCTCACGAACATCGATGGTGGCGAACTGTTCGAGGAAACGCACGGCGTTCTCCGGTGAGGTGGTGCGCCGCTGCAACTGATCGAAAGCCGCCCAATCGGCACGGCTGCCGTCGGGCTGGAACTGCGCGGCAAACACCTGCCGGAAAGCCGGGTCGTCCTTGCCCCAGCCAACCCGGGCGAGGTCGAGATCCAAGGCTGCGGCCCGCTTTTCCTGCTCGCCGACCGCTCGGACAGCGCGGCCGCGTGCGTAGGCGCCGCAGAGCACCAACTTGGTGACCCGCTCTGGGTGCCTGGCAGCGTATGCCACGGCCACCGCCGCACCCTGGGACACTCCCATCAGCGGAAACGCTTGCAGGTCAAGGGCATTCACGACCAACTCCAGATCCGCCACCCAGTCGTCGAAGGTGAACGCACCGGCTTCCCAGTCCGAAAGCCCGCAGCCCCGTTCGTCATAGCGGATGAAGGTGTGCTGCAGTGACAGGTCGCGGACCCAGTGAGACCACACCGGACTTTCGATGTCGTAGCCGAGGTGGGTCATCCAGTTGGCAGCGCGCACCAGCGGCGGGCCCTCTCCGGCAACGGCGTACGCCAGCCGAATGCCGTCGGCGGCCCGGGTGAAGGCGATGCTCTGCCGGGGCAACCGGACTGCAGGTTCGGGCGACGGGTCGGCCGGTGGCGCCTCCGCAATATCCTGCAGGACGGTGGCGATGAACTGGTATCCGCGGCCGCGCACGGTGCGGATGAAGCGTTGCGATTCGCCGTCGTCGCCGAGTGCGCGCCGCGCGGCCTTGATCCGACTGGTCAACGCCGCCTCACCGACAAACCGCCCACCCCAGACGGTGTCGAAGAGCTCCTCTTTGGACACGAGCCGGTCCCGGTTGGTCACCAGATGCGTGAGCACGTCGAACACCTGCGGTTCGATTCGGATTACGGACCCCTCGCCCCGCAACTCGTACCGGGCGGTGTCGAGTTCGAATGCGCCGAACATCCACACCACACCGGCCGTCTGAGCTCGGGAGGCGTTCATCGGGGCCATCGTAGCTGCGCTCGGGCTTTCCCACGAGGTGCTCGTGGCGTCGTGACAGGCCAGGATGAACCATGCCGATCCAGGTGTTCATGAATGCTGCCGTCGCCACCGTCGACCAATCGGGTACCGAGTACCGCAGCGGCTACATCGTGGTGCGTGACGGAGTGATCGCCACGTTGGGCGAGGGCCGGGCCCCACAGATCCCTGATGCGGAGATGATCGACGGCCGAGGTTGTCTGGCCACTCCGGGCCTGGTGAACACTCACCATCACATGAACCAGTGGATCACCCGCGGCCATTCCCAGGACGGCACGTTGTTCCAATGGCTGACGACGCTGTACCCGCTCTGGGCCGCTATTGACGAGGAGCTCGAGTTCGCCTCTGCCAGCGCGGCTCTGGGAATGCTGGCCTTGACGGGGTGCACGACCACGATGGACCACCACTACGTGTTCCCGCGCGGCGGCGGTGATGTGTTGGCCGCCGAGGTCGCCGCAGCCGCCCGAATCGGGTTGCGGTTCCACCCTACCCGGGGGTCGATGGATCTGGGCGCGTCCTCGGGCGGGTTACCGCCGGACTCGGTGGTCGAGGACATCGACACCATTCTGGGTGCGTGCGCCGACGCGGTAGACACCCATCACGATCCGGCGTTCGACTCGCGGTGCCGGATCGCGCTGGCACCCTGTTCGCCGTTCTCGGTCACCGGTGACCTGATGCGGCGCAGCGCCGAGCTGGCGCGGGAATTGGGGGTGCGCCTGCACACCCACCTGGCCGAGACGGTCGACGAGGAGGACTTCTGCCTGGCGCACTTCGGTGCCCGGCCGGCGGACTACGTCGAATCGCTGGGCTGGCTCGGCGAGGACGTGTGGCTGGCGCACTGCGTGCACCTTTCTGACGGCGACATCACCAAGTTCGCCGCGTCCGGGACCTCGGTGGCGCACTGTCCGAGCAGCAACGGTCGTCTGGGCGCGGGTATCGCACCGATCCCTGAGCTGCTGGCCGCCGGAGTCCCCGTCGGCCTCGGAGTGGACGGCGTGGCGTCCAACGAGCACGGCGGCCTGGGCACCGAGCTGCGCGGTGCGCTGCTGGCCGCCCGGCTGCGGCTCGGACCGCAGGCGCTGACGGCCCGCCAGTGCCTGCAGATGGCCACCATGGGCGGTGCCCGATGCCTGGGTCGCGACCGCGAGCTCGGATCGCTGGAAGTCGGCAAGCTCGCCGATATCGCGCTGTGGGATCTGACGGGTCTGGGGCACGCCGACATCGACGACCCGGTGTGCGCGCTGGTGTTCGGGCCGCCGGCCCCGTTGCGGCGGCTTCTGGTCGGGGGTCAGACGGTGGTCAGCGCCGGCGAGCTGCGCACCGCCGACGCCGGGGCACTTGCGACGCACGCCCGCGCGGCGGCCCGCAGCCTGCGGGAGCGCGCCGGGTACTGAAGTCGGCTCAGCGCCAGCCGTCGGCCGCTTTGGCCGCGCGGACCAGTGCATCGCACAGCTCCCGGAGCTCGGCACCGTCGGCGCCCTCGTCAACCGCGGTCGCCACATCCTCGGCAGCGCAGCGGACCTGGAAAACCCGGTCCGACAGCTGAGCGGCTTCGTCGGCCGAGAGCACGACGGCATCCGGCGGCACCGCGGAGCCCTTGACCATCGCGCGCTGCTCGTAGGCACGCTGGCGGCACGACTGCCTGCAGTACTGCCGACGCCGACCGAGGCCGGCGTCGGGAACTTCGCGGCCACACCACCGACACGGCTGGCAGCGCCGTCTACCCTGTGGGGTCACGAACGAAGACTGTAGACCGGCTGTCGGCTCAACGCCGGTATCCCCGGTATCCTGGATGGTCGTGCCGCCTTTGCGGGAACTTCCGCCGGTGTCACAGCGTTGATAGACGCGGAACATATTGTGCTGAAGGAGTAAACGACGATGGCTGATCGTGTCCTGCGAGGCAGTCGCCTCGGAGCTGTGAGCTACGAGACCGACCGCAACCACGACCTGGCGCCGCGTCAGATTGCGCGGTACCGCACTGATAACGGCGAGGAATTCGATGTTCCGTTCGCCGATGACGCCGAGATCCCCGGCAACTGGCTGTGCCGTAACGGGATGGAAGGCACCCTCATCGAGGGTGACATTCCGGAACCCAAGAAGGTGAAGCCCCCGCGCACCCACTGGGACATGCTGCTGGAGCGCCGCTCGGTGGAAGAGCTCGAGGAGCTGCTCAAGGAGCGCCTCGACATCATCAAGACCAAGCGCCGGGGCAGCTGAGCCTCAGCGCACGATTCCGCGGGCGCGGTCGAGTCGGCCGCCCAGTCCCCACTGGGCGACCTTCACCAGCGCTTCGCGGATATTCGACCCGCTCATCTTCGACACTCCGAGCTCTCGCTCGGTGAAGGTGATCGGCACCTCGACGACGCGGAAACCGCTGTTGATGGCACGCCAGGTGAGGTCGATCTGGAAGCAGTAGCCCTTGGAGTCCACCGCGCTCAGGTCGATCTTCTCCAGGACCTCGCGGCGGTAGGCCCGGTAGCCGGCGGTGATGTCATGGATGTCCACTCCCAGCAGCACCCGGGAGTAGGTGTTGGCGGTCTTGGACAGCACCAGCCGGCGCGCCGGCCAGTTCCGCACGGTTCCGCCCGGCACGTACCGCGAACCGATCGCCAGGTCGGCTCCCTCGTCGACGGCATCCAGCAGCCGGTGTAACTGCTCGGGCGCGTGGCTGCCGTCGGCGTCCATCTCCACCAGCACCGAGTACTGGCGGCTCAGCCCCCAGCCGAATCCGGCCAGGTAGGCAGCGCCCAGTCCGTCCTTGGCACTGCGGTGCATGACGTGCACCCGGTCGGGGTCGGCCAGGGCAAGCTCGTCGGCGAGCTGACCGGTGCCGTCGGGACTTCCGTCGTCGACGACCAGTACGTGGACCTCCGGCAGCGCAGCGTGGATGCGGCCGACGATGAGTGGCAGGTTCTCCAGCTCGTTGTACGTCGGGACGATCACCAACGTGCGTCGGCTGGGCCGCTCACCAGGCAAGGACGGCCCTGTTCCGCCGATGGTCATGTTGCTCCTCGGGTGTCCGCATCGGCGGCTCCGGGGAGCGCATCCGACTCTGTCGTGGGTCCGAAGCTGTCGGTGATCGGCTGCTGCCTGCGGCAGCGGGCGGACGACAGTATCGGACGCAATAACCCTCCATTGTGCCTGACGGAACGCCATGCTCCGGCCAGCACAGCCGTGATTCCCACTGCAACCAGGACCAGCAAAATGAGCGGTCCCCAGCGGGTGGCCGGTGTCAACTCCGTCTTCAGGCGCACCGGCAGGTCGAGGTACGCCGGCTGGAACCATTCGGTCCGGGCCAGTTCCGTGCCGTCGGGGGCGATGATGGCGCTGATCCCGGTGGTTCCGGCGACCACGACGTAACGATTGTGTTCGACGGCCCTGGCCCGGGAGAACGCCAGTTGCTGTTCGCTCATCACCTGATCGAAGGTGGCGTTGTTGGTAGGCACCGTCAGCACCTGAGCGCCGCCCAGCACCGCTTCGCGAGCCGCCCGGTCGAAGATCACCTCCCAGCAGGTGGTGACGCCGATCGGGACACCGGCCGCGTGCACCACGCCGTTGCCCTCGCCGGGCACGAAGTAGCCGGCACGGGCGGCGTACGACGACAACTTGGAGAAGAACCCCCGCCACGGCAGGTACTCACCGAACGGCTGGACGATCTTCTTGTCGTGACGTTCACCCGGGCCGTGCAGCGGGTCCCACACCATGACGGTGTTCAGTGCGGCGGGGTTGTCCGCGGAGCTGTCCGGATGCGCGACCACCGCGCCGACGAGGATCGGGGCGCGGACCGCCTCGGCGGCCCTCGTGATCTGCGCGCCGGCGTCGGCGTTGGACAGCGGGTCGATATCGGAGGAGTTCTCCGGCCAGACCACGAACTGCGGCTGCGGCGCCCGGCCGGCGCGCACATCTGCGGCCAGGCGCAGCGTCTCGGCGACATGGTTGTCGAGCACCGCCCGGCGCTGCGCGTTGAAGTCGAGACCCAGGCGCGGCACATTGCCCTGCACCGCGGCCACGGTCACCGCGGGCGAGCCGTCGGCGCCGGTGGCGGACTGGCGCACCGCCGGGTGCACCACCGCGGTGGCCAACAGCACCGCCGCGATGCACAGGCCGGGCAGCACCACCGCCGGCGGACCATCGGCGGACCCGTCTGATTCGGTGCCGCGCCGCCACCACACCAGCACTTCCAGCCCGATCGCGACGGCACCCGCGGCGATCAACACGGTCGCGAACGACACCAGGGGCACGCCCCCGAGGCGGGTCAGCGGCAGCAGCGGCCCGTTCGTCTGGCTGAAGCCCAGGACACCCCACGGAAAACCGCCGAAGGGCACGGTCGACTTGAGCCACTCCTGGACCATCCACACCGCCGCGAACCACAGCGGCCAGCCGGGCAGCCGTCGCACCGCCACCGCCATCAGCGCGAACAGCGCCGGGAACAGCGCGCACATCGCGGACAGCGCCACCCAGGGCAATGCCCCGACCAGTCCGCTGATCCACGGCAACAACGGCAGATAGAAGGTCAACCCGCATACCAGGCCGTACCCGAACCCACCCGCGGCCGTCGTGGCCGGGCTGCGCACCACGACCATCAGCAGCGCCACCCCGACGATGGCGGCCCACCACCAGCCCAGCGGCGGGAAACTCACGCACAGCAGCAGGCCGGCGACGATCGCCATCGCCAGTCGGGTCAGCCGCGGCCGCAACCACGCCAGCGTCTTCCGGCCGCGGGCGTCGGCCACGGTCTTCGTCCGGGTGATGGCGCTCATCCGAACAGCACGCTGCCGCGATGCACCGTCTGCAGACATCGCGGTGACGGCTGACCTGGTGTCAGCGCCGGCAGGGCCGGAACCCGGGAGCGCGGGTCGGTGGACCACCGCTGCACCGTATCGGCCGGTGCCGCGACCTCCAGCTCGTCGGCCGCCCAGACGGCATAGGAGGCCGGCGCACCCACGGTCAGGGTTCCGGTCACGCCGTCACGCACCCCGCCGGCGCGCCACCCGCCGCGGGTGGCCGCCGAGAACGCTGCCCGGGCCGATACCGCGGCCCCGGCACTCTGGTGCGCCGTGGCGGCTCGGACCGTCGCCCAGGGATCGATATCGGTCACGGGGCTGTCGGACCCGAACGCCAGCGGCATGCCCGCCGCGGCCAACGCGGAGAACGGATTGAGCCGAGGTGCCCGGTCCGGTCCCAGCCGGCGGGCGTACATGCCGTCCTCACCACCCCAGAGGGCGTCGAAATTCGGTTGCACGCTGGCGATGACACCCCAGGCGCCGAGCTTGGCCGCCTGCTCGGCGGACACCATCTCCAGATGCTCGAGGCGGTGCCCGCAGCGGGCCACCGCCGGCACGCCGAGCTCGTCGACCACCCGTTCGATGGCGTCGACCGCGGCGCTGACCGCGGCATCGCCGATGACGTGGAATCCGGCTGTCACCTGCGCTTCAGTGCAGGCGCGTACGTGTGCGGCGATGGTGTCGGCGTCCAGATAACTGCGTCCGCAGTGATCGGCGTCGGCATAGGGCTCGTTCAGCCACGCGGTGTGCGAGCCCAGCGCTCCGTCGACGAACAGGTCCCCGGCCAGGCCGCGCGCGCCGGTGTCGGTCATCAGCTGCCGGGCGGCGGCGGCGGAGTCCACAGCCTCACCCCAGTAACCGAGGACCTCGATCCCGTGGTCGGTGTCGCGCAGCTGCTGCCAGTCCTGCAGGCCGCCGATCTGCGGGCCCGCGCATTCGTGGACAGCGACGATTCCGGCGGCGGCGAAGGCGTCGAGTGCAGCGGTTCTGGCCTGGGTCCGTTGGGTGGCACTGAGCAGCGCGCGGGCCTGCGCCCGCACCAGGTGGTGGGCGTCGGCGCTCAGCGGCCCGGCAGCGTCGTAGCCGTCGGCGGCGTTCAGTCCATCAGCGCGAGCCCGCAGCGGGGTGGACGCCAGCGCCGAGTGCACGTCGATGCGGGAGAGGTACACCGGCCGGTCCCCGACCACGGCGTCGATTTCCGCGGTGCTCGGCGGTCCGGGCTGCGGCCAGCCCGAGTCGTCCCAACCGTGTCCCCAGATGATCCCGTCCTGCTGCGCGGCGGCGTGCTCGGCGATCAGCCGCAGGCAGTGCGCCCGGGACGTGGCTGCGCGCAGGTCGAGCCCGCTGCGCAGCAGACCGGTGGAGGTGACATGGACGTGCGCATCCACGAACGCCGGCGCGACGAACGCACCGTCCAGGTCGACGACATCGGCGTCAGGGAACTGTGCACGGGCGACGTCGTCGCTTCCGAGCCAGGCGATGACGTCGCCGCGGACCGCCATGGCGGTGGCGTCAGGGTGTGTGGGGCTGTGGATGCGGCCGCCCCGCAGCAGCGTCGTCACGGACGACAAACCTACTCAGGCTTGGGCTCCGATGGCAGCTCGGCCCGCGCGTCACCGGTGTCGGCCACATCGGACACGTCGATCACTTCGCCGTCGATGTACTGGCCGCGCCGCGGCATCTGGGCGCCGGGGACTCCGGAGAGGTTGACGAAGGCGACCTGGCGGGCGATACCGCGGGCGGCGACGAACCCGGCCAGCGGCCGCATCGCAGCGCGGGTGGGCGGGGCGAGCATCAGCAACCCGGCCACCGTGGTGACCAGCCCGGGGATGAAGACCAGCACCGAGCCCAGAGCCACCAGTGCGCTGTCGGTGATGGTGCCCTGCGGGTCACTCATCCCCTGCCGCAGGCGCGCGAGCTGACGGCGCAGCTGTGAGCCGGCCAGCACGATGCCCAGCACGAACGTGCCGACCAGCGCGAGCAGCGTCCAGCCGAAGCCGATGGTCGCCGTCAGTGCGACGATGACCGCGATTTCGACCAGGACGTAGAGCAGAAACATCCGCATCACCATGAAGTGACCAACGTCGGGTACGTCATGTTGGTTCCGCGCCTTATGTTGATTCCCCGCCTTATGTTGATTCCACGGCCTTGAGTTCGAGCCCGACGTTGGTGTCCATCCCGCCGCGCAGCTTCGAGAAGAAGTTGAACGTCTTGCCGATCAGCCCGTACCTCTTGGAGATGGCGTCGTACACCTCACCGGTGCGGGATTTGTCGAGGATCGTCGCGGTGGCTTCCACGGCCTCGCCTTTGGGGTTACCGCGCATATCGCATTTGGCGATGGTGACCCGCGGGGTGTTGCGGATCCGCTTCACCTTCCAGGAGTTCTCCTGGGTGATCACCACGAGGTTCTCCCCCGCCGGCGCCGCCCAGATGGGCGTCGGCTTGGGACGACCGTCTTTGGTGAACGTGGTCAGCAGGATGTACTCGGATTTGGCTACTTCGGCGAAGGTGGCGGCCATCGTGACAACTTAGCGGGTCAGCCGGTCTCGGGTCGGCGCTCAGGTGGTCACCGCGTCGTCCATCATCGCCGCGACATAGAGCAACACCGATTCGCCGGTGGACCCCGCTGTCTGGTGACCGGTCAGCTTCTCCAGCTTGGCGAGCCGGTAGGTCAGAGTGTTGCGGTGCAGGTGCAGCTTCTCGGCGGTCCTGGTCACATTGAATCCGCTCTCGCCCCACACCAGCAGCGTTCTGCTGAGTTCGGGCCAGTCCGGCGCGCGGAGAGCGTCGCCGAACACCGCCGTGACGAGCCGGCGCCGGGTGGCTTCGGGTGCGGATCGGAGCAACTGCAGCAGACGAAGGTTCTCGATGTCGTGGAGGCTGCGGTCGGGGAAGAACTTCCTGCCGAGGTCGAGCGCATCGCGGGCATCCTGCGCCGAGGAGTTCAGTTGACCCACCCCCGATGCCACCGGGCCGGCCGCGACCACGATCGTCCATCCGCGGTGGCGTCCCCGCTCGACAATCGCCCCCCACCGGGAGAAGACGTCGTCTGCCACGCCGCGGCTGGGGGTCATCGCCGCGAGGACATTGCGTGACAGTCGTCCGACCATTTCCTGTGGAGCGGGCGGGCTTTCGCGCCACCAGTCGAGAACCGCACCCGCCAGATCAGCGTCGGCGCGTGCGGCCGGCGTCAGATGCTGATCGATGCGGGCGAGGACGACCTGGCGCGGCACCTGCAGGTCGTAGTTCAGGGCGGTTGCGCGATTCTGCACGCTGTCTGCCGAGATGTCGGTCCGGTGCCATTCGAAGACCTCTCGAAGGATGTCCTCGGTGGCCCGCTGACGGGAGACGCGCACCCCGATCCGGTTGGCTTCGCTGAGCAGGATCTCGGTTTGGCGCTTCACGATCTGCCCGAACTGTCCGACCAGTTCCGGGGGGCCGGAAAGCCCGACGGTTCCGACCACGGTTCCGCCGACCGCCAGCGGAAGTGTGGTGCCGGGCAGGCTGCCCTTGAGGAACTGCACATCGGCCGCGGTGTGGCTGCGGGTGCTGTTGGTTTTGATGACCACCACCGAGGCCTCGTGGAACTGCCCGACCCGCTCTGGGTCGCCGCTGCCCAGGACGACCCCGGTGGAGTCGGTGATCAACACGTTGTGCCCGATGACCCCGGTGATTTCGACGGCGATCTGCTGGGCAAGCTCCGTACTGAGCACACCAACTCCGATGCTTTTAACGTTTACGTAACAACAATCCGGGCGAATTGTGCGAATTGCACAATGCTAGCGCCTTGAATTTCCCGACTCTGGTGCTTTTGCCGAAGACCGGCGGGGCCGACGCCTCCTACGCTTGCTCCATTCGTCGAGAGGAGACCTGGTGACAGTCTGGGATTGGATAGCCGTAGCCGGCTATTTTGTGGTGCTGATAGTCGTCGGCGTGCAAACCATGCGGAAGGTCTCGAATCCCGACGACTTTGCCGTAGCCGGCAACCGCATCATCTGGCCGGTGTTCTTCGGCAGCCTGGCGGCGGCCTTTCTGGGCGGCGGCGCGTCACTCGGGGTGGCCGGCGCCACCATGCGCGACGGCTACGTCTACATGTTCGCGTTCTTCGCGTTCGGAATCCAGACCGTCTTGGTCGGCCTGTTCGTGGCCCCCAAGCTCAAGCGCTACCTCGGCGCACACACCCTCGGTGACGTGATGGACGCGCACTACGGCAAGCCGGCCCGCCTGGTCACCGGCGGCCTGTCCATCCTGTTGTGCACCGGCATCCTCGGGGCGCAGGCGCTGGCCATCGGTACCGTCGTCAACGCCACCCTCGACATCCCGCCGACGCCGGCCATCCTCATCGGCATGACGGTGACCGTGCTCTACTCCGCCGCCGGCGGCGCCTGGGCCGTGATCCAGACCGACCTACTGCAGTTCGTCTTCCTCGGCATTCTGATCCCGGTCACCCTGCTGATCGGTCTGCACGCAGTCGGCGGCCCCTCGGCCCTGCTGGATGCGCTGCCGGCCGACCACCTGTCAGTGCTCGGCGACTACAGCCTGATGAAGTTCGTGGGACTCTTCGCGGCGTTTCTGCTGGGCGAGACCCTGGTGCCGCCGTACGCACAGCGGACGTTCTCGACTCCCGACTCCTCCCACGCACGCAAGGGTTTTGTCACCGCGGGCATCTTCTCGTTCTTCTTCTACTTCATCGCCGCGTCCATCGGGGCCGTCGCGTTGGTGCTCTACCCGGATATCGACCCCGATTCCGCGCTGCCGACGGTGGTGACGAATCTGATGCCGGTCGGACTTCTCGGGCTCCTGGTCGCCGCTCTGTTGGCGGTCGTGATGTCCACGGCCAGTAGCTATCTCAACTCCTCGGCGGTGGTCTTCACCGACGACCTCTACCGGCCGCTGACAAAGCAGGAGCCGTCGGCACGCAAGCGGCTGAACATGGAGCGTGGGCTCAGCGTGCTCGTCGGTGCCGGCGCGACGCTGTTCGCGCTCACGGTGCCGTCGATCGTCGATGCGCTGCTCTACAGCTACACACTGTGGGCCCCGACGATGATCGTGCCACTGCTCGGCGCGGTGGTGTTCGGCATCCGCTCCGCGCCGGCCGCGTTGTCCGGCATCGCGTCCGGAGCCGTCGTCACCGTGGTCTGGCAGTGGGTGCTCGGCAGTCCCTTCGGGCTCGACGGCCTGATCCCCGGCGTCGTCGCCAACCTGGTCGTCTTCAGCGCCGTGGCGGTAGCGACCAACAAGAAATATCCGCGGCGGGCCGAGCCCTCGACCCAGCCGAGTCTCAACAACACCGGAGTTGCCTGACATGGCGGAAATCATTTTCTACGGCGCCCCCGCCGTCGCTATCGCCGCCACTGTGTGGTGCGGCTTTCTCGGCTGGCGCTTCTATTTCCAGGAAGTCTTGAAGAAGGAAGAGGACTGATGAAACCGGTTTCGTCGGACGTCGCGGGAATCACCACCGAGCAGAGCCCCTACCCGGCCTGGGTGCAGTACGACCACACGATTTACGTGTCGGGCCAGGTGTCGTTCGATGACGACGGCAACGTCGTCGGTGAGGGCGACCCGGCCCTCCAGACCGAGGTCGCTCTGGATCGCCTGGCGCGGGTGCTCGCCGCAGCGGGGTCCGACCTGGACCACGTCGTGTCGACCACGGTGTACGTGACCTCGGCGTCCTACGCCGCCGAGATGAATCGAGTGTGGCGCCAGAAGTTCGGTGCGCACCGGCCCGCCCGGGCCACGGTGGTGGCGGGTCTGCTCGACGAGCGGCTGCTGGTCGAGATCTCGGCGACCGCGGTGCCGGTCAGCGACGGTGACCGATGAAAGTTGCCATCTTCGGTGCCGGTGTGATCGGCGTGACGAGCGCGTACTTCCTGGCGCGCGAGGGTCACGACGTCACCGTCTACGAAGAACGCGGCAGCGTCGCCGATGACACCAGCGCAAGCACGGCCGGACTCATCGCGCCCGGTCACTCGTATGCGTGGGCGTCGCCGCAGGCACCGCGGATGCTGGTGCGGTCGCTGTTCGGTGGCCAGACGTCCATCCGGGTCAAGCCCCGCCTCGATCCGGCATTGCTGCGTTGGGGGGTGTCCTTCCTGCGGGAATGCACTCCGGCCAGATCGGCACGCAACTCGTCGGCCAAGTACGAAATCACGTCCTACAGCCAGAAGCTGCTGGAGAAGCTGACCGCCGAGGAGTCCCTGCAGTACCACCAGACCGATCAGGGCGTCCTGTATCTCTACCGCGACGCCGAGGCCCTGGCCCTGGCAGATCGCAAGGCCGAATTGATGCGGCGCAACGGCAGATCGCAGCGCATGCTCAGCGGTGCCGATCTCGCAGCCGTCGACCCGGCACTGGCCAACAGCACCGTTTCGTTCGCCGGCGCGATCCACGACTCCGACGACGCAACTGGCAACCCGGCTCTGTTCAGCAAGCTCCTCGCCGACACTGCCGCCGAACGGTTCGGCGTGAAGTTCGAATTGGGCACGCGTATCACGGCTTTGCACACCGACGGGACGTCGGTGCGCTACGCCGAAACCGACGCGGGGACGCGGCTGGAGGCGGACTGTTACGTGGTGGCGCTGGGCACCGCGTCGAACAAACTGGTCCGTACCGCGGGCCTTCGGGTGCCCGTCTACCCCGCCAAGGGCTACAGCGTTTCGGTCGCCATCCGGGATCAGTCCCTGGCACCGCGTACCGGCGGCATCGACGAGAGGTCGTTGGTCGCCTGGTCGCCGTTCGGCTCGACACTGCGGCTGTCGGCTGTCGCCGAATTCGCCGGTTACGACCGCACTCACACCCCGGCGAACTTCGCCGAAATCCGAACTGCCAGTGAAGAACTGTTTCCGGGAGCACTCGACTGGTCGTCGGTGGAATACCGCAGTGGGTTGCGTCCGATGACACCGGACGGACCACCGATCATCGGTGCCACACCGTTGCGCAACCTCCAGATCAACACCGGCCACGGGCACCTCGGCTGGACGATGTGCTGTGGTGCCGCGGCACTGCTGGCGGCGTCGATCGGCGGACAGGATCCCGAAATCGATTCAACACCATACCGTTTCGACCGTTTCTGAAGTAGCCGGCGGAAAACTCTCTCACGTCGACGACATTGGGGTAGCGCACTACGCGAACGGGCACCTCGGTTGCCGTGTGACGATGTCCTCAGCAAAGCGGGAGGACACACATGAAGGTCGGTGTCGGAGAATTGCCGGCCAACACCCGCTTCGGCCCGATGACGTTCATGGAGGCCGGCTACCGTAGCGCCGCGGCCGCACGGGTGGACTCCTTCTGGGTGCCCGATCATCTCAACGCGCTACTGCCCCGCTCGGTGATCACCAGCAAGTACACCGGCGCCGTCCGGTTCATCCCGAAAATCGACGCATGCCTGGAGCCGTGGACCACCCTGGGCTACCTGGCGGCCCGGCACCGCCGGGGCAGGATGCTGCTCGGCACCGGCGTGACAGACACCGGCCGCCGCAACCCGGCGGTCACCGCGCAAGCGATCGCCACGCTGCACCTGATGACCCGTGGCCGGGCAGTCCTCGGCATCGGCACCGGAGAACGGGAAGGCAACGAACCCTACGGAGTGGACTGGTCCCGGCCCGTCGCGCGTTTCGAGGAAGCGCTGGCGACGATTCGGGCGCTGTGGAACTCCGGCGGCAACCTGGTCAACCGCGACTCGGAGTTCTTCCCATTGCGCAACGCGGTGTTCGAGCTTCCGCCGTACCAGGGCCGCCGGCCCCCGATCTGGATCGCATCGCACGGACCGCGGATGCTCCGCGCCACCGGCCGTTACGCCGACGGGTGGTTCCCCGGGATGATCTTCGATCCGGCGGCCTACGCGGAAGGGCTCGACAAGGTTCGCACGGCCGCCGATGATGCGGGCCGCGATCCCGGCGAGATCACCCCCGCAGTGTGGTTGTTCGTCACCACCGGCGCCACCCGCGCCGAAGTCGACGACGTCTTGGAATCGGTGCCCGCCAAGACTTTTGCACTCAACGCGCCGGCCCGGGAATGGGCGCGGCTCGGGGCGCGACACCCCATGGGTGACGACTTCGGCGGTGCCCAGGACCTCATTCCGCAGACCCTGGATGAAGCGACGGTACTGAAGTACATCGCCGATATCCCCCTTGCGCTGATGCGCGGCATCGGCCTCACCGGCACCGCCGGGGACGTCCTCGAGCAGGCGGCCGTCTGGCGCGATCACGGTGTCCGCCATCTCGTCGTCTGTAATGTCAGCGCACTGCAGCCCAGCCTGCGGCGCGGCATGGCCTCGCTCGGGCCGTTTCACCGCATTCTGCGGGGCATCCGGCGCCTCTGAAGGGTTTCGATCTGCGCTAGCCAAATGCTGTACATCGCGGGCGCGGCGGCCGACCATCGCTGTCATGGCTGTCAACATCACAAAACTCGGTGCGCACATCGGCGCGCAGATCGACGGGATCACCCTCGGAGGAGAGCTCGACGCGCATACCGTGGCCGTCGTCAACGAGGCGCTCCTGGAGCACAAGGTCATCTTCTTCCGCGACCAGCACCACCTCGACAACGAGGGCCAGTTGGCGTTCGCCCGGCTACTGGGGACCCCCACGATCGCCCACCCGACCGTCACATCCCGAGGTCACCAGGTGTTGCCGATCGACTCCCGCTACGACAAAGCCAACAGCTGGCACACCGATGTCACGTTCGTCGACCGCATTCCCAAAGCGTCTCTGCTGCGCGCGGTGACACTGCCGGAATACGGCGGCACCACGGTGTGGGCGAACACCGAAACCGCCTACGACCAGCTACCCGCCCCGCTGCGTGCGCTGGCCGAGAATCTGTGGGCGGTGCACACCAACCGGTACGACTACGCCGCCGAGCATCCCAGCGACATCGACGACGAGGTGCCCGAAACCACTCGCGACTACCGGGCGGAGTTCGAGTCCAGCTATTACGAGACCGAACATCCGGTGGTGCGGATCCACCCGGAGACGGGCCGGCGCGTGCTGGTGCTCGGCCACTTCGTGAAGAAGTTCGTCGGGCTGGGGTCAGCGGAATCCCGCGACCTGTTCGACCTGCTGCAGGCCCGGGTCACCCGACTGGAGAACACCGTGCGCTGGAATTGGCGCCTCGGGGATCTGGCGGTCTGGGACAACCGGGCCACCCAGCACTATGCGGTGTCCGATTACGACGACCAGTACCGCCGGCTCAACCGGGTCACCTTGTCCGGTGATATCCCCGTGGACGTCTTCGGCCAGCAGAGTCGCAGCATCCACGGCGACGCCTCGCACTACTCGCCCGTCGTCACGCCGGTCCCGGTGTACTCCGCCGCAAGCTGACCCGGCAGCACGACGGCGACCGCATCGGCGAACCGGTCCAGGAAGGCGACCCGGCTGTGGGCCTCCGACGGGATCGTGGCCAACACGGTGAACCCGGGCGGGGTGGCAACCGGGCTCCAACGCAATTTCACGGCTGCGCAAAAGCAGTCTCTGGACGCCGCCGAGGCCGCGGGTGTCTTCACCTACAAGACGGTCGAACAGGGCGCGGCCACGACACTCGTGGCTGCAACGTCACCGCTGTTCGCCCACACCGGAGGCCACTATCTCGACAACTGCCGGGAGGCGTACACCGTGCCCGATGATGCCGACCTCGCCGATCACCCGCACAGCGTCAAGGAATGGGCTCTGAATCCCATTACCGCGGCACGCCTTTGGACAGTGTCGACGGACCTCGTGACCGGCTGAGCAGCACGCCAGCAGTACCGTGGGACTGTGGTCCGTGAACGCGAACAGGACGCCTGCCCCGGCGCGCTGCAGGTGCATCAGGCCGCCGACGGCGGGTTGGTCCGCGTGCGGCTGCCCGGCGGGATGCTGACTGCCGGCCAGCTGATCGCCTTGGCCGATGCGGCGACCCGGTACGGGTCGTCGACGCTGGAGCTGACATCTCGCGGCAGCGTGCAGTTGCGTGGGATCACCGACGAGAAATCAGTGGCGGACTTGGTCGCCGGCGCGGGGCTGCTGCCCTCGCCCACCCATGAGCGGGCCCGCAACATCGTGTCCTCTCCCCTGTCGGGCCGCGTCGGAGGACACCTCGATGTGCGCCCATGGGTGCACCAACTGGACGCCGCGATCTGCGCCGACCCGGCGCTGGCCGGGTTGCCAGGCCGGTTCTGGATCAGCCTGGACGACGGCACCGGCGACGTGTCGGGCCTGCGCGCCGATCTCGGTGTGCACGCCCTCGATGACCGCACCGTGGCGTTGCTGCTCTCCGGCACCGACACGGGGATCCGACTGGACCACGCTGACGTGATGACCACCCTGACCGCCGTGGCCCGGCGGTTCGTCGACGTGCGCGGAAACAGCTGGCGCATCAGCGAACTCGACGATCCCACCGAGGTGCTCGACGACCTGACGGTCACCGCCGAACCAGGGCGGACCTGGCCGGTGCGAACCAAGGGCCCGATCGGGTGGCTGGAGCAGGACGACGGCCGGGTGGCGCTCGGCGCGGGTGTCCCCCTTGGGGTGCTGCCGGCCCGCACAGCGGAGTTCGTCGCGGCGATCGATGCGCCGATCGTGATCACCCCGTGGCGCTCGCTGCTGGTCTGCGACCTCGACGAAGGTGTGGCCGATGTGTCGCTGCGGGTGCTGGCACCACAGGGTTTGGTGTTCGACGTGAACTCCCCCTGGCTCGACGTCAGCGCCTGCGTCGGCAGCCCGGGCTGTGAACGCTCGGCCGCCGACGTGCGCGCCGACGCCACCACTGCCGTCACCGCCGGTGACGTGGCGGCGCGCCGGCATTACGTCGGCTGCGAACGGGCCTGCGGCAGCCCCTCGATCGGCGAGGTGCTCATCGCCACCGCAGACGGATACCGCCGGCGCGACCGGGCACGGTGATCAGGACGGTCATGGCTTGTGCACGATCCACTGGGTGATGGGCATGGCCGGGCGCCAGCCGGTGAACGAGCCGATGGGCGCGCCCTGATAATGCTGGAAGCGGCGCAACTCCCCGCCCAGCCTCGAATAACACGATGCCAGAGCGACTTCCCCCTCCAGGGTGACGGCGTTGGCCACCAGTCGACCGCCCTGCGGCAGGTGCTGGAAGCAGGTGTTCAACAACTGGTATTCCGAGGTTCCGCCCCCGACGAAAATGGCTGTGGGCCGTTGCACCCCGTCCACGCCACCATCGGTGAGGATGGCTTCCCGGAACGACCGCGGCGCCGCGCCGCGCACCTCGATTTCCACACCGTGTTTGATCGCATTGTCGGTGATCCGCTGACGACGCACCTCGTCCTGTTCGAACGCGATGGCCCTGCACCCCGGGCCGCTTCGGCACCATTCGATCGAGATGCTGCCGGAGCCGGCGCCGACATCCCAGAGCAGTTCGCCGGGCCGGGGCGCCAGTGCCGCCAGGGTGATCGCGCGGATCGACTGCTTGGTGATCTGCCCGTCGTGTTCGAAGGCGTCGTCGGGCAGCACCTGGGACTGCCGCTCATCGGGTAGGTACCGCACGGCGACGACGTTGAGGTCGTCGACATCGGTGGGCGGGGTATCAGCCCACTGGCGGGCGGTCATGCTGCGCCGGCGCTCCGACGGGCCACCGAGCTCCTCCAGGACGTTGAATTCCGAGTCCCCGCGCCCGGATTCAGCCAGCAGCCGGGCCAGTGTGGCGGGCCCGGAGCCGTCGCGGGTCAGCACCACCGCCTGGCCGCCGCGCCGAATGGCGGTGTGCGGCGCGGCCATCATCAAACTGATCACCTCGGTGTCCTGTACCGCCCAGCCCAGCCGGGCGCACGCCAGCGTCACCGACGACACGTGCGGCAGCACCGTCACCCGGTCGGCACCGAAGAACCGGATGACGGAACCGCCGATCCCGTGCAGCATCGGATCACCCGATGCGACGATGTGCACCTCGTCCTCGGCGTCGTCCTGGATCTTCCCCAGCGCCGGCACCAGGGGCGTGGGCCAGACCCGGCGCTGGGCGGTCACGGTGTCGTCGAGCAGGTCCAGTTGCCGCCGCGACCCGTAGATCGCCGTCGCGCGTTGGAGTTCGGCCCTCGACGCCGGTGCCAGTCCCGCCATACCGTCGGCGCCGATACCGACCACGACCACCCTGGGTTTGTCGCTGCTCATCTCGGCATTCTCCGCCACACCGACTGCGGCAACAGCCGCATCACCAACACCAGTACGGCCAGCGATCCCGGCACCCACACTGACCGCTTGCCCTTCGCCAGTGCGCGGGCCGTGGCCTCGGCGACCTGGGCGGGTGTGCTCGACAGCGGGGCGGGGTCCATCCCTTCGGTCATTCGGCCGATGACGAAGCCGGGGCGCACGATCAGCAGCTGTACCCCGGTGCCGTACAGGGCGTCGGCCAGACCGCTGGCGAAACCGTCCAGCCCCGCCTTGGCCGAGCCGTACACGTAGTTGGCACGCCGCACCCGCGCCCCGGCCACCGAGGAGAACACCACGATGCGTCCGCGGCCGACAGCGCGCATCCGGTCGGCCAGCTGCGTCAGCAGGCTGACCTGGGCCACGTAGTCGGTGTGCACGATCGCCACCGCGTGCTCGGCATCGGTCTCGGCGCGGGACTGATCGCCGAGGATGCCGAAGGCGACCACGGCGGTGCCGATCGGGCCGTGTTCGGCGATGATCTCGTCGAGGAGGGGCCGGTGCGCAGCCAGGTCGTCGGCGTCGAAGGCCTTCACGTGCACTGCGGCGGCCCCCGCCGCTGTCAGGGCCTGAACCTGCTGGTCCAGGCGGTCACCGCCGCGGGTGGTGAGCACTACCGTCGCGTCGCGGGCCAGCCGGAGCGCAAGCTCCGTGCCGATCTCGCTGCGGCCCCCGAAAATGACGACCACTCCTGCACCCGTGTCTTTCACGACAGCGATTATGTCCTGCGCTAGCGTGAGCGTTGATGGCGAACACAACCACCCGGCTGACCAATGACGCGCTGGCATTCCTGACCGAGCGGCACCTGGCCATGCTGACGACACTGCGTGCCGACGGCTCGCCGCACGTCGTGGCGGTGGGCTTCACCTTCGATCCGAAAACTCACATCGCGCGCGTCATCACCACCGGTGGCTCGCAGAAGGCCGTCAATGCCGAGCGTGGCGGTGTCGCGGTGCTCAGCCAGGTCGACGGTGCGCGGTGGCTGTCGCTGGAGGGCCGTGCCAGTGTGCTCACCGACGCCGAATCGGTGCGCGACGCCGAACTGCGCTACGCCCAGCGGTATCGCACCCCGCGGGTGAACCCGCGCCGCGTGGTCATCGAGGTGCACATCGAACGGGTGCTGGGCTCCTCGGATCTGCTCGACCGAAGCTAGTTTCTACGAGAGCCGTTCGACCTCTACGAAAACCACCGGCTCGCTGCTGCCCCGGTTCTCCACCTGGTGCTCGACGCCTGCAGTCCTGGTGTAGCTCTGGCCAACCCGCAGTTGGGCCGCGGTGGCCGCGCCGTCCGGGGTGACCACATGCATTGTGCCGTCGACCAGCGGCACGACGACGTAATCGTGCTCGTGGCGGTGCATGGGGATCGCGCCGCCGGGATCGATGGTCCACCGGGTGACCCGGAACCGCCCGTCCTCCGACTGGACCTCCCCGTGTGCGCCTGCGCTCATTCGCCCTCCGCCTGGCTCAGACCGGCACGACGATCAGGTCGTGGGGCCGGGTGTTGACCGGTTCGGCCCCATCGGCGGTGACGATCACGATGTCCTCGATGCGGGCGCCCCATTGGCCGGGGAAATAGATCCCCGGCTCCACGCTGAACGCCATCCCGGGCTGCACCGGCAGGTCGTTGCCGGCCACGATGTAGGGCTCCTCGTGCACTGACAGTCCGATTCCGTGCCCGGTGCGGTGCACGAAGTAGTCGGCCAGCCCGGCCTCGGCCAGCACGTCGCGGGCGGCGGCGTCGATCTGTTCGGCCGTCACCCCGGGCCGGACGGCATCCACAGCCGCCTGCTGCGCCCGCTGCAGTACCGAGTACTGCTCGGCCACTTCGGGTTTCGGTTCACCGAGGCTGTAGGTTCTGGTGGAGTCGGAGTTGTAGCCCGGCTCATAGGGCCCGCCGATGTCGACGACGACGATGTCGCCGGCCTGCAGTTGCCGGTCGGAGACTTCGTGGTGTGGGTCGGCTCCGTGCGGTCCCGAGCCGACGATGATGAACGCTGCGGCCGAATGTCCTTCTGCGACAATGGCTTCACCGATATCGGCGGCGACGTCGGCCTCGGTCCGGCCCGGCACCAGGAACTCCGGGACGCGGGCGTGCACGCGGTCGATCGCCGCGCCGGCCTTACGCAGTGCGTCGATCTCGGCTGGGTCCTTGATCATTCGCAGGGTGCGCAGCACATCGGTGGCCAGCACCGGGACCGTCTCCAACTTGTCTGCAAGCGGCAGCAGATGCAGGGCCGGCATCGCGTCGGTGACCGCCGTGGCCACCGGTGCGCCGCCCAACGCCTCCAGCACGAGTTGGTACGGATCGTCGCCGTCAACCCAGTCCCGCACCGGCAGACCGAGTTCGACCACCGCCGACTCCTTCAGTGATGCCAGTTCCATTCGGGGCACCACCACCGTGGGCTCCCCCGACACCGGGATCACCAGGGCGGTGAGCCGCTCGAAGGTCTCGGCGCGCGAACCGACCAGGTAACGCAGGTCGTAGCCGGGGGTGATCACCAGGCCGGCCAGTCCGGCGTCGGCGGTGGCGGTCGCGGCCGCGCGCAACCGCTGGCCGTACACCGTGCTGTCGAAGCGGGCAGAACTCATGCTGCCAGGTTAGACCGTGACGGGCGTGGGCTCCGGCCGTGGGCGCAGTGGCCGGTTACGCACATTCAGCGGCCACCAGAACCACCGTCCCAACAGCGCGGCGATCGACGGGACCAGGAACGAGCGCACGATCAGGGTGTCGAACAGCAGGCCGATTCCGACGAACGTCCCCATCTGGCCGATGGTGCGCAGATCGCTGACGATCATCGAGGCCATGGTGAAGGAGAAGACCACCCCGGCGATCGTGACCACGCTGCCGGTGCCGCCCATGGCGCGGATGATGCCCGTTTTCACCCCGGCGGGCATTTCCTCTTTGAAGCGGGCGACCATCATCAGGTTGTAGTCCGCCCCGACCGCCAGCAGGACGATGACGGCCAGCGGCACCACCATCCAGTGCAGAGGCAGCCCGATGATGTACTGCCACAACAACACCGAGAGTCCGAACGATGCGCCCAGGGACACCAGCACCGTGCCGACGATCACCAGAGCCGCCACCAGGCTCCGCGTCACCAACAACATGACCGCGAAGATCAGGCAGATCGAGGCGATGCCGGCGATCAGCAGGTCGTACTTGGACCCCTCCGAGAGGTCTTTGTAGGTGGCGGCCATTCCGCCCAGCGACACCCGGGCGTCCTCCAGCGGGGTGCCCTTGATCGCCTCGATCGCGGCGACCTTGATCGGCTCAACCCGGGACAGACCTTCCGGGGAGGCCGGGTCGCCGCGGTGGGAGATGATCATCCGCACCGACTTGCCGTCCGGGGAGACGAACAGGTCCATGGCGCGGCGGAAGTCCGGATTGTCGAACACCTCGGGCGGCAGATAGAACGAGTCGTCGTTGCGCGCCGCGTCGAACGCCTTGCCCATCTCGGTGGCGCCCTGACCCGCCTCGTCCATCTGCGAGTACATCCCGTGCATGGTGGAGTGCATGGTCAGCATCATCTGCTGCATGTTCTCCATGGTGGAGATCATCGGCGGGAACTGCGCGAGCATCTCCGGCATCAGGGCATTCATGTCGGTGAAACCGCCGATCATCCGGTCCATCTGATCGGTCAGCACGCTGATGCCGTCAAGGCTGTCGAACACCGACCGCAGCGACCAGCACAGCGGAATGTTGAAGCACTTCGGTTCCCAGTAGAAGTAATTGCGGATCGGCCGGAAGAAATCGTCGAAATTGGCCATGCTGTCGCGCAGTTCGTTGGTGGTTTCCTGCAGGTCCTCCACGTCGACGAGCATGTCGGTGGTGATGTTGGACATCCGCGTCATCAGCCGCTGCATGTTCTTCATGATCTGCACGGTCTCGCCGAGGTCCTCGGCTTGGGACTTCATCTCGTCCAGCCGGTCGAACATGAACTTCATGTTCTGGGCCATACCGACACCCTGCATGCTGATCATGAACGGGATCGAGGTGTTCTCGATCGGAGTGCCCTGCGGCCGGGTCGGCGCCTGCACCCGGGAGATGCCCTCCACCCGGAACACCGCTTTGGCGACCTTGTCGAGCACCAGGAAATCGGCCGAGTTACGCAGGTCGTGGTCGGCTTCGATCAACAGCATCTCCGGGCTCATCCGGGCGGCGGAGAAGTGCCGGTCGGCCGCCACATAGCCGGCATTGGCCGGGATGTCGGCCGGGATGAACTTCCGGTCGTCGTAACTGGGCTGATAGAACGGCAGTGCCGCCAGGCCCACCAGAGCGACGGCCAGCGACGCCAGCAGTATCGGCAACGGCCAGCGGACCACCGATGTGCCGATGCGGCGCCAGAAACGGATCCGCATGGCGCGCTTGGGTTCCAGCAGGCCGAACCGGCTGGCGATGGTGATCACGGCCGGCCCCAGCGTCAACGCCACCGCGACAGCGGTCAGCATGCCGACCGCGCACGGGATACCCAGGCTCTGGAAGTAGGGCATCCGGGTCAGCGAAAGGCAGAACGCCGCACCTGCGATCGTCAGCGCCGAGCCGAGGATGACATGTGCGGTGCCGCTGAACATCTCGTAGTAGGCCGCTTCACGGTCGGCGCCTGCGGTGCGGGCCTCCTGATAACGGCCGGTGAGAAAGATGACGTAGTCGGTGCCGGCGGCGATGGCCATCGCCACCACCAGATTCACCGCGAACGTGGAGAGCCCGATGATCTGGAAATGGCCCAGCACCGCGACGGCGCCGCTGGCCGCCGCCAGCTGGATGCCGACCACCGCCAGCAGGACCACGATCGTGACGATGGACCGGTAGAAGAACAGCAGCAGCACGATGATCACCGAGAACGTGACGACCGTGATCAGCAGGACGGTGCGTTCGCCGGCATGCTGCAGATCGGCTTGCAGCGCAGCCGGGCCGGTGACGTAAGCGGTGACGCCGGGCGGCGGCGGCTCGGCTTCGATGGCGGCGCGGACCGCCTCGACCGACTCGTTGGCCAGCGTCTCGCCCATGTTCCCGGCGAGGTACACCTGGACGTAGGCGGCCCGACCGTCGGTGCTCTGGGCGCCCGACTCGGTGAGCGGATCACCCCAGAAGTCCTGCACGTTCTGCACGTGGTCGGGGTCGGCTCGGAGCCGCTGCACCAGATCGTCGTAGTAGGTGTGGGCCTCGTCGGCGAGCGGCTGCTCTCCCTCGAGCACGATCAGCGCGATGCTGTCGGAGTTGGACTCCCCGAACACCTTTCCCATCTCCGTCATCGCCCGCAGAGAGGGGGCGTCGGCGGGGTTCAACGACACCGAGTTGTCGGCGGCGACCTGCGCCAGCGGGGGCACCAGGACGCTCAGGGCGGCCACCACGGCCACCCAGCCGATCACGATCGGAATGGCGAGGCGACGGATCCACCGGGCCAGAGAAGTGGGTTCGGCGGTGCGCGACGACGGGCGCATCAGGCGGACTTCGCCATGCAGTAGACGTAGGCGCTGACGGCGCTGGAGGAGCGCTCATCGTGAACTTCGCCGTCGGAGGAGATCCGGCACCCGATGAAGTCGGAGCCGCCCTGGGCTACGACATTGGCCGCCATCGACGGTGCGGTGGTCTCGAGCTCGACCGACCACGGCAAGCTGACGTCGTTGATTTGAACGGGTTCGCCTTCGGTGTCGAGATAGTTGATGTCCGCGATGGCGCCGACGTCACCGAAGACCTCGTACACCACGCGCTTGGGATCGGAATTGCTGCTGTCGTCGGGCGTGCTGCCGGCATAGGTCGGTAACTCTTCGGAGCCGAAGATGCCGCGAAGACGCGACACGGTGAATCCTCCCAGGACGAGTACCACCACCAGTGCCAGCGGCAGCCACACGCGTTTGAGCACGGTGACGATCGCAGTTCCCTTCTCTGTGGGGATCGGGCCGCGTGGCCGGTTCTAGATGAGTGAAGGCTAACCTATGTCGGCGTGGCGGTGGGACGTCGGCTGTCCCGGCCGACTGGCAGGATGAGCATGTGTCTGCTCCCGTGCTCCTGCTCGACGGCGCCAGTATGTGGTTTCGGTCCTACTTCGGGGTGCCGTCCTCGATCAAGGCACCCGATGGGCGGCCGGTCAACGCCGTACGGGGGTTTTTCGACGCCATCGCCACGCTGGTCACCCAGCAGCGACCGGGCCGGCTGGTGGTGTGCCTGGACCTGGACTGGCGTCCGCAATGGCGGGTCGATCTCATCCCGTCCTACAAGGCGCACCGGGTGGAGCAGGAAAACCCCGACGGCACACCGGATGTCGAGGAGGTGCCCGACGAACTGACTCCGCAGGTCGAGATGATCATGGAGCTGCTCGACGCTTTTGGGATCGCCACGGCCGGCTCTCCGGGATTCGAGGCCGACGACGTACTGGGCACCCTGGCCGCGCGCGAACGCCGCGACCCGGTGGTGGTGGTCAGCGGGGACCGCGATCTGCTCCAGGTGGTCACCGACGATCCGGTGCCGGTCCGCGTCCTGTATCTGGGCCAGGGGCTGGCGAAGGCGGTGCTGTGGGGTCCGACCGAAGTCGCCCAGAAGTACGCGCTGCCCGCCGAACGCGCGGGTGCGGCCTACGCCGAACTGGCGATCCTGCGTGGCGACCCGTCCGACGGTTTACCCGGGGTCCCGGGCATCGGTGAGAAGACCGCCGCGACACTGTTGGCGCAGCACGGATCGCTCGAAGGCATCCTCGCCGCCGCCGATGACCCGAAATCGTCTGTGCCGAAGGGAGTTCGGGCCAAGCTCAAAGCGGCATCGGACTACCTCGAGGTGGCAGGCCGGGTGGTGCGGGTGGCCACCGACGCGACGGTCACCCTGTCCACCGACACCGACACCCTCCCCCTGTCCGCAGCCGACCCGCACCGGGTCGCCGAGCTCGCCCAGGCGTACGGCGTGGGCTCCTCGATCGGCCGGCTTCAGCACGCCCTGGACGGGCTACCCGACTAGCGGGGCCGGCCGACCTCGTAGGTACCGTCATCGTCCTGGAAGGTCACCGTCACCTGGCGTTTGGTGCCGTCGATACTGACCTCGCAGGTGAAGGTGTCGCCCTTCTTCACGGTCGGGCTCTCGCCGCCGTTGCAGGTGACGTCCTGGACATTGGTGGCGCCGTAGCCGTTGGCCTCGTCGGTGAGGATCTGCTGCACGCCCTGTTGCGCCTTGTCCACATCGAGTTTTGTGGTGACGAAGAAGCCGGGCTTCCAGAAACCGAGCACCAAGACGACCGCCACGATGATCGCGCCGAGTACGCCGAGCACGGTGCCGATCGCCGCCAACGACCGCTTGGAGCCCTCTTCTCCGGGCTGCTGGCCGTACGGGTACTGACCGGGCTGGCCGTACTGCGGCTGACCGGGCTGGCCGTACTGCGGCTGACCGGGCTGGCCGTACTGCGGCTGACCCGGTTGGCCGTACTGCGGCTGACCCGGTTGGCCGTACTGCGGCTGACCGGGCTGGCCGTACTGCGGCTGACCCGGCTGCCCGTACTGCGGGTACGCGCCGGGCTGCGGGTATGCCCCTTGCTGCGGGTAGGGCTGTTGAGCGGCCGGGTTGTACCCCGACGTCTGCCCGCCGGCCGGTGACTGATAGGGCGAATACTGGTGCGGCTCAGACGGATACGCCGGCGGCTGCCAGTTGGGCGCCTGCTGTGTGGGCTGCGCGCCGCTGGGCGGCTGCCAAGCGTGCGAGTCCGGGGTGGGTTGCTCGGAGGAACCGCTGGCGGGCTGATCCTGACCCTGTTGCCCCTGCCAGGGCTGCGTCGGATCGGTTCCCTGGGGTCCGCTCATCGTCTCTCCTCGGTGCTGGTGGCACTTACTACCTGCGGCCTCAACCGTAGCGCTGGCAACACCCTACCCGCCATCAACAGCGACGACGCCGCGGCGCACGTCGTCGATCGCCCGTTTCGCCGTCGCCCGCAACGCGGGCTCCCTGGCCGCGTTACGCACCTGGTCGAGAAGGTCGAGCACCTGACGGCACCACCGCACGAAGTCCCCGGCCGAGAGCGTGTTTCCGGCGGACGCCTCCTCCGAGGCGGCCAGCGCCGAGGTCAGATCGCCGGTGGTGGCCCACCGGTACATGGCGTTGACAAAGCCCTCGTCGGGTTCACGCGACGGCGCGATGCGGTGCCGGATCTCGTCGGCGCGCAGCTGACCCGACAACCTGCGGGTCTGAGCCAGTGCCCGTCGAACACCCGCACTGGAGACCTCGTAGGCCCGCATGGTCGGCCCGTCGCTGCCTCGGGTCTCGAACACCACCGCCGAAAGCACGGCCGCAAGTTCGGCCGGCGCCAACCCGTCCCAGGCGCCGGTACGCAGACATTCGGCCACCAGCAGGTCGCTCTCGCTGTAGATCCGGGCCAGCAACCGGCCGTCATCGGTGACGCGCAGGTCATCACCGTCAGCGACGACGTAGCCGCGCTCGGTCAGCAGACCGACGATCCGGTCGAACGTCAGCGCCAGCGAGTTGGTCGCCGCCGCGATCTTCTTCCGCAACGCGGCGTTGTCCCGCTCCACCCGTAGGTAACGTTCACCGATCCGGGCCCGGGCCTCGCGGTCGGCGGCGCTGTGAGCCGAATGCCGACGCAGCCGTTCCCGCATGTCGACCAGCTCGGGGTCGATGTCGGGGTCCTGGTCCGAGCCCCGCCGGGAGCGTTTACCCGAGGGCACCACCAGACTGTCGGCGGCCGAGCGCAGCGCCGAGGCCAGGTCGCGCCGCACCCGGGGTTGCCGATGCTCGACGCGTTTGGGCAGGTTCATGGTGCCGATGCGGGCGCCCGCCCCGGAAAAGTCGGCCGACGAGATCCGTCCCGCCCAGCGATGCTCGGTGAGCACCAGCGGACGCGGGTCCGCACTCTCGGAATCCGACTCCAGCACCACCGCCAGCCCACCGTGGCGTCCGGTGATGCTGATGATGTCGCCGCGGCGCAACGCCGCCAACGCATCCGAGGTCGCGCGTCGCCGTTGCACACGTGACGCCCGCGACTGCGCGCGTTCGCGTTCGCCGATCTGGGCGCGCAACCGCACATAGTCGAGCATCGGGGAATCGCGGCCACCCAGCTCGGCGGCGAGCTCGTCGAGCATCCGCTCGCCGCGTTCGACGCCGCGCACCAACCCCACCACCGAACGGTCCGCCTGGTACTGGGCGAAGGACTGTTCCAGGAGCCGCCGCGCCTGATCGGGCCCCATCTGCTGGACCAGGTTGATCGTCATGTTGTAGGACGGGGCGAAAGAGCTCTTCAACGGAAAGGTGCGGGTGGAGGCCAGACCGGCCACCTCGGCCGGTTCGACCTCCGGTGTCCACACCACGACGGCGTGACCTTCGACGTCGATACCGCGTCGGCCGGCGCGGCCGGTCAGCTGGGTGTACTCCCCCGGCGTCAGCGGGGCGTGCTGCTCACCGTTGAACTTGACCAGCTTCTCCAGCACCACGGTCCGGGCGGGCATGTTGATGCCCAGCGCCAACGTCTCGGTGGCGAAAACCGCCTTGACCAGGCCGGCGGTGAACAGCTCCTCGACGGTGTGCCGGAAGATCGGCAGCATCCCGGCGTGGTGGGCGGCCAACCCGCGCAGCAGCCCTTCCCGCCACGAGTAGTAGTCCAGCACCTCGAGGTCGGCGTCGGCCAGATCTCCGCAGCGCCGGTCGATGACCTCGGCGATCCGGGCCCGGTCCGCGTCGGTGGTCAACCGCAGCGAGGAGCGCAGGCACTGCTTGACCGCGGCGTCGCAGCCGGCCCGGGAGAACACGAAGGTGATCGCCGGCAACAAGCCCTCGCGCTCCAGCGTCGCGATGACATCCGGGCGGCTTGGTGGGCGGTAGAAACCCGGCCGGCGGCCGGTGTGGTTGCGGGCGGATCCCCGCCCACGGGGCTGCCATTCGGTGAGCCGTTCGGCTTCGCGGCGGTGCGCGATGTGGCGAACCAGTTCGGGGTCCACCACCACCTGACCGTTCGCCCCAGGCCGGTGTTTGTCCAGGTCGAACAGGTCGAACAGCCGTTTGCCGACCAACATGTGCTGCCAGAGCGGCACCGGGCGGTGCTCGTCGACGATCACCGTGGTGTCACCGCGCACGGTCTGGATCCAGCCGCCGAACTCCTCGGCGTTGCTCACCGTGGCCGACAAGCTGACCAGCCGCACCTCGTCGGGGAGATGCAGGATCACCTCTTCCCAGACCGCGCCGCGCATGCGATCGGCCAGGAAGTGCACCTCGTCCATCACCACATACGAAAGTCGCTGCAAGGCAGGCGAATTCGCATACAACATGTTACGAAGGACTTCGGTGGTCATCACCACGATCGGCGCGTCGGCATTGATCGACACGTCACCGGTGAGCAAACCGATCCGGTCCGGACCGTACCGACGTACCAGGTCGGTGTGTTTCTGATTGCTCAGCGCCTTGATCGGGGTGGTGTAGAAGCACTTGCGGCCGGCCGCCAGCGCCAGGTGTACGGCGAACTCACCGACTACCGTCTTGCCTGCGCCGGTGGGCGCACACACCAGCACCCCGTGGCCGTTCTCCAGCGCCTCGCAGGCCCGCCGCTGGAAGCCGTCGAGGAGAAACGGCAGGTCGTCGGTGAACTTCGTCAGCTCGTCAGACGTGGTGCCCTCAGGTGACATCGTCGTCTGGGCCCGATTGCGGGCCGGGCACCCGGGCCGGGGCGGGCACCGGTTCCGGCGCGTCGATGGTCGACGCTTCGTCATCGGAGAGCGCTTCGGCTTCCCGCGCTTCCCGCTTGGCCTTGCGCCTGTCGTGGACGCGCGCAATCTGGATCGCGAGCTCCATCAACAGTGTCAGCGCGAATCCGAGCGCCAGCATGGAGAACGGATCTGATCCGGGGGTGGCGAAGGCCGCGAAGACGAAAACGCCCAGGATCATGCCGCGCCGCCACGCCTTCAACTTCTCGTAGGGCAACACCCCGACGACGTTGAGCATGATCAGCAGCAGAGGGAACTCGAACCCCACCCCGAACACCAACAGCAGGTTGATCAGGAAGCTGAAGTACTGATCGCCGGACAGCGCCGTCACCTGGACGTCGTTGCCGACGGTCAACAGGAAGTGCAGCGCTTTGGACAGCACCACGTAGGCCAGCACCGCACCGGCGAAGAACAACGCTGCTGCCGAGAACACGAACGCCACCGCGAACCGGCGTTCCTTCTTGTATAGGCCCGGGGTGATGAACGCCCACAGTTGGTAGAACCAGACCGGGCAGGCCAGGACGATGCCGGCCAGCAACCCCACCTTGAGCCGGAGCATGAACTGATCGAAGGGTGCCGTCGCCAAGAGTCGGCACCCGCCGTCGGAACTGATTTCAGCGCGCGCCTCGGGAGGCAGGGCGCAGTAGGGGCCGCGCAGCCACTCGCCGAGGCTCTCGAAACCGAAGAAGCCCCTGCTGTACCAGAGGAAGCCGAAGATCGTGGTGACCACGATCGCGGCCACCGCGATCAACAGGCGGGTACGCAGTTCACGGACATGCTCGACGAGGGACATCGTGCCGTCGGGATTGACGTGACTGCGGCGACGACGGGGATCCAGCCGCTTGGCGACACCAGGAATCTTCACGAGGATGTGCAGTTCTCGAGCGCCGTCAACCCCGCGCTGACGGCGGGGTGACGGTGACCGTCGGTGCGATCAGGCTGGGCGCGCGTCGGTGTGGTTGGGCTCCGGGACAGTGCCGGGCTCGACCCGCTGCGACTGCACCGGGGTGGCCGGGGCCACCGGCGGCTGCTCGGGTTTGCCGTCGTTCTGCAGTTCCTTGACTTCGGACTTGAAGATACGCATCGACTTACCCAGCGAGCGGGCTGCATCGGGCAGCCGCTTCGCACCGAAGAGCAAAATGATGACAACGGCGAGAATCGCCCAATGCCAGGGACTAAGAGCACCCAATTTGGTTACCTCCAGACGTCGCATTGATCGTACCGCAGCGGACACCGCTACTCCGGCCGCGTGACCTCAGCCGGGACGGTGGCCATGGCTGTTTGATAGGCCGACACCGCTGCCTGAGCCGCTGTCTGCACCCTGTCCGCCAGCTCAACCGGCGCCAATACCGTGACCACGTCGCCGAGCCCGAGCACCAACCGCGTCATCCATTCTTCGGTGCCGTAGGTCATCTCGGCCTCGAAGTGCCCGTCAGGCAGCTCGCGGACCTCCCGCAGTGGGTAGTAGTCCACGATCCAGGACGCCTCCGGGGCGATCCGCAGGGTGGCCGACGGCAACCTCGTCTCGGTCTCGGACTCGGGATTGAACAGCGAGGTGTCCGGCGGGTTCTGCAGCACCGGCTCGGGCGGGGCGGAGCGTTCATCCAGAACACCGGCGTCCACGATCCGGTCGAACCGGAACAACCGCACGCCCTCGGCCTCCCGCGACCAGGCCTCCAGGTAGCTGTGATCGCCGACGAGCAGGATCCGGATGGGGTCGACGACCCGGCTGGACAGTTGGTCACGCGAAGCGGAGTAGTACTCGATCACCAGGGCTTTCTCCGCACGCACCGCTTCTCGGACGGTGGCGGCGGCATGGCTTTCCGCCGGCGCCGGCTGCGGCTCGGCCGAGACGCTCCCCGAGGCGTGCGACAACGTGCCCGCCGCGGATTCGATCTTGGCGATGGCGCTGCGGGCGGCCTCGGGATCGACCACCCCGGGCACTTCGGCCAGCGCACGCAGGGCCACCAGCAGTCCGGTCGCCTCCGGCGAGGTCAGCCGCAACGGCTGGTCGATACCGGCCGAGAACGTCACGTCGATGGTGTCGCCGGAGAACTCGAAGTCGATCAGGTCGCCGGGCCCGTAACCCGGCAGGCCGCACATCCACAGTTGGTTGATGTCGTCGCGGAGCTGTCGGGTGCTGACTCCCAGGTCGCTGGCCGCCTCGGCGAAGGTGATCCTCGGGTTGGCCTGGAAGTACGGGACCATGTTGAGCAGCCGGACCAGCCGGGTGGAGACGCCGCTCACGATGCCGCCGCCCCGGTTGCCGCCCCGGCCTGGGCACGCAGCCGATCCAGCACTTCGTCCCGCAGCGCGGCCGGTTCCAGGACCACGGCGTCGGCACCGTAGCCGGCGATATCGCGGGCCAGGCGGTCCCGCCAGCCGATGTCGAGTTCCAGGATCTCCCCGGCGCGCCCGCCCAGGTCGTATCGCCCGACCGTCGTGCCAGCGCGTCGCAACGCGGTGGCGCGACCGTCGGCAACCCAGACCCGGGCCAGCAGACCGCTGGGCGTCTCGCCGACGACCTTGGTGACGATCTCGCGCAGATCGACGCCGTCGGGTCGGGTGACCGCGCACTCGGGGCCGACCTCCTTGACGTCGTTGCCGATCCTGGACAGCCGGAATGTCCTGGTCGCGTCACGGTCCCGGTCGTGGCCGACGAGATACCAGCGCCGGTTCACTGTGACCACTCCCCACGGTTCGACCGTGCGGACGGTAAAGGGGTCCGCGCGTGAGGCACGGTGCGGAAACTGCACCGCGCGGCCGGCGTTGATCGCCGACAGCAGCACTCCCAGCGCCTCTTCGGAACCCCGCAGGCCGGGCAGTCCGGCCGCGCTGGAGATCGCCACGGCGCTGTCGGCAGCGTCGACGTCGACGCCGGCCGCACGCAGTTTCAGCAGTGCGCCCTGGGTGGCGGTGGCCAATTCGGGTGATTCCCACAGCTGGGTGGCCACGGCGACGGCCGCGGCCTCGTCGGCGCTGAGTTCGATGTCCGGCAGTGCGTACGCCTGCCGGTTGATCCGGTACCCCTCGGTGGGGTCGAACGAGGAAACGCGGCCGGTCTCGAGCGGGATTCCCAGGTCGCGAAGCTCGTTCTTGTCGCGTTCGAACATCCGGGAGAACGCTTCGTCGCTGGGGCTGTCGGTGTACCCGGCCACGCTGCGCCGGATTCGTTCGGCCGTGATGTAACCCTGCGTTGACAACAACGCGATGACGAGGTTCATCAGGCGTTCTACTTTGGAGATCCCCACCCGACGACCTTAGATGTCACACCCGTGTCGGGCTTACATTGACGCGATCAGCCGCTTCACTCGCTCGTCAACCGCCCGGAACGGGTCCTTGCACAGCACGGTGCGCTGAGCCTGGTCGTTGAGCTTGAGGTGCACCCAGTCGACGGTGAAATCGCGGCCCGCCTCCTGGGCGGCGGTGATGAACTCACCGCGGAGTTTGGCGCGGGTGGTCTGCGGCGGCGTCTCGACGGCGTCGTCGATTTCCTCGTCGGTGGTGATCCGCGCGGCCAGGCCCTTGCGCTGCAGCAGGTCGAACACCCCACGGCCGCGTTTGATGTCGTGGTATGCCAGGTCGAGCTGGCTGATCTTGGGATCGGACAGGTCCATGTTGTAGCGGTCCTGGTAGCGCTGGAACAGCTTGCGCTTGATCACCCAGTCGATCTCGGTGTCGACCTTTGCGAAGTCCTGGCTCTCCACCGCGTCCAGTTGGCGGCCCCAGAGATCAACCACCTGTTCGACCTGCGGGTTGGGTTCGCGGGTCTGCAGGTGCTCGACCGCACGGGAGTAGTACTCACGCTGAATGTCCAAGGCGCTGGCCTGCCGGCCGCCGGCCAGCCGCACCGGGCGACGACCCGTCAAGTCGTGGCTGACCTCGCGGATCGCGCGGATCGGGTTGTCCAGGGAGAAGTCCCGGAACGGGACGCCGGCTTCGATCATCTCCAGCACCAGTGCCGCGGTGCCGACCTTGAGCATTGTCGTGGACTCGCTCATGTTGGAGTCACCGACGATGACGTGCAGCCGGCGGTACTTCTCGGCGTCGGCGTGCGGCTCGTCGCGGGTGTTGATGATGGGGCGTGACCGGGTGGTGGCGCTGGAGACGCCTTCCCAAATGTGTTCGGCACGTTGGGACAGGCAGAAGGTGGCCGCTTTCGGTGTCTGCAGGACCTTGCCTGCGCCACAGATCAGTTGACGGGTCACCAGGAACGGCAGCAGCACATCGGAGATCCGGGAGAACTCGCCGGCGCGCACGATCAGGTAGTTCTCGTGGCACCCGTAGGAGTTGCCTGCGGAATCGGTGTTGTTCTTGAACAGGTAGATGTCACCGCCGATACCCTCGTCGGCCAGCCGTTGCTCGGCATCGATCAGCAGATCTTCGAGCACCCGCTCACCAGCACGATCGTGGGTGACGAGCTGGATCAGGCTGTCGCATTCAGCGGTGGCGTACTCGGGATGGCTGCCGACGTCCAGATAGAGCCGTGCGCCATTGCGGAGGAAGACGTTCGAACTGCGGCCCCAGGACACCACCCGCCGGAACAGGTAGCGGGCCACCTCGTCCGGCGAGAGCCGTCGATGGCCGTGGAACGTGCAGGTGACACCGAATTCAGTTTCGATTCCCATGATTCGTCGCTGCACGTGTTCGAGCGTACTTGTTGAGTGCTCGCGGCGGTGGGCAAGCGCGCCGGATGCATCATCCTGTGGGTAACGGACGGCTGTGGATAACGGACGGCGGCGGGCCGCGCCACGGTGCCACCATGCGCCATGACCGAATTGCCTGTGACCGTGGACCCGGGTCGGTTGCGCGCCGTCGCCGATCACCTCGAACAAGCCGCCGACGCACTCGCCGGCTGCCCGGTTCCCGGGCCGGATCCCGGTGCACTGCGTGGTTCCGCTGTCGGTGCGCTGGCCGGCCCGCCGGGAGCGGCGGCCCAGGTCCGGCAATTGGCTACCGACCTGCACGGCTGGGCGAGCGCCGCACGGAACTCGGCGGACGCCTTGGTGAATGCCGACCGGGATAACGCCTCGCGGTTGTGACCTGCCTCCGTCATGTCACGCCCCACCCTCCCGCAGGCGCAGAGTTGGCGTCCTGACGCACTCACCGAGGTGGCACAGGCCTGGAACCGGGCCGCGGGTCGGTTGCAGATCGAAATCGACGACGCCGCTCGCCAGGTGCTGGCCACCGGGGATTTCTGGTCCGGGTCGGCCGCCGACGAGGCCCGCGCCAGGATCGACGCGATCACCTCTCCGGGACGGGCACTGGCGCGGGCGCTGATCGCCGCGGCCGCTGCAGCTCGCGATGGTGCCCGCCAGATCAACGAGGCCCGGGACCAGGCACTCGTCGCGGCTGAGCACGCGCGAACACTCGGGTACGGCGTGGGCGATGACGGGACCGTGGCCACCCCCGCGGCGGCGCCGGACCTGGTTCGCGTGCTGTGCGGCGGCGACGACGCCACCGCCCGCATGATGATGGCAACGCGCACAGCAGAACTCACCGACACCCTGGTGACCGCCCTGGACAAGCTCGGCGCTGCCGATGCCCAGACAGCCCGCGACATCGACTCTGCATTCGGCGACTCTGCATTCGGCGACTCTGCATTCGGCGCCGGCCAGGCGACCGGGCCACCTGCCACCACCCCGTCCGGAGCCTGGGCAATGACACCGGCCGAGGTGGCGGCCGCGTGGTCCACGATGAGCCAGGACCGCATCGGCGAACAACTGGCCGCGATGACCGCCGACGAGCGCCGGCGGCTGATCGAAGCCGCGCCCCGGCAGGTGGGCAACACCGATGGGGTGCCGTGGCCCATGCGGGTGGCCGCCAATCGGATCAACATCGCCGATGCGATCCTGGCGCAGCGCGCGATCGTCGACATGCCCGATGAGGACAAGGTGCGCCGCATGTTCGCTGCGGGAATCGGTCTCGATCCCGGCAGCGCCGAGCGGGTGTGGCTGGCAGCGCACGCCGACCCCGCCGTGCGGGCCGAGGTCGTCACCGCCCATGACCGAGAAGCCAACGCGCGCATCAGCTTCTATGAAGGCCTGCTGGCCGACGTGCCGGACCCCACGGCGCGCACGGACAATGAAGTGGCCCGGCAGATCATTGCCTTCGACCCCGGCCGCTCCTGTTTCGTCGAACTCACCGGCGACCTGGCCACGGCCACCGGTCTTGGGGTGTTCATTCCGGGGTTGAACACCACCATCGCCGACTCGGCCGCCGACACCGAGACCTCCCGGCGGTTCGTCACCGCCAGCCACGGTGAGGTTGCGATGCTCACCTACCTTGGCGGCCGGTTCCCGGCCGGCGATCTGGTGGCGGGGGTGATCGATGCCGGAAAGCCAACCTACGCACTCGATATGGCACCGCGACTGGTCGCCTTCAGCGAAGACGTCGAGCGCACCGTCGCTGCCACCGGCCGGGACATCCCGGTCACCTACATCGGCCACTCCTACGGAGGTTCGATCCTCGGCACAGCCGAAGAACTGGGCCTCACCGCTGATCGCACTTTCTACGTCGCCGCCGCCGGATCCGGTGTGGGAGTCGATGATCCCGGCGACTGGCACAACCGCAATCCCGACGTGCGGCGCTTCTCGATGACGGCTCCCGGCGATCCGATCGAGGCGGTGCAGGGCCTGTCGATCAGTCCCCACGGCGCCGACCCCGACGTCATGCCCGGCGTGATCCGGCTGAACACCGGTCGTCGCCTCGACGGCAGCCTGATGGCCGGCCCGGCCGCACACAGCGCAGTGGTCAACGAGCCGTCAGATGCCTGGCACAACATCCTGGCGGTGATCTCCGGAGACTGGGGCGAACTCGATATCGCGGGCGTCGGAACCGGGTCGGTCACACGGGTACGCCCCGGGCGCTGACCGCCCGGCAGCGTTGATCTTCCGCTCCGGTGGAGGCTTCGGAGTACCTGGACGTCTACGGCGTCGCTCCGGCGTTCGGCGCCGCGCAATCGGCCCTGACCTTCGACAGCCGGCACCTGCGTGCACCGCTGGTACAGCGAAGCGCTCACCAACCTCGCCCCGCGGACACGAGACCATCGACGCCCTGTCTGCCCGGCTCGGCTTCTCTGAGGCGAGCGCATTTCGACGCGCGTTCCGCCGCTGGGCCGGCGCAACACCGGGCTCGTATCGACCGAACGCAGCAGCGCGGTTGTGATGGCGCGCGCACGGGCACGAGCGTTTCGGTCACAGCACATGCACGCATCCGTACCCAGCAAACACCGTCTGCGTCAGTTAAGCTCCCTTGGCGGACCTGTCGTCCGCTTACGCCAACGGCCGCAGTCACTGACGGCGCCGACCAGTTGTAACGCCCGGGGGGATGAAACAGCCAGAGCGCATTCGTATTTTCACCACGAGGGCCTGAGACCCTCAGACGCCAGAGCTGCACACAGCCAAATCCCCGTTCTCCCCACCCGGCGCACATCACGTTGGGCGCTGACACATGTCCGCCCCCAGCAGCAAATCGCTGAGAACAGCGGATCTTCCACATCAGGGCGGCCGTCGCTGCGCGCGGTCCACCCGGTTCGGCAATTCACGCCGTATCACCACTTTTCCCGAGGAGTTTCACCCATGCCCGCCACCTCAGCTGTCGTTCTTGCCGCGGCACTGGCGTTGGCACCCGCTCCCGCACCTGTGCCCACCTACGTTCTCGGCGGAACCGGCTTGCCGGGAATGAGCCTCAGCGATGCCGAGATCGACGGCATCGCCCACGGCATCGTGGCGGGCGGACGGGAACTGGTTTATCCCCACAGCGTGGTGCTGATGGACATGTCCATCAAAATCGGCGCCCAGGCGATTGTGGACACCATCGTCAATGCCGAAGGCCCGGTCCGCATCGCCGGAATTTCTCAAGGCGCACTTGCGATTTCGGAAGCCAAACGGATGATCATGGCAATGCCGGAGGAGCAGCGCCCCGCCTGGTCGGACGTCACGTTCATCGCATTCGGAGATCCGAGTTCACCGACCGGCCTCGGCAGCAGGCTACCCGGGATACACCTACCGATCCTCGGTGGCACCTTCTGGCCCGCACCCGAGAGTCCGTACGACACGATTTTCATCACCCGGGAGTACGACGGATTCGCCGACTTCCCGGACCGGCCATTGAATCTCATCGCTACGGCCAACGCCATCGCCGGAATCCTCTACGTGCATCCGTTCTACGGCGATGAGGTGGACCTCGACCAAGTGCCCGTCGAGAGGATCACCGATAGGATCAATGGCCTCGGCGGCCGGGAAACAAGCTATCTCATTGGGACCGAACACCTTCCGCTGCTTCAGCCGCTGCGCGATCTCGGGGTCGACCAACGGATCGTCGAGGCCATCGAGACCCCGCTGCGCCAGGTAGTGGATGCCGGGTACAGCCGCAATGACAGCGTCGGGACACCTGGCCCGGAACCACGGGCCGACGCGCCAACCCACTCCTCAACCGACGATGTCGATCAGGATGACAGCGACGCGGGCCGCGACACACACGGGCGCAGGCACCTGGGTAAGCCGCTGCCGGACACCGCAGACTCTGAAGAGTCCGACGATGATGACGACAGCCCATCCGACCACCACGACACCGACACTGACACCCACTCGGACAACAGCTCGGACGCCCAGGGCTCGGACAACAGCTCAAGCGACACCGGCTCGGGCGGCAGCACCGCCGGCACCGACTGAGATGTGGCCGGGGGCCGGACTACTCGGCGGCGGGCTCGGATTCGGGCTGCGCGTCGCGTTGTGGCAGTAGCGATTCCAATGTCTGGCCGGTGATCCGCCGGAACGCCCGTCGCGGCCGGTTGACGTCGAGGATCGCCACCTCCAGCATCGAAGCGTCGAGTGTGCGCTGTTCGCCGTTGACGCCCGCGTGCAGGGCGTTGACAGCGACAGTCACCGCGTCGGCGAGGCTCGCGTTCTCGGCGTAGGACTCCTTGAGCGCCGTCGCGATCGGCTCGGTGGTACCGCCCATCACGACGAAATGCGGCTCGTCGGCAATGGATCCGTCATAGGTGATGCGGTACAGCTCGGGTGCCTTGGTCTCGCCGTAGTGCGCCACCTCGGCGACGCAGAGTTCCACCTCGTAGGGCTTGGCCTGTTCGGTGAAGATGGTGCCGAGGGTCTGGGCGTACACGTTCGCCAACTGGCGGCCGGTCACATCGCGACGGTCGTAGGCGTAGCCGCGGGTGTCGGCGAACTGGATACCGCCGCGACGCAGGTTGTCGAACTCGTTGAAGCGGCCGACGGCGGCGAAGCCCACCCGGTCGTAGAGTTCGCTCACCTTCTGCAGTGACCGCGACGGGTTCTCGGCGACGAAGAGCACACCGTCGGCGTAGGCCAGAGCCACCACACTGCGGCCCCGCGAGATGCCTTTGCGGGCCAGCTCGCTGCGCTCGCGCATCGCCTGTTCGGGCGAGATGAAATACGGGAAACTCATACGATTGGTGCCTCACCAGCGTCAGGTCCGAAAGTGTCTGTGCGCGAACGGCTTGTGATCACATCGCGGGCCAGCTCGGCGATCCGCTGTTCGGTGATGTCCTCGGCGCCCTCGGCCCCGATCGTCACCGCCGTCGGATAGATACCGCGCACCAGGTCCGGCCCGCCGGTGGCCGAGTCGTCATCGGCGGCGTCGTAGAGCGCCTCGACAGCTACGCGCAGTGCGGACTCGGCATCGGTGACCCGCGAGTACAGCTTCTTGATGGACGATTTCGCGAAGATGGAACCAGAGCCCACCGACTGGTAGCCCTCTTCCTCGAAGTTCCAGCCGCCGGCGGCGTCAAACGACACGATTCGTCCGGCACCTGCGGCGTCCGGGTCATCGACGTCGTAACCCACCAGCAGCGGCAGCGCGACAAAGCCCTGCAGCGCAGCACCGAGGTTGCCGCGGACCATGATGGACAGCCGGTTCACTTTGCCCGCGAAAGTCAGCGGGACACCTTCGAGCTTCTCGTAGTGTTCGAGCTCGACGGCGTACAACCGGGCGAACTCGACAGCGATGGCCGCGGTGCCCGCGATGCCGGTGGCTGTGTAGTCGTCGGTGATGTACACCTTCTGCACGTCGCGGCTGGCGATCATGTGCCCCTGGGTGGCCCGGCGGTCACCGGCGATGAGCACGCCACCGGGATATTTCAGAGCGACGATGGTGGTGCCGTGCGGCAGGTCCGCGCCGTTGCCGATCAGGCGGCCGGGTTCGGCACCCCCGGTGGGCAGCAGCTGCGGCGCTTCGCGACGCAGATAGTCAGAGAACGACGAAAGATCGGACAGAGGTGAACTGGTCAAGCGGTCGCGAAACGGCCAGGTCACTGGCCACCCTTTTGCACGTACGCCCGCACGAAGTCCTCGGCGTTCTCCTCCAGCACGTCGTCGATCTCGTCGAGGAGGTCGTCGGTCTCTTCGGTCAGCTTCTCGCGACGCTCCTGGCCTGCGGCCGTGCTGCCGGTGACATCGTCATCATCTCCGCCGCCACCGCCACGCTTGGTCTGCTCCTGAGCCATCGCTGCCTCCTCTTGCTAGGTTCCTCCACAGTACCGGTCAGCTCGTCGAATGCCGGGCTTAGACCGGACTTCGACTTCAGTTCGTGAGTTGCTCCACCAGCTCGGCCGCGCTGTCCACCGAGTCCAGCAGCGCGCCGACGTGTGCTTTGCTGCCGCGCAGCGGCTCCAGCGTCGGGATCCGCACCAGGGAGTCCCCACCGAGGTCGAAGATCACCGAATCCCAGCTGGCCGCGGCAATATCGGCGCCGAAGCGGCGCAGGCATTCACCGCGGAAGTAGGCACGGGTGTCGGTCGGTGGGTTGTCCACAGCGTCGAGTACCTGCTGCTCGGTCACCAGCCGCTGCATCGACCCACGCGCCACCAGCCGGTTGTAGAGACCCTTGTCGAGGCGCACATCGGAGTACTGCAGGTCCACCAGGTGCAACCGCGGCGCCGACCAGGCGAGGTTCTCCCGCTGCCGGAAACCCTCGAGCAGCCGCAGCTTGGCCGGCCAGTCCAGCAGATCGGCGCATTCCATCGGATCCCGTTCGAGCAGGTCGAGCACCCGCGCCCACGTCTCCACCACGTGGGACGCGCGCGGGTCCGGATCGCGGCTGTCCACCAGCTTGGCCACCCGGTCCAGGTAAATGCGTTGCAGTGCAAGTGCGGTCAACTCGCGGCCATCGGCCATGGCGACGGTGGCGCGCAGGCTGGGATCACGGCTGATCACGTGGACGGCGTGGACCGGCCGAGCCAGCGCCAGGTCACTAAGGTCCACACCCTCCTCGATGAGGTCCAGGACCAGTGACGCCGTACCCACCTTCAGGTAAGTCGAGGTCTCGGCGAGGTTGGCGTCGCCGATGATGACGTGCAGCCGGCGGTACTTGTCGGCGTCGGCGTGCGGCTCGTCGCGGGTGTTGATGATGCCGCGCTTGAGGGTGGTCTCGAGGCCGACCTCGACCTCGATGTAGTCGGCACGCTGGGAGAGCTGGAAACCCGCTTCGTCACCCGAGGGGCCGATGCCCACCCGGCCGGATCCGCTGACGACCTGCCGCGACACCAGGAACGGGGTGAATCCGGCGATGACCGCGGAGAACGGCGTCTGGCGGCTCATCAGATAGTTCTCATGGGTGCCGTAGGAAGCGCCCTTGCCGTCGACGTTGTTCTTGTAGAGCTGCAGCCTGGCCGCGCCAGGCACGCTCGCGACGTGGCGCGCGGCGGCCTCCATGACACGTTCGCCGGCTTTGTCCCAGATCACCGCGTCCATCGGGTCGGTGACCTCTGGTGCGGAGTACTCCGGGTGGGCGTGGTCGACGTAGAGCCGAGCACCGTTGGTCAGGATCATGTTGGCGGCGCCGACCTCGTCGGCGTCGACCACCGGCGGCGGGCCGGACGCGCGGCTGAGGTCGAACCCGCGGGCGTCACGCAGCGGGGATTCCACCTCGTAATCCCAGCGGGTGCGCTTGGCGCGCTGGATCCCGGCGGCCGCCGCGTAGGCCAGCACCGCCTGCGTGGACGTGAGGATCGGATTCGCGGTCGGGTCGGACGGCGAGGAGATCCCGTACTCGACCTCGGTTCCGATGATCCTTTGCATGAGACCACCCTAGGTGGCATCCCTGACGCGCGTTTATGTGGTGCAGTAATGCCCGATATGAATTCCTATCTCCTGCACAACGCGACCCTCATCGACGGCACCGGTTCGGCGCCCGTGGCCCAGGCGGCGGTCCTGGTCGACGGCGGTCACATCACCTGGGCCGGCCCGGAGTCGGCCTTCGTCCCCGACCCGGCCGAAATCGTCACCCGGGTGGACCTGCAGGGGCACACGCTGTGCCCCGGGTTCTTCGACTGCCACGTGCACTTCGCGCTGCCCGGCACCACGGGAAGCGTGCTGGAACGGGCCCTCAAGCCACCGTCTTACGAGCTGTTCGCACTGCTGTCACGGCTTCGGGTGACGCTGCACAACGGCGTGACGACGGCGCGTGACCTGATGGGCATCGACGCCGGCGTGCGCGAGGCGGTGGCCGACGGCCTCATCGACGGGCCGCGACTGCTCGTCGCGATCGACATGTTGAGCCAGACGTCCGGGCACGCGGACTTCCACCTGCCCTCGGGTATCGATCTGGGGCCGCTGATCGGCGCCTGCCGCGTCGACACGGTGGACGCGGCCAGACTGCGGGCCCGGGAGCTGATCCGGCAGGGTGCCGACGTCATCAAAGTTGCGTCCAGCGGCGGCGTCTCCTCCCCCAACGACGATCCCTCGTGGCTGGGGATGCGGCGCGAGATGATCGCCGCGGTCGTCGAAGAAGGGCAGGACTACGGCGGTGTTCCGGTGGCCGCGCACGCGATCGGCTATCCGGGCATCCGCGCCGCAGTCGAGGCCGGGGTGCACAGCATCGAGCACGGTTACGAGATCGACGACGAGCTGCGCGCGCAGATGGTCTCCCAGGGCACGTTCCTGGTACCGACTCTGCTCGAGACGATGACCCCGGTGACGGCCTCGCCGCAGGGCGCCGCCAAGAGCGCGAAATGGCATGCGATTGCGCATGATTCGATCGCCGCCTCGGTGGCCGCCGGGGTGAAGGTGGCGGTGGGCACCGATGCCGGACTCTCCCCCGACCACGGCACGAACCTGGGCGAGCTGGGGTTGCTGGTGCGCTTCGGCGGGCTCACCCCCATGCAGGCCATCGTGGCCGGCACCAGCACGTCGGCTCAATTGTGTGGTGTCGCCGACACATTGGGCACTGTGGTGGCCGGCAAGCTGGCCGATCTGGTGGTGGTACGCGGCAATCCCCTCGACGACATCGACTCGATTGGGCAGCCGGCGAACATCCTGCTGGTCGTCAAGGAGGGCAGAGCAGTCAGCAATCGCGGTGGCTTCGGGGTGCCGGCGCTAGGTGGAGGGGGGCCCCGCTAGCGGACGGGCCCGGAGTCGTCGAGTGACACCCGCTCAGCACCTCATACCGCGACGGCGGCACCGCAGATGCCGCACATCTCGAAGACTCGGCGCTTCCACCGTGCGACCGGAACGAAGAACAAGGTGAACTGCTTGAACTCCCTCATCCGCGTCCACTGGGTGGTGTTGTGGCAGCGCGGGCAGGTGCGGACATCCCCCGCGCCGAGGGCCTGCTGTTTTGTGCCGTAGCCGAAGAGCAAGAAGAACATGGCCCCCAGCGTAGGGATGCCCCGTCAGAGCGCGATGCGCTGCCGGCTGCGCCGGGCCTCGCCGCTCTGGGTGTCGAAGAAGTAGGTGCGCTCCGGCGGCAGCACCAGCCCGACCCTGGCCCCGGAGTCCAACGCGACTCCGGCCGGTGCCGCCACGACCACTCTCGTCTCCCCCACCAGGGCGGTGACCAGGACATGGCTGCCGAGCGGCTCCACGAAATCAACCCTGGCGGGCACTGCGCCCTCGTCGGCCGCGGCGCACAGCTGCAGGTGTTCGGGCCGCGCTCCGACTGTCACCGGGCCGTCAGGTTCGGGCACAGCTTTGATCGAACTGCCGGCGATGTGCAGCACGCCGTCACGGATCTCGGCGGGCAGCAGGTTCATCGGTGGGCTGCCCATGAACGCTGCAACGAAGGTGTTGGCCGGTCGGTTGTAGATGTCGTCCGTCGTGCCGATCTGCTGCACCTTGCCGCCGGACATCACGCACAGCCGGTCGCCCAGCGTCATGGCCTCCACCTGATCGTGGGTCACGTAGATGGAGGTGACGGGCAGCTCGCGGTGCAGCCGCTTGAGGTCTCCGCGCACCTGATTACGCAGCTTGGCATCCAGATTGGACAGCGGCTCGTCCAGCAGGAACGCTTGCGGTCGGCGAACCAGGGCGCGGCCCATGGCAACTCGCTGACGTTGCCCGCCGGAGAGCTGACCGGGCAGACGGTCGAGCAGCTCGCTGATCTGCAGCAGCTCGGCGGTGTCGCGGACCCGCCGGTCGACCTGGGCCCGCGGAGTCCTGCGCTGGCGGAGTCCATAGGCAAGGTTGCGGTACACCGACATGTGCGGGTACAGCGCGTAGTTCTGGAACACCATCGCGATGTCCCGCTCGCCGGGTGACAGCCGGTTGACCACCGAACCGCCGATCCTGATCTCCCCCGAGGTGGGCTTGTCCAGTCCGGCGAGCAGTCGCAGTGCCGTGCTCTTGCCGCAGCCGCTGGGCCCGACCAGGATCAGGAATTCGCCGTCGGCGACAGTCAGGCTGAGGTTCTGCAGCGCAACGGTGTCCCCGGCCCGACCACCGGGGTACTGGCGCGTGACGTCACGAAATTCGACTTCTGCCAACTCATTTCCCTCTCAACCCTTGATGCCGCTACTGGCCACCGACTGGACGAAGTATCTTTGCGCGCCGATGAACACCAGCAGCATGGGCAGCAGGCTCATCACATTGGCAGCCATCAGCAGCGGCCACTTGACCCGGTGGGCGCCCTGAAAGTAGCTCAGGCCCAACGGAACTGTCATCTGATCCTGGGACGTGATCACGATCAACGGCCACAGGAAGTCATTCCATGACGTCAGCACGGTGAGCGCGGCCAACGTCGACAACGCGGGCAGGGACAACGGCAACACCATCTTGAACAGCACACCGAGACGCGAGGTTCCGTCAACGCGTGCGGCTTCTTCGAGTTCGACCGGAACCGTCATGAAGAACTGCCGCAGGAAAAAGATTCCGAAGGCCGTCGCCAGGTTGGGCAGCATCAACGCGCCGATGTGGTCGATGCCCAAGCCTTCCCAGATGTTGTCACCGAACCACTTCACGATCAGAAACACCGGGATCATCGTCACCTGGAACGGCACCATCAACGTCGCCATCAAGGTGACGAACAGGGCGCCGCGGCCCAGGAAGCGGATGCGGGCGAAGGCGTAACCGGCCAGGCTGCACACCAGCAGATTGCTCAGCAGAACCACCGCGGTGACCATCACGCTGTTGAGGAAGAAGTTCCCGAACGGCGCTGCGGCCCAGGCCTCGGAGTAGTTCTCGAAGCGCGGACTGGCAGGAAGCAGGACGGGCGGGAACCGGTTGGCTTCGCCCTCGGTCTCCAGCGATGTCACCAACATCCACAACAGCGGAACGATCAGCAGAAAAGACACCGGGATCAGCACCAGATGCCAGGGGCTGAACGGTAGCCGGAGACGGGGCAGCCGTCTGCGCGGCGGCGGCGGAAGCGCCTCGTCGTCGGGGATGTGGTCCGCGGGTGCGGTCAACTGATCAGTCATGAGTAGTGCACATGTCTGCGGGCGAGGCGGAATTGCACGGCCGTGATCGCCAGGATCACGACGAACAACGCGTACGCCATTGCCGCGGCGTAGCCGGCATCGAACTGCACGAACGCGCGGTCCCAGAGGTAGTAGACGATGACCGTGGTCGCCCGTAGCGGTCCACCGCGGGTGGTGGCGTACACCTCGTCGAAAAGCTGTAATGCGTTGATGGTCAACCACACCAACAGGAACAGATTCGCCGGCCCCAGAAGCGGCACCGTGATGGTCCGGAACCGGGTGAATGCCGAAGCGCCGTCGATGGCCGCCGCCTCATGCAGCTCGGCGGGAACACCCTGCAGCGCGGCCAGATAGACGATCACCGAAAACCCCGTCCACCCCCAGATCGTCATCGCGACGATCACGAACAACGCCTGCGACGGCGAAGCCAGGAACGGCTGCGACGGTACGCCGACCGCGTTCAGAGCGGCGTTCACCAGACCGTAGTCGCGGTCGGTCAACCACAGGAAGATGATGCCCTGCGAGATGGTGGACACGGCCATGGTGATGTAGGCGGCGGTGCGGTACACCGAGATGAACCGCAGCGAGCGGTTCATCGCCGCCGCGATCAGCAGGCCCACCAGCATGGTGCCCGGCACGAACAGCGCCGTGTAGACGATGGTGTGACGGACCGACTCCAGGAAAACCGGGTCATCGGCCAGCTTCTGATAGTTGGCGAAGCCGACCCACGGCGTCTCCGCGGTCAGCAGGTCGGACTCCTGGAAGGACAGCTGCAGCGACATCAACACCGGCAGCAGGCCGAAGATGCCGATCAGAACCGCCGCCGGACTCACCAGCGCCCAGCCGCTCACACTGTCCGAGCGGCTGAGCCGACCCCACACGTTCTGCATCTGCGCCTCCTCCCTCGCCGGCCCTACTTCCCCGCCAACGCGGTGTCAGCAGTCTGCGCCGCGGAATCCAGCGCCGCCTTCGGTTCCTGCTCGCCGAGCATCACCGACACGATGGCCTGACCCAGCGCCTCGGAGATCGCCGGGTACTGCTCCACCGTCGGCCGGGCCTTCTGCACGTTGGACAGGTTCTCCACGAAGACGCCGGAGCCGGGCAGCCCCTCGTTGAGCTGCGCGACGAACGCCGGATCCTGGGCCACCGACGTGCGGGTCGGCAAGTCACCGGTGCCCAGGGAGAAGGCTTTGACCTGCTCGGGTGCGGACAGCCACTGCACAAAATCAACCGCCGCCTGCTTGCGCTTGTCACCGTTGTCGAAGACCACCCAGTTGTCGGGCCCGGAGATCGTCTGGTGGCCGCCGGCGGAGCCCACGAAGGTCGGCATCACCTGCACGCCGTAGTCGATGTCCGGCAGCGAGCTGAGGTCCCACGGACCGGTGACCAACATGCCGACCTTGCCGCTGTTCATCAGTTTCGGGCCGTTTTCGTTGGTGGTGTCCAGATACAGTGACTTGTCGGTGACCGCCATCTGTTGCAGCAGGGTGAGCGCCTTGACGCCGGCCTCGGAATTGAACGTTGCGCGCTCGTTGTCCTCCGACAGGATGTCGCCGCCGGCTTCCCACAACATCGGGACGTAGTGCCAGACGGTGTCTTCGCTACCGTCGGCGGGAATCAGCCAGCCGTACTGTCCTTTGGTGGGATCGGTGAGTTTGGCTGCGGCCGAGCGGAAGTCATCCCAGGTCCAGTCGGCGGTGGGCGGCGCGATGCCGGCATCGGCGAAAAGCCGCTTGTTGTAGACGATCGCCAGGTTGTCCACCAGAGCGGGCACCCCGACCACTTTGTCACCGACGGTGGCCGCGGCCCGTTCGCCGGGATAGAAGTCGTCCCACTTCCATTGCGGTTCTGCGACCTCGGCGGACATGTCCACCAGCTGGGGGATCTGGGCGATGTTCGGCGACCACGATCCGAACATGTAGGCCACATCCGGTGCGCTGTCACCGCGGACGGCCGTCAGCACCTTCTGCAGCACGAGGTCATTGCTGGAGTACAGATCGCTGACCTCGACATCGGGGTGTTCGTTGTTGTACTTCTCGATCAGGGATTTGAAGACGGTGCCCTCGGTGTCCTGATAACCGTGCCACACGGTGATCTCGGTGGGCCCCGACGACGAGTCGCCACCGCCACCGCCGCAGGCGGCCAGGACGAGCGCGAAGACCGCTCCCAGTGCGATGAGTGGGCCGGGTCGGCGAATACGGTGACGGCGGATCACGATAGCTGCTCCTTCGTTGGCGGGGTACGCAGGGCTTCGGGCAACAGATCACCGTGGGCAGCGGTCAATTCGTCGCACAGCTGCCAGATCTCGTCGACGGTCAGAGTGGCCGCAGTGTTGGGATCGACCATGGCCGCGGCCCGGACCAGGCGCGGGTCACTGTCAACGGCGGCCCGCACCGTCAAGTCGACCGGGCCGAGGAAGTTCCGGTTGAGTGCGGCACACTGCGGCGGCAGATCACCCACCTTCATCGGGTGCGCACCCAGAGCATCCAGGACGGTGGGGACCTCAACAGCCAGGCCGTCGGGCAGGTTGGTGATCAGGCCGTCGTTGGCGACGTTGGCCGAAATGACCCGCACGGTACCGGTTTCCAGAGAATGGATCACCTGCGGGGCGTACTCGGTGGAGCCTCCGGCAGTGTCGAGACCATCCCCCAACGTCTGCGACTGCGCCAATTCGGCTCGGACACGCGCATATTCGGCCAGGTTCGCTTCGCTGATCGCGACGTATTCACCGACGTTGATCCGCAGGCGGTCGATCTCGCCGGGGTGGTGCAGATACCAGGGCACGTATTCACTGCTGTGCTCACTGGTTTCGGTCGGGTAGTAGCCGAGGCGACGGTACATATCGACCCGCACCCGCCGACGCAACTCCGGATCGGCGGCGATGCGCTGGTCCAGCAGCGGATACAGGTCCTGGCCGCCGCGCTCCCACTTGAGAACCCAGGCTTGGTGGTTGACGCCGGCCGACCAGTAGGACACCTCGTCATAAGGCACCCCGACGATCTCGCAGAGGCCCACCATCGTCCAGTACACCGAGTGGCACAGCCCGAGCACCTTCAGTTGCGGCGCGACGCGGCGCAGGAACGTGACGTTCATGGCCATCGGGTTGGTGTAGTTCAACAGCCAGGCGTCGGGGCAGACGTCCTGCATATCGCGGGCGATCCCGGCGAGCACCGGAAACGTCCGCAGCCCACGGAAAATGCCGCCGATTCCGATGGTGTCGCCGATGGTCTGGTTGAGACCGAACCGGGCGGGGATGTCGAAATCACGCACCGTCGCCTCGTGCATGCCGACGGCGATGACGTTGATGACGTAGTGCGCGCCCTCGAGAGCCCGACGGCGGTCCGGGGAGACAACCACCTCGGGGGTGGCCCCGGTTTCGCGGGCGGTGGCATGCGCGATCGCCTCCGCGGTCTCCAGGCGTTCGGTGTTGATGTCGTGTAACACCACCCGCACGGCCCCGAGTTCGGGAAAGGAGAAGATGTCGCCGAGGAGTTCGCGGGTGAACTCCACGCTGCCCGCCCCGATGATGACGATGGTGGGTTTCATTTCGACTGCCGTGTCGTCGCCGGCGTCAGAACGGCGGCCGTCGGTGCCTCGCCCCGCTTCTCGTCGCTGTAGACCATCAGTGTCGAGCCGATGAGTGCCAGCGCGATGCCCACCGCGCCGTAGGGTGATGGCAGGGTCTGGTAGGCGATGAGCGAGACCACGATCGTCAGTGCCGGCGCCAACGCATTGGTGATGGGTGCGACGATGGTGGCTTTGCCGCGGCTCAGTGCCATCACCAGAAAGAGCGCGCCGACGGCGTTGAGGAGCTGGGTTCCGGCAGTCAATACCGGTGCCTGCCAGGGGAAGTCGAGAGGCAGCCCGCCGAGGGAGAACAGCGCGACCGGGATCAGGATGATGGCACTGATCGCCATCCAGCCGAATGTGGTGGCCTCGTTCACGCCGATGGTGGCGGTCTTGCGCATGAAGTACGCCTGCACCCCCCAGGCTATGCAGATACCGATGGCAAGGGGCAGCCACGGGCCGGTCGATCCGTCGGACTCGGCGCTGGTCACACTGAAGAGCACGATGGCGGCCAAGGCAGCGACCAGGCCGACAGCCGCGAGCTTCGAGATGCGTTCGCGCAGTAGCACCATGGCCATGATGACAGTGATCGCCGGCGAGATCGACACGATCGGGAAGATCAGGTAGGCAGGTCCCATGGTCAGCGCCTGGAAGAGCAGGAGCTGACCGCCCGCGCCGGTCAGACCGATCAGCAGGCCGTAGATCGCGGCTTGTGGGCGCCGGTCGAAGCGTTGCCCACGCAGAGCGAACGCTGCCGGGATGATCATCGTCAACGCCCAGATGCTGTAGATCATCTCGTCGGGGTAGCCGTACTTTGTTGCAGGCAGGGCGGAGAACGCGCCCCAGACACCCCAGAACAGGATCAGGAGCGCGGCATAGAAGATCCAGCTGCGAGTGCCGGTGGTATTCGGAGCGGTCATGGTGACGTCACCTCACGTGTTCGAAGTTGATCCAGAGCAATGGCAGACAGTGGGTGACCGCTGCGTTTGGCCGCATACAGCGCGGCGCCCACCGCAGGATCGAGGACAGGTATCTGCAGGTCGTACTTGACGGCAAGTCGTTCCAAAGATCGACGGAAGATGTCGAGAAAGCCGGTGTCAGAGAACATTCCGCCGGAATATGACACCGGAACACGGTCGTGTTCGCCGAAGCCGACCAACACCCTGGTGGTCTCGACCAGCTGCACCAGCTCACCGGCGGCGGCGTCGACGATGCCGGCGGCCACCATGTCGCCCTCTCGAACCGCTTCGCACACCGTGGTTGCCAATGCGGCGATGGAACCGCGATTGCCGCCCCATTGTTCGATGACCAGGCCCACCGCGTCCAGGTCGCTGGTGAGCTGCAGGCGACGCCTGACCAGGTCGTAGAGGGGCCCGCGCGCCAGCCTGCCGTCGCTCATCCGGCTGAACGCGTTGAGTCCTTGGGTGGCAACCCAGTACGCCGAACCCTCGTCGCCGAACAGTTCGCCCCAGCCACCGACGCGGCGTCCGGTGCCGAGGCGTTCCCCATAGGTCATCGACCCGGTACCGCAGATGACGTTTATGCCGTCTTCCCCGGCCAATGAGCCCGCCCACCCGCACACCATGTCGTTGTCGCAGGCGTAGCGGTCATGACCCAGGATCTGCCTGGGAACGGCGTTCAGCGCTTCGATGTCAGCGCTGGCCTCGCCGTACCCGGGCAGGCCGAAGAACGCGAAGTCGACGTCGGAGGCGGTGATGCCCGCCGTATCGGTGGTCGCGGAAATACCTTGGTGTAGAACACGTTCCACGACGCCGATGCCCTGGTTGAAGTAGTACGAGCTCGGCGCCATCGCACGCGCCACGATGTGGCCGTCGCTGTCGATCAGCGCAAAAGCGGTTTTGGAACCGCCGCCGTCAACGCCGAGATAGTAGGTCATGGCCGGTCACCGTTCCATCGGGTAGATCGTGACGCCCCGCACGACGCGGCTCACTTCGCCTGCGGGGAAAGGATTGTCCGGTGTCTTCCCGTACTCCAGTGAGGTGAACAAGGCCAGGTACTGGGCGAATACCAGGTAGACCACGGCGACCGTCGAGTCGTCCAGACCGACCAGTCCGGGGAGCACCACCGCGGGCCCCAGGTCGTCGGGGACCGGCTCGGTGCTGAGCACGACGACGCTCTCGGTGCCCAGTTGTCCGCGGATCTCGGCCACCATGTCCAGGTCATAGCGCCGGGTATGGGTGTCAGTGGACAGGTACACCACGGCAAGGGTGTCCGCGTCGAGCACGGACTTGGGACCGTGCCGGAATCCCAGCGGGGAGTCGAAGTAGGTGACCACCTCACCGGCGGTCAATTCCAGGAGCTTGAGCGCTGATTCGCGAGCCAGACCCACCAAGGGGCCACTGCCGAGATAAACGAATCGTTGCTTCTTGGCCTGAGCCAGCGACCGGATGTCGGCTTGCCGGTCGATGACGTACTGCGCGGCCTGAGCCAGCGCCTCGACGTCGCGGCGATCGGTGTCACCGAGCATCAACAGACACGACAGCAGCATCGACGTCAGGCTCGATGTCATGGCGAAGCCGGTGTCGTTGGTGCGCGCCGGCATGTAGACCACCAACGAGTTCACCCGCCCGGTGTGGGCGCGGCCGAGCTCGCCGTCGCGGTCGCAGGTGAGGATGAGATGCCAGATGTCGTCGACCAGTTCGTCGGCCAGCGCAGTGGTGGCCAGACTCTCGGGGCTGTTGCCCGACCGGCCGAAGGAGATGAGCAGTGTCGGAGTGTGCGGCTCCAGGTGATCCAGCGGGCTGGCCACGATGCTCGTGGTGGGGATGGCCTCGACGCGAGCGTGTCGGTCGTGACGGCTCAGGTGACGACGCAGTGCCGGGGCGGCGATGGTGCCCGCGAATGCGGAACTGCCTGCACCGGTCAGGATGACCCGCAGGTCCGGCCTACTGGTGACGTCCCGCAGGAATGCGACCGCGTGGTCGTCGATGGTCGCGGCGACCTCCCGCCACGCGTCGGGCTGCTGGCCGATCTCGAGGATCGTGGCGCCGCCGTCTTCTTGGGCGGGAATGGGTGTCGCGGTCATCGGAGGTCTCCAGTGGTCGAGCAGGCATGGGCGTAGGGGCGAAGGGCATCACGAACCCGGTCGACAACCAGAGCCTGCGGGTCGGCGCTCAGGCGGCCCCCGCGGATCCGGTGGTACTGACCGGGCAGGAACTGGCTGATCAACGGCATGGGAATGGCGGTGCGGCGCAGGTTGGCCAACAGGGTCTTTCGCGCCGACTCGATGTCAGGATCTGGCCAGTAGTAGCGGAGCCGGTCGCTGTAGCTGTATCGGCGGGCGGTGCGTTGGGCGGACGGGGACGGGTCCCCTTCCGAGCCCGCCTCGTAGTACGCCTCCCAGTAGGAAGGGGCGGCCAGCATGCGCCGCTCGATGACACCCACCAGGTTCGACCGCAACGGGGCGGCGACGAGTTCGGTCTCGATGTAGGCCAGCGCGAACAACGCTTCCCGCAGCGCGAAGGTCAGCCCCGGGCCGACTTTCAAGATCGCCCAGTGGTCTTCGACGAGTTCGCGTAGTTGCGCCGGCCGCTGGTAATCGGTGGAGTGCGCTTCGAACACCAGGTTGTCCTGGTCGTCGAGGACATGGCGCAACTCTGCGGTGGCGCCGCGCTGGTAGTCGAAGACAGCGCGGTGGTCGAACTCCACGCCAGGTTGGACCACCAGTGCGATGACGCGGGGCCACACGTGGTCCATGTCGAGCGCGGCGAACGCTGCCCGGTGCGCGTCGAGCGTCCGGCGGGCGTGGTCGGCGGGGGTCGGGGTGAGGCCACCCAGCGTTTCGTGGGCGCCGCCGGGTACCGGCACCTCGGTGCCGATCACGTACACCGGGCCGGGCAGGCCGAGGCGGTCGGCCGTTTCTTCGCTGACCCGCAGCAGCCTGGCCGACCGGCCGGCGACCACCTCGTCGGTGAGGGTGGCCGGGTCATCGGCGCACGACATGCTGCAGTCCAGGTGGATCTTGGTGTATCCGGCTTCGACGTAGGCGGCGATCAGATCGTCGGCCAGGGCCATCGCCTCTTCGGCGGGGTGGTGTTGCCAACGGTTGGGGCCCAGGTGATCTCCCCCGAGCACCACGCGTTCGCGGGCGAAGCCACACCGGTCGGCGATCCCGAGGACCTGCTCTCGGAATTCGCTCGGCCGCATACCGGTATAGCCGCCGAACTGGTCGACCTGATTGGATGTGGCTTCGATCAGCACATACCCGTCGTCGGCGGCCGCTTGCTCGATCGCGGCCTGCACGACGGTCGGGTGGGCAGAGCACACCGAGTAGACACCGACAGGCTCACCGGCCTTGTGTCGGTGAATGGTGTTCAGCAGCGGATTGATCAACTGTGTCCGGCTCACCACGGCCCCACCTTCCCGGCGGGTGCCACTGCAACAACACGACACAGCGCGGCCACCGTGTCACTGACGGCCTCCCGGCCGGCCTTCAGGTAGGGCCGCGGATCCGGCGCAGAAGGACTGGCCGACAGGGCATCCCGAACCGCACCGGTGAACGCGATGTTGAGCGCGGTGCCCACGTTCACCTTGCGGATGCCCGCTTCGACGGCGCTGCGGAGATCACCGTCGGGCACCCCGGAAGACCCGTGCAGGACCAGCGGAACCTGGACGCTGCCGGCCAGCCGGCTGATGAGGTCGTGATCGAGCTGGGCTTCGCGGGTGGTCATCGCGTGCGAGCTCCCCACCGCCACCGCGAGGGCATCCACGCCCGTCGCCGCGACGAAGGCCGCCGCCTCCTCCGGATCCGTGCGTGCTCCCAGGGCGTGGGCACCACCCTTACCGCCGATCTCCCCCAGTTCGGCTTCCACCCACAGTCCGGCGGCGTGTGCGGCGCCGGCAAGCGTGCGGGTGCGCTCGATATTGGCCAGGTACGGCAGGTGCGCGGCGTCGATCATGATGGAGCCGGCCCCGAGGGCGGCGGCGGTGTTGATCGCCTCGCTGAGCAGCGTCATGTCCTGGAGATGATCCAGATGAATTCCCAGGGGTGCCGTGGATTCCGTGGCGATCTGCGCGCACGCGGCCAGCAGCGGCGCGATCCGCCCCCCGTGGAAGACGATCGTGTTCTCACTGATCTGCAGCAACGCGGCGGAGTCCGCCCGTTCGACGCCGGCGGCGATCCCTTCGGCGTGTTCGATCGAGACCACGTTGAACGCAAGGACGGCGGTACCGGCAGCGGTGGCAGCCGCGACGAGATCAGGTGTTGCGGCAACGGTCACGCCGGTGACCGCCGGGAGCCGCGAGCCGGATGGAGAACTTGATTGAGCATGGGTTGATCATGGGAAGATCGCTCATAACGCGCAACGGAAAGCGGAGAAACGCTCAGGAAAACTGATCGTTCCTATCATCGGGGGTGAGGAGCGTTGTCGATCAAACGCACCGACCGCATGCGAGAAGTGTTGTCCCTGCTGCGTGACCGCGGCGACGTCGACTCGCACGAACTGTGCCGGAAACTGAACGTCTCCCCTGCGACGCTGCGCCGGGACCTGAGCGAACTCGAAGAGCAGGGCTTACTGGTCCGGACCCATGGTGGCGCCCGGGCCCTGGACCCCAGCGGCAGTGAGATCCCGGTGCGGCTACGCGACCACCGGATGGTTGCCATCAAGCGTCGGATCGCCCAGCATGCCGCGGCGCTGGTGCCCCCCGGGCCGCAAGCCGTCGCGTTGACCGGCGGCGTGACCACCGGTGAGGTAGCGAAATCGCTGAAGGGCCGACCCAATATGACCATCGTGACCAATTCGCTGACGATCGCGGCCAATTGCGCCGTCGACGCACACATGAAGGTCATCATGACCGGTGGTTTGGTGCGGGCGAATTCCCTCGAGGCCGTTGGCCCGATGTCCGAGCATGCGTTTCAGGTGATCACCGTCGGCACAGCGATCCTCGGTGCCGACGGCATGTCCGCCGAAGTGGGTGCGACGACCTTCGACGAAGCCGAGGCCCGGACCGCAATTGCCATGGCCGCCAACGCCCAGCGGGTCATCGTCGCCGTCGACGGCTCCAAGATCGGCAAGGTGACGCTGGCCAAGATGGCGTCTCTGGACCGGCTCGATCATCTGGTGACCGACTCGACCGCCGACGCCGCACAGCTCGAGCGCATTTCCGAGTACGGGGTGCGCGTCCATGTGGTGAATGTGCTCGACGTGGTGAATTCTCGCTAGCCGCAGCGCTTTCCCGACGAATTTGCCGGCCGCATCCTGCCGGACGTTGTCAGTGCCGCCCGTCGGCGATACGGTTGAGCCATTCGATCATCACCTCACGTTCGGCCCGCATCAACGGCACATCGTCGCCATCGAGAGTTTGCCGCAGCGCGGTGGCTCGTCCGATCAACGTGTTGCGCTCGTTGCTCGCCCCCGAAGTGACCACGATGTTGGCGAGTGCATTCTCCCGGGCGATGTCGCTCAGCTCCCAGTCGCGCTTTACCGCGGGGATTGCCAGCTGGGTGAGCACAAAACCCACACCGCAAGATCGGAACAACGCAGTCGCCCGCATGACACTCATCCGCAATCTGCCGTCGTCGGCGATTCGCCCGATCGCAGCCTGAATCATGGACTTCATCGTCTCTGCAGCCGCCGAGATGGCCTCTCCGCGTCGGGTGGGTCCGTATATCAGGGCGAAGCACTCGGGCTGCGTCATAGCGAATGTCACATACAGGTCCCACAGGTGTCGCAGATCTTCGACCGAATCATCCGATTGGTAAGCAACTCTTCGCATCTGGGCGATGTAGTTGTGGAGAATGTGCAGGGTGACTGCTTCGAGTAACCCCTGCTTATCGCCGAATCGGCGGTAGATGTTCGGCGGTTGTGTACCGGCGGCCGCGGCTACCGCACGGGTTGACACCGCCTCCACGCCTCCGTCGCGCAGCAGCTCGGCCGCCGCCTCCAATATCCCGTTTGAAGTAGACGCCCGAGGGCCTGTCAACATGTTACCAACGATACCCCACGATCGTCAGCGGCGGTTCCACGAGTGACGCGAGATGCCAACGATGTTGGTGCACTGAATCGCCGATGACCACAGCCGCACGGCTCATTGTGTTCTCAGAGATATCGGTTTACCGTTATCACCGTTTGCATGTCCCGTTCGTGGCGTCGACCCGCTCCCCGCTGGGAGCCTGTTGCTTACTGTCCGCGATTACTGAAAGGACAACGGTAAGTGACCTCGACGACCGACTCTCCCCGTGCCCTGTTCGACCGTCTGAGTCGCACTGATCCGCCAGTACGCACCCCGGTGCTGTTCGATACGGCGTGCGTGTTGGGTGGCAGCATCGCCGGTCTGCTGGCCGCCCGGGTGCTGGCTGACCACGCATCCAGGGTGCTGATCATCGAACGCGATGCAGTGGACTCCGAAGACAATCTACGGCAAGGAGTTCCGCAAGGTCGGCAGGCGCATGTCCTGCTGCCGGGTGGCCTCGCGCAGATCGAGCGATGGCTACCCGGCTTCACCCGCGAAGCGCAGGACCGCGGCGGCGTGCTCGCCCGGCCTGACCAACAGGCCGTCTATCTGGGCGGTCGACAACAAGTGCCCCAACGCAATACGTCCCTCCTGACGGGCACAAGACCGTTTCTGGAATCGCGGATCCGCAGCCGTGTGCTGGCGCTTCCCAACGTGTCAGTCGTGACCGCTCAGGCAACAGGTCTCGAGTTCGATGACGGTGCGGTGCGCGCCGTGCGGTACGTGGAAGAGCAACAAGAGAAGGCGATCGACGTCGATTTCGTCGTGGACGCCATGGGAAGGTCCAGCAAGGTATCGCGCTGGGTCGAAGAGGCCGGCTTTCAGCGTCCGAAACTGCAACGGCTCCCAACCAACATCAACTACGCGACCGCGTTGTTCGAACGGCCACCGGGCGCCGCCGAACTACCAGTCGCGTTGTCGTTCTGGCGGCTGGCCGGGCCGTCGAAGCCAGACGCCCTGGTTCTCGCAGTCGAAGGTGACCAATGGCTCGTGCTCCTTTATTCGTATGAGCCTGATCGGCCGCCCGCCTCGATCGAAGGTTTTCGTGAGACGTGCGCGAAGCTGCCCCCCATCTTCAGACACGCCGTCAGCGGGCCCCCGACCTGCGAGGTCCAGACATACCGGCAAGCTGACAGCCGCCGCCGGGACTTCACCGGACTCGCGCGGTTCCCCGCCCGTCTCGTCAGCGTCGGAGACGCGGTGGCCTCGTTCAACCCGGTTCACGGCCAAGGCATCTCGTCGGCCGCCCTGCACGCGAGCTGCCTATCCGACTATCTGGTCGCCACCCCGCCGCTCAACCGGCCGGCGACCTCATTCTTCGACCTGCAGGCGGTCGTGACCGACGCCGCGTGGACCCTGTCGACCGAAGCCGACACCGCTCGGCAGGACGCCCTGCACGGCACCGAACTACCCGAGGACGTCGCCCACCACAGATGGGCCATGGACCAAGTACTCCAGGCCACCCTCGTCGATCAGTCGATCTCCGACGTGTTCACCTCCGTGGTGCATACGCTGGCCCATCCGTCGATCCTGGCGGAGTCGGCGCTGGTGGAACGAGCGATCGCCGCCAACAAACGCGCCTCCTGAACCGGGATGATTCACGAGCCCACCTGCTCTGCGGTCTGAGTACCCTCTGAGGCATGCCGAACCGTCCTCGAGACTAGGAGCCTGTAGGTGTCCGTTCTGGCCACGCCCTGGATAGCCGACGACATCGCACGCCTCTTCGCCGCGACCATCAATCCGGCGCCCAAGCCCGCCGTGCGGTTCCCCGACATCCCGGGAAACACCGCGGCCACCGTGTACACCCAGCCGAGCACCGAGGCCGTCGTCCCGCGGTGTATGTCAACGTCCACGGCGGAGGATTCGTCGTCGGCCATCGCGAGCAGGACGATCCCTGGTGCCGTTACCTCGCGGCCCACGCCGACGTCGTGGTGGTCAACATCGACTACGTGTTGGCGCCCACCCGACTGTGCGTCGGTGGTCAGAGTGCGGGCGGAAACCTCTCGGCCGCTGCCGCCCGGTTGGCGCTGGAACTGGGCACGCCCTCGATCTCGCTGCAGGTATTGCATTACGCCCCACTTGATCTCGTGACGAGAACCGCCGACAAGCCCAGCCCGCAAGGCAAATCCGCGGTCCTCCGCCCCTGGATGGGCGAGGTGTTCGACACCGCTTACATTCCGGATCCGGCGCAGCGCCGCGACCGCTTGGCCTCCCCGGCGTGGGGCACCAACGGCGACGGCTTGCACGGCATCGCACCCGCGCTGATCGTGTCCGCGGAATACGACCGACTGCGGGCCGAGGCGGCGCGGTACGCGGACAAACTGAGCGCGGCCGGCGCATCGGTGACCTATCACGAAGTCCCGGCCGTCGACCACGGTTACAACATCATGAGCGACGACGTCGAGGTGACCCGTGGCATGTACGACCTGATGTGCGATCACGTGGTCGATGCAACTCAGGGCGACACGACCACGGGGTGAGCAGACGCAAAATCGCCCTTTCCGCGAGCGAAAAGGGCGATTTTGTGTCTGCTCGCGCAGGGACTGACTGCTACAGGTACTGGCCCAAGTTGGACTCGGTGTCGATAGCGCGGCTGGCCGACGAACTCTTGCCGGTGACCAGCGTGCGGATGTAGACGATCCGCTCGCCCTTCTTGCCCGAGATCCTTGCCCAGTCATCCGGATTGGTGGTGTTGGGCAGGTCCTCGTTCTCGGCGAACTCGTCGACGATCGAGTCCAGCAGATGCTGGATCCGCAGACCCCTCTGCCCGGACTCCAGAACCGCCTTGATCGCGTTCTTCTTGGCGCGGTCGACGACATTCTGGATCATGGCGCCGGAGTTGAAGTCCTTGAAGTACATGACTTCCTTGTCACCATTGGCGTAGGTGACCTCCAGGAACCGGTTGTCGTCGATCTCGGCGTACATCCGGTCGACGACCTTCTCGATCATCGCCTTGATGGTCAGCGACCGATCGCCGCCGAACTCCCTGAGATCGTCTTCGTTGACCGGCAATTCGTCGGTCAGGTACTTGCTGAAGATGTCCTGCGCCGACTCGGCGTCCGGCCGCTCGATCTTGATCTTGACGTCCAGGCGGCCGGGCCGCAGGATCGCCGGATCGATCATGTCCTCACGGTTGGAGGCGCCGATCACGATGACGTTCTCGAGGCCCTCGACACCGTCGATCTCCGAGAGCAACTGCGGGACGACCGTGGTCTCCACATCGGAGCTCACGCCGGTGCCGCGGGTCCGGAAGATGGAGTCCATCTCGTCGAAGAACACGATCACCGGGGTGCCCTCGGATGCCTTCTCACGGGCCCGCTGGAAGATCAGGCGGATGTGCCGCTCGGTCTCACCGACGAACTTGTTCAGCAGCTCGGGGCCCTTGATGTTGAGGAAGTACGACTTGGCCTCACGGGAGTCCTCGCCGCGCAGCTCCGCCATCTTCTTGGCCAGTGAGTTCGCCACAGCCTTCGCGATCAGCGTCTTACCGCACCCGGGAGGCCCGTAGAGCAGCACACCCTTCGGCGGCCGCAGCGCGTACTCCCGGTAGAGATCCTTGTGCAGGAACGGCAGTTCCACCGCGTCGCGGATCTGCTCGATCTGCCGGGTCAGGCCACCGATGTCCTCGTAGCTGACATCGGGCACCTCTTCGAGCACCAGGTCCTCGACCTCGGCCTTGGGGATGCGCTCGAAGGCGTACCCGGCCTTGGTGTCGACCAGCAGCGAGTCACCGGGGCGCAGCTTGCGCGGCCGCCACTCGTCCTCCATCTCGGCGACGAGGTCGACGGGCAGATGCGCGGCCGCCACCAGGGGCTCGGCGAGCCAGACGATGCGTTCCTCGTCGGCATGGCCCACCACCAGAGCGCGGTGACCGTCGGCCAGGATCTCGCGCAAGGTGCAGATCTCGCCGACCGCTTCGAAGTTGCCGGCCTCGACCACGGTGAGCGCCTCGTTGAGGCGTACCGTCTGACCCTGCTTGAGCGACTTGACGTCGATATTGGGAGAAGCCGTCAGGCGCATCTTGCGGCCCGAGGTGAACACGTCGACGGTGTCGTCGTCATGGGTGTCCAGCAGGACGCCGTAGCCGCTTGGCGGCTGACCCAGCCGGTCAACTTCTTCGCGCAACGCCAGAAGTTGCTGGCGGGCCTCTTTGAGAGTTTCCATCAGCTTGGAGTTTCGCGCCGCCAGCGAGTCGATCCGGGCTTCGAGCTGATGTACGTCGCGGGCGGTTCGCGCACCGCCGGCACCGCCCGGTGAAGACTCGAGCTGTTCACGCAATATTGCCGCCTCGCGGCGCAGTGCCTCCAGCTCTGCTGCATCTTCGCTGGAAAAGCCCTGCGGGTTCGCCCCCGAACGCTCTGACTCACTCATAATGCGCTCCTTCTCCCGCACCGAAAGTTGGTGCGGTAACAACTTCAACGCTACCGGCGATTCAGACTTTGTGTGCGGTGTCGGAATTCATCACACCAGCACACTGTTAGCCTCTTCAACAGAGGCGCGCCGACTTGAAAGGACAGCCGTGAACCTGAAATCCCTCGCCACCGGTGTGGCAACCGCTGCCGGTGCGGTCGCCGTCATCGGCGCTGCGACGGCAGGTGTGACTTCCATTGCATCCACCGCGTCAGCTCCCGCAGCGTCAACGGCCATCCAGCCGGTCTCCTGGGAAATCCCGATGCCGGCCGCTCCGGCGCCGCAGCTGCAGGGTGCACTCACCCAGACGCTCAGCGCGCTCACCAGCGGTTCGTTCAGCCCCTATGTCGAGGGCGGACTGGGCCGGGGTGAGCAGATCCTCGCTGACCGGGCTTACCGCAACGCGCAGGCCAAGGGCTACTTCCCGGTGGCGTTCAACGTCATCGACATCGATCAGAACGGCCCGGTAGCCACCGCGAACGTCACGGCCACCGCCGCGAACGGCGTTTCCACCAGCCGGCCGCTCACCTTCATCGCCGCCCCGAGCCCCACGGGCTGGGTGGTCCAGAAGGGCACCGCGATGGCGTTCCTCTCCTCGCTGGGCTGACCCAGATCCGCACTACAGTCCGCAACGCCGCCACGATCCTCGTGGCGGCGTTCGGGCTGTCAGGGTCTTTTGGGCTGTCAGGGTGCAGCAGCGAGGCACCTCCGGCCCCGTCGCCCCCACCGCCCGTCGTGTCACCGGCGCCATCACAGCCTGCCGACCTGCCGCAGCCGTCGGCGCTGATCGACGTGCTGACACGGCTGACCGATCCGGCAGTTCCCGGCAACAACAAGCTCACCCTCGTCGAAGGCGCCACCGCGGCGGACGCAAAAGCCCTCGACGGTCTCGTCGTCGCGCTGCGCGACAACAAGCAGGCTCCGCTGACCTTTGCCGTCACCGACATCGCCTGGTCGGAACAGCGCGGGTACCTGGTGGCCACCGTGACGATCACCCCCGCTGACCCCGCCGCTGCGCCGTTCACCTACCCCATGGAGTTCAAACCGCTGGGCCAGGGCTGGCAGCTGTCTCGGGAGACCGCGGACCTGCTCCTGGAGTTCGGCGGGTGAGTGCGGACGGCATGTGGATCGGCTGGCTGGAGTTCGACATCCTGCTCGGTGACGTGCACTCGCTCAAGGAGAAGCGCTCGGTGGTGCGCCCCATCGTCGCCGAGTTGCGCCGCCGATTCACCGTCTCGGCCGCGGAGACGGGATCTGCCGACCTGCACCGTCGCGCGGGCATCGGTATGGCCGCGGTCGCCGGAGAACGCGCGCATGTGGTCGACATCCTGGACGCCGCCGAACGGTTGGTGGCAGCCCGCCCGGAGATCGAACTGCTCTCGGTCCGTCGCGGCCTGTCCCGCAGCGACGACTGACCCCGCTCAGACCTGCTGTTTGCGTCGCTTCAGCGGCGTCGGCGTGATGGTGCCCGGCGCCAGCCGGCGGGCCGAGATCAGAAACGCGGTGTGTCCACGCATGTTGTGCTGTGGGCGAACAGCCAGTCCGACGACGTTCCAGCCGCGCTGCAGCGTCTCCCAGGATCGCGGCTCGGTCCAGCACTGCTGCTCGCGCAGCGCCTCGACCGTCTTGGACAGCTGCGTCACGGTGGCGACGTAGATCATCAGCACACCGCCGGGCACCAGGGCTTCCGAGACGGCGTGCAGCACCTCCCATGGTGCGAGCATGTCGAGGACCACGCGGTCGACCTCCGGGCCCGAGTACTCGGCGAGATCGGCGATCACCATGTCCCAGTTGGCCGGACGTTCGCCGAAGAAGGTCGTCACGTTGCGTTCGGCGTGCACGGCGTGGTCGTCGCGCACCTCATACGACGTGACCCGCCCGGTGGGGCCGACGGCACGCAACAGCGAGCAGGTGAGCGCACCCGATCCGGCACCGGCCTCGAGCACCTTGGCCCCGGGGAAGATGTCGCCCTCGTGCACGATCTGGGCGGCGTCCTTGGGGTAGATGACCTGAGCGCCGCGCGGCATGGACAGCACGTAGTCGATGAGCAGCGGCCGCAGCACCAGGAATGGGTCTCCGTTGGTGGATTTCACCACGCTGCCCTCGGGAACGCCGATCACCGAATCGTGGGTGATCGCGCCCCGATGGGTGTGGAACTCGGCGCCGGGCGCCAGCACCATCGTGTAATGCCTGCCCTTGGCGTCGGTGAGCTGCACGCGGTCACCCACGGTGAAGGGTCCGGTTAACGACACAGCGAATCTCCCTGCCAAATTTGTCCTAGTGCGTGCATAAGCTGCCCAGTATGGCCGAGTCCGCGACGCAGAACCCCGAACGGGTGGTCCTGCGCGCTGCTTCCAGGCCGGCGCTGTCTCCGTCTCGGGCCGCCGATTTCAAGCAGTGCCCGTTGCTGTACCGGTTCCGGGCGATCGACCGGCTGCCGGAACCGACGTCGACGGCGCAGCTGCGTGGCTCGGTGGTACACGCGGCGCTGGAGCAGCTCTACAGCCTGCCCGCCGACGAGCGGGACCGGGACACCGCGCTGGGACTGCTCACCCCGGCGTGGGAGCAGGTGGTTGCAGAGGATCCCGGCCTGGCCGAGCAGATCGCTGCGGACCAACGCGATCAGCTGCTGGCCGAGGCGGCCAAACTGCTGTCGGGGTACTACCGGCTGGAGGACCCCACCCGGTTCGATCCGCAGAGCTGCGAGCAGCGCGTCGAGGTGGAGCTCACCGACGGCACCCTGTTGCGCGGGTTCGTCGACCGCATCGACGTCGCAGCCACCGGTGAGGTGCGGGTGGTGGACTACAAGACCGGCAAGGCACCGCCCGCGGCGCGAGAGCAAGCGGAGTTCAAGGCGATGTTCCAGATGAAGTTCTATGCCGTGGCGTTGCTGCGCTCCCGCGGGGTACTCCCGGCGCGGCTGCGGCTGATCTACCTTGCCGACGGTCAACTGCTGGACTACTCCCCTGAACTCGACGAGCTGCGGCGCTTCGAGAAGACCCTGTCTGCGATCTGGCGTGCCATCCAGACCGCCGGGGTGACCGGTGACTTCCGGCCGCGGCGGTCGCGACTGTGTGACTGGTGCGCACATCAAGCCCTGTGCCCGGAATTCGGCGGCACCCCACCCCCCTACCCCGGCTGGCCGGAGCATCCGGCAGGGTCGGCAGCGTGACGGATTGTTATTACCGACGCCGGCCAGGCGATCAGCAGATCTTCGAATCCACCGACCTGACCCGCAGCAACTGGACACCTGACATCCAGCACGGCTCGCCGCCGCTGGCGCTGCTGACGAAGGCGATCGAGGAACAGCTGACCGGCTCGCCGCTGCGGATCGGCCGGCTGGCGCTCGACATCCTGGGCGCCATTCCGGTGGCACCGCTGACGGTGCGTGCCTGGGTGGAGCGGCCCGGCAAGCGCATCTGCCTGCTGAATTCCGAGATGACGCCGGTAGGCGGGGCACGCCCGGTGGCCCGGGTGAGCGCGTGGGCGCTGGCCACCAGCGACACCGGGGATGCCGCCGGTGACCGCTACCCGCCGCTGGTCGAGGGACCCGCCGCGGCGCTACCCGACCAATGGTGGAATGTCGGCGGCTATCTCGACAGTGTGGACTTCCGCCCACAGCACGACGATCCGTCGGGCTCTCGGGTGTTCTGGCTGACGCCCGAGGTTCCCCTGGTGGACGACGAGCCGACCACGGCGCTGCAACGGCTGGCGATGGTGGTGGATTCGGCCAACGGAGTCGGTTCGGCGCTGGACCCCCAGCAGTACCTGTTCATGAACACCGACACCGTGGTGCACCTGCACCGATTGCCCGCCGGCGACGATTTCGCGCTGCGTGCCCGCGGCTCCATCGGCCCGGACGGGATCGGCGTGACCACCGCCGACGTCTTCGACCGAGACGGGTTCATCGGCACCTGCGCGCAGACCCTGCTGGTGCAGCGTCGCTGAGCACCAGCGCCCTGCAGCAGAATTGCCATCATGACGACGACATTGCCCACCGTGTACGGCCGCTATCTGGACTGCCTCAACGACCGGCGATGGGACGACCTCGGCGAGTTCGTCTGCGATGACGTGCATTACAACGGACAGCGGATCGGGCTGGTCGGCTACCGGTCGATGCTGCAGCACGACGTCGACACCATTCCGGACCTGCAGTTCACCGCGACCCTGCTGGTGGCCGACGACGCCACTGTCGGATGCCGGCTGCTCTTCCACTGCACCCCGGAGCGCGAATTCCTGGGCTGGAGCCCTACGGGATCGGCGATCACGTTCGCAGAGCACGTCTTCTACCGCTTCCGGGCCGCCAAAATCGCCGAGGTCTTCTCCTTGCTCGACACCGAGGCAATCGCCGCCCAGCTACAGAGCAGCTGAGAGGTTGGCGCGGGCGCTTATTGGAGCGGTTTCATCTCTTCGAGCATCGTCGGCACCAACTCGCTGACCGTCGGGTGGATGTGCACCGTGTGAGTCAGTGTCGTATAAGGCGCCTTGGCCGACATGGTGTCGAGGATGCCGTGGATCACCTCGTCGCCGCCGACCCCGAGGATCGCCGCGCCCAGGATCTCGTGGGTGTCGGCGTCAACCACCACCTTCATGAATCCCTGGGTCTCACCCTTCTCCACCGCCCGGCCCACCCGGGTCATCGGTCGCTTGCCTACCAACGCTTTTCGGCCCGATTCGCGCACCTGGGCCACGGTCATACCCGCGCGCCCCAGTGGCGGGTCGATGTAGAGCGCATAGGTGGGAATCCGGTCGCTGACCTTGCGCGGCTCGTCGTCGAGCAGGTTGGCCGCCACGATCTCGAAGTCGTTGTACGAGGTGTGGGTGAACGCACCCCTGCCGTTGCAGTCCCCCATTGCCCAGATGTGCTCGACGTTGGTACGCAACTGGTCATCAACCACCACGTAGCCCCGCTTGTCGGTCGCCACCCCGGCGGTCTCGAGGCCGAGCTCGTCGGTGTTGGGCTGGCGCCCGACAGCCACCAGCAGGTGTGAGCCGGTCACCGTGGGGCCATCGGCACTGGTATGCACCGCGATTCCCTCACCATCTTTGGACACCCGAATGTCGTTGGCGTCCAGATGTATTGTGATTCCGTCGTTCTCCAGGATCTCTTTGATGGCGGCGCATACGTCGTCGTCCTCACGGGACGCCAACCGCGATCCGCGCTCGACGACGGTGACCTCTGCGCCGAACCGGCGGTACATCTGCGCGAATTCCAGGCCGATGTAGCTACCACCGATGATCACCAGATGCTCTGGTACCGAACCGAGTTCGAGGACACCGACATTGGTCAGGTAGTCGACATCGGAAAGCCCGGGGATCGGCGGGGCCACGGCGCGACCGCCGACGTTGAGGAAGATCCGGTCGGCGGTGATCTCGGAACCGCCGTCGATCGACAGCGAGTGCGGGCCGGTGAACTTGGCGTGGCCGCGTATCAAGGTGCAGCCGTCCATTCCCTCCAGCCAGCTCTCGACGCCCTTGCGGTCACCTTCGACGATGCCGTCCTTGCGGGCCTTCACCTTTGCCATGTCCACGGTGACCTCGCCGGTGCCGATCCCGTAGTCGGCACTGCGGCGAGCGACGTGCGCCGCATGTGCACTGGCCACCAGGGTCTTGGTGGGGATACACCCGTAGTTCACGCACGTGCCGCCGACAAGCTTGCGTTCGATCACCGCGACCGTCTGCCCCGCTGCGGTCAGCCGGCCCGCCAGCGGCGGCCCGGCCTGCCCGGCGCCGACGATGATGGCGTCGAAATGGGTTGAGGTATCCGGTTTTTCAGCCATGCCGCGGTTGCTCACAACGCCGATGCTAGCGCGACGACGGCGAACCCGCCGACAACGGCGATGACGTCCTCGGTCAGGGCCGCGGGAAAGTCCTTGCCGACCTTCGTGGCCAGCCAACCACGCGCTTGCGCACCGCCGAGGGTGCCCAGCACCGCACCGACAAGACCCGCACCCAGACACGTCCACGGATGTCCCCATGCCGTTCCGATCACCGCGCCGGCGAACCCGCCGCTGATCAGCCGGGCGGCGAACTGCGGGGGCACCTTGCGACTCGGGGTTTTCGGGAGTTGGTCGGTGATCAGTTCACCGATCAGCAGGATGGTGAAGATCGCGACGGTGATCGGGTGCGCCACCCACTGCGCCCACGTCCCATCCAGGTTGATCCAGCCGAGCAACCCTCCCCATGCCACCGCCGCAGGTGGAGTGAGCGCCCGGAGACCGGCGACGACGCCGATCAACAGGGCAAGCAGGATCACGAGGGCTTGCGTCATGGGTGCCTCCTGGCAGTGACAGCGACACCGGGACGCTAACACGCTGGGAGGTGGTGCACCTGCTGATCAGAAGCGACAGAACCTGATGTCAGAGGCCAAAATAGCTTTGGCTCCGATGGCGGCCAGCTCATCCATGCGGGCGTTGACATCCCGGCGCGGCACCAGGGCGCGCACTGCGACCCAGTCCGGATCGGCCAGCGGCGCGATGGTCGGCGACTCCAGACCGGGGGTCACCGCGGTGGCCTCCTCCAGCACCGCCCGGGGGCAGTCGTAGTCGAGCATCAGGTACTGCTGGCCGAACACCACACCCTGCACCCGCGCGGCGAGTTGGTCACGGGCCGGATCTGATTCCGGGCCGGCCCGCTCGATGAGCACCGCTTCGGAGTCGCACAGCGGTTCTCCGAACGCTGCCAGGTCATGCTGTCGCAGAGTGCGGCCCGAACCCACCACGTCAGCGATGGCGTCGGCCACCCCCAGCTGGATCGAGATCTCCACCGCACCATCGAGCCGGATCACGGTGGCGTCGATTCCCTTGCTGGACAGGTCTTTCCGCACCAGGTTCGGGTACGCCGTGGCGATCCGCTTGCCGGCCAGATCGGCTACCGACCACTGGGCACCTGCCGGGGCGGCGTAGCGGAACGTCGACGAGCCGAAGCCCAATGACAACCGTTCCTGCACCGGCGCATCGGACTCGCGCGCAAGATCCCGGCCGGTGATCCCGAAGTCCAACTGTCCCGAGCCCACGTAGATCGCGATGTCCTTGGGGCGCAGGAAGAAGAACTCGACGTTGTTGGCGGGATCGATGACCGTCAGGTCCTTGGGGTCCGTGCGGCGCCGGTACCCGGCCTCGGCGAGGATCTCGGCGGCCGATTCACTGAGCGCACCCTTGTTGGGCACAGCCACCCGCAGCATGGTGCTCACAGTTTTCCGTACACGTCGTCGAGGGTGAGCCCGCGCGCCACCATCAGCACCTGAGCCCAGTACAGCAGCTGACTCAGCTCCCCGGCCAGTGCGTCATCGGACTCGTGCTCAGCCGCCAGCCACACCTCGCCGGCCTCTTCGAGGATCTTCTTACCGATGGTGTGCACGCCGGCATCGAGCGCAGCGACGGTGCCGCTGCCCGCCGGCCTGGTGCGTGCGCGTTCGCCCAGTTCGGCGAACAACTCCTCGAAGGTCTTCACGACCTGCGATTCTTTCATGCGCGGCTCACCGCCGGTGAAACGGGATCAGGCAGGGGCCGTTTTGTCCTCGGACTTCATGATCGAGCCGTGCATGTCCTCCAGCGACACACCCTTGGTCTCCATGACCCATTTCCACACGAAGATCCCCGACAGCAGCGCGCACAGTCCATAGAAGCCGTAGGCCAGGCCCAGGTGCTCGCGCAGTCCCGGGAACGTCACGGTGATCAGCCAGTTGGCCGCCCACTGACCGGCAGCGGCCAGGCCCAGCGCCGCGGCGCGGATGCGGTTGGGGAACATCTCACCGAGCAGGACCCACACCACCGGACCCCAGGACATGCCGAACGCGACCACGAACAGGTTCGCCGCGACCAGCGCGATCACTCCGGAGGCGCCGGACAGGCTCGGGTTGCCCTCGGCGTCGAGCGTCGCGTTGGCGAAGATCACCGACATGGTGATCAGCGTCACCGCCATGCCGGTGGAGCCGATCAGCAGCAGCGGCTTGCGGCCGATCTTGTCGATCAAGGCGATGGCGATCAGCGTGGTCAGCACGTTGATCACCGAGGTGATGACGGTGTAGATCGCGGATTCGTCGGCGCTGAAACCGACCGCCTGCCACAGCACGTTGGAGTAGTAGAAGATCACGTTGATGCCGACGAACTGCTGGAAGATCGACAGTCCGAGCCCCACCCAGACGATGCCGTAGAGACCGAAGAACCCCTTGCCCGGCCTGCGGAGGTCGCGCCACGACGGTTTGTCCTCACGCTCCAGGGTCTCCCGGATGCGGCTGATGGTGATCTCCAGGTTCTTCTGCCCCAGCAGCGTGCTCAGTACGCGGCGGGCCTCCGGGATCTTGTGGCTGGCAACGAGATAGCGCGGCGACTCCGGAATCGTGAAGGCCAACGCTCCGTACAGCACTGCGGGCAGCGCCATCGCCAGGAACATCCAGCGCCAGGCGTCCAGCCCCGCCCACAGCGGTTCGTTGGGTCCGCCTGCCCCCCACTGCAGCAGCCAGTTGATGACGAAGGACAAGAAGATGCCAGACACGATGGCAAGCTGCTGCAGCGACCCGAGCCGGCCGCGGATGGACGGTGGCGACGTCTCGGCGATATAGGCGGGTGCGATCACCGAGGCCACACCGACGCCGATACCGCCGACGATCCGGAACAGCACGACGGCCCAGATTTCGTGGGCGAAGCCGGTGCCGAATGCACTGATCAGAAACAGCACGGCAGCGATTTTCATCACGGCGATACGGCCGATTTTGTCGGCGATCCGGCCTGCGGTCATGGCACCGGCAGCCGCGCCGAGTAGCGCCGAGGCGACGGCAAAGCCCAGTTCGGTGTTTCCGATCCCGAAGTCTTCCTGGATGGAGTCCACCGCACCATTGATGACGGCGCTGTCGTAACCGAACAGCAGGCCACCGAGGGCGGCGACCGATGCTATTCGGATGGCGGTTTTACCGGACGAGAAGTCTTCATCGGTGATGGCCGACGGAGTGTTGTCGACGGGACCCTGACCGGCCATAAGACGTCCTTCTTTCGCAGCGCTGCGTGACGTGTTCCCACCACGATGGCACAGTAAAACCGCGAAGAGGGGTTAATCGAAGCCCCGATCGGGCCGCAATCAGGCCGAGCGGTCGCCGCGCTGCGGCACCAGTTCGGCATGCACGGCCCGCAGATCGTCCAGGTGCAGGGATTTCAGCGAAGGGACATGGCGGCGCAGCGGACCGGTCGGGACCTCGACATCGTTCGGTACCACCAGCACCGGGCAGCCTGCTGATTCCGCGGACAGCGTTCCGGTCACCGAATCCTCGACCGCCAGGCACTGCACCGGGTCGAGGTGAAGAAGCTCCGCGGCACGCCGGTAGGGATCCGGCGCCGGCTTGCCGTGCGGCACCTCGTCACCGCACACGGTGACCGAGAAATACTGTCGGCCAATGCTGTTGAGTGCCTGCTCGGCCAGATCGCGACGGGTGTTGGTGACCAGGGCCATCGGCACCCCGGCCGCCAGTAGCTCTTCCAGCAGTTCGTGGGCGCCGTCGCGCCACGGCAGGCCCTTGGCGAACAGTTCGCCGGTGTAGGTGTGCAGCCAGTCCATCGATTCGGTCATGGCCGCCTCGTCGTGATCCAGCCCGAGATCGTCGTACACGATCTGCATCACACCCTCGGCGGACCCGCCGACAGTCGCCAGCCGAACCTCCGGGGTCAACACCCCGCCCATGCGCGCATACAGCGCATGCATCGAGATATCCCACAGCTTTTCGGAATCGACGAGGGTTCCATCCATGTCCCAGAGCACCGCACGCATGACGTCCATTATCTCATCGCGCCACGGTGAGGCCGAAATCGTCGCTGCCGATGCGACGCGCTCAGTCCTCCGGGTTGTAGCCGAGGTTGGGGGCGAGCCAGCGCTCGGCCTCCTGCAGGGTCCAGCCCTTGCGTCTCGCGTAGTCGGCGACCTGGTCCTGGGCCAGTCGGCCGACCACGAAGTACTGCGACTGCGGGTGCGAGAAGTAAAAGCCGCTGACGGCGGCACCGGGCCACATCGCCATCGACTCGGTCAGCTCGATGCCGGTGCGCTCCTTGACGTCCATCAGCTCCCAGAGTGTCGTCTTCTCGGTGTGCTCCGGGCAGGCCGGGTAGCCCGGCGCTGGGCGGATACCTGAGTACTTCTCCCCGATGAGCGCCTCGTTGTCGAGCTGCTCGTCGGGTTGGTAGCCCCAGAACTCCTTGCGGACCCGTTGGTGCATCCGTTCGGCGAACGCCTCGGCCAGCCGGTCGGCGAGCGACTCGAGCAGGATCGCGCTGTAGTCGTCGTTGGCGGCTTTGAACTCGGCGATCTTGTCAGCGCTGCCGAGCCCCGCGGTGACGGCGAAGGCGCCGATGTAATCCCGGAGACCCGTTTCTTTGGGGGCGACGAAGTCACTTAGTGACCGGTTGGGGATGCCGTCCCGGTGCTCGCCCTGCTGGCGCAAGTTGTGCAACGTGGTCAGCACCGCGGTACGGGTCTCGTCGGTGTAGACCTCGATGTCATCACCGCCGGTGACGGCGTTGGCCGGGAAGAAGCCGATCACCCCGTTGGCCGTGAGCCACTTCTCCTTGATCAGGGTGTCGAGCATCTCCTGAGCGTCCTCGTACAGCTTGCGGGCGGTCTCGCCCGAGACCGGGTTGTTGAGGATGTCAGGGAAGCGGCCCTTCATCTCCCAGGCATTGAAGAAGGGCTGCCAGTCGATGTACTCGCGCAGCTCGGCGACGTCGTAGTCCAGGAATTCCCGCACGCCGAGCCCCTGTGCGGGCGTCGGCGGCGTGTAGCCGTCCCAGTCGATAGGCGTCCGGTTCGCCCGGGCCTTCTCCAGCGTCAGCATCGGCCGCTCGTTCTTCTGGGCGTGCCGTTCGCGAAGAGATGCGTAATCCTTCTCGGTGGCCTCCAGCAGCGCCGGCCGCTGCTTGTCGTCCAGCAGTGCCGCGGCGACCGGCACCGAGCGGGAGGCGTCCTTGACCCAGACCACCGGACCGCTCCGACGCGGAGCCACCTTCACCGCCGTGTGGGCGCGCGAGGTGGTCGCGCCACCGATCAGCAGCGGGATCTCCAGCCCTTGACGCTCCATCTCGACGGCGAAGTTCACCATCTCGTCCAGCGACGGGGTGATCAGGCCGGACAACCCGATGATGTCGGCGTCGTGCTCCTTGGCGGCGTCCAGGATCTTCTGGGCGGGCACCATCACACCGAGGTCGATGACCTCGTAGTTGTTGCACTGCAGGACGACCCCGACGATGTTCTTGCCGATGTCGTGGACGTCGCCCTTCACGGTCGCCATGATGATGGTGCCGTTGGTGTCCTTCGCTTGAGTAGCGCCGGTCTGCTCTTTCTCCGCCTCGATGTACGGCAGCAGGTACGCCACGGCCTTCTTCATCACCCGGGCCGACTTCACGACCTGGGGCAGGAACATCTTGCCTGCGCCGAAGAGGTCGCCGACAACATTCATACCGTCCATCAGCGGGCCCTCGATCACCTCGATCGGCCGCCCTCCGGCGGCGGCGATCTCGGCCCGCAATTCCTCGGTGTCGGCATCGACGTTGGCGTCGATGCCCTTGACCAGGGCGTGGGTGATGCGCTCGCGGACCGGCAGAGATCGCCACTCCGCTGCCTTGGGGTCCTCCGTTTTCTCCGACTTGTTGAACCGTTCCGCGATCTCCAGCAGCCGCTCGGCCGCATCCTCACGCCGGTTCAGCACGACGTCCTCGATGCGGTCCCGCAGCTCGGGGTCGATCGAGTCATACGGCACCAGCGCGCCCGCGTTGACGATGCCCATGTCCAGGCCGGCCTTGATGGCGTGGAACAGGAACACCGCGTGAATCGCCTCGCGCACCGGGTTGTTGCCCCGGAATGAGAACGACACGTTCGAGATACCGCCGGAGATGTGTACCCCGGGAAGGTTCTCCTTGATCCACGCGCAGGCCTCGATGAAGTCGATCCCGTAGGTCGCGTGCTCTTCGATACCGGTTGCCAGCGCGAAGCAGTTCGGGTCGAAGATGATGTCCTCGGCCGGGAAGCCGACCTCTTCGGTCAGGATCCGGTAGGCGCGCCCGCAGATCTCCTTGCGGCGCTCCAGGTTGTCGGCCTGGCCCTGCTCGTCGAAGGCCATCACCACGACGGCGGCGCCATACTTGCGGCACAGCCGGGCCTCGCGGATGAACTTCTCCTCGCCCTCCTTCATGGAGATCGAGTTGACGATCGGCTTGCCCTGCACGTTCTTCAGGCCCGCCTCGATGACCTCCCACTTGGAGGAGTCGATCATCACCGGGACGCGGCTGATGTCCGGCTCGGCCGCGATCAGCTTGGTGAACCGGTCCATCGCGGCGACGCCGTCGATCATGCCCTCGTCCATGTTGATGTCGATGACTTGGGCACCGACCTCCACCTGCTGGAGGGCCACCGACAGGGCGGTGTCGTAGTCCTCGGCCTTGATCAGGTTGCGGAACCGGGCGGAGCCGGTGATGTTGGTGCGCTCACCGATGTTCACGAACAGGGAGTCGTCGGTGATGTTGAGCGGCTCCAGACCGGAGAGCCGGGTGGCCACCGGAATCTCCGGCACCTCACGCTGCGGCTTGCCGTCAACGACCTTCGCGATCTCGGCGATGTGCTCCGGCGTCGTTCCGCAGCACCCACCGACCAGGTTGACCAGGCCGGCCTCGGCGAAATCGGCGATGTAGGTGGCCTGAGCCTCCGGGGACTCGTCGTACTCGCCGAAGGCGTTGGGCAGGCCGGCGTTCGGGTAGCAGGAGACGAAGGTGTCCGCGATGCGCGCCACCTCGGCGATGTAGGGCCTCATCTCCGGCGCGCCCAGGGCGCAGTTGAGGCCGACCGCGAGTGGTTTCGCATGCCGGATCGCGTTCCAGAACGCCTCGGTGACCTGACCGGACAGCGTCCGCCCGGAAGCGTCGGTGATGGTGCCCGAGATGATCAGGGGCCAGCGGCGGCCGCGCTCCTCGAACAGCGTCTCGATGGCGAACACCGCGGCCTTGGCGTTCAGCGAGTCGAAGATCGTCTCGATGATGAGGAGGTCGGCACCGCCGTCGACCAGGCCGTTGGCGGCTTCGAGGTAGGCGGCGACCAGCTGGTCGTAGGAGACGTTGCGGGCTCCGGGGTCGTTGACGTCCGGCGAGATCGATGCGGTCCGCGTCGTGGGTCCGATGGCGCCGGCGACGTAGCGCGGCTTCTCGGGGGTGCTGAACTCGTCGGCGGCCTTGCGCGCCAGCGCGGCGCCTGCGTAGTTCAGTTCGTAGGCCAGCTCGTGCATATCGTAATCGGAGAGCGAGATCGCGTTCGCGTTGAACGTGTTGGTCTCCAGGATGTCCGCGCCCGCTTCGAGGTACTCGCGGTGGATGCCCTCGATGATCTGGGGCTGCGTCAGCGTGAGCAGGTCGTTGTTGCCCTGAAGGGCGGTCGGCCATTCCCTGAACCGGTCGCCGCGGTAACCGTCCTCGTCCGGCCGGTCCCGCTGGATCGCCGTGCCCATCGCGCCGTCGATGACCATGATCCGCTGGCGTAGGACTGCGGTGAGTTCGTCGGTGCAGTCGGGCCGGATGTTCGGCTCAAAGGCAAACACGTGCGCTCCTTCCATAGCGGAAGGCGTCCTTGACTCTGCCGAGCGTGGCGGATAACGAGGGGGACCCGGCCCCCCAGATAACCGTTGCAACGCCTCTCGACCTCGATGAGTCTACGTCGTCATGTGATCGACGTCTGGACACCAATCCCGTGCCGCGACCCCGACCCGCGCGGCGATTGCGGGTGCCTTTGTGCGACAGCTCACGGATCTTGTCGGGTCTATCGTAGCCACCGACATTAACCAGATTGCAGCTGAACGTATTTCGCCTGTGCGGCCTCGGCACCCGCTGGCGAAGTAGTCGCGGTGGATCTGCTCGATGACGTCGGGCCGCGTCTGGTCGCCGACCCGAACACGTCCAGCCAGTCGATGTGGCCAGGCTGTGCCTGTTGACACTCGAGCGGCACCCAGGCCTTACGCTGGATTGGTGACCCGGCCGGACCCGCGCAGAACCGATCTGCCAAAGCTGAACAACACCGTCGTTGTCGCGGCGTTCGAGGGCTGGAATGACGCTGGTGACGCGGCCAGTGACGCGTTGGAGCACCTGGACGCGATCTGGGAAGCGGAGACAATCGTCGAAATCGACGACGAGTCCTACTACGACTACCAGGTGAACAGGCCGGTGATCCGCCAGATCGACGGGGTGACGCGCGAGCTGGCCTGGCCCTCGATGCGCATCTCGCATTGCCGTCCGCCCGGCAGCGACCGCGACATCGTGCTGATGCACGGCGTCGAACCCAACATGCGGTGGCGCACGTTCTGTGCCGAACTGCTGGCCATCGCCGACAAACTCAACGTCGATACCGTCGTCATCCTGGGTGCGTTGCTGGCCGACACGCCGCACACCCGCCCGGTCCCGGTGTCCGGAGCGGCGTACTCCCCCGAATCGGCGAAGTTCTTCGGCCTCGAGGAGACCCGCTACGAGGGCCCGACCGGTATCGCCGGCGTGTTCCAGGACGCCTGCGTCAACGCCGGTATCCCGGCTGTGACGTTCTGGGCGGCCGTGCCGCACTATGTCTCGCAGCCGCCGAACCCCAAGGCCACGGTGGCCTTGCTGCGCCGGGTGGAGGACGTCCTGGACATCGAGGTGCCGCTGGCGGACCTGCCGACCCAGGCCGAGGAGTGGGAGGAGGCGGTCACCGAGATGACCGCCGACGACGAGGAGATCGCCGAATACGTCGCCTCCCTGGAGCAGCGCGGCGACGCCGAGGTCGACATGAACGAGGCGCTCGGCAAGATCGACGGCGACGCGCTGGCCGCCGAGTTCGAGCGCTACCTGCGCCGCCGCGGGCCGGGGTTCAGAGGCTAGAGGACGGGCTAGAGGACGGGCTCCGGCAGCGGTGCCTTCCAGGTGCCGTTGAGAGCGTCGGGCTTGGGCCAATAGAGCCGTAACACCAGTCGGAACGGCCCCTCGGGCGCCGGCAGCCAGTTCGCTTCCTTGCCCCCACCCGGGGACTCGTGCTGCAGATACAGCGTGTAACCGCCGTCCGGATCGGCGACCAGGCTGGGCAGCATCGTGGAGTTGATCAGGTACCGCTGCATCGGGTTGGCCACCAACTGGTTCTCCGGCAGCTGGTACATGGTCAGCGACCAGAAGGCGTTGACCGGCGGTAAACCGTTGGGTGCGAACCGGTAGGTGTACTTGGTGGCTCCGGTGAGCGGATCGCCGGCGGCATCGGCATCGGTGGTCGGGTAGAGCGCCTCGTCAGCGGAGTTGCCGTAGATCCCCAAGACGGCGCCGGCCATCCGGTACAGATAGTTGTCCCCCAGCTGTTCCGGTGAGCCGAACAGATCTGCCGACCGAACCTTGCCGGTGTCGAGCTGCTCTTTCTGGAATGTCTTCAGCTCGGTCCAGGCATCGGCCATCCCGGCCTCGACCGCCGTGCGCAGCTCAGGTGTCAGCTCGTCGGCGTCGAAATCACCGTCGGGCCCGATGCCCAGCGTGGCGAACCGTGCGAGCAAATCCTGCTCACCGGGCCGCCCCGGGGCGAAGCGCATGGCGAAGTTCAGGGTTTCGAAGAACTGCGGCGACGTCTTCTGCTGCTCGGCGGTCAGCGGCGGGAGGAAGTCGATGGCTGGAGCCGGTGCGGGCGGTGGCTGCTTGAGGAACGCCGACAGCGGCTGCACCTGATAGCCGGCTTGGATCTTCTCCACGCTGGGCAGATCTGAGGGGCCCAGCAGCTGGGTGCGGTAGAGCACCAACGCCAGGTCGGTGTCGGAACGGATCACGGCGTTGACCCCCTCGGGGGTCTGGCCCTGCCAGTTCGGACCGGCCAGCAGGTACTTGCCGCCCGCGTTGCCGGTGGTCCGGCTGCCGACGTAGGCGATGTTGGAGGTGTACCCGTCAACGAATTGCAGTGAGTAGTACCGATCCTGCTCGATCGGCGGCACACTGAGCACCAGCGGTTCGGTGCGCAGGTCGGCACCCAACGCCGAGTAGGGGGTATCGGAGTTCGGCGTCTGGACCGCCTTGTCCTGTGGGGTGTACAGCCGGGCGGTGCTGTGCACCTGGTTCCAGCCGCCCTTGTACTCGGGATCCTGCTCGTCGACGAAATACGAATACAGGACCCGATAGTTGTCGACCAGCGGAAAGCCGTAGACGTAGGCGTCTTTCGCGATCGTGCGCGCCTGTTCGGGGCTCACCGCCGCCGGACCGGCCGGCGGAGCCGACGACGAGGTGGTTTCCGAGCTACCAGTGTCGGTGGCGCAACTGGCCACCAGTAACACGATGGCGCAGAGCATGGCGAGCCGTTTCATCGGTCCTCCCGGGTCGAGTCGACTGACCGTACCCGGGTTTGCGACGGGAACTAGAGCAGCACGCCGAGCAGCGCGTCGATCGCCGTCGACATCAGCCGCGGCGCATCGGCGTCATGGCCGCCGTAGGAGATCGCATCTGCACTCCAGGCATCAACTGCCGCAAGCGCTTTCGGGGTGTCGAGGTCGTCTGCCAGGTAGCGGCGCAGCCGACTGATGGCGTCGGCGGCATCCGGACCCGCGGGCAGCGTGGTGGCGGTCCGCCACCGGGCAAGCCGCGCTTGGGCCTCCTCGAGCACCTCCGGGCTCCAGAACCGGTCCTGGCGGTAGTGACCGGCGAACAGTCCCAGGCGGATCGCGCCGGGGTCCACCCCCTCGGCACGCAACCGGGACACCAGTACCAGATTGCCGCGGCTCTTGGACATCTTGTGCCCGTCCCAGCCGATCATCCCGGCATGCACATAGTGCCGGGCGAAACGCCGCTCGCCCGTCACCGACTCGGCGTGAGCCGCCGAGAACTCGTGGTGCGGGAAGATCAGGTCGCTACCGCCGCCCTGGATGTCGAGATCGGAACCGATGCGGCTCAACGCAATCGCAGCGCACTCGATGTGCCAGCCGGGGCGGCCGGGCCCGAACGGTGACGGCCAGGCCGGTTCGCCATCACGTTCGGCACGCCACATCAGCGCATCCAGCGGGTCCGCCTTGCCGGCGCGGTCGGGGTCACCGCCCCGTTCGCTGAACAACGCCAGCATGGTCTCGCGGTCGTACCCCGACTCGTAGCCGAAATGCGCTACCGCGTCGGCGCGGAAGTAGACATCCGGGTACTCGGGGTCATCGACGACGTAGGCCGCACCCGAGGCCAGCATCTTCTCCACCAGCTCGATGACCTCGCCGATGGCCTCGGTGGCCCCGATGTAGTCCCGCGGGGGCAGCACCCGCAGTGCGGCCATATCGTCTCGGAACAACTGGGTTTCGCGGTCGCCGAGCTCACGCCAGCCGATGCCGTCACGCGCGGCCCGCTCGAACAGCGGGTCATCGATGTCGGTGACGTTCTGCACATAATGCACGTCGTTGCCGGCGTCGAGCCACTGCCGGTACACCAGGTCGAACGTCAGGTAGGTGGCCGCGTGTCCGAGGTGGGTGGCGTCATACGGGGTGATGCCGCACACGTACATCGTCGCGGTGTCACCGGCAGAGACCGGGCGAACCTGGCGGTCAGCGGTGTCGAAAAGCCGTAGCGCCGGGCCCCGCCCAGGTAGTACCGGAACTTCGTCGGCCGACCACGATCGCATGCACTGAACTCTATGTGACGCTGCGCCTCAGCCCGCCAACCGCATCGCGCCCAACAGCACGTCGGCCAGTTCGCGCCGACAGAACAGCAGATCCGGCAGATAGGGGTCTGGGCGGTTGTACAGCATCGGTGAACCGTCGATCCGGGAGGCGTGCAGCCCCGCGGCGAGCACCACCCCGGCCGGTGCGGCCGAATCCCATTCCCACTGTCCCCCGGCGTGGATGTAGGCGTCGACGTCGCCGCGCACCACCGCCATCGCCTTGGCGCCGGCCGAGCCGATGCGCACCATCTCGAAGTCCATCTGTTCGGCGATCCGGTACAGCACCCGCGGCGGCCTGTTGGAACTCGCGGTGATCCTGATGGGTCCGGGAGGCCGTGGCGGGACGGCGGCCACGGTGTCGGTGCGGTACACCTCGCCGCGGGCAGGCAGGGCGACTGCGGCGTCGGTGATCTGACCGTCGGGCCCGCCGGTGCGCTGCCACAGCGCCACGTGCACCGCCCAGTCCTCGCGGCCCGGCAGGGAATACTCCCGCGTGCCGTCCACGGGGTCGATGATCCATACCCGATCGGACTGCAGCCGTTTCAGGTCGTCGTGAGCTTCCTCACTCAGCACCGCATCGCCGGGACGTTCCGCCCGCAGCCGACGCAGCAGCAGCGTGTTCGCCCGGCTGTCCCCCTCGTCACCGAGCGACCAGGGATAGTCGAAGCCGATCTCCTCGCGCAGCGCCACCAGAAGTTTCCCGGCATCCTCGGCGAGGTCTGCCGCCAGCGCTGCGTCGCTGCCCTCGGATGCGGTGTGCACGTCCTCAGTATCCGGGGCGCAGTGGTATCCGCGTCGGGTGGGGCCTGCAACGATGGTCGGGTGCACGCCGTCCGGTTGATCGTCCCGGTGTCATTCGCGGTGTCTGTGGCAGTCCTGGCCGGGTGTGGGGGGACGACGGAGCCGCGCTCCCTGGCAGGCACCAGCTGGCAGCTGACGACCATCGAATCGATGAACGATGCTCAGGGCATCACCCCCGCTCCACCCGGAGTGGGCTACACCGTCTCGTTCGGTGCCGACGGCACCGCGGCGTTCCAGCTGGACTGCAATCGCGGCAGCGGCACTTACGAGGCCGACCCGACCGGTGACGGCACATCCGGGTCGCTGACGTTCGGGCCGATCGCGGCCACCCTGATGGGCTGCCCGGGCCCGCCCGAGCAGCAGGCCGTGACCGACAGCCTCACCGCGGCGTTGCCGCATGTCCGCGGCTACGTGTTCAAAGGCCAGCAGTTGCACATGTCGCTGATGGCCGACGGCGGCATCGTCAGCTGGGAGCCCCGCACTTAGAAGGCCGGCCAGGGAATCGGCCGGCGCCGGTCCGGGGTGGGCATGACGGGGACGTCGAGCATGGCGCGGGCCCGGTTACGCAGGGCGGCGACCTCCGCTCGGGTGATGTGCTGGGCCAAGGTGTCGGCCAGTTCGCCGCGCAGCTCGTCGACCAGCCCGGCGACCGACTGCAGCACCTCGTCCTCGATCGGCTTGCCCGCCCAGCCCCACAGCACGGTGCGCAGCTTGTCTTCGACGTGCAGGCACAGCCCGTGGTCGACGCCGAACACCTCGTCGTCGACGCTGTGCAGGATGTGCCCGCCCTTGCGGTCGGCGTTGTTGACCAGGACGTCGAACACTGCCATCAACCGCAACCGCGGGTCGTCGGCGTGGATCAGCAGTACGTCCTCCCCGGCGTAGTCCTGGGCGCGTAACACCGGCAGATAACCGGCCGGCAGCAGGTCGGCAGGGCACAGGTCCACCAGGTCCAAGGTTTCCTGGGCGGTGTCTTCGTCCAGACTGTCGCCGGGCTGATCGACCCACAGCTGGCACATCCCGGGCCCGGCGGGGCCGTCACGAATGACGGTGTGCGGCACGATGTTCCAGCCCAACGCAGCGGACACCAGATAGGTGGCCAGCTCACGGCCGGCCAGGGTGCCGTCGGGGAAATCCCACAGCGGCTGTTCCCCGGCCACCGGCTTGTAGACACAGTGCGCAGTGGGGCCATCGGCGTCGCCGCCGGACGAGGCCTCACACAAGAACGTCGCGTTGCTGGCCGAGCGGATCCGGCCCAGAACGGTCAGCTCACCGTTTTCCAGCAGCTCCTCGGACTCACGTCGCTGGGTCATCGTCTGACCCGAAGAGCTCGGCACGGCGGTAGCCGTTGGTGCGCACGCAGATATGGCCTTCGGGGTCCAGCGGTTCATCACACAGCGGGCAGGGCGGACGACCGGCGGAGATCACCCGGTTGGACCGGTTGGCGAACTGGCGGGCCGACTCCGGGGTCAGGAACACCCGCACCGCGTCGGGGCCGTCCTCGGCGTCGTCGAGGACCACCGACGCGTCGAATTCGGTGTCGGTGACCGCGAGCAGCTCGACGACCACGGTCTGCGCCTCGGAGTCCCAGCCCAGGCCCATGGTGCCCACGCGGAACTCGGCGTCCACCGGCGTCACCAGCGGGCTCAGGTCATCGACACCGGTGGTTTCCGGGGGCAGCGGGGTGCCGAAGCGCCGGTTCACCTCGACCAGCAGCGCGCCGATGCGTTCGGCGAGCACGGCGACCTGCTGCTTCTCCAACACCACCGACACCACCCGCGAATCGTGGACCGCCTGCAGATAGAAGGTCCGGTTTCCGGGTTGCCCAACGGTCCCGGCGACGAATCGGTCGGGTGTTCGGAAGACGTGAATTGCGCGCGCCATGACTCCTCCAAAATACCGGTTGAACGACGCCGGCAGTAATCGGGCGAAGCTCTGCAGGCGCCGAAACGGTCCTCCCGACGCATAAACGCTCGCGGCACGGACCAGGTGGCCCGTTTCGCGTTGGGCTCAATCAGTGGAGCCGCCCACCACCGCGTCCGAAGTGTCGGTCTCAGCCGCCTCGGCCTTCGGTGGCGGGGCGCTCAGAGCTGAGGCCAGCGTCGGGCCCGTGTGGTTGATGTGGACGACAAACGGCCGCAACGTGGTGTAGCGGATGACGCTCATCGATGCCGGGTCAGCGGTGATCCGCTGGAAGCTGTCGAGGTGGGTACCCAGCGCGTCGGCGAGCACCGCTTTGATCACGTCGCCGTGGGTGCAGGCGACCCACAACGTATCGGCACCGTGTTCGTCGGCCAGCCGCTTGTCATGCTCGCGCACCGCGGCCACGGCGCGGGCCTGCACCGCGGCCAGACCCTCGCCGTCGGGGAACACCGCCGCGCTGGGCTGCTGCTGCACCACCGCCCAGAGCGGCTCCTTGACCAGATCGCCGATCTTGCGCCCGGTCCAGGCGCCGTAGTCGACCTCGGCCAACCGCTCCTCGATCACCGGTTCCAGGCCGAGTTCGGCCGCCAGGGGTTCCAGGGTGCGGCCGCAGCGCAGCAGCGGCGAGCGGACCAGCGCTTTGATCGGCAGGCCCGCCACCCGCTCCACGATCGCAGCGGCCTGTTCGCGCCCCTTGTCGTCCAGGTCGACGCCTTCGGAGCGGCCGGCCAGGGTGTGGGCGGTGTTTGATGTCGAGCGCCCGTGGCGCAGCAGGATGACGGTCATCGGACTTTCCTCATTGGGCGGCCAGCACCCCGGTACCGAGCAGGATCAGGACGACCGTCCCCAGGATCACCCGGTAACCGACGAACCAGTACATGCCGTGCTTGACCAGGAATCTGAGGAACCACGCGATGGCCGCGTAGCCGACGACGAACGCGATGAGGATCGACACCAGCAGTTGGGCACCGCTGGCGCTCATGCCCTCGGTCACCGGTTCGAAAGCGTCCGGCACGGAGAACAGACCGGAGGCGAAGACCGCCGGGATCGCCAGCAGGAAGCCGAATCGGGCGGCCAGTTCGCGGTTCATGCCCAGAAACAGGCCCGCGCTGATGGTCGCGCCCGACCGGGACACTCCGGGCACCAGTGCCAGGCACTGGGCGAATCCGACGATTACCGCGTCCCGCCAGGTCAGCTGCTCGACGCGCCGGGTCTGCCTGCCGTAGTACTCGGCGGCGGCGATCACCGCGGAGAACACGATCAACGCCGTGCCCACCAGCCACAGGTTGCGGGCACCGCCGCGGATCAGATCTTTGAACAGCAGGCCGAGCACACAGATCGGAATGGTGCCGATGATCACCCACCAGCCCAGCCAGTAGTCGGCGCTGCGCCGGGTCGCGTCCCGCAGTCCGGCGAACCAGGCCACCACGATGCGGCCGATGTCCTTGGCGAAGTAGACCAACACCGCGACCTCGGTGCCCAGCTGGGTGACTGCGGTGAACGACGCACCAGCGTCCTCGTCGAAGAACACCCTCGACACGATGGCCAGGTGCCCGGACGACGAGACGGGTAAGAACTCGGTGAGTCCCTGAACGACGGCCAGTACAACCACCTGCAGCCACGACATCGCCGCCACTGCGTCATCCAAAGCTCAGGCTCCTCCCCGACTGCCCGTTTCGACAGTTGCTGCCCGAACCGTACCGTGGTCGGCGGACAGAGACAGCACCGCCGGCTTCGGCGTCGGTCACAGTGAGGAGGGCACAAACCTTGTCAGCGCGAGACCGGCTTCGCCGCGAACACGGCGTCCCGAACGGCCGCTGCGATGCTGCGCGCATCGGTGACGTCGATGTCCACCAGACCCCGGCTCGCGGTGGCCACCACGTCCTCGGCGACCGGCACCGGGCCGGACAACCGCGGCCGGTACACCTCGATGATCATCACCTGACGCTCGACGCGGAACGAGAAGCTGCGGCCATCGCCGACTTCCCCGAAGCCACTGGCGTGAATGCCCGGCGTGATGTCTTCGAAGAAGAATCCGCGGTCACCGCCACGCACCGAGTCGCGTTCCGGAGCCAAGGTCACAGGTTGACCATACCGTTAATACGAAACGCTGCGTAGCGTTTCTCAGTATCGCCATTCCAGGAGAAGAACATCAGCACGCGCCATAACTACCCTCTGCCCCTTCGGGTAAACCCGGCCGCTGTCGGCGTGCTGATCTTGACAGTGCTCGCGCTCGTCGGCGTGTCCTGCTCGTCGAAACCCACCGACGCGCCTCCACCGACCATCGAACCGGCCCGCGCCGCCATCTCGCCTGCCGTGGCCGAACCGCCGGCGGGAACGGTGCAGCCCTTCACCGGGCGCCCCACCGCCGCGGTGTTCGACGCGACCGTCGATGCGCTGGTGGTACTGAGCCCGGGCGCGGACCCCGCTGCGGCGAGCACACTCACCCTGATCGGGACCGGGTCCACGCCGCCACGCACGATCACGGTGCCCGGCCCAGCCACCGCGCTGACCACCCACGACGGCACCGCCTATCTGTCAGGCCACGGCGGCTATGTCCGCGTCGACCTGGCAGCGGGCACCGCCGACCGGATCGAGGTCGCCGACGCGCGGGACACCGAGTTCACCGCGGTGGCCCGCAGGCAGGACGGCGGACTCGCACTCGGTAGCGCCGACGGCGCGGTCTACCTGCTGGGTGCTTCCAACGAGGTCGAGCATCGGGTGGGCATCTTCGCCCGGGTGGACGCCCTGACCACCGTCGGCGACACCACGGTGGTGCTCGACCGCGGTCAGACGTCGGTCACCAGCGTCGACGCCGACGGGCGGACACAGCAGGCGTTGCGCGCCGGGGAGGGCGCCACCACGATGGTCGCCGACCCGGCGGGCCGCGTGCTGGTGGCCGACACCCGCGGCGACGAGTTGCTGGTGTTCGGTGTGGACCCGCTGATCATGCGTCAGCGCTACCCCGTTCCGGCCGCACCGTACGGCCTCACCGGATCCCCCGAGCTGGCGTGGGTGTCACAGACCGCGACCAACGTGGTCGTTGGATACGATCTGGCGACTGGAATACCTGTGGAGAAGGTGCGTTATCCAACTGTGCAACAACCCGACATCTTGGCCTTCGACGACGCCACCGGCGTGCTGTTCGTGGTGTCCGGAACGGGCGCCGGCGTGCAGATGATCGAGTCTGCGGGTGCCCCGTGACCGCGAGCAGTCGCGGCAGGATGCCGGCCGGATGGGATGTCGACCTCTCCGAGGATTACGAGTGGGTTCCGTTGCGGCTGCCTCCCGACGTCACCCGCCTGACGGCCTCGACACGGCTGTCGATCGAAGCCGAATACCGCGGCTGGGAGCTGACCAAGGTCCGGCTGTACACCGACGGCACCCGGCGGGTCCTGTTGCGGCGCAAGAAGTCCCGTGTGCAGAACCCCCACGCCGACAATCTGCCGGAGCTCTAGATGGGCTATGACGCGCTGCGCCGGGTGATGTTCGTCCTCCCACCCGAGCGCATTCACACGATCGCCTTCGGCGCGTTGCGCGCCGCCACCGCCGCAGCGCCCGTGCGCCGTCGGCTACGCCGGGCGCTGGCACCGTCGGACCCGATCCTGTCCAGCACGGTGTTCGGGGTGCATTTCCCCGCGCCGATGGGTCTGGCCGCGGGGTTCGACAAGGACGGCCACGGCGTGAACACCTGGGGCGCGCTGGGGTTCGGTTACGCCGAGATCGGCACGGTGACCGCGGGCGCGCAACCGGGCAATCCGAAACCGCGACTGTTCCGGCTGCCCGCCGACCGGGCACTGCTCAATCGCCTCGGCTTCAACAACGACGGCGCCGCGGCACTGGCCGCCCAACTGGTGCGCCAGCACCCTGATGTCCCGATCGGGGTGAATATCGGCAAGACCAAGGTGACCCCCGTCGAGGCGGCAGCAGACGATTACCGCACCAGCGCGCGCCTGCTCGCGCCGTTGGCCGACTACCTCGTGGTCAATGTCAGCTCGCCGAATACTCCGGGGCTACGGGATCTACAGGCTGTCGAGTCGCTGCGGCCGATCCTGTCGGCAGTGCTGGAGGAAGCTGCGCCGACCTCGACGCCGGTGCTGGTCAAGATCGCACCGGACCTGGCCGACACCGATATCGACGACATCGCCGACCTGGCGGCCGACTTGGGACTTGCCGGGATCGTCGCCACCAACACCACCATTTCCCGCGACGGCCTGGCCACCGCGGGCGTGGCGGAGTTGGGTGCCGGCGGCGTCTCGGGCGCACCGGTGGCGCGCCGTTCACTGGAGGTGCTGCGCCGGCTCTACGACCGGGTGGGCGACCGCCTGGTGCTGATCAGCGTGGGCGGAATCGAGACCGCCGACGACGCCTGGGAGCGCATCACCTCCGGGGCGTCACTGCTGCAGGGCTACACAGGGTTCATCTACGGTGGCGGGTTGTGGGCCAAGCACATTCACGACGGGTTGGCCCGTCGCCTGCATGACGGTGGGTTCTCGTCGCTGGCCGACGCGGTGGGTTCGGGCGCTGCCCGGCGGTAGCCGAACTCCTCGCCGGAGGTGATGGGCGCGAACTCATTTCGCTCTACTATCCAGTCGGCGACCGACCGTGGGTCATATCGGGCGAGAAAGTCGTCCTCCTGGGCGGCCCATCGATCCCAATGGGGCCGGTAGGTGTCACCGTCACGGGCCAGTGCGCGGCGTTTCCGGTCCGCCTCGGAAGCGTCCACCCAGATGCCCAGATCGGCGAGTGCGCGGCTAGCCGCGGTCAGCGCCCCGACACCTTCGACGATCAGGCGCTGCCCCGGTTCGACGGTGTGCCAGTCGGCGGGCGCCCCCGTCGCCCAGTCCCAGCCCCGCCACCGGCCGGCGCGCCCGGCAAAACGAGGTTCCAGCAGTGCGGTGCGGATGTGCTCGACGGTCCACGCCAGGCCGTCCCAGCCCGGGTAGATGTCGTCGAGCCGGACTACCGCACTGCACTTCCAGGCCTGATGGATTTGCTCGGCCAGCGTTGACTTGCCCGACCCCGACCGACCGTCGATCAAGACAGTTCGGGCGCCGGTCTCGGACAGCCCCCGAACGATGTCATCGACTCCCAATGAAGTTCCAATGTCCGGTGCCGACCGAGGTGGTCAGCGCGACCGCAATGATGGCGAAAGCCGCGCAGATCAAGGCGACATCGCGCCAGCCGATTGCCGACGGCCGTGCCCAGGTCCTCGTCGGGTGAGCTCCGAAACCGCGCGCCTCCATCGCGGTGGCCAGCGTCGATCCCCGCCGAATGGCAGACACCAGCAGCGCGAAAGCCTGGCCGGCGGCGCGCCGCACGCGGTCCTGGTCGGCCACCCCCCGCGCTCTGCGCGCGTACCCGAGATAGCGCCAGTCCTGGCCGAGCAGCCCGACCAGCCGGGCGCCCGCGAGTGCGCCGAGCACGAACCGGGCCGGGAGCCGCAGGATCTGCCCGAGACCGTCGGCGAGCTCGGTGGGGTCGACGTCGATGAACAGAAAGACCGATGGCAGGGCGATGGCCAGCACCCGAAGAAAAGTCGCCACCGCCAACGTGATCGAACCGTCGCTGACGGTGATGAGGAAGAAATGCCAATGCACAGCGCCGCCGGGTTCCCCGTAGAGCAGGATGGTGACCGCCGTGAGGCCGGCGGCCAGCACGAGGACAGCACCTCGGGTGAGCAAGGACCGCAACGGTACTCGCAGCACCAGCACGAGTGCGATCTCCAGTACCAGCGCCGTCAGCGCTGACACCCAGTCGACGCTGAGGACCAGCCCGGCGGCGATCACGAGCGCGGCCAACAGCTTCGCGACCGGGTTGATCCCAACGGGCCGGGTCGGGGACAGCTCGACGGCGGCGTTCAGCACGAAACTTCCCGGGTGGCCTCGAAGTCCCAGGCGCGCAGTTCGATCTGGCTGTCGGCGAGCAGGCCGGCGAAGTCGAGGTCGTGGGTGATCGCCACCACCGCCGTGCCCTCATCGGCGATCTCGGCGAGCAGGCGCACCAGTTCTTCCCAGGTGTTGCGGTCCTGGCCGAACGTGGGCTCGTCGAGAATGATCAGACCGGGGCGGGTGGCCAGTACGGTCGCCACGGAGAGCCGGCGTTTCTCACCCCCCGACAGGGTGTACGGGTTGACGTCGGCCAGGTGCGCCAGTCGCAATCTGTCCAGCAGCTCATCGCAGACTTCGGCGACCGTGGCTGGGTCCTGCTTCAACGCGCGCGGACCGAGCTCCAGCTCAGCACGCACAGTACCGGCGAGGAACTGATGCTCGGGGTTCTGGAACACACTGCCGATTCGGGTGAGCAGTTCGCGTGACCGCCACTTGATGGGTTCGCGGCGGTGGGCCGCGGGGGCGAACATGTCGTGCGCGGTGAGCCGCCCCGCGCGTGGTGGAAGCAGCCCGCCCAGGGTGAGAGCCAAGGCGGATTTCCCGGCGCCATTGGGGCCTGTGACGACTGTCGTTGCGCCCCGGCAGATTTCGAAGTCCAGCTGATGGGCCTGCCGGCCGCGGCGGTACCCGATGGCCAGGTCTGCGGCCGTCAGCAGCGGCGCACCTGGGGACTGGTGGCGGGTGATCTCAGGAAGATCGGCCCCCGGCACCCAGACACCGTCTCTCCTCAGGTGGTCGCGGTGCGCGGCGATGGTGACACCGGGTGGGCCGTCGGCGATGACCCGGCCGCCGTCGCCCAGCACGATCACCCGGTCGACGACGGGAAGCCAGACCGAGGTGCGGTGTTCGATGACGATCAGTGTCGCGCCGGATTGTTGGGCTGTCGCACCGACTGCGTCCCGGACTTCGAGGACACCGGCCTGGTCGAGGTTCGCCGTCGGCTCGTCGAGCAGGAGCAGGCCGGGGTGCATCGCGAGCACGCCGGCCAGCGCCAGCCGCTGCTGTTGACCGCCGGAAAGCTTTGCGGTGTCTCGCATCAACGGCAGTTCGAGCCCGACGGCGCTCAGCGCCTGTCGCACCCTCGGCCATATTTGTTCTCGGTCGACGTTGAAGTTCTCCATGCCGAACGCCACGTCATCGCCGACGCGGGACAGGATCACCTGCGATTCTGGATTCTGCAACACCATCCCGATGCGGGAGCGGCGTTGTGTGGGTGCCACCCCGTCGACCAGCAGGCGGCCCTTTTCGTCGCCGTCCTCGTCACTGTCGAGCAGGCCGGCAATGCCTTGCAGCAGCGTCGATTTGCCGGAGCCACTGGCGCCGAGAAGCAACACCCGCTCGCCTGGCTCGATCGCAAGATCGAGGTCTGTCAGGGCCCACCCTGAGCGGCCGGCATGGCGCCAGTGCCATCCCTGCGCTTCGACAGCGACTCCTCCACTGGGCCAACCGATCTCGGTCATTGCGGTACGCCGCGGTGCGACCCCGTTCTGCCGGATTGGAAGCGCGACAACGCCCCGGTTTTCGCCAGACCCCGCACCACGTACCACGACAGGCCGCCTGCGAGGACAGCTCCGGAGACGATCCCCGAGCCGATGTAGATGGCGGAAAAGGCCGCCGCTGAACCCGGGTACCAGAGAATCAGATCGTTGATCGCCAACGCCAATCCGGCAGCTGCGCCGGACAGCACCGCGACCGGCAGGTTCCATACTCGATACCAGAACACCGCGAACACGAGCTCGGCGGCCAAGCCCTGGACCAGTCCTGATTCCAGGGTCAGCACCCCCCACTGGTTGCCGACCAGGGCGGAGACGCTGGCAGCGACCAGCTCGCCGTAGAGCGCCGCACCCGGCTTACGGATCACCAGTGCGGTGAGGACTCCGGCAAAGAGCCAGCCCCCGCCCAGCAGTGCCTGCAGCCCAGGCAGCAGCGCACTCAGGGGTGCGCTGACCGGGTTGGACGCGATGTTCCACATCACGAAGACCAGGCCGGCCGCGACGGCAAGCACACTGGCTACGACGATGTCGACGACGCGCCAGCGGTACACGCGGCGGGTCCCGCCGGCGTGCTCGGAAACATCGATATTCATCACTTCACTCCCTACGCCGGCATTACCCGGTCAGGTTCGTACGGTCGACGGCCACCAGCCGTCCTCTCAGCGCACTCGGTGTGCACTCCCGCGTGGGTTACGACTAACAATCTAGCGCAGCGCCGCAAGTGGGCGGTCCGAAGCGGCTCACCGCGATGCCGCCAGGGCCGCCGGGGCCGCCAGAACGTCCTCGAGCTGGGTCAGGTCGAGCTCTGTCAGGTCGAGCTGGGTCAGAGCGCCTTGACCCAGAACGGCCACCGCGGATCCGACATCTTCATCCTTGCCCGCATCAGCTTCCAGTAGCCGTACTTGTGGTAGTCGAAATCCCAGGTGGTGTTGAGCTGCTGGTTGACAACCGCCCACAGTCCCCACTTGGTGTCGGCCAGCGCACAGCACACCTGCACCCGCGCGCACGTGGCGAAATCGACGCGGCCGTAGAAATCTTCGACGAGTTCGAGCAGCTGCTCCTCGCCGTAGAACATCTCTGCCACCAGCAGGGCGAGCTCGTAGGCACGCTCGTTGTTGGAGGCGAACTCGTAGTCCACCATCCGCATCGGTTTGCCGTCGGCCACCAGAAAATTGCCCGGCATTGGATCATTGTGGCAGGCAACAAGATCAAGCCCCGAGGCCAGCAGCGCCGACTTGGCCTGCTGGTACTCCCCGAAGATCACGGCGGCGTCGGCGGGCAACCGCACCCCGATCTCCTCGGCCTGTGCCAGGTGCTCGTCGATCATGTCGAACATCGTCTTGGTGGCGCTGAGAAGTTCGCCGTCGTGCAGGGTCCGGTAGATCCCGATGATCTCGCGGGGCACTTCAGGCCGCTTGAAGTCGCCGTTGGTGCAGGCCCGGTACCCCTCGAGGAATTCGATCACCTCGACGCCGGTGGCGGGATCGAACAACACCACCTCGGCACCGATACCGCGGTCCCCGGCCCGGCGGGCGGCCTCGTTGGCCAGTGTCCGGTCGATGAATGCATCGCTGCCGTCGCCGGGGATCTTCAGGAAGTACCGGGTGTCCTGCCCTTCCACGGTGATGCGCCAGTTGCTGTTCATGATGCCGCCCAGCACCGGGGCGTAGCTCATGGTGCGGCCCTGCCACCGGTCGATCTGGGCGAGCACCTCTTCGACGCGGCGTTCCACAGCCGTGCGCGCAGACCCGACCGTGCGGTCACCGCCATTGTCCGGGCGCGCCTCGGCGGGATCGTCAGTCACCGTCACAGACTCTCCAATCGGTCGTGGAAGTGCACGTCGGCCAATCCGGCCCGCGCCCGCAGGAACTGCCAGTCTGACAGCTTCGAGTACTCCAGGGTTCCGGGCCGAGCGGCGTCGGCGTAGGCGCCGATGAGGCCCCACCGCACGCAGTCGACGATCCCGTACACCCGGGCGCGGTCGAACAAGCTCTGATCGTAGGAACCCCAAGCTATTTCGAATGCCGACCGGGCCGACGAATCGAACGGGCGCACCTCGGCCAGCAGCACACCGATGTCCTGCAGCGGGTCCATCACCGCCGCCACGTCCCAGTCCACCAGCAGGGTCCGCCCGTCCTCGACCAGCAGGACGTTGGAGACATTGCCGTCACCGTGAGCCGGTACGGTGTCGAAACCGCTTGCCAGGATCCGCTGTTCGGCCATGTCGACCAGACGGATCATCCAGTCGAAGTCCTTGGGTAACCCCACCTTGTTGGCCTCAGCGAGAGCAATCAGGTCCCGGATGTCGTCGAACACCGTTGCGGCGCGGGTGATCGTGGCGGTCATCTCCCGCACCCGGGTGCGCACCGCGATCAACCGCTCCAGCGCGGCGTCGTCGTCGAACTTGTCCAGGGTCGCGGTGGCGGCACTCTCGGTGAGGTTCTCCATCACCAGCATCCCGGTGTCGGCGTCGGACGCGAGCACCACGGGCCCCACCCCGAGTGCGCCCGCCTCGGTGGCAGCGGCGAACGCTTGCGGGATGTCCACGTAGGCCTTGGCGTGGCCGATCATGGTCTTGACGAACATCGACGTGGAATCTGAACGCACGTCGAGGCATTCCGAGTCCGCGCCCCACCAGCTGGGACTGGCCATCGACGGGGCGGGGTCGGTGGTCACCTCGCCATCCAGGGTCAGGCCGAGGTGGCGCAGTTGCGTGGTGACTGTCATCGAGTACCTCCTACCGCGGCCACCGGTTTGGGCCAGGTGATGCTGAAACCACGAGCATTTTCGAGCCACTTCGTCAGTCGCAGTACCGCCCGGTCGGCGAACCGCGGTCCGATGACCTGCACGCCCACGGGCATCCCGCCCGAGAAGCCGAAGCACACCGCCGATGCCGGGGCGCCGGTCTGGTTGAACCACGCGGTGAAACCACAGTGTCCCAACGGTTGTGAGGGGTCAGCGCCACACTCTTCGGCGTCGAAGCCTACCATCGGAAGCACCGGGGCAAGCACGAAGTCGAACTCGGCGCACGCCGCACGGATCACCTCCGCCGAGCGGGCGACGGCTTCGGTGTCGCGGGTCAGGTCGGCAGCCGAGAAGTCCGCGGCCGGCGCACACCACTGTCGGATCACCGGGTGCACCTGATCTCGGCGGTCCGCGGCGATCGACTGCAGTTCGGCGACGGCGCGGACCTGGAACACCCGATCCAGCGCCGGGTACGGGTCGGTGTCGGTGAACACCGGGGGCATCGTGGCGACCGTGGCTCCCCCATCGGAGAGCGCGGCGGCCGCGGCGCTGACCACCTCCGCCACCGGGTCGGCGGCGACGTAGCCGGGCACCAGCTCGGTGAGCACCCCGATACGGAAGCCGAAGGGATACAGCGGCTCTCGGTTGGTTTCACCGCTCTCGGGGGCCAGACTCCACACGTCGCGTTGGTCAGGGCGGCTCAGCACGTCGTAGAGCAGGATCACGTCGTCGACCGTGCGGGCCATCGGCCCGGCCGAACGCATGGTGGACGGCGCCAGATGCGGGATGCGGCCCTGGGTCGGCTTGAGCGCCACCAGCCCGCAGTGCCCGGCGGGCAGCCGCACCGACCCGGCGATATCGGAACCCACCGAGCCGAAGCCGATTCCGGCCGCGAGACTGGCACCGGCACCCGCACTGGAGCCGCCGGTATTGCGGGAGAGCTGCCATGGATTGCGGGTGATGCCGTACAACGAACTCACACCGGCGGCCATCATGCCGAAATCGGGCATCGTGGTCTTGCCGAGGATCACCGCGCCGGCCTCCTTGAGCCGCGCCGCGGGCGGAGCGTCGAACGTGGAGTCCGGCAGGTCCCGGTTCGCCGCACAGCCGTGCCGCCACGGCATTCCGGTGGTGTGCACACTGTCCTTGACGGTCACCGGCACACCATCGAGGCCGCTGAGCGGGGTTCCCGCCGCCCAACGCCGCGCCGACGCCTTGGCGGCAGCCCGGGCGCCGTCGGCGTCCAGATAGGCCAGAGCGTTGATCGCCGGGTTGCGCTCGGCGATGCGGGCCAGCGTGTGTTCGACCACCGCCTCCGGTGTCACCGCACCGCAGCGGTAGGACTCGCCGAGAGCGGTGGTATCACCGTCGAGGAGCTCATCGACGCCGGGGGAACTCACGCGTGCGCCGCCACCTCGAGTGCGCCGGCAAGCATCCGCCCGGCGGTGGCGGTCAGCATCTGAACCCCGGCGACCATCTGGGCATCAGTGGTGAATTCCTTTTCGTTGTGCGATATTCCGTCGACGCTGGGTACGAACAGCATCACAGTGGGGACCACGTCGCACAGATTGACCGAGTCGTGTCCGGCCATCGTGGGCAGCTCGCGCCATCGCAGTCCGAGGTCGTCGGCCACGGCACCGGCCAGCGCGGCACCGGCGTCCGGGTAGGCCTTCGACGGCCGCAGTGTCGCCGACTCCACGCTGACCTGCACTTCGCCTTCGGCCTCGATCTCGTTGAGTTCGGCGGTCAATCGCGTGTGTGCCTTCTCGAGTGTCTCGGCGTCCAGTGACCGCAGGTCGGCGGCCAGACGCACCTTGGCGGGCACCACCACCGGCGAGTTGGGCTCGACGGTGAACTGGCCGACCGAACTCAGCACCGAACCCTCTGCGAGTTCGTTGAACTCCCGGGCGACCGCCCGCACCGCCAACACCACCTGACTGGCCCCCACCAGGGCGTCGCGGCGGTACCGCATGTGGGTGGCGCCGGTGTGGGATTGTTCGCCGACGACGGTGATGACGTACTTGTAGGCGGCCCAGTTCCGTGTCACCACACCGATGTCGAGCCCCTCGTCGACCAGGGTGCGGCCCTGTTCGATGTGGATCTCCGCGAACGCGTCAGCCCGCGGCGGCGTATCAGAACCGTGAAACCCGATGGCGGTCAGCGCCTCTCGCACGGTGGTCCCGTCCAGCGCCGCGGTGTCGAGGATCGTTGCGGCGTCGAACTTGCCGATGTAGACCCCGCTACCCATCAGGCTGGGCGAGAACCGGGACCCCTCCTCGTTGAACCAGTTCACCGCCGCGACGTTGAGGCGCGTGCCATCGGGCGGGTCTGCGGCCAGCCGGCCAGCCGCGTACGCCGCCGCCAGGACGCCGTAGGCACCGTCGAAGCGGCCGGAGGTGGGCTGGCTGTCCAGATGCGACCCGACAAGCACATACGGTGCCTCGGGCAGCAGCTCCGCACAGCCGTACATGTTGCCGACGGAATCCACCACGGTGGCCAGGCCGTGCCGGTCGAACCAGGCCCGCAACCAGTCGCGGGCCTGGCCGTCGGCCACAGTGGCCGCCTCCCGGTGCACTCCGCCGGAAGGTGTTGCCCCGATCGCCGACAATTCGGCGAAATCGGCCAGGAAGGATTCGTCGCTGAAGTCCCCCGGAACTGCTGTCACGCGCTGCCCTCCACGGCGGCCGTCTGCACCTTGTCCTCGAGCGATTCGTCGGCCGCCGGGGCCGCGTCCCGTACGGAAGTCCTCGCTACGTCGAACATCGCGGACACCCTTGCCTTTTCGTCATCGTCGGATTTGATGAACCAGGCGGCTGCCAGGAACACCAGCAAGTTCACCACAATGCCGACGATTCCGCCGGTGAGGCTGCCGAGTCCCCTGATGTCGTCGGGGTAGATCCAGGTCAGCACCATCGCGACGACGAACCCGGACACCATGCCGCCGATCGCGCCCTGCTTGTTGCCGCCGCGCCAGAAGATGCCGAGGAACAACGGCACCGCCAGCTGGACGATGCCCTGGTAGGAAATCTGGGCCAACAGCTGCAGGCGTTCCATGCTGAAGGTCAGGTACGCGACCACACCGGCAGCGGCCATGAAGCCCATCATCGACGTCTTGGCGACCCTGGTCAGCTGCTTGTCGCTCAGAGGGCGCTTGGTGGTGTTCACCAGGTCGTTGGCGATCTGCAGCCCGCATACCTGGACGCTGCCGTCGATGTGTCCCATGGACGCGGCGAACACGATGGTGACACCCAGGCCGAGCAACCAGGTGCCGCCGTAGTCGCTCATGATGGTGAACCAGCCCATCTGCGGGTTCTCGAACACGTCGGGCATGACGGTGGCGGCGATGCCGACCAGCATCAGCAGGGTGTAGAACACCCCCGAGATCAGGACTGTGCACAACGTGCCCGACTTCACCGAGCGCACGCTCGACGCGGTGTAGATGCGCTGGAAACTCGTTGGCCAGCAGAGCGATCCGATGACACCGGTGAAGATGAGCGCAAAAATGTACAGCGGCCCGTAGGACCCGCCGTCGCCGGGCAGGGTCAACACCTCGTCGGTGACGTCATTCAGGGCGGCGAAACTGATGGGCCCACCGGCCACACCGGACAGCAGCACCAGGCACACGACCGCCGAGAACACGTAGGCGACGGTGCCCTGGAACGCGTCGGTCATGATCAGGCCGCGCATACCCATCCGCACGGTCCAATACTGCCGGATGATGATCACTGCCAGCCCGACGATCAGGCACGTGGTCAGCGACCATGCCCCGTCGCTGGCGATCTCGAACACCGAGCCCAGCGCCTGCATGCCGAGCACCACCCAGGGGAAGATCGAGGCGATACCGATGACGCTGGCGATCACCCGTACCGCTGAGGAGTTGTAGCGTTTTCCCAGCAGATCTGGCTGTGAGCGCAGGTCGTACTTCTTGCCCCAGCGCCACGCCCTGGTGGCCATGAAGTACATCATCGCCACGCCCAGCGAGGAGTAGGCCAGGCCGTAGAGGCCGAAAACACCCGCGCCGGCGGCCAATCCGAAGAACGCGATGAACGTCGATCCCGGCCACCAGGAGTTGACGTAGCTCATCGCCACATACCAGGGGCCGTAGCTGCGACCGCCCACGGCGTACTCGTCGAAGGTGGGCGCGGTCTTCTGCTGCGTGACGTACAGGATGCCGACGACGATGGCGTAGAACACCGCCAGCATGCTGAGCATGATCCACATATCAGCCTCCGAGGGTTTCGGTGAGGGGTTCGGTCGATTCGCGTTCGGTCGATTCGCGTTCGGTTGAGTCACTGTCGAGTTCGCCGCGGATGTCCTCGACGATGTAGAACGCGGTCAGGGTCAGCCCCAGCACCAGGGCGTTGATGATCCAGTACATGATCGCGAAGGGAATGCCGAGCACGTCGACGCGAATTCCGCTGCCCCACAGGTACAGCGGTGGGAACAGCGCGAACAGCAGGGAGACGGCATACAACGCGCCGAAGAATCCGACGATGCCGCGCCGCGACAGCCCCTTGATGAACTCCCGTGTACTTGTCATACGCGAATGCCCTTCCCTAGGTGGTCTTGAGGTCCTGAGTGATCGAATGTCGGTGACACCCACGGCAACAGCAGGTGGTGGATGCGGCCGTTGCTGGCGATGCCGTTGCCGGCGTCGAAGACCTCGCGACCGTCCAGGCTGGTGAATCGCCCGCCGGCCTCCCTGAGGATCACCGGCATGGGTGCGAGGTCGAAGACGCGTGCGGTGTAGTCGACCACGGCGTCGGCGTGTCCGCAGGCCACCATTGCGTAGCCGAACGCGTCACCCCAGGTGCGCAGCACCACGTTCTGGCTGTGCAGGTCGGAGATCACCGACGGATCCCAGTCCTCCAGCCAGGTCGCCATCACGTACGCGCCGTCGAGGCTGGGCCGGTCCGATACTGACACCCGGGTGCCGTTTCGCCAGCAGCCCTTGCCTTTTTCGGCGTGGACGAGGATCCCGGCGCTGGGCAGGTTGATGATGCCGAAGACGATCTCGTCGCCTTCTTGCAGGGCGATCAGGTTGGCATAGAGAGGCACGCCGCGAACGAAGGATTTGGTGCCGTCGATGGGGTCGACGATCCAGCGGTATCCGCTGGTGCCGGGAGTGTCCGGAAACTCTTCGCCGGTGAATCCGTCGTCACCGAATTCTGCACTGACGGCTTCGCGCAGCCGGAGTTCGATTTGCCGGTCGGCCTCGGTGACCGGCGATCCGTCCGCTTTGAGGTCGACGTCGAGGTCCTGGTCTTCGAAGTAGCGACGCGAGATGTCGCCGGCCTCGGTGGCCATCGCAAAGCCGAGCTCGATGCGGCGGGCACGGGAGTCGGTCATCTCACCGACTGTCGCGTTAGACCATTTCTGGTTCAGTGAGGCCGACGTTAAGCCCATGTAAATACGCGGTGTCTGCCCGCCGGTAGGTATGCGGTGCTCCCCTTGCGCCGATACGGTGCCCTCAACTGTGCACGGAAGGAGCACCGCCATGCTTGCGGTCGTACATGCACATGAGGCATTACGGCGGCTGACCGACGAACTCGCGGGCCGCGGCGAGAGCCGTCTGCCCGCGGAGCGGGTCCTGGCCGAGCGGTTGGGCACGTCACGGACGACGGTGCGTAAGGCGCTGGAGTTACTCGAGCAGGACGGCACCATTCGCCGGGTCAAGGGGCGCACCGGCGGCGCGTACCTCACGACTGTCCCGATACCGGACGATTCGACCCACGTGTCCCAGCCCTACTGCGGCAGCCGTGGAGTCCTGCGTAGCCTCAACACTGTCAAAGGAATCCCGGAGATCCTGCGGGAGCAGGGTTTTCGAGATGGCACCTCGGTGATCAGGGCCGCAATGGTGACCCCGCAGCCGCAGGTCACCCGTGCCCTGGGGCTGACGCCGGAGCAGTCGGCGGTATCGCTGCTGCGGCTGCGTCACGCCGACGGTGAAACGTTGTCGTTGGAGCAGATGTACCTGCGCCCCGAACTGGCTGCGGTGCTGCGCACCGAGATGACGTCGATGTACATCACCCTTCGCTGCCGCCTCGGCGTCCGTATCGATGTGGTGGACGAGTCGATCGAGATCGCGTCGCTGTCGGTCACCGAAGGCGCCCTGCTGGGACAGCCGGCGGGAACGCCCGTGCTCAAGTTGGAGCGCGTCGGTTACGACCAACACGGCCACCCGGTGGAGTACAGCGTCGATCTGTTTCGCGCCGATCGGACCCGGCTGCTGGTGCGCTCGGAGTCGCGGTTGTCCGACGGTATGGAAGTCACCTAGACGGCTGGGAGTCAAGGTGTTTCGTTGATCTGTGGATAGCTTTCGAGCCTGTGGACAACTGCCGTACTTGTCACCTGGGCTCGATATGATTCGAACATGCTTGCGAATGCGGTGTCTGAGGCGGTGGCGTTGGTCGTCGCCGGCTTCGATGTGTTGGCGGGCATCACCAAACCCGACTGGGAAGGTTTGTCACTGGCGGAGCGGCTCGAGGGGGCCGACGCCGTGGAGACGGCGCGGCGTCGGGGGCTGGCGGTGGGGACCACGCTGGCGTCGACGCTGATCGGCGATGAACAGGCCGTCCTCGGTGGTGGACCCAAGCAGTTGTTGGCCGACTGGCTGCGTATCACCACCGCCGAGGCCAAACACCGGCTGGATCACGCCGCGAAGATCGATGAGCGCACCACGTTGACGGGTCAGCCGTTACCGCCGGCGCTGGGAGCCACGGCCGCGCAGTGGCATGCCGGAGTTCTGGACGAAGAGCATTTGACGGTGATCCTGGATTTCTTCAAGGGACTGCCTGCCCACGTCGACGCAACCGAGCGGGAGAAGGCCGAAGTCTTCCTAGCCCGAGAAGCCGCCAATACGCGCCCGGATCAGCTCAAGGAGCTGGCCGACAAACTCTCCATCACACTGAACCCCGATGGGGTGTTCACCGATGTTGACCGCACACGCCTGAGTGGATTCGCTTGGGGACCGCAGCGTCGCGACGGGATGAGCAAAGGTACGTTGTGGGCCACCCCCGAGTTGCGCGCCGGGCTGGACGCCCACTTCGCCCACGACGCCAGACCGGGCATGAACAATCCCGCCGATGAATCCCCCTGCACCGACGGCGAACCCGACCCCGACGCGGCCGGCCGCGATACCCGCAGCCCGGCGCAGCGGCGCCACGACGCACTGAATGCGTTGGTGCGCAGACAACTCGGCGATCCGAAACTCGGTACTCACCGCGGGCTGCCCGTCACGATCATCGCCTCCACCACGGTCAGCGAATTGCAGGCCGGCGCCGGGCAGGCCGTCACCGCCGGTGGCACGCTGTTGCCCATCCCGGATCTGATCAGGATGGCCCGGCATGCCCTTCACTACCTGACGGTGTTCGACGACCAGACCGGGCGGCCGTTGTGGCTGGGCCGGAGCAAACGGTGCGCCTCGGCTGATCAGCGGATCGTCTTGCACGCGCTCGATCGGGGTTGCACGTTCCCCGGTTGCGACAAGCCCGGATATCTGTGCGAGGTGCACCATGTCGACGAATGGTCCGTCGGTGGCAACACCGATATCGACAATCTGACCTTCGCCTGCGGGCTCCACCACAAACTCGCCGGGCAGGGCTGGCGCACGCGCAAACTGGCCAACGGCGACACCGAATGGCTCACACCCGCACAACTCGGCATCGGATTCCCCGGCACCGTGAATGCCTATCACCACCCGGAGCGGTTCATTCCGCAAGCAGGTGACGAGAGCCGCAGCCGGGGCCACCCGGGCGGTGACACCGGATGACCGGCGCAGCCGAGGTGACCCGGACGGCCCTACTTCTGCTCGTAGGTGCCGTGGATCAGCGCGCGAGCGATCGCATTGGCGAACAGGTTGAATCCCAGGAACGCCGGGGTGGCGTCCTCGGTGACGTCCAACTTCTCCACCTGAAGGGCATGCACGGCGACGATGTAGCGGTGCGGGCCGTGACCGGCCGGCGGAGCGGCGCCGACGAACCGGCGCAGGCCCGCGTCGTTACGCAGAGTCACCGCGCTACCCGGCAGATCGCTGCCGTCGCCGACTCCGGCGGGCAGGTCGGTGACTGTGCCCGGGAGGTTGGCCACCGCCCAGTGCCAGAAGCCGGACCCGGTCGGGGCGTCGGGGTCGTAGACGGTGACCGCGAAGCTGCGGGTCTCCTCCGGAAAGCCCGACCAGCTCAGCTGTGGCGAGACGTCTTCGCCGCCCGCCCCCATCAAGCCGCTCACCTGGGCATTGTCCAGGGGTTGGCCGTCCGTCACCGACTGGGACGTCAAGGTGAAACTGGGCAGCTTGGGCAGAAAGTCGTAGGGGTTGTACGGAAAAGCCATGCGCTGGTGTCCTTTCGGGGTGCGATCAGCAGTTCTGCAGGAAGTGTTCGAGTACCTCGACGCCGAAGGTCAGCGCGTCCACGGGCACCCGCTCGTCAACCCCGTGGAACAACGCGGTGAAGTCCAGCTCCGGCGGCAGGCGCAGCGGAATGAATCCGAAACACCGAATGCCCAACCGGGCGAAGTGCTTGGCATCGGTTCCGGCCGAGAGCATGTAGGGCACGGTGCGGGCCTCGGGGTCGACAGCCCGCAACGCGGCGTTCATCGACTCCACCAGGTCACCGTCGAAACTGGTCTCATACGAAGGTAATTCGGTCAGCCACTCGCGGGTGACGTCGGGGCCGATGATCTCGTCGACCTCGCGCTCGAAAGCCGCCTGCCGACCGGGAAGTACCCGGCAGTCGAACACCGCCTCGGCGGTGGCAGGAATGACGTTGGCTTTGTAGCCGGCATTGAGCATCGTCGGATTGGCGGTGTCACGCAGCGTCGCGGCGATGAACCGTGAAATCGAGCCCAGCTTGGCGATGCTGCCTTCGATATCCGGGGCTTCGAAGCTGTAGCCGGTCTCCTCGGACACCACGGTCAGGAACTCTTCCAGCGCCGGGCTGAGCACCACCGGGAACTGATGACGCCCCAATTTCGCCACGGCCTCGGCCAAGACCGTGACGGCGTTGTCGGGATGCACCATCGATCCGTGCCCGGCGCGGGCACGCGCGGTCAGCCTCATCCACAGCATGCCCTTTTCGGCGGTTTCGATCAGGTACAGCCGCCGCTCACCGCCATCCCTGCGCGGCACGGTCAACGAGTAGCCGCCCACTTCGCCGATCGCCTCGGTGACGCCCTCGAACAAGTCCGGGCGGTTTTCCACCAGCCAGCCGCAGCCGTACTTGCCGCCGGCCTCTTCGTCGGCGACGAAGGCGAACACCAGGTCCCGCGGCGGCACAATGCCGGCGCGCTTGAAGTGCCGGGCCACCGCGACCATCATCCCGACCATGTTCTTCATGTCGATCGCGCCGCGGCCCCAGACATAGCCGTCGGCGACGGCTCCGGAGAACGGGTGCACACTCCAGTCGGCAGCTTCGGCGGGCACCACGTCGAGATGGCCGTGCACCAGCAGCGCCCCGCGGCTGCGGTCGGCGCCTTCGAGCCGGGCGAAGACATTGCCCCGGCCCGGCGCACCGGACTCGACGTACTCACAGGTGTAACCGACCTCTTCGAGCTGCGCCGCGATCCACCGGGCGCACTCTGCTTCACCCTTGGTGGTAGCGAGCTCGCCGGTGTTCGAGGTGTCGAATCTGATCAGCGAACTGACGAGGTCGACGACCTCCTGGGCGGGGTTGCTCACAAGTACCTTTCCTACCATCTGCCCACGCGACGCCCTCAGTTTGGGCGCAGGCGGACCGATCCGTTAGCCTTAGTCGCCCGCCGCGCATCACTGCGCCGACGGGCAGCAGTAACGGGTCCGAGTGGCGGAATGGCAGACGCGCTAGCTTGAGGTGCTAGTGCCCTATTAACGGGCGTGGGGGTTCAAGTCCCCCCTCGGACACCCATCGAAGTTGACGTCACCTCAGCTGTGTTCGGATGCCGCGGCGCAAAGCGCCCCGCCCGGGAGAACCAGTCCATTGGCAGCAATTTGACATCGATTATGCAGTTGCGCGTGAATTGAGATCGTATAATCCAGCCGCATTATCAACACGAATATTTCTCAGACGGCACCTAGGTAAATGCGCCATTACTATCATCTGCGCCTCGGGGGAATCGTGGGCCGGGCGCCAAAAACGCTATCTGAACTGCGGTTTTACCGAAATAAATGCTTTTAATTGCGGGGCATGACTTCAATGTCTATTCACAGCTTCGTGACATTTACGAATTATTCCGATTGATACCCATTTGTGCAATGAGTCACAATTCCCTATTTTCGGCAACCATTCAGTGAATTCACTGATTTGAGTCGTACTTTTGGTCGGTATGACCGATACAACGCATTTCGAAACCTCTCTTCCGCTTGATTCCCGCCGCAGTGGTGCGCCGAGAATCGCCGGCACCGCTGTGGCTTTCACGCCGCACCGGTACCAGCAAGAAGACGTGGCCCGTGAGCTCACCACCATGGGCGGCCCCGACTTCATGCGCTTCGCACAGACCAGCGGCGTGGACACCCGCAGCCTGGCACTGCCGCTCACCCGCTATCCCCACTTGTCCGGTTTCACCGAGGCCAACGCCGCCTACCTCGAAGTCGCCGTCGACCTCGGCGAGCAGGCGATCCGGTCCGCGCTGGAGGCAGCGCGAATCAGCCCCGAGGAGGTCGACGTCATCATCACGGTGTCCAGCACGGGAGTGGCGGTGCCGACCATCGATGCCCGCCTGGCCTCGCAGGTGGGGCTTCGACCGGATGTCAAGCGGCTACCGCTGTTCGGCCTCGGCTGTGTGGCCGGTGCGGCAGGCATGGCCCGGGTCCACGACTACCTGCGCGGCTACCCGGATCAGGTTGCCGTGCTGTTGTCCGTCGAACTGTGCTCACTGACCCTGCAGCGCGACGACACCTCGATCCCGGCCCTGATCGGGGTGTGCCTGTTCGGTGACGGTGCCGCCGCGGTGGTCGCCACCGGGGCCGACCGGGTGCCGTCCCATCCTGGGGTGCACCGCGATCCGCGGGTGCTGGCCACCAGGAGCAGGCTCTTCCCCGGCACCGTCGACGTGATGGGCTGGAACGTCAGCTCGTCGGGATTCCAGTTGGTGATGACGCGGGACGTGCCCAAGATGGCTGACACCTATCTGGGTGAGGAGGTGGACCGCTTCCTGGCCGACCAGGGATTGACCACCGCGGACATCTCGACGTGGGTCTGTCACCCCGGCGGGCCGAAGGTCATCGACTCCATCGTCAACGCGATCGGGCTGCCATTGGAGGCGCTCGCCAAGAGCACGGAGTCGATGCGGGAAAACGGCAACGTCTCCTCGGCCTCGGTGCTCGACGTGTTGCGCCGGACGATCGCCGACCCGCCACCGGTCGGATCATTGGGCGTGATGCTGGCGATGGGCCCGGGATTCGCCTTCGAACTCCTGCTGCTGAGCTGGTAGGGGCCGGACGATGTACTACTTCTTCATCCTCGTCATCGGCGTGGAACGGCTGATCGAGCTCGTCGTGTCCCGGCGAAACGCGCGCTGGTCGATTGCCCAAGGCGGCAAGGAATTCGGCCGCGGACACTATCCGGTGATGGTGGCCATGCACACCCTGCTGCTGGTCGCCTGCATCGTGGAGGTCGCGGCGATGCACCGGCCGTTCCTGCCCTGGCTGGGCTGGCCGATGGTAGCCGTGGTGGCGCTGAGCACCGCGTTGCGCTGGTGGTGTGTGGCCACACTGGGCAAACACTGGAACCCTCGGCTCATCGTGATCCCGAACGCCCCGCTGGTCAGCAGCGGCCCCTACCGCTGGATACACCACCCCAATTACACCGCCGTCACCGCCGAGGTGGCTGCATTACCGCTGGTGCATTCAGCGTGGGTCACGGCGATCGTCTTCAGCATCGCCAACGCGCTGGTGCTCAACGTACGGATCAGGGCGGAGAACAGAGCCCTGGGTTACGCACCGGTGTCCGCGGCGTGAGACAGGCGGGCCGCCAGGTAGGGCGCAGTGCGGCTCCCACTGGCGGCAGCGACCTGCGCCGGCGTGCCGGTAGCCACCACCCGGCCACCGGCATCGCCGCCGCCTGGTCCGAGATCGATCACCAGATCGGCACCGGCGACCACCCCCATGTCGTGCTCAGCCACCACGACGGTGTTCCCGGCGTCGACCAGGCGGTGCAGTTGCCGCTCCAGCTGCTCGACATCGGCCGGGTGCAGTCCCGTGGTGGGCTCGTCGAGCACGTAGAGGGTGTGACCGCGACGCGCGCGCTGCAGCTCGGTGGCCAGCTTGATGCGCTGGGCTTCCCCGCCGGACAGCTCGGTCGCGGGCTGACCCAACCGCAGGTAGCCCAGCCCGACTTCGCGTAGTGTCGCCAAACTCCTTGCAGCACTGGGGATATCGGAGAGAAAATCGTGAGCCTCGTCCACCGTCATGGCAAGCACATCAGCGATGGTGCGGTCCCGGTAACGAACCTGCAGCGTGTCGTCGGCATACCGGGCTCCCCCGCAGGCCGGACAGGTGGCGTAGGTGCCCGGCAGGAACAGCAGTTCGACGGCCACGAATCCCTCGCCCTGACAGGTGTCGCAGCGGCCTTCGGCGACATTGAACGAGAACCGCCCGGCCTTCCAGCCGCGCCGACGCGCCTCCTCGGTGTCGGCGAAGGTCTTTCGCACCCCGTCGAACAATCCGGTGTAGGTCGCCAGGTTGGACCGGGGGGTGCGCCCGATCGGCCGCTGGTCCACGATGACCAGCCGGTTGATCTCCTCGATACCCTCGGCGATCACACCCACACTGGCGTCGGCATCGATGTCGAGTAGCCCACCTTCGGAGTCGGCGTCGGTCTCACCGGGCTCGGCGGCGACACCACCCAGATGCCGCGCCACCACATCACCGAGGACCTTGCACACCAGCGTGGACTTACCCGACCCGGACACACCGGTGACGGCGATGAAAGAACCCAGCGGTAGGTCGACGTCGACGTTCTGTAAGTTGTGGAATGAAATATGTTGCAGGCGAAGCGTTTTCTCTGACTTGCGGGCCGGTCGGGTCGGCACCGCACCCTCGGCGAACAGATAGCGCCGGGTGACCGAGGACTCCACGTCGGCAAGCCCGGCGACCGGGCCGCTGTAGAGCACATCACCGCCGAGTTCACCCGCCCCCGGCCCGACATCGACTACCCACTCCGCCCGTCGCACCACGTCCATATCGTGTTCGACCACGAACAGTGAGTTGCCTGCGCGCCGCAGCCGTTCCAGGACCCCCAGCAGCGGTTCGGCATCCGCCGGGTGCAGGCCCGCCGACGGCTCGTCGAGCACGTACAGGACGCCGAAGAGCCCGGCCCGCAGCTGGGTGGCCAGCCGCAGACGCTGCAGCTCACCGGGTGACACCGACGGGGTGCGCCGGTTCAAGCTCAGATAACCCAGGCCCAGGTCGATCAGCACCTCGATCCGCGCCACCAGATCGGCGGCGATCAGCGTGGCCACCTCGGTGTGCTCGCCGGATTCGAGGGATTCGTAAGCAGCCTCGAACTCGGTTCTGCCGGCAACCGGTGCCAGCGTGTCGGCCAGTTCCGTCAACGGCATCGCAACCAGGTCGGCGATGTTGTAGCCGCCGAAGGTGACTGCGAGTGCTTCCGGCCGCAGCCCCGAGCCCAGGCATTCGGGACAGTCCACACTGTCGACGAACTGCAGCACCCGTCGGCGCATCGTCGCGCTCTGTGAGTTGGCCAGTGTGTGCCGGACGTGCCGCTCCGCGCTGGAGAACGTTCCGTTGTAGTAATAGTCAGCCGTCACCGGGTGTTGGGACGGATCGATCTCCACGGTGGGCTGCTCATCGGTGAACAGGATCCAGTCCCGTTGGCGCTTCGGCAATTTGCGCCACGGCTTGTCGATGTCGTAGCCCAACGTGATCAGGATGTCGCGTAGGTTCTGGCCCTGCCAGGCACCCGGCCAGGCCGCGACGGCGCCCTCCCTGATGGTCAGCGTGGGGTCGGGCACCAAGGTGTCTTCGGTGACCCGGTGGATGCGACCCAGTCCGTGACATTGTGGGCAGGCACCCACGGTGGTATTGGAGGAGAACGCATCCGAATCCAGCCGCACCGTCGCGCCGGCGGGATAGGTGCCGGCCCGGGAGAACAACATCCGAAGCAGGTTCGACAGGGTGGTGACGGTGCCGACCGTCGACCGCGACGTGGCCGTACCCCGGCGCTGCTGCAGTGCGACGGCCGGCGGGAGACCGGTGATGTCGTCGACCTTGGGTGCGTCCTCGGGCAGCAGCAGGCGCCGGGCGTACGGGGCCACCGATTCGAAATAGCGGCGCTGGGCTTCGGCATAAATGGTGCCGAACGCCAGCGACGACTTTCCCGAACCCGACACCCCGGTGAACACCACGAACGTGTTGCGCGGCGCCGCGACGTCGACCGCCCGCAGGTTGTGCACGCGGGATCGGTGGACGCGCACATGGGAGTCGATGTCGTCAGTCACGTCGTGCTGGTTGGCGGCCATCCGTGTCATTCTGCCGCCGCGAGCAGAAGACAGTGCGTACTCCACGCTCGGACACCGTGCGGTGGGGCGTGGGAGAATTCGCTCGCTTCGTAGTCGGGGCGTGAAAGCAGGTGTGGGGAAGTAACTTCCTACCGAGGTGGCCGGTTATGACGCAGGTTCCTTCTCGCGATGGGCTTGAACGAGCCTTGTGCCGAGACTTGTCAGGCGCAGTGCATCTGATACCTGTCGCGGACTTGGTCGACCGCACCTCCGTGTACGGGGTGGCGGTTCGGGCCGACGACGTCCTGCTGGTCAAGGATCGGGCAGGCGGCGGTGCCTGGGATCTGCCCGGCGGCGGCGTCGACGACGGGGAGTCGCTGGTTGCGGCACTCGATCGGGAACTGAACGAAGAAACGGGAATGACGCGGACGTCTACTCCGCAGCTCATATGCCATTTCGAGGAACACTTTTACCAGCCGAACCCCGGCACCGCGTGGCGCTCACAAAGATACTTCTTCGCCATCGACGTTGCCGGAGAACTGAACGAGCATGGAAACGACGACGACATCGAGGCAGCCGCGTTTCTGCGGGTTGAGAGTCAACGGGTTGCAGCCGTTGCGCTGGCTGTGATCCGCCTTGCGCGGGTAAATCCCAGCCAGGAGCGGCGGTGATGCACAGGTACCGGAGATAGCCTCTGCCCGGTGAAGCGACTTGGGTCGGCCGGCGTGCTCAGTGCACGCTGACCTGGTGCGTGGGCGCAGGCCGGCGAGGTGCGCGGTCTTGGTCTGCTGCTCGAACGTCATGCACCCTACGATCCGCCGTCGTCGACATCGGTGACTCGCTGCACTCCGCTGCCGCGATATGGCGCCAGAAAGTCCTCGAGTGCGGCGAGCACCTCGGTGGGCGCTTCCTCGGCGGGGAAGTGTCCGCACCCGGCGATGACGACGTGCGCGTGCACGTTGTCCGCAACCGGGTCCATGGTCGCGGCCACCACATCCCCGGTGGACCGCTCTCCGGCGATCGTCAACACCGGCAAGGACAACGGCTGCTGTTTGCGCCGCGCGTTCTGCTCAATGGTGGTGCCGATCTCCTGGTAGGGGGCGAACCCCCCGTGCAGAGCGTCGCGCCCCGTGGTGAGCGCGGCCAAGTAGACTTCGATGACCTCTGGCGGCAGCGGGGTGGCCGCCTTGTGGGCGAACTGCCAGCCGAAGAACAAGCGTTCGCGGCCCTCGACGAGCTCCTCGCTCAAATCGGCCAGCCGATTGAACCCCCAATGCCACAGTGCATTCGACCTGTCCTGAACTTCAGCGATTTCCGGGGCGGGGGTAAGGCCGGGAACTGCCGCTTCGACGACGGTGAGGCACTCTATTCTGTCGGGGTGATCTGCGGCCAGCGCGTAGGCGATCCACATGCCCACGTCGTGTCCAACCACGGCGAACCGTTCGTGGTGAAGCGCAGCCATGAGCTCGACCATGTCGTTGGCCAGGGTGGCGCTGTCATATCCGTCGAATGGCTTGTCGGACAGACCGCTACCTCGTCGATCGACGGCGACCACCGTGAAGTGTCGCGCCAAGGCGGGCATGACCAGGCGCCACGCATACCAGGTTTCGGGCCAGCCGTGCACCAGCAACAGCGGCGGGCCGTGGCCACCCACGACGGCGTGTAGACGTAGCTCGCCGAGGTCGACCCAGCGGCTGGCGAAGACACTCTCGAAGCCGTCGGGAAGGCCAGGGGACCCGGAGGCGGTCCCGGCTCCGCTAGGCGCCGCATCGGACATGCGCGTGTTCCCTACCTATCCTCATCGGCCGACCGACCCGTCCCGCGGGCCGACGCGCCCGCCTCACCCAAGTTACCCGCCAGTTCGACACCGAGTAGCTGTTGGACGCCCAACGCCAGCGCGTGCGCCGTGCGTTGGGTTCTCAGGCACATCACGAGCTGACGGGAGTTCGTCGTGGGGCCGCCGGCCACCAGGGATCGCCGCGTAACTTTCGTCGCCTGGTCGCCAAGGCGAAGCTCTTGTGGCGCAATGAAAATCACCGCGGGCGGCGGTCGGCGGTGTGGTCACCGGGTGAGTATCTGGTGATCGACTGGGCCCAAGCCGCACCAGGATTGTTCCTGTTCTGTGCGGTGTTGGCGTTCTCCCGACGGCGCTTCGTCGCCTTCGCGGCCGATCAGAAGGCGTCGACGACGCTACGGCAGACCCGGTATGCCGGTGGCTCCAATGACGAGGATGTCAGGATCGGCGTTGCGTGACATAGACATTCCCCTTGCAGGTAGGGCTTCATCGACGGTACCGACCGTCAGAGTGCCACCCAAAAGCACCCGGTCCGGAGGCCGGACTCAGGCGAAGTAGTGCCCGGCTTTCAGATCTTCGAGCAGTGTCGGATGTTCGGGCTGCCACCCCAACAGTTGCTGGGTGAACGCACTCGAGGTCGGGTTGTCCAGTGACGCCACCCAGCCGATGAACCCCAGTTCTTCCGTCGCCTGGTCGATCGACACGCCGGCCACCGGCACGTCGAGTTGGTCGGCGATGGCTTGCGCGATCTCCCGGAACGGCACGCCTTCCTCCGCTGCTCCGTGCAGTCGCGACCCGGCCGGGGCCGATTCCACCGCCAATCGGTAAAGGCGGGCCGCGTCGAGGTTGTGCACGGCGGGCCAGCGGTTGGCTCCGCCGTCGATGTAGATGGATCGCCCTGTCCTGCAGGCATTTTCGATGATCGTCGGGATGAAGCCGTGATGGTCGGTGGATCCGTGCACCGTGGGCGCCAGCCGGATGACCGACGCACGCACCCCTTGCTCGGCCAGTGCGATGGTGGCGTTCTCTGATGCGACGCGGGCGCCTGACGGATCGACGTGGGCCTCCTCCGTGCCCAGCACACTCGCCGAACCGGTGGCCAGCATGGCGGTCCCGGAGGTGTTCACAAACGGCTTCCCCGAGCCGACCAGCGCACTCCCCATCGCCTCGACGGCCCGCAGGTCATCCGCAGCCGCGCCGGCGTAGTCGCCGAAGTCGTGTTTGAAGGCCAGGTGAATCACGCCCTCGGCCTCGGCGGCGGCGCGGGCCAGGACTTCGGAGTCATCGAGCGTGCCGCGAACCACCTGCGCCCCGACCGCCGTCAGCGAGTCGGCGGAGGCGTCGGACCGGGCCAACCCGCTCACCTGATGCCCGTTGTCGAGTAGCTCGCGGACCACCAGCGAACCGATGTGCCCGGAGGCACCAGTGACGAAAAGATGCATTGCGATTCCTTCACGTTGTGCGATGTCAGTGACAGACATCAACCTAACGCCTGATGTCAGCCACTGTCATCCCCGTAGAATTCCCGTATGGGTCGATGGGAACCGGATGCGCGAGGCCGGCTGGAGCGCGCCGCGCTGGAGCTCTACCTCGACCGCGGGTTCGAACAGACCACCGTCGCCGACATCGCCGAGCGGGCCGGGCTCACCGAACGCACCTTCTTCCGGCACTTCGCCGACAAACGCGAGGTGCTTTTCGGCGGCAACGAATTCCCACAGACGATTGCCGCGGCGCTGGCCGCCGTCCCCGAGTCGGTGCCGCCGCTGGACGCCGTCGCCGCGGCACTCGAGTCGATGAACGACTTCTTCGACGAGCGCCGGCCCTACTCGCGCCAACGCCAGACGGTGATAGCGGCCAATTCCTCTCTGCGGGAACGGGAGTTGATCAAGCTCGCCTCCATGGCCACCGCCATGGGCGCAACGCTGCGCGATCGTGGTGTGCCCGAACCGGCGGCCAGCCTCACCGCCGAGGCCGGGGTTGCCGTCTTCAAGATCGCATTCGAGCGCTGGCTGGACGACCCGGCGGAACGCGACCTCACGGTGCACATCCGCGAGTCACTGGCAGAGCTCAAGTCCGCGATCTCCGGAGGTTCGGGCTGACTCGACGGCCCCGCCCGGGTGTGACCGAGTAGGGATACATTCCGTTATCAAAGACCCTGCTCATCGTGACCATAAAACACCCCATTTCTGCCAGCGCCGGGCACCGCGGTGTCTCACCATTGGTTATGGGCCAATCACGAGCTGCCTTCGCAGCGGCGGTCTGCATCCTGCTCGCGGGGTGCAGCAGCACGGGCAATGCCGCGCCGCCCGAGCCGGAGCCGACGCTGAAGCCGCGGCCTGTGGTCGAGACCGAAATAGACGGTTTGCTGCTCAGTCCCGAAGAGGCGTCGGCCACGATGAGGGCGCCGATGGTCCCCACCGAGTCCAAAGCCGTGATGTCCGACAACAGCGCCATCATGGCGCCGCCAGAATGCCTGGCCATCGACGGTGCCGCCGAAGCCGTGGTCTATGCCAACAGGAAGATCCGCGCGGAGCGCGAACAGAGCCTGAACAACGGAAACGCGTTCACGAATTATCTGAAGCAGGCGGTGGTCCTGTTCTGGTACAGCAAGCCTGCCGCCGAGTTCTTCGAATCGTCTGTGCAGCAGTGGCCGGCCTGCCACCAGTACACCCACACCCAGAGCGGGTCGGAGTGGGTCGTCGGCGAGATCACCAACCGCAACGGCACCCTCAGCACCGTCGCCACACAACAGGAAGCCGCTGCCCCCGGCTGGGCGTGCGGACGCGCGCTTTCCCTGCGTAACAACGTCATCATCGACGTCAACACCTGCAGTGCTGATCCGGGTGACTCGGCGGTGCGCATCGCCGAACAAATCGGCGCGAAAGTACTCGACCGGTAGGAGTCAGCCGTCGAGGGCGCGGTCAAGGTTGAGGGCGGCGCTGATCAACGCCAGATGGGTGAACGCCTGCGGGAAGTTGCCCACCTGATCTCCGGTGGCGCTGACCTGTTCGGCGTAGAGCCCGACATGGTTGGCGTAGGTGAACATCTTCTCCAGCGCCAGTTGCGCATCGGCGAGCCGGCCCGCGCGGGTCAGCGCCTCGACGTACCAGAACGAGCAGATCGAGAACGTGCCCTCGGCACCGGCGAGACCGTCGGACTCGGGGTCGTAGCGAAACACCAGCGAGTCGGTGACCAGATGCTCTTCCACCGCGCGCAGCGTGGACAGGAACCGCGGGTCAGCCGGCGAGAGGAACTTGAGCATCGGCATCAGCAAGACGCTGGCGTCCAGGCGTTCACCGCCTTCGGTCTGGGTGAACGCTTTGAGTTCGGGATTCCAGCACTCGTTCATGATCCGGTCGTAGATCTCGTCGCGCACCTTCGACCAGGCCGCCACATCGCCGGGCAAGCCCCGCTGGCGGGCCATCCGGATGGTCCGTTCGATGGCCACCCAACACATCAACCGCGACGAGGTATACGCACCCTCGCGGTCTCGCACCTCCCACATCCCGGCGTCCTTGCGATCCCAGTTCTCGATCACCCAGCTGACCACATGAACCACGTCGCTCCACGCGTCATGGCTGATGCCGGCGCCGTACTTGTTGAACAGGTACACCGAATCGATGATCTCGCCGTAGATGTCGAGCTGCAGCTGATCGACCGCCGCATTGCCCACCCGCACCGGAGCCGAGTCACGGTACCCGCTCAGATGGTCCAGGATCTCCTCCTCGTCGGGCAAGTTGCCGTCGATGTCATAGAGCACTCGCAGCGGGCCCAAGCCGCCGCGCAGGCCGTCGGGTTCACCGTCTCGGCCAAGGCGTTCGGACAGCCACCGGATGAAGGCGTTGGCCTCATCGGTGAAACCCAGCCGCAGCAACGCATACAACGAGAACCCGGCGTCGCGCACCCACACGTAGCGGTAGTCCCAATTCCTGCTTCCGCCAATGAGTTCCGGCAAACTGGTGGTGGGGGCGGCGATGATGGCACCGCTGGGCTCATGGGTGAGGAGCTTGAGAGTGATCGCCGACCGGTTGACCATCTCCCGCCACCGCCCGGTGTAGGTGGACTTCGCCAGCCAGTTCCGCCAAAACCCCGTCGTGGCATCGAGCAGGCCGGCGGTGTCGTCGACGACATCGCGCGATGGCTGTTCGTCGTCGTCGAGCATCTCCAGGACGAACTGGACGCTGTCACCGTCGGCGAGGGTGAAGACGGCGCCGACGGTCCCGCCGTCCACGGTGAGCTCGGTGGTGGTCGTCAGCCCCATCCGGACGCCACCGCCGGAGATCACCACCGCGGAGTCGGTCGCTTCGGCGTGGCAACGTGAGCGACCGTAATCCGGCCGGGCGTCCAGCAGCATCCGCACGGTGACCTTGCCGCGTACCCCGGAGACGCGGCGCACCAACCGTTGTCGATGATCAGCCTCATGGGAGTCGTGCACCGGCATGAAATCGTGCACCTCCACCACCCCGTCCGGGGTCAGGAAGCGGGTGATCAGCACTGCCGAATTCGGAAAGTAGAACTGCTGGGTACGGCTGATCTCGCCGTCGGGCGCCAGATCCCAGCACCCGCCCTCGTCGCGGTCCAGCAGCGAGCCGAACACACTCGGGGAATCGAACCGGGGGGCGCAGAACCAATCGATGGTGGCATCGGTGCTGACCAGCGCGCAGGTACGCAGGTCGCCGATCACGCCATGATCGGCGATCGCGGGCCACTCACGCATCCGGTAGCCGCCAACCGCCCTTCACCAGGGACACCGCGGCGGCGGGGCCCCATGAACCTTGCGCGTACGGCTGCACCGGCGGCGGGTTGTCCAGTACCGGCTGGCACACCTGCCACAGCCGGTCCACCTCATCGGCGCGGGTGAACAATGTCTGATCACCGCGCATCACATCCAACAGCAACCGCTCGTAGGCTTCCAGCGGCGAATCGTCGGGGTCGTCATCGGCGATCTCGAGGTGGAAGGTGCCGCACGTCAGCGCCATATCCGGGCCCGGCCGCTTGACGTTGAGGTGGATCTGGGCCGTCGGGGACTCCTCCAGCTCCAGCACCAATTCATCTGCACCGTAACCACTTTCGCCGAACCGCCCTAGCGGCGGAGTACGGAAACGCAGTGTCACGGTGCGACGGTTGTCACCCATCGCCTTGCCGGTGCGCAAATAGAACGGCACCCCCTGCCAGCGCTCGTTGTCGACGAAGGCCTCCAATGCGACCAGAGTCTCCACCTGGGAATCCTCGGCCACATCATCCAGGTCGCGGTAGCCGTCGTACTGGCCGAACACCACCCGTTCCGGGTCCAGCGGGCGCATGACGGTGAACACCTTGGACTTCTCGTTGCGCACCTGTTCGGCATCCAGGCGAACCGGCGCTTCCATTGCGATGAACCCCAGCACCTGGCACAGGTGGGTGGTCACCATGTCGCGGAAGCAACCTGTCGACTCGTAAAAGCTGCCGCGCCCCTCCGCGGTGAGATCTTCGGGGATGTCGATCTGCACGGATTCGACTGTGGTGCGGTTCCACGCCGGCTCGATCAGCCCGTTGGCGAAGCGCAGCGCCAGGATGTTCTGCACCGCCTCTTTACCTAGGAAGTGGTCGATCCGGTAGACCTGAGTCTCGTCAACCACGTCCTTGATGGTGGCGTCGAGCTCCCGTGAAGTCTGCAGATCGGTGCCGAACGGCTTTTCGGTGACGATGCGGACCTTGTCCGGATCACGGGTGGCGATTCCCTGCTCCCCCAGCATCCGGATCATCGCGTTGGCCGCCGACGGCGGCACCGACAGGTAGATCAGGGTGCTGGCATCGTCGCCCAGCTTGTCCTGCGCCTGCTTGACCGCCTCGGCGAGGTCGCTACCGTCGTCTGAGCTGGACACGGTGAACGACAACCGCCCGAGCACCTCGTCAGCCACCGCGGCGTCGACTTCACCGACGAACTCGGTCAGCGAGTCCCGGATCTTGTCGCGGAACTCGTCATCGGATCCCGGCGAGTGACGGCCGGACCCGATGATCAGGTAGTCGTCAGGTAACCGACCGGCCAAAGCCAGGTGATAGAGCCCGGGGAACAGTTTGCGCTTGGCCAGGTCGCCAGTGGCGCCGAAAAGCACGAAGACGTGGGGCGGGAGGTTCTGTGGTTCAGACACCTCACCGAATGTAGCCCGCACGCCCGGCGGCCAAACCAGAATCGCGTGTGCGTTCGGGCGAACCGGGAATCACCCTGTCAGGACCCTACGGGCTTGACGGCCAGGACGGGCTTGCGGCACTCCAGGATGAGACGCTGAGACACGCTGCCCAACAGCAGCTTTCCCACCGGATTACGGTGTCGGATGCCGATCACCAACAGCTGCGCCTCGGCGCGATCCATCACGCTCAGCAGCGCGTCGGCGGCGTACTCCCCGATGGGTTGTTCCAGCTCGAACTCGACACCGCAGTCAGCCAGCCGGTCCTCCAGGGAGTGCACCTCCTCGTCTTGGGCGAGGGCGGCGTCGACATAGGAGTCGCCGGCGCTGGAGTTGACCACCAGCAGCGTGGTCTCGCGCAGTTTCGCCTCGGCGATCCCGTGCTCGAGCGCGGTCCGGCCGTACCGGTCGGCGGTGTATCCGACCACGATCATGATGGGAGCCTCATGTGTGTGATGCCTTCTCTCGCTGGTCCTTGTCGTCCTCCACGATCAACAGCGTCTCTTCGCTGCGGTGCAGCAACCGCAGCACCAGCGGCATTACCAGCAGCAGCACCATCAGCACGTAGGTGACGATCGCCACCGGCTCGGTGAACAGGCTCGACCAGTCGCCTCCGCCGAGCTGCAAACTTTGACGCAGCTGTCGTTCGATCCGCGGCCCCAGAATCACGCCGATGATCAGCGGTAACACCGGCAACCCGAAACGCCGCATCATCAGGCCCATCAATCCGAACAGCAGCAGCAGTGCCAGGTCGAGCGGTTGGATGTTGACGGCGAAGGCACCCAGGATCGCGAAGAACAGGATGCCGGCGTACAGGTAGGGCCGCGGGGTGCGCAGCAGCTTGGCCCACAGCGGCGCCAGCGGCAGGTTGATCACCAACAACAGGAAGTTCCCGATGAACAGGCTGGCGATCAGCGTCCAGATCAGCAGCGGCTCCTTGTCGAACAGGGTCGGCCCCGGCTGGATGCCGTAGGACACGAACGCCGTCAGCATCACTGCCGCCGTCGCATTGGTGGGCAGGCCGAGCGAGAGCATCGGCACCAGCGTGCCGGCCGCGGAGGCATTATTGGCCGCCTCCGGCCCGGCCACACCCTCGATGGCACCCTTGCCGAATTCCTCGGGATGCTTGGAGAGCTTCTTCTCGGTGATGTAGCTCAGGAACGTCGGGAGCTCGGCACCGCCGGCGGGCAGTGCCCCGAACGGGAACCCGTACGCCGTGCCGCGCAGCCAGGGCATCCAGGACCGCTTCCAGTCGTCGCGGCCCATCCACGGCCGCCCCACCGGAATGATCTGGGCCGGCCGGCGCCGCAGATGGGCGGCCACCCAGAGCGCCTCACCGACGGCGAAAACCGCCACCGCGATCACCACGATGTCGATACCGTCACTGAGCTGGGGCAATCCGAAGGTGGCCCGCGGCTGACCGGTCAACGAGTCGATACCGACCAAGCCGATCGCCAACCCGAGCAGCAGCGAGATCGCGCCGCGCAGTTTCGACGAACCCAGCACTGCGGTGACAGCCACGAGCGCGAACAGCATGATCGCCAGATACGACGGCGCGCCCAGGGTGACGGCGAACCGTGACACCGCCGGCGCGAACGCCGCGAGCAGTGCGGTGCCGATGGCACCGGCGACGAACGAGCCGATGGCTGCGGTCGCCAGGGCTTGGGCCGCCCGACCGGCCTTGGCCATCTTGTTGCCCTCGATGGCGGTGATCACCGACGACGATTCACCAGGGGTGTTGAGCAGGATCGAGGTGGTGGAACCGCCGTACATACCGCCGTAGAAGATGCCGGCGAACATGATGAACGCCGCAGAAGGGCTGACGTTGTAGGTGATCGGCAGCAGCAGCGCCACCGTCATCGCCGGGCCGATGCCCGGCAGCACGCCCACCGCCGTACCGAGCAGCACACCGATGACCGCATACAGCAGGTTCATCGGGGTCACGGCTTCGGCGAACCCCTGCATCAACCAGTCGAAGTTCTCCATCTACAGAATCCCGTCCAGAATGCCTGCGGGCAACGGAATTCCGAGCCCGGAGTAGAACGCGTAGAAGCTGATGATGCCCAGCGCCGCGCCGATGAGAATATTGCGGAAGTAATGCCTGCTGCCCAATACCGTTGCCGCGCCGGCGAAGAACAGCCCGCCGGTGATGGTCCAGCCGAGCGGGTTGACCAGCAGGATGGTCGCGATGAACAACGCGATCAGCAGGCCGACGGTGCGCCAGTCGCTGGGCATGTCGGGGTCGACATCTTCGCCGGCGTCGGCTTCACCACGCGATCCGCGAGGAATGGCGACCGCCAGGATCACCGAAAGCACGATCAGGCCGGCGCCCACGGCGATCGGAAATGGCCGCGGCCCCACGGGATCCACCGCGGCGAAGCCTGCCGTGATCCGCATGGCGTCGACGATCAGGAAGATCCCCACGGCCAGGCACACCACGCAGACGATGTACTGGCCCTTGTCGATCTTCTTGGGCACTACCGGTGATTCGCTCATAACAGCCCCAGATCTGTCAGCGTTGTGGCGACCCGGTTGTCCTGCTCCTCGAGGAACTTCTCGAACGGCTCCCCGGTCAGGAACGCGTCACTCCAGCCATTGGCCACCAGCGCCTCCTTCCACGCATCGGTGTTGTGCAACTCCTCCAGGATCTTCACCATGGCGTCGCGATCCTGCTCGGAAATCCCTGGTGGAGCGAGGATTCCGCGCCAGTTCGTGAATGTCAGGTCGATCCCGGCCTCGGTGAGCGTGGGCGCGTCGACGCCTTCGACACGTTCACTGCCCGAGACCGCCAGCACCCGCACCTGCCCGGATTCGATCTGGTCGACGTACTCGCCCAGACCGGAGGTTCCCGCGGCGATCTTGTTGCCCAGCAGGGCGGTCAGCAGATCGCCGCCGCCGTCGTAGGAGACGAAGTTGACCCGCTTGGGGTCGACACCCACGGCGCGGGCGGTTTCCATCGGGAACAGATGATCGGGGCCCCCGGGTGAGGAACCGCCGCCGATGGTCACCCGGCTGGGATCGGCCTTCCAGGCGGCCACGAAGTCGGCGACGGTCTTGAACGGCGAAGTGGCCGGGACCAGGATCCCCTCCTGCTCCTCGACCATCTTGGCCAGAGCCGTGGCGTCGGAGGCGCGCGCCGAGGACCCGTTGGTGTACACCGCGCCGACGACGCCCAGGCCCATCATCATCATCAGGTCACCGTTGCCGCGTTCATTCATCAGCCGCGCCATCGCGACCGTGCCACCGGCGCCGATGACGTTGAACACCTCGACGCGACCGGTGATGTCGTCGTCTTCCATGATCTTGACCGCGGTGCGTGCCGTGAGGTCGTACCCGCCGCCCGGGCTGTTGGGCACCATCATCCGCAGCCGGTGCATGCCGGACGGGTCGCTGCCGCGCGTCACGCCGCACCCGGTGGCCAGGACCGCGATCAGCAGTGCCACCATCGCGGCCACCGCGCCATATCGTCGTCGTGTCGACACTGTGGGTTCTGGCACCGTGTCCCTCCCCTCGTCGCGACAGCCGTCGCAGTTGATGCTCAGCAATACTGTTCCTAAAAGTGACCTGCGTCACCGTTTCGGACTCAAAGGAAGTTTTGGTCATTAAGAACACCCGTCGAAACCGGTCGCGACCCCGCCGCGGCGCGAGCCTGGCCGGACAGTTCCTGGCCTTCCAGCTGATGGTCGTGGCCGTCGTGCTGCTGGCCGTGGCCGCCGTGTCCGTCACCCAGTCGACCAGGGAATTCCGCGAAGTCCGCGGGCAGCGCATGATCGCCGTCGCCGAGAACACGGCGTCCCTGCCGATCGTGCGGGAACGCTTCGCCGACCCGTTCGCCGCACAGATCCTGGCTCCGGATGTGGACCGGGCAGTGGCGCTGTCGGGGGCCGGGCTGGCCGAGATCATCAGCCCCGACGGCATCGTGCGCGCCTCCTCGGACCCGTCCCGGGTGGGTGCCCCCGCAGAGTTCGGCACCAGCGATTCCCGCACCGGGCGCGCGTGGTTCGGCGATGTCGACATCGCCGGGGTGCACAGCCTGGTGGGGCAGGTGCCGATCCTGGCGGTGACCGGTGACGTGCTGGCCGTTGTCTCTGTCAGTGAGCGTTACCCCAGCCTGTGGCAGCTGCTCTCGGGCGCCGGGGAACGGCTGGCGGTGTATCTGAGCCTGGGCGCGTTGCTGGGATTGGCCGCGTCCTGGCTGCTGTCCCGGCGGATCAAACGGCGTACCCGCGGACTGGAGATCGCCGAGATCGCCGGCCTGGCCGATCACCGGGAAGCATTGCTCCACAGCATCCGCGAGGGCGTGGTCGCGGTGAACACCGACGGCGAGATCACCCTGCTCAATGACAGCGCCTGCGAACTACTGGGCCTGGACAGCACCGTGATCGGTCGCCGGGTGGACTCCGTCGGCATGGATCCGGCGGTCGTCGACTTCCTGCAGTCGGACCCCGACTCCGACGGCGCCCACACCTCGGCAGGACCCGACACGGTGATCGCCACACGTACCCGGGTACTGGCGCTGAACCGGCGGGCGGCCAGTAGCGACGGCCACTCCATCGGTACGGTGACCACGATGCGTGACAGCACCGAGTTGGCCACCATGCGGGGCCAGTTGTCGTCCCACAAGAGCGTGACCGACACTCTTCGAGCCCAGACCCACGAGTTCGCCAATCAGTTGCACACCATCTCCGGGCTGGTACAGCTGGGGGAATTCGATGCGGTACGCGAACTGGTGGGTGCGTTGACCCGGAGACGCGCGGAGATCAGTGACGCCGTCACCCAACGCATCTCCGATCCGGCGGTGGCAGCGCTGCTGATCGCCAAGACTTCACTGGCCGCCGAACGTAAAGTGGCACTGAATATTTCCGGGGAATCATCTCTGTCACCGCTGGATCCGGCGATGGCCACCGACGTCATCACACTGCTGGGCAACCTGATCGACAACGCCGTCGACGTCTCGGAGGGGTCAGCGGAGGCCCGGGTGGTGGTTGGCATCACCGGTGACGGCATCGGTGACGGCGCCCTGATGATCAACGTCACCGATTCCGGCCCCGGTGTGCCCGAGCATCTGCGTGAGTCCATCTTCGCGCGCGGAGTGACCTCCAAACCCGAAGGTGCGGGCGGGCCGGCGGAGAAGCGCGGTATCGGACTGGCCCTGGTCCGTCTGGTGACCGCACAATACGGCGGCTCGGTGGCGGTCACCGATGCGACCGGCGGCGGCGCCCGTTTCACCGTTCGGATCCCGTTGAGCGAGAACGCCCATGCCTGATGTGCTGGTGGTAGACGACGACTTCATGGTCGCCGAGATCCACCGACGGTTCGTCGAACAGGTCGACGGGTTCCGCACTGTCGGGGTGGCCCGCAACGGGTCGGAAGCCCTGACGGCGGTGGCCGAACTGGCCCCCGATCTGGTGCTGCTGGATGTGTACCTGCCGGACATGACCGGCCTGCAGGTGTTACAGCGGTTGCGCTCGACCGGCAACGGCGTGGGAGTCATCATGATCACCGCGGCACGCGAACTGGACACCGTGAGCGCCGCGCTTGACGGCGGCGCCGCCGACTACCTGATCAAACCGTTCGAATTCGTCCAGTTACGTGCCAAACTCGAGGCTTTCGCCGCCCGGGCCGCCACCCTGGGCGCCGTGGCGCACGTCGATCAGAGTGTGGTGGACAGGTTGTTCGGCAACCCCGGCGCGCCGCGCACTCAGAGCGCCGCCCCGCTGCCCAAGGGGCTGGGTGTCGAGACCGCGGCGCTGGTGCTGGCAGCGGTGCGTGACGCCGACGAGGTATCAGCGGCCGAATGCGCTGAGCTGGTGGGCATTTCACGAGTGAGTGCGCGCCGCTATCTGGAGCACTACCTCAGCATCGGCACGCTGGAACTACGGCTGCAGTACGGCGCCGGCCGCCCCGAGCGCAGGTATCGCCACCTCTGATGGTCAGCAGGGTGGTTCGTCGTCGTCTTGTGGGCCGGGTGGTGGGGGGTGGTTGCCAGTCGGCGCAAACACTCCTCGAAGATGTGTCCGATTCCAGACGAAACCGGTGACAGGTGTATGCGAAACAGCGCCTACCGGAAGGCCTCCAACGTCAATACCGAGATGTCCGGCGGCGCACCCACCCGCACCGGCGGGCCCCAGAATCCGGCGCCTCGCGACACATAGAGCTGGGTCTCCCCCACCGATGAGAGTCCGGCCAACGAAGGCTGGACTGCTTCGACGACATAGTGGAACGGCCACATCTGACCGCCGTGGGTGTGCCCGGAGAGCTGCAGGTCCACCCCTCGGGCGGCGGCTTCGGAGACCTGCACCGGCTGATGGGCCAACAGGACCGTGGGCCGCGACGAATCGGCGCCGGCGAGTGCGCGATCGAGATCCGGTGGCTCGCCGCGCTGCCGACCGGCGAGGTCGTTGACGCCGGCAAGGTCGAAAGCGGCACCGCCGCGCCGGATCGTGGTGTTCTCGTTGCGCAATGGCATCACCCCGAAGCGCTCCAGCTCATGCAGCCACTCCGCGGTGTCGGACACAAAGTATTCGTGGTTACCCGTGACGAAGAATGCCCCCTCCCGGGAAACCAAGTCCTGCAACGGTTCTGCCGCAGGGCCGAGCTCGGCGACGGTGCCGTCCACCAGATCACCGACGATGGCCACCAAGTCGGCGTCGGTCTCGTTGATCATCGCCACGATGCGCTCGGTGTGTGCACGTCCGGCCAGCGGACCGAGGTGAATGTCGGAGACCACGGCCACCCGGAAACCGTTGAGCGCCGGATCGAGCCGGCGCAGTCGGATCGGAACCTGCAACACCTGTGGCGGCCCCAGTGCCGTCGCCGCCCCGAAGCCGACGAGCCCCACCGACGCCGCACCAGCCGCGGCTGCAGTGGTACGCGCCAAGAACACCCGGCGGTTGAGACCCGCCGGCTGCTCAGGCGCAGGCTGCGGCTCGGCTTTCACCCAGCCCCGCAGCACCAGGCGGACCGGTTCGAGCACCAGCAACGTCAAGAACAGATACGCCGCCAGCCCGAACCAGAGATATCCCGGCCAGGCATACCAGGCCGCATCGCGGATCCCGGTCAACCGCGGCAACACCAGAGTGGCCACCAGCAGGATCAGCAGCGTCACCAGGACCAGCGTCAGAACCCGGCGGGTACGCCCAGGGCCGGTGGTGTCCTTGATGAGCCGACGCCACACGTACAGATGCATCAGCGCGAGGATCGCGCCCAGGACGACGACGAACATCACCAGCGGTTCCGTAACCGCTGCTCCCACGACCTGCCGTCGGGGTCGTAGAGCAGCCGGTACGCCGGCACCGCCCAGGCCCGGGTGAGCAGCCCGAGCCGTTCCGGCTGGTGCGGGCGCAGCCGGCCCGGCGGGCGCGGGCCCACCCGGCCGCCGTCGTGCCACGCCTGCAGCGCATCGGCGGCGGCCCGCACGGTCTGGATCACCTCCGCCGGATCGATCAGACCACCGTCCTCGCTGCCGTCATCGGCCCGGTCGAGGTGCTCACGCAGCAGTTTCAGCCGCAGCTCCCGGGCGAACACCCGGGCGCTCTCCCCCCGGCCGGCAGGGTCGACGGGTTCACGCTCGTCGACGGTCTGATCCATCACCGCACACGACAACTCGCTGTCATGCGTCCATGACCGGCGGTTGAAGTTGTCGCTGCCGACAGCGGCCCACACGTCGTCGATGACACACACTTTGGCGTGAACGTAAACCGGTGTGCCCGAGGCATTCTCGACATCGAACACGTGTACCCGCTGCGGGTCGGTGCGGCGGCACACGTCCAGCGCCTTCTGCCGGCCCACGGAATTCGGCGGCAGCGACAACTTTCCGTCGACATCGGGATACCGCGGAACCACCGCCACCAGGTGCAGATCGGGATTGGCGCGCAACGCTGCGGCGAACAGCCGGGCCACCTCCGTGGACCACAGGTACTGGTCTTCGAGGTAGATCAGCCGCCGGGCCCGCGGGACCGCCTTCAGGTAGGCCCGCGCGATACTGCGCTCACCGTCGGGTGCGAACGAAAAGGCGTGGTGGCTATCAGGATAAGTGCGAAGTACCTGGATGCGCTGACTGCCGCACGCCGGCGGTGGCGGCGGCTGCGCCGGCAGCGGGTCCGCCTCCAGGTCGGCGCGGCGCAGCTTGTCCCGCAGCCAAGCCACCGGTGAGTTGTTGTCGATCGGCGTCGGATCGGTCCAGCGCTCGCGAAAGGTGGTGTCCAGCGCGTCCACGGCAGGCCCCTGGATGCGGAGCTGCACGTCATGCCACGGCGGGGTGTCACCGTAGCGCGCCGACATCTGCACCGCCTGCGGGTCACCGTGATGGTCGGCGGTGTCACGGCGACTGTGGCACAGGTCGATTCCGCCGACAAACGCCACATCACGGGTTGGTTCGCCGGGATGGCGTATCACCACCAGTTTCTGGTGATGGGAACCCCCCACCCGCACACGTTGATCAAGCAACACCTCGCCGCCCGCTTCCTCGACGTCATCACCGAGATGCTGGTTCTCTTCCTCGCTGTACTGCAGCTTGTCCAGGTGCGAGCGCCACATCAGCCCTTTGACCACCACGCCGCGGCGGGCGGCCGCGGTGAACAATTCGACGACCGTGGGCCCGTCCGGACGCAACCGCTCGTCCGGATCACCCCGCCAGTCAGTGAAGAACAGGTGATCACCGGCTTGCAGCGCCTCGACTTCGCCGACCAGTTCGTCGAAGTACGCGCTGCCGTGCACCAGTGGGCGCACCGCATTGCCGTCACTCCAGGCGGACAGTCGAGTGTGCGGGTTGCCGCGTTCGGCAACGGTCAGCAACCAACTCTCGGCGCTCACACCGCCCGCCTGAGCCGATTCACCGACACCACGCACATGCCCCGGATCGTACGGAAGGTTCCGCGGTGTGCGCAGCGGGCCCAAGGAGCGACCAGTATCGTCGTCCCCGTGGCGCCGAAAGTACTGTTCATCTACAACGATCCCAAAGCTCCCGAGGGTGTCCTGGGCCAGGTCTTCACCGAGCTGGGCTTCGATGTGGACGTCCTCAACGTGGTCCCGCTGGAGCAGGCCGGTGACCCCGCAGCGGCCCGCGTCACGTTCCCCGCCGCGACGGACTACGACGTGATCGTGCCGCTGGGCTCACGCTGGTCGGTCTACGACGAGGCGCTGCGGGCGGCCTGGGTGGACGCCGAGATGGTGATGGTGCGCGACGCGGTCAGCGCCGGCGTCGGCGTGCTCGGTGTCTGCTTCGGCGGTCAGCTGGTGGCCCAGGCACTGGGCGGCACAGTCGGCAAAGCGGCGGTCCCGGAGCTCGGTTGGTACGACGTGACCGAAACCGGCGCTGCGGGAAGCGATCTGGTGATGCCCGGACCCTGGTTCGAGTGGCACTCCGATTGCTTCACCCCGCCCCCGGGAGCCGTCGAGCTGGCCCGCACCGCGCACGCGTCGCAGGCTTTTGTGCTGGGCACCGCGCTGGGCATGCAATTCCATCCCGAACTCGACATCATCTTGCTGGACCAGTGGCTCGACGACGAGAAGGGCCCCGACGGCGACGTGGCCCGACTCGGGATCGACGTGCCCGCGTTACGCGCCCGCACCCGCCGCAAGCAGCAGGATGCGGCCCGGCGGTTGCGCATCCTGGTGTCGGGGTTCCTGGACCGGGTGGCCCGCCCGGTCTGTCAGTCGTGACCCAGCTGGTGCGACAGCGCATCGGCCACACTCGAATGCCGGAACCGGTGGTCGAGCCCGAACAGTTTCGCCGGTAGCACCCGCTGATCGGCCTGCGCGAGTTCGCGCGCGCCCTCGGCCCCCAGCAGCAGGCGCGGTCCGAAAGCCGGTACCGGAACAATCGCGGGCCGGTGCAGCACCTGCGCCAGCGCCGCGGTGTAGTCGACATTGCGCACCGGCACCGGCCCGGTGGCGTTGACCGGTCCGGCCAACCGCCCGTCGTAGAGCGCGCGGTGATAGATGTCGGTCAAGTCGTCGATACCGATCCAGGACAGCCACTGATGTCCGTCACCGAGGCGTCCGCCCAGACCGGCGGCGAACAGCGGCCGCAACAATGCCAGGGTGCCACCGCGGGCGGCCTGCACGATCCCGGTCCGTACCTGCACCACGCGCAGTCCGGCGTCGGCAGCCGGCGCGGTGGCCGCCTCCCAGTCGGCCACCACGTCCGCGAGGAACCCGTCACCGCGGGTGCTGTCCTCGGTCAACTCACTCTCACCGCGGTCAGATCCGTAGAAGCCGACCGCCGAGGCGCTGACGAACACCGTCGGCCCGCTGCCGGCCGTGCCTGCGGCCACCTGGGCGAGGCGGCGCGTCGGCTCGATGCGGCTGGCGCGAATCTCGGCCTTGTGACCGTCGGTGAACCGACCGCCGATCGACGCACCGGCCAGGTGCACCACCGCGTCGACGCCGTCGAGTAGCCGCGGGTCGGGATCGTCGGGATTCCAGTACCGCTGCTCGCCGCCCGCGACCGCGCTGCGTGTCAGCCGGATCACCCGGTGGCCGCCGGTGCTCAAGAAGGCGCTCAACGCCGTTCCCACCAGGCCGCCGGCCCCGGTGATGGCCACCGTCAGCGGCGCCAGACCGGCTTCGGTGGCGCGGCGGTGCGCCGCCAGGTCCTCGGCGGTCTGCCGGTGTCGATACACGAAGGTGGGGCGCAGCAGCCTGGCCGGGACTGCGGTTTCCACGGTGTCGGACAGCAGCGTTTTGCCGTCACCGCGGTCGGCGAACTCGTGGGTGTGCCGCCACCTGCCGGTGACCAGGGTCGGCCAGGACCGGATTCCGCCCGCCGTGAGCTCGTCGGCGAAACGCCGCGGCGGATCGTAGGCGGCGGCGTCGTGCTGGGCATACCAGCGCAGCCCCCCGGGCAACCCCAGCACCGCCCGGCCGTCGGCCAGCGAGCCGGCTTCCTGCACCGCCGTCATCGGCTGCCAGGGCGGGAGCAGCCGGTGGATCGCGCCGGGGCGAGCATGCCAGGCAAACACCTCAGCGCAGGGGTGGTCGACGACGCCGGCGTGGTGGATGCTCATAACCACTCACCCATACCCGAGATGGAGTGACCATGAACACCAGAGGATTTCTGCGACGCGCCCACGCAGGCGGATTCCGGGACCGCCACGAAGCCGGGCGGGCGCTGGGTCGGGCGTTGGCGGGTTACCGCACGCAGAGCGGGCTCGTGGTGATCGGCCTGGCCCGGGGCGGAGTTCCGGTGGCCGCCGAAGTGGCCGCTGTTCTCGGCGCCACCACGGACGTCACTTTGGACGTGCTGGTGGTGCGCAAGCTGGGCATGCCGGGTCACCAGGAGCTGGCGCTGGGTGCCATCACCCGCGACCAGCTGGTACTGAACGACCGCCTCGTCGCCAATCTTGGTGTGGCACAACACGATATCGAGGCCATACTGGAGCGGGAGCGGCGCGAACTACAGCGTCGGGAAAACACTTACCGGCTGGGTCGTCCGCCGCCCGATGTCACCGGGCGGACCGTCATCCTGGTTGACGACGGAGTGGCCACGGGTGCCACCATGCGGGTCGCGGCATTGTCGGTGCGCGCCGCCGGTGCCGCCAAGGTGGTGGTCGCAGTCCCGACCGGTCCCGACTCGATCTTCGGGATGTTCGGCGACGCTGCCGACGACGTGGTGTGTGTGTACACGCCGCAGCCGTTCGTCGCCGTCGGGCTGTCCTACCGGGATTTCGACCAGGTGACCGACGAGGAGGTCACTGCTGCGCTGACCGCTCGCTGACTGTCAGTTGCCGGCCCGTTTGGGATCAGCGGCCTCGCTGTTGTCGTCGGGGATGCCGTCGGACGCCTGGTCAGCCGGTTCGTCCTCATCAAGAGGCCGCTCGGAGATGACCTGGGTGGCGGGCTCGTCCTCGGGATACTCGGCGTCGAAATTCTGGTACGTCGCGTCGATGGCCTCACCGGAGTCCGCATCCCGGTCGGCCGCGGCCTGCTTCGCCTCGGCGACGCCGGCTTGCCGCTCCCGGATCGCATCGACGATCAGCAGGATGACACCGATCAGGCTGGCGGCGATGCAGATCCACGCCACCAGCGCATTGCTGGTGACGACCGCGGTCACCAAGGCGGCCAGGCCGATGACAGCCAAGACCAGCGCAACGATCAACATTGATCGATCATCCCCTCGCCCGCCGCCGGGCGGCGGCGCGGTGACTAGTTATTGCCCCGGTTGAACTGGTTGAACCCGCCGTCGTTGCCGGCGCTGGAATCGACGGGAGCCGCCGACCCCCGCTGGCCGAGCTCCTCGAGCTGGGATTCCAGGTACGTCTTCAAGCGGGTGCGGTACTCGCGCTCGAATGTGCGCAGCTGCTCCAGCCGGCCTTCGAGCACGGTGCGCTGCTGGTTGATGGTGCCCATGATCTCGGAATGCTTGCGTTCGGCATCGGCCTGCAATGCATCGGCCTTCTCCTGCGCCTGACGCAGCTGAGTCTCCGAACGGGTCTGGGCATCCGAGAGCATCGCGTCGGCACGAGCCCGTGCGTCGGCGACGGTGGTCTCAGCGGTGCGCTTGGCCTCAGTGACCATCGCGTCGGCGTTGGCACGCGCGTCGGCCAGCAGCTTGTCGGCCTCGGCCTTCGCGGTGCCGGTGAGCCGGTCCGCGGTGTCCTGGGCCAGCGCCAGCACGCGAGCTGCCTTGATGTGGGCCTCTTCGCCCTGCGGGGCGGACTGTTGCACGGGAGCCGGTGTCGGCGGAGCCTCATACGTCGGCTGCGGTGTCGGCGCAGGTTCCGGCTCGGGCTCGGGCTGGTACAGCGGGATGGCCTGGGTGGCCTGCGCGCCGCCGCCGGCCCGCGCTGACGCGAGCTCCTGGTCGAGCTCGCTGACCCGCTGACGCAGGTCGGCGTTCTCTTCGATGAGCCGTGTCAGCTCGTTCTCGACCAGATCGAGGAAGGCGTCGACCTCGTCCTCGTTGTAGCCGCGCTTGCCGATCGGCGGCTTACTGAACGCCACATTGTGCACGTCGGCTGGTGTAAGCGGCATTTTCTGCCCCCTCAGGTCTGGACGGTCGGCTGTCTCGGAGTGAGAACGATAGACCAAGCTGGTAGCCGTACTGTAACTGGCGTCCATCCTGTCACACCCGACCCTACGGTTGCGGATCAGCCCAATAATTAAGAACGAATTTCAAAAAACCGCGACAACGTTCTCGCCGGCAAAGAAACACGGGCGAAGATAATGGTCGGCTCATGGCGCGGGCCCGCTGCAGAGCGGGACCGACGCGGAATCAGACAGCGGCGCCGAATGCCAATTGCATGCCGACGAACGCCACCAGCAACAAAACCATGATCGACAGATCGAAGCGCACTGCCCCGATGGTCAACTGTGGAATCAACCGGCGCAACAACTTCACGGGCGGATCGGTCACCGTCATGATGACTTCGAGCACCACCACAGTGAAGCCGCGGGGATGCCAGTCACGGCTGAACGAGCGGATGAACTCGACGACGACCCGGGCGATCAACAGCAGCCAGAAGACAAACAGCGCGAAACCCAGGATTTCGAAGAAGAGCGCCAACGAGAGCCGACCTTACTGAAGGAGTGTGATGTTGCCGACACCGCCATGGAGGCGGTATGCCGGCGGCAATGAACCCCGTCAGCCTACCGATGCCGGGCGGCGGCGGTGAAACCGCCACCGCGGCGCGGTCGCAGTGAGGTCCGCCTCAGCGGCTAGGAGTAGAAACCGGCCTCGGCCATCCGGCGGCGCTCCTCAGGAGTCACCTCGACGTCGGCCGGTGACAGCAGGAACACCTTGGTGGCGACCTTGTCGAAGGAACCGCGCAGCGCGAACGCCAGGCCGGCCGCAAAATCCACCAGTCGCTTGGCGTCGGCGTTGTCCATCGACACCAGATCCATGATCACCGGGTTGCCGTCGCGGAACCGTTCGCCGATGGTGCGGGCCTCGCTGTAGTCCTTCGGGCGCAGCGTGGTGATCTTCGACAGCGGGCTGCCCGCTTCGAACAGTTCGGCCATGCGGCGCGGGTCCATCGCCAGCGCACCTCGGGTCGAGCCGCGCAGCGAGCCCAGGCGCGGCGCGGGCCGCTCGAACTCACGGCCGCGGAACGGCGCTTCGGCGTAGCCGCCGCGGTAGGCCGGCTGGTACTCGGCCTCGCGGGGATCCCGGACGTCTTCGTAGTCACGCTCCCGCGGGTCCATCCGGTCTGCATAACGGTCACGCTCGTACCCTGCCGGGTACTCCCCCTCGGCGAAACGCTCTGCGCGACGCGGATATCCGCGTGCGGCGCCACGTTCGTCGTCCTCGTAGTACTCGTCTTCGTAGTCCTCCAACGGGGCCATTCCGAAGTAGGCCTTGACCTTGTGCAGTGTGCTCATTGCGTGACCTCTCTAAAGCCCGGAAAGTTTGGTGCCTGTGATGAAGATGTGACTGGAGTGACTACTCACGGTGACGTTAGCGGTCGTGCTCCCAGAAGAGCGGTTCCGACACGCACACAGGTCGAGCCGTGTTTGACCGCCGCCTCCAGGTCGCCGGACATACCCGCGGACAGACCGAGGCGGTGCTGATAGTTGGCCTGTACCCGACTGCGCTCGAGCTCTAACCTCGCAAAGGCCTGGTCCGCGTCGGCGCCCAATGGCGGAACCGCCATGAACCCCACGAAATCCAGTCCCGCCGAGGCGTTCACCGCCGCGCACTGCGCATCGACCTGAGCCGTGTTGTTGATGTCGACCCCGCCGCGGGACTCGTCCCCGTCGAGGCTCAATTGGAGATAAACCGCCAGCGGCGCCTCCCGCTCCCCGTCACCGAGGGCCTCCTCGGCGGCCCGGCCGAGCGCGGCGATCACCTTCTCGGTGCTCACCGAGTGCGCGACATGGGCCCACCGCGCAATCGAACGCGCTTTGTTGCGTTGGATCTGGCCGACCATGTGCCACCGCGTGTCAGCGGGCAACCGGCCGGCGAGTTCGCTCACTTTCCGAGACGCTTCTTGATCGCGGGATTCACCGAATGCACGGCACCCCAAATCCGCGAGAATGGCGATATCGGATGCGGGAAAGAATTTGGTGATCGCCAAGAGTTCGATTTCGTCGGCTTTGCGGCCGGCGGCCTCGGCGGCCCGCGCTAAACGCGTTTGCAGATTTGCCAGTGCCTGCGCTATTTGCGATTCCCGGGAGTCGGTCATTGCATCCACACCACCGAAGCCATGCGACCGGTGGGTGCATCCCGCCGATGACTGAACAACGCCCGGTCCGCCACGGTGCAGCGTGGGTCCACCGCGATCGCAGTGATGCCCAAACCCCGTAACTGCCGGTAGATTCCGGCGCGCAGGTCCAGCCCCGGTGTGTTCCGGGACGTGACGGTGCGACTGCCGGGCAACACGGCGTCAACCTCCGCGGCCATCGCCTCGGGCACCTCGTAGTTGGCCCCGCTGACCGCCGGACCCAGCAGCACCGAGATGTCCGCGACGTCGGCACCCGAAGCCGTCATCTCCTCGACAGTGCGCAGCACCACACCCTTTTGGGCGCCGACGCGGCCGGCGTGGACGGCGGCGATGACCCCGGCGCGCGCGTCGCCCAGCAGCACCGGCACACAGTCGGCGGTGACCACTGCCAGGCCCAGCCCGGGTGTCGTGGTCACCAGCGCGTCGGTGTCATCGACGGCGGTGTCACGCGGTCCGTCCACCCGCCCCACATCGGCGCTGTGCACCTGGTTCATCCACACCAGGCGGTCGGGTGCGAGCCCGATCGCCGTCGCCAGACGCTTACGGTTGGCGGCCACGGCAGACGCATCGTCGCCGACGTGATCGCCGAGGTTGAACGTGTCGAACGGCGGTGCGGACACGCCCCCGGCCCGCGTGGTGGTGACGCGGCGGATCGTTACAGTCACTGGTTCAGTATCCGGCGCGCGGCCAGTTCGCTAGTGGCGCATGAACGGCGGCACGTCGACGTCATCATCATCGTCACCGCCACCGACGCTGACCGTTGCCCCGTTGGTGTGCAGCGGAACGCTGACTGCATCGGCGGGCTCGAACAATGACGAGGACACCTTTCCGGACCGGCCCGTGGCCACGGCCTGACCACCGGCCCCGGTAGCGCCGACCACCGGTTTCCGGCTGGCAGAACCGGTTTCGAAGCCGGCGGCGATCACGGTCACCCGCACCTCGTCACCGAGCGAGTCGTCGATCACCGTGCCGAAGATGATGTTGGCGTCGGGATGTGCGGACTCCTGGACCAGCGAGGCGGCCTCGTTGATCTCGAACAGCCCTAGGTCGCTGCCACCGGCAACCGACAGCAGCACACCCTGCGCACCCTCCATGCTGGCTTCCAGCAGCGGCGAGTTGATGGCGATCTCGGCGGCCTTCAATGCCCGGCCGTCGCCACGGGCGGCGCCGATACCCATCAAGGCAGTGCCGGCCCCGCTCATCACGCCCTTGACGTCGGCGAAGTCGACGTTGATCAGGCCGGGTGTGGTGATCAGGTCGGTGATGCCCTGCACGCCGTTGAGCAACACCTCGTCGGCGCTGCGGAACGCGTCCATCAGGGAGACTGCGGCGTCGCCCATCTGCAGCAGGCGGTCGTTCGGGATCACGATCAGCGTGTCGCAGCTCTCGCGCAGCGACTGGATGCCGGTTTCGGCCTGGTTGCTGCGGCGCTTGCCCTCGAAGGAGAACGGCCGTGTCACCACGCCGACGGTGAGTGCGCCGAGCTTGCGGGCGATGGTGGCCACCACCGGCGCTCCGCCGGTGCCGGTGCCGCCGCCTTCACCTGCGGTGACGAACACCATGTCGGCGCCGCGTAGCAGCTCCTCGATCTCATCCTTGGCATCCTCGGCCGCCTTGCGCCCCACTTCGGGGTCGGCACCGGCGCCGAGGCCGCGGGTCGAGTCACGTCCGACGTCGAGTTTGACGTCGGCATCGCTCATCAACAACGCCTGGGCGTCGGTGTTGATCGCGATGAACTCGACCCCTTTGAGGCCTTGTTCGATCATTCGGTTGACGGCATTGACGCCGCCGCCGCCGATGCCGACGACCTTGATGACGGCTAGGTAGTTGTGCGGGGGGGTCATTGGACGCCTTCCTCCCTGAGTGGCTTACGAGTCAGCGGAACTTCCTTGAATCGGGGTGTCCCTAAACCCTCAACCTCAACCATAGGCTTAGAGTTATGTCAAGTAGTTCCGCGCAACCAGAACCGTAGGGCCGGGGCCCGAACTATGGACGCAGGCGCGCCGACGACGCGCGGGTGAAATTTTTCGCTACGCCGCGCCACCCGGCCGAGCAGACGCAAACTCGCGTGGATTCCGCGCGAACCACCCGACTTTGTGTCTGCTCGCGGTAGGGGTGGCGGAGGGGTGGGGCGCTACTTGACTGTCGGCAGGTCGGGGCTGGACACGTCATAGGTCTGGCCGGGCTGGGTCAGCAGCGCGGCCAGCTTGTCGGCCTTCTCCTGGGTGCGGTCCTCGGTCCCCCACACCACCACCCGGCCATCCGTCAGCGTCAGCGTGATCGACGACACCGACGGTGCCGCCACCCGGGCCACCTGACCGGCCACCTCCGGACGCAACGCCGTCAGCACCCCAAGCGCCGCCTGGGTCGGCAGATCGCTGGGCCCGGGATTTTCCACATCGAGATACGGCAGCGTCAGCGGCGCCGGACCGGTGGCGAAGTCCACCCCGTCGCGGTCGTAGAGGTGCGGACCGTCCGGAAAGTCCTTCACCGCGATCGGCATCCGCTCGGCGATGGTGATGCGCAGCGTCGAGGGGTACTCGCGCTGCACCCGCGCACTGGCGACCCGCCGGATGGCAGCCACCTTCTCGGCGACGACGTCGGTGTTGATCTGCAGCAGCGGGGTCCCGGTGCGAACCCCGGCGACACCGACCACCTCATCGGGAGTCAGAGCGCCCGTGCCCACCACCACGATGTCGCGGGCCGACATCAGGGGCGTGAAGTACAGGATCAACCCGAGCGCGGTGGCCACCAGTGCCAGCACCGCCGTCCACAGCACCACCTTGAGGCCGCGGACGGTGCCCCGCCGCACCGGCTTCGCCGCCGACGCCGCCTGCGCACCGAGCACCTTGCGTTTGGCCTCCCGGCGAGCCTCCTCGATCGCCTTGGCCCTGGCCTCGGCTTCGCGGCGTTCGGCCCGTTCCCGGCGGGCACGGCGACGGGGACCCTCGAGGTCCTCGAGATCGTCGACCGGCACATCCTCGGGCTCGGCGACACCGCCGGCAGGCTGCGGCTCTGCCGGATCCTCGGGCGTGGTCACGGAGTCACTCCGGACGCCTCGACTCGGGGTCAGCGCGCAGTCTCAGCTCGGTGAGGATCTCCGGACCCAGCATGGTGACATCTCCGGCGCCCATGGTGACGATCACGTCGCCGGGGCGGGCGACCTCGGCGACAGTCCGGGCCACCTCCGAGAGATCCGGCAGGTAGGTCACCGGCACGCTGACATGCTCGGCGACGGTGGCGCCGCTGATGCCCGTCACCGGCTGCTCGCGGGCGGGATAGACGTCGAGCACGAACACCCGGTCCGCCCCGTCCAACGCGGCTCCGAACTCGGCGGCGAAAGTCTTTGTGCGCGAGTACAAGTGTGGCTGGAAGACAGCGATGACGCGACCCCCGCCACCGTCGGCGGTGACGGTCTGCAGCGCCGCCAGCACGGCGGCCACCTCGGTCGGATGGTGGGCGTAGTCATCGAAGACCCGGATGCCGTCGGCGGTGCCCACCAGTTCGAACCGCCGGCGCACGCCCTCGAAACCGGCGAGCCCGTCGAGCACTGCGTCGACTTCGGCTCCGACCTCCCAGGCCGCCAGCAGCGCGCCGAGCGCGTTGAGCGCCATGTGCCGCCCCGGCACCGACAACCGCATCGCCCGCGGCTGCGTTTCGCCCTCGAGTAGCACCTCGGCCACCGCACCGGTGCCCTGCTGCTGCCAACTCAGCAGCGCCCCGGCCAGCGGCACCGTGGCATCCGGGCTGCCGTAGGCCAGCACCCGCAACCCCAGGTCGGTGGCGCGGGCCGCCAGCGCGGCGGCGCCGGGGTCGTCGACGCACACCACCAGGGCCCCACCCGGGGCGATACGTTCGACGAACTGGTCGAACACCGCGCTGTAAGCCTCGGCGGTGCCGAAGAAATCCAGGTGGTCGGCCTCGATGTTGGTGACCACCGCGACGTCCGGGGTGTATTCCAGCAGTGAGCCGTCACTCTCGTCGGCTTCGGCGACAAAGGTGTTGCCGCTGCCGTGATGGGCGTTGGTACCGGACTCGCCCAACTCCCCGCCCACCGCGAAGGACGGGTCGAAGCCGCAGTGCTGCAACGCCACGATGAGCATCGACGTGGTGGTGGTCTTGCCGTGGGTGCCGGTGACCAACAACCTGGTGTGACCGGCCATCAGCTTGGCCAGCACCACCGGTCGCAGCACCACCGGGATGGCCCGCCTTCGGGCCTCGACAAGCTCGGGATTGGACTTGGGGATCGCTGCGTGGGTGGTGATCACTGCCGTCGGGCCCCCGGGCAGCAGGTCCAGCGATGACGGGTCGTGCCCGATCCGGATCTGGGCACCCCGCGCCCGCAACGCCAGCACCCCCCGGGATTCCTTGGCGTCCGAACCGGACACCAGCGCGCCGCGGTCCAGCAGGATCCGGGCGATACCCGACATGCCGGCGCCCCCGATGCCCACCATGTGGACCCGGGTCAGTTCTTCGGGCAGCGGCACGCTCATCGGCGGCGGCCCCGTGCAGCACGTCCGGACAAGGCGATATCGAGGGCCACCGCGGCGACCCGCTCTGCGGCGTCGCGGTGGCCGACCTGGGCGGCGGCCGAGGTCATCGCCGACAGTCGCTGCGGGTCGGTGAGCAGGGCGCCGGCCACCTCGGCGACGAACCGCGGCGTCAGGTCGGCGTCGTCCACCAGCAGCCCGCCACCGGCGTTGACCACCGGCAATGCGTTGAGGCGTTGTTCGCCGTTGCCGATCGGCAACGGGACGTACACCGCAGGCAGGCCGACGGCCGACACCTCGGCCACCGTCATGGCCCCCGATCGGCAGATCGCCAGGTCCGCCGCGGCGTACGCCAGATCCATCCGGTTCAGATAGGGCACCGCGACATACGGCGGGTCGCCAGGCTCGGGGGTGCGCAGGTCCAGGGTGTTCTTCGCCCCGTAGGCGTGGAGCACCGCGACTCCGGACCGCGCCAACTCGCCTGCAGCGGCCGAGACGGCCCGGTTGATCGACGCCGCGCCCTGCGAGCCACCGAAGACCAGCAGCACCGGGGTGTCGTCAGGGAGTCCGAACGCGGCCCTGGCCTCGGCGCGCTGCGCGGCCCGATCGAGTGCGGTGATGGCCGCCCGGACCGGAACCCCGATCACTTCGGCGTCTTTGAGGCCGGAGCCCGGCACCGCCGACAACACCCGCTGCGCTGACCGGGCGCCGACCTTGTTGGCGATCCCGGCGGTGGCGTTGGCCTCGTGAATCACCACCGGAACGCGGCGGCGCCGGACGCCACCGCGGGCGGCGAGATAGGCCGGGAGCGCGACGTAACCACCGAAGCCGATCACCACGTCCACGGCCACATCGTCGAACACCTGCCGGGTCTGGCGCACCGCGCGGCGCACCCGGGCCGGCAGGCGCACCAGGTCACCGGTCGGTTTGCGGGGCAGCGGGACCGGGGTGATCAGCTCCAGGTGATAACCGCGTTCGGGTACCAGCCGGGTCTCCAGGCCGCGCGCGGTACCGAGCGCGGTGATCCGGACGTCCGGATGGAGCGCCGTGAGCGCGTCGGCGACCGCCATCGCGGGCTCGACGTGGCCGGCCGTGCCGCCCCCGGCGAGTACCACCGAGATGGGGGCACCGTCGGCCGGCCTGTTGACCGAGTCGTTCACCCGAAACGCTGACCTTCCAAAGAACGTGACCGCCCACTTCGGGCGCGGGCCGGGGCGTCTTTACCCTCGCGCGCAGCAGAGCGACCGCTGCGCCGCCGGCCGTCTCCATGATGCCCTGTGCGACGGGCGGCCCGTTCACCCACCGGGTTCTTCCGAGCCGACTGGCGTGTGCTCGTCGTCTTCGTCCTGGTGGCTTTCTTCTGCGGTGCGGCCGCCTTGGGCGACCTGTCGGCCCCCGGACGCGACCGCAGCCGGTCCCGCAGCGCCTCGACACGGGTCGGCACGTACGGCGCGGGCAACGGCAGTCGCAGCAGGCGATTCATCCGGTCCTCACGGCCCGCTCGCAGTGCAGCCACCGCCTCCGGCTCGTGCCTGGCCGCGTTGGCGATGATGCCGATCACCAGAAGTGTTGTGGCCGTAGATGTTCCACCGGCAGAGATGAGCGGCAACTGCAGCCCGGTGACGGGCAGCAGACCGATCACGTAGCCGACGTTGATGAACACCTGCCCCATGATCCACAGCGTTGCGGTGGCGGTGAGCAGTCGCAGGAACGGGTCCACCGACCGGTTGGCGATACGCATCCCGGCGTAGGCGAACAGCGCGAAGAGCAACAACAGCCCGAACGCGCCCACGAAGCCGAGTTCCTCGCCGATGATCGCGAAGATGAAGTCGTTGTGCGCATTGGGCAGGTAGTTCCACTTGGCGGCGCCCTGGCCCAGGCCGTCACCGAACACCCCACCGTTGGCCAGCGCGAACCTGGCCTGGCGGGCCTGGTAGCCGGCGCCCTGGGCGTCAGCGCCGGGGTCGAGCCAGGACTGCACCCGCGCGGACCGGTAGCCCTCCACCATGGCCAGCACGGCGGCCGCGCCCATCACCGCCACCAGCGAGGTCAAGAACACCCGCAGCGGCAGGCCGGCGTACCAGAGCAGGCCCAGCAGGATGATGCCCATCGACACGCTCTGCCCGAGATCGGGCTGTGCCAGGATCAGCGCCAGGGCGATCACGGCACCAGGCACCAGCGGGACCAGCATCTCCCGCAGCGACGCCCGCTCCAAACGGCGGGTGGCCAGCAGGTGCGCACCCCAGATGGCGAACGCGATCTTCGCCAGCTCGGAGGGCTGCATGGACATACCGGAAACCACGAACCAGCCGCGGGAACCGTTGGCCACCTTGCCGATTCCGGGAATCAACACCAGCACCAGCAACACGATCGTCAGCGCGAAGCCCGGGAAGGCGAGTCGGCGCATCATCGACACCGGCATCCGCAACGCCATGTAGAAGGCGACCAGGCCCACGGCCGTCCACAGCACCTGCTTAGCGAACACCGCCCACGGTGAACCGTCGGAGTCATATGAGTACACCCCGGATGCGGAGAGCACCATCGTCAGCCCGAGGGTGACCAACAACGCCGTGACCGCGACGATGAGGTGGAAGGACGTCATCGGACGGGACAGCCAGCTGCCGAACTTGGTCTTGGCCAGCCGCGCTGTCGCCGCCGCGCTTCGGGTCCGGCTGCTCTGCGCCGCGATGACGGGCGTGGGTTCGGTGACAGCTTCCCGGTTTTGCGGGTTGTCTGGGTTCTCGGGACTTTCCGGGTCCGCGACGTCCACCGGTTCGGGGGCGTCTGCGGTCTCCGGAGCGGGCGGGGACGGCTGACGCCGCCGCTTCAGGATGTTGGCTTTCTTGTCCATGCCGGGCGGCCTACCCGGTGACTGCGCGGACGGCGGCCGCAAATGCATTGCCGCGGTCGGCATACCCGGCGAACTGGTCGAACGAGGCGCCGGCGGGAGCCAGCAGCACGGTGTCCCCCGGCGCCGCGAGGCCCCGGGCAGCCGCGACGACCTCGGTCATCAGGCGCGCTCCGACTGAGACCTCCGATTTCCCGGGCTCCCCCGGAGACGTAATCACACGAGTCACAGATGCCACATTGGTCTCATGCACCACAGCATCCTCCCCCGTCACAACCTCCACGACGGGGACATCGGGCGCGTGTCGTGACACTGCCTGCGTCACCACCGCGCGGTCTCGACCCAGCACCACCACCCCGGCCAGCCGATCGGCGACGCGGGCCACCATCTGGTCCACCGAGGCACCCTTGAGCAGCCCGCCGGCCACCCAGACCACCCGCGGGTACGCCAGCACCGACGCTTCGGCGGCATGCGGGTTGGTGGCCTTGGAATCGTCGACGTAGGTGATGCCACCCGAGACCGCGACCACCTCGGCGCGATGTCTGCCCACCTCGAAGTGCGCCAACGCCTCGGCGATCGCCGCCGCGGGCACGTCCACCGCGCGGGCCAGTGCTGCCGCGGCCAACGCGTTCAGCACTCCCACCGGGCCGGCCACCCCGATGGTGTCCACCGACGCCAGTTCCACCGCCTCGGCTCCGAACGCCCGGTCGACGAGCATCCCGTCGCGCACCCCGAGCTCACCCGGGCCGGGCGCACCGAGCCGGAACCCGACCTTGACGGGCGCGTCCGCCCCGGCCAGCAGCCCCGCGGCGATCGGGTCGTCGAGTCCGACCACCGCCACCCGGCCGGCCAGCACCCGCGCCTTGGCCTGCGCATAATGCTCCATCGAGCCGTGCCAATCCAGATGGTCCTCGGCCACGTTGAGCACCACCCCGGCTTCGGGACGCAGCGACGACGACCAGAACAACTGGAAGCTCGACAGCTCCACCGCCAGCAGTTCCGACGGCTGGTCGAGCACGTCGAGCACCGGGTCACCGATATTGCCGCACAGCAGGCTGCGCCGGCCGGCGGCGAGCAGCATGGCGTGCAACATCGAGGTGGTGGTGGTCTTGCCGTTGGTCCCGGTGACCACGAGCCAGCGCCGCGGCGGCCCGTAATGCCCGGAATGGTCCAGCCGCCACGCCAGTTCGACGTCACCCCAGACCGGCACCCCGGCCGCCGCGGCGGCAGAAGGCACCGGCGCGGTGGGCGGCAGACCCGGACTGGTCACCACCAGCGTGTACTCGCCCACCCGGCCGGCCGCGGCGTCGGCGTCGATCACCCGCACACCCTCGGTGGCGAATTTCTCCAGCGCCGCCGGATTGTCGTCGGTGAGCTCGGCGGCCACACCGAGTGGGCGCAGCGCCTTGAGCACCGCGCGGCCCGTGACACCGGCACCGGTGACCAGCACCCGGGCGCCGGGAATCAAGGGGCCGAGCACACCGCCGTCGGCGGGCACGTCAGGCGCCGATCGCCGAAAGCCACTCGCCGTAGAACAGCGCGACACCCAGGCCGCACGCGATCGCGGTGAGCAACCAGAACCGGATGATCACCGTCGTCTCGGCCCATCCGACCAGTTCGAAATGGTGGTGGAACGGCGCCATCCGGAACACCCGCCGGCCCGTCGTCCGGAACGCCAGGATCTGCACCACCACCGACACGATCTCGGCGACGAACAACGCACCGAGCACCACGGCGAGCACCTCGGTGCGGCTGGTGACCGAGAGTCCGGCGATGATGCCGCCCAGGGCGAGCGAGCCGGTGTCGCCCATGAAGATCTTCGCCGGCGCGGCGTTCCACCACAGGAACCCGATACACGCGCCGGCAGCAGCCGCCGCGACGATCGCCAGATCCAGCGGATCGCGCACGTTGTAGCAGCCCAGACCGGGGGCAGTGGCGCACGCGTTGCGGTACTGCCAGAACGTGATCAGCACGTACGCCGCCGAAACCATCCCCATGCTGCCGGCCGCCAGCCCGTCCAGGCCGTCGGTGAAGTTCACCGCGTTGGACCAGGCACTGACCAGCACCACCACGAACAGCACGAATACCAGCGGCGGCAGCGCCACAGTGGCGATCTCGCGCACATACGACAGCTCCGCGCTGCCCGGGGACAGCCCGTCGGCATTGCGGAAGCCCAGGACCAGCACGCCGAACAGCACCGCGGCACTGATCTGCCCGACCGTCTTGGCGGTCTTGTTCAGGCCCAGGTTGCGCGCCCGCCGCAGCTTGATCATGTCGTCGAGGAAACCGACAAGCCCCAGCGCGGTCGCCAGGCCGAGCACCAGCAGACCTGAGGCCGACGGACCCTCACCGTCGAGCGCCACGCCCACCAGATGTGTGCCCAGGTATCCCGCCCAGATGCCGGCGAGGATCGCGACTCCGCCCATCGACGGAGTGCCGCGCTTGGTCTTGTGGCTCGGCGGGCCGTCCTCGCGGATCTCATGGCCCAGACCCTGGCGGTTGAACAGCCTGATCAACACGGGTGTCAACAGGATCGACACCGCCAGCGACAGGCCGACGGTGATCAGAATGAGTCTCATCGGCCGGCGTCTCCCAGCAGGGTCTCGGCCAGCGCACCCAGCCCGGCGGAGTTGGAGGCCTTCACCAGGACCACGTCACCGTCGGCCAACTCGCTCCGCAACAACTCGAGTGCGGCCGGCGCGTCGGCGACCTGCGTGACTTCGGCACCCCATGATCCCTCCATGACCGCCCCGTGGTGCATGGCGCTCATAGACCTCCCGGTTCCGACGACGATGAGTCGACTGACATCTAATCGCACTACGAGTCGCCCGATGCGGTCGTGCTCGGAAATGGCGTCCTCGCCCAGTTCTGCCATCTCGCCCAGCACGGCGAAGCTGCGCCGGCGTTCCCCGCTGTCACCGCCGCGCGCCATCCACGCCAGCGCCTGCAGTCCGGCGCGCATCGAGTCCGGATTGGCGTTGTAGGCGTCGTTGACGACGGTCACGCCGTCGGCGCGGGTGGCGACCGCCATCCGGTGTTTCGAGACCGGCCCGGCCGCGGCCAGTGCGGCGGCGAGCTGTTCCCCGGTCGCGCCGCATTCCAAGGCCACAGCCGCCGCGCACAGGGCGTTGGACACCTGATGGTCGCCGTGAACGGCCAGCGTGATCCGGGTGCTCAGGTCCCTGGTGTGCAGGGTGAAGCTGGGCCGCGCCGTCGCATCCAGGCTCACCTCGTCAGCCCAGACGTCGGCGGAATCACTGTTGCGGCTGACGCGCACCACCCGCGCCACCGTCTTGGCGGCCATCGCGGCCACGGCGGTGTCGTCGACGTTCAGAATCACCACGCCGGATTCTGGAACAGCTTGTGGCAGTTCGGACTTGGTATCGGCGATGGCCTGGCGTGAGCCGAACTCGCCGAGGTGGGCGGTGCCGACGTTGAGCACCACTGCGATCTGCGGCGGCGCGATCGCGGCCAGCGCGGCGATATTTCCCGGATGGCGCGCCGACATCTCCAGGATCAGGTAGTCGGTGTCGTGGTCGGCCCGCAGCACTGTCCAGGGATGCCCGAGTTCGTTGTTGAACGAACCCGGGGGCGCCACCACCCGGCCCAGCGGCGCCAGCACCGCGGCCAGCAGGTCTTTGGTCGACGTCTTTCCCGACGAACCGGTGACCCCGACGATGGTGAGCCCGGCGGCCACCAACCGCCTGGCCACCTCTGCGGCCAATCGGCCCAGTGCGGCGAGCACCGCGGCTCCGGAGCCGTCGCGGTCGTGTTCGAGCACCCCGGCGCTGGTGTCCCCCGGTTGCGGCGCCACCACGATCGCCGGTACCCCGACCGGGCGCGCAGCCAGCACCGCGACCGCACCGGCGGCCACCGCAGCCGCGGCAAAGTCGTGCCCGTCACTGCGTGCCCCGGGCAGGGCCAGGAACAGGCCACCGGATGTCAGTGCGCGGGAATCGAATTCGACGGTGCCCGTGACATGGATGCGGGCTGCCTCGGCAGCGCTGACATCGGCCAGCTCACCACCGACGATGTCGGCGATCTCGGCGATCGTCAGATCGATCATCAGCGGTGTCCCATCGCCTGCAGTGCGTCGAGGGCCCTGGCCAGCTCGTCGCGGTCGTCGAAAGTCCGGGTGTGCCCGCCCGCGGTCTGACCCGCTTCGTGACCCTTGCCGGCGATCAGCACCACATCCCCGGGCCGGGCCCAGCAGACGGCGCGGTTTATGGCCTCCGCCCGGTCCCCGATCTCCACGACCTCGGCCGTCGCACCCCCGGCCGCGGCTCCGGCCAGTACCTCGGCCCGGATCGCGGCCGGTTCCTCGTCACGGGGATTGTCGTCGGTGACCACCACCAGGTCGGCCAGCTCGGCAGCCACCGCGCCCATCGGCGCGCGCTTGCCCGCGTCACGGTTACCGCCGGCACCGAACACCACCGCCAGCCGCCCGGTCCCGGCCTGGGCACGCAGGGTCTGCAGGACAGCCTGCAGCGCCCCGGGTTTGTGTGCGTAGTCGACCAGCGCGAGGAACGGCTGGCCACGGTCGACGGGCTCGAGCCGGCCCGGCACGGTGGCGCCACGCAGGCCGGGCGCGGCCTGTTCCGGAGCGACACCGACGGAATCCAGAATGGCAAGGGCCACAAGGGCGTTGGCGATGTTGTAACCGCCGGGCAGCCGTAGTCCGATGCGGTGGTGCACACCCGCGGGGTCACACGCGGTGAACTCCTGCGCCCCGTCGGGCCGATGGACGATGTCGGAGACCGTCCAGTCGGCCGCACCGGTGGTGCTCACGGTCACCGCCGAGCCGGCCCGCTCGGCCATCGCACGTCCGGCGTCGTCGTCGATACAGATCACCGAGGTATCGGCGTGCACCGCCGACTGCGGGTCGAACAACCGCGCCTTCGCTTCGAAGTAGTCGGCCATGGTCGGGTGGTAGTCGAGGTGGTCGCGGGACAGGTTGGTGAACCCGCCGACGGCGAAGTGCACACCGTCCACCCGACCCTGCGACAGCGCATGGCTGGAGACTTCCATCACCGCGGTGTCGACGCCGCGTTCGGCCATCAACGCCAGCAGTGCCTGCAGGGCGGGGGCTTCCGGGGTGGTCAGGGAGCTGGGCACGTCGGCGCCGCCGATACGGATCCCGACGGTGCCGATCAGCCCGGCGGTACGGCCGGCGGCGCGCAGCCCGGCCTCGATGAGATAGGTGGTGGTGGTCTTGCCGGAGGTGCCGGTGACACCGATGACCGACAGGGACTCCGACGGCCGTCCGTACACCTCGGCGGCCAGTCGGCCCAGGACCGTACGCGGCGCCGGATGCACCAGGACCGGAACTGGCGGGGGTCCGGAAAGCGCGGCGACGCCGGCAGCATCAGTCAGCACCGCGACCGCGCCCCGGGACACCGCGTCATCGATGAAACGCGCCCCGTGCGAGCGGGCCCCGGCCAGCGCCGCGAAGAGATCACCCGGCGCAACATCCTGGGCGCGCAGCGTCACCCCGAGCACGGACACCGCCGGGATGACACCGCCGGCAGCGGGAACCGCGCCCGCGGAGGCTGCGAGTGTGGCCAGCGACACACCGTTGGTGGCGCCGGGCCGAAGCGCGCTCGACACGGTACTCACCTCCGTTTCGCCGCCGGTCTCGTGATCGACCGGCCTTCCAGTGATCGGCCTAGACACCCTACCCACGGTCGGACGCGGGGCTGCCGCTGGCGCGGGTCGCTCAGGTCTGGCGCAGGGTCAGCGGCGGACCCGGATCCGGGGACAGCGGCACGTTCTCCCGCTGCAGCAACCACGACGCGATGTTGTGGAACAGCGGGGCGGCCGACGAGCCCGGTGTGCCGTCTGCCGCCCGCTTCGGAGCGTCCATCATGATGCCGACGACGTACCGCGGGTTGTCGACGGTGGCCAACCCGGCGAAGGTGATCCAGTAGACGTCACTGTAGTAACAGCCGCAGTCGGGGTTGATCTGCTGGGCGGTGCCGGTCTTGCCGGCCACCTGGTAGCCCTCCACAGCCGCGGCCGGCCCGGTGCCCTGCTGCACCCCCATCGGGTCACGCTGCACCACCGCACGCAACATGTTGCGGACGGTCTGCGCGGTCTGCGGGGACACCACCCGCACCCCTTCGGGGCGGGGTTCCTCGGTACGGGTGCCGTCGGCGGCGATGGTGGCCTTGATGACCCGCGGGGGGATACGCAGTCCGTCGTTGGCGATGGCCTGATACATCCCGGCCATCTGCAACAAGCTCATCGACAGGCCCTGACCGATGGGCAGGTTGGAGAACGAGCTGCCCGACCACTGGTCGATCGGCGGCACCAGCCCTGCGGTCTCACCGGGTAGGCCGACGCCGGTGCGCTGGCCGAGCCCGAACTTGTTGAGCATGTCGGCGAAGCGCTCCGGACCGATCCGCTGCGCCAGCATCAGGGTGCCGACGTTGGACGACTTCCCGAACACGCCGGTGGTGGTGTACGGCTCCACCCCGTGATTCCAGGCGTCGCCGACGGTCACCCCGCCCATGTTGATCGACCCCGGTACCTGCAACACCTCATCGGGGTTGGTCAGGCCGAGCTCGATCGCAGTGGCGGCGGTGATGATCTTGTTCACCGAACCGGGCTCGAACGGCGAGGACACCGAGAGGTTACCGAGCTGCTTGCTGTCCTGACGGCCGATGTCCTGACTCGGATCGAAGGTGTTGTCATTGGCCATCGCCAGCACTTCGCCGCTCTTGGCGTCGAGGACCACCGCCGAGACGTTGTTGGCGCCGGAGGCGTCCTTAGCCAGCTGCACCTGCTGCTGCACATAGAACTGGATGTCGTCGTCGATGGTCAGCTGCACGGTCGAACCGTCCACCGCGTCGTGGCGGTTGCGGTAGCTGCCCGGGATCACCACCCCGTCGGAGCCCCGGTCATAGGTCAGCGAGCCGTCTGCGCCTGCCAGCACCGAGTCCATCGAGTCTTCGAGCCCGAGCAGCCCGTGGCCGTCCCAGTCGATGCCCCCGACCATATTGGCCGCCAGTGCGCCGCCCGGGTACTGGCGCAGATCCTGGCGCTCGGACCCCACCTCCGGGAACTTCTCCATGATCGCGGTGGCGATCGCCGGGTCGACCGCGCGGGCCAGATACACGAAGGATTCCTTGCCGCGGAGCTTTTTCAGCACCGTGGCCATGTCGGGGCGCCCGCCCAGGCGCGAGGACACCTCTTTGGCGATATCGCGCAGGCGCAGCTCCGGATCGGGTGCCTCCGGCGACTTCTGCCGCGCCTCTTCGAGCTGCTTGCGGATGCGCACGGGCTGGAAGGTCAGCGCCCGGGCTTCGATGGTGAAGGCCAGTTTGTCCAAATTGCGGTCGACGATGGCCCCGCGCAATGCCTGCTCGACGTCGGTGACCTTCAGCTGACCGGCGGCCTCGGCGCGTAGGCCGGCGGCCTGGGGCACCTGCAGATTGAACAGCTGCGCGGCCGCGAGGGCGATCAGCACGCCGACGACGATGCTGCCGGTGCGGCGACGGAAGGCGAATGACGACGTTGTGCTGATTCCGGGCTCGGCTACCTCCCGGGTGCGCCGGGCCCGCGCCGAGCGGCCCGGTTGCGGCGACTTCGGCTTCGCGGCGGGAGTGCGCGTGGTGCGGCCACGTCTGGGCGCGCGGACCGGGTCGGCGCCGTCCCTGGTGTTCTTTCTGCGAGTCACGCGGGCGCTCCTGGCGGGGGCGGCAGGTCAACCGGGGGCGCCACATCAACCGGGGGCGCCACGTCAAGCGGGGGCGCCGGGGCCACTGGGGCAGGCGGGATCTCGACCGGAGCGGGGGGGATCTCGCCCGGGGCGGGGCCGGGCAGCGGACCGGTGACGACGCCGCCGGTGACCGGTTCGGCGGGCGGGCCGGCCGGTGCGTGCAGCGGCGTGGCGACGCTCGGAACCGCGATCCGCACGGGCACTTCAGGCCCTGCAACGGGCGGCATACCGGGGCCCGCGACGGCGCCCGGGGTGATCCGGACCGGGCGCTCGAGCGGATTCCGTGGAGCCGGCGCCGGGCGCGGGGTCGGGGTCTCCTCCGGCAGTGGAGCGTTCAGCGGTGGCGGCGGAGCGCCCTCGGCCGGTTTCGGACTGCCGACGACCACCCAGTTACCCGCGACATCCTGCACCAGGTGTGCGGTGTCACGGGAGGGGATCATCCCGAGGCCGCGTGCCGCTTCGGCCAGCGCAGGCGCAGCCTGGGCCTCCAGCACATCACGCTCCAGTGCCTCTTTCTGTTGCAGCAGTGCCTCATTGGTGCGCTTGGCGGCGCCGAGCTGGTAGGACCGTTCGGCAGCGTCGGTGGACAACCAGAGCGTGACGGCGAGGCCGACGGCCAACGCGCCGATGACCAGGACCACGAAGGGCACCCGCGCGGCCAGCGCCTGTGGCCGCAGGTCGATGGTCTCCAGTCGGGTGATCAACCGTTCCCGTAACGGAACGCGGACGATCTTGGGAGCCTTGGCTTTACGTGCCTTCGCCCGGGCCTTGGCCTGGCTGGCGTTCTTGGCCGGGGCGGGCTTGCGTACCGGTGTGGTGGCCGGCGCGTGCCCGGGCGGGGTACCCAGACCGCGGGGTTCCCGGCTCGGAGCCCGACCGCGGGCGTTCTTGGCACCCTTGTCGTTACGCGCGGGCTTCCGCAGCCGCCCGGCCGCCGGATCCTCGTCGCGCCGCGACTTCTTCTCTTTGGGTTTGATCTCGGTTCGGGTGGCCGAGCGTCCGCGACGACGGTCGGGGCTGCGTACGCCGTCGTCGTCGGCTGCCAGTGCTTTCGGCTTGGCGCTGCGCTTGGTCTTCATGCCCGGACCCTCCCTGTGAGTCGCTCTACCGCACGCAACCGCACGGCGGCGCTACGTGGATTACGGTCGATTTCGGCCTCGTCGGCCCGTTCTGCGCCCCGCGTCAGCAGCACGAATTCTGGCCCGTAGCCCGGCAATTCGACGGGCAGTCCCGGTGGCGTCCGGCTGGCGGTCGCGGCAGCGAACACACTCTTGACGATGCGGTCTTCCAGCGACTGATAGGCCATCACCACCACACGTCCTCCCGGTCGCAGCGACTCCAGCGCGGCGGGTAGCGCGGCGCGCAGCGAGTCCAGCTCGCCGTTCACGGCCACCCGCAGTGCCTGGAACGTCCGCTTTGCGGGGTGTCCTCCGGTGCGTCGTGCCGGGGCCGGGATGGCGGCGTAGAGCAGCTCGACCAGATCGCCGGTGCTGACAAACGGTTGTCGCTCCCGTCGGCGGATCACCTCTTTGGCGATCTTGCTGGCGAACTTCTCCTCACCGAACTCGCGCAGGATCGCCGCCAGCGGGCCGTGTTCGTAGGTGTTGAGGATGTCAGCGGCGGTCAGCGGCAGGTCCGGGTCCATGCGCATGTCCAGTGGCGCGTCTGCCGAATAGGAGAAGCCGCGCTCGGTGCGGTCCAGCTGCATCGAGGACACGCCGAGGTCGAACAGCACGCCGTCCACCGATTCCGTTGCGGGGTAACCGGTTTCCGTCAGCGCATCAGCGATCCCGTCGTAGCGGGTCCGCACCAGGGTGGCACGCTCGCCGAACGGCGCCAACCGGTCGGCGGCGATCTGGAGGGCAGTGGGGTCGCGGTCGAGCCCGATGGCATGCAATCCGGGCAGATCGGACAGGAAGCGCTCGGTGTGCCCGCCGGCTCCCAGCGTCGCATCGATGAAGACCGCCCCGGTTCCGTCGGGCGACTGCCGGGTCAAAGCCGGGGCGAGGAGTTCCACACAGCGGTCGAGCAGCACCGGGATGTGCCCGTATCGCCGGGATTCGCCTTCGGGAACCTGCGCCACCGCGATATCACTTCCTGTTGTTCCGAGCATCCGGCGGAATGACCTTGCACCCTGGTCCCTGTCCGAGAGCGAGAACCTGGCGTTGGGGAAGTACGTCAGGGTCGGCTCGGGCAAGGGCCACGATGCACGGGCGAGTGCCGGTTCACATTCGGGTTTGGCCTCCCAATCAGATGATGTCGCTGAGTGCTTCATCGCTGGCCGCGGAGAAGTTCTCTTCGTGTAACTGCTGGTAGTCCTGCCAGGCCTGGGAATCCCAGATCTCCAGGTAGTCGACGGAACCGATGACCACACAATCCTTCGACAAACCGGCGTAGCGCCGGTGGTCGGCAGACAGGGTGATCCGGCCCTGGGCGTCGGGATGCTGCTCGTCGGTGGCGGCGGCCAGATTGCGCAGGAACGCCCTGGCATCTGGATTGCTGCGGGATGCCTGAGCGGCCCGGCGCGCCAGTTGTTCGAACTCCGCACGTGGGTAGACGGCCAGGCTGTGATCTTGACTCTTCGTGACCATCAACCCTCCTGCCAGTGCGTCGCGGAACTTGGCGGGCAGTGTCAGCCGCCCCTTGTCGTCGAGCTTGGGCGTGTAGGTGCCGAGAAACATCTCGCCACCTCCAGATCAGGCCCGCCATGGTGATCGGGTGTCCGGATCCCCTTCATCCCGACCTTCGCCACCATACCCCACAACCCCCCACTTTTCTCCATCTGTTGCCACTTTGTGAGTGTCGTCCCCCACCTGGCTCCCCCACCAGGGTGGGACGGGCTTGTCCGACGGTGCGTAGGGTGCGGAATGCGGGCACACGAAATGTCCGAAGCCGCTGGTCAGCGGCTCCGGGCAAGAAAAAAGGCCCCTAGTGGGGCCTAGTGGGGAAGGTAACCGGCGCGCCTGCCGAGAACGCTTGGATGGCAGCCGCGCCGGGTCAACTCATTCGTCGAAGCGGCGACGGAAGCGGTCCTCCATGCGGCTGGTGAACGAACCCCCCGCACCCTTGGATTTCTTCTGCCCGCGAAGCGGCGCCCCGGGGCCCGCGGCGGGGGCATCCTTGGCGATGCCACGCGGTCCGGTGATGGCGTACACCACGCCACCGAACATCACGATGAAGCCGATGACGGACAGGACCGGGAAGCCGCCGATCATGGTGGCCTTGAACGCCACGCCGCACACCAGCATCGCCAGACCGATCACGAAGAGCGCCGCGCCTTGAAGCCGGCGCCGGGCCGACGGGGCGCGCAGATTCCCACCGCGGACACTTGAAGCAAACTTCGGGTCCTCGGCATAGAGAGCGCTCTCGATCTGGTCGAGCATGCGCTGCTCATGATCGGAGAGTGGCATTCGTCCCTCCTTACCGGGCACGGCGGGGTCATGCACCGAGGTTCTCGGTGATGCGTGTACAACTACAACGTTCGGTGGTGCGTATGACTGAGTGCCCGCTTACACGGGCTGCTAACAACGATGATACGAGCAGAATCAGCGCCGTACCACCTACTTCACTAGTCGATTGTATGACGTGCGACAACCGTGAGATGCACTCCCCTCACCGAAGATAATGGTGTTGGCAGAGATCGTCGGCGACGACCGACGCCGCAACGGCAACCGGAGGACTTCAGGCCTTGGCGACATACTTCATCGACCTGTCGCCCGAAGAGATGCGCCGGCGACTCGGCGACGCCCTCAGCGTGTACGTCGACGCCATGCGTTACCCCCGGGGAACCGAGGAACAGCGGGCGTCGATGTGGCTGGAACACACCCGCAGACGCGGCTGGAAAGCCGTCGCTGCAGTGGATGTCACAGCTGCAGTTGATGTCACAGCTGCAGTTGATGTGACAGACCCGGCGGGTCAGCCCGCAGTGGCGGCGGAGATCGCCGCGGCGCCACTGCTGGGCGTGGCGTACGGCTATTGCGGCGCCCCGGACCAGTGGTGGCAACAGCAGGTGGTGCAGGGACTGCGTCGCGCCGGGCGCAACCCCGCCGAGATCAGTGCCCTGACCAGCAGCTACTTCGAGCTCACTGAACTGCACATCAACCCGCCGGCTCAGGGCCGCGGGCTCGGCGAGGCCCTGGCCCGCCGCCTGCTCTCGGGGCGGAGCGAGGCCAACGTGTTGCTCTCCACGCCGGAGATCAACGGCGAAGCCAACCGCGCCTGGCGGCTGTACCGCCGACTGGGGTTCACCGACGTGATCCGTGGTTACCACTTCGCCGGCGATCCGCGCGCCTTCGCGATCCTGGGCCGCCCACTCCCGTTGTGAGCCCGGTCCATCACAGCGGCCCGTCAGCCCGTCTGGCACGATGACCCCGTGCGCACGCCCCGAACTCGCCGGTTGAGGATGCTGACCCTGGCGGTACTGCTTCTGGTCGTCGCACCGATGGCCGTCGGCTGCCTGCGGGTGCGCACCTCCTTGACCGTCTCCCCCGACGACCTGGTGTCCGGACAGATCATCGCGGCCGTCAAGCCGGCCGACGACCAGGACAAAGGACCGCAGTTCTCCTACAACGTGCCGTTCTCGCAGAAGGTCGCCATCTCCGACTACGAGAATGACGGCTACGTGGGCTCGGAGGCCGTGTTCTCCAATCTGACGTTCGCCGAGGTCCCGCAGTTGGCGAACATGAACCCCGACTCCGCCGGCGTCGACCTGTCATTCCGCCGCGCCGGCAACCTGGTGATCCTCGAGGGGCGGGTCGACCTGACTTCGCTGACCGACCAGGAAGCCGAAGTGGAACTGACCGTGTCGTTTCCCGGCGAGATCACCTCCACCAACGGCAACCGCATCGACACCGACATCGTGGAGTGGCACCTCAAACCGGGCATCGTGAACCGGATGAGCGCACAGGCCCGTTACACCGACCCCAGCACCCGCTCGTTCACCGGCGGCGCGCTGGTGCTGGGAGTGTCGTCGCTGGTGGCAGCCGCGGTCGTGGGTCTGCTGGCCTGGATGGCGCGGGATCGCTCCCCCCGGTTCAGCGCGCAGAAGAACAGCTAGACCCGGGCGGTCATCCCCAGGTTGGTGAGCACCTCGGCAGTGGCCTTGGCGAAGTTCAATGTGCAGAAATGCAGGCAGGGAGCACCTTCGGCGATGAGCCGGGCGCTCATCTCGGTGGCCAGGTCGATGCCGATCTTGCGCACCTCGTCGCGGTTCTCCTCCGGGCCCGTGCCTGCGGCCTCGGTGAGCCGGTCGAGCAGGTCCGCCGGAATCTGTGAACCCGACAGCTCGCACTGACGTCGCAGCACCCGCAAAGACGTGATGGGCATGATGCCGGGGATCAGCGGCTTGGCGCCCTGCTCCGGATCGGCGGCCATCACCCGGTCGCGCAGCCGCAGGTAGTCATCGACGTCGAAGAACATCTGGGTGATCGAGTACTCGGCGCCGGCCCGGAGCTTGTTCACCAGGTTGGCCGTGTCCTGCTCGAGGTCGACGGAACGGGGATGCCCCTCGGGGAACGAGGCGACACCCACGTGGAAGTCGCCGAGCTCACGCACCAACTCCACCATCTCGACCGCGTACTCGAGGCCGTCGGGATGCTTGATCCACTCCTCGTGCACGCCGCCCTGCGGGTCACCGCGCAGGACCAGCACGTTGTGGATCCCGCGGTCGGCGTACGCACCGATCATGGAGCGCAACTCGCTGACGGAATGTCCGACCGCGGTCAGGTGTGCCACCGGCAGCAGGGTGGTGGTCTCAGCCAGCTGGCCGACCACCCGTACCGTGCGGTCGCGGGTGGAACCACCGGCGCCGTAGGTGACGGACACGAACGCCGGCCGCATCGGCTCGAACGTCCGCGCGGCGCGCCACAACCTCGCCTCGGCGGCCTCGTCCCGCGGCGGGTAGAACTCCACGGAGAACGGCACCCGGTCCTTGCCGACCTGGGCAATCCGGTCGACGACGGACACAGTCCGGCTGTCCGAACTCCTGGTGCTCACTCCGACAGCATAGGTGGGCCCGCCGGCTCCTGCCGAAGGCCCGTCGGCGCCACTCCGGTGGTCTGAGTCACGTGAGTCGACGCCGAGGCTCTACCCTTGTATGCGCTCGGGGGACCGATTTGGAACGCGAGCCTGCACGCAGGAGAAAGGGGCGCCGCGCTGAGCGTCGAAGCCGCGGCACCGTCAGCTCTGGAGCTGGCTGGCGCCGTTACCGAGCAATTACGGGCGTACCTACGGGACCGTCGGGAGTCTGCCGCCTACATCGGCAGCGACTACGACGGCCTGATCGCCACGCTGGAGGAATTCGTGCTGCGGGGCGGCAAGCGGCTACGGCCGTTGTTCGCCTACTGGGGTTGGCGCGCCGTCGCACCGGAGGCGAGCGGCCCCACCGCCGCTGATGCCGAGGCGCTGCGACTCTTCGCGGCGCTGGAGTTACTGCAGGCGTGCGCCCTGATCCACGACGACGTGATCGACGAGTCCGGAACCCGCCGGGGCTACCCGACCGTGCACGTCCAGTTCGCCGGCGTACACCGCAAGCAGGGTTGGCGCGGCTCCCCCGATCAGTTCGGCCTCTCGGCGGCAATCCTGCTCGGCGACCTGTCGCTGTGCTGGGCCGATGACATCATCGCGACTGCCCCCCTGCCCGCCGATGCCCGCCAACGGGTGCGACGGGTGTGGTCGGACATCCGCACCGAGGTGCTGGGCGGGCAGTACCTGGACATCGTGGCCGAGTCCAGCGGCGACGAGTCCATCGAGTCGGCGATGAAGGTGAACACCTTCAAGACCGCGTCCTACACGATCGCCCGCCCACTGCAGCTGGGGGCGGCAGCGGCCGCGGACCGGCCCGACGTGCAGGCGATCTTCCACGAGGCCGGCAACGACCTCGGCGTGGCGTTCCAGCTACGCGATGACGTCCTCGGGGTGTTCGGCGACCCCGCGGTCACCGGCAAACCGTCCGGCGATGATCTGCGCAGCGGCAAGCGCACCGTGCTGCTCGCCGAGGCGATCGAGCGTGCCGAACGGTCGGATCCGTTGGCCGCCAAACTGTTACGCACCTCGGTCGGTACCGAGCTCACCGAGCCGCAGGTGCGCGAACTGTGTCAGGTGATCGAGTCGGTAGGTGCGCTGGAGGCAGTGGAGACCAGGATCGAGACGCTGACGCGCCGGGCCTCCGACATGCTGTCCACGGCACCGATCAATGCCTCGGCGAAGACCGGTCTGGCAGAACTCGCCCGATTGGTCTCCAACCGGTCCGCCTGAACTACTGATGTCCACACCGACTGCCGAAGACCACAACCTGGGCGCCGGGCACCTCAATCGCCAGCTGGCACGCCTGCGCGAGTTCAGCCGCACCGAGGAGGCCCGCCCGGCCCTGCTGGGTTTCCTGGGCGCCCTCGCCATCGCCGCGGGCGGGTTGGGAGCGGGTAGCACCCGGTTGCACGATCCCGTCCTGGAATCGCTGCATCTGTCATGGCTGCGTTTCGGGCACGGACTGGTGTTGTCGTCGCTGCTGCTGTGGGGCGGTGTCGCGGTGATGCTGCTGGCCTGGCTGTGGCTGGGCCGGCGGATGATCTCCCGCGGCCCGGATCAACCTGTCGACGAATACACCATGGTCGCCACCACCGGCTTCTGGCTGGCGCCGCTGCTGTTGTCGGTGCCGTTGTTCAGCCGCGACACCTATTCCTACCTGGCGCAGGGCGCACTGCTGCGCGACGGGTTCGACCCGTACGCGGTGGGACCGATCGAGAACCCCAATCCCCTGCTGGACAACGTGAGTCCGATCTGGACCACCACCACCGCGCCGTACGGTCCGGCGTTCATCCTGATCGCCAAGTTCGTCACCATGCTCGTCGGCGACAACGTCATCGCCGGCACCATGGTGCTGCGGCTGTGCATGCTGCCGGGCCTGGCCCTGTTGATCTGGGCCGCCCCCCGCATCGCCCGCCACATAGGCGCCAACGGTGCGGTCGCACTGTGGATCTGCGTGCTCAACCCCCTGGTGATCATCCACCTCATGGGTGGCGTGCACAACGAGATGCTGATGGTGGGGCTGATGACCGCCGGCATCGCGCTGGTGTTCGCACACCGGTTCGTCGGCGGCGTGACGCTGGCCACCATCGCGGTGGCCGTCAAAGCCACCGCCGGGCTGGCGCTGCCGTTCATGGTGTGGGTATGGATGCGGGCCCTGCGCGACCGGCACGGGTATCGGACGGTGCCGGCATTCCTGATCGCCGCCGCGGGCTCGATCGCGATCTTCGTCGGGGTGTTCGCAGTGCTCTCCCTGCTGGCCGGGGTCGGACTGGGCTGGCTGACCGCCCTCGCCGGATCGGTGAAGATCATCAACTGGCTGACCGTGCCGACGGCCATCGCCAATGTCACCAATGCCGTCGGCGGCCTGGTGTTCCCGGTGAACTTCTACGCGGTACTCGACGTCACCCGGGTCGCCGGGATCCTGATCATCGCGATCAGTCTTCCGCTGCTGTGGTGGCGCTTCCGGCACAACGACCGCGAGGTGCTGCTCGGGATCGCCTGGGCGATGCTGGTGGTCGTGCTGTTCGTCCCGGCCGCGCTGCCCTGGTACTACACCTGGCCGCTGGCGGTGATTTCCGCTACCGCCCAGTCGAAGTCGGCGATCGCCGCCATCGCCGGGTTCTCCACCTGGATCATGGTGATCTTCAAACCCGACGGCTCGCACGGGATGTACGTGTGGATCCACGTGCTGCTGGCCACCGTCTGCGCCGCCGCGGCGTGGTATTCACTGCGCCGCGCCGCCGCGCCGGTGACCGACCCTTCGCAGGTGCCCTAGTAGGCCATCGCCTGCGCCCGGCGCACGACCTCGCGCGCCTGGTGTGCGTGCAGTGCGTCGACCGGCCGGGCATTGGGCACCGACTCCCGGCTGCCGTCGAACGTCGCCGTCAATGACTCGTCAGCGGTGAACAGCCACCGCAGGATCTCGGTCTCGCTGTAGCCGCCGTCGCGCAGCACCGCCAGCAGACCGCCGAGCGATTTCACCACTTCTCCGGAAGAGGTGAAGAAGATCTGCGGTACCACGACCGTCCCGTGGCGCCGCAGCGCCACCAGATGTCCTTCTCGCAGATGCTGGTGCACCTTGGTGACGGGGATGCCGAGCATTTCGGCGACAGTGGGCACGTCGTAGACCGGTTCGTCCGGATCGAGTACGTCGTCGCCAGCGGGGATGCTGCTCACCGGTTGAGTGTAGGACGCCACCCGCCGCGCGTGCCACGCCGTCGTCTCACCGGCGCCGTACGCCACGGCACCTACTATGACCCGGTGACTGCACCGACCCCGCCACCCGACCCGTTGGAGGGGACCCTGCTGGACGGCCGCTACCGGGTGGAGACCCCGATCGCGACCGGCGGCATGTCCACGGTGTACCGCGGGACCGACCTCCGTCTGGACCGGCCCGTCGCCATCAAGGTGATGGACGCCCGCTACGCCGGCGATCAGCAGTTTCTGACCCGGTTCCAACTCGAGGCCCGCGCTGTGGCCCGGCTGTCGCACCCGGGGCTGGTCGCGGTGTACGACCAGGGCGGTGGGGAATCGTTCGGCTCGCCGCCGTTCCTGGTGATGGAACTGGTCGAAGGCGGCACCCTGCGCGAGTTGTTGCGTGAACGGGGCCCGATGCCGCCCTACGCCGTCGCCGCCGTGCTGCGGCCCCTGCTGGGTGGTCTGGCCGTGGCCCACCGCGGCGGGCTGGTGCACCGCGACGTCAAACCCGAGAACGTGCTGATCTCCGACGACGGCGACGTCAAGCTGGCGGACTTCGGCTTGGTACGTGCCGTCGCCCAGGCCGGGATCACCTCCACCAGCGTCATCCTGGGCACCGCCGCCTACCTGTCGCCCGAACAGGTCAGCAGCGGCAATGCCGGCCCGCCAAGCGATGTGTACGCACTGGGCATCTTGACCTACGAATTGCTCACCGGCGCAACGCCGTTCACCGGCGACAGTGCGTTGGCGGTGGCGTATCAGCGGTTGGATCAGGATGTGCCGCCGCCGAGCGCATCCATCGCCGGCGTACCACCGCAGTTCGACGAGCTGGTACTACGTGCGACCGACCGGGACCCCGCAGCCCGCTACCCCGACGCGCTCGCGATGGGCAACGCGCTGGACGACATCGCCAAGGAGCTCGGGCTGCCGCCGTTCCGGGTGCCCGCGCCCCGCAACTCCGCGCAGCACCTCTCGGCGGTCCGGCACCGGACGCAGGTCACCGAGGTGCGGGCCACCGAAGAGCCGCCCCGTAATCAGACCAGGGCGTTCACCCGCGGGCCCGACGACTGGGACGAACCGCGGAACGACGGGGCCGCGGTCGAAACCGTCGATGAAACCTACGCGGGCCCATCGCATTTCGCCGGCATCGAACTGTCGGAGTTCGAATGGTCCCGGCAGCGCGCACGGCGCAGGACGCTGATCTGGACGCTCGTCGTGCTCATCCTGACCGGCGGCGTGGCCGCCGCTGCCTGGACGTTGGGCAGCAACCTGACCAACCTGATCTGACTAGTCGCGCAGCATCTCCGCCACCAGGAACGCCAGTTCCAGTGACTGCTGGGTGTTCAGCCGCGGGTCGCAGGTGGTCTCGTAGCGACCGGCCAAATCGGAATCCGAGATGTCCTGTGCGCCACCGAGACACTCGGTGACGTTCTCGCCGGTGATCTCGACGTGGATGCCGCCGGGGTGCGTGCCCAGCGAGTGGTGCACCTCGAAGAAGCCCTGCACCTCATCGACGATCCGGTCGAAATGCCGGGTCTTGTATCCGGTCGAGGCCTCGTGGGTGTTGCCGTGCATCGGGTCGCACTGCCAGATCACCTGATGGCCCGTGGCCTGCACCTTCTCGATGATGGGCGGAAGCAGGTCGCGCACCTTGTGGTTACCCATCCGGGTCACCAGCGTCAGCCGGCCCGCTTCGTTGTTCGGGTCGAGCCGCTCGACGTATTCGACCGCCATCTCCGGTGAGGTCGAAGGACCGAGCTTCACGCCGATGGGGTTGGCGATCACTTCGGCGAACGCGATGTGCGCGCCGTCGAGCTGCCGGGTGCGCTCACCGATCCACACGTAGTGCGCCGACAGGTCGTAGAGCTTGGGTTCCTGGTCGGTCTGGCCGAACGTGTCGGTGGACAGCCGCAGCATCGCGCGCTCGTAATCGAGCACCAGCGCCTCATGGCTGGCGAAGATCTCCGCGGTCTTGAGGTTGCGGTCGGCCACCCCGCAGGCGCTCATGAAGCGCAGCGCGCGGTCGATCTCCCCGGCCAACGCCTCGTACCGCGCCCCCGCAGGCGAGGTGCGCACGAACTCGCGGTTCCAGTCGTGCACCAGGTGCAGGGAAGCCAGACCCGAGGAGGTCAACGCGCGCACCAGGTTCATCGCGGCGCTGGCGTTGGCGTAGGCACGGACCAGACGCGAAGCGTCGTGCTCGCGTACGGCGGCGTCCGGGGCGAACCCGTTCACCATGTCACCGCGGTAGGACCGCAGCCCCAGAGCGTCGATGTCCGAGGAGCGCGGCTTGGCGTACTGGCCGGCGATGCGTGCCAACTTCACCACCGGCATGCTCGAGCCGTAGGTCAGTACCACTGCCATCTGCAGCAGCGCGCGCAGGTTGGCCTTGATGTGCGGCTCGGTGTTGTCGGCGAACGTCTCGGCGCAATCACCGCCCTGGAGCAGGAACGCTTCACCGCGGGCGACCTGCGCCAGCAGGCCCTTGAGCTTCTCGATCTCCGAGGGCACCGTCACCGGGGGGACGCTCTCGAGCACCTTACGCATTGCGGCTGCCTGGTCGGCGTCCCAGCTGGGCTGCTGCGCGGCAGGTCGATCCAGCGCGGAATCGAGGCGTTGTCGCAGCTCCTCCGGTAGCGGCGGCAGCGACGGCAGCTGCTCGATGGGTACGTCGACAGTCCAGTTCACCCGTCCATGGTAACCGGGCAAAACAACCACTCAGAACGGCCCGAGTAGGGCCGGCAGGTCAGCTCCGCCCGGCCGCCCACTGCTCGTAGTCGTCGAGTTCGGTCATCACCTGGTACCGCAACAGATTGTGGCGGGCGTCGACCAGCGCGTCGTGGGTGTCGCGGGGCCGCGGCGGCATCCGCGGGCTGCCGCGGTCTTCCCAGAATTGCCGCAGCTCCCGGGTGAACCGCGGGATCTGCGGCGGCAGACTCGTCATCGGCCCCCACAGCTGGCACAGCACCACATGGTCGTAGGCGGCCACCCACGCCCACAACTCGATGGGCTCGTCACCGTCGATGCCGAAGAACTCCTCGAGGTCCTCCCGGATCTGCCGACGCGAGCGCCACAGCTGCGACGACGGCGGCGGCAGTTTGGGCAGCACATGGGTGCGAACCCAGCGGCCGGCCTGGTCGGGCGGGAATTCTGTTGACACGGCGTAGTATTCGCGACCGTCCTCGGCGGCCACGCCAATCGAGATGAGTTCGATGGTGCGCCCGTTGTCGATGAACTCGGTGTCATAGAAGTACCGCACCCGAGAACCTTATCCAGCGCTCTGAACTGCGGGCTCGGCTCGACCATCGCGGGCCTGAATCGCCAGCGACGGCGGCGGCGCCGCGGCGTGGATCTCACGATCCAGTTGCGCGTCCACCGTCGCGTCATCGGGGAAGTGCGGCATCCCGGCCACCGCGTCCTGCAACCACAGCTTGGCCTGCACCACCGGGCGGCGCATGTAGCGCTCACGTTCCAGGGCGCGGTGCATCTTCTTGGGCCGGGTGGTGTAGCGCCACCGTGCCCACGGGGCGTGGGGCCGCGACAGCCGGATGGCCCCGATGATCAGCAGCGGATTGAGGAACATGCCGATCAGACCGGTCCACACCTTCCCCTTGAGCAGCACGATCACCGCCATCGCCAGGGTGTAGACGGCCACGCCGATCACCAGGGCACGCGAGGCCAGTGAGTTGTCCTCCCGCCAGATGGTGATGTCGAAGAACGACAGCGGGTTGAAGCCCAGCACCAGGAGGCCCGCCACCGCCACCGCGGCGAACACCGCATCCACCGAGGTACGGCCGTCCTCGGACCAGTACACGTCCTGCAGGTGCAGGATGAGAGCGAACTCGTCGAGCACCAGCGCCGATCCGATTCCGAAAAGTATTGCCGCAGCTGTGAACCCGCGGACTCCCCCGTTGGCGCCCAGGGTCACCATGCTGACTCCGGACACCATCACCAAAACGATGCCGATGACCATGTGATGGATGTGCACGCCGCCGCTGCCGATATTGCGCGGCTGCCACCACTTCTTGGGCGCATCACTGTCGGCGTGTGCCCGGATGTAGCGAACGATCGTGCGGGTGACCAGAAAAGTGACCAGAAACGCGATCAGGCACCACATCAGTGGGATCCGGCCTGCCGGAATCTCCGGCACCAGGTCGAACTCGAGTTTCCAGTCGTGGGGCACGGGCGAGAACTTACGCCCACCTGGGGCGAAAGTGGCACCGAAACCGACGTGAGTCGACCGTCGGGCACGCGGGGCGCCGGCGTCACCCCGATAGGCTGTTGCTGTCATGACTATTCGGCGATGGCCCGTTGTGGGCACTGTGCGCGCACCGGACGGGCTGTCGGCCCGGCCGTCGGTGAGAACCCAGCGCCTGGGCTGGCGACTGTTCCAGTTGCTGACGGTTGCCGGGTTCGGGTACGCCGCCTGGGGGTTACTGGGCCATACCCCGTACCGGATCGACATCGACGTCTACCGGATGGGCGGACGTGCCTGGCTGGACGGCAACCCCCTGTACGCCGACGGCGCGACGTTCCACACCCTCGGCGGCATCGACCTGCCGTTCACCTATCCCCCGCTGTCGGCCGTGGTGTTCGCACCGTTCGCGTGGCTCCCATTGCCGGCGGCCAGCGCGGCGATGACACTGATCACGCTGGTGCTGCTGGTCGTCTCGACGGTGATCGTGCTGACCCGGTTGGATTTCTGGGCGTCGTCCGCCGCCACCGCGACCGTGACCTCGGAGCCGGCCTGGGTGCGCCGCACGTTCGTGGCCCTGGCGCTGGTGGCGCTGGGGGTCAGTCATCTGGAGCCGCTACGGGCCAATTTCGAGTTCGGGCAGATCAACGTGGTGCTGATGACGTTGGTGATCGCCGACTGCGTACCCCGGCGCACCCCGTGGCCGCGCGGTGTCCTGCTCGGGGTGGCGATCGCGCTCAAACTCACTCCCGCGGTCTTCCTGGTGTACTTCGCGCTGCGCCGCGAAGGACGCGCGGCGCTGGTATCGCTGGCGTCGTTCCTGGCCGCCACTGCGCTGGGTTGCGTTCTGGCCTGGCGGGATTCGTGGGAGTACTGGACGAACACGCTGCGTGACACCGACCGGATCGGTAATTCGACGCTGAACACGAACCAGAACATCGCCGCAATGCTGGCCCGCGAGGAGTACGGCGAAACCACCCACTTCCTGCTGTGGACGGCTGCCTGCTTCGCGGCGTTGGCGCTGGCCGTATGGGCGGGCCGGCGGGTGCTGCGGGCCGACGAGCCGGTGCTGGCGTTGATCTGCATCGCCCTGTTCGGGCTGGTCGTGTCGCCGGTGTCGTGGTCTCACCATTGGGTGTGGACGTTGCCGACGTTGGTGGTGCTCGCCGTGCTGGCTTACCGCCGCCGCAACGCCGCGTTGGCCGCGCTGACGGCTGCCGGCGTCGCGCTCCTGGTGTGGACGCCCATCGAACTCCTACCGGAGCACAACGAGGCCGCGGCCTCGTGGTGGCGCCAGGTGCTCGGCGGGTCCTACGTGTGGTGGGCGCTGGCCGTCATCGCCGTGGCCGGCCTCGTGGTGACCGAGAAGGTCAGCCCGCCGCGCTCTCGGGAATCCGGGACGAGGAGTCCGGATCAGTCCCCGAATCAGCCGCCGGCCCTGCACTCTCTTTGAGGCTGGCCGCGTAGATGTCGACGTACTCCTGACCGGAGAGCCGCATCAGCTCGTACATCACCTCGTCGATCACCGCGCGTTCGATGAACCGGTTACCCGCGAGCCCTTCGAAGCGGGAGAAGTCCATCGGCTTGCCGATGTGCACCTGCACCCGGCCTTTGCGCCACATCTTGGAACCGGGCGGGTTGACCACGTCGGTTCCGATCATCGCGACCGGAATCACCGGCACACCGGACTCGAGAGCCAGCCGGGCCAGCCCGGTCTTGCCCTTGTAGAGCCGGCCGTCCGGGGAACGGGTGCCCTCGGGGTACATCCCCAGCAGCTTCTCCTGGTCGAGGATGCCCGCGGCGGTGTTCAGCGCGGCCTGCGCCGAGTCGGCGTCGGTGCGGTCGATCGGCACCTGGCCCGCCACTGTGTAGAACCACCGCTGGAACCAGCCCTTGGCGCCGGTGCCGGTGAAATATTCCTGCTTGGCCAGGAAGGTGATCCGCCGCCGAACTACCAGCGGCAGGTAGAAGCTGTCTGCCACCGCAAGGTGGTTGCTGGCCAGGATCGCCGGACCGTCCTGCGGAATATGCTCCAGGCCAAAGACTTTCGGCCTACCGAGCAAGGACAGCAGGGGTCCCATGAAGATGTACTTGAAAAGCCAATACCACATGGACCCTCCTGCAGCGGGGGCACCGGACGGTGCTCGGCGCCAACTTTACCCACCCGCAGTGGAACCGACCACAGGGTCAATCTTCGACGGTGATGGGGATCGGCTGGTAGCGGCCTGTACCCGCACCGGGATCGCCACCGCCGGGCGGGGTCGACCCCTCTGGTGGCCCGTTGGGCGGCTCGGGGGTTCCGGGATCCGTCGGATGTTCGCCGTCGTCGCCAACCATCGCCCGCAACACCGCAAGCAGGGCGACGCTGTGTTCGGCAACCACCGTGAGCAGCGGATGCTCCTCACCGTTGACCAGTGCGGCCAGCGCGCACACCGGGCACCACAGCTGCTGGCACTTGCCCGGACCGGTGCCGGCGCGGGCGGCCACCATCGCAGCGGCGGTGCGCAGCGCCGGATCGATCCGGTCAAGGAGTTCTTGTGCCAGTTGTCGCAGTTCGGGACCGAGGTCGGCGTGCCCATTGGGATTCATGCCGGCCACACCTCCGGGTTCGGTTGAAATCGCACGGTCAGCTCCGGGCCGCGCAACTGGGCATCCATCACGACACATCGCCGGAGAACCGACGCCAGCCGGACACGGCGGCGCATGCCGCCGACGCCGATGATCAGGTCGTCGTCGACGCGGCCCAGGGTCAGTGAGCCGGTGTCGACCTGTGGCAACTCTAACCGCATCCGGTACACCGACCCCAGACCCGACCCCGATTCCAGGTCGACGACGGGGCGCAGCGGCCCCGGCGGCGGTGCCCCGCCACGCCGTCTCGCACTGTCGAGCAGCTCACCGAGGGCTTTGGGACCGATCGGTTCACCGGACAGATGCGGGATGAGTACCAGCTCCACCTCACCGGTGCGCGCACCGAGTTCCTTCAGGACCGCCTGCTGCTCGCCGATGCGTTCGGCATACCAGTCGAAGGCGGGGTGCTCGGGCAGGTTGCGATACTCGAACGAGTCGTCTTGCAGCAGAACCTGATTGACGAGGAGCTCGGTGACCCTGACACCCATCAGCGCCAGCGAACCCAGGGTTCGCACGGCTTCGGCCGCCACCACCCGCTCGGGGGTCAGCACCAGGTGCGCGGTTACCGTCTCCGGATCGATGAGCAGGGCACCGAGCCGCTGCACGCCGGCGTTGACGCGTTCGAGGAGGTCGACCACCGCAGCCGAGGTACCTGTGTCGGTCATGCTCAACCGGCGGTGCCGGGGCCAGGCGCGCTCCAGGTACAACCCGAAGGTCGACGGCAGGACGAGCATGCGCAGCGCATCGGCAGTGGAGGCACAGTCCACCACCACGTGATCCCAGTTCCCCGACGCCGCCAGCTCCCCGACCTCGTGCAGTCCGAGGACCTCCTGGATCCCCGGGAGTGCTGAGAGTTCTTCGGGCGCAACCATTCCCAGTTCAGATTCCGGAAACCGCTGGCTCAGAGGGTCGGCCACTTCGCGCCACCGGGCAGCCAACAGCGCCAAGGTGTCCAGTGCCAGCGCATCCAGTGCACCGCCACCCTCATCGGCGACCACCCGGACCGGCTCGCGGAGTCCGGTGGGCGGCACGGCGACTCCGAAGACCTCACCGAGCGAATGGGCTTGATCAGTGGACACGACCAGTACCCGCTGCCCAGACCGGGCATCGTGGACCGCGGTGGCCGCGGCCAGCGTGGACTTGCCCACTCCGCCTTTACCGACGAAGAGGCTGATGCGGGCCGCGGTGTTCGTCAGGCCTCGACCCGCTTCTTCAGATCCTTCAGGGCGGTGTCGGTGAGCCGCTTCTCCGCCTTCCGCTTGAGCAGACCGATCATGGGAATCATCAGGTCCACCGAGAGTTCGTACGTCACTTCTGTACCGGAACCCTTGGGCGCCAAGCGATATGCCCCGTCCAGAGCCTTGAGCAGACTGCTCGAAATCAACCACCACCGCACCGACCGGCGATCGGCGGGCCACTCGTATTCCAGGACCATGGTGTCCTTGAGCACCGCGGCGTCGAGCACCAGCCGCGCCGTCTTGGGGTACCCGTCGTCGTCGCAGGTGAGCACCTCGGTGTCCTTGTACTCCTTGACCCAGTCCGGGTAAGAGCCGATATCGGCGATCACATCCATCACCGTGCCAGGGTCGGCATCGATGTAGATGGTCTGCGCCGTCTTGTCCGCCACTGATCGCCGTCCTACTCATCGACCCGAACCCACGTAAGCACCACGCTCGGGTAGCCGTCCTGTTCTGGCTGAAACGCTACCTTGTGCGCGGAAAGCCATACCCGCGATTCGGGCGTGCCTACCGGTGCTGCGGTCCCACCCCGACCGGCCGGTCCCGTTCCACTTCCGCTTTGACCTCAAACGCCATCCGCTTACCCGCCACCCTGCGTTGGTGAATCAGCTTGGGCAGATTGAGCTTGGCGAGCTGCCAGGCCGCCAGACCCGCCGGCTCCGCGTGCAGGAAGTAATGCAGCTTCACCCCGTCGAGCACCGGCTGCAGCCAGACCTCCATGGTGCCGGTCACCGGCCCTGCCACCGTCCACCGCAGGCCCTTGTCCTGACGGTCCTCCACGACCTGGAGCACCAGGTCGGGCCACCACTGTCGCCACCGCGCCGGGTCGGCGATCGCCGACCCCACGGTCGCGCCATCGGCAGCCACGAAAGTCTCGTCAGCTACCTGAATGCTGTTCATCGCCCTAGCTTCACATATCGCCCGGCCGACGTCGGCCCGGGCCCGAGGTGCACCCTGGGACTAGGCTCTTACCAGTTATCGGCGACGGGAAAGGTCCGACCATTGCGTGAGTTGAGTGTTCCCGCATCATTTTCAGTCGGCGAGCACGACAACGTGGCTGCCGCTGTGTTCGAACACGAGCGGGAAGACCCCGATTGCGTCATCTACCAGCGTCTGGTCGACGGTGTATGGACCGACGTCACCTGCGCCGCCGCCGCAGCCCAGATCCGCTCGGCCGCGCAGGGTCTGATCGCCCGTGGCGTGGCTCCAGGTGACCGGGTAGCGATCTTCTCGCCCACTCGGTACGAGTGGGCGATCCTGGATCTGGCGATCCTGAGTGTCGGCGCCCTGACGGTGCCGATCTATGAGACGTCCTCGGCGGAGCAGGTCCGCTGGGTGCTCACCGACTCCGGAGCGGTGCTGCTGTTCGCCGAATCCGACGTACACACCGCGCTGGCCGCCGAACTCGCCGATGACCTGCCCGACCTGCGTGAGGTACTGACCATCGACGGGAGCGGGCCCAAGGCGCTCGACACCCTCACCGAGGCCGGGGCCGGGGTCGACCCCGCCGAGGTGACGGCCCGGATGGCCGCTCTGCGCTCCGATGACCCGGCCACCCTGATCTACACCTCGGGAACGACCGGCCGCCCGAAGGGCTGCCAGCTGACCCACTCCAACCTGCTACACGAGATCCGCGGCGCCAAGGCGGCCGTGCCGACGCTGTTGAACAAGGGTCAGCGGCTCCTGGTGTTCCTGCCGCTGGCTCACGTGCTGGCCCGTGCCATCGCCCTGGCCGCCTTCCACACCAAGGTGACCGTCGGCTTCACCAGCGACATCAAGAACCTGGTGCCGATGCTGTCGGTGTTCAAACCGACGATCGTGGTGTCGGTGCCGCGGGTGTTCGAAAAGGTCTACAACACCGCGGAGCAGAACGCGGCCAACGACGGCAAGGGCAAGATCTTCGCCATCGCCGCGCAGACGGCCATCGAATGGAGCCAAGCACAGGAGGGCAAAGGCCCCGGACTGCTACTACGCCTGCGGCACGCGCTGTTCGACCGGCTGGTCTACGGGAAGCTGCGTGCGGCGCTCGGCGGCGACTGCCACGCGTCGATCTCCGGCGGTGCGCCGCTGGGCGCGCGGCTGTGTCACTTCTACCGCGGCGTCGGCCTGACCATCTATGAGGGCTACGGCCTGACCGAGACCAGCGCCGCCATCACGGTGAACCAGATCGGCGCCCTGAAGGTCGGTACCGTCGGCAAGCTGATCCCCGGCAACAGCCTGCGCATCGCCGAAGACGGCGAGCTGATGGTGCGCGGCGGCGTGGTGTTCTCCGGGTACTGGCACAACGAGCAGGCCACCGCGGACGCCATCAGCGACGGCTGGTTCCACACCGGTGACCTGGGTGCGGTCGACGACGACGGTTTCCTCAAGATCGTCGGCCGCAAGAAAGAGATCATCGTGACCGCCGGCGGCAAGAACGTCGCGCCCGCGGTGCTCGAGGACCAGCTGCGGGCGCACCCGCTGATCAGCCAGGCAATGGCCGTCGGGGACGGGCAACCGTTCATCGGCGCGCTCATCACCATCGACCCGGAGGCGTTCGAGGGCTGGAAACAGCGCAACGGCAAGGATTCCGGGGCCTCGGTCGGCGATCTGACCGGAGACCCCGATCTGCGCTCCGAGGTGGATGTGGCGGTCAAGCAGGCCAATACCGCGGTCTCGCATGCCGAGCAGATCCGCAAGTTCCGAATCCTGCCCGTTGATTTCACCGAAGACACCGGCGAGCTCACGCCGACGTTGAAGGTCAAACGCAATGTGGTGGCCGAGAAGTTCGCCGGCGAGATCGAGGCGATCTACAAGAAGGACTGAGCTAGACGGGGGTCGGAACCTCGAGTAGTTCGCCGGCCCGCGCGGCGATGGTGTCCCACCGCCATTGCCGAGTCACCCAGTCACGCCCGCGTCGCCCCATGGTCGCGGCGCGTTCTGGGTGCTCGAGCAGTGCACTGATGGTCTCGACGATCTGATCGCTGTTGCGGCCGTCGACCACATTGCCGGTCTGGCCCTCCAGCACCGTCTCCGGCGCTCCCCCGGAATTGCCTGCCACCACCGGGATTCCGGTCGCCGATGCCTCGAGGAAGACGATTCCCAGTCCTTCGACGTCCAGGCCGGCGCCGCGGGTGCGGCACGGCATCGCGAACACGTCACCGAGCGCGTAGTGCCCGGGCAGTTCGTCCCCGGGCACGCTCTTGGTGAACACCACGTCGTCGGTGACACCGTATTCGGCGGCGATGCCGCGCAGCCGGTCCAGATCCGGCCCGCCACCGACGATCACCAGCACCGCACCGGGCACCCGGTCGCGGATCCGCGGTAGCGCCCGGATCAGCATGTCCTGGCCCTTGCGCGGAACCAGCCGGGATACACAGACCACCGTGGGCCGCCCGCCGAGGCCGTACCGGCGGCGAAGTTCAACGCGCGCGGCCGGATCCGGCCGGAACCGTTCGGTGTCCACACCGGAGGGCAGGTGCTCGAGGCTGGCCGCGGGGCCGAACGCCGAGGCGAACCGGCCCCGGGTGTAGCGACTGACGAACGTCACCACGTCGGTGCCGTCGCCGATGCGCCGCAGCGCCGAACGCGCCACCGGCAGCATGGACCACCCCACCTCATGACCGTGGGTGCTGGCCATGACGCGGGCGGCGCCGGCGCCGCGGGCCCGCGGCGCCAGCAGCGCCAGTGGCGCCGCCGCCCCGAACCACACCGTCTCGATCTGGCGCGCCTTGATCAACTGCCGCATCCGGCGATCCACCGAGGGTTCGGGCACCATCAGCGTGCCGGGGTGGCGCACCACGTCGAAGGCCGCGTCGCGGTCGTAGGCCTCGGCTCCCTTCCACTGGGGCGCGTACACCGTCAGCTCATGGGAGTCGGGCAGCCGCAGCACCAGTTGCTCCAGATAGGACTGGATGCCGCCGCGGCGGGGAGGAAAGTCGTTGGTCACCAGCAGCACCCGTGTCATCGGGTGTCACGCTAGCCCGTTGCGGACGAACCACTCCTGCCACCCCGTGAGCGCGTCCGACGGCTCGGTTCGCAGCACCTGCCGCAACGCGGTGTCGACGTCGACGTGCCCCTGTCCGGCTGCCCGGGCGTAGAACGACCGCAGCGCCGCCGGGCCGTAGCGATCGGCGAGATACCGCACGAACAGCCATGCGCGGTCATAGGCGAGGGTCAGCTCCGGTTCGCGCGCGGAGAACTCCCCATCGGTGGGCAGCGCTGTCGGCACGCCCTGGCCGCGGCGGACTCCGTCGAAGTCCGAATTCACCGGCCGGGCAACGTAATCGGCCACTCCTTCGGTCAGCCAGCGCGGGGCATCGGCAGCGGTCGAGGACCGCGCGGCGTAGTGGAACAGTTCGTGGGTCAGCACCACCAGAAGTGCCTGGGGGCTCATCGCGACCGCACCCGGGGCGAAAACGATCCGCAGCCCGGAGGACGAAGGGTTCACCGTGTCGGCAACGGTCACGGCTGCAACACCTGCGGTGTCGGCCACACCGGGTGCCTGGTCGCGGAACTCGGCATCGGTGCCGGCGGCGACGATCACGATTTCATGGGGCCAGGCGGGGCCCCAGAACGACTCCACCGCGTCGACGGCACCGTCGAGGTCGGTGGCGATGCGGCGCAGCAGCGGGTCGGTGGCCTCGCCGCCGAGGCTGACCAAGGTGACCTCTGCCTGGCCTCCGGAGCCCGGCGGAGCGCCCACGACCGTAGAGATGGATGGCGTCGGCGAGCTGGATGACGATCGATGGGGCGAGTTGGGCGTCTGTAGCACCGCGGCGGCGATCAGGAGCTGAGCAAGCAACACCGTCGCCAACGTCGCCGCCGGCCAGCGTGGCCGGTGGCGACGGTCAGCCTCAGTAGCGGCGGGCGTTGTAGAACGGTCCGGCGCCGTCAAGCGGCACCACCTTGACCGGCACGCCGTAGGTCGACGCGTGCACCACCATGCCGTCACCGACGTAGATGCCGGTGTGTGAAGCGTCCGAATAGAAGTTGATGACGTCTCCGGGCTGCAGCTGATCCCGCGATACCGGCTGACCACCTGCGGCCAGCGCCTGGCTCGAGTGCGGCAGCGATACCCCGGCCTGCTGGAAGGACCACATCACCAGGCCTGAGCAGTCGAACTGGCCAGGTCCGGAGCCACCCCAGGAGTAGGGCGAACCGACCTTGGTCAGCGCAGCCTGCACAACGGTGGAGCCCACCGGGCTGCCCTGGCCCGGCATCGGGACCACGGCATTCGGCGGGGCCACGTCACCGGGCGGGATGCCAACGGGTGCGGGTAGTCCCGGCGCCGGCGGCGCGGCCAGCACCTCCGGTCCGGGCGGCGGAGGCAGCGCGCCGGCAGGCGGCGGAACCGGACTGGGCGCGGCCAAGGCGACCCGCTGGGCCTCGGTCAGTGAGTCGTACTGGGACTTCACGACGGCGATCTTGAGCTGCAGGTCGCTCTGCTTGGCCTGGAGTTCGGCGCGGACGGCGGCGGCCTGCTCGGCGGCGGTCTTGGCGTCGGCAGCCGACTGGGCGGACGCGACCTCGGCCGCTGCGGCCTGGGCGCTGACCCGTCGATAGTTGGCCATCTGATCGGACAGCTCACCGGCGATCACCCGCTGTACCGCCAACCGGTCGATGAGGCCCTGCGGCGACTCGGCAGTGAGGATCGCGGTCATACCGTCGGTACGGCCACCCATGTACATGGCCGCCGCAAACTCGTTCACGCCGGTTTGGAAGGTGGCCAGCTCGGACTTGGCCGCATCGGCGGCAGCCAGATCATCTGCGTGCTTCTTTTCGGCAGCCTCTTGGACCTGCAGCTTGTTGGCGAGATCGAGTTGCGCGCTGTGCACGGCTTCGGTGGTTTGCTCGGCCTGTCGCGACAGGGCGTTCAACTTTGCCAGCGCATCCTCTGCGGGATCGGCTTGCACACTCGAAGCGAGCACACCCGACAGCACAGTCAGACCGGCTATCGCGCAGGCCACGCTCTTGCGGGGGCGCTCGCCTACACGCGTGAACCACTGTGAGCCGACAAACCTCAAGATTTGGTGTCCTTAAATCGCCTTCGACGTACCGCTGCTGCGTCGCCGTCGAACCGCCTTAGGTCTCAGATAGGTTACGAAACAGCATCGGCGTTGTCCAACAGAAGACGCAAATTTAACAGCTGCCCTGGCGATTGTCTCACGTCGCGAAGCGCCTCAGGCCACCCCCGGCCTCGGGGTGCGATGGATCGGCACCAACCGCAGCCGCGGTGCCATTCCAGCCTCGGCGAGCACCTCCAGCGCTGCTCGCTCATCAGCCAGCAAACTGTCCGGCACGCCGAGCAAGACGCTCACCACACAATCGCGGCACCCGGGACCGCGCACCGCACAGTCATCACAGTCGATGACCACCGTCTCGTCGTCATTCGGTGGACGTCCGGCATATCCCATGGTTCGGCCCTTTCAATCGTCGTCCCGTCCTGGTGCTCGACACGCTAAACGGCACCCCCGACAAGTTCGGGTTCCGCAGACACGCCCCGCGACCTTTCGGGCCGGGTTACCACCGGATGTCGGTGGCACCTCCTAGCGTCGGCAGCTGTGAACGGCGGCCCCAGCGGACAATTGAGGTTCGCCGATATCGACTCCTCCGCCGACCTGTCGTTGCGGGAAACCACATTCGTGGTGGTGGACCTCGAAACCACCGGTGGCCGCGCCACGGCGCGCCAGGCGGGCGACCAGTGCGATGCCATCACCGAGATCGGCGCGGTCAAAGTGCGCGGCGGTGCGGTGCTCGGAGAATTTGCCACACTCGTCGATCCAGGACGCGCGATCCCGCCGCAGATCGTGCAGCTGACCGGCATCACGACGGCAATGGTGTGCGACGCGCCACCCATCTCTGCGGTGTTGCCGATGTTCCTGGAGTTCTGCCGCGGGGCGGTGCTGGTGGCCCACAATGCGGGTTTCGACATCGGCTTCCTGAAGGCGGCCGCGGCCCAGTGCGATCTGACCTGGCCGAAGCCTCCGGTGCTGTGCACCGTCCGGCTGGCCCGGCGGGTGCTGACCAAGGAGGAAGCACCCAGCGTCCGGCTCTCCGAGTTGGCCCTGGTGTTCCGGTCCGGCACCCAACCGACGCACCGCGCGCTCGACGACGCCCGCGCCACCGTCGATGTCCTGCACGGACTGATGGCACGCATCGGAAACCAGGGCGTCCATACCTATTCACAGCTGCGCACGTATCTGCCCAATGTCACCCCGACCCAGCGTCGCAAGCGGGTTCTCGCCACCGGTGTGCCGCACGCCCCCGGCGTGTACCTGTTCCGTGGGCCTGCCGCCGAGGTGCTCTACGTCGGCACCGCTGTGGACCTGCACCGTCGCGTCAACCAGTACTTCAACGGCGCGGATCCGCGCACCCGGATCAAAGAGATGGTCACGCTGGCGGAGTCCATCGACCACGTCGAGTGCGCGCATGGACTCGAAGCCGGTGTTCGTGAACTGCGCCTGCTCGCCGCCCACGCACCGCCCTACAACCGCAGGTCGAAATTCCCGCACCGGTGGTGGTGGTTGGCACTCTCGGACGAACCGTTCCCCCGATGGACGGTGGTGCGCAAACCGGGCCGTCGCAGCGCCATCGGGCCATTCCGCGCCCGCAGCGACGCCGCCGACACCGCCGCGCTGCTCGCGCGCTTCACCGGGATCCGCACCTGCACCACCCGGCTGGGTCGCGGAGGCTGCCACGGCCCGGCCTGCCCCGAGCGCGAGGTGTCCCCCTGTCCGGCCGAGCGCGGGATCTCCGCCGCCGACTACACGGCGACGGTGCTGCGGGCCGGCGGGCTCATCCAGGGCGAACACAACGAAGCGTTCCGCGCCGCAGTAGCCCAGATCGGCGCACTCGCCGAGCGCGGGCACTACGAGAGTGCGGCCCGACTGCGTGATCACACGGCCACGGCGATCGAGGTGTTGTGGCGTGGCCAGCGGCTGCACGCGCTGGCCGAGATCGCCGAACTCGTGGCTGCCCAACGCGACGGCGCAGGTGGATGGCACCTGGCCGTCATCCGGCACGGCCAACTCGCCGGGGCCGCCACCGCACCCCGCGGCGTCCCGCCGATGCCGGTGGTCGAGGCGGTGTGCGCCGGTGCCCAGACCGTCCTGCGCGACGAGGCACCGCTGGGCGGGGCGCTGGTCGAGGAGACGGCGCTGCTGGCGCGCTGGCTGGCTTCGCCGGGCACCCGGATCGTGCGGACCACCGATGGGTGGGCCAGCCCGGTACACGCCGCCGGACACTGGGCGGCGTGGGCAGCCGGCGCCCGCTCGGCCCGGCTTGCGGCCGAGCAGGCGACACCCTCACGAGTGGGTTACGACGAGCTGCTCAGGCCGGCGCGACGGGACAGCAGCGTCAGAGCTTGTGGCTGAACTTGATCCATTTCGACAGCAGCTGCTCGGCCGCCCCGGAATCGATGGCCTTGGCGGCGCGTTCCAGACCGCTCTCCCAGGCGGGCAGCCATTCGGCGCTGGCGGTCAACCCCGCGTGGGCGACCATCGCACCGGCGGCGTTCAGGATCACCGCGTCACGGACCGGCCCCTGGGCGCCACCGAACACGGCACGCGCCGAGGCGGCGTTGCTCTGGGCGTCACCACCGATCAGTTCGGACAACTGGGCACGAGGGAACCCGAAACCCGCCGGGTCGAATGTCAGCCGGTCGATGGTGCCGGCCTGCACCCGGAAGATCGTCGATGTCGTGGTGGTCGTCAGCTCATCGAGGCCGTCGTCACCGTGCACCACCAGCACACTGCACCGGCGGGCGGCGAACACCCCGGCCATCACCTCGGCCAGATCGCCGAACGCACAACCGATCAGGCCGGCGCGCGGCCCGGCCGGGTTGGTCAGCGGGCCGAGCAGGTTGAACACCGTCGGCACCCCGATCTCCCGGCGCGCGGCGCCGGCGTGCCGCAGAGACGGATGGAACTGCGGCGCGAAGCAGAACCCGATCCCGACTTCGGCGACGCACCGGGCCACCTCGTCGGGACCGAGGTCGATGCGGACACCGAGCGCCTCGAGGGTGTCGGCCCCGCCGGACATCGACGACGCCGCCCGGTTGCCGTGTTTGACCACGCGCACGCCGGCCGCGGCCACCACGATCGCCGCCATCGTGGACAGGTTGACGGTGTTGGCACCGTCACCGCCGGTGCCCACCACGTCGACGGTGTCAGTTCCGATCACGTCGGTGGGCACCTTGCGGGCATGGCTGAGCATCGTGTCGGCGAGCTCGCTCACCTCAGCGGCAGTGGGGCGCTTGATCTTCATCGCGACACCGAACGCGGCGATCTGGGCGGGGGTCGCGGCGCCGGTCATGATCTGGTCCATGGCCCATGCCGCCTGACCCTGGACCAACGGCTGGGAATCGGTCAGCCGGGCCAGCACACCGGGCCAGGTGGGCGTAGCGGCAGAGGACGAATCAGAAGCAGTCACCAGCCGATATTCCCACGTCGGCCCGCGGCGGCTCAAAACGCCCGCAGCACTAACACAGCGACACTTATTACCAAACCCCTCCCCGGGTGGAGTTCGACAACTACAAAGCGTCATACTTCATGATGTGACGAGCGCTGTAGGGAGTTCGGGAACCGCCATCACGTCGCGGATTCATTCGCTGAACAGGCCCAACATGGTGAGTGTTGGCACCATCGTGTGGCTTTCCAGTGAGTTGATGTTCTTTGCCGGACTGTTCGCGATGTACTTCACCGCACGGGCCCAGGCCGGAGGTAACTGGCCGCCCGAGCCCACCGAGTTGAACCTCGCGCTCGCGGTGCCGGTGACGCTGGTGCTGATCGCCTCGTCGTTCACCTGCCAGATGGGTGTGTTCGCCGCCGAACGCGGTGACGTCTTCGGGCTGCGACGCTGGTACACCCTGACCCTGGCGATGGGCACGTTCTTCGTGCTCGGACAGGGTTACGAGTACATCCACCTGGTCGAGCACGGCACCACCATCCCCGGCAGCGCCTACGGCACAGTCTTCTACCTGGCGACCGGTTTCCACGGCATGCACGTCATCGGCGGTCTCGTCGCGTTCGTGTTCCTGCTGGCCAGGACCAGGATGAGCAAGTTCACCCCGGCCCAGGCCACCGCCGCGATCGTCGTTTCCTATTACTGGCACTTCGTTGACATCGTGTGGATCGCGCTGTTCGCCGTTATCTATTTCGTCCGATGAAGTCGACTCCGAAGAGCAACAGCCCGACGAACAGGAGTGCTCGGTTGAAGATCTCGCGGTTGACCAGGGCCGCAGGCACATCCCCACGAGCCGAGAAGTCACGGCGGCGTACCCGCCGTCGGCTGTCGGCCGGCCTGCTGCTGCTGATCGCGCTGGCGATGGCCGGTGGCCTGGCCGCCCTACTGACCCCGAAACCGCAGGTGGCAGTCGCCGACGAGTCGGCTTCGGCGCTGCTGCGTAACGGCAAGCAGCTCTACGACACGTCCTGCATCTCGTGCCACGGCGCCAACCTGCAGGGTGTGCCCGACCGCGGCCCGAGCCTCATCGGCGTCGGCGAGGCTGCCGTCTACTTCCAGGTCTCCACCGGCCGCATGCCGGCGATGAGGTCCGAGGCGCAGGTACCGGACAAGCCACCCACGTTCGACGAGGCACAGATCGATGCGCTGGGCGCCTACGTCCAGGCCAACGGCGGCGGGCCGATGGTTCGCCGCGACGACAACGGCCAGATCGCCGAAGAGTCGCTGACCAACGGTGACGTCGCCCGCGGCGGTGACCTCTTCCGGCTCAACTGCGCGTCGTGCCACAACTTCACGGGTAAGGGCGGCGCCCTGTCCTCGGGTAAGTACGCACCTGACCTGGGCAACGCCACCCCGCAGCAGGTTTACACCGCAATGCTGACCGGCCCCCAGAACATGCCGAAGTTCTCCGACCGGCAGCTGACACCGGAAGAGAAGTCCGACATCGTGACCTACGTGCGCGAGTCGGCGGAGGCCCGCAGCCCCGGCGGTTACGGACTCGGTGGCTTCGGCCCGACGTCTGAGGGCATGGCGGCATGGATTATCGGCATGGTCGCCGTGATCGGCGTGGCGATGTGGATCGGGGCAAGGGCATGAGCGACGGCTTCAACACCGAGACGACGAAGGGCACTGACAGCCCCGGTCAGACCGCGGAGGCGGAACAGCCGACCGACGCGCAGTTGGCCCGGATGTCGCGCGAGGAGCTGCTCGCCCTGGGCGGCAAGCTCGATGGTGTCGACACCGTCTTCAAGGAACCCCGCTGGCCCATCGAGGGCACCAAGGCCGAGAAGCGTGCCGAACGCACGGTCGCGTACTGGCTGCTGATCGGCGGCATCAGCGGGCTGGCACTGCTGTTGGTTTTCCTGTTCTGGCCGTGGGAGTACGAGCCCGACAGCATTTGGTACAACCTGGCGACCCCGATGTACGGCGTGACGTTCGGGTTGTCGATCCTGGCGATCGGCATCGGTGCGGTGCTCTTCCAGAAGAAGTTCATCCCCGAAGAGATCAGCATCCAGGACCGCCATGACGGCGCTTCCCCCGAACTCCAGCGCAAGACCGTCGTTGCGAACCTGACCGATGCCCTCGAAGGTTCGACTATCCGGCGCCGCAAGATGATCGGCGTGACTCTGGGCCTGGGGCTCGGCGCCTTCGGCGTGGGCACGCTGGTCGCTTTCATCGGCGGCCTGATCAAGAACCCGTGGAAGCCGGTCGTGCCCACCGCAGACGGCTTGAAGGCGGTGCTGTGGACCTCCGGGTGGACTCCGCGTTTCCAGGGCGAGACCATCTTCCTGGCCCGCGCCACCGGTGACAGCCACTCCCCCTTCGTCAAGATGCGCCCCGAGGACCTCGATGCCGGCGGCATGGAGACGGTGTTCCCGTGGCGGGCGTCCGACGGCGACGGGACCACGGTCGAGTCGCACCACACGTTGTCGGAAATTCTGATGGGCGTGCGTAATCCGGTGATGCTGATCCGCCTCCGGCCCGAGGACATGTCCCGGGTGGTGAAGCGCCAGGGCCAGGAGAGCTTCAACTACGGCGACTTCTTCGCCTACACGAAGGTCTGCTCACACCTGGGCTGCCCGGCGTCGCTGTACGAACAGCAGACCAACCGCATCCTGTGCCCGTGCCACCAGTCGCAGTTCGACGCGTTGCACTTTGCGAAACCCATATTCGGTCCGGCTGCGCGCGCCTTGGCGCAGCTGCCCATCACCATTGACCAGGACGGGTATTTGGTCGCCAACGGCGACTTCATCGAGCCCGTCGGGCCGGCATTCTGGGAACGGAAGACATCATGAGTGCAGAGAGTGGTTCGAAACTGGCCTCCCGGTTGGCGGCACAGGGCGATGCGATGGACTCTCGGTACCACCCGTCCGCGGCGGTACGTCGGCAGCTGAACAAGGTCTTCCCCACCCACTGGTCATTCCTGCTGGGCGAGATCGCCCTGTACAGCTTCCTCATCCTGCTGCTCACCGGTATCTGGCTGACCCTGTTCTTCGATCCATCGATGGCCGAGGTCACCTACAACGGCGTCTACACGCCGCTGCGCGGTGTGGAGATGTCGAAGGCCTACGAATCGGCGCTCGACATCTCGTTCGAGGTCCGCGGCGGCCTGTTCGTCCGTCAGGTCCACCACTGGGCGGCGTTGCTGTTCGCGGCGTCGATCATGGTGCACCTGGCCCGCATCTTCTTCACCGGCGCGTTCCGGCGGCCGCGTGAGGCCAACTGGGTGATCGGCTCGCTGCTGCTGATCCTGGCCATGTTCGAGGGCTTCTTCGGATACTCGCTGCCCGACGACCTGCTGTCCGGCACCGGCCTGCGCGCCGCGTTCTCCGGAATCTCCATGGGCATCCCGGTCGTCGGTACCTGGATGCACTGGGCGCTGTTCGGCGGCGACTTCCCGGGCACGATCATCATCCCGCGCCTGTATGCGCTCCACATCCTGCTGATCCCGGGCATCATGCTGGCCCTGATCGGCGCGCACCTGGCGCTGGTGTGGTTCCAGAAGCACACGCAGTTCCCCGGCCCCGGCCGCAGCGAGAAGAACGTCGTCGGCGTGCGCGTCATGCCGGTGTTCGCCGTCAAGTCAGGCGCATTCTTCGCGATGACCGTCGGCATTCTCGGTCTGATGGGCGGTCTACTGCAGATCAACCCGATCTGGGATCTCGGTCCCTACAAGCCATCTCAGATCTCCGCCGGTTCGCAGCCTGACTTCTACATGATGTGGACCGACGGCCTGATCCGGATCTGGCCGGCCTGGGAGTTCTACATCGGCAACTACACCATTCCGCAGCCGGTGTGGATCGCGGTTTTGATGGGCTTGGTGTTCACTCTGCTGATCGCCTATCCGTTCATGGAGAAGCGGTTCACCGGTGACCACGCACATCACAACCTGCTGCAGCGCCCTCGTGACGCCCCGGTGCGCACCGCGATCGGCTCCATGGCGGTGGCGTTCTACATCCTGCTGACGTTCGCCTGCATGAACGACATCATCGCGCTGAAGTTCCACATCTCGCTGAATGCAACGACGTGGATCGCACGTATCGCCATGGTGATCCTGCCTCCGATCGTCTACTTCGTCGCCTACCGCTGGGCAGTGGCGTTGCAGCGCTCTGACCGCGCGGTGCTCGAGCACGGGATCGAGACCGGCATCCTCAAGCGCCTGCCGCACGGTGCCTACGTCGAGCTACACCAGCCGATCGGTCCGGTCGACGATCACGGCCACCCGCTTCCGCTCGAGTACCAGGGCGCGGCGGTGCCGAAGAAGATGAACAAACTGGGCTCCGGCGGCGCCCCGGGTCGCGGCAGCTTCCTGTCCCCCGATCCGGTCACCGAGGATCGCGCACTCACCGAGGCCGAGCACGCGGCGCATCACCGGTCGCTGACGGCTCTCAAGGAGTACCAGGACAGCGAGTTCGGGCCCAACGGTTCCTCCGATGGCCATTCGAACGGATCGAACGGCCACCACTGAACGAGGGATTGCAGAAGATAGACGGTTTCCGCCAACGGCTGCGAGCACTTCCGGTGCTCGCAGCCGTTGGGCATTGTGGTGCATGTCAGGAATTCGACCCTGCCCGGGTTCCTGACGACCCGGTCGCATTGTTCGATGAATGGTTCTGCCACGCCGTCGATTCCGGTGTGCCGGAACCGCACGCGATGACGCTGGCCACCGCCGATGCCGCCGGCCGGCCGTCAGCGCGGGTACTGATCCTCAAAGACGTCGGGCCGGACGCGAGTTGGCATTTCGCCTCGAGCGCGGCCAGCCGCAAGGGTCGCGAGCTGACCGCCAATCCCGTTGCGGCGCTGACGTTCTACTGGCCCGCGCTGGGCCGCCAGGTGCGGGTCGAAGGCCCGGTACTCGTTGACCCACCCGAGGTGTCGGCCGCCGATTTCCTGGCCCGCTCCCCCACCGCCCGGGCGCTGGCAACCGCAGGCACCCAGAGCGCGCCCTACACCGACGCCGCGGAGATCACCGCCGCGCTCGCCGGGGTCCGCGACACCGACGTGGCGCCGGCGCAGTGGCGTTCCTATGCCGTGCATGCCGAGGCGGTGGAGTTCTGGCAGTCCGACCCGGACCGCAGGCACCTGCGGTTGTGTTATCGCCGGTCGCCGGATTGGACGCGAACGCTGTTGTGGCCGTGAGCCTTCCGCGTCACTCCGCGTCAATCCGAGGAGGCGGCCAGCGCGGAGTGCAAGCGGCGCAGGTACACCACCGGGATGGCGATCATGGCCACCGTGATGACGCCGGCGACACCGTAGACGAACCAGGACGCCGTGGTCTTGCCCAGCGCCATCAGGTAGGTGGCCACCCCGACCGCCACGTAGGCCAGGCCCACCGCGGTCAGCATGCCGAGCCCGGAGCGTAGCCACATCCGGTCGAGGGCGGCCGCGGAGATGACCGTGCTGGAGTGCCGCGCCGGTGTCGGCCCCGGGTAGTCGGGCGGATCGGGATTCACCATCATGGCGCGGGCCTGGACGGTTTTCGGTCCCGTCCGCGGCGGCGGCGGCGGTTCTTCGGAGCGGCGCCGAGCTCGTAACAGCAGCGGGATCGACAGCACGATCACCAACGCGGACACCCCGATGACGGTATAGAGCAGCCACGGGGTCTCCGGGTCCTCCGCTGGGGCGCCGGAATGGGCCCCGCCCATGTCCGCCAGGGCGACCCCGGCGGCCACTGAGACACCCAGAGCCGCCAGCCACGTTGCTGCGCAGGTGACGATGACGGCACGATCGACAACCTCGGGTGAACCCGAGACCCGGTCCTGCGGACGACTGGTCACCAGATTCCTCCCTCGTTTCCTGGCCCGATTCCGATGATCAGCAACTCGTCTGCGCCGCGTTGCCGTTGTTCGACGACAGCACAGTGCCGTCGCTGGTGGTGATCGAGCAGTTCAGCCGGCTGACCAGGAACAGGCTGGACGCCTGGACGGAGCCGACCTCGGATTGCGAGATGGGTGTCACCGTCAGCGACCACGGGATGTAGACGTTGCGCTGGGTCCGGCTGCGGCCGGCGGCATCGGTGTAGGTCACCGAGATGATGTCACCCGGGGCCTTGGTGCCGGTGATCGAGTACGTGACCTGCCTGGGACCGGCCGGCGTCGTCGAGGTGGGCGCCGGGGGCGGCGCCTCGGTGGTGGCCGGCGGTGGCGGCGGCGCTTCCTCGGCCGGCGGTGGCGGCGGAGGCGGCTCCGGAGTCACCGTCACCGTCTCGGTGGGTGGCGGCGGCGGTGGTGGTGGCGGCTCAGTGGTGGTGGGCGGGGGCGGCGGTGGTGGCGGTGTCGTGGTGGTGATCTCGTCCTGGACCGGCGGTTTGGTGGACGTGGTGGTAGCCGGATTGGCCAGGTCGTCGCTGTCGGTACTGGTGACCAGCAACGACACCGAGACCACCAGGGAGATCGCAGCGATGATCGCCGCGACGCCCACAACCCACGGCCAGCGCGGCGGCCGGTTCGCTTCGGGGGACTCGCCGACGTCGTAGCTGTCGTAGTCGTAGAGGTGGGGGTCGGCCGGTACGTAGGGGCCGGTGGTGAACTGTTCGGCTTCGGGCGCAGAGTAGGCCCGGGACGGGAACTCCGACGGCACGATGTCAGTTCCGTAATCGGTCGCGTAGCCCTCGCTCAACCCGTCCGGCGTCTGCCCGTCGGGCGTCGGGTTACCCCGGTCGTCGCCGGATGCGGAGCCCGATTCCGGCCCCGGGGGATTCGGCCCGCTCATGTCCGCCTGTCCTTCTCCAGTGCTTCACCGCGACCTGGGTGGCGTCCGAGGAACGCTCACCGACCTGCCGCGGGCGCATCGTGCCCCGGCAACACTACCCAACCGACACCACGGATAGCGGGCGACAGGACCGGCGCGCCGATCGACTGTCCACGATTGTGACCTTGCGGCACAACCGCGGGCGGAAGGCTCGAATACATGTCGGCAGCGGCGGCGCCCGGCCTCAGTGCTTCTCGGGACCCCAGTAGTACTCGAAGACCAGACCACCGGCGGCTGTCAGCACGAACACGATGCCCGCGACCAGCAGCCAGGGCAGCCACAGGGCGGCACCGACGGCAGCCGTCGAGAAGGACAGCGCGATCAGGATGGGCCACCAGCTGTGGGGGCTGAAGAAGCCGAGTTCCCCGGCGCCGTCGCTGATCTCGGCATCCTCGTAGTCCTCGGGCCGGGTGTCGAGACGACGGGCCACGAAGCGGAAGAAGGTGCCGATGATCAACGACAACCCCGCGGTGAGCACCAGTGCGGTGGTGCCGGCCCATTCGATGCCGCCGCCGCCGTACAGCGAGGTGAGTACGCCGTAGACGATTGCGGCGAGGACGAAGAACGCGGTCAGGATCTCGAACAGCCTGGCTTCGATATGCATGCTGGTTTTCCTCTAGTCCTCTGAGCCTGTCAGTTCCGAACCGGTGGAGCCTGCTCGCCACGGCGGCTGTCGAACGGCCGGGTGGTGGTCGCCAACGGCTCCTGCCCGATCGACTGCAGCGCCTCGGCGTTGGTGGCCTCCGGCCGGTCCATCCGGTACTGCATATAGGCCTTGAAATCGTTGGGCTCCACGACGCGAACCTCGAACTGCATCATCGCGTGGTAAGTGCCGCACATCTCCGTGCACCGCCCGACAAAGGCTCCGGTCTGGGTGATCTCACTGATCTGGAAAATATTGTCGGAGTTGTTGGCCTCCGGGTTCGGGATGACGTCCCGCTTGAAGAGGAACTCCGGCACCCAGAAACCGTGGATGACGTCGGCGGAGGCGATCTGGAACTCGATGCGCTTGCCCGACGGCAGCACCAGTACCGGAATCTCGTCGCTCGTGCCGAGCGTCTCCACCTTGTCGAAGTTCAGGTAGGTGCGGTCCTCGGGGTTGAGGCCGTTGATGGCCCCGACCTCGGCGTGCCCGCCCTCGAGGTGCTCCTGCTCGCCGCCGGGCTTGGAGGTCATGGCCTCTTTGCGCGCCGGATCGGCACCGTCGACGTTCATCGTGCCGTCGGCGAACGCGATCTTCTGGTAACCGAACTTCCAGTTCCACTGGAAAGCGGTGACGTCGACGACGACCTCGGGGTTGGGCTCCTTGGCCAGCATCGTCTCCTGCACCACCACGGTGAAGTAGAAGAGCACCGAGATGATCAGGAACGGGATCACCGTCAGGACCAGCTCCAGCGGCATGTTGTAGCCGAACTGGCGCGGCAGCTCGGTGTCGGTGGCCTTCTTCCGGTGGAACACCGCGGTCCAGAACAGCAGACCCCAGACGATCACGCCGACGACCAGCGATGCCGCTACCGAACCGATCCAGAGCTCACGGTTGAGATGAGCTTCCGGGGTGATGCCCTTGGGCCAGCCGAGCGCCAACGCCTCGGTGACGCTACAGCCACTGAGTACGACTGCGAGCGCACCTAACGTGACCGCCATAGCCAACACCCGGAGCCGACGAGTACGGCGGGTCTTCACGCTGGCGCCTCCTGTGTTTCAGTCCGTCTCAAACGGCCGTGGAAGCGCCACTTTTGTGGCGCCATGGATCCGCTTGCGAATCGAATACTACGCAGCGTAGACCACGCCCACTAGCCCAGCCCGACGCACCTGCCGTATGCGTTTGGCCGTTACTTGGCATACTGGCGGCGATGTGCGGACTGGTAGCTCTGCTGTGTGATTCGGCCCGGCCAGTCACCCCGGGAATAGTTGATGCGGTCGGCGGTGCGTCGCACCTGATGCGCCACCGCGGACCCGACGAACCGGGCACCTGGTCGGATGACCGCGTGGTGCTCGGGTTCAACCGGCTGTCGATCATCGACATCGCCCACTCGCACCAACCGTTGCGGTGGGGTCCGCCGGAGGCCCCGGACCGCTACGTGCTGGTCTTCAACGGCGAGATCTACAACTACCTGGAGGTACGGGCCGAGCTAGCGCGGGATTTCGGCGCGCAGTTCCACACCGAGGGTGATGGCGAGGCGATCATCGCCGCCTACCACCACTGGGGTGTGGACGCCCTGCCTCGGCTGCGCGGCATGTTCGCCTTCGCGCTCTGGGACACCGCCACCGCAGAACTCTTCTGCGCCCGCGACCCGTTCGGCATCAAACCGCTGTTCATGGCATCGGGCCCGGGCGGCACCGCTGTCGGCAGCGAGAAGAAGTGCCTGCTCGATCTGGCGGACGACCTTGGGATCGACGCCGGGGCGACGGGCATCGACGAACGCGCGGTCCAGCACTACACCGTGCTGCAGTACGTCCCGGAGCCGGAGACCCTGCACCGCCAGGTGCGTCGCCTGGAGTCCGGGTGTTACGCGCGGATCCGGGCGGGTGCCGCGCCGGAGGTCGCCCGCTATTTCGTGCCGAAGTTCGCCGCCGTGCCGTTCACCGCGGGCCGGGAGCAGGCCCGCTACGACGAGATCACCGCGGTGCTCGAGGACTCGGTGGCCAAGCACATGCGGGCCGACGTGACCGTGGGCGCGTTCCTGTCCGGCGGGATCGACTCCACCGCCATCGCCGCGCTGGCGATCCGGCACAACCCACGGTTGATCACCTTCACCACCGGTTTCGAGCGGGAGGGCTTCTCAGAGGTCGACGTGGCCGTGGCCTCTGCGGAGGCGATCGGCGCCCGGCACATCGCCAAGGTCGTCAGCCAGGCCGAATTCGTCGCGGCGCTGCCCGAGATCGTCTGGTATCTCGACGAGCCGGTCGCCGATCCGGCGCTGGTGCCGCTGTACTTCATCGCCAAGGAAGCCCGCAAACATGTCAAGGTGGTGTTGTCGGGCGAAGGCGCCGACGAGCTCTTCGGCGGCTACACCATCTATCGCGAGCCGTTGTCGCTCAAGGCGTTCGACTACCTGCCCCGGCCCATTCGGCGTTCACTGGGCAGGGCGTCGAGGCCACTTCCCGAAGGCGTGCGCGGTAAGAGCCTGCTGCACCGGGGTTCTCTCACCCTGGAGGAGCGCTACTACGGCAACGCCCGCAGCTTCTCCGACGAGCAGTTGCGTGCGGTGTTGCCCCGGTTCCGCCCCGACTGGACGCACACCGATGTCACCGCCGAGATCTACCGGCAGTCAGCCGGCTGGGATCCCGTCGCCCGGATGCAGCACCTCGACCTGTTCACGTGGCTGCGCGGCGACATCCTGGTCAAGGCCGACAAGATGACGATGGCCAACTCATTGGAATTGCGGGTGCCGTTCCTGGACCCCGAGGTGTTCGCTGTCGCATCCCGGCTGCCGTTGGAGCAGAAGATCACCAGGACGACGACGAAGTACGCGTTGCGTCGCGCACTGGAGCCGATCGTGCCCGCCCACGTGCTGCACCGGGCGAAACTGGGTTTCCCGGTCCCGATCCGGCACTGGCTGCGCGCCGGCGAACTGCTCGAATGGGCATACGCGATGACGGACAGCTCGCAGGCCGGCCAGTGGGTCGACATCGCCGGCGTCCGCCGGATGCTCGACGAACACCGCACCGGCGCAAGCGATCACAGTCGCCGGCTGTGGACCGTGCTGATCTTCATGCTCTGGCATGCGATCTTCATCGACGGCACTGTGACACCGGCGATCGCCGAGCCCACCTACCCCGTGGAGCTCTAGACCAGCGCCGCAGCGATCTCCGAACCGGCCTCGTCACCGTAAGCGTCGGCGATGCGGACCACCGCGGCCTGCTTGTCCCAGGTCCACTCCTGCGGGCCTGGCGCCTCCAGCACCAGTGTGGCCACCAGGGAGGCCAACTGCGCGGAACGCTCGAGGCTCAGACCGGCGCTGCGGCCGGTGAGGAAGCCGGCGCGGAAGGCGTCGCCGATGCCCGTGGGGTCGGTTTGGTGTGTCTCGGGCACCACACCGACGTGCACGAAGGTGCCGTCGGAGCCCACGAGGTCCACACCCTTGGCACCCAGCGTCGTCACCCGGAGCTCGATCTGGCTCATCACCTCAGCCTCGGACCAGCCCGACTTCTGCAGCAGCAGATCCCACTCGTAGTCGTTGGTGAACAAGTAGGTGGCGCCGTCGATGAGCCTGCGGATCTCCTCGCGGTTGAGCCGGGCCAGCTGCTGGGACGGGTCAGCAGCGAAGGCCAGTCCCAAAGAACGGCATTCGTCGGTGTGCCGGTACATCGCGTCGGGATCGTTGGCGCCGACGATCACCAGGTCGGGGGTGCCGACCTTGGCTACGACGTCGGCGAGGGAGATGTTGCGCGCCTCCGACATCGCGCCGGGGTAGAACGAGGCCAGCTGGGCCATGTCCTCGTCGGTGGTGCAGACAAAACGGGCCGTGTAGGCGCTTTCGGAGACCAGCACGTGCGAGCAGTCCACACCGTTGGACTCCAGCCACTGCCGGTAATCGTCGAAATCGGAGCCGACGGCGCCAACCAGCGTGGCGTCACCGCCGAGGAGCCCAATTGCGTACGCCATGTTTCCGGCGACGCCGCCGCGGTGCACCACCAGGTCGTCGACGAGGAAGCTCAAGGACACTTTCTGGAGGTGGTCCGCCAGCAACTGGTCGGCGAAGCGGCCCGGAAAGCGCATCAGATGGTCCGTTGCGATCGATCCGGTCACAGCTATGGTCACAAAAAGCTCCATCCAATTGTCGAACATTTCTGGCGTTCGAAGACGCCAGGCCACTCGACCCTACCGCTGCAGCCGGTCCAGCTCATCTCCTGCTCCGTGCGCTAACCTGCCTTCAGAGCCAGCACCGGCGTGCCGGGAAGCGACAACTGCTGGTCGACGGTGCCCACCGCCCCGACAGGCGCTACCCCGGGAGAGACATCATGTCCGGCCCTTATCCGCCGCCATATCCCGGCGGCGGCACGCCGGGTCCCCGCCAGCAGCCCGACCCGGAGTCCGGCCAGCCCTCCCCCGCCTATAACGCGAACTTCGGCCAGGCGTGGGGGCCGTATCGCCCTCCGGAGCCGGCGCCGTTTGTCCCCGGTCCGGCCGCACCGCCGTACTCCGCAGTTCCCTATCCCCAGGGCGCCTACCCCGACGCCGCTCGCCCCGACGGCCCCGCGGGGGTCGGTGGAAGCCGCTGGTCGCCGCGCTGTTGTCGCTGGCGGTCATCGCTGCGGTGGTGGTCGCGGTGGTGCTGCTCGGGCGCGGCGATGACGGCCGCGGTGCTGTCCCACTGACAACCGCCTCCGCGCAGGAGGCCATCCAGAGCTATCTGGACGCGCTGTCCGACGGGGATCTGCAGGCCGTTTCCCGTAATTCGTTGTGTGGTCTCTACGACGGGGTGCGCGACCGCCGCGCCGACGACGCGTTGGCCCGGCTGAGCAGCGACGCCTTTCAGAAGCAGTTCTCCAGCGCGCAGGTCACCGGTATCGACACGATGGTCTTCGCCTCACCCAACAGCGCGCAGGTGTTGTTCAGCATGCGCGTGGTGCCCACCACTGCCAATCGTGGCGGCGACGACGACGACCGCCAGGGTGTGGCACAACTGCTGGTCCACGGCAATGAGGTGCTGGTGTGTTCGTACGTACTACGCACTGCGGGCACGTTCTAGCTTTCGGAAGTCGAAGCCAGAACGTGCCCGCAGGCGTGAGTCAGTGGATCAGTTGAACGAGTCGCCGCAGGCGCAAGAGCCCGTGGCGTTGGGGTTGTCGATGGTGAAGCCCTGCTTCTCGATGGTGTCCACGAAATCGATCGTGGCGCCCTGGATGTACGGGGCGCTCATCCGGTCGACGGTGAGGTTGACCCCACTGAATTCGACGACCAGATCGCCATCGAGGGTGCGGTCGTCGAAGAACAGGTTGTAGCGCAGGCCGGCGCAGCCACCAGGCTGTACCGCGATGCGCAGGGCCAGGTCGTCACGGCCTTCCTGATCGAGCAGCGATTTGGCCTTGGCCGCCGCGGCGTCGGTCAGGATCGCGCCGTGGGTATCGGTGGTCGCCGACTCGTGCTGAACAGTCATTGCGTCTCCCTCGTGGCATGCATGAGATGGGTATGAACCCAGTCGTGTCAACGGTACCTGGTCTACGCGCTATTCCCGAGTTGTGCGGCGGTCTTTCGGGCCAGACCGGCCAGCTGATTGGCCGCGTCGTCGATCGCCACCTGCACCGATCCGGCGTACTCGGAGACAGAGAAGGCGGCCGCGATCCCAGCGGCCCGTAGCGCAGCGGTGTCCAAGGTCACCTGTCCGGCCAGCACCAGCACCGGAATGTGGTGGGCGCCGGCTCCGTGGGACAGCGCGCTGACCACTTTGCCATGCAGGGACTGATCGTCGAAGCGGCCTTCCCCGGTGATCACGAGTTCGGCAACGGCGATGTCGTCGGCCAGGCGGGTGTGCTCGGCGATGATCGCGGCGCCGGATTCGCGGTGTCCGCCAAGTGCCAGCAGAGCCGCGCCGAGGCCTCCGGCCGCGCCGGCGCCGGCGTCGTCGCTGATCGGGCGCCCGGCGATGCGATCCAGTTCGCCGGCCCAAGCGGTGAGCCGCTGTTCCAGCTGTTCCACGGTGGCCGGGTCGGCGCCTTTCTGCGGCCCGAACACGTGGGCGGCGCCCCGGGGTCCCAGCAGGGGGTGTTCGACGTCGGTGGCGACGATCAACTCGATACCGGCCAACCGCTTTTTGGCTGCGTCGAGGCCGCCGAGGGCCTCGATCATGCCGCGGCCGCCGTCGGTGGTGCTGCTGCCGCCCAGGCCGACGGCGATGCGCGCAGCGCCGGCTGTCACCGCCGCGTCGACGAGTTGGCCCACGCCGAAGGTGTGCGCGGCGACGGCGGTCTGTGCTGTCGGGGGGCCGTCGAGCAGCGTCAGCCCGCAGGCCTGCGCACATTCGATGTAGGCGGTCGGGCACTTCGGGTCGGTGATGGGGTCGAACACCCATTCCGCATCCACGGATTCGGCGCCGGGGGTGTCGAGCGGACCGCACACCCGGCAGTGCCGCAGCTCGCCGAGCCGGCTGGCCAGCACCCCGACGAATCCGGGGCCGCCGTCGGATTGCGGTGCCAGGGTCAGTTCGTCCCCGGGCCGGGACTGCTGCCATCCGACCGCGATCGCCTGAGCCGCCTCGACCGCGGTCAATGTGTCACCGAAGCAATCGGGCGCGATCAGCACTCTCAATTCCGACTCCTGCCCGGCTGTCATCCCTGCAGATTAAGCGGCCCGATCGGCAGGTGCATTTCCGGCCGCAGCTGCACCCGCAGTAACCTGGCGGTGTGAAGCTGCTGGGCCGCAAGAACGACGACGGTGACATCAACGGAAACACCGGTGCCACCGAGCCGACCTCCGAGGTCGACCAGGACGTGCCGGCGACCCGGACTGCCCCCAAAGGTCGGCCCACTCCCAAGCGCGACAGCGCCAAACGCCGCGGCCCCGTCGCACCCGCGCCGATGACCAGCGCAGAGGCCAGGGCGCGCCGTAAGGCCATGGCCGGGCCGAAGCTCTCGAAAGAGGAGCGCAAGGTCGAGAAAGCCGAGCGCCGGGCGCAGATGAACGAGCGCCGCGAACGCATGATGGCCGGTGAAGAGGCCTACCTGCTGCCGCGCGACCAGGGCCCGGTGCGCGCGTATGCCCGCGATATCGTCGACTCCCGGCGCAACCTGCTGGGGCTGTTCATGCCGGCCGCGCTGTTCCTGATCTTCGTGATGCTGGCCGTGCCGCAGGTGCAGCTCTACATCTCCCCCGCCATGTTGATCCTGATCGCCATCATGGCGATCGACGGCATCTGGCTGGCCCGCAAGGTCAGCAATGCGGTCGACGAGAAGTACCCGGACAACACCGAGGGCCGCGTCAAGCTCGGTTTCTACGCGGCCGGACGCGCCTCGCAGCTGCGCCGGATGCGCGCGCCGCGGCCCCGCGTCAATCGCGGCGACAAAGTCGCCTGACCGGCGCGACCTGTGCGCACCCTGGTGCTCGGCGGTATCCGTTCGGGCAAATCACGATGGGCCGAGGACGCCATCAGCGAGGCCGCCGCGCAACTACCCGTGCGGTATCTGGCGACGGGTCCCACCGCCGGCGGCGACGGCTGGTCGGCACGGGTGGCCGCCCACCGCGACCGACGCCCGTCGCACTGGGAGACCGTCGAAAGCACCGACGCCGCAGCAACACTGCGGCAATTTCGGTCTTGCGCCACCCTGGTCGACGATATCGGCACCTGGCTGACCGCGGCCATGGATGAGCGCGACGCCTGGAATGACGGTTCGGTGGCCGCTGATGTCGACGACCTGGTGGCTGCGGTGCAGGTGTTCGACTCGCCGCTGGTGCTGGTCAGCCCCGAAGTGGGGTTGACGGTGGTGCCGGCCACCGCGGCGGGACGACGCTTCGCCGACGCCCTGGGTTCGGTGAACCAGCGACTGGCCGCCGCCTGTGACCGCGTGGTGCTGGTGGTCGCAGGCCAGGCTCTCACACTCAAACCCCAGGGGTCCTGATGGTTTTCGCACCGACGTTCCCCACTGTCGTGGCTCCCGACGCCGAGGCCGCCGCGGCGGCCCGCGCCCGTCAGGGCACACTCACCAAGCCGCCGGGCGCCCTCGGGCGGCTGGAGGCGTTGTCCATCTGGGTTGCTTCCTGCCAAGGGGTCTGCCCGCCAAAACAATTCGAACGCGCACGGGTGGTGGTGTTCGCCGGAGACCACGGCGTCGCCCGGGCCGGGGTGTCGGCGTTTCCACCTGAGGTGACCGCGCAGATGGTCACCAACATCGAGGCCGGTGGCGCGGCGATCAACGTGCTCGCGGCGTCGGCCGGCGCCTCGGTGCGGGTGGTCGACATCGCCGTCGACATCGACGCGGCGCCAGGACCGGTCAGCGCCCACAAGGTGCGCCGCTCCAGCGGCAACATCGCGATCGAGGACGCGATGACCGAGGACGAGGCCGTCGCCGCCGTCACCGCCGGGATACAGATCGCCGACGAGGAGGTCGACGCCGGGGCCGACCTGCTGATCGCCGGCGATATGGGAATCGGGAACACCACGGCGGCAACGGTTCTGGTGGCCGCCCTGACCAACACCGAGCCGGTGGTGGCGGTGGGCCGCGGCACCGGCATCGACGACGCGGGCTGGGCACGCAAAACGGCCGCGGTGCGTGATGCGCTCTACCGGTCCCATCGGGACCGCTTCGACACCGTTGCGCTGCTGCGGATCGGCGCAGGCGCGGATCTGGCGGCGATGGCGGGTTTCCTGGCCCAGGCCGCCGTGCGACGCACACCGGTGCTGCTCGACGGCGTGGTGGTCACCGCGGCCGCCCTGGCCGCCGAGCGGTTGGCGCCGGGCGCGCGCGCCTGGTGGCAGGCCGGCCACCGGTCGACCGAGCCCGCGCACACCCTGGCACTGGCGCAGCTCGAACTAGAACCGATCGTTGATCTCCAGATGCGCCTGGGCGAGGGTACCGGTGCCGCGGTCGCGCTGCCGGTGGTGCGCGCGGCCGTCGCCACCCTGGCGCAGATGGCCACCTCTGATTCGGCGCAGGTCGCCGGCCGCAGCGAATCTCTGTGAGCTGCTGGTGATCTCATCGTTGGCCGGCGCGTTCGCCTTCGCGACGGTGCTGCCCATCCGTTCCCATGTACTGGTGGGCCGCGGTGCGTTGACGGCCCTGCCGGTGGTGGGGGTGGCTCTGGGAGCACTGGCCGCCGGCGTCGTTTACGCAGGGACGGCGCTGTTCGGCGCCGGCAGTCTGTTGCCGGGGCTGCTCGCCGTGGCGGCGCTGCTCTTGGCCACCCGCGGGTTGCACATCGACGGGCTCAGCGACACCGTGGACGGGCTGGGCTGTTACGGCCCGCCCGAGCGGGCACTGGCGGTGATGCGCGGCGGTACCGCCGGACCGTTCGGGGTCGCAGCGGTGGTGTTGACGATCGCGATGCAGGCGGCGACGTTCTCCGCGCTGGGTGCGGTGGCCGTCGTCATCGCCGTGAGCGCGGGCCGGGTGGCGGTGGTGCTGGCGTGTCGACGGCCGGTGCCCGCGGCACCGGGTAGCTCGCTGGGGGGCGCGGTGGCAGGCACGCAACCCAGCTGGGTGGTCGCGGCCTGGGTGGTGGTGCTGGCGCTGGCCTCGGTGTGGGCCTGCCCCCGCGCCTGGCAGGGTCCGGTCGTGGTGCTGGTGGCGTTGGCGCTGACCGCCGCCCTGCTGATCCATTGTGTGCGCCGGTTCGGCGGTGTCACCGGTGACGTGCTGGGCGCCGCGGTGGAAATGACGACGACGGTGACCGCGCTGGGACTGGCGATCGGCAATTAGCCGAGACGGGCCATCCAGCCGTGGGTGTCGGCGAAGGTGCCGCGCTGGATTCCGGTGAGGGTGTCCCGCAACGCCATGGTCACTTCACCGGGTTCGCCGTCGGCGATGGTGAACTCGCCATCTCCGTACTTGACCTGCGAGACGGGGGTGATGACGGCCGCCGTGCCGCAGGCGAACACCTCGGTGATCTCTCCCGCGGCCACGCCCTTGCGCAACTCCTCGACGTCGATCTTGCGTTGTTCGACGGCATAGCCCGCGTCGGTGGCCAACTGCAGCAACGAATCCCGGGTGATGCCGGGCAGCAGCGAACCGGACAGCTCGGGGGTGACGAGCCGCGCCGAGCCGCCGCTGCCGAAGACGAAGAACAGGTTCATGCCGCCCATCTCTTCGATGTAGCGGCGCTCCAGACCGTCGAGCCAGACCACCTGATCACAGCCATTCTGCGCAGCCTCGGCCTGTGCCAGCAGGGAGGCGGCGTAGTTGCCGCCGAATTTCGCCGCACCGGTGCCGCCCGGACTGGCCCGCACGTATTCGGTGGACAGCCACACGCTGACCGGCCGGATACCACCCTTGAAGTACGCACCGGCGGGGCTGGCGATCACCAGGTAGCGGTACTCGTTGGCCGGCCGAACACCCAGACCCGGCTCGGTGGCGATGATGAAGGGCCGCAGGTAGAGCGACTCTTCACCGCCGGCGGGCGGAACCCAGGCCTCATCGACGGCGATCAGCTGCCGCAGGGACTCGATGAACACCTCTTCGGGCAGTTCCGGGATGGCGATCCGGCGGGCGGAGGAGCGCAACCGCGCGGCGTTGGCTTCCGGCCGGAAGGACACCACGGCGCCGTCGGCCCAGCGGTAAGCCTTGAGGCCTTCGAACACTTCCTGCGCGTAGTGCAGCACCACGGCAGAGGGGTCGAGTTCGATCGGCCCGTACGGCAGCACCCGGGCGTCGTGCCAGCCCTGACCTTCGGTGTAGTCGATGGACACCATGTGGTCGGTGAAGAACCTTCCGAACCCCGGGTCCTTGAGAATTCCGGCCCGTACCTCGTCACTTGCCGGTGCGGTGTTGCGGGCAAGAGTGAACTCGAGGTGGCCGTTCGTCATGCACCGATTGTATAACCGCGCGCTAGCGGGTTTTCACGGCGACAAACGGCGGTTTCACCACTTCGCACTCCACGGCGCGGCCTCGAACGTCGACGGTCACCCGCGCGCCGTCCTCGACGCCGGCCGATGAGTCGATCAGCGCCAGTGCGATCCCGACTTTCAGTGTCGGAGAGAACGTTCCGGACGTGGTGACACCGACAGCGGTGTCCCCGTCGAGGACCGTCAGCTCGGGCCGCAGCACCCCTCGGCCCAGCACTTTCAGGCCGCGTAACAATCGCTTGGGGCCGGCTTCCTTCTCCGCCACCAGCGCGTCCCGGCCCCAGAACGTGTCCTTCTTCCAGCCGATCGCCCATCCGCACCGTGCCTGCAGCGGGGAGATGTCGAGCGACAGCTCGTGTCCGTGCAATGGGTAGCCCATCTCGGTGCGCAGGGTGTCGCGGGCGCCCAGGCCGGCCAGCTCGCCGTCGTGTTGTTTGACCTGGTCGGCCAGCGCGTCGAACACCACCGCGGCCTGGTCCCAGGGCGGCAACAGCTCGAACCCGTGTTCGCCGGTGTAGCCGGTACGGCAGACGCGGACAGCGACGCCGTCGTATTCGGCGTCGGCGTACCCCATGTAGTCCATGTCCGTCGGCAGGCCCAGGGCCGTGAGCACGTCACCGGCTCGGGGCCCCTGCACCGCGAGCACGGCGTAGGAGCGGTGCTCGTCGGTGATCGTAAGACCGGCTGGTGCAACTTCTTTCAACGCGGCCACCACGGCCGCGGTGTTGGCGGCGTTGGGCACCAGAAAGATTTCGTCGTCGGAGACGTAGTAGGCGATCAGGTCGTCGATGACCCCGCCGTTCTCGGTGCAGCACAGGGTGTACTGCGCTTTTCCGGGGCCGATCCGCCGCAGGTCGTTGGTCAGGCAGGCGTTGACGAACTCGGCGGCACCCGGGCCGCGGACCAGCGCTTTGCCGAGGTGGCTGACGTCGAACAGCCCGACGGTGTTGCGGGTGGCGTTGTGCTCGGCGACGGTGCCGGCGTAGGACACCGGCATCAACCAGCCACTGAATTCGGCGAAGCTCGCACCGTGGGTGCGATGGCGGTCTTCGAGTGGGCCGTGCAACAGGTCGCCAGAACTAGATGAGCTCACGGTCGACCAGCCTAGACCGACGATGGTTAGGGTGATCTGCGTGAGCACCCAACCCGGTTACCAGTCCCCCACCGTCACCGTTGCCACCTCGCTGCCCAAACGGGGCACCGGGTCGGCCGTGTTGATCGTCGGGGTGGTCACCTCCGACTCGGGCAACGATCCGCAGGTCGTGCCCACTCCGTTCCTGAGCGTCGAATCGGTCGGCGAGATCGAGGTGGCGCTGGCGGCGTTGAGCGCCAAGGCCGGTGCCGAACAGCTGACCCGGCTGGTGGTGCCGTCGCTGCCGGTGGCCAGTGTGCTGGCTGTCGGGCTGGGCAAATCGCGTGAGGAGTGGCCGGCGGAGCTGATCCGCAAGGCCTCGGGTGTCGCCGCGCGGTCACTGAACGGAACCGAGTCGGTGATCACCGCCCTGTCCGAACTGAATCTCGAGGGCGCGATCGAGGGACTGATCCTGGGCAGCTACCGGTTCAGTGACTTCCGCAGCGACAAGACCGCGCCCAAGGACACCGGGTTGCGCACCATCACCGCGCTGTCCAGCGACGGGTCCAAGGCCGTGAAGACCGAGGCCGCCAGGGCCCGCGCCGTGGCCACTGCGGTCGCCACCGCCCGCGACCTGGTCAACACCCCGCCGAGCCACCTGTACCCCGACGAATTCGCCAAGCGCGCAAAGGCTTTGGGTGAGTCCGTGGGCCTGGACGTCGAGGTGCTCGACGAGAAGGCGCTGGAAAAGGGCGCTTACGGCGGCATTGTCGGTGTCGGGAAGGGTTCGTCGCGGCCGCCGCGGTTGGTGCGGTTGAGCTACAAATCCGGTAAGCGCAAGGCCAAGAAGGTGGCGCTGATCGGTAAGGGCATCACCTTCGACACCGGTGGCATCTCCATCAAACCGGCCGCGTCGATGCACCACATGACCTCCGATATGGGCGGCGCCGCCGCCGTCATCGCGACGGTGGCGCTCGCCGCCCAACTGGAGCTCCCCGTGGACGTCATCGCCACGGTGCCGATGGCCGAGAACATGCCGTCGGCCACCGCGCAGCGGCCCGGCGACGTGCTCACCCAGTACGGCGGCACCACGGTCGAGGTGCTCAACACCGACGCCGAGGGCCGGCTCATCCTGGCCGACGCCATCGCACGGGCCTGTGAGGACAACCCGGATTACCTGATCGAGACCTCGACCCTGACGGGTGCGCAGACCGTGGCGCTGGGCGCGCGTATCCCCGGGGTGATGGGCAGTGACAAGTTCCGCGACCGGGTGGCCGCACTGTCGCAGGACGTGGGCGAGAACGGGTGGCCGATGCCGCTGCCCGATGACCTCAAAGACGAGCTGAAGTCCCAGGTCGCCGACTTGGCGAACATCAGCGGTCAGCGGTTCGCCGGCATGCTGGTGGCGGGCGTGTTCCTGCGGGAGTTCGTCGCCGAGGGTGTGCAGTGGGCACACATCGACGTCGCCGGTCCCGCCTACAACACCGGCGGCCCCTGGGGCTACAACGGCAAGGGCGCGACCGGGGTGCCGGCGCGGACCATGTTCGCAGTGCTCGAGGACATCGCCGAAAACGGCTAGCCCCCGACCCGCCCAAACTCACGTTTGGGCGGGTTTTTACGAGTGCGCCCCACCATTTCGTCGGTTTCGGCGGGGGGGTCAGACCAGCTTGCCGCGGGCGGTACTGCGCAACACCTGCGGTGCCACCCGCGACACCCCGTAGATCAGGTGCGCTTCCGGGGTGACGGGACGGACCGCGGTTCCCTTGCCGACCGAGGCGATGATCGCGGCGGCCACCTTCTCCGGGCCGTAGTGCCGTTTGGCGAACATCTTCTCGGCGCGGGCCTGGGCGGCCAGCGCGTCGGCGCGCTTGTCCTCCGGCACGTCGAAGCGGGTGGTGCGCACGATACCGGTGTCGACGACGCCCGGGCAGATGGTCGTCAGCCCGACATCGGCGGCGCTGAGTTCGGCGCGCAGGCAGTCGGAGAACATGTAGACCGCCGCCTTCGAGGTGCAGTAGGCGTTCATGCCCTGCAGTGGGGCGTAGGCCGCCATTGAGGCGACATTGACGATGTGGCCCCCGGTGCCGCGGTCGACGAGGCGGCGGGCGAAGGCGCGACAGCCGTTGACCACCCCGCCCAGGTTGACCTCCAGCACCCGGTCCCACTCCTCGGCGGGGGTGTCGAGGAAGTTTCCGGCGTGCCCGATGCCGGCGTTGTTCACCACGATGTCGGGCACCCCGTGGGTGTCGCAGACCTCGGCGACAAACCGTTCGACGGCTTCGGCGTCGGATACGTCGAGTACGTAGCGGTGTGCCACCCCGCCGGCCGCGGCAATGTGGGCGGCGGTCTCGGTGACCACCTCTTCGTTGATGTCACTGACGACGATCTCGGCGCCCTGCTCGGCGAAGGCCACCGCGGTGGCGCGACCGATGCCACTGCCGGCGCCGGTGATCGACACCAGGGTGTCGCTGAACGGCTTGCGCACGCGTCCCACTTCGGCACGCAGCAGTCCCCGGGCCGCGGGGCGCCCGTCGAGGTGCTCGACGAGTTCGGTGACCGCGGCGGCGATCACGTGTGGATGCGACATCGGCGCCCAGTGCCCGGCGTCGATATCGCGACGCCACAGCCTCGGCACCCAGCGGGACACCTCGTCGAGACCGTGCGGGCGCACCACCGGGTCGCGGCGGTTGACGATCAGCTGCACGGGGATGCTGACGTCGTGGTCGGTGCGGTACTGCGCGGGCGACCGGCTGGTCATGGCCCGGTAGATCTTCAGCGAGTTCGTGAGATCTGTTGCCACTGAATCACTTCGGAAGCGTTGCCCCCGTGGGACACCGTCGGTGAGCAGCACTTTGCCCCGCCCGCCGCTGAACAAGACCCGCGTGAGCGCCGGGGTGAGCACCGGGATCGAGAGCGGGATCATGTAACTGAGCCGCAGCAGTCGGTCCACCGCCCGCAGGAACCGCACGGGCCGGTACGGCCGTGCCAGATCGCTGAAGATCGCAGCCTTGTAGTGGTCGGTGCTGGGCCCGGACACCGAGGTGAACGACGCCACCCGGTCCTGGGCCCCGGGTCGGCCCAGGTACTCCCAGGTCGCCACGGACCCCCAGTCGTGGCCCAGGATGTGTACCGGCCGGTCGGGGCTCACCGCGGCGATGACGGCCTCGAGGTCGTCGGCGAACCGCTCCATCGTGTAGGCGCTGACAGGTTTGGGAACCGAGGATCCACCGACGCCGCGGTTGTCATAGCGGATGAGCCGGAACTTGTCGGCCAGCAATGCCACCACGCCGTCCCACAAGACGTGGGAATCGGGCCACCCATGGGTGAGCACCAGCGTCGGCCCGTCGGGGTTGCCCTCTTCGTAGTAGGCGATCCGGACGTTCTCGGTGCTGTCAACGAATTTCGGTGCGGTTGCCATCGGCGCCAGTAGCTCATACCGCCGGTAACGAACGCAACCCCCTAGTCTTCGGCCAACTCGTCCCGCAGGGCGCGCTGACGCTCGATCCGGCGACGTGCGTCGTAGTCCCGCATCCGTTGCGGGTAGCCGACCTTCTGCACGTCGTACACCGGGATCTTCAGTTCACCGGACAACCGGCGGGCACCCTTCTCGCCGCCGACCCGCCTGCGGGTCCATTCGCCGTCGCTGGCCACCAACACCACGGTGAGCTCGGTGACGGTTGTCTTGGGCTCCACGTAGGCCTCGACGCCGGTGTGGGCAGCGGTCCATTCCCGCATGTACCGCAGGTCAGCGGCGCGGTCGGCGCCACGTGAACTCTCTGCGCGGCGAAACCTGCTGAACAATCCCAACGGGCCTGGCTCCTTGTTGCTGCGATGACGGCCTTTCATTCGATAGTGCCAGAGCATGTGGCCAACCCTGGGTGTGTGCCGATGCGCCGACAGTGAAAAGATGGTCCAGCACCAATGCACCTGGGTTTGTGAACCGGCACACGACGTTGTGGTAAGCCGGAAGTCGACCCGTGACGACCGACCTTCGAGGAGTCCACAGCATGGCCGTCTCCGTACAGATGCCCGCACTCGGGGAGAGCGTCACCGAGGGGACTGTCACCCGCTGGCTCAAACAAGAAGGCGACACCGTCGAGGTCGACGAGCCACTGCTCGAGGTCTCCACGGACAAGGTCGACACCGAGATCCCGTCACCTGCCGCGGGGGTGTTGACGAAGATCGTTGCGCAGGAGGACGACACGGTCGAGATCGGCGGCGAGCTCGCCGTGATCGGCGACGCCGAAGACGGCGATTCCGACGGCTCGACCACCGAGCCGGAAGCCGCCCCCAGCGAAGAGGCGGCCCCTGAAGCGGAGCCCGAGCCGGAACCCGAACCTGAGCCGGAACCTGAGGCCGAGCCGGAGCCGGCGGCCTCGGAGGCGTCGTCCGGTGGCGGCGAGGCGACCTCGGTGGTCATGCCCGAACTCGGCGAGTCCGTCACCGAAGGCACCGTGACACGCTGGCTCAAGAGCGTCGGCGATTCGGTGGAGGTTGATGACCCCCTGGTCGAGGTGTCCACCGACAAGGTGGACACCGAGATCCCGTCCCCGGTCGCGGGCACGCTGCTGAGCATCACCGCCGAGGAGGACGACACCGTCGCCGTGGGTGGCGAGCTCGGCAAGATCGGCGACAAGGGCGCGGCTACCGAATCCAAGCCCGAACCCAAGCCCGAACCGAAACCCGAACCCAAGCCCGAACCGAAACCCGAACCCAAGCCTGAGCCCGAAGCCGAGGCGAAACCGGAACTCAAGCCCGAGCCCAAACCCGAGCCCAAGCCCGAGCCCAAACCCGAGCCCAAGCCGGAACCGAAACCAGAGCCCGAGCCGGCGGCAGCCGAGGCCGGGGACGGCAGCCCGTACGTCACGCCGCTGGTACGTAAGTTGGCCGCGGAGCACAACGTCGACCTGGCCTCGATCAAGGGCACCGGAGTCGGTGGCAGGATCCGCAAGCAGGATGTGCTGGCGGCGTCACAGCAGAAAGCGGACGAGGCCAAGGCGCCCGCACCGGCCGCCAAGGAGCCCGCCGCACCTGCTGCCAAGGCGGCACCCGTCGAGAGCCCGCTGGCGCACCTGCGTGGAACCACGCAGAAGGCCAACCGGATCCGGCAGATCACCGCCAAGAAGACCCGCGAGTCGCTGCAGACCACAGCGCAGCTGACCCAGACCCACGAGGTCGACATGACCAAGATCGTGGCGCTACGGGCCAGGGCCAAGGCCAGCTTCGCCGAGCGTGAGGGCGTGAACCTGACCTACCTGCCGTTCATCGCGCGGGCGGTCATCGACGCGTTGAAGGCGCACCCCAACATCAACGCCAGCTACAACGAGGACGCCAAGGAGATCACCTACTACGACGCCGAGCATCTCGGCTTCGCGGTGGACACCGAGCAGGGTCTGTTGTCGCCGGTGGTGCACAACGCCGGTGACCTGTCGCTGGGCGGGCTGGCCCGCGCCATCAACGACATCGCTTCGCGCGCCCGCTCGGGCAACCTCAAGCCCGACGAGCTCTCCGGTGGCACGTTCACCATCACCAACATCGGCAGCCAGGGCGCGCTGTTCGACACGCCCATCCTGGTGCCGCCGCAGGCCGCGATGCTGGGGACCGGAGCGATCGTCAAGCGTCCTCGGGTGATCGTCGACGAGTTCGGCAATGAGTCGATCGGCGTGCGGTCGGTGTGCTACCTGCCGCTGACCTATGACCACCGGCTGGTGGACGGGGCGGATGCCGGCCGCTTCCTGACGACGGTCAAGCGTCGACTGGAAGAGGGCGCGTTCGAGGCAGACCTGGGCCTCTGAAAGCGGGCCGGAGATTCCCGTGGCGAACGTCGCGATAGCCGGTTCGTCCGGCTTGATCGGTTCGGCACTGGTCTACGCCCTGCGCGCGACCGATCACCAGGTGGTGCGGATCGTCCGCCGGGCGCCGTCGAACACCGATGAGCTGCACTGGAATCCGGACAGCGGAGAGTTCGATTCCGCCGCACTGGCCGACGTCGACGCAGTGGTCAACCTGTGCGGGGTCAGTATCGGCGGTGCCCGCTGGTCGGGGGCGTTCAAGCAGAGTCTGCGCGACAGCCGGATAACGCCCACCGAGGTGCTGGCCACCGCGGTGGCCGAGGCGGGTGTGCCCGTCCTGGTCAACGCCAGTGCGGTCGGGTACTACGGCGACACCCGGGACCGCATCGTCGACGAGACCAACGGTCCCGGGGACGGTTTCCTGGCCCGGCTGTGTGTGGACTGGGAGGCGGCCACCGCGGTCGCCGAGGACGCCGGCGCCCGGGTGGTGCACGTACGTTCGGGGCTGGTGCTGTCCCCCGGCGGCGGCATGCTGGGTCGCCTCAAACCCCTGTTCGGGCTCGGCCTCGGGGCCCGGCTGGGCAGCGGGCGGCAGTACATGCCGTGGATCAGCCTCGAAGACGAGGTGCGTGCGCTGGTGTCCACCATCGTCAACGACGCCCTGGTGGGCCCGGTGAATCTGACGGGGCCGGCGCCGGTCACCAACGCCGAGTTCACCACCGCCGTCGGGCGCGCACTGCACCGCCCGACCCCGCTGGCCGTCCCGGCCTTCGCCCTGCGCGCCGGGCTCGGTGAGTTCGCGCAGGAGGGTCTGTTGATCGGTCAGCGGGCGATCCCGGCGGCGCTGGAGCGGTCGGGGTTCCAGTTCCGCCACAACACCATCGGCGAGGCGCTCAGCAGCGCCACCGCTCGCGGTGACCAGGCGTAACTTGGCACTCATGAGTTCTATTCGCGCCGGCGCCGGCGCGGTCGAGGTCCGCCAGCTCGGCGAGCTGGACTACCTGAGCGCCTGGGACCTGCAGCGCGACCTCGCCGACGCCCGGGTGGCCGGTGGGCCGGACACGCTACTGCTGCTCGAGCATCCGTCGGTCTACACCGCCGGTCGTCGCACCGAGGACAGCGAACGGCCCGATCTGCCGGCGGGGTCGCCGGTCCGCGTCATCGACACCGACCGTGGCGGCAAGATCACCTGGCACGGCCCCGGCCAGCTCGTCGGGTATCCGATCATCGGCCTGGCCGAGCCGATGGATGTGGTGAATTTCGTCCGCCGCCTTGAGGAGTCGCTCATCACGGTGTGTGCTGAGCTGTGCTTGGACGCCGGGCGGGTCGACGGGCGCTCCGGGGTGTGGTTGCCTGCCGAGGCGGGCAGGCCGGCCCGCAAGATCGGGGCCGTCGGCATCAGAGTGGCCCGGGCGGTGACCCTGCACGGGTTCTCCCTCAACTGCGACTGCGATCTGGGCGCGTTCGGCGGCATCGTGCCCTGTGGCATCACCGACGCCGGTGTGACGTCATTGACGGCCGAGCTGGGCCGGCAAGTCACGGTGCACGACGTCCGTGAGCGGGTGGCCGTCGCGGTGTGTGACGCACTCGATGGCCTGCTGCCGGTCCGGCAGGAACCGGCAGTAGCCGCGGCCCGCGTAGCATCGTCGAAGTGAGCGTCGTCCCAGAAGGTCGGAAGTTGCTGCGCCTGGAGGTTCGCAACGCGCAGACACCCATCGAGCGCAAGCCGCCCTGGATCAAGACCCGCGCGAAGATGGGGCCGGAGTACACCGAGCTCAAAGCGCTGGTGAAGCGCGAGGGCCTGCACACCGTGTGCGAAGAGGCGGGTTGTCCCAATATCTACGAGTGCTGGGAAGACCGCGAGGCGACCTTCCTGATCGGTGGCGAGCAGTGCACGCGGCGCTGCGACTTCTGCCAGATCGACACCGGCAAGCCCGCCGACCTCGACCGTGATGAGCCTCGCCGGGTCGCCGAGAGCGTGCAGGCGATGGGTCTGCGCTACTCCACCGTCACCGGGGTGGCACGCGACGATCTGCCCGACGGCGGTGCCTGGCTGTACGCCGAAACCGTGCGTTACATCAAGAAGCTCAACCCCGGCACCGGGGTGGAGCTGCTCGCGCCGGACTTCAACGGCGACCCGGTCCAGCTGCGGGAAGTCTTCGACTCCCGCCCGGAAGTGTTCGCGCACAACGTGGAAACCGTGCCGCGGATCTTCAAGCGGATCCGTCCGGCGTTCCGCTACCAGCGCAGTCTCGACGTGATCACCGCCGCCCGCGACTACGGCCTGGTCACCAAATCCAACCTGATCCTCGGCATGGGTGAGACACCCGACGAGGTTCGCACCGCGCTCGCCGATCTGGTCAACGCCGGCTGCGACATCGTCACCATCACCCAGTACCTGCGGCCCTCGGCGCGGCACCACCCGGTGGAACGCTGGGTCAAGCCCGAGGAGTTCGTCGAGCACGCCGCGTATGCAGAGGGACTCGGCTTCGCCGGAGTGCTCGCCGGTCCGCTGGTCCGCTCGTCCTACCGGGCCGGCCGGTTGTACGCCCAGGCAGCGCAGAAGCGGGCCGAGACCGAAAAGGACTCCGGCGGCGTCAGCACCGCCAGCGTCGCCGTATCCTGAAACTTATGGCGAAATCGCGTAACCCTGCCCAAACCAAGGCCGCCAAGAACGAGGCCAAGGCAGCCCGGAAGGCCGCGTCCAAGCAGCGCCGCAGCCAGCTGTGGCAGGCGTTCCAGATGCAGCGCAAGGAAGACAGCCGCCTGCTCCCCTACATGATCGGTGCTTTCGTGCTGGTCGTGGCGGTGTCGGTGGCGGCGGGTATCGCTATCGGTGGTTTCACCAAGTACATGCTCATCCCGCTGGGCATCGTGCTCGGTGCGCTGGTCGCGTTCATCATCTTCGGCCGGCGCGCGCAGAAGTCGGTGTACCGCAAGGCCGAAGGGCAGACCGGCGCGGCGGCGTGGGCGCTGGACAACCTGCGCGGCCAGTGGCGGGTGACCCCCGGTGTGGCCGCGACGGGCCATTTCGACGCCGTGCACCGGGTGATCGGACGGCCCGGGGTGATCCTGGTGGCCGAAGGTACGGCCTCCCGGCTCAAGCCGCTGCTGGCGCAGGAGAAGAAGCGCACCGCCCGGTTGATCGGCGACACACCCATCTACAACATCATCGTCGGCAACGGCGAGGGTGAGGTGCCGCTGTCGAAGCTGGAACGGCACCTCAACAAGCTGCCCGCCAACATCAACGTCAAGCAGATGGACTCGCTGGAGTCCCGGCTGGCCGCGCTGAGCACCAAGGTCGGACCCGCAGCGATGCCCAAGGGGCCCCTGCCGAATGCGGCAAAGCTGCGCGGCGTGCAGCGCAAGGTCCAGCGCCGCTGACGCTGGCGTAAATCGGGCGCACGACCCTCGCGCGCCGCCTTGCATTCATAATGTGTCCCACGCCATACTTCGCGCGCCGGTCGTCACGGCAGCGGGCGAAGAGGGACCATCAAGGCGGCCATCGCGGCGAACCCGCCGCGGGATCGCCGCCACGCCGTCGCTCACCTGGTCTACGTCGAGGACCCCGACAGCGCACGCTTCGGCGAACTCGGCGTGATCGCCCAGTTCTCCGCGAACTGGATGTCCGCCGATCCGGACACGGTGACGAATCTGGCCGCGCGGTACGGGCATCCGCGCCAGGACCTGCTCTACCGGACCCAGGACGTGCTGCAGTCGGGCGGACGTATCTCGCTGGGCACCGATTGGCCGGCGGCGGGCTACTTCTCCACCTACAAGCCGCTGGACTCCATCCAGATCGGGGTGACCCGCCAACTCGTCGGTGACCCGGGTGCTCCGGTACTGGCGCCCGCCGACCAGAAACTCACTGTCGCCCAGGCGGTGCATGCCAACACCTTGGGCGCCGCCTACCAGATCCGGCTGGACGACCGGGTGGGATCAGTCGAGGTGGGCAAGCTCGCCGACCTGATCGTGCTCGACCGCAACATCTTCGAAGTCGATCCACACGACATCCATGCGACGAACATCACCATGACGATGATGAACGGTCAGATCCGTCAGGAGGTCTAGGGTCGAACGACTTCAGCGTCGAACGACTTCAGCGTCGAACGACTTCAGCGTCGAACGACGGCCGTGAACGTGAACTTGTCCTGCATTCCCCGGCCGTCGCTGTCCATGAACAGGGCGGGGATCACCAACGCCAGCAGCAGACCGCGTAACAGTGCCCGACCGAACCCGACGTGCATGCGGTTGTCGACTGACACCACCATCAGCCCCAGCGCGAACTGGCCGGGAGTGAAGCTGAACAACCGCACCGACACCGCGCCCAGGACCAGCCAGATCACCAGCACCGCCGTGGACAACCACGCCATCGAGAACAGCCCGAGGCTCATGAACAGGCCCGCGACCCCGTAGGCGATCAGCCAATCCACCAGCAGTGCACCGAAACGCCGGCCGCTCCGGGCGATGGATCGTGGCCCGGATTCAGGCAGACCGAGCGCCTCGCCGGGATAGGCGGACCGCTCCCCGGAATCCGCAGGTTCAGGGCCGGACAGCCAGGACGAAAGGGCGGAAGCCATACTGTCAGCATAGGGTGACATTGATGGCGTAACGTCACGGCAACATCTCGTTGACGGGCGTGCAACATCAGATCCATACCGTCAGGCCGGGTTAGCACCATGACACCTAACCTTTGACGGACATTGCGCACGGCTGCACAAAAGGAGTACTAAGTGGCAGAAGAAACGACCTCTGACGACATCTTCAAGCTGATCAAGGACGAGAACGTCGAGTACGTCGACATCCGTTTCTGCGACCTGCCCGGTGTCGTGCAGCACTTCTCGATCCCCGCGTCGGCATTCGACGAGAGTGTGTTCGAGGACGGCTTGGCGTTCGACGGCTCGTCGGTGCGCGGGTTCCAGTCGATTCACGAGTCCGACATGATGCTGCTGCCGGATCCCGCGACGGCTCGGATCGACCCGTTCCGTGCGGCCAAGACGCTGAACCTGAACTTCTTCGTCCACGACCCGTTCACCCGTGAGGCCTACTCGCGCGATCCCCGCAACGTGGCCCGCAAGGCGGAGAACTACCTGACCAGCACGGGTATCGCCGATACCTGCTTCTTCGGCGCCGAGGCCGAGTTCTACATCTTCGATTCGGTCACCTTCGACTCGAAGATCAACGGCACCTCCTACGAGGTCGACTCCGAGTCCGGCTGGTGGAACACCGGTGAGCCGTTCGAAGCCGACGGCAGCCCGAACCTCGGTTACAAGGTTCGCCCCAAGGGTGGCTACTTCCCCGTCGCGCCGTACGACCACTACGTCGACCTGCGCGACCAGATGGCCACCAACCTGCAGAACGCCGGCTTCATCCTGGAGCGCGGCCACCACGAGGTGGGCACCGCCGGGCAGGCCGAGATCAACTACAAGTTCAACACCCTGCTGCACGCGGCCGACGATGTGCTGCTGTTCAAGTACATCATCAAGAACACCGCATGGCAGGCGGGCAAGACCGTCACGTTCATGCCGAAGCCACTGTTCGGCGACAACGGGTCGGGCATGCACGCCCACCAGTCGCTGTGGAAGGACGGCAAGCCGCTGTTCCACGACGAGGCAGGCTATGCAGGTCTGTCGGATATCGCGCGCCACTACATCGGCGGCATCCTGCACCACGCGCCGTCGCTGCTGGCGTTCACCAACCCCACGGTGAACTCCTACAAGCGCCTGGTGCCGGGCTATGAGGCGCCGATCAACCTGGTCTACAGCCAGCGCAACCGGAGTGCGTGCGTCCGAATTCCTATCACCGGCAACAACCCGAAGGCCAAGCGCCTCGAGTTCCGTTGCCCGGACAGCTCGGGTAACCCGTACCTGGCGTTCGCGGCGATGCTGATGGCCGGTATCGACGGCATCAAGCGCAAGATCGAGCCGCTGACCCCGGTCGACAAGGACCTCTACGAGCTGCCGCCGGACGAGGCCGCCAGCATTCCGCAGGCGCCCACCTCGCTGGCCGCGGTCATCGACAAGCTCGAAGAGGACCACGAGTACCTCACCGAGGGCGGCGTGTTCACCGAGGACCTGATCGAGACCTGGATCTCCTACAAGCGGGAGAACGAGATCATGCCGATCCAGATCCGTCCGCACCCGTACGAGTTCGCGCTCTACTACGACGTGTAAGTACGACGACGTGTAAGTACGTGTAAGTCGAAAACGCAAGGGCCGGATGGTGTTTCCACACCATCCGGCCCTTGTCGTTGCGGGGCTAGAAGATCAGGCCCGGCGTCTTGCTGGTGGCGGCCGCGTAACGGCTCTGGACATCTGCCCAGTTGACGACGTTCCAGAACGCCTTCACGTAGTCGGCCTTGACGTTCTTGTACTGCAGATAGAACGCGTGCTCCCACATGTCGACCTGCAGCAGCGGGATGATGCCCAGCGGCACGTTGGCCTGCTGGTCGTAGAGCTGGAAGGTCAGCAGCCGATCGCCCAAGCTGTCATAACCGAGCACGGCCCAGCCCGACCCCTGCAAGCCGTTGGCGGCGGCGGTGAACTGCGCGCGGAACTTGTCGAATGATCCGAACTGGTCATCGAGGGCGGCAGCGAGCTCGCCTTCTGGCTTGTCACCGCCGTTGGGGGACAAGTTCTTCCACCAGATGGAGTGGTTGACGTGCCCGCCCAGGTGGAACGCCAAATTCTTCTCATTGAGCAGGATGGCGGCGTGGTCGTCTGCCGCCCGGGCCTCCTCCAGCTTGGCGATGGCGTCGTTGGCGCCCTTGACGTAGGTGGCATGGTGCTTGCTGTGGTGCAGTTCGTTGATCTGCCCCGAGATGTGCGGTTCCAGCGCGCTGTAGTCGTAATCCAGCTCTGGAAGTGTGTATTCGCCCATGAATTTCCTTTCGTCGGCACCCATCGGGTGCCCGATCCACCGAAGCCTAAGCCGAACGAATTTATCTGTCTAACTGTTCAGATGTTGTGATACGTTGGCGGTGCGGGCCGGTCGCGTGAAGTCGATGCAGCAATCGCTTTTCGCAGCGGAAGCGCCGTGAGGACCGGCCCGCACCAAGCAGTTTCGGACCACGCTTGGCGCATATCGCAGATCTGCGGTAGAAGCTAGCCATGCGAGTTCTGGTGCAACGGGTGACGTCAGCCAGCGTGAGCGTCAACGGCACGATCGTCGGCGCCATCGACCCCGACACCCAGGGCCTGGTGGCGCTGGTGGGCGTCACCCACGATGACGATGCCGGCGTCGCCGCTCGAATGGCCGAAAAGCTTTGGCAGTTGCGCATTCTCGCCGGCGAACGCAGCGCATCCGATATCGCGGCGCCCATCCTGGTGATCAGCCAGTTCACGCTCTATGCCAACACCGCCAAGGGGCGGCGACCGTCCTGGAATGCGGCCGCCCCGGCGCCGGCGGCGCAACCGGTGGTGACGGCGTTCGCCGATGCCTTACGCGGACTCGGCGCAACGGTGGCCACCGGGGTGTTCGGCGCGGACATGTCGGTGGCGTTGGTCAACGACGGGCCGGTCACGGTGCTGCTCGAATTGTGAACGTTCGCGTAACGGTGCCGCGTCGGGGCCACGCAGCGCTATCCGGACCGAGGTCCGAATAGTATCGTGGCGCCATGACCTCCAGACTGGACGCTCGACTCAACACGCAATCGCCATTGGCGCTCGGAGTCTTCCGTATCGTCATCGGACTGCTCTTCCTACTGCACGGCACGTCGAAGCTGTTCGGGTGGCCGGGAGGCCCGTCGGTGCCGCTGGGAGTGTGGCCGTTCTGGTGGGCCGGGCTCATCGAGGTGGTCGTGGGAGTGCTGGTGACCCTGGGCCTGTTCACCCGGTGGGCCGCCCTGCTCGGCTCGGGACAGATGGCGGTGGCGTTCTTCTGGCAGCATCTGCCCAAGGACTTCTGGCCGATCAACAACGGCGGCGAAGCGGCCGTGCTGTTCTGCTTCGGCTTGCTGCTGCTGGTGTTCACCGGCCCGGGAGCGCTCGCGGTCTCCCGCCGATAACTCGCACGGCCTCTAGCTACCCGGTTCGAGCAGGGCCAGGAGGATGCGGCGCAGTTCGGTGCGATCGCGGGGTGCGATGGTGGCCAGCCTGCGATCGAAGGCCGCCGCCAGCGCGTCCAGCGCACGATCTCGCGCCCGGGTCCCCGCGGCGGTCAGCGCCAGCCGATTCCGCCGCAGATCCACGTCGTCGACCTCGCGTCGCAAAAATCCCTTGGCGACCAGACTGCGCACGTACATCGTCACGCTGGCTTTCGGGATCACCAGCGTCGCAGCCAATTCGCCCGGGTAGGGCGACGTGGCCACCTCGGCGAGCACGAAGAACTCCTTGGGGTCGAGCCCCAGTTCGGTCAGTTCCGTGGTGCAGTCGGCCAGCACGACGGTCAGCAGGCGATGGTTCAGCGTCCACAACTGGGCACCGTCAACCGACATCTGAGCCTCCCCGGCAGATAGTGCAGTATTGAACTAGTTCAGAACTGTACTAAATCCCACTCGATAGGTGCTCTGGTGCTCACACACATCACGATCCCCCGCGGGCCCATTACGCTCGCCGCCGACCTCTACGTGCCGGACGACGGCGCTCAGCCCCGCCCCACCGTGGTGCTCGCCACCCCGGGTAGCAGTGTGAAAGAACAGATCGGCGCCAACTATGCCTCCCGGCTCGCCGCCCGAGGTCTCGCCGCCATCGTGTTCGACCCCGCTCATCAGGGCCGCAGCGGCGGTGAGCCCCGCGACCTCGAGGATCCGTACCGCCGCAGCGAGGACATCTCGTATGTGATCGACGCGCTCAGCACGCTCCCCGGTATCGACCCGCACCGCATCGGCGTTCTCGGTATCTGCGCCGGCGGCGGTTACGCCGTGCACGCCGCGCGCACCGACCACCGCATCAAGGCGGTCGGCACCGTGGTGGCCAGCGACGTGGGCGCCGCCTTCCGCAGCTTCCAACCGGACGGGCCGGCCAGCGCGCTCGATGCCATGGCTGAGGCGCGCATCGAGGAAACCCGTACCGGTGAGCTGATCCGGGTGAACTGGCTGCCCGATACGTTGGCCGACGCCGAGTCGGCCGGGCTGACCGATATCGACACCACCCAGGCGATCACGTTCTACCGCACCGAGCGCGGTCGCAGCGAGTATTCGACGAATCGCCGTCTCTCCCGCAGCGATTCGCTGATCATGGGGTTCGACGCCTACCACCTGGTCGATCAGCTCATGACGCAGCCACTCCAGGTGATCCTCGCCGGACGCCGCGGCAACACCGGGTCCTACGAATCGGGCATGCGGCTGTGGCAGCTGGCCCCCAACGCGGATGATCTCATGGTGATCGACGGAGCCGGCCATTACGAAATGTACGATGTGCCCGAATATGTCGACGCCGCCGTGGACCGGCTCGTCGAATTCTATTCGCGCAATCTGTGATTCGCATCGAGCGCCGTGTCGGTACGGAACCGCTTCATGCCGTCGATCTTTTCGGTAAGCGTGGCCTGCGGCCCGCTGTAGAACATCCACGGCATGGTGATGATGCCGTCGATACCCCCGGCTTCGGCGCGCGCGTAGTGCTCGGGGGTGAACGCGTCGGTCAACGGCGTGATGACCGTGAAATCGTCCATCGTCAAGCCGTTTTCGGCCCGTAGTTCACGCAGCGTGCCCACCCGCTCCAACGCCCGGTCGGTGGTGATCAGATCTCCGATCCAGCCGTCATGCCGCGCTGCGCGGCGCAGCGCAATGTCCGACAGTCCCCCGACGTAGATCGGGATGGGCGGCGGGGTGGGCTCCATCTCCAGACGCGGTGTCGGATAGAACTCGCCGTCGAATTCTGTCCAGCCGGGCTGCCACAGCGCCTGCATCAGCTCCAGCATTTCGTCGGTGCGCTTGCCGCGCCGGTCGAACCGCTGGCCCAGCAGTGCGAATTCCTCTTCGCACCAACCGACTCCGATGCCGAGCTCCAGTCGACCGCCGGCCAGGTGCGCGGCGGTGCCGATCGATTTCGCGGCCGAGTAGGGATCGCGCATCGCCGGGATGTAGACGGTGGTGACGAACCGCAACCGGGTGGTCACCGAGGCGATCGCCCCGATCATCACCCACGGGTCGGGCCAGTCGGTGAACGGCTGCCAGCGCCGCTTGCCGTCCTTGGTGTACGGGTACGGGGTTGCCAGCGTCTCCAGGTTGACGACGTGGTCCGGGATGGCGATACCGTCGTAGCCGAGATCGTCTGCAACGCGGGCGATCTCGACCGCTTCCGCGGTGTCGAGAAACGCGGTGCTGACGTAGAAGCGCACTGCTAGCTGACTTCGCGGGCCCAGGCGGGAGTGATGAACACACCTTCGGCCTCGACGGTGGGGCCCTCGGCGTCGGCGATGAACCCGCGGGCGAAGGTCTTCACCCCGTCCACCCGGTCGATATAGGCCTCGGCGCGTAGTGGCCCCAGCGGCGTTGCCCGTACATAGCGACACGAGATGGTGCCGGTGAAGTTCGGCTTGGTCATACCGCCACTGGCGGCCTCGCCGAGAATGTGGTCGAGCACCAGCGCCGACATCCCGCCGTGTACGTGTCCGGGTGGGCCTTCGTAGGCGGCGCCGAGTTCGAATTCGGCCACGCAGCGGTCGTCGGCGTCCCTGGTGATGATCAGGGGCGGCGCGATCGGGTTGCGCAGTCCCACGACGGGGTTGCCCCAGGATCGGCTGCGCCCGGCTTCGGTGACCCGCACGCCGTAAGCGCCGTCGATCTGCCGGCTCCGCAGTGTGGCGGTGACGGCCTCGATGGTGGCCTGGGCCGTCCGGATGGTCTGCTCGTCGACCTCGGTACGGATGGTGGCGTCCAGCAGGTCCCGTACCGCGTCGGTGAACGGCCCGAAGTACGCACGTTGCCGGTCGTACTCCTCGTCACTGGTGGTTTCGTTGATGAACCGCACCAAAGAACTCCTGCCGTTGCCGCTGCCGCTGCCCTCATTGATATCACTGAGGGTTCTGTGAAACTGCCGGGGGTGCCGACAGCAGCAGCTCAGCCGCCGAAGATCTTGCGGACCACAGCCTTCGCCCGGCGGGTGACACGCAGGTAGTTGTCCAGGAACTCGCTGCCGTCGTCGTTGTGCCAGCCCGCCGCGACGGCCACGGCGTTGAGCTGACGGCCGGGGCCTGGCAGCTGGTCGGTGGGCTTACCACGTACCAGCACCAGCGCATTGCGCGCGCGGGTGGCGGTCAGCCATGCCTGACGAAGCAGGTCGACGTCACCTTCGGCGATCAGCTCGGCCGCGCCGATCGCATCCAGCGATTCCAGCGTGGAGGTGTTGTGCAGCGCCGGGATCTTGTGCGCATAACGCAGCTGCAGCAGCTGCACCGTCCACTCGATATCGGCCAGCCCGCCGCGGCCGAGCTTGGTATGGGTGTTGGGGTCCGCGCCGCGCGGCAACCGTTCGGCGTCGACCCGGGCCTTGATCCGGCGAATCTCCTGTACTGCCGCCTCGGACACCCCGCCGGGCGGGTACCGGGTGGCGTCGACCAGGACCAGGAACTTCTGCCCGAGCTCGAGGTCCCCGGCCACGCAGTGCGCCCGCAACAGCGCCTGGACCTCCCACGGCTGGGCCCACTGCCGGTAGTACGCGGCGTACGACGCCAGGGTGCGCACCAGTGCGCCGTTGCGGCCTTCGGGGCGCAGGCTGGTGTCGACTTCCAGCGGTGGATCCGAGCTCGGTGTCCCCAGCAGTGCCCGCACCTGTTCGGCGACCAGCACCGACCACTTGACCGCCTTGGTCTCCTCGACGCCGTCAGTGGGTTCACAGAGGAAAAGCACGTCCGCATCCGAGCCGTACCCGAGCTCGCTGCCACCGAGACGGCCCATGCCGATCACTGCGATCTTGGCCGGAACCTGCCCTCCCGCAGGAGTATTCGCCCGGATCACCGCCTCGAGGGCAGCCTGCAGCACGGCCACCCACACCGAGGTCAGTGCTTTGCACACCGACCGCACGTCGAGCATGCCGAGCAGATCAGCTGAGGCGATGCGGGCCAGTTCCCGCCTGCGCAGGGTGCGGGCGGCAGCGATCGCCTTCACGGGGTCGGCGTACCGGCCGGCCGCCGCCACCAGGGAGCCGGCCACTCCCCCGGGTTCGACGTCGAGCAGCTTGGGCCCGGTCGGACCGTCGGCGTATTGCTGAATCACTTCGGGGGCGCGCATCAACAGGTCCGGCACGTACGCCGAGGTGCCCAGCACGTGCATCAGCCGCTTGGCCACCGCGCTCTCGTCCCGCAGGCTGGCCAGATACCAGCGCTCGTCCGCCAGCGCTTCACTGATCCGGCGGTAGGCCAGCAGTCCGGCGTCGGGATCCGGGGTGTCGGACAACCAGTCCAGCAGCGTCGGCAGCAGCACGGTCTGTACCCGCGCCCGGCGCCCACCCTGGCTGGTCAGTGCCCCGAGATGGGTCAGTGCACTGTGCGGCGCCTGGTAGCCCAGTGCCGCCAGCTGCCGCTCTGCGGCCTCGTTGGTCATGCCGGGGGTGAAGTCCACCGCGGCGCCGACGGATTCGAGCAGCGGCTGATAGAACAGCTTGGCGTGCAGCCGCGACACCCGCACGCTTTGGCGCTTGAGCTCCTCGCGCAGTACCCCGAGCGCGTCGTGCTGTCCGTCCGGCCGGATGTGCGCCGCGCGTGCCAACCACCGCATCGCCTCGTCGTCGTCGGGTGCGGGCAGCATGTGGGTACGCTTGAGCCGTTGCAGTTGCAGCCGGTGCTCGAGCAGCCGCAGGAACTCATACGAGGCCGTCATGTTGGCGGCGTCGTCGAGACCGACGTATCCGCCGACCCCCAGCGCGGCCAGCGCCGCCACCGTCGAGGCGACGTGCAGCGAGTCATCGGTGCGCCCGTGGACCAGCTGCAGTAACTGGACCGCGAATTCGACGTCACGCAGGCCGCCGGTGCCGAGCTTGATCTCGCGGTCACGCACGTCGGCGGGCACCAACTCCTCCACCCGCCGCCGCATGGCCTGCACGTCGACCACAAAATCCTCACGCTCGCAGGCGGTCCACACCATGGGCATCAGGGCTGCCATGTACTGCTCACCCAGTTCGGCGTCACCGACGGCGGGACGGGCCTTCAGCAGCGCCTGGAACTCCCAGGTCTTGGCCCATCGCTCGTAGTAGGCGACATGCGATTCCAGCGTGCGTACCAGCTGCCCGCGCTTGCCTTCCGGCCGCAGCGCGGCATCGACCTCGAAGAACGTCTCCGAGGCCAGCCGCATCATCTCGCCGGCCACCCGGGTCTCGGTCGCGTCTGCCTTCTCACCGACGAAGATGACGTCGACGTCACTGACGTAGTTGAGTTCGCGCGCCCCGGATTTGCCCATCGCGATGACGGCGACGCGGGGCGGGGTGTCACCCTTGCAGACGACTGTGGTGGCCACGTACAGCGCGGCGGCCAGCGCGGCGTCGGCCATGTCGGCCAGGTGCGCACCGACAGTGGGGAACGGCAGGACGGGTTCGTTCTCCACCGTCGGCGCGACGTCGAGCGCGGCCAGCACCAGCAGGTGATCGCGGTAGAGCGTCCGTAGCTTGGGAACCACTGTCGCCGTGGATGTTTCGGGGGTCACGTCGGCGACCGCGGCCAGGAATGTCCGCTTCAGCTCGTCCGCGGACGGCAGGACCACCGGACCTCGGTCGGAGGCTTGCAACAGCCGCCATGAGCTCGGGTTGGCCACCAGGTGATCACCGAGTGCCAGCGAGGAGCCCAGCACCGCGAGCAGCCTGCCCCGCACGCCCTTGTCCTTGAGCAGCGCGGTGTTGAGCTCATCCCATTCCGGGCCGAGCGCATCGGCCAGCCGGACCATCGCGCGCAGGGCGGCGTCGGCGTCAGGTGCGCGCGACAGCGACCACAGCAGTTCGATATGCGCCTCGGTGTCCCAGCCGAGGCGGCTGAGGTCAGCACGCGCGGGCGGCTCGAGCAGACCCAGCCGACCTACGCTGGGCAGCTTCGGACGCTGCGTGGCAGGTTTGGACGCGGGCACGACAGCACGGTAACCCACAGCACTGCCAGTTCGGCAATCCCCGGCGCATCACATCGCCACGGCCGCAGTGACACTGCTTCTTACAGGGACAGATACGTCTTCAGCTCGAACGGCGTGACGTGGCTGCGGTAGCTCTCCCATTCGCTGCGCTTGTTACGCAGGAAGAAGTCGAAGACGTGTTCGCCGAGCGCCTCGGCCACCAGCTCGGAGCCCTCCATCTGCTCCAGCGCCTGCCCCAGGCTGTTGGGCAGCTCGCGGTAACCCATCGCCCGACGCTCTTCGGCGGTGAGGCTCCAGACATTGTCCTCGGCCTGCGGGCCGAGCACGTAACCCTTCTCGACGCCGCGCAGACCGGCGGCCAGCAGCACGGCGAACGTCAGATAGGGGTTGCATGCCGAGTCTGGGCTGCGGACCTCGACGCGCCGTGATGACGCCTTGTTCGGCGTGTACATCGGCACCCGCACCAGGGCCGAGCGGTTGGCCGCACCCCAGGAGGCTGCAGTGGGCGCCTCGCCGCCGTGCACCAGCCGCTTGTAGGAGTTCACCCACTGGTTGGTCACGGCGCTGATCTCGCTGGCGTGCTCCAGGATGCCGGCGATGAACGACTTGCCGACATCGGAGAGTTGCAGCGGGTCATCGGCGCTGTGGAAGGCGTTGGTATCACCTTCGAACAGGCTCATGTGGGTGTGCATGGCCGAGCCCGGGTGTTCGCCGAACGGCTTGGGCATGAACGACGCCCGGACCCCTTCGCCGAGCGCGACTTCCTTGACCAGGTAGCGGAAGGTCATCACGTTGTCGGCCATGGACAGGGCGTCGGCGTAACGCAGGTCGATCTCCTGCTGGCCGGGCGCACCTTCGTGGTGGCTGAATTCCACCGAGATGCCCATGGATTCCAGGGCGTCGATGGCGTGCCTGCGGAAGTTCGGGGCCGAGTCGTGCACGGCCTGGTCGAAGTACCCGCCGTTGTCGGCCGGCACCGGATTGCTGCCGTCATAGGGGCCGGGCTGGAGCAGGAAGAACTCGATCTCGGGGTGCACGTAGCAGGAGAAGCCGAGGTCGCCGGCTTTGGCCAACTGCCGCCGCAGCACGTGCCGCGAGTCCGCCCAGGACGGCGAGCCGTCCGGCATGGTGATGTCGCAGAACATCCGCGCCGAATGCTGGTCGCCCCCGCTGGTGGTCCAGGGCAGCACCTGGAACGTGGACGGGTCGGGTCGGGCCACCGTGTCGGACTCGGAGACCCGGGCGAAACCCTCGATGGAGGACCCGTCGAAGCCGATGCCCTCTTCGAAGGCGCCTTCGAGTTCGGCGGGCGCGATCGCCACCGACTTGAGGAATCCGAGCACATCGGTGAACCACAGTCGCACGAAACGAATGTTCCGTTCCTCCAGCGTGCGCAGCACGAATTCCTTCTGCCGATCCATGACCGCGAGCGTAGGCATCGGCTGTTAACTCTGTGTTACGGCGGTGAGTCGTCTGGGGCTAACACAACAAATTCGCAGGTGGAATCGACGAATCGACGAAGTAACGAACCGTCGCGGAATCCACGCACTGCTGCCCGTTGAACACCACCGTGTGCTGCGTGCCGTCGAAGGAGATCAGCGGCGCCTGGAGCTGGCGGGCCAGGTCCACCCCGGCCTGGTACGGCGTGGCCGGGTCCCGCGTCGTCGACACCACCAGCACCTTCCCCAGCGGCTCCGGGGCGACGGGCGCCGGAGCCGAGGTGGGCGGCACCGGCCAGAACGCGCAGATGTCGCGCGGCGCGAAGCCGGTGAACGAGCCGTAGGCCAGAAACGGTGCCGCCGCGCGCATCTTCTGATCGAAAGCCGCCCAGGCGGCGGGGTCGGTGGGAACCGGAGAGTCCGCGCAGCGCACGGCGTTGAACGCGTCCTGCCTGTTCGTGTAGTGCCCCTGACCGTTGCGGCCCTGGTATTCGTCGGCCAGGGCCAGCAGGTCGTCGGCGTCGGCGCCGCGCTGCAGCCCGAGCAGCCCGCTGGTCAGGAAGTCCCAGTAACGAGGGCTGTAGAGGGCATTGCCGGTGCCGATGATCGCGTCGGAATGGCTCAAGCCGCGGGGATCGATGGTCCGGCCCGGCGCTGCGACCAGTGGGTCCACCAGCGTTTGGTACCGGCTCACCCACTGTGTGGGGTCTTGTCCCAGCGGGCAGTCGGCGGAGCGGGCGCAGTCGGCGGCGTAGGTGTTGAACGCCGTTTGGAAAGCGGCGTTCTGGCGGATGGTCTCCTCCATCGGCGGCACTGCGGGATCGATCGCCCCGTCGAGCACCATGGTCCGCACGTGCGCGCCGTAGCGCTCCAGGTAGGCGGTGCCGATCTGGGTGCCGTAGCTGAACCCGAGGTAGTTGAGCTGCTCGTCGCCGAGTATCCGGCGCACCGTGTCGAGGTCGTCGGCTGCGTTGGCCGTGCCGACATTGGCCAGGAACTCCGTGCCCATCTGCGCTGCACACTGGTTGGCGAACTGTTGGTAGAGGGCCTCGATGGCGGCGACGCCCGCGGGACTGAAGTCCACCATCGGCTCACGACGCCAAGCGTCGAATCCGGCGTCGGTGCGGCAGCGCAGTTCCGGTGTCGAGTGGCCCACTCCCCGCGGGTCCACACCGATCAGGTCGAAGTGCTCGCTGATCTCGGATCCGGCCAACCCGGCACCCATTCCGGCGACCGTGTCCACCGCGGAGGCGCCCGGTCCGCCTGGGTTGACGAAGAGCGGGCCGATCCGCGAACCGGTGGCCGGAATGCGGATCACCGCCAGATCTGCCTGGGCTCCCCCGGGTTTTGCGGGGTCGACCGGGACGCTCACCGTGGTGCACTGGGCCGTGGGCAGCGCGTCAGCGCTGATGTCGAACTCGGCGCAACCACCCCAAACCTGTTGTGACGCAACAGGTACCGGTGTCGGTATCGGAGCGGGTTCGGCGTTGGCGCCGGGTGCGACGACACCGGCCAACACAGCCATCGTGAACAGCATCGATCCCGGGACTCTGGCACGACGCATGGGTGTCATCGTCGCATGCCCGGCTCGAGAGGCTGCACCCGAGTTGGTAACGCTCCGGTCTCAGTACGGCGACGTCAGCATTTCGCATTCGGCGGTGGCATCGCCCCGTCGATCAGATATCGCTTCGCGTAGTCGTCGACACACTCGTTGCCCTGGAATGTCACCGTGTGCTGGGTGCCGTCGAAAGTCACCAGCCCGCCGCCGAGCTGATCGGCCAGTTCCACCCCGGCCTGGTACGGCGTGGCCGGGTCCCCGGTGATGGAGACCACAAGGGGGGCAGGCAGGTCCGGAACCGACATCTCGTGCGCCTCGCTGGTCGGCGGCACCGGCCACATGTTGCACGTCGACTGGGGAACCAGTCCGGTGAAGTCGCCGTAGGACAGGAACGGCGCCGCCTCGCGCATCCGGCGGTCCTGGTCGACCAACACGGCCATATCGGTGATTCTCTGTTTGTCCATGCAGTTCACCGCGATTCGAACGTCGGTGGCATTGCTGTAGTGGCCGGTGGCGTCACGGCGCATGTACATGTCGGCCAGCGTCAGCAAGGTGTCGCCGCGACCCGCCTGCAGCTCGGTCAGGCCCATGGTGAGATGACGCCACAGCTGCGGCGAGTACAGCGCCATGATGGTGGCGGTGGTGGCGTCGAAGTGCGACAGCCCGCGCGGGTCCTTGGTGGGAGCCGGCTTGGTGGCCAGTGGATCGAGCAGGTCCCGGTAGGCCTCAACGGCTTTCGCCGGGTCGGTCCCCAGCGGGCAGTCCGGACTGGTGGCGCAGTCGGCCGCGTAGTCGTCGAACGCCGATTGGAAGGCCTCGGCCTGCGCGATGTCCGCCTCGATGGGATCAGCGTTGGGATCGATGGCGCCGTCGAGGATCATCGCCCGCACGTTGTGCGGGAACTGCTCGGCGTATTCGGACCCGATCCGGGTGCCGTAGGAGTAGCCGAGGTAGGTCAGCTTCTCGTCGCCGAGGGCTTCCCGGATGCGGTCGAGATCCTTGGCGACGTTTTCGGTGCCGACGTTGGCCAGGAAATCGACGCCCATCTTGTCCACGCAGCGTTGGACGAATTCCTCGGTCTCCTTGTTGAGGTACTCCACCCCCTCCGGGGTGTATTCGACGACCGGCTCGGCGCGTTGCCGATCGTTGTCGGCGTCGGAGTTGCACCACAGTGCCGGGCTCGAGGATGCCACCCCGCGGGGGTCGAACCCGACGAAGTCGAACTGCTGGCGGATTTCCTCGGGCAGTGAGGCGAGGATCCCGAAGGCCGCCTGGATCCCCGACTCCCCCGGGCCGCCCGGGTTGAAGACCAGCGAACCAATCTTCTTGCCGGTGGCGGGGAACCGGATCAGCGCAAGGTCGAGTGCGTCACCGTCGGGGTCGTCGTAGTTGATGGGTACGGCGAGCAGACCACACTCGGTGCCCGGGGGGAGATCGACCTGGGCCGGTCCGTTGAACTGGCAGGGTTCCCACGAGACCGGGGCCCCGGCCCGGGTGCCGACAGCCACCGCGTGGCCGCCCACCTGTTGAGTGCAGCCCGCTGATCCCAGCATCAGGCCCACGGTCGTCACCCCGATCAGGGCGGCACGCAGGTGACGGTGGCGCAGACGCAAGCTCATGGCGAACATGCTGCCACGAGCTTGCCGCGAACCAGCGAAGCCCTGGTAACGCGCCCTCGGCGGGGGTCTCAGCCGTCGGCCGCGGCGACCAACTCCTTCATGCCGACACTGAAGGCGTCTGCCATCTGCCACAGATCCGGCAGCAACTCCGGGCAGGAGATCAGACCGACGTCGAGCTTGCCGTTCAACGACATCACCGTGATGTTGAGCCCCGACCCGTGGAAGATCGGCCCGAGCGGGTACATCGCTTTGACCTCCGAGCCCAGGAAGTACAGCGGCACCTGCGGGCCGGGCACATTCGAGACGACGAGATTGTGTACCGGACGGGTCTCGGTGAGCCGGGAGCTGGCGTACACCCGCATCGCCAGGCCGAACACCGCCGGTGCGGCGAACTGCGACCAGTCCTGCAGCAGCGTCGCGGCGATCGCCGAACTGTGTTCCTTGGCAACCGAACTCGCCTCCGCGATCGCCTTCAACCGTTCGGCCGGGTCCGCGATGGTGGTTTCCAGACTGGAGAACAGGCCCGAGACCTTGTTGCGGCCGGGACGGTCGGATTTCTCGTGCACCGACACCGGCACCATGGCCACCAGCGAACTGTCCGGTAGTTCACCGCGGTCGAGCAGGAATGACCGCAGCGCACCCGATACCAGTGCCATCACCACATCGTTGACCTTGACGTCGAAGTGATTCTTCACCTTCTTGACGTCCTCGAGATCCAGTTGAGTGAAGGCGACATTGCGGTGCGCGGTGACACTGGCGTTGAACGCCGTCTGTGGGGCAGTGAACGGGCTGGTCATCGCCGAACCGGTGACCGCGCGCCACACGGTGTCGGCGACCGTGGTCAGCGTCGTCGGCAGCGTCTTGGTCGCCAGGTGCAACGGCCGGTTGACGAAGCGCACCAAGCCGCGGGCGGCGATCTCCAGCGGGTTGGCGCCCCCGGAACCGGCAACCGGATCCAGCGGCGCCGCATCGGGTTCCGTCGCGCACAGTTGGGAGAGCAGGTTCGCCCCGGAGATGCCGTCGACGGCGGCGTGGTGCACCTTGGTCATCACCGCCAGCCGGCCACCGGCGTGCATATCGGTGCCGCCGACGTTCTCGATCACCCACATCTCCCACAGCGGCCGGCTGCGGTCCAGCGGGATCGACGCGATGTGGCCGCAGATCTCGGCCAGCTCCTCCCGGCCACCCGGGGCGGGCAGGCCGATCCGGTGCAGATGCCGGTCTACGTCAAAGTCCTTGTCGTCCACCCACACCGGGTGATCCAGATTGAAAAAGCTGTTGGCCAGCTTGTCGCGGAACTCGGGAATCCCGGCGACGCGGATGGCGAGTTCGTCGCGCAACCGGGCGAAGGTGTAGCCGCCGGGCATTGTCGAGGTGTCGACCTCGATGATGGCGCAGACGTGTAACGGCTGTACTGACGATTCGAGGTAGAGGAAGCTGGCGTCGAGCCCGCTGAGCCGTTGCATCCGGAGATCGTATGCTGCCGCCTTGGCCGGTGTGAGCAAGTCCACTCAACTTGCAGTTCACGTGAGCGCGCCCCGGTGGCACACTGTGACGGGTCAGCCGACCCGGGGACCCTGTTGGGCCTCGAGGATCGAACCGACCATCAAAGGGACAATGATGTCTGAGCAAGCTATTTATGGCGCTGCCTCCACCACCGACGCTCCCAAGAAGCGCGTCAAGGTGCGCACGCATCACCTGCAGCAATGGAAGGGCGAAGGCCACAAGTGGTCGATGCTCACCGCGTATGACTTCTCCACCGCACGGGTTTTCGACGACGCCGGCATTCCGGTGTTGCTGGTGGGCGACTCCGCAGCCAACGTGGTCTACGGATACGACACCACCGTGCCGATCACCATCGACGAGCTGATCCCGCTGGTGCGCGGCGTCGTCAAGGGCGCTCCGCATGCCCTGGTGGTCGCCGACCTGCCGTTCGGCAGCTACGAGGCGGGTGCCCAGCAGGCCTTGTCTACGGCCACCCGGTTCCTGAAGGAGACCGGCGCCCACGCGGTCAAGCTCGAGGGCGGCGAGCGGGTCGCCGACCAGATCGCCACCCTGACACAGGCGGGTATCCCGGTGATCGCCCACATCGGCTTCACCCCGCAGAGCGTCAACGGGCTGGGCGGTTTCAAGGTCCAGGGCCGCGGTGACGCCGCCGAACAGACCATCGCCGATGCGATCGCCGTCGCCGAGGCGGGCGCGGTCGCGGTGGTACTGGAGATGGTGCCCGCCGAGCTCGCCACGCAGATCACCGGCAAGCTGACGATCCCGACCGTCGGCATCGGCGCGGGCCCCAACTGCGATGCCCAGGTGCTGGTGTGGCAGGACATGGCCGGCATGACCTCCGGCCGCACCGCGAAGTTCGTCAAGCGGTTCGGCGATGTCGGGGCGGAATTGCACCGTGCGGCAACGCAGTACGCCGATGAGGTGGCCAGCGGCGCGTTCCCCGCCGAGGAACACTCCTTCTAGCTTGGTTGGCGGCAGAGCCGCGCCGGGGCGCTCAGGCGAACTTGGGTGCCCGCTTGTTCAGGAACGCGTCGATGCCTTCGCGGCCGTCGGGACCGTCGGCATTGTCGGCGATCAGCGTGGCTTCCAGCGCCATCTGCGTCTCGATGTCGTTGCCGAACGACGCCTGCATCAGCTTCTTCACCGCCGCGTTGGATTGTTTTGCCCCCAAAGCGATCCGCTCTGCCAATTCGCTCGCCCGCCGGCTCAGGTCGTCAGACGAGACCACCTCGTTGACCAACCCCCACTGCAGTGCATCGGCGGCTGACAGCGTGCGGTTGGTCAGCATCAACTCCGTGGTGCGCCGCACTCCGACGAGCCGGGGCAGGTAGTAGGACGCGCTGCCGTCGGGGCTGAGCCCGGCCTTGGTGTAGGCCATGGTGAACGCGGCGGTGTCCGCGGCCAGCACCAGATCTCCGCTGACTGCCAGTGAGAACCCGGCGCCGGCGGCCATTCCGTTGACGGCGGTGATCAGCACCGCGTCCATCCGGGCGAATGTCGAGATCGCGCGGTGCAGGTCGTCGGCAATGCCCTTGACGAACGGCCCCGGCCCCAGCGGGGAGGCGGCCATCGCCTTGAGATCGCCTCCGGCACAGAAGAACCGGCCGGCCCCGGTCAGCACCACTACCTTGGTTTCGGCAGTGTCGGCACGCAGCGCCGCGTCGGCGAGCTCCCGCGTCATCGCGTCGTTCATCCCGTTGGCGGCCTCGGGGCGGTTCAACGTGAGGGTGGTGACGGGCCCGGCTTGCTCGAATGTCAGTGTCTCGTACGACGGAGAAGTCATGCCGAGACGTTAGCGGGTGCGCTGAGCAATCGATCAGCGGTCCCCCGCCGCAGCGCCTCGAAGTCGCCTGCCCAGCCCAGGCAGCGCAACGCCCCCTCGGCGATCACCCAGGGTTGATCCGGCGGGCAGGTGTTGTCGTCGGAGCGGCGGTTGATCGCCGATTCGACGAGCCGGAAGGGCAGGTCGTCGGCGTCGGTGGGTCCGTCGCATTCAGCGATGACCCGCAGTGCCAGGTCGCGGTAGTGCTCCCGAAGCTGGGCGCGGCGGGCCCGGAAACCGGCGAAGCGGTCCACCCGCAATTCGGGCAGCAGGTACAGCGCGCCCAGGTTCCAGCGGCTGCCACACAGCTGGGTCACGTCACTGACCACCAGGAGGTGCAGCCGCGGCGCCGCCGGCGTGGTTTCGGCGAGTAGTTCCCGGGCCAGGACCAGGGGCGTGTCGACAGTGCCGGTCAGCAAGGCGTCGAGGATGTCGTCCTTGGTGGCGAAGTGGTGGTACAGCGAGGCCTGCCGCATTCCCACCGCATCGGCGATCGCACGGGTCGAGGTGCTGGAGTAGCCCTTCGCGGTGAACAGCTCGGCGGCCGCGTCGAGGATCTCCTCACGTGCGGTTTTGCCCGGCCGACGGGATTGCTCCAGTCGCGGACGACCTCGGCCGTCGGTGCGCATGGTCACATTCTCGCATTGGCCTCACACCCGTCGACCTGGGCCTATCTCGAATACCTATCGTTCGATAGAAATTGTCATGCGAACTTAACAGCTCAGACACGAGTGCGGAACGCAGGCGCACAAAACTTTCACTCGACAGTTAATCGGGCGCGGTCGCGCCCAGACCGGGAGGAAGCATTGAGTACCGCGTCAACGGACGGCGCCCGATCGCACGCCCGATCTCAGGCTCAGAGCGCCGCGATGCGCATTCCTGCCACACCGGCCGACGTCGACGGCCGACGATTGGTGTGGGCCGAGAGCGTGCCGGGTGGCTCGTACACCACCAAGGTCCTCGGCCGGGGCAGCCGGCTGCGTCTCATCGATCCCGAGGGCGGCGCCTGCGCGCACCTGTTGCTGTTCCGCGCCGACGCCACCTGGGAACGGCTCAACGTCGCCGACACGATGAAGGTGCCGTGGCAGGCCTACCTGAGCACCGGGCACCCGCTGCTCTCCGACCAGGGACGACTGCTGGCCACCATCGTTGCCGACTCATCCGGAGCACACGACGTGCTGTGCGGAATGTCTTCGGCCGCATACCATTCGATGCAGCTCGCGGCGATCAAGCACGGGATGGACGTTCGTGACGTCGCACCGTCGGCGTCGTTCTTCAAGGGGGTACGCGCAGCCCACGACGGCAGCCTGGAGTTCACCGGTTCCGCCGGCGCGGGGACGGCGGTGGACCTGCTGATCCATCTGCCCGTCGTCGTAGCTCTGGTCAACGCCGCACATCCCCTCGACCCCGCTGCCGAGACAACGGCGCTCGACGTCGTGGCCTGGCATGCCGACGACGATCTCAGCGTCCCGGTGAACACCGATCCGGAGTATCTGCGCGCCCTGTTCAACACCGAGAGCACGTGGGCCTGCGCTCAGAGTGCCGCCCCGATCAGCTAGGACCCGCCATGACACTGACAGCCGAATCAACCGTTGTTTCCGACGACGTGGTGGCCGCATGTTCACCGTGGTCGGCGGTGCTGCGCCCCGGCCAGCAACTGCAGATCATCGACCTCCACGGCAACCAGGCCGTCGACACCCTGTTCTACGGGGTTCACCCGAACACCGACCGGGTCGACCCCACCAAGCGCTACAGCGCACAGACGACCGTCGCGGCGCAGCGCAACATCTTCCTGACCACCGGCTCGGTACTGCGTGCCACCGATGGCACCCCGCTGGTGACGATCGTCGCCGACGAGGTGGGCAACCACGACACCCTGGCCGGGGCCTGCTCCAAGGAATCCAACACCCTGCGGTACGGGCACCACACCGTGCATCAGCACGCCTGTGCAGAGAACTTCCTCGCCGAGGCGTCGAAATACGGGATGGGCAAGCGCGACATCGTGTCCAACATCAACTTCTTCATGAACGTGCCGGTGGAGGCCGACGGGACCCTCGGCATCGTCGACGGGCTGTCGGCCCCCGGCAAATCGCTGACAGTGCGTGCCGAGACCGACACGCTGGTGCTGGTGTCGAACTGTCCCCAGATCAACAACCCGTGCAACGGTTTTGACCCGACACCGGTGCGCATGGTGATCACCGCCGCATGACCGTCAAAGCCGATGTGGTCAGCCCCGGCATGCTGACCACCGTTCAGGACTGGCCGGGCCGGGTGGGCTACTGGCACGTCGGCGTTCCGCCGTCGGGTCCGATGGATGATCTCTCGTTCCGGATCGGCAATCGCCTGCTCGGCAACCCAGAGGGGACCGCCGGCCTGGAATGCACCCGCAGCGGGCCGGTGCTGAGGTTCCCCGACGGCGCGCGGGTGTGCGTCACCGGGGCGCCGGTGCCCGTTTCCGTTGACGGCTCCCCCGCCCCACAGTGGCAGTCGATCAGCATCGCGCCCGGCGCCACCCTGGAGGTCGGAGCGGTGACCGGTCCGGGGATGCGTTGTTACGTGCTGTTCGCCGGCGGCCTGATCGAACCGGAATACCTGGACAGCACGGCAACTTTCACGATGGCCACCTTCGGCGGGCACGACGGCAGGGCATTGCGTGCCGGCGATGACCTGACCCTGGGCATCGACCCCGGACCGCACGAACTGCGCCAGGACCGGGCCGCCCGCGCGGCGATCGACGAGCAGCCGAGCATCGGGCACCGGTGGGAGCTCGCCGTCACCGAGGGCCCGCACGGGGCACCGGAGTTCTTCACCCGCGCCGATATCGACACCTTGCTGCGCACCGACTACACCGTGCATTTCAACTCCGACCGCACCGGAGTACGGCTCGAGGGACCCAAACCACAGTGGGCACGCACCGACGGCGGCGAAGCCGGACTGCATCCCTCGAATATTCATGACACTGCCTATTGTGTTGGCGCCCTTGACTTCACCGGAGACACGCCGATTCTGCTCGGGCCCGACGGACCCAGCCTCGGCGGCTTCGTCTGCCCGGTGACCGTGGTCAGTGGCGACCGCTGGAAACTGGGGCAGATGGCCCCGGGTGACGCCGTGCGGTTCGTTCCCGTGCGTGCCGACCGCGCGCCTTCCCCCCATACCCTCGACATCGGTCGGCGGGCGTCGTTCCCACTGGTGATCTCCAGTGGCAGTGACCACGACGACGGGGTGTTGGCCCGCTTCGCCACCCGCGACGGCACCGATGTCACACTGCGGCGCGCCGGTGACGGCGGAGTGCTGGTCGAATACGGCCAGATGGTGCTGGACCTGGCGATGCGCGCCCGCGTGCATGTGCTCTACGAGGAGTTGCGTGCCCGCGGGATCGACGGCATCACCGAGTTGACCCCGGGGGTGCGCTCGCTGCAGGTGCAGTTCGACTCCAGCGCCGTGTCGATCGGTGACATCACCGAGCTCCTCGCGGGGATCGACGAATCATTGCCTGCCACAGATGAACTCGTGGTGCCGAGCCGCACCGTTGCCTTGCCGCTGTCGTGGGATGACCCGTCGACCCATGAGGCGATTCAACGCTATATCCACGGCGTGCGCGCCGACGCGCCGTGGTGCCCATGGAACATCGAGTTCATCCGCCGCATCAATGGGCTCGACGATGTGGAGGCCGTCCACGATGTCGTTTACCAGGCGGAGTATCTGGTGCTGGGCCTGGGTGATGTGTACCTGGGTGCGCCGGTCGCCACCCCCCTGGATCCGCGGCACCGCCTGGTGACCACCAAGTACAACCCGGCCCGGACCTGGACCCCCGAGAACGCCGTCGGCATCGGCGGCGCGTACATGTGCATCTACGGGATGGAGGGCCCGGGCGGCTACCAGTTCGTAGGACGTACCACCCAGGTCTGGAACCACCGTCACCCCGGGGACGCCCGTGCGTTCGAGCCCGGCACGCCGTGGCTGCTGCGCTACTTCGACCGGATCAGCTTCTACCCCGTCAGCGCCGCCAAGCTGGTGGAACTGCGGGCCGACATGGCAGCGGGTCGCGGTGATGTCGCCATCACCGACGGCACCTTCTCGATGAGCGAATATCTGGGCTTCCTCGAGCGGGAAGCCGACCCGATCGCGGCATTCCGCCGGCAGCAGGCCACCGCGTTCGCCGCCGAACGACAGGCATGGGACAACGCCGGGGAGTTCACCCGGCAGCTGGCCAGCTGAGCAGCAGGTCGCACCTGCGCCGACGCAGGTTGTTCATCTCGATGTGGCAACCTGTTCACACTTCTGGACCTGCATACAACCGAGGTGAACATGGGCAGCTCGAAACCAACCCGCCACAAGGAGGTCGAGCGCAAGTTCGATGTCTCCGAGTCGACGGTGCCCCCGTCGTTCGAGGGCTTGTCGGCCGTCACCCGGGTGGAAGTGTCGCCGGCGGAGTCGCTGGACGCGGTGTACTACGACACCGCAGGTCAGGACCTGGCCGCACACAAGATCACCTTGCGGCGGCGCACCGGCGGATCCGATGCCGGCTGGCATCTGAAGCTGCCCGCAGGCCCGGACGCCCGCACCGAGGTCCGGTTACCCCTCGGCGATGCCGAGGAGGGTCCCGACGATTCGGTTCCGGCGGAACTGCGCGACATCGTGGCGGCAATCGTGCGCGACCGCCCGCTGGCGCCGGTGGCCCGGATCAGCACCACCCGCCACATCCAGTTGCTGCACGGCGCCGACGGGAATGCTCTGGCGGAGTTCTGCGACGACCAGGTGACTGCCGCGGCTGTCGGTGGTGACGAGCAGGCCTGGCGGGAGTGGGAACTCGAATTGCTGACTCCGGATGCCGAGCACGGACTGCTGGACAGGCTGGGAAACCGCCTCCTCGACGCGGGAGCGGCACCGGCCGGCAGCGGTTCCAAACTCGCCCGCGTCCTGGCCAACGGCGAGCCCGGTCCTGCGAAAGCGCCGGTGCCCAAGGATCCGGTGCACCGCGCGGTGGCCGAGCAGGTCGGCGAGCTCGTGGAGTGGGACCGTGCTGTGCGCGCCGATGTGTGGGATTCGGTGCACCAGATGAGGGTGACAACGCGCAAGCTGCGCAGCCTGCTCAAGGAGTCCGAGGAGTCCTTCGGGCTGACCGACGACAGCTGGGTGCTCGACGAGTTGCGGTCGCTGGCCGCCATTCTGGGGGTGGCGCGCGACGCCGAGGTGCTGGCTGAGCGCTACGAGTCCGCACTCGATGAATTGCCCGCAGACTTGGTTCGCGGCCCGGTGCGGGAGCGTCTGGTGGAAGGTGCCAGGAAGCGTTACGCCGTCGGGCATCGACGCTCGCTGGCGGCCATGCGCACCACCCGTTACTTCCGGCTGCTGGACGCGCTGGAAGACCTGGTTCGCGCTCAGCCCGCCGCAGCCGACCAGGAAGCGGCTCCCGTGACCATCGATGCGGCCTACAAGCGGTTGCGCAAGTCCGCCAAGGCGGCGCGGGCGGCCACTGAGGATCGTGACGAGGCGCTGCATCGGATCCGCAAGAGCGCCAAGCGGTTGCGGTACACCGCGTCGGCGCTGGGCGCCGACAAGGTGTCCGGGGCCGCCAAGGAGATTCAGACTCTGCTGGGTGAGCACCAGGACAGCCACGTCAGCCGCGCGCATCTGAGCCAGCAGGCCGAGGCCGCGCACGCCGCCGGTGAGGACACGTTCACCTACGGCCTGCTGTACCAACGCGAGCACGAGCTGGCCGAGCACGCACGGGAACAGGTCGAGGCGGCGTTGGCCAAGCTCGACAAGTCCGTGCACAAGCTCTGAGGCGAACGAGCTGGCCTGTAAGCCGGAGAATGACCCCTGCGCGTTTGCGTCCGCGGGCCGTGTTGGTTGGCCCTAAAACCCCTGCTTAGCGCGTTGGCTCCGTTTGTGGTCGATGGCGGCTGCTGGACCTACTGCGGACGGACTGCGGACGGTATGCCGGTGCCCTGCATGCCTGCCGGGCTTGCACCGCGAGGGCGTCGCCCTGGTGCTCGACGTCGCCACGACCGTGCTGGACGTGTCGTGGCCGATCTCCGCAGCGTTCGTTCCGCTGGCACACCACTTGGGGGATCGACTTCCCTGGTGTAAGCCCGACCTTAGTCTTTGACGATGGAAGCCCCGCGACCCCCGACAGCGACCTCATCTCACACATGACGATTGAGCCAATAAGTGGCGGTAACTCTCTCGCCGATCTGTACCCCGAGGTCGCACGCGAGTGGGACTCGGAATTGAACGACCCGCTGACCGCGGAGATGATCACACCTGGGAGTAAGAAGAAGGTCGGCTGGCTATGCGGGACGTGTCAACACAGGTGGCAGGCTCGCGTCAACAGTAGAACGCGCGGCGGTTACGGGTGCCCCGCGTGCGGGCGCCGGACCGCGGGACGGGCGAAAGCCGCCCCTCGTCCAGGCGAGTCGTTGGCTGAGAAGCTCCCCGAGATAGCAGCTGAATGGCACCCAACCCTGAACGGCGACCTGATGCCCCCCGACGTCGGCTATGCAAGCAATAAGAAGGTGTGGTGGCGGTGCAACGTCTGCCACAACGAGTGGCAGGTGCAAGTCTCCAATCGCTCTACAGGCGCATCCTGCAAGAAATGTGCCAGCAGGACTATGGCGATACCCAAGCCAGGGAACTCGCTCGCCGAGAGGAATCCATCCGCCGCCGCGGAGTGGCATCCGACCCGGAATGGTGACCTGACGCCCGCCGACGTCGCATTCTCCCGGAAAGACAAGGCCTGGTGGCTGTGCGCGCACTGCGGGCACGAGTGGCAAGCGTCGATCGGTAATCGCGCAAGCGGGGCGCAATGTCCGCCGTGCGCTTATGCCGCTCGCGGCCGCGCGCTCCGCGGCCGCTCGTACACTCCCGGTGCACCGAAGCCGCCGCCGGAACCGAGGAAGGCGACAGGGCTGCCGCAGCCCGGTGACTCGTTCGCAGACCGCTTTCCGGATGCCGCTGCCGAATGGCACCCCACGCTCAACGGCGACATGGCTCCCGACAAGGTCGGGAAGGCAAGTAATCGCAGAGCTTGGTGGCTATGCCGCACCTGCGGACACGAATGGGACGCAATTATCCAAAGTCGCGGCAGGGGCGGTGCCGGTTGCCCGCAATGCGGGCAGCGCCGAGCCGGTCGCGCAAATGCCAAACCCAAGCCCGGCGGCTCACTCGCCGAGAGGTTCCCCGAGCTTGCCGCAGAATGGCACACCGAGCGCAACGCACCACTAACGCCAGAGCAGGTGGCATCCAAAAGCCGTCGCAAGGCTTGGTGGCAGTGCGCAACCTGCGGCAACGAGTGGGAAGCCGGAATATACAGCCGCGCAAGCGGTCACGGATGCCGAGCCTGCGCCGACCGTCAGCGGGCCATCGACTTCGGCGCCGCACAACCGGGACAGTCGCTCGCCGAGAAAGATCCTGAAATCGCCGCGCAGTGGCATCCCAGCCGAAACGGAGCGCTCCGCGCGTCAGACGTCACGGCCAACAGTGGCCAGACCGTTTGGTGGCTCTGTGACAGACGGCACCAGTGGCAGGCAATGATCAACAATCGGCGGAAGGCTCGGGGGTGCCCGAAGTGCACGCTGTGGGGAACAAGCGTTGAGGAAATACGTCTTCGACATGAACTGCTCGCGGCTGGCGTACCTATCGACCCGGACCACGGAGTCATCCACGAAGCATCCGGCCGGGTGCTGCAATGCGACATGGTGTGTTCGGCTTGGAACGTAGTAATTGAGTTCGACGGCAACAGGTTTCACAAACTGGCAGATAGCGTCGAAATGGACGGGCGTAAGACGCGATCGCTTGTCGAGCAAGGCTGGATCGTCATCCGTGTGCGCGAAGACCTACCGGCAATTGGCGAGCACGATGTCGTGGTCCCGCTCAATTCAAACGAAGTCGTGCGGGCCAAAGCAGTGCTCATGAAGCTCAGGAGTCTCGGATTCAGTGCTGCCGAATACGACGAGTACCTCACGACAATCCAACCCTGGGGCAGTAAAGACGCGTCCGAGTACATCAGGCGACGACGGATCGACAAGTCGCTTGCAACCCTGTACCCCGACGTTGCAGCGCAATGGGATTCGAAGAAGAATGGCTCACTGACGCCCGAGGACGTGACAGCAGGCAGCGGCGAACGGCCTTGGTGGATCTGTCCCGCCTGTGGACACAGCTGGGCTGCGTACGTTTACAGCCGGGCAGGCGGCGGCCACGGTTGCCCAGTGTGCGGCAGCCGCAAATCATCTAAGCACAGGAGTTGATGGAGCAAGCTTGCGCGAGACGCGATCCACCGACCGCGGCGCCAACCCAGGGAGAAACATGCGGCCGACAAAATGCTCCGCGGCCATTCCAGCGTCGCGACGACGGAGCGGTATACGGCGGTCGACGACGACGAGATGCGGGCAGCAATGATGTCTGCGTCTGATTGAGCAACCGGCCGAAGTAGGAGGCGGCATCGTCGGCATGGCGAACGGAAACTCGACAAGGAATTCGTCAGCTGCCGCGATTGTCCGCTGCGGCCTTGTGAATTGCAGCCGTGAGCTCGTCGTATGTGCAGGGTTGCACACCGAGGGCTTTCAGCGGTCCAAGCCCAATCGTCTTCTGCCGCTCCGGAACTTTTCGGTTCAGTTCCCTGGTAGACAGCACATAAAACGTCCATTGTTCGACGTCGAGCGGGTCGATGCGTTTGAGTTCCTCACGTCCGAGCAGACAGAAGACGTACACGTCCGCGCTGCGCTGTGCAATGGTCGCTGAGATGTTGGTGCTAGAGTCCCAGCCCTTTGCGGGACGGATGCCGAACGTGATCGTTGAGAGCCGGGTTTGCTCCCATGTTTGCACGTAGGCAGCTGATTTCACTTCGACCTTGACATCGCCGATCTTGAGGTCGTACTGGTTCCATTCGACGCGCTTCGTGTCGTCAATGCCGAGCGCTGTGGCCACGATGTACTCAGCCAGCACGCCGCGGTTGGTGTTAGACAGCAGGTCGCCATACGCCCACTCCCAGAATCCCTGTTTGTTCGGGTGAGTCATCGCCGAGCCTTCATCGCTTGAGCAGTTCCCTTGCCTAGTACGGTCGTCACTTTGTGCCGGTCGATGTCGTCGAGGGTCAGCAGCGCTTCGGGTCGGGTGATCCGCTTTACGTCCTCGGCTTGCGGCTGCGGCGCCAGCAGGGCCAGTTCACGCGCCTCATAGATGTCGATGTTGGTGTGTATCCACTGGTTCTGTTCGGTGAGTTCGTGGTCGACGCTCACGAACCAGTTCGCCATGAATTCCTGCAGGTACGGGATCAGTGTCCACACTTTGCGCCGGGCCAGCGCCGAACGCGCATCCGGCCGGGTGAATGCGAGCCAGGCCAGTGCTCCGCTGTCGGCGTCGGTGAGCTTCCAGAACGCTCGGCCGTTATGCGCCAGCGGCCGGGTGGCGGCGATGCTCTGTCCGATTTCGCGGGCTAGCCTTCTGTAGTCGGGAACAGTGTCGGTGTAGTTGGGAACGGCGTCGAAGTAGTCGTACGGCCGCCCTCCCTGCGGCTCGCCGCGAACGTCGTCCATCAATCGCACCCCTCATCCATAGCTTCGCGAGGACCAACGACTACCCGTTGTACGGGTTTCGGTCGCCAGGGGTTGGCCAGCGACCCAGAGTAGTACGCGAACATGTACTCCGCGCGCTTCGACATCCACCGAGCATGCAGGCAAGCGGCGGCCGGGAGCGGATCCCACGCCGATGACGAGGGTCCGCGCGGCGATGATGTCGGCGCGCGGGTGACCGAACGGGTTGCCAAGATCACCAGCCGCCCCACTTCGACGTGGGACCGCGCTTTGACTCGTTCGGAACCCGAACATAACTGGGAATCTGAGCCACGCGAGTCTTCTCGGCGCGATCGATTTTTCGCTGTGTTACACCGTCACGATTCCACGTCTGCGCGAGCTTGAGTGTGCTCTCAAAAACTCATGGAACAACGGGAGGTGGACAGGTAGTCGGCCCCGGGCTCAGCTACGCCAGGCGTCTCCTCGACTACCTCAGGCGGATCCGATGATGGGACGACACCAGCCAATGCGCCGACTGCCACGAACATTGGAGAAACAAGCGCATCACCGACGGATCTGCGCGGAGTGGGGTGTGTCCTATGCGCATTCAGCATGTCCCGCATCGTGGCGCCGATGATGTCGTATGCGTCTTGCTGAGTCTTGGGTCGGCCTCGAGCATCCGGCGATAGATCGCGCCGAGCTCATCGGTCCAGAACTGAACCTCGGTGTTCCACCGTTGATGCTTATCCGATCTGCGCGCAAACAAGAACCCCAGCGCGACGCCGCCGAGCGTCACAAGTCCGCCACCTACAGTGGCAATCAGAGTCATCCAGAGGTCAAACCACTGGTCTGGTGTCACGCCGCGCTACGCTACCGCCCGTAGAACCGCACCTACTGCCTCACATCAGAACGGCTGCCTACGGCGATAATCAGTGACATGGCAGGAAACTACGCCCTGTTCAAGTCGCAGATGAAGCCCTTCAAGATGAGCAACGCTCGGGGCTCGACGATTAACCACGCGTTCGCTTCGGCGCTCGCAACGGCGGATGCGTTCGACGAACACAAACTAGATCAAGCCCAGCGACATACAGGCATGGGTCAAGGGGCTCGACCTGGCACCGGCCACAATCGGCGTGATTCACGGCGTCGTGTCCACGATCATGAAAGCGGCGATCCGGGACCGGCGCATCGTCGCGAATCCGTGCGACGGGTCGAAACTGCCGAAGGTGCAGCGTCCGCAGATCGTGCCGCTCACCACCGACCAGGTGAACGCGGTCCGCGACGCGCTACCCGCGGAACTGCGGGCACTCGTCACTCTCGCGGCCGGGACGGGCATGCGCCAGGGCGAGTGCTTCGGGTTAACCGTCGACCGCGTGCGGTTCTTGGAGCGAACGCTGACCGTCGATCGGCAACTAGTAACCATGGCGGGAAGCCACCCGAGTTTGGGCCACCGAAGACGAACGCCAGTCACCGAACGATCCCCCTGCCACAGGTCGTCGTCGATGCGCTGGCGGCGCACCTGGCGGCCTTCCCGGCCGAGCCCGACGGCCTGGTGTTCACCCTCGCGGGCAAGCCGATCACCCGGCAGACGTTCGGGCACAAGTGGCGGCCCGCAGCCAAGACGGCGGGTCTGCCAACCGGCACCGGGTTCTATGCGCTGCGGCACTACTACGCGAGCTTGCTTATTCGCCACGGGGAGAGCGTGAAGACCGTTCAGGCCCGTCTCGGGCACGCCAGCGCGGTCGAGACTCTGGATACCTACAGCCACCTGTGGCCTGATTCCGACGACCGCACGCGGGACGCAATCGACTCGGTGCTCGGAACTACTGCGGACGCACTGCGGACGGAAACGGGCTCCACTAGCTGAACATGCAGGTCAACGAGTTAGCGCGAACGAGCTGGCCTGTAAGCCGGATTCTGTCCTGAGCCTTCCGCGCACAGTGGCGCGGACGGCTCAGTGGCGACCATCCATCTGGGCACACCGTTGCCGGGTACCTCGAGCGGCCTACCCGCAGACTCGGACGAGCAGCCCTCGAGCGTCTGCGCACTCGCGCCCCCGCGCGACCTTCTTGGCCTTGCTTCGGGTGGGGTTTGCCTAGCCGTGCCGGTCACCCGGCACGCTGGTGCGCTCTTACCGCACCGTTTCACCCTTACCGTTTCCGGCGGTTTGTTTTCTGTGGCACTTTCCCGCGAGTCACCTCGGATTGCCGTTAGCAATCACCCTGCTCTGTGAAGTCCGGACTTTCCTCGAATGACCGGTCGTTCCTCCTCCCCCAATGCAGACCGGCCGGTCATCCGCGGCCGCCCAGCCAACTCGTTCGCCCAATCAAAATACTCGGTCGCGCAAGTCAGCCGCACACGTACGGGATGCCGCCACCCGCATGCCGTTGTGGATTCACAGAACAGGGCGTTTTTCGGATCACCCGTTCTCCTCGGGCGCCGCCGGGGTCAGGCGGCGTGTAGGTCGTAGAGGGTGATGCGGGCGTGTTTTTCGACTTCGCTGTAGTCGAATTTGTAGCGTCCGGGCAGGATCGGTGGGGCCAGGCTGTGGTGATGTCCGCCGGTGGGGGTTTCGACGGTGGTGCGGTGCCGACCGGAGTCTGCGGCTGCGGTGCGCACTGTCCAGTTGTCGAGTTCTTTGAGGTAGTTGCACTGCTCGCACAGTCCTTGGCCGTTGTCGGCGCTGGTGGCACCGGATTTGGCCCACGGGGTGATGTGGTCGATGTGGCGGACCGGGGCATCGCAGTACGGGGTGCGGCAGCGTTGATCACGCAGCCCGATGAGCTGGGCCAAACCTTTCGGGAACCGGCGGGCTCGTGACTCCATCGCCACCAACGCCGCACTGTCAGGGCGGGCATAGAGCCGCCGCAGCGTCGCAGTGGACCCCGGATCGGTCACGGCTTTGTCGACCAGCCGGCAGGCGAGCGCGGCCGGGATCGGACCGTAATCGCTGATCAGCGCCGGCTCGTCACCACCGAGCAAGGTGTCATCGGAGAGCACCAGGTTGACCGCGATGGGCGTGGCCTCAGCGGCGGCGCATCCGGTGACCCGCGCCACCAGAGTGTCGGCCATGACCTTGCCGCGGCTGCGGTCATCGACGGTGGTGTCGGCAGCTCGTTTGAGGCTGGCGTAGACCGACACCCCTTGGGCGACCGGCAGCAGTGCCGTCACATAGGTCATGGTCTCGGGTGCCGGGCGGATGCTCACCGTGGCGTCGGCGTCGGCTTTGGCCGCCCGGTCCACCACCGCCCTGGGGTCGAGCCGGTAGGCGATCGCTTTGGCCTCGGCGCTGATGCGGGCATCCCCCCAGCCGTCGAGCTGGGAGACCTCAGCGCACAGTTCGGCATCCAGAGTGCGGCGGTCGGTCACGGTCAGGCAGGCCGATTCCTTCACGATCAGGGTGGCCCGCCATTGGCGAGAGTGCCCCGGTTTCCAGGGCGGCCAGGGTGTGGGGCATCTCGTTGACCAGCGCCGTGGCAAACCCCAGATGTCGGTTGCCGCGGGCCGGGCTGTCGCGGCGGGCCAGCGCGATCTCCGCTCCCAGCCCGCGACCCCGTCGCCGCGCGGGCACCCCGGCGGACTGCTCAGCAGCGCAGCGGGCGCTCTGCAACGCCACCGCACACCGGGCCTGCTCTGCGGCAGCGCCGGCCTTGAGCCGTTCCAACTCCGCGATCCGGGCAATCAACCCGGCCTCATCCATCGCATCGAACATACATTCGATCATGCCACGCCCGGGTGACAAAAAGCCGGGCTCAGCGGTGGGCCCAGGTCAGGATCTGCGACGCAGCACGATGACATTGTCGGGGACCACGGCCACCTGGCCCTGCGGCCCCGTCATCTCACGGTCGACACTGTCTGCTCGCAGTTGTTCCCATTGCGTGTGGTCCAGCGCCAGGTCGTCGATGACTTCCTGTGGCGTCTGGAACACGTGGTGGTGGTCCTTCATCTGCGACTCCCACGGCGGCCCACCGCCGTGATCGACGATCAACAGCACACCGCCGGGGGCCACGGCCGCTGCCGCGCGCCGCAACAACCGACCGCGGTCCCACGGCGTGGGCGAATGCAGGAACTGTGCCGACACCAGGTCGAACTCTCCGTCGGGGAAGGTCTGGGTGAGATCGTGGTGCTGAAAGTCGATGCCTGCCGACAATTCTCCGGCGTCCTCCGCCGCTCGCCGTAACGCTTCGTCGGAGATGTCGACGGCCACGACGGCCCACCCGTTTGCCGCCAGCCACTTCGCGTCACCACCTTCGCCGCACCCCAGATCGAGTGCCCGCCCCACAGGCAGGTGCTGCACCACTTCGACGAGCCGCAGATTGGGCCGTCCGCTCCACCGACGGTCCGATTCGCCGTACATCGCGTTCCACATTTGTTGTGCATCAACGGGTTCGGACACGATGATCTCCTCCCGCAGGAATCGGCAAACCGAGATCGTCGGCCAGCAGGCTCTGTGTGATGGCGGCGCCGGCCATAGATCCAGCTGCCAGCGCGGCAGCCACCTGCGGTACCTGGACACTCACGTCCCCGGCGGCATACACCCCGGGCACCGAGGTGCGGTGGAATGCGTCGATCATGACTGCGTTCTCCGCCAATGGTCCAGGGTCGGCATAGTCGACACCGAGTTGCTCGGCCAACTCCGAGCGTTGGTGCAGCGTTGTGGCGACCAGCATTCCCTTGCGCGGCAACTGGTCCCCGTCGATGAATTCCACGGCGGCCAGGCTTCCGTCGGCGCTGATCAAACGCAGGATCGGTCGTTCGTCGATCGTCACGCCGGCGGCGCCGAGCAACTCTTGCTGAGCCGCGTCCACATCAGCGGCGCCATTGGTCAGCACCACCACGTCGTCGGTCCAGCCCCGCAGCAACAGCGCCGAGTGCACGGCACGTTCCCCGTTGGCATATACGGCCAGGGGCTGATCTCGTGCTTCCCAGCCGTGGCAGAACGGACAGTGGAATACCGAATTGCCCCAGAGCCCAGCCAGGCCCGGCAACGATGGTGCCCGGTACTCCATTCCCGTGGCCAACAGGATGCGCCGGGTGCCCACGTCAGTTCCGTCATCGAGGGTGACGCGGAAGCCTCCGTCATCCGGAACCGCCGATACGACGGTGCCAACTCGCACCTCGACACCGGGATAGGCACCCAGTTCAGCGCGTCCGGCGGCATACAGTTCCGCCGGCGACCGGCCGTCGAAACCCAGCAGCCCCCCGATGCCGTGTGCCGAAAGGTTGCTCTGCGCGCCGGAATCGACCAATAGGGTGCGGCGACGGGCCCGGCCCAGTACCAGTGCCGCGCTGAGCCCGGCGGCACCGCCACCGACGATCACACAATCCATATCCATGAAACGAGCTTGCAACCGTCAAGCCAGAATGCCAAGCTTATTTGCCATGCAGGCAAATCGAGACGCCGACGACGTCGACACCCTCGTACGGCGCCGGTTGCGGGAACTGCGCACGAGTCAGGGCTTGACGCTCGATGACGTGGCACGCCGAGCGCAGATCGATGTCTCCACCCTGAGTCGGCTCGAGTCGGGCAAACGACGGCTGGCACTGGATCATCTGCCGCGGCTGGCCGCAGCGTTGTCGGTCAGTACCGACGAGCTGCTACGCGAACCGGAACAGCCTGACCCCAGAGTGCGCGGCAATGCCCACACCCACAACGACGTCACCTTCTGGCCGTTGACCCGCAACGGCCCGGCAGGAGGGTTGCACGCTTTCAAGATTCGCGTCGACCCGAAGCGGCGGACACCGCCGACGGAATTTCCGGTGCACGAAGGTCGGGACTGGATGTACGTGCTGTCGGGAAAGATGCGGCTGATCCTGGGAGATCGCGATTTCACCATCGAACCGGGTGAGGCCGTCGAATTCACCACCTGGACGCCGCACTGGTTCGGCGCCGTCGACGGCCCGGTCGAGGCCATCACGATCTTCGGCACCCAGGGTGAGCGGCTTCATCTGCACACCTAGGGTTGACGTCGCGTCATCGCCTTGACGTCCATCCCGCCGAGTGACCCGGTTTGAAACCACACACTGGACGCCGAGGCGCGCGCTGCGCCAGCTGACGCGTTCGGGTCTGCCCCGGCGCAGACTCAGAAGCCGTACTCCTGGATGAACCAGTCACGTACCGCGGTGTCCAGTGCCGTGGCGAATTCGCGGTCAGCACGGTGCTTTTCCCGGTCGACGGCGGCACACTGGCGAACCACTTCGTCGGTGACCGCCGCTTCGTCGATGGTCGTGAGCACCGAGTCGGTCATCACCCACTGCCCACCGATCATCACATCGGTGATCGTGTCGTTGCGGGAACGCTGGACCAGCAACTCGACCTCGGAGACACCGTCCAACTGGAAGGGATGCCGGAGCCTGTTTTCGTCGAACAGAACCAGATCCGCCGGAGCGCCGGCGGTGATCGTCCCGTGCCCGTTGCCGTAGCCCGTGGTGCGGGCTCCGCCCACGGTGGCCATCGCGAACACCTGCTCTGCCGAGACCTTCCGTTTGGACATCCCCGGCTCCCGGTTGACCGTGTAGATCAACCGCATTTCTTGCAACATGTCATGGTCATCGTTGATCCCGGCTTCGTCGATGCCGATACCGACATTGACACCAGCGTCGAGCACGTCCAATAGGGGCAGTCGCCCGCTGGATAGCCGGAAATTCGAGCTGCAGTTGTTGCAGACGCTCGCACCCGCCCCTGACAAGGCTTCGATATCGGCGGGGCCGAGCCAGGTGCCGTGCCCGAGTGTCAACCGGTCGCTGAGGATTCCCGACTTGGACAGGTAGTCGACCCGTTGAGCGCCTGCCCTGCGGTCCAAGTAGAGGGACTGGTAGATGCTCTCCAGGAAGTGCAAGTGGATGGGCGCGCCGGTCTGAGCTGACAGCTCACCGAAGCGTTCCAGCGCCGCGTCACTGAGCCAGTGAAAGTTGCAGGGACCCAGTTGAATCGCGATCAACGGGTTGTCGGCGTAGTCCTCCTTGAGAACGGTGAACGTGGTGAGCTTGTCCTCCAGCGGTGCGCGGAATGCCTCCACCATGCTCCGGTAGCGCGCGTGATATTGCTCTGGGATTCCGGCCAGCAACTCCAGATCGTCGCTGTGGATGAAGAAATTCTGGTCTCGGATCAGCTTGGCGTAGGAGGCGCGCATTCCGATTCGAGCGTAGGTGTCGATGGCGGCTCGGCCGGCGGCCAACGGATCGGCTACGTCACTGTCGTACCACCCCTGCAGGTGCTGGACGGTGGTGATTCCGCTGCGGATCATCTGAATCGCCGAGTACGCGGTGTCGACACCCAGGTCGATTTCGGGGTTCGCTGTCCGGATGGCCAGCCAGGACTCGAGATTGGAGTCCTCGGATCCCAATTGCACCGGGGTCAGGCCCACATGGTGGTGACCGTTGACGAAGCCGGGGGTGAGAAGCGAATTCGAGAACCGCTGCGGTTCCACGCCGGGGTGTTTTTCGAGAGTCGTCCGGGCGTCACCGACTTCGACGATCACGTCCCCCTCGATCACCACCGCCTGGTCGGGAATGCAGGCGACCTGACCGGTAACCGGATCCGCGGTCACGATTGCCCGTGGGATGACGACCTTCGGCATGTAACTCTCTTCCAACGCAGTGAATTGTCCTGAAGTAAGGCGGGATCCAAGTGTGGGTGACTCGCCGGAGGCACATCGTAAGGTAGGTAGCGTCCCGCTGCAGTCCGTAGCTGAGACACCACCGGGAATTTCCCCAGATTGGGTCAATTGTTTGAAAGCAGCCACACCTCTCGCCGCCGTTGGTCATATGCCGGTGGCCTCGAGCCCAGCACGTGGACCGGTGGTTCGACCCCGAATGCCCCGATGCCATCATCAGGGATCGGGTCTGCCACAGCTTTTGCCAGTGTGATAGACCCGTCCTGACCTGATTCTCGAGGAGGAGCCGTGGGCACGTACGCACTGACAGGCTCGGCGTCCGGCATGGGACGCGAGGCCGCCCGCAAGCTCCGCGAAGCCGGCCACACCGTGATCGGCGTGGACATCGCCAACGCCGACGTGGTGGCTGATCTGTCAACGCCAGTGGGCCGGCAGGTGGCGATCAACGGGGTGCTCGCCGCCTGCAACTCGGCTTTGGACGGCGCAGTCCTGGCCGCGGGCCTGGGACCGGCCCCCGGAGCCGAGCGGTCACGGTTGATCTCCCAGGTCAACTATTTCGGCGTAGTCGAACTGCTGCAAGGATGGCGACCGGCGCTGGCCGCTACCGGGAACGCCAAAGTGGTGGTGTTGGGCAGCAACTCGACGACCACAACGCCGGCGGTGCCGAAGCGGACTGTCCGCGCGCTCCTCAACGGTGATGTCGAGAAGGCGCTCCGGTCAGTACGGTGGTTCCGCGGCACGGCGCCGACCATGATGTACGCGGCGTCCAAGATCGCGGTGAGCCGATGGGTGCGCCGCACTGCGGTGACCGCCCAGTGGGCGGGGGCGGGCATTCGCCTCAATGTGCTGGCACCAGGCGCGGTGCTGACTCCCCTGCTCGAAGAGCAGCTGGCGTCGGCCCGGCAAGCCAAGGCTGTCAACGCCTTTCCGCTGCCCGTCGGCGAATTCGCCAACCCCGCGCACCTGGCCGACTGGATCTGTTTCATGCTCTCGGAATCGGCCGACTTCCTCTGCGGCAGCGTGGTGTTCGTCGATGGTGGATCCGATGCATACTTCCGTGCCGACGACTGGCCCCGTCAGGTCCCGATCCGCCGGGTGCCGTCCTATCTGTACCGGTTCGGCAGCTACCGCCGGCGACGTTAAAGGGTGGTTCGTCGTCGTCTTGTGGTCTGGGTGGTGGGGGTGGTTGCCAGTCGGCGCCAATGTGTTCGTCTTCGAGGGGTTGTTGACCCAGGTGCACCAGGGACTGGTGCTGGGTCGGCCCTTGACGATCAGGTGCATCCACCGAACATTGTTGCGCCAGATCCGGATGTCGAATTCGTGGGCGCGGGCACGGTTGATCCACAGAGTTTCAGCGTTGGCGCCACGTTTGCCTGCCTCCACCACCGCGACCAACTCACCGACCGAACATTCCTCGAACATGTGTTCGATTCTACTACCCAGCGGCGACAGAACTGGCTGGAACGAGGCATTTTCCCGATGCCGGTCTCGCCGTTGCACGAGCACGTCAAGTTCGCCGAGGAGATGGAACGCCAAGCGACGCATGACGCGCACGGCGCCGAAGCGCTCGACGCGTGGGCCTATCCACGGGTAGCCCTGCAGTGGGCGTCGCGGTATTACGCCTCTGAACGCGAGCTCGCCGAACAGATGATCAAAGATCTCGACGAAGCGGACGCGGCCTACGCCCGCTCCGGCGGTGGGGCCGGCGTGCCGCACCCCAGCCCGCGCTACTGGCAGGAAGTCGAACAGCAGTTCGCCTCCGACGAGGAGCAGCAACAGCAGGACTGACCGGTTTTCACCCACCCCTGGCCGGGGTGTAGCCTCGCTGTCGTGAACATCGGTGTATGTGCCAGCTATTGGCGCTTTATCAAGGCTCCGGGCGGAGCCGATAAAGCGCGGCACTAAGCACGCATCCACCCGGAGCCCAGGCAGTGACCATCAGGTCGCTGCCTTTCGTCATTCAAGGGCGCCGGACTTTCACAATGGTGCCCCTGTCAGGAAGGCACCTGAACATGCAATTGGCGCAGATCACCACCCCGCCTGCGACGTCGGACCGACGGATTCGCAGTTTCGGCACGCTCCCCAGCCCGCACGATGTGCTCACCGAGTTCCCGCTGGGAGCCCGGCGCGCCGAGCAGGTGGCCCGGGACCGCGACGAGATCGCCGACATCCTCGCCGGCCGTGACGACAGACTGCTCGTGGTGGTGGGGCCCTGTTCGGTACACGATCCCGCCGCGGCACTGGATTACGCGAGTCGGCTGGTCAAGGTCGCCGATGAACTCGGCGATCGGCTGAAGATCGTGATGCGCGTCTACTTCGAGAAGCCCCGCACCACGGTCGGCTGGAAGGGGCTGATCAACGATCCGGGGATGGACGGCACTTTCGATGTGACCCGCGGTCTGCGCATCGCCCGTCAGTTGCTGCTCGACATCATCGACATCGGCTTGCCTGTCGGGTGCGAGTTCCTGGAACCGACCAGTCCGCAGTACATCGCCGACGCCGTGGCGTGGGGCGCGATCGGCGCCCGCACCACCGAGTCCCAGGTACACCGCCAGCTGGCATCGGGGCTGTCCATGCCAGTCGGGTTCAAGAACGGCACCGACGGCAACATCCAGGTGGCCGTCGACGGAGTAAAAGCCGCTGCTGCTCAGCATGTGTTCTTCGGTATGGACAATCTCGGACGGGGCGCGGTGGTCAGCACCGCTGGCAACGAGGACTGCCACGTGATCCTGCGCGGCGGCACCGCCGGACCGAACTACCACGCTGAGGCGGTAACTGCGGCGGCCGCGAAGCTGACTGCCGCAGGCCTGCCCGGCCGAGTCGTAATCGACTGCAGCCACGCAAATTCCGGCAAGGACCACGTCCGCCAGGCCGGGGTGGCCGCGGAGGTGGCACAGCTGGTGCGGGACGGGCTGCCGGTGAGCGGGGTGATGCTGGAAAGCTTCCTCGTCGCCGGAGCCCAAGCCCCCGAAAGCCGTCCACTCACCTACGGACAGTCGGTGACCGACAAATGCATGGATTGGGGGGCAACCGATCTGGTGCTGCGCGAGCTCGCCACCGGGCGCCTAGCCTAGGTGACGCGCAGACCACTAACTGTCGCGCGCTGCGTCCCTGGCCGCGATGTACCCGAACACAGGTGCGGCCCGCAGCCGACCCGCCCGGCTGCTCAGTGTGGTAGTCCGAGGAGTCCTTCGTCCAGAACAACGCGTCGGTGTGGTGCGACGCAACAGTTCCACCGTAGGCGCCAGGTTCGCCACGAATGCTGCAGCACGTTCGTCGGGTGCAGTGCGACAACGGACTTCAGGTACGTCCCGGCGCGCTCGGTGGTATCACCGGCGTGGGCTTCGGCCAGCACCGGACTGGCCGGTAACCACACCCCTGACCGCGCGGTGGAACCGCCGACAAAGGACGACTTCTCGATGATCAGCACCGACAACCCCCGTTCGCGGGCAGCCAGAGCCGCAGCCATACCCGTGCCAGCGCCCACAACCAGAAGATCGACGGTGACTCGATCTCCACCGCCGCGCGCCGGGGTGAGTTACCCGTCGTCGACGAAATTCCTTACAGGTAAGCCGTCTGGTTCACCAGCCGCACCGAAGCCACGCCGTCGGGATAGAACTCGGCGATCGACAACGACGCCAGGTCCAGGTGCAGTCGATACAGGATGCCGGGGCCGGCATCGAGCGCCATCCGCAGCATCGTCTTGATCGGTGTCACATGGGAAACGACCAGCACCGTCGATCCGCCGTACTCGGAGATGATCCGGGTGCGGGCGCGACGCACCCGGGTGTGGACGGTGTCGAAGCTCTCGCCGCCGGGCGGGTCGACACTGGTGTCGCGCAGCCAGCGGCCGTGCAGATCCGGGTCCTTCGCCGAGGCCTCGGCGAAGGTCAACCCCTCCCAGCCGCCGAAGTCCGTCTCGATCAGGTCGTCGTCGACGGTGACATCGAGGCCCAAAGCTTTCGCCGCTGCCGCGGCGGTGTCGTAGGCACGCTGCAGCGGTGAGGTGACCACCGCCGATATCCCGCCCCTGGCCGCCAGATAGGCCGCCGCGGCGTCGGCCTGCCGCCGGCCCAACTCCGTCAGCGCCGGGTTACCGCGACCGGAATAGCGCCGCTCAACCGATAATTCGGTCTGCCCGTGCCGCAACAGCAGCATTCGTGTCGGTTCACCGCTCGCGCCGGTCCAACCGGCCGGGTTGGTCGCTACCGCAGTGGATTCCGATTCGGGTCGGGCGGCGGGAACGGACCCGTCGGGGATCGTCGCCGCGGCATCCATGGCCTCGTTGGCCAACCGGTCCGCGTGCGAGTTCTGGGCACGCGGAATCCACCGGTAGGTGATGTTGTCGAAGCCCGACGCCAGCTCACGCGCCTGCCGGTGCAGTACCGCCAGGTCGGCGTTCTTGACCTTCCAACGACCGGACATCTGCTCGACGACGAGTTTGGAGTCCATCTGCACGGCCACCTCGGTGGCGCCGAGGCTGGCGGCCTCGGTCAACCCGGCGATCAGCCCGCGGTATTCGGCCACGTTGTTGGTGGTGCGCCCGATCGCCTGCTTGCTCTCGGCGAGCACAGTGCGGTGGTCCGCGGTGAACACCACCGCTCCGAACCCGGCCGGACCCGGATTGCCCCGCGAGCCGCCGTCGGCTTCGATGACAACCTTCATGAGCCGATCCCGGTGAACCGCAACAGAATCGCCCCACATTCGGGGCAACGCACCACATCGTCCTCGGGTGCGGCGGTGATCTGCGCCGACTGCCCGCGGTCGATCTCGATCCGGCACGCGCCGCAGCGGCGGCCCTGCAGCAGTCCCGCGCCGACGCCGGTCGAAGTCCGCTGCCGCTCGTAGACCGCCACCAGATCGGCGCTGATGGTCTGGGCCAGCTCGGTGCGCCGGATACCCGCCACCGAGCGGGTCTGCTCGATCTCGGCGAGTGCGATATCGCGGGCCTGGGCTGCGGTGGCCACCTCGCCGTTGAGCCGGTCGATCTCGATCTGCTCAACGGCCTGTTGGTTGACCAGCTCCTCGCGGCGCTCCATCACCTCCAGCACCGAATCCTCCAACGACGCCTGGCGCCGCTCCAGAGTTTCGAGTTCGTGCTGTATTTCGGCGAGCTGCTTGGGGTTGACGGTTCCCGACTCGAGCAGGCTCCGGTCCCGGTCCTCGCGCTGGCGCACCCCGTCGATCTCGGATTCGAAGCGGCTGACCTGCCCGTCGAGATCCTCCACCGCGATCTGCAGCACCGCCAACCGATCCTGGGCCGCGCGCTGCTCTGCCTGCAGCTCATCGAAGCGCTTCTGCTCGGCCAGAGTTTTGGAGCGGTGCGCGATACGGCTCAGCTCCGCGTCCAGCGCGGTGAGTTCGAGAAGCAAACGTTGGTGTGATACTTCGGCTTTCATACCTGTTCCTCTTCCGGACGCGAGTCCAGATGGCTCAAATTCCAAGGGTCGGTGCGGATGTCACTGACCTGCACCGGCAGCTGCGTCCCGAAACGGTCACGCAACAGCGCCGCGGCTTGGTGACACCAGGGCTGTTCACTGGCCCAGTGTGCAACGTCGATGAGCGCCACCTCGGAGCCGCGGCGGTGCTCATCGGCGGGGTGGTGCCGCAGATCGGCGGTGACGTAGGCCTGCACGTCGGCGCGGGCCACCCGGTCGAGCAGCGAATCCCCGGCCCCGCCGCACAACGCGACTCGCGACACCTCAGCCGCCGGATTGCCGGCAGCGCGCACTCCCCACGCCGTGGCCGGCAGCCGCTGCCCCACCCGCTGCACAAATGCCGCGAGCGGTTCGGGCCGTGGCAGCGTCGCGATGCGTCCGATGCCGACCTGCGCCGGCAGCGGCGCCAATGCCAACAGGTCGAACGCGGGCTCCTCGTACGGATGCGCGGCGCGCATCGCGCTCAGCACCCGGGCCCGCACCTGCGCAGGCGCGATCACCTCGATGCGGTCTTCGGACAATCGCTCGACGGTGCCGACCGTGCCGATTGCGGGTCTGGCGCCCTGGTGCGGCAGGAACTGCCCGGTGCCCGTCACCGACCAGCTGCACTGCGAGTAGTCGCCGATCTCCCCGGCCCCGGCGGCGAACACCGCGGCACGCACCGCCTCGGCGTTCTCCGGCGGAACGAAGAACACCCACTTGTCCAGATCGGGCCCGGCGGGCGCCGGATCCAACACGTCCTTGACGGTCAGCCCGAGCGTCTCGGCCAGTGCATCGGACACCCCCGGAGCGGCCGCGTCGGCGTTGGTGTGTGCGGTGAACAGTGCCCGTCGCGTTCGCAGCAGGCGGTGGATCAACGCACCCTTGGGGGTGCTCGCAGCCACGGTGTCGACCCCGCGCAGCAGCAGCGGGTGGTGCGCCAGCAGCAACCCACCGTCGGGCACCTGGTCGACGACGGCCGGGGTGGCGTCGACGGCGATCGTCACCGACGTGACGGCCTCGTCGGGGTCGCCACATACGAGGCCGACGGAGTCCCACGCCTCCGCGAGCTCCTGCGGATAGGCGGCATCCAGCACGTCGATGACGTCGCCGAGACGCACGCTCATAGGCGAATCCCGACATTGATCACACTCGAAACAGTAGTGGTCGGTTCATCGGGGACAATGGCAGCGTGGCAGAACCCGTCCAGACAGCGCTGATGACCCAACACCCGCAGCTGGTGCTGTTCGACCTCGACGGCACCCTCACCGATTCCGCTGTGGGAATCGTCGCCTGCTTCCGGCACGCTCTGGCGGCGGTCGGCGCTGAGGTGGACGCGGACATCACAGATGGGGACCTGGCGCGCCGGATTGTGGGCCCCCGATGGCCAGGACGCTGCACTCGATGGGGCTCGCTGATCGTGCCGACGACGCACTGGCCGCCTACCGCGCCGAGTACACCTCCCGCGGGTGGTCGATGAACAGCGTGTTCGACGGCATCGAGGATCTGCTGGCGGACCTGAAGGCACGCGGGGTGCGCCTGGCCGTGGCCACCTCCAAAGCAGAAACCACTGCCCGCCGCATCCTTGAACACTTCGGGCTCGACGGTTACTTCGAGGTGATCGCCGGGGCCAGCTCCGACGGCACCCGCGCGGAGAAGGCCGACGTCGTGGCGCATGCGCTGGCGCAGCTGTCGCCGCTGCCGGAGCGGGTGCTCATGGTCGGTGACCGTAGCCACGATGTCCAGGGCGCCGCCGCCCACGGCATCGACACCGTGGTCGTCGGGTGGGGGTACGGCCGGGAGGATTTCCAGGGTTCTGACCTGGTGGCCACCCACGTCGATGACGTGGCAGCGCTACGGGAGGTGCTCGGTGCCTGATCAACCTGTGGCTGACCGACTGCATGTGACGTTCGTCTGCTCCGGCAACATCTGTCGCTCGCCGATGGCAGAGAAGATGTTCGCCCATCAGATCGACCAGCGGGGGCTTTCGGACCGGGTTCGGGTCACCAGCGCCGGAACGGGTGGCTGGCACGTCGGTGACGCCGCCGACAGCCGTGCCAACCGGGTACTCCGGGACCGCGGCTATCCCACCGACCATGTTGCCTCCCAGGTCGGCGACGACCACCTCGCCGCCGACCTGCTGGTCGCTCTCGGGCGCAACCACATGCGGCTGCTGACCCAACTCGGGGCCGAACCCCACCGGGTCCGGATGCTGCGCTCGTTCGACCCCCGGTCGGCCGCCCACGCGCTCGACGTGGAGGACCCTTACTACGGCAACCACACGGACTTCGAGGACGTCTTCACGGTGATCGAGGCCGCGCTGCCCGGGCTGCACGCCTGGGTGGACGACCGACTGGTCGACGGAGCTGACCGGCCATGAGGCGCTGGGCGTTTTTGTTCAAGCTGCAATGGCTGGCCATGGCGGTGGTCGTAGGCGCGTTCGCCTACTTGTGCTTCACGGTGCTGGCGCCCTGGCAGCTCGGCAAGAACACTCAGACTTCCCGCGAGAACAACCAGATCAACGCGGCGCTGCACGCTGAGCCGATGCCTGTGAAAGATGTCCTACCACAGCAGGATTCGTCGGCTCCGGATGAGCAATGGCGGGAGGTCACCGCCACCGGCAGATACCTTCCCGAGCACCAGCTGCTGGCGCGGCTCCGGGTCATCGAGGGTGAGCCGGCCTTCGAGGTGCTGGTGCCGTTCGCCGTCGACGGCGGCCCGGTGGTGCTGGTCGACCGCGGCTATGTCCGCCCGGAAGCCGGGTCCAAACCACCGGAGATCGCCGCGCTGCCGCCGGGCCAGCTCACCATCACGGCGCGACTACGGGACTCCGAGACCGCCCCGCCCGGCAAGGAGCCGTTCACCCAGGACGGCTACCAGCAGGTCTATGCGATTGACACCCGGCAGGTATCCGCACTGACCGACACCCCATTGACCGGCTCGTACCTGCAGCTGATCGAGGACCAGCCCGGCGTTCTCAGTGTGATTCCGCTGCCTCACCTCGATGCCGGGCCGTTCCTGTCTTACGGCATCCAGTGGATCGCATTCGGCATCATCGCCCCGATCGGTTTGGGCTACTTCGTTTATGCCGAGGTCAAGGCGCGCCGCCGCGAGCGGGAGCTCTCCAGGGCTGCCGTCGATTCCGATGGCGCCCCGGCATCGCCGGTCAGCGTCGAGGACAAGCTCGCCAACCGATACGGCCGGCGACGCTGAGCGTGCATCTGACACGCTGAGCGCATGCCTGATCGCGTCCTCACCGCCGCCACCGTGATCACGATGGACGACGATTTACCCCGCGCCGAGGCCGTCGCCGTCTCTGACGGCAGCATCGTCGCCGTGGGATCGGTTGCGCACTGTGTCGCCGCCCTGCCCGCGGCGCAGCTCGTCGACACCGGCGCCGCCGCGCTGCTGCCGGGTTTCATTGAGCCACACGGACATCCGTTGGTCAGTGGGATCGCCACCCAGCCACCGGCACGATCCATCGCACCGTGGGACGCACCGACCTGGGCTGACGTCCAGGCGGTGTTCGCCGAGGCCATCGCCGGCAGCGAGCCGGGTACGCCGTTGTGGTTCGCAGGTTTCGACGCGCTGCTGCACCGGCACCCGTCGCCGACGGCACGCGAGTTGGACGAGATCTTCGGTGACCGGGTCACGGTGGTCACCGACAACTCCGGACACGGGGTGTATTTCAGCAGTGCCCTGATCAAGCAGAACGGCTGGGATGTCACACCGCCTGCGGACCCGGTGGCCGCGCACTACGGACGCAATGCCGATGGCAGCCTCAACGGACAGGGCTTCGAACTGCCGGTGTTGGTGGCCGTCACCGGCCCGCTGCTCGCACAGATGGGTGATCCGTTGCTGTCGGCGGCGCGCTATTACGCGTTGATGTCGCGCGGCGGCTACACGTCGACCTCCGATATGACCTACGACCCGAAGTTCCGCGCCGGGTATGAAGCCCTGGCCGCGGCGACGTCCTGTCCGCTACGGGTGAGCATGTGGGAGATGTCGACCACCGGTACCTACTCTGAGCCGGAGACCTTCACCGCGCCGGACACCTTGCTACACAAGGCCGGAGTGAAGCTGTGGACCGATGGCTCCCCGTGGGTCGGCAATATCGCGATCTCATTTCCCTACCTGGACACCGAGGCCACTCGCACCGCGGGCATCGATCCCGCGGTCGCCGGCAGCCTGGAGTCCATGAATTACACGCCGGCCCAGCTGGACGCCATCCTCGACACCGCGGCTCCCGCCGGTTGGCAGATGGCATTCCACGCCAATGGTGACCTGGCACTGGATCTGGCGTTGGACGCCTACGAGGGTGCGCTGACGCGCCACGGGCTGCTGGGCACCGATCACCGCTGGCGGATCGAGCACGCCGGAGCCGGCACCCGGCGCCATTTCGACCGCGCCGCCCGGTTGGGGGTGCACGTGTCGATGTCACCGTTCCAGTACTACTACTGGGGCGATCTGCTCGACGGACAGATCTTCGACCACGACCACGGCAGCCAGTGGGCAGCGTTCGCGGATGCGGTCGCCTCCGGCGCGTGCGTGTCGCTGCACAACGACGGGTCAGTGTCGCCGCCGACGCCGGTGATCAACGTCGCCACCGCCGCGTCGAGACGCACCCGGTCCGGGCAGGTACACGGCCCCGACCAGGCCATGACGCTCGACGAGGCCCTGCGCGCGCAGACCATCAACGCCGCCCGCACCCTGCGCCGCGACCATCTGGTCGGGTCCATCACCGTGGGCAAACTGGCTGACTTCGTCGAACTCACCGCCGACCCGTACGACGTCCACCCCGACAAGCTGGCCGATACCGCTCAGGTGCGAGGCACCTGGCTGGGCGGGCAACGCGTCGACCTCGACGTTTTCCTGGCGGCGGTGGGCGGCACCGACAACGCCGAACACGCTCACCTGGCCGAACACACCAAGCCGGGCTGCTGCTGATACATCAGCCTGCCACCGGGTACCTCTTCGGTCATGTTGACGAAGATCGCCGGTGCTGCCGTTCAAGTCGTCGAAGGTGTGGGGGGCATCGTAGGTATCCGCCTCGGTACCGAAGAACCGCACTTCGTGGTGCAGTCCCGCCTCGGCGATGTCGAGATCCGGCGGTACGGCCCGCGCGTGGCAGCCCAGACCGCTGTCACCGGCAACGGGGACGACGCGCGCAGTGAAGGGTTCCGGCGCCTCGCCGGCTACATCTTCGGGGGCAATCATCGGCAGACGAAGATCGCGATGACGGCCCCGGTCGCACAGCAGAACGACGAGATCGCCATGACGGCGCCGGTGGCGCAAACGCGGACCACCGACGGGAATTCGGTGATCCGGTTCTTCATGCCCTCGAAGTGGTCGATGGACACCCTGCCCGAGCCCAACGACGGTCTGGTGACCCTCGTCGAGGTGCCCGGCGAAACATATGCGGTGTTGCGCTTCACCGGCGATCGCAGCAACCAGGCCGTCGCCGCAAAAACCGAGGAGCTTCTCGATACTCTGCGCGACAGCGAGTTTCGCCCCGAGGGTGACCCGGTGGCCTGGTTCTACGATCCGCCGTGGACCGTGCCGTTTCGTCGACGCAACGAGGTGGCGGTGCCTGTCGTTGCCAGCAACGCTGGTCCGGGAGCGCCCGACTAACGAGGTTGTCCGGTGGACCAGCTCGTGCCTCCTCCGCGAAGCGCCAGGGCCCCCCACGGCTCGGGCGTCCGGGACGAGGTAGCCGAGGTTGCGTCCGCGCTCGAGCACCGCGTCGCGGACATCTCGGTGCACGTTGCGGGTGTGATCAGCAATGACGTCGAGTTCTACCAGGCCACCGCGCCGGCTCCGTTCAGCGTCGTGGCGTCCATCTGTGAAGCACATGTGCGCGCGGTCTTGAGCGCGATCGCAGCGGACGAGGAGTTCGATCCGTCGGTAGCCGAACGCGTCGGAGTCGACCGCGCCCGCGAAGGTGTACCACTGGCGGTGGTGATGGAGGTCTATCGCGTTGGCTTTCACCAGATGTGGGAGGCCGTCCTTCACGAGGTGGATGCCCAAGAGATAGCGGGCAGAACCTTCAACGGTGGTGCCGCACTGCGGATCCTGACCAGCCACGTCTTCGTCGCTCAAGACATCTTCACCTCGGCGATGGCCGCCGGGTACCGCGACGAGCAGGCGCGCCGGCTGTCGCGAGATGAATCGGAGCGCTCCGCGCTGATAGACGCGCTGCTCCACGGCCGGGTGCTGGAACGGTGGAGTCTGTGGGAAGTGGCTGACCACCTTCGGCTGCCGACCGGTGGGCCCTACGTCGTCGTCGCCACGGACATGACCGTGGCGGGAGCCGAACCCCTGCCGGGAATTCAGTCGAAGCTCCGGAGCCTGGATGTGTTCTCCGCGTGGCGGACCCTGCCGGATGTTCAGGTGGGCATCGTGCACCTCAAGTCCGAGAAACACTTCGACGACGTGCTGGCCCTGTTGAACCGGGTGGCGGCAGCGCGCGTCGGTGTCAGCGCGCAGTTCGATGAACTGCGCGATACCGCCCAGGCACTGCGCTACGCACGAGTGATGCTGCGCGGCCAATCCGAACCCGGCGAACTGGTGTCCCGGTTCGACGGCTCCATCCTGGCGACTGCGGCCGTCAGCGCGCCTGAGGTACTGGCCAAAGTTGTTGCCCCCACGCTGGATTCGTTTGCAGAGATGTCCGAAGACGAGCGGGATGTCCTGTTCGACACCTTCCGGGTGTGGCTGGAAAACGACGGTTCGCTTCGCGTGGCGGGCGAATTGTTGTTCTGCCACCCCAACACCGTGAGATACCGGCTGCACCGGATCGAGCAATGTACCGGCCGCTCGTTGTCCCGGCCGCGAGATGTCGCAGAGATGTGCCTGGCCTTGGAAGTACACCGCCGCCTCAAGTAACCAGCCGCGGCGCTCACAGTGCACTCACTTCCTGGTTGTCGCCGCGTCTAATCTTTGGCCGGACATCGTGTCCCGCTGAACAGTGACCGGTCAACAGCCCACGCGGACGATCGAGTACAGGGGAGCAAGAGCCGACCGTAGCTTTGAGAAGGGGACTTTTGTGGCACACACCGATCTCAGCGAGCAGTTCGACAAGATCTCCGACCGGGCGAAGGCGGCCGCGGACGAGATCAGGTCGGCCAACCACGAGACCAAGCAGCAGCTCGAGTCCACCGTCGCCGTCGCCCGGGACAAGGCGAGCGCCGCCGCCGGGCAGTTCAAGGACAAGTCCGAGAACGCCCGCGAGAAGGCTGCCTCGGAATGGCAGGAGATCCGCGGCAAATGGCAGACCCATGTCGCCCAGGTGCGCGCCGAAATCCAAGAAAGGAAAGCCGAACACGACCTGAAGTCGGCCGAGAAAGAGGCCGACCGGGCCGAGGCCTATGCCCTCGATGCCATCGACTTTGTCCAGGTCGCTATCGAGGAAGCCGCGTATGCGGTACTCGACGCGGCGTATGCCAGGGCAAAGGCCGCTGAGCTCAGTTCCGGGGCCTGACGATCGGTGATTTTCCGCTTGGCGAACGCGTGGTCACGCTGTCAGGGCTTGTCGGGGTCGATGGCGTCCTCCAGCATCGGCCAGGAACCGACCCGTGTGGCGACCGTCCGGCAACGGGCCGATCCACCGGCCCTTGTCGGCATCAGCACCGTCCGACAGGTATCACAGCGCGCTGGCGTGCTCCTCGTACTCTTCATCAAAGAGATCGTTGGGTGCGTACCCGGCCGAATCCCCCTGAACCGGAATCTCGTAGATCAGGCCGCGTGACCCCTTGCGTAGTCGATGAGATCACCGACTCCGCGCGCCCGTTCCCACCGATGCACGCCCGCGCCCTGCGCGTAGGAAAGGTGGCCACCGAGTGCTCCACCGGCACCGATGAACAACAAGCCCACCAAGCTGTACACGGTGGCAGACCGGTGCTGTTCGCGGCCGTAGCGTCGGAAGGCCAGGGCGATCAGAGCAATTCCGCAGGTGTTCAGGAGAGCATGCAGCATTCCGACGCGCCGTTGCTCGCGGTGCAGCAAGGCGAGATCGACAACGCCGGTCAGAACCGTCGGCGGTGTCGCCGCCAGCCCGATGCCCAGCAGTCGTCGCGCTGTCTTGTGGTCGTCGAAGCCCAGGCTGAACACGGCCGAGCCCACCCACGCACCGATTGGCACCGTCACCAGCAGTGGATGTACCGGGTGCCCCAGCCACGATCCGCGCAGCGCAGCCTTCCAACGACGGCCGGGGAGACGCTCGACGAGCTGGGCACTCCGCTCGGCCGGACCGTCGAAGACACTGGCCGCTTCAGCGGCACGCAAGACGCCATGAACATTCATGGCGCTCACATACCCGTGAATGGCCGATCGAAATCGCCGGGGGCCGAAGAATCAAGACCTTTCGGCGATCCGCGATCGGAGAAATGCCACCACCGCCAGCGCCAGTCCCGCCGCACCCCACACCAGCAGCGTCGCGATGGCCGCGAAAGAGCCGTTGCCGCCGAAGTATTCGATACTGCGCAATAGCGATACCCCGGAGCCTTGCGGCACCACCTCATTGAGGGTCGCGTAGAAGCCGGACAGCAGGGGCCGCCCGACGGGTCCGGCGGCGGCGGCGTTACCGACGATGACCAGGAACAGCGTCAGCACGACCGAAGCTATGGTGCCGGCCGCGGCCCCCAGTCCGGTGATGGCCCCCGCAACAGCCAGCGCGTAGAGCCACAGCGCTGCGAACATCTGCCACTGGTGACCCAGGTCGGTGTCGAGAACCGCGTGGACATACACCGTCACAGCGGCGGCAAGCAGTGCCGAGTACCCGAGCAACGTCAGGGTGCGCCAGGCGAATCGGGCAAGGGTACCCACCTTTCCGATGATCATGTTGAACGCTGCGGCGCCACCTGACGCACCGATGGACAGGAAGATCACCGCATAGAATTCCACTGTGCCCGAGGGATTTCCGGAGGCCGTGGGGGCGATGTCGTCGACCACGGGCCGCAAATGCAACTGGGCGGCGGCCGCCTGTCCGACCTTCTCCGCCGCGGTGGCCACACTTCGGCCCCCACCCCCCGCGATATAGATTTTCAGCTCACCGGCCGGCGTGATCACAAAAGCGGTATCTGCTCGACGCTCGTAGACGGCCTGACGAGCCGCATCATCATCGTCAACTCGATTGACTCGCAACGCTTCCTGTTCCGCCAGGGCGTTCACGGCCTGGTCACTGCCCACCACCGCAACCTCGAGGCGGTGCAAGGTCGGGTTGGCGAATGCACCGGAGTAACTGGCCACCATCGCCACGACGAACAAGGCCAGACCGATCATCGCAAAAGCCGTCATCCGCAGTTGGGACGGTGTCGCGGGAAGTCGGGTGTCTGACGCTGCGGGGACGCTGCGGTCGAGGACTGATGTGGTGCCACCAGCAGAGTGTCTGCCCATGGTGAATCCCTTTCTCGTACGGGAAAGCGCTGGAAGAGGTTCGGATCTCAGGCGGGTGCTACGGCACGGCGGATGCCCAGCAGAGCTGCCACGGTGTCGAGTGCCTGTCGGCCGCTGACGTGCAGGTCACCCGGGTTGGGGTCTTCCATCCAGCTCCTCAGGACTTCCATGAACCCGCCGACGAGGAACCGTTGAATCTGGTCAGTCGTGACGGCGGTGCTGGTGGTCGCCTGCGCGGCGATCTCCCGGCATGCCGGCGCCAGTTCGGCGCGAAAGGCCGATGCCGCGCGCGACGAGACCGTGCTGGGCACGATGTTTCGGTAGATGGCGCGGTGCCGCGCGACGAAGTCGAACAACGCCAGGATGTGGTCGGCCGGGTCGGCCCCGATTCCGGCGGTAGCGGTCGCGAAGGCAGCCGCGACGGCGGCACCGACGGCATCGTCACGATCGTCGAAGTGCTGGTAGAACGCCTGTCGGCTGACCGAGGCCCGGCGTGCGATGGCACCCACGGTCAACCCGTCGACCGGGCCCTCCCCGGCGAGCTGCAATGCCGCGTCTTGGAGCTGACACCGCACCCGTTCGGCGCGGGGGTCAGTGCTGTGCGCGCGTGCTGCCATTCCAGGAGCTTAGCGAGCTTCGTAGACAGATGACAACGAAAACATAGGTTATCTAAGACACCCTCCCGATTCCGATGTGACCCAACCCTCTCGTTGTCGCACAGAGTGCTGTGCCCGTCCTGGCAATCCCCCGACCAAGCGCAAATTCCGCCCGCGACGAACCTAACTTGGGTACATCTACCCATACTCAGACTGCCGGAGGGCGCATGAAACCGAACTATGACGTCATTGTCTGCGGTGCAGGGTCCTCGGGGTCGGTGGTGGCCGGCCGGCTCGCCGAGGACCCGGCCCTGACCGTCTTGCTGCTGGAAGCCGGGGGCAGCGATGAGGTACCCGCGGTGACCGAAGCCACCCAGTGGCCGCAGAACCTCGGCAGCGAACGCGACTGGAACTTCCAGTCAGAGCCCGATCAGTCGGCCAACGGCCGGGCGATCCCATTCTCGATGGGCAAGGTCCTCGGCGGCGGATCGAGTGTCAACTTGATGATCTGGGCGCGCGGGCACCGACATGACTGGGATCATTTCGCCTCGGAATCCGGCGAGCCCGCCTGGGGCTACGACTCCGTGCTGGAACTCTATCGGCAGATCGAAGATTGGCACGGTCCGGACGAGCCGACGTACCGCGGGACCCGCGGACCGGTGTTCGTGCAACCCGCACCCGATCCGCACCCACTGGTCGCGGCAACTCTGCATGCCGCACGGGATCTCGGCATCCCTACTCATCGCAGTCCGAACGGCCGACTCATGGAACAGAATCGAGGTGCGGCCCCTACCGACATGCGTTCCCGTGCCGGGAAACGACTCTCGGTGTTCGGCTCATATATCGCCCCCAAGCTGCGGCAACCAAACCTGACCGTGGTGCCGCACGCGCTGGTGACACGGATCCTCTTCGAGGGCACTCGCGCCGCGGGGGTCGAGGTCATGGTGCAGGGTGGTCTGCACCGGGTCACTGCGAACACCGAGGTGGTGCTCTCGCTCGGCGCAATCCACACGCCGAAAGTCCTGATGCAGAGCGGCATTGGTGACGCAGCCGAATTACGCAGCGCGGGAATCGATGTCGTCGTCAACCTGCCGGGGGTGGGACACAATTTCCAGGACCACTTCGGTTACGACTGCGTCTGGCAGTTCCCGGATTCGGTGGAAATCAGCACACAGGTCGGGGCGACGATGTTCTGGGACACCGGAACCGCCGGTGTCGATGGGCCGGACCTGTTTGCCTGCCTGGGTCCGTTTCCGAAGTCGACGCGGGAGACCGCGGCTCGATTCGGGCTGCCGGACAACAGCTGGATTCTGTTCGGCGCGCCCACGCATCCCAGGAGTCGAGGCCGGGTGCGGTTGTCCGGGCCCCACCCGGGGGATCCTGTCCGGATCGAGGCGAACGCGCTGACGGACCCTGACGATCTGAAACTGGCTTTCGCCTGCGTGGAAACGCTGCGCGAAATCGGCAACTCGACACCGCTTCGGCCGTTCGTCCAGCGGGAGGTGATGCCCGGCGATCTTGGCGGTGCCGACCTGGAGAACTATCTGCGTGATGCGGTGACGACGTACTGGCACGAGTGCGGGACGGCCAAGATGGGCCGCGACGCGATGTCAGTGGTCGATGGCCGTCTCAGAGTCTTCGGGTGCGACGGCCTCCGGGTGGCCGACGCGTCGATCATGCCGCGCATCACCAGCGCCAACACGATGGCTCCCTGCGTGGTGATCGGCGAGCGCGCGGCCCAGTTCATCAAAGCCGACCACGGGCTCTGACCCGGGCGGCGGGTCAGGCTCCGCTGGTGGGCGATGCCGGTGCGACCGCAACCAGTTCGGCCAGACCGCTGATGGTGAAGGTGGACATCAGCAGCGGGTTGGCGATCAGATCCGTGATGACTTCAGCCTGGGCACACAGGACGTTGATGGCGGCGCTGTCCAGATACTCCACGGCGCTGAGGTCGACAACAAGCGAAGCGCCGCTGCTGGCGGCCTGCGAGACTGCGGTCGAGAGGGCCTCCTTGAACGCCTCGATGTTGCTGAGATCGATCTCTCCCCCAGCAATCAGGATGAGTATCCCGCCGCTGCGTTGAGCGGTGTCAAGAGTGAGCGACGTGGACATCAGCTGATCCTCGCGGATATACGAACGGTGGTCCCGGTGGTCTCCGGGTTGATGGCAACTTCCTGCATGAGCCCTCGCATGAGTGTGATGCCCCGGCCGCGATGAGCATCTGGGATCGGTTGCTGAGGTTTCCACGAACCGGTGTCAGTGATGGTCAATTGGACCTTGTCGTCCAGTGCTGTCGCAGACAGGCTGATGATGCCCTCCGGGTTATCGCGATGGCCGTGCTCGATGGCATTGGCGACGGCTTCTCCAGCCGAGACCAGCACGTCCATCGCCTGGCTGGGGCTCATCCGGGCTCGGGTCAACCAGCGACGCAACGCCGTCCGCGTAGGGGCCAGCTGGCTGACATGCGCGGGAAAAACCAACTCGAGCGGGCCGGGGTGGCGGTAGAGCAGGAGAACAACGTCGTCCTGGTACCCGTAACTCGGCGCCAAACCGGCCATGATCTGGTCCGCCGATTCATCTAATGCGGAGACGCGGAGGTCCTTGACCAGGGCGGCGGCGCGGGAGATGCCGTCCTCCAGCGCAACACGGCGGCGTTCGACCAGACCGTCGCTGTAGAGCAGCAGGGTTGCGCCCACCGGGATGGTCACGTGGGCTTCGGGACGCGGCCAGTCGGCTCGTATGCCCAGAGCAATGGTGTGGCCCTCGTCGAGCAACTGGGTGGTTCCATCGGCGTGGACCAGAATGGGCGGCGGGTGTCCGGCGCTCGAGTACACCAGTTCACCGGTGTCGGGGTTGAGCACGGCACACACGACGGTGGTGCATTGGGCGCCTGGCAACCGTGCAGCAAAGCGGTCCATCCCGGCCAGAGCGGCGCCGGGACTGGGGTTGCCGAACAACAGCGCCCGGCAGGCGCTGCGCACCTGGCCCATCACGGTGGCGGCGATCAGACCGTGCCCCACGCAGTCGCCGACGATCAACGCGATACGCCCGTCCTCCAACTCCACGACGTCGTACCAGTCACCGCCCACCTGCAGGGGCCGGCTGGCGGCCTGATAGCGCACGGCGAACCCTTGCGGCAGCTGAGCCGGGCCGAGGATTGCGTGTTGCAGCGCCAGTGCCGTTTCGCGCTGCTGGTCAACTTGGTGCACCCGCTGCAGACCCTGGCCGAGGCGGCCCGCCAGCACGGTGAGCAACGTCTGGTCCTCGAGGGTGAACGGCCGTTGCTCGGCCAGATCGATCCAGACGACAAGCACGCCTTCGGGATGCTGCAACGCGATCCCTGCCGTGCCGGCCAGCGTGGTGTTGGGGCTGAGCAGGTCGCCGTCGCGAAGTGCGGTGAGCATTTGCCGGGTGCTGGGCGGCAGATCAGCCCACTGCCCGGCCTCACCGACCGACACAACTTCTGGTACCGCTCCCGCTGAGGAGCCGTGCGACGGAAAGGTGACAGCGAGAACACGGCGTGCCCGCCACAGCCGGCGCAGTTCCTCCGCCGCTGCGTTCAGGGCGTCACCCAGGGTGTCGGCTTCGGCGAGTTCCTGGTTGAGCGCATGTTCGCGGCCTGCCGCCAGCGCCAGGGCAATGGCAGCATGGGCCGCGAAGTCGCTGACCAGCTCCAGGTAATCGTCGCCGAAAGGCGGCTGCAGGGGACGACGCGCGACGGCAATCACGCCGAGCACGGTGTCGTCGGCAATCAGGGGCATCACGATGGCCGATCGTTCACCCACATTGGTGAATCCCTCGATCGGATATTGGAATGAGTCGGTGATCAGGGGCAGCCCGCGACGCGCGACGCCGCCGGTGGTGGATCCGTCCATCGGGACTTGGCGGCCGATCACCTCGGAGGCGTACCGTCCTGCCGTGGCCGCCACCACAAGGGTGTCGACGTCATTGGTGGGCAGATCGGGTTCCTGCGGCACCAGCAAGATGGCCTGCTCGGCATCGGCCAACTCCAGCGCCCGGTTCACAATGAGCTGCAACGGCCCGGTCTGGGGGTCGCCGGACAGTAGCGCGGTGGTGATCTCGCGACTGGCCTTCGTCCATTTCGCCGACTCCCGTTCCCGCTCGAAGAGTCGCGCATTGTCGATAGCTGCTGCTGCCGCCGTCGCCAAGGCCCGGACGGCGGCCTCATGGGAAGCGGAGAACACCCTGCCGGGCCGATCGTCGACCAGGTAGAGATTCCCGAAGTTCGCTCCCCGCACTGTTATTGGCAGTCCGAGAAGAGCCCGCATCGGCGGATCCTGCGCCGACAGTCCATTGGGAGTATGAGCATGCAGATCATCGACGCGCAGACCCTCACCTACCGGCAGATCGCTGAGCCGCTGCGCAGTGTCCTCGTTGATTCCCGCGGGGATGAAAGAGACCAAGGCACCGTCGGACCCACGCACAGCCAGCGCGCCGTAGCGGGCATCACACAGCTCCATCGCGGCGTTGACGATGCGGTGCAGCGTCACATCGAGGTCCAGATCGGAACCGATCGCGACGATGGCCCCTACCAGTTGTTCCATCTGGTCACGAGCTGCCACCAGCTCGTCGACCTGTTCATGTATCCGGCCGACCAGCTCGCGCCGCCCCTGCCAGGTGAACGCAGACTCGCGTTGATCACTGTCCATTTGTAAATAACCTAAACGTTAGAGTCGAGCCTCTTCATCTCCGGGGCGAAAGAGCAGTGACACACTCGGGCCGATCGTAGCTGCACATCGTAGGAGCTAACGCGGAATGAAGGGTGAAACGACGGTGGGGCGGAAGGCATCAAAACTCAACCGCCGGCGCCTGAGCGCCACCTCGCAGCCTTTGCGCTCCGTCACCTCACTGACCGGAATGCTGCACTATGAATCTACACTACTCCCAGGCGCGTGAGCGCGCCCCGGCGACCCCGTGGGCGACCACCCGTCGGCATTTCGCCGAGTACCGAAACCATTGCCTCACTGCGCCTTCCGCTATCGGACCATGGCCGAGAGGGTCGCCTCCAGGACGTAAGCGGCCCGTTCCGTGCGGCACTCGCGCCAATCCGCGCCTCGTTGCCATCTGGTTGACCGCCCGGTATTCGGGTAGGTCTCCGCGATGACTGATCTGGTATCTGACGCGATCGTGAAGCGACTGCGCGACTGGGGCATCGAACGAGTATTCGGCTACGCCGGGGACGGGATCAACCCGATCCTGGGCGCCTTCCAGCGGGCGCAGGAGCCGGAGTTCGTGTCCACCCGACATGAAGAACTCGCCGCCTTCGCAGCCTGTGGGCACGCGAAATACACTGGCCGCGTGGGCGTTTGCGTGGCCACTCAGGGGCCAGGAGCCATCCACCTGCTGGCGGGACTGTACGACGCGAAACTGGATCGTCGGCCCGTGGTGGCCATCGTGGGCCAGGTGGTCTCCACCGCCCTGGGCAGCGGCTACCTGCAGGAGGTTGATCTCCAGGTCTTGTTCAAGGACGTCTGCGGCCAATACGTGCAGACGGTTTCGTCGCCGGAACAGGTACAAATGGCCGTGGACAACGCCATGCGCACCGCGATCGCCACGTCGACACCGACCTGTCTGATCGTTCCGCACGACGTGCAGCAGGAAGAGATGCCCGAACAACTCGAACACACCCATGGGATCGTTCCGTCAGCACCCGTGGTCGGCCGGCCCCGGCCCGGGACTCCCGGGCAAGACGACCTGGCCCAGGCCGCCGACATCCTCAATGCCGGCGAGAAGGTGGCGATCCTCTTGGGACGTGGCGCGGCGGACGCCGTCGCAGAGGTCACCGAGCTCGTCGACGTGCTCGGGGCGGGCCTCACATGCTCACTGCTCGGTAAACCCGTGCTCGACGAAGGGGCCCCCTGGCATACCGGGGTGATGGGGCATCTGGGCACCTTGTGCAGCGCCGAATTGATGGAGAACTGCGACACCTTGCTGATCATCGGTTCCAATGACCCGTGGACGGAGTTCTATCCGCCGCCCGGCCAGGCCAGAGCGGTGCAGATCGACATCGAGTCCCGGGTGGTCGGCTCGAAGTACCCGGTCGAGGTGCCATTGCTGGGCGACGCCCGCGCTACGGTTGCCGCCCTCCTGCCCCTGCTGACGCGTAAAGCCGATCGAAGCTGGCACGAGCAAGTCGCCGAGTGGACACAGCACTGGGCGGAGGTGGCGGAGCAGCGTTGCCGGCATGCGACGACGAACGCCAATCCTGAGATGGTTCTCGCCGAGCTCTCGGAGCACCTTCCCCCGGATTGCCGGATCGCCGTCGACGTCGGCTCGGTCGTCTACTGGTACGCCCGACACCTCCGACTGCCCCGGGGGGTGCCGGCCCACATCTCGGGATATCTGGCCTCGATGGGCTGCGCACTGCCCTACGGCCTCGCAGCCAAGCTCGATGCGCCGGACCGGCCCGTTGTCGCACTGGTCGGCGATGGCGCCATGCAGATGAGCGGACTACTCGAGCTGATCTCCGTGGCCGACCGTTGGCAGAGTTGGCACGATCCCCGGTTCGTGATCCTGGTGCTGCACAACGGCGATCTGGCCGAGGTGTCATGGGAACAGCGGGAGATGGAAGGCAATCCGAGATTCCCCGCCTCTCAGCGGGTCCCGTCGTTCCCGTACGCCGACTATGCCGAGATGCTCGGTCTGGGCAGCGCGCGGATCACCGAGTCCGATCAGATTTCCGGAGCGTGGCGCGACGCCTTTGCCGCCGACCGTCCGTTCGTCCTCGAAGCGGTGGTGGATCCCGCCACTCCCCTGCTTCCGCCGCGGCTGCCGGAAGCGAAGGAGAAAGGACTCGTCTCGGCACTCGATCGAGAACCCGAAGCATCAAGTGTCAAGGAGTGGGTGTCCGCGCAGGAGGTCTTGCGGTAGCCCGACTGCCACGCAGGTCGAGAATCGCACGTATGTTCTACTAAGCTCTCAGCGCCGACCCGCTCACTGCGGGCGATGTTCAGAGGAGATCAGCGTGACGATGACTGTAGACACCGCGGCAGCAGAAGCGCCGGCCACCGATTCCGGCACCCCCGACGTCGTGGTTCCTTCTGTCGAACCAGCCGGTGAAGCCCCTGCCGAAGAGGCGCCCAGGAAGACCTCGACCAGGAAGACGGCCGGCAAGAAGACCAAAACGGTCGAGCTGACCCTCACTGTCACCGGCAGCGCCGACGGTGAATGGCGTGCCGAACTCAAGCAGGGCAGCGCCTACCTGGCCCGCAACGTCGCGGTCGCGGCCGCCGCCGTCGCCCGGGCGGCCAACGAACTGCATGAGGACCTCTCCACGCCGATCACCGCGATCATCGAAGAGGCGCGTTCGGAGCAGGCCGCCAAGGTCGCCGCCCTCGAAGCGGAACTGGAAGCCGCCCGCAGGGCACTCGCCGACCTGGACTGATCGGTCACGGTGTTTGTAGGCGGACGTGGACAGTGACACGTCCGCTCGGGTCGCGCTGCGCCACGGCGTGCCCGGAGCGTTCGATTCCATTGAGCCGCACCGACAGTGGTGCGCCGTCGCCGACGAAGTTGCGCCACCAGCTCTTGGCCTCGGGCATGTTGGCGGCGACCTGGAGTTCGTCGCCCCTGCCGCGGTAGGACACCGGGGTGCTGATCGTGCGCCCGGAGCGTCGTCCGGTGTAGGTGATGATCGCGACATTGCGGCCGACGATTCGACCGAAGGCCCGGGAGTTCGCCAGCGCCGTGACCGGCACGTTGAGCAGTGGCGCGGCCCGCATGATGCGCCGGACGTAGGTGTTGAGTGTCATTTGTTGGTTCCCTTGCTCATTGACGGGTGCTCATTGACGGATTGAGGACAGGCGGGGGTCACATCAGCAGGGCTGCACACAGCGCGGCGACCGCCGCACCTTGAATGCCGGCCCTGGCGTTGATGATTCGGTCCCAGTTCTGCTGAAGTGCGCGCGCGTTCGCGGGTGTCTCACCGGCCGTGGCGGCCGCGCTGAGTTGCCGGTTGATCGGTGCGCTTATCCGCACATAGAGGACCAGCCAGATCAGCAACAACAAGACCGCGGTGCCCGCCGCCATGGCAATCGGCCACCGGCCGGCACAGGCGGCCAGTACGGCTCCCAGTAGGGCCGCGACGATCCCGACCACCCCGGGGATCGGCAGCCGCCGGTCCCCGTACCGATGCACATTTCCCATCACGGCGACGAGGGCACGGTCGTCGACCGCCGCCACGGCGGGCCGCTGCACCAGAGCGCAGAACACGTCGGTGCCGTAGACCACCGCCGCGCCCAGCAGCGCGACGACGATGGAGAGCTTGGCCGCCTCGATCATGGCGCCCCCCGCCTATCGGTTGGCGGCATCTGCGTCCGTGTGTCGTCGGTCATCTTCATCTCCAGTCGCCCCGATGAGTAGGTGTTAGCAACGCTAACCCCCCGCCAGGCCGTGGTCAATAGCGGCGCTAGATTCTCTAGCGGTGATAGAGTCGGGCATGGCTATCGAAGAACGACGCGCCAGGGACCGCGCGGCCCGCCACCGGTTGATCCTCGACACCGCCCGCACGCTGGCGGAGTCCGAAGGCTGGGATGCCGTCACGACGCGTCGGCTCTCGACGGAGATCGAATACAGCCAGCCGGTGCTTTACAAGCACTTCTCCAACATGGAAGCCATCGCGGAGGCGCTCGCCATCGACGGATTCGGCGAGCTTGCGCAGGCGCTGCGGACGGCGCGCACCAGCGTCGGCGCTTCCGAGAGTCCTTTGATACCAATGGCGCACGCGTACCTGTCGTTCGCACGTGACAACCCCGCGCTGTACGACGCGATGTTCCTGCGCGCCACCAAGTTACGTTTCGCCGCCGAGGACACCCCGGCACCGATGATGGACGCCTTCAACGAGCTGCGGGCCGCGGTCGCAACAGTCGCAGGCGACCGGGACGTCGAGACCCGCACCGAAGTGCTGTGGGCAACGCTGCACGGGTTGATCATGCTCGACCGCGGCGGCCGGTTGCGTCCACAACACGATGGCGACCGCATCGAACTGCTGGCCCGCCAATTCGGTTGAGCAGGTGCGCACTTCCGAGCGTCCTGGCGGACACAATCCGAGGTGGCCTGCGCTCGGACTCAGCTCTTTCCGTGGGAATGGCGCCGGATCAGGTTGTCGCGCAGACGTATCGGCACCACCAGTCCGATGGCCATGGCCGCGACAACGCCGGCAGCAACCGCACTGTCCGAGACTGCGGCAGCCAACACCTCCGCAGAGGCGTCGGTCTGCAACTGGAGCATCCCACTCAGCGCGCGGAAGACGAACATGCCGGGCACCAGAGACACCACGGCTGCGAAACCGATTGCTGCGAAGGGCATCCGCAGAAAGTGCGACATAGGCACGAGCATGGCGCCGACCAGCAGGCACGACAGCAGCGCGGCAGTCGCCGGCCCGGTGCCCACGACACTCGATGCCCACCAGTGCACGCCATGGGCCGCCATTCCCGCCAGCACGGGCCACCCGATCATGCGATACGGCATCGAGAAGTACACCGAATACGATGCTGCGGCCACCGCCGCGGCCAGTACGTCGACATGCAGAGGCACCGCGACAGCACCGCCGGTCACCGGCAGGGTTTGGCCACCCATGCCGAGGCCCACGATGAGGCCACTGGCGATGACGGTGAGCACGATTGACGCGTAGCCAACTCGTGCCATGCCCAGTGACACTCGCAGCGAGATGAGGTCCAGCGCTCCGTTGAGGATGTGTGGTCCGGGGACCAGAATCAGGGCCGGACACAAGGCGACGACCCCAGCCGCACCCAGGTGCAGATGCACTGCGACGGCACCGACGATGCCGGCCACCACCGCGGCCGCGAAGGCCTGCACCAGGACACCGAGGCCGAACCGCCCCAGCATGCGGCGGATCACTCCACCGGCGGCGGCGCTCGCAGCGGCCAGGAGGGCGGTTCGGACATCCTCGGCGCCGAATATCACCGCCAGCGCCGCGGAACCGGTCGCACAGGCAAGCACGAAGACCGCCGCATTGGCCTGCCGAAGAGTCGCGGCGGCGCAGAGTCCGGCCGCGACGTCCACCGGGTCGAGAGGACCGTCCTCGGCCCGGTCGATGACCCGCATGGCGGCGGCGACGCGGCGCATGTTGACACCGGTCGGCGTCACGGCCGCCGCACGGGGGTCTGCACCGGCGAGGATCAGCGACTGCCACGACGGGACCAGTTGGCTGTGAATGCCAAGCCCCGAGTTCAGCCTGTCGACCGCGAGCAGTGTCGTGCTGGTGGCCTGACCGTTGTTCTGGAGGAGCACGGCCGCGTCGAGCACGATGTTGCGCGGGTCGTGGCTCTCGCCTTGCTGCGCGATGTCGGGCTCACTCACGACGTCCACCTAGAACGGTCCCACCATATCGGCCGGCACCACGATCCGGTCGAAGTCCTCGGCGCTGATCGTCCCCGACGCCAGTGCGGATTCCCGCAGGGTCCGGCCGGTCCGGTCGGCATCGTGCGCGATCGCCGACGCGTTGTCGTAGCCGATCACCGGAGACAGCGCCGTCACCAACATCAGTGAACGGTCGACGAATTCGCTGATCTGCTTACGATTCACGTCGATTCCCTCAATGCAGAACCGACGGAACTTCTCGCAGGCGTCGCCCAGGATCCGGGCGGAGTGCAAGAAGTCGTTGATGATGATAGGCCGCATCGCGTTGAGCTGAAAGTTGCCCTGCGAGCCGGCCAGGGCGAGCCCTGAGTCATCGGCGATCACCTGGATGCACACCATCACCATGGCCTCGCACTGCGTGGGGTTGACCTTGCCCGGCATGATCGAGCTGCCCGGTTCGTTAGCCGGCAGCCGGAGTTCGGCAAGGCCGGCGCGAGGTCCAGATGCCAGCCAGCGGATGTCGTTGGCGATCTTCATCAACGTAACGGCGAGCCCACGCAGCGCCGCCCCCGCCGCGACGATTGCGTCGAGACCACCTAGTGCCTCGAACTTGTTAGGTGCTGTCACGAACGGTTTGCCGGTCAGCTCGGCGATCTCAGCGGCGATCTCCGGGCCGAAATCGTGTGGCGCGTTGAGTCCGGTGCCGACGGCGGTGCCACCGGCGGCCAGCCGGTAGAGCTCATGTTGCGCGCTCTCGATCCGGTCGATGGCCGTCGACAGTTGAGCGGCCCATCCCGACCACTCCTGGCCAACCGTCAACGGGACGGCGTCTTCGAGGTGCGTACGTCCGATCTTGACCACGTCGTTCCATGTGGCACCCGTGGTCGCGATCGACGACTGGAGTTCCGTCGCCCGCGGCAGCAGTCTGTTCTGGATCTCGAGGACGGCGGCGATGTGCATTGCTGTCGGGAAGGTGTCGTTGGAGGACTGGCCCATGTTGACGTCGTCATTGGGATGAATGGGCTTCTTGGAGCCCAGTTCTCCGCCCAGGAGCTGGATGGCGCGATTGCCGATGACCTCGTTGAGATTCATGTTGGATTGCGTGCCCGAGCCGGTCTGAAAGACGTAGAGCGGGAAGTGCTCGTCGAGTTCCTTGCCGATCACCTCGTCGCAGACCCGGCTGATGACGTCGGCCTTCCACTGAGGCAGCCGGCCGGCGCGGGCGTTCACCCGCGCGGCGGCCTTCTTGACGAATCCGTAGGCGTGGTAAACCTCTTTCGGCATCTTGTCGTTACCGATCGAGAAGTGGATCAGGGACCGCTGGGTCTGGGCTCCCCAGTACCTGTCTGCCGGCACCTCGATACTGCCCATCGAGTCAGACTCAGTGCGCGTCCCGTCGGCGGAGATCCCGATAGGGGCATTCACGAACTGCGGATCGCTGTTGGTCGTCATATCGCGGCGGAGCTCAGCTACCGCTGCCGGTGGCGTCCGGTACGAAATAGGTCTCGGCACCCGGCTTGAAAACCACGTAGGCCCGTTTCCACGGCGCGTCGTCGACCAATCGCCAGGTGTGGCCGCTGCCGGTGTGGTCGGTGGCGAGCAGCACGTCTCCGGGATGAAGGGTGAAGGACTCGCCCCCAGCCGTCGAGAATTCCAGCACGCCGGACAACGTGATGACGTACTGGGGAACCGGGTCGTTATGCCAGTCGAGCGACGAATGCGGTTCAGTCTCCTTGAACTGCACGGATTCTGCATCCACCAACTTCCCGGCGGCGATGCTGCCGCGCTCGACGTGGGAGTCGCCGTCGGGCCCGGTGTAGAGCCGATACGCTCGAATCAATGTCGTGTCCTTCCATGATTGTTGGGTGCACGGTGTCACGGAGCTCAGTGGTCGCAGCCTCAGATGATGTTGAGACAGTCCAGGAACGGTTCTGCGGCAGATACGTCACCCGTGACGTTGCAGAGTTGGCGCCAGGGTTTGCGGGTGGTACCCCAGGAAATGAACTCCATTGCTGTGCTTTCAATTTGGGTTGACCCTGCCGAGCCCGGCACCACTGACAACTGACTGCCCGGACCCGTGGCAGGCACCACGGTAACGGTGGTTGCACCAGGCCCGGTCAGCTTGAGCACAAGCGGCACATCAACGGTGGCAGCAAGTTCCGGCCCTTGCATCTGAGGCAATCCGGCAAGCATGAACTCTATTGCGGGGGCGACCAGCCCGTCGGTTGGTGCGGGCAAGGTGAACGGAAGTGGACCATCGGGGCTGAGCATGTCGAGACGCAGATGACACAAGACGTTGAAGGCCACCATGTTCGCCAACAGATGTCGTGGATAGACCCCGAGGCCCCGTACCTCGGCCAGTTCATCGGCCTGGGGCGAGTACTGCGCTGATTCCAGCAGATCCAGTTGTCGAGGCGTGTAGCTTCGCCACTCGTCGATCACTTCTGCGTGGCTCCATCCGCGGCGCTCGTCGACCCGGAGATCGTGGTAGCGCTCGCGGTTTGTCGGCCATCCGGGATCAGGCGCGGGGGATCTACCGCCTCGTGAGCCAGCGCCCCCAAGTGGGCTACCACATCAATGACGCGCCACCCGTCGCAGGCCGACGGCAACTCCCACTGTTCATCGTCCACCAGCGGGATGATGTCGCCCAGTTGCGTGGCGCTCAGACGCGCCGCGGAAAGTGCTGCGTCTACCACGGCTCTCCTCGCGAGTTCGACCTGACCGTCGTTGGGGCATGGGAAAGGTTTGATCGGCTCAGCCTGCTGCAACCGTGCGCGGGACCCGGTAGGTGGCCGCCACGTCTGCAGACCCCAACCCGTTCTCCGTTGCCAATTCCAGCCGCTCCCGGACGATTTCAGCGATACCCAGCCGAAGTCCCACGGATCGTGCGGCGTCGGTGATCAGCGCGGCATCCTTTGCAGCAGCGGCGAGAGGAAACGACGGCGAATCCAGATCATCGTTGATCATGTTCGGCCCCTTCGTCTGCACGTAAGTACTGTTCAATGCGCTGCCGTGGATAACGTCCACGACGAGGGCGGGGTCCACGCCCAAGGCCTTGGCCAGAGTGAGGGATTCCGCGATGCCTTCGACAGTGGTCAGTACCCAGGCGTTGTACGCCAACTTCAGGCTGCTGGGCTGTCCCACCTCGTCAAGCCACACAGTGCGTGATCCCACAGCATCGAGTACCGGTTGGACAGAACCGCGGGCCTCTGGCTGGGCCGAGGCGGCCAGCACGGTCAACGTTCCGGCCACGGCCGGTTCCTTGGTGCCCAGCAGCGGAGCTTCCACGAAGGAAACGTCCAGTGCGGAGGCCTTGTCGGCCAACCGCCGGCTACCACTGGGAGAGACCGTGCACGACTGAAGCCATACCGCACCGTCACCGAGCCCATCCCGTGCCTGGTCGATCACCGCGGCGACCACTTTTTCGTTCGCCAGGATGGTGAGGACGACATCGGCGCCGTTGCATGCCTCGGCCGGCGAATCACACAGCACCGCACCATCGTCGGCCAGTGGTGCGGCGAGGTCGCGGTTGCGGTTCCACGCTCGCAATTTCATTCCAGCTCCGGCGATGTTCTTGGCCATCGCGAATCCCATGGTGCCCGTACCGAGTACAGCCACCACAGGGTGCCGATCAGGCATCGACGTCGTCCCCGATCCAGACGGTCTTGGCGTTCATGAATTCCCGCATCCCGAGGTCGGACAATTCGCGGCCGTAGCCGCTCCGTTTCACTCCCCCGAAGGGGATCTCCGGGTAGCTGGTCGTGTTGCCGTTGATGAAGGCCATCCCCGACTGGACGTCGCGGATGAAGATGTCGCGCTCGCTTTGGTCCTCACTCCACAGGTTCGATCCCAACCCGTATGGATGGGCATTGGCCAACGAAAGTCCTTCCTCCAGCGACGACACTGACCACACCTGAGCCACCGGGCCGAAGACTTCTTCGTGGTACATGTTCATCTCCGGCGTGATGTTCGTCAGCACCGTCGGAGGGTAAAACCACCCCGGGCCATCCGGCCGCTTCCCGCCGACGACCACTGTGGCGCCTTTGGCTACCGCATCGGCGACGTAGGCATCGACGTCGTCGCGTCCGGATTCGGTTGCCAGCGGGCCGATATCGGTGGCGGGGTCCATCGGATCACCGACGACGAGGGCGCCCATCTTCGCAGCGAACAGGGCCAGGAACGCGTCGTAGACGTCGGCGTGGATGAAGAACCTCTTGCCGTTGATGCAGGACTGCCCGTTGTTGAGGGTGCGCGCCTTGACTGCCACGTCGCTGGCACGCTCCAGATTGGTTGAAGGCATGACGAAGAACGGGTCCGAACCGCCGAGTTCGAGAACCACCTTCTTGATCTCTTGTCCGGCGATCGTGGCCACCGACTTGCCTGCGGGTTCGCTACCCGTGATCGTCGCAGCTTCAACGCGGGGATCCCGCAGCACTTGCTCGACCCGTCCCGACGAGATCAGCAGAGTCTGGAATACGTCCTCGGGGAAACCTGCGTCGCGGAAAAGCTGCTCCATGTAGAGCGCGGTCTGGGGCACGTTGGATGCGTGCTTGAGAATACCGACATTTCCGGCGGTCAGGGCAGGTGCGGCGAACCGCATGGCCTGCCACATCGGCAGATTCCACGGCATCACCGCCAGCACTACACCGATCGGCTGATAGGTCACGTAGGTCTGTTTGGCGTTGACGCTCCCTGCTTCGTTGGGCAGAGCCCGCAAGAACCCTGGGCCCTGCTCGGCATAGAACCGCAGCCCGTGGACGCACTTGGCTACTTCTTCTTGCGCCGCACGGTAGGTCTTGCCCATCTCGGTGACGATCAACTTGCTGACGGTGTCGGCGTCCTTCTCCAAATTGTCCGCCGCCCGACCAAGCCATTCGACCCGCTGATCTATGGTGGTCAATCTGTACTTCGCGGCAGCGGCGGCTGCGCGGGCGAGTTTGTCTTCGAGCTGCTCGGGTGTGAGTTCGTCGAAGCTCTTGAGCACCTCACCGGTGACGGGGCTGATTGTCGCAATGGCCATGCACCACAATGACTCGGCCTCGCTTGCCTCCCAAGCGCCAAATTGCTTTACGACAGATTTGGCTCGGAAGTCGACATCATCCCCGAATTGTCCGCCTCAAATCACACTGGCTGGACTCGCGACCACGATCTCGGGAAGCGAGCCGCCTTCCTGGCGCATCGCTCGTGCACCGAGGTGCCTGAGGCGGCACACATAATCCTGAAATGTTTGCTCATGACATCCCACGACCATGCCTGAGCACTTCACTGATCCGCAACACAAGGCGTCGCGTGTTAACCACCATTCGGCCCTAGCATTTATACGGACGAATCCTTCCGCCTCGGATATCATTGGGCCCATGCAGCAATCTCGTTTTTCGCGTTCGTTGGAAAGCGGGGGACGCGACTCGACGTCAGCCACTGTGGCCGCCCTGCGGCATATCACTTTGCGGAGCCGATAGGGGCGGTGATGGCTACACCGAGAATTGTCGAGCAATACCTGACTTCCCAGCATCTCATCACAGAACTCGCAGCACACGCTCCCGCAGAGGGCGCGAATATCGGCCCCTGGCCTGGGGTGACCATCTACCGCTTCTCCAAGCCGACGGCGCCGATCTGGGAGACGACAGAGGCGCTCTCCCTGTGCATCATTGCCCAGGGAAGGATGGCCGTCCTCGATCGCGTGGACCTCCGGGTCTACGAGCCCAACCACTATCTGATGACGCGCAGAAACTTGCATTTCGAAGCGCAGATCCTGGAAGCCTCACCGGAGGCCCCGTTCCTGTCGTTCGTTGTGCAGATCGATCCCGAGCTGGTCCGCAAGGTCGCCGCGGAACTACTTGACCAGGGCCGCGAGCGCGGTGAACAAGCCGCGTGGGACCCCAATCTCAGCACGTGCGTGGTGTCGACTCTCGATGAGGAGCTGCTGGGCAGCGTGCTTCGATTTGTGAGGGCGCTGTCGGGGGCATCCAACCGCCGTGTGCTGGCGCCACTTCATCTGGAGGAGATGGCAGTTCGCGTCCTGCAACGCGAAGAATGTGCGCACATGCTGCACATCGCGGTCCAACAAGCCGCGGGAAATCCGGTGGCTTCCGCGCTGACCTACATAGCCGCGCATTTTGCAAAGCCGATCACGGTCGACATGCTCGCTCAGCAGTCCAATTTGAGCCCATCGGCGTTCGCACGCCTGTTCCGCGACCGTACCGGACAATCGCCCTACCAGTTCGTGATGGAGACTCGGTTGAACCGGGCGCGCGAATTGCTGATTGAGGGGCGCCTCGGAGTGGCCGACGTAGCGCACGCTGTCGGCTACGTGAGCGTCTCGCACTTCATCAAGGGTTTCAGAATCCGGTTCGGCACAACTCCGAGGGGTTACACTACGCAGGCCCTCGGGCGCGAGTTCCGTACGGCTGGAGCAGCTTCCGAGTGATTATGCCCACCGGCCTCGGTCGCTTCTCGGGTCGGCGGAACAGGTACAGCGCGTGGGAGGGCCGCGGTGTTTGCCCGACTCAACTCGGCCCGACGCGATTCGGGGGCAGCCGATCCATCAGAGGTAAGCCCGCCATGTGTGAGACTCGAACAGTGACTGTTGACCCCACCCCCCGGCGCCCCCGGGCGATGCGCAGGGACGCTATCGAGAACCGGGAGAAAATACTGCGCACTGCTGCGGAATTGATGGCGCGCCGCGGCTCCAACGTGCCATTGACGGAGATCGCAGAAGCTGCAGGAGTCGGCGTTGGCACTTTCTACCGCGGATTCCCGGACCGGACGGCACTGATCGCCGAGTTGCAGCGTCGAGGGTATGGACTACTGCTGGTCACCCTGGCCGCAATACGCACCGACGGTCTACGGGGCGCCGACGCCATCGAAACCTACCTGCAGGAGTGCTTGTCGCTCGCGGATCAATTGGTCGCCATGCCCTTTCGCGGGGCTGAGCCGCTCACCGACCCCGCCGCTGTCGACGCGAGGAGACGCGTCACCAAGGCCATCGAGGACTTCCTGACCGAGGGTCGCGAGGATGGCGATGTTCAAGCCGATGTCAGTGCGCAGGATGTCATCGTGTGCGGCACACTGGTTGGGACCCGGCTACCGAGCCTCAGCGATTGGCAGGCCGCGGCGCGACGTCATCTTGATCTGTTCATGCGCGGCGTTCGTATGCCGCCCCGGTGAAACCAGTGGCGTGTGTAGTCCGGGCCTAAGCGCGGTCGCCTCGGATGTTGGAAGCTACTGCTAGAGGGATGGGTGTGTCACCGGTGGTGAGTTCCAGTATCTGCCGGCTGATTCCAGGCTCGTGAACGATCTCGACGAGCGTTTCTGCGACATCGGCGCGGCTGACCTCAACGTGGATCTCTGCTGGACCGAGTGCCACAGTTCCTCTGCCGGGTTCGTCGAGTAACGCAGCGGGGCGCAGGATAACCCAATCCAGATCACTTCGGCTGAGCGCGACGTCGGCCCCCTTCTTGACCCGTATGTAGTGTTCGAAGCCCGGCCCCTCGTTGCGGTCGCGCCAGGCTTCGGGGAACACCGAGACCAGGACGAAGCGTGCCACCCCGGCAAGATGTGCGGCCTCGATGGCCTTGTCCACGCCGTCACCGTCGATCGCGGTGGTCGCATCCATGTCCGAGCCTCCGGCCCCTGCGCTGAAGAGGATGGCGTCTGCGGGACCGATCAGATCCGCGAGTTCCCGGGCGGACACGGCGGTGAGATCACCCACCCTTCCCTCGGCGCCGAACTCCCCCAGTGCCGCTGCTTGCTCAGGTTTGCGGATGAGTCCGGCCACATCGTCGCCGCGCCTGCGCAGTTCCCTCGCTACCTGCCCGCCGACTCCGCCGGTAATTCCGATGATGAATACGTTCAAGTTCTCCACTCCCGGTCTCCATTTGGGGAAGGCACGATGGGGCATCGGCTGACGTCACAGACCCTATGTTTCGTCGCGGGGTCGGAGAAACTCCACGCGCCTGTCGGGGAGCAGAGGACGGATGCGCCCGACGACCAAATCCTGGTAGTGACTGGAGTTCAAGTGCGCGTCCAGTGCCGTGTCGTCGCGGTAGTGCTCGATGAGCACCAGGCTGGCCCGTTCCTCGATCTGCCGAAAGACCTCGTATCCAAGGCATCCAGGCTCGGCGAGCGACTTGGGCTGGAGTTCGGCAAGATGCGCCAGCACCGTATCAACTGAGGCTTCAGTGGTCTGCCAGTGGGCGACGACGACCACGGTCTCCGCAGTGCTCATCGCAGTTGCTTGAGAGCGTCGACCAACGCCTCCCCGACCACAGTTCCTGATTGTGGGTTCTGACCGGTAACCAGACGTCCATCGACGACAGCTTTCGGTTCCCACGGGTCGGCAGCCTCGAAGATCGCGCCTTCCTCCCGGAGCGCGCTCTCGAGGTCGAAGGGCACGTCCTTGCCGGCGTAGTCGGCTTCTTCTGCACTCGAGAAGGCAGTCAATCGGCGGCCACGAACTAGCGGCGCGCCGTCATCAAGGGTGACCCCCAAGAAGGCCGACGGCCCATGGCACACGGCGGAGACGATCATGCCTGCGTTCCAGGCGCGGATAACGGTGTCTTGCACTTCTGGGTTGCCGGTGATGTCCACCATCGGTCCCAGGCCGCCTGGAAAGAAAACCGCATCGTAATCGAGCACGTCGACCTCGGACAGCTTGCGGCTGCGGGACAAACGCCGATAGGCCTTACTGTCAAGGAATTCGGCCTGCTCGGTGTCGTCGGCATCGAACCCGTCTTCCGGGGGCTTCCCGCCCAACGGGGAGGCGAACTCAACGGCGATGCCGGCCCGGTCAAGTGCTGCAAACGGATGGGCGATCTCCGGGAAAAAGAAGCCCGTGGCTCGATTGTAGGGGCCGATCACGGCAGCATTCGTTGCGACAACAAGAACATAGGGAACACTCACGGGTCACTCCTCGGCTCGCGGGCTGCGCTCTACCCGTGCGCAATGACACCACAAAGTCGTCGATGCTAGGGATTGCGCAGCCAACCAGGCGTGAAGTGACGATTTTGGAGCGCGATTGCGGCATTGCCATTGGATATGCCCGCCTGGCCACCACCCAGCTGCCGCAGCATCCACCTTGTACCGCTTGGCTTCTCGTCTCGTGCGACCGGCGCGGGCATGGCGCGAGACGGTCGACACAATGCCCGTCGCTCCGTTGGTCGGGGCAGCCGCGCGAACTGGTGCCCGTCACGCCAAGGCGGTATCAGCGCGAGTGAGTTTGTGGCTGAACAGCTCTGCATATTCGCGGAAACTGCGAGGGGGCCGACCGGTGACGTGGGCAACTGTGTCGGTCGTGCGGTCCTCGGCTCCTCCCGCGATCGCCTCGTCCATTTCGGCAAGCATCTCGGCGAACGCGGCGGGAACCATCAGCCTAAAGCGCGCACGCACCTCGTGTGCTGAAAGGTGCTCATGCACAATGGTTCTTCCCGTGGCAACCGACAGGATCTCGGCCACACTGTCATAGCTCAGCGACTCAGGTCCGGTGAGGATGAGGTCCGCATTCCTCGGCTGCGACTCGAGTAGTGTCGTCGCCGCGACACGGGCGATATCGTCAGAGTCGATAAATCCGACACGTCCGGTACCAGTGGCCGTCCAGATCGTGTCGTCGCTACGCACCGAATCGGCGTGCAGGTGATTGTCGGTGAAATTCTGCATGAACCACGAAGGCCGCAGGACGGCCCACTCGTCGAAGATCTCTGGCAGGGCGGCGTGAACAGCGCCGACACCCGGTCCTCCGACCGGAATTGCCGACGAGCTCAGCAGCGCGGCTCGTCGAACGCCCTGTTGCGCAGCTAGTTTCAGGAACGGCGCCATGACCGGGTAGGGATCGGGCTCACCGATTGGCGGGACGACGTACATGCGATCCACCCCGGCCAACGCCGGGACATAGGTGGAGGGGTCGTGCCAGTCGAACGTCGCCGAGGTAGTTCCCGGGATGGCCGTGCCGCGCCTGCCCGCAGCAACAATAGTGCTGCCACCCTGCGCCAAGTACGGTACGAGCTTGCCGCCGGTATTACCCGATGCGCCGAGGACCAGTGTCGATGACGTGCTCATGCGGTAGCCGCTCCTGTTTGGTGCGACTTGGCATCGCTGAACGAGCTGGGAATTCCGAGCGGATTCCAGTAATCCCGGTAGTGGGTCATGAGACCGTCCCGCACAGAAACAAAGACGACATACGACATTGCATACGGTGTGTCGGTGGGCACGACACGCCCCTCCGCGCTCCACTCCCCGACTACACGTTCGCTACTGCCGATCGCATGAGTCTCCAACGAGGTGATGCGCTGGAGATCGATGAGTTCGGGATAATCCTGCATGTACCCGGCCACCGCCGCTTTACCGGCGAGCTGACGGGGATAGCCTTTGGGCGCGAACGGAAACTCGGCCACGATGTCGTCAGCGCACAAAGCCAGCCACCCCACGATGTCCTTGGCGAGCAGCAGTTCCAGACTGCGCCGGAACACCTGATCCGCGGTCGACACTGGGTCCGTCATGGACGACTCCTTGGCTAGTATGTGGACTGTCGGTCCGATTTCAAGATACGGACTTTCAGTCCGCTTTACAAGACAGGTTTCACCCACTGATGACGCAACACAAAGAGCGGGCCGACGCACGGCGGAATCGCGAAACCATTCTCGCCGCGGCGGACCGCCTCTTTGCGTCCGCTCGAGACTCGAGCGCCGTGTCCATGGACGAGGTGGCCGAGGCGGCCGGGGTAGGCAAAGGCACCCTGTTTCGCCGGTTCGGCGACCGTGCTGGACTGCTGCGCAGTCTCATTGAAGAAAAGCAGCGACCACTTCAGCAAGCCGTCCTGGCTGGAGCGCTCCCACTGGGGCCCGCGGGCACAGCACACGACAGGGTGCGCGCGCTGGTCGGCGCTCTGGCGGACTTCAAACTCGAGAACCGTTATCTGATGCTGGCCCTCGAGGGCGGAAACAACCCCTACGCCGGCACGCAGTACGCCTTCTGGCACGAGCACGTCAGCAACGCCCTGGCTGCCGCGGGTGTACCAGCCGAGCGAGTTCCTTTTCGGGCGCACGCGGTGCTCGCGGCGCTGCGTTCTGACCTCATTGAGTACCTGCTGAGCTGTGGATATTCCGCCGACGCGGTCAAAGCCGAACTGACGCTCTTCGTCGGGACCATCCTTCCGCCAGAGTGATCGTGCTGCGCGCCACGCCCACAGCCGGCGTTGCCACGATGTCCTGCACCACTGACGGGTTAGACGCCCGCGAGCCTCATTACTCGTTCATGCGGTCGTCGGCGGTGACTCCCGCTTCTTCGACCACAATTACACCGCGTTTTCAAGACGGTCAGCGCCATCGCATCGGGATACTGCAGCCGCAAAATTCGGAGCGCACAGGAGGATTGGCCCTTTTGTCAGCGTTCCGGGTGTCGAGCTGCTGAGCCAGGTCATGGCAGTCTCAGCGACGGCGGCCAGGCGAAAACGCCTTTGGCCGCGAACCATCGGCAGCGCAACACCGCCAGTCGACTCTTGTCAGAACTGGAATGCGCTATTAAACAGTCGTTTTCGACAATCGGTGGCACGTGACGCTCCGCTAGGCTCGCAGTCGGCGTCACGACCGCCGACGGCAGCAACTACCCAAGGAGCGAAGGCCCGGATGAAGAACGTGATTCGTTGTGGTGCGGCCGCGCTGGCAACCGTCGTGGCCATTACCGCCGCGACGGTTCCGACGTCGCAGGCCTCGCCGCCCACGCAACCCACCGTTGTGATGGTGCATGGCGCATGGGCCGACACCTCGAGCTGGGATGGGGAGCTCGACGCGTTGCAGGCCAAGGGGTACACAGCGCGGGCGATTGCCAATCCGCTCCGGGACCTGACCACCGATGCCCGCTCGGTGGCCTCGTTTCTCGAGACGATCAACGGCCCTGTCGTCCTGGTTGGGCACTCTTACGGTGGCGCGGTGATCAGCGAAGCGGCGGCCAGCAGCCCAAATGTGAAGGCGCTGGTCTACGTCGACGCGTACATCCCGGAAGTCGGCGAAGCAGTCAGCACGCTGAACGGCGACGGTTCTGTCATCTATTCACTGACGGAACAACAGCTCTTCGATACTTTTCCTGACCGTGACTCACCAGCCGGAGCCATGGAGCTGTTGCTCAAGAAAGACGTCTTTCAGCAGCACTTCGCGAACGATCTACCGGCCGAGCAGAGTACGCGATTGTGGGCCGGCGAACGGGTAACTTCGACTGCCGCGCTGAACACCCCGAACACTGCCACTGCGTGGAAGACAGTGCCCTCGTGGGCTTTCGTCAGCACCGGTGACCAGATCATCACGGCTGCCTCCAAACAGTCGATGGCGCAGCGGGCAGGCGCCCACATCACCACATTTGAAGGCGGCTCACACTTGACGCTGATCAGCCATCCCGACGCGGTCACGGCGGTCATCGAGTCCGCCGCCGCCGGAGTTGTCTGACGTCAAGGGGCCGCTACCCACCTACTGGCCTGGCGGGGAATTTGGTGGGCGAGACGTGAAGTTGTGCGATACGACGACAAGTCCAGATACCTAGGGAGCGTCCCATGTCAGAAACCAAGATCACCGCCATTTACGACAACCCCGTCGATCCCGCGGCATTCGAATCAGCCTACGAGTCAGAACAACTGGAAGCTGCCCGTCGCATTCCAGGACACATACGCTTCGAAGCATCGAAGGTCTGGCCGAAGGAGGACGGCAGCCCGACGCCGGCATATCGCATGATCGACCTGTACTTTCCGGATTACGCTGCAGCCAGCGCTGCGGTGACGACCCCGGAGGCGGCTACGTTCTTCGAGGCACTGGGCCGACTGTCCACCGGCGGTGTGCGAGTGCTTTTTTCTGATATCGAGACCACGGGCTAAGGACTGGCGGCTGGATTGCCCCGCGCGGGCCCGATACTCGCCATCGTGGTCATGGGCCCGAATCTGCGCATCGGTGTTCACGTGCAAACCGGCACTTTCGAGGCAGTTGACCCGGTGGATGACCAGTGACGCCGGACGCCGCCTCCGCAAGGTCGAACCGTCCTGGTGGTGGGCCATTACCGGCAGTCCAATCCCTACATCTCACCAACCCTCGCCAAGGAACTGCAGCCGCGTCGAACGAAATTGGGCATCTGGGGCGCATGAAGTTGCAGCGGGAACGGCACGCGCCAGAAGACTCGTATGGAACACACGGCTGAGGTTCTCGATTGCCACTTCTAAGCAGGTTTGGGAATCTACGGGATCAACTGTCGCGGACTCGTTGGATTTGATTCTTGATCTCCCGATAGGCCATGACTCGGGCCATTACCCCATCTGCCGCTGAGTCTTTTGGCGCTGTGTCGGGCATTGCCTCTATCCCGTAGAGCATGGCGCTCAACTTTGCGTGCAGCTCTGCGCGTTGCTCCGCCGTCCGCGCGTCCTCGCGTTCGGCCTGAAGCGATTTGTCGACGAGGGTTGCCTCAGTTGCACACCTCTCGATCAGTTCCGCGCTTTCGATAGCAACGCGTTCTAGATTGGCGATGGCGGTCTTTGCTTCAGCGAGAAGCTTGCGATCGTGGATGCTGGGCTTATCGAGGGCAGCCAACTTGTTAGTTACTTTGTGTAGGGCGTGCGCCTTCTGGAACTTCTCCGTGATTCCCTGGATGTCGGCGGTAAAGTCGACGTCGCCGAGCCACCCTGCGCGAGAGGCTTCCGATGCGGCTATCTGCTTCACGGCAGCCAGTGCGGACTCAACGAGTGCGGCATTCGGCCTACCGAGAGTGTCGATACGCTGCTGCTTCGCCTTGCGCGCTTTCTCTATTCGCTCTTCGCGGGCCCGCTCCTCCGCTGCTGCACGGCGCTCGTCCCTCTCATGGAACGCCCACATGAAAATTCCGACTACAGCCAGAATGCCAGCGAAGATACCGAGGACAATCCAGACTTCCTTCGGAACTACCGCAATAAGCACCACGACGCCAACTAGAACGCCGCTACCAAGCTTGACAGCAGGGTCATCTGAGCCTTTGTTACCCATCATGACCCGCAGCCATCGCGGTCCGAAAGTCGGGCATCAGACTGAATCCCCGGACGTCACAGTCCAGACCACTCAGCAAGGCGACTAGGGCAGTACGCGCGCGCGGCAGCAGCATGTAGCCGAAGGAATCCGACGGGTGCCACTTTTTGATGACGAAATCTCTTGCTTCGTAGGAGAAACCCGCGTCCGAGTTTGCGCAGACTTTATTGGCGTCGGCGATGAGAGCATTGATCGTCGCCGGTTGTTCCCAATACATCATTTCCCCTAAAAGCACTCGACAGTTGACCCGGGTGCAAGGTACCGCACTTTGTAGCAAAGTCTCTGTGTCACGACAAGATGAAGACGCCACCACGCCACCAGTACATGAGTGCAGAGAAGTAACACGTGCGAAGAGACGTGTTAGATGGCGCTCTCTGTGTCAAGTGCCTGGTCTGACGTCGGTCGGAGGGTGGCTGGTACGCCGGGGAAGTGACTGGCCCCGAAGCGTCAGTGTGCGGGGTTGAGCTGGCCGCGCTGGATATTGGAGTCGCCCCCGAGTGTCCTCCCAGGCCTGCCCGACCTCTGGCCTCATCGCGGATCAATTGCCCGTAGACGACGTCGGAGAGCCGTCGTTTAAGACCGCGCAACGCTTCTCGGTGGCTCTTTCCGTCGGCGCTTTTCTGCGGTAGTAGGCCCCCGGGGGTATCTCGGGGCGATCTGGGTTATAGCCATGGTGTGTAGGCAGCAGTTGAGTTGGCGGTCACCGGCACGGGAGAGGCGATGGCGGGTGACATCGCCAGAGGAGCCCGCGATGGGCGTGGTGCCGGTTAGGTGGCGAAACCATCTGCGGAGCGGAAGCGGGGGACGTCACCACGCGGGCGGTCATCTTGGCGCGTTGAGGATCCCGATGCCGTCCAGTTCTGTCAGGGTGGCCCAGGCTGCCCCGACTGCGGCTTTGATGTCGGTGGCGGATTTGGATATTCGGCGGTCGAGGGTTACCGAGGTTTCCGCTGGAACGTTCGTTCGCGAAGATGCGACATCCGTCGCCGACTACTTGACCAGATAGTTAAACAGTAGGTGTGCGACGTACGGCCCAATACGCTTGCAGGCTATCGGTATCGCTTAACAGTGATCCATCACCTCGGCGCGATCAGTCTGGGGCGGCTCAGGACTTCGGATGTAGAGACGACCCTGCGACTCGACAGTGCGCTCGTGGCGCAACGCGAGGAGCGAGGCCGCCGCGCAGACGAGGCCCTGGCGCTACTCCGCGAACGACCTCACGGTACCCAGCACAACGAAATCTTCACTGCACTCGATAACCCCGGAATCAAAGCTCTCGATCGATTCGTAGCCACCAGTGAGGTGATCCGCCCGAATCGAGGTCTGCATGTCGCCGCCAACGAGAGTGAGCCCCACCGTCCGAAGGGTTCCTGGCAGTGTCGGCCCTCGCACAGTTGTAACGATGCTCATCGTTCTGTCATCAGCGCTCGATGAGGCGATGAGGAAGGACTTGTTGCTCGCAACGTTGCGCGCCTGGTGAAGCGCCCGGGGTTAGTCACCACGAAATGGCTAGCTGGACTCCCCAGCAGGCTGGCGATTTTCACGAGCATGTCCGCAACGACCGACTCGCAGCCTGCTGGCTGTTGATACTGGCTGGCCTGCGGCGGTCCGAGATCCTCGGACTTCGGTGGTCGGACGTCGACCTCGACGCCGTTTCGGTCGCTCAAGGCAGGGTCGTCGTGGCAGGCTCCTGCACCGTGACCGGCGACGCGAAGTCGAAGCGATCACGCCGGGCATTACCGATGCCGGATGATGTGCTCGCTGCACTGAAAGCGATCAGGGTGCGCCAAGCCGAAGTGCGACTGTCGCTCGGGACAAGCTATGCGGAGAACGGCACAGCGGGGTTTCGATTGAGCAGTCGAAATTTCCCGTGACCAGGACTTTTGATGGTGGGCGCGGAGGGTTTCGAACCCCCGACCGCTGGTGTGTAAATGCCTTTGACCTGCACTTATGGCGTCTCAGTGTGCCTAATCTGTAAGCATATGTCCTGCTCGGCGGGTCTCAGTCGTTTCGCCGCATCGGCCGCTTCTCACCTGTTTCTGCGCCTCTTGGCACACTGTTGGCACAGCGGGGGTTTTGGAAGCGCCGCCCACAGGGCGCCTTGACGGTGATGCTCGGCAGCCAGCCTGGTAAGAGTCTTGGAAACGTCGCGGCAGCAACGACCGTTACCGAGTTAAGCCAATTTTGTCACGGGTGTTCCGTAGTATCCGGGCGATGGGGAGAGGGTTCTTTGCGGAAATTGCGCACCAACAACGTTTGCACGAGCAACAGCAACGACGCCAAGCAGTTGCGGCCGTGCAGGCGAGTAACCGAGCCGTTCGTGAAGCCGAGCGAGCTCAACGTGAGTACGAAAGAGCGGTAGCGGCCTACGAGAGAGCCGCCGAAAGAGAACAGGCCTACGCCCGCGCCGCGGCGAAAGAGGCACATGTCAATGCCCGCAGGGCCGAAGCCGAGTCGCGCACAGCTCACGCGCAAGACGCCTTCGAGCAGATCGACTCGATCTTGGCGGCCACCCTCGATGTCGACGACTTCGTGGATCTCGATTCCCTCAAGACCGTTGCCGAGCATCCACCGTTTCCGCGCGATGATCTAAGAACTCCCCTGCCGAAACCTCCCCGCGTCGTACCGCGGCCTGAGCCCGAATTCGTGGCACCGCCGCCACCGACAGGACTGTCGAAGGTATTCAGCAAGAAGAAGCACGCTGAAGCGACTGCGGAGGCGCACGCGCTCTGGGAAGAGACGCACAAGAAGTGGGCCCACCGCGCCCACACAGTCCTGCCAGCCATGAATGCTGAAGCACTCGAGAACTGGAGAACTGCGGAACAGCAGCGCGAGAAAGAACTGGCCGAAGCGGAGGACCAGTACCGGCGCGAGTGCACGGAACGGGAACGCCACGCCGCCGAAGCCAACGAGCGACTACAACGATTCAAAGATGCACTCGCTGCCGGCGACCCCGGAGCAATCAACGACTACGTCGGGGTGGTACTGGGCAACTCGGCGTACCCCGAGACGTTCGACGTTGTGCATGAGTTCGACTTCGACGCAGAACTAGGGGAACTCACGGTTTCTGCAGCAGTACCGCCTCCTACATCCGTTATCAGCGCAAAAGCATTCAAATACGTCGCCGCGTCCGACGAGATCCGCGAGACCGCCTGCACGCAGAAAGAACAGCGCGATCGATACAACCGCGCCATCGCAGCAGTCGCGATCCGAACCTTCCACGAAGTCTTCGAAAGCGATCGCGAGGAACGGATCAAGACGATCTCACTCACCGTGCAGACCGACACCATCAACCCAGCAACAGGTCTCGTGGAGAAGTTCCCATTCGTCGCGGCGGCAGCCGACCGAGACGACTTCCTGCAATACGACCTGCGCCATGTTGATCCAGTCGAGACGCTTGCCCTGATGCGCGCCCAGGTGTCTAGGAACGCGTTTGGGCTCAAGCCCATCAGCATGGCACGCGGAATTCGATGACACTGCCGCCAGATAGCCCTAACTCCGCGCTGGCCAATCTAACTCGCGAGAATGAGCTGCTGCGGGACCAATATGAGGATGCGCTGCTCCGCGTAGAGATGCTCGAACGCGACGTCGAAGCGTTGCATGACGTCGGCATCTACACCTACCGACACCCGCTCGAAGCAGCTGTCGCCTATCAAGACGCACTCGCCTCGATAAAAGCGGAGATCAAATCACAGATCTCAGACGGGCGTGCCATACAAGCCTCCACGCGGTTTACCTTCGACAACTCTTTGGCGAAGGGCCGCAAGATGACTGCGGACCTCGCCAAGCTAATGCTGCGGGCGTACAACGCCGAGGCCGAAAACTGCGTGCGGTACGTCAAGGCCGGAAACCTCCCGGCGGCGGAAAAGCGTCTAGCAGCAGCCGCAACGTCTATCGCTCGGTACGCCTCGATGATGGAGATGCATATCAGCGAGGACTACCACGCACTGCGAGTGCGTGAGCTCGAGCTGACTGCTGACTACCAGATGAAGGTCCAAGAGGAAAAGGAAGAAGCCCGCGAAGAACGCGCACGACTGCGCGAGGAGCAACAAGCCGAGAAGGAGTTGCGCGCCGAGCGAGAGCGGCTGGAGAAAGAGCGGAGCCACTACGCTGCCGTACTGGACGCACTGTCTAGCAGCGGCCGCGAGGACGAGCGCGACGAGCTAGCAGCGAAGATAGCCGAGATCGATACACGGATCGCCGAAAACGACTACCGCACGGCCAACATACGCGCTGGGTACGTATACGTCATCAGCAACGTTGGATCGTTCGGACCCGGAATCGTCAAGATCGGGATGACAAGGCGCTTAGAGCCTTTGGACCGAGTGCGGGAGCTAGGCGACGCGTCTGTCCCGTTCGGCTTTGACGTTCACACACTGTTTTTCTCCGATGACGCAGTGGGTGTTGAGACACAGCTGCACCATGCGTTTGCCGAAAAGCGGGTCAACAGAGTCAATCTCAGACGAGAGTACTTCTACACAACACCCGGGGACGTCAAGACCGCCCTGGCTGAGATCGCCGGCAATCTGCTGGAATTCAACGAGTACGCGGATGCCGATCAGTATCGCGCCAGTCAGCTCATAAGGTCCAGCGAGCTGGACGAAGCTGAACCAACGCGGGCAGCAGTCTCTGAGATCGGATAGACGATGCTGCGGCACCCGGGCAGTTCGCATTGGTCAGACGCCGCCTGACAATGGGCGAGTCGCAATCATCGAACCACCCTTGGTGCGCGACAATGAGCGGCTGCGGAAAAGATCGCAATCAGGGGGACGTCGGTGCAATTCAGGCGACAGCGCAACGAAACGCTTACGCGGCTTGTCGAGTCAGAGGATCTGATTCCAGACCGCCGATTGAAGCAGGCGACCGAAGACAAACTTGAGCACGAAGCGCTCGCTCGATCGGTGGCAGAGATCGCGCTTGTCGCTGAAACTCCGACAAATGTCGCTCTGTTCGGCCCGTGGGGGTCAGGCAAGTCGAGCGTCTATTCGATGATTGAGACCCACCTTGGCGCTTTGAAGACGAGGACCGCAGTCGTTCGTTATGACGCGTGGAAGTATGGAGGGCATGCACTCAAACGGAACTTCTTGGAGAGCATCTCCGAACAGCTTCTGAAATCAGACAGAGCGGGACGCGAGAATCTCCACGAGAGCTCGAAAGCGAAGAGGGCGGAGATGCGGGTTAGCTAGAGGAGTCCTTTTCTGGGCGCGGCCTGTACGCGAGCAGGGGGCTCCGACGGCCTATGCAAGCCTTCGCGCGCCTCGCGAAGCCTCCGCGGCTCGAAAGGGTGTGCAGCAGGCGATGTTGTCGCATCTCGCCTGTTCGCGGGCTTTCTCGAACCCCGTTCTTAGAACCCGCTGACTCCGCCGCTCTTCGAGAGCTCATATCTCTGGCGGGTATTCCTGATATCGGCGATAGATGATGAGCGTTTAGGTAGCCAATGACGTTGGCGCGGAGAGCATTCGCGCCGACGAGTGTTTGGAATAAGCTGCTCACAGATGGCTAAGAGATGGTGGACTAATGCAGGGTCGGGTGGGATGAGGTTCTGCGTTCTCACTTCTACACACATGACTTCGGGTGGCTGTGGCGGCGTTACTCGCCGAAGTGCTGCCACCACCAGAAATTCCCGCAAAAACAGGTTCGCGGGATGGCTAACAATTGAGGAAAGTGTATCCGTCGAACTATGAGCTTGCGCGTGCCTCAACCCACTTGATCAAGCGGCGACGGCGTTCTGCGATGCGCTTGGGATTCTGCTCGGCGTCCCGCTCGGCGGCATCGGCTTCCGCCCAAGCGCGACGCATATCGGCGTCATGGAACTCCACAGTCTCCGCCATCACTTCACCCCTTTCGGACGACGCCAGCATAGCTGCGCTCCCCGACAAACCCGTTAGGCACATTTTAGTTCCCTCGCTGCTGGGAGACCTTGGTGATGCGGGCGGGCGTCGTCGTTGCTTCGGCGGCGGCAAGCAGGTGCGCCAATACCTTGATGGATGCGACATCCGAGTACGAGAACCCGTCAGCTTCGAGCGTGTTGGCGGTCAGCATCCCGAAAGCGAGCCTGTCGGCGCGGACAGCGATCGACACGAACGACCTGGACTGCCGATTTCTAGAAACGTCCCATGAGTCGGGAACCGAGGCGTTCGTGTCGTTACTCCACTCGACATCGCCACTATCGATCAGGTCCCACACCCCCTGATCACCGCCGTGGCCCTCGACGAACTCGCTGGTGAAGGAGTCTTCGCGATTTCGCGAGTCACTGTAAGTGCCCGACTGCATTACCCGGGATTGAGCACCTAGGTCTTGGACCCGGAAGTAGGCAGCACGCGGCGCTTCGCTCTGGACGAGATCGCAGACCTTGCTGACGATCGACGTGCGAAACCCGCTGATCTCCGCGTCCTGGGATGCCTGATCCAAAACGGAGAGCCGGCGCAGTTTGTCGGCAGTGCCGAGCATGGCTCCGTTGATGAGCAACGAGGTGCGACGAGACCCTGCCTTCAAGGCTTGGTCGAGCGAGACCCGCTCCTCCTCCTGTTGGCGCTTGAACGCGCGCTCGTTGCGGAACTTGGAGAAGCCGACAATAGCGGTCGCGACCGCCAGGCAGCCGGCCAGAATGCGGATCCCAACGAGCCAATTGCCCGAGGGAACGAGACTGACCGCAAAGGTGGCCGCCGCGGTCAGAACAGCCAGCGCCGTCAGCGCGACATTGAAGGCGACCGCCTTGTCTCTAACAGCCTTCGTCTGCTCCACCCCCACCGCGGCAGCATCTCACAGAGGGGCGACGTGAACGAGCAATGAACGCCAACCCGCGCAGTCTTAAGACAGTTCCGCCACCCCTCGGCGCGCGAGTTCAAATCTCTTGGCACACTCTTGGCACAACGGGGGTTTTGAAATCGATGGAAAATCTCGGCCGTAAGCCTCTGAACAGGCCTTTTGATGGTGGGCGCGGAGGGTTTCGAACCCCCGACCGCTGGTGTGTAAAACCAGAGCTCTACCACTGAGCTACACGCCCGTGCCGGTGCAGGTTACACGGCGCAAACCGGTAGACCCAAACCCGCCGATCACTACTCCAGGGTCGCCAGCGCCTCGGTCCACAAGCTCTGATCGCGCGCCTCGCCGGGCTGTTTCATCTCGGCGAACACGATCTTCCCGGAGCGGTCGACAACGAAGGTGCCGCGGTTGGCCACACCCGCAGCGTCGTTGAACACCCCGTAGGCCTGAGCGACGGCGCCGTGTGGCCAGAAATCGGACAGCACCGGGAAAGTGAAGCCGCTCTGGGTCGCCCAGATCTTGTGGGTCGGCGGGGGCCCGACAGAGATCGCCAACGTCGCCGTGGTGTCGTTCTCGTACCGCGGCAGGTGGTCTCGGATCTCGTCGAGCTCCCCCTGACAGATCCCGGTGAACGCCAACGGGAAGAACACCAGTAGCACGTTCTTCTCGCCGCGGAACGCGGCGAGCGTGACAGGCCGACCGTTCTGGTCCTTCAGGCTGAAATCAGGTGCAGTGCTCCCGATTGTCAGCATCAGCTGGCCACCATCAATGGCGGCCGGCAGCCTTGGATTTTGGTTGCACCAGCCGACTGCCGATCCAGTCACCGAGATTGGCCGACGACGTCGGCATCAAGCCGGCAGTCGGAGCCGCTTCGGCGATCTCGGCGGGTTGGACGTGGCCGGGTTTGCCGGTCTTGGGGGTCAGCACCCAGATGACACCGTCATCAGCCAACGGACTGATGGCGTCCATCAGGGCGTCCACCAGATCACCGTCGTCATCGCGCCACCACATCAGCACGACGTCGATCACGTCGTCCGCGTCCTCGTCGAGGAGCTCGCCACCGCAGGCGTCCTCGATGTCAGCGCGGATGTCGTCGTCGGTGTCCTCGTCCCATCCCAACTCCTGCACAACCTGCTGTTTTTCGATGCCCAGTCTGCGGGCGTAGTTCGGGGCGTCGTCCGCCACGACCACGGGGGGCCCTCCTTCAACGTCAAAGCGCACTAATTCGAGTGCTTATCGTCGCACAGCCAGGTGCGACAGGTCACAGAAGACACCTGCAAGGCCCTTCGGGCGCCCGAATAGGCCCGCTCAGTACGCCGCATCGCACAGATTCAAGGCGTTGGTCCGGGAGTCGTTGAGGCGGGTCACCGCGTCGTTGAACTCGGCCGGCGGCACCCGGCTCAGCACGGCAGCCCCGGCACCCCGAGCGGCGTCGACCCACGCGTTGAGGGCGTCACGAAGCTCCGCCGGCAACGTTTCGTTGATATCGGCCAGCACCAGGTCGGCGCTGCGGTTGAGGGCCTCGGCGGCTGGCCCCTCGGTGTCGGCACCGTCGCCGCCGGCGTTCATGGAGTCGACGTAGACGTTGAGCGCGTCGATCGCTTCGGCGCTGCTGGTGCTCATGGATTCACAGACGGTGTGCACCGCCTCGGCGATGAGCCCTTCCTGGCGTTCGGCTTCCCGGGCGCTCGACGTCGCTGCCGACGCGGACACCGATGACGACACCGATGTGCGATACGCCGGCGCTTCCTGGCCATCAACGGTCGGGCTACCACCGGTCACACTGCTGCATCCGAGTAGCGCCATCAGCAGCACAGCGGTGGCCCCGAGGGCCACTCGCAGCCGTCCGATCAGCACGAATGCAGACGTTACCGGGTCCGCCTACACGGCGTCGGCGCATTCCCGGGCCATGTCCACACCACCCGCACCACCGTGGTGGCCATCCGCCCACCACGAACGTTCGGAGTGCGGAAAGATGGGAGCGGCAGGGAAACCCCCTGCCCCCTCAATTTAGGAGTAGTGCGTTGACTACCGAGTTCGTGCGCCAGGACCTGGCCAAAAACTCCGGCACCGCAGCTGAACCGGATCGCGTACGAGTGATCCGCGAAGGCGTTGCGTCGTATCTCCCCGATATCGATCCGGACGAGACTGGCGAGTGGCTGGAATCCTTTGATGATCTGCTGTCGCGGTCGGGCCCCGCGCGTGCCCGTTATCTGATGCTGCGACTGCTCGAGCGCGCCAGCGAGCAACGGGTCGCCATCCCCGCCCTGACCTCCACCGATTACGTCAACACCATCCCCACCGAGCTGGAACCCTGGTTCCCCGGCGACGAGGATGTCGAACGGCGCTACCGCGCCTGGATCCGCTGGAACGCCGCGATCATGGTGCACCGGGCGCAACGTCCGGGTGTCGGGGTCGGCGGGCACATCTCCACCTACGCCTCGTCTGCGGCCCTCTACGAGGTCGGCTTCAACCACTTCTTCCGCGGTAAGAGCCACCCCGGCGGCGGTGACCAGATCTTCATCCAGGGCCACGCCTCCCCCGGCATCTATGCGCGGGCGTTCCTGGAAGGCCGCCTGACCGCCGACCAGATGGACGGCTTCCGCCAAGAACACAGCCACCCGGGCGGCGGCCTGCCGTCATACCCACACCCGCGGTTGATGCCCGAATTCTGGGAGTTCCCCACCGTGTCGATGGGCCTGGGACCGATGAACGCCATCTACCAGGCCCGGTTCAACCATTACCTCAACGACCGTGGACTCAAAGACACCACCAATCAACACGTTTGGGCGTTCCTCGGCGACGGTGAGATGGACGAGCCGGAAAGCCGCGGCCTGATCCAGGTGGCGGCCAACGAGGGTCTGGACAACCTGACTTTCGTCGTCAACTGCAACCTGCAGCGGCTGGACGGCCCGGTCCGCGGGAACGGCAAGATCATCCAGGAGCTGGAGTCGTTCTTCCGGGGCGCGGGCTGGAACGTCATCAAGGTCGTCTGGGGCCGCGAGTGGGATGCGCTGCTGCACGCCGATCGTGACGGCGCCCTGGTGAACCTCATGAACACCACGCCCGACGGCGACTACCAGACCTACAAGGCCAACGACGGCGGCTACGTGCGCGACCACTTCTTCGGCCGGGACCCCCGGACCAAGGCGCTGGTGGACCCGATGACCGACGCCGAGATCTGGAACCTCAAGCGCGGCGGCCACGACTACCGCAAGGTGTACGCCGCCTACCGCGCCGCGACGGAACACAAGGGCCAGCCCACGGTGATCCTGGCCAAGACCATCAAGGGATACACCCTGGGCAAGCACTTCGAGGGCCGCAACGCCACGCACCAGATGAAAAAGCTTGCGCTGCAAGACCTCAAAGAGTTCCGCGACGCCCAACGCATTCCGATCAAGGACAGCCAGCTCGAGGAGAACCCGTACCTGCCGCCGTACTACCATCCCGGCCCGGAGGCACCCGAGATCCGCTACATGCTGGATCGCCGGCGCGCCCTCGGTGGTTTCCTGCCCGAACGCCGCACCAAGGCCAAGGTGCTGCCGCTGCCGGGCAGCGACACCTACAAGTCGTTGAAGAAGGGGTCAGGCACCCAGGAGGTCGCCACCACCATGGCGACCGTGCGGACGTTCAAGGAACTGTTGCGGGACAAAGAGATCGGCAAGCGGATCGTGCCGATCATTCCCGACGAGGCCCGCACGTTCGGCATGGACTCCTGGTTCCCGAGCCTGAAGATCTACAACCGAAACGGCCAGCTCTACACCGCGGTGGACGCCGAATTGATGCTCGCCTACAAGGAGAGCGAGATCGGCCAGATCCTGCACGAGGGCATCAACGAAGCCGGATCGACGGCGTCGTTCACCGCGGTGGGTACCTCGTATGCAACCCACAACGAGCCGATGATCCCGATCTACATCTTCTATTCGATGTTCGGGTTCCAGCGCACCGGCGACGGGCTGTGGGCCGCCGCCGACCAGATGGCCCGTGGCTTCGTCCTCGGGGCGACGGCGGGGCGCACGACGCTCACCGGGGAGGGCCTGCAGCACGCCGACGGGCACTCACTGCTGCTGGCGTCGACCAACCCGGCGGTGGTGGCCTATGACCCGGCCTTCGCCTATGAGATCGCCTACATCGTGGAAAGCGGGTTACGCCGGATGTTCGGCGAGAACCCGGAGAACATCTTCTACTATATGACGATCTACAACGAGCCGTACGTCCAGCCTGCGGAGCCGGAGAACTTCGATCCCGAAGGCCTGCTGCGCGGCATGTACAAGTACCGCCCGGCCCCGGAGAAGCGCAGCAATGTCGCGCAGATCCTGGCGTCCGGTGTGGCGATGCCCGAGGCGCTGCGGGCGGCCGATCTGCTGGCCGAGCGTTGGGACGTCGCGGCCGATGTGTGGTCGGTGACCAGCTGGGGTGAGCTCAACCGCGACGGCGTGGCGGTCGAGAAGGAGAAGCTGCGTTATCCGGACCGCTACACCGGTGACGGGAGCCGCGAACCGTACGTGACCCAGGCGCTGGCCGATTCGGCCGGCCCGGTGGTCGCGGTCTCGGACTGGATGCGCGGCGTGCCCGAGCTGATCCGGCCGTGGGTGCCCGGTAGCTACGTCACCCTGGGCACCGACGGGTTCGGCTTCTCCGACACCCGCCCGGCCGCACGGCGGTACTTCAACACCGACGCCGAGTCGGTGGTGGTGGCGGTACTCGAAGCGCTGGCGCGCGACGGGGAGATCGATCCGTCAGTCGCGGTGGCGGCGGCCAAGGAGTACAAGATCGACGACGTGCTCGCCGCCGGCGTCTCGTTCAAGGACACCGGTAGCGCCTAGCCATCGAGACTGCGGTGGCGCCCGGATTCCAGGGGATTCCGGGCGTCACCGCGGCCTCACCGCATCAGTTGGAGAGTTCGTCCAGATATTGGGCGTAGCTTTTATACGTGGCTGACAATCCGTTCGAGGGACAGCGCTCTCCGCTGGCGATGCTGGAGAACGTGCCGGAGTCCCTGCGGCGCCGTCTCAAGCAGTATTCGGGCCGGCTGGCGACCGAGACCGTCCAGGCGATGCAGGAACGGCTGGCGTTCTTCGCCGAGCTGGAGGCCTCACAGCGCGCCAGTGTCCAGTTGGTGGTGCAGACCGCAGTGGTGAACTTCGCCGAGTGGCTGAACGATCCCACCAGTGATGTCGGCTACACCGCCGAGGCGTTTGCCCTCGTCCCGCAGGACCTGACTCGTCGCGTCGCGCTGCGCCAGACGGTCGACATGGTTCGGGTGACGATGGAGTTCCTCGAAGAGGTGGTGCCGATGTTGGCCCGCAACGACGAACAGACCAAGGCACTGACGGTGGGCATCTTGCGATACAGCCGCAACCTGGCATTCGCCGCCGCGTCCGCCTATGCCGACGCCGCCGAAGCCCGGGGCGCCTGGGATTCGCGCATGGAGGCCAGTGTCGTGGATTCGGTCGTCAGGGGTGACGCCGGCCCGGAACTGTTGTCGCGGGCGGCGGCGCTGAACTGGGACACCAACGCTCCGGCCACCGTGGTGGTGGGCACCCCGCCACCGGGGCGCGCCGAGGTGGCCAGTGAGGATCTCCGGCTGGTAGCCAACCGGCACGGCCGGGCCGCCCTGACCGACGTGCACGGCACCTGGCTCATCGCCATCGTGTCCGGCCACCTCTCGCACACGGACAAGTTCCTCACCGACCTGCTGCGTGCGTACTCCGACGGCCCGGTGGTGGTCGGACCCACGGCCCCGATGCTGACGGCGGCCTATCACAGCGCCAACGAGGCTATCTCGGGAATGAACGCGGTAGCCGGCTGGACGGGTGCACCGCGGCCGGTGGCGGCGCGGGAGTTGTTGCCGGAGCGGGCTCTTCAGGGCGACCCCTCGGCGATCGCAGCGCTGCACACCGACGTCATGCGCCCCCTGTCCGACGCCGGACCGGCGCTCACCGAAACGTTGGACGCCTACCTCGATTCCGGAGGGGCCATAGAAGCTTGCGCACGCAAGTTGTTCGTTCATCCAAATACCGTCCGGTACCGCCTCAAGCGCATCGCGGACTTCACGGGTCGCGATCCGACCACACCGCGGGACGCCTACGTGCTGCGCGTCGCAACCACCGTCGGCCGGCTGACGCGCCACCAACAATCAGCGAGCACGTCAAATGGGCGGATGACCCCCGTCACACCGACGCCCCCACCGGCCCCCTCCGTCACAGCAGCCAGATAGCAGGTCGCGATACGATGACGATGACGTCGCTTCACGTGCCGTTTTGTGGACTACCCACAAAAACATAAGACAAGGTTCATGTTCTCTTACACCGCACAAAACCGCCTTCACAATGTTTTCTTAATAACGTGACCACAACGACTGCCACCCCTCTGGCCGTAGCGCTGCTCGCTCCCGGCCAGGGTTCGCAGACTCCGGGGATGCTGTCCCCGTGGCTCGAGCTGCCGGGTACTTCCGAGCGGCTCGCGTCCTGGTCCAAGATCAGCGGCCTCGATCTCGCCACGCTGGGCACCACCGCCACCGCTGAGGAGATCACCGACACCGCCGTCACCCAGCCGTTGGTTGTCGCCGCCACGCTGCTCGCCTACGAAGAGCTGAACAAGCGCGGACTGCTCTGCGACGCCCAATTTGTCATCGCGGGCCACTCCGTCGGCGAGATCGCCGCGTACGCGATCGCCGGCGTCATCTCCGCTGACGACGCCGTGGCCCTGGCCGCCACCCGCGGCGCCGAGATGGCCAAGGCCTGCGCCCAGCAGCCCACCGGCATGTCCGCCATCCTCGGCGGCGACGAGGCCGAGGTGCTGGCCGCGCTCGAGGATCTCGAACTGGTTCCCGCCAACCGCAACGCCGCCGGCCAGATCGTCGCGGCCGGCCGGCACGAGGCGTTGGCCAAGCTCTCCGAGAACCCGCCCGCCAAGGCCCGGGTACGCCAGTTGGCCACCGCTGGGGCGTTCCACACCCACTTCATGGCCTCCGCGCTCGACGGCTACTCCGCAGCTGCCGACAAGGTGTCGATCAACGAGATCTCGGGGTCGACGGTCCTGCTCTCGAACGTCGACGGGCAGCCCGTCACCTCGGGCGCAGACGCCATGGAGAAGCTGGTCGCCCAGCTCACCAAGCCGGTGCGGTGGGACCTGTGCACCGCCGGCATGCGTGAGCGCAGCGTGAGCGCCCTCGTCGAGTTCCCGCCCGCGGGCACACTCGCCGGAATCGCCAAACGCGAATTGAAAGGGACCCCGGCCCACGCCATCAAGTCCCCCACAGACCTGGACAAGCTCGCCGAGCTATGACCCAGGGTCCGCAAGGACCACCGAACGTAGGAAACCCGGATGTTCCGGGTGTCACCACGAAATGAAGGGAGCCACACTGTGGCCGCCAGCCAACAAGAAATCATCTCCGGTCTCGCCGAGATCATCGAAGAAGTGACCGGCATCGAGCCGTCTGAGGTCACCCCGGAGAAGTCCTTCGTCGACGACCTGGACATCGACTCCCTGTCCATGGTGGAGATCGCCGTGCAGACCGAGGACAAGTACGGCGTGAAGATCCCCGACGAGGACCTCGCCGGTCTGCGCACCGTCGGTGACGTCGTTGCCTACATCCAGAAGCTCGAGGAAGAGAACCCCGAGGCCGCCGCCGCACTGCGCGATAAGTTCGCACAGTGACCCGCCCTTCCACTGCTAACGGCGGTTTCCCCAATGTCGTGGTTACCGCTGTAGAAGCTACGACCTCCATTGCGGCTGACGTTGAGAGCACGTGGAAGGGTCTGCTTGCCGGCGAGAGCGGCATCCGCGTTCTCGAGGACGAGTTCGTCACCAAGTGGGATCTGCCGGTGCGTATCGGCGGACACCTCGTCGACAACGTCGACGACCACATGACCCGACTGGACATGCGGCGCATGTCGTACGTCCAGCGCATGTCGAAGCTGCTGGGCAACCGGCTCTGGGAGAGCGCGGGTAACCCCGAGGTCGACCCGGACCGGTTCACGGTGGTCATCGGCACGGGTCTCGGTGGCGGCGAGAAAATTGTCGAAACCTATGACCTGATGAACGAGGGCGGGCCCCGCAAGGTGTCCCCGCTCGCCGTTCAGATGATCATGCCCAACGGTGCAGCTGCCGTCGTCGGTCTGGAACTGGGCGCCCGCGCCGGGGTCATCACCCCGGTGTCGGCGTGCTCATCCGGTTCCGAGGGCATCGCGCATGCGTGGCGCCAGATCGTCATGGGTGACGCCGACATTGCCGTCTGCGGTGGCGTCGAAGGCGGTATCGAAGCGCTGCCGATCGCGGCGTTCTCGATGATGCGCGCGATGAGTACCCGCAACGACGATCCGGCGGGGGCGTCGCGGCCGTTCGACAAGGACCGCGACGGCTTCGTCTTCGGCGAGGCCGGTGCACTCATGATCATCGAGACCGAGGAACATGCCCTGGCCCGCGGCGCCAAGCCGCTGGCCCGGATCATGGGCGCGGGCATCTCGTCGGACGCCTTCCACATGGTGGCGCCGGCACCGGACGGCCTGCGTGCGGGTTCGGCGATGAAGCGGGCGATGGAGACAGCGGGGTTGTCCCCCAAGGACATCAACCACGTCAACGCGCACGCTACGTCGACATCCATCGGTGACGTCGCCGAGGCCAACGCCATCCGGGTCGCCGGTGTGGAGCACGCCGCGGTGTACGCGCCGAAATCCGCACTCGGTCACTCCATCGGCGCCGTCGGCGCTTTGGAATCGATCCTCACCGTGCTGGCACTGCGTGACGGCGTGATTCCTCCGACCCTGAATTACGAGACGCCCGACCCCGAGATCGATCTCGATGTCGTTGCGGGCGAGCCTCGGTATGGCGACTACCAGTACGCCATCAACAATTCGTTCGGTTTCGGTGGACACAATGTCGCTCTAGCGTTCGGACGTTATTAAACAAGGGGAAAGTTCGGGGCGTTAATGGCTGGGTCGAACCGCTTATCGACAGGGAACGGTTTTCCGGATGTCGTCGTGACGGGGTACGCGATGACAACTGCCCTGGCGACAGACGCCGATACCACCTGGAAGAAACTCCTCGACGGGGAGAGCGGCATCCGCCTGCTCGATGATCCGTTCGTCGAGCAGTACGACCTCCCGGTGCGTATCGGTGGCCATCTGCTGGAGGATTTCGACGGCGAGATGACGCGGATCCAACTGCGTCGCTTGTCCTACCTGCAGAAGATGTCCACCGTCTTGAGTCGACGCGTGTGGGACCACGCCGGGTCCCCCGAAGTAGACCCCAAACGCCTGCTGGTGTCGATCGGCACCGGCATGGGCTCGACCGAAGAACTGATCTACAGCTACGACGGCATGCGGGCCAAAGGCATGAAAGCCGTGTCGCCGCTTGCCGTTCAGATGTACATGCCCAACGCGGCCGCGGCCGCCGTCGGTTTGGAGCGCCAGGCCAGGGCCGGGGTCATCACCCCGGTCTCGGCTTGCGCCTCCGGCGCCGAAGGCGTGGCGCAGGCCTGGCGGACCATCGTCCTGGGTGAGGCCGACGTCGCCATCTGCGGCGGGGTGGAGACCCGGATCGAAGCGGTGCCGATCGCCGGGTTCGCCCAGATGCGAATCGTCTTGTCGAACAGCAACGACGACCCCCAGGGGGCCTGCAAGCCGTTCGACAAGGACCGCAACGGCTTTGTCTTCGGTGAAGCCGGCGCCCTGTTGGTGATCGAGACCGAAGAACACGCCAAGGCCCGCGGCGCCACCATCCACGCCCGCATCATGGGGGCGTCCATCACCTCGGACGGCTACCACATCGTGGCCCCCGACCCCAACGGCGAGCAGGCCGGGCACGCGATGACGCGGGCGATCGAGCTCGCCGGTCTGCAACCGTCCGATATCGACCACATCAACGCACACGCCACCGGCACGCAGGTAGGTGACATCGCCGAGTCCAAGGCGATCCACAACGCGCTCGGCAGCCATCAGCCGGCGGTGTACGCACCCAAGAGCGCACTCGGACACTCCGTCGGCGCTGTCGGTGCGGTCGAGTCGATTCTCACCGTCCTCGCGATCCGCGAGGGCATCATCCCGCCGACACGCAACCTGAAGAACCTCGACCCCGAGATCGATCTCGATGTGGTCGCCGGTTCCCCACGCCCGGGCAATTACGAATATGCGCTCAACAATTCGTTCGGATTTGGCGGGCACAACGTCGCACTCGCCTTCGGCAAGTACTGACGCAAACAACGCTAGGAGACACTTATGACGACCATGGCGCCTGAGGCGATCAACGAGTCGCTCGACCCCCGCGATCCGCTGCTGCGGTTGAGCAACTTCTTCGACGACGGCACCGTGGAACTGCTGCATGAGCGGGATCGCTCCGGCGTCCTGGCCGCAGCGGGCACCGTCAACGGGGTGCGCACGGTGGCGTTCTGCACCGACGGCACCGTGATGGGCGGAGCGATGGGCGTCGACGGGTGCCGCCACATCGTCAATGCCTACGACACCGCCATCGAGGAACAGAGCCCGATCGTCGGGATCTGGCACTCCGGCGGGGCCCGGCTGGCTGAGGGCGTCAAGGCCCTGCACGCCGTGGGGCTGGTCTTCGAGGCGATGATCCGCGCCTCGGGTTACATCCCGCAGATCTCGATCGTCGTCGGCTTCGCGGCCGGCGGCGCGGCCTACGGACCGGCCCTGACCGACGTGGTGATCATGGCTCCGGAAGGCCGGGTCTTCGTCACCGGCCCCGATGTGGTTCGCAGCGTCACCGGCGAGGACGTGGACATGGCCTCGCTCGGCGGGCCCGACACCCACCACAAGAAGTCGGGGGTGTGCCACATCGTCGCCAACGACGAGCTGGACGCCTACGCGCGTGGCCACCGCCTGATCGGCCTGTTCTGTCAGCAGGGCCACTTCGACCGCACCAAGGCCGAGGCCGGCGACACCGACCTCAAGGCGCTGCTGCCCGCAACCGCCCGCCGCGCCTATGACGTGCACCCCCTGATCACCGCGCTGCTCGACGAGGGCGTCCCGTTCGAGGAGTTCCAGGCCAAGTGGGCGCCATCGATGGTGGTCGGTCTGGGCCGGCTCGCCGGGCGCACTGTCGGCGTCCTGGCCAACAACCCGCTGCGCCTGGGCGGCTGTCTGAACTCCGAGAGCGCTGAGAAAGCTGCACGTTTCGTGCGGCTGTGTAATGCGTTCGGCGTTCCGCTGGTCGTCATCGTCGACGTTCCGGGCTACCTGCCCGGTGTCGACCAGGAGTGGGGTGGTGTGGTCCGTCGCGGCGCCAAGCTGCTGCACGCGTTCGGCGAGGCAACGGTCCCCCGCGTCACGCTGGTCACTCGCAAGATCTACGGCGGCGCCTACATCGCGATGAACTCGCGCTCACTGGGCGCGACCAAGGTGTTCGCCTGGCCCGACGCCGAGGTTGCCGTGATGGGCGCCAAGGCTGCTGTCGGCATCCTGCACAAGCGCAAGCTGGCCGCCGCTGCCCCCGAGGAGCGCGAAGCGCTGCATGAGGAGTTGGCCGCCGAGCACGAGCGGATCGCCGGCGGAGTGGATGCCGCCATCGAGATCGGTGTGGTGGACGAGAAGATCGACCCCGCGCACACCCGCAGCGTGCTCACCCAGGCCCTGGCCGAGGCTGCCCCGCGCCGTGGCCGGCACAAGAACATCCCGCTGTAAGCACGCACTTACCTCCGCGAGCAGACACAAAATCGCGCGAATCCCTTCGGATTCGCGCGATTTTGTGTCTGCTCAGCGGGTGAGGTGCGCCTAACCGACGCCCTGGCTCAGCCAGGTGATCTCGGCACCGACGTCACCGCCGGTACGGTACGGCTCCAGAGCCTCGTCCCATGCGGTGCCGAGCACAGTGTCCAGCTCGGCGGCCAGCATGTCGGCGCCCTCGGCCATCAGGGAACGCAGCCGCATCTCACCGACCATGATGTCGCCGCTGGCGCTCATCGTGCCGTGCCAGAGCCCCAGCTGTGGGGTGTGGCTGAAGCGTTGTCCATCCACCCCCGCACTGGGGTCCTCGGTGACCTCGAAACGCAGCACCGACCAAGACCGCAAGGCATTGGCCAACGCGGCGCCGGTGCCCACGGGCCCGACCCAGTTGGTGACCGCGCGCAACTGACCAGGCATGGCCGGCTGCGGCGTCCACCGCAAATTCGCCCTGGCGTTCAGGGTCGACGAAAGCGCCCACTCGACGTGGGGGCAGACCGCCGCGGGTGAGGCGTGGATGTAGACCACGCCGGTAGTCGCGTCGGCAAATTGGTTCGACGCACGCATGGGCTGCTCCTTAAGTTCCGCGAGGGACGTCTTCCCCAACGACCTTGCGAAACTTCGAGCATCACAAAACGTGTGTCTTGCGTGTCTATTGTGCCTTGTGGGACAGGTGTTGCGCTAGTGTGCCCCGAATTCTCTCATGACTTCATCAGAGATGGCTGGCCAGAGTGGGTGCGCCCAGTCACCGAAGTCCCGGTCGGTGAGCACCACCAGCGCAATCGCAGGCCCCGGATCAGCCCAGAGGAAGGTCCCCGACTGGCCGAAATGCCCGTACGTCGCCGGCGAGTTCGTCGTCCCGGTCCAGTGCGGGGACTTCGAGGACTTGAGCTCGAATCCCAGCCCCCAGTCATTGGGTCGCTGCGGGCCGTATCCGGGGAGCACCCCGTCGAGGCCGGGAAACTGGACCGAGGTGGCGTCGGCATGCATCTGCGCCGACACCAGCCGCGGCACCATCAGCTCGGCGGCGAATGTCGCGAGATCCGACACGGTGGCGGTAGCGCCGTAACCCGCGGCCGAGGCACCACCCTCGAGCGTCGTCGCGGCCATGCCGAGCGGGGCCAGGACGCCCTCGGTCAGGTACTCGGTGAAGTCGATGTCGGCTGCCCTCTGTATCGCTTCGGCCAGCACCCGGAACCCGGTGTTGGAGTAAACCCTGCGGGTGCCGGGCTTGGCGATCACCTTGTCATCGAGCATCGCCAGCCCCGAGGCATGCGCCAGCAGGTGACGCACCGTCGCACCCGGCGGACCCGCGGGGGTGTCCAGCTCAACAGCACCTTCCTCGATCGCGACGTGCGCCGCACGCGCGACGAGCGGCTTGGTCACCGACGCCAGCCGGAACCGCCGGTCGACGTCGCCATGGGTCGCCAGCACGCCAGACGTCCCCACCACCGCGGCCGCGGCGGTCGGGACCGGCCAGTCATCGAGAAGGTCCAATGCGCTCATCGCGCTTGACACTAGCTGCGGGGGGCTACGGCTGCCCATAGGCGGTCAGGGCATCGGCGCCCAGCTGCCGGTAGATGGCCTCGGCGGTCGCCGAAGCGTCAGCTGCGGCCGCAGTGTCACCAAGTCCCTTGTGCGCCTGCGATATCCAGTCGTACACCTGAGCGGTCTCATAGCGGGACTGTTGGATGCCGTAGTCCCGGACCGCAGCGCGCAGCGCACCGAGCGCACCGGCATAGTCTCCGCGACGCACCGATACCGCACCTTGGGTGTGCGCAGCCCAGGCGCGGAACCCCGGGGTGGGACGAGCGCGTGCTCCCGCTTCGAGTTCACGGCTGTACCGTTCGGCTTCGTCCAGGCTGTCCTGCGCCAACGCGACGTCGACGGCTGCGCGCAGCAACCGCATCCGGCCCAGCCCGGACTCGGCAGCCAACGACCTCCGCAGCTCACCGCGGGCGCCCACCTTGTCACCCAGGTGGCAGCGCAGCAGCGCCGCGCCGGGTTGTGGGTCAGCACCCAGGAGGCGCGTCTTGGCGAATGCGGCCAGTGCCGCATCGACATCGCCGCGTCGCCGACACACTTCGCCGAGCTGGTAGTAACCCTCGGCGGCGGCCCGGGTGTTGACGTCTTCGAGCCGGCGACTGGCGTCGGCGAGCCGTTCCTCGAGCCGCTGGTAGTCATCGCCGGCGGCGAGCAGCTGCAGGCGGTGAACCTCGCAGACGCCGCCGTAGGCGATCGAGCCGGCGATACCGCACCACCGGTCCATGGACTCGGTCCAAGCGCGCATTCGCGGCAGGTCGGCCAGCCGGTGACAGTGGTACAGCACAATTCCGTAGATGTCGCCGGCCCACTCGACGGGGACCTGGTTGGCGAGCGCTGCCACCATCGCCTCGTCGATCAACTCGTATGCGTCACTGATTCTTTCGTCGAGCATGGCATGAAGCCCGGCGGCAGCCAGCCCCAACGCGGTCAGCGGCGGCAGATCCAGGCGGCCGCTCATCCCGCTCAGCTCGCGCACCCGTTGCGCCAACAATTGCGGGTCCTGGTTCATGGTCGCGGTGGCCGCATCCAGATAGGCCAGGTAACCCTGCGCCGCGCCCTCGGGGGAACCGGCAAGTAGCCGCCGCGCCTGGTTCATCCAGCTCTGCCCGATGTTGACGTCGCCGCGCGTCAGCCACGCCAGGCCCAGCTCAACGGCTTTCATCGCCGCAGCGGCGGGGTCCGTTCGAGCCAACTGCCCGAACACCAGTTCCGATATCCGGACCGCTTCTCTGACGTTGCCGACCCGCCATGCGGCCAGTGACATCGCATCCAGATCATCGGTGGACAACGGGCCCTGTTCCCCCGCCGCCACGAACGCGTCGTAACTGTCTGCCCAGTCCCGCGTGCTGAACGCCGCTCTGGCAGCGCCAAGCAGGTCGGTGGCAGTGTCGAAGTGCGCGGCCATCACTCATTCACGGTAGCCCCGAGCGGGACAGCTGGAGCGGCGTTTCCGTTAGGCTCACCCAGAGCCGTCAACACTCGGCACCGCGATCGCCGACGGGGGTCGTCGACAGTTGCTCGGATACCCGTCTGCCTCTACGGGACGACGGGGATGAGGCATTAGGTTGTAGCCATGAGTCAGACTGTGCGCGGTGTCATTTCTCGGTCCAAGGGTGCTCCGGTGGAGGTGACCGACATTGTGATTCCGGATCCGGGGCCCGGTGAGGTGGTGGTCGACATCATCGCGTGCGGGGTGTGCCATACCGATCTGACCTACCGCGACGGTGGGATCAACGACGAGTATCCGTTCCTGTTGGGCCACGAGGCTTCCGGCACGGTGGAAGCGGTCGGTGATGGGGTCACCAACGTCGCCCCGGGGGACTTCGTGATCCTGAACTGGCGGGCGGTGTGCGGGCAGTGCCGGGCCTGCAAACGCGGCCGGCCACAGTTGTGTTTCGACACCTTCAACGCCACCCAGAAGATGACGTTGACCGACGGCACCGAACTGACCCCGGCGTTGGGGATCGGGGCGTTCGCCGACAAGACCCTGGTCCACGAGGGTCAGTGCACCAAGGTCGACCCCGAGGCTGATCCCGCGGTGGCGGGATTGCTGGGCTGTGGAGTGATGGCCGGGATCGGGGCGGCGATCAACACCGGCGCCGTGGGTCGTGATGACACGGTGGCGGTGATCGGCTGCGGCGGGGTCGGGGACGCCGCGATCGCCGGTGCCGCCCTCGTCGGTGCCAAGATGATCATCGCCGTGGACCGTGACAACCGGAAACTGGAGTGGGCGCGCGAGTTCGGCGCCACCCACACCATCAACGCCACCGACCTCGATGCGGTGACGACCATCCAGGACCTGACCGGCGGGTTCGGCGCCGATGTCGTCATCGACGCAGTAGGGCGCCCGGAAACCTGGAAGCAGGCCTTCTACGCCCGCGACCTGGCCGGCACCGTCGTGCTGGTCGGGGTGCCCACCCCGGACATGACACTGGAAATGCCGCTGGTGGACTTCTTCTCCCGCGGCGGTTCCCTGAAATCGAGCTGGTACGGCGACTGCCTGCCCGAGCGTGACTTCCCCACCCTGATCTCGCTGTATCTGCAGGGCCGGTTGCCGTTGGAGAAATTCGTCTCCGAACGCATCACCCTCGACGGCATCGAAGACGCCTTCCACAAGATGCACGCCGGTGAAGTGCTGCGCTCGGTGGTGATCCTCTGATGCCCACCCACATTGAACGCATCGTCACCTCCGGGACCTTCGAACTCGACGGCGGGTCCTGGGACGTCGACAACAACATCTGGATCGTCGGCGACGACACCGATGTGGTGGTCTTCGACGCCGCCCACACCGCCGCACCGATCATCGACGCCGTAGCCGGACGCAACGTGGTGGCGGTGGTGTGCACCCACGGTCACAACGACCACATCACCGTCGCGCCCGAACTCGGTGCGGCCCTGGATGCCCCGGTGCTGCTGCACCCCGCCGATGACATGCTCTGGCAGATGACCCACCCCGACAACGACTTCCGGCCCGTCGAGGACGACCTGAGGCTGCGTGCCGGTGGCATCGAACTGGTCGCACTGCACACTCCGGGTCATTCCCCGGGATCGGTGTGCTGGTATGCCCCCGATCTGGGGGCGGTGTTCTCCGGGGACACCCTGTTCCAGGGCGGTCCCGGCGCCACCGGGCGATCGTTCTCCGATTTCCCGACCATCCTGGACTCCATCAAAGACAAACTCGGCGCCCTGCCCGCCGACACCGTGGTCTACACCGGCCACGGCGACACCACCAAAATCGGCGACGAAATCATCCACTACGACGACTGGGTCACCCGAGGCCACTGAAACCCCTCACCTGGGCATTCGTCGTCGCTGAGCGATCCAGCTAACGGTTAAGCCACCTTCGCACGTGCGTACCATCGACTCTATGAGGGCTACCGCAACGCACGTTTCGCGGTGGCGTCGGCGCACTTCAGTGCTGGTGGTTATCGGGTTGATCATTGCCGTGCTATTCGCGATCCAGCAACCTTCACCGCCATCTCCGGAAGATTCGGCAGCAACCACTGCGCAGCCCATGCCGAAACTCGGTGTCCAGGGAACCTCGCTGACGTTGGACGGCCGACCCTGGTGGCCCATCGGCATCAACGCCTATCAACTCGGCACCAATTGGGACGTCAATGCCGGATGCGGGGCGCAGGTCGATCTCGACCGATACTTCGGCGGCCTCGCCCCCCACTCGCTGACCCGGGTCAACGTGTACTCCAGCTTCGCGGTCAACAAGCAGACCGGAGCACTCGACTTCTCCGCACTCGACGCCGTCTTCGACTCGGCGCGCCGCCACGATCAGCTGCTCATCGCGGTTCTGACCGGCGGTGGCGGGGGCTGCGAGAACGATCACTTCAAGGATCACAGCTGGTACGACGGCGGCTGGAAGACCGAGGTGTCACACGGTCTGCCGATGTCCTACCAGGACTGGGCCGATACCGCTGTCGGCAGGTGGGGCAACTCGCCGGCGCTGGGCGGCTGGACGCCGGTGGGTGAGCCGGAGCCGTCGGTGTGCACCGATGAAGCGTGCACGTGGCAGGCGCGGGTCTGCCCAACCGGTTCAGCGCTGCTGTTGCGAAAGTTCTTCGATGAGGTCGGCGCCCGCATCCGCGGCCTCGATCCCGATGCGGTCATCTTCAGCGGTCACGCCGGTGGTGCTCAGTGCGGCTCCAAGGGAGACGACTACCAAATGGTCGCGGCTTCTCCGGGCATCGACGTCCTCGAGTACCACTTTTACCCATCCACCGACGCCATGCCCGGAGACGTCAGCGACGGAATCGCCCGACGCATCAATCAGGCGCAGGCACTGAACAAGCCGCTGATCGTCGCGGAGGTGGGCGTGGAAGCCGGGTCCTGTAAGTCCCTGCAGCAACGCGAGCAGGAGATCTCGATGATCGTTGCCGAGCAGCGTGCCAATGGTGCCGCAGGCGTGTTGTTCTGGTCTTTCGTCCCGGACCCCCGGCTCAACCAGTGCACCCTCGATATCGGGCCCAACGATCCGCTGTTCCGGATGATCGGCGCCGGCGCGGCGTAGCGTCACCGACCGGCTCGCGCGGGACGGCTGGCGACAACGGTACTAACGTCGATGTATGCGCACTGACCATCCCGAAGGGACTGCGCCGGCCCAGCCCGGGCGACGCGGCATTTCACTGCGGAGCTGACATGCCTGAATCCAGCATCGTCGTCCGGCCCGAACCAATGGGCAGCGGCAATTACACCGAATCGTCGCGATTGCAGGCCACCGGGTTGCCGGTTGCGATAGCACTTTTCGAGCAGGCGGCCGACGCGGTGCCCCTGCCTGCCGCCCCACTACCCATCGTCATCGCCGATTACGGAGCGGGCACCGGCCACAACTCGCTGCTGCCCATCAACGCCGCCATCAAACGGATCCGCGGCAGGATCCGCAGCGACCATGCGGTATTCGTCGTGCACACCGACACCACCGAGAACGATTTCAGGGCGTTGTTCCATACGCTTGCCGAGGACCCGGACAGCTATCTGCTTCGTGACCCGGTGACGTTCGCCTCGGCGGTCGGGCGGTCGTTCTACGGCCAGATCCTCCCGACGAACAGCGTGTCTCTGGGCTGGAGCTCGTGGGCGTGCCAGTGGTTGAGCCGCGTTCCGACATCGGTGCCCGGCCACATTCACGCGGCGTATTGCCACGACGACACCGTCAAGGCCGCCTACGCCCGGCAGGCCGCGGCGGACTGGCGTGACTTCGTGGCGTTCCGCGGCCGCGAGCTGTGCCCGGGCGGGCGATTTGTCGTACTCACGATGGGCATCGGCGACGACGGCGAGTTCGGCTACCGCCCGCTGTTGGACGCGATCACCGCGGCATTGCCTGTGCTGGCCGCAGAGGGGCTGCTCACCGACGAAGAACTTCGCAGCATCTCCCTGCCGATCGTGGGCCGCTCCACCAAAGAGTTCCTGGCACCGTTCGCCCCGAAGGGTCGATTCGAAGATCTCTCGGTGGAACACGTCGAGGTGTTCCAGGGTGCCGACAGATTCTGGTCAAAGTACCAGTCCGACGGGGACGCAACGGCTTTCGGGTCGAAATGGGCCGGCTTCTGCCGCGCTGCGGTGTTCCCCGCACTGGCGGCCGCGCTTGGCGGCGACACTGCCGATCCGCGGCGGGTCCAGTTCTTCGACCGGTTGGAGCGCGAGGTCGCCGCCCGTCTCGCGGCGGCACCCGAGGCGATACTGATTCCGTTGGCGACGGTGGTCCTGGTCAAGAGCGAACCCCGGGAATGAGAGCGCTGGCAAGATCCCGTCGACAGCTGACCAGCTAGCCACTGCCGCGGTGGGCCGACGGACGGCACAGTGCTTGGTGTGAATGCGCAATTCGTGTTGTTCGACGGGTTCGACCCGCTCGATGTCATCGGTCCATTCGAGGTGCTCTGCGCCGGAAGCCAAGCCGCAGGAGGCGATCTTGTGGTCGAGCTGGTGTCGGCGGAAGGTCCACGTACGGTGGTCAGTGGCCTGCAGGGCCTGACCTTGCAGGCCACCGCCGCCCTAGATCCGGACAAGCCCGGCTTTGTCGTCATCCCGGGTGCGGCCGGCCCGGTCGACGGTGATCCCGACGACGGCGTGCAGACCATCCCGGTACTGCTGGCCCGGGTCGGGGAAACCGCGCTGATTCCGTTGATGGCGCGCGCTTTCGCCAACCCCGAGGTCACTGTGGCCACCGTCTGCGGGGGTTCCCTGGCGCTGGCGATGGCCGGGCTCCTGGAGGGCCGGACGGCCGTGACTCACGTCCTGGGCAATGACGTCCTCGAGGCGACCGGGGTGACAGTGGCTGCGGCCCGCGTAGTCGACGACGGTGATCTGGTATCAGCGGGCGGGGTCACCTCCGGGCTGGATCTCGGCCTGTATCTCCTTGAGCGACACTATGGTTCAGCTATCGCACTGGCGGTGCAGGCCCTGTTCGAGTATGAACGCCGGGGCACGGTGTGGACCCGCGGTGGCCGGATGCCGGTGGCAGTGTGACGACGATCGCGGGCACCTGGGACATTTCGATCAAAACGCCGGTCGGCACGCTGCAGGTCGAGTACCTCTTCACCGAAGACGGCAGCGGCACGGCAACGATGCGTGGCGAAACGACACCACTGCAAGACGTCGTGGTCGACGGCGCGCATGTGACGTGGCGGCAATCGGTCACCAAACCGATGCGCCTCAACCTCGAGTTCGACGTCAGCGTTGACGGCGACCTGCTCACCGGTCAGTCCCGAGCGGGTCGACTGCCCCGCTCGCAGGTGACTGGGCAGCGCCGGGCTTAGGGCGCGACCGGCAGGTCCGGGACCGGCGGGAGTGTCAGCTCCGGCTCTCCCCCGGCCGTCGGCGGCTCGGGTTCGGCCTCCGGTTTCGGCTCGGCGGCAGGTGGCTCGGGGCTCGGCGGCACCGTCTCGGTGACCGGAGGCGCCGGCTCAGTCGTTGTGGGCGGTTGCGTTGTCGGGGCCGGTGTCGTGGTGGGTGCCGGTGTCGTAGTCGGCGGCGGCGTCGTGGTGGTCGGCGTCGTGGTCGTAGTGGGCGGCGGTGTCGTCGTGGTCGTGGTGGTCGGTGTCGTGGTCGTCGTCGTCGGCGTCGGCGTCGGCGTCGGCGTCGGCGTCGTGGTCGGCGTCGTGGTCGGGGTGGTGGTGGTCGCGGCCGGTGCGGCTGGGGGCGGTGCGCTCGCGGGAGCCGGCGCAACTCGCTGCACCACCTGGGTGCGGGTGACGGGGGCAGGGGCCGCGGTCACTGTGCGGATCGGGCCCGGCTCGGTGTTCTGTACCTGCGGAGCGGACGCCGCCGGCCGCGCCACAAGCGGTTCCGGGACCGGCGTCGGTTCGGGAGGCGGCGCCGTCAGCGCCGGTGTGCTCGACGGGGTGACGGTCGAGTCGGACGTCAGTGCGACCCCGATGCTCCCGACGGCGGCCAACAGGACGGCGGCGCCGGCGGCCATCGCGAGTGCCGGCCTGCGGTACCAGCGCAGCGGTTCACGTTCCTGCCCGACGCCGGGTTCTTCGATGAACTCAACCTCAGGACGAGCGCCGGTCCAGCCACTGCCGTAGTCGGGCTCGGGCAGCACGTCCGGCTCGTCGAGGACCTGCGACCACGCCAGCGCTGGGGCGATCGACTCGGGTTCGCCGGCGGGCACGGCAGCCGCAGCCATTGTGGCCGTCATGGACGCCGCCGGCGCCAGCGTGGTCGTACCGTCGTCGGCGGGACCCCACCACGCGCGCAGCGCTGCCCCGGTCGCGGCGGCCAGCGCGGGACGCGGTGAGGTGACCACCGGAACCCGCAGGTTCTCGGAGAGTGCGGTGGTTACTGCCACCATCGCGGCCCCACCTCCGACGGTGGCGACAGCGGTCAGGTCACTCGGCCGAACTCCGTTGCGGCGCATCGTATCTGCCAGGGCATCCAGCATCCCGCGCAGCGGTGCCCGTACGGCGTCGTCGAGCTCGGTGCGGGTCAGCCGGACTTCTCCGCGGTGGCCGGGGAACTCGACCGGCAGTACGGTGACGGTGCTCATCGACAGGCGTTCTTTGGCGCTGCGACACGCGGCCCGCAGTGTGCTCAGGGCACCGATCGCCGAGGTGGATGCCAGGTCGACAGCCCCGGCCTGGGCGAGGTTTCCGATCACCTGCATCAGCAGTGCCTGGTCGACGAGGTCACCAGAGAACTCGAGGTGCCGTACGGTCGCGCCGATGGGCTGATAGCCCCTGGCGGCGTCCACCAGAGTGATGCTGGTGCCGCGGCCACCGAAGTCGCAGACCGCCACGACTCCCCGAGTGGGCAGGCCCGGGTCGCGCTGCAGAGCGGTCACCGCAGCGGCGGCATCCGAGATCAGCGACACCGGCACCCGCGACCACTCCGGGACCTGGCCCAGGGCGCGGCGCAGGGCGTCCACTGCCTGCGGCCGCCAGTGGGCGGGATACGTCACCGCCGTCGCCTCGGGCCACTGCCGGCCGCCGCCGGCCAGATAGGTCAGTGCGCGCAGCGCGGCCGCGAGGACCTGCTCACCGCGGTGGCTGGAACCGTCGGAAGCGAGGATCCCGACCGGATCACCCACGCGGTCCACGAAGTCGGCGATGACCAGGCCGCGGTCATCGGTCAACGGCGGGTTCTCCCCCGGCAGTCCCACCATCGGCGGCCGCCGACCGAAGATCGTCAACACCGACGTTCTCAGCACTGCGGTATCAGCCGCCACAGCCGCCATCGAGGTGGCGCCCACCGACAGGCCCACCGCCCCGGACGTTCCCTCTGACATCTCACCCCATCCAGGCCGGCGCACCCGCCGGCGCGAGATTCTCTGTAGAGGTTTCTCGGTCCTGGGCCAGCAGACGTTACGTCAGCAAAAGGCCAGTCACCGGATGGTGCCGACGCCGGCAATCAGCGGTAGGTCCAGCGGTGTGACCCAGCCGGGCGGCAGGTCATTGACGGCCGGAACCGCATTCAGTGCGCGGAGGCCGGTGGCCAGGCACCCGGCGGCGGCGGCATCGCGCCCGGACCCGTCGGTGAACCGGAACGCCGTTTCCTGCACGATGCTGGGGGTGCCGTCGATCTCGACGCGGTACACGTCGTCCTCGGTGCCGCTCGGCCAGTCCGGGGCGGCGTCGTGGCCGATGCGGTTGACATGCTCGAGTTGAATCCGGATCTCGTCCCGGTAGACCCCGTTGATAGTGAAGCGCACCGCCGCCACCTGTCCGGGTTGTATCAGCCCTTTGGCGGTCTTTCGTTCGGTGGTGGTGACCCACTTGTCCCACGTGGTGGTGATCTCGTCCAGTTCGATGCCGGCGGCGTGGGCCATCATGGGCACCGTCGCACCCCAGGCGAATATCAGCACATCCGGGTTCTCCAGCAGCGGCCGGAATTCGGGCTCGCGGCCGATGCCCATCTCGAATTCGTAGTCACCTTCGTAATTGGTGTAATCCAGCAGCTCCGACGCGCGCACGCGGCGGACTTCCGAACACAGTCCCATCAGCGTCATCGGGAAGAGATCGTTGGCGAAACCGGGGTCGATACCCGTGGTGAAGCACGATGCCCCGCCCGCCTCGCAAGTCTCGGTGATGGGCTCAATCCAGTTCGGCGGGTTGAGCTTCATCGCCGGCCATACCCAGGGAGTCATAGCGGTCGAACAGACGTCGATGCCGGCCCGCAGGAACCGGCTGATCAACCGGATGTTGTCCTCAGCGTGGGCCGCGGTGGGCCCGTAATGCACCAACGCGTCGGGCTGCAGGGCGATCAGCGTGTCGACATCGTCGGTGGCCATGATGCCGGTCGGCTCAGCCAAACCGCAGATCGTGCCCACGTCGCGGCCCACCTTGGCCGGATCACTCACCCCGACGCCGACCAGCTCGAACTCCGGATGCTTGACGACCTCGGGGATCACCATGCGACCGACAAACCCGGTGCCCCAGATGACGACTCGTTTTGCGCTGCCCACGCGGCCAACAGTCGCATGTCATAGCCGAGTCCGAACCAGGAATGGGCTACTTGACCGATTTCGGCTGTTTCAGCAAAATTTTCTGCTGTAACATTCGCAGCCGGACAGTCAAAGGGGAAACATGGCCAGCGCACGCGGACGGCACCACAGGATTCGGCCCCACCGCCGCAACCCCGGCACGATGTCGCTGGCCGGCGTGGCCGTCGTGGCGGCCGCAACCCTCGGGTTGACGCCTTCGGTATGGTGACGGCCAGTTTGCTGGCCGATGCGGTTCCAAACGCGTACTACCTGCGCGGCACCAATATCGGCAACGTGCCGCCGGATCCGGCTTACCGTCAGTGGGTCGCCGGGGTCCTCGCCGCCACCACGGGAGCGCCCGGTGAGCTCACCAAGGTCGACTACCCCGGCGGGTTCTGGCCGGTGTCGAAGGGTTACCTCAGCGATCCGACGTGGAACACGTCGATACACCAGGGCGCAACCGACCTCGCACAGGCGATCGCCGCCGGCGGGGACACCGGCAGTGCGGTCATCATCGTCGGGCATTCCCAGGGTGCGGTCGCGGTCACCGAATACCTGCGGGCACACCCGACGGACGGCAACGTCTACGTGCTGACCGGCAACCCCAATCGGCCCAACGGCGGTGTGTTGCAGCGGTTCAACGGCCTCTACATCCCCATACTGGACATCTCGTTCAACGGTGCGACGCCCACCGATGGTGACACCGTGATCGACACCGCGCGTCAGTACGACGGCTGGGCCGATTTCCCGAAGTACCCACTCAACCTGCTGGCCACCGCAAATGCGCTGTTGGGAATCGTCTATCTGCACGGCAAGTACGACCAGGCGGTCACCGCCGAGGTGCTCGCCGGCCTGGAACCGACCGTCCACGGGAACACGACGTACTATCTGGTGCCCACCGAACGGCTCCCGCTGCTGATGCCCTTCACCGGCATCGTCCCCGACCAGATACTCGACGCGCTCGACCCGCCGCTACGACACGTCATTGAAACTTCTTATGACAGAAGTGATTACGGACAGCCAAGCACCGTGGGGCTGATACCGCCGATCAACCCGACACCGTCGAGCACTGAGCTCGGTGGGGAGATCATCGACGGCCGCAGCGGCACACCAGCCGCCAGCTCCGAACCCGAACCCGAAGCCGGATCCGAACTTAACGCCGCCCGCGGGCCGGCGGAGGTCACCCCCACCGAAGCCGAAGACGAGGTGGCGTCCGAGTCGGAGGTCGGCGGCGAGAGCCGCTCACGTGCGCGGACATCGTTCTTCGAGCGCTGGCGGACCCGCCATCGGGAGGCCTCAGCCACCCCGTCGACACCCTCGCCGGACGCTTCCACCGCGAGCAGTGCCGGCCAGTCCGAGACCCACGAATCAGAGACGCTGCCTCACAACAGCTCTGACGCGCAGAGTCAACCTGCGGACTCAGCCTCGACACGACAGGACACCGACGCAGCGGCAGCGGACTGACCGGACGGGTTTATCGTTCTTCGTTTTCGGGCAACCCGCTAGCTGCTGGCGTAGCCGATCGTGGGGTGAATCTCGATGCGTAGACACGCGGTGTCCACCGTCACCGTGCTGTCGGCGCTGCTCATCGCCCTGCTCGTGGCCGCGTGCTCCCCCGGTGAACGCGTCGATCTGGGTGACGGTGCGTCGGGAAACCTCATCGCCGCAATCGCCGGTGAGCCTGATCAACTCGATCCCCACAAGACCACCGCGTACTTTTCCTTCGAGGTACTGGAAAACATCTATGACACCCTCGTCGAGCCCGACGAGAATTTGGAGATGCAGCCCGCCTTGGCGCAGTCCTGGCAGGTCTCCCCGGACCAGCTCACCTGGACGTTCCGGCTACGACCCGGCGTGAAATTCCACGACGGCAGCCCGCTGACGGCCGATGATGTGGTGTTCTCGTATCGTCGGATCATCGACGAAGAGCTCAGCAACGTCGACAAGTTCAGTGCCGTCACTGATGTCGGTGCCCCCGACCCGGCCACGGTGGTGATCCGGCTTGACCGGCCGACACCGAACCTGCTGACCAACCTCGGCGGTTTCAAAGGCATGGCGGTGGTGTCGCGGCGCAATGTCGAAAGCGGCCAGATCGCAACGCACCCGGTCGGCACCGGACCGTTCGCCTTCGCCGGCCAGAAGAGCGGCGACTCGATCACGTTGACCGCCAACACCGAGTACTGGGCCGGGCCCCCTCGGGTTCCCGGGGTGACGTTCCGGTTCATCTCCGAGCCCTCGACCGCGCTGTCTGCGTTGCAGGCCGGTGAGGTTGACTGGACTGATTCGGTTCCCACCCAACGGGTTTCGCAGCTCGAGGGCGATGAATCCCTGCACCTGGCCGTCACCCCGAGCAATGACTACTGGTACCTGGCACTCAACCAGGCGCGCCCGCCCTGGAATGACGTACGGGTACGGCAGGCCATCGCCTATGGCATCGACCGCGAGGCCATCGTTCAGGCAACCAGTTACGGCACCGCCGCACTGAACCAACTGGCCATCCCCGAAGGCAATCCGTGGTTCACCCCGTACGACACCTACAGCTACGACATCAACAAGGCGAAGAGCCTGCTCGAGGAAGCGCATGCCCAGCCGCGGGACCTCGACATGCTGGTCACCAGCGAGTATCCCGAGACCGTCACCGCGGCCCAGATCATCGCCGACAACCTTGCACCACTGGGGATCACGGTCAACATCCGGACCGTGGATTTCGCCACCTGGCTGGACGAGCAGAACAACGGCAACTTCGACATGCTGATGCTGGGCTGGCTGGGCAACATCGATCCCGACGACTTCTACTACGCCCAGCACCACAGTGGCGGAACCAGCAATGCCCAGAAGTTCTCCGACCCCGAGGTGGACCGCCTGCTGGACGCCGGACGCGTCGAAACCGACCGCGCCGCCCGCGCCGAGGACTACGCCAAGGCGGCGACCCGGATCGCCGATGGCGTGAGTTACATCTACCTCTACAACCCGTCGGTGATCCAGGCCTGGACCACCGCACTGAGCGGCTACGAAGCCCGGCGTGACGGGGCGATCCGCTTCCGCACGGCGGCGTTGTCCGAGGATGGCTCGGCATGAACATCCTGACCTCGCCGATACTGCGGTTCCTGGCCCGGCGCCTGCTCTACACCCTGGTGGTGTTGTTCGGCGTACTCGTGGTGGTGTTCGCCCTGGTGCATCTGGTTCCCGGCGACCCGGTGCGGATCGCACTCGGAACCCGCTACACGCCCGAGGCGTACGCGGCGCTGCGCTCAGCCAGCGGACTCGACCGGCCGCTGATCACGCAGTTCTTCGGTTACATCGGCTCCGCCCTGACCGGCGACCTGGGGGTCAGCTTCCGCAACGGCGACCCCGTGACGGTCACCTTGTTGGAGCGCCTGCCGGCCACCGTGTCGTTGGCGGTCGCCGGGATCCTGATCGCCCTGCTCATCGCGATTCCCGCCGGCATCTACTCGGCGTTGCACGAGGGCAAACTGTCGGACGGGATAGTGCGCGTCACCAGCCAATTCGGGGTGTCGATACCCGACTTCTGGATGGCCATCCTGCTCATCGCCCTGTTCTCCACCACACTGGGCTGGTTGCCGACTTCGGGCTACCGGCCACTGCTCGGCGATCCGATCGGTTGGCTGCAACACATCATCCTGCCTGCCGTGACCGTGGGCGTGGTGGCCGGCGCGATCATGACCCGCTACATCCGCGCCGCGGTGCTGGAGGTCGCCTCGGCCGGCTACGTGCGCACGGCCCGCTCAAAAGGCTTGTCGACCAAGGTGATCACCCAGCGCCACATCGTGCGCAATGCCTTGGTGCCGGTGTTGACCATCACCGGAATCCAGCTCGCGACCATTCTCGGCGGTGTCATCGTGGTGGAAGTGGTGTACGCGTGGCCAGGATTGGGCCGACTGGTGTACAACGCGGTCGCCGCCCGCGATTATCCGGTCATCCAGGGCGCGGTGCTGTTCATCGCGGCATTGTTCCTGTTGATCAACCTGGTGGTCGATGCGCTCTACGCGGTCGTCGACCCGAGGATCCGGCTGTCATGAGTAGCCCGATCGAGACCGACACTGACACGGACACCCGGATGTCGTCCTGGCGGTTGCTGCTGTCCAACCCGGTGACCGTGATCAGCGGCGGGCTCCTGCTGCTCATCGCCATTGTCGCCGTCACCGCCACCTGGATCGCGCCCTACGGCGTCAACGACATCGACGTTCCCAATGCCCTCCAATCTCCCAGCGCCGCACATTGGTTCGGCACCGACGAGCTGGGTCGCGATGTGCTCTCACGCGTGCTGGTGGCCATCCAGGCCTCGCTGCAGGTGGCGGTGATCAGCGTGGCGTTCGCGGCGATCGTCGGGGTCACGGTCGGTCTGGTCGCCGGTTACTGGGGCGGCTGGATAGACACCATCTTCATGCGCGTGGTCGATGTGATGTTCGCGTTCCCGGTGCTGCTGCTGGCACTGGCGGTGGTGGCCATCCTGGGGCCCGGCATCACCACCACCATCCTGGCCATCGGCATCGTCTATACGCCGATCTTCGCCCGGGTGGCCCGGGCCAGCACGCTGAGCGTGCGCGTCGAACCCTATGTGGCGGTGTCCCGGACGATGGGTACCGGTCACGGCTACATCCTGCGCAGGCACATCCTGCCCAATATCGCGGGGCCGCTGATCGTGCAGACGTCGCTGTCGCTGGCCTTTGCGATTCTCTCCGAGGCCGCGCTGTCGTTCCTGGGGCTGGGAATCCAACCTCCACAGCCCTCGCTGGGCCGGATGATCTTCGACTCGCAGGGTTTCGTGACCCTGGCCTGGTGGATGGCCGTGTTCCCCGGTCTGGCGATTTTCGTGACGGTGCTGGCCTTCAACCTGTTCGGCGACGGTCTGCGCGACGTACTCGATCCCAAGCAGCGGACCATGATCGAGGCGAGAAGGCAACGATGAGCGCACCCGTGTTGAGCGTGGCGGACCTGCGAGTCGGGGTCGGCAGACGCGAGATCGTGCGCGGTATCTCCTTCGAGGTGCACCGCGAGCAGACGTTGGGGCTGGTCGGGGAATCCGGGTCCGGAAAATCGATGACGGTCCTGGCAGCGACCGGCCTGCTGGACACCCCCGGAGCGGTGGTGGACGGGTCGAGCCTACTGGCCGGTGACCCGGCGGAGATACAGCTGGTGGGAGCGTCCTCGCGCGTTCTGCGCCACGTGCACGGCGCCCGCATCGGGTTCGTGTTCCAGGATCCCGGCACCTCACTCAACCCGCTGCTCACTCTCGAACGTCAGATCACCGAATCTCTTGAGGCACACCGTAACCAGACCCGGCGGGCCGCCAAGGAGCGGGCTCTGGAACTGTTGGAGGCAGTCGGCCTGCCGGATCCGCAACGTCGCCTGAACTCCTATCCCCACCAGCTCTCCGGCGGGCAACGGCAGCGGGTGATGATCGCCATCGCGCTGGCCTGCGATCCGGAGTTGCTGATCGCCGACGAGCCGACCACCGCGCTCGACGTCACCACCCAGGCACAGATCATCGAGCTGGTTCGCGCCTTGCAGCGCGACTTCGGCACCGCCGTCGTATGGATCAGCCACGATCTGGGCGTCATCGGCCAGGTTGCGGACGACGTCACCGTCCTGAGGGACGGCACCGCCGTCGAGCAGGCGCCGGTGCTCGATGTATTCGACCGTCCCCGCAGTGAGTACACCAGGGAATTGCTGACTGCGCGGCCGATGATCGGCGGAGAAGGCCCGCCTCCGGCGGATCCCGATGCCCCCGTCTTGCTGCGCGTCGACGACCTGGACGTGCAGTTCCCGATACAGACGCCCACGGGTAAGTCGACCGTGCATGCGGTGCAACATATTTCCTTCGACATCCCACGCGGCTCCACGCTCGGCCTCGTTGGCGAGTCCGGTTCCGGTAAGTCCACGGTGGCCGCGGCGCTCACCGGTCAGATCGCCCCCGACAGCGGCACCGCCACGCTGGACGGCGTTGACATCTTCGGCGCCTCCGGTTCCAGCGGGAAAGTGTTGCGGCGCAAGATAAGCCTGGTCTTCCAAGACCCTTTCTCGTCGCTCAATCCGCGGCTTCGGGTGGGCAGCGCGATCGCCGAACCGCTGCTGGTGCACAAGCTCGCCAGTGACAAGCAGTCCCGTGCGAAGCGGGTGGCCGAGCTTCTCGAACTCGTCGGCCTGCCAGAGGACTTCGCCACCCGGTACCCCCACGAGTTGTCGGGAGGGCAACGCCAGCGGGTCAGTATTGCCCGAGCGTTGGCGACCGAACCGGAGCTGTTGATCCTGGACGAGTCCACCGCATCGCTGGACGTCTCGGTCCAGGCGCGGGTGCTGGACCTGCTGGCGCGGCTGCAGTCCGAGCTGGGGCTGACGTATCTGTTCATCGCGCACGACCTGGCGGTGGTGCAGCGAATGTGTCACCAGGTGCTGGTGCTGCGAAACGGGGTCACGGTTGAATACCGGCCCGCCACTGAGCTTTTCGCCGCGCCCGAGGACGACTACACGCGCGCCCTGCTCAAGGCGGTGCCGCCGGCTCGGCCGAGGGCCTCCGCTCAACTTCCGGCCCCAGACCCGGCCGCTAGCCCTGGAGCGTGGGCCGGATCGTGATGTCGCCGATTTCGACGTCGGGCGGTTGACTGATCGCAAATGCGACAGCGCGCGCCACCGCAGCAGGCGGGATTCCGAAATCCGCCATGGTCGCGCGAGTCTGTGCACGAAGCTCGGGGTTGTCCATGGAGTCGGTGAGCTCGGTACTGACCATTCCGGGCGAAATCCCCGTGGTGCGCACGACGCCGTCGGTGTTCTCCTGCCGGAGAGCTTCCAGCAGTGTTCGAACCGCGTTCTTGGTCGCGGCGTAGACACCCTGGTTGGGAACGATCTTGATGCCCGAGGTCGACAGTGTGGTGACGAAGTGGCCCGCTCCCTGCCGCCGGAAGACGGGCATGGCCGCGGCGATGCCATGCAGCACGCCACGCAGGTTGACGTCGATCATTTCCGACCAGCCGCGCAGATCACCGTCGGCCAGCGGCCCTATCTTGGCCACCCCGGCGTTGCTGACCAGCACGTCGAGGCGACCGAACTGGTCCACCGTCGCGTCCACGAGCCGCTGTACGTCGTCGTATTGGGCGACGTCGGCAACGTGGGTCGCCACCGTTCCCCCGCCTGCGCGGATGGTCTGGGCCACCTCGTCGAGTCGCGCCCGGCGCCGGGCTGCGAGCACGACGCTGTGGCCTTGTGCGGCAAGGAGTTCCGCGGTGGCGGCGCCGATGCCGGTACCCGCGCCGGTGATCACGACCACTTTCGGATCGACCTTTGGGTGAATTTCGATGTTCGTCACATGACCATCCCCTGGGATAAAGTGGACATTTGTCCGTTTCCGTCTGGACAGTACCGGACATCTGTCCGCTTAGCGATCGGGAGCCCCATGACCACACCGCGACGCCGTTCCGACGCGACCGCGAACCGGGACCGCATCCTCGATGCCGCCCGCACCGTGATCCTGAACTCCGACGACCTGCGACTCAACGCGATCGCCAAGCTCGCCGGGGTCGGTCAGGCGACGCTTTACCGGCACTTCCCCACCCGCGAACATCTGCTGGCCGAGGTGTACCGCCATGACGTCGACGAATTGGTGGCAGCCGCACCGGAACTGCTGTCGACGCACGACCCGCTGGACGCACTGGCCCGGTGGTTCGATCGGGTGGCCGAATACGCCCGCGTCAAACGCGGGGTGTTCGCCGCTGTCGAAATCGCTGTGTGGCAAGATCTTTCGGCACACAGCCTCGGGCCGATCGGCGACGCCGTGACACTTTTTCTTGATGCGGGTAAGGCAGCAGCCGTCATTCGCCCCGATATCGATGCCCGGGACGTGATCCTGCTGATCGGGTACCTGACCCGCCTCGAGGACTCCGAGTGGGATGAGCGCGCGGGCCACCTGCTCGGTGTCGTGCTCGACGGGTTACGCCGACGCGACGAGGCGTAACGCCGGCCGTGTGAGAAGGTCTGAGCATGACTGACCTCACAGGCAAAGTCGCCCTGGTAACCGGTGCCTCCTCCGGACTCGGCGCAGCAGTGGCCCAATTGTTCGCCGCGCGCGGGGCTTCGGTGTTCGGTATCTCCCGCGATGCCGAACGCATGGAAGCGGTTTTCGCGGAGGTGCCCGGAGGGGTGTACGAATCCGTCGACATCATCTCGTCCGAGGCCTGCGAACACGCGGTCACACGCTGCGTCGAGACGTTCGGCCGGCTCGACGCCTTGATCAACGTCGCCGGCTTCCACACCATGCGCCACACCCGCGACGTCACCGACGAGGACTGGGCGTATGACCTGGCGGTCAACCTCAACGGACCGTTCTTCCTCACCCGCGCAGCACTTCCCCATCTGCTGGAGTCCGGCGGCAATATCGTCAACGTCTCGTCGATCGCCGGCGTCGAAGGCGAGGTGTACTCGGCCGGCTACTGCGCGGCAAAGCATGGCCTGGTCGGTCTGACACGCGCGCTGGCCATCGAGTTCACCGCCGACCGGGTGCGTGTCAACGCGGTCTGCCCGGGCGGCATGGTGACCCCGCAGGCCACCGAATTCGCCGCTCCGGAGAACGCCGACTGGAATCTCATCATGCGGATCGCCTCACCGCGTGGGCTGATGGACGCCGCGGATGTCGCCAAGACCGTCGCCTACCTGGCCAGCGATGACGCAGCGGCAGTGCATGGCGCGGTCTACATCGTCGACAACGGCAAGACAGCAGGCTGATCCGGGCGCAGAATGAACGCCGTGGTCACCTCCCCGAATTCCGATGACGCCGTAGCCGGTTCCACCGCGACCGACAGCAGCAGCGCTGTGGCCGGCTCCGCGGCCACGGTCGCCAGTTCCGCCGTTGCGGGATCGGCCGCCACCTCCGTCAGCACCGCGGTGGCCGGCTCCACGGCCACCGTCGTCAGCGCGGGAGTAGCGGGTTCGGCCGGCACCGCCGCCGGCGTCGCGGTCGCCGGCTCTGTCGGCACAGCTGCCAGCGTCGCGGTGGCGGGCAGCGTGCTCACCGTGCTCTCGGTGGCGGTAGCGGCGTGCATCGCGTGTGCCGGATGCGCGCTCTGCAAACGCTGCATCGCGTGCGCCGGCTGTTTGAAGTGCACCGAGTGCATCGGGTGCGTCGGCTGCTACAACTGCTCGGGTCTGCGTTTCGCGGTGGGCAAGAGCAACGTCCACGCTGCCTAATCCAGCGACGTCCGCATCAGCATCACGCTGTAGGTCGACCACAGCGAGAGCGTGAAGTACAGATCTGAGCCCGCGGACCACGGGTGGATGAACGGGGCGTAGATGCCGCCCGGCACCTGGGTGGTGCCGACGATCGTCTTGGCTTGACTCCACGGCCCCTCGGGCTTGTCGGCGGTCCGCATCACGACGTTGTTGAGGGTGTTGGTGTAGAGCATGATGAACTTCTTCAAGTGCTCGTTCCACGCCACTGACATCTCGCTGCCCGGCGCCCACACCACTTGTAAGGCGAGATACGGGGTGTTGCGGATCCAGCCGAACGGGGTGTAGTACTCGTAGGCCGAGTTGTCAGCGACGGAATTCTCGGGAACCCTTGCCAGGAAAGGCATTCCGCCGCGGCCCGCCCCGGTGCCGTAGTTGTAGACGTACCCGTCGGCGCGCAGGTAGGCCGCCATTTGAAAGTTCTGGTAGCCCCAGACGAATGGGACGCCGGGCACTGTGTTGAACCAGCTGGGCCGGATGCTGGTCTGCGGCACCGTCCAGTTCTCACCGTTGTCGTCGGAGACCGCGACGGCCGAGAAGTTCGTCGACCATTGCCCCGGGTTACCCCACTGGCTGACTGACATGAAGTTCACGTATTGCCGGTTACCTACCGAGATGCCCGCAGTCGGGATGACTGTCACCTCGGCGGCAGCCAGCCCCAGGCTGGCGACGACCTGCCGGGAGAAGTTCGGGCGTTGCTTGGAAACCGGAGAACCGGCGGTGATGTCGCCGGGGCGCGGGTCGGGAATCCGCATGCCGTCGGCCAGGTTTCGATCCGAACTGCGGTACAGGACGTTCTTCCGCCATTCCTGGTCCTGCACACCGCAATCACCGAAGGTGTCGCCGAACGCCATCAGCACCTGCGGTTTCGTCGTCGATCCGTTGTCCCACATGATGCCCAGGTCGGTGCCCGAGATCCCGAAGCGACGGTAGGAGTCCGTCTCCGGGCCGGTCACGAACTCGACCCGGGTCGCGGCGCTCACGGCCGGTGCAGCGGCGGCGCGGGCAGCGGTGTTGGGCGCCACCGCGGTGTCGGCCTGCTCGGGAGTGAGGTTGTTCGGATTGGCCACAGCGCCGGGTTTGCGGCCGATGGGCAGGTGCAGGATCGGTAGCTTCGGCAGTGCGGACGGGGCCATCCCGCGTGCGGACGCGCTTGTTGTCGGCACCGAGCACGGGTCTGCCGCGGCACGGGCCGGAACGACCATCGGCACCACCGACGCGGCCACCACAGACGACGCGGCGGCCAGCGAGGCGAGGCGCGTGAACACCGGCATGCCACCTTCCGGGGCGTGGAGCACGGGCCTTCGGCCGACCTGTGCTGTTTTCTTTGGGAACGACGCCGGCCCCGATGCTCAGCGTCCCTGTGACGTAGTGACAGATGTGGCAAACGATGCATGCTCGTCCGACCTTGATATGCAGCCGTGATGGTGTCGTGACCACATGCTGGCGAAGGCGACGGCGGGTGTGGGCGCGGTGACGATTCGGACATGGTTGCGGGAAACGATCTGGGTTACACGGGCAGCGCCGACGACCGTGTAGGTTTGCTACAGCAATCACGGTCGGGGGGCCAGTCGATCCCGGAGGATGTCCAGATGAGTGCTAGCAGCAGCGCCGCGATCTATGTCGGCCGTATCGGTGGGTTGGCCGTGGCGCTCGGTGTGGGCGCCGCGCTGGCATCCGGCACCGGGATCGCGTGGGCCGATACCGCCGACTCCCCGTCCTCGTCACAGTCATCACAGTCATCGAACGACCGGTCCGCCCCGGCATCGAAACGCGACACCACGTCGACGCGCAGCAAGAGCAAGACGGCGAGCACCACCAAAGACACCAAGACCGGCAGTGACGACACCGGAGCCGACAACAACGGAGCCGACGACACCGCTGCGCCGACGCCGGACAACGACCCCGCTGACGAGAAGTCCGACGACAAGCCCGACAAAAAGGTTCCAGAAAAGGCTCCAGAAAAGCCCTCCGACGATGCGCCTGCCGCCGAGACACCCAAACACCCAGGCGCCAAGAAGAACTCGTGGACCAAGCGCGCCGAACGGGCCGCCGTCACACCCGCAACCGCCGCGCCGGACAAAGCCACCAGGGGCACGGTCAAGGAAGTCACCGACAGCTCGGTCTCACCCAAGCTGTCCGTACCGGTCTCGGTGAGCACCCACTCCGACACCACCCCTCTGGCCACGCTCACCGCCACGGTGAAGCAAGCGGTGTCCGCGGCGGTCACGCAGAGCGCAGCGGTCACCTCAGAGGTTCCCGTGCAGCAGGCGCCGGTGCGTCCGCGCCTGGTGACCCGGCTGATGAGCGCCCTGGGGATGAGCACCACCGCCAATAACACCCCCGCGACCCCAGCTCAGTCGCCTGCCATGCTGGCGTTGCTGGGCTGGGTGCGACGAGAGGCCGAGCGCACCAACACTGCAACCAGCCAGACGTCCACATCTACGGCGGTCTCCACCCCTGCGGCGGCGGCGGTCGTCGATCCCCTGCCCAGCAGCTTGCCGTCGACACCGGTGGGCTGGGTGACGGGCCAGAACAACAACCCGTTCCTTGGCCTGCACATCGTCCCGCAGACCCAGAACACGTCGGGCTTCAACATCTACGGCACCGACCTGGGCATCATGTGGGACGGCGGCACGATCAACGGCGAGCGGTTTGTCCATCTGGCCTTCGGTGACACCTTCAGTGGCGCGAACATGCAGGGCAACTGGCGCAACAACGTGCTACTGATCAGCTACGACAAGGCTCTGACGAACGGGCTCACCCTCGCACCGACCGGACCGGCCTACCAGTTCATCGACAGGTCGAATGGCCAGCTGGGACTGTTCGGTTCCGAAGTGACCGTCATCCCCACCGCCGGTATCCAGATCGACGGCACCCAGTACGTCAACTACATGTCGGTCAGATCGTGGGACACCCCGGGCAGCTGGACCACCAACTACTCCGCGATCACGCAGTTCTATCCCGGCAGCGGCGGCGGCGACTGGCGCATCGTGCCGTCCACCGTCCGCTCCGCCAGTTGGTTCGGGTCCTCGACGTTGTACCGGCCGGGCGACCAGAACTTCCAGCAGATGGCCTACGTGCTGCAACCGGAGGACCAGGTGGCCGAGGGCGAGACACGCTACCTGTACGCATTCGGCACACCCGCGGGTCGTGCCGGCTCGGCGTTCCTGTCCCGCGTCGCCGAAGACGACGTGACCGATCTGTCGAGATATGAGTACTGGGACGGCAACAACTGGGTGGCCGGCAACGCCGCGGTGGCCGCACCCATCATCGGCGACTCCAACCGCTCGGCGGGCCTGTTCGGGTTCGTCGTCGACTGGGCCAACGATCCGAACGTGTTCGGCGGTGCCCTCGGTGGGCTCTTCGGCGCCAAAACCGGCGGCAACGTCAGCGAGATGTCTGTGCAGTACAACGAGTACCTGGACAAGTACGTGATCCTCTACGGCGACGGCAACAACAACATCCAGATGCGGGTGGCCGACACTCCCGAGGGCGCGTGGTCAGATCCCGTCCAGCTGGCCAGCTCGCTGCAATATCCCGGGCTGTACGCACCGATGATCCATCCGTGGTCGGGCACCGGCCTGCTCCAGGGCACCTCCGGCTCGGACTACAACAACCTGTACTGGAACATGTCCATCTGGGGTGACTACAACGTCGTCCTGATGCAGACCGACCTCAGCCCCCTCCAGACCGTCCAGGTGTAACTCCCCTCCCGCCCAAACCGACAAACGGGCGCGGAGTTGCGAGTAAATCGCGCCATTGCGTCGATCTCGGCGATCGCCACCGAGGTCACAACTGCCAAAGTGGTTGATAACAAGGCGGTCACACGCCGCGCGGGATCTCCGGGCCACGAACGTCCACTGTTAGCTTGCCAAGAGCAGCCGTGGAAAGGGTGACATCCGGTGAACAACCGACTTCGTGGGGGACGTCTTGGCAGCTGGGCACGAGCAGCGGGGGCTGTCATGTCCGCCGCGCTGATGTCCGCGGCCATGATCAGTGTGGGCCCGGCGCCCACCGCGGCAGCGTTCTCCCGCGCCGGATTGCCCGTCGAACAGCTCGACGTGCCATCCCCTTCGATGGGTCGCAACATCCGCGTGGAGTTCCAGGGCGGCGGCCCGCACAGTGTCTACCTGCTCGACGGGTTGCGCGCTCAGGACGATTTCAACGGCTGGGATATCAACACCGCCGCGTTCGAATGGTTCTACGAGTCAGGCATTTCGGTGGTGATGCCGGTGGGCGGTCAGTCCAGCTTCTACACCGACTGGTATCAGCCCGCCGCTGGGGATGCCGGCACCGTGACCTACAAGTGGGAGACGTTCCTGACCCAGGAGCTGCCGGCATGGCTGGCGGCCAACCGCGGCCAGGATCCGAACGGCAACGCCGTGGTCGGGTTGTCCATGGCCGGCGGCGCCGCACTCACCCTGGCCATCTGGCATCCGCAGCAGTTCATCTTCGCCAGCTCACTATCGGGTTTCCTCAACCCGTCACAAGGCTTGTGGCCCACTGCGATCGGGCTCGCGATGGCCGATGCGGGCGGCTACAGCGCGCAGAACATGTGGGGTCCGTCCAGCGATATCGCCTGGAAACGCAATGATCCGACGGTCAACGTGAACCGCCTGGTGGCCAATCGAACCGCGCTGTGGATCTACTGCGGCAGCGGTATGCCTGCCGAGTTCGATACCGGCAGCGACTTCGGCACCAACTTCAGCGCGCAGTACCTGGAGAACATCACGGTCTCCTCGAACAAGGATTTCCAGCAGCGCTACCTCGCAGCCGGCGGCCGCAACGCCGTATTCCAGTTCCCCGCCAACGGCACTCACAGCTGGGGTTACTGGGGGGCGCAGCTGCAGGCGATGAAACCGGACATGGTGCGCATCCTCACGGCACCGCCGGCCCTACCTCCGGTGCCGATGCTGCCGGCTCCAGCGCCTGCCCCCGGCGTTCTCCCCGCACCCGCGGCGGTGCCCGCTCCCGCGGCGCTGCCGGCGTCGGTGCTGCTTCCCGGGCAGTGAGACCGGGCTAGAGGATCGGCCTGCCTCCGGTGACGGCGACTCTGGCACCCGAGATGTAGCTACCCTCATCGGAGGCCAACAGCACATAGACCGGCGCCAGCTCGGCGGGCTGTCCGGCGCGCCCCAGTGGAGTGTCGTCGCCGAAGGACGCGACCTTCTCCGGCGGCATGGTCGCCGGGATCAGCGGTGTCCAGATCGGTCCCGGGGCCACGCTGTTGACACGGATTCCCTTCTCCCCCAACAGCTGCGCCAGGCTCGCCGAGAAGTTGGCAATGGCGGCCTTGGTTGCCGCGTACGGAGCCAGTTCCGGTGAGGGCATGTCCGAATTGACCGAGGAACTGCCGATCACCGATGCGCCGGCAGACATGTGCGGCAAGGCGGCCTTGATCAGATAGAAGTAGGCACCGATATTCAGCCGGAACGTGTAATCCCATTCCTCGTCGCTGATCTCGTCGAGCGACTCATGCGTCATCTGGTAGGCAGCGTTGCTGACCAGGATGTCGATACCGCCGAATTCCGTTGCGGCACGGTCGATCACCGATCGGCAGTGCGCCGGATCAGCGAGGTCGCCGCGGACGAGGATGCATTTGCGCCCGGCTTCTTCGACCAGGCGTGCGACCTCAGCCGCGTCATCGTCTTCGTTCAGATATGCGATCAGCACATCGGCGCCCTCACGTGCGTACGCAATTGCGACCGCACGGCCGATACCGCTGTCCCCTCCGGTGATGACGGCGCGTTTGCCCGCCAGCCGTCCTGACCCGCGGTAGCTCTTCTCGCCGCAGTCGGGAACCGGCTCCATCCGCGACTGCAGACCGGGTACTTCTTGTTGCTGATCGGGGAATCCCATTTCGTTTGCCTTTCGGGGTCGGGTGAATGGTGTAGTCGCAGGCTGGTGACAGGTCGAGGCCGGCTATGTGGTCACGGCTTCACGACGATCTTCACGTGGGGCCCCCTTCCTGTGCGTGCGAGGCCGCCGGCGCCTCGTCGAGGCAGTAGCGCCCGACGCGGACGTGATCCGGCCGTCGACTGCGTGTGCCGCCAACTCCTGGTAGTCGGCACGCAGCACCTCGACGGGCATCGTGTCGTTGTGATGTCCGATGTGGGTGGGGCCCATCAGTGTTTGGAACGGAATGTCGGCGCTGGCGCCGGCCCCGCGGCTCGACATGAGTGTGGCGGGTCAGGGGCAGCCACGCCGCCGGTCCGGCAATGCCCAGTGTGACGGCCAGTTCGTCGCTCGGTGGGTCAGGAACCGGAAAGGTCCTTGCTGGATCCACCTGGCAGCGCAGCGCCCAGGGCCCGAACGGTGCGGGTGGCGAATCGAAATACCCCCGCGGGCCGTCTGCGGTGTCACCCACCCCTTCCTTCCCGACAATCGACGAGATCAGGGGCTCACCCATCGCCCCGGACGCCAGGGCTAGGTCGCCAGGAGTGCAGCCGGCCAGCCGTACCGTAACGACGTCACGGTCGGGTTCGTCGAACTCCCCCACCACCGGCGGCTGACCGGTTTTCTGCAGAATGGCAGCCTTCATATAGCCCGCCTACCCGCAGGTTCTCTCATAAAACGCGGTCCCGCGAGGCCGCCGCGACCGACCCGGCGTGTTTGAGACTTGGCCAATGTGGAATAAGGCACCCCATGACGGAGAACGAGAAGGCCGACCAGGCACGCAAAGGACTGATCGACTCGGTCAAGGGCAAGGCGAAGGAATTCGCCGGCGCTGTGACCGGCAACGATTCGCTGACCGCCGAGGGGCAACTCGAGCAGGTGCAGGCGAAGCAACGCAAGGAAGCCAACGCCGTAGAGGCCGTCGCCGAGGCGGAGGCAACGCAGGCGCAGGAGGAACTGACCGAGGCCAGGGTCGAAGGCGCCCGTGAGCGGCGTGAGGTGCAGGCCGAGACGGCGGCCGTGGAGAACGCGGTCCGTAGCGAACAGCTGGCTCAGAAGCGCGCCGCCGAGCAAGCTGCGCAGCGCAAGGCGGCGGTCACCAGTACGCAGGCCGACCTCGACGCACAACGAGAGGCCGCCCAGGCCAAGGCCGAAGAACGAGAAGAGCTCGGCAATGCGGCCGAGCAGGTCGTCGACGCCGTGGAGGAACACCAGGACCGCGCGCTGGATGCCGAGTCCGACCGCGCCGCAGCCAAGAGCCTGCGCCAGCAGGCCGACAAGGCGACCGATCAAGCTGACCTGCCCTGAGCTCACAAACTTCCAGAGGAGTACTTTTCATGAAAATCACTGATCTGCCATTCGCTGTTCTGCGCTTCCAGTACCAGCTCGCCCGCTTCCCGCTCCAGCTGATCGAGCAACAGGTGTCGGCGCGGGTGGACCCGGAGGCGCCGGGACGACTGTTCTACGAGCGGACCCTGGGAACGCTCGACGCGACCGTCGGCCACCTGCTCGGTGACGACGAGCTCGCCAAGCGCGGTGCTGCCCTCATGGAACGCAGCGACACCCTGGCCCAGGCCGCCGAACTCGATGCCCAGGCCGAGGCGAAGGAGAAGGCGGCCCAGGAAGACCTGAAGAACAAGCGCGACAGCGCTATCAATGCGCAGCAGCAGGCCCGCGAAGACCGTGAAGCTGAAGTCGCGGAAGCGAAAGAGACCGCGGCCCAACGCAAACGTGACGCCGCGCAGACTGCCGCCAAGCAAGCCGCGGCCGTCAAGGAACAGGCCGATGAGGTCGCGGCACGTCGCGTCAAGGCCACCGAAGCGTCCAAGCGCGCGCAGCAGGCTGAAATCAACGAGGCCGAGCGACAGGTCGCCGATGCCGCCAAGGACAAACGCCAGGATGCACACGAGAAACGCGGCGACGCGGCTGCGATGCGCAAGGAAGCCGACAAGGTGGAAAAGCTCGCCGATGCTGAGAAGAAGAGCCGACAGACCACACCGTAAGTGCTCCCGTTCGGGCCCTCGGCGCAGGTCGCGCCCCGTAAGTGGCTGGGTGACGAAGTGGGCGGCGCCGGTGGTCGGCGTAATCGCGCTGATCCCGGGCTGCGGGGTCGCCGAGCGCTACAGCGCACCCGAGGCGGGTGAGCCAGCACCCACCACTGAAGTGTTCTTTGATCTGACCGACACGGCCGGGCCCACGGGCCCGGCCGTTCGCAACTGGTTTGACCTGCAGCCAGGTGAGTGCATCGTCGACCTACCCCGGGTGGAGCTCGGCGAGGCGGCTGTGACGGTGGTCAACTGCACCACGCCGCACTCGGCCGAGGTGTATCTGAGGGTGCCGATAGCCGTCGACACCGCGATCCCGGATACGGCCAATGAACAGTGCGCAGCCGGATTGCCCGCTTACACAGGTCAAGCCGTCGAATCGAGCACCTATACGATGACGTATTTCGTCGACGCGAATCAAGACCGCACGTTCAGAAATCCACGGCCGAGCACCGCGATCTGCCTTCTGCAGGCCGAAGACGGGAGCTCGCTCACAGCATCCGCACGTCGATGAGCGCCGGCGAGAGTGAGCAAAAAGCGCCGACACCTTAAGGTCGTACCGTGACTCGCCTCGACCGGTTCTTCGAGATCTCCGCTCGCGGCTCCACCATTGCAACCGAACTCCGTGGTGGAGTCGTCTCGTTCATCGCGATGGCGTACATCATCGTGCTGAACCCCATCATTTTGTCCGGCGCCCCCGATGTGGAGGGCTATACGCTCGGTTTCACCCAGGTGTCGGCGGTGACCTCGCTGGCCGCGGGCGTGATGACCATCCTGTTCGGCGTGGTCGCGCGATTGCCGTTCGCCTTCGCCGCCGGCCTCGGCATCAACTCGTTTTTGGCCAGTTCGATCGTCGGGGATGTGTCCTGGTCTGAGGCGATGGGCCTGGTGGTGATCAACGGTGTGATCATCGTGCTGCTCGCGGTTACAGGTCTGCGGCGCCTCATTTTCGACGCCGTGCCCATGCCGTTGAAACTGGCGATCACCGCCGGCATCGGTCTGTTCATCCTTTTCATCGGGCTGGTCGACGCCGGATTCATCGGCGACACCGGTTTCGACTCGCCACCGGTGGGTCTAGGTAAGGACGGCAGCGGCTCCATCACCACGGTTCCGACGTTGATCTTCGTCTTCACCTTGTTGGTGACCGGCATCCTGGTGGCACGAAAAGTGCGCGGCGGCATCCTGATCGGCCTGATCGCGGGCACCGTGATCGCAATTGTCGTGGAGGCCATCTGGCATATCGGCCCTGCGGGTGACGAAAACCCCGGCGGGTGGGGTCTGTCGGTGCCCACGCTGTCGGGTTCGCCGTTCGCTATTCCGGACCTGTCACTCGTCGGCGATTTCAGCCTCGACAGTTTCGGCCGGATCGGGCTGCTGGCCGCCCTGGTGTTGGTCTTCACTTTGGTGTTCACCAACTTCTTCGACGCGATGGGCACCTTCACCGGGTTGTCGAAGCAGGCCGAAGTCGCTGACGAGAACGGCAACTTTCCGCGTCTGCAGTCCGCGCTGGTGGTCGAGGGCGCGGGCGCAGTGGTCGGTGGCGCGGTGTCGGCGTCGTCGAACACGGTGTTCATCGAATCCGGCGCCGGTATCGGCGAGGGTGCGCGCACCGGCCTGGCAAGCCTGGTCACCGGCGGATTGTTTCTCGCGGCAATGTTTTTGACACCGTTGGCGGCTATCGTCCCGACTGAGGTGGCGGCAGCCGCCCTCGTCATCGTGGGCGCGATGATGGCGGCCCACCTGACCGAGATCGACTTCTCCGACTTCTCGGTGGCCTTGCCCGTGGTGCTGACGGTCGCCGTGATGCCGTTGAGCTATTCGATCGCCAACGGCATCGGAGTCGGATTCATCTCCTGGGTGGTGGTGCGCAGCTTCTCCGGCAAGGTGCGTGAGATCAGCCCACTACTCTGGGTGGTGGCCGTCGGGTTCCTGTTGTTCTTCGCCCGCGGGTGGATCGACTCCCTGGTCGGGGTGTAACTCCCCCGCCCGCAACTCACCGCGGAAGTTAGGCTGCGGGCGTGTCAGAACTCACCTCGTTGGTCACGGGCCGCGCGTTCCTCGAAGCTCCGCGCTGGCGAGACGGCTTTCTGTACGTCTCGGATATGTTCGCCGACGAGGTGTTGCGGATCTCGGAGGCCGGCGAGGTCAGCACCGTGGTGGAGATCGAGCAACCCTCAGGTCTCGGGTGGCTGCCGGACGGATCGTTGTTGATTTCGTCGATGCTGCAGCGGCGAGTACTGCGCTTCGACGGTGAGCACCTCCGCCCGCACGCGGATCTCAGCGCGCTGGCTCCCCAGGAGATCAACGACATGGTTGTCGATCAGCACGGCAACACATTTCTCGGGCAGTTCGGGTTCGACCCGCGGGCCGGCCAGGTCCCGGTACCCGCGCCGCTGATCCGGGTCGCTGCCGACGGTGATGTCGCGATGGCCGCGCCCGACATGAAGTTCGCCAACGGCATGGCGATCACCCTGGACGGATCAACCCTGCTGGTCGCCGAGAGCGTGGGGCAGCGCATCACCGCCTTCACGCTCGGCGACGACGGGATCCTGACGGATCGCCGCGTCTGGGCGCAGCTCCAGGGGCCTCCTGACGGGATCACCGTCGACCGTGACAACGGCGTCTGGTTCGCCAACCCGGTCTCGAACCAGTTCGTCCGCGTCACCGAAGGTGGCGAGGTGACCGAAACCATCACCACCCCGGGGCGCCATGCCATCGCCTGCGCACTCGGCGGCAGCGACGGGCACACCTTGTTCCTGCTCACCTCGACCACTCTCGGCGGCAGCGATCAGGCCCGCCGGGCGCGGGGGGCCGCCGTCGACACGACGCGGGTGCGGGTGCCGGCCGCTTGACACGCACCCGGTACCTGCCAGCAGGAAGTCCCCGGCCCGGCTAGCCAGCGGCCGATATTGCGGACAGCGTCGACGACATCCACTGCTCGCCACGGCACAGTTCTCGGTATGGCCTCGATCAACAGTGACAGGCCTGATCCCATTCCCACGAATGTAGGCCGGTGAACCGATGTCCGATACCACGACCATTCATGACGTCACTTACGATCTGCTCCGGAAGCTGGGCTTGACAACAGTTTTCGGCAATCCCGGATCGACTGAGCAGACGTTCCTGAAGGATTTCCCCGACGATTTCACCTACGTCCTGGGCTTGCAGGAAGGGTCGGTGTTGGGCATGGCCGACGGGTTCGCGCAAGCGACCGGCAAGCCGGCATTGGTCAACCTGCACACCGCCGCAGGCACCGGCAATGCCATCGGCAGCCTGGTCGCGGCCTACAAGGCCAGCACCCCGTTGATCGTCACCGCCGGCCAGCAGACCCGCGAAATGCTCCTGTCCGACCCCTACCTGGCAAACCGCGCGGCGACCGAGATGCCGCAGCCGTGGGTCAAGTGGTCATACGAGCCGGCACGCGCCGAAGATGTGCCCGCCGCGTTCATGCAGGCGTACACGATCGCCATGCAGGAACCGAAAGGACCGGTGTTCCTGTCGATTCCGTTGGACGACTGGGACAAGCCGGCGCTGGGACCCGCTGTGGTACGCACCTCGAGCCAGCACACCGAACCCGACCGCACCCGGCTGGGTGAGTTCGCCGACCGGATCAACCGCGCGCAGCGGCCGCTGGTCGTGTTCGGCCCCGAGGTCGACCGGGCCGGCGGCTGGGACGCCGGAATCGCGTTTGCCGAAAAGCTCGGCGCCCCGGTGCTGGGTACCGCTCTGCCAGACCGGATCTCGTTCCCCGAGGACCATCCGCTGTGGGTCGGCCAACTGCCGATGTCCATCGCCGGCGTCAACCAGGCTGTCCACGGCCACGACCTGGTGATCGTCATCGGCGCGCAGGTCTTCCGCTACTACCCCTACATCGCCGGTGAATACCTGCCCGAGGGCACCGAGTTGCTGCAATTCACCTCGGATCCCCACCTGGCGGCGGTTGCCCCGGTCGGCGACAGCCTGCTCGGCGACGTCCGGGTAGCGCTGGAAGAACTGGTCGGTCTGATCGAGGTACCTGCCGATCGGCAACCGCCGACTCAGCTGGTCTTCCCTCGCAACGTCGACGATTCCGAACGCTCAGCACCGATGACAGCCAACGCCGTTTACGCGGCGGTGAGCGCCCACAAGCCCGATGACGCCGTGGTGGTCATGGAATCCACCTCGACCATGCTGGATCAGAAGACATGGCTGCCCACCACGCAGCCGGGTAGTTTCTTCGCCACCGGAAGCGGTGGAATCGGTTGGGGCGTACCAGCATCGGTGGGCATTGCGCTCGGTGACCGTGCCCGCGGTGTCAAACGGACCATCATCGCCACCATCGGCGACGGTTCCTTCGAGTACTCCGTGCAGGCCATCTGGACCGCCGCCCAGCACAAGCTGCCGATCGTTTTCGTGGTCCTGCGCAACGGCGAGTACTCCGTACTCAAATCGTTTGCCGAGCTGGAACAGACACCCAACGTGCCAGGACTGGAACTGCCTGGCCTCGACATCGCCGCGCTGGGTACCGGATTCGGTTGCCGGGCCGCCACTGTCGAGAACACCGACGACCTCGAACGGGAATTCCTCGCCGCCCTGGAGGCAGACGGCCCCACCGTCATCGTGGCGCCGACCCGGCCGCAGGATGCAGGCCTGTCCTGAGCGCCGACCGGCCACCCACCCCTACCGACCACCCACCCCGACCGGCCACGAAGGGAAAGCCATGCCCCTCTACACGGTGACCACCACCGAGTCCACCATGACCGCGAATACCAAGGCGCAGTTGGCCGGTGAGATTGCGCGCATCCATTCCGTCATCAACCATGTGCCCGCCGCCTACGTCAACGTCGTCTTCGTCCAACTGCCCGCCGACTCGGTCTACGCCGGGGGCGCACCCGCCGAGCCGGTACTCGTCAGCGGGTGGGTCCGCGCGGGGCACCCGGTGGAGGACGTCAGCCGATTTGCCCTCGAGGTCGCCGCGGCGGTCACCCGGGTCAGCGGGGTTCCGGCCGAACACGTGACGGTGGTCTTCCAGAGCAGCCCGGCGCAATTCGCCGTCGACGGCGGACGGCTGTTACCCGAGCCCGGCCATGAAGGAGCGTGGGTCACCGCCGGCAGTGACGGTCGTGTTGGCGGTTGAGTCGCGAACACGCCCGCCCCGGTGTTGACACCATGACGGGACGCTCAGTCCTGAACGGCCTTGGCGACGGCTATGCACGTGGTCAGCCAGTCATGGTCGACGGGAGCCGCGCCGGTGAGCGCCCACATCGCGTTGTGCACCATCCGCACCACCACCCAGGATCGGGCGCGGTGCTCGTCGAAACCGGCGGCCTCGATCAGCGCGTAGAACCGACGCCGCACTCCGCCCCGGATGTCCCCGGCGAGTTCGTCCCACCGGTTCCACAGCAGCGGAGCCAGCTCGTAGTGCGGGTCCCCGTTGAGGGGTTTCGGGTCGATCACCAGCCACGGCTCGCGGTCCGCGGCGAGCACATTGGCGTAATGGAGGTCGGTGTGGATGAGCGTGCCGGTGGTGCCGGGGTCGGTCATCAGATCCCGGCCCAGTGTCAGGGCCTGCTCGACGAGCCGGCGGGGGACGGGGGCAGCGCGCGGCAGGGTCTCCAGCTCCGCGGTGGCCCGCGCCACGACGTCGGTGAGCCGGCGCACCTGCGGCAACGCGGGCACGTGGAGGTGGTCGTACAGTCCCGCCACCACTTCACACGCCTCGATGTCCCAGAGGTCTCCGAGGTCGCGGGTGTGCAGTCGTTCCAGCAGTAGCGCATGGCGGTGCGGGTCGGCGGTGAGCAATCGGACGGCGCCGTCACCGCCCCAGCGGCGCAGCGCGAGGTGTTCGTGCTGCGATTCCTCGTCCGGGAACCCCACCTTCAGCACCGCCGACGCGCCGTCGGCATTGCGCACCGGCTGCACCACCGAGGCGTGACCCCACATCGGGGCCCCGTCGGCGACCAGATTCCACTCGCCGAGCTGGCGTGTCAGGAGTTTGGGCAGCTCATCGACCCAGCTCTGCCAGCGCGGACCGCGGTCCGCCATGGCGTGCACCGCGGCGGGCAGCTCGATCACCGGTCCCATGCTGCCACCGGCGGACTGTGGCACGTCGTTCACGTCCACGACGTCGCGAATGCGCGGGATGTAACACAGAGATGGCACACTGACCCGGCCTTGCCCGAACAATCACGAAAGCGGTTTCAGGAGATCAACCCATGACCGATACCGCGCACAGCAGCTCCGGAAAATCCACCGCCGTCAACGGCATCGAGTTCGACAACACCAGGCCCCAGGAGCGTTCCCGCACCGGGATGTCCGCCGACGCACTGCGCCGGGCGATTTCTGACCATCTGGTGTACTCGATCGGCCGTCCCGCGGCGGTGTTGACCTCACAGCACTACTACATGGCGCTGTCGCTGGCGGTACGCGACCGGATGCAACAGCGCTGGATGGCGACCACCCAGGATTGGCTGGACCTGTCCAACAAGGTGACGTGCTACCTGTCGGCGGAGTTTCTGATGGGCCCGCAGTTGGGCAACAACCTGCTGAACCTGGGTTTGGAGAGCGAGGCGCGCGCGGCGCTGGCCGAGCTGGGCCAGGACCTGGACGAGATCGTCGCCTGCGAGGAGGAGCCGGGACTGGGCAACGGCGGTCTCGGGCGCCTGGCCGCCTGCTATCTGGACTCGCTGGCCACACTGGAACGCCCCTCGATCGGGTACGGCATCCGCTACGAGTTCGGCATCTTCGACCAGGAGATCCGCGAGGGCTGGCAGGTGGAGAAGACCGACAACTGGTTGGTCAGCGGTAACCCCTGGGAGATCGACAAGCCCGACGCCAGCTATTTCGTCTGCTGGGGCGGCTACACCGAGCAGTACCAGGACATCGCGGGCAGGCACCGGGTGCGCTGGATCCCCCGCCGCGTACTCCAGGGTGTCTCGTATGACACCCCGGTGCAGGGTTATGGAGTCAACACCTGCAACACGCTGACGCTGTGGAGCGCGCGGTCACTGAAGTCCTTCGAACTCGAGGCGTTCAACACCGGCGACTTCTACAAGGCCGTCGAGGACGAGGTGCTGTCCGAGAAGGTGTCGAAGGTCTTGTATCCCAACGACGAGCCCGAAGCGGGCAAGCGCCTGCGTCTGCAACAGCAGTACTTCTTCGTGACCTGCTCACTGCAGGACGTCATCCGCATCCACACCGAGCGTGTCGGGTTACCGCTGAGTGCGCTGCCGGACAAGTGGGCCATTCAGCTCAACGACACGCACCCGTCGATCGCGGTGGCCGAGCTGATGCGGCTGCTCATCGACGAGCACGATCTGAGCTGGGACGAGGCCTGGGACATCACGGTCGCCACCTTCGGCTACACCAACCACACGTTGTTGCCCGAGGCGCTGGAAACCTGGTCGCTGTCACTGTTCGGCGACTGCCTGCCGCGGCACCTCGAGCTCATCTACGAGATCAACGACCGGTTCCTCGATGAGGTTCGTGCCGCATTCCCCGGCGACGACGACCGGGTACGCCGGATGTCGCTGATCGGCGAGGACGGCGGCAAGTCGGTGCGCATGGCACATCTGGCCACCGTCGGAAGCCATTTCGTCAACGGTGTGGCCGCGCTGCACTCAGAGCTTCTCAAAGACAGCGTGCTGAAGGACTTTTACGAGCTCTGGCCGGAGCGGTTCGGCAACGTCACCAACGGGGTGACACCGCGGCGGTTCCTGGCGTTGTCCAATCCCGGGCTGCGTCAGCTGCTCGACGAGACCATCGGCGACGGCTGGATCACCGACCTCGACAAGCTCCGCGGCCTGGAGAGTTACGTCGACGATCCAGGGTTCCGCGAGCGGTGGCGAAAGGTAAAGCGGGCCAACAAGTCCCGACTCGCCGAGTATGTACATTCCTCCACGGGTATCGAGCTGGACCCGACATGGATGTTCGACATCCAGGTCAAGCGGATCCATGAGTACAAACGCCAACACCTCAACGCGCTGCACATCATCACCCTGTATCACCGGCTCAAGTCCAATCCCGGACTGACCATTCCACCGCGGGCATTCATCTTCGGCGGCAAGGCCGCGCCGGGGTATTACCTGGCCAAGCGAATCATCAAGCTGATCACCGCAATCGGGGATGTCGTCAACGCCGATCCGGACGTCAACCGCTTCATGAAGGTGGTGTTCCTGCCGAATTTCAACGTGCAGAACGCACACCTGATTTACCCCGCGGCCAACCTCAGCGAGCAGATCTCCACCGCCGGCAAGGAAGCTTCCGGCACCGGGAACATGAAGTTCATGATGAACGGCGCCCTGACCATCGGGACACTCGACGGCGCCAACGTCGAGATCCGCGAGGAGGCAGGCGCCGAGAACTTCTTCCTGTTCGGGCTCACCGAGGACCAGGTGGAATCGGTCAAGAGCAACGGGTATCGGCCCATGGACTACATCGAACGCGATCCGGAGTTGGCTGCGGTCCTCGAGCTGATCGCCGACGGCAAGTTCACCCACGGCGATACCGAGATCTTGCGGCCGGTGCTGGACTCGCTGCTGCACCACGATCCGTTCCTGGTGCTCGCCGATTACCGCTCGTACATCGATTGCCAGGAGCGCGTCAGCGCCGCGTGGCTGGACGGCGACACCTGGGCCCGGATGTCGATTCTGAACTCCGCCCGCAGTGGCAAGTTCTCCTCGGACCGGGCGATCGCCGAATACTGCGACGAGATCTGGAACGTCTCGCCGATGAACGTAGATCTCTAGCAGGCGTGGGCCCGGGTGCGCGAGTAGCCGCGTTCCCGGGCGACCTCTGCCAACCGCTCCCGCAGCAGTCTCCTGCCGCGGTGCAGGCGTGACATCACCGTCCCCAGAGGCGTACCCATGATCTCGGCGATCTCCCGATAGGCGAAGCCCTCGACATCGGCGTAGTACACCGCAAGCCGAAAGTCCTCGGGCAACGCCTGCAACGCGTCTCGAATCGCGATGTCCGGAAGTGATTCGAGCACTTCGATCTCCGGCGAGCGCAACCCCGCCGACGGGTAGGTGCGGGCCGACGACTGCCAGTCGGCGATATCACCGGTCAAGTACTCGTCTGGCCGGCGCTGCTTTTTGCGGTAGCCGCTGATGTAGGAATTGGTGAGGATCCGGAACAGCCACGCCCTGAGGTTGGTTCCCTCGCTGAACGACTGAAAGCTGTTGTAGGCCTTGATGATCGTGTCCTGCACCAGATCCTCGGCATCGGCGGGGTTACGCGTCATCCGCATCGCACCACGGTAGAGCTGATCCAGCAACGGGATGGCCTCCCGTTCGAACCGCGCTGCCAGCTCGGCGTCGGTGTTCACACTCCGGTCCGGTACGACCTGACTTGCTGCGGCTATGTCTAGCACGGTGAACTCCTGCCCGATGCCCATTGGATACTTCTGATCCTGGTGCGTCAGGGCGGTGGAGTCTGCCGGGCTGGCCCCAAACCGGTATGGGGGTTAACCCTACCTAGGAGACTTCGGGGGTCGCCGCTATCTTGGTCGCCACGAAGTCCGCCGCTTGCACCACCATGCCGTCGGAGATGTAGCGGCCATGAGCCCCGATGTCGCCGCCCTCGGAGCACACGAAATCGTTGGGCACACACAACTCGATGGTTTTCGGCTCGTAGAGCGGACCGATGTCCACCGGCGGCTGCCGGATCATGTTCATGAACCGGTCCGACGGCGTTCCCAGCAGCGCGACTGCAGCCACGTGGTTGGCGACGTTGGGGGGCATGGGTGCCGGCACCTCGGTTTGCGTCACACCCTCAGGGACGACCTGATTGGTCACGAAGCCCATGACGGCTGCACCCTGCGAAAAGCCGCCGAGCACCATCTTGGTGTCCGGGCAGTTCTGCGCCATCTCCTGAACGTGGGTGCTGGCGTCGACGACGCCCTGGACGCCGGTCGGGAAATCGGGGCTGGCCGGGTAGTCCACCGGGTACACGCCGACAGACTTGTCGCCGACCCTGGTCTTCAGGTCGTCGACGAAAGCCTGCCCCATGGCGCCCACGCCGGGCGGCTCGGTGGTTCCGCGGGCGAACACGACCTGGACGTCGGGGCAACCCGGTCCGGCGTCGGCGGCCACGGGTACTGGCGCCGGACCTGGCGCCGGTGCAGGTGCAGGTGCAGCTGCGAGTTCCGAACCAGGGGCGGGCACGGGGACGGAAACCACTTCAGGTGCCGGACCAGGGGCCGGCCCCACGGGGACCGGTACGGGTATCGGCGGCGCAGGTGCGGGTGCGGGCTCAGCCCCCGCCGAATGGACCCCCAGCGGCCCCACCATCACCACCGCCGATGCTACGAACGCCACGGTGCAGATACGAGTTAGATGACCTGTCAAACCCATGCACTGATGGTGACACAGGTGCGCGCCAGGCGGGTTACCCGTGAGAAAACTATTGTGTGACGTCCGCACCGCCCGTACCAGAATGTCGATGAAAGGCGCACCTGTCCCGTAGACGCACCACCCGGGATCGGCTACCGCGGCGGCAGCAGCATGCCCGCCAACCGACCAGACGTCCGCGAGCGCCGATCGTCCGAGGCCACTCTGCTTGATAATGAACTCCAATGTGCTACAACGGATTCAGATCACAGCTGGCCAGCCTGCGACCCACACCTCCCGCCTCGGCGGTACGTCGGTCGACTGCCACGACGCGGCTGGGGCAGGATGGCGTTCGAGATGACCGACTCTGACGATCCGCCATCGCCGACTCGACGACGCCATATCGCGCGTCTTGCCGTGTTCGCCGCGTTCCTGCTCGGCATGTTCTATCTGGTGGCTGTCGCGCGGGTGATCGACATCGACAGCGTGCGGGGCGCGATCGAGGCGACGGGCCCGGCGGCGCCGCTGACGTTCGTGGTGGTCTCCGCGACGCTCGGAGCCGTCTTCGTGCCCGGTCCGTTGTTGGCGGCAGCCAGCGGCCTGCTGTTCGGGCCACTGCTGGGCACCTTCGTGACCCTGGGCTCGGCAGTGGGCACCGCGACCATCACCAGCTTGCTCGGCCGGCGGGCAGGCCGGGAGAGTGCCCGCAGTCTGCTGGGGACCCGGCGGGCCGACCGCCTCGACGCCCAGATCCAGCGGCATGGACTGTGGGCGGTGGTCGGCCAGCGGTTCGTGCCCGGCATCTCGGACGCGCTGGCGTCCTATGTCTTCGGTGCCTTCGGAGTTCCGTTGTGGCAGATGGTTATCGGTGCATTCATCGGGTCCGCGCCACGCGCTTTCGTTTACACCGCGCTGGGCGCGTCGATCGGGGATCTGTCAGCCCCGCTGGCCTACACCGCGATCGCCGTCTGGTGCGTGACGGCGGTCATCGGCGCATTCGCCGCTCACCGCGGGTATCGGAGCTGGCGGGGCCGCGATACCAAACGTGGCCCATCGTCCCAATCCGGGGCTGGTGAGTAGTCTCACCACATGTCCTTCTCACTACAGCTCAGCGAAGACGTGATCGAAGTACGCGACTGGGTGCACGAGTTCGCCGCGGAAGTTGTGCGACCGGCCGCCGCCGAGTGGGACGAGCGGGAGGAGACTCCCTGGCCGATCATCCAGGAGGCCGCCAAAATCGGGCTGTACTCCCCCGATCTGTTCGCACAGCAGGCGGTCGAGGAATCCGGTCTCGGCATGCTGACGGTGTTCGAGGAACTCTTCTGGGGCGATGCCGGCATCGCACTGTCCATCCTGGGCACCGGGTTGGCGGCAGCGGCATTGGCAGGCAACGGAACTCCTGAGCAGCTGGGCCAGTGGTTGGCTCCGATGTTCGGCACCCCAGACGAACCCAAGCTGGGCGCGTTCTGCTCGTCGGAACCCGACGCGGGATCCGACGTCGGCGCCATCCGCACCCGCGCGCGTTACGACCAGGCCGCCGGCGAGTGGGTGCTCAACGGCACCAAAACCTGGGCCACCAACGGCGGTATCGCCAACGTCCACATCGTGGTTGCCTCGGTGTACCCGGAACTGGGCTCCCGCGGCCAGGCCACGTTCATCGTCCCGCCGGACACCCAGGGTCTGAGCCAGGGCCAGAAGTTCAAGAAGCACGGGATCCGCGCATCGCACACCGCCGAGGTGGTGCTCGACAATGTTCGGTTGTCCGATGACTTGATCCTCGGCGGCCGCGAGAAGTTCGAGGAACGCATCGCCCGGGTCAAATCCGGCGCATCCGCGGGCGGTCAGGCCGCCATGAAGACCTTCGAGCGCACCCGGCCCACCGTGGGCGCAATGGCGATCGGCGTTGCGCGCGCGGCCTACGAGTATGCGCTCGAATACGCATGCCAGCGTGAACAATTCGGTCACAAGATCGGTGAGTTCCAGGCAGTCGCGTTCAAGCTGGCCGACATGAAGAGCCGGATCGACGCTGCACGCCTGCTGGTGTGGCGGGCCGGCTGGATGGCGCGCAACAACGTCCCGTTCGAAGCCGCCGAAGGTTCGATGGCCAAGCTGGTCGCCAGCGAGACGGCGGTCTACGTCACTGATGAGGCCATCCAGATTCTCGGTGGCAACGGCTACACCCGTGACTACCCGGTGGAACGCATGCACCGCGACGCGAAGATCTTCACCATCTTCGAGGGCACCAGCGAGATTCAGCGGGTGGTCATCTCCCGGGCGCTGACCGGGCTGGCCATCCGCTAGCGATCGGAGTCGCACCACTGCCGGAAGTGGCAGTTCTCATCCGCGATGCGCCCCGCGGTTCGCCGAACTCCGCGACAACTCAGCGGCGGCGGCTTCGGCGGGCCAGGATGGTCACATGGAGCACGTCACATTCATCCCGACCGTCGACCAGCTGAACTACACCTTCGGCGGCGCCGCGCCGGTCATGCGAATCCGGCCCGGCACCGTGCTGACGCTGTGGGCCGAGGACGCCTACGGCGGGCGGATCACCAGCAGCAACGACGTCGCGAGCGTCGCGCTCGACACCGAGGACCTCAACCCGCAGACCGGGCCGTTCTACATCGAGGGTGCCGAACCCGGCGACACCTTGGCAGTCCATCTGGTGGACTTGACGCCGGCTCGCACGTGGGGCGCATCGACGTTGATACCGTTCTTCGGCGGACTGACCAGCGTGCCGGCCAGTCCGACACTGCAGCCGGCACTACCGGAACACACCTGGATCTATGAATACGATTCGGCCGCACACACTCTGGTATTCGAGGCGAAAGCCAGCGACTTCCAGGTGACGCTTCCGGCCAACCCGATGCTCGGCACCGTCGGCGTGGCTCCGGGCCGCCGCGAGGTGCGCAGCTCACTGGTCCCGGACGCCTTCGGCGGCAACATGGACACACCCGAGATGGCCGCGGGCGCCACCTGCTACCTGGGCGTCAACGTGCCCGGCGCGCTGTTCTCCCTCGGCGACGGGCATTACCGACAGGGCGAGGGCGAGTCGTGCGGCACCGCCGTCGAAGGGGCAATGCACATCACCGTGATCGTCGAGCTGATCAAAGGAGGTGGACCGGCCTGGCCGCGACTGGAGACCGACACCCACCTGATGTGCATCGGTTCGGGGCGTCCGTTGGAGGAGGCGTGGCGGGCAAGCCAAGTCGAGATGATCAGCTGGTTGGGTGAGCTGTACGGCCTGGATCGGCTCGACGCCTATCAGCTGCTGACGCAAATTTCTCAGGTGCCGATCGCGAATGTGGTTGACACCAACTACAGTGCTGTCACCAAGATCGACAAACGGCTGCTGCCGGCGGCACCGGCGTACGGTGGTTTGCACAGCGAACTTCGTTCCGCGGCAAACAGTCTCGGCGCGATCAACTATTAGGACAGGACCGTAATGGATCTCGGATTGTCAGGTAAGCGCTTCCTGGTCACCGGCGGCACTCGCGGTATCGGGCGCGCGGTCGTCGAGGGGCTGTTGGCTGAAGGCGCCTCGGTGGCGTACTGCGCCCGCACGCCGGAAGCGGTCGCCGAGGCACAAGTCGAATTGTCCTCGGCGGGTACGGCTTTCGGAACGGCGGTGGACGTCGGTGACGCCGAAGCGCTTTCGTCGTGGGTCAGCTCCGCTGCCGAGGCGTTTGGCGGCGTCGACGGGGTGGTTGCCAACGTCAGCGCGCTGGCGATCCCGAACAATCCAGAGAGCTGGCACGCCAGCTTCAACGTCGATTTGATGGGGACGGTGGGCCTGGTGGACGCCGCTCTCCCCCATCTGCTGGACTCCGGCGCCGGGTCGATTGTGACCATCTCGAGCGTGTCCGGCCGGGAGATCGATTTCGCCGCCGGCCCCTACGGAACGTTCAAGGCTGCCATCGTCCACTACACCCAGGGGTTGGCCTACCAACTCGCAGGCAAGGGTGTGCGGGCCAACACCGTCAGCCCGGGTAACACCTACTTCCCCGGTGGGGTGTGGACGACGGTGGAGCAGAACGATCCCGAGTTGTTCGCCAGCGCCCTGGGCCTCAATCCCACGGGCCGGATGGCCACGGCAGAAGAGGTCGCCAACGCGGTTGTCTTCCTGTCCAGTTCGCGGGCGAGCTTCATCACCGGGACCAACCTACTGGTCGACGGCGCGCTGACCCGTGGTGTGCAGCTCTGACACCGGGGAATGACAAAAGAAGGGGCACCCCGAGGGGTGCCCCTTCTTTTGTTGCCGGCAATTATCGAACGTTGACGTAAACGGTCCGTGTGGTGACCGGGGCGAACCGGTCGTCGCCGGTGTAGTCCTGGGTGTTCTTGGCGTTGGTGTCGGTGTGGGTGAAGGAAGCGCCTTCGCCCACGGAGACGACGGTGGCCTGAGACAGCGGCGCGTTCGACAGCCGGTTCACAACCACCTTGTAGCCCTGATCCTGCAATGAGGAGATGGTGTCTTGAGCGCTGCCCGCGCCACTCGGGGCGGCCATCGCGGGCGCTGCCAGGCCAAAGAAGCCGGCGGTCAGGGCGGTGGCGGTGATAGTGGCAAATCCGAACTTGTTCATGGTGCTGCTTCTCTCTGAGCTCTTCGTTAGCGCGAATCGCGGCCCCATGCCGCGGAACGAGCTCTGCGTGACGACCGGGACGGAGGGTTCTCGTGCCGGTCTCCTGGTGTAAACCACCTGCTCAGCGATTTAATTCCATTGGCGGTATTTGATGGACGGTTGCACGAAATTGTGCTCGATGGCGCCGAGCCGCTATCGCCTACGCCGGCGGCGCCGCTGGTTATTCCCGCGCGACCGTTCATTGTGGGCAAAGAGACAGATTGGTCGGATCACCCGCTGCGGCCACACGCCACCCGGATCACAAGTGGCGGCTACAACAGCACACCGCAGCCGGCTACGCCGCACAGCAGCGAGCTGGCCAGCAGCATCGGCCACAGTCCGATGAGTGTCGCCAGCGACACCAGGTCGGCGAATACGGTGAATCGTGCGCTGAACGCCGACTCGAGCTGACCCATCAGCTCGATGTGACAGGACGCGTAGATCACCCCGATCACGACGTAAGGCAGGGCGACCCACAAGACCGCCTCGATCAGAGCGCCGACGGTGAGCGGCTGATCCAGCACGCGCTGCACCCGCACCCGTACCCGCACCCGGCCGTACTCATCGTCTCGGCTCCCCGCCGCGGGGGTCGCTTCAACGTCGTCACCCCCGGCCATGCGGACATGGTGACACCCGTCGCTCCCCACGTTCAATTCGCGTTTGCACGGCGGCACTCGCGCAGGTGTGCCCACCCCGGCGCTGCGGGGTCTCACATTTCATTCGCTTTCGGCCAGCTCACCGGCCTCACCGCCTGCAGGTGTGACGAAAGGGCACCCGATGTTCGGGTGCCCTTGTTGATGGGTTGTTCAGCGGACGTTGACGTATATGGTCCGCTGCTGCACCGGAGCGAACTGATGGCCGTGGTCGGTGTAGCTCTGGTGGTTCTTGGCATTGGTGTCGGCGTGGGTAAAGGAGGCGCCTTCACCGACGGAGACCACGCTGGACTCAGACAGCGGCTTGTTCGACAGGCGATTGACGATCACCTGGTAGCCCTGCTGCTCCAACGAGCTGATGGTGTCCTGGGCATTACCGGTGCCGGTGGGAGCGGCGATCGCCGGGGCGGCTACGCCGACGAGACCCGAGATCAATGCGGCCGCGGCAACGGTGGCAACTCCAGCCCTCTTCAAATTTTTCATGGTCGTACTTGTCTCCGTGAACCTTATAGCTGTAGAACGTGGCTCCGAGAGTCGCGGTTCGGATCGGTACGACTTGCCGATCCAAAAAGATAAACAACCAGCCCATTGGATTAATTCCGTGACACGGACGGTGTGATGAACCGGGAATCACCCACATTTCCGAGTCAGGCGACAGTCCGTGGGCACCGACAGGAGCCGTCCGAAAACGGCACGACCGTCGAGATCCAGCAATCCACTGACTGGCAGCGCACACGAAAACGGCGCCCCGGGCCGGGGCGCCGTTTTTCGTGCGCTGTGGTCAGCGGACGTTGACGTACACAGTGCGGGTGGTGACGGGACCGTAGAGCTTGTCACCATCGCTGTTCGCGCCGGAGACGCTGTGGGTGAAGGCGGTGCCTTCACCGACGGAGACGACGGTGGCCTGATCCAGCGCGGCGTTCGACAACCGGTTGACGACCACCTTGTAACCCTGGTCCCGCAGCGAGGAGATGGTGTCCTGGGCGTTACCGCCGGCAGAGGGGGCGGCGAGGGCCGGGGCGGCCAAGGCGAAAGCGCCGGCGGCCAGAGCGGTGGCGGCGACAGTGGCGAATCCGAAGTTCTTCATGATCTGCTTCTCTCTATCAGTCTTGGTGAAGTCGGTTCCAGCGGTTCGGGAGGGGATCCGTTCCGCTTCTGATAGGTCCAACTGCGCAGGTCAAAGGTTCATTTCCGCTGGCAGAAATTTTGCGTCGGGTGGCAGAAATTGAATGACGGAGCACTGATTTGTTGCCGCGCCCAAGCTCGGTTATTCCCGTCCTCTGCAAACTGGCGGCGAGATCCGCTGTGCCGCCGTGTTTAGGAGTAGCGGCCAACCCACCTTGTCGCTCCGTGCCGCTGGAAGCCGGGCAATCACCCGGCCACATCGTTGAGGTGGCGGTGGTGCAGATGAGCCAGGCGAGACGCGAGTCAACGGGAGTAACGGCTGTTCCACACCACACCATGCAGACAGTGAGACTTGTCCCCAACACGCCGCCCCGGCGGTGCGCACCGGCTCCGAAGTCGCCTATCTTTGACCCTTCGATGACGACGACGACGGCTCGGGGGAAGACGCAGGTGGACGACAACGCAGCGCCGTCGGCCACCGAACTCCTCGAACTCAACCGCGACATTCAGGGATCCCCGACAATCCGCCTGCTGGCCACGCTAAACCTCGGTGTCTACGCCACCCTGATGGACCGCCACCTCAGCGGCGGCGTGGTCGCCGAGACCGAACTGGTGGTGGCTCTGGAGCGGGACCTTGACGACTTGGGCCGTCCCGACGGGCAGTCCGGCCTGGCACTGATCAAGTCCTGGGCCAGTCAGGGCTGGCTGCATCGCGTCGCCGACACCCGGTCCGGCCATGAGCGCAATCTCTGTTACCTGACGCAAGAGGCGCGGCGGGCACTGGATTTCCTACGGAGCATGCGCCGCCAGGACACCATCGCCACCGGCGGCTCCATCAACGGGATCGCCTTGCGGCTCAAGCAGGTCGCCATCCGCGTGGGCAATGACCCGGACCGCATCCGCGCCGGTCTGGAAGCTGAGATCGCAGCGCTGCGCGCTGAGCTCGCCGAGCTCGACAGCGGTACCTCGGAGCACCGGCAGCCCGACCTCGACATCACCGACATGTACGACGAGGCCCGGGCCATTGCGTTGCAGATGGAACGGCTGATCACCGATATCGGCCAGTACGGCACGATGATCGAGCAAGCCACCGCCGCGCTGGACGAGCCGATCGACAGCAACCTCGAATACCGCGACCGCCAGCGCCGCATGTACGCCGACTACGAGGCGGCCTGGGACTCCCAGGGTCGCGACTCGCACCGCGCATTCCTGCGGATGATCAACGACCCCGATCAGCGCGCCGAATTCGAGGCCGACGTCGCCGCCGTCGCCGAGGCGCTGCCCGCACTCGATCCAGCACTACGCAAAGTGATGGCCGGATTCTTCGAGCTCGTCGGCCACCAGATAGACGAGGTGGAACGCATCCAGCAGCGTTGCGCCCAACGGGTCAAACGATTCACCGCGTTCGGCACTCTCGAGCAGAGCCGCGGGGTCGCCCGGCAGCTGAACGAAGCCATCGGCGCCGCCCGCAACCTACTGAAGGCGTCGCTGACCGACTCCAGACTCGACATCGAACTTCCACTGGCCCGCCACGCCATCAGTTCCATTGGCGCACTGAGCTTTCGGATCGGCGATCTGTCCAATCCCAAGCCGGCTCATGCGGCCGAGGGCGATGTCGACCTCACCAGCTTCGCCGCGCTCACCACGCAGGTCGACGCGCCGGCGATGTCGGACATGATCAACAACGCCATCACCGAGGGCCCGCTGTCGCTGCCCGACGCCGTGGAGCGGCTTGCCGCCGAGGGACAGGGAGCCTACCTGGGCCACGTCATCGTGCTGTGGTCGTGGGCGCTCAAACAACCGGATACCGAACAGGTTTCCGAGTCAGTCACGGTCCGCTTCCAGTCCCTGGACGGACGCGACCGTGAGATGGAGGTTCCGCACCTGATGTTCACCGAACCGATCTCCAGCCTGCTGGGAGCAGCTACGTGAAGCACCCACTGGATGCAGATATCGCAGACTTCTCGTCACTGCCCCAGGTCGACCAGGCCGCACGCACCCCCCACACCCGACGGCCGCGGTTCGACGGCGACGTCAGCGAGCTGCCCGACCGGGCCTGCTGGGCGCTGCAGCATCTGCTGACCCGCCGCTATATCAGCGCTGAATCCGACCGTGACCTCTACACCTGGGTGCTTGAATACCGCACCCAACTCAGTGTGCGGCTCGCCGAACTGGACCTGTTGCTCCGTGTCGTCGAAGGTTCCGACGTCGCATTCGTCGAACAGGCACGCTACGAATCGGCAAGGGGTGTCAAGCTGTTGCGCCGCGAACCGTTGGGCACCTATGACTCCATCCTGGCGCTGCACCTGGCGCAGATGATGCGCGCCTCGGGTGATCACACGGTGCTGATCAGCCGCGACGAGGTGCACGGCCTGTTTTCCGGAGTGCTCAATGACGTCGACCGCGACACGGTGACGTTCACCGCCCGGATCGACGCCGCGATCGCCCGCTTGGCGAGTCTGGAGATCCTGCGCAAGAGCCGCGATGACGAAGACAGCTATACCGTCAGCCCAGTGATCAACGCAGTGATGACGGCGTCGGTCATCACCGAGCTGCAGCAGCAGTTCGAGATGCTGCTCAACGGCGGCAGTGCAACAGATGAGGTAGTGCTCGATGCCTGAACAGTTCCACCTCTCACGTCTTCAGGTCATCAACTGGGGCGTGTTCGACGGCTATCACTCCATCCCGTTCAGCGAAGGCGGCGCGTTGATCGCCGGCGCGTCCGGCAGTGGCAAATCGTCACTGCTGGACGCGATCTCGTTGGGTTTCCTGCCGTTCAACCGCCGCAACTTCAACGCCTCCGGCGACAACTCGGCCGCCGGTTCCAACGCTGGTCGTCGCACCGTCGACAAGTACGTCCGCGGAGCCTGGGGCCAGCGGAGCGACGCCGGTACCAGCAAGGTGATGTACCTGCGCGGCGACGGCACCGCGTGGTCAGCTGTGGCCGTCACCTACGCCAGCAACACCGGCCGCACGGTCACCGGCCTGGTGCTGAAATGGCTGACCGGTGAATCACGCTCGGACTCGTCGAGCAGGTTCGTGCTGTCCGACGGTGATCGGGACATCGAGGATGTCTGCAACCGCTGGGCCGCGGGACGTTTCGACACGACAGTCTTCAAAGACGACGAGTGGCGGTTTTCCACCAAGGTGGAATCGCAGTACCTGGCCCAGCTTTACGCCACCATCGGTATCCGCGCCTCCGATGCCGCCCAACAGCTGCTCGGTAAAGCCAAATCGCTGAAAAGCGTTGGCGGACTGGAGCAGTTCGTTCGTGAGTTCATGCTCGACGAGCCCGACAGCCTGGCCCGTCTGCCGGAGGCGCTCAAGCAGATCGACCCGCTGGTGGAGGCGCGAGAGCTTCTGGCAGTCGCGCAGCGCAAGCGCAAGATCCTCGGCGATATCGAGAAGATCCAGCAGCGTTACGCCTCGGAGTCCTCGGATCTGGGCATCATCGATCTGGTGGACCAACCGATGGTGCGGGCCTACACCGACCACCTCCGGCTGCAGCAGTGCCCCGCGCAGATCGACTCGCTCGACAGCACCATCGACCAGCTCGGCAACGAGTACGAGGACGTCACTCGGGCGCTGAATTTGGCCAAGGCCGAAGCAGATTCGCTCAATGCCCAGATCAGCGGATCCAGTTCCAGCATCGGGCCGCTGCAGTCGCAGGTGGCCGCGGCCGAGGCGCAGGCCGAGGAAGTGTCCCGTCGCCGCGCCGCCTACGAGGCGATGGTCACCGCGCTGGGAGTCGATGTCCCCGACACCGCCGACGAGTTCTGGAACCTGCGCGAGGAGCTGACCAACCAGGCCACCGAGATGTTGGCCAAGCTGGACCGTGGCCGGGAGTCCTCGACCGACGCCGAGTATGCGCAGAAGGTGGCGCGGATGGCCCGCGACGATGCCGCCAAGGAGCTCAAACGTGTGGAGCACGTCGGCTCAGCGCTGCCGGAATCGGCGATCACCATGCGCGAACACATCTGCGCCGCAGTCGGAGTGGACCCCACTGAGCTGCCCTACATCGCCGAGTTGATGGATCTGCGTCCCGAGCAGAGCCGCTGGCGGGTCGCTGTGGAAAAGGTGTTGCGCGGTGTCGGGTTGCGCCTGCTGGTTCCCGACCGGCACTACGCCGCCGTCCTGCGGTTCGTCAACGAGACCAATATGCGCGGACGGCTGCAGCTGCACCATGTCCGCGCGTCGTTGATCGGGGCGAGCCCCGCACAGGCTGAGCCGAACACGTTGGCCGGCAAGCTCTTCCTGGTCGATCCCACGCATATCTGCGCCGCCGAAGCCGCCGACGTCATCGCCGCGGCAGGCGACCACGTCTGCGTCGACACCCCGGACGTGTTCCCGCGTTTCCGGCGGGCAGTCACCGACACCGGCCTGTACAAGGACTCTGACCGGCTGGCGGTCAAGGACGACCGGCGGCCGCTCAAGCAATCCGACTACATCTACCAGGGTGATGTCGCGGCCAAGATCGACGCGCTGACTGTCGATCTCGCCACCGCCGATGAGGAGTATCAACAGGCCCGCCGGGCCGCCGACGACATCGCCGTACAGCGCCAGCTCATGCGCGATCGCGCGGCGGCCTGTAAAGCCGTCTGCGAGCAGTTCCCGCAGTGGAATCACCTCGACACCGAGACCGCCGACAAGCACGCCGATCGCCTGCGCGAGCAGTTCGAGCTGCTGCTCGCCGACCACCCTGACATCGAGGCCTTGTCGGAGCGCGCCGAGGAATGCTGGACCGAAATCCAGACTCTGATGACGCGACGCGGTGCCATCCAGACCCGCCGCGACGACCTCGACGTACGCCGGACCCGGTTGTTGGAACTGCAGGAGCGGTTGTCGCCGACGTTCGTGTCCGAGCCGCTGACCGAGCTGCTGCACCGTTATGCCGGTGACGTACCGGTGTCGCTGGAGCTGCTCAACCCCGAGCCGCACCGGGAAGCGGTGTTCAACGCCATCCGGCGCGAGCGCGAGCAGCTGCGTGAAAGCCGACGACGCTCCTACGATGAGCTCGCCCGCATTCTGAACACTTTCGACACAGCGTTCCCCGATGCGATCCCCAATGACAGCGATGTCTTCGACGAGCGGGTGCACGACTACGTGGCGTTGTGCCGGCATATCGATGAGCGGGAACTACCCGAGGCCTACGAGCGCATGATGCGTCTGGTCACCGAGCAGGCCCCCGATGCGATTCTGACGCTGCACCGGGTTGCCGAACAGGAAACCCGTCGCATCAGCGAGCAGATCGCGCGCGTCAACACCGGCCTGGGGTCAGTGGAGTTCAACCGTGGCACCAGGTTGACGCTGCGCGCCAACCCCCGTCACCTGACCGCTGTTGCCGAGCTCACCGAGATCGTTCGGGCCATCTCCCGGCGCATCGCCGAAGTCGGTCTGGGCGACAAGCAGGCCATCCTGGACCAGTACGCCGACATCCTGCGGCTGCGGAACCGGCTGGCCTCCACCGCGCCCGAGGACAAGGCGTGGACCCGCGACGCGCTCGATGTGCGGAACCGGTTCACCTTCGACTGCGCCGAGTGGGATGTGCGCACCGAGGAGCTGATCCGCACCCACAGCAACGCCGGCGACAACTCCGGCGGCGAGCAGGAGAAGCTGATGGCGTTCTGCCTCGCCGGTGCACTGAGCTTCAACCTCGCGAACCCCGAAAGTGCGGACAACAGACCGGTTTTCGCGCAGCTCATGCTCGACGAGGCATTCTCCAAATCCGACCCGCAGTTCGCTCAGCAGGCGTTGCAGGCGTTCCGGAAATTCGGGTTCCAGCTGGTCATCGTCGCCACCGTGCAGAACGCCACCACCATCCAGCCTTACATCGACAGTGTGGTGATGGTGTCGAAGAGAGAGGCCACCGGTCGCAATGCCCGGCCCGTCGCCACCGTGGCCACCAAGACCATCGCCGATTTCACGGCTCTGCGGCAGGAGATGAGCGCGACAGCAGCGGCGGCGCGGGTGCCCGCGGGGGTGTAACTCCGCACCTCGGTGGCACCGACCGCAAAAGTCGACGGCAACGCACGGGAATGCACTGAGGCCCGTTGGGGGTTCGAGTAAGCGACCCCGCCGAACCGTACCGCCGAAAAGGACCCGCCGCAATGAGTACATTCCGTCGTCTGCTCTGTACCTCCGCGGCAATCGCGGCCACACTTTTCGCCGTGTTGGCGGCTGCACCGGGTGCCGCACAAGCAGCGCCCACGGGCTGCCCGGACGTCGAGGTGATCTTCGCCCGTGGCACCTTCGAACCGGCCGGGGTGGGTCGGACCGGAGACGCCTTCGTCAATTCGCTGCGCAATCGACTCGCCGACAAATCTGTCGAGGTCTATCCCGTGGCCTATCCGGCTTCGCTGAACTTCGGCAGGGCGGCTGACGGCGTGATCGACGCCAGCAACCGGGTTCAGGACATCGCCAACCGCTGCCCGGCCACCGAAATCGTCCTCGGTGGCTACTCGCAGGGCGCTGCGGTCAATGCCTACGTCACTGCCGACTCGGTGCCCGCGGGCTACGCGCTGCCGACCGGCCTCAGCGGGCCGATGCCCGCGGCGGTGGCCGATCATGTGGCCGCGGTGGCCTTGTTCGGAAAGCCGTCCAACGGCATCCTCAACCTGCTGGCACGTGAGGCGCCGCCCATCGTCATCGGAGCGCCGTATGCGGGCAAGACCATCGATCTGTGCGCACCCGCAGACCCGGTGTGCCAGGCGGGCAGCCTCGACCGTGGGGCTCACAGCCTTTACGCGGTGAACGGGATGACCGACCAGGCCGCCGATTTCGTCGCCCGGCAGCTCCAGACCGTCTAGCTGTCAGTCCGGGCCTGATCACCGGCTCTGCAACACCAGCATCTCCCCCGAGACGGTTCCGTCTGCGAGCAGCCGGCCGATGCGCTCACTTTGTTGTTCGGCCAACTTCCAGGCTCGGGTTTCGCCGAAACGGTCGGCCAGTTCAGCCGTGACGGACTCGACGCGGTTCTGCCAGTCCGCGGGGATGGCCGGCATATCCGCCGTGCTGCGCCAGGCCTCGACGCGTAATCCCGCATGGTCGATGAGTTTCGGCAGCGAGTCCGCGGTCGGGAAGTTGTTGCCTTCGGGTTGTTCGAATGGCTCCGAGGCCCTCGCAACGAAGGCCAGTAGGCCGATCCGACCGTCCGCACGTACCACGCGGTTCAATTCGGTCAGCAGCGGCAGCTGTTCGGTCATGGTGCACATCACGCCCAGGGACCACGCCGCGTCGAAGGAATCGTCGGCGAACGGCAGCTCGGCGGCGCTGCCTTGCACCACCGGAAAACCGAACAGGGTGCCGGCCGCACGGCACGCGCCGATCTCCGGCTCCAACAGCACCGGCCGCACCGACCGCTGCTGTTCGGCGTACGCCGCCGGTCCACCGACGCCGGCACCACTGTCGAGAAACACCTCGCCCGGCGCGAGTTCGAGGTGTTCGATCAGCCAGTCCAGTGCCGCGGGACTCCCGCTGCCGCGACATCCGGCCGGAATGTAGAACGCCGGCCCGAGATCGGCGGCCACCTGCGCTGTCCACTCCGCGACCGTGCCGAACTCGGCTTCCATGGCTTCGCTCATGCGGCGACCTCCTCCCGGATACGCGCGCCGACCTCAGCCTTGATCTGCGCGCCGATGCGGGTACCGGCACCGGAGGCCAGGCCCGAGATGTTCAACCCCTCCACCCCGTCGATCGCCAGCAATGCGCGGGCCTCAGCGACTGCGGCCTCGATGCCGGCCTCGACGGGGTCCGGTGCGTTGATCACTTCGTTGACGATGCGCTGGTCGAGTTCCAGGCCGGGTAGACCCTGCAGGACCGCGGCCGACAGCGTATCGGTGAAGACTGCCACCGCAGCCACCACGGGGATCGAAAGTCCCTCCGCGCGGGCAGCTTTCATGAAATCCGCGACATCTGCGGGGTGTGGCACGTGATTGAGCACGGCGATGCGGGCACCCGCGCGCTGTTTCTGCACCAGCCGGGCCGGGCGTCCCGCTACGGGCGGAGCGGTCGGCGTTTCGGGTGCGGCGGCCGTCACCTCCAGTGACGCAGCCAGCGCCAACAGCCGCGGCCCGTCCAGGTCGAAGGTCTGTGTGACGTCAGGGCGGACGTCATAACCACGCCCGTCGCCGGTCACGCAGAAAACGGTCTGCACACCGAGGTGCTTCAATCCGCGCAGCTCCTGCTCGAGCACTATTCGGTTGCGGTCCCGGCATGACAATGTGATCCAGGGGGCCACACCGCTGTCGAGCAGTAGGCGGCCGGCCAGCGTAGGTGGAAAGTCCGGGCGGTTCTGATGCTCTCCGACCAGCACGGCATCACACGACGGGGCGAGGATGGCAGCAGTGGCCGCCATGTCGGCCGGGTCAAACGGCGTGCAACTGAAGTCGGTGAGGATGAGCGGAGCCTGCACCCCTTGGTGAGCGGGGGCGGGCCCGGACCAGGGCACAATGGCAGGGAACGCGCACGGCCCCGGCCGCATCTCGCACTGATCGTCGGGACGCACACCACCACAGGGTCCGAACTTCATCCGCTTCGGGCAGTCCTCGTTCAACTGCCCTCCCCCGCCGGTCGCCTCGAAGTCGAGGGCGGGCGCCGCACGCCCGCGCCCTCCGGGTTACCCACTCGGCGCCGGCGTAACCGGGGCCCGGATCAACGAGGTCCGTTCCCCTACAGCGGACACTCGTTACCGGCTTGGAGCCCCCGTACGTGCGACAGACGCAGGACGCAAACCCAGGAAGAGTCGTCATAGCCAACGGTCCCCACTTTGTGCAGCGCTGGCGTCAGTAGTCAGCAAATGACGGCACAACTCGAGCTCGAGCACGTGAATCGACGGACGATGTGGGCACCCTGCGTCTGCGCGCCGCCCCTCGGGTCGCCCAACCAACCGGTGGGCTAGCCTGGATCCACGAGCGCCTCAGTTCCTCGATCCCAACCAGCTCGATCCCAACCAGGAGGCAGCAATGCAGCTGGCTTTGACTCCGGAGGAAGCCGCCTTCCGGGACGAACTTCGCACGATCTACACCACCAAGTTCCCCGAGGACCTACGCGAACGGACCCGTCAAGGCGGGCACCTGAGCCGCGAGGACATCGTCACCAGCCACAAGCTGCTACACGAGCACGGAATCGCAGTACCTAACTGGCCGGTCGAATGGGGCGGCAAAGACTGGACGCCCACGCAGCATCAGATCTGGCTCGACGAGATGCAGCTGGCCTCGGTGCCCGAACCCCTGACGTTCAACGCCAAGATGGTCGGCCCCGTGATCGCCGAGTTCGGCTCCCAGGAGATCAAGCAACGGTTCCTGCCACCGACCGCTGCCCTCGACATCTTCTGGTGCCAGGGTTTCTCCGAACCCGAGGCCGGCTCCGATCTGGCCTCCCTGCGCACCACGGCGATCCGCGACGGTGACACCTATGTGGTCAACGGACAGAAGACCTGGACCACGCTGGGCCAGTACGCCGACTGGATCTTCTGCCTGGTCCGCACCGACCCCAACGCGCCCAAGCGGCAGGCCGGCATCTCGTTCCTGCTGATCGACCTGGACACCCCCGGCATCACGATGCGCCCGATCAAGCTGATCGACGGCAGCTTCGAAGTCAACGAGGTGTTCTTCGAAGACGTCCGGGTGCCCGCCGATCAGCTCGTCGGGCAGGAGAACCAGGGCTGGTCCTACGCCAAGTTCCTGCTCGGCAATGAGCGCACCGGCATCGCCCACATCTCCACCACCAAGGTGCGGCTGGCCGAGGTCAAGAAGCATGCCCGCGCGTCCGGCCTGCTCGAGGATCCACTGTTCGCCGCACGACTGGCCGAGGTCGAAAATGACCTGCTGGCACTGGAACTCACCCAGATGCGGGTGGCAACCGGCTCGAAGGACGGGCAGCCGAACCCGGCCTCGTCGGTGCTCAAACTGCGCGGCAGCCAGTTGCAGCAGCTCACCACCGAGCTGGCGGTGGAAGTGGCCGGCCCGGACGCCCTTCCCTTCGGCGCCGGTGATGACATCGCCTCGCCGCACTGGGCCCAAGCCAGCGCGCCGCATTACCTGAACTATCGCAAGACATCGATCTACGGCGGCAGCAATGAGGTGCAGCGCACCATCATCGCTTCCACCATCCTCGGATTGTGAGATAGGGCCCCAATCATGGACTTTCAACTCAGCGACGAGCAGGAACTGCTGCGCGACACCACCAAAGACCTACTGGCCCACAGCTACGATTCCGAGCGCCGCAACAAGGTGATCGACACCGACCTGGGCTGGAGTCGCGAGGTGTGGAGCCAGCTCGCCGAAACCGGGATTCTGGGCCTGGGTTTCGATCCGGACGAGTCCGGACAGATCGAGATCATGTTGGTGCTCACCGAAGTTGGACGTCGACTGGCTCCCGAGCCGGTGTTGCATGCCGCGTTGGCTCCGGGCCTGGTGATTGCCGAGGTCGGTAGCGAGGAGCAGAAGCAACTGCTCGATGACGTGGCCGAGGGACGACTCCTGTTGGCATTCGCTCACTTTGAGCCAGGAATGCGCGGGTCGACGGGTGCGGTGGCAACGACCGCGGAACGCGACGGTGATGCCTGGGTACTCACCGGGCGCAAGAACCCGGTGTTGGCCGGCGACACCGCCGACAAGCTGGTGGTCACCGCAGCTCTGCCCGACGGTGGCACCGGACTGTTCCTGGTCGACGGTGACGCGGTGACCAAGCACGGGTACCGCACCTTCGACGGCCAGCGTGGTGCGCAGATCGAGTTGGAGCGCTCCCCCGCTGTGGTGTTGGGTGCCGCTGGCGACGCGACGGCCGCGGTGGAACGTGCGCTCATCCGTCTCCAGTCGGCTCTGTGCGCCGAAGCGCTGGGCGCGATGGAAGAGGCGTTGCGGCTCACGACGGATTATCTGAAGAGCCGCAAGCAGTTCGGCGTCACGCTCAACACCTTCCAGACGCTGACCCAGCGCGCTGCCGACATGTACGTCTCACTCGAGCTGGCGCGCAGCATGAACCTCTATGCCGCGATGTCGATCGCCGACGGTGTGCTGGACCCGACCGTCGCCGCCCGCACCAAACTGCAGATCGCCCGCTCCGGTCGCCACATCAGCCAGGAAGCCGTCCAGCTGCACGGCGGCATCGGTGTCACCGCCGAGTATCCCGTGGCGCATTACGCGGCCCGGCTCACCGCGATCAACCACACGCTGGGTTCGGCAGAGGACCAGCTGGGGGTACTGAGCGGTCAGATCGGAAATTACGAGATCGCGACGCTGTAGCAGCACCTCGGCTCAGGCCGGGGCAAACCCTTCGTAGCTCACGGGGTTGCCGTCCACGATGTCGGTGACGATCACCTCGACGAGGTCACCTGCGGCGGCCGCGCCCCCCAGCAGGTCTTCGATGACGGACGCTGCGGCGGCTCTCACCTGCTCGGCGACCACGCGCAGCTCTCCTCCGTAACGGGCGGTGAGTTCAATGCGAACCCGTGTGAGTTCGGTTCCGTCGATGGCGATGTCGATGAGGCTGGGCACACACAGCTCGTCGAGCCGCACCGCCCTGGCGAGCACGCCGCGGAGCACCAGATCCGTCACCCTGATGGAACCCTCCCGGGTGGAATCACTGGGATGCTCAGCGCGCAGAGGCCAGCCGCCGCGGGGGGTTGCGCGCACGGCATCGATCACCGCGTCGGCAATGCGATCCCACCCGGGCTCGGCGAGTCCGCGCAGCATGACACCCGCCCGGTTCAGGAACGCCGCGACCGGCTCCTCGCTCATCGCCATCTCCTCAGTCGATCGCACAACGTGGCTCGAGCCCTGTGGTGGTGGCCTCGGACCGCGTCTGGACTGAGCGCCAATACGACGCCGATCTGCGGGAAAGTCATCATTTCTATCTCGCGTAGTAACCATGATGCGCGCTGGCGAGGGGGAAGTTCGGCCAACGCAACTTCCAGCGCCGCGATGAACGCGGAGTTGGAGGCGAAGGCGAACGGGTCGACCGCCCCGGCGTTGCCGACCAGCGGCTGCAGCAAGCGGTCGTCGACGGGCTGTGCGCGCTTGACGCGACGCGAGTCGATGACCTTGCGGGAGCAGATGGTGAACAGCCAGGTTTGCACTGCCGAATCGCCGCGAAAGGCCCCCAGCTGACGCCACGCGGCGACGAAGGTGTCTTGCACGACCTCGGCAACATCGCCCTCGTCTCGGAGCATGCGCCGGGCGAATCGGTGCAGTGCGGGACCGTGCCGATGAACAAGCGCCTCATAGGAGATCCGGTCACCAGCGGCAGCAGCGTCCACCAGCACCCGGTCGGAGACGGGGGGCGACTCACCGTTCGCCGAGACGTCCGCCTCAGGTGCAGAGATGGGGCGGGTAGCGGTCACACAGACCTCCTCCCCGGCCACCGAGGAGTTGAGGTCGGCAACCCGACAGCCACAAGTAGTGACACAGATCACACTACTCCGGCATTCGGAATGGTCTCCGGCGTCCGTCCAACCAGGTGTACGTACAAACCCGACTGCAGAAGAAGACACTGATGACCAGCTCCACACCGCCAGTCGCAACAACTGCCGTGCATGTGCCGAAATCGGGCGAATCCGCGCTGGTCAGCGCGCAGGGCAAGACCACGATTGCCGACACGGTGGTGGCGAAGGTCGCCGGCATCGCGGCCCGCGAGGTCCAGGGCGTCTACAGCCTCGGCGGTAGCGCATCCCGGGTTGTCGGTGCGCTGCGGGAACGCATTCCCGGAGCGAGCGTCAACAATTCCCAGGGAGTGTCGGTCGAGGTCGGCGAGAAACAGGCCGCCGTCGACATCGATATCGTCGCCGAGTACGGGGTGGCCATCGCCGACCTGGCCTCTGGGATCCGGCGCAACGTCATCGCTGCGATCGAACGCATGACGGGTCTGCAGGTGACCGAGGTGAACATCGCGGTACATGACGTGCACCTCGAAACCGAGACTGACGACGATGACGACACGGTCGACACTTCGGCGCCGTCGCGGGTGCAGTGACCCAGGACGTCGCCGGCGTTGAACCGGCGGACCGGGTGGCGGCGGTGGTACGCGCGGTGCCCGGTGTCGCCGGCTTGCACCCCGGGATGTTCGGCGAAGTGGGTACGTACCTGCCCGGACGCCGCGTCCCAGGGGTGCGAATCACCGACACCGAAACCGATATCCACGTCACCGTCTACTTTGACGTCCCCGTCCGCGATGTGGCCGCTCAGATCCGCAGCGCGGTCCACGGCGCAGTTGGCGGCGCGGTCAACGTGACCGTCGAAGACGTCATACCGCGGCCCAGCCACCCTGCGGCAACTCCGGATTTCCATCGGCGACGAGTCCAATGATCGAAACCTGGCTGCGTTACGGCGACCGTGCCGCGGCCCGGCGCGCGGCCGTACGGCGACTGCACCCTGATGTGGGCGGCTCCGCAGTCGCCCTCTCCGAGGCGCTCGACGCGATCGACCGCGCCTACTCCCAGCCCGCCGACAGCGACGTGATCATCGTCGTCCACCGCAGCCGGGGAGCCAAGGCACGGTCGTTGTTGTCCGCCGGAGCCTCCCGTATCACCGTGCCGCTCAGCGTCATTCGACGCCGACGACGCCGCCCACGCACAATTGAGCTGAAGGATCAGTCATGACCACATCCACTGTGGGCCTGCTCGCAGGCCTGCTCCTCGCGATCGCCGTCGCAGCCGGCGGTTTCACCGGCTTGCTCATCGCCATCATCCTGGGTACCGCCGGCTATCTCATCGGCGCACACCGGGACGGCGAGATCGATCTCGCCGCAGTGGTTCGTGGCCGCGGCCGTGGCTGACATCCGGCCGGACGACGACCCCGGCAACAGAGGGACTTTGACCATCCACGACAAGGTGGTCAAGCAGCTCGCTACCCGCGCGGTACTCGAGACTGCCGGTGTCGAGCGGCAATCCGCGGGAATCGACAAGCTGACCGGACGCGCCCTCCCCCGCGTACACGTACAGATTTCCGGAGACCGGGTCCGCGCCGGCGTCGACATCGCGGTGGCGTGGGCGGTGCCGTTGGCCACAGTGGCCGCCGACGTGCAGGCCAACGTGACCCACGCGTTGTACAACTGGGCCGGCCTCTACGTCGACGCCGTCGACGTTTCCGTGCCAGAGGTCGTCAACACCGACCCAGCCGTTGAACCGAGGGTGCGATGACCACCACGGCCGGCCCCACGGAGGCCACACTCACCCCGGCACCAGCACATATCCCACGTGCGCCGGCCCCGGCGACCTATCTCGGTGTGCTTCTCGGTCTGTTGCTCGTGGCTGCCGGAGTCGTCGGCATCCGGGACGGAATCGTCTCCGCCGGGTGGCTCGAGGGCTCGATGTGGACCGCCAACGCGGTCAACTGGCTCGACGGGCTGGGCTTCGACGACTGGATGTATCCCGTGGCAATCCTCGCACTCCTGCTCGGCCTGGTCGTTCTGTTCATCGCGGTCAAACCTTCCCGTACCACCGCCGTCCCGTTGAGGGGACGAACCACCATCCTGATCCGCAACCGCGACGTCGCCCGAATCGCGGAATCGGCCGCCCAGACTGTCCCGGGGGTCACCCACGCTCGAGCGGAGTCGAAGGGCCGGACCGTCACCGTGCGCGCCCGCACCACCGGACAGGACGCCGCGACCGCCAAAGAGGCTGTTTCCCACGCTGTCGGATCCGCCCTCGGGATTCTGGCCAGCCCTGCCAAGATCGTCGTCCACACCCGCTCCGAGAGCGTCTCGTGAGCCGCCCAGCGACCGTGCTGGACCGCACGGCCGCCATCATCGTGGGTCTTGTCCTCGTTCTGGTAGGGGTTGGGGTGTTCATCTGGAACTCGGCCTGGTTCAACGGGATTCCCGAGTTCATCACCGCGCCGGGCTTGGCGTTATCGGTGCGGTCGTGGTGGTGGCCGTGGGCAGTCACCGCAGCCGGTATCGCGCTGGTGCTGCTCGGTATGCGGTGGCTCGCGAGCCACTCGATGGCCCCCCGCGCCCACACTGCGGCGTTGCCCGGCAGCGGAGTCCACGGGAGCTTGACCACCGATCTGAGTGCGATCGCCTCGGCCGCATCGCGCCGCCTCGAGCTGAACCCGAGTGTGCGCTCGGCGAAAGCCACCGCCATCGTCGACCGCGGGCGCCGCACCATCGACATCACCGCTACCACCGAGTCCGTCCACGACATCGCTGCCGCCACTGCCGCCGCCGACCAGGTGTGTTGCGAGGCGATCACCATGATCGGCGATGACTCCATCGCAACCCGCACCCGTATTCGTGTTAAGACAACCAACCCGCGCGTTCGACGATTGAACTGACACACTGCGCTCGGCAAACCGCAACCAAAGGAAAAGATCATGCTTGGACTCGGCATCATCGGCTGGATCATCATCGGCGGGCTCGCCGGCTGGATCGGGAGCAAAATCATGAACACCGACGAGCGGATGGGCCTCATGCTCAACATCGTCGTGGGTATCATCGGCGGCCTGATCGGCGGGTTCCTGCTGCGCCTGTTCGGGGTCGACGTCAACGGCGGAGGCTTGATCTTCAGCTTCATCACGTGCCTGCTGGGCGCAGTGGTCCTGCTGTTCATCGTCAAGGCCGTCATGGGCCGCAGCCGAACCCATTGAGCTGGTTGCCTTTACGAACCGGTCCGCCAGACCACCCGAAGAACCGTCGTCAGACACCGTGACGACGCTAATGAATGTGGCTGCCGCCGTTGATATCCACGGTGGTCCCGGTGAGATAACCCGCGTCGCGCGACGACAGGAAAGTGATCACCGCGGCGACTTCCTCGGTGGTGGCGGACGTCTAGGGTTCGGCATCGCGCAACTGCCGGGCCGGATCCACCGCATCGGTGATCGACACCTCGGCGTGCGTCGTGATCCGCTTGAGCAGCGTGCCCTCATGCTGCACCGCGGCAGCACCCCACTGCAGGGCGGCGGCGAGTGCCTGGGCGCGGTCACCGCGGCAGCTGAGATAACCCGCGAGCATGGCGTCGCCCGCGCCGACCGGGCTCACCACCCTGCTGACGGGGGCCTGCCCCCAGAGTTCGCCATCAGCGTCGACGAGGATTGCTCCGTCGGCGCCGAGGCTGACCAGCACCGCCTGGGCCCCCCGGCGCCGTACCTCGTGCGCGGCGTCGATCACCTCCCCCAGGGTCGTCGGGGCCGTCTCGGTTAGGTCGGCCAGTTCCTTCAGGTTCGGTTTCGCCAAAGCTGGCTTCGCAGAGAGGCTTTGGGACAGCGGTTCTCCCGAGCTGTCGATCGCGACGGGCACGCCCCGGGCGACGCCCAGAGCGACGAGGTCGCCGTACCACTGGTCCGGAAACCCTTCGGGCAGACTGCCGGCGCATACCAGCCAGCTGGCCCCTGTCAGTTGCCCTTCGACCGCGGCGAACAGCCGGCCGTGTTCGTCGGCGCTCGCGCATGGACCGGGCTCATTGATCTTGGTGACGGTGCCGTCGGGCTGCGTCAGGCTGATATTGCTGCGAATGTCGCCGTCGATGGGCACCACCACGGTGCTCAACCCAGCGTCGTCGAGCAGCTGACGCAGCTGGGTGCCCACGGGTCCCCCCGCGGTGAGCACCGCCCGCACCGGAACCCCATGAGCATGCAGAGCCAGGGCGACGTTGACGCCCTTGCCGCTGGGTTCACTCCGCGCTCGCCGGCTGCGGTTGACCGCGCCCAGGGTCAACTCGTCCAGGAAGACGGTGCGGTCGACGCTGGGATTGGGCGTCACGGTGACGATCACGTACGCTCCACATCGATTCCGGCGGAGCGTAATTGGGCGCATTGGTCGTCGGTCAGCCCGTCGTCGGTGATCAGCACGTCGATGTCGCCGAGGTCGGCGTGCTTGGTTCCCTTGACGGCACCGAACTTGCTTCTGTCTGCCAGCAGCACCCGCTTGGCCGAGGCTTCCAGCATGCGCCTCTTCACGGCCGCTTCGGCCGGGTCCGGCGTGGTCAGCCCCCGCGTCAGCGAGATGCCGTTGGTGCCCAGAAAGGCCACGTCGACGTTGATTTCGGCCAGCGCCCGCAACGCCCAGTCGTCGACTTCGGCGAAGGTCTTGGTGCGCAGCCGGCCACCGAGGGTGAACACGGTCAGGCGGGGCCGGGTCAACAAAGCCATCGCCAACGGCACGGTGTTGGTGTAGACGGTGAGGTCGCGGTCACCGGGGAACAGCTCGACGAGTTTGGCGGTGGTCGACCCCGCGTCGATCAGCACGGAGCCCTGATTAGGCAAGTGCTGCAAGGCAGCCTGGGCGATGCGTGTCTTCTCTGAGGCGAACTGTTGGCGGGTCTCCACTGCCGGCTCAAAAGACAGCGACTGCACCGGCACAGCGCCGCCGTGAACTCGGCGCAGCAACCCCTGGCGTTCGAGCGCGATCAGGTCTTTGCGGATCGTCTCACCGGTGACCCCCAGCTCGTCGGCGACCTGTACCGCATCGATACGGCCGCTGCTCGTGATCCGTTCGAGGATGAGGTTCTTGCGTTGATCGGCAAAGGGTTTGGTGTTCCCGGGGTCGGCCGCCGTGGCGATATCGGTCATGAGGACCCACCGACGGGTGCCGCGGCAGCGGCGGCTTTGGCCGCCAGCAGGGCGGCTCCCCGGGCGCCGGCTTCGGCGGCCTCGGCCCGGACGAGATCGCCGAAGCGGCGACGCTTGACCGCGAGTAGGCCTTCGCTGCGCGACCAGCCGCCGGTGACGACCAGCGTCCGGTGCGGCCCGCTGACGGCGCTCATCGCATCGTGGATCTCGCCGGCCTGGTCGGTCACCGCTTCCAACGCCGCCCGCCACAGGTGGGCGGGGCCGTCGCCGTCGGCGACGCCGAGGACATCCAATCTGCCGAATGGTGGTGCCGCTACCTGGATCGCAGGTGCGGTGAGCGCGATCGCTTCGGCGTCGAGTTCCGGAAGATCGGCCCTGTCCTTGCCGAGCAACGCGAGGATTCGTTGTAACGCCAATCCACCCTGGGTGGCACCCAGCAAGCACCAATGGTCGGCCACCGCATGCCAACCTGTGGTGATACCGGCCTCGGCGAGTTCGGCGACCACGTTCGGCGACAGCCCGGGGGCGATGGTGCGCACCAAGGCTTCGGCGGTGCCGCAGGAATCCAATTCGTCGCCCGGCCCGTCGGCGCCTGCGCCCACCACAGCCGCCTGGTGATCGTGGCCTGCCAGGGTCAGTACCGCCCCGGTCAGTCGCGGCACGCCGGCATCGGCGCTCACCCGGCCCAACGGCGTTCCCGCCGTGACCAATTGCGGCATCAGGCGTTCGGCGGCGCCCGACCACTCCAGGGTGTCCGTCCACCAGGAGCGCTGCGCCAACCGCAGCCAGCCGGTCCGCGAGGCCAGCGATTGCTCGGTGGCTTCGTCGCCGCCCAGCCCGCGCACGATCCACTCGGCGACGTTGAGCCGGCGTACCGCCTGACGGGCAGCCGGGACGTTGTCCACAAGCCAGCGGTGTTTGGTCAGCGACCACTGCTGCCGGAAGGGCAGTCCGGTCGTCGCGGCGAAGTCGTATGCGGTGACGGCCTGCCCGAGGTTCTCCAGCTCGAGGTGGTCGCGGGTGTCGTGCCAGGCGATCACCGGCGCGAGCGGCTGACCGGCGCCGTCGAGGAGCACCCCCGATTCGGCCATGCTGGTCACCCCCATGCCGGCGACGCGCCCCTCGGGGCAGTCCGCCAAGGCTTGCGCCACAGCAGTTTTCGTGGCCTCGAGCAACTCGTTGGCGTCGAGCTCAGCGCCGGTGGGCACAAACGACCACGGGGTGTCGGCCCGGCCCGTCGCAACCGGTTCACCTGCTTCGGTGTAGACGACGGCCTTGCTGGTTTTGGTACCGACATCGAGGCCGACGTAGAAGGTGGTGCTCATCTGGATCCTTGGCTGTGCGACCTTGCCTGCTTGGATATTGATGGATAGGGTTGTATTTCGTTGCGAGTTTGTCAAGAGACGCCATCCCCCGGAGGGACAGATAAATGCCGCTCGCCCGCACCGCCGATCTCGTCGCCGCCGCACACCAGGCCGGCACCGGTTTGGCCGCGTTCAACGTGATCACCCTCGAGCACGCCGAGGCCATCGTGGACGGTGCCGCACAAGCCGGTCGGCCGGTGATCCTGCAGATCAGCGAGAACGCGGTGAAATTCCATCGGCACCAGCTGCGCCCGATCGTCGCCGCTGCAGCTGCGGTGGCCGCCGAGGCCCCCATTGCAGCGTCGGTGCACCTGGACCACATCGAGAACATCGAGCTGCTGCATGCCGCTGCCGACACCGCGGTGAGTTCGGCGATGTTCGACGCCGGCAAGCTCGATTACGACGCCAACGTCGCCGCGACGACATCCGCGGCCGACTGGGCGCACCAACGCGGCATGTTTCTCGAAGCCGAGCTCGGCGGGGTCGGCGGCAAGGGTGATGCGCACACCCCCGGAGTTCGGACCGACCCAGCGGAAGCGGCGGCGTTCATCAGCGCCACCGGCGTCGACGCACTGGCCGTCGCGGTGGGCAGCTCACATGCGATGTCGACGCGCGTCGCGAGCCTGGACTTCGATCTGATCGACCGGTTGCGCTCGGCCGTCCCGGTGCCCCTGGTGCTGCATGGGTCCTCCGGTGTCTCCGAGGAAGACCTCCGCAAAGCCGTCAGCGCCGGTCTCACCAAGATCAATGTCGGCACGCTGCTCAACATCCGATTCACCGAGCAGGTGCGGGCCTACCTGGCCTCCGACGACGCGGTCCACGACCCACGCAAATACCTCGCCCCGGCGCGCGCAGCCATCACCGAGGCCGTCGCCGAACTGCTCACGGTCATCAGCTGACCGCAGACCGGGACTCCCCCGCGGAGTCACCGTGCCCTGCGGGCTCCCCAGGCAACGCGCACGACGTGCGAGCCACCAGTGACACCGGCAGGACGGTTCGACGTCGGAGCCGGCGGCCGGGCTGATCTATCCGCGCGAAAAGTCGCTCCACGGCGAATCGTCCCATCGCGTCACCGTCCTGGTGGATCACGGTGACCGCCGGGGTCAGCACTGCCGCGGTCGGGAAGTCGCCGAAACCCACCAGCCCGACATCCGTGCGCCCCAAGGACCGAAGCACTGTGAGTACCGCAATGGAACAGCGCGCGTTCGCGGAGAACACCGCGGTCGGCGGGTCGGGTGCGTGGAGCATCCGCTGCAGTGCGGGGGTCAGCGCGGCGACGTCGACCTCGCCCACGTGCGCCAAGTCGTCGCGCGGTGGCAGTGCGGCATCGTCGAGGGCCTGTTGCCAGCCCTGGAGTCGGCGCAGGCCGGGCCAACTGTCGTCGCCGATGAAGGCAATGTTGCGGTGGCCGTGGCCGATGAGATGCTGCGTGGCCTCCTGTCCCCCGCCGACGTCGTCCTGCACCACGGCGTCCGCGGTGAGCCGGCCGGGTTCCCGGTCGGCGAACACCAGCGGGGTGCGGGCCTGCCACGGCTGCAGATACGACATGTCATCGCCCACCGGGCAGATGATCATGCCGGCGACCTGGCGCTTCAACACCGCCTCGATAGACCGCTTTTCGTGCGACGGTTCCCACCCGACACTGGCCACCATCACCGCGACACCCCGTCGACTCGCCTCGTGTTCCACCGCCCCAATGATGCTGGCGAAGAACGGGTCTGCGACGCCGGGCACGGCAATGCCGATGGCGGCGTCGCGCCCGGCCCGGAAGGTGACGGCAAGCGAATTCGGCACGTACTGCAGTTCGTTGATCGCGCGCTCGACCCGTTCGCGGACGTCGGCCGACACATACCGGTCGTTGTTGACCACCCGCGAGACCGTCTTGGCGCTCACCCCTGCCCGGTGCGCAACGTCGCGCATGGTCGCCATGGACGTGCCTTCCTCGCTGAGTTAGCGGCAAGTATGTCACCGATGTCAGAGCGGATTTGAACAAGTTCTCTGACACCGGTGACATAGCCGCGACGGTGGCGTACTGTCGGCCCAGAACGTGACCCAGGTAACACAAAGGAGGCACCGGACAGCCGTGCAGCCACAACTCCTGCCCCCCAACGTGGTGCCGCACTGGTATGCGGGCGGACCTGCGTTGTCCGCCTGGCGCGGCATCCCCTCAGTCGGTGAGCGCTCTCCCGAAGAATGGGTGGGAGCCACCGTCGCGCGCTTCGGCGAGCCGCACCTGGGGCCTGCTCCGTTGGCCGACGGCACGCTGCTGCGCCACGCGGTGCTGGCAGATCCGCTGGGCTGGCTTGGGCGTGACGACGGCGAGCCGGGTGACACCGGCGTGCTGGTCAAACTTCTCGACGCCGGCCAGCGACTTCCCGTGCACGTGCACCCGACCCGGGCCTACGCGTCACGGCACCTGGGGTGCGCCTACGGCAAGACCGAAGCCTGGTACGTCCTGGAAGCCGACGAGGGCGCTGCGGTGTGGGTCGGTTGGCGGGAAGAGGTCGAACCGGCGGAGCTGTCAGCGCTCGTGGACACACAGGACGCCACCGCAATGCTGGCCCTGATGCACCGGATCCCGGTTCGGCCGGGCGACGGCGTCCTGGTGCCGGGCGGCACTCCGCACGCCATCGGGTCGGGCGTGCTGCTCGTGGAAGCACAGGAACCCACTGATCAGTCAATCCTGTTGGAGCGCACCAATACCGCTGCTTCTGCTGACGAAGTATTTCTGGGCCTCGATCAGCACGTGGCGCTGTCCGCTGTCGAGTCCGCTGCCCTCACCGACGTCACTGCGCTGACCCGGCATGCAGCTGACGGCAGTGGCGTGGTGGCTGTCCTGCCCGACGAGGCCTCGCCGTACTTCCGGATGGAACTGCTGGCACCGGGCGCTGCCGTCGCGGCCGGCTTCGCCGTCGCTGTGGTGGTGGCAGGTGCGGGAACCCTGTCCTCCGACCGCAGCGCGCCCCTCGACCTGCAGAGCGGACAGACCCTTGTGGTCCCCGCCGCGGCCGGGGACTGGTGCCTCGAGGGTGATGTCAGGTTACTCGTCTGCCGGCCGGGCACCACCTGGCCGCTGATCACGAAAGGCGCAGCATGACTGCACTTCTCGAGGCGCGCGGCCTCTCACGCAGCTTCGGCCACGTCCGCGCGCTGGACGGCGCCGACTTCGAGGTCAACGCGGGCGAGGTCGTCGGGCTGATCGGCGACAACGGTGCCGGCAAGTCCACGCTCATCAAGGCGCTGTCGGGCAATCTCGACCTCGACGACGGCGACATCTATTTCGAGAGCCGACGGGTGAACCTGTCGACGCCGCGTCAGGCCGAGGCGCTCGGCATCGAGGTGGTCTATCAGGATCTGGCCCTCGCTCCGCATCTCAATCCGGTCCAGAACGTGTTCTTGGGCCGCGAGATTGCGCGCAAGGGCGTCGTCGGCCATCTGGGTTTCATGGATGAGAAGGAGATGCGCCGCCGCGCGTCCGCGTCGTTCGCCGACATCGGGGCCACGGTGCGGTCGCTGTCGTCGCCCGTCGGCGCGATGTCCGGTGGGCAGCGGCAAGGGATCGCCATTGCCCGGGCGATCGCGTGGGCGAAGAAGGTCCTGATTCTCGACGAGCCCACCGCAGCTCTCGGGGTGGTGCAGACCAAGAACGTCCTGGAATCCGTCAAACGGGTGCGTGACAGTGGGATTGCGGTGGTTTTCATCAGCCACTCCATGCCGCACGTGCTCGAGGTGTGCGATCGCATCCAGGTACTGCGACTCGGTCGGCGGGTCGCCACCTATCCCGGACAAAGCACCTCCGTCGAGACGCTGGTCGGCGCGATGACCGGCGCTCTGGACTCGAAAGAGGGTGCGGCATGAGCACTCTGGCCAACCAGCCCGCTGTGGTGAGCGGTGACGGCGGCGAGGCCGAGCCCTCGGAGTCGCTGCTCAAGCGGATCCTCGGACTGCAGGCATTCTGGATCCTCGGGGTCCTGATCGTGATCTGCATCTGCTTCACCGTCCTCGCCGGTGACCGCTTCCTGTCCGCCGGAAACTTCTCGCTGATCTCGCAGAACGTCGCGGTGTGGGCGGTTCTCGGTGTCGGCATGACGTTCGTGATCATCACCTCGGGCATCGACCTGTCGGTCGGATCGGTGTTGGTGTTCGCCTCCGTGGTGTCGGCCAAGGTGATGGAGTCGATGGGCGGGGACGGCGCCGGTGTGGCCGTTGCCGGGATGGTTGCGGCCGTTGTCGGCGGCTTGGTCTGGGGCATTTTCAACGGTGTGCTCATCGCCGTGGCCAAGGTGCCCGCCCTCATCGTCACCCTCGGTACGCTGTCGATCGCGCTCGGGCTCGCGCAGGTGCTCACCGGTGGCATCGATATCCGTTCGGTGCCCAGAGAGCTCACCGACTTCAGCGTCTACACCAAGATACTGGGCATTCCCGGGCTGCCCTTCGTGGCGCTGGTGATCATCGTGATCGGCGCGATCGTGTTGCACAAGACCAGGTTCGGCCGTTACACCTACGCCATCGGATCCAACGAGGAAGCGGCCCGTCGCACTGGCGTCAAGGTCAGTCGGCACCTCGTGCTGGTCTACGCGTTGGCGGGCACCCTGGCCGGCATCGGCGCGATCCTGTCGCTGGCACAGTTCGGCACCACAACGATCGCCGGGCAGTCACTGACCAACCTCAACGTGATCGCCGCCGTCGTCATCGGCGGGACGTCCATCTTCGGCGGCCAGGGCACCATCTTCGGCACCGTTGTCGGCCTGTTCATCCCGGCTGTCCTGCAGTCCGGGTTCGTCATCATCGGCGTGCAGCCGTTCTGGCAGGGCGTCGCGGTGGGTTCGGTGCTCATCGCCGCCGTGTACGTCGATCAGTCACGGCGCGCAGCAGCCATGCGGGGCGCTCGCTCCCGAGGCCTCTTCAGACGCCGAAGATCTCAACGAGTTCCAACCGAAAGGAAAAGGCAGTGAACCGTATGCGCGTAAAGCTGGTCGCGGGGGCATTGGGAACACTGGTGCTTGTGCTGCCGGGGTGCACGTCGTCGAAACCCGAGGCCGCCGAACCGGGTGATGCAACGAGTGCGGCGACGCCGGCTGCTGCGGCCGCGACCACCGTCACCGCGCCGGCCAAGGCCAGCAAGGACTACAACATCCAATTCCTGCAGGGTGTGACCGGCGACCAGTTCTACATCACCATGCAGTGCGGCGCGCAGGAGGAAGCCGCCAACCTCGGCGTCACCGTGACCACCCAGGGGCCGCAGAAGTTCGACCCGACGCTGCAGAAGCCGATCCTCGACTCCATCGTCGCGAGCAAGCCGGATGCGCTGCTGGTTGCACCCACTGATGTTCAGGCCATGCAGCAGCCGCTTCAGCAGGCAGCCGACGCGGGGATCAAGGTGGTACTCGTCGATACCACCACCAACGACCCGTCCTACGCGGCATCGCAGATCGCCAGCGACAACGAAGGTGGTGGCCGGGCGGCGTTCGATGCGATCAAGGCGCTGCGCCCCGAGGGCGGCAAGGTGATGGTGATGAACATCGACCCGGGCGTTTCGACGACCGACGCCCGCGCGAAGGGTTTTGAGGAAGCGGTCAAGGAGGACAGCAAGTTCCAGTATGTCGGCGTGCAGTACAGCCACAACGACCCCGCGACCGCCGCCCAGCTCATCGGCGCCCAGCTGCAGAAGGACCCCGACCTCGTCGGCGTGTTCGCCACCAACCTGTTCTCGGCTGAGGGGTCGGCAACCGGGGTCCGCCAGGCCGGCAAGGCCGGGCAGGTGCAGGTCGTCGGGTTCGACGCGGGCCCGAACCAGATCAAGGCGCTGCGTGAGGGCACCGTTCAGGCGCTTGTCGCCCAAGACCCCGGGCTCATCGGCAAATTCGGCGTCGACGAGGCGGTGACGGCGCTGGAAGGCGGCGAGAGCACCAAGATGGTGCAGACCGGTTTCACGGTCATCACCCAGGAGAACCTGGACAGCGACGGGGGCGCAGCGGCCTACAAGTCGAACTGCTGACCCGGCAGGATCGTGCTCGCGTCGATCAGCAGCTTGTGGCCGTCGAAGCGGACGCCGCGCAGATTCGTGACCGCCAGGGTGACGGGGGCACTGGCTGCGGCGGCTCCGACGCCGATGATGGTGGTGACTCCTGCGGCACGCGCAGCGGCGATACCAGCGGGCGCGTCTTCGAACACCGCACAGCGCACCGGAGGTATGCCCAGACGTTTCGCAGCGAGCAGATAGGGGTCCGGCGAAGGCTTCCCGTTTTCGACGTCTTCGCCGGTCACCAGTATCTCCGCGGGCGTGAGGCCCGCTGATGCCATTCGCGCCGTGGCGATGGCGCGACCGCCGGAGGTGACCACAGCCCAGCGTCCAGCCGGGCAGGAGCCGAGCAGCCGGCGTGCGCCCGGTATCGCGGTGACGTCGGTGGCGTGGTCGATCTCCTGCTGTATCAGGTCCGCGGTCGCTGCGTCGACATCGCCTGGTGGCTTGACCAATTCGGCGACGACGTCTCTGATTCGCCGGCCATGTTCGATGTCGCGGTGGAAGTCGAATCCCGGCGCCCAGCGCTTGGCCCACGTATTCCACGCAACGGCCGCGGCGTCATGAGAGTCGACGAGTACGCCGTCGCAATCCAGGAGTAGCCCCTGGACGTTGTGGACCACGGTTTCGTTGTGAGCCACGGTTTCGCTGTCTGCCACGAGTTCCCACCATATCTGACACCGGTGACATGAGAAGTGTGATGATGGACCTCGCATGGGCGAGGTAGGCGGGAGCAGCGCATGGGTGATTTCACCGGACGCGGCGTGTTGGTCACCGGGGCCAGTGGCGGCATCGGAGCGGCGACGGTCCGCCGGCTCGCACGTGAGGGCGCGACGGTCTACGCGGCCGGACGAGACACCGCGAAACTTCAGCAACTCGGTGACGAGACGGGTGCGCACCCGGTGCCGTTCGATCTCACTTCCGAAGACGAGATCCGGTCCGCGGTGTCGGACCTGGATCTATGGGGTGTGGTCAATTGTGGTGGTTACGGCGGCGAGATCGCGACGCCGCAGGACACCTCGATCGAGGTGTTCGACGCGGTGATCACTATCAACGCTCGGGGAAGCCTGCTGGTGATCAAGCACGTGACACCGGGCATGATCGCCCGCAATCACGGCGGGTCGATCGTGAACGTGTCCAGCCAGGCGAGTCTGGTGGCTTTGGCGGGCCATATCTCTTACGGCTCATCCAAGGCCGCACTGGACAACATCACTCGGGTGGCTGCCCTGGAGCTGGGTAAGTACGACATCCGCGTCAACAGTGTCAACCCCACTGTCGTGATGACCGAGATGTCCGAGTACTACTGGGGCCGCCCCGATATCGGCCCGCCGTTCTTGGAGCAGATGCCGTTGGGGCGTTGGGCAACCGAGGACGAGATCGCCGCACCCATCAGCTTCCTGCTCAGCGACGACGCCTCGATGATCACCGGGGTCACGCTGCCCGTCGATGGCGGTTACTCGTGCCGGTGGTCGCTGGAATTCAGGGCCCTGCGATCCATTGCCACTGACTCTCCGATGGAGGACCATGAAGCCCGACGGCAGCGCCGTCGGGACGCTGCCTTTTCGGAGGAGGCAGAGATGTTCGCACGTACAACAGCAATCCAGGCAGAGCCGGCGTCCATAGACGCCGGTGTCGGCAACGTCCGCGATGTGGTGATGCCCGCGCTCGAGGAACTCGACGGTTACGTCGGCTTGTCCATGTTGGCCGACCGGTCCACCGGGCGCTGCATCGTGACGTCCGCTTGGGAGTCCGCGGACGCTCTGCGCACCAGTGCCGACAAGGTGCACGAGCTTCGTGACCGCGCCGCGCAGATCTTCGGTGGTGGTCGCCCTGACGTCGATCAGTGGGAGATCGCCGTCCTGCACCGTGAGCGCGCGTCCGCCGACGGTGCCTGCGCGCGGGTCACGTGGGTCCAGGTCGACCCTGCCCAGATGGACGCAGGCATCGAGATGTTCAAGACGACGGCCCTTCCCGCCCTCGAGGAGTTGGACGGGCTGTGCAGTGTGAGCCTGATGGTGGATCGCCGTTCCGGACGCGGAGTGTCCTCGGCGGTTTACGAGAGCGCCGAGGCGATGGAACGCAATCGAGCGCAGATCGAGCGCATCAAGGATTCGGCTACGCAGGCTTCCGGGGTTCAGGTCCTCGATGAGCACGACTTCGAGGTGATGATCGCGCATCTGAGGGTTCCGGAGTTGATTTGACCGCTGCCAGCACGCCGGCTGCGCTGTCTCCCAATACGTTCCGCATGACCCGGTGCGGAACTGATCCCAGACGTCACTCCCGCCCCTGGGAAAGTCTGCACGCTGTATGCGCCGCCTACGAGAACTCTTGAGCAACAACCTCTCAGCACCCCCGCGCGGAAGAGTTCGCGCATCATCGGCAAAGCGACGTTCTAGCGAATCCTGGCGTTCTCAGCGCGGGCCCACGGGCCCGGTCGTGCGGTCAGTTCAGGCGATCGGCTTCGGCGACCACGGCGAGGAGGTTGTCGGTGAGATCCTCGGCGGTAGTCTGCCAATTGTCGTTGACGAGAAGGCCGCTCGCTTCCAGACCGGCGGCACCGTGCGCACCCGTGAGAAGTATTGCCGCAGCGCGTTCGACGTTCTTTGCACTCACGACTGCGGCGACGATGCCGGAAAACTCGTCGCACATGCGTTCCGCGGCTCGGACCACCGCGGACGGGTCCCCGGCTGAGCGGCTGAACATCAGTTTGTAGAGGTAGGGCTGCTGTCGGCTGACGTTGATGATGCCGACGAGCGCAGCGCGCAGCTTGTCCGCGGGCCCAAGCCCCGCATCTGTCCGAAGCGCGTGCATGTGGTCGCCGAGACGCTCCCAGCCCTCGGCCGCGACGGCGGTCAACAGGCTCTCCTTGTCGGCAAAGTGCCGGTAGGGCGCACCGCGGCTGACGCCGGCGCGTGCGCCTACCTCGCGCAGCGTCACGGCGTCGGGACCTCCGCTGTCGAGCAAGTCGGCTGCAGCGTCGAGCAGGTCGCGGCGCGTGGCGGCGGCGGACTCCAGGCGACTCATGGCCCAATCCTATGTTGACATTGTCACTTGAGCGAGTACCGTCAGTGAGATGACAGTGTCATCTGAAACCCGAGGGCTCGCCGTCGTCACCGGGGCATCTACCGGCATCGGTGCCGCGACGGCACGCGAGCTGGCGGGGCGCGGATATCACGTCCTTGCGGGCGTACGGCGCGACCGGGACGCCGACGCGATCCGGGGTCCGGGTCTCGAGCCGGTGATCCTCGACATCACCCACCCCGACCACATCGAGGCGCTGGCAGCCCGCGTCCACGAGGACTCGCAGGGCCGGCCGGTGCGGGTGCTGGTGAACAACGCTGCAGTCCAGGCCAATCTGCCGATCGAGGTCTTCGCGATCGAGGAGTGGCGACGCATGTTCGAGGTCAACCTCTTCGGCCAGATCGCCGTTACCCAGGCACTCCTGCCGGCCCTGATCCGCAGCAAAGGCCGCGTCGTCAACATCAGCTCCGTGGGCGGAAGAGTGGCCATGGCCACCTATGGTCCCTATGCGGCAACAAAATTCGCACTTGAAGCGGTCAGCGACTCTTTGCGCCGAGAACTCGCCCCGTTCGGTGTCGAGGTGGTGGTGGTTCAACCGGGCGCCGTGCGTACCGAGATGCTCGGCCGCGCCATCGCCGCCGCCGGAGATCTGCCGGCCATGACCTCTGAGCAAGGGCAGCGGTACAGCGGGTTGGTGCGGGCCATCAACAACCAAGCCGTGTCGTCTACGAATGCGGGCCTACCCGCGGAAGCCGCGGCCAAGGTGATCGCCAGGGCGGTGACGGCGCGCAGGCCGCGCACCCGATACAGCGTCGGCCGCGAAGCTGCGCTGGTCCACGTGGTGCGGTTTCTGCCCGACCGGATGCTCGACCGCATCCTCGCCGCCGCTCTGCGGCCTCACTCAGCTGTCACGACCTAGCCACCGTCAATCCGTAAGCCACACTCACCAGAAGGAACCCTATGCGCATCAACGCCTTTGCCGCTACCACAACCGGCGCCGAACTCACCCCGTACGAATACGAAATCGGCGAACTCGGGCCGCTCGAAGTCGACGTCGAGGTCACCCACTGCGGGATCTGCCATACCGACCTCACGGTGATCGACAGCGACTGGGGTGCAACAGTTCCCGTCGTCGCCGGCCACGAAGTGGCAGGCATTGTGACCGCCGTCGGGTCGCTGGTGGACACCGACCGGCTCGCGGTCGGTCAGCGCGTAGCCGTCGGTGGCATCGCCGGTACGTGCATGAGCTGTGAGTACTGTTTGACCGGCCGGCAGCAGCTCTGCCTCAGCAGAGACAACCTCGCGTTCCGCGGTGACCGCGGCGGATTTGCCTCCTCCGTGCGGGCCAGCGACTGGCGTTTCGTCTACCCGATTCCTGAGTCCATCGACCTGCAGCACGCCGGTTCACTGCTCTGCGCGGGTGTCACGACGTTCGCGCCGTTCATCCGCCATGGCATCAAACCCACTGATCACGTCGCCGTCGTCGGTATCGGTGGACTCGGCCACCTGGCGATCCAGTCCGCCGCAGCCTGGGGCTGCGAGGTCACCGCGATCTCGTCCTCGCCCGACAAACGAGAGCAAGTCACCGAACTGGGAGCCGACCACTTCATCGCCACCCGCGGCACCAACGAATTGGCGCAAGCAGCAGGCACATTCGACTTCATCATCAGCACCGTGACCGCCAACATCCCCTGGGATGACTACCTGGCCGCCTTGAAACCGCAAGGGACGCTCATCATGGTCGGCGTACCGGAAGAAGCGATGCAGCTCAACCCCATCTCACTGGTGTTCTCGGAGAAGAAGATCTCCGGCGGGTTGGTGGCCTCGCCCAGCGAAACCGCGCAGATGCTGGACTTCGCCGCCCGCACCGGCGTGCGCCCGACGGTCGAGATCTTTGCGATGACCGACATCAACAAGGCGATCGCCCGGGTTCGTTCAGGCGACGTGCGCTATCGGGCTGTCGTCGCAGCCCAGTAGACACGAGCCGGTAGTTGGCCGGTCAGCTCCGCGTATCCAATGGTTACCCAACACGTGTGCGCCCGATATACAAATGGACAAACTCCAGTCACTGAAAGGGTTGCGGTGGCCGCGCTCGAATCAAACAAGGACCTGGTGCGTCGCTTCTTCGCTGCTATCGAAGCTGGCGATTTCGACGTGTTCGACGAGATCGTTGCCGAGCAGTACCAAGACCATCTCCCGGGGCAATCCCCCGGCCGGGAAACGCTGAAACGTTACTTCAGTGGTTTGCGTGCGGGGTTGCCGGATCTCACGCTTCCGATTTTTCAGTTGGTAGCCGAGGACGACCGTGTCGCGGTGCTCAACTCCGTGCGTGGCACCCACCGAGGTGAATTCCTGGGCATTGCACCCACAGGAAATACCGTCGACGCCCAGGCTTTTCAGCTGTACCGCATCGAAGCCGGCCAACTGGCCGAGCATTGGGAAGTCGCGGACTTCGCGACACTCATGCGCCAACTCAGCCCGGGGCCCTAAGCCCTGGCCGCGACGCACCCGTTAATCCGGGTTCGGCAGCCCCGCGGCGACGTTGCGCAGCACCGTGCTGTGATTTTCGTCGGCCTGGGTAAACGAGGTGGCGGTGACTCGAATATCGTTGGCGTGATTCTCGATTTGGTGCTGTAGAGCCTTGGCGCGCGAGTCCCATTTTGCGGCGCGGCCGGCCAACGCGTCTGCAGAGCGACCCGTCCAGCCCAGGCGTGCAGACGAAATGCGTGAGCTCGCGGCGGCGTGGCCGCTGACCCACTCGTCACCGCGAGCAGCGACTGTGGTGGCTGCATGATTCAGCGCATGCGGGTCGACCGACAATCGTTTGGGCATGATGCTCCTAAGACGGTGGTGCTGCCGGCCAACCCGGGTAGGCCGGCAGCGTCGGGTAGTCGGATCGTGGGTGTTCACCTTGGCGCAGGAACTTGCGGCGCTCCACCGGATCCGGAGCACGGTCGCGGCAGGCTTGCAGGTCTTCCGTTGCCGTGGGCCATTCGGGCTCGGCCGTGATGAGGTCCAACCGCCGCGAGTCGATCCGCCATTTACCGAAGACGTCATCACTGGGCGCGCGCGATGGACCGCGTTGCGGCGGCAGGGGATTCGAGGAGGTTGCCGGGGCAGTCATGGTCAACTGCATTGCCACCACACCGTCGTCGTCTCCACCACCCGGGTAGGGCCCGTAGTTGCCGTTACCGAGGTCATAACTGGCGGTGTACCGGCTGTAAGAGCACACCATGGCGGTAACCTCGCGGTCTGCTCTGTCGATCCGCAGAATGTGTTCGCGCTCGGTTCCGACCAGCGGATAAGGCAGTGGGCCGGTTGCTTCGGGCCACGGGATCCCGGGTACTTCACCTGTTTCCGCGGGCGATAGCACGGCTCGGGTGAACCCGGGATACACCACATCGTCGGTGCCCATCGCAGTCGCGAGAGCGTGAGACTCAACGTATGCCCGCACTATGACAGCCGGGCCCGTCAACAAATCGATTCCGGGTTCAGCGCTCCACACTGCGCTGACATCTGCCATCACCCCGGTCCACGGTTCTGGTATCGGCACACGAGCAGGCTGCCCGGACGTCTGCTGGGTGCACGAGGACAGGATCACTGCGCAGAGAAACGCTACCGCGGGCCGCACGACCAACCTTCGGTTCATCGGTCCGGGGCCCACGGGCGCGGGTTCTTGATGACCTGGTTGTAGGCGTCCTTGTCGGATCCGATTGTGGCCACGTACTCGGCCCCCACGGCGTCGGCTATTGCGAGTCGCATCTGCTTGTTGTACTCGTATTTATCCATGCCGGACCACTGTTCGAACCTCTTGATCTCTTCGAAGGACAGGATGTGTCCGACGTCTCCTCCTTCACCGGGCGAGATGAAACCGGGGGGCAGATCGATCTTCACACCGTTGGCATGGAGACCGTTGAGAACCGCCCGGTGAGCGTCGTATTCGGTCATGTCCGAGTACAGCTGCGGCTGCGACGTCGGCGTCGGCACCGGACCGATGATGTCGGTCTTCAACGCCGAACCCAGTGCATCGACACCAAGGGCGGCAGCGGGACCGCCAGGGGTGAGATCGGCGCCTGCGGCCATTGTCTTGACTGCCAAATCGTAGGCGCCTGCCTTGGCAGCGTAGGTCTCCGCAGCACGGACATCCGCGTTGCCGCCCTTGGCGTCTAAGGCATTGTTGGTACCGACGTCGACCAATGCGCGGAGCGCGTTCGCTTCCTGCATGTGCTCATTGCTGATCACCGCATCCGACACGTTGTTGGCGATGCCTTGGGCGTACGCATTCTGGTCCCGCAGGATCTCCTCGTAGGCCTTGCCGTTGAAGATCTGGCCGGCATCGAGATCGGTATTTAGTACCGAGAAGATGCCTTTGGCGACCGGCATCGTGTCGTTGACGAGCGCGCCGTCGCTGTCCGGTGCCGAGAAGAAGGCCGACAACTCGTTCTGCTCACCGGCAATGTTGGCCACATACGGCGATAGGCCCTCAGCGAAACCCTGCACCAACTTGGGGTTGATCTCACCGAGAGTGTGGTGACCCGGCATGTCCAGCAGGCGCGGAGCGTTCTCGCCCAAGTAGTTCGAGTAGGCCTGCGCTGTCTCACCGGCGATCTGCGCCTCGGCCCCCGTTGCGCTGCCCGTCCAATCAAAGACCCCTGCTAGCGCTTCGCCGGCGTCGCCCCAGTGATTGGCGGTGGCGTACTGCATGAACTCCCCCGGTTCCATGCCGGGCAGCAGTGCGTTCTGCACGCCGGTCACCAGCTCGTGATCGACAATGTGATCGGCGTTTCCGGCAGCGAACAGCTTCTCCGACAGCGGATTCACCAATTGCTGAGTGAGGCCCGGTGGGCCGTTGATCGAGCTGAACGTCTGGTCCAGGGTGGAAGCCTTCATCAGATCCGTCGCACGGCCCATGATGCCGCGGTCGACGTCAGTGCCGTTCTGGAACCGGGTGTCACCGTTGTCCACTATTTCGGCGACAACGCTCAATTCCGAGGCGTTCTGGAGTTCACCGTCAACAAATGTGGTTCCGCGCAGCGGTTCCTGCACACTCAGGGGAAGCTGCTCGAAGCCGCCCCGCGTGCTGGTGTCGAAATCGGCCTTCGCTCCGGGCTTGAGCTCGGTCTTCGGGAATTCCACTTTGGGGTTGCTCATCAGCTGCCAGGAATTGCCGACCATGTTCCGGTCATCGCCGAGACGTTCTTCAGCCGTGTGCAACGCCTCAACTGACATGCCGTGCTGCTGAGCTTGTAACTGGCTGAGCACCGCCGCCTGCTCTGTCGTCAGCGGCACCTGGCCGGCCTGCTGCTCGGCAGTGATCGTGTCCAGAACCCTGTTCACCCGGCCGGCAGCACCCTGATCGCCGCCGAGCGCGTCGTGGACAACGCCTTCGGCGTCCTCCGCGGCGACCCACTGCTGGTCGAGTTCTTGAGCGATCTCGTCCGCTGACTTGCGGCCGTCGGCGCCGTCGATCGCCAGCGCGAGGGTCTCGTCGGCCTGGTCGGCACGTGTAAGCAGGCGCTCGATCTCGGCGCAGATGATTCGGTAGTTCTCCTCCTGGATTGCCGCTTCCTCCGGGTCGCTGGATTCGACGTAGGTCACGGTGTCCGAGGCCGGGTCGATTGTCATGCCGACCGCTGCCGCCTCCTCCTGGAGGTGGCGCCAGTCAGACTTGATGGACCGGATCGCCGTCTCCGCAGCTCTGGCTGCCTCGGCTACCGCGTCGAGCTCGTCGGCGTGCAGATTGAGATCCCGCCGGATACCAGTGTTGGCAGCGCGGGCGGCGTCGTGCGCCTCGCCCTCCCCGGGGACTGCATCGATGATCTGGCCCAGTTGGTCAGACGTCATCCTTGTCGTCGCGGAGTTATCCGTGGCAGCAGCGAACACCGTCTGAATGGCGTTGGGATCCCACCGATCCAGATCCGCCAACGACATGCCCACGGCCACCCCTGAAGTTTGCTCGCTACGGTCGGCAACTTACCGTAGGTCGCGCACACCCGGTAGTCAGTTCGCTTTCTGTGACCGCTGCGGCCACACCGACGTGCAGCCTGGTGTCTGGCGGCCGTTCGCACTGCTCGAATTCGAGACCGGACACCGGCTTTCCGCGCACACGGACCTACATCCCGTGATCGTCGTGCGAAACGCTCAGTAGACGGTGTAACCGCCGTCGATGACGACGACCGATCCCGTCATGAATGCCGAGGCGTCTGAGGCCATGTACACCACGGTCGGCGCGATCTCCTCGGGCAGCGCGTAACGCTTCATCGGTGTGTCCTCGATCCAGTGCTGACGGAACTCCGGCCTGTCGACCGGGGCCATCTCGGTCTTGACGTAGCCGGGGGCCAGTGCGTTCACCCGGATGCCGTAGGGCGCCCACTCGGCGGCCAAGGACTTCGTCAGTTGATGCACCGCAGCCTTCGAGGCGTTGTAAGAGGCTTGAAACTGCGGCCGGTTGACGATGATCGAACTGATCGAGCCGATGTTGAGGATGTTGCCGCCACCATGGTCTTTCATGTAGGCACCGGCCCGCTGGCTGATCCTCCACAGTGAACGGGTGTTCACATCGAAGACGAGATCCCAGTCGTCATCGGAGATTTCGAGCGCGGCCTGGTGGATGGCGAGCCCCGCATTGTTGAGCAACAGATCCAGCCCGCCGAGCCGTTCGACCGCGCCATCGATGGCCGCGGCGGGGCCGTCCGTCGCGGTGACGTCCACCTCGAACGCCTGCACCCGCAACCCTTCCTCCGCGAGTTCGGCCAAGGCGGCGGCGTTTCGGTCGACGTCGCGGGAAACGAAGACGACATCGGCGCCCGCCTCCGCCAGGCCCCGCACAAAGGCGAAGCCGAGGCCGCGGTTGCCACCGGTCACCAGGGCGCGCTTACCGGTGAGTGAGAAGGCATCGAGAACAGTCACGGGATCTCCGTTTCTCAAACAGTCGACTCAGTCGCCGCCGCGGAATCGTCGGGTGGTAAATCCGTTGAGCAGGGCGGCCAGGATCAGGACGACGCCGAGCGCGAGCAGCTGGAACTGAGTTCCGGTGTTGCCCTCGAAGTACAAGATGATGCCCGCGTTGAGCCACACGATCAGCAGCGCGGCGAGCAGGACTCCGGCCAGTCGTCCGATGCCACCGGTGATTGCGACGCCACCGAGCACGGCGATGGTGATTGCCGGCAGCGCCAGCCCGTTGCCTGCAGTGCCGGCATCCGGTCGGGCCGAGGCGAACTCAGCAGTGATGTAGACCGCCACCAGACCGGACAAAACCCCGGACGTCACGTAGGCGCGCATCCGGGTGGCCGCAACGTCGACCCCCGCCCACCGCGCCGCCACGTCGTTGGTGCCGACGGCGTAAACCCGCCGCCCGTAGGTCCCACGGCCCAGCGCCAGCCACAACACCACCAGCACCGGTAGCAGAAAGGTGAACACGCCCAACGGCACGTCGGGGATGTAGTCCCCGATGATCGGGACGCTGACCGAACTGGTCAGCGAGTACAGGTCCTGGATCTGCGGGCTGTTGATCGGTTTCTGGTCGTTGATCACCAGCGCGATGGACTTGTAGGCGTAGTAGGTCGCCAACGTCGCGATGAGGGCGGGAAAGCCGATGCGGGCCACCAGGAATCCGTTGATGGCTCCCAGCAGAGCGCCGACAGCCACGGCCAGCAGCACCGCGACCGGCAACGGCCAGCCCCACTGGCCGTAGGCGAATCCGAAGATCATGCACACCAGCGACACCATGGCACCCACGGAGAGATCGATCCCGCCGCGGCCGGACACGATGACGACCAGCTCGGCGAAGGCCAGCATCGCCAGGGGCACGGCATCGATCAACACCGCCGACATGTAGTCGAAGTCGTAATCGCCGGACAAATAGCCGCCTGCGCTCAGGTACATCAGCCACGCGACGACGACCACGATGAGAATGCCGAGCAGCACGATCCGCTGGGTCAGGACTGCTTCGAGAAGCTTGTCCGCTCGGCTGCGCGCGTCCGGTTTCGGCGGGGCGGGCGGCGCTGCGGTGTCGGCGGTCACGGATTCCCCCTGGCACGTCGACGGATGAGGTCGGTTCCCACGGCGACGACGATGAAGATGCCGACAAACAGGTCGGACAGCTGCGAAGGCCACCCTAGTTGCGTCACACCAGATTTCACGGTTTGCACCAGAAGCGCACCGAGCAGGGTGCCCAGTACCGAGCCACGCCCGCCCACGATCGAGGTACCGCCGATGACCACCGCCGCGATCACCGCCAGCTCCTGGCCCGACCCGACCGACTGATCCAAATTGGAGGTGCCCTTGGCCAGGGTGAAGACGGATGCCAGCCCGATCAGCAGCCCGGTGATGACGTAGGCGATCAGGATGCGGCGCTGCACCCTGATACCGGCCAGTCTCGCGGCGACATGATCACCGCCGACAGCGAAGAAGTGCCGGCCCCCAGGGGTGTGCCGCAGATACCACCACGCGATGGCGGTCAGGATCACGGTGATCGCGAAGCTGTTCGGCACTCCCAACGTGCGGCCGTCGATGCCGCGACCGAACCACGCCAACGTGTTGGGCATGCCGGCGATCGGTTGGGAGCCGAAGATCTGCAACCCCACGAAGAGAAAGAGGTTCGCGGTGCCGAAAGTGATGATGATGGCGTGCACCCGCCCGTAGGCGATGAGTGCGCCGTTGACCAGGCCCAGCACCGCACCGGTTCCGAGCGCCACGACCAGACACCACCACACGGGCAGTGCCTGGTCGCGCATCAGCTTGGCCGTCACCACTGAGCAGACCATGATGGCGCCGCCGACGGAGACGTCGATGCCGGCGGTGATGATCACAAAGGTCATCCCGATGCCGATCAACGCGACCGGTGCCACCTCGACGAGCAGCGGGATGATCGAGCCCGCGCTGAGGAACGCGGGCGTCGCGAAAGCCAGCGCGATCCACAACACCACCAGGACGGCGATCAGCGCGATCTCGGCCGGTGTCACCGGCGACGGCAGCACCCGGCCGCGCGTCTTGACCGGAGCCGCGGTGGGGGCATTGGGACCGAGTGTTGCACTCATGCCGTTGCCGATCCTTCCCGGTCTCCAGCGGCCGCGGCCAGTACGTCGGCCTGCCGGGCGTCGGGACCGAACTCCGCGTTGATGGTGCCGGCCCGCACCACCAGCAGTCGATCGGCGATCCGCAACGCCTCCTGCAGGTCGGAGGTGACCACCAGGACGGCGGTGCCGTTGTCGGCGAGATCAGTGATGATGCGGTGGATCTCCTCCTTGGCGCCGATGTCGACACCCTGGGTGGGCTCGGCCAGCAGCAGCAGCTTGGGCTGCTCGACGAGTTGGCGGGCCAGCATCACCTTCTGCGCATTGCCGCCGGACAGTGTGCCGACAGACTGGTTTTCGTTGGACGCGCGCACCGAGAGCCGCTTCATCAGGTCCTTGACCACGCTGCGTTCGCGGCGCCGGTCGACGAAGACTCCTCCGAGAGAGAGCAGTTGGAGGTGGCCGATCGAGATGTTGAACGAGATGGACTGGAATGAGAACATGCCCTCGGTCTTGCGGTTGGCGGGCAGCAGGGCGATGCCGGCTCGCGCGGCTTCCCGCGGTGAGCGCGGGGCCACCGCCCGTCCCTGCACTACGATCTCGCCGCCGCTGGTCTTCGCCAATCCGTGGATGCATTCGGCGATCTCCGCGACACCGGAACCGACCAGCCCGTAGAGGCCGAGGATCTCACCGGAGCCCAGCTCCAGGCTCACATCGTGGAAGGAGCCGACCCGCGCCAGGGATTTCAACTCGAGGACGGGTTCACCCTTGGGCGCGGTACGGGTGCCCGTGTGCTCCGAAAGCGCCTCTCCCACCATCAGTTCGGCCATGCGCCGCACCGTCATGTCGGCGATCGGGTAGCTGCCGATGGTGCTGCCGTCCCGCATGACGGTGACCTGATCGGCGATCTTGACCACTTCGTCGAGCCGGTGGGAGATGTAGATGATGGCCACGCCGTCGTCGGCCAGTCTGCGGATGATGCCGAACAGGACCTCGATCTCGGCGTCGGTCAAGATGGCCGACGGCTCATCGAGAATGAGGACTCCGGCATCGCCTGCCAGCGCTTTGGCGATCGACACCTGCTGCTGGGTGGCCACCGACAGACCACCGACAGTCGCTGTGACCAGTTCTGCTGGCAGGCCGAGGGATTCGAGCAGGGCCACCACCTGTTCGTTCTGCGCTGCCCAGTCGACGCGGCCGCGCGTGACGATCTCGCGGCCCATGAAGATGTTCTCTGCGACGGTGAGCTCGCTGAACAGCTGGGGCTCTTGGTACACCGTGGCGATGCCGAGGGCGATGGCGTCGACGGTGGAGGTGATCGATACCCGTTCACCGTCATAGGTCATTTCACCCGCGTCGGGTGCGGTGGCTCCGGAGACGATCTTGATCAGCGTGGACTTCCCGGCGCCGTTCTCCCCCACCAGTGCATGCACCTGGCCGGGCTGGACCTCGAAGTCGGCATGCCTGATGGCCTTGACCGCGCCGTAGCTCTTGACGACCCCGGTGAGGGTCAGTCGAGGCTCCTGCGCCATGAACCCTCCAAGGGGCGGAATAGGTGACCGGTTGGGCGGCAGCCACTTTCGCCTGCCGCCCGTCCGGCGGGCATCAGTAGTCGAAGTCGCCGACGTTCTCCGTGGTGATCAGCAGGGGTTCACCGAGGACCAGGGTCTTGCTGGCTTCGTCCCATTTCACGTCGGACATCTCGTCGTTGATCTTGTTGTCTGCCGCGAACGGGGTGCCGTTGGCCACCTGCTGGCCGGCCCACACCGTCAGGTAGCCGAGGTTCTCCACGTTCCACAGGATCGAGCCCGAGGAGGATCCGTCTTCCAGGTAGGGCGCCATCGACTTCGGCGTGCCGACGCCGACGGTGAAGACCTGGCCGATCTTGCCTGCGTCCTTGACCGCTTGCGCCACACCGACGGCCGAGGTGGTGCACTGCCCTACCAGGCCCTTCAGGTCGGGGTGCGCGCTCATCAGGTCGGTGGACATCTGCGTTCCCCTGGCCTGGTCCTCACCGGAGTACACGACGTCCACCAGTTCAGCCTCCGGATACTTCTCCTGCACGTAGGCCCGTTCGACCTCGATCCAGGAGTTCAGGTTCTCGGCTGTCTCGCCGCAGGACACGATGGCCCACTTGCCCTTACCGCCCATCGCCTGCATCAGGGTCTCGGCGGTGGTGGTGCCGATCCCGTCGGCGGTGGCCTGGTTGACGAACGCCTCACGCACCGAGTTGGGCGCGTCGGTGTCCGCGGTCAGCACGTTGATGCCGGCGTCCTGGGCCTCTTTCATCAACGGCGCCATCGAATCGGGATCATTGGGCGCTACCACCAGCACGTCGACCTTCTGTTGGATGAAGGATCGGACGATCTGCGCCTGCGCGGCGGCGTCGGCTGACGTGGGTCCCTGGTACAGCCATTCGATATTGCCGAGGTCGGCGGCTGCCTTCTTGGCGCCGGTGTCCATGGCCTCGAAGTAAGGCGAACCCTGCAGTTTCGGCACGAAGGCGACCTTGATGGCGCCTCCGGATGCCCCTTGGCTCTGCTCCGCGCTGGCTCCGCCGGGGGTTGCAGGAGCGGCCTCTTCGTTCTTCTTGGTACACCCTCCGGTGATCATCGCCATGGTCAACGCCACGCTGATCACACCGACTACACGCTGGGAAATCGCCATTGATTCATCCTTCGGCCTGGGTGAGAACCACGCGTCGACGCCGACTACGTGCACCTCGCCCGAGACCCACCCGGGCAGGCGAACACCCAACGCGTCTGTTTCATATATCGAACCCAGTGTCGAGTGATGAAACACACACTAAGCACCCCATCTTGGGGTTGTCAACAACCTTCCCGGACGTTGTGGGCCGAAAGGCCATGGCAGGTCACGGTCTTCGAAGACAGCAGGTCCACTACGCTTTTCGCATGGCAGACCACGTGGTCGTGGCAGACGACTCGCCGGTGCGCAACGGACGCGTGCCCGCCCTCACGCGTGCGGCCGCCGTCCTGCAGACGGTCAGTGACGCCGGACGGCCGATGACGCTTGCCGAGCTGACCGAACTCACGGGTTTCCCCAAAAGTAGCGTGATGGGCATCTGTCACGCACTGGCCGACGAAATGCTGCTGACCCGCGGCGTCGACGGCACTTACGTGCTGGGCCCGAGCGTCTTCGAGCTGGCGTCGAGCGCCCGCGCACAGAACTGGCCGATCCACGACATCGGGTTCAGCTACCCGATCGACGAGAGCTTCTTCCTCGCCGAGATCGGCGCGCTCCATGGGGAGGCCGACCGACTCGCCGCACGCCTCCACGTCCACCGGGCGAAGGAGGACAGGGCGAATCAGTCCCGGCAGATCCTCGAATTCGTCGACGCGGGTGTGGATTTGATCCTGATCGAGCCGGTGGCCTCTGACGGGCTCGAGGACGCATGCGCCCGTGCCAGGACAGCACGAATTCCGGTGGTAGCCATCGGTTCGGCGGTCAGCGGCGCCGACGCGGTGGTGGCGACGGACAACACGAAGGCCGGCTTCCTCGCCGGCTCGGCGTTGGCGAGCGCTTTGGGAGGGCGAGGGCGCATCGCCGTCGTCGGCGGAATCCCCATCACCGCCAACTCCGACCGCATTGCCGGTTGCCTGGCCGCCATCTCCCCGCACCCCGCGATCGAGGTGGCAGCCACCAGCTACGGCGAATTGGACGCTGGGTCGGGACTACGCGCCGCCGAGGAGATCCTGGTTGCCGGCGCTGCGATCGACGGTTTCTTCGCTGCCAATGACCAGATCGCCGTTGGTATCTCGCGCGTCCTGCGGGATCGCAGCCTCAACGTACCGATTGTCGGCGTCGACGGCGCCAGAAACGCCGTGGAGGAGATCCGCGCCGGCGGAGCGATCATCGCCACCGCGACGCAGGATCCAACCGCCCTGGTGCGGGCGGCCATCGACATCGGCATCACCCTGCACAGCGGTGCGCGCGTCGCCAGAGCCTCCCGGTACATCACCCCACGGTTGATCGACGTGCACAACGCCGCGGAGTACGAGCCATGGGGATAGCCGGGCCGCGTACCCCCGCCGTCCACCGCGGCGTCCGCGTCCTGGGCGCTGTATCGGCGGGCACCGCCCGCACGCCCGCGGCGCTGATGGGGATGCTCGGGCTACCCAAGAGCTCGGTCTCCGACCTGCTTGGCACACTGGAGGATGTCGGCTTCATCGCCCGCGGAGCCGACGGCCTTCGGGTCGGCGCCCGGTGGTCTGAGCTCTCCGATCCCGATGCGGTGGCCCACAACCTTTTTCGTGCCTGTGCGACACCGGATTTGGACGGGCACACGATCTCATTGGTTCGGCTCCTCGGCAACCAGGTGATCTTCGTCGACGTCCACCCCGGCAGGTTGCCGTTGCCCCTGACACCGCGGCCCGGCCAACGCGTGGGCGCGACCGCGTGCGCGGGAGCTGCCGCGATCCTGTCTTCGATGTCGGGTGACGAAGCGGTACAGGCGGTTTCGTCCGCGGCCGGCCACCTCGGCCTCACCGACGACGACGTTGCACGCTGCCTGGCACTGCGGCACTCGCGGAGGCGGAAGGTCTACGAGTTGTCCTCTCCGCCTATGGGACGCCAACTGGCCTGTTCGGTGGCGGGCACCCGGTATGCGCTGATCCTGCACGTGCCTGATCGGTGGCCGGAGCCCACGACGCGCAAGGCCGCCCGGGCTCTGCATGCGGCTGCCAATGATTACTGATTGGCCGGTCCGTTCCCAAATTGTCACACTGGCCGCCCGACGAACCAGGTGCGCGAATGCCCACCTCCGAGCGACTTCTCGGCGATCAGACGCCAGACGCCGGACACCCGAGGATCATCTCGGGAACAGCTAAGCCGCGACACACATAATGAGTCGGTGAATTCTCGAAACGCCGACCCACTCGTGCTGGGGCAACGGGTCGTGGCGATCCTCGAGACCGGGCTGCGCGTCGCGACGTACAAGCTCGCAACACTGATGGCGCTGCTCGAGCATTGTGTCGAGAACCTGCCGGAACACCATGCCGACGAACTCGTGGTGCCGATCCCGGAGTTGGCCCATCGGGTCCTCGACATCTACTGGCAGCAGATCCGCCCATTCGACGGGCGTGAACTGCGGCAGTCGAACGACGGACGATCGCGAATCCTGTTCGCCGCCAACGATCTGAGAAAGGCCGCAGGCTTGACCTGTCGCTCTGTTGATGTCGCGCAGTTGCGCGCGCCTGCTGCGTATTTGCGGGCGATCGCCGAGGTAGGTCTTTGTCTTGCTCAACAGCCACTGCATCGCCTGCAGAAGCTGCCGGGCGCCGCTGCCAGTGATGCATTCCTCTACGACGACTCGTTCCTGCACGACAAGATCAGCCGCAAGACTCTGCACAAACACGGCAACGCAATCACGTTGAAGGCGGGCGTCGGCGACGGGCTGGCACGACTGGCCGGGCTTCTCAGACCGACCCTGGAAATCATGTGGGTCGAGGATGTGCGCCGTATGAACAGGTTCCTCGACGAGAACGTTCCTGATGTTGCAGGGCATCTGTTCGGGCGGGAACGCTCGGCCATGGCGGCGGTACGTGAGCCCTTCAAGGAGGTGTTCGGGCCGCATTGCTTCTACTGCAATGCCCATCTACCGCAGGACAACCCGATCGATCACGTCCTCCCCTGGTCCCTTGTCGGTATCGACGGTCTGGCGAATCTGGTGCTGGCTTGCGCGCGCTGCAACGGGGACAAGACGAATGCACTGCCAGCGGTGCGGCTGATCGACCAGGCACTGGACGAGGCGAGGACCGGCCTGCTGACCGAGATCGCCGACTATCTGCAATGGCCGGTCCAGCGCGGTCGCGTCATCGCCGCCGCCCGCGGCATCTACCTCGGGCAGCCACAGGGCATACCCACATGGGACGGCTACCGGGCAACGCAGCGTTTGGATGTGAGTTTTCCGCCGCCGTGGCTGAGGGCGCGCGCCACCTGAATCATGAGCACTGACTGGCCCAGGTCGAAGTTGGTCAGTTGGCGGTCGGTGGTGGTTGGAAGGGTTGGTACCACCACCAGTCGGCGCGTTCTCCGGTAGGTCCGGGACACGGCGGCACATCGGGTGGCGGTGTCGTCGGGGGACGTGCCAGCGACCCTGCGCTGAGGCGACGGCCGGCCGGGTCGGTGACGACCAGCTGTTCGGCGGGTCCGGTGATGGTGATACCACCCCGATGATGCAACCGGTGATGAAAAGGACAGACCAGCACCAGGTTCGACATCTCGGTAGGCCCACCATCTTCCCAATGCTCAATGTGATGGGCGTGCAAACCCCGCGTGGCGCCACAACCCGGGATGACGCAGCTGCGGTCCCGGTGCTCGAGGGCTCGGCGTAGGCGACGGCTGATCGTTCGGGTTTCCCGCCCGGATCCGAGGGGCTGGCCGGCACGTTCGAACCAGACTTCGCAGGTGGCATCGCAGGTCAGATATTGGCGTTGGTCATCGGTGAGCAACGGCCCCAGGTGCAGGTTGGCGACCCGGGTATCGAGGTCGAGGTGGACGATGACGGTGGTGCGCTGTCCGTGCGGGCGAGCTGCGACGTCGGTGTCCCATCCGGCATGCACCAGGCTCAAGAATCCGTCGACAGCGTTGGGAAACGGTGGAGTGGATTCGGATGCGCCGTCGGGGTGCTCGTGTTTCCATGCTGCGACCAATGCGTCGTTATGCGACTGCAGTGCGGCATCAAAGGTGGCGGCTTCGTCGTGGGGCAAGGTGATGTGCCAGGTGGTGGACTGGTCATCGGAGGTCGAGGTGATCGACCGCGGTGGTTCCGGCCGCGGCTGAGGTTCCGTCTCGGGCTGGGGTTCGGGTCGGGGTTCGAGTTTGACCGCGGTGCGTAGTTGGGTGACGGTGGCGCTTTCGGCGAACTGCGCGTAGTGGGCATCAGATCCGTCGGCAGCGCGCTCGGCAATCACCCCAAGCTGATCCAGCGACAGGCGGCCTTCTCGTAATTTGTCCGTGCAGCGGGGGAATTCGTCGACACGCCGGGCAACCCGGGTGATGGTCTTGGCGCAGTGTGGAGACACTCCGGCTTTCCAGGCCACCAACGCTTCGATTGACCGGGCGCCGGTGGCGCCGGCCAGTTGGTCGCGGTCAATCTCGGCGACGATGTCCACAATGCGGCCGTCAATGGCGTTGCGTTGACCGGTCAACTCCGCCATCTCATCGAACAATACCTCGAGCCGACGGGCTGGGGACATCCCAGTGTCGGCGAAAGATGTTGCGGTCGTGGACATGACCCCATCATCGCAGAGGGGTCCGACAAATTTCGGGCCGCTGGAAGCACAAACCGCTTACGCCAACGCGATCCCGCCACAAGTCCCAATTTCGGAGTCGATCAGGCGATTTCGTCGACGAAATCCCTGGCTGCGCCACAGCAATGGACGAGGTTTGTTCGACGTTTCCCCGTGCTTCTATCGCGCGATGTTCATCAGCGAATCCAGGGCCCCCACGTGACACGCTGGAGCGGCGCCCTCGTTGGGATCCGGCGGCAACTCGGTTTCGTCCGACGAGTCAACCGTCTCGATCATGTCGTCCGGATTTGTGACAGGCGGTAGCCGCCGGTACTTGGCGCGTGGGTCGTCGTCGGCCATGTCTCGATTGTCCCCTTCAGCTGCTTTTATCCGGCTGTCGAGCACCGGGGCATGCGGTGACCAGACTGGAAGTCGCTTTCTGGACGGCGATCGCCCCTTCGACGTAGTCACGCGGCGGCGGCGCGGTGACGTCAAGGTTGGGGTCGTTGGTCTGGTCTCGGCGGCCTTGAGCTCCTCGCTCAGCACCGGTGGCCCATCGCTCCAGATCCTCTGCGATATCGGGTGATTCGACGTCCTCTTTCGCGGCGCGAATTCTGCCGGCGAGTTCGGCCTCGGTGTCCGCGAGCGCGAGTGCCCCTTCGTGGCCGTGGCCACTGCTGGCGAGTTGCTGCTCAGCCGCCACCCACCGTGCCAGCGCCGCCACGAACCTCAACACGATTCAGCAACCCGATGGCCTCGAGGATGGCGGCTTGGCTTCCAACTATTCAGCGTGACGTTGCGGCCCCAGCGCTCGCGAACGACACGACGAGGCGACCTCTGCGCAACGGACTTCCCCGTGCGGTCTCCGCGGCCGGACAGTTGATTTATAGCGGTTCACCGATGTCAGGTAGCAGGGCAAGGTCTTCGGGTTGGCCGTTTCGGAACATAGCGGCGAGTTCGCGCACTCGCCGTTTTGCCCACTCGAGATTGAACTGACTCAACACCTGATACTCGTATGCGAAACGCTGTTCACGGTCACCGACTTGTTTGGCGGCTTGACTCCTGACGATGCCCTTGCAATACCAGTACAGAAGATCGTCGAGGTTCCCCACGTTGTCGACGCCGAGCTTTCCCCGTTCGTAGTACGCGAAGTGATATGAGCCATCGTCGGCAACGTAGACGTTGAGTCCGTCGTTAGTCCGCAGTCCCACAGGCATGGAACGCTCGCCTAATTTTTCTGAGAGCCGATCAATCTCTACCTGAAGATGCTCGGATTTAGCGTCCAAGGAGTGGCCCGTACTCATTCAATAACCTCGATCTTTCGTGTGGCCGGTAGGTGGAGGCCGATTGGGTGTGGGGCCTGCGGTTCTGATGGTGGGCGGCGTGAGGTTCCGGCGTTGCGTGTCGCCGGTGCTCCTGGGTCCTTGGTGGCCGGATCGATGGTGGCGAGTTAATCGGGTTGTAGCTGCCGGTACTCCGCGCGTGGGTCGTCGTTGGCCATGTCTCGATTGTCCCTTCAGCTGTTTTTATCCGGCTGTCGAGCACCGGGGCATGCGGTGACCAGACTGGAAGTCGCTTTCTGGACGGCAATCACCCCTTCGACGTAGTCACGCGGCGGCGGCGCGGTGACGTCAAGGTCGGGGTCGTTGGTCTGGTCTCGGCGGCCTTGAGCTCCTCGCTCAGCACCGGTGGCCCATCGCTCCAGATCCTCTGCGATATCGGGTGATTCGACGTTCTCTTTCGCGGCACGAATTCTGCCGGCGAGTTCGGCCTCGGTGTCCGCGAGCGCGAGTGCCCCTTCGTGGCCGTGGCCACTGCTGGCGAGTTGCTGCTCAGCCGCAGCAAGCGTGTCGGTCCATTCAGTGAACAGCGCACTCACCACGTCGCAGTCGGAGGCGCTGTTCGACTCGTCATGGCCGCGCATCCCAAAGACCACCGCGGTGCCAACAACCACCACGACTACTGGGATCACCGTGGCCAAGAGCAATGACTTGCGCGCCATCAGCGCGGTGCCGAGGCCGTCGGCAGGCCCGGGGTGATGGGCGACGGACTGGCTCCGATGGGGACGGGGCTGCCGCAGACATCGGGGATGTCGGTCAAGACGGATTCTGCGTGCCCATCGACCTGGACGGCTGTAGCGAGCAACTGCTCGAGTTCAACACTGAGTTTCTTACCCACAGGTCAAACCCTCCCCTCGTGGTGCCGTGGCCGCGGCCGTTTCTGCAAACGCGAGCCAGTCGTGCACGACGCTGCTACACCCCAAGCGGTAGCCAACACATGCTGGGCTGACGCCCCAGGCGCATGCTTAGCAGCAACCAAGACTCTTCGCCAATCACCTCAGGCAAAGTACGTGTTCCCGCCCCACTCGGTGAAGCCCACGCACGAGTCGCCGGTATTGCGCCGTGTGGAACAGCAGCCGGCTGCGTTCGCGTGGGTCCTAGCCCCTACGGCCAGGGCGGTGACGATGCGAAGCTGTTGTAGGTGTGTTGCCGCGCCCTCATGAGTTCCCTTGACAAACGCCGCTCAGCTGTGGTGCCACAGATGTGTCGGTGCCCTCCCGTACGGTCCCGTCACACCGTTCTTGGGAGGAGGCTGTCATCGACGATCGACCGCGACCCACCATCGCGCTACAGGTGGTCACGCTGCGTGGGGAATCCCGTTTCCACGCGGTGGACGGTCATCATTCCTGGACCGGACGCTTCGACGCGCCCAACCGGGAGACCGCCATCCTGGACGCCATCACGCAAATCCGTACCGAGAGCTCCGGGCTCAACCGGGTGCGGGTGCTGGTGAACCTCGATTCGACGAGTCACCTGTGGGCCCACGCGTCGGAGATCGCGGCGCTGCTGCCAGGAGTGACCATCGAGGCGCCGAGCCTTGCGGATCAGCCCCTGATGTCGGCCGCAGCCGCCGGGTTGGCCGCCGACGTGCTTCCCGCACCCGCCGAGGACGGGCCGCCGATCGTGGTGGCCACCGACGGCTCGGTACGCGGCCGATTCACCGGCTACGGATGGGTTGCCAGCACGGGTGACTTCGGGCTGCGGGGCTTTCCCCACGCCGCCTGGCAGGTCGGCGGCAGCGCGGTGCTGATCGCGGAGTTGCGCGCCATCAACGATGCGGTGCGTATGCTGCCGCGTCGGCATCTCACGGTACTCACCGACAGCCGCCCTGCCATCGCGATGCTGCAGAAGTGGATGGTCGGTGACGACGTGTTGCCCGCCGGCTACACCAGCGAGCGTCGCAGCGGCGTCGCAGGGCTGGTGGAGGTGCGTGAGCGGATCCGGTTGCAGCAGAGACGTATCGGCCTCCGGTGGGTGCCCGGGCACTCGGGCGAGCTGCTCAACGAAGGCGCTGACGCACTGGCTCGATTGGCATCGCGATATGCGAAGGGCGAGACCGGGCTGTCGCGCGCAGAGTACCGGCAGCGCGCCGCGGGTGTCGCCGAGGCGTTCTCCCAGGCGTTCCAGGAGGCTAGCTAGCCGACTTGTCGGTGGGGTGTTCTACAGTCGGGCCAAGCAGGTTCTTGAGGGGGGACAATGCGTGGATTGAGCGTGGTTGCAGGAAGTTTGGTGGTATGCGCGGCAGTGGGGTGGGCCGCGCCGGCGCAGGCCGATCAGTACGAGTTCATCTCGTTCCTCGACGACTCGGGGGTGAGTTACGGGTCGATCATCGACATGATCGACATCGGCAAGGCAGTCTGTCATGACTTGCGCAGCGGCGACACACCTCCCATCGTGATGGGGAGGCTGGCCAATGCCGGGTTCGCCGCCGCAGAGGCGTCGTTGATTCTGGTGTCGGCAGTTAGCCACATGTGCGGGGACGCCAAGGCCGGCGTCAATGCGTGGGCCTACCAGCAGGGCTACACCGGGCAGGCGCTGTGACCAGCCGGCTACACGTGGTGGTGGGTTCGCCGTGGATGGACGCGGTGATCTGCCATCTCCAGCCACGCGCGCCGTACCGGCCGTGGCTGTATGACGCTGACGTACGTGAGAACGACGACGTCGTAGTTGTGTTCGACACCGAGCCGGCGTTGGTGCTGACTCAGTTGGCCGGCGTCGGCGGCGATCTGGACGTCGATGCAGCGATCGTCCGGTTGCACCGCGAGTGGGTGTTCGACAACGCGGTACCGGTGACTCGGTTGGGCGTCGGGGTAGCTGTTTCGCCCACTGTCCTGGAGGGTGCCGACGCGGTGACGCTGAAGGCAGCCGTCGAGGCACAGCATTTCGCCGCGCGCGACGAGGACCGCTTCGGCACGTCGTCCTTGGCGGCGGCCCGGGCACTGTTGGAATCGGCCGGACATTGCACGGGGTGTCGAGCTGTGTTGCCCCTGGCCAGCGTCGACGCGCGCGAGTCCTTCAGCGTGTGGACCGTCGAGGCAGAGACTGACGACTGGCCCGCTGTGCTGTGCGGTGCCTGCCGGACTGTGATGCGCGCTGGAAGTTTCGACTCGTTCCTCGACTACAAGTACTTCCTGCACCCGCCGTGCCCGCGCTGTGGTCGGCGGCGAAGCAAGCAAGTGGCGTTCGGCATGCCCGCGACGTCGGCACAACCTCCGCCGTGGATCGATCACCACGGCTGCTGCGTGACGGACGTGGAGTGGGTGTGCGCCCGCTGCCGCCATGAGTGGTAGCCGCTACCTGACGTTTTGGTACTGCGCAGCAACATCTTCAACGCCGGTATTGCTACAGAGGTTCGCCGATATCGGGTAGCAGTGCAACATCTTCGGGTTGGCCGTGTCGGAACATTGCGGCCAGTTCACGGACCCGGCGTTTGGCCCATTCGGGATTGAAGTGACTCAACACCTCATACTCGTATAGGAAGCGTTGCCTACGGTCTCCGACGTACTTCGACGCTTGGCTCGAGACAATGCCCTCGCAGTACCAGTACAGGAGATCATCGAGGTTCCCGACGTTGTCGAAGCCGAGCTTTCCTCGTTCGAAATACGCGAAGTGGTAGGAGCCGTCGTCGGCAATGTAGACGTTGAGTCCGTCGTTGGTACGCAGCCCGACGGGCATGGAACGCACGCCCAGCCGCTCCGAGATCCGGTCGATCTCTAGCTGGAGTTCCTCGGACTTATCGTCCAAGGGGTGGTCCGCAGTCATCCAACACTCCTTCGTTGACCAGTTCACTAACGCTCACTTCGGCACCGCTTGGACCCACGATCACATATCGGGCCGCGCCGGGTGCGGCTGTTTGTCCGAACGACGGGTCGACGGGGCCCTCCACGACGATCCGCCAACCCTCGGGCAGGGGCAAGGATCCCGTCTGCGGGACGGTGGCCAACGCCGTGCGCAGCGCGAAAACTGCTTGGGGCCAACCTTTGCCGAGCAGAAGGTCGATCTGGCCGCCCCCTCCCCCCTCCCTGGCCCCCGACGACGAGCCCGGGTCTCGCTACGCGACCAGCCAGGCCCCTGAGCCCAGGCCCGGGAGGATGAGTAGCGAACACACCGCGGTTTAACCAAACATCCTCAACTACAGCGGTTCTCCGATATCGGGTAGCAGTGCAAGGTCTTTCGGACGGTGATCGCGGAACTTTGCGGCATTTTCACGCACTTGACGTTTGGCCCACTCTGGATTTAACGAACTCAACACCTGATACTGATAAAGGAAGCGTTGCGCACGATCCCCGACCCGTCTGGCAGCGAGATCGGTCACGATGTCCGAGCAGTACCAGTACAGGACATCGTCGAGTGCTCCGATTTGTTCGGAGTTGAGTTTCCCGCGTTCGTAGAATGCGTGGTGGTAGGTACCGTCGTCGGCAATGTAGACATTGAGTCCGTCGTTGGTACGCAGCCCGACGGGCATGGAACGCACACCCAGCCGCTCCGAGATCCGGTCGATCTCTAGCTGGAGTTCCTCGGACTTATCGTTCAAGGGGTGGTCCGCAGTCATCCAACACTCCTTCGTTGACCAGTTCACTAACGCTCACTTCGGCACCGCTTGGACCCACGATCACATATCGGCCCATCGCCTGCCCCCATCGATGAGCCCGGGTTTCGCTACGCGACCAGCCAGGCCCCTAAGCCCAGGCCCGGGAGGACGAGTAGCGAACACACTGCGCCGTAAGCGAAAGGCCGCGACCGCGGGTGGATGAACCCGACAGATAACGGCAGGTACAAAAGCAGCCCTAGGGGAAAAGCGAAGACAAGCAGTAGCGCTGGCACAATCCCGACGATCACACCCGAGGCCTGCAGTGCCCAATCACGGACTTGAGTCCCCATATCCCCGCCCTCGAAATGACGCCCAACGCAGCAGCCACGACACTGGTTGCGAGCAGGGTAGTCGCCAAAGCGCCTCGCCAAAAAGGCATCTCACCTTCGCGTCGGGTCACGAAAGCGAGCCACACGAGCCCCGCCAAAGCCAGCACTCCGATCAGCGGCCACAAGACGTTCCACCCGTAGGTCGCGACAACACCTAGAAGACCCCCGACCAACCCGGACAAGAGCGCGACAACGGGAGCGAATCGCAAGTCGATCTTCATAGCGGCGCCAGCCTAGTGCCCCGTTGACTGACTGTGGACCGGTTGATGGGTTCTTCGATCTGGGCTGTTGCGCCGGGCCCGATGACGGTCGTGTGTCGGTGAGAAACCGTTCTCGCTGCACTGCGGCAGCGGGCAACTCGCCCACGAAGTGGTACGACCCCAGCTCGAGGACGGGCCCCCACTGGGTGCGGTTGTCCTGCTCGTCCTGCAGCAGGATTCGAGTGTTGCCGCCGGGGCTATCGGCCCCGTTCCCGCCCTAACTGTCTAAGGCTTTGAGCTGGGCCAGCACTTGCAAAACTCAGATACCGAGGATGCGAGGTTCTGTCCGACATGAAAGACCTCGCGGCCCCCGTCCGCGCTCCATCCCTGCACGTCGGCAACCGACAGTCCGAGCCCGCCCATCGTCAAGAGTTGGGCATCAGGGTCGTCGGCTGTCACTTCACCGGCGGCTGCGTCCTTGGTGAACGGCCGGGCTGCAAAATTACTGCTATCTATGGCGAGACCCTCGCCGTGACGCACTCCTGCGCGGACGGTCGCATGGCGTCCGCAGCGTCCGGCTGGACAGGCCGCTCCGCAGCAGCTCTGGACAATCGCCTGAGCATGTGGAGTATCCGTGTCACCGCCCTCGTGACCCGTATGGGCGAACAAGGCAAGACTGTCCACTTGTGCGCAAGTGCATTTGAAGAACACGAGGCCGAAGCTGCACGAGCAATGGAAGCCCTCCGACCGAAGAACGGTTCTTGATCAATAAACCCCGACCGTGCTCGTCGGCATAACTGCTGCGCTTCCATCGCAGTGTCCGACGGCAGTGATCAGTGGAAGGCAACGGGTCTCGCCAGGTACCGCCACCCGGCCCACGCCTACCTCGACACGACGCCGCCCCGCCACAGGGCTACGGCTGTGCTCGACAGGCAGGGCATGGGCCTTGGCCGGAAGTCCCTCGATGAGGTCTAGCCGCCGGTCAACCGCCGCGCCAAGTCTGGCCCACCCACCTCACGAATGAACTCCGGGTCACCGCAGACCACGAGTTGGTCACGGGCGCGGGACAATCCGACGTAGAGCCGTTCACGGGAGCGCTCGAACTTGCTCGAATCATTGACCACCAACACCACACACCGTCGCTCAAGGCCCTTGAAGCCGAGAACGTGGCCGTAGAACACCTGATCGGTATCCCAGAAGGAATCCCAGTAGGCCTGGTGTCCGTCTCGCTGCCGTTCGCTCTGCTCAGGATGTCGACTGCCGGTGGTCAGTAAGGCGAGATCTTCAGGACGCCAACCTTGGTCGAGCAGCAGATCGATCTGATCGTCGCCGACATCCATCGCCTTCTCCCGGGTGCAGGCGATGAACGTCACGGCCGGGCCTTCGCCACCGAGGAAACGCATCGGATGATCCACCAACGGCTGAAACGCATTGGCGATCTGGCGGGTGTTGCGCAGATTGTGGTCCAGGATCAACGGCACCAACGACACCGGCGGCGATCCGTGCCGGTTGAACACCCGTTGCCCCTCATCGCTGAACACATACAGACCACCTTCAACCGGGTCCCGCAACGCGGCCAGCAGCGGGTCCCACCACGCGTCGGCGAAGTCTTGGGCCTCGTCAACCACCACCGCGTCGAAACGATGCCCGGGCTCGAGCTGTGCTGCTAGATCTGCCATCTGCAACGGCAGGTCATGCTCCCAGAACTGCACCGTCTCCTCAGTACGCAGTGCCTCATCCGGCCCTTCCGGTGCGCCCCACTGCACACCCAGCGCGTGGAACTCCCCCACATAGGCCGGTTGTTGGCGGCGCGGCCAGGTTGCGGCGATACGTTCGAGGTAGGACGCCAGCCCGTGGGAGTAGCAGACCAGCGCCACACGTTGCCCGCGTTGAGCCAGTCGGCGGGCCTGCTCCATCGCCAGGAACGTCTTGCCACTGCCGGCGCCGCCGCGCACCTCGACACGATTGAGCAACCGGATGGCATCCAGGATGACGGCCTGGTGCTCGGTGAGAGAATCGGCGGCGTCCTCATTGGCCAGGGCGCGGGCAACGACATCGCGCTGCGGCAATCCTCTACCACTGAATGCTGTTGCAAGTTGGTCGATCCCGTCGCGGGTCAGCAGCGGGCGGTCGAGTTCCTGGCGAATCAGCACCTCCCGGAGGCGAGCCACCAGGTCAGGTAAGTCGTTGCGGTCGATCACCTTCCATCGAGGGCACTCCGGTAGCCCGAAGTCGTCGGGCAACTCGGTGTTCGGCAACACGATGACGTGGTCCCACCGCAACCGCCCCTGACTCCAGCGCGGGTCGTTCTCCACAAAACTGCGCAGCGCATAGCAGGCGTCTCGGGCTTGCCGGACCGGCTCGATCTTGCACTCGCGGCCACCCCGGATCTGGCGCCAGCCCTCGCCGTCGTGCCAGACTTCCCCTCCTTTGACCTCGATGCAGACGATGCCCGCACCTTCGATGCCGACGACGAAGTCAACCTCGTGATCCTTCAAATGGTCGGTCACGCGTTGACCCGGCACGACGAGATCGCCTGCCTCGAGCTGGTCGATCAGCGCCGAATAGGTGCTGCGCTCGGATGCGTTGAGCCGCGGACTCTCGTTGGGCGTGATGCTCACCGCGCCGACTCCTCCCCCATCTGGAATGTCACTGCACCGTGACCCGCCGATCGTAACCGGGCACGGCGACAGCAACGTCGAGGCCGCGCTGCGCCGATCCTAAAAGTTGTCAGACCTCAGACGTATCGTTCAGGGCAGTCGATCATCCGGGGGGTATCAATGAACGATCATCCGCACGCGCGGCCGGGTCGTAGCGACATCACGGCTGCTTGCCCGTGTACCCCGATGGAAGCTGAGCCGCCTGGTCGAGGAGTCTTTCATGCTGGCTCCGCGCCCGGATGCATCCGGCACACCGCGCATGGTTTGACGGACCACCACGACCGCTTCCTCGAGGTCGCCGAGCGCTGCCTGGCCGGTGTCACTGCGTTTCGACGACGTTGAGGCGCTCATCGCGAGGATCACCAACCAGGAGGCTCCCGACCCGCTAGACAGAAAGACGTACGTGCGCTTCCCTGCAGCGGAGGCTTGAGGAAAGGAAATGATTTGGACGCAAGCGGTTTTGAAGGCTACGACATTGTTGGTGATGTTCATGGTTGCGCTACGAAGCTGGAAGCTCTACTCGACGTCCTGGGTTATCGTCAGGACAGCTTGGCCGGGCCTTACGAACACCCGCGTCGCCGCGCGATTTTCGTCGGCGACCTGATCGACCGGGGATCCGGCCAGCGTCGGGCCCTGGAGGTCGTCAAGGCGATGGTGGACGCCGGTAGTGCTCAAATGGTGCTGGGGAACCACGAGTTCAACGCCCTGGCCTATGCCACCGAGTGGCCGGTGGGCTCCGGGAAATATCTGCGCCCGCATAACGATCCGAGTAACCTGCGGTCGGCGAAGAATGAAACGCAACACCGGGTCTTCCTCGAGCAGGTGCGCGGAGATGAGCGCACCTACTATCTCGACTGGTTGCGGACGCAGCCACTCTGGCTTGACCTCGGTGACGTTCGGGTGGTGCACGCGTGCTGGCATGAGCCGTCCATCGCCATCCTCGAGCGCGAGTTGGGTGCCAATAGATTCAGCGCCACTGCTCAGTTGGTAAGGGCATCCACGGAGGGAGATCCGCTCTACCTGGCGGTGGAAACCCTGCTCAAAGGACCTGAGATCAGCCTGGTGGACCACGGTCAGGTCGCCTACCTGGACAAGGACGGCATCTCCCGTCACCGCGCCCGGGTGCGCTGGTGGAACGGGGAGGCGGCAACACTGCGCGACATCGCCGAGATGGGCGGCGGATTCACCACCGACGAGGGCGACCCGTATCCCCCGTTGCCCGACATCGAAGTGCCCGGCGAGCACCGCTCCCACATCTATACCGACCAGGTACCGGTGTTCTACGGCCACTATTGGCGGCGTGGCACTCCGAGGCATCAGCATGACTGGACGGACTACACCGCCTGCGTGGATTTCAGCGCCGTCGACGGTGGGGCGCTCACTGCCTACCGCTGGTCCGGTGAGGGCCGTGTCGACCCGCAGAACTACGTATCGGTGCAGGCATCAGGAACCGCCGGTGCATGACTTCACTCTCGGGAACCCGAGGTGGCATAGCCCCGGAACAGGCTGTCTGCGTCAGGTATCAGATATTCGCCGACGGAACAATTCAGCGGGACGCCCCCGGCCGGCGGCGACAGTGGTGCCGGTGGCGATGAGCTGCGGTTCCATGGTGCGGCGGAACCAGTCCCGCTGAAGTTCGTGTCCAGCGACGGCTTCGTGCGCAGCGCGTAGTTGCCGCATGGTGAACGTGTGGCCGAGCAGTCGGTCTGGATCCGGGGTGGTGGCATAGCGTCCGCGAAGATCCTCCACCGCTCTGGCGACGATGTCCGGGTGGTCGTAGGGCAGTCGGCCGGGCGATCGTGCCGGCACCAAGCGGGTCGTAGCAGGAAACCGAGTGTCCAGCCGGGCCGAATGGACCACGTCGATGTGTGCGACCGACAGTACCCAGCCACGTTCGTCGCGCCCGAGCGCATCAAAGACGTGGAGCTGACGCGGCTGCAACCCAGCGACGTTGGCCTTGTCGCGCAGGGAGCGGTCCACCGCGTCGGCGAGCACCTCCCCCTCGTGCAGGAAGGTGCCGGGTAGCGCCCACCCGGGGCCCTTCGGCCGACGGACCTCGAGGACAACAAGACCGAGTTCCGGGTCGAGGGTGAGCACCGCGGTGTCGACGGCCACCGACGGCCTCGGATAGTCGGTGAGCGCCTTGGCGCTGTCGCGGGATCGTGCGTCATTCATCTCGGTGGACCAGCCTACCTTTCATATTTAGCGCATATCTGCTCTAATTAGTCTCATTACACGGGAGGGGAACTTCATGGCATCACTTCATGACCGTATTGAGGGTGTCCTGTTGGGCACCGCTGTTGGAGACGCACTCGGTGCGCCTTACGAATTCGGGCCGCCGCGCGGACCCGAGCTCGACGTAGTGATGGCGGGCGGTGGCCCCTGGGAACCCGGCGAATGGACCGATGACACCGCCATGGCGTTGGCCATCGCCGAAGTCGCCGCCACCGGCGCTGATCTGCGCGGTGAGCCGGCCCAGGACGCCATCGTCGCCCGCTGGTGTGAGTGGTCACGGGACGCGAAGGACGTCGGCATCCAGACGCGGGCAGTGCTTCGTGAAGCAGCACGCGGTGGCGCCATCACGGCGCACCGGGCCCGCCTGGCGGCCGCGGCACGCCACGAGAGCGTCGGGCGTTCCGGAGGTAACGGGTCGCTGATGCGAGCCGCTCCCGTCGCACTCGCCTACCTCGACGATGAAGACGCGCTGGCGACGACCGCGCGTGCGATCAGCGAGTTGACACACTTCGACCCCGACGCCGGCGACGCATGCGTGTTGTGGTGCAGTGCAATTCGACACGCTGTGCACACCGGCGAGCTCGATGTCCGCGTCGGCCTACGGCACCTGGAACCCGGTCGTCGTGAAATGTGGCTGTCACGCATCGGATCGGCCGAAGCATCCACGCCGTCAGCCATTCCAGGAAACGGCTGGGTGGTTGCCGCGTTCCAGGCGGCCTGGTCGGCGATCACCACCACGCAAGTTCCGCCCGAGGACCCGGCCCATGGGTCGTTTCGGGCTGACCACTTCCGGTTGGCGGTCGATGCTGCGGTGCGCGCGGGCAACGACACCGACACCGTGGCGGCCATCGCCGGCGGGTTACTGGGCGCGGCGTACGGAGCGTCGGCGGTCCCGCTGCAGTGGCGGCGGTTGCTGCACGGCTGGCCGGGGCTCACTGCGCGCGGTGTGGTCGCCCTGGCGAGTCCGATTGCCCGCCGGGGGAAGCCGGACACCTTCGACTACCGGTACCGCGGGTACGAGGTGGGGGCGCTCACGCCGCACCCCTATGACCCGCAGGTTCTGCTCGGGGGGATCGGGGCACTGTGGCGGCTTCCCCACGGTGTGGATGCGGTGGTGTCGCTGTGCCGGGTGGGCGGCGACGCGGTACGGACCGACATGCCGCACGTCGAGGTGCGTCTCATCGACCGCGACGATCCCGACGAGAATCCGCACCTCGACCTCGTGCTCACGGAGGCGGTCCGCGTGGTGGAGGAACTACGTAGCCAAGGGCGAACCGTGCTGCTGCACTGCGTCAGTGCCCTCAGTCGGACGCCCACCGTGGCGGCGCTGTACGGGGCGCGCTTGCAGGGAGTGAGCTGTGAACGCGCTTTGCGTGACGTGCAGGCGGCACTACCGGACGCACATCCGAATGCAGCGTTCCGCACTGCGTTGCAACGCCTCGATCCCGGAGTTCTTGTCCGGTAGCGGTTTGCGCAGACGCAGCCGTTTGGCGAAAGTGGCGCCAGCACAGGCGTGCGCGCTCCCCTCTGCGGCAGTTGCACATCACGGAGCGGTGCCGCCCTCGCCAAGGAAGTGACTGCCAGTGCTGGGATGGTCAATACGGATCTTCCGGTGTGAGTCTGCCTGGACGTCAAGCCGGACGACTCACCTAGACAGCTAGGTCTGACTCTCAGGCTGCCGGTTCGGCAACCTGATCCGACCGGCGTGCGTGGCGGCCCGTCTCCACTTTGTCGGAAGTATGAGCCCGCTAATTTGGTGACCTCGCCCGGTAACCTGGGCGGCGGGCACAGCGATTATCGGATGGAGGCTGCGCATGTGGCTGACGGTCGCCAAAATCGCGCTGTTGGGATTCCTCGTCGGCGGTGTCACTGTTTTCCTGGTGGGCTACATCCGAGGCGCCCGCAGGGTTCAAGGGCAACGGGATGAGCCGGATCTGAATATGGGACCGTCCACTACCTGGGGCGTCGTTGCGCCGACGCCGTTACCGGACTGGGCCTACTGGGACGACAATGATTCAACGACCCGCGGTGCGTCTCACGAGCCGCCCGGACAAGCCTGATCCAGCGCCACCAAATTCCGGTGAAACTCTTGGCCGACTCGCGCGTAGTCCTGCGCGTACCGGGGCATTGCTTGTGAGTCCAGCTCAGTGGGTTCGGCACGGACCCGTTCGACGACGCCAACGGTCTGGTCTGCGAGGACAGCCAGCTTGTCGGCCTGCTCAGCCACCGCCTCATCGCTGATTTCGTCGGCGTACTGGTGCAGTTGCGCAGCCCATTGCTGATACCTTGGCCGGCTCGATCCACTCGGATCGCCAGCATCGGCCGAAGCTTGCACCGAAGCGTCGAACGCCTTGTTGTAGTCGATCATTGCGCGCACAGTGGTGCAGTCTGACGAACCCCGCTGGGATAGCAGTAGAGCCAGCACGACCCCGATGGCTATGACAACGGCGACACCCATGGCCCACCGCAGACGTGTCGTGCTCATCGAGGCGCGGTCATGATCGGGATGGGGTTCACCGGTTGGCCGCTGAAGCCGCCGACCGCCACACCGTTCTCGTAAGTGAACTGACCACCACACCCATCGGGAATGTAGAACGTAACCGTGGGATTGCCAGCCGACAAAGAGGCAATCTGGTTGGGAGCCATTGGTTTCCAATCGCCGAACGTAGGGATGGCGGGCAGGCCTCCGACATCACCGGTCTTCCAGCCACCGCCACTTCTTGCAGGCACCTCACCGTTGAACTTCCACATCGTGTTGTGCTGTGCCTCGAACACGTTCTGCACCCAGCGTTGTTGGTGCATCACGCCGTTTTGGTTCACCATGCGGGTGTAGGTGGTTGCTTCTTGGCCGGCGATCCGGAACTTGTACTGCTCCTGACGGCTGGCCAGCGGCGCATCGAGGTCGTTGACCCACGTTCGCCCGGGGGTGTACCACTCGGTGGGACCTCCGTTCTTGGCCGGGGTTCCGGGCGGGAATGGGCGATATTCAGACTTCAAGGGCGGCGGGGTCGCACCGGTGTACGGCGGGGCGATCACGTTCTCCCAGTACCCGAAGCGGGAATCACCGATGAACGGGTTCGTCGGATCGACGGGTTGCCCCGCCTGTGGCGCGGGTCCGTCTCCGTCGACGACGGTTTCGTTGTCCACGAGTTGAATCCTGGGATCATTCCTGTCGCCAACGGAACCGTCTGATTCTGCGAAAGTCCCGTTGCCCAGGCCCTCGGCGGCGGCGCTGACGTCAGTCGCCACCTGCTGGTCGGCCGACACGAGGTCGGCCAATCGGCCATGGATGCTGGCAGCTAAAGCCTCAGCTTGGCTCTGCCGTGCGGCGAGGTACGCGGTGTCACCTGTCTCCGTGCTGGTCACAGAGAAGTCTTCCTCGACAGTGAAACCTGCGTTCTCCGCGGTTTCGACGGCACGGAGTACTGCGGCCCTGGCGGAGGTCAGCTGGTCCGCACCAGCACGAGCGACGCCCGCTGCGCTGTGCAATCGGTCGGCGTAACCGACCACAATCAGACGATCGGCATGCGCGCGACCCTGAGCTGCATCTGCGGCCTCCCCCAGCCACCGGACTCCACCTGGTCTGCTGATCCGCTGCGACAGCTGGGTGAACGTGTCTTCCCAGACTGTTGCGGACCGGCTCCAGGTTGTCGCAGCGTCGGTTAAATGAGCCGTGTCCCAGGCTTGTACCTGCGACAGTGTTGGTGGTGACGCGGTGCTTGGCATCGCACTACGCCCTCCTGGTCAGCTGCCCGAACGACGCCGACGCGGTGTCCTCATGGGACGCGAATTGCTGCGCCGTCTCGTGCAATCGGACACTCGTTGACCGCATACGCTCAGCCAGCATGTGCGCTGCGGCCTCGGCGGCGGCATGAGCGGCGTTGACCGCAGCTGCGGTCGCTTGGCAAGCCGGCCCGTACGGGCTCGGCGTCGCCGTAGACTCCAGCTCTGCCGACCAGGTGCTACAGGTTGCGGCCAGCTCCTGCAGGCCGGCCGCTTCGACGTTCAGCAAACTCATGTAGAACAGGGTAGCGGCGCTGAGCGGCCGTTGTCGGCGTCCACCGCAATTCTGCGTCGGTACCGACAGCGGCCGCACAAGCTCGCGATGAACCGCGCGGAGGCGGCATTCATGCGTGAGGATCAGGAGGTTGCGCCGCCCGGCCCCCAGGTCACTGATATGTACGGTGGCCAGAAGGTCGGACGGGACGGCCTTTACGCAACCGGCCTGCCGGCGGTTTCCAAGATCGAGCACACCCGAGCGCCGCCGATCTGGACAGCCGTTCCAGCAGAATGCATTTCGTCCGAAAGGTGATACCGCGCCGCGTGAAGCCGGTGAGATTGGGTCGAGTCGTACGCAGCACACCGCCATTCTCGCTGACGGTCGTCGCGCGCTGGGTACGAACCGGCCTGGAGGAATCGGGCCCTATGGCGCCGCTGTAGGGGCAACACCACCCGCTCGATATGCGCGGTCACGGATCAGCAGTCTGGGACACCCCGGTGAGTTCGTCGATGGGTACGCACAGCTCACCCGCGAGGGGTGACAGGAGTTTGACAGGAACACAGGTGATTTCGTCCTGCGGACGTGAGAACGCGCTAGATCAAATCCCGGTGGCGCGGCGAGTTTGGTCAGGTGACGTTGCATCGTGTACGCGCACCCCGCAACCGGGGACCTAACGCTGCCGCCACGTTGTCGCGCACACCGCAACTTTGCCTATGCGGCAAGCAACCTTGCGGTGAGACGCAGCTCCCGCCCAGTCTGAACATGAGCGCCCTGCGCTGACGCGAGACGCGAGACGACCTTTCGAGAGGGAACCCCCCATGACCAGCGATGCCGAAACCACAGCCACCAAGAGCGCAACGTCCCGGCCCGGAAGAGACCCGTACGCACAAGACCCTGTTCGAGACGTCGCCAACCGGTTCGCCCAGACCTACGGTCTGACACAGGTCGATCCCTACTTCGCCCAGCTGTTCGCCCCAACCGTCGAGGTTTGGCACAACTTCGACCAGCATACGATGAGGCTGTCGGGCGATGAGTTCGCCGGCGCGATGCTGCGAATGCTCCGCGCCACCGCCGAAATCATGCCGGGCCACTCCGACCAGATTTGGTCCCTTCAAATCAGCCACGATGGCTTCACACTGGCCGCAACCGCATCCGGCGAACTCAACGGTGACCTGGTGCACATCGCCAGGTGCCTACTGGTGACTGTTCACGAGGGGCGTATCACCCGCATCTATGAGTTCGGCGATCGGCAGCAGCGAGCGCCATTGGACGAGGCGCTGCGCGCTGCGGGCAAGTTCCGCAGTTAGACACCGACGATCCGCTGGCCAACGAAACCACGATGGACATATTCCTTACTGGCGCGAGCGGCTACATCGGTGGCGCCGTCGCCAAACACCTGTTCCGCAATGGACACACCGTACGGGATTGACTCGAACGCCCGGCGCGGATGTAACCCTCGCCGCCGCCGGCATTGATCCGGTTCTCGGCGAACTCAACGACGCACCCTTAACTCGCGCGGGAAGCCAAGCGAGCGGACGCGGTCGTCAACGCCAGAAGCAGTGATCACCGTGGCGCAGTCGAGACATTCAATGGTGCACTGAACGGCTCGGGCAAGGTCCTCATCCACACCAGTGGAACGAGCAGGCGAGCAGTTGTTGGCGCTCTGGCTTGTCGTGGACGCCTTCGCGCAACCGGCGCCGCCTTCGATGGCGGCCACGAAAACTCAACCTGGTTTCTTCGAGGCGGTCGGCGACGCGCAGGCTGGGGACGACGAGATCGTCTACTCCGGGTCGATCGTGCAGCAGACCCATCAGCGCCTATAGGTGCTGCGTTCAGCGTTTTAGCCAAAGCGATCGTGTCAGGTCGATTGGCTGATTTGGTCAAGCGGGCACCACGGTGATGGCGCATCGCGGTCCGTTGGCCCCGGCTAGGCGCGCATCAGCAGTCACGAGCGTGCACTGAAGGTTCTCGGCCAGAGCCACGTACATTGCGTCGTACTCGGATACCGCCGCCCGGAGCTCCCAAACCCGTTCGAACAACGGTGCTGCGGAATAGCGGAGCAGACCCAACTCTCGCCAAACAGCAAGAGCCGGATGCGCTTTCGCCTCGGCGACCTTGCCCGCAGTCACCAGTCGCCGCAGCCCACTCACCACTTCCGCATCGATCAGGTGTGGGACGTTGACGGTCTCGGCACCAACAAGTCGACGGGCCTGACCGTCGTTCAACAACGCAGCTACTGCCGCTGATGCATCCAGAACGATCATCGGCGATCCGCGTCCACCTCAGCGAGGATCGACTCCCCCGGAATCTTCAGGTCAGGCAACGACGCAATCAGCGTGGCATTGTCCACCCGTCGGGTCGCAGCGTCGAGTTCCCGGATGGCCGCCACTGTCACCGATGTGCCCGCAGCACGAGCCAACCGCTCGAGTCGATCCATTACGTCATCCGGCACGTTCCGCAGATGCAGGGTTCGCATGTCGCCATTGTAAGCTCCACGCTTGCTACGAGCTAGCAGATTGCTAGCATCAACACTTGGCAAGGCGGCCCTGGATTCTGCCAACGGCGGCGAGAGCGTCGGCTGTCAACCCGTCCCTGATCCCGCCGCGGGCGTGAGCGAAGGGCACGTAGGCCTTGAGAAGATCGGGAAGCTCCAAAACCGTGCCCACCGGGAAGTCGTAGCCATGGGGCGTCCAATCTGCTACTTGAGCAACCCGTAACGCGCTCCACTGCAATGGATCTCCATTGCCGGTGTCTTCGCAGAGCGCAGACAGCAGTTCTCGAGTATCACGGTGGTCGAACGGCACGCCTGCGGGCGAGGCAAAAAAATCCGCAAACACTGCAGCACTGCGCTGCGGATCCCAGACGGGTTCCCGGTACCCCTTGCCGCCTTCGGGGAGGTAGCCAATCAGCCATCGCACCAGCGGCCGACAGCGCGGCCAGTTCGCCCTCTCCTGAATCCGTAACCCTTCGCTGCTCTCGACTCCGTGGGCGATCCAAGCCCGCGCGTCGGCCAGGCTCAGATCCATCGGGCGGAGGTCGCCGTCGATAAACTCCTGCTCGGCATCGGCCAGCACCACATCCAGCGCGTCGGGAAGCACTACGGCGTCGGTGATCTCGAACAAACTGTAGTGGTCGATGTTCACCGCACAGGTCAGGTCGAACTCGCCCAGTCGCATTCCGATCAGCAGTTCATCGCGGTCGCCGAGCACGTGCGTCATCCGCACTGCCCGATATGCCTTCACGTCGGTCAAGCACTGCAGCCACCGCGGGAGAATCTCATCCCGCCTGGCGACTTCTCGGCGGCAAAGTTCCCTCAGCGCCTCGTCCTCAAGCATTTCGGCGAGAACAGCCAGCAGCGCGGTCCGCTCAGGGTCTCGCGCCGCTATGCAGTTATCGACGAAGTTGGGCAGGTTCGCCGGTGCTGGGCTGTCCGGTCTCAACCAGGTGTACCTGTCGGGAGTCATTGTCTGGATCATCAGACTCACCAGGTTGAGAAAATCCACTGGGCGCTCGTGGGTCAGCGACAGTCGGACAAAGTCAGCCAGGCTCGTTGCCTCGGCGAGCGGCTGGTCACGTCGTTTCGTTCGTTCGGTATTGCGATGCGCGCGTTTCACTTTGCGTCGCGTGCGTGCGTTGCTCATGGCGCGGACGCTACGCCCGGACTACGACAAATCAGGACCGCGCCCACATGCCGGCGGTAGGGGCGGGCAGCGGAGATGTCGCGTCGCGGCCCAAACCCTGCCCAAGCACGACGACACCCAGGACGAGGGTCCGCCCAGCGACACGTTGCGACACTGGCATGCCGGCGTGGAGACGCCAGTTCGCCCGTTCGCTGGCGAGCCCCCCGGGTGCGCGCTGGTGCTGCACATGCCCGACCGGTTGCCGGAAACCATGACACGCAAGGCCGCCCGGGCTTTGCATGCGGCTGCCAACGACTACTGAGGCTCAGCAGCCGCCCCACAAAATCCGCAGGCTCTGCGGCCCCGATCCCCTTACGTTCCGTCCGTCCCGCGCCACAACATCTGTGTAGTTTGCCCGCCTTGCAGCGACAATTCAGCGGCTGGCTGCCGTCCACCCTCGTGTAAGAGACTGCTACGGAGGGTTATTCACCGCGACGCCGGAGCGTGCGCCATCCTTCCCTCGCCGCACGACTTCCAGATCGGCTTCCAAGACCGTGACGAGCGCCTGTGTCACACCGTCTTCGTCCGCGAACTCCACCTCGTACGCCTGAGGTAGATCCTTCGTCGAATACTTGGCGTAATCCATCACAACCGTCCCGCAGGCACCCATCTGAGGTGAGCCCGTCGTAATGGTCCAGTCGTTGTGGGACTCTGTTGCCCGGTGTCCGGCCGAGTTAGGCCACCGCCACCGCCGATGCCTGCTGTACCTCCGTCGGCATCGGACGGTGCAGCCGCCAGGTTATCGCCATCGGCCGCTCACCTTCGTGCGACACATAATCAGCAGGACCGAGGAACACGTAGGGAGACGTGCCAAGCGAGTTCGTTTTTGTCTCACGCACAAACAACAAGATGTGAGAGCCGCGCTCGCAGTGATGGACGTATCGCTGGCCCGTCGGTGAAGCGGCGGAAGTTCCAGATTGCGTTTCCCAATGAAAGAGATCGGGGCCCAGGGCGAAGTCGCGGTACATCGTCGTCGGCGAGTAGTCACGGTCGGATTTCTTGAGCGTGATCAGGAATGCGTCCGCGTTAACGGCCTCGCACCACGCCACTCCCTCGCGCATCGTGCTCGGCTTTCGACTCGGCGATGCGTATCCCAAGGCTGCAAGGATCTCTTCGCGCGAATAGCTTGCGTGAAGTTCGAGGGGGACGTCGGCCAGTTCGGGCACAACCCCACCGAGACTGTAGGTCGTGCGCCGCGCGGTGTCGAAGGCAATGTCGATTACCTGACGCATCTCGTCTGTGACTACCTCCCCCGCGAGCGCGTCCAGCCCGTCCACGGAACTCGCGAACCCACCTCCGTCCGGGAATAACGAGTAGAAGAGCATCTCGGCAAGTCTGCGCTCCGCTTGCCCAGAGGTGGTGAAGCTAGTTTCACTGAGAACCGAGCGGTATAGCTCCCAGCGGGCGGTGGTCATCAACATGGGCTAAGGCTCGTACACGTTTAACGAGGTCTGCTTCGCGCGAGCCCACCGGACCCACAATATTTCCCGCGTCGCGGCACAGCGATGTCCAAGACCTGTTGTTCCGAATGACGTCAGTGAGCTCTCGGCCCGACTCAGCGAGATAAGAAGCAAGCCGATCACTGTCGTGCGCGCGTACTTCCGCGACAAGCGCCGCCCACCGGGGCGCGACCTGCTGCTGAATGTTGTCGAGGACAAGCTTCTGCGCAATTCTGTCCAGGACGATCGAACTTCCTGACGGCAGAAAGTGGAAACCCTCTGCAACTTGGCGATGGAGCGCCTTTCCGCCGACACCGGTCAGTGCCCGAAACCGAAGGTCGAAGCGGAATTCCCGCCGCTGGTGCCCGACGAAGTCCAATGCGGTGAGCACTGTCTTGCCATGAGTTAGCCGCAACCCACGACCCAGCTGTTGCAGAAACACGGTGGCGCTCTCGGTCGGTCGCAGGAACAACACTGTGTCGACCTCCGGGATGTCGAGGCCTTCGTTGAATAGGTCGACGGCGAAGACGATTTTGATGTCGCCATTTCGCAGCGCGGTCAATGCGTCCCGACGTTCAGCGGGTGATGTGTCAGCGGATACAGACAGAGCGGGAACGCCGGCTTGGTTGAAACGTTGGGCCATGTACCGGGCGTGCTCGACGCTCACGCAAAAGCCTAAGGCTCGCATACCGTTGACGTCGCCGACCTTATCGCGAAGTTCTTTCAGGATGATTCGAACTCGGGCGTCGTCTCCGGTATAAACACTGCTCAAGGCCGACAGGTCGTATCCGCCGCGTCGCCACTGCACCGACTCGAGGTCTGTTCCGTCATAAATACCGAAGTAGTGGAAAGGACAGAGCAGGTTCTGCTCCAACGCTTCCCACAGCCGCAGTTCGGTCGCAACCCGACCACCGAAAAGCTCTCGAACGTCAACGCCGTCCGCGCGCTCCGGGGTCGCAGTCAAGCCTAGAAGCTCGACCGGCCGGACGTGGTCGAGCAGTCGCCGATACGACGAGGCCTCGGCATGGTGAAACTCATCGACTACAACCACATCGAAATGATCAGGCTCGATGCTCGAGAGCCGGTTGGACGTGAGCGATTGAATACTCGCGAACACGTGTCGCCACTGCGCCGGCTGGTTGCCGTCGACCAGCAGCTCTCCGAACGTGGCGTCCGTTAGGACCTCTCGGTACATCCGGAGAGACTGCCCGAGAATCTCTTTCCGATGTGCGACGAAAAGGAGCCTGAGGTCACGCTTGTGAACCTCGCGCGCCAGGTTTCGGTAATCCAATGCCGCAATGACCGTCTTACCCGTACCTGTTGCTGCTACAACGAGATTTCGATGCCGATCATGAATCGTCCGTTCGGCGTTGATCTGTTCGAGCATCTCAGCTTGGTAGGGCTTCGGACGTACCTCCAGACCCGACAACGTGATTGCCAGCGGATCCCGCGTTCGTCTGCCTGATGCCGTCTCCAACGCTTCCCGCAGCCGGTCCCCGTCCTCGTCGGGGCGGTAGGTTTCGAACTCGATGCTCTCCCAATATGAGTCAAACGTCGCACGGAACTTGTCCAGGAGGTGGGGTGTCGACTTCGCGGAAAGCCGGACGTTCCATTCCAATCCGTCCACCAGCGCCGCGTGGGACAAATTGCTTGAGCCCACATACGCCGTGTGGAACCCGGTGTTCCTACGAAGCAACCACGCTTTGGCATGCAGGCGGGTCCTATCAGTTTCGTAGTTGACGCGGACCTCTGCACCGAAATCATTGACGAGAGCGTCGAGTGCCCTCGCATCAGTTGCGCCCAAGTAGGTCGATGTAATGACCCGTACCGGAATCCCGCGCTGACGAAGCGTGTCGAGCTGCTTCTCCAGCAGCCTCAAGCCCTGCCATTTCACGAACGCACACAGCAGATCAACCTGATCAGCACTCTCAAGCTCGGTCCGTAGTTCAGCCGCAAGTGTTGGCTCATTCCGCGCGTTGGTCATCAACGCAGCGTCTGAAAGCGGCGTCGCGGGCCGCGGAAGGCGGGCTGTCGTTAGACCCGCTGCGCTGCGAACTTCTTCTAATCTAAGGAACTTGCCCGTGTTGGCGAGGTGCAGCGCCTCCCCGACGACCTGAGGTGGTGGAAGGACGGCGAGGATCTGCCTCACAAGCGCGGAACGATCCTCTGCAGACGACATCGAACGCAGAGAGCGTTCGATGAGAGGAGCGAGGTGTCGCGCTATCACCAGCGCTTGTTCGGCGTCGTCGACACTGCCGACCTCTGCCGTCACATCGGCAGAGCCGGCGAGCTGCGCCGAGAGCCTCTCGGTGAGCAGCGACTCATAGATTCCTACGTCCATCCGGTGGACGGTAACGGATAGTGATGACAGTCTGGGCAACGAAGAGAAGAAGCCGACAAACGTTGCCACCGATGTCGATGCCGTCGCTTATCGTTGGGCGTCAATTGGGGAGGAGACAAGACATGACCGACGGAGGCACCACACCAGTGCCGGTGTGGACACTTGCTACCGAAGAGGTAAGTGTCCCTGATGTCCTAGGTGACGGCGGTATGACGCCCGCCCGCCTCGCCGAGCTGAGGACAGTCCTGGCAACCCTCGCAAACTCCCCCATCGCCACGTTAGAAGCGCACCCACTTACATCGAAGCCCAGCCGGAGCGGCGGTATTCCGCTCCATGCAGCGAGTCCGCTCGCACAGCAACTGTCGCAGCTTGTTTCGCAGACAGCGAAGTCAGGTCCAGCTGCCGCAAGCGTTGCCACAACCGGTGACGTGCTCTACCGCATGGTGGTCCCGGCCAAGGTCGCCGCCCAGGTTGGCAAGGGTCTAGTACAACCTATGGCGTCCAAGGCAGCGTCGGGCGGTGTTCACAGCGCGCTCGTCAACTCAAGCGGAATCGCAGCTCAGGCGACTTTCGTTCCAGTTGCCGGCAAAGCAGCTGTCGCGGGTGCGGCAACTGGTTCTGCCACAACTGCGGGTGTGGCAGCGGCGAGCGCGGGGGCGTTGACGGTCGCCGCACCGCTCGTCCTGATGGCGGTAGCGGTCGGTGTCAGCGCCTACGCCGATCACCAGCGCCAACAGGCTATCGCGCGGATCACCGACCTCCTCGAGCAATTGCATGAAGACAACCTGGAAAAGGAACGCAGTGAGCTGGACGGCTGCCGGGATGCGATTGATAAGGCAACGTCCATCCTTCTCGACCAAGGGCGGGTAGGTCTGTCGCTCGGACTCGACTCGTCTGCTTATGCGATCAGTACGTCAATTGAACGCACTCGCCGCCGACTCGCAAAGTGGGAAGCTGCGCTTGCAAAGCTCCCTGACGGCCCGGTCGAAGTCGGCGCATTGACGAAGGCCTTCCCAGGCATCAACGAAGAAGGTGGCATATTCCGCGCCCACCTAGAGCTCGCGAAACTCGCCGTCGCTCTCAAGCGCCGCGTGCTCGTGTTGCAGGCCGTCGAGCATGCACAAAATGAAGGCGCGAACCACCCGTTCAAGACCTTCATCCGCACGTTGCAGGACGACGAACGACGGGTCGACGAGTTGGAATCCGGAATCGCGTCTGTGCTACTACGACTCTCCACCCTCGAATTGAAACGCTACGGCGGCTTTCGCAGCATCATGTTTTCGCAGGGCGAGGTCGACGACCTCTTGAAGGCCGCCTATCGACTGCGCGCACTCGGAGACGGAGTTGGTTCTCAACTTCATCACGCCGACGTCGCGATCGAGATCGAACGAAGCGCAGACGGATCCCTTGTCGTGTTCCCTGCAGTCGCTGCCTGACGTTGCCGTCGTTCGGCGTGACCATTTGGCCGCCGCGACCACGTTTCCATCTAGACCTCTATAGCGTCGTCAGCCGCCGCGCCCAGCAGCTTTGACCGTCGGCCACTCCACGTCACCACTAACGCGTCCCGCGCTCGGCTGCTAGCGACGTAAAGCAATGAACGCTCCCGCAGTAACGCCTCGGCACGTTCCTCCTCGGGCACGGCGCGCAGCGTCACCGGGGACGGGACATGCTTGTCGTCGGCCCCCGAGAGGATGACCCGGGAAAATTCCATCCCCTTGGCACGGTGCATGGTCATCACCACCGGCTGTCCTGGCGTTGAGGCGCTCTTGTCGACCGCACGGACGGTCACGCCACGCTCGCCAAGTCCGCGCACGAAACGGTCTCGCTCGTCCTGGCTGCGGGTGAGTACGGCCATGCTCTCCGGCTCGACGTCGTCCTCCTTGAGCCAGGACTTGAGCTTCTCGGCGACCACCTCAAGCTCGGCGATCTGGTCGGCGCACGGGATCAGTTCAGGCTGAGGTCCATTGCGGGCAGACCGGTAATCGGTGGTTTCCTCTTCGCCCTGTTCGAGGTCGCGGTACTCCGCCCCGGACAGCACACTCACCGCAAAGTGCAGATTCTGCGCCGTCGTTCGGTAGTTCAGCGTCAACCGCCGGGATCGGCCGACGATCTTAATTCCGAACCGGCTCAAGACGATCGGGCTGCCGTAGATCCTTTGGTGCGAATCCTCCGCGATGAACAGGTCGTTCGGACCCTCAGCCACCAATGCGCGCAACAAAGCCCAGTGGGTGGCGTGTAGATCCTGCGCCTCGTCGACGAGGACGTGGTCGGCGAGGTGGGTCCCGTCGCCTTCAGCCCGAATCGCGAGCGCTTCGGCGGCGACCGCCAGCACTTCGGGAAAGCTGATGGTCTCATCCATCTGGCTCTGCCGGCGAAACCCATCGACCAGCTTCCACACCCCAATGCGCTGCGGCCGACTCAGCCGCGTACCGCGACCGGGCCTGGCGACCTTGGCGTACTGCTCCAGCGTGGTGATGCGGTTCGCGAGTACCACTGCGACGTACTCACTCTCCAGGAACGCGGCCGTGGCGAGCTTGGCGTCGAGGCCTGAGTCGACGGCCTGGGCGACCTCACGCCACACCACATCGGAAACCGTTCGTTTCGAACCGAATTCGACGACACGTCCGAAGATGCGCTGCGAAGCCGAAGACAGATTTTGGCGAGACCGATGCAGTACGTCTCTGCCCAGCGCGTCGATACCGCCGACATATACGCCGCGGTCGCCCGGCTTTTCGGCGATGGGCAGTCCGGGGTCCAGCGCTACAAGGTCGGCCTTGAGGCCTTGGGCCAAGGTGGCATTGAAGGTAGTCAGGATGATCCGGGCGTCGGGATTGTCCCGCGCGAGGCGACGCGCTCGGTGAATGGCGACGACGGTCTTGCCGGTGCCGGCGCCGCCGGAGAGTCGAAACGCGCCGCTAGGGTCGGCCTCGACGTACTTACGTTGTTCGGGGTGCAGGAAGGTTCGCCAAGCCGCGAAGTCACCACCTTCGATGACGCGGCGTAGTTCCTCGTCGTCTTCGATGAACGCGAACTGCATTTTCGACGCGGGACGGTCGAGCGCCTCGATGATCTGGCGATCCTCGTCGATTGAGGTGTCGACGGGAGCTTCGGTGAAGCCGTGCTTGTCGCGGATGGTCTCGATGGCGATTCCAGTGGCCAGGTCTAAAAGAGCACTGCCCTCCCAATCCAGCCCGCCGGCGGCCGCTTCGAGCAGCGCCGACTCATCCTGCGCCGCCATCGCTGCCGCGGCGAGTACCGGGTCGATGCCCAGTCCTTCGGTGAGATCGGCGAGCGTGTAGTCCACACTCACGAGGTACGGAACAACCGAATCCTGAGCAGGTTTCGACTCCACCACCGGCGCTTTGGCCTCCGGGAGGTCCCCGATGAGCCCCTCGAGGGTGCCGTTGATCGGGTTGACGCGCAGGGTGGCTCGCTCGGCGAGTTTGTTGGCTTCGTCGTGCGGCCAGGTGCCCATATAGATGTAGGTCGTGCCGCTCGACTTGTCGTCGACACGAAAGAGGATGGCCCGGTAGTGCAGGTCTACGCGTCCAGTGCGCACCCGCGGATCGATCGCCGCGTTCAGCGGTTCGATGTGCAGCCCGGGTGCGGTGTCGTCGGCGTTGAGCTTCTCGAAGAAGTCGTACACCTTGTTCTTGACCGAGCCGTCCAGCTTCGACATCGCCTTGCTGTTCGAGGCAATGACCAAGTTCGCCACCTACACCACTCCATTCGATGTCAAAACTTCGATGATCCGAGCAGCGTCTGGCGGACACAGAGTCCAGCCGTCCAGCATGCCCGCTTCCCCACCGTCGTCGAGAACCACAGCAATGCGGGCATCGGCCCACGCCATGTCGATGATCTCCCCGTCGGCGGTCTCAAGTCCCAACACCGGTGCGGCGACGCCCTGTTCGGCGAGAATCCGGATCAAGGTGCGTTCGGATTCCGACACGGACTCGTCGAGCAGCGTCTGCCATTCGGCAGGGAGGACGACGTCCTGCGCGCCGTCGGGAGCGAGGATCGGAGCGGCGTCGAGGAGGGTGCGGGTGGTGACTCGGCCGGGATCGCTGACGCCCAGCCAGTTGGACAGCCGTACCCACTCCTTCCACGCGGCGCCGCTCAGGTGCTCGATTCGGTCGTCGCGGTCATCAACGGCGAGCACGGCCCTCGGCGGGTCGGAGGTCGTCCGCACTCCTGCGGTGATGGTGACGCCGCCGGCTAAGTACATCCAGCACATGTCGGTTCCGGCAATCGCAAACGACGCCGCACCGTCGAGTGCGGCGACCGCCGCGACGGCGACGTCGTCGGATTGCGCGTGCACGCGGTTGTCGCCACGCACGAACAGATACGGCATCCACGTGCTGAAGTGCTTCCACGCCTCGATGTCCGGATCGATGAGGAACTCCAGCAGTTGCGATACCGGATCCTTGGCCTGAAGGCGGACCAGAGCAGGCTGGACGTGGAACCTGCTGGTGACGACGCTGGCGGCCTTCTGGTCGAACCACGCAGGCTCCGCGGCGTCGCCAGCTTTGAAGCGTTGCAGATCGTCGTGGCCGAACGACCACACGAGGTAGCCGGCCTTGCGCAGTGCGGCCCGTTTGTCGGCGTCGTCGGCGACACGGTTGCGGTCGCCGGTCCCAGCGTGGAAAGCACGCCCGTCTCCGAAGATCGCGATACGGGGGATGTCGGGATCAGCGGTCTGCAGCACAAAGTCAGGTTTGACGAAATCGAGCGAAACCTGCGGCCGCAGTGACCACTTGCGTGGCGTGCTGCCCTGCAGCGTGATGGTCGCCGACGGCCCGTACGTGCCAGGCTTCTCGACGACAGCCGCGCCCATCAATTTAAGCCGGGCGATGAACGATGCGTAGAAGTCGCGTTCGAGGAACGACTCGTCGCTGACCAAGGTGGGCGGCGGCGCCTTCTCGGTGACGTCGGCAGTCCAGTCCTCGAGATCGGGGGTGGCGTGCGATCCGATGTCCAGGATGTCGTCCAGCAGATTCAGCGAAGTCAGCCTGGATACCTTGTCCATGTCGTAAGGTGCCGCGAACGGCAGCAGACAGCGGTGGCAAGCCAGTCGATCCTCGTCGCGGCAGGGGCATTCGCGCACGATCTGGCGGGCGGCGGCGAGCACGGCGAACACTTTGGTGTGGTCGGAGAACTCGGCGAGGTAGCCGGTGCCGCCCGGGACAGTGTCGTGAATGAGCAGTGCTCGACGGTCCGGTGCCCACAGTGCGTCGCTGATGGTGGCGACGTCGAGGTGCTCGGGCGACCCACCGATGACCTGGCGCAGGCCCAGCAAGATTGCGGCGGCGAGGCTGGGGTGGGCGAAGTTGTCGTACTCCATCTGCGGCGGCAGGTGCAACAGGACGCCCTGGGTGCGCAGCCGGCGGGCCAGGGCGATGTCGCGGATGTCCTCGGTGGCTGAATCGCGCAGCCGACACCAGGTGCGGTGTTCGTAGCGGTTGTTGCGTCCGGCCGCGCCGTCGAGCTGGCCGCATGCCGAGCACACGCGGAACAGGCCGCTGGCCGACTCCTGCCCGGCGATCAGCCGTTTCTTGCCCTTCGAGGTTCGCCGACCCAGGTTGATCCACCGAATGTCCAGGCGCCGCAGGTATTCCGCGCCGAATGCCGAGCTGGCCCTGAACCAGGTGCGGCCCACCTGGGTGGGGTCGACGTCGGCGGCGGTGACCACGGTGAAGGGTTCCTGTTTGCGGTTGTCGCGGATGTCGTTGATGGTGGCCTCGTCGCGACGGACTTCCGCCGACACCCGGGTCATCTCGACCACAGGCAAATGCTGGCTGACGTCGGCGATGGCGGTGCTGTGGCAGCGAGGGCAACTCGCCGCCGGTTCCGCCGCCGCGCCGGACGGTCCGGTCCTGGCCCAGCCGCACTGCGGGCAGACTTGCCAGGCATGAATGTTGGACTCCCCGGTACCCAGGTCGACGGCGTCGATTCTGACGGCCAGGCCTTGGGCGTAGAACGTGGCCCCCGGGGCAAGTTCAGTGAGCGCGACCCGAGAGCCCCGCTGGTAGCTGAGTTCGTCGCCCATGAACTCGTTACTGTCCGGGTCGATCCAGGTGACGCCGACATCGAGGGTCACCGCGTCATCCAGCAACGTGTAGTTGGGCAGTACGCCGTAGCGCTCCAGCACCGAGATCCAGTAGTCCCGGGTCAGCGAGTTGATCTGCGCATTCAGCAGTTTGAGCGAGCCCCTGGCGATCTTGTAGGCGCGCCGGTCGTCGTCGGTGGCGGCCGGCGACGAGGCCCGGCGTTCAAAATCGGGTAGGTCGGCGTCGACGGCGGCCCGCCGTGTCGTGAGTTCATCGAGGTCCAGTCGCCACTGGTGGCCCGCGGCCATTAGCCGTTGAGTGAGCCCGCTGGGCCCACCGTCAGGCGGCGTGCTGGCCCAGGCCCGCAGGCCTGCAACCGAATCCGGGCTGAGATGATCGCCGAACTGGCCCAGGAATCGGTCGAGTAGCTCGACACTGTCGGTCGCGGCGGTCTCCAGCAGGTGCGCCAACCAGCCGTTCTCGCCGTCATCGCCGAGTACCGAGCGCGCGTCGGTTGGCGGATCAAGCTTGGGATCGCGGGCGAACTGGTCGACGATGTGGGCGACGTACTGACGTTGCAGGATCTCCTCGGCGCTGAGGAACGTCGCGGGCGGGCGCACGTCGCCCTGGATTACCGACAGCGGTTCGAACAACTTCGGCAGGTGTTCACCGCGGCCCCGGACGTAGGCCAGGATCAGTGAGTTTCCGGTTAGCCGGCCTGCGCGGCCAACGCGCTGCAGGTACGAGGACACCGATCGGGGCAGTGACCCGAGCATCACGGTGGACAGATCGCCGATGTCGATGCCCATCTCCAGCGTGGGTGTCGCGACGAGCACGTTGGGCGCTTGCGGGTCGGTGCCGCCGCGTTTGAAGGCGGTCTCGTAGTCGAGCCGGGTCTTGGTCGGCAGCAAGCTCGTGTGCTCGCGCGCCACGACACGCTTCATCTCGGTCGAAGCGTAAAGCCGCCGGTAGAAGTTGTCGGCCTTGGAAGTTCGGTGCAGCCAGCCTGGGCAGCGGATCAGGATGCAGGGCGCGCCGTCGAGTTCGTCGACGGTGGTGGTGCTTCCAGGGACGGGAGTCTGGCAGACAGTGCAGGCCAGCAGATGCTGCGCGTCGAGCAGTGCCTCCACGGTGGGCGCACTGACTTGCACGGTGGCCGGCGCCAAACCGTAGACGGTGGACCCTGTTTCGGTTGTGAGCGTAGACAGCAGCATTTGGTCGGAGAGTTCGGCGAACAGAGCCTTAGCAAGAAAGGTGCCGTCGTGTGGGCTGACGTCCAGGCAGCGCGATGTCCAACGGGCATACCAGGAGGAAGGCGCGGTGATCGCGTCGAATCCCTCCGGTAGCGACCCGGTTCCGGACTTCAGCGCCGGGAAGGCCGGTGCGGGACGACCTTTCGGGAAGGCGGGCATGCCCTGGCCGCGGGGCCGGCCACCCCAGACGTGGTAGCGGTTGGCGTTCTTCTCCACGTACGGCCGTAGCCAATCGTGGTGAATCCCGCCGCGGGTGCGAACCCGTTCGACGGTCCCGCGCACCCACCGCGCCAATGCCTCGTCAGACACCCCGGTCAGCGGCAATTGGACGGGGTCGGCGCGCTCGAGTGCGCGCCGCCCGAGGATCCGCGCCTTCTGGGGGGCGCCCAGGTAGACCTCAGCGGCGACGCTGCCGGTGAGTTCCAGGGTGCGGCCGGTGCGGGACTGCAACCCGAACTCCAGATCGACATCGAACCGCAGCCGCCGCTTGGCCTTGTTCTCTGCGGCCCGACGCGAGTTCGGGTGGACGTCGGCCTGCCAAAACGCGACGAACTCGTCTCGGTCGACGATGTCGGGTGGCAGCAGTTGGTAACGCAACATCGGGTCGGCACCGGCACGGCTGATGACGGCCTGGCCCAACTCGTCGAGATCGAGTTCACCCATCCCGAGCGCACCGCGCAGCGCGGTCCGCAAAGTAAGGCTATGTGACCGTGCCTGTACGAATCCGGCGCGGTGCGCGGCGTCCTGAACGCTGTCGGTGAACATCAGCGCCTTCTTCTCGGCGGCGTCGAGGCCCTTGTCGCCGAACAGGTTCGACAGCGTGACCGACAGCTGGGTCGCTACCGCGCTGCCCAGGAAGCGGATGCCGTCGGTAGCCCCGCAGGCCGGGCACACATCCTCATTGGACTGCTCATCGGCATCGGGACCGATCAAAGTAAGCACCGGCAGCAGCCGTCCGTCAACGACGTCGGCGCTCTCGGGGTCAGGGGTGGTGTCGAGCAGTTCGCGATGGTCCAGGTGAAACCAGCGCAGTCCTTCGCGGCCGCCGGGCACCTGTGCCTCGGCGGGCGCGGAGATCAGCGCGCGGAACCTGGACGCGCCGGCAGCGTGGTCGGCACGGATCGCCTCGTCGGTGACATCGAGTGCGGTCCCCGTTGGCGCCAGTCGCGCCCCCCATCCGGAGCGACCGCAGTGCCGGCAGTACACCGCAGGCAGGTAGAGCTCGTTGTCGTCGGCCAGTGCCCCGTCATCGGACCAGCGATACTCGGTGGCAGCCCGGACCGCCCGATCGACGCGGCTGAGTTCCCGGATCCACAGATGAACGTCGACGCCGAGTGCGGCGCGGCCCGCCTCGGCACGAACGTGCGAGAGCAACGCGAAGACGAACTCCAGAAAGCGGACTCGCGTGAAGTGGGTGCGGCCGGCGTCGCGGTCGACGGCCACGGCTGGGAACACCCGGTTCGCCAGGTCCGCCAACGACACGGCGTCGACGGAGTTCTCCAACACGGCTTGGATGAACCGGTGGCGCTTGAGCTGATCGAGCATGTCATCAATGGTCAGGTCCGACCCGACAGCGGAGGCACCTGAAGGGGTGGGCTTCTCAAACAGGTCAGACTGGGTGGCCGTCTCGAAGAGCTCAGACTGGCTGGGCTTTCCGAACAGGTCAGATTGCGTGGGCTTCTCGAAGAGTTCGGCGAAGACCGCGGTGGCGATGGCTTGGTTGTCGGTAGCGGAGCGGGCCGCTGTGGTGATCCGTTCCAGCGCATCGGGTAGTCCCGGTTCGACGGGTCTCCAGTCGTCGTCACGGCTCCCGAGCCGCGTACTACGCCACTGGTCGGGGGTGAGCCGGGTCTCCTCGATCACCGCATCGGCGTTGAAGGCTTCGCCGAACACCGTGTGCGCGAAGTCGAGCATCGCCGACGGCGCCGTCCGGGAGCCCAGCGTCGCCGACGTCGCCACCGGGGTGATCCTGCCGAGCGGCCGGTTCCGATCCTCGTCAGTAACCCGCGAGGTGGCGGTCCAGTGGCTCTTCAGTGTGAGGCCGAGCCGGCGGAGCAGCATGGCGACGTCGGTGCCCTGTGCGCCGTCGTAGGTGTGGAACTCGTCGAGCACCAGGTACTGCAGCGACTCGGCGGACAGCCGCCACATGTCGGCGCGGCCCGGATGCAGCAGCATGTGGTCGAGCATCTTGTAGTTGGTGAGCAGGATGTCCGGTGGTGCGTCGTGCATGAGAGCACGGTCGGTGATCAGGCCGTCCGCCGACACCCGGGTTCGCCCGCCGCTGGATTGCTCGCCGGTGTAGAGCCCCGCGCTGACGGCAGCCAGGGCGGGGTCGCCGGCGATCAGTTTGGCGAGCCGCTCGGCCTGATCGTTGGCGAGCGCGTTCATCGGGTAGAGGATCAGCGCCTTCATCCCCGTGACACCGGATTTCCTGGCGCGCAACACGTGATCGAGGATCGGGTAGAGGAAGGCCTCGGTCTTGCCCGACCCAGTACCGGTCGTGACCAGCGTGGCCTGGGGGCGCTGTCCCTGTTTGGTCGACAGCTGTGCGAATGCTCGGGCCTGATGCCCATAGGGGTTGAAGTCCTGCGGCCACCAGTCCAGGTGCTCAGCCCAGTCGTCACCGGCCGGCGCGAACGGAAGCCGCAGCCGCACATACGGTCCCTTGAACATCCCGGTGTCGGGATCGCCGACGAAATCGGTCAGCGCCGATTGCGCATCGGGATCGGTCAGCGCGAACGTTGTCGCAAGGTAATCGGTCAGCCCCTCGCGGAGACGCTCGGCTTGCAGCGTGGGAAGTAATGTGCCCATTAGTCACGCCCTATGTCGATAGTCATGACGAGAGGGCGTCAGGTTCCGAAACGAGCAGATCCTCTGGATTCCAGATGCGCTGCGCCACCTGTTCGTACAAGTGACCACGGTCAAGCACCGCCTGCGCTGTGAAGTCGTCGTATGGCGTAAATGGCAATCCGGTGCGGTCGAGGAACTGCCGGAAGCCCGGGTTGTTCTGGTAACAAGCTGCGTTAAGGGAACGCGCCAACAGATTCTGCGCGTTGTAGTGCGGCAGCTTCTTCTCGAAGGTCATATCCCCATAGCTGGCGTTGAACTTCTTCGGCAGAAGCAAGAGATCACCGATCAGGTTGCGGTGATCGGCGAAGTCGGCGGCGTGCTCGAACTCATCAGAGTGGCGTCGTGGCTTGTTGGCCCAGATGTGCTCGACTTCGTACTTCACCGGCGAACTGGTGGTCATCTCCAGATAGGTGGAGTGGTTTCCTGATTCGACTCCCACGTAGTCGGTTATCCGCGCCAACAGACGATGAAGCGGACGGCGGTTCTGTTGATGCAGGCGGAGCCGGTCGGTTGTTCCGATGCGTTCCGACTCTTGCATCAGCTGCTCATGCAGCGTGCGCCCAAGATCTTCGAGACCTTGGCTGCGAATCGCTTTGGTCACTAGAAAGCTTCGATACTGCATGGTCGAGGCGTCGATGGAGCGACTGTTCCAGATCCGCCAGGTCAGCAGGATGTCGACGAAACGCGCGACGAGTCCGATCTTGCGCACGACGATCTCGTCGTCATCTCCAACGACCAACGGGGCCAGCAGCATCGGCACCTGCAGGGTGAATTGGTGGTCTGCGTTATAGCGCACTCGTTCAAGTCCTGCCACCAGGGACGGGGCTTTCGTCGCCGAGACGATCGTGGTGAAGTGGCGACTGTAGAACTCGAAGTCCTCGCGGATGAAGCGGGCGAAGTCGGCGGCGTTGTCGAGCCCGATGCGCAGAGCGTTGCTGCGCAACCATCGATGAAACTCGGTGCCGATCTTGTCGTAGTCCAGGCCGACAGCGCCCCTGCGGCGTTCGCGGATGGTTTCGGCATACTGACTGCGCAGCCACGCCTTGAAGAAATCGGCGTCGGACTCCTTGCCCAGGTCGGAAAGCGCTTGCACGCGGTGGCGCCAGAGATCTGCAGGCATCCGCCGCGTATCTTCGTCCATGCTTGCCAGCAGGTAACCCTTCAGCATGTCCACGGGCCGCAGCTGTAGCCCACGGTCGTTCATTGTCTCGAAGATGGTGTACGCATCGTCATCGCTGTAGGCAGTGATCTGGATGATCTGTACCCGGTGCTGCAGCCAGTCAATAAAATAGGGCAGTGCATCAGTCTGGATCTGTTTGGGCAGTAGGTCGCCGATGTCCACGTAGCGGTAAACGAGATTGCGTACAGACTCACTGTCAGCGGGCGATGGCGAGAACTGCTTGCCTTCGTAAAGCGCAGTCATACAGGCGATACGGTCGTCGACGTCGAGGTTGAATGACATCTTGCCAAACGCTTTTGACAAGATAAGTTCGTCAATGTTCGGCTCGTGATCACCTTTCTGCAGCTCCCTCAGATAGGTAAGCAGCAAGGTAAGAGTGGTGAGCCGCTGCTGCCCGTCAACGATGAATCGTTGAGTGTCCTTCTCGCTGATGACGATCGAGCCGAGGAAGTAAAAAGGATAGGTCTGCACAGCGTCGCGCTGGTGCGACGGATCGTAGGCGTCGAGGAACTTAGCGCTAAGGTCGTCGATCAACTCTTGGAGCTGCTTCTCTCCCCACTTGTAATCGCGCTGGTAGTAGTCGATAACGTACTTAGCGCCCTTGAGGATCTCGGCGACCGACCTCGCGATTCCATCGATCTTCTTCAATTCGTATTCCTCCAAAACATGTGCGTTTCGCTATTCGGATTCGATGAGTGCACTGAAGTGCTTGTGCGCCAACTCCATGTCGCGTTCGCGATCGACACCGAGGAACGGCTCGACGTAGGTGACGCCGCCGACGGTCAGATCCTCAGCCTTGACCGTTCCCTTCTTGCGGTAGCCCAACGTCAGCCTGCCGGGCAGCTGGCGACCGTTGGCGTCGTAGAGTGCCTCGCGTTCGTACTTCTGCAGTACCGGGAACTGGGCGCGGTAGATCGTGATCAGCTCCTCGGCTGTGATGCCGAGCATGATCGCCACGATCGCGTCGATTTCGACGAGCGCTTGGCGGCGGTCTGCGGCGCGGCGTAGCGGGGTTACCCATTCCCACTTCGGACCGACTTCCCCCAAGGGAGTGCGGTCAGCGTATTCGGCGCCGATGTGTGGGACCCACGAATCCTGTTGCCATGAAGAGTCATAGAGATTCTCCCACAGCGGGGCGAACGGCCGGAGAACACAATTGAGACGCAGCGTACGAACAACAAGTTGACGTTCGAGTTCGTGCCCCCGAATCAGGGGGATCTTGCCGAGCACCCCAGTTTTGATATTGGCTACACCTGTGACTTTTACGAAGAAGTCAGCCACCAGCGATGAAGCGAAAGCAGCAGCACGTACTACATCAGCCAGGTCTGGTGTGGTGAGAGAGAACAAACCCAAAACGTGGGCTGGCCCTGGCGGGATGATTGCCGAATGGAGTGTGCGCGCCATCGTCGAATCCGCCATTGCTCTCCACGTCAGGCGGAAGTAGGTCGAACTGCTTTGCCCACGCCACTTCGGGTAGCCAGCGATGTACTCGTCGTACCGCTTCGCTGTCCGGTAGTTGGTGCGGGGAATGAAGTCCTCACCGATCGCATCGAGGTCGATTGCGCCGTATACATGCTCGCGACCGGGCGTGACGTCAGGCTCCTGATAGAGCGGCGTGGCAACCGTCAGGTGCGGCCCTTGGAGGATGACGTCCTCCCACCGGCCCGGAAGCACAGACTCGGATTCGAAAAATCCCCGCTTACGATCCGCGGACTCATGCCACCCGGCGGTCCACTCGTAGTCGATATCTCCTAGACGTGGCGCGGCAGCGATCTTGTTTAGCACTTCTGCGCTGGCCCGATTCACGGGGTACAACATTCGCGCTTCGTCTGACGGAGCGCCAGGTTCGTCGATAAGCGCCGCCCAAGTCGACAGCTGCGGTTCACCCACTTCGACGATGCGCTCGGAATGCGGTCGCAGATCCCAACCGCCGTCGTCGTCCTTGACCCCCGGCGCGGCGCCCGACCCGTCATGGTGGAATGATCTTGCAACCGTGTCCGGATGGTAGAGCGAGGCCGCTTGCAGAAAGCGGCTCCGGTTGTCGCGACCGTAGATGTGTACAGCGAACTTAATGTGATGATCAATGTCGAACAGCCGAAGCTCATTTCGGAACTGCCAATGGCGCCGTAACCGGGCATATGTTTCCCGGCGCAGATGCTTTGCACGTAACTCCGCGAAGTGACTGTCTGGATGGATCAGGCCTACAACACCATTCGGCGCCATTGACCGCCAGGTCCGATCCATAAAGCAGCGATAAAGATCGGGCTGCAAACCGTTCAGTACGGGTCGGTCGGTGGGGGAACCAAAGTGTTCCTTCGTGCCGGCCAATTCAGCTCGCTCGTCTAGAAGTTTGTCGAGGACGCCGCTCCGCGAGAACGCTTCTACCCGCTTGTCCTCCTTTGCTGTTTCGGGTGGCTTACTGACTAATCGCCACCACGGGTCGAACTCAGCTAACACCCCAAACTCGTCCCAATCAGGCCGCACCCAAGGGGGATTTCCCACCTGGAGATCAAAGCCTGCGCGGGCGAACACGGGTGCAAAGTCCAGTTCCCAGTGAAAGAACCCCTGCGCCTCGCTGATCGACTCCGCGACCGTCAACCATGGGAATCCATTGAGCGCCTTCTCTATCGAAAGCGCCTGCGCAAACGTGCGATCGGTGTCTTCTGCTAGATCAAGCTCTTCCCAACCCAGGTCGCCTGCGAGGCTGGTCTGGCCGTACTTCTCGAACTTGCCTGCCTTTGGCGGCACGCCCAGGATCGCTTCGAGCCCGCCGACCCATTGATCCCAGTCCGGCGGCTCGATATCTGTAGTCAGCGGCCACGACCACAGCGCGCACCAGGCGTCCATCACTCGGCGCAGCCGACGGTAGGCGCCGTTCTCGTCGTGCAGCACCTCTTCGATCTGCTCGCGGGTCACCGCGGGTTCAGACGACTTGTCGGACACAAGTCCCCAGACGTCGATGTCCCGGCGAATCTCGGACTCGGCAATAGACAACCGGCGCAACGTGAATCGCCACAGAGTCTCGACGCGCTCCGCAAGAGCCGCCAGTCGCTTCTTGATTGCAGCGTTTGGGGTTCCGCGAATACCGTTGCGCCACAAGCGCAAATCTTCGCGCTTGTCCGTCGCGTACGTCTTTGCTTCGGGGGTATCGATCACCGCACCCCAGCCGTGTGACGGCAGCAGGAAGTGGTGGATTCCCGCGCCGATCTCCTCGCCCAGCGGAACGTCGTTCGGAACCGACGTGAGCCACGCCTTCTTAGCCAACAGGGTGGGCGCGTAGACCGCGCGGCGGGCCCCGATCAGCGAGTTGCCGCGGCGCAGATGCAGGCCGAACCAGGGCGCCTGCAGGCGGGCGACCATGGTGTCCAGCCACAGCGAGATCTCAGCCAGTTCAACCGCGGTCGCGTTGAGGTCCACCCCGTACACCTGGTGAAGGGCGATGTGCGCCTTCACCTTCTGCAGTTCCTCCTGATACTTGTCGGCGTCGATGACCTCGCGGCGATCCTCCTGCTGCCGCTTGAGGTACTCGGCTGCGAGTTGCCGCACCGCCTCGATAGCGAACGCCCCTGAGCCCAGTGCGGGCTCGCAGATCGTCAACCCGAGGATCTGCTCCGGAGTGGTGCGCGCGTCGTTCTGGTCCAGCAACTCCTCGAGCGCCTGCGAGACCACAAACTTCGTCAGCACCTCCGGCGTGTAATACGACGCCGACTGCTGACGCTCACGGCCAGCGAGCCGGAAGACGAAGGTGCCCTTCGCGTGCACAACGGGGATGTTCTCCCCGGTCGCCTCGTCCAACGTCATCACGAAGTCCGTCTCCGACAGGTGATCGGCACGCGACACCGGGACCACCCACGATCCCTTCTCCGGATCGCCGTTCTTGGCGACCTCGTAGAGGTCCTCATCGGCGAAGAAGCCGGTGTAGGACATCAGCCCCTCGTACACCGCGCCGAGCTGGTTGATGCCGAGTTCCGCGTAGGAGATGAAGCCGCGGTCGGACCCCTTGTGGCCCTTCGATTCCTTGGACAGCAACAGATGCTGCAACACCCGCTGGGTGGCCTCATTGCTCAGACCCACCTCGTCGATGAGCGCGGTGGCCTTGCGATCGAAGAGGTCGGCCCGCAGCTCGTTGAACTCCAGCCCCGGCGCCGGGTCGTCGGCGCCGTGAACCTCGGGCACGCGCGGGGCATGGCCTTTATCCACCAGCCGGAACAGCGTCGCCAACGACTGATAAAGGTGAGTGCCGGACTTCGCGGTCGGCGAAACCAGTTCGGTCAGGGTGAGTTCTCGCAGCCGGTCCAAGCCGTAGCCCTCGCCGTACTCCGGTACACCCGACGGCAACACCCGCAGCTCCGGGGAAGCTTCGGCGTAGAGCAGGAACAGGATTCGGTAGAGGAAGCGCAGCGCGTGCTTGGCGAGTTGCTGGGCGTCGATCTGATCGAGTGGCATGTCCTTGGCAGCGCGGCGGCGCACCACATCGTTGGCGATGATCTCGATCGACAGCCGGATGCCCTCGCGTAGGTCCTTGGACACCCCGACGGTGTGCTTGACCGAGTCCTCGAGGACACCGGTCCACCAGATGTTGCCGTCGGCGTCGGGTACCAGGGCCTGGCGACCGAGTATCGCCGCGGCGCGGTCGAGTTCGCCGCCGCGTTTCTCCTCGCGGCGCTCGGTGACCACCAGCAGATCGACCGCCAGGTAGCGTCCTTCAGCCCACCGCTGCGCCTCCGCCAACAGCACCCACTGGCCGGCCTGCACCATGACGAACGCGGGGGGCTCGTCGGCGCGGAACGCCGCTGACACGGCCTTCGACACCGAGACGATGGGCTTGTTGTCCTTGTCTCCCGCGTCCAGCAGCAGGCCGGTTTCCGGGTCGAGCAGGTCGTCGACCGTCGTGACGGGCACCGCTTGCACGAACAACGTGCTGGTCACACCCGCGAGCCGGGCCTGCGGAAGCCGCAACTCGGTTCCGACACGTTCGCCGGTGTAGTCGATCAAGGGTTCCGGAAATCCCAGGGCGGTCCGGATCAGCTCGTGCGCCACAGCGGCGCCGTCGGGATTCTCGTCCAGCGTCGACAAGATCGTCTGCAGCTCACCGGCCGCACCCAGCAGCCGTCGTCGCACCGTGTCCCGCCCTTCGGCGGCTTCGGCGTCCCACTGTTTGCGCAGTTCGATCACTCTGCCCTGGAAGGACTCTCGGGGCGAATCAGTGGTGAAGTAGTGCTCGCTGATCCAGTCTTCGCCGACGACGATGGAATCGTAGGAGGGCACGGTTTAGACATCCTTTCCGGCGACAGGCGCATCGGCGGCCACCACGACCAGTAGCGGTCGCACCAATTGCTGGGTGGGTGCCAACAGGTCGGCGAGACGCTGTTCTTCGTCGATGCGTTGACCCAGGCGGTTCACCCGCGAACGCTGCGCCCCCCGCACATCCAGAGTTTCGGCGTCGGCGTGCCAGCGTTGCGCCCGCTGGCGCCACCGGGCCAGCCGTTCGGTGGTGGCAGCCTCTTGCGCGTCGAGAACCCAGCGCATCTCGCGGCGGGCATGCTCGACCGCCACCGGGATCAGAACCTGGTAACTCGCGGGGTCGGCGACGGGACCGGGATTCGACGAGCCGGGTCGCAGGGCCGTCTGCGTGCTCAGGAATCCGATGTCCTCAAGCGGCTCGACCATGCAGAATTCGGTGTTGGCCGGGTTGGGGAACACCGCGGTGGAGAACACCCGCGAGATCAGTTGTCCCCGTTTGTTGGTCAGCGTGCCCATCAGCAGAACCGTCGGCGCGTCGACGTCGCCTCGGATGACGAACACCTGGTTGCGGCCCAGCGCGGTGAGCGCGCGGTCGCTGGCCCAGTCGAGTACCGGGTGCAGCGGGCCCAGATAGTGCGCCTCGGGCCATGTAGTGCCGTTGACGCCCTTGCCTTCTCGCGCTGCACGCAGTTGTGCGTTGCCGACTGCGGTGTTGGTGGCGAGCTTGAGCTTCTCCAAGACCCGGCCGTGCTGCAGATAGTTCTGCGGGAGCTGTGCCAGCCGTTGGCGCAGATCACGCGGCGGGGCGAGTTCGGCGATGCCGTGCGGGGCGCTGACCGTCCAACCGATGCCGCCCTGGTCGGGCTCAGCGTGTGGCATGTCGTGGAATGCCGCGTGCAGCGCCTCGTCCAGGAAGGTCAGGTCATCGGGGTACAGACTTTGGCGGGGTGTCGCGGGAAGCGTCGTCGGCACATCGTCGTCGGTGTCGAACTGTGCGAAGAATGCGTCCAGGTCCTCACCGGCGGCAACTTCGTCGGCTCTGCGGACGGCGTCGTCGATCGTGACGCCCTTGGCGAGGACGTCACGGATGACGTTTTCCTCCTCGGTGACGCTGTGCTTGCCCATCAGCGAAGCCACGTCGCCAAGGGTGGTGTGCGCCTGGTTCTCTCGCTCCAGCAGCCGCGACAGCACTCGCAGGTCGCCAGAGAACTCTGGGTCGGATGGTTCCAGAATCAGCGACGAGATCACCGGCGGGTGCTTCTGCCCGTAGCGGTCGATGCGGCCGTTACGCTGTTCGATGCGGATGAGGCTCCACGGAATGTCGTAGTGGATGAGGTGATGACACTGCGCGTGCAGGTTCACACCCTCGGAGGCGACGTCACCGGTGACCAGCACCCGGATGGGTGAGGTCTCGAGTTTGAAGTCATCGACGATCTTCTGCTGGTCGACGTCGGACAGGCCGCCGTGCAGCATCGCGACGTTGTCGGCCCTCAGGCCGACGGCCGTGGGTAGGTGGTCGCGCAACCAGGTCAGCGTCGCTATCCGCTCGGCGAAGACCACGGCTCGCGTGGAGGATTTTTTGCCGACACCGATGTCCTTGAGGTGCTGAACCAGAGCGGCGAACTTGCCGGCCTGCTCATCCAGCGCGGCGGAATTCAGCTCGTTCAGTGTGTTGAGTGCGGCGAGTTCGGATCGTTGTGCGGGATCGCCCTGATCGAGCTTGCCGCGGCGCTGCTTGATCGACTCGGCCAGTGCCGCCGGGGACGACAGGAACGCCTTGGCCAGTGTCCACGGGAACAGCGCCTTGGTGTCACCGGAGTACGGCGAGCTCCCAGCCGCCGGGTGCAGCCACGTCTGCGACAACTCCGCGGCGACGGCGTCCTCGGCGAGTGACGGTTTGACCAGCAGGTGCACGGGCTCGGCGCGCTCGGCCCAGTCGCTACCGACCTCGGCGGCGACGTCGGGGCTGTGCCGATGTCGGCGGATCAGCAAGGATTCGACGTCGGGCTTGGTGAACGTGCCGTCGGCGTGCACCACCGTCGGGTCGAGTAGTCGCAGCAGTTCGGCGAACGACTCTTCCTTGCCGTTGTGCGGGGTCGCAGAGGCCAGGATCAGCGCCTCGGTGTTGGGGGCGAGGATGCGGGCCAGTTCGTTGTTCTGCGTGCCGGCATTGGTGAGGTTGTGTGACTCGTCGATGACCACCGCATCCCACTGCTGACGCTCGAGGTGCGCCTTGTAGCGAGGACTCTTCAACGTGTCGATGGAGATGATGGCGCGCTTGAAGTACGTGAACGGATTGCGGGTGGCGGGAAGTTTCTGGCGCACCTTCTGGATGCCCGTCGAGTCGAGACGGACGAACGGCAGCGCGAAGCGGCACCACAGCTCGTGCTGCATCTGCTCCAGCACGTGCTTGGGGGTGACGACGAGGATGCGTTCACCGCGGCCGCGTCGCACCAGCTCGGAAAGAATCATCCCGATCTCAAGTGTCTTTCCTAGGCCGACCGCATCGGCGATGAGGATGCGAGGGCGGATATGCTGCGGGTCAAGGGCCTTCGTCACTGCCGCCTGTTGATACGCGAGCGCATCGGCGAGCATGTGTGTCGACACCGTCAGCGCCTGGTCGCCGTAGGGCACCGGCGTCTTGCGCAGCAGCGCCTCAAGCCAAAGGCGGGAGTCGCGGTAACCCGAGGAGCCGTCGGCCACAACCTTGGCCTTACTCGGATCTTGGACCTCGATCTCGTCAAGGCTTGAATAGAAGGCCGCTGTGGTCTCGGCGACGAGTTCGGAGAGTCCGCGGACCCGGACCAGCCAACCATCCGTGCCTTGTTCGGCGGAGGTGACAAGCCACTCTTCGTCTCGCACAACCACTATCGAGCCCGGGGCCACATTGAGGTCAGCAGGGTTGGTTGTTGCCTCTGTGAGCACATCATCTCCGGGATCGGGTGCTGGGGCCGGTGAACGTGGCGGAGGCGAGCACCTGCCCGCAATTCCGCAGCGAAGTCCGCGATCGATGACGGTCTGCAGACGACGGCTCGCAGGCTCTTCGCACTTCGAAGGCCGCGCAGGCAGTTCTTCTGAGTCCTGCGTCTTGTGACCTGTCCGTCCTCGTGGCGGATGGCGCGGAAGGCCTGGACCACTTGGGCACGCGACTCCCAACCCTCGCGCAGCGTGCTCTCGGCTGGGGCTCGGCATTTGCCCTCAGGCGAGCACCGCACGCAACGTGCACCGGCCCGGCCGGGGCATCGGTCGGGTCGACAAAATCGCTTTGGCAAAGTTGCGCACGTATTTCTTTGGGCAGGTTTGACCCTCGAAACTTATGCCTAAGCAATCCCCCACCCACCGTAAGTGCCGCATGAACATCCGGCGTTGATCCGCTTTCCACGTCGACCTTAGCCAATGTATGCATATCTCGCAGCGGTTTCCTAGGGATATCCTCTGTACTGCTCTGCGCTGGCACACTGACGCAGTACACCCAGCGGAACCGCAGTCAACAAACCACTTGTCACACCGGTTGAGCATTTTGTTCCTGTACGCGCTAGTCATTGACATAGGGGCGAACCGGTTGCTAGAGCCGGGGGTACCGGGGTGATGGCAACTCGCCTCAGTCTCAGATCGACCGCGGCGTCGTGTCCCGCGCTGGCGGTTCGAAGGTGAGGTCGACCAACCGTCCGCTACCGAGACGACCCAACGCATCCTCGCGGAGCATGGGCCCCTACCCGCTACCGAATTCAGAGACCGACCCAAACCCTGCGGATTCAGTCTCTCGAACGCCTACACCGGGGCCTGGCAGATTGCCGACTCGGGTTTGGGTTACAACTCTGGATTTGCCGACCGGTTTCAACTGACAGCGGATGCGGAAAGTTTGGTTACGCCAACTTCACGGATTTAAAGCTCGTTGACCTGGCGCACACGATGGTGGGCACGATGTGCTCGAGCAGCTGGATGACCGTCTGTTACCCGATGAACATTCATGTGGACCGGGATTGCCGACGACATTGCACCCCGCGTCCAGGAGGTGCTGGGCCAGGTCGACCAGTGCTGTGACACACCGTTCGACGCCGAATATCGCTCCGCATGCGGCCGGTTGCAGGGTCGCGCCGCTTTCCGCGACCCCAGAGCGTTTCGGCGCAAAAGCGAAGACCGAAACAGCGGCGGCCTCGATCGTATGGAGCATCAGCAAGGCCAATGACACCTTCGGCGGGCACACCGACCGTCGCTGGCCAGCAGTGTCACGCACTTCTTGGGCATGAAAGGCGGTGCCTCCAGCCGGCCCGGAACACTGTTGCGCGCAGCCAGGTTCAGTCGCTACTCACCGCACCCAGTCAATCCGGGCCCGGCAACCCCGAAGTGACTTTGCGCAGCGTCGCGATGCGCCTCTCATCGCGTGAACATTGTGGCGCCGGCCCGAATGTCGTTCGCGTGATTGCCGATTCGGTTCTGCAAAGCCGTGGCACGCGAATCCCATTCGGCGGCACGCCTGGGCATCGCGTCCGCGGATCGACCCGCCCAGCCCAGGACAGCAGAGAAAATTTGTGTCGATGAGATCGCCACTGTCAAGGAGGCCTGTGTGGGACTGCCCAACCGTTCGACGCGACGGCGCCTCACCCGTGCGGCCCACGGCGGCGGCGTAGCGCAGAACTAGCCAGGAAACGATGTCCTAGGTGCGCCAGGCCCGGCCATATCAGGTACCACAGCGCCGGCGCCACCGAACAGCGCCTTCTGCTCCTAGACTGTCGCCGTATCGCGGGTCCGGCGTCTGGTGGAGGTGGAGCGTAGTGGCCACTGCGTTCCCCGATGCCGCAGTACTGGATAGCGTGCTGGACCTGGCAGCAAAAGCTCCGTCGGTCCGCAACACACAGCCGTGGCGCTGGCACGTCGATCGCCGTGGTGTGCTGCTGTTCGCCGACTGGAGCCGCCGCCTCGGCGACACCGACTCCGACCGACGCGATGTCATCCTCAGTTGCGGTGCGGTGCTGCACCACTGCGAAGTTGCTTTTGCCGCCGCCGGTTGGTCCAGCCGCATCCGTCGCTTCCCCTATGACAGTGTGCTGGCGGAGATCGAGCTCGCACAACGGCCGCCCGGCGAAGGCAGCCTCGAGTTGGCCGGCGCCATCGCGCAGCGTCGGGCCGACCGGCGGCCGTACCACGGCTCGCTTCCCGCGGGGACGATCGAACTGCTCGTGATCCGCGCCGCGCGCTTGGGTGTCCAGCTGGCGGTGGTGCCCACCAGCCGATGGGCCAGGACCGGTGCCACTGACTTTGTGCTGCGCTACGGAGACAGCTCACCGGGGCACCCCGGTGACGAAGCCGTCATGCTCATGCTGGCGACCGACACCGACGACGACGAGCAACGGCTACGTTCCGGCGAGGCCATCAGTGACCTGACCCTGGCGGCGGCCGCCCTCGGGCTTGCCACGAGCCCCCTGACGGAACCGCTGAGAGACGCCCGTAACCGCCTGGCGTCGGCGTGCGAGGTCTTCGACGCCGAAGCCTATCCGCAAGCCTTGATCCGGTTGGGCCTGCAGGCAATTGGCGACCCACTGCCGCCCGGCGAGCGACGATCCGTTGCGGAGACGACCACGTTCGACCTCGCTTGAGCCTCGATCCACCGAGGACCTGCGTGGGGCAGGTGTCGAAAGAGTAGACCGGCATGGCTTCGGTTGTGGAACAACACCATCGACGGCGCACCACCGCTGGCTGGCCGGTCATCCCCACATCAGCTCGCCGGTGGATCCAGCCTTCACCCGGCAGGGTAACGGTGCGGCATCGAACTGACATCTGCCACCAAGATGACCTCAACCACATCTGTCGCACTGGTACATCACCCCGTGTCGATATCTCGGCGTGACGCGCTGCGCTACGCCGCAACGTCAGCATTGGCCGGGCTCAGTGCGGCGGCAGTTGCCCGCACGCCGACAGCGGAGGCCGCCGCTCCCACGCTGATCGACTACGCCCTGCTGGCTGTACACCCCGCTTACGGAGTTCGAACACCAACCGCCGCGGACCCCAATACGGCCGCGACCGCCGCAGCTCCAACAACCGGGCTTCGACCTCGGCGGGCATCTGATGCGGACACGACACCGGTCGATGGCGACCGATTCACCAGCCCGTCGAGGCCCTTGGCCTCATAGCGGGCCAACCAGGAGTGCAGCGTCTGACGCGACACCCCCGCCTTCTGCGCGACCTGCGAAATCGACAACCCATCGCTGATCACCGCTAACACTTGCCTGATACCGCTACTCGGCCACGGATAACTCCCTCATCAAGGGAGTGTCAAGGATCAACCGAAGCAACTGTCAAGCATCAGCCGAAACACTGTCAACCATCACCCGACACAGAAATGACCGGCATCAACCGACCTAATACAAAACCAAAGTAGGGCGGGCGGGGCTCGAACCCGCGACCAAGGGATTATGAGGCGGTCAAAACACCCCTGACCTGCATAAACGGGTTTTGAAGGTAGTTGACGAAACACGCCGAAGGATGTTGGTCATCCGTTGCGCAGGAAGGGGTTTCGGTACCGGGACATGACGGCGGCCGACGAGTGCTGTCGACGCCTGAGCGGACTGCGAGCGGACTGGAACCATGCCGTACCAAGGGAAACCGGGCCCTCGGTCCCCCATCACCTTGGGCAACGGGGTGCGGTATTGCCGTTATGGCTCCCCCGGTCGGCCTGGTGATGCTCAGATGTACCGGAACTCCGACGCGACAGAGAGGGACAGGGATGGATGACAGTGACCCGGATAAGGAATACCGCGAGCACCACACCCGCGAGGCTGAACACCTAGGGAATCCAGACAACAGCGAGGGTGACGCCGAGGACGGGATACGGTGACGCGCATGGCGGATTCCGGTTACGAGGACCCTACGGAGGTCATTTTCCCGATCATCGCCACCAGGAACAGGATGTGGAAGAAGGGCGATTCCGATGAGCCCCCAGAATTTCGAGGCACCGGTTTCCTAGTTGGAGACGGCACGCTAGCGGTAACAGCCGCCCATGTGGTGGACACCGAAAAGCCGCTTTGGTTCATGATCGGACGAGAACTGGGCAAGCTCTTCTCGTTGACCGTCCTAGAGGCGGACTTCCCATACGACCTAGCGATACTCCAGGTTGATCCAGAGTTCAGGCTAGGGGCGGTGAAACCGCTTCGGGTCGAAACAGAAGCGACTTACCACCACAGTCTCCAGCAGATGATGTGTGTGGAGTACTCCAACACTGTCGGGACACCGGAGGTTTTTCGGATCGCGCCCGTTATCCAACTCGGCAATGTAACTCGAACCTTCGACGCGACTGATCTAGTCGGTAGGCCAGCTGGTGATGACGCTATCGAGATGTCGTTCCCTGCGCCTCGGGGAGCGAGCGGTTCGCCGGTCATTCGGTCAGGGCCGAACGGCCCGGTGGTTGTCGGTGTCGTTTTCTCTAACTCCGGGTCCGAGCTGCTGCCAATCGAGACCTCCACCAGTCTCAACGCCGCTAACACGTTGCTGGTCGAGACGAAATACATGGTGCCGCGTGCGTTGGCCGTCAATGCCAAGAAACATCTAGTCCCAATGCTCGAACGCCACCAGTAGCGAACAGACCCCCGGCTTGTGGCCGGGGGTCTGTCTGCTGCATCAGGCAACCCCTTGCCTGTGGGGCCACGGCGCATCGCCGCGTGGTTTCCTCGGTAGGTCAGGGTGTCACCGGGGAGCTAGCCCCGACCTGGTGGAGAAAGAGAAGTAACCACACCAGGCCGGGGGTCTGTTACTGGGCTCGGTCGCGGTAGCGGTTCAACACCATCAGCTCGGTGATGGACCAGCCCAGAAAGTTGTTACCGAAATTCACCTGGAAACCGCCCATGCTCTCGCTCATGGTCCCTGTCGGGTTCGTCAAGAGCCTGAGGGTGGCGGTGGTAATCACCGCCTCCAGGTCCTCGGAGGGTCCGTCAGCATCGAATCCTTGCGCACGGGTATAGCTCTTGGCTAGTGCGGTCACTACCGCGACAGCGGCAGTGGCCTCGTCGGCACCGATAGTGAGACCAGAGAGAGCGGAAAGCGTTTCAGCGGTCGGCATTACGCGGTGTCGTAAATCCGCACGATGCCAGCCGGGTTGGCGAATCCCCAACTGATACGGGCGGTGGCGCGGACCTGAACGGCGTCATAGTCGAATGCGGCATCGAACGAACGGGTGATGGTGGTGCCGGTGCGCTGGACAATGAAAATCTGTGAGCTATCCAGCCCCCACGCCGAACCTGCGGCCACATCGGTGGACACCAGGACGGGAACGCCAGCCAGTGTCACGCCATCGGCCACACCAGTGGAGTCCAGCAGTCCAACATTCGAGCCCGTGGTGAGCTGCTTTGTGGTGGATAGGGCGAGGGCAACATCAGGCGCGAGGACAAAGTGGGTGATGTTCGCGCCATCCGCAAGAGCGTCAGCCTTAGCCTGGTGGAACGGGTCAAGAGAGGTGAACGGCAATTCATCCGTGTCGATTTCGTTGGTAGTCAACGAAAGCAAACCGGAGGGGCCATTGCTCACGGTGTTACCAAAGAACGCGCTATCCACCTTCTTGGCGATACTGCGCGCCAGTGAGCGGCCAACGAGTTCCGCGACGGCAGGGTTACTGTCTTCCGCTGCCTCGTTGGAGATCTGAGTCAGTCCCGCAACCTTTTTCGGCGCAACCACCAGTTCGTTGGTGGTCGGGTCGGTGAGCGAGATCTGAGTGTTTTCCGCGTACCAGCCGGTGGCCGGGTCAGCTGTGATCTTGGGGAACCGGATGGTCTCCGAACCGGTGGAGATGACGGTACCAACTTGGAAGGCGATGGACTTCTCAGCGATGACGACGTCAACGAGAGCGCCGTACTGGTCGGGGGTAAACGCGGCCTGTAGGCCTGAGTTCAAAACTGCCACTGTGGCGAAATTCCTTTATAGAAAACGTGATCAAGGAGTTCGCCATCAGGGCTGAACATGAGAAGGTGGACGCCGGGTCCGGTATGCGCATCACCAGGATGCTTAGTTAATCTAAGTGTATCACCGAAAAAGCGTCGAGAAGTTAACCGGCCCAGCATCTTTCCCGAGCTGCCCTTGCCCGATGTCACCGGATGCCTTGCGGGCACGGAGGTGTGGCTTGTCTTCCAGCAGGGCATCTACCGCAGCGGTTAGGGTGTCGTCGTCGTCCAGGTGCTCGGGCCGGAACGGGAGGTCCGTGGGATCGGCCAGCTTGCCGGTAGCGGCCACCTTGGCGAGGTGCAAGGCACGTTCCCTTTCATCGGCGCGGGACTCGGCGGTGCGGGCACGTTCCCGGTAGTTGGCGTTTTCCCTACGGAGCTGTTCTACGTACTCACGAGGGAAGGTCTCGGTGTCCTCGGTGCCGTCCTCGGTGACCTCGCCATCGGTGTTCTCGGTGTCACTCATATGTGTTTCTTTCTCCGTACAGATTTCGGTTTGGTGGTGGTGATGACAATGCGTTGCACACAGGCACAGTTCGGGTGCTGTGGCATCCGGTGGTCGGGGGGCCAGACCCGTCCGTCACGTTCCCATCGTTGGCAAACCTCACAGGCCCCGGTGTTGAGTTGCCGTGTCCACCCGATGTAGCCGCCACGCTTGCCGAAGTGGTTGCTCATTGCCTCTGTGGCGGCTCTCTGTGCTGACTGGAGGGGTTCAGAGCGGGCCAACCGTTCCACCCGCTCCAGGGCGGCCTCCCGATCCTCCAGGGCGGTGGTGGCTGACTTGAGTAGCCGTGCTGAGTCATCGGTGGCGGGGATGCCCTTGGTAGGGGTTGGGTGGCCGGTGAGTTCTTCCAGCTGCCGGGAGGTGAACACGTCGCCCAGCGCGGTAGCGGTGGCGTTCGCCCGGTTGAACAGTGCGGCCAAGCGGATCACTTTGTCGGCCTTGGTGATGTTGCGGCGGTTGGTGATTTTGCGGGCGGCGGTGGCGGTGTTGTCGGCCAGCTTCTCTAGAGCTGCCTGGAATAGGTCACTCTGACTCAATGGTCAGTCCTAGCCCTTGGTTGTCGAGCACCTCGGCGCGCTTGGCCGCGCGAATGGCGGTGATTTCGTCATCGGAGTAGCCCAACTTCGCCAGCGCGTAGGAGGCGGGCAGGAGCCCTGCCTGGTGGAGCTTCACCACGGCATCGGCCTCTTGGGCAACTGACCTCGTGGCGGCGTCAGCCCACTGGACCCGTAGCGGGATGGACTCGGGGTCCAGACCGGTGGAGATGGCGATCAGGAGTCGGCCCACGGCTTCAAACGCACGGCCAAAGGTGAGCTGCCGTGATTCTGCGCGTGCCGTGAGTGACGCCTCGGAGGCCCGTAGAGCGTCAGCGCTGGAGGGCTGACTGGTCAAAATTCCCAAGTAGTGCGAGGGCAGCGCAGACACCGCCATAATCTGGCTGACGATAATTCTGACCCCGGCCTCAAATCCCGACAGGTCAGTTCCCGGTAGCTGCCCGAACTTGGTATCTGCGGACTCGGAAATCATTGTCTGGATGGTGTTTACGTCATCAATCGGTGACACCACATCGATTACGGGTTCGCCACCCTCTAGGAAGGGATTGCCGTCCTCATCAAGGCGTGGTTTCTCCACCAGCTCCAGCCCGCTAATCCATCGGCGTGGCTTGCCCGCTGCCTCTCCTGCGGATGCCATATCCAGCAGGGTTTTGTTCAGCAGATCCACCAGGGGCACGAGGTCGGCAATTTCACTGTGACCGTTGTCAATCGGCACCAGGGGCACATACCCCAGGGGGTTGGGGATGGACTCCATTAGGACGAAACCGGAGACAGCTGCACCGGTCTGTGGTGCCCGGTGGTGCTGGATCTCATCGGGGAGGTACAGATACGCCTCGGTGCTGTCCTTGGTGCTGTACCGCTTCACGCCGGCAATAACCGAACGGTCAGCAGGGTCACGCAGGACGGCACACTCACGCGGGCTTTCCACCGTGGCCACCGGCTTACCGCTCTTCTGCCACACCAGCACGTAGCCGGTGCCGTAGGTGAGGGCATCGGACATCACCTGTGGGGCCAGCTGGTCTAGGTCTGAGTCGGTGAACAGCTGCCACGCGCGGGGGTCACTGAACCCGGAGAGCCGCAGACGCTCCACCAAGGCTGAGACAGCAAGTGCAGGGATATTGACAGACATCCGAGAGAGTCGGTTGCCCAGAGCTTTACGTGACTCAGGGGAGATGAACGCGAGAGGCTGAGTGCCGGTGATGTATCGCTCTAGGTGGGTGTGGGTGCCGAGACTGGAGTCCAGCTCGTGGAGTAGTTCGGCTAGTAGGTCAGACATTCAGATTCCAATGACTCTGCGACGTTGGGGTTTACGGGATGACAGCCAGGAAGATCGGCTGTAGGCCATCACCAGGGCGGCGGCAAGGTCGATCTTGGGGGCGTGGCGGGAGCGGGAGACTTTACCCAACCGGAGACCCCCGTCATGCTCAATTACGGCGCAGGCGAGCAGATGCGCTCTCAAGGTGGAGTCACCGGAATGAGTCAGACCGGAGTTGGTGATGGCGGTGTGCAGCTCGGTGGTGGCTCTGGTGAGGCGAGAGGGTGAGTGTGGAAATTCGATAACAGTGATGCCCTCGGACGCGAGCACCTGAAGGGTTCGTGCCCACCGGAACGGGTCGGCGACTACCTCACGGACGTTCCACCGCCGGCACGCCCGCCTAACTTCGTCCTCCACCTCCAGGACGTTCACCCGCCAGTTGTCATCGCCAGGGTTGGCCCAGACCTTGAGGGTGCTGAAATGCGGTTTAGGTGAGACGGTGCCGACCAGCAAGGCGGTGCAGTCGCGGGAGTGTGACCCGTCCAGGGCGATCACCACAGCGGTACCGTCTGGAATGCTCTGCGTGGACTCCAGCGGGTCCCAAACGTCGGGAGTGACGAACGGGTCATCATTGTCCTGGACCCACTGCACCAAGCGTGTTCGCCTGAAATGCGATTCCGTCATCTTCGGGGGCTGGAGGGCGGCTAGGGCGTCCCGATATAGGAACGTGTCTAGGGCCGGATTACTGAGTTCCCAGCAATGACTACAGTCGGTGGGGTGGTGCTCGAATCCCGCTGCGCTGAACTCCCGGTAGACCTGACTGGTGTCCTCGGGGTGGGCTAAAGCATGGTCGCGGAACCGTGCCAGCACGTTGTCCGGTCTAGGGCCGGGTGTACCGATCAGCAGCACCAGCGATTCAGGTTTCTTGCCACCGGCCAAGGCGCAGACTTCGTATACCTCGGGCAGGATGCGGCCACCCTCATCACAGATGCAGAGGTCAGGGTTCCTGCCCTCCAGTGCGGCGGCGGTGCCGGGTAGGCACGTCAGCTCAGACTGTGTAGCCGGGTAGACCAGGCGGTCACGGTAGACCTGGACCCGTTCGGACAGTTCGGGGTGACGTTGGATGAACCGGGCAGCTATCCCGCCAACAATCTGCGCTTGGCGTTCATCTACCGCCACTACATCTACTGAGACCTCGTTGCCGCCCGTCATCAGGGTGTAGACGGCCATCGCTGCGGCAAGGGTTGACTTGGCGTTACCTCGGGCCATCGCCCAACCTGCCAACCTCGGGCGAGGTGTCGAATCCCACACGCTAGCAACAAGTTCCACTTGCCAATCCCGTAGCTCCAAAGGCCGGCCATCCTTGAGGCGGAGATACTCAAATGCGAACTGCCGGAACCGTTTTGAGGGAGTATCCGAGCACCACGAAACCTCAAGCGGGACAGTGTAAGTCGCCCCCTTGGGTCCGCGTTTCATAATTCTCCAGCAAACTATAGATAGATGCGCTACATTAATTCGACTCCGCGCCTAGAGCGTTCAGTGCCGCGGCGGTGGCAGCAACCCCTATCCCCCGGGTTTGCGCAGGTCACAGGCGTGGTAGCGACTTGCAGCAATGTCCCGATATCCCGGCCGTGACGTCTGTCAGCGGGGGCCAGTCGCGCTGGCTAGTCCGCTAGCGAATTAGCGTGAGATGCCTTGTGTCCGTGTGGCATTGGCACCGCGACTGGCCCCCGCCTTGCGATTGCATCGCCCACACCGAATGGCGATGTCACACAACCGGATTGGCTTACCCTGCGCTCTACGTTGCCAGGCTATAGGTAGGTGGTCGCCTTGTAGATCTTCTCTGGAACCACAGTCGAGACACCAATCCTGCAGGCGCACGGCGCGATTGCGTACTCTGCGCCATTCGGCGTCATACCCTCTGGAGCTGGGGCCAGGCCTACCAACCCACGGCTTGAGTCTGTGTTCTTCACAACGGGATTCAGTGGACGGCTCCGAGCACACCAAACAAGGAATGAGTACGTCAGACATGGATGTCCGCGCGGGGATGAACAGGGACGCCGTAGTCAGTCGTGATGGTGTTGTTGGTGTAGATGGCTGTCACCTGGTAGGCGTGAGCACGTAAGCCGGTGGGGAGCGTGACCCACCGCGAGACGCTGAACCCATGGCGGGAGTCCTGGACCTGATAACGGGGTGCTCGCCAATCGGCGTAGGTGGGTCCGGTCACCTCACCCAAGGTGATGGCGATACCAGGATCACAGAGTGTCTTGCTCGCCTTCAGCACGTCTGCCTTGTCCTGGTAGTAGGCGATGCCGCATTCACATGTTGGGTTCGGTGTCTCGTGGATGCAGGTCGCAACCGCAACTCCATCAAGAGGGAGAACGTCACCGGTGAACGGTGACACCAGCTGCCCGTCCCTGACGCTCCAGAAGCGCCAACCCTCACGAGCCCCGTCGGATGTCATGAAAGTGTCTCAGGATTGTTGTGTGGCAACAGTAATCGCTATCCGAGGTCCCGTAGCTGGTCAGCTTGTGCGGCTATGTCGGGGTCAGTGGTCGCGGTCAGCAGATCTGTACCCAGTTGGTGGGCGGTGTCGGGATCCGTCGCCAGCAGGTATCGGCCACCATTCATATCCACCCAGACGATGGACACCACATCTCCATCAGCGTGAGGGTGGACCTGGACCCCGAGAGCGGACGGCAAGGGTCGTAGCAGGATCGGTTCGTCAGCTGGCATGGTCCTCGATCCATCTGCGTCGTAGTTCCTCTGCCTCGCGTCCTGTGCACACCGGGCACAGTCGCCATTCCCACGGGGTCAGACGGCACCCGCAGCTGTGGCACTTCTGGTCATCGGTCACGCGGGCACCGCCAACTTCTCCAGCTTCTCCAGCAAGCGAGTGCGGGCTTGCTCCACCTCACCGTTGTCGTTCCACCACCGGGCGGCGGCTCTGGCGGTGCGTACCGCCACCTCGAAATGCTCACGGCTGACGCCAAGTTCATCTTGAATCGCCCAAGCGAGATAAGCGGACTCATCTGGACTTTCTTCCAGGTACGCGAGAAGTAAACGCATGGCAAGGATTTCGCTGTCCCGGTTCCGCTTCTCGCGGGCACGCTCGGATGCCAGCAGTTCCAGGGCAACCTCTTCGGGGTCGCGTCGGTTATCCCACATATGATTAGCCTCCCTAACTAGTATAGCTCATTCGTTGCGGATCGCCCTGTGCGACATAGTGATCCATACGTAGACGCGCCCGTTCCCGGTCCGGTTCACGCTCATAGACCACCAACTCCACCTTCTGGCAGTAGTCGCACAACTCCCGAGTAGCGGCCCTCCCATCGCAGTTTCGAACCTTGCACTTCACCCCTACCCGTTCCCCTTCCGGAGCCCGGTCGGCATCCGATGGGCACGCCGCAGGTGTGCGAGAATCGAGATCCGCCGGGATCGGAGGGGATTTCTTCACTCGCGGTTTCGGCACCTTCCTGCCCGCACCGCAGACCACACACGGATCGGACTCATTTCCGTTGTTCGCCCCGCCTCGGATGATGTGCGACGGCACCACAAGGCATCTCGTGTGTGAGCCGTTGTCGAGCCATCCATTCCGCACTGCGACCGTGATCGCCTTGCTCACCTGCTGGCGTGACGTTCCCAGCATTGCCGCAATCTCGCCGCGTGCGAAACTAGCGTGACCGTTCGCACGGGAACGGGAGTAAGCGAGGAACGAAATCCGCTGCCACCAAGCGTTGTTCGTATCGTGTGCCCATTCGAGAAAGGTACTCTCATAGAAGAACTTCGCCGGGTGGTGACGATCCAGCATCTTCACCTTGCCCACGGAAAAATCCACAATGGTTGACCGTTAGAGAGAGACTCTAGAGTGGAATTGCATTCCTGCTGGTAGAGCCGATTCCTTGAAACCGTGACGGTTGACATTTGAAACCATGGCGGTTGACGTTTCGCCCGTTTGGCCGTCGCTCGCGGTTTACATTCCATCAGGCGCGCCCTCCGCCGGATGGGCCGTCCAGTCGTCACCGGCTGCCTGCGCTATATCGGCTGCGTGTAACAGAATCTCGGCAAGCCGTCGCGCTTCGTGCGGCTGAAGGCTGCCCACGGTGCCCACCACATCGCCCAGCAATCCGTTTTCTAATTCGCAGATATTCAGCCCCACACAATCATTGGCGGTTACCACTACAACCTCCAGCCGGATCTCAGTGTTGAGGTAGTCCACTACCATCGTGTGTGGACGGTCAAAGCCATCGACGGTCACTGGGAATCACCCCGGCGGGTGGCAACCTTCTGCGCATCCACCCACCGTTCCAGGTCGGCTGGGTCATAAAATACGCGTCTGCCTAAGACGTATGACGTTGGGCCAGTCCCACATTGGCGGAACCAGCGCAGAGTCCCAACCGGAACTCGCAGATACTCGGACGCCTCTTTGAGCGTCAGCCGTTCGGACACGACAAATACACCTTTCTTCCGTGGGCCGGAAGATCTGGTGCGGTAACAATTTCAGTGTAGTCGGCGTGAGCCGCTTGACGCCCGTATCGTTCCCGTGCGTTGTTCTTCCGTTGGCCCCAGGATAGGGAGCTGAAAGTATCCGCGCCACAATGGAACTCCATCAACACACACAAAATGCGGGCACATTTTAGTGGCATTCTGATCTCCGAAAGTCGTCGCTACCTGCAGCTATCGGCGATTCGCAACTCCATCAACTCCAGTGCGTACGCCTTAAGGCGCGACCTTTGACGCCTTGTCCATCGCCTCTGCGAGGTTGTCGAAGTCATCGGGAAGCATGTGCGAGTACACCCGCAACGTGGTAGTGGGGTCCTTGTGACCTAGCAGCCGTTGCGCGGTCACAACAGAGGCCCCTGAGGCCAGCGCCAACGATCCCGCGCTATGCCTCAGCGTCTTGATGGACACGCCAGTGAGGCCGATGGACTTGCACGCCTGGTCATACCGCCACCGCAAGTAACCGTTGCGCATGGGTTCCCCGTTGGTGCCCGGAAACAGATACTCAGCGGCATCACGTCCCGCCGTGACCTTTGTCAACACCTCCGCCAGCCCCGTGGTCAGGATCGGCACTGTGCGCACCTGGTGAGTCTTGGTGGTGTCCTCCACAAGTCCGACACCGGCCACCTGTGCGACTGCCTTGCTGATGGTGATGCGGCGACGGCTCACGTCCACATCACCCACCCGCAGCGCCGCCAGCTCACCGAACCGGCACCCGGTGTACGCCAACGCCAACAGGACGGGTCCCGCGTCTCCAGCGGCAGCGACAAGAGCCCTGATCTGTTCGTGGGTCAGGGCGGTATCCGGGCGGTGCACCAACCTTGGCAAGGTGATGCCCTCGGAGGGGTTAGCCGCCAACCGTTTGGTGCGGACGGCATAGGCCAGGATCTGTTTCAGGACGCGGTGGGCGTGGATGGTGCTGGAGGCCGACAGCGGCGCTGGCTTCACCGTCCGCCTCTCGGGGTCCGTGGTCCGAAGCTGTCGAGATTCCGGGTTGCTACTCATCCACGTGACCCACGCCTGAACATCAGCGTGGGTGATGTCCGCCAGCTTCACGTCCTGCCACTTGGGGAGGACCCTCATGTCCAGCACAGAGCGATACCCGCCCACCGTTGACGGTTTCAACTTCGGCTTGACGGTGGCGAACCATTCTTCGGCCACGGTGCCGAGACTGACAGCTGAACGGCGGGCATCCACGTAGGTGCCGGAGACGATGTCCGTTGTCATCTTTCTGACGAGGGTCTGCGCTTCAGCCTTGCGGTCAAACGCTCTCGACCGTTCCTGTCCCTCTGCGTCCACCCATCGGGCCAGCCAGCGCCGCCCCTGCCCGTGACGGGCGGTCGTGACGAGGGCGGCGGTCGGTCCGTGCTTGGGCTCCATGCACCACGAGCCAACCGGGTTGTCGGCGGGGTAAGGGACGTTCTCGCCCTTGCGTGCGGGACGGTGCCAGCGGTCCTCGACCCGTGCCTGAATTGCCATAACACGAGACTACCGAGCGGACTGTGAGCGGACCACAAAAGTACAGCTAACTCGCTAGCAGTGCTGCATACATACTCTGAACTGGTAAAACTTGGTGGGGCGGGCGGGGCTCGAACCCGCGACCAAGGGATTATGAGTCCCCGGCTCTAACCAACTGAGCTACCGCCCCTCAGCGCTTGCGCGCGGCCGTCATTTTCGCATGCGGGCGCGGGCAAGCGCCAAGCAGTCAGTCCAGAGGACTCTGAGCCAGCGGCTTCGAGGGCTGCCAGACGAGCGCGCCGACGGCCAGCCCGAGTAACAGGATCATGGCCAGGGGCATGTTGCCGCCGATCACGGTCACCGGGCGCGGCCGCGGCGACCACCCTGAAGACGATGCCGACGGGGCCGAGGTGCCCGGTCAGCCGGCGGTCCCTGGCCGGCGCAATAGACGTCAGAGGTTCTCCTGGAACTGAGCACCAAGCAGGTCGTGCGGAAGCGCGTGCGCGGTGTAACCGTTGTGGCCGGTCACGGTCTCCGCAGCGACCAGGGCGTTGACGATTGCCTCTTCGGTGGCCTCGATGGTCAGGTCGAACAACCGGGTCATCAGCTGCGGGGCCACCATCTTCAGCGGCACCTCGGGCCGGCAGACCTCGGCGTCCTCATCCCAGGAGTAGGGCGGGATGCCGCGGTTGCCGGTGGCGAAGGCCAGCATCAGATCACCGCTGTACTGCTCGCCGGTGCCGCCCAACCGTCCCACGGCCAACGACGCCCGCTGCGCCAACCGCGCGCACTGATGCGGCAGCAGCGGCGCATCGGTGGCGACGATGACGATGATCGATCCGGAACCCGGTTCGAACTGCTTCGGATAGTCGGGCAACGGCACCTCGGCCGGGCTGATCCATTCGCCGATGGGCAGGCCGTTGATCCGAAGGCGTTCGCGGCGGCCGTGATTGGCCTGCACCAGCACCCCGACGGTGTAGGAGCCCGTTGACGTGGCGGTGACACGCGAGGCGGTGCCGGTGCCGCCCTTGAACCCGTGGCAGATCATCCCGGTGCCGCCGCCGACATTGCCTTCGGCCACCGCACCACCGGAGGCGGAAGCCAACGCGGACTGCACGTGTTCGGGACGGACGTGAAAGCCGTTGATGTCGTTGAGAAGTCCGTCGTAGGTCTCCCCCACCACGGGCAGCGACCAGTACACGCCGTCGCCGCGGGCCCGCACCTGCTCGGCCACCAGTGCGTCGCGCACCACGCCGACGCTGTGGGTGTTGGTCAGCGCGATCGCGGTGGTGAGCTCGCCGGACTCGCGGATCCACTCCAGGCCGGTGAGCTCGCCGCTGCCGTTGAGCCGGTGGCTGCCGGCGAACACCGGTTCGGACCAGATGTCGTCATGCGGGATGACGACGGTGACGCCGGTGTGCACCGCTGGCGGGCCGTCGGCATTGAGGGTGGTGTAGCCGACGCGCACGCCGGCCACATCGGTGATGGCGTTGTGGGGCCCGGTGGGGTGTTCCCCGATGACCACGCCTAGATCTCTGGCACGCATTGGTGTCTTCTCGTTCACGGGTTATTTTCGTAAGGGGAAAAGAACTATGCGCCCGGGTGGGCGTGAATGCAACCGGGACGGGGGAGCTATGGCACGGCCCAACCGGCAGGTGCAACGGCGCGGCGAGATCCTGAACGCGGCCATCCATCTGATCGAGCGCCACGACCTGGCCACCCTCAAGCTGGCCGACGTGGCCGCTGAGCTGGGGCTGACCACCAATGCCGTGCGCTACTACTTCAAGGACATGCCGGAACTGCTCAGCGAGCTGGCGCTGCGGTCTGATGACCGGTTCTACGACGCCCGCCTGGCCCTGGCCACCCAGACCGATGACGCGCGCGCCCAGCTGGCGCTGACCATCGCCGCAGGTCTGCCGAGCGGCCCCGAGGACGCCGAGTGGCGCGCGATCTGGCGGGCCGTGCTGGCCGCGGGCTTCGAGCTCGACCAGCGCCACGACATCCAGGGCATCTACCACCGCCAGGTCGACCTCTATACCGACCTACTCACCGCCGGCGCCGACGCCGGAGCATTCCGCCTCGGCTCCCCCGCCCGCGATATCGCCATGACGCTGATGTCCATGGAGGACTACTTCGGCTACCGCATCGTCGCGCGCGACCCGGCGCTGGACCGGGCGACCGCCCTGCGACTGATGCGGCAGTACGCCGAGCTGGCCACCGGCGCTCAGCTACCGGCGACCGGGTAGTCGGCGCGACGGGCCGCGCGTGCGCGGGTGCGTCCCACCGCGACGTACCACTGGACAGCGAGCACCGTGGCCAAGGCGATTTCCACGACGTCGCCGCCGTAGTACATCACCTGGGCGCCGGCGTGCAGATCCGGCAGCGCGATATCGCTACCGGGAGGCGGGAAGCCGTACAGGCCCTTGGCCAACACGGCATGGGCCGCCCCGGCCAGCAGCAGCGTGGTGGCCCGCAGGCCGAATCCATAACGCCGGCGGGTCGGGTCGACCTGACAGATCGCGAAGCTGAACAACACCCCGGCCGCGAACACATGCAGGTGCACCACCGCCGACAACGCCGGCTGGTGATGCATCGCCGAGAACAACGGCGTGCGGTACAGCACCCACAGGCCGCCGAGATCCAGGATGGCTGCCACCGGCGGGGCCACCAGCACACCGACGGGCACGGAATGCGCCACCGCCACTACCGCGCGCCGCACCGGTCCGGGTCGTAAAACCCGCAGCACCAGTGTGATTGGTCGGCCCAGCACCAGCAGCAGCGGCGCCACCATACCCGTCATCAGGTGCGTGATCATGTGCGCGGTGAACATCGCACCGGGCAACGGCAACACCGCGACGACAATCGTGGCGCATCCCGCCACGAAGGACACGTCGTACCACCGCGACCAGGTGTCACCCCGGCCGCGCAACCGGTACGCCGCAACCAGATACGCGGCCGCCGGCACCACCGCTGCCACCGCCACGATGACGGGCAGGGCATTGACGTCCGAATGATGGTGCAGCACCGGTTTTTACGCCTTCCGCGCCCGCACCATCAGCACCGCACCCAGCACCAGGAGCACCACCGCGCTCCCGATCCACGCGAGGTCATACGGCAGCAGCTCGACGTCGTAGCGCACCTGATGGGTGCGCAGCACCTTGTGATCGATCACCCCGTCGAACAGCTGGAACCCACCCGCCCGAGCGGCAACGCCGCCCAGAAGTGCCGGACCGCCAACGCCTGTCGCCGTCGCAGATCGGCCAACACCACGAACCCGCCCACCAACAGCAGCAGTTCGGCGGTGTGCAGCAGCCCGTCGGACAGCAGCCCGACCGTCGGGGTGGAGCGGTCAAAGAAGTGGTGCCAGCCCAGAATCTGGTGGAAAACGATCTCGTCGATCGCGGCCATCAAGGCCACACCCAATACCGCTGCGCTGACCACCGATTGTCGAACGGCAGGGGCGTGGTGGGTTCGGTTGGTAGTCATCAGCCTTTGACTCTGGTCGTTTCGTGGGGTCGGGCTCGGGTACCCGCCGCCCATGTCGAGAAACGTTTTGTGGGAAGGCCTGGTGGCGGGCACCGCGGGCGTGGTGGTGATGACGCTGGCAGAGAAGATCGAACAGCGCTTCACCGGGCGGCCCAATTCCTACGTGCCGGCACAGACACTCGCGAGGCTGACCCGCATGCCGGAGCAGCCCACCCGGCACCCCCTCGTGCTGAACTGGGTGATGCACTACGGCCAGGGCGCACTGCTCGGCATCCTGCGCGCGGTGATGTCCGAGGTCGGTCTCCGCGGGCCCCTGGCCTCGGCGAAATTCACCGTGCTGCGCTTGACCAACGATCAGATCCTGGAAAACGCCACCGGCGTCGGTGCACCACCGCAGACGTGGCCCCGGAAAGAGCTGGCGATCGACGTGTTGCACAAGGCGGTGTATGGCTTCACCACCGGCGCCATCACCGACGCGCTCGCGGCCCGCCGCGGACTCGGCCCGGGACAGCAACACGCCGCACGGGCGCCGGGTCGGCAGTCCGATGTGGGACCGCTCCCCGTCACTCCGGCCACGCAGAGTTCTTGATGACATCCACGAAGTTGGTGCGGTGAAAGCCGGGAATGAAATGTTCGAGGACGTCGGCATTCACCGTGCCGAAAGTGGTATCCGGGCGGTCCTTGAAACCGTCGTTGAAGGCTTGCAGGATCTCGGTTTTGAAGTGCGGGCGCGGATGCGCCGCGGTGACCGAGGCGATCTCCTCGGGGTTGATTGATTCCAGGTTGATCCCCAGCACGTCGGTCTCGACTCCGGCGGTGGTCGCGGCGATCACCGGATCCAGCTTGTAGGGCACCTCTGGGGTGGTGTGCAGCGCGATCGCCGTCCACACCACGTTGGTCTCGGCAGCGGAGAACCCGTGCGCGGTCAGGAACTGACGGGCCGCGTCGGCACTGTCCATCTCGAAGCGCTGTTCGGTTCCCCGGTAGGGCGCCACCAGCCCGGTATCGTGAAACAACGCCGCGATGTAGAGCAGCTCGGGATCGGGGGTGATCTGCAGCCGGCGGGCTTGCAGGCTGCCGAACAGAAAGACCCGCCGAGAATGATGAAAGAGCAGCTCGTTGGTGGTGTCGCGAATCAGCTCGGTGGCCTCGGAGACCAGCGCGCTGTCGGGAATACGCACTCCCGCAATCACATCCGACATTTTCTTCGTCCTTTCCCAGCAGTGAACTTCCGTTGCTACGAATATCCCGCCGTCCCGCTGACTGCGCGTCGGCGAATGACGCCAGAAAAGCCCCACATGTGGACATCCCCGAGACGGGCTGACCAGCCATGACGACCGCACCGCCCGCACACCCGGAGCACCTGGTGGTGGTCCTGCTCTACGACGGCATCCAGATGCTGGACGTGACCGGCCCCGTGGACGCCTTCGCCTCCGCCAACACCAACGGCGCCGGGTACCGCATCATCCACGCCTCCACCACCGGCCATGATGTCGTCGCCAGCTCCGGCGCCCGCCTCGGCGCCGACATGCGCGCCGCCGACGTCCCTACCGAGATCGACACGTTGCTCATCCCGGGCGCGCCGAATTGGCAGGCCACCATCAGCGATGAGCAGCTCATCACCACAACCCGTGCGCTGGCGCTACGCAGCCGGCGCACGGTGTCGATCTGCGCCGGCGCCTTCCCCCTTGCCGCAACCGGTCTGCTCGACGGACGCAGAGCCGCCACCCACTGGAAACTGGCCAGGCAGTTGGCCTTTCGCTTCCCTGACGTAGCCGTGGACGCGGCGTCGTTGTTCGTCACCGACGGTCCGTTCGTCACCTCTGCCGGAATCACCGCCGGAATCGATCTGACCCTGTCCCTGATCGAGAAGGATCACGGACCTGCCCTGGCCCGCGAGGTGGCCCAGGACCTGGTGGTGTTCATGGCCAGGCCGGGTGATCAATCCCAGTTCAGTGTGCGACTGGAGGCGCTGCCGACCGACAACGCGGTGGTGCGCGCGGCGATGGACGCCGTCACCAGCCACCCTGCCGGTGACCACTCATTGAAGAAACTCGCCGCCGGCAGCGGCGTGAGCCCCCGCCACCTGACCCGGCTGTTCCTCACCGAAACCGGCCACACCCCACAACATTTCGTCGACCGCACCCGCCTCGAGGCGGCGTGCGCGATGCTCACCGGCGGGCACGCTCCCGTGGAGGTCGTCGCCGAGCGGGCCGGTATCGGGTCCCCCGAGTCGATGCGGCGGTTGTTCCAACGCGAACTCGGCATCACCCCCAGCGCCTATCGCAGGCGATTCCAGTCCACGGCCGGCCAATCGGGTGTGCCGTCAGCGCACCGGTGATCCGCTCCGCCCGTCGACCCGCTGCGCCAACAGCCAGACCGCCAACGAGATCGACGCGGCGGCGACCATGAGCGATCCCGGGATGTGCATGTAGAGGCTGGCCGTCTTGCCGAGATACGCCTGGACAAACGAGTACGCAAACAGCACCACGGCCAGACCTGCGGCCCACCATCCGTGTTTTCGCTGCGATGCCAGGGCAAGAAGCGACAACGACAGTGCGCCGGAGAACACGTGCAACGCAATAGCCGCGTACCCGTGGATGTCCAAGAACCGCTGGACCTGCACAACGGCGCCTGCGGTGACGAACAGCACGACCACAACACCGACGGTCGCCACCGCAAGACACCGGGAAATGATGAGCCAGAGAGCGGATTGCGGACGTGCACCGGCTGTACGCATGGTTCTCCAGATGTGCGGGCGAGCAGAGCACCGTGGTGGGACGGTCCGACGGTAACACCCGCCACCGCGCACGGGCCGAAAAGCGCACTGGCAGCCGGGCATGTCCTCGCCGAGAACGGCACCCGAGTCAGCCTCTGGCTCACCGCAATCCGCGAAAGGCGTGAAGCACATCTCCGGTTCACCTGCCGCTTTGCCGTACCCGTTGTAGGCTCCACTCACTGCGCCGGCCGCGCAGCCTGGGGTACCAGGTCTCGCACGGGGGTGTGGATGAGCGTTGAGAGCTTGGTGCCGATGCCGATCGCGCCGTCTCCGGAGTTTGCCGACGCCGCCTACATCCGCGGAATGGAGCGCCTCCTGGCGGCGGTCGTCGACCTGTCGCTGGCCCGTAGCCTTCCCGAGGTCCAGCAGATCGTCCGCACCGCGGCGCGGGAACTGACCGGCTGTGACGGCGCCACCTTCGTCCTGCGTGACAACGACCAGTGCTACTACGCCGACGAAGACGCCATCGAGCCACTGTGGAAGGGCAGCCGCTTCCCGATGCAGATCTGCATCAGCGGTTGGGCGATGCTCAACCGCGAGGCCGCCGTGATCCCCGACATCTACGTCGACGACCGCATCCCGCACGTCGCGTACCGCCCGACGTTCGTCAAGAGCCTGGTGATGGTGCCGATCCGCAAGCTCGATCCGGTCGGCGCGATCGGCAACTACTGGGCCCATGAGCGGCAGCCCTCCGAGCAGGAGATCTCGCTGCTGCAGGCACTGGCCGACGCGACGTCCATCGCCATGGAGAACGTCCAGATCTACGCCGAGCTGGAACAACGAGTCCGCGACCGCACCGCCGAGCTGGAGCAGGCGAACGAGGAGATCCGTAAGATTTCCGTCACCGATGACCTGACCGGCATCAGCAACCGACGCGGCTTCTACTTCCACGCCCACCTGGCGCTGGCGGCGGCGCGGCGTGATGGCCGCAGCTGCCTGCTGGCCTTCGTCGACGTCGATGGCCTCAAGCAGGTCAACGACAATCAAGGTCACGTCGTCGGGGACGCCGCAATCATCGACGTCGCCACGGTGCTGCGGGCCACGCTGCGCGAATCCGACATCGTGGCCCGCATCGGGGGCGACGAGTTCTGCTTCCTGGTCACCGATCCCGACGCCGACCCGGCGCAGCTTCGAGCCCGGTTCGTCGAGGAGTTGCGGCGGGTCAACGAGACCGCGGCCCGGGCCTACCAACTGTCGGCCAGCATCGGCCTGATGCGGATACCCGCCACCGATTCCAGCACCGTCGACGAATTGCTCGCCCGCGCAGACGAATTGATGTACGCGGAAAAGAAGGCCCGCCTTACCTACCAATGACGCACCGCAGCCCCACGCCCGTCGTGCGGACAGAAAAAATTTGACCTGCTCACCTTCGTTTAGCCATTGGAATCCCGGTAATGCCTTAAAGGTGTTAGGTCATGAACTGCTGGTAGGCCGCTACGAACTGTGCGGCCTGCTGGGGTGCGGCGGCATGGCCGAGGTTCACGACGGGTGGGACCAGCTACTGCAGAGAAATGTCGCCGTGAAGGTGCTGCACCCGGCCTTACAGGCGCAGCCCGAGGTGCGGCGCCGCTTCGAGCGCGAGGCCCGGGCCGCCGCGTCCTTGTGTCATTCGAACATCGTCGCCGTCCATGACTACGGTGAACACGACGGCACTCCGTTCATCATCATGGAACGCCTGCCCGGCCCGACGCTGGCGGACCTGATCGAGCAGGGCCCGATGCCGACGGATCTGGTCTGGTCCATGCTCAACGACGTCCTGGGCGGATTGGCCGCCGCTCACAGCGCCGCAGTACTGCACCGCGACATCAAACCGGCCAACATCCTGATGTCCGCCCCCGGTGACACCATGAAGGTCGCCGACTTCGGCATCGCCAAAACCGGCGACAGCGCACGCACTCAGATCGGTCAGATCATCGGCACCCTCGCCTACATGAGTCCCGAAAGCGTTTCCGGCGCAACACCTTCCGCTGACGACGATCTCTACGCTGTCGGGGTCATGGGTTACGAGGCCCTGCTGGGCCACCATCTCTTCCCCGAGGACACCCCGGCCGCACTCGTTCGCGCCATCACCACCGGCCCGGTACCGCCGGTAGCCGCCCTGCGCGACGACGTCCACCCCATCCTCGCCGGCGTCATCGACCGGGCCGTGGCGCGCGATCCCGCACGCCGCTTCCCCAGCGCAGTCCAGATGCGCGCAGCACTCGCCGGTGACCCGCACGCGCTGTACGCGCCGCCGCCACGACCGCACCGCAAGGTCCGATCCCGAGGCTCGCCTGCCAGCGCGGGACTGTTCGTGCGCCTACGCGCTCTCGCCGGCGACGGCACCGCTGTCCGCCGACATGCCACCTGACAACCCAAAATCCAACTGAGGCAGCTCAACCCGGCCGACGGGTCTCCGGGAACCTCTGGTGGAGGCGTTCCACGTGGCGGTGCGCCTCGTACAGATCGCGACGCAACGCCCGTTCACTCTGGGAGACCCTGGCCTGCGAGGACCGGCCCCGCTCGGCCTTCTCGATCAGCCGGGACACCCGCACTATGTGTTCTTCGAGTGCAGTGAGCAGAACGCGCGCCTGCTCCACATCGGGTGACTCTGCCACGACGGCATCATCTCACCGATCCCGCCGCCTGACCTCGGACGCCGAATCCTGACATGATGGCGGGGGTGACTTTCTCCAACGCCTTCACCTCCGACAACTCCGCGCCGGCGCATCCCGCGATCCTGGAGGCGGTGATCGCCGCCAACAATGCCAACGCCTCGTCCTACGGCGACGACGAGGTAACCGCACGCGCGGCAGCGCTGATCAGGGACGAGTTCGACTCCCCCGAGGCCGAGGTGCTGTTCGCACTCACCGGCACCGGGGCCAACGTCATCGCGCTGACGGCGGCCACCCGGCCCTGGCACACCATCCTGTGCAGCGATATCGCCCACGTCCTCGTCGACGAGGCCGGCGGGCCCGCCCGTGTCTCCGGTGCCATGCTCACCGTCCTGCCCAGCGACGACGGGCTGATCGACCCAGCCGAACTCGACAGGGTCGCCAGCCGGCGCGGCCCGGTGCACCACTCGCAGCCCACCATCGTCACCATCACCCAGTCCACCGAGAACGGCCGGCTCTGGACACCGCAGGCCATCAAACACTTCGTCGACACCGCCCACGCCAATGATCTGCTGGTGCACGTCGACGGGGCCCGCATCGCCAACGCGATCGCCGCCCTGGGTGTCCCGCCACTGGAGGCGATTGCCGACGCCGACATCATCTCCGTCGGCGGCACCAAGAACGGCCTGCTGTTCGGGGACGCGATCCTGGTCCGCCGGCCCGAACTCTTCGACGGCATCAACTTCGTGCAGAAACAGCTCGGCCATCTGCCCAGCAAGCACCGCTTCGTCTCCGCCCAATTCGAGGCGCTGTTCACCGACGGTCGCTGGCTCGAGCTCGCCGCGCACGCCAACACCATGGCCGCTCGGCTGTCGACCGGCCTGACCCGTCTCGGCCTGCAGTTGGCCTCACCCACCGAGGCCAACGAAGTCTTCGTCGTCCTCGACCCACCCACCCACGCCAAGGTCGCCGGGCACTATGCCCTGCACGCCCCGGATCCGCTGCGGCCGATCTACCGACTCGTCTGCTCCTGGGCGACCACTGAGGAGGAAGTGGACAGTGTGCTGAATCTGCTCGGTGGGGCGTAACACTGCAACGTGTTTCACCGAAACGACAGCGGGGCACAAGTTACGGGCACTAGCGTCACGAGGACGCCCGACCACCTCAGCGGGGGGAACGCTTTGGGACACCATTTGTTTGCCAGCAGAGCTCGGGTGTTGGCCGCAACACTCTGCGTCCTGGCCGGGTTCACGGCGGCGACACCGGCATCGGCGGAGCCGTTCGCGGCGGCACACTTCGATTTCGGCGGCCTGCCACGGACCTACACCGTGCATGTACCACCGGGCAAGCCCACGGGTCTGGTGATCAACCTGCACTCCGCGGGCGGCACCGGCGCCGGGCAGGCGGCGCTGACACACTACGACGCGATCGCCGACGCTCACGGATTTGTTGTCGCTTATCCCGACGGGATCGACTACAGCTGGGCCGACGGGCGCGGCGCGTCCACACCTGACCGGCAGGGTATCGACGACGTGGGGTTCATCTCCGCGCTGGTCACGAAGCTGGTCGCCGACTTCGGCATCGATCCCAACCGGGTGTACGCCACCGGGCTGTCGGCCGGGGCGTTCATGGCCAACCGGCTGGCCTGCCAGCGGGCGGATCTGTTCGCCGCCATCGCCCCGGTCGACGGCACCCTGGGCACGAATGTGGGGTGCGCGCCATCTGAGCCCGTCGCAGTGATGGCCACCCACGGCACCGCTGACCCGGTGGTGCCGTTCAACGGCGGCCCGATGCTCGGCCGCGGCGGCGGGTCCACCGTCGTGCCGGCCCAGGCGATGGCCGACAGGTGGCGCAACATCAACGGCTGCCGGCCACCCGCCGAGGTGGCGCTGCCTGACAACGGCGACGGAATGCGGTCGTTGCGCTCCAGCTCGGCCTGCGCTGACGGGGCCGATGTGGTGTTCACCCGCGTCGAAGGCGGCGGCCACACCTGGCCGGGCGCGCCGACGGTACTGTCCGAGCAGCAGGTCGGGCGCACCACCCGCGCCTTCGACGCTTCGGTGGACTCGGCGAACTTCTTTGCCGGCCATGTGAGGTAGCTCAGGCGACCAGTTCGCCGATTCATCCCGCCCGGTACGGTCAATCCGATGAGCACGGTGTGGCGCTTCGGCGACTCTGACGGAACATTGCAGGTGCTCACCGGGGTGGACGGGGTCGCCGCCCGGATGGGTCACCGCCTGACGATCACGATCAAGACCTGGCACGCCGAGGTCAGCTGGGACGGTGACCAGCCGTCAGCGTTCACATTGCGCGCCGACGTCAACTCACTGGCCATCGACGACGGTGAAGGTGGGGTAACACCGCTGTCGGCACCAGAGCGGGTGCTGGCCCGGTCCAATGCGCTGAAGACGTTGGGAGCGAACCGTTTTCCCGAGATCAGGTTCGACGCGAACACCGTCGAACCGACCGAGGCCGGCTTCCGGCTCACCGGCACACTGCAGATTCACGGCCGCCGCCGCGACCATTGCCTCGACGTCGCCGTCACCGACAGTGGAGACTTCTGGGAACTGTCGACCAGCTCCGCGGTGCGCCAGTCCGACTTCGGAATCAAACCGTTCTCGATGATGATGGGTTCGCTGCGGGTGGCCGACACCGTGACAGTGACATTCACCGCCACCCGGCCCAAGGACAGCTGAGTCTCAGCCGACCTTGCGCCAGAGACAGTCACCGCTGAGGGTGATCTTGAAAACGACTGGGAGCACCTGGAAGTCGAGCGGTTGGCCCGGCTGGCCGGTGCTGGCCTGCGTCGGACCGACCTCACCCGCGGCGACCACCGATGCCTGCTCGACCCCGCAGACCGCGGCCGGATCCAACGGCGTGCCGACCCACGCACCCGACATGATCTCGGGGTTGCGCAACCCCTGCCCGTGCAGGGTGATGCCGGAGCCGTAGCTCTGCCAAATCTCACTGAACGGGTACGGGTTGGCAAAGGGCGCCCACGTGCCGGCGCTGCACGTCAGAACGCTCCGGTCCGGCAGCTTGGTCAACGCGTCGGGAGCCGGGCACGGGGTGCCCGGTTGCGGGGTGGGTTCCGCTGCTGCCACCGGGGCGAGCGCCAACGCCGTCACCGCGATGACCACTGCCGCCACACGCTTCATATCAGTCCTATCGTCGCCCGCCGGGCGTGCGCTACACCCGGCTCAGATCGGTGCGCATCAACGCCACGTTGTACTCGATGTACTGCGACAGATTCCAGTACAGCATCTGCGGGTCCTCAGCCGCACCGTCCGCCTTCTTCAACAGTGTCGACCCCGACCACGGATGGATCATCGGCGCATACAGGCCCGGGTACTGCGAGGACGTCACCAGCGTCTTCGCCGTCGACCAGGTGCCTTGCGGCGTCGCCGACGTCCGCATCACCACGTTGTTGCCGCTGTCGGTGTAGAACATCACGTACTTCTTCAGGTACGGGTTGTACTGCACCGACATCTCCCCCGCCGACGGGTACGTCGTCGTCTTCACCAACCCGAAGAAGCTTGACGTGGTGGTGCCCGGCAGCACGGGCGTCGCCGCCGACGGCTTGTTCTTCACCCACGACGTGCCGTTCCAGTACTCGTACTTGGTCTGGTCCAACAGCTGCTTCTCATTGACCCGTGACACGAAGATGGTGCCGCTGCGGCCCGCCGGCGTGCCATAGGAGTAGACCCAGCCCGCTGCCGCGTCCGCCGACCCGGCCGCTGGCCTGACATAGGCGCCCTGCTGGAAGTTCTGGTTTCCAGAGACGAAGGGCATGGTCGAGCGGCCGGCCGTGGCGGGCCTGATGGACGACGAGGGCACCACGCGCCAGTTCTGGCCGTTGTCGTCGCTCCAGATGATGCCCGAGTAGTTGGTGGTCCACTTGCCCGGCGTGTCCCAGGACCGCACCGACATGAAGTTCACGTACTGCCGGGTGGCCCCGTTGGCACCCGCACCGGGCACCGCGATCGCCGCGGTCGGGATGATCGTCACCTCCGACCCGACGGCATAGCCGTACTTGCCGATGATCTCGCGGGCGAAGTTCGGGTCCGTCATCGGCGAACCGCTGAAGGCGCCGGGGTCGTGGATGATGCCGTTGGGCACGTACAGCCCGTTGCCCAGCACATTGTCGGCGCTGCGCAGCAGTACATTGTTTCGCCACACGCCGGACATTCCGGCGCCGCTGAACGTGTCACCGAATGCGATGAGCACCTGCCGCTGTTCGACGATGCTGGTGGCCGGATTGTCCTTGGTGACACCGTTGTCCCACATGACGCCGACGTCGGTGCCTGCGATCCCGAACCGTTTCACTGTTTCATTGATGCTGTTGGCGCCGGTCAACCAGCCGATCCGGGTGGTCGCCGGGGTGGTGACCGCCGCTGCCGCCAGCGGAGCCGCCGTCGCCTGGGAGCTGAGCGGGCGGGCCTCGACCTCGCGACGGGTGCCCATCGCCGCCAGTGCCAGCAGCAGCGACGACTGCTGAGGTGCGGTCGGAACCGCCGGCGCCGACGGGGTGAGTCCGACGCTGCTCAGTACCCGGGTGATCATGCGCGCCACGGGAGCGACGCTGGGCTCGGCGGGCGTCGGCGTGCGTTGTACTGCGGTTTCGACGGCCCGGGTGGTTTCGATGGTCTGACTGGTGCGGAACGCCGGCTCCGCTACCGGCTTGGTGTCCTTCTCGACGACGTCCTCGACGGTGCGGGCAGGGCGTTCGACCGCCTTCGGTTCCGGCGCCTCGGGCGCTTCGGCTTCGACGGTGCGACGGGAAGTCCGCGCCGAGCCGAAATATCGGGTCGACGACGATCGTCGCACCTGGTCGTTTTTGTCTTGCGACTTGTCGGGCTTCGAGGACACCGGTGCGGCGGTGGGGCCGGTGTCTGGCTTGAGGTCGGGCTCGGTGTTCTCGTCCTTGGGTGTCGGATCGGACCCGGATGGCTTCGCGGTCTCACGTTTGTCTGTTGCGTCCGCGGACTCCGAGGACGAGGTGCTCGACGAGTCGGTGTCGGAGGTGTCTGCCTGGGCCATTCCCTGGCCGGTGAACACGGCGAATCCGACTCCGAGCGCTACCGCTAGTCCCCCCACGCGGCCGACATAGATTGCGGCACACATCTTTTACCCCTCGATGACAAGCCCCCGTCATTGACAATGACGCTCCGCTGGGACTGCGGACAGTCCGTCAGGAGTTCGGCCATCGTGTCACACCGCCCACATTTGGGCGCACTTTCGGACAAACCTTATTTTGAGCCGGTGCGCCTCACGGCACCAACCTCACTCTGGCGACGCAGCAGACCATGAAAGTCCTGTCTTCACAGGCTGTTTGGCGAGTAACCTACGTGGCCGGCCGTCAGCGCCGACGACGTGACCGGATGCGCCCTGCCCAGAACAGGCCGAGCGCCCAACCTGGCACGGGTCTACGGAGATCCGCACCAAGCTGGGCGCTCGGTGACAAATTTTGAGCTGAGGTGCGTTGACTACGGGGCCGGGACGGTCACGCAGAGGTCGCCGACACAGCCGCCGCCGCCTTCCGGGCCGCCGCTGCCGCCGCCGACACCGGGAATGGTGCCGCCACCGCCTCCGGGGCCACCGCTACCGGTGGGACCGCCGGGCACACCGCCGCCGCCGCCCCCGGGGCCACCGCTACCGGTGGGACCGCCGGGTACACCGCCGCCGCCGCCCTCAGGGCCACCGCCACCGGTCGGACCACCGGGCACACCACCACCCGTCGGACCACCGGGCACACCTTCATCGCCACCCGGCGCCGGGGTCGCAGGCGTGGTCGCCGGTGCCGTCGTCGTCGTGGTGGTTGATGTCTCTTCGCTGGTCGTGGTGCTGGTCTCGGTGGACGATTCCTCGCTGTCACCACTGCTTCCGCATCCCACGAGCAGCGTCATGGCAGCTGCGCCGGTGAACAAGGCAAATCCGGTCCTGGCTGATGTCCTCATACGGTCTCCTCCTGGTCTTTGGTGCAGGAGGCCTATACCCGCGCCGCGAAAAGGGAAAACTCCGAACCTATTGCGCCTGACTGACCGATGACATGTGGAAATCAGGGATCCGCAGGCTCGGCATCGTCGCGCGAGTGGCCCAGTCGCCCCATTCCCGCGGCAACGTCGGCTCGGCGACGCCGGCCTCGGTGGCCCGGCGCAGCAGATCCAGCGGGCTCTCGTTGAACCGAAAGTTGTTGACGGCAGCGGTCACCTCGCCGTCTTCGACGAGATACACCCCGTCGCGGGTGAGGCCGGTCAGCAACAGCGTGGTCGGGTCGACCTCTCTGATGTACCACAGGGTGGTCAGCAGCAGGCCACGCTCGGTCGAAGCGACCAGGTCCGCCAACTCGTTGGTGCCGCCGGTCATCAGCATGTTCGATGCCGGTACCGCAACGGGCGCGTCGAACTCGGCGGCCGCCGCACGCGGGTAGGCCAGCGCGTTGATCACCCCGTCGCGAATCCAGTCCACCCGTGGGATCACCACACCGTTGTCGAACACCGACATCCGCTCAGACGAACTACTGGTGTGCACGAACGGCGCGCATTCCTGGCCGGGCGCAACGGGATCGGAGTACAGCGTCAGCGGCAGTTCGGTGAGTCGCTCCCCCACCCGGGTGCCGCCGCCGGGCGCCGACAACGCGGTGCGGCCCTCTTGCGCACCGCGGCCGTCCATCGACCACCCCAGGTAGATCATCATGTCGGCCACCGTCGACGGCGGCATGATCGTCTCGTACCGACCCGCAGGCAATTCGACTGTGCGCGAGGCCCATCCGAGCCGCATGGTGAGATCTTCGAGCAGCTGGTCGGTGGGCACGTCGACGAACCACGGGGTGCTCACCCCGGCCCAGGCGCTGGCGCCCGCCCGCTTGGCGTTGATCTCCACCGTCCCGGTGGGCTGGGTGAAGCGTCGCCGGACCCCGGTCGAAGTGGCCAGCCAGGTGGTCTCCACGACGTGGTGGGCGAAGCCGTAAAGCTGGTCGGCACCGGCGAATCCGCGGGCCAGTGACCCTGCCACCGAACCGAACACCTCGGCGCCGGTGCCCGGTCCCGGCTCATCCCAGTCGAGGGGCACTTCGGTGTCGGTGAGCAACGGGAAGCCGTCACGCGCCTCCGGCGCCGAGCGTGCGGCCAGCTGGGCCGCGGTCACCAGAACCGGAATCGACTCGGGGTCGACGTCGCTGGATTGCACCGATCCGACATGAGCGGTATCGCCTTGCCGGACAACCGAAATCACCGTGGTGGTGCGACTGATCGACACACCGTTGGTGGTCATCGAGTTGCCCGCCCAGCGCAGTGACGCGTCGGTGCTGTCGGTGACGATGACGATGGTCTCATCGGATCCGCTGCCCTGAAGGGCTGCCGCCAACGCGATCTCGACGACCTGCGGTGCGGGAATCATGCTGACCGTCCTTTGTTGTCTGCGGCCGTTTCGCTGTCCGCGCTCATCGGCCGGATTCCTCACGGGTGTTGAGGACGTTCACGCCCCGGAACAACGCCGACGGGCATCCGTGACTGACCGCCGCCACCTGGCCTGGTTGGGCCTTGCCGCAGTTGAAGGCGCCACCGAGGCGCCACGTCGACGGCCCGCCCACAGCCTCCATCGAATTCCAGAAGTCGGTGGTCGTGGCCTGGTAGGCCACGTCGCGCAGTTGACCCTCGATCCGGCCGTCGCGGATCTTGAAGAACCGCTGCCCGGTGAACTGGAAGTTGTAGCGCTGCATGTCGATTGACCAGGACTTGTCGCCGACGATGTAAATCCCATCGGAGACCCGCGAGATCAGATCGGCCGTGGAGATGTCCTCGGCCGACGGCTGTAACGACACGTTGGCCATCCGCTGGATCGGAACGTGGTGCGGCGAATCGGCATACGAGCAGCCGTTGGACCGCGGCTGCCCCAGCCGCGGGGCGAATACCCGGTCCAGCTGGTAGCCGACGAAGATGCCGTCGCGCACCAGGTCCCAGCTCTGCGCCTGCACACCCTCGTCGTCGTAACCGATGCTGGCCAGGCCGTGCTCGACGGTACGGTCAGCGGTCACGTTCATCACCGGCGAGCCGTAACGCATGGTGCCGAGCTTGTCCGGGGTGGCGAACGAGGTGCCGGCGTACGCCGCCTCGTAACCGATCGCCCGATCGTATTCGGTTGCGTGGCCGATGGATTCATGGATTGTCAGCCACAGGTTGGACGGGTCGATCACCAGGTCGGTGGGACCAGCGAGCACCGATGGCGACTTGACCTTTTCGGCCAACAGCACCGGCAGCTGCGCCAGCTCGTCGGTCCAGTTCCACACCTGGTCCCCGGCCAGTACCTCCCAACCGCCGCCGTAGGGCGGAGCCAGCGTGCTCATGGAATCGAACGTTCCGGCCGCCGGGTCGACGGTGATGGCGTCCAGCGACGGCAGCACCCGCACCCGCTGCTGGGTGATCGAGGAACCGAACGTGTCGGCGTAGAACGTCTGCTCCTTGGCAGCGGAGACCCCGGCCGACACATGGTCGATCCCGTCGGCGGAGAGTAACCGTGACGAGTACTCGCTGAGCACGCCGATCTTGTCCGGTGTCGGCACGTCGAACGGGTCGACCAGGTAACTCGACACCCAGGTCGCGTCGGCGTACACCGGTTCGGCGGCCAGTTCGATGCGCTCGGCGTTCAGCGGCTCCAGTGCCGTCGCCACGGACACGGCGCGGCGTGCGGTCTCGGCCGCGACGTCGGGTGTCAGCTCGGCGTGGGAGGCGAAACCCCAGGTGCCGTTGACGATCACCCGGACCGCGAGGCCGAGCTCTCGCCTCTCGACCGCGCTTTCGAGCTCGCCGTCGCGCAGCTGGATGTGCTCGTGGGTCACGCGGTGAATACGCAGGTCGGCGTAACTGGCGCCAGCCTGCACCGCCGCGGTAAGCGCCGCGTCGGCCAAGGCGCGGCGGGGCAGCTCGAGGAAGTCTGGGTCAACGGAGCGAACACTCACGGGTCCCCACGGTAGCTGTAGTGGGCGGGGTGGGCGCTGCACCGGGGTCTGGTTGACGCCGAAGTTTTGGTCCCCCTGATTGGGTATGCCCTGGCCATGACGGTCATCGGATTCCACTGTTCCCATGAGCAGATCGCCCCCGGCCAGCTGCTTCGCGATGTCCAGCACGCCGAGCAGGCCGGCTTCACCGCGGCGATGTCGAGCGACCATTTCAGCCCGTGGAGCGAGCGGCAGAACGAGTCCGGATTCGCCTGGGCGTTTCTCGGTGCGGCGCTGGCCACCACCGACCTGCCGTTCGGCGTCGTCAACGCGCCAGGGCAGCGTTACCACCCGGCGATCATCGCTCAGGCCATCGCCACACTCGCGGAGATGTTCCCGGGCCGGTTCTGGGCTGCCCTCGGCTCCGGCGAGGCCTGCAATGAGCGCATCACCGGCGAGGTGTGGCCGCGCAAGGAGGTCCGCGACCAGCGCCTCGTCGAATGCGTCGACGTCATTCGCCGGCTCCTCCAGGGTGAAGAGGTCAGTGTCGACGGACTGATCCACGTCAACCGGGCCAAGCTGTGGTCACTGCCGGAGCAGGTGCCAGAACTCGTCGGACCCGCCGTCACCCCGGCGACTGCCGCCCGCCACGCCGAGTGGGCGGACGGACTGATCACCATCAACCAACCCCCCGACGCCTTGCAGAAGGTGCTCGACGCCTATCGCAACGCCGGCGGGCGCGGTCCCGCCCGGTTGCAGGTCCACCTCAGCTGGGCACGCACCGAAGCCGAGGCCATGGCGATCGCCCATGACCAGTGGCGCAACAACGTTTTCCCGTCGCCGGTGTGCTGGGACCTCGAGACCGCCCAGGCGTTCGATGCGGTGGGCGCGTCCGTCACCCCCGAGCAGGTCGCCAAGGCGGTGCGGGTCTCCAGTGACCTCGGCAGGCATGCGGCATGGCTGAACGCCTACATCGACCAGGGCTGGGACGAGTTGTACCTGCATTTCGTCGGCCGCCATCAGGCCGGCTTCATCGACGCGTTCGGCGAACACGTGTTGCCGCAGCTGTCGCCGACGGCCCCCGCGGTGCCGGTGTGAGGAAGCTCAACACCTCCGATGTCAGGATGTTGGCTGCTGGGCCGTAGCCGCTGGCGCAGCGCCTACCCTGGTGGCCGTGAAAACCTCGACGATCGTCTGCGTCACTGCCGCCGCCACCGTGCTCGGCCTGGCGGGCTGCGGTTCCGACACCGCAACCGAGGCCTCGAGTTCGTCAGTCACGTCGTCGACCGCGTCCGCCACCTCGTCGACACCGCCGACGAGCACCGCGGCACCCACCTCGGCCCCTCCGGCCGCCACGGGTGCACTGACCATCACCGACTACCTCAAGTCGATCAACGTCACCGAAACCCCGGTCCGCGTCGGCGATCCGGGTGCGCCCAAGATCGACTTCCCGGTGGCGCCCGGCTGGCAGCAGGCGATCGACGTCCCCGGAAAGCCCTACTGGGCCATCATGTTCGATCAGGCCACCAACCCGGCCGACCCGCCGATCATCCAGGCCGTGCTGACCAAACTCAGCGCCGACGTGCCGGTGGACAAGATCTACGAGTACGCCGCCGGCGAGCTGAAGAACCTGCCCGGTTATCAGGCGATGGGTGACGGTGGGCGAGGCGAACTCGGCGGCATCGAGGCCCACCAGGACGCCGGCATGTATGACGACAAGGGCACCCAGAAGCTCGTCGCGCAGAAGACGATGCTGATCGCGTCGCCGACGGGCCCGTTCCTGCTGCGCGTGCGCGCCACCGGATCGCAGGACGACGCGCAGGCGCTGGTGGCCGCCACGGCTCAGCTCGACGACAACACCGTCATCACGCCCTGACGCGCGGCCTCAGTGCACGCCCTCCATGTGGCGGCTGATCCACGGGGTGAGGGCCAGCACGATGACCCCGACCACCACGGTGATGCCACCGAGGGTGCCGAAATAGAAGAATTCGTGCGCGGCGTCGTAGTAACCGGCGAGCACGCCCGACATGGACGTGCCGATACCGACGGAGAAGAAGTACAGGGCCATCATCTGTGCCCGGAACGCCTCGGGAGCCAGCTTGGTCGTCACCGACAGCCCGATCGGCGAGATCAGTAGCTCCGAAATGGCGAACACGGCCAGGATCGCCGTGACGGCAAGCACCGGCACCGTCCTACCTTCCGTCCCGGCCAGTGGCACGAAGCACAGGAACGCCAAGCCCATTCCGATGACACCGTAGGCGAACTTGCGTGGCGTCGTCGGCGCCCGCTTGCCCAACCTGGTCCACATGAGCGCGAACAGCGGCGACAGCGCGATGATCCACACCGGTTCGATGGAGCCGATCCAACTCGACGGCGCCGTCCAGCCGAAGAGCGACCAATTCATCCGCTCGTCGGAGTAGACGGCCAGCACGGTGAACATCTGCTGGAACAACGACCAGAACACCGCATTGGCGATGAACAACGGGATGAACGCGCGCACCCGGATCCGCTCGTCCTCGGTGACCCGGGAGTTGGTCAGCATGATGGCGAAATAGGCGATCGAGGCGACGATGATGACCCCGGTGGTGACCTGTGACAGGTTCCTCAGGGTGACCAGGCCCAGCGCGATCACCAGTGCGATGACCACCGCCCCGGCGACGAAAACGCCGACGGTCTTTCCGATAGCGCTGCGCGGCAACGGGTTCGGCACGTCACGTCCGTGTTCGCCGAGGTTGCGCCGGAAGATGACGTACTGCACCAAACCGAGCGCCATCCCGACCGCGGCGGCGCCGAAGCCCCAGTGGAAGCCGACGCTGGTCTGCAACAGACCGGTGATCAACGGACCGACAAACGCACCCAGGTTGATACCCAGGTAGAACAACGTGAAGCCGCCGTCGGCACGCGGGTCGCCCTTGGCGTACAGCGTGCCCAGCAGCGACGACGCATTGGCTTTCAACGCCCCGGACCCCAGCGCCACGAGCACCAGCCCGATCCCGACGCCGGTGAGTCCTGGAATCAGTGCCAGCGCGATGTGACCGGCCATCACCACGACACCGCCGTAGAAGACCGTGCGCTCCATACCGAGCACGCGGTCGGCCAGCCAGCCGCCCAACACAGTGGACAGGTAGACCAGCCCGCCGTACGCGCCGACGATGCCGGTGGCGGTGCTCTGCTCCAGCGCGAGCCCGCCGTCGCTGACCGAGTAGTAGAGGTAGTAGCCGAGGATCGTGAGCATCCCGTAGAACGAGAACCGTTCCCAGAGCTCCACGCCGAAGAGGTTGGTCAGGCCGATCGGGTGGCCGAACAACGTCCGCGTCTCGTGTTCGCGAGTTGCCATACCGCTAGCCTCCTCCCCGACGTCGCTCAAACGTACGTTCGGGCGCGGCGAATATCGGGTCAGCGGGCGGCGCTGGTACCCAGCACCGTGAGTTCGGCCACCAGGGCCAGAGCGCACACCAGCGCGACGATCGCCAGCGCGATCCAATCCCGGCGGGCCGGTTTGGACTCCACCGCCGAGATCTGCCCGGTGCCGCCGCGTGCGGTGATCGCATCACCCATCTCGTCGCCCCGGCGCAGTGTCACGGTGATGGCCGCCGCCAGCAGGTCGACCAGTTCGGTCCCCCAGCGCCTGCGCCGCTCACGGCGGGTCGTCACCGGCGGGCGGGGCCGCAGTTTGCGCGCGGCATACAGCACCCGGAACTCGTCGATCAGCATCGGGAAGGAGCGCAGCGCCAACGCCAACGTGACCGCCCACTCGTCGACCGGGATCCGCAGTCGACGCAGCGGACGCCCCATCGTGGCGACCGCCGGCGCAATCTCGGAGACGTTCGTGGTCCACGACACCATGGCTCCCAGTGCCAGCAGCACCAGCGACAGCGCGGTGATCCGCAGGAAATTCAGCAGCCCGCCGAGGCCGACGGTGACCGAGCCGACGACGAACTCCGGGGTGCCGCCGGCGAACGACGCGGTGAGTCCCCCGAGGAAGAGCAAGATCCACAACCACAGCGGCACCGACGGCAGCACCCCGCGTGGGATGTGGGCCAGCCTGCAGGCCACCGCGATCATCAGCGCGACCAGGGCAATCGGCACCCAGCCCGGGTAGAACGTCATCAGCACACCCAGGACGAAGACCACGATCAGCTTGGTCCCGGCCCAGAGCCGGTGGATCACCGAATCGCCGGGCACCGGGCGCAGCAGGACGACGGGCCGGGAGGTCGGGTTGCGCGGCGGGGCGCCCTTGCCGGGCGGGGTGCTGCCGGGCGGGGAGCTGCCGGACGGGGTGGTGGGCGGCGGGGTGGCCTCGGTGGCGGTCACGACATGCCTCCTGCCGAGGTCGTCGCCGGTTCCATCACACCGTTGCGCAGCTTCAGGATCCGTGGGCACAGTTCTTCGAGGCCGACGAAATCGTGGGAGATCACCACGACGGTCAGGCCGGAGTTGCGGCGCAGATCTTGCAGCAGGCGCAACAACCCGGCCTGGCTGTCGGCATCGAGACCAGCCAGCGGTTCGTCCAGGATCAGTGCCTTGGGTTTGCGCGCCAGTAGACCGGCCAGCACCACCCGGCGCATCTGGCCGCCCGAGAGTTGGTCGGTACGCCGGCGGGCCATCGACGCGTCCAGGCCGACAGCTTTCAGTGCGGCGGTCACCCGGCCGCGGTCATCGGGGGAAAACCCGGCGGCCGACGCGACTTCGAGGTCGACCCGGGCCCGCATCAGCTGCAGCCGGGCCGCCTGGAAAGCCAATGCCACCGCGCCGACCTGCTCCGGTGCGGGTTTGCCGTCGACCAGGGCGGTGCCGTAGGTCGGGACGGTCAGCCCGGCCATGATCCAGGCCAGGGTCGACTTCCCAGAGCCGTTACCGCCGTGGATGAGCACGCCGTCGCCTTCGTGCACGGCGAAGCTAATGTTCTGCAAGGCCGGTTTGGCCCACGGTGTGCCGGTGCCGTATTCGTGGCTCACCCGGTCCAGCTCGAGCACCGGGGTACCGGAGGGCTGACGCCCGTTGCTGACGGTCGCGGCCGGGGCGGCCGCGGTGTCGACCATCGCGTTGTCCACCGACGCGCTCAGGTCGATCGCGCGGTCGGCGGTGTCGGCCTCGTTGTTGTAGTGGGTGATGTGCACGAGAGCCATCTCATGGTGCTGGGTCAGCCCGGACAGCACCTCGAGAAGAGCTTCGCGACCGGCTTGATCCACCATGCTGGTCACCTCGTCGGCGATCAGCAGCGACGGTTGGCGGGCCAGCGCCCCAGCCACCGCCAGCCGCTGCAGCTCACCGCCGGAGAGCCCGCCGGTGTCACGTTCACCCATGCCGGTCAGACCCACTTCGTCGAGCAGGCTGTCGACGTCGGTTTTGGTGTCGGGCGGCAGACCCCACACCACATCGTCGGCGACCCGGGTGCCCAGTACCTGGCTCTCGGGGTGCTGCATGATCACGGCGGTGCCGCCGAGCCGGCCGAGGCCGACGCTGCCGGCGCGGTTGATGGTGCCCGATGTGGGTTCGCGTCCGGCCAGCAGCAGCATCAGGGTGGTTTTGCCGGAGCCGTTGGCGCCGGTGATGGCGACGTGTTCACCGATGCCGACGTCCAGGCTGGTCGGGGCCAGCGCCTCGTGTTCGGCGTCGGGATAGCGGAACGACACGTCGCGCAGCTGCACCGGCACCGGTCCGACGGGTCCCGCCTCCGTGGCGGCGTCGAGTTTGTGCACGTCGGGGATACCGCGCAGCCGTTGCAGCACCCGCGAGAGCGCCCACCAGCCCACCAAGGTCACGAACATGATCGCGAAGGTGCCGTAGCCCAGGATCAGCCACGGCCAGTAGCTCAGCGCTACCTGGAAGAAGTCCTTGAGGTCCTTCGAGGTCTGCTGCAACGCCGGGACCTGCGACAGCACCGCGGCGAGGCCGTCGATGTTGGCCGTCATGGACGCGAAGATCAGGTACCGCAAACGTGACAGCACGAGCAGTGCGGCCACGACTGCGGCGCCGAACAGCAGGCCGGCGATGAACGAGGCGAACACCACTGTCGGCGTGCCCCGGCCGCGGCGGCGGACGATCCCGGTGAGCCCGCCGATGTAGGCGCAGTTGGCCACCGTCATCAAGCCGCCCATCCCGGCGATCAGGAACGCGATGATGCCCGCGGCCACCGTCGCGGCGATGAGCACCCGGATGCGGTACCGGTAGGCCAGCAGTGCCATCGGGACGGTTCCCAGCAGTGACAGCACGGCGGCGAAGGGCACGATGACCGAGAGAATGGCGGTCGCGGCGCACAATGCGGCCATCACCGATGCTTGCGCGGTTTCTGCCGGCCGCAATGACCCGGTTCTCGGCGCGGCTGCCGGGGGGCTCGAGGTCATCCTTCGATTCTGCCAGTGCCGGGAGCGGTTGAAATGCATAGCATTCCTATGTAATCTCTTCTCCATGACGTCTGCCAGCCCCGCGTCCGACACTACCCGGCTGGGCGCCGACTTCCTGAGCGTTGTCGCCCGCCTGAATCGACTGGCCACCCAACGCACCCGACTCCCCCTGCCCTGGGCACAGGCCCGGCTGCTGTCGACCATCGAGGACCGTGGCGAGGCCCGGATCTCCGACCTCGCCGAGCTGGACCATTGCTCGCAGCCGACGATGACCACCCAGGTCCGACGCCTCGAGGACGCGGGGCTGGTCACCCGCACCACAGATCCCGGCGACGCCAGGGCGGTGCTCATCCGCATCACCGATCGCGGCCTCGAGGTGCTGGCCCAGGCCCGCATCGACCGTGCGGCCGTCATCGATCCCCTGCTCGAACAGTTGTCCCCTGACGACCGGGACGCGCTCGCCTCCGCCGTCGGCGTCATGCGCCACATGCTCGACCTGGCCCAGAACAGTTAAGTAAGCCCGCGTACCGGAGTCGCTCCTTCGTGCGCCTTAATAGATAGGAAATCTATATGTTGCGGCAGCCCAAGGCCGTGTGGGCCGTGGCCTTCGCCTCGGTGGTGGCATTCATGGGCATCGGCCTCGTCGACCCCATCCTGAAACCGATCGCCGACAGCCTCGACGCCACGCCGTCGCAGGTGTCGCTGCTGTTCACCAGCTACATGGCGGTGATGGGCGTGGCGATGCTGATCACCGGGGTGATCTCGTCGCGGATCGGGCCCAAACGCACGCTGCTGCTCGGCCTGGTCATCATCGTCGTCGGCGCCGGGTTGGCCGGGATGTCCGAGTCGGTGATGGAGATCGTCGGCTGGCGCGCACTGTGGGGCCTGGGCAACGCGTTGTTCGTCGCGACTGCGCTGGCGACGATCGTCAGCTCGGCCCGCGGGTCCGTGGCGCAGACGATCATCCTCTACGAAGCGGCGCTGGGCCTGGGCATCGCGGTGGGTCCGCTCGTCGGCGGCGTGCTCGGTTCGATCTCCTGGCGCGGACCGTTCTTCGGAGTATCGGTGTTGATGGTGGTGGCCCTGCTGGTGACGGCCCTGCTGTTGCCGGCCACCCCGCGCCCGGCCCATGCGACCTCGCTGCTCGACCCGTTCCGTGCGCTGCGGCACCCCGGACTCTTCGGTGTGGCGATGACCGCACTGCTGTACAACTTCGGCTTCTTCACACTGCTGGCGTTCACGCCGTTCCCGTTGGACATGGACGCCCACGGCATCGGCCTGATCTTCTTCGGCTGGGGTATCGCGCTGGCGTTCACCTCGGTGTTCGCAGCGCCGCGGTTGCAGCGCTGGTTCGGCACTGTTCCCGTGCTGGTCGTCAATCTGCTGGCGATGGCGGCCACGCTCGTGGTGATGGCGCTGTTCACTTCCGACAAGGCAGTGCTGGCCGCCTGCGTGGTGGTCGCCGGGCTGTGGTGCGGCGTGAACAACACCCTGATCACCGAAACCGTCATGAAGGCCGCGCCCGTCGAGCGCGGAGTGGCTTCTGCGGCATACAGTTTCGTGCGTTTCGCCGGCGCGGCGCTGGCGCCATGGCTGGCCGGGGTGCTCGGTGAGAAGGTCAGCGTCCACCTGCCCTTCTGGGTCGGTGCAGGCGCGGTCCTGGTGGGTGCGGTGGTGATGGCCGTGACGAAGCGCTACCTGGTCGGTATCGACGAGCCCGAGAGCGGACGTGAACTCGCTGAGGACGAGACGCTGGCCGACGCTACGTAGCGCCGGCGGGTGGGCCGCCTCGCCGCACCACCTCACGATGTCCGGCGTCGATCCGTCGGGTCCACCCACGTCCGTCCAGGTATTCCAGTAGCGGGATCACCACGCGCCGTGTGGTTTCCAGCTTCTGCCGCGCCTGGCTCGTGGTGAAGGGTTGGGCGAGCCCGGCCAGCGCCCGCATGGCAAGCGCGGGTGCGGTCGGCAACAGCACGACACCGTCGCGCAGTCGCAGCACCCTTCCGGCGCGCTCGGCGGCCGCCAGTTCGCGTGCACCCAGCCCCAGCCCGGCCAGGTCGTAGGCTTCGGGCGCTTGGAAGGGCGCCGACCGCAGCCGGGTCTCCAGTTCGGCGATCGCCGCTTCGGCGGAACCCAAGTCATGTGTGGTGCCCGGCAACCGAATACGGCCACCGACGTGCTCGAGTCCGGCGTCGCGCACGATCGCCTCGAGCAGCCCCGCATCCGGTAGTGCGAGCAGGTCGCTGGCCGCACCCCGAGTTAGCCCGCCCGCCAACGGATCTCGCGCACCGACCTGTTCCAGCTCGACGTGCAGCTGTTGCTGCCAGGAAGCGAACGTCTTGCGGTGCACCCACCAGTCACCGATCTCGACGGCATCGGGAGGAATCGGGGCGCCGTCGGCCAGAAGGCCGAGCCGGCGCAGGTGACTCGACCTGACGGCACCCCTGCGGGCCACCTCGGCGATGAGGTCACCACCGGCTGTCGACTCCGCCAACGCAATTGACCGCCGAGCGCTGTCGCCGCGACGTCGCAGCACCGGCGGCTCCGCATCCAGCACCACCGCACCGCCCACCACCCGACGAGCCCCCGGGTCGTGCAGCACCAACCGGTCGCCGAGGATCAGCGGTAACGGCCGGCCGAGGGTGAGCCGCCCGTGATCGTCGTCGAACGGCCGAAGATGCGCCGCCACCGCCGCCGTGCCCACATGCACGACGAGATGCGCCGGTGCCTCCCCCAGCGCAGTGCCGGTGGTGCGGCGCACGTCCAGCGCGCGGGCGGTCAACCAGGCGCCAGGGGTGACCAGCGTGTCGCCGCGGCGGATGGTGTCATGGGCGATGCCCCGCAGATTCAGCGCCACCCGCGCCGTCGGGCGCAGCGTCGTATGGGCCTCACCGCGGCTCTGCAATCCGCGGACGGTAACCGTGCGGACAGCCCCGTCGTCGAGCAACTGCAGGACCTCACCTCGGGAAACCGTTCCGGCCGTGAGTGTTCCGGTGACCACGGTGCCGGCACCGGTGATGGTGAACGAGCGGTCCAGCCACAACCGGACCCGGTCGTCGGCGTCGGGTGCGGGCACCGTCGCCAACAGATTGTCCAGGGCGGCGTGTAATTCCGGCAGGCCGTGGCCGTTGACGGCGGAGACCGTGACTGCGGGGGCGTCGTGCAGACCGGTGTCGGCGAGCTGGCTGCGGGCCTGCGCCAGCACCTCGGCGGCACTCTCGGGCGCCCGGTCAGCTTTGGTGATCACCACCAGGCCGTGCCGGATGCCCAGCGCGGCGATCGCATCGCGGTGATCGCTGGACTGCACCTGCCAGCCCTCGTCGGCGGCCACCACAAAACAAACCACCGGCGCCGGGCCCAGGCCGGCGAGGGTGTTGCTCAAAAAGCGTTGATGGCCCGGCACATCGACGAAGGCGATCTCCCGCCCGGACGCCAAGGTGGTCCACGCAAAGCCCAGATCGATGGTCAGACCACGGCGACGTTCTTCCTCCCACCGGTCCGGTTCGATGCCGGTGAGAGCCCGGATCAGGGTGCTCTTACCGCTGTCGACGTGGCCAGCGGTGGCCACGACGAAGGAGCTCACCTTTCGGCGCTCCGCAGCGCGGCTCTGACCGCCTCCAGGAGGCGGTCGTCGTCGGTGTCCGGGATGCAGCGCAGGTCGATCAGGCAGGCGCCGTCGTGCACCCGGGGCAGCACCGCGGGATCACCAGTGCGAAGGTGCACAGCAGCGGCCTCGGGCAGCCGCACCGCCCACCCCGGTAGTGGCACCCCCGGCGCTCCCCCGCCGCCGACCCGTCCGTCGTGGGCGACCGCCGACGCATCGACGGCCGCCGCCAACCGCTCGGCGCGTGACCGCAGCCGGGCCGGATCGGCGTGCAGCGCCTCGGTCACCGGCGACGTGCCGGCGGCCACCGTGGCCTCGACGGCGGCCAGGGTGAGTTTGTCGGCGCGCACCGCGCGGGCCAGCGGATGCCGTGCCATCCGGGTGATCACGTCGGTGCGCCCCAGCACGATGCCGGCCTGCGGACCACCCAGCAATTTGTCGCCGCTGGCGGTGACGATATCGGCGCCGGCGGTCAGCGAGGTGAAGGCGTCCGGCTCGTCGGGCAGTGCCGGATCGGGGGTCAACAATCCGCTGCCCAGATCGGAGATCAACGGAATCTGTTGGGCAGCAGTGACTTCCCGCAGCTCCGGCAGACCCACCGAGGTGGTGAAGCCCTGCACCCGGAAGTTACTGGGGTGCACCTTGAGTACACAACCGGTGTCGGGGCCCATGGCGTCGGTGTAGTCGCGCAGGTGGGTGCGGTTGGTGGTCCCGACCTCCCGCAGCCGCGCGCCGGTGGACGCGATCAGATCGGGCAGCCGGAATCCCGCGCCGATCTCGATGAGTTCCCCGCGGCTGATCACCACCTCGCGGCCCGCGGCCAACGCGGTGGTGGCCAGCACGAGTGCGGCCGCTCCGTTGTTGACGATCAGCGCGTCCTCGGCGGCGGGGCAGGCTTCGAGCAGCGCCTCACGGGCTGCAACACCGCGTTTGGAGCGGGTGCCGGTGCCCAGATCGAGTTCGACGTCGACATAGCCGCTCGCGGTGATCAGCGCCTCGAGAGCAGCCGCCGACAACGGCGCGCGCCCGAGATTGGTGTGGACCACCACGCCCGTAGCGTTCAGCACCGGGCGCAGACTGGTCACGCGGCGTTGGGCCACCGCCGCCACCACTGCCGGCTCCACCTCCTCCGGCGCGAGCTCACCGCGGCGTGCCTTGTCCTGAAGATCGAGCACAACCTGTCGGATGACGTTCTCGCCCAGCCTGTTTCGGGCGTCACCGACTTCCGGCAGCGCCAACAACTGGTCAGTGCGCGGAATCCGCCTGCGCGGGTCCAGTTCCGTCACGTCCCTCCTCGTGGCACCCGATAACTCGTGGCGGAGGCGGACGGGAATCGAACCCGCCAGACCGAGATACTCGGCCTCACCGGTTTTGAAGACCGGGGGGACCACCAGGAACCCTGACGCCTCCGATGTCAAACCTAGCCGGGTGGCGGGCTCCTAGTATCGAAGAGTGACTCAAACACGGCTGACCGGATACGCGCACGGCGGTGGTTGCGCCTGCAAAATCCCTCCCGGCGAACTCGAAGAGGCGGTGCGCGGGCTGACCGGGCAGCCGGGTGACACCGTGCTGGTGGGTCTCGACGACGGCGACGACGCGGCTGCGGTCCTGGTCGGCGACCTGGCCGTGCTGTCGACAGCGGACTTCTTCACCCCGGTCGTCGATGACGCCTACGACTGGGGCCGGATCGCGGCGGCCAATGCCCTGTCGGACATCTACGCGATGGGTGGGCGCCCTGTCGTGGCGATCAATCTGGTCGGCTGGCCGCGTGATCTGCTGCCGATGTCATTGATGACCGAGGTGCTGCGCGGCGGTCTGGCGACGGCATTGGAGGCGGGCTGCCCGGTGATCGGCGGGCACTCCATCGACGACCCTGAGCCGAAGTACGGCATGGCGGTGACCGGGATCGCCGACCCGGACCGGCTGCTTCGCAATGACGCCGCGGCACCGGGGCTGCCGTTGACCTTGACCAAACCGCTGGGGCTCGGGCTGCTTAACAACCGGCACAAGCAGACCGGTGAGGTGTTCGACGAGGCGATCGCCACCATGACGGCGCTCAACCGCGACGCAGCCGAGCAGGCGGTCGCGGCGGGGGTCCGGGCGGCCACCGATGTCACCGGATTCGGCTTGCTGGGGCATCTGTTCAAGATGTGCCGGGCCTCCGGTGTCGGAGCGGTGATCGACCGCGGCGCGGTGCCGGTGCTCGATGCCGCGCGGGTGGCGCTACGCGACGGCTACGTCTCCGGCGGCACCCGGCGCAATCTGGATTGGGTGCGGCCGCACCTGCGTTGCGGCTCCGATGTCAGCGAGGACGACCTGCTGCTGTTGGCCGACGCGCAGACCTCCGGTGGCCTGCTGGTGGTCGGCGAGCTGCCCGGCCATCCGGTCATCGGCCACACCGTCGCCGGGTCCGGTATCGAGATCCGCTGAGCCTCCGGGCCGCGCCGAGATCGACGAAATGACGTGATCTACTCGCACTTTCGCGCCCAAACGTTGGTTTGGGCGGTCAGTGGGAGGTGGTGATCGAGTCGTCGGTGATGCCGGCGGCGCGGCGGGCGGCCAGGCGGCGCTTCTGCGGTTCGATCGTGTAGCGCGGGTCGCGGGCCGACTCCAGGCCGGCCTCGAACACGCCGAACCTGGTCAGTGCTGACGCGGTCATCAACGCCAGCCCGGAGGCGACGGCCACACCGCGGTGACGGCCACTCAGCAGCGTGCCCAATCCTCCTGCGACGACCAGCCTTTCGCTCCAGGTCAGCATGCGACCGGCAGCGCCGTGATGCAGGGGCTCGGCGGCCACCGGGTCCATCCGCCGTTGCATCACCTTGGTGGCGACCAGATCGCCGACGGCGCCGATGACGGCCAGCCGGCGCGCCGGCCCGGCCTCCGCGACGGGTGTGGTCACCATGGCCAGCCCCGATGCCGCCATACTCGCCGAACTGACGAACACGAACGGCAGATCCCGGTGTGCGGCATTCCAGGTCGGAGTCGCAGTGTCGCCGAGCAGCACCGCGGTGTACACGCCCAACGCCGGTGCGAACAAGGCGGCCTCGATGCCGGCAGGCCCTTCGACGGCGCGCAGCACCGGGCGCAACGGGCCCAGCGGCAGCCGCTCCCCCGTCATCCGGTCGATCTCCGCGACCGCCGCCACACCCGCTCCGGTGCTGAAGGCGGCCAGGATCCACGACCCCACACTCATCGGTGACGTCAGCTTGATCGTGCGCAACATGTTGGCGAACCGCTCCGGCCGGCCGAGGTCTTTGACCAGGGCGGCGGCACTCAGCGTCACCGCTACCAGCGCGGACAGCCGGGCATTGCGGCGCAGTGTCGGCCTGCCGGTCAGCTGAGCGCCCGCGGCCAACAACCCGGACCCGGCCGCGACGCCCCCGAGGAACAGATACGCCCCGACCTCATGGCCCCACGGTGCCGGCTTGACCACCGGACGCCCGTAATACGAGGTGAACTCGGCCTCGGGCACCATCGGCATCTCGCGTGAGCCGTCCGCGCCGCCCCCACGGCGGCCCTTGCCTTTTCGTCGGCCGCGGCGCCTGCCCTCATCGGGTGGGCGCAGGCTGTCGTACTCGGAGGTGCTCACCTGCTGCCCTTCCAGAACGCGACGGCCGCGGCGGCGAACATGCCCGCCCCGGCGACCGCGGCGCGCTTGAACATCGTCACCAGGTCGGCGGTCGGAACCCGCGGATCCGGCGGCAGGCCGTACACCTCCGGTTCGTCGAGCAGCAGGAAGATCGACCCGATACCGCCTACTCCGTCGTTCTCGTTGGCCCCGTACAACCGGGCCTCGGTCTGCCCGCGGGCGTGCAGCTGGGCCACCCGTTCCCGGGCCTGCGCCACGAGGTCGTCGTGATCGCCGAATTTGATCGACGTGGTGGGGCAGGTCTGCGCGCATGCCGGTGTCTGGTCCTCGAGCAGGCGGTCGTAACACAGCGTGCACTTCTGCGCGACGCCCGTGGCGATCGGCTTGCTGTCCGGCTGACCAGCACGCTGCGCCGGGGTGGTGTAGGTGCCGTCATTGCGCCGTTCCACGACACCGAACGGGCACCCCGCCACACACGTGCCGCAGCCGTTGCAGACGTCGTCCTGTACGACGACCGTGCCGAACTCGGTGCGGAACAACGCACCCGTCGGGCACACGTCCAGACACCCCGCATGCGTGCAGTGTTTGCAGACATCGGAGGCCATCAGCCAGCGGAACTCCGGAGTGTCCGGCGGCTGGACCGGTGCCTTCGCCGCGACCGACGGCATACCGAGACTGACCAGCGCCCGGCCGGAGTCACGCGCCTCCTGGATACGGTCGCGGTTCTGCTCGATGAAAGCGACGTGGCGCCAGGTGCTGGCCCCCAGTTGGCCGGTGTTGTCGTACGACGAGCCCAGGATCTCCAGGTCACCGTCGCGCGGGTTGCGGTTCCATTCCTTGCACGCCACCTCACAGGCCTTGCAGCCGATGCAGATCGAGGTGTCGGTGAAGAACCCCTTGCGTGGTTTGGGGTCCTGCCAGCGCACATCGCTGGTGGGATCGGTCGGCCCGGACAGTTGGCCCATCAGCCCTCCCTCGTCGGATCGGTGATCCGGGTGTTGCTGGTCTCGGTGGTCGCGCCGGCTCGGGATTGGTATTCCTCGATCAGCCGCAGTAAATCCGCACCCCGCGGGCGCCGGCCCGCACGGATATCGCACGACCCCGCCTTCGACTCCTGGATCTGCACGTTCGGATCCAGTGTGACCCCCAGCAGATCGTTGGCCGCGTCGCCGCTGACCACGGCGTCACTGCCCACACCCCAGTGATACGGCAGGCCGATCTGGTGCACGGTGTGGCCGCCGATCTGCAGCGGCGTCATCCGCTCGGTGACCAGCACCCGGGCTTCGATGGCCGCGCGCGGCGACACGATGGTCGCCCAGCCGTACGGCTCGAGGCCGCGTTCGGCCGCCAACTCCGGCGACACCTCACAGAACATCTCCGGCTGCAGCTCCGACAGGTACGGCAACCAACGGCTCATGCCGCCGGCGGTGTGATGCTCGGTCAGCCGGTAGGTGGTGAACACATAGGGATAGACATCCGCACCGGGTTCGCCGGCGCTGGGCGCGCTCAGATTGTCCTTGCGCGGGAACATGATTCGCGACGGGCTCTGCTGTTGCGGGTAGAGCCCGTTGGCCACCGGCGATTCCTGCGGCTCGTAATGCGTCGGCAGCGGACCGTCCACCATGCCCTTCGGCGCGAACAGCCAGCCCTTGCCGTCGGCCTGCATGATGAACGGGTCATCGCCGGCGAGGGCGTCCGGACCCCCGACATCGGGGTCCGGGCGCGTGCCGGGCGCCAGCGCGATCGGGAAGTCCGGAACGTCATCCCCGACCCAGCGGCCCTGCTCGGTGTCCCACCAGATGTAGCGCTTGCGTTCGCTCCACGGCTTGCCGTCGGGGTCGGCTGACGCCCGGTTGTAGAGGATCCGCCGGTCGGCGGGCCACACCCAACCCCATTCGTGCTGGTTGGGCGACGGGCCGCCCTGCGGCACCCGCCGCGCCGACTGGTTGACGCCGTCGGCGAAGACCCCGGAGTAGATCCAGCAGCCGCAGGAGGTGGTGCCGTCGGCGCGCAGATCGGTGTACCCCGAGACCGGCCGGCCGGCGTCGGGCCCGGTGAGGAAGTGCCCGTTGATCTCCGCCAGCACCGCCGCCGAATCGGGTTCGCCGTGTTCGTCGGTGGGATAGTCCCAGGTCAGATCCAGCAGCGGCCGATCCCGCTCGTCGGTGGATCCGGCCAGCTTGGCCCGGATGCGGTGCCCGAGTTCGATGAAGAACTCCAACTCGCTCTGGCAGTCACCCGGGGGTTCGACGGCCTTGTGCCGCCACTGCAGCATGCGCTGCGTCTGGGTGAAGGTGCCGGCCTTCTCGACGTGCGTGGCGGCCGGGAAGAAGAACACCTCGGTGTCGATGTCCTCGGTCTTGAGTTCACCGGAGGCGATCTCGGGACCGTCTTTCCACCACGTGGCCGATTCGATCAGGTTGAGATCGCGCACCACCAACCACTTCAGGTGCGACATACCCATGCGCTGCATCCGGCCGTGCGCCGACCCGACCGCGGGATTCTGGCCGAGCAGGAAGTACCCCTCGACCTCGTCGTCGAGCATCGACATCACCGTCTGGTAGGTGCCGTGTGGACCGGACAGCCGCGGCAGGTAGTTGTAGGCCCAGTCGTTGTCTTCGCGGGCGGCATCTCCCCACCACGCCTTGAGCAGGCTGACGACGTACTGATCTGAGTTGGCCCAGTAGCCTTTCTGCTTCTTCGACCCGACCGCCGCCAGGTAGTCGGCGAAAGTGTTGTGGCTGCCGGCCTTGGGCATCGGCAGATACCCCGGGAGCAGGTTGAACAACGTCGGGATGTCGGTGGAGCCCTGGATGCTGGCATGCCCGCGCAGCGCCATGATGCCGCTTCCCGGACGTCCTACGTTTCCGGTCAGCAGCTGCAGAATCGTTGCGGTGCGGATGAATTGGGCCCCCAGGGTGTGCTGGGTCCAGCCGACGGCGTAGGCGAAGCAGGTGGTGCGCTCGCGGCCGGAATTCTCGACGATCGACTGCGCCAGGTAGTGGAAATCCTCGATCTTGATGCCGCAGACGTCACGCACCATCTCCGGGGTGTAGCGCGCGTAGTGCCGCTTGAGGATCTGGAACACCGTCTGCGGGTGCTGCAGAGTCTCGTCGCGTCGCACCCGGGCGTGCTCCAACGGCGGGCCACCGCTGCCGAAACTCTGTCCGACTGCGCGCTCTCCGGCGTTCTCTCCGTGCTCGTGGCCGTTACCCGCGGAGCCGATCGTGTCAGTGCCGTCACCGTCGTCGGACGCATAGGCCCACGAGGACGGGTCGTACTGTCCGGTGGCGGGGTCGAACCCGGAGAACAACCCGCCGAGATCCTCGGTGTCCTTGAAATCCTCGTTGATCAGGGTGGCGGCGTTGGTGTAGGCGACCACGTATTCCTTGAACCACAGGTCGTTGCTCAGCACGTGGTTGATCAGCGCGCCGAGCAGCACCACATCAGAGCCGGCGCGGATCGGGATGTGCTTGTCGGACACCGCCGAGGTGCGGGTGAAACGCGGGTCGACGTGGATGACCCGGGCACCGCGGGCGCGTGCTTCCTCGACCCACTGGAAACCCACCGGATGACACTCGGCCATGTTGGAGCCCTGAATGACGATGCAATCTGCGTTGGCCATGTCCTGCAGAGACTGGGTGGCGCCGCCGCGCCCGAAGGAGGTTCCCAGACCGGGAACCGTGGCGGAGTGTCAAATACGAGCTTGGTTCTCGATCTGAATCGCGCCCGCCGCCGTGAAGAGTTTCTTGATGACGTAGTTCTCTTCGTTGTCCAGCGTCGCGCCGCCGAGCGCGGCGATGCCCATCGTCCGCCTCAGCAGGTTGCCCTTCTTGTCGATGTCCTGCCAGGAGTTGCGACGGGACTCGATGAACCTGTCTGCCACCATCTCGATGGCGCGGTCACGATCGATGCGCTGCCATTGCGTGGCGCCCGGGGCGCGGTAGAGCATGTCGATCTGCCGGCCGGGCGAGTTGACCAGCTGTTCACTGGCCGCACCCTTCGGGCAGAGTCGTCCGCGCGAGATCGGCGAATCGGGATCGCCTTCGATCTGCACCACCCGCTCGTCCTTGACGAAGACCCGCTGCCCGCAGCCGACCGCGCAATAGGGGCACACGCTCTGCACCACCCGATCGGCGGTCGTGGTCCGCGGCGTGATGTCACGAGTTCGTTGTGAGGTCACCGCCGGACCGCGGCCGAACAGATCGCCGGATCGCAGTTGCCGGACCACCGGCCACTCGAGGAAGAACTTCGGTCCTGCCATGAACCGAGCCTAGCTCTCGAGCACCGCACTGCGCTTGCCGCTTGCGAGTCGGCCCACCCCGACGAACGCCGGGACGAACGCTAGGACACAGCCGCGCCGATGAGATGACCGACCACATAGGTCGCCGCAATGGCAATGCCACCGAACACCAGCTGCCGCACTCCGGCCTGCCACCACGGCTTACGGGTGAACCGCGAGGCCACGCCACCGGCCACCAACAGACCCAGACCGCCGCACCCCAGCCCCGCCCACAGCGAGTCGAACCCCAGCAGAAACGGGATCAGTGGGACGATCGCGCCGAGCGCGAACATCACAAACGACGACCCGGCGGCCACCCAGGGCGACGGCTTCTCCGTCGGGTCGACACCCAACTCCTGCACCAGGTGGAAGTTGAGCGCGCGGTTCTCGTCGCGATGCAGTTCCTCGGTGGCCTGGGTGGCGGTCGCCTCGGTCAACCCCATCTGCATCAGCATCCCCACCAGCTCGGCTTTCTCGCCCCGCGGATTGGCCTGGAACGCTCGCCGCTCGACCTTGACCTCGGAGTCGATCTGCTCATTGGCCGTCGTCACCGAGGTGTATTCGCCCAGCCCCATCGAGAACGCCCCGGACAACAGACCGGCCACGCCTGCCAGCACCACGGCGCTCACGCTGGAAGCGGCGGCAACACCGGCGATCAAGGCGGTGTTGGACACCAGGCCGTCCATCGCACCGAAGGTGGCCGCCCGCAGCCACCCGCCGCTGACGTCGGAATGTTTGTGGTCGAACTCGTGAGGCAGCCTGATGTCCTCTGACATAGCGACATTTAACGCCAACCTCGAGCGCGGGGTCACCCAAGGCCCCACTGCGTTTGGCACATCACAGTTTGTGCAGAGCGGCGGCGGGTTACCGTCTGGTAATGACCACCACTGCCGAGCATCTCCGGAACGCCCTCGACGGCCGCTGGCGTGACTGCAAGAACGCCATGCGCAAGGAACTATCCGGCGAGGTCTTCAAGCCGCACTACACGCCGAACACGGTGATCGCCCGCACCAAGGTATCCGAGCAGATGCGGATCATGGCCGCCCACGGGGCCGCCGAAGACGGCTTCCGTAAGGAGCACGGCGGCAACGGCGACGTCGGTGCCGCGGTCACCCGCATCGAGATGCTGGCGATGAGCGACCTGTCGTTGATGGTGAAAGCCGGTGTGCAGTGGGGCCTGTTCGGCGGGGCGATCGAAAACCTGGGCACCGAGCGCCACCACAAGGAATATGTGCGGCGCCTGATCGACCTGGACCTGCTCGGCTGCTTCGCGATGACCGAGACCGGGCACGGCAGTGACGTGCAGTCGCTGGAGACCACCGCCACCTACGACCCGGCGACCGAAGAGTTCGTCATCGACTCCCCCACCCCGTCGGCCCGCAAGGACTACATCGGCGGCGCCGCGGAAACGGCAAGGGTGGCAGCGGTCTTCGCGCAGCTGATCACACCCGACGGTGAAGGCCACGGCGTGCACTGCTTCGTGGTGCCGATCCGCGACGACGACGGTAACGACCTTCCTGGCGTCACCACGTCGGACTGCCACTACAAGGGCGGTCTGCCCGGTGTCGACAACGGCCGCATCATGTTCGACCACGTGCGGGTCCCGCGGGAGAACCTGCTCAACAAGTACGCCGACGTCGCTGCCGACGGCACCTACTCCTCCCCGATCGAAAACCCCGGCCGCCGGTTCTTCACCATGCTGGGCACCTTGATCCGCGGCCGGGTGACCGTCGGCGGCAGCGCGGGCGCGGCCGCCCGGGTGGCCCTCGACATCGCCGTCCGGTACGCGTTGCAGCGCAAGCAGTTCAGCGCTCCCGACGGCGACGAAGTGGTCATCATGGACTACTTGGTGCATCAGCGCCGGCTGTTCCCCCTGATCGCAAAGTCCTACGCGCTGCAATTCGCCCAGAACGAGCTGGTGGCCCGCTGCCACGAACTACAGACCTCCGACGACCCAGACGCCGAAGATCAACGGGAGCTGGAATCCCGCGCCGCCGGGCTCAAAGCCGCCAACACCTGGCACGCCACCCGCGCCATCCAGGAAGCGCGCGAAGCTTGCGGCGGTGCAGGCTATCTGGCCGACAACCGGCTCATCGGACTGAAGGCCGATACCGACGTGTTCACCACCTTCGAGGGTGACAACCACGTGCTGACGCAGCTGGTGGCCAAGGATCTCTTGACGGCTTACGCCGACGACATCAAGGGCATGAGCCCGGTCGAATGGGTGCGGTTCGCCGCGAACTTCGCCGGCGAGCGGGTGCTCAAGCGCACCGCCGCCGAGACGATCATGCAGACCATTCTCGATACCCGGCAGGACAACGAGGAAGAGGGCAGCCTCTTCAACCGCGGCACCCAGGTGCAGATGTTCGAAGACCGCGAGGAGTACCTGATCGCCTCCGTGGCCCGGCGGTTGCAGAGCAAGTCCAAGGAGATGTCGGCGTTTGACGCCTTCAACGCCGTCCAGGATCACGTGCTGCACGCCGCGAGCGCGCACATCGACCGAATCATCTTGGAGGCGTTCGTCGCCGGCATCGATGCCTGCGAAGACGACGGCGCGCGCGAGGTCCTGGGGCTGGTGTGCGATCTCTATGCGCTGAGCACCATCGAGGATGACAAGGCGTGGTTCGTCGAGCACCGGTTCCTGTCCGTCGAGCGCTCCAAGGCCGTCACCCGGGCCATCAACGACCGGTGCCGCAAGCTGCGGCCCTACGCGGAGTTGCTGGTCGACGGCTTCGGCATCCCCGAACAGCTGCGGTACGCCGAGATGCTGCATCCGGACGCGCTGCCGTCGACACCGGGTGTGATCGGCAACGAGTAGTTGTCCTGATCCAGGGCCGGCGGCGGTAGGTTTTCCCGGAATTCACGTTGGGTACGGAGAGTGCATGACAACTGCATCCGAAAATGTAACGCCCGAACCGACCGAGCAGGACGACGAAGTTCTGGCGCCCGCCACCCCCGGCGCCGAAGGTCTGCCGCTGTCCGAGGACGCCGACACCGAGGCTTAACCCTGGTTGGGCACCGGGTCCAGCGCGGCGAGCGCGCCGTCGCTGCCGATGCGGAACCGCACCGTGCCGAGCCCGGTCGGGCAGCAACTCGGCTCATCACCCACCAGCCACTGGTACTGCACGGTGACGCCGTCGGGTCCGGACGGGACCACGGTGATGTAGGGCCTCGGTTCGGGCGTCGGGGTGCCCAGCGGGGTGTTGCGGTCGAAGAACAGCACCTGCCCCGGGGTGGACGCCGTGGCCTGCTCCTGGGTCACCTCGACCCATTGCAAACGGCAGTCGTTGGCATGGCCACGGGAGGTCTCGACCCACGGTGCCGGCGGCAGTGCGGCAATCGCCCGCTGCACTGTCTCCGGGGCCGGGGCGTCGGCGTCGGTGCACACCGCCGTGGTGACAGCCGGCGGCGCCGGTGGGCTGAAGCCGCAGCCGGCCAGTGTGAGGCCGCCGAGCACCACAGCCAGTAATCGCACGCCCGCGAGCCTACGGCCTCACCCTCGGCGCGCCCTCGGGCTCGGGGACGGCACCCCAGATCCCGCGCGACGGGTGTGACGGGTGAGCACAACAGGGCGCCTAGCTGCGGATTCTTTCTCTGCGACCTCGGTACGCTAGAGTCATCCATCGGCCCGCGGCTTGCCCGCGGGAGAGCAGTCCCCTGTAGCTCAATTGGCAGAGCATCCGACTGTTAATCGGACGGTTGCTGGTTCGAGTCCAGCCGGGGGAGCTCACTTCTCGAAACACAGTCAACACCGCGCCCAGCGCGCGGTGTTGCGTGCTCGCTGAGCCGCCACCGCCGATGAGGCAGGATGGTTGGCACAGATCTTCAGAGCAGGAGGCAGCGCAGTGATCCGCACCGTCGTCGTACTGGGAGTCGGCTACGTGCTGGGGGCGAAGGCCGGCCGGCGCCGTTACGAACAGCTCGCCGGCACGTATCGCGCCGTCACCGGCCACCCTGCCGCCAAAGCGGCCCTGGATGCGGGCAGGCGCAAGATCGCCGACCGGGTGTCCCCGGATCCGGCCATGGTGCATCTCACCGAGATCGACAGTGAGACCACGGTGATCGAACCCGAACAGAAGTCCTGACTAGGCGAGCGGGATATTGATCGTCTGCCCGGGGTTGACCGGCCCGGTCTGAATGCCGTTGCCGTTGAAGCCCACCCCCGGCGTGCCGCCCAGCGTCGGGACCTGACTGCCCAGCGAATTGCCGATGCACACACCGTCGGCCTTCGAACCCAGCCACGCCAGGCACCGGGCCTCGGTGTTCACCGCTTCCGGCGTGCTGAACGCGGCGTAGACAGGCGCAGCGACGGCCGCAACTGCGAACGCTCCGACAGCAACCATGCGTCGCGTGGATCCCATCAGTGTGCCTTTCGATCGTCGATCAGCTTCCGTAGCGGAGAGCCTAACTCGTAGGACTGCCTCACGCAGTCAGGTCGTCGCCACTGGCCTGCTCGAGCAGGCTGCGCCGGTAGGCCTCCATCGCCACCAGGTCGCCGAACAGAGAGTGGTACTCGTCCCCCTGCTCCACCGGTGACATGCGCTGGAGCTTGGACTTCACCTCGGCGATCTGGCGGCCGATCCACACCTCCTGAAGCCGGGCCAACACACTGGAGATGTAACGCGGCAGCTTCTCCTCGTCGCTGACCTGCAAGGCCTCGACACCGAGTTCGTTGATCAGTTCGACTGCAGCCGGCGACGGCGCCTGCCGGCGCACCTGGTCGATCCACTGCCCGCCGCCGACGCTGGTCGCCGTACCACCGGCAGCGTCGATCGCGGCACGCACGGCGACATAACCGGGGTGGGTGAAACTCTCCGGGGGCAGCGAGTCGAACACCGGCCCGGCCAGCACCGGACACTGCAACGCTGCTTTCAGCGCCTCACGCTGCGGCCCCAGCGTGGGATCGCGCGGGTCCGGACGAATGGCCGCGGGCGATTTACGCGTCGGGGCGGCGCGCCTGGCGTCGGCCCGGGCCCGGGGGTCCTTGGCCTGCTCCCGGACGCGGTGGATCACCTGGGCCACGTCGTCCCAGCCGACCCAGCCGGCCAGCTGACGGGCGTATTCGTCGCGCAGGGTGGGATCTTTGATCTTCGCCACCATCGGTACGCACTGGCGCAGCGCCGTCACGCGGCCCTCGGCGCTGTCGAGATCGATCTCGGCCAGCGCGGTGCGAATGGCGAACTCGAACAACGGGGTTCGCCGCGCCACCAGGTCACGCAACGCGGTGTCACCATGCTTGAGCCGCAGATCGCAGGGATCCATCCCGTCGGCAGCGACGGCGACGAAAGACTGCCCCGCCAGATTCTGTTCGCCCTCAAAGGCTTTCAGCGCCGCCGCCCGGCCCGCCGCGTCACCGTCGAAGACGTAGATCAGTTCCCCGCGAAAGAACTTGTCGTCCATCATCAGTCGACGCAGCATCGACAGGTGCTCGTCACCGAACGCGGTGCCGCAGGAGGCGACCGCGGTGGTGACGCCGGCCAGGTGCATGGCCATCACGTCGGTGTAACCCTCGACGACGACGGCCTGGTGGCCTCGGGCGATGTCACGCTTGGCCTGGTCGATGCCGAACAAGACGTTCGACTTCTTGTACAGCGTGGTTTCCGGGGTGTTGACGTACTTGGCCTGATTCTGGTCATCGTCGAACAGCCGACGGGCACCGAAGCCGATCACCTCACCCGAAGCGCTGCGGATCGGCCACAGCAGGCGGCGATGGAAGCGGTCCATCGGGCCGCGTTTGCCCTCCCGCGACAGCCCGGCCGCTTCCAGCTCTTTGAACTCGAAGCCCTTACGCAGCAGGTGCTTGGTCAGCGAATCCCAGCCGGACGGGGCGTACCCGCAGCCGAACTGCCGCGCCGCAGCCTCGTCGAAGTTCCGTTCTTTCAGATACTGCCGGGCGGTGGCGGCCTCCGGCGACTCCAGCGCGGCGGCGTAGAACTCGGCTGCGGCCGCATTGGCGGCGATCAACCGGCTGCGGCTGCCCCGGTCGCGCTGCACGTTGGTGGTCGAGGACCCGCTGTAGGTGACGGTGTAGTTGATCCGGTCGGCCAGCATCTCGACGGCCTCGACGAAGGTGACGTGCTCGATCTTCTGGATGAAGGCGTACACGTCGCCGCCTTCGCCGCAGCCGAAGCAGTGGAAGTGGCCGTGGTTGGGCCGCACGTGAAACGACGGTGACTTCTCGTCGTGGAACGGGCACAGGCCCTTCAGGGAATCCGCGCCGGCACGGCGGAGCTGGACGTAGTCCCCCACCACGTCCTCGATGCGGGTCTGTTCACGAATGGCCGCGATATCGCGATCAGAGATGCGTCCGGCCATTCGTCTAGCTTAGTGGCCTCAGCCCAGCGGCCGAGGCGAGCGCGCCTCGTGCACCCGTTCCAGCCGGCTCTCGGTGTACGAGGCGATCTGGTCGATCACCACGCGCAGCCGGGCCCCGTCATCAGCGGCCGCGGTGAACTCGGGCGCGAACTGCGGGTCCAGGCTGCCCGGCGCCTGCGCCCAGAGCGTCAAGGCCACCTCGTGGATGCGGGTCCGCTGGTCAGCCTGGATTCCCAGGTGCTGGTGGTCGGACATGATGAACTGCAGAGCGAGCATTTTCAGCACGGCGACCTCGGCACGTACCAGCGCGGGCACCGCGAGGTTGGCGTCGAAACGTCCCAGTGGACCGTCACCGGCGGCCTCCCGGGTCTGGTTGATCGCGGCATTGGCGAAGCGGCCGACGAGTTCGCTGGTCAGACGCTTGAGTGCGACCGACGCGGCCATGGTGCCGTCGTATTTGCCCACCCCCGTCACCACTGGCAGCTGCGACAGGCGTTCGGCAGCGGTCAGCAGTTCGTCGTGGGCCAGGGACGGAAACGACTCGGTGCCCAGGCGTGCCAGCGAGGTGGCCGCGTCAGCATCAGCGAGCACCCGCAGATCGATGCGCCCGGAGATCACACCGTCTTCGACGTCGTGCACCGAGTAGGCCACGTCGTCGGCCCAGTCCATCACCTGGGCCTCCAGGCACGGACGTTCCAGCGGCGCACCCTCGCGCATCCAGTCCGCGGCGCTGGCGTCGTCGTCGTAGAAACTGAACTTGCGTCGCCCGCCGGTGCGCTGCCACGGATATTTCGTCACCGCATCCAAGGCCGCCCTGGTGAGGTTCAGCCCCGCCGAATGACCCTGCCCGTCAAGAACTTTCGGCTCCAGTCGGGTCAGGATGCGGAAATTCTGGGCGTTTCCCTCGAACCCGCCGAACGCATTGGCGATCTCGTTGAGCGCCCGCTCGCCGTTGTGACCGTACGGCGGGTGACCGATGTCATGAGCCAGCCCGGCCAGATCCACCAGATCGGGATCACATCCCAGCCCGATGGCCATACCGCGACCGATCTGGGCGACCTCCAGCGAGTGGGTCAGCCGGGTCCGCGGGGTTTCGCTCTCCCGGGGTCCGACCACCTGGGTCTTGTCAGCGAGCCGGCGGAAGGCAACACAATGCAGCACCCGGGCACGGTCACGCGCGAAGTCGCTGCGGTGCTCGGTGTTGGCTCCGGGCATCGCGGCGGTTTTGGGCGCTTCCTGCACCAGGCGTTCGCGGTCGAACGCGCTGTAATGGTCCTGTTGTGTCGTACTCACCGGGGCATAGTCTGCCAGCACCGCCGCCACCTTCCGGACAGCCACTCACCACCGGCACTAGATTGACGAGCATGCGCATCACCCGCCTGCTCAGCCTGCTCCTGGTGGTTTTCGGCGCGGCACTCGTGATCGGCCCCGTCCCCTGCCCGAGGCCACCGCTGAACCGCCGTTCCGGGTGCCTACGCAGATCACCGACAACGCCGGCGTCCTGTCCAGAGCGGAAGTCAGCCAGGTGCAGTCGGCCCTCGATTCCCTCTATGACGACAAGCGGGTCAAGTTGTGGGTGGTGTTCGTCGACTCGTTCGACGGCGCGAACGGTGTCACGTGGGCCCAGAACACCATGCGGCTCAGCGGGTTCGGCGACGACGATGCCTTACTCGCGGTAGCTGTCACCGACCGGGAGTACGCGTTCCAGGTGCCCTCGACCGCAGGCGGCGGGGTCTACGACCGCGCCGCCGATGTGCGCCGCAACGACATCGAGCCGGCACTACGGCAGAACGACTGGGCCGCGGCGGCGATCGGGGCCGCCGACGGCCTCAACGGCGGCGGGATCGCGTGGTCGGCGTTACTGGTGGTGCTGGGCGTTGTCGTCGTGCTCTGCCTGGTGCTGTGGGCATGGTCGCGCCGACGCAACCGCAAACGCCGCAAGGCCGAGTTCGCCGCCGCCCAGCGGGTGGACGCCACCGACCCCAACGCGCTGGCCGGCGTCCCCCTCGATGCCCTCGACGATCTCTCCAAGACGATCGTCGTCGACGTCGACAATGCGGTACGCACCAGCGAGGGTGAGCTCGCCCTGGCCGCCGAGGAGTTCGGCGCCACCCAGACCGCGCCGTTCGCCAAAGCGCTGGAGAACGCGAAAGCCGCGCTGGCGCAGGCATTCAACGTGCGCCAGACCCTCGACGACGCTATCCCTGAGTCGCCACTGCAGCGCCGTGAACTGCTGACCCGGGTGATCGTCGCCGCCGCCCGCGCCGACCGCGAACTGGAGGCGCAATGCGAGGCCTTCGAGCAACTACGTGACCTGCTGATCAACGCCCCCACCCGGCTCGACGCGCTCACCCAGCAGATGGTGGCGCTGACCGCGCGGCTGGAGCCGTCGACGGCGACGTTGACCCAACTGCGCCAGCAGTACTCCGAGACCGCGCTGACCGCGGTGGCCGGCAATATCGACGTCGCCCGGCAGCGGCTGACCTTCGCCGATCAGAGCATCACCACCGCCCGCGCGCTGGTGGCCCGCCCGGCCGGCGACCAGACCGGCCTGATCGACGCCATCCACGCCGCCGAAAGCGCGCTGGGCCAGGCGCAGACCCTGCTGGACGCCATCGAAAGTGCCGCCACCGACATCAGCCGCGCGATCAACGGACTGCCTGCGGCCATCGCCGACATCGAGCAGGGCATCGATGCCGCGACGGCCCAGCTGCGGGAGCCGCACACCCCGCGCGCTACAGAGCTGGCCGCCGCCCGTGATGCCGCGGCAGCCGCCGTCGAACACGCCCGCACCCACAGCGACACCGACCCGCTGGGCGCCTTCACCCGGCTCACCAAAGCCGACGCAGAACTCGACGCCCTGCTGGTCAGCGTCGACGAGCAGCGCCTGGAAGCCAGACGGCAGGCCCAGCTGCTCGAACAGGCCCTGTTCACCGCCCAGTCACGGGTCAAGGCCGTGTCGGATTTCATCGACACCCGCCGCGGCAGCATCGGCCCGGAGGCCCGGACCCGGCTCTCCGAGGCCGGTCGACAGCTCGACGCCGCGCAGGCCAAGCGGACCACCGCGCCGGCTGAGGCCATCGCCCACGCCAATGGCGCGGCGGCCCTTGCCGCACAAGCACAGTCGCTGGCCAATAATGACGTCCAGAACGCGCAGATGAAGTACTCCGGCCACTACGGCGGCGGCGGAACCAACGATCTCGGCGCGGTCATCGGCGGCATCCTCATCGGCAACGTGTTGCGCGGCGGGTTCTCCGGCGGCTGGGGATCTTCCGGGGCGGCTACGGCGGTTTCGGGGGCGGGTTCGGCGGTGGCCGCGGCATGGGCCGGCCGTCGTCGTTCGGCGGCTCGTCACGGTCGTCGGGCCGCAACTACTCCGGCGGCGGCGGCCGGTTCTAGCGCTGCCACCCACTTCTCTACAGGTCGGCGTAGACCGTGCTCACCTCAGTCAGGACGGCATGCAGCGCGTCGGTGAGGTGAGTGAGCTCGGCGTCACCGGCTACCAGTGGCGGCGAGACGCACACCACCGGATCGCCGGCGTCGATCGAGATCCGCAGCATCACCCCGCGGTCCTCCAGTGGCTGCGCCAGGAGCGCGTCACCGTAGAGACGGAGCTTCTGCGCGTCGGTCAACGCGCGGCCCGACGCTGTCGCCTGGGTCAGCTCGACCGCGAAGAAGTACCCGCAGCCACGGATGTCGGCCACCACCGGCAGGTCGGCCAGGGTGTCCAGCTTGGCCCGGAACAGCGCCTCATTGGCCAGCACGGTGGCGGGCAGGTCGAGTCGTTTCATGATCTCGATGTTCTTCAGCGCCACCGCCGCCATCACCGGGTGACCGCCAAAAGTGTTGCCGTGCAACAGGGATGCTCCCGCCACGGTGAACGGCTCGTAGACCTTCTCCCCCACGATCACCGCGCCGATCACCGCGTGCGCTGAGGACAGTCCCTTGGCACAGGTGATGATGTCGGGGTCCATCTCGTAGCGCTCCGCACCGAACCAGGCGCCGACGCGGCCGAACGCGGTGATGGTCTCGTCGGCAACCAGCAGGATGCCGTACTTGTCCGCGATTTCCCGCACCCCCTTCGAGTAACCTGCCGGCGGCACCAGCATTCCGCCGTGGTTCTGCACCGGCTCCATGAGGATCATCGCCACCGTGTCCGGCCCCTCGGCCTGGATGCGGAACTCCAACTCGTCGAGCAGGAACGCCGTGAACTGCTCCTCGGTTTCCCCGACCGGACGGCCAACCCGCCGGGTGTTCCGGATCTTTCCGCCTGTCGGCACCAGCGGCTCGAAATCGGCCCGGTACTCCGGAATCCCGATCAGCGACAGCGCACCCAGTGTTGTTCCGTGGTAAGCAGTTTGGCGGGAGATGGCCTTCCAGCGGTTCTCGCCGCGCAACTTGTAGTACTTGCGGGCGATTTTCCATGCTGCCTCCACCGACTCTCCACCGGAGGGCGTAAGGAAAACATGATTCAGGTCGCCGGGCGCCAGTTCGGCGACGACACTGGCGAGTTCGACCGCGCGCGGATGTGTGCTTCCCCAATTGCTGTGGTAGCCCAGTTCTTTGTACTGTGCCAGTGCCGCCTCGCCGAGTTCTTCGCCGTAGGAGTAGCCCAGGTTCACACAGAACAGGTTGGAGAGTCCGTCAAGGTACCGGTTGCCTTCCGAGTCGATCAGATAGCAGCCCTCCCCCTTCACGATGACTTTCGGGGGTTTCTCGGTCGCGGAACCCATTTGGGCGAAATGCCGCCAGTTGTTGAGGTCGGATGTCTTCTGGTAGGCCGGGGTGGAAACGTCAGTGCTCATCAGTTGCTCTCCTGTAGTCGAAACGGACTAGGCATCCAGTGCGTGATAGGCACGTGGTCGGCGGGCCCGGAACACCAGGGCCACCGCGGCGCCCACCGCGAAGGTGGCGACGAGCACCACCAACAGCACATTGGCGGCGATTGTTGACGGCACCAGCACCGGAAAGTTCTTGACCACCAGCCACGTCACGACTGTCAGGCATACGAGGGCGACTGCCGGAGCAACGGCCGTCGACCAGATCCCCGTGTTTGCCTCAGGGCGGGAGCGGAAGAACACCAGGACGGACAGCGAGGTCAACGCCATCAGCACGATCACGCCCAGCGTCGCCGCCCCCGAGAACCAGGTGTACACCTCGGCCACCGGATCCAGTCCTGCGATCAGTACAGCCAGCAGTAGCACCGCAATTACGGTCGAGACGACCAGCGACGCCCGCGATGGTGCGCGGTGCGTGACGTTCACCACGCCCACCGCGGCGGGCAGGATGCCCTTGGTGCCCATGGTGTAGGTGTAGCGGGTAAGTACGTTGTGAAAGGTCAGCATGCAGGCGAATATGCTTGTCAGTAGCAATATTTGCATGATGTCCTGCATGATCGGCGACACGAAGGACTGCGCCAGTCCGAGCACCATTCCCGTCGGGTCATCAGTGGCGGCGGTGACGATACTGTTGGTACCCACCCCGATCGTGACGGCCCATGCCGAGAATGCGTAGAAGAGGCCGACACCGATGACCGCGACGTACGTGGCGCGCGGGATGGTGCGGTCGGGGTCACGCGCCTCGTTGCGGAACACCGCCGTCGCCTCGAAGCCGACGAAGCTGAAGAACGCGAACATCAGGCCCATCGACGGGAAGCCTTCGGTCAGCAGCCCGGGATTCAGCGACGCAGCGCTGATTCCGTCGGCGCCCCCGCCGACGAGGATCGCCGCGTCGATGGTGACCACCACGAGGATCTCGATCACCAGCACGACCCCGAGGACCTTGGCACTGAGTTCGACGTCGCGGTAGCCGAGGGCTCCGGTGATCAGCACCCACACCGCCGTCCACAGCCACCACGGCGTGATCGGTCCGTTGAACGCAGCGATGGCATCACTGGTGGCGGCGCCGATGTAGGCGGCCAGGGCCAACGACAGCATCACGTAGGTGCCGACTGCGAAGGTGGCCGCGCCGGTACCGGGGATGCGGCCGAGACCGGCCTGGACGTAGGAGTAAAAAGCTCCTGCGTTGGGCACGTGCCGGGCCATCCGGGTGAACCCCACCGAGAACAGCGTGAGGATCGCGGTCGCAAGGACGAAAAACAGTGGGATGGCCGGACTTTGGCTCACGCTGACGACGATCGGGAAGGCCGCGATCACTGCACCGAGCGGCGCAGCGCCCGCGAGCGCCATGAACGCGATGGAGCCCACACCGAGATTGCGGTGCAAGGGTGAATGGGTGTCTGCCATCGGGGTGTGCGGGCCCGCGTCGACGGGCTCGAAGGGTGGCGGCGTCTGGATCGTCATCTGTGGGACCTCTTGGTGCGAGACGGGCGAGGGTCGAGCAGGGCAGCAAGGCAACGGGACGCCGGTGTCCGCGCGTTGAAAGACTGCAGTCGCTCTATTTCACACCTGTTTCAGGTGCATAACACGCACCTGAAAGCCTCAATGTCTACAGATAATTCGAAGATTTGTGTCTCTGACCCGCTTGAGTCGAACTGAGTTCGCCGTCAGTAACCCGCTCGGATCTCCTCGAATCCGCTCACGTGATCCATGTGCTGCACTCCGAGCAGATGGTCGAACACCACGTTCGTCTGCGCCGACGCGACGGCGGGGTCAGTGCTCAGATCTACCGCCACAAAGTCGCGCAGGTGCGCTGTCGACGCGCAGTGCACGTGAATCAAGAAGTCGTCCGGCCCACCCATCCAAAACAGATTCATCACCGGCGCCAGCAGGATCACCCGCTGCGCGTACTCCTTGAGTGCGCGCCGTGCCTGGGGATGAATCCGCACCGACACCACCGCTTGGACCGGAAGTCCCACGGCCGCAAGGTCGACGGTGGCATGTGCCGACTGGAACACACCACGTTCCTTGAGCGACCGCACCCGGTTGATGGTCGTGGACGGTGAAACGTGGAGCTTTTTGGCCAGCTCGTTGTTCGGTATCCGAGCATCGCGGGCAAGTTCCCAGAGGATCTGTTCGTCGAGCGAATCGAGCTGCACAATATTCTCCCTTTTCAGCTGTCGCCGCCTTCGTGACATGCATATTATTCACAGATTTCGCATTTTCTATGCAGATAATTCAATCGAAACGCGGTTGAAACAATTTTCTTTCACCATCGCAGGATGTCATCGCATGCCAAGAAAGTTGTCGTCATCACCGGCGGCACCAGCGGAATCGGGCTCGCCGCGGCCCGGCGGTTCGTCAGGAGCGGGTCACACGTCGTCATCACCAGCAGAACCAACGGCACCAACATCGCAGACGAGATCGGTGCCCGCTGGATCGGCACCGACGTCAGCCGAGAAAGCGATGTACAACAGTGCATGTCCGCGGTGGCCGCAGAGTACGGTCGGATCGATTCGGTGGTGTGCAGCGCCGGCACCTTCGTATCCCCCACGCACACCACCGAACTCACCACCGAGGCGATGCTCGAGTGCTACCGCGTCAACACCTTGGCGGTGGTCTACGCCATCAAACATGCTGTCCCGCATATGCCGACCGGCGGTTCGTTCGTCATCGTCACCTCGTTGGCAGCGCGCCTGACAATCGCCGGTTACGGCGCCTACGCCGCGTCGAAGGCTGCGACGTCGGCCCTCGTGCGCACAGCGGCCATGGAACTCGGCCCCCGCGGCATCCGGATCAACGAAGTCGCACCGAGCAGTGTGGACACTCCGATGTTGCGTTCCCAGGACAACGCCGACGAAGAGATTGCACTGACCCGGAAAATGGCACCGCTGGGCCGGATGGCGCAGGCCGACGAGGTGGGCTCGGTGATCGAGTTCCTGGCAGCAGAGACGGGCAGCGGCATGACCGGACAGCAGCTCATCGTCGACTGCGGTCAATCGGCCGGGGTCTCCGATTCGATCATGGAAACCTTGATGGCCGTGCCTCAGCGCTCCTGAGTCGCGCAGGATCGCGGTCTACTGTCTCGGGCTCCTTCGAGCCGCCCGCTTCCCTTCCGCGAGCAGACACAAACTCGGGTGTTCCGTGCACGGAAACACCCGAGTTTGTGTCTGCGGTAAAGAGCTCAGCAGCCCTTGAGCCGCACCGCCAGGTAGTCGCTCACGGCGTCGATCGCGACCCGCTCCTGGGCCATGGTGTCGCGCTCGCGGATGGTGACGGCGTGGTCATCGAGGGAATCGAAGTCCAGCGTCACGCAGAACGGGGTACCGATCTCATCCTGGCGGCGGTAGCGGCGGCCGATCGCGCCGGCGTCGTCGAACTCGATGTTCCAGGACTTGCGCAACTCGGCGGCGAGGTCCTTGGCCTTGGGCGACAGGTCGGCGTGCCGCGACAGCGGCAGCACTGCAGCCTTGACCGGGGCCAGCCGCGGATCGAGCTTGAGCACCGTCCGCTTGTCCACCCCGCCCTTGGCGTTGGGCGCCTCATCCTCGTGGTAGGCGTCCACCAGGAACGCCATCAACGAACGCGTCAGACCGGCTGCGGGCTCGATCACGTACGGCACGTAGCGGGTGTCGCTGGCTTGGTCGTAGAAGGACAGGTCGACACCGGAATGCTTTGAGTGCGTGGACAAGTCGAAGTTGGTCCGGTTCGCGATGCCCTCGAGCTCACCCCAGGGGTTGCCGGCGAAACCGAACTTGTACTCGATGTCGACGGTGCCGTCGGAGTAATGCGACAGCTTCTCTTTGGGGTGGTCGTAGAGCCTCAGGTTGTCCGGGTTGATGCCGAGGTCGACGTACCACTGCAGCCGGGTGTCGATCCAGTACTTGTGCCACTCCGGCGCCGTCGAGGGTTCGACGAAGAACTCCATCTCCATCTGCTCGAACTCGCGGGTCCGGAAGATGAAGTTGCCCGGGGTGATCTCGTTGCGGAAGCTCTTGCCGATCTGGCCGATGCCGAAGGGCGGCTTCTTGCGCGCCGTCGTCACCACGTTGGCGAAGTTGACGAAGATGCCCTGCGCGGTTTCCGGGCGCAGATAGTGCAGCCCTTCCTCGGTTTCGATCGGGCCGAGGTAGGTCTTGAGCATCATGTTGAAGTCGCGCGGCTCGGTCCACTGCCCCTTGGTCCCGCAGTCCGGGCAGACGATCTCCGTCATCGGGACGTCATCGGGCTCGCCACCCTTTTTCGCCGCGTACGCCTCCTGCATGTGGTCCTGCCGCTGGCGCTTGTGGCAGTTCAGGCATTCGACGAGCGGGTCGTTGAACACCTCGACGTGCCCGGAAGCGACCCACACCTGGCGGGGCAGGATGATCGCGCTGTCGAGGCCCACCACGTCATCGCGGCTGGTGACCACCGAACGCCACCACTGCCGCTTGATGTTCTCCTTGAGCTCGACGCCGAGCGGGCCGTAATCCCACGCCGACTTCGTGCCGCCGTAGATCTCGCCGGACTGGTACACCAAACCGCGGCGCTTGGCCAGGTTGGCGATGGTGTCGATGACGGACGCCACGATGCTCAGACTTTCCTTCGGTGGGCGGGGAGGCAACCCGAACAGCCTAGAGGAGCGCGCGACCTCGCCCGCCCAGCCGGTCCAGTTGAACTCTCGATTCACCGGAGGACGAGCCTTTGACATGCGTGGTTTCGCATGTAACCTAACTGGAAACCATTTCCAATATCGGGCGGAGGTGTTGCGCGATGTCCACTGCGATGCACGACGAGGTCGACCATCAGCACGGCGAGGCCGCCTACGCCGCACTGCCCACGCGGGACATCCTCGACGGCGCCGGTGAAATCCTGCGGGCGCTGGCGGCGCCGGTGCGGATCGCGATCGTGGTGCAGCTGCGCCAATCCCAACGCTGCGTGCACGAACTCGTCGACGCCCTCGAGGTACCGCAGCCGCTGGTGAGCCAGCACCTGCGCATCTTGAAGGCCGCAGGCATCGTGGCCGGGGAACGCGCCGGTCGCGAGGTGATGTACCACCTGGTCGACCACCACCTCGCGCACATCGTCCTCGACGCCATCGCGCATGCCGGAGAAGCACACGCCGGGCAGGCACACCCCGGAGCAGACGACCGGTGACCGGGACCGAGGTACGCACCCGGGCCACCAAACAGCGGGCCGCGATCACCGAATTGCTCGACAGTCTCGATGAGTTCAAATCAGCCCAGGAACTGCACGACGAGCTGCGCCGCCGCGGCGAGAACATCGGTCTCACCACGGTGTATCGCACTCTGCAGTCGATGTCGACCGCCAACCAGGTCGACACACTGCGCACCGACAACGGCGAATCGGTGTACCGCCGCTGCTCGACACATCATCACCATCACCTGGTGTGCCGCGAGTGCGGGGCCACCGTCGAGGTCGAAGGCGCCGAGGTCGAGACCTGGGCCACCGAGGTGGCCGCGCAGCACGGTTTCACCGAGGTCAGCCACACCATCGAGATCTTCGGCACCTGCCAGACCTGCGGGACCTAGCTCAGCGCCTCCCGGACATCGGCACCGGCGGCCAGCACCATCAGGATCAGTGTGCGCAAGGCGTCGTCGGTGAGCCCCCCACCGGGAAAGTTGTAGCGCAGCAACACATCTGCGGATTTCTTGACTGTCGACTTCCGCGTAGCCGAGTTGGCGGACGCACCGTTGCCCGGGGTGTCGACCGTTTTCTCGACCAGGGCGACCGTGCCCAGCAACGTCTTGCTGGCCTGCTGAGCCACCTTCTCGCGAACCTTGGCGTTCAGCGGTAGATCCCAGACCAACGGCTGGGTCAGCGACACCATCTCCAGCCCCTCGGCGATGGTCACCACCCGCAGCGAAGCGACCATGCCCGGCTGGCTGACAGTCAGCGCACCGTCAGCTTCCTCGACGACGGTCAGCACCTGCGCCAGGGCGCTCGACAGCCGCTGCGCCAGGGTGGACATCAGGCGCGGCCGAAGCGCCGGTTGCGGGACACGAACTCCTCGCAGGCCGCCCACAGGTCACGTCGGTCGTAGTCCGGCCACAGCTTGTCCTGGAACACGTACTCAGCGTATGCGGCCTGCCACAGCAGGAAGTTCGACGCGCGCTGCTCCCCCGACGTGCGGATGAACAGGTCGACGTCGGGGATATCGGCCCGATGCAGGTGCTTGGCGAAGGCCGCTTCGCTGATCCGGGAGGGGTTGACCTTGCCGTCGACGGCCTCCTGAGCCAGCTGACGGGCAGCCTCCACGATCTCGGTGCGCCCGCCGTAATTCACGCAGTAGTTGACGGTGATGACGTCGTTGTCGACGGTCATCCGCTCGGCAATGTCGAACTCCTTGATGACACTGCTCCACATGCGCGGCCGCGACCCGACCCAGCGCATGTTCACCCCCATGGCGTCGAGGTTCTCGCGGCGCCGGCGCACCACCTCGCGGTTGAAGCCCATCAGGAAGCGCACTTCCTCGGTACTGCGCTTCCAGTTCTCGGTGGAGAACGCGTACACCGTCAGATGCTTGATACCGATCTCGATGGCGCCGCAGGTGATGTCGATCAGCACCGCCTCGCCCATCTTGTGCCCCTCGGTGCGTCCCAGGCCGCGCTGGGTGGCCCATCGTCCGTTGCCGTCCATCACGACGGCGACGTGGTTGGGCACCTGCCCCGCGGGGATCTGCGGTGCCGACGCCTTGGACGTGTGCTGCGGCGGACGGGAGAACTTGCCGTTGGTCTTGGGCGGGAGCTGCGGAAACACCACCGGCCAGGTCGACGTGTCCGGGAACATCGGATAGTCCTCAGGCGCTGGAGGCAGCTGGGGGTAGCTGGCCTTCCCTTCCCTTTTCAAAACCATGGGGCACATCCTGCCCGACCAGCAGAACCCGGTTATCAGCGACTGTGCGATCGCGCCGGTAGGACCGTTCCACCAAAGGCAGAGTGCGCAACTGCCGCTCCAGATGCCACTGCAGATGGGCGGCCACCAGCCCGCTGGCCTGGCTGCGGTACGACGACGGCGATGCCTCCGCGTGCTCCCAGTCGCCGTCGTGCAGCGCCGACATCAGGTCCAGCACACCCTGTGGCGGCGTCGTCGACCCGGCAGGACGGCAGTGCAGACACACGCTGCCCCCGGCAGCCACATGGAACGCCCGGTGCGGACCCGGCGTCGCGCAGCGAGCGCACTCGGTGAGCGCCGGCGCCCACCCGGCAACGCCCATGGCCCGCAGCAGATAGGCATCGAGCACCAGCTCCCGCGGCCGGTTGCCGTCGGCCAGCGCGCGCAGTGCCCCGACCGTCAGCTGCTGCAGCGGGGGCATCGGGGCTCGCTCCTCCCCGGCGAGGCGTTCGGCGGTCTCGAGCACCGCGCAGGCGGTGGTGTAGCGGCCGTAGTCGCCCACGATGTCCGCCGCGAACGCGTCGAGCGCGACGACCTGGGTGACGATGTCGAGGTTGCGGCCGGGATGCAGTTGCACGTCGATGTGGGTGAACGGCTCCAGCCGGGCCCCGAACTTGCTGCGGGTGCGACGGACGCCCTTGGCGACCGCGCGGACCAGACCGTGCTCGCGGGTCAACAGTGTGACGATGCGGTCAGCTTCGCCGAGCTTGTGCTGGCGCAGCACCACCGCTCGATCCCGATACAACCGCATCAGACGAGTCTGGCACTGCCGTGAGACAAATGCGCGATCCGCGCCGATAGTCTCTTTCGTGATGCATTTCTCAGCTGACCGGTTTCCCACCATCGGTGAACAGCTCTACCGTCTCGCCAGCGGCGCCGCCACCTCCGATGATCTGGTGCGCCGGTCACTACACGCGATCACCGCCAGCCAGTCGACCCTCAACGCGTTCCGGACGGTGCTCACCACCTCCGCCCTCGCGGACGCCGGCGCCGCCGACGAGCGTCGCCGCGCCGGCGACACCGCCCCGCTGCTCGGCATTCCGATCGCAGTCAAAGATGACGTCGACATCGCCGGCGTACCAACGTTTTTCGGCACATCCGGCCGCGTGCTACCAGCCACCGCCGACGCCGAGGTGGTACGCCGGCTACGGGCCGCCGGCGCGGTGATCGTGGGTAAGACCAACACCTGCGAGCTCGGGCAGTGGCCGTTCACCAGCGGACCCGGTTTCGGCCACACCCGCAACCCGTGGAATCGCAAGCACACCCCCGGCGGCTCCTCGGGTGGCAGCGCCGCGGCGGTGGCGGCCGGCCTGGTGCCGGCGGCGATCGGCTCCGACGGGGCGGGCAGTGTGCGCATCCCCGCTGCCTGGACCAACCTGGTCGGCATCAAACCCCAGCGCGGGCGGATCTCCACCTGGCCGCTGCCGGAGTCGTTCAACGGCATCACCGTCAACGGTGTGCTGGCCCACACGGTGGCCGACGCCGCGCTGGTGCTCGACGCGGTGTCCGGCAACGTCGACGGCGACCTGCACAGGCCGGCGCCGCTGCCCCTGTCCGAGGCTGTCGGCCGCGGGCCCGGGCAGCTGCGTATCGCCGTCTCGACGCGCTTCCCCTTCACCGGCTTCCGGGCCAAACTGCACCCGGAGATCCGTCGCGCGCTGCGTACCGTCGCAGATCAGCTGGTCGACCTGGGCCACACCGTGCTCAGCGGCAGCCCGGATTACGGGCTGCGGTTGTCGTGGAACTTCCTGGCCCGGTCCACCGCGGGTCTGCAGGACTGGGCCGACCGGGTGGGTGACGGCGTGGAGCTCGATCGCCGCACGCTGACGAACATCCGCTTGGGATCGCTGCTGTCCGAGCAGGTGCTGCGTAGGGCCCGCGCCGACGAAGACCGGTTGCAGCGCCGGGTCGGCGCCGTCTTCGACACCGTTGACGTGGTGCTGGCCCCGACGACGGCCCAGCCGCCGCCACCGGTCCATCAGTTCGACAAGTTGTCTGCCCTCGGCACCGACCGGGCGATGATCGCCGCGTGCCCGGGTTGCTGGCCGTGGAACGTGCTGGGGTGGCCGTCGATCGACATGCCCGCGGGGTTCACCTCAACCGGGCTGCCGATCGGAGTGCAGTTGATGGGCCCCGCCGACAGCGAGCCGCTGCTGATCTCGCTGGCCGCCCAGCTCGAGGCCGTCACGGGATGGGCGACGCACCAACCGCAGGTGTGGTGGAACACCCCCATCGCCAAGGACTCCACCGGGTATACGCCTGCCGACGCGGGATGAGCTCACGTAATGTCACGTGCCATGTCCGCGATTCGTGCCGCTGCCGTGCTGCCTGTCCTTGCCGCGACGGCGTTCGGTCTGGTCACCGCACCCGCCGCCCACGCTGACAACCGTCGCCTCAACGACAGCGTGGTGGCCAACGTCTACACCGCGCAGCATCAGGGCGGGTGTGACACGAACATCAAGGTGAACCCCAAGCTGCGCCTGGCCGCCCAGTGGCACACCAATGACGTGCTCAACAACTACGCGCTGGGCGGTGACATCGGCTCGGACGGATCGACGGTGGCTGATCGCGCCCGCAACGCCGGCTACAACGGTGAGGTCGCCGAGACGACGGCGATCAACCCGGCGTTGGCGATCAGCGGCGTGGAGATCCTCAACCAATGGTGGTACCGCCCCGACTATCACGCGACCATGCACGACTGTTCCAACGTCGATATCGGAGTGTGGTCGGAGAACCGGCTGGACCGCTCGGTCGTCGTCGCGGTCTACGGCAAGGGCGACGGCGGAGCACCGGTGCCGGCCCCCGGCCGCGAGTTCGGCAACGTGCCCGGCTGGACGCCGTAACCCGCGCCCGCGCGGCAATATTGGGCAACGAGTAGCTTCGAATCACCTTCGGCGGCAAGGTCGTTGCCGAAGAACCGATCGGCAGTAACGCCCGCTGCATCTGGACTCGCTAAAAGCCCAGACGGCCAAGCTGTTTCGGGTCACGTTGCCAGTTCTTGGCGATCTTGACGCGCAGATCCAGATACACCTTGGTGCCGAGTAACTTCTCGATCTGCAGGCGCGCGGCGGTGCCGACCTCCCGGAGCCTGGCGCCGCCCTTGCCGATCACGATGCCCTTTTGGCTGTCGCGTTCGACATAGAGGATGGCGCGCACGTCGATCAGGTCGTCTCGGCCCTCCCGCTGTTCGACCTCGTCGATCACCACAGCCAGCGAGTGCGGCAGCTCGTCGCGGACGCCTTCGAGGGCGGCTTCCCGGATGAGCTCGGCCATCAGCACCTCTTCCGGCTCATCGGTGAGTTCGCCGTCGGGGTAAAACGCCGGACCCGGAGGCAGATGCGACACCAGCACGTCGGTCAGCACGTCGACCTGTTCACCTTTGGTCGCTGACACCGGAACGATCTCGGCGGCCTTCTCACCGAAGGCCTCCTGCACCGCCATCAGCTGGGCGGCGACCTTGTCCCTGGGCACCTTGTCCATCTTGGTGACGACGACGATGAGCGTGGTTTTCGGCGCCACGGCGCAGATCTGGTCGTAGATCCAGCGGTCGCCCGGGCCGATGCCCTCGTCGGCGGGAATGCAGAAGCCGATCACGTCGACCTCGGAGTAGGTGCCCTTCACCAGGTCGTTGAGCCGCTGCCCCAACAGGGTGCGGGGGCGGTGCAGTCCTGGGGTGTCGACCAGCACGATCTGGAAGTCCTCGCGGTGCACGATGCCGCGGATGGTGTGCCGGGTGGTCTGCGGGCGGTTGGAGGTGATCGCCACCTTGGCGCCGACCAGGGCATTGGTCAGTGTGGATTTGCCGGTGTTGGGTCGACCGACGAAACACACGAATCCGGAACGGAATTCACTCATTATTTGGGTTCACACTTCCTGGCCGAGACTGCACACAGTGCGGGGCTCCGGCGGTTGGGCAGTTTCGGCGAAAAGTCATGAGGGGTTTCCGGAACGGTCGGTGACGATGATCGTCGCCTCCGGCGACAGCTCATGTACGGCGGCTACCCCGGGGTCGGCGGCGTCACCGGCCACCAGCACCGCAGCTTCGAAACCCGTCGCGCCGCTGGACACCGCTGCGGCCACCGCCGCCTGCAGGGCCGTCAACCCCAAGGCCGACAACGCCACCGGCGCTCCGGCGTAGGTGCGGCCATCGCGATCACGTACCGCGGCGCCGGCTGCGGCTTCGGCGCGGCCCATCGCTCCCCGGGCCAGCGTCACCAGCTTGGCGTCCTCGGCTTCCAGTTCAGGCATCGTTGCCGGACTCCTCTGTCTCGTCATCCTCGGACTCGGCCGGGCTGACCAGCACCGTACCCACCCGCACCCGGCCGCGACGGTCGTGACCGGTCTCCGCGCGCAACCGCAGGCCGTGCGACACCACCTCGGCACCGGGCAGGGGCACGCGGCCCAGCTCCAGTGCCAACAGCCCGCCTACGGTGTCGACGTCGAGGTCGTCTTCGAACTCGACGTCGTACAGTTCGCCCAGATCCTCGATCGGCAACCGCGACGACAGCCGGAAAGTCTTGTCACCCAGGTCTTCAATCGGAGCCACCTCGTCGGTGTCGTACTCGTCGGCGATCTCCCCGACGATCTCCTCCAGCACGTCTTCGATGGTCACCAGGCCGGCGATCGCCCCGTACTCATCGACCAACAGCGCCATGTGCTTACGGTCGCGCTGCATTTCCCGCAGCAACTCGTCCAGCGGTTTGGAATCCGGCACGAACACCGCAGGGCGCATCACGTCGGACACCCCGGTGTCACGGCCGCCGTTGCGCGAGTAATAGGTGCGTTCGATCAGGTCCTTGAGGTAAACGACACCCACCACATCGTCGACGTTCTCGCCGATGACCGGAATGCGGGAGTGCCCGCTGCGCACCGCCAGGGAGGTGGCTTGACCGGCGGTCTTGTCGTTTTCGATCCACACCATCTCGGTGCGCGGCACCATCACCTCACGCGCGGGAGTGTCACCGAGCTCGAACACCGACTGGATCATCCGACGTTCGTCGTCGGCGACCACACCGCTCTGTTGCGCCATGTCGACGACCTCGCGCAGTTCGATCTCGGAAGCGAAGGGTCCGTTGCGGAAACCCCGGCCGGGGGTCAACGCGTTACCGAGCACGATCAGCAGCCGGCTGATCGGCGCGAGCAGAATCGAAAGTGCTTGCAGCGGAACAGCCGCACCCAGTGCGATCGAATAGGCGTTCTGCCGGCCCAGCGTGCGCGGTCCGACTCCGATGGCCACGAAGCTGGTCACCACCATGATCCCGACGGCGGCGAACAGGCCGCCCTCGAGCCCCCAGAAGTCCTCGAAAAACGCCACCAACAGTGCGGTGGCGGTGACTTCGCAGGCGATCCGCAGCAGCACGACCAGGTTGATGTATTTGGGACGCTCGGCGATGACCTGGTTCAGCCGAACCGCGCCAGGACGCTCGTCACGGACGAGTTCCTCGACCCGGGCCAGCGAGACCGTGCTGATGGCAGCGTCGATCGCCGCGAACAGACCCCCCAGAAAGACCAACGCGATCGCGATGAGCAGGGGTGCTAAGCCACTCACGATTCGTCGTAAGCCCTGGACTTGTCCAGCAGCCTGCGGTCCTTCTCAGCCTGCAGAGTGCGCCGGTAGAGCTCTTCCTGGTCGGTGTACCAGTCGTCGAGAAGTTGGCGCTGCAGGGCGAACATCTCCTTCTCCTCGTCGGGCTCGGCGTGGTCGTAGCCCAACAGGTGCAGCACGCCGTGCACGGTGAGCAGGGCGAGTTCGTGCTCGAGCGGATGCCCGGCGGCCTTGGCCTGGTCGGCGGCGAACTGTGGGCACAGCACGATGTCGCCCAGCATCGACGGGCCGGGTTCGGCGGCGTCGGGCCGTCCGCCGGGCTCGAGCTCGTCCATCGGGAAGCTCATCACGTCGGTGGGGCCGGGTAGGTCCATCCATCGCATGTGCAGGTCGGCCATGGCCGCGGTGTCGAGCAGCACCATGGACAGCTCGGCGCCGGGGTTGACGTTCATCTTGCCGATGACGAAGCGCGCGACACTGATCAGTTCCGCTTCGGAGACGTCCAGGCCGGATTCGTTGGATACCTCGATACTCATCGCGTCACCTCCGCGACCGCGCGTTGGCGGCCCGACGCTGCGCACGGTTGCTGGCGCCCGGATCCTCCGAGCGCGCGTAGGCGTCGACGATCTCGGACACCAGGCGGTGCCGCACGACGTCGGCGCTGGTCAACTGGGCGATGCTGATGTCGTCGATGTCATCGAGGATGTCGACCGCAGCCCGCAGGCCGGACTGGGCGCCGCCGGGCAGGTCCATCTGCGTGATGTCGCCGGTGACGACCATCTTCGAGTTGAAGCCCAGCCTGGTCAGGAACATCTTCATCTGCTCGGGCGTGGTGTTCTGCGCCTCGTCCAGAATGATGAAGGCGTCATTGAGCGAGCGACCACGCATGTACGCCAGCGGCGCCACTTCGATCACTCCCGCGGCCATCAACTTCGGAATGGCCTCGGGATCCATCATGTCGTGCAGCGCGTCGTAGAGCGGGCGCAGATACGGGTCGATCTTCTCGCTCAGCGTGCCGGGCAGGAAGCCAAGGCGCTCACCGGCTTCCACCGCCGGACGGGTCAAGATGATCCGGTTGACCTGCTTGGTCTTGAGGGCGTTGACCGCCTTGGCCATTGCCAGGTACGTCTTGCCGGTGCCGGCGGGGCCGATGCCGAAGACGATGGTGTGGTTGTCGATGGCGTCGACATAGCGCTTCTGGTTCAGAGTCTTGGGCCGGATGGTCTTGCCGCGCCGCGACAGGATGTCCAGCGTCAGCACTTCAGCCGGGGAAGCGTCGGCCGAGCCCGTCACCATCGCCACGCTGTGGCGGATGGAGTCCTGGCTCAGCGCCTGCCCACTGGCCACCACGGCGAGCAGTTCGGTGACAACCCGCTCAGCCAGAGCTACGTCGGCGGATTCGCCCGACAGGGTGACGGCGTTGCCGCGGACATGTACGTCCGCGACCAGGGAACGTTCGAGGGCGCGCAGATTCTCGTCAGCGGAGCCGAGCAGGCCCACCACGAGGTCAGGCGGAACATTGATGCTGCTTTTCACGGAGGAATCCGGAGTGTCAGCGTTCGTCTCGCGGGGCGTCACGTGGGGTTCAGTGCCTGCTTTCTACACACGGGGAGCGCGGAATGGTACCCACGCGATTTGCTCGGACGCCTCAGTCTACCGTCGTCGGCGGAGCATGCCCAATGTTGTGTGTCAGGCCCAGCGCGATGTCAACGCTCCCAGCGCACCGAGAGCGACAGCTGCCGCTGTAGAGGTGCGCAGTACCGTCGGCCCCAGCCGCACCGCGTACGCACCCGCCTCGACCAATGCGGCCAGTTCGTCGTCGGCGATACCGCCTTCGGGACCGACCACCAGCGTGATCGAGTCGGCCTGCGCCACCCCGATCTCGGTCAGCGGCACGGTCGCGGATTCGTGCAGAGCGAGCACCAGCCCGCCGCCTCCGACGCGGGCCAGCACCTGTGCGGTCGAGGCCACCCCCGACACTTCGGGGATGTGGGCGCGCCGCGACTGCCGGGCGGCTGAGCGCGCCACGGCCCGCCAACGCCGCAACCCCTTCTCGGCGCGCGGCCCGTCCCAGCGGGCCACGCAGCGGGAGGCCTGCCAGGCCACAAAATCGTCGGCACCGGCCTCAGTGGCCAGTTCGACGGCAAGCTCGGACCGTTCGGCCTTGGGAATGGCCTGCACAACGGTGACCGGTGGCTTCGGCCGAGCAACCATCCGGCGGTCATCCACCCGTGCAGAGAGTCCGCGCTTCTCGACGTCCTCGACGGTGCAGTCGGCAAGCGCGCCGGCACCGTCGCCGAGCACGATGCGCTCCCCTACCCGGATGCGGCGCACGCTCGCGGCGTGGAAACCTTCGTCACCGTCGACGACAGCCAACGCTCCCGGTTCGGGTACGTGGTCGATGTAGAACAGAGGGTCGGACAACGCTGCGCGGCCGGCCTCAGCGACCGCTGAAAGTCTCGCGCAGCCGGCTGAAGATGCCCCCGTTGTGTGCGGCGCCGTGGGTCGACTTGACCTCGGCGACGTCGCGGGCGCGGTGCTTTTTCAGATCGCGCAGCAGCTCGGTGTCCCGCTGATCGAGCTTGGCCGGCACCACCACATTGATGTGGCCGTGCAGGTCGCCGCGCACCCCGGAACGCAGGTGCGGCATCCCGTGCCCGCGCAACGTGGTGACCGACCCGGGCTGGGTTCCCGGCGGAATGGTGATCTCGGTGAGGCCGTCGAGGATCGCGTCGACGGTGACCGTGGTGCCCAACGCCGCGTCGACCATGGGCACGTCGATGGTGAAATGCAGGTCGTCGCCGTCGCGCAGGAAGATGTCGTGCTGCTCTTCGTGCACTTCGACGTAGAGGTCGCCGGCAGGTCCGCCACCGGGGCCGACCTCGCCCTGGGCAGCCAGCCGCACCCGCATGCCGTCGCCGACGCCGGCGGGGATCTTGACGCTGATCTCGCGGCGCGCACGCACCCGGCCGTCGCCGCCGCAGCGGTGGCAGGGATCGGGGATGACTTCGCCCACGCCCCGGCAGGTGGGGCACGGCCGGGATGTCATGACCTGGCCGAGCAGCGAGCGCTGCACGCTCTGCACTTCGCCGCGCCCGCCGCAGGTGTCACACGACACCGGAGTCGAGTTGCCGTGGGTGCCCTTGCCGTGACAGGTATCGCAGAGGATGGCGGTGTCGACGGTGACCTGTTTGGTGACTCCCGTCGCGCACTCGGTCAGGTCGAGCCGCATCCGCAGCAGTGAGTCCGAGCCGGGCCGGACCCGACCCGCCGGTCCGCGCGACGTGGTGCCGGCACCGAAGAACGCTTCGAAGACATCGCCCAGGCCGCCGAATCCGCCGAAGCCGTTGGCGCCTGCGGCGGCGGCGTTCTCCATCGGGTCGCCGCCGAGGTCGACGATGCGGCGCTTCTCCGGATCGGAGAGCACCTCGTAGGCGACCGAAATCTCCTGGAACCGGGCCTGAGCAGCCTGATCGGGGTTGATGTCGGGGTGCAATTCACGCGCGAGCTTGCGGTAAGCACGCTTGAGCTCCGAATCGCTCGCGCCTTTGCTCACGCCGAGCAGACCGTAGTAATCCCGCGCCACGCTGTTCACACTTCCTTCATTGATGTTTGAGCTTTGGTGTTTCGAGTCCCGACACCGCTAGCGGGCGCCCAGGACCTCACCGATGTACATGGCAACCGCCGCAACACTGGAGATAGTTCCCGGATAGTCCATCCGGGTGGGCCCGAGGACGCCCATACCGCCATAGACCTTGTCCATTGTGCCGTACGTCGTGGACACCACCGACGTGCCCGCCATTTGCTCGGCTTCGGTCTCGTGCCCGATTCGCACGGTCACCTTGCCCGACTGCTGCTGAGCGTCGAGCAGTTTGAGCACCACGACCTGCTCCTCGAGCGCTTCCAGCACCGAACGCAGTGATCCGCCGAAGTCAGCGGTGTTGCGGGTCAGATTGGCGTGCCCGCCCATCACCAGGCGCTCCTCGGAATGCTCTACCAGCGACTCCAGCAAGACGGTGGCCGAGCGGCCGACAGCATCACCCAGCCCGCCGGAGCCGACGAGCTGGCTGGCCAGATCGGCGACGGCCACCGACGCTGCGGCGAGCTTCTTGCCGTCGAGGGCGGCCCCGAGCAGTTCCCGCAGCTGGCTCAGTTCGTGGTCGTCGATCGGACGACCGAGTTCGACGATGCGCTGGTCAACGCGGCCGGAGTCGGTGATCACCACCAGCAGCAGCCGGGCCGGGGTGAGCGCGACCACCTCCAGATGCCGCACCGTCGACGCCGACAACGTCGGGTACTGCACGATCGCGACCTGGCGGGTGAGCTGGGCCAGCAGCCGCACGGCGCGGCGCAGTACGTCGTCGAGGTCGACACCGGACTCCAGGAACGTCAGGATCGCGCGTCGCTCCGGTCCCGACATCGGCTTGACGTGGTCGAGCCGGTCGACGAACTCCCGGTAGCCCTTCTCAGTGGGTACGCGGCCCGAGCTGGTGTGCGGTTGTGTGATGTAACCCTCGGCCTCGAGCACGGCCATGTCGTTGCGGACTGTGGCGCTGGAGACCCCCAGGTTGTGTCGCTCGACCAGGGATTTGGAACCGATGGGCTCCTTGGTGGATACGAAGTCGGCCACGATGGCGCGCAACACCTCGAAGCGGCGGTCGTCGGCACTGCTCATACTGTTGCACCTCCTAGTCTGTCTATTTTACGGCCACCAGCAGGACAGATGCGCTCCGGCGCGGCCGTAGCAGCGCGGAATGGCGTATCGGTGGCAATCCGCGCTGTAAGGACTAGCCTTTCGGGATGGCAATTCGATCGGGGGGCCGAGTCGAAGGGATTCACCGGGAATGACCCACCGATGATCTTCAAGGGCGTCCGGGAAGGTAAGCCGTACCCCGAGCACGGGTTGTCCTACCGCGACTGGTCCAAGATCCCGCCCAGCCAGATCCGTCTGGACGAGTTGGTCACCACCACGACGGTGCTGGCCCTCGACCGGCTGCTGTCGGAGGATTCCACGTTCTACGGCGACCTGTTCCCGCACGCGGTCAGGTGGAAAGGGATCGTGTACCTCGAAGACGGCCTCCACCGCGCGGTCCGGGCCGCGTTGCGTAACCGCACCGTGCTGCACGCGCGGGTGTTCGATATGGACCTGCTCGCCCCGTCAGCCAGCTGAGCACCCCCCATCTAGCGCGAGCGTGCGTGTCCCCTGCCAACACGCGCAGGAATTCTCGTGGTTGACGCACGCTCGTCGACCGGTCCCCGATCAGTACCGCCCGCCCAGCTGCCCGGGGACTGCCGAACGAACGTGCGCAGACTACGAAATTCGCTCGGCATGTCGGCCGGGGACACGCACGCTCGCCACAACGACGTGCGGGTGCCGCCACGTCGTCCGGCTGACACCCGATGCCTGGGCGATCTCGATCTCCGAGGGGGTTGCCTCCGAGCGCAGGCGCGCCCAAATAGTAAGGCGCTCTAGCCAATCCGATGCCCAGGTGCGCCGGCGCGGCAAACCGACGGGCGGGACCCGGTGGAGCGACGAAATCCGAAGATTTAGCTTGCGTTAACCGCTGATTTCGTTGAACACCCTGTTGACACCACCGAAACCGGGGCCCGTGACAGCTGTTCAAAGAAGAAACTCGCAGTTCACCTCAGTTTATGAGGGTTTATTGAAGTTCGTGTACGCCGTGCGGAATCCGCAGTAATCTTGCTGAGCATAAGTAAACAGCCTGTTGGTTTCGAGTTGGTCACGGCGGTGCCACACTATCGCCGAATTCCACGAACCCGGCGTAACTCGATGTGCACGCCGGAAACAAGGCAGGGGGTGTCATGCCCGGCTCCGGCACAATTCGCCTCTACCGGCCCGACCCCGCGACAACAGCGACGTCGGTACGCAATGGAAGGGCAACCTTCTCGGTCCGCCACCTGACTCCGATGCGCGCAGAGATCGCCGTCGTCGGTCAGGTCGACGCTTTCAACGGACGGGCCCTGGGCAGTTTCGTCGAGTGCCACACGGGCACGTCGGGGCAGATGATCCTCGACCTGCGCGCCGTGGATTTCTTCGGCAGCCAGGGATTCACCGCACTGTTCTACATCAGCGTCTACTGCAGCAGGACCGACGTCGACTGGATGATCCTGGGAAGCCCACCCGTGCGCCGCCTGCTGGGGATCTGCGATCCCGCCGGTGAACTACCGCTGTCGGCGAATTACGAATCGGCGACCAGCCGACTCAATCAGCTCCGGCGTCGCCGTACCCGCACCAAAGTGTCGGCGGGCTGAGACCCTCGCCTACAGAAACCGCTGCGTGTAGCCCGCAAAACGATCGCGCAGATCCTGCTCGTCGAGCCCGAACATCTCACACGACGTTTCGACGCGCCCCAACCGCCCGCGCCGGTGCTCGTCCAGGTACCGGCCGACAGCGGTGTGGCAGTCGCCGGATAGATCCTCGCCGGCGATGTCGTAAACCCTTCGCGCAACTGACATTTCGTCGGACATGAATTCATCGAACCGGATATCGACGGAGTGGCCGGGCCCGATCACGTCGCGCTCACGCACCAGAGTGTCGAGCATCAACTGCAGTCGGTTCACCCACGATGCCGCGATGTCGTGGACAGGAACCGGGTAGCGGTGCATCCGGGCGGAGTACGTCAACATGGCCACCATCGACAGCACCACCGGCACCGGATCCCGATGGGTGCAGACGACGATCACTCCCGGGAAAACCCGTTGCAGCGTCGGCAACTGCTCGAGATGTTGGGGGGATTTGAGCAGCCACCGCCGGCCACCCCGCAGGAACTGCAGCACCTTCAACTGGGTGGCGAGGTATTCATAGGCTGACCCCTGGTCGTGGGACAGGTAGTAGTCACGCCATCGCGGCACGTCCCCGAGCGTCTCGAAGAGCATCGTGGAGAAGTCGTTGGCCAGCAGCTGAATTTCCTCGTGCACATGGTCGGTCGTCATTTCGTGCATCAAGGCGAAGTGCGGCATGAGGACGTCCATCACGGCCGTGGTGTTGTGCATTCGGGTCACTCGCGGATCGACCTCGACCTCCGGGCCGGTCTCGGAGGCCAGCGGAACCGGCTCGTTGCTCTCCCAATAGGGCAGTGTCCTAAACGTCGGCGTCGCCGCCAAGAGGTTGTGCAGGTGTGTGGTTCCAGACCGCGGCAACCCGGCGATCACGACGGGCGGCACCAACTCGATGTCATGAATTTCGGGATGGCGTGACAGCAGATCGGTGAGCAACAGCCGATTCTTGAGCCACTGCAACAACTGGGCGTGGAAGTTCACCGTGCCGGCAGCGTCCAGCCCGTCGATCTCCCGAATCGAAGACAGGTAGACCTCGAGCCGCTGTCGGTAGTCCGACGCACCGAAGTCGCGCAGCCCCGTGTCCTCGATCGCCCTGGCGTGCAGGCGGTCCGAGTCCAACGGGCAGTCCGGCGCCACCGCTGCCATCAAGTCCCGAATGGCTTGCGCCTCGTCGCTGAACCGCGGGTGGGCCAGATCGTCGAGGCGGACGACGCCGGAGGTTACTTCGGTCATGCGGAGATACGTTACAGTCCATAACGGAACGGTCGCGGCAAAACGAATCGATCGGACGCGCGCCTCCGGAGAGGAACCCGATATGACTTCCGAGCACGACTCCTCCGCCGCCTGGCGTGAGCTGTTGACCACGCTGGGTGGGCTGGACCGGTCCTTCCTGGAAGGCGATCGCGCCGTCACCGACGACCGCCACGTCGCCGACGGCTACCGCATGCTGGCCACCACACTCGGCGTCGCATTCGACACCTATCTGTTCGCCGAACCCAGCCGGCCCCAATTCGTGGAACTCAACACGCCGTTCCGGCGGGACCGCCGGTGGGGCGGAGACAACGGCGATGCCTATTACCTGCTCTGCCCGATCGACGAGCAACGGCGCTACCGCATCAGCGGCAACAAACGCGACAGCGTGTACTTCTCACTGACCGCCTACAACGAGCCGGCACCGGGGTCCTGGTCGGATCGGATCGTCGGGATCTGGCGGGACTCCGACCCCGACGAGATCGGGCTCACCGACTCGGGCGACTTCTCCTTCGAGATAGGGCCGCTGCCCGGGGCCGCGGTCCTGGTCACCCGCGACTACCAGGCCGACCCGCTGACGGGCCGGGCGATGGACTGGCGGATCGAGGCACTCGACCCTGCTGATCCGATTCGGCACGGCGACGCCGAGACCGCGGCCAGGCTGCGGGCCAGCGCGGCGTGGCTGCGGACCATGTTCGCGATCCTGCCGATGGCGGTGGGGGTTCGCGTCGACGACAAACACGTCCTCGGCCACGAAGTGAGCAACGTCGCCAACGAATTCGGCGCGCCCTATCAGGTACTCGACGCGAACTTCGGCTGGTCGGCTCGCGACGCCTGCTACTCCTACGGCAGCTTTGTCCTCGAGGAGGGCGAAGCCCTGGTGATCACCCACCGGCCGCCACAGTGCCGCTTCTGGAACCTCGTGGTGTGGAACCAGTTCATGGCCTCCCACAACGTCGACGACGCCCGGGGCTCGGTCAATTGCCATACCGCGGTACCAAATTCGGACGGGTCGGTGACCATCGTGGTATCCCGCGGTATGACGGCGCACCCGAATTCGGTGACCACCCTGGACTATCCGCAAGGCAATCTGGCATTCCGGTGGTTCCTGGCCGACGCGGTGCCCGCGCGGCCAGAGGCTGCGGTGGTGCCGATCGGCGACGCGCCGACGACCGTGAGTTGACCCGTCGCGCTACGACGTCATCGACTCCCGCAGGCTGCGGGGACGCATATCGATCCAGTGCTGCTCTACATAGGCCAGGCAGTCGGCACGCCCCGCCTCACCGAACACCACCCGCCAGCCGCTCGGGACGTCGGCGAACGTCGGCCAGAGACTGTGCTGCTCTTCGTCGTTGACCAGCACGTAGAAGGTGCCGTTCTCGTCGTCAAAGGGATTGGTGCTCATGGCGGCTCCTCGCAGTGGTGATGGAGTTGGGTTCGGCCGAGGACCCGGCGCCGAGGTCGGCACCGAGCACCCGGTCGGACAGCAGGCCCAGGCAGCTCAAGTTCGGGAACCCAGGCCCCTGGGTCAGCCCGGACAGGTTGGGCAGGAACAGTTTCGGCGCGACATCGGCGACGGCCAGGTCGTAACCGATGGACTCCTGGAGGCGCTCACCGGTCAGCGGGCCACCCAACCCGAGTTCGAGCAGATCCAGGGTGTCCTGGCTGAACAACTCGGTGAACCACAGCGCGTCGGCACCTGACCCGTCGATCACCAGGTCGAACCCGTGCACGGTCTCGTTGTGCTCGCCACCGCGGTTGGTGGACAAGGTGAGCCGGATCTGCCCGTCGCGGCCGACAGCGTGGGCGACGCGACCACGCAGGTGCCGGATCCGGTCGTCGGCCAGCAGCGCGTCCTGCACCCGGGCGGAGAACACCCCGCGGTCGGTGCGGGCCAGTGCGTCACGTCGCTCCGCGGGAGTCAGCTGGGTCCAGCCGGTCGGGTCGGAGAACAACGCGTTCTCGAAGTAGCTTTCCCCGCGAGTGAACAGGGTGACCTGCGGCGAGATCACCGTGATCGAGGAAACCCGGTGCCGGAACAGCTCATTGAGCATGGATGCGGCGGTCTCGCCGCCCCCGATCACCGCGACGCGTTCGGCGGTGATCCGGTCGTGCTCCCCCGCGCGGTGCCAGAACTGGGCGATGGAAAGTACCCGCGGGTTGCCCGGCAGTATTGACCGTTCGGCTTGACCGGGGCCGGTCACCATGACGGCGTCGGCGTGCACGGTCGTCTCCCGGGTGTGCAGCGCCCAGCGCCGCCCGCTGGGCGTGTCCCGCACTGCCAGGCTCTCCACCTGACCACGCACCACCGTCATCCCCACCGCGTCGGCAACCCACCGCAGGTACTGACTCCAGCGCCGGTGTGTCGGGGCCGGCCTGCCCCGGTCGATCCACTCGGCGAACTGCCCGGTGCCGATCAGGTAGGACTGCCAGCTGTGCCGGGTCATCCGTTCGTCGAGCTCGGCGTTGCGGCGCGGCGCCAGCGCCGACCGGTACGGGAAACCGACGTCTTTCTCCGGGCTGGTGCCCAGCCGGTGTTCGCCGTCGGTCCAACCCCCGCTGGCCTGCCAGTTGGCGGCCACCGTGGTGCGCTCCACGGCCACCACATCGGGGGCGTCGATGCCCATGGCGCGCAACTCGGCTGCCTTGGCGGCGACGGCGACCGCCTTGGCACCGGCGCCGATGATCGCGAGAGTGCCGCTCACAGTGCCGCTCCCAGGGTGGTGATGGCGGTGCGCCAGAGGGCGGACAACTCGTCGATCTCCTCTACGGTGGACAGCTGATCGCTCCAGCGCCAGCTGGTCAGTAGCTGGGGACCGGCCTCGGTCGGCGTCACCACCGCGATCACGTCGAAGGTGTAACGCAGCGGCAGATCCGGCTCCGAAGACGTCGGAAGCTGTTGGTTGAGCACGGGATCGGTGATCAGCGACCATGGCTTGCCCTGCTCACCGGCACCGTCGGAACTCAGGTCGAACCGGCCCATGTAGTTGAACTCGAGCTGCGGCTGGGCCGCTGCGGTCAGGTCCGGATCGCGCCGGTGATAGCGCAGCAGCCCGTAGTCCAGGCCCCGATTGGGTACCGTGGCCACCTGTTCGGCCACCGACTGGATCAAGGCACGGGCGCGCGTCGGGTCGCGGCGCGCCACGTCGATGTCGACAGGAGACGCGTCCGCACCGAGGCGGACGGGGAACACCGAGGTGAACCAGCCGACCGTCGCCGAGGTGTCGACGGTATCGCCGACCAGGACGTCTTCTCTGCCGTGGCCCTCCAAGGCGATGAGTGCACCGCCGGTGGCGGGCTCGCCGCGCGCTGCCCGCCACGACGCCAGCGTGACGGTGAGAGCGGCCAGCAGGAAGTCCCGAACTTCCACGCCCGCCCCGTCGAGCCGGTCCAGCAGCTGCAGGGTTTCGTCGGAATCGATCACGATATTGTGCTGACGCAGGGTTGCCCAGGTATCGCGGGTGGGATCGGGCAGCCTGGTGCCCAGTACCGGGTCCGGTCCGGTAAGGACGTCCAGCCAGTACTGCCGCTGTGCCGTCACCTCGTCGGAGTCGCCGCGTTCGGCCAGCAACCGGCCGTACTCACGGTAGGTGGTGAATTCCGCTTCCAGCTCTGGAGTTTCACCGGCGGTGATCGTCGCGGCGATCTGCGCCAGGTCAGCGAGCATCACGTACCAGGACACCACGTCGGTGGCCAGGTGATGCACGCACATCAGCAGGCTGGGCGACGGGCCGCCGAAGCTGACGGCCGCCAGCATGGTGCCGGCCGCCGGGTCGATCCGGTCCAGCGCAGCGCGGGATTCGGCCGGGAGTACCTCACCGGCCGGGGCATCGACACGACGCAGCACCTCACCGGCACGCACCGTGCCCGGGGGCCGGGTGAGCAACCGGTGGGTGTGACCGTCGGTCTGCAATACCGCACGCAGCATGTCGTGCCGGTCCAGCAGACCCTGCAGCACCTTCTCGAGATGCTCGGCGCTCAGCTCGGGCGGCACGGCGATCAACAGGTTCTGGGTGAACCGGCGGAAGCCGCCGGCGTCGTACATCCAGGACACGATCGGCGCCGGCTGCACCTCACCGAACCTGGTCTCGTCGACGGGGGCCGGTTGTGGGCCCGTGATTCCGCTGTCGATAGCGGCAGCGAGTTCACGAATATTGTGGCACTGCAACATCAACCGGGCCCGCAGCTCGAATCCGCGGCGCCGGGCCGCCTGTACCAGCGACAGCGCGGCGATGCTGTCGAGCCCCATGTCCAGGAAATCGGCGGTGACATCGACCTCGGCGGATTCCAGCACTTCGCACAGCAGCGCGGCCAACGCCGACTCGGTGTCGGTTTCCGGCCGGCTGGCCGACTCTTCGGCGACATCAACAGCGGGCAGGGCGGATTCATCGACCTTGCCGTTGCCGGTGAGCGGCAGCTTGTTGATGACCACGATGTGGTGCGGAACCATGTAGCGCGGTAACCGGGCGAGCAACCGGGCCCGCAGCTCCGCTACCGCAGGAGCGGTGTTGCCGGCCGCCACATATGCCGTCAGCCGGTGTCCGCTGGTCTGCCGGCGCACCGCGACATGGGCGTTGCGCACACCGGGATGCTGGAGGAGCACAGCGGCGATTTCGCCCGGCTCGACCCGGAAGCCGCGGATCTTGACCTGGTCGTCGGAGCGGCCCAAGAACTGCAGGCCGCCGTCGGGTCCCCGGCGCACCACGTCGCCGGTGCGATACATCCGGCGACCGGGCAGCACCGGATCGGCAACGAACCTGGCCGCGGTGTCACCGGGGCGGCCCAGATAGCCGCGGGTGAGTTGGTCCCCTGCCAAGTACAGCTCCCCCGCCACTCCGTCGGGCACCGGGCGCAACCACGAGTCCAGGATGTGCGCCACGGTCGGGGCTGTGGGGTTCCCGATCGACGGCGCCCGGTGTTCGCCGATCGCGGCAACCACCGCCTCGACGGTGGTCTCGGTGGGTCCGTAGCAGTTGAAGGCCGACATGCCGGTGCGGGTGCACTGGTCGGTGATCTGGCGCCACGCCGGGATGCCGACGGCCTCACCGCCGAGCGCCAGCACCGCCAGCGGCACCTCGGTGAGGAGCCCGAAGTTCCTGAGCTGGGCGAACATCGACGGTGTGGTGTCGATCATGTCCAGCCCGAAACCGGCGATGACGGCGACCAGTTGCTCGGCGTCACGCTGGGACTCGTCGCCGACGATGTGCACGCTGTGCCCGTCGAGTAGTGCGGCCAGCGGCTGCCAGGCCGCGTCGAAGGTGAATGACCAGGCGTGCGCGATGCGCAGTTTCCGGCCCAGCCGCGCCGCCGCCGGGCGCAGTACGTGCGCGGCGTGATCAGCCGCGTAGGCCAGCACCGCCCGGTGGGTGCCGACGACACCCTTGGGACGACCGGTGGTGCCGGAGGTGAACACCACGTAGCAGGCCTGATCCGGAACTACCACAGCCGGTCGAAACCCGGGTGTTGCTGCGGTCGAACGTAACTGGTGATAGGAGCCGGCGTCGACGATCACGGTCGCCTGGGTCTGCTCCAGAATGTCGGCGACCCGCTCCTCGGGCATGCCCGGGTCCAGGGGCACGATCACTCCCCCGGCTTTGAGCACCGCGAACATCGCGACCACGTACTCGGGACCGCGGCTCAGATTGATCGCGACGGGCGTCTCGGCACGCACGCCACGGGCCGCCAGGGCCGCTCCCAGCCGGTCGGCGGCCTCGTCCAGCTCGCGGTATGTCATCACCCCGGCCTGCCAGCTCACCGCAGGCGAATCCGGTTGGGCCGCAGCCATTTCCGCCAGCCTGGTGTGAATGCCGCCGGATACCGCCGGGGAGACGCTGCCGACCGGGTGCTCGGTTTCGGCGGGGAGCAGCACGCTGATATCGCGCAGCGGCCGGTCCCAGCCGGCGATCAGCCGCTGGGCGGTGGTGACTACCCGCTGCCCCATGTCCTCGGGCCGCATGGGCCCCAGCGCACCGTCGAGGGTCTCGACGAACACCGTGAGTTCACCGTCGGTGAGATGGGCGGCGATGGTGACCGGGAAGTGCGACAGACTTTCCAGCTCCGCCGGGCGGAAAGTCGCGCCGTTGGCGGTGAATTCGGTGGATCCGACGATTCCGCCGGGCGGGAAGTTCTCATAGACCAGCAGGGTGTCGAACAGCTCGCCGACACCGGCGAGGGCGCGCAGTTCGGAGTGGCCGAGATAGCTGTGCTCGCGCAGCACGGCCGCTTCACGCTGCAGCGCCAGCAACTGTGCACCCACCGCAGAGGTGGGCTCCAGCCGCACCCGTAACGGCACGGTGTTGATGAACAGCCCGACCATGGCTTCGACGCCGGCCAGCTCGGCAGGTCGGCCGGACACCGTCACCCCGAAGGTGACCTCGCCGCGGTCGGTGATGGCCGACAAGATTGTGGCCCAGGCCATTTGAAGTACGGTGTTGACAGTGACACCGCGGCTGCGCGCGGCATCGGCCAGCGCGGTGGTGGCCTCGCGCTGTAGTTTCACCTCGGTCCGCCTCGGCCGTCCGGCCGGCGGCTCCGTCGCGGTCAGCGCCGGAGTCAACAGGGTCGGGCCGTCAATACCTTTGAGGTGCTCCCGCCACAACGCGCGGCTGGCTTCGGGGTCCCGGCCGGCCAGCCAACCGATGTAGTCGCGGTACGGGCGGGGCGACGGCGGCAATGCCGAGAGGTCACCGCCACTGCGGTAAGCCATGATCAGCTCGCCGACGAACAACGGCAGTGACCACCCGTCGATGACGATGTGGTGGGCGGTGACCACTATCCGCCAGTGTGAGTCCGGGACCTCGATCAGCAGAAATCGGATCGCCGGGCCGTTGGCGAGGGTGAACGGGCGGCTGCGTTCGGCGGCTTCCAGGGCGGCGACGTCCTCGGCGGCGGCGCGGACCTGCCGCCAGGGCAGGTCGACCCGGGTCGGAACCACCTGTACCGGTTTGCGCAGGTTGCCCTGGAAGAAGCTTGCACGCAGGTTGGGGTGGCGCACCAACATCGCCGCCGCGCACTGCTGTAGCAGTGGAACATCCAGTGTCCCGGTGATATCGGCTGCCATCGCGATGACATACGGGTCATCCCCGGGGGCGGTGTCGGCGTCGCCGGTCAGTGATGCCAGCGAGTAGAGGCCCTGCTGCAGCGGACTCAACGCCATCACGTCTTCGATGGCGGGTAACTGTTCGGATCTGGTCACTGTCCACCGTCGCTGGCCCCGGACCACGAGGCCGCCAGTTCGGCAAGCTCGTCGGACGACAATCCCGATGCCGACATCGGGGCGTGGTGGACGTCGGTAGTGCCCTGGTCGGTAGTGCCATGGTCGGCGGCCTCGGCTGCGCGGGCGTCCACGGCTGCGGCCAGGTCGAGCAGCAGCGGATGTTCGAACACCATGCGCGCCGTCAGCGCCACCCCGGATTCCTTGGCACGGGCGGCCAGCTGCACCGCCAGGATGCTGTCACCGCCGAGGGTGAAGAAGTCGTCATGGCGGTTGATGTCGACGTCGACTTCGAGTACGTCACTGAGCAGCGCCGCGAGTGCGCGCTCGGTGTCGGTGCTCGGCGGTTCGGCCACGAGCACCCCGGGCGTCGGCGCCGGACGTGGCTCCGGGTTCCGGTCGTCGACGAATTCCAGTTGGCCATCGGGGGTCCAGCGGCCGCGGTCTCCGCTGCGGTGCAGCCGTCCACCCGGGTGCGCGGTGAACGGGTCGGGCACCAGACGCAACGCGGTGCGGCGGGCGTCCGCCCACCTGGCTGCACCGAACGCGCCGCCGCCAAGATAGACGTCACCGACGACACCCACCGGGACGGGATTGAGCCCGTCGTCGAGGATGTATGCCCGGGCGGCACCGACGGTGCCGCTGAATTGATCGAGGATGCGGGTCTTTTCGGCGGCATCGGTGATCTCGATCTCGGACAGCCTGCGGTCAGGATGGTCGGCGAACGCCTCGAGAACACCGGCGAGCCAGCCGGTCAGCCGCTGTACCGTCTCGCGCCGGTACAGCTCCGGCCGGTAGATGACGTGGCCGCGGTAGCCGTCCCCGGTGGCACCGGGGGTGGCGTAGAAGTTCAGCGACAGGTCAGCCTGCGCCAGATCGAAGGGCGGTTCGAGCGCGGTGAACAAGGTGTCACCGCCGGCACCGGTGTCGATCACCCGGTCCTGCGGCAGCTGCTCGCGGACGTGTACCACCACCTGGAACAGCGGGTTCCTCGACAATGACCGTGACGGGCTCACCGCGTCGACGACCTGATCGAACGGCAGGTCCTGGTTGGCGTAGGCCTCCACCGCCATCTCGCGGGCCCGGGTGAGCACCTCACGCACCGTCGGGTTGCCGCTCAGGTCGTTGCGCAGCACCAGGAAGTTCACGAAGAACCCGATCAGCTGGTCCAGTTCGGCTTCGGTGCGGCCCGCCACCGGAGTGCCGATGGCCACATCCGGGCCGCCCCCCGCCTTGTACAGCAGGACCGCGACCGCGGCCTGCAGCACCATGAACTCGGTGACACCGAGCTCACGGCCGAGAGCGGCGAGCTTGCCGCGGGTTACGGCGTCGATGCTGATCTCCACCGAGTCGCCGACCCCGCTGGGCACCGGGGGCCTCGAAAAGTCGTGGCGGAGACCGGTTTCCTCGGGCAGCCCGGCCAGTTTCTGCGTCCAGTACGCACGCTGCGGGCCCATCACGCCGGCGTCCTCGCCGAACAGCTCTGCCTGCCACACCCCGTAATCGGTGTACTGGATGGGCAACGGCGCCCACGACGGGTGCTCGCCGGTGCGCCGCGCGCGGTATGCGGTCAGCAGATCGGTGAACAGCACCGTGGCCGACCAGTGGTCACCGGCGATGTGATGCAGCACCAGTGAGAGCACATGCTTGTCTGCGGTCGCGAGCACCGCGGCCCGGATCGGGAGGTCGTGTGCGAGGTCGAAGATGTGCCGGCGCTCGCGATCCAGTTCACCACGCAGCCAGTCCTCCCCCTCGCCGGCGGCGCGGCGGACGCTGATCTGCGCCTGCGGTTCGATGATTTGGTAAGGCACATTGTCGATTTCGCGATAAACGGTGCGCAGGATCTCATGCCGGTTCACCACGTCGGTTATCGCCGACGCGAGCGCTTCGACGTCCACCGGACCCCTGAGCTCGGCGGCGAACGGAATGTTGTTGACCGGGCTGGGACCGTCGACCTGGTAGGCGAACCAGCTGCGCAGCTGTGCGGACGACAAGGGTGCGGGGCCGTCGTGCGGGGTGGCGACGAGCCGGGGCCGTCCGGGCGCGCCGGTGCCTGCGGCAGCGGAGTCGATATGGGCAGCCAGAGCGGACACGGTGGCCAATTCGAAGATCTCGCGGACCCCGATCTCCACACCGAACTGCGTACGGACCGCGGCGACCAGCTTGGTGGCCAGCAGAGAATGTCCACCCAGGTCGAAGAAGGAGTCGTCGGCGCCCACCCGCGGCTGCCCCAACAGCTGTGAGAAAAGCTGAGCCAGTTGCTCTTCGGTGCCGTCGCTGGGCTCGCGGAACGGGTTGGCGGCGGCGATCTCCGGTGCGGGCAACGCGGTGCGGTCGATTTTTCCGTGCGCGGTGATCGGGATCTCGTCGAGCACCACGTACCCGGCGGGCACCATGTACTCCGGCAGCGCCGCGGCCACCCGTGCCCGGATCCGGTCCACGTCCACCGATACCGGGCTTTCACCGCTGACCGGCGTCAGGTAGCCCACCAGGCTCTTGCCGAGATGCGGTAGCTCGGTGACCACGACAACGGCCTGTCCGACAGTGGGATCCACCGAGATTGCCGCAGCGACGTCGCCGAGTTCGATCCGGAACCCCCGGATCTTGACCTGTTCGTCTGCGCGGCCGACGAATTCGATGTCCCCGTCGGCATTGCGCCGTGCCAGATCTCCGGACCGGTACAACCGCGCCCCGGGGGTGAACGGATCGGCGATGAAGCGTTCTGCCGTCAGCGCCGGGCGCCGGTGGTAGCCGTGTGCGACATGCGTTCCCCCGATGTAGATCTCGCCGATCACGCCGACGGGGACCGGCTGCAGCGCATCGTCGAGGATGTGCAGGGCGGTGTTGATCTTGGGCTTGCCGATCGGGACGATCCGGGTGCCCTGCTTGCCTTCGACCTTGAACCGGCTGGCGTTGACCACCGTCTCGGTGGGCCCGTAGAAATTGTGCAACATCGCGTCGAAGGTGGCGTGGAACTTGTCGGCCACCTCGCCGGGCAACGGCTCTCCGCCGATGGGCACCCGCCGCAGCGTGCGCCATTCGTTGACCCCGGGCAGCGACAGGAACAGGCCCAACAGCGAGGGCACGAAGTGCATCGCGGTGATGCCCTCGTCGCGCAGCAGGTCGGTGAGGTAGCCGATGTCGCGCAGACCGTCGGGCTTGTGAATGACCACCCGCGCTCCACAGGCCAAGGTGCCGAAGACTTCTGCGATCGACACGTCGAAGCTCGGTGAGGCGACCTGCAGCAGCCGGTCGTCGGCATCGACCTGGTATTCCCCGGCGAACCACACGAAGTACTCGGCGATGGGCCGGTGCGGTACGGGCACGCCCTTGGGTTGTCCCGTCGAACCGGAGGTGTAGATCAGGTAGGCGGTGTTGTCGGGTCGCACCGGGCGTACCCGGTCGGCGTCGGTGGGGTTGTCGGTGCGGTATCCGTCGGTGTCGGAAACCGGCTCCCGCAGTACGAGTTCGGCGTCGCAGTCACCCAGGATGAAGTTCAGCCGGTCTTCGGGGTAGGTGGGATCGATCGGCAGGTACACCGCGCCCGCCTTGACCACACCCAGGGCGGTGATCACCAGCTCCGGTGATTTGTCGAGCAGCACAGCCACCCGGTCCTCGGCGCCGATCCCCTGGGCGATCAACCGGTGCGCCACCAGGTTGGCGGCCTCGTTGATCTCGCGGTAACTGTAGTGGCGGCCCTCGTAGACCACCGCCACCGCGTCGGGGCTGCGCTGCACCTGCGCCTCGACCAGCTCGGCGAGGGTCCTGGCCGGGGTGTCGAACACCTCGCCGTGGGACACCTGGCGCAGCCAGGCGGCCTCGGCGGGTGCCATGCAGTCCAGCCGCGACAGCGTGGTGTCCGGCTGCGCCAGCACACCCTCGAGCAGCACCGCGAAGTGATCCAGCAGCTGCGCGGCCAGCGCCGGGTCGATCACCTCGACGAGGTGCTCGACCTCCACCAGGATCCCGCCGCCGGAGTCGGTGCCGTGTTCTGGAGCGTCGAACTCCACCATGAATCCCAGGGGCAGCTGGGTGAGATGGCCTCGTAGCTCGGCACGTTCGCAGTGCACGCCGGGCGGGGTGAAACCGAACCGGTCCGGACCGCGGAAACCGAAGCTGACCCTGGTCATCCGCTCTGCGCCGTGCCTGCGGTCGGGGTTGAGTTCACGCACCATCCGGTCCAGGCCGACTCGCTGATGGGCGAAGGCGCCCAACGTCGTCTCGGTGGTCTGCTGCAACAGTTCCCGGAAACTCTGGGTCGCCCGGGGGCGCAGTCGCATGGCGACGGTATTGCCGAAGTAGCCGATGACATCTGCGGTGGCGGCGTCACGGTTCAGTACCGGCGTGACCACCAGGAAGTCCTCGGCATGGGTATAGCGGTGCACAAGCGTTCCGAACACCGCCAGCAACACCGCGTACGGCGTGGTCGCGTTGGCGCGGGCGAGTTCGGCGACCTGCGCGGCGGTGTCACCGGTGAGTCGGAGAACGCTGCGTGCCGACCGCCAGCTCGACGGCACCACCGATCCGGTAGGACCCGGAAGTTCCAGCGGTTCAGGTAGTTCCGCCATGACCGAGCGCCAGTACTCGGCGTCGTCGGCCGCGGCGGAGCTGTTGTCGCGGATGACGACGGTGGGTGCTGCGCCCAACTCCGCACCGGTGTAGGCGCGGGTCAGGTCGGTGAAGAAAACCTCCCAGGAGCCGTCGTCCCAGGCAATGTGGTGGGCAACCAGGAGCAGCACCAACTCGTCGTCGGCAACGCGCACCGCGGTGATCCGCAACGGCGACTCGGTGCTCAACTCAAACGGCGCCGCGAACTCCCGCTGCGCCAGCACCTCCAGCCGCAGCTTCCGGGCATGCTCGGCAAGTTCCGTGAGGTCGTGATCGGCCCAGCGCGGGCGCAGCTCGGCGTGCACGTGGGGTCGTGGTTCGCCGTTCTCGTCGGCGCGGTAGGTGGTGCGTAAAATGCTGTGCCGCTGGGCAACTGCGTCCACGGCCTGGTGCAGCCGCGCCACGTCGACGTCGCCGGTGATGCGGTAGGACAGGCACACGTTCAGCAGCGCCCCACTCGGGTCGGCGGCATGGACGAACCACATCCGCTGCTGACCTTCGGACAGGCTGTCGGTCGGCGTGGCTCCGGTCTGCGACTGGGCACCGAGTCCGCGTTCGGCGAGCTTGCGACGCAGCAGTGCCAGCCGCTGTTGGTCGATGTCGCGCCCGGTGTGGATGTCAGTCACGGATTGTGCCCACCTTCTGTGCTTTCGGGCCCTGCGGGGGTTTGGGTATCCGCCGGCCCGGTGTTGGCGAGGGTTGAGATCAACTCGCTTCCGGTGATACCGCCCAACAGGATGGCCAGCGGAACTGTCTGGCCGGTGCGATGTTTCATGCGTTTCCGCAGATCGAGGGCGAGCAGCGAATCGACGCCGAGATCGAACAGTGACGCGTCCAGATCGAGGGCCGCCGGGTCACTACTGTTGAGGACGGCCGCCAACTCGGTGCGCACCACCTCGGCGGGAGCATCGCCTGCCGGCGCCGGAGCAACCGTGCCGGGGTGGATCTCGGGCGCCGCGACGCCCGAGTGCTCGGCACCGAGGAATCGCGCGAGCCGTTCCGGGTCGGCGGAGAAGACCAGCGGGTCGACCACATGGTCGTAGAGGCTGGCCTCGATCGCCGCCTCGGGTGTCATCGCAAGCAGTCCGGCACGTTGCACCCTGGCGGTCTCGGCGGCGTCGACGATTCCACTGTGCTGCCAGAGCCCCCACCTGATCGCGACGCAGCGGCGACCCTGGGCGCGCAGTTGTGCGGCCAGCACATCGAGCATCCGGTTGGCGGCTGCGTATGCCGCTGTGCCTTTGCCACCCCAGACGCCGATCACCGAGGAGCACAACATGATTCGAGCGTCGGCGCGTATCGGCCACTGCGCGGTGACCGTTGCCAGGCCGGTGACCTTGGCGGCCAGCGTGTGGTGCACTGCGGCTGCGGTGAGCTGATCTCGGATGTCCCAGGTCGCCGTGCCTGCGGCGTGGATGAGCAAGGATGCTCCGGTGCCGGCGAATTCGGCCGCCACCGCACCCACGCGGGCGCTGTCGGTGATATCGCACGACGGCGAGCTGATATCGACGCCGTAGCGACGCGTCAATTCGGCCAGTGTCGCCGGGTCGACGCTGCTACGGCTGAGCAGCACAATACGTTTGGCACCGCGCTCGGCGAAGTAGCGGGCATAGTGCATGCCGATGGCGCCGGCGCCGCCGGTGATCACCACCTCGTCGAGGGCGCCGTCGGCCAATGTCCACGCCGGGGGCAGGCCCGTGGGCAGGTCGGCGAGTTCGCGCCGATACAACGCCGCCCCCGCACCGGACTCGCGCAGCGCCACTTCCCCGCTACCGGCGAGAACCACGTCGGCCGCCGTTGCGCAGTGGTCGGCCGACGGCAGGTCCAGGTGGTGGAACCTCTGGTCGGGGTGCTCGAAGCCGAGACTGCGATGCATGGCCGCCAATGCCGCCTGGGCCGGCAAGGGCGGCGGATCGGCGGGGCCGGTGCGCTCGCCGCCCGCAGTGAGCAACCATACGTCGCGGCAGTCGGGACCGAGGGCGTCCAGGTAGCCGAACAGGCCGGAACCCACTGCGGCCGACAGCTGCTCGGCAGAGTGCACGACGTCGGGGTCGTTCAGCGCGGGCGCGACGGCGACGATCAGATCGGCGGCGGCAGGCGCGGTGAGCACAGCGCCGGAGTGCGCGTCGAGTGCGGCCGTCATACCGTCGGCCAGGTGCCGGCCGGGGCCGAGGGCAACGACGGCCACCCGCCGCACCGTGGTGGCCACCGGAAGATCCGCAGGCAGCCATGTTTCGGCGGTTGTCGTCAGCGGCGGCGGCAACGGTTCCGGACCCGCCCACAGGTGGGTCGTCCGCATCGGTGCGTTGGGGAAATCCCGCAGGGGTCGGTCGGTGCCGTGTCCGGCCAGGCGGTCGCGCCAACGGTAGCCGGGATCGGCCACGGCGGCGGCAGCGATGTTCGCGGCGAGCTGCTCGGCGAAGGACTGGCCGCGCTGACCGGAGCCGAGCAGCACGACGGTCGATGGTCGTGGCGCCGTACCGTGATCCTCGAGCCGGTCCTGCACCGCGTGCAGCAGCGCGGGGTTATTGGAAATCTCGATGAACATCGTTGCACCGCAACGGATTGCACTCTCCACCGCGCGGTCGAAGCGCACCGTGCTGCGCAGATTGCGGTACCAGTACCCGGTGTGCTCGGTTCCGGCCGGTACGACATCGCCGGTGACCGAACCGATGAACTGCACGGCGCCCTCGGTGAACCGGGACGACGGCAGTCCCTGTTCCACCCGCGCCCGCAGCGGGTCCAGCACACTGGTGTGCACCGGGAAATTGACCGTGATCTCCCGCGCCAGCAGACCCTGTGCCCGCACTGCGCCGACTGCGGCGTTCACCGCTGACCGGTCTCCGGACACCGCGACCGACTCGGCGGCGTTGACGACCGAGAGCTCCAGCCAGCCTGGGTTGTCCGCGATCAGCTGCTGTGCCGCGGCCGGGGTGATTCCCAGGGCTGCCACGGCGTAGTCGCCGGACAACCAGTCGACGACCGCCGCCCTGGCCCCGAGGACAGCGACCGCCTCGTCGAGGGTCATCGCCTCGGCCAGGTAGGCGGCGGCGACCTCACCGAGACTGTGACCGACGGTGAGGTCGGGCACTACACCGCAGGACCTCCACACCTCGGTGATCGCGACGGCGTGGGCGAATTGTGCTCCCTGAACTTCGATCTCGGAGTATGCCTCCGGGTCACCGGCCGTTCTGAGATAGTCGACCGGGGTCGCGTAGCCGGCCGCGCCGAACGCATCGGCGCACCTGTCGACCTCCCGGCGGTACACGGCGAGCCCAGCGTAGGCGTCAGCGCCCATGCCCGGGAATTGGCCGCCCTGACCGGGGAAGACGAACGCAACGCGCGGGGCCGCATTGCATGCCGACGTCGAGACCAGCCGATGGTCTTCACCTCGGGCGACTGCGGACAGCGCGTCGGCGAGTTCGGCGGCGTCAGCTGCCCGGATGATGGTGCGGTACCTGCGAATTCGGCGGGCGCGTGCGAGGTGGGCCGCCACCGCGGCGACGCGCGGGTCCTGATCGAGGTACCGCAGGATCGCCTGCGCATCCTCGCGGATCAGTTCCTCGGCGTGGGCGCTGAGCAGTACGGGGGTCCGCCCGTCTGGCCACTGGATGTTCATCAGGCGGCCTTGGGCCCGGAGGCGTCCGGCGTTACGGCCTCCGGCATGGACACGATGAGGTGGGTGTTGGTGCCGCTCATACCGAACGCCGACACCGCCGCCGTGCGATGGCCATTGTGGGCCGGCCACGGAGTGAGCTTGTCCGCCAGGCGCAGACCCTGACTGTCCCAGTCGATTTCGCGACTGGGTTCATCGACGTGCAGGGTGGGCGGCACGGCGGCGTGCTCGGCTGCGAGCAGCACCTTGGCCAACCCGAGCGCACCGGCCGCCGCCTGGGCGTGCCCGATGTTCGATTTCACCGATCCCAGCAGGGCGCCGGCCCCCGCAGCGGTGGCGCCGTACGTCTGGACCAGCGAGTGCAGTTCCACGCGGTCACCCAACAGCGTGCCGGTGCCGTGGCCCTCGACCATGCCGATCTCGGCGGGCGCCACGCCGGCGCGCTGAATGGCCCGCCGGAACAGCCGCGCCTGCGCGGCTTCGTTCGGCGCCGTCAACCCCGTGGTCCGGCCGTCGGAGTTGACGGCGCTGGCACGCACCTCGGCCAGGACCTCCCGGCCGTCGGCACGCGCCCGCGACCGGCGTTGCAACACGAACATGCCCGCGCCCTCGGCCCAGACGGTGCCGCTGGCGTGCGCGCTGTAAGGCCGGCAGTGGCCGTCGTCGGAAAGGGCATGCTGTTTGGCGAATTCGACGAAGTAGCCGGGGGTGCCCATCACCGCGACCCCGCCGGTGATCGCCAGATCGCAGTCCCCCGACAGCAGTCCCTGCACCGCGGTGTGGAAGGCCGCCAGCGCCGACGAGCAGGAGGTGTCGATGGTCAGCGCGGGCCCGGCAAGGTCCAGCGTGTAGGCGATGCGGCCGGAGATCACGCCCAGCGAGGTTCCGGTGATCAGATGGCCGCTGTGGTGCGAGAACTGCGACAAGGCAGGACCGTACTCCAGCGCGGAGGCTCCGACGTAACAGCCGGCGTCGTGCCCGGCGAGGTCGTCGGGGTTGATACCGCTGTTCTCCAGCGCGCGCCAGGCCAGCCGCAAGGCCACCCGCTGCTGGGGGTCCATCGCAACGGCTTCACGCGGTGAGATGCCGAAGAAATCGGGATCGAAAGTGCCTGCGCCGGTGAGGAATCCACCGAGATCGTGGATCTGCTTGAAACCGTCGCGGCGGGAGCCGTCGAACAGCTCACGCAACGACCAACCGCGGTCGGTGGGAAACGGGCCCAACGCCTCGCGTTGATCGGCCAGCAGCTGCCAGTAGCTCTGCGCGGAGTCCACCCCGCCGGGAGCCTCTACCGCCATCCCGACGATCACCACGGGGTCGTCGGTACCGACCTCGGGATCTGCGGACATCACGCATTCACCTGGGTAACCAGGGTGTCGACGTGGTCGTTGAGGTAGAAGTGGCCGCCGGCGAAGAGTTCCAGGCTGAATTGTCCCGAGGTGTGGCATTGCCACTGCTGCAGCGGTTCCCGCGCCACTCGGTGGTCCCCTTCACCGCCGATTGCGTGGATGTCGGCAGTGATGGTGACATCGGCGTCCCGCGAGTACCGGTTCCACGCCCGGTAGTCAGCGCGCACAGACGGCAACAACAGGTCGAGGAAGTCCTCGTCGGCGAGCAGGCGCGGGTCGGTGCCACCGAGGGCGACCATGTCCGCCAGCAGTTCGCGGTCGGTGGTCGGCACCCGAGCCGACGCGGCCACCGCGCAGGGAGCGTGGCTCGCCGAGGCCCACAGGTGCGTCACCGGCACCCCGCGATCGTCGGCCAGCCGGGCGAATTCGAAGGCGACCAGCGCGCCCATGCAGTGCCCGAACAGCCGCAGTGGCCCCGCTGCCCGCCACTCACCGGCGTCGAACAGTTCAGCGGCGAGCTCCTCGATCGAGTTCATTGCCGGGTGGCGGAGCCGCTCCGCCCGCTGCGGGTACTGGACGATGTAGGTGTCCGCCCCGCCTGCCGCCAGCGCCGAGCCGAATGTCCGGTACGCCGCGGCCGCACCGCCGGCATGGGGAAACACCACGATCGCGCCTTCACCGCAGCCGGGAAAACGTTTGATCCACGGCTGGAATCCGAGCTGCGACGTCATGCGGTCTGCGGCGAGTCGAGGGCGGTCATGACGTCGGCGCTGTCCATTCCGGTGACCTCGAGGTACAGCTCGGCCACCCCGGCAAGCCGACTCGGATCGGTTTCGTGGCCGATGAGCAACTGAGCCAGCTTCGCGACGGTACGGGCGGCGAAAATATCCGCGACGGCCACATACGGGGCGTCCAGCCACTCCCGCACCCGCGCCACGGTCTGGGTCGCCAGCACCGAATCGCCTCCCAGGGCGAAGAAATCGTCGTCGACACCGACGTTCTCGCGGCCCAGGATCGCAGCCACGATGTGGGCGAGGGCGCGTTCCAATGTCGTCGACGGCGCAGCGAAACCGGACGTGAGGTCGGCTGTCTCGGCACGCGCGGCGATGGTGTCCGCGAGAAGTTGCGCCACCGCCCTGCGGTCGATCTTGCCGCCCACCGTGAACGGAATGGCGTCCACCGCCACGATCTGGCTCGGGATCATGTGCGGCGGAACGAGATCCGCCATGGCCGCACGCAGCACTTCCATCGTCGGTGCAGAGTCGGTCAGGCGTACGAGAGCGGCCAGCTGCTGTTGGCCGTCGCGATCGCCCGGTGCGGGCAGCACCGCCACCACAGCACCGTCGACGCCCTCGAGACGGTTGAGCGCCCGCTCGACCTCGCCGAGTTCGACGCGGTAACCGCTGATCTTGACGCGATGGTCGAGCCGCCCGACGAATTCGATGTTGCCGTCAGGCAGATACCGCACCAGATCGCCGGTGCGGTACCAGGTCCGGCCGGCGTCGGAAACGAATCGTTCGGCCGTCAGGTCGGGTCTGCCGCGATAGCCCGAGGCCACACCTCGACCGGAAACCCAGAACTCGCCGGGAACCCAGTCTGGGCAGTCGGTTCCGTCGGCGGCGACCACCCGGCACACGTTGTTGGGCAGCGGGACACCGAGCGGGACGGAGGACCAGTTCACCGGCAGCTCACCCGGCTCGCAGATGGTGTTGTGTGTCGCCGTCTCGGTGGCGCCGCCCAGACCCGCGGCCCGCACCCCCGGAGCTTCGGCGCGCAGCGCGCGAACCAGCTCCGGACGCACCCAGTCACCACCGGTGGGCACCACGCGCACCGACTGCAATCTGCCGCCACCCACCTCGGTCAGCATCTCCAGCCAGCCCGGCATGAAGTGCAGCACCGTCACCTGGTGCTCGTCGATCAGACGGGCCCAGACATCGGGGTTGCGCCGATCTTCCTCGTCCACCACGACGATCGAGGCTCCGGCACGCAGCATCCCGAAGATGTCCAGGACCGACAGGTCACCTTCGAGCGTGGACAGCGCCAGGCACCGGTCCGACGGCCCGATCTCGAAATGCCGGTTGATGAACTCCACGGTGTTCATCGACGCATCGTGGGTGACCTCCACACCCTTGGGCTCGCCGGTGGAACCGGAGGTGAACAGCACATAGGCGAGGTCGGCGGGGTCGACCCGCTCCGGTTGGGTCTGCGCGGCCAGCGGTGATCCCTGCTGGATGGCCTCGGCCACCGTCAATGACGGAATCGGTAGCGGCGCATCATGTTTACCGCACACGAGGACCATCTGGACACCGGCGGACCGCAGGATGCGGTGCGCACGGTCAGCGGGCTGGTCGGCGCCGATCGGCAGATACGCGGCGCCCGCGGCATGGATGCCCAGCAGTGCGGGCACCTGCTCGGCGTTCTTGGGCCCCAGCACCGCAACCACATCGCCGGGCCGAACACCGCGGCGGCGCAACGTGGCGGTGACCGCAAGCACCTGCTCCCGCAGCTGTGCGTAAGTGAAGTCACCGAGGCTGCTGAAGACCGCCGGCGCCTCCGGGTGCGTGGCTGCGGCGCGGAAGAAGCCGTCGGGCAACGCCTCTGCGCTGGGTTCGGCGGTGACACCGTTGACGGTGTCGCGGACCCGCTGCTGTGCCGGTGGGACAGCCGCCGGGTCGGGGGCGTCCCAGGCGTCGTCATCGGCGGCGAGCCGATTGATCTCTGCCAGGTGGTAGGCGAACATCGCGTCGATCACGCCCGGCCGGAACGCCTCTTCGCGGACATCCCAGTTCAACAACAGGCCGCCCGCGAACGGGGTGATCTGGGCGTCCAGCAGCACCTGCGGGCCCTGGGAGATGTGCCAGACCGGGGTGCCGAACTGCTCGGTGACGTCACCGGCGAACAGGTCGCCCAGACCCAGCGCACTGGTGAAGACGAACGGAGCGAGCACCTGGGTACCGCGGTGCCGGGTGAGATCGCGCAACACCGAGAGCCCGGAGTAGCTGGAGTGCCGCGCGGTGGTGTGCAGGGTGTCCTGCACCACCCGCGCGCGTTCGGCGGCGGTGGTGGTGTGGGTCAGGTCGATGTCGAGCATCAGCGATGAGGTGAAGTCACCGACCAGTTTGTCGACGTCTGGGTGAAACGGTTCACGGCCGAACATCGGCAGGTTCAGCAGGAAGCGCGAGTTCGTGGACCAGCGGCGCAGCACCCCGGCGTAGGAGGCCGCGACAGCCATGGCCGGGGTGATCCCGCGGCGCCGGGCCGCCGCGAACAGCGACTCCTTGGCGGCAGCGTCGAAGAAGTGATGCCGGCGGGTGTTGCGGCGGGGGTTCTGCTGCTCTGCCGGCGGCACCAGTGGCGGCGCCGGAGGTTCGGGCAGCTCGGGAATCCGCTCTGCCCACCAGCGCCGGTCCTCGTCGGTGGGGCCGGGGTTCGCGGCGGTGAAGGCCGCCCGGTACTGGCGGTAGGTGTAGCCCAGCGCCGGCAACTGCCGGCTTTTGTAGAGCACCGCAAGGTCGGCCATGAAGTTGCGGTAGCTCACCGCATCGGCGGCCTGCATGTCCAGGTCGACGTGCACGCGGGTGCGGCCCTCTGGCAGCAGGGTGAGTGCGAGTTCGAGCACTTCCCCGTCGAGGATCTGATGGCTCTTGTGATCGCGGATGACCTCGAGCTGCACCTGGGCTGCCGCGGTGTCGAGGTGGCGCAGGTCGGTGATCTTGGGTTCGAGCACACGGTCGCTGATCCGCTGGGTTCCGTCGGGAAGGATCTGCACCCGCAGCATGGGATGACGCTCCGAGAGTGCACGGGCAGCTGTCCGGAGCCGGTCGGGATCCACACCGTGGCCGTCGAATTCGACGTACAGGTGTGCCGCGACCCCGCCGAGCTCCTGATCGCTGTTGCGGCCCACCCACAGCGCGTGCTGGATCGGCGCCAGCGGGAAGGGCTCGCCCAGATCGTCGACGTCGACCGCAGGGGCGATCTCTTCAGCGGTAGGGGCCGGCGCCGGGGGGAGGCGATCGCCGATCAGGGCGATCCAGGCGGCGACGGTCGGTTCCTCGGCCAGCGCCGCGAAGCCGACGTCGATGCCCTGTTTGCGCCACCGTCCGGACAGCGCCATCATGCGGATGGAATCCAGGCCGCAGGCGATCAGGTCAGCGTGTGGATCGACAGCCTCGGGGGTCACGCCGAGAAGCTCGGCGACCTCGGCGCGGACGGTGTCTGCAGTCGTCGCAGCAACACCCACTTCGCTCCACCTCCGAATTTAGTACAGGCTGCCCTAACTTCGAAGACGCTACCTTATATTCGGGTGACCGACACACCTACCCAGAGGGGCCAAACCGAGCGATGAGCACGGGATTCGAACGCCACCAAGCCGGCGAGCCGGACCATTACCCGGACTTGGCGCGTGGCTTCGTGCCGTTCCCCGCCGACCGGGCCGAGCTGTACCGGCATGCCGGGTACTGGACCGGTCGCCCGCTCGATTCGCTGCTGCGCGACGGGGCAGCGAACTGGCCGCAGCGCACTGCCATCATCGACCCCGCCGGCAGCTACACCTTCGCCGAACTCGACGCCGCCGCCGACCGGATCGCCGCCGGGCTGGCCCACCTGGGCGTCGTTCCGGGTGACCGGATGCTGCTGCAACTGCCCAACACCTGCCAGTTCGCCGTGGCGCTGTTCGGGCTGCTGCGCGCCGGCGTGGTGCCGGTGATGTGCCTGCCGGGTCACCGTTTGGCCGAGATGAGCCACTTCGTCGACGTCAGCGGCGCCGTCGGGCTGGTGATTCCGGGGCGGGTCGGGGGTTTCGACTACCGTGCCATGGCCGAGCAACTGCTGGCCGCGCACCCCAGCCTCGAGCACGTGATCGTCGATGGGCCCGGTGATATCGGCCCGTTTGTGCCCTGGTCGTCGCTGACCGGGTTCAGCGGCCCGCCACTGCCCCAGCGCGCACCCGTTGACCCGTCATTGCCCGCGCTGCTGCTGGTCTCAGGGGGCACCACCGGGCTGCCCAAGCTGATCGCCCGCACGCACAACGATTACGTCTACACCGCGATGGCCAGCGCCCAGGCCTACGAAATGACCGGCGACGACACCTATTTGGTGGTGTTGCCCGCGGGGCACAACTTCCCGCTGGCCTGCCCCGGACTGCTGGGCGCCATGACAGTGGGCGCCAAGACGGTGTTCACCACCGACCCCAGTCCCGAGGCGGCGTTCGCGCTGATCGACCAGCACCACGTCACCGTCACGGGACTGGTCAACGCCCTGGCCAAGGTGTGGAGCCAGGCCTGCGAGTGGGAACCGGTGCTGCCGACATCCCTGCGTGCGGTCCAGGTGGGCGGCTCCCGGATGAGCGCCGAGGACGCCCGCTTCATTCTGGACAACCTCACCACCGGGCTGTCACAGATCTTCGGCATGGCCGAAGGCATGCTGAACTTCACCCGGATCGGCGACCCCGTAGAGGTGGTCGTCCACACCCAGGGCCGGCCGATGTCACCGCATGACGAGATGAGGGTGGTCGACGAAGCCGGCGCGCAGGTTCCTCCCGGCGAGGAGGGTGAACTGTTGGTGCGCGGCCCTTACACCCTCAACGGCTACTACCGTGCCGAAGAGGCCAACGCGAGGTCCTTCACCCCGGACGGCTTCTACCGCTCCGGTGACCGGGTGCGCATCTTCGCCGACGGCCCCAAAGCCGGCTACGTCGAGGTCACCGGCCGCATCAAGGACGTCATCCACCGCGGCGGCGAGACCGTCTCGGCGACCGATCTGGAAGATCACCTGCACACCCATCCGAAGATCACCTTCGCCGCCGCGGTACCGCTACCCGACGAGTTCCTGAGTGAAAAGATCTGCGCGGCAGTCGTTTTCAGTGGTACGCCGATCACCCTGACGGAATTGAACGCCTACCTGGACCAGCGTGGAGTGTCGTCACACGCCCGCCCCGACGTGTTGGTGGCACTGCCGTCGCTGCCGAAGACCGCTGTCGGCAAAGTGGACAAGCCCAAGCTCATCAAGGATTTGCTGGCCTGAAGCGCCGAGACCCCGGTGTGACGCACCTCAAAACACTCAGATTGTCTGCGCTGTCACATGTTCGACGGCACAGTGACCAGCAGTTCCGCTACCTGCGAATATGGGCGCGAACAGTTGCCCAGCGATCCGGGTTCACCCATCCTGCGTGGAATAATCAATGGTGTCCCGTTCGTTCCGAATGACAGACCATCCGGAACTCCGGACGGGTCCGGACCACCGGACGTGAAGCCCCAATCGCCGGTGATTCGACACCAACACCACACGAGAGAAGCAGACAATGAAGAAGATCGGAGTTGCCACCACTATCGCGGCGGTTGTCACCGCCGGTTTCCTCGGTCTGTCAGCGCCCGCAGTAGCCGCTCCGACCGGCACCGGAAACGCCCAGGACACCATCTCCTCGCTCGAGGCGCAGGGCTATCACGTGATCGTGAACCGCCTGTCCGACACCCCACTGAAGGACGCCACGGTGGTCTCCGTCGGTGAGGGTCCCACGTTCCAGCACAGTGACAACAACCTGCGGAACCACGAGGACTACACCGGCCACGGCCACGAGTTCGGCCCCGCCAACGAGACGACGATCTACGTCACCGTGAAGTGATCCGGCACACATACGGGGCGCCCTGAGGGGCGCCCCTTTTTGCGTCCCGGGGTCAGGAGATCTCGGCGGGTTCCTTTGTTCCGTCGAGCAACTCGACGATGCGGGCGGTCACCGCCGCTGCCGTGGGGTGCTCCCACAGCAGCGTCGGCGGCAGCGTGAGCCCGGTCTGTTTCTCCAGCTGGCGGCGGACCGCGACAGTCATGATCGAATCCACCCCGATTTCCACCAGCGGCAGCCGGGGGTCCACCCCGTCCTCGGGCAGCCCGAGTTCGGCGGCGACCGCGGCCAGCACCTGCTGCGCGGCCCATCCCGCCGTGTCGGCGGTACCCGGGCCCACCTGACCGGCGGGGGCCACGGGCTCGGGTCCTGTGGTGGCGCGCGGTGCGACCGCGGCCAGCATCGGAACCGAGGCCGCGGCGGGCAACACCGGCAACACCACGACGTGGGCCCGGTCGGCGCGCACCGCGATGTCCAGGGCGCGCATGGCGTCATCGGCTGCCACGGCGTCCATGCCCAGCGCCTCCAGCTGAGCGGCCACGAAACCCGACGTCGAGCCCATGCCCAACCCGCGCCACGCCGTCCACGCCACGCTGGTGGTCCGGTCCCCGAGCGCGCGACGGTGCGCGGCGAAGGCATCAAGGAAGGCGTTGGCACACGCGTAGGCGCCCTGGCCGGGGAAACCGGCGAGGTAACCGCAGGAGGAGAAGAGCACCAGCCAGTCCAGCTGCCCCGGCGGGAACACCTCGTGCAATGTCAGCGCGCCGTCGGCCTTCGGTGCCATCGTGGTCCGAATGTCGTCGACAGTGGTATCCACCAGCAGCGCACCGGCTTCCACACCGGCGGCATGGATGACCCCACGCACCGGCGGCAGGTCTCGCAGCGCCGACCGCACGACGTCGGCCGCTCCCGTTGCGCCGATGTCGACAGCGACGACCCGTACCGACACACCGCGGTCCTCGAGAGCCGCGACCACGCGTACCGCCTCGTTGTCTCCGCCGGCCGTCCACGCCGCGCGCTCGGGTAGCCCGGATCGGGACAACAACACCAGTCGGCGCGCACCCAGATCGGCAAGCCGTTGGGCAAGCCGGAGGCCGAGAACACCGGTGCCGCCGGTGATCACATACGTCCCGCCCGGTGAGCAGGTCAACGGCGCCCCGGTCCCCGCTGTCGCGAACTCCAGCCGGGCAGTCCGCGCGACACCGTCCCGCACCACCACCACACCGTGACCGGCCAGAGATGCCAACACTCCCAGCGGTATTCGGGTATCGGGCAGGTCCAGCACCCCACCCCACACCCGCGGGTGTTCGGCGGCAGCCACACGTGCGAACCCCCACAGCGGAGCATGGCTGACATTGTCACCTTCATGGACGCGCTGTGTGAGCACCCACAACCGGGCCTGACTACCGGCGGCATGCATCGCGGTCAAGGTTCGCAGCACCAGATCCACCGAGACCTCGGCGTCATCGTCGCGGCGCGGCAGCACCAGCACCACCGCACCGCGCCCCAGATCGTCGGGCACCCCGTCTGGCTGGGCGCAGACCCGGTAGTCGACGTTCGCCGCCGCGAGGTCAGGCACCACGACGGCCAGGGTCTCGGCGTCACCGCCGACCAGCACCACCTCGTCGGGGGTGTTGTCCTCGGCGAACGAGATGGGTTGCCAGACCAGGTCATGCACCATGCGCGACGGGTCCGTGCCGGCGGGGTTCTCCAGTTCGTCGAATTCCATTCCGGTCAGCATCACCAGCGCCGCACCCGTGGCGTCACTGATCGTGACGTCAGTGGCAGTGGCGGTACCGGGCCGGCGCCGAACGTGGATCACCCCGACGGCAGGCGGGCCGCCCTGCACGCGCACCTCCTTGATCCGGGCCGGCATCCGCAGCCGTGGCGGGTCGTCGAACACCGTCGACGCCGCCGACGTCGCCGCATCCAGCAGCCCGGCCCAGCTCGTCGGCACCGAACCGTCGGGTTCGGCCGCCACCCTGGCCAGTAATTCACCCTCGCCGCGACGCAGATCCAAGACGTCCCAACCGAATCCCATCGCCGCTACGCCGAGTCCGCCCAAGGTGTAGACAACATGGTTGGGTGGCAGCGACTCGGGGCACATCGGTGTCGCCGCCGTCAGCTCGCCGGCCTTGTCGGCGACACTGGCCGCGGTGCAGTGCGTCAGCCAGCCACCTTCGGATCCATCGGCCTCCACCACCCGGGTCGACAGGCTCAGCTCACGATCCTGCAGCACCACCTGCACGTCGCGGGTACGACCGGGCGCCACCGGGGTCCGCAGCCGCACATCCGCCAGATCGGTGCCCGCCGCGGTCAGGAAGGTGTTCAACAGCACTGCGGCAGGGACGATTTCGGTGCCCTTCACCGGATGGTCGCCCGGGTACGGGCGGGTGTCCATACCGACTCTGGTCTGCCAGACCCGGACCGGGGCAGTACCTGTCACGTCAAGACGGCCGCCGAGCAACGTGTGGCTGCCGACGTCGTGCACACCGTGGCCACCCGGCGGCGGGGTCGGGGTCCGCCAGAAGTTCCGGTGTTGCCATTGCGTGCCCGGCAGGTCGGCAGCCCACTGCCCATCCGGGATGTCGACCGGTGCGCCGTGGCAGTACAGCGCGCCGAATGCGGCGTTGACCGCCGCGGTTTCGGGCTGGTTGCGGCGCAGCACCGGGATGACGGCCTGCTCGTCGATACCCAAGTGCGTCAAGGTTTCCACCACGGAGTGCGCCACCACGGGGTGCGCCGATACCTCGAGGAACAACCGGTGCCCGTCCTCGGCGGCTGCGGTGACGGCCTCCGCGAAGCGGACGCGACCGCGCAGGTTGGTCACCCAGTAGTCGGGTCCGCGTGGCGCCGTCGAGCGCGGATCGGCCAGGGCGCTGGTGTACAGCGGCACCGCCGCGCCCCGGGGTTGCGGCAATCCCCCTGTCAGACGGGCCAATTCACCGGTCAGCGCATCCATCGCCGGGCTGTGGAAGGCCACGTCGGTTGCGACGCGGCGCACCACGACGCCCTGGTCGGTGAGTACCGCGCAGACTTTCTCCACGCCGTCGACGTCCCCGGAGATGACCGTCGACTCCGGCGACGCGCTGATGGCCGCCACCACATCGGTGCGATTGCGCAGTCGCTGCTCGGCGTCGGCGAACGGGAGCCGCACCAGGGCCATCGCCCCCTCGCCCAGCACCGCGCGGAAGCCGCGAGCGCGGTAGCAGGCGACCGCGGCGCCCTCTTCGAGAGTCAACACACCCGCGGTGACGCAGGCCGCGACCTCGCCCACCGAATGCCCGATGACCGCCGCCGGCTGCGCGCCCCGCGCACGCAGCACCTCGGCCAAGCCCACCTGCATTGCGAACGTCAACGCCTGCACCCGATCGGTGCCGCCGAGTTCACCCGAGCGCAGCGCCTCCCGCGGCGAGAAACCCAGTTCGGCGCGGAAAATCGGTTCCACGGTGTCGATGATCTCGGCAAACCTGGGTTCGGTCTCGAGCAGCTCGGAACCCATTCCCGCCCAGTGTGACCCGTGGCCGGAGAACACCCACACCGCGCCGGCGTCGGCACCCGGCACGACGCTGCCCGTCACCACCCGGGGGTCTCGTTGTGATGCCGCGAGCACCTCCAGGCCGGCCACCAGGTCGTGCTGAGTGTCGGCGACGATCGCGGCCCGATGCGCTTCATGGGAGCGGCGTCGCCACAGCGTCGCGGCCACCTGATCGACGGGAACATTGCGGGAACGCAGGTGCCCGGCCAGCGCGTCGGCGTGCACACTCAGCCTGGACTGCGAGCGGGCGGATATCGGAAACAGCTGCGGCACTGTGGAAGTCATTGCAGGACAAGGCGTCGGGGCTGGGGCCTCTTCGAGCAGCACATGAGCGATGGTGCCGCCGTAGCCGTAACTGCACACCGCCGCGCGCCGCGGCGCACCGGGGCGCGGCGTCCAGGGCTCCGGCGTCGTCGGCACGCGGAGGCCGCTGGCGGCCCAGTCCACCGCCGGGGTCAGGGTGCGCACCCCAGCCGTCGGGGGAATGACTTCGTGATGCAGCGCCAGCGCCGCCTTGACCAACCCGACGACACCGGCACCGCCTTCGAGGTGGCCGGTATTGGGCTTGACAGAGCCTACAGCGCAAGGGTTTTCGGAAGAACGGGCGGCACCGTAGACTGCAGCGAGCGCGTTCAGCTCGACCGGGTCACCGGTCGGCGTGCCGGTGCCGTGGGCTTCGATGAAATCGACGCTGCCGGGCGGTACGTGCGATACCTCGCAGGCCCGGCGGAACAGATCGGCCTGGGCGTCACCGTTGGGCGACATGATGCCCACCGTGCGCCCGTCCTGGGCCACCGCACCGCCGCGCACCACGGCGAGCGCCCGGTCACCGTCGCGTTGGGCGTCGGCCAGCCTCTTGAGCACCACCACGGCCGCACCCTCACCGCGGCCGTAGCCGTCGGCCGTCGCGTCAAAGGTCTTGCAGCGGCCGTCGGGCGCCGTGGCACCTGCCACGTCGAGCACCCGGGTCAGGCCGGGGCCGATGAGGGCGCTGACACCGCCGACCAGAGCCAGCGAAGTCTCACCGTCGCGCAGCAGCTGGCAACCCTGGTGCACCGCCACCAACGACGCCGCACACGCCGCGTCCAGGGCGACACTGGGCCCGCGCAGGTCCAGCAGGTGCGACACCCGGTTGGCAATACCGCACAGCGACGTCCCGATCCCGGTCCACGCCTCGATACCCGGCAGATCCTCCATGATGAGCTTGCCGTAGTCGTCGGAGTTGACCCCCATGAGCACCGCGGTGTCAGTGCCGGCGACCGACCGTGGTGCGATGCCCGCGTGTTCGAGTGCCTCCCAACACACTTCGACGGCCAGCCGCTGCTGGGGATCCATCAGTTCAGCTTCTCGCGGCGACACCCCGAAGAATTCGGCGTCGAATGCCGGTAGATCGTCGAGAAAGGTGCCCCACGGCGTGATCTCCTTGAGGACCGCGGCGTTGCGCGGGTCCCGCTTCCGGTACGGCTCCCACCGCTGCTCGGGGATCTGGCGCACCGCGCTGCCGCCGCTGAGCAGGAACTCCCAGAATTGCGCGGGGGTGGTGAGATCGCCGGCCAGCCGGCAGCCGATGCCGATGATCGCGACGGGTTCGGGGGCAGCGCGATGGGGTGTCACGTCAGCGGGAATCCCGGGTCCCGAGAGACAAAGCGTGGATAGGCTTGCCTAAGTACGCACACATGTGGCCAATAGTGGCACACCCGGGTGCTCCACCGGGCGACTACCCGGGGTGGTTCGACGCCCGCTCAGCCGGGCAGACGCGCCGCCAATGAGCCCAGCAGTCCCAGCGCCTCGGCACTCGGCGAACCGACCTCGGCGTGATAGACCACCAGCTCCTGGCCAGGGCTGGAGCGCACGTCGAACGTCTGCATCGTCAACGTCATCGCTCCCACCTCCGGATGCCGGAACTGCTTGCTCTGCGCCGACTTCCCGCGGGCGTCATTCTGGTTCCAGAGTTCGGCGAACTCCGGGCTGACCTGCAACAGCTCCGTGAGCACCTGCCGGATCCGCGGGTCGCCGGGGGCCTGGCCGTAGCCGAGCCGAAACCCGGCCACCGCATCCCGGGCGACGGCGGGCCAGTCCGCATAGAAGCTCCTGCCGGCGGAGTCGGTGAACACCACGTGCATCAGATTCTTCGTATGCGCCCACCGGCCGAACATCGCGTCGGCGATCGCATTGCTGGCCAACACGTCATAGGCCCGGTTGTAGACGAGCGCCGGGTTGTGCGGCCACATACTCATCAACTGCAGCAGTCCCGGATCGACACTGGCACTGACCGACTGGTGCGCCCTCGGGGTCAACCCGGCCAGTCTGAACAGATGCAGCCGCGCGTCGTCGGCCAGCCGCAGCACCGCGGCGAGGGCATCGACCACCTGCGGCGACGGCCGGCGTTCCCGTCCCTGCTCCAGCCGGGCGTAGTAGTCCATGCTCAACCCCGCCAACAGCGCCACCTCCTCGCGGCGTAACCCGCTGACCCGTCGCTGCCCCGTGGTGGGCAGGTTCACGTCCGCCGGCGTCAACGCAGCACGGCGGGCGCGCAGGTAGTCACCGAGCTCGTTACGGGTCATACCGCGATGCTAGTGAACCCACGTCGCCTCAGCCTGGGTGCAGCGCTCCCAGGGACACTGCGTCCTCGTCCAGCTCGCGGATCGGCTTCACAGTGTGGAAGAACACCCCGAACGAGGAGCTGAACATGACTGAACACCACGTGGCACTTGTCACCGGAGCGAGCAGCGGGATCGGGCGGGGTATCGCCACCCGGCTGGCGGCCGACGGCATGACGGTGATCGCCGCCGCCCGACGCGTCGACCGGCTGAAGGAACTGGCGGCCGAGGCCGACGGCGTGATCGAGCCGTACGAGCTCGACGTCACGGACCGGGCAGCGGTGCAGTCCGCGGTGGACGACGTGGTGGCCCGGCATGGCCGCCTCGACGTGCTGGTGGCCAATGCGGGCGTGATGCCGCTGTCGCGGCTGGATGCGGGCCTGGTCGACGAGTGGGACCAGATGATCGACGTCAACGTCCGCGGACTGCTGCATGGCATTGCCGCCGCACTGCCACACTTCACCCGGCAGGAGCGTGGTCACTTCGTGACCATCGCCTCAATCGGTGCGCATCAGGTCACCCCTACCGCTGCGGTCTACTGCGGGACCAAGTACGCGGCCTGGGCGATCACCGAGGGCCTGCGGCTGGAGTCTCCGCCGTGGCTGCGGGTCACCACCATTTCCCCCGGCGTGGTCGAGAGCGAACTGGCCAACACCATCAGTGATCCGATCGCCCGCGATTTCATGGTCGAGTACCGCCGAGACGCCATTTCGCCGTCGGCGATCGGTGATGCCGTGGCCTACGCCGTCGGCACCGCCCCGAACGTCGACGTGAGCGAGATCGTCATCCGCCCGGCCAGCCAACGGTGATTTCGGCGCGCTCATCGCCGCTGCGCGGCGATGAGCGCGCCGAAATCACTCGAGAAGTGAGCGCACCACGCCGTCGGCGAGCAGGCGGCCGCGGTCGGTGAGGACCAGGCGTTCACCCACCCGCACCAGCAGCCCCTCGGCGATCACACCCTCGGCGCGGGCCTGCTCGTCCGGCGTGAGCTCGTCAACCGGCAGGCCGACCCGCAGCCGGATACCCAACAGCACGGTCTCGACGTGGCGATCGCCGGTATCCAGCGTTTCGAACCCGGTGATCGGGAGCCGGCCCTGAGCCAACTGCTCTGCATAAGCGTTGGGGTGCTTGACATTCCACCACCGGGTCGCGCCGACATAGCCATGTGCGCCGGGCCCGGCACCCCACCACTGGCCACCACCCCAGTAGCCCAGGTTGTGCCGGCATTCGCCACCCGGCCGGCTCCAGTTCGACACCTCGTACCACTCGAACCCGGCGTCGCGGACCAGCCCGTCGAGCAGTTCGTAGCGCGAGGCCACCACATCGTCGTCCACGGCCGGCATCTCCCCGCGCCGCACCCGCCGGGCCAGCGCCGTACCGTCCTCGACCACCAACGCATAGGCCGACAGGTGGTCAACGCCGGCGTCGAGCACCGCGTCCACCGAGCGACGCAGGTCGTCGTCGGACTCCCCCGGCGTGCCGTAGATGAGGTCGAGGTTGACGTGCTCGAAGCCCGCGGCCTGAGCCTCACCCGCAGCGGCGACGGCACGCCCGGGCGAATGGGTCCGGTCCAACAGCCGCAGCACGTGCGCCGCCGCGGACTGCATGCCCAGCGACACCCTGGTGTAGCCGGCGGCGCGGATCGCGGCGAAGAACTCCGGGGAGGTGGACTCCGGATTGGATTCGGTGGTGACCTCGGCGTCCGGTGCCAGCTCGAATTCCGTGCGCACCGCGTCGAGCACCGCCGCCAGACCCGACGCACCCAGCAGCGACGGGGTGCCGCCGCCCACGAAGACCGTGTCCACCCGCGGATCAGGCAGCCGGGCCGCGGCCAGCGCCAGTTCCTGCCGTACCGCCGCCAGCCAGCCCTCGGGGTTTGCCCCACCGAGTTCACCCGGGGTGTAGGTGTTGAAATCGCAGTACCCGCAGCGGGTGGCGCAGAACGGCACGTGGATATAGAGGCCGAACGTGCCGCCCCGCGTCATCGCGAGGGCGGGCTCGTCCTGAGCCGCGATCCCTACCGTCATGACTCAAGTGTTCCAGAGTCCTGACCCACCCTGATTCCACTCACCCTGAGTCCAACCCTGGCCTGGTTGGGTGGTATCGCGCAGCCGTGGCAGAATGGCCCGGTGATCGCTGCACGCCATCCCCAGCCCCGAGTGGTACTGGTTGCGCGGCGGCACGTCGATTTCAAGCGCGTCTGTAGCTGTTGCTGTCTGCCTTGACGCCGTAGACCTCGCCCGCCCGATAGTTGACCGAACTACTCAGCTGGCCGCCGGATCTGCGCCGCCGGTTCAGCCCCGGTGGTGAGCGCGCTCCGAACGCCGGCTCCGCCCAAGGAGCAGCACGCGACCATGACCCAACCCAAAACAGCCCGTCCGGCCAAGCGTCCGAAGGGCGAGGGCCAGTGGGCTCTCGGCTACCGCGAGCCGCTCAACGCCAATGAGCAGTCCAAGAAGGACGACAATCCGCTCAACGTGCGCGCCCGCATCGAGAGCATCTACGCCAAGGGTGGCTTCGAGAGCATCGACAAAGGCGACCTGCGTGGCCGTTTCCGCTGGTGGGGCCTCTACACCCAGCGCAAGCCGGGTTATGACGGCACCTGGACCGGTGACGACAACACCGACATGCTCGAAGACGAGTTCTTCATGCTGCGCGTCCGCAGCGACGGCGGCTCGCTGACCACCGCTGCGCTGCGCACCCTGGGCGGCATCTCCACCGAGTTCGCCCGGGACACCGCCGACCTCTCCGACCGACAGAACGTCCAGTACCACTGGATCCGCGTCGAGGACATGCCCGAAATCTGGCGCCGCCTCGACGAGGTGGGCCTGCAGACCACCGAGGCGTGCGGCGACTGCCCTCGCGTGGTGCTCGGCTCGCCGGTGGCCGGTGAATCCCTCGACGAGGTGATCGACGGCACCCCGGCGGTCGACGAGATCGTCAAGCGCTACATCGGCAAGCCCGAGTACTCCAACCTGCCGCGCAAGTTCAAGACCGCCATCTCGGGTCAGCAAGATGTGGTGCACGAGACCAACGACGTCGCCTTCATCGGTGTCGTGCATCCCGAGCACGGCCCCGGCTTCGACCTGTGGGTCGGCGGTGGCCTGTCCACCAACCCGATGCTCGGGCAGCGGGTCGGCGCCTGGGTGCCGCTCGACGAGGTGCCCGACGTGTGGGAGGGCGTGGTCAGCATCTTCCGCGACTACGGCTACCGCCGGCTGCGCGCCAAGGCCCGGCTGAAGTTCCTGATCAAGGACTGGGGCGTCGAGAAATTCCGTGAAGTTCTCGAAACCGAGTACCTCAAGCGCCCGCTGATCGACGGCCCCGCGCCGGCCCCGGTGACCCGCCCCATCGACCATGTGGGAGTGCAGAAGCTGCGCAACGGTCTCAATGCCGTCGGCGTCGCCCCGATCGCCGGCCGCGTGTCGGGGACCATCCTGACCAAGGTCGCCGAACTGGCCGAGGCCGCGGGCAGCAACCGGGTGCGGTTCACGCCGTACCAGAAGCTGATCATCCTCGACGTGCCCGATGACCGGCTCGAAGAGTTGCGGGCCGGGCTCGACGCACTCGGACTGCCGTCACAGCCGTCGCACTGGCGGCGCAACCTGATGGCCTGCACCGGCATCGAATTCTGCAAGCTGAGCTTCGCCGAAACCCGCGTGCGGGCGCAGTCGCTGGTACCGGAGCTGGAGAAGCGACTCGAGGACATCAACGCCCAACTCGACGTGCCGGTCACCGTGAACATCAACGGCTGCCCGAACTCGTGCGCCCGGATCCAGATCGCCGATATCGGATTCAAGGGCCAGATGGTCGACGATGGCAACGGTGGACAGGTCGAGGGTTTCCAGGTGCATCTGGGCGGCAGCCTGGGCCTGGACAGCGGTTTCGGCCGCAAACTGCGTCAGCACAAGGTCACCAGCGACGAGCTCGGTGACTACATCGATCGGGTTGTTCGCAATTTCGTGAAACAACGCGAGTCCGGTGAGCGTTTCGCCCAGTGGGCCATCAGAGCCGACGAAGCGGACCTACGGTGATTCGAGAGTGTGAAGATGACGGTTGAGGTGAGTGGTTTGACCGAGGGCGACCTGCGGCAGCTGGCGGCTCGCGGCGCGACGGAGCTCGACGGCGCAACCGCCGAAGAGCTGCTGCGCTGGACCGACGAGATGTTCGGCGGCTCGTACGTCGTCGCCTCCAACATGCAGGACGCCGTGCTCGTCGACCTCGCGGCCAAGGTGCGCCCCGGTGTGGATGTGCTGTTCCTCGACACCGGTTACCACTTCGCCGAGACGATCGGCACCCGGGACGCGGTGGAATCGGTGTTCGACGTGCACGTGGTCAATGTCTCAGCGGAAACCAGTGTGGCAGAGCAGGACTCGCTGTTCGGCAAGGATCTTTTCGCCCGTGATCCCGGCGCGTGCTGCCGGATGCGCAAAGTGGAGCCGCTGTCGAAGGCGCTCAAGGGCTACACCGCCTGGGTGACCGGCATCCGCCGGGTCGAGGCGCCCACCCGCGCCAACGCCCCGCTGATCAGCTTCGACGAGGCCTTCAAGCTGGTGAAGATCAACCCGATCGCCGCGTGGTCCGACGAGGACATGCAGAACTACATCAACCTCAACGGGGTGCTGGTCAATCCCCTGGTCGACGAGGGCTACCCGTCCATCGGCTGCGAGCCGTGCACCGCCAAACCGGTGCCGGGCTCAGACCCGCGCAGTGGGCGCTGGCAGGGGCTGGCCAAAACCGAATGCGGGCTGCACGTCTCGTGATCGTGCGACCTCCCGTCGGCCGGCCGCTGATCCTCACCGCCCACGGCAGCGCCGATCCGCGGTCCGCCGCAGTGACGCACGCCGTGGCCGGCCGGATCCGGCGACTGCGGCCATGGCTCGACGTCCGCCCCGCTTTCCTCGAGCAGACCTCCCCCGGCCTCGGCGACGTGCTTGCCGGGGTCACCGATCCGGTGGTGGTGCCGTTCCTGCTGGCCAGCGGCTATCACGTCCAGGTCGACATCCCGGCGATCGTGGAGCAATCGGGCCGGTGCACGCAGCAGGCCGATGCCCTCGGCGAAGACCCCGCCTTGTTGGCGGTGTTGCGGCACCGACTGGCCGAGGCGGGGGTGTCGCCGGATGACCGCGATCTCGGCGTGATCGTGGTCGCGGTCGGCTCCTCCAACGCGGCGGCCAATGCACGCACCGCAACCGTGGCGTCGACGCTGGCGGCGGGAACCCGTTGGGCAGGAACAGAAATCGCGTTCGCGACGGGGCCTCATGCCAACCTCGCCGACGCCACCGCCCAACTCCGGGACCGGGGCGCTGAGCGGCTGGTGCTGGCCCCGTGGTTCCTCGCGCACGGCCGCATCACCGACCGCGTTGCGAACTTCGCTGCCCAGCAAGGCATTCCGTTCGTAGAGCCGCTGGGTTCACACAACCTGGTGGCCGCGACGGTGCTGGACCGCTATGACGAGGTGGGCACCGCTCGCGTTGCTGCCTGACGCACACACTGGGTGAATCAGGTGGTGCCGGTCAGGCGTTGCTGAGTTCTTCGTCGGCCTCGTCGGCCTTGGGCACCTGGAGACTACCTGCGATCGGTGGCACCCTGGTGGCGCGAACATAAACGGTGTCGCCCTCGCGCAGGCCCAGCGCCTCGGCGTCGCCGCGGGTGATCTGCGCGGTGAACGCGCCGCCCGTGCTGGCGCTGGTCAATTCCACCCGCACCTCGAAACCCAGCACGACGACCCGATCGATGGTCGCCTTGGTCACTCCGGTGGACTCGGCGGTGCCGTCACCGGCCGCGATCGCCATCTCCGGATTACGGCCCACACGAATATCGTGCGGCCGCACCAGGATTCCGTTGAGCGACGACACCGTACCCAGGAACGACATCACGAAGGCGTTGGCGGGTTGGTCATAAACCTCGGTGGGTGTGCCGACCTGCTCGACGCGACCCTTGTTCAGCACCGCGATCCGGTCGGCGACATCAAGCGCCTCGGCCTGGTCATGGGTCACCAGAACGGTGGTGACGTGCACCTCGTCGTGCAGGCGCCGCAGCCACGCCCGCAGGTCTTCGCGGACCTTGGCGTCCAGCGCTCCGAACGGCTCGTCGAGCAGCAGCACCTCCGGATCGACGGCCAACGCACGCGCGAGCGCCATCCGCTGGCGCTGCCCGCCGGAGAGCTGATTGGGGTACCGGTTCTGGAACCCGGATAGACCGACCACCTCGAGCAGGTTGTCGACCTTGTCCTTGATCTCGGCCTTGGGGCGCTTACGGATCTTGAGGCCGAACGCCACATTGTCACGCACACTCAGATGCTTGAACGCCGCATAGTGCTGGAACACGAAGCCGATGCCCCGCTTCTGCGGCGGGACCCTGGTGACGTCACGGCCGTTGATCGTGACGGTCCCGGTGTCGGGTTCGTCCAGTCCGGCGATGGCACGCAACAGGGTCGACTTACCGGACCCACTGGGCCCCAACAGCGCGGTCAACGACCCGGCGGGCACCACGAAGTCGACGTTGTCGAGCGCGATGAAGTCTCCGTACTGTTTGTTGGCACCGGTGACGGTGATCGCGTGGGTCTTCGCGTCGGTCATGTGAAGGATCTCCTGCTCTGAGCCTGTTGAGCTTATTTCTCGATCCGGGTTCGCCGCGCGTCCAGGACCACCTGGACGATGAGCACCAGCACCGCCACGCCCATCAGCAATGTCGAGATGGCATACGCGCCGTATTCGTTGCCCCGGTTGTACCGATCCGCCACCAACAGCGTCAAGGTCTGGGACTGGCCGGGCAGATTCGAGGACACCATGATCACCGCACCGAACTCGCCGAGGGTGCGGGCGATGGTCAACACGATGCCGTACGTCAGCCCCCACCGGATGGACGGCAGCGTGATCCGCCAGAACGTCTGCCACCACTGCGCGCCCAGGGTCGAGGAGGCCTCCTCCTGGTCGGTGCCGAGTTCGTGCAGCACCGGTTCCACTTCGCGGATGACGAAGGGCACCGTGACGAAGATGCTGGCGAGCACGATGCCGGGAAAACTGAAGATGATCTTGAGCCCGAAGTCGTTCTCCACGAAGCCGAACAGCCCCGCCGATCCCCACAGCAGGATCAGCGCGACACCGACCACCACCGGCGACACCGCGAACGGCAGGTCGATGACCGCCTGTAGGGCGCTCTTGCCGCGGAACTTGTTGCGCGCCAACACCAGTGCCGTCGGCACGCCGAAGAGCACGTTCAGCGGCACCACGATCGCCACCACCAGCAGGGACAGCTGCAGTGCCGAAACGGCCGCCGGGGTGCCGATGGAGGCGATGAACTCCCCGACACCCGGCTCCAGGGTCCGCCACAGGATCAGCCCCACCGGGACGATGACGAGCACACCGACGTAGACCAGCGCAATGAAGCGCAGCAGGTAGCGGACTTTCGGCGAGAGGGTCATCGCGCCAGCTCCTCCCGCCGCGCCGCCCGTGATCCGACAGCCCGCAGGATGAACAGCACGAGGAACGAGATGGCCAGCAGGACGATCGAAATGGCCGCCGCCCCGGTGCGGTCGTCGTTCTCGATCAGCGTCCGGATCCACTGCGAGGACACTTCGGTCTTGCCGGGCACCGCGCCGCCGATGAGGACGACGGAGCCGAACTCGCCGATGGCCCGGGAGAACGCCAGCCCGGCACCCGACAGCAGCGAGGGCAGCAGCGCCGGCACGATCACCCGGGTGAAGATGGTGACGTTGTTCGCGCCCAACGACGCCGCCGCCTCCTCCACCTCGCGGTCGAGCTCGATCAGTACCGGCTGCACCGAACGGACCACGAACGGCAGGGTGACGAACAGCAGCGCGACGCCGATGCCCCACTTGGTGTGCTGAAGATGCAGATCGATCGGACTGGCGGGGCCGTAGAGCGCGAGCATCACCAGGCTGGCCACGATCGTCGGCAAGGCAAAGGGCAGGTCGATCACGGCATCAACGAGCCGCTTGCCGGGAAAATCATCACGGGTCAGCACCCACGCCACCAGCAGGCCGAACACCCCGTTGATCACGGTGACGCCGAGCGACACCGTGAGGGTGACCTTGAAGGACTCGAGTGCCGCGGGCGAGCTGACTGCCAGCCAGAACGCCGTCGCACCGCCCTTGGCGGATTGCCAGACGATGGCCGCCAACGGCAGCAGCACGATCACCGACAGCCACAGGGTGGCCGCACCGACCCGCAGGGAGGTGCTGCCATGCCCGCGGTGGCGAAGCCCCGCCAGCCGGCCCGGGCCACCGTCACCGGTGGGCTCGGGCCGGACCGCTACGGCATCGGCCGCCAACGGCTTGGCTGAGGTCATCCAGTGACTGCCTTGTAGATCTTGGTGATGCTGCCGTTCTCCTTGTCGAACAGAGCCGGGTCCACCTCATCCCAGCCGCCGAGGTCGGCGATGGTCCACAGCTTCTGCGGGGTCGGGAAGTCCCCGGCGAACTTCTCGGCCACCGCGGGGTCGACGGGCCGGAAACCGGCTTCGGCCCAGATCTGCTGCCCCTCGGGGGTGTACAGGAAGTTCTTCAGTGCGTTGGCCTGCTCCAGGTGGGCGCTGGTGGAGACGACGGCCACCGGGTTCTCGATCTTGAAGGTCTGCGGCGGGTTGAGGTGCTCCACCGGCTTGCCCTGGCGCTCGACGTTGATCGCCTCGTTCTCGTAGCTGAGCAGCACGTCGCCGGTGCCCTGCAGGAACACGTCGGTGGCTTCGCGGCCGGAACCGGGACGGGTCTTGACGTGTTCGGACACCAGCTTGTTCACGAAGTCCAGGCCGGCCTGCGGGTCCTGTCCGCCGTTGCTCTTGGCGGCATAGGGGGCCAGCAGGTTCCACTTCGCCGAGCCGGAGCTCAGCGGGCTCGGGGTGACCACCTCGATGCCCGGCTGCAGCAGATCGTCCCAGTCCTTGATGCCCTTGGGGTTTCCTTCGCGGACCACGAACGAGACCACCGAACCGAACGGCAGGCCCTTGGTGGCGTCGGCGTTCCAGTCGGTGGCGACCTTGTCGGCCTTCACCAGGCGGGTGACATCGGGTTCGACCGAGAAGTTGACGATATCGGCGGGCTTGCCGTCGACGACGGCGCGGGACTGGTCCCCGGACGCCCCGTAGGAGGTGGTGACGGCGACGCTCTTGCCCTCCTCGGTGGCGGCGAATGCCGGGATGATCTTGCTCCAGCCTGGCTCCGGCACGGCGTAGGCGACGAGGGTGAGGGTGGTGTCGGCGTCCGAGGCGCCACCTTCCTCGCCGGCGACGTCGCTGGCGCCGCCACCACCACAGGCCGCGAGCAGGGATGCGGTCATGGCGAGTGCGGCGGCGGTGCGCCACCGCAGACCGGCTCCGGGCGAGTTCATCCAGGTCATGTGAGTGCCTTTCGGGTTGACGACGGAAGTTCGGGGCGATTCCCCGTCGCAACGGAAAGGAGGTGATCAGGTCGGGCTTGCAGTGACCCAGTCACATGCCGTCACCTACACCAAACCGCGGACGGGTATGGAGTCAGCAACAACAACAGACATCTGCGACAGCACAGAATCCCACGGCAATGAGGGCCAGAACATGGCCACTCTTGTTGCCGGACGCCGTACGCATGGGCGGAAGAGTAGCAGAGTCTCCCGCCGCCGGGACTCTCGGCAACGCCGCAGCTAGCGGGTGACCAGCCACATGACGAGCACGAAAACCAGAAGAAGGACCAGGATCAACGTCACCCGGGAGCGGGGCAGGCCGTTCACCGGTCGCCGCCGCCCTGTGTCCCGCGGAGCCGGTGCAGCAACCGAACCCCGTTTCCGAGCAGGGTGTCCAGCAGCAGCGCCACAGCGAAGGCGAGCGCCAGGACCACCGGCATCACCACGATGGTCTGGAGAACGAATCCGAGGCCGGACAGCCACAGTTCGACGCCGTCCCACCAACTCAGCAGTCCACCCATCAAAGCCACCGTCTGCCCACGACCACCACCCTACGATCAACGGGTGGCGACACCCCAAATCGGTGCGGAGTCCACCACCTGTCTGGTGGCCGGCGGGGGCCCGGCCGGTGTGATGCTCGGCCTGCTGCTGGCCCGGGCGGGGGTGGACGTCACCGTGATGGAGAAGCACGCCGATTTCCTGCGCGACTTCCGCGGCGACACCGTTCATGCCAGCACACTGCGCCTGCTCGACGAACTGGGGCTGGCGCCGGCCTTCGCTGCTGTCCCGCACCGGCTGATCGACGGGGTGAACCTGACCGTGCAGGGCGGCACGCTGTCGCTGAGCCTGGCGCACCTGCCCGGTGACCACCAGCACATCGCGTTGGTGCCGCAATGGGATTTCCTGGAGATGCTCGTGACGGCGGCGGCCGCCGAGCCGTCGTTTCGGCTTCTGCGCAGCACCGAGGTGCTACGGCCGCGTTATGAATGGGGCCGGTGCGCCGGAGTCCACTACCGCGACGCCGACGGCCGCGAGCGGGAGATCCGTGCGCGGCTGACCGTGGCCTGCGACGGGCGGGCCTCGACGTTGCGGGCCGCCGTGTTGCCGGGGAAAGGCCTGCGCCTGCGTACTTTCGGCGCGCCGATGGACGTCTGGTGGTTCCGGCTGCCGCGCCGGGACGGTGATCCGCGCGGGCTCAACGGGGTGTTCGTCAACGGGCAGGGCGCCGCGGTCATCGACCGAGGTGACTACTTCCAGATCGCCTACCTGATCAAGAAGGGCTCCGATGCGGCCATGCGCGCTGAGGGCATCGACCTGCTGCGCAGCCGCATCGCCGCGCTGGTCCCGTGGCTGGCCGACCGGGTGGACCTTTCGAGGACGTGAAACTGCTTGACGTGCAATTGAATCGGCTCCGTAAGTGGTATACCGACGGTCTCCTGTTCCTCGGCGACGCCGCGCACGCCATGTCGCCGGTCGGCGGTGTCGGCATCAATCTGGCCGTCGCCGATGCGGTGGCCGCCGCCCGGATACTGGCCGGCCCGCTGCGCGCGGGAACGCTGGGTAACCGGCACCTGGCCAGGGTCCAGGTGCGCCGCTGGCTGCCCGCGGCGCTGGTCCAGCGGGTACAGCGGCTGGTCCATGACCGGATCATCGCCGCGGCGATCGATCCGGCCGGCGGCCGGGCGCAACCGCCCGCCGCACTCCGCATCGCCCGGCGATTTCCGGTGTTGCTCCGGGTGGTCGCCTACGGCGTGGCGATCGGGCCGCTGCCCGAACACGCACCCGCGTTCGCCCGGCGCACACCACACGCCGTGCCACAAGTAGACGGCGACCGCGACGGCAACCGATGATGGCTCCATGACCCTCGACACCGAGACCGGAGACAATGCGGCGGACGGCCTGCAGCCCCACCCGAACCCTTCCCCGCTGACCGTGACCGCCCCGGTGACCTCTGCGCCGATGGGCGCGCTGCGCAACTCGTTCCCGCCGATCGCCGACTACGGGTTCCTGTCCGACTGCGAGAACACCTGCCTGGTGTCCTCGGCCGGGTCGATCGAGTGGCTGTGCGTGCCTCGGCCGGACTCCCCCAGCGTGTTCGGCGCGATCCTGGACCGTGGCGCGGGTCATTTCCGCCTCGGTCCCTACGGTGTGTCGGTACCGGCGGCGCGCCGATATCTGCCCGGCAGCCTGATCCTGGAGACCACCTGGCAGACCCACACCGGCTGGCTGATCGTGCGGGAGGCCCTGGTGATGGGCCCGTGGCATGACCTGGAATCACGCTCGCGCACCCATCGCCGCACCCCGATGGACTGGGACGCCGAGCACATCCTGCTGCGCACGGTGCGGTGTGTGAGCGGCACCGTCGAACTGGTGATGAACTGCGAACCGTCGTTCGACTATCACCGCAACCCCGCCAAGTGGGAGTACTCGGCAGCGGCTTACGGCGAGGCCATCGCCCGGGCCAGCCGCAACCCCGACGCCCACCCCACCCTGCGACTGACCACGAACCTGCGGCTGGGACTGGAAGGGCACGACGCCCGCGCCCGCACCCGGCTCACCGAGGGTGACAACGTGTTCGTCGCGCTGAGCTGGTCCAAGCACCCGGCGCCGCAGACCTACGAAGAAGCCGCCGACAAGATGTGGAAGACCAGCGAGTGCTGGCGGCAGTGGATCAACATCGGTGACTTCCCCGATCATCCGTGGCGGTCGTATCTGCAACGCAGTGCGCTCACCCTCAAGGGATTGACGTATTCACCGACCGGCGCGCTGCTGGCGGCAAGTACGACGTCGTTGCCGGAAACACCACAGGGCGAACGCAACTGGGACTACCGCTACGCGTGGGTGCGGGACTCGACCTTCGCACTGTGGGGTCTGTACACCTTGGGCCTCGATCGCGAGGCCGACGACTTCTTCGCGTTCATCGCCGATGTGTCCGGCGCCAACAACGGGGAACGCCACCCGCTGCAGGTGATGTACGGCGTCGGGGGTGAACGCAGTCTGGTCGAGGAAGAACTACCCAACCTGTCCGGTTACGACAACTCGCGCCCGGTGCGCATCGGCAACGGCGCCTACAACCAGATGCAGCACGACATCTGGGGAACGATGCTCGATTCGGTGTACCTGCACACCAAGTCCCGCGAGCAGATCCCCGAGACACTGTGGCCGGTGCTGAAGAATCAGGTCGAAGAGGCGATCAAGCACTGGAAGCAACCCGACCGCGGCATCTGGGAAGTCCGCGGCGAGGCCCAGCACTTCACCTCCAGCAAGATCATGTGCTGGGTGGCCCTGGACCGCGGCTCCAAATTGGCCGAGCTCGAGGGCGAGCGCAGTTACGCCCAGCAGTGGCGCGCCATCGCCGAGGAGATCAAGGCCGACATTCTGGCCCACGGGGTGGACGCCCGCGGCGTGCTCACCCAGCGTTACGGGGACGACGCCTTGGACGCGTCCCTGCTGCTGGCGGTGTTGACCCGGTTCCTGCCGTCCGACGACCCGCGGATCCGGGCGACGGTCCTGGCGATCGCGGACGAGCTGACCGAGGACGGCCTGGTGCTGCGCTACCGGGTCGAGGAGACCGACGACGGGCTCTCCGGTGAGGAAGGCACGTTCACCATCTGCTCGTTCTGGTTGGTCTCGGCGCTGGTGGAGATCGGTGAGATCCACCGGGCACGGCACCTGTGCGAGCGCTTGTTGTCTTTTGCCAGTCCGCTGCATCTGTACGCCGAGGAGATCGAGCCGCGCACCGGCAGGCACCTGGGCAACTTCCCGCAGGCCTTCACCCATCTGGCATTGATCAACGCTGTCGTGCACGTCATCCGGGCCGAAGAGGAGGCCGACGCCTCCGGCACTTTCCAGCCGGCCAACGCCCCGATGTAACCCGCCGCGCCCCCATGGCGACCGTGCGTGTCCCCGGCGGGCTCGCCGGTGTTTTTGCGGAGTCTGCGCACGCTCGTACGGGGCTGCGACGGCCGGTAGTTGTCGCTGCGTGCGGTGCACCGTGTTTGAGCTGCGGCCGTCTGGGTACGAAAGGCGGCAAGCGCAGCCCATCGCCCGGTCGGCCAGCGCTCATTCAGCACTCACACACACCGGCGGAGGGAACGCCATGGTAGAGACATTCGTGCAGTCAACCGACGATGTGGTCGCGTTTCTTGTGGGACAACACAATCTGATCAAGGACATGTTCGACGACGTCCTGTATGCCACCGAGACCAAGGCGCGGGAAAAGGCATTCGTCGACTTGCGGCAGCTGTTGGCCGTGCACGAGACGGCCGAGGAAATGATCGTGCATCCCCGCGCGCGCCGAGACATCGACGGTGGCGACGAAGTGGTCGACGCCCGCCTCAAAGAGGAGCACGAGGCCAAAGAACAGCTGGCCCAGCTGGAGAACATGGACATCGACTCCCAGGAATTCCTCGACGCGCTGACCGTGTTCCGCGACGCGGTGACCAGCCATGCCGATCGCGAGGAAGCCGAGGAGTTCAGCCAACTGCAGCGTGAACTCGATGCCAAAGAGCTCAAGTGGATGGCCGCGGCGGTGCAGGCCGCCGAAGCCATCGCACCCACCCGGCCACATCCCGGGGTCGAGTCGGCGAAGCTGAATCTGGCCCTCGGACCGTTTGCCTCGATGCTCGACCGGGCCCGCGACACCATCTCGGCCGTGCTTCGATAGACGTGACTGCGACACCGGCGGACTCGACGTCATCGCTCGTCGATCTGTTGACCGCGCAGCACCACCAGATCACCGAGTTGTTCGACCTGGTTCTGGGCAGTGGCCCGGCCGACCGGTCGCCCATCTTCGGGGAGTTGCTGCGCCGGTTGGCGATGCACGAATCGGCCGAGCATGTGGTGGTGCATCCACAGGCACGCCAGCTGATCGAAGGGCGCGACGACCTGCTGGATGAGCTGATGGCACAAGAGGTCTCGATCAAGGACGCCTTCGGTGAGCTCGATCAGCTGGCCATCGAGTCCGATGCCTTCATCGAAGCGCTGACAAACATCCGAGAGCTGTTCACCGACCACAGCCGTCGCGAGGAGTCCGACGAATTCCCCTCCCTGGCAATGGATTCCGCCGAGCAGCGGCGCCTCATCAACGCCATCGACGCGCTGAGCAATCTTGCCGCGTCGGGGTCCGAGGAGGAATTCGCTCACGCCGACCTGGCATCGGGCAGCCCCAACAGAATGGTCGGGCCGTTTGCTCCCCTGCTCGACCGGGCCCGCCAGTTCCTGGAGCAACCGGCCGACGAATAACACCCGGGGCCGTGTGAACACCCACCCAGCTGGGCATACGTGCCCCATGACGATATCGAGTGACGACGTACGAGAACTGCTGGACGCCGACCCCGACTCGGTGTTGGTACTGATCGAAGGCCGTACCCACGTGGTCACCCCCGACGAACTCGACGGCGACGACTACCGGGGTGCACTCGAGATCATCTCCCGCGATGATCTGATCGCACGCACCGGCGGCACCGAACTCAGTGTCCACGAACTCGACGAGCAGGCCGCAACCCTGGACGCGACCATATCCGAACTGGGCGGATGACACATTCTCCCCGTCCCGCAGCGGGTACGGCGCCGTCATGACACTGCGCGTCGCGGTCACCGGTCCCACCGGCGAAATCGGCATCTCGACGATCGAAGCACTCGAGGCGCATCCCGATGTCTCCCAGATCGTCGGCATGGCGCGGCGACCGTTCGATCCGGCCCAGCACGGCTGGACGAAGACGGTGTACCGACAGGGCGACATCCTCGATCGCGAAGCCGTGGCGGCACTGATTGCCGAGGTCGACGTGGTGGTCCACCTCGCCTACCTCATCCTCGGGTCGCGGGAGGAGAGCGCACGGATCAACCTGGCCGGTACCCGCAACGTGTTCGAAGCGACGGTGGCGGCGGACAAGCCGCGCCGCCTCGTCTACACCTCATCGGTGGCTGCCTACGGTTACCACTCCGACACCCCGGTGCCCATCACCGAGGATGTGCCGCCGCGCGGCTCGCCGGAGCACTACTACTCCGAACAGAAGGCCGCGTGCGAAGCGGCGCTGACCGACATCACCGCGGGCACCGGACTCGAGGTGTACGTGCTGCGGCCGTGCATCGTCGCCGGACCCAAGGCGCCCGCGCTGGCCGATGCCATGCCGTGGCGCCAACTGCCCACCCGGGTCCGCCAGGTCAGCGACGTGTTGCCACTCCTGCGGCCACTGGTCCCAGATCCGGGCACCCCACTGCAATTGGTGCACCACGACGACGTCGCCGCCGCCATCGCACTGGCCGTCACCACGTCGGCACCGGCCGGTGCCTACAACATCGCCGGTGACGGCGTGCTCTCGATGTCCGACGTCGGCGACGCGCTCGGGGCGCGGCCGGTGCGGGTACCCCGCGTCGCAGCGGTGGCCACTTCGGCGATGATCGCCCGGCTGCCTTTTGTTCCGTCGATGCTGGAATGGCTGCACCTGGGCCGAACCTCGATGGTGATGGACACCCGGAAAGCCCGCTCCCAACTTGGCTGGCAACCGAAATACACGTCAGCGGAGACACTTTCAGCACTCGCCCGCGCCGTCCGGTGACGTGCTGAAATCCGTGATGGTTGATTAATCGCGCTCGGGTGCACCGCGCCAACGGCAGATGTGAAGCCCTGCACGCGGAGTCAGGCGTCGACGACCGCTGCGCCGCGCTAGCGGGTCTGTACCGACGCGCAGACCGTGTGCGCGCAGTCCGATTCCGCCGAATCGTCAGGTGTGAACAGCACCGCCCCCAGCGCCACCACCATGGCGGCGAGAATCACAGGTACGTAGGGCCGCCACGAAGCAATTTTCACGGCGTCTCCCTTCAGCTCACCAAGGGCAACAACCCAAGGCTAGGACCAGCAGACTCGTAGGCCCAGGGCGATCGTCGATGCGCGGAGGCCGGTGGACCTCCCGCCGGACACGTCGCCGCAGGCGGAAGCGAGATTCATCGTCGTCGCCGCCGCCGATGCGGGTAAGAATCACCGTGCGCACAACGGCCGCTATCGGCGTGGGAGCCACCCCGGGACAACCGAATCGGCGCAGACAGTCCCGCCGGCGTCAGCCGACGTTCTTGACCAGGGCCTCGACAATGGTGACGGCCTCATCGCGCAGGTTCATGCTGCACGCGGAAGCTTCGACCACGACGTCGCCGGCGGCGGACAGGGCGTGCTGACAGGTCCATCCGTCACTGTCGAGCTGCTGGGCCGATTGGCTCAACGTGGTGCCGGCCACCGATATCGGCTCGAATTCCCAGGTGAAGACGTGCTCGCCGTCGAAGACCGACAGGTCCCGGTCACCACACTGCTCCCACTGTGCCTTGGCGTCGTCGTAGAACGACGACGCGTCCGCCGCGGAAGGGAACCGAACCGCGGTCTGCTCCACCCACTGGACCGACTCGCCCCGGGGCTGGGTGAGCACCTCGTCGACCACCTCACTCCAGCCACTGTCCCGGTAGACCCGCTCCTCGGCGTTGTACAGCGAGCCGAGGCAGCTGGGATCGGAGACGTCGCCGCTGTGGTCGAGCATCGACTCCGACGAATCCACCATCTCGATGTCGTCGGCACCCATGATCGAGTTGATCTCTTCCACACTCAGCAGCGTGGCGGCCAGCTCACCCGAGAGCAGCCCGTCTGGCCCGCCGGCGTCGGCCGGAACGGCCACGCCGCCAACAACATCGGTACAACCCGTCGCCGCCAGCAGAGCCACGGTAAGGGCTAGCACCAGTCGGGACGCAGCCATCGCGGTGCCTCTGCTACTTCTTGCCCTTGTCGCCGGCGGAGTCAGTGGACAATGCGGCCACAAAGGCTTCCTGTGGAACCTCGACCCGGCCGATGGTCTTCATCCGCTTCTTGCCTTCCTTCTGCTTCTCCAGCAGCTTGCGCTTACGGGTGATGTCACCGCCGTAGCACTTGGACAGGACGTCCTTGCGGATGGCTCGAATGTTCTCGCGGGCAATGATTTTCGCGCCGATGGCGGCCTGGATGGGGACTTCGAACTGTTGGCGCGGAATCAGCTCTTTGAGCTTGCTCGTCATCTTGTTGCCGTATTCGGACGCCGAATCCTTGTGCACGATCGCACTGAACGCGTCGACGGCCTCACCCTGCAACAGGATGTCCACCTTCACCAGATCGGCCTCCTGCTCGCCGGCTTCCTCGTAGTCGAGGCTGGCATAGCCGCGGGTGCGCGATTTCAGCATGTCGAAGAAATCGAAGATGATCTCACCGAGCGGCATGGTGTAGCGCAGCTCCACCCGCTCGGGCGAGAGGTAGTCCATGCCGCCGAGTTCACCGCGGCGGGACTGGCACAGTTCCATGATGGTGCCGATGAACTCGCTGGGCGTGATGACAGTGGTCTTGACTATCGGTTCGTAGACGGCGCGGATCTTGCCTTCGGGCCAGTCCGACGGGTTGGTGACGATAAGCGCCTCGTCAGCGGTGTTCTTGCCTTCCGTGACCACGCGGTACACCACGTTGGGCGAGGTAGAGATCAGATCGAGGTCGAACTCGCGCTCGAGGCGCTCCCGGGTGATCTCCATGTGCAGCAGACCCAGGAATCCACACCGGAAACCGAAGCCCAGCGCCACCGAGGTCTCCGGCTCGTAGGTCAGCGCGGCATCGTTGAGCTGCAGTTTGTCGAGCGCTTCCCGAAGGTTCGGATAGTCGGAACCGTCAACCGGATACAACCCCGAATAGACCATCGGTCTGGGTTCGCGGTATCCCGTGAGCGCTTCGGTGGCGCCGTTACGCGCCGAGGTCACCGTGTCGCCGACCTTGGACTGCCGGACGTCCTTGACCCCGGTGATGAGATAGCCCACCTCACCGACGCCCAGGCCTTCGGTGGCCCTGGGATCGGGTGAAACGATGCCGACTTCCAGCAGTTCGTGCGTGGTGCCGGTGGACATCATCTTGATCTTCTCGCGCGGGCGGAGCGTGCCGTCCATCACCCGGACGTAGGTGACCACGCCGCGGTAGATGTCGTAGACCGAGTCGAAGATCATCGCCCGGGCCGGGCCATTGGCGTCGCCGACGGGTGCGGGCACCAAGCGGACCACTTCGTCGAGCAGTTCGCGGACCCCGACCCCGGTCTTGCCCGAGACGCGCAGCACGTCATCCGGCTCGCACCCGATGATGTGTGCGATCTCCCCGGCGTAGCGGTCGGGATCAGCCGCGGGCAGGTCGATCTTGTTCAGCACCGGAATGATCGTCAGGCCGCGGTCCAGCGCCAGGTACAGATTGGCCAGCGTCTGCGCCTCGATGCCCTGGGCGGCGTCGACCAGCAGCACCGCACCTTCGCACGCCTCCAGCGCCCGGGAGACCTCATAGGTGAAGTCGACGTGACCAGGGGTGTCGATCAGGTGCAGGACAAATTGTTCGTCGTTGACGGTCCACGGCAGGCGCACGTTCTGCGCCTTGATGGTGATGCCGCGTTCGCGCTCGATGTCCATCCGGTCGAGATACTGCGCGCGCATGTCCCGGTCCGCGACGACTCCGGTGATCCCCAGCATCCGGTCCGCCAACGTCGACTTGCCGTGGTCGATGTGGGCGATGATGCTGAAGTTTCGGATCTGCGCCGGGTCCGTGAAGGTCTTGTCGGCGAAACTGCTGATGGGAATCTCCTGGTGGATGGCTCGTGCACGCCCGGTTGGGTCTGTCCAGCGTATCGAGGGGCGACCGTCACGACACAATCGTGGCCGGGGAACCTCGCCTATGCTGATTTCCATGGCAACGCAGTGGAAGGCGTTCCGGCAGGTTCTGAGAACCACTGAGCACCTGGTTTTCAACGAAGCACCCAAACTCGTCAGGCAGCTCCAGAACCCCCAGTCGATGCAACGCAACATTCAGCAGGGACTCCAGCGGGGGCTGGTGCATGGCCTCAAGCTGGGCCTGGACGTCCTGGCAGCCAACGCCGTGTCCGGACAACCCGCGGCGATCACGACGGGCCGGCCGGTGACCAACAGCATCGTGCCGACAGCACAGCGGGCCAGAAAAGTCGTCTATGCCCCCGACCTGGACGGTCGCGCAGATCCCGGCGAGATCGTCTGGACATGGGTGGTCTTCGAGGACGATCCGGCCCGCGGTAAAGACCGTCCCGTCCTCGTCGTCGGCCGAGACCGGCAGCGCCTCTTGGGCCTGATGTTGTCCAGCCAGCCGTATCACTCCGAGCACCCGGACTGGGTGGGCATCGGCGCCGGACCCTGGGATCACGAGGGCAGACCGAGCTGGGTACGTCTGGACCGGGTGCTCGACGTCCCCGAGGAAGGCATCCGCCGCGAGGGGGCCATCGTCGAACGCGCCACCTTCGATCTGGTGGCCGCGCGGCTGCGGGCCGACTACTCCTGGTCCTAGCGCGGTCTCAGCCCTGCGAGATGTAGGCCTGCAGCTGCTCGTGCTCGGCCTGGAGTTCTTCCATCCGCGTCTTGACCACGTCGCCGATGCTGACGATGCCGGCGAGGCGGCCGTTGTCGAGCACCGGCACGTGACGCACCCGGTTCCTGGTCATCAGGGCGCTGAGACTGTCCACTGAGTCGGTGGGCGTACAGGTGGCCACCATGGTGGTCATGATTTCCGCTACCGGGCGTCCCAACAGCTGCGCGCCGCGCTCGTTCAATTGGCGGACGACGTCACGCTCGGAGACGATCCCGACGACGCCTTCGGAGGACACCACCACCATGGCCCCGATGTTGTGTAACGCCAATTCCTGGAGAAGCCCGCTCACCGAGGTCTGGGCAGCGATCGTGGCCACCGTGTCCCCTTTGGCCCGCAACACGTCCGCGATGCGCATCGTCGCCTCCATCAGTGATCTACCTCACACTAGGCTAGGCTCATATCGAATGGCTGGGAAGACACGGTCGGTGGAGGACCATCTATGACGATCGACACCGTGACACTCGGCGATCAGCTGACGGTGAGCGCCCTGGGCTTCGGCGCGATGGCGTTGACCCCGGTCTACGGCAAGGTCGATGACACCGAATCTCTGGCAACGCTGCACCACTGCCTCGATGTCGGCGTGACGTTCATCGACACCGCGAACGTCTACGGCGACGGCGACAACGAGCGGCTGATCGCCCGGCTGCTGGCCGATCGCCGGGCCGAGGTCACCTTGGCCACCAAGTTCGGCATCACCGGCAACCCGGTTACCGGCAGCCTGGGGTCGCGTGGTGACGCCGCCTATGTCCATGAAGCCGCCGAAGAGAGCCTGACCAGGCTGAACACCGACGTCATCGATCTTTACTACATGCACCGGCGCGATCTGACGGTGCCGATCGAGGAAACCGTCGGGGCCATGGCCGAACTGGTCACGGCGGGCAAAGTGCGCCACCTCGGGCTCTCTGAGGTCACCGCCGACGAGTTACGCGCCGCGGTCGCGGTGCATCCGATCGCCGCGGTGCAGAGCGAGTGGTCCGTCTGGAGCCGCGACGTCGAAGCCAACGTCGTCCCCACCGCGGTCGAGCTGGGAGTCGGCTTCGTCCCGTACTCGCCCCTGGGCCGCGGATTCCTCACCGGCACCGTGCGTTCTGCCGCCGATCTGCGCGACGACTCCGGCTTTCGCCGCAACCTGCCCCGATTTTCCGGCGATGCGTTGGAGGCCAACCTCGCCGTGGTCGACGTGATCGGCGCCGTGGCCGACGAGGTCGGTGCCACCGCCGCCCAGGTGGCCCTGGCCTGGCTGCGCTACCGCGCCGCCGGGCTGGGGGTGGTTGCGGTGCCCATTCCGGGCACCCGCCGCGCTGCCCGGGTCGACGAGAACGTGGCGTCCCTGACCCTCACGCTGACCCCCGGGCAGCTGGCCCGGCTCGACGACGCGGGTGCGCAGGTGTCCGGGCATCGCTTCGCCGACTTGTCGTGGATCTCGGCCGGCCGGGAGTAGCCGCAGACGAACACCCGAGGCGGGCAGACCGGGCGGCCGCTGCTGTTGTGCTTCGTCGGTATCAGCGTAGGGTTGAGGTGACTGGGCGCATGTGAGCTTGTGATTTCTCGAGACCATCCGCGCCGGTTCGGAAGCTATCTGGCCGACCACGGCCGAAGATTGGAGCGTCTTCGGGACGCAACCGCAACGCACCACTCCGGACGCCGGGCATGCACTGGCTCGCCGCACTTGGCAGCGAACACGCACCCCCGTCTGGCCCATCGATCATCGATCGGTCCACACCTGCGGGCCCCCGCCCGCTCTAACCAAAAGGACACGCTTAATGGATTCGTCCAACCTCTTCTCCCACCCGTACGAACCAGAACCGACCGTGAGCGGCCCCGAGACCAACGGCGCCAACCCCGCGGAATCGGAGACGAAACCGCCGGTTTTCTCGGATCTGCCCAGCCAGAATTCCCACTCCAACCGGCCGTCCTCGTGAACGGCCTCAGCGGCTCGCGACGCCTCGCGCGTCCGGTCAGACTTGCCCTTGCCCCGACGCCGGGGACCGGCATCGACGGGGCCTGGTGGCCGCATACCGCATCGGTGGCCAGTGAACTGCCCGAGCTGATCGGGGTCCTGCACGCACAGTTGGGCGTTGTGGTCGACATCAGCATCAACTGGTCGGCCACCGAAGGTCCGCTGGACCTCAATGCGATCAGTCCCAGCGGTAAGACCCTGGGCGGGACGCTGCAGCGCAGTCCCCGCCTGATGGTGGTGACCGGACAGGAGGCGTCCGCGACGCTTCTTGTGGTGCCCCACATGACATCTCAGGGACTGGGCACCGTTGTGATGCGCAGAGCGGCCGGCGTCACCGTCGAGCACTCGCAACGAGACGCCAAACTGTACGAGCTGGCAGACTGCGTCATGCGCGCCGCCGCAATCGCGAGCGCCAAATGGTCTGAAAGCAAGCAGAGCCCGGCCGCCCCCGCCGTTGCGGTTATGCCAGGCGTGTGATCTCAACCAGGACATCGAGGTCGGTCGAGCCCGCACCGGAGTAAATACCTTTCAGTGGGGTGACGTCGGAGTAGTCCCGGCCGACACCCACGCTGATGTACTGCTCGTTGATCCCGTTGTCGTTGGTGGGGTCGTAATTCCACCAACCGCCGGTCCACACCTGGACCCAGGCGTGGCTCTCCCCCTCGATGGTGTCGCCCAACTTCGCCTTGGGTTTGGGATGCAGGTATCCCGACACATAGCGGGACGGAATGCCCATGCCGCGCAGCAGGATCAGCGACAGGTGTGCAAAGTCCTGGCAGACGCCCTTGCCTTCCCGCAACGCGTCGAGCCCGGACGAGTGCACACCGGTGGTTCCCGCGACGTACTGGAGTTCGCCCTGCACCCAGCGGGCGGCCTCGATCACCGCCTCTTCCGGGGCATAGTCCTTGCCGATCCGCCGCCCCACCCGCTCGATACGCTTGCTTGCCGGCGTGTAACCCGTCGGCGTCAGGTACTCGTCGAAGCGGTCGACCACGGCCGCGGAGGCCAGATCCTCCCAGGTCACCTTCGCCTCAGGCGATTGTTCCTGATCCGTCTCGACCACCGACGAGGCCGTGACCTCCAACTCGGTGTGGGGCGCGTGCAGGTCAAATGCCGTCACCGCCGTCCCCCAGTAGTCGACGTACCGGTACGACCTTGTGGCAGGCACCGTTTCGACGCGGTTGAGGATCACGTTCTGCCGCGAGTCCGAGCGCGGGGTCAGCCGCGCCTCGTTGTACGACGCGGTAACCGGCGACCTGTAGGCATAACCCGTCGTGTGCACCACCCGCATGCGCCACATTTAAATCTCACCCTCTTCTATGACCAGTGACCCATTGCGTCCCGCGTCGGTCCAGGCGACCCACGGCGCGGAGTGGAAGTACTGCAGCGCCAACGCTTCTCCGACATCGGAGCACATGTTCTGCAGATTGGCCAACCGTTCCTCCAGCGATTCGAGCAGCACACCCGGCCGCAGGAACTCCAGCTCACTGCGGGCGCGGCCCAGGAGTCGCTGCGCCTCGGCGGTGGCACCCAGCCGGTTGTGCGGATGGTTGAGCAGTTCATCGAGACTGTGCTCGGCCAGCCGCAACGAGTAGAACACCGAGCGCGGGAACAACCGGTCCAGCAGCATGAACTCCACGACGCGCGCGGCATCGAGCACACCACGGTAGGTGCGCAGGTACGTGTCATGGGCGCCGGCCGAACGCAGCACCGTCACCCACGCCGGCGATGACGCACTGTCACCGACCCGGGCCAGCAGCATGCGAACCGTCATGTCCACCCGCTCGATCGCCCGGCCCAGCACCATGAACCGGTACCCGTCGTCGCGCGACAACGTGGAATCGGCCAGCCCGGCGAACATGGCCGCGCGGCCCTCCACGTAACTGAGGAACTCGTGCGGGCCGAGGCGTTTGGCGGCGCGCTCGCGCTCTCCCAGCGCGTTGTAAGTGGTGTTGAGACATTCCCACATCTCGGTGGAGGTGACTTCCCTTGCGCCACGGGCGTTTTCACGTGCCGCCGAGATGGAGTCGACAATCGAGCAACCACCCTCGGTGTCCCGGCTGAAGGCCACCAGATCGGTCAGCGACCACAAGTCGAGCAGGCCGTCGGGCGGTTTGATACCCAGCACTCGCAGCAGCACCCGGGAAGCATGGTCGGGGTCGACGCTGGAATCCTCCAGCAGCTGGTGCACAGTGACGTCCAGGATGCGCGCGGTGTCATCGGCGCGCTCGACGTAACGGCCGATCCAGTACAGCGACTCGGCATTGCGCGCGAGCATCAGCGCATCACCGCCTGCTGCTGTTGTTGTTGCTGTCCCTGTTGGAGAGTCTGGGACGCTGCTTGCTGCGGCACCCCGGCCTGCTGCTGTTGTTGCTGCTGGGTGGAACTGGCGGAGTCGCCGTTCTTCTCGGCACCCGCCTTGGCCGCCTTCGGCAATGAGCGCACCACCTCGGCGGCGCCGAGTTCACGGTCCGCCCCCGAAGTCCGCGACGCCAGCACCCAGGTGTCCTTCGAGCCGCCACCCTGACTCGAGTTGACCACCAGCGAGCCCTCGGGCAACGCCACGCGGGTCAGGCCGCCGGGAAGTACCCACACCTCGTTGCCGTCATTGACCGCGAACGGGCGCAGGTCGACATGGCGAGGTGACAGGCAGTCGTCGATCTGGGTGGGCACGGTGGAAAGCTGCACCACCGGTTGGGCAATCCATCCGCGGGGATCGGCGCGGACCTTCTTCGAGATCGTCGCGAGCTCTTTATCACTGGCGTTGGGGCCGAAGACGATCCCGTAGCCACCTGATCCTTCGACGGGTTTGATCACCAGCTCGTCGATGCGGTCCAGCACTTCCTCCCGTTCCTCGTCCAGCCAGCACCGGAAGGTGTCGACATTGGCCAGCTGAGGCTTCTCGCCGAGGTAGTACTCGATGAGGGTCGGCACGTAGGTGTAGACCAGCTTGTCATCACCCACGCCGTTGCCGACCGCGCTGGAGATCACCACGTTTCCGGCCCGGGCCGCATTCAACACCCCCGCGACCCCCAGCACGGAGTCGGGCTTGAAGTGCATCGGATCCAGGAACTCGTCGTCGATGCGCCGGTAGATGACATCAACCTGACGCTCGCCCTCGGTGGTGCGCATGTAGACGCTGTTGTCGCGGCAGAACAGGTCGCGCCCCTCTACCAGCTCGACGCCCATCTGGCGGGCCAGCAGCGAATGCTCGAAGTACGCCGAGTTGTAGACACCTGGGGTGAGCACCACCACCGTCGGATCGGCTTCGTTGGTTGCCGCCGAATTGCGCAGGGCGCGTAGCAGATGCGAGGAGTAGTCGCCCACCGCTCGCACCCGATGGGAGGCGAACAGGTTGGGAAACACCCGCGCCATGGTGCGACGGTTCTCCATCACATAGGACACCCCGGACGGTGACCGAAGGTTGTCTTCGAGCACACGGAAGGTGCCCTGGCCGTCACGAACCAGGTCGATGCCCGCAACGTGGATGCGCACCCCGTTGGGCGGAACGATGCCGGCGGCCTCCCGATGAAAATGCTCGCAGGAGGTGATGAGGCGGCGCGGGATCACTCCGTCGCGCAGGATCTCCTGGTCACCGTAGATGTCGTCGAGGTACATCTCGAGCGCCTTCACCCGCTGGGTGATGCCCTTCTCCAGCCGCGACCACTCGGCGGCGGAGATCACCCGCGGCACCAGGTCCAGCGGGAACGGCCGCTCCTGGCCGGACAACGAGAAGGTGATGCCCTGATCGATGAACGCCCGCCCGAGTGCTTCGGCGCGGGCTGCGAGCTCGGAGGCATCCGAGGGCGCTAGTTCGGCGAAGATACCTTTATATGGTCCTCGAACGTTTCCCTGGGCGTCGAACATCTCGTCGAACGCCTTGTCGTAAGCCCCACGCTTGTTGTAGCCGTCGAAAATCTGCTGGTGCTTTTTCGCAGCTTGCGCGCTCGCGCGTGACTGTCGGCCCGTTTCACTGGGCAAGGTTCGAAGACTCACGGTCACATGGTGCCGCACGATTGCCGTTTCGGCTGATTAGTACACACGGCTTTGGGAGATCCGGGGCTCTGCTGGTAACCTGAACAGTCGCTGCCCGCCGCTGGGCGCGCTGGCTCTGACAGGTGCATTCCTCCGGGGACCAGACATATCAGCTTCTAGAAAGTACGAAGGAACTAACGCGTGGCCAACATCAAGTCGCAGGAAAAGCGCATCCGCACCAACGAGCGCGCCCGACTGCGCAACCAGTCGGTGAAGTCTTCTCTTCGCACGGCTGTCCGCGGGTTCCGGGAAGCTCTCGACGCCGGCGACAAGGACAAGGCGACCGAGTTGCTGACCGCCACCAGCCGCCAGCTCGACAAGGCCGCCAGCAAGGGCGTCATTCACAAGAACCAGGCTGCCAACAAGAAGTCGGCCCTGGCCCTGGCGCTGAACAAGATCTGATCCCCGGGCCGTCGGCCCAGTATCCGGTCGCTGCGGGCTTCGCCTCGGCGCGATCCGCATCAACGCCGGCAGTGATTCGCTGTCGACCCCGATACATTCCGCGATCAGATGGCCCTCGACGCCGGCCTCCCGCAGGCGCAGCGCTATCGAATACGGTAGCGGCAGGCGCTCCATCCGTCGTCGCGTCGCTGACGCTCGGTAGGCATTCCTCTACGATGCGCGCTCGCGATGAAAACGTCGGGGCTAAGCCGCTACCTCACTTCTGGTACTCGCGTCCCTGACCGAGGCCCTGCCTCACGCGGTGGGCCGCCGCAGTGGCGGCTACGCTCCGGGCGCACGCGGGGCCGCCCTTCCAGCAACACGACCAGCTCTTCACGAGAGCTGACCCCAGCGCGCTGGGATGCGGAGACAAGTGCCTTCCACGGTGCGCACCGACATCACCAGGCGCGCCGCGATCTGCCGGTTGGTCAGGCCGGCGGCCGCCAACGCGATGATCTCCTGCTGACGCTGCGTGCCCGCCAGCACTACCGGCGTGGAAGACCCGCACTCATCAGCGATACACGTGCCATCGTTGCCGCCGACATCGCAGAACCTACGAGCCCCCGCTCCCGTAATGCCACCGCACGTAACCCGCACGCGTGCTCCGTGGCAGCGATCACCCTGGGGCCCTGCACAATTCGGGCCGGCTCGGCAAGCCGGTCGGCGGTGGACCGGTCACCGAACTGGGTGGCGTATTGCGTAAGTACCGGAAACCGAAATTTGGCCGTTATTGCTCCCGACAGCACTTGGAGCACCATCGGGGTCAGCGGGGCGTCCCGTCAGCGACGTCCGGCGGCCGCAATTTCCGCAACCTGCCGGACCGCGGCCTCGAGGGCGTAATCAGGGTCGGCCGCAGCGCCCTTGACATCGGCGTTGAGTGCAGCCACCAGGCGGATTGCGGTAGCGACCCCGTCGCGGGACCAGCGTCTGGATTGCTTCTGCGCCTTTTGAATTCGCCACGGCGGTAGGCCCACCTCGGAAGCCAGCCGGTATGGGTCGCCCGATAACGGCGCCACTCTGGCGATGGTGTGCACGGCCTCGGCCAACGCGTCGGCGAGCACAACACGGGGTTCGCCGCTCATCATCGCCCAGCGCAACGCCTCCGCCGCACCTTCGACGTCCCCGGCCACCGCCTTGTCGGCGATGTCAAAGCCCTTCACTTCGGCTTTCCCACTGTGATAACGCCGGACCGCAGCCGGGTCGACGCGGCCATCGGTGTCGGCGACAAGCTGTGAACAAGCCGAGGCGAGCTCTCGTGCGTCAGACCCCACCGCGTCGATCAGGGCGGTGACGGTGTCTTCGCTGACTTTGATCTTCAGCGCTCGAAATTCGGCACGGACGAAGTCGGCACGCTCGCTGGCCTTGCTGATTTTCGCGCACAGATGCACCTCTGCACCGAGATCCTTGAGCTGCCCGGCCAACGCCTTGGCCCGGCCGCCACCGGAGTGCACCACCACCAGCATCGTGCCCTCGGGCAGCTCACCGGCAGCGGAGGCGATCATCGCCGCGGCGTCCTTACCGGCCTCGCCCGCAGCGTCGAGGACCACCACGCGCTCATCGGCGAACAACGACGGGCTGAGCAGCTCCGCCAACTCACTGGTGCTGACTTCACCGGCGCGCATCCGGTTGACCGGCACGTCGGTGGTGCCCGCCAGGGCGCGGGCCTGGTTGAGCACCGCGGTTACCGCCCGTTCGACGAGTAACTCCTCTTCGCCCAGGACCAGATGAAGTCCCCGAACCTGTTGGCTCACCCGAGCATGGTGCCACGACCCGCTGACATCACAGTGGGGCGGGCGGTGATGCCGGTGGATATCGACCAGGCGAGCAGGCACATCACCAGGCAGGCCATCACAATGCGGAACCCCCGCCGGTCCCAGAGTCTGGCAGTCAGTGCGACGGTCACGATTGCCGCCGCGGTAACCGATGCCGCCCCGGCCGGCCCCGGGGGAACCGGCACCGACGCGTGCGGCACACCTGCGGCCCACTGCGCTACCCGAAGTAGCCACCACAGTTCCGGGCCGGTGAATCTGATGAGCAGTGCCGCGGCTGCCGGCGCGAGCAGGCACACCGCGGCGGCCGCGGTACCCAGCACTGTGATGGGCGCGATCACGGGCGCGACCGCCACGTTGGCGACGATCGCGACCAAGCTGAAGCTGCCCGAGACCCCGGCGATCAGCGGTGCGGTGACCAACTGCGCCGCCGTCGCGACGCTGACGGCGTCGGCCACCGGCTTGGGCCAGCCCCGGCGCACCAGCCGGCGTGACCACGCCGGCGCCAGCACCACGAGCGCCGCCGTGGCTGACACCGACAGTGCGAAGCCGATGTCGACGGCCAAGTGCGGCGCCACTGCCAGCAGGCCGATCACCGTGGCGGCCAGCGCCGGGACCGCCTGCCGGCGACGGGCAGACACGACAGCCAACAAGGTGATGGCGCCCATCACCGCCGCACGCAACACGCTGGGCGTCGGCTGGACCACCACGACGAACGCGACGAGCACCGCTGCGGCCAGTGCCACCGCGATCCGCGGGCCCAGGAACGAGGCAGACAGCAGGACTGCGCCGCAGACAATCGTGACGTTGGCTCCCGAAACCGCAGTCAAATGGGTCAGGCCCGCTACCTGGAACTGCTCGACGACGGTCGGCGGAAAAGCAGAGGTGTCGCCGAGGACGAGAGCGGGCAGCAGTGCGGCCTGATCGGCGGGCAGCACGTCGCGGGCCACCGCGGCCACCTGGGCGCGCAGGGTGTGCGCGCCGCGCTGCACTGCGGTAGCCCGGCCGATGGTGGGACGGCCGGTGGCGGTGAGTACCGCCACAGTCAGATCTCGCCGGGTGGGAGCCGCGATCCGTGCCCGCAACCGCACCGACTGCCCGGCGGCGACTGCACCGTAGTCGCGTGCGGAGGCGAAAATGACGACCCTGCCCCGGGATTCGTCGTCACCTACCAACCGCAGGTCAGCCCGGATCAGCATCCGGCCGCCGCGTAGCAGCCTCGGACTTTCGGTGACCAGGACCGTGACATCCCGTTCCCGGCCGACACTGTTGCCGATGGGGTGGTCACGAATCATGTTGTCGCGCACTGTCACAGCGATACCGAAGCCGACACCGATCAGCGACGCCGCCAGCACCACCGTGCACGCCGCACGTCGCTCGGTGCGCCCGGACAACCTGGCGGACAGAGCACTGAGCGCCGCGGTGACCCCGAACACCACGGTCAGGACCATCCCGATGTGCCAGAGGATGCCCGCGGCAGTGACGGCCCAGCAGGTCAGGCCCGCAGGCACCAGACGCAAGTCGATGCGGCGATCGGAAGGATCGGCCTCAGCCGCCGCGGCGCCGGACACCGTCGGTCACACCCGCACCAGGTCGCGCAATTTGTCCAGGCGGGCGGGACCGATACCGTCGACCTCGCTGAGCTGGTCCACGCTGGCGAACGAGCCGTGGTCGTCGCGCCACGCGACGATGGCGGCGGCGGTGACCGGCCCGATCCCCGGCAGGGTGTCCAACTGCTCGACTGTCGCGGAGTTGAGGTCCACGGGCCCCGCCGCAGCCCCGGTCGGCGGCGCTACCCCGGGTCCCGCATCCGGGGGCGCCGCGGTGACGGCGCCCGGGGACACCGAACTGGCCAGCGCGGCCGCCTGCCCCGGTACGGGCGCCAGGCCCACGACGACCTGCTCGCCGTCGCTGAGGTGGCGGGCCATGTTCAACCCGATAGTGTCAGCCCCGTCTGTCACCCCGCCGGCCGCCGTGAGCGCGTCCGCCACCCGCGCACCCGCGGTCAGGGTGACCAGGCCCGGTTTGTGGACCAGTCCGACCACGCTGACGATCACCGGCTGATCCGGTGCCGGCGACGGCCGCGCGCTGGCTGAGGACACCATCTCCACCGCAGGCAGTTTCGCCGAGGTCACGGGCTCGGGTTCGTCCCGGATCAAGGTGAAGACCGTGACCAGTACCGCCAACGCGGCGACGACGCCGAGCGCGATCGCCCCGCCACGGCCGGGATCGGCCCGCACCGTCTCCCACCAACTCGCGCGCTCACCGTGTGCGTCGGGTAACCACCGCGGCAGCAGTTCGCGGGGGTCGTCGGTCGGCGGGCCGGCCGCCTCATCGGCAGCGGCTTCCGGTGCGGTCTCGCCGAGACGGCGATGCAGTCTCTCAGTGGGAAGTTCGGCAGGCATGTGCCCGACGGTAGGTTCAGCGGCCGACCGTGGAGACCGTCGGGACGCTATGCCGCGGCGGGCTGTGCATCGTTGCGGGAGTGTGGATAACGTCGCCGGGTCACGGCACGCGGCCGGCTACCCCGGCGGCCAGTAGCGCCCTGGCCCGTTCGGTGCCGTCGAGCACGGTGGTGCGCCGCTGGACGATCTGCCACCGACCGTCCTCCCGCCGCAATCGGAAGTGGTTGGCGCCTGCCCGCGCCACCGAATAACCCCGCCCGTCACTGCGCCGGACCAGCAGCACCGACTCGCACACCGCCACCGCGTCGTCGCCGGTGACGGTCACCACGGCCGGGCCCAACAGATGGCAACAACCGCGTTCGACAAGACCTTGATGACCCCCGGATTCCACCATGGCGCAAATCTCGGCTCGGCTGTTCATGGACCAGTCGTCCACGTCATACGTGCCGTCAACCGCCCACAACTGCGCCGCGGCCACCGACTCCCCCGCGTCCACCAGCGGGCCGTAGGACGCCAGCAGGGTGGCGACCGCACGCTCGTCTTCCAACTGCTGCACTCGGCGCTCCAGCGCCGCCACACGATCTTCGTCCACGCCTGGTGTTCTACCTCGTCGCCATTCCGGCAGCACGCGGCCGGCCCCGTCCAGCGGGCCGGGCCGAGCGCTCAGCCGTCGAGCAGCTGCTGCATGAACCGGTGCGTACCCAGCACCACCTTGGCCCGGTCAGGGTGGTTGCGCCGCTCGACGTCGGCAGCGTTGCCGCCGGCCACCAGCACCGGCCCGTTCGCCAGATTCGCCAGGCCCTCGCGCGCCACGTCAGCGGGCTCGGCGACCCGCAGGCCCGGCACGTCGAAGTTCAGCCCGACGCGCTGCATCGCCGGCGTCCGGGTGACGCCGAGCACCAGTTCGAGGACGTGCACGTCGTAGTCGCGCAGCTCGAGCCACAGGCTCTCGGCGAAGATCCGGCTGAATGCCTTCACCCCGCCGTAAACGGTGTGCCGCGCCGAGCCGAGGTAGCCGGCCATCGACCCGACCAACAGGATCCCACCGCGCCGACGGTGCCGCATGGGGCCGCCGAAGAGGTGAACCAACGCCAGCACCGAGGTGATGTTGAGATCGATGACCCGGTGGAACTGGTCCAGTTCGGCGTCGAGGAATTCCGAACTGCACGTGTTCGCGCCGGCATTGCAGATCAGCAGCCCCACCTCCAGATCGGCGGTGGCGCGCTGCACTTCGTCGATCGCGGCGGGGTCGGAGAGATCGGCGGTGACGGTGATGACCTCAGCGCCGAGTTCACGGCAACGCCGCGCGGTCTGCGCCAGCGGCGCGGCGTTACGCGCGATCAGCACCAGGTGAAACCCGTCGCCGGCCAGCTGCGTCGCGAACTCGGCGCCCACGCCCTCGGAACCGCCCGCCACCACCGCCCACGGACCGTAGATCACTCGATCAGTCATCGGTCGATCGTCGCAGGGTCGGCAATCAGCCGGTGCGGCAGTCCCACTCAGCACCTACGCGCCCGCCTCCGCACGACCGCAGGAACCGGTGCCGCGAGTTCTGGCCCGTGTGCGCCACCGGTGTGTACATACTCACCGACACTGTCAACCGAGGGAGCGCCGATGAAAACCACGCCACACCAACGTCCGCTGAAGGTCATCCAGTGGACCACCGGGAACATCGGCCGTCGGTCGCTGCACGCGATCATCGGCCGCCCCGATATGGAACTGGCGGGCGTGTACGCGCACGGCGAGGACAAGGTGGGGCGCGACGCCGCCGAGCTGGCGGGCTGGCCGGAACCCACGGGCGTGCTGGCCACCAACGACATCGATGCGCTCCTGGGCGTGGGCGCCGACGCCTGTTGCTACAACCCGCTGTGGCCCAGCATCGACGAGCTGGTTCGTCTGCTGGAGAGCGGCGTCAACGTGTGCACCAGTGCGGCGTGGATCACCGGCGGCAAGCAGACACCCGCTGACCTGGATCGCATCCGAACCGCTTGCGAGACAGGGCAATCCACCATCTTCGGCAACGGAGCCCACCCGGGCATGACCAATATGGTGGGTATGGTGCTCTCGGGCTCCTGCGAGCGGGTCGACGAGATCCGGATCACCGAATCGGTGGACTGCTCGACCTACGAATCGGCGGGCACCCAGTCGGCGATGGGCTTCGGCCAGGATCCCGACACCCCGGGCCTGGCCGACAGCGTGCGCCGCGAAAGCGAAGTGTTCGCCGAGTCTGCGGCGATGATGGCCGATGCGATGGGCGCTGACCTGGACCGGTTGACCTTCGATGTGCAGTTCACCGCCGCCACCGACGACACCGATCTGGGCTTCATGAAAATCCCGGCAGGCACCGTCGGCTCGGTGTACGGCTACCACCGCGGCTGGGTGGGCGAGCGCAATGTCGTCAGCGTCGGATTCAACTGGACCATGGGCGATCACGTCACCCCGCCCAAGCCGCTCGAGCACGGCCACGTCATCCAGGTGTTCGGAGTGCCCAACATGCGCACCGTGCTGCACTGCCTACCGCCGAGGGACTGGACCGAGCCGGGGTTCATGGGGCTGGGCATGATCTACACCGCGATGCCCGTCACCAACGCCGTGCCCGCCGTCGTCGCCGCCGAACCCGGCATCGTCACCCTCAAGGACCTGCCCCCGATCACCGGCCGCTTCTTCGGGTGATTTCGGCGCGCTCATGGCCGCTGAGCGGCCATGAGCGCGCCGAAATCACAAAGAGACGACCACGGCGAGCGCTCCGGCACCGACGTGCAGGGCCAGTACCGGGCCGAGGTCGGTGACGATCGGCTCGTCGCAGCCGGGCAGTCGCGACTGCAGAGCCGCGGCCAGCTCGACTGCAGCCGCGGGGTCGGCGACGTGATGAACAGCAATGGACGCACTACCGTCGCCGACCAGCTCGCACACCCGGTCCTGCATCGCCATCACGGCTTTGGACGCGGTCCGCACACGTTGCGCCAGAACGAGTTTGCCATCGTCGATGCGCAGCAGCGGCTTCAACGACAAGGCGGTGCCCAGCCAGGCAGCGGCCCCGCCGATACGGCCGCTGCGGCGCAGGTTGTCCAGCCGTTGCACCACGATGAAACCGTGGCCACTACGCACGGCCGCCTCGGCGGCGGCCCCCACCGCGTCGAGGTCACCTCCGGCGGCGGCGGCCCGGGCTGCGGCGACCGCCACGAACCCGGTTCCCATTGCCGCGGAGCGGGAATCGATGGTCCGGACGGGGCCTCCGCAGTCCTGAGCGGCCTGTTGTGCGGCATTGAACGTGCTCGACAGCGCGGCGGACAGGTGTACGGCCACCACCCCGTCACCGTCGCTGTCGCGCAGCGCCTGCTCGTAGAGGGCACCCAACTCCGCGGGCGTCGCCCCGGCGGTGGAGGCCGTGCGTTCGTGGATGTCGTCGGGAATGTCGTCGATCCCGTCGCGCAGGTCGGTGCCGTCGACCAGGACATGCAACGGCACCACCCGGATGCCGTGCCGGGCGGCGAGTTCGGCGGGCAGCCGCGAAGACGAATCGGTGACGACGATGACAGCCATCGTCAACCGCCGTGCTGCGGGGCCACGACGCCCGCGGTGGCCAGCGCCTTGAGCATCAGATCGGCGACGGCCTGATGCCCTTCGAAGTTCCAGTGGATCCCGTCCGGGTTTCCCCGTCCGGCGTAAATATGTTCTGCCACTGCCTCTTTGAGGTCAACAAGCGGGATGTCATGTTCCTGGGCCCAGCTCGTGATGGCCCTGACGGTGCCCTCCCGCCCATGGTGGGCTCGACCGTAGGTGTCCGCGATGTGCACGCTGGGCAGCGAGGCCACCATGGGGATACCGGGTCGGTTGAAATCGATTGCTCCGCGGGTCATTTCCAGGTATTCGACGGACAGTTCCGGAGGTAGCGCCGAACGCGAATACGGTGAAAACCTCGGCTGCGCCCAGCCGTAACCGTCGCGCACCCAGCGGCGCAGCCGCGGCGGCCGGACATACCGGATCATTTCGCGCAATGCCGTCGGCAACGGCGACGGCAGCGAATCCATGCCACTGGTGGCGAAGACCACCGCACCGGCCTGCGGCAGCGCCGCCCACGAACGCGGGTCCTGCGTGGCGGCCCACCACACGTCGCGGCAGGTCCAGCCGATCCGTCCGATCAGCTCCAGCCGCCAACCCAGTTGGTCGGCAACAAGATTCGGCCAGATCCGGGGATCGTCGGACGGTAGACCGCCGGTCGGGCCGTAGTAGGCCAGGGAGTCGGCGAACACCAGCAGCCGAGGCTGTGCCTCAAAGGACATCGTTGGCGACCTGCGCCGAGGCGTTCCACACGTCGAGTCGCCACTTGACGTCCTCGGGCGGGGCGTCGAACTCCGAATGCCCGGACAGCTGGACCCAGCTGGCATTGCCCATGCCGCCGAGGATCGGCCAGTTGTCCACCGGCAGACCCAGTACCGCTGCGGTCAGCGCCGCGATCAGGCCGCCGTGGGCCACCAACACCACCGGCCGGTCGGCATCGCCGTGGGCATCTGATCCCCACTCCGCTTGCCCTGCAACGAGTTCGGTAACCAACGGCAGGCTGCGGGCGGCCACGTCCACTCGGCTTTCTCCCCCGTGTGGCGCCCAGCGCGCGTCGTCGCGCCACGCCAGACGAGCGCCCGGGGCGATCTCGTCCACCTCGAGGTGGTTGAGCCCCTGCCAGTCGCCGAGGTGCGTTTCCCGCAGCCGGGTGTCGACCTCGACGGTCTGGCCGGTCCGTTCACTGAGCGCCAACGCGGTGTCATAGGCACGGCGCAAGTCCGAGGACATGATCAGCAGCGGCTGCCGCTTGGCCAGCACTTCCGCAGCCGCCACCGCCTGGGAGCGACCCAGTTCAGTCAGGTCGGTGTCGATCTGACCCTGCATTCGGCTGCCGGCGTTCCACTCGGTCTGGCCGTGCCGCAGCATCACCAGTCGACGGACTCGCCGGACCGGCGTGCTCACTGAGCCGCCTCTGGGCCGTCCGCTCCGGCCGTGTCCTCGAGGTCCACCGGGATCACCGGGCAGTCACGCCAGAGCCGGTCCAGGGCGTAGAAATCCCGCTCGTCGCGGTGCTGGACGTGCACCACGATGTCGATGAAGTCGAGCAGCACCCACCGGCCTTCGCGGGTGCCTTCCCGGCGAGCGGGCTTGTGCCCGGCCTGGCGCATCTTCTCCTCGACCTCATCGACGATGGCATTGACCTGACGGTCGTTGGCTCCGGTCGCGATGACAAAGCAGTCGGTGATCACCAGCTGTCCCGAGACGTCGATGATGACCACGTCCTCGGCGAGCTTGGCGGCCGCAGCTCGGGCGGCAACTTCTGCCATGGCGATGGCTTCGTCGGAGGCGGTCACGAAATCTCCTGATTCGTCGTGTTGGCCAGGCTGTGGCCGGGTGCGGTGGTCGGGTCAGGCGACGTCGCCTGATACAGCCCGCGTTTGGAGACGTACTGCACCACGCCGTCGGGGACGAGGTACCAGATCGGGCGGGCTTGCTCCGCCCGGCGACGGCAGTCGGTCGACGAGATGGCAAGGGCCGGGATCTCGACGAGGCTGAGCGCATCCGACGACAGTTCCGCCCTGGCCGCAGCGACGTGCCTGCCGTCGAGTTCGAAACCGGGCCGGCTCACCCCGACGAACCGGGCCATCGAAAAGAGGTCTTCCCAGTTCTGCCAGGACAGAATCGAGGCCAGAGCGTCGGCTCCGGTGATGAAGTAGAGATCGGCGTCGGGGTTGAGTGCCTGCAGGTCACGCAGGGTGTCTTTGGTGTAGGTCTTGCCACCGCGCTCGATGTCGACGCGGCTGACCGAGAACTGCGGGTTGGAGGCCGTGGCGATGACGGTCATCAGGTAGCGGTCCTCGGCGGGGGTCACGCGGCGGCCGGCCTTCTGCCACGGCTGACCGGTGGGGACGAACACCACCTCGTCGAGGGCGAACAAGTCCGCGACCTCGCTGGCTGCGACGAGGTGACCGTTGTGAATGGGGTCGAACGTCCCACCCATCACACCCAGCCTGCGTCGACTCACGAATAGGCAGCTTACGGCAGCCAGACGGGGTCCCCGAGATCTCGGAGCTCCGAGCGCGGTCGTCGAGTGTGCGCTGAGATACCGCCGCAACGGCGTGTCGCGTATGAAACCGCACGTTCGTGGAAAGGCGGCGCGCCGCGGCCGGGGACGCTCAGACCGGCAGCAGTTGGTCGATCACCGACGCCAGCTGCTTTGCCGACCGGCACTCGTGCATCGGGATGACCTCGGCGTACTGGGGTACCGCGGAGTCGCCGCTGCCCCACAAACTCCTGGGTTCGGGGTTGAGCCAGTGCGCATGCCTGCTGGCCGAGACCAGGTGCGCGAGGAGGTCGGTGGCCGGGTTGCGGTAGTTGGTCCGGCCGTCGCCGAGCACCAGCAGTGAGCTGCGTGGGGACAGCACGTTGGGAAACGCGTCGGTGAAGGAACTGAAGGCATGCCCGTAATCGCTGTGCCCGTCGCGGGTGTACACCCCCGCCTCGTGGGTGATGCGCTGTACCGCGATGGCGAGGTCGGCTTCGGGGCCGAACATGTGGGTGACCTCGTCGGTGGTGTCGATGAAGGCGAAGACCCGCACCCGGGAGAACTGCTGGCGCAGTGCGTGCACCAGCAGCAGGGTGAAATGACTGAAGCCGGCCACCGACCCGGAGACATCGCACAGCACCACCAGTTCGGGGCGGGCCGGGCGTGGTTTACGCAGCACCACGTCGATGGGCACACCGCCGGTGGACATCGATTTGCGCAGCGTCTTGCGGAGGTCGATCTGCCCGGCGCGGTGTCTGCGCCGCTTGGCCGCCAGCCGGGTGGCCAGTGTGCGGGCCAGCGGTGCGACGACGGTGCGCATCTGGCGCAGCTGCTCCCCCGATGCACGCAGGAACTCGACGTTCTCAGACAGCTGCGGAATGCCGTACATCTGCACGTGCTCGCGGCCGAGTTGTTCGGCGGTCCGACGTTTCGTCTCCGCGTCGACCATCTTGCGCAACTGGTTGATACGTTGTGCGGCAAGTGATCTGGCGATCTGCTCTTGAGTGGGGGACGGCTGCTCGCCGTAGCCGGCCAACAGGCCCGCCAACAGCTTGCCCTCCAACTCGTCCAGGGCCATCGCCCGCAGCGTCTGATACGACGAGTAGGACGGCCCGCGGCTGGAGTTGTAGCGACCGTAGGCCTCGACGATCTGGGCGATCATCGCCACCAGCCGCTGGTCCATATCGGCCAGGTCCTCATTGCTGTTGAGCAGGTCCAGGAGCATGCCGCGCATGGCTTCGACGTCATCGGCGGGTAGCTGCGGTGCGGCGTCGGGATCGTCATCGTCGGCATCGACCACCGCCCTGCCGCCCAGTGCAGCGGGCCACCACAGATCGAACATGGCGTCGTAGGTGTCGCGGTGGTCGGCGCGCCGCAGCACCGCGCACGCCAGCCCCTCGCGGAGCACGTCGCGGTCACCGAGGCCCAGAGTGGCGAGCACCCTGCCCGCATCGACGGTTTCCGACGGACCCACCGCGATGCCCGAGCCGCGCAGCGCCTCGACGAATCCGACGAGGTGGCCCGGCAGCCCGTGGGGAGCCAGGGGTTGCGGCGGGCTGGTGCGTCGCACGGCCATGGTGCGCCTCTCAGTTGAGCCGGAGTTCCCCGGACGCCTTCTGCTGATCGGACTGGTGTTTGAGCACGACGCCCAGGGTGGCGGCAATGGTGGCGTCGTCGATGGTGTCCATGCCCAACGCCAGCACGGTGCGGCCCCAGTCAATGGTCTCGGCGACCGACGGTACTTTTTTGAGCTGCATCCCGCGCAGCACACCGATGATCCGGACCAGCTCCTCTGCCATCCGCTCCGGCAGCTCCGGCACCCGGGACAGCAGGATCCGACGTTCCAGATCCGGATCCGGGAAATCAATGTGCAGGAACAGGCACCGCCGCTTGAGCGCCTCGGACAGCTCGCGGGTGGCATTCGAGGTCAGCACGACGAACGGAGTCCGGGTGGCCTTGATGGTGCCCAGCTCGGGGACGGTGACCGCGAAGTCGGACAGCACTTCCAACAGCAGGCCTTCGATCTCGATGTCGGCCTTGTCGGTTTCGTCGATCAGCAGCACGGTCGGATCCGTGCGCCGGATCGCCGTCAGCAGCGGCCGCGACAGCAGGAATTCCTCGCTGAAGACGTCTTCTTTGGTGGAATCCCAATCGCTGGAACCACTTTGGATCCGCAGGATCTGCTTGGCGTGGTTCCATTCGTAGAGCGCCCGCGCTTCGTCGACACCCTCGTAGCACTGCAGCCGCACCAGCTCAGAGCCGGTGGACTGGGCCACCGCACGCGCCAATTCGGTCTTGCCGACGCCAGCAGGTCCTTCGACCAGCAGCGGTTTGCCCAAGCGGTCGGCGAGAAACACCGCGGTCGCGGTGGCGGTGTCGGGCAGATAGCCGGTCTCAGCGAGCCGGTTCGCGACATCGTCGATATCGGCGAACAGCGGCACTGAGCGTGCGGGTGTGGTCAACATGAACTCCTGTGCTCTAGGCAGGGCGGATCTGGCCGTCTCCCCAGACGATCCACTTGGTCGAGGTCAGCTCGGACAACCCCATCGGCCCGCGGGCATGCAGCTTCTGGGTGGAGATACCGATTTCGGCACCGAACCCGAACTGCTCACCGTCGGTGAACGACGTCGATGCGTTCACCATCACCGCGGCGGCGTCCACTTCGGCGGTGAACCGGTGCGCTGCAGCAAGATCGGCGGTCACGATCGCCTCGGTATGCCCGGTGCCGTATTCGTTGATGTGCGTGATCGCGGCATCCACCCCATCCACGACAGCCACCGCGATGTCCATCGACAGGAACTCGGCGCGCAGCTCGTCCTCGGTCGGATCGGCATGCACCGTGACGCCGGCACCCTGCAGCGCACCGACCAGCCGCGGTAGCGCGACGTCGGCGATCGCGGCGTCGACCAGCAGGGTTTCGGCGGCATTGCACACGCTCGGGCGCCGCGTCTTGGCGTTGAGCAGAATCCGTTCTGCCACATCGAGATCGGCGGCTTCATGCACGTACACATGGCAGTTGCCCACACCGGTCTCGATGGTCGGCACCAAGGCATCACGCACCACGGCGTCGATAAGGCCGGCGCCGCCGCGCGGGATCACCACGTCCACCAGGCCCCTGGCCTGGATCAGGTGGGTGACCGAGGCGCGGTCGCTGCTGGGCAGCAGTTGCACCGCATCGGCGGGCAATCCCTCAGCGACGAGCGCCTCTCGGAGCACCGCAACGAGGGCCTGGTTGGAATGTGCCGCCGACGAACTCCCGCGCAGTAGAACGGCATTACCCGACTTCAAGGTCAGACCGAAGGCATCGACGGTGACATTGGGCCTGCCCTCGTAGACGATGCCGACGACACCGAGTGGGACGCGCTGCTGACGCAGCTGCAGACCGTTGGGCAGGGTGCGGCCGCGCAGCACCTCGCCGATGGGGTCGGGCAGGCCGGCCACCTGACGCAAGCCGGCAGCGATGCCGTCGACGCGCTGCGGGTTGAGTGCGAGCCGGTCCAGCATTGCCTCCGACGTGCCGGCGGCGCGCGCGGCATCCAGATCCATGGCGTTGGCGGCGATGATGTCGGCGCTGGCAGCCAGCACGGCGTCGGCGGCGGCATGCAGGGCGCGATCTTTGACGACGGTGGACTGCGTTCCCAGGATGCGGGCGGCCAGTCGAGCGCGCTTGGCGGCGTCGTGCACGGCCTCGCGCAGTCCTGTGAGCGTCGGTGCCTCCAGACTCATTAGCCCAGCGTATCGGGCTGACACCGGATGAGCCGACTGCACCCCGGTCTCACCGGCGCGGCGGTAGGTTCTCGCACATGGCAGCTTCGGATTCTGAGGCCGTGGAAGTGGTGCAGGTCTACCGCGCCGCGGCTCGCTCCTTCGCCGACCTGGTTCGGATGATCCCCGTCGACCGCTACCCCGGTCCCGGCTTGGGCGAGTGGGATCTGCGGGCGTTGGTCGGTCACACCGCGCGGTCGCTGGTCACCGTCATCACCTACCTGGACCAGCCGGCGACCACCGTCGACATCACCAGCGCCGAGGAGTACTACCAGGTGGCGGCAACCGTGGCGGCCGCTGAGGGAGCCGGTGTCGTCGAGCGCGGTCGCCGCGCCGGCGCCGAACTCGGTGACGACCCGGCAGCCGCGGTGGACACCCTGGTCAGCGAGGCGTCGGCGAAACTCGACGGCCGCGGCGACGAGCTGATCGCGGTGCTGGGCGGCGCGGGCATGCACCTGTTCACCTATCTACCAACACGCATCTTCGAGCTGGCGGTGCACAGTCTCGATATCGCCGATGCCACCGGCCTGCCGTACACCGCGCCGGAAGAGGTCATGTCCGGTGCCACGACGCTGGGCGCCCGGGTGGCGACCGTGATGGGCCACGGCGAGGTGCTGTTGCGGGCGCTGACCGGCCGTGGCGCGCTGCCGGACCCGTTCTCGGTGACGGCATGAGCCGGGTGTGTGTGGTCGGCTCGGTCAACATGGACGTGGTGTTCGAGGTGACCCGGATGCCCAACCCCGGTGAGACGGTACTGGGTTCGGAAGTGCGGTGGATACCGGGCGGCAAGGGCGGCAATCAAGCGGTGGCAGCATCGCGGGCCGGTGCGGACGTGCAGGTGGTGGCGGCCATCGGTGACGATGCCAACGGGGCCCACCTCCGAGAGCACCTGGCGGACAACGGCGTCACCCTCGATGGCCTGATCACGCTGCCCGGGCCGAGCGGGACAGCGGCCATCGTCGTCGACGCCGACGGCGAGAACATGATCGTCGTCGCACCCGGCGCAAACAGTCATCTGACTCTGGATTCGCCCAGGCTGCGGGATCTGATATCGGAGGCCGATGTGCTGTTGCTGCAACTCGAGATCCCGTTGGCGACAGCATTGGTGGCCGCCAGGCAGGCCAAGGCGACGGGTGCGACGGTGATCCTGAACGCCTCCCCCGGCGGCGGTGACCAGCAGGTGTTGGCGCAGCTGGCCGCGGCCACCGACGTGGTGATCGTCAACGAGTCCGAACGGCAGCTGTGGCAGTGGCCGGTCCCCCATCTGGTGATCACCCGCGGCAGCCGGGGCGCGACCCACGTCAGTGCCGACCAGGAGTTCGACGTGCCCGCACCGGCGGTCGAGGCCGTCGACACCACCGGGGCCGGCGATGTTTTCGCCGGAGTGCTCGCCGCGGGCTGGGAAGCCGACCGCGAGCACGCGCTGCGGCGGGCCTGCGCCGCGGGGGCGCTGGCCACGTTGGTGCCCGGCGCCGGGGACTGCGCCCCCTACGACGAGGCCATCGAGGACGCCGTCGCCGCCGACTAGCAGCACCGGAACCACGTCTTCGCCGAAAGCGTGTCCGGGTTTCCGAAGCTACTCGCTCGGGTCGGCCGTCGGGCTCGGATGCGCCGACGGCACACACCCGCTCAGCGCCGCCCGTACGACGGGCAGGTAGCCGGCGATGAACGCGTCGCCCGGTACCTCGGCGGCAGCGTCAATCGCCAGGACGTACCGCGCGTAGATCACCCCGACAAGAGTTGTCGCCAACATGGCGCTGGCCCGGCGGGCGTCCCCCGCCGGCACCCCTTCCGCCAGCAACCGGTCGAGGATCGGCTTCTCCAGGGCCTCCTCGACAAAACCCCGCGTCAGGGCGAAACCCCCTGCGTCGTCACCTGTTTGGGCGATCGTCAGCAGCGTCGACCGGTTGGCTGGGTCGTCCCAGGTGTGGACCAGCGCGGTGAGCAACCGTTCGGGCAGCGCCGCCAGCGGTCCGGCGATCTGCCCGCTGATCACCATCGCCGGGTTGGCCCGCAGTTCGAACGCGGCACCGAACAACTGCTCTTTGGAGCCGAAGAAGTAGCTGATCAGGGCGGGGTCGACGCCGACGTCGGTGGCGATGGCCCGCATGGTCGCGGCCCGGTATCCGACCTGGGTGAACCGGGTCCGCGCCGCATCCAGGATCTGCGCGCGAGTGTCGGACTGCCCGGACCTGCGACCGGGCCGCTTCGCCGCCGGAGCTTTTTTCACCACTGTTGAATTGTAAGTGCCGGCGAGCTACGGTTAATTCACCAACGATGAATAACTTTGGGAGCAGCCATCATGAATGCAACCGTGCCCCACACCGGTGTACGACCGGTCGTGCTGCGGGAGCCGAGCCCGGCCGGATTCCTCCTCCTAGCCGCGACCGTGGATCGCCGTCCGCCGTTCCTGCCCAACAGTCGACGCAAACGTGCACTACTGGCCGGCATCGCCGAGGACGTCCGGCGCTTGACCGAGAGCGACCAGACCACCGAGGTGAATCTGTTCGATGCTGTACTCGTCGCGCCCGGCATGGGGCACCGACTGCTCCGCAGGCGGTCCGGATCAGTGCAACCTGCGCACTTCGACGTCGTGCTGCTGATCCAAACCGCCGATCCGGCAAGCGCACTGAGCCTGCGGTCCGATCCCGTATACCGGTGCGTCAGAGACCGACTCGAGCAGTCATCGAGCCGGATCTACGAGGTCGCGGCACGCAATTCCGCCCGGATAGCCGACGTCGACCACGCCCGCGACTCGGTGTTCCTGTTCAACTTCTTCTACGCCGATGACACTGCGCGGTTGATGTCGGTGTGGGAGTACTCAGCCGGCTGGTTTGTGCAGAAGACTCACTTGCCGGACTCCACGGTGTTGGAGCCGCTGGCCGGCGAGCCGGTCGAATACGGAATCGTCAACCATGCCAGCTGGCCCGGCTTCCGGACTTTCCTGCCGCACCTGCTGTTGCGGCCGTCGTTCCGGCGTTTTGTGCTCGCCAACTTCGAAGCCAACAATGTTGCCGCCCAGCCCATTCTGTATCGGCGTCAGCTGTGAGTCACAGGGACCTCGCGTTCGATCTCGTCCAGCCAGATCCGGGCCGACATATCCGACGGTGCGCGCCAATCACCGCGGGGGGAAAGGGCGCCGCCGGCAGAGACTTTCGGCCCGTTCGGCAACGCTGACCGCTTGAACTGGCTGAATGAGTAGAACCGCTGCACGAACACCTGCAGCCAATGACGGATCTCCGACAAGGTGTACTGCGGTCGTTTGTCCAACGGGTACCCCGTGGGCCAGTGCCCGGCTTCGGCGTCGTGCCAGGCATGCCAGGCCAGGAAGGCCACTTTCGACGGCCGGAACCCGTATCGCAATACCTGGAACAGTGAAAAGTCCTGCAGCACATACGGGCCGACCTTGGCCTCACTGCTCTGGATCTCTTCGTCCTCGCCGACCGGTACCAGCTCCGGGGTGATCTCGGTGTCGAGTACCGACTGCAGCACCCGGTCCACCTCGTCGTCGAACTCGCCGGAGGCGATCACCCACCGAATCAGGTGCTGGATCAACGTCTTCGGCACACCGCCGTTGACGTTGTAATGCGACATCTGGTCACCCACACCGTAGGTCGACCAGCCCAACGCCAGCTCGGAGAGATCACCGGTACCCAGCACGATCCCACCACGCTGATTGGCGATACGGAACAGGTAATCGGTACGCAGACCGGCCTGGACGTTTTCGAAGGTGACGTCGTACACCTTCTCCCCGCGACCGAACGGGTGCCCCATCTCGGTGAGCATCAGCTGCGCGGTGTCGCGGATGTCGAGCTCTTCGAAGGTCACCCCCAGCGCATTGCTCAGCGCGATCGCGTTGCCCTTCGTGCGGTCGCCGGTGGCGAACCCGGGAAGGGTGAACGCCAGGATGTCGCTGCGCGGCCGACCTTCCCGGTCCATCGCCCGAGCCGCGACGATCAGCGCGTGGGTGGAGTCCAGCCCGCCGGAGACACCGATGACGATCTTCGGGTAGTGCAACGCGCGCAGACGCTGTTCCAGCCCCGACACCTGGATGTTGTAGGCCTCGTAACAATCCTGTTGCAGGCGCGAAGGATCCGACGGGACAAACGGAAACCGTTCGATGTTGCGGCGCAGGCCGATGTCACCGGTCGGCGGGTCGAGGGTGAACTCGATCCGCCGGAACGAGTCCAGTGCGCTCTGGTGGTGCCGGCGGTTGTCGTCGAACGTCCCCATCCGCATCCGTTCGGAGGCCAACAAGCCGACGTCGACGTCGGCGACGCTGCGCTGCGCTTCTTTGGGGAAGCGTTCGGATTCGGCGAGCAGCATCCCGTTCTCGTAGATCATCGTCTGGCCGTCCCAGGCCAGGTCGGTGGTGGATTCACCCTCCCCCGCCGCGGCGTAGACATAAGCCGCCAAGCACCGCGACGACGCCGACTTGGTGTACAGCTTGCGGTCATCGGCGCGCCCGATCGTGATCGGGCTCCCGGACAGGTTGGCCAGCACGGTGGCCCCGGCCAGCGCGGCATGAGCACTCGGCGGCACCGGCACCCACATGTCCTCGCACACCTCGACGTGCAGCACGAAACCCGGCACGTCGACGGCTTCGAACAGCAGGTCCGGCCCGAACGGAACTCTCACCCCGGCAACACTGATCTCGCCGTGGATGTCGTCGCCGGGGGCGAGCTGGCGTCGCTCGTAGAACTCGCGATACGTCGGCAGGTAGGACTTCGGTGCCACGCCGAGCACCGTGCCCCGATGAACGACCACCGCGCAGTTGTAGATCCGGTGCCGATAACGCAGCGGCGCGCCGACGACCAGAACGGGCAGCAGGTCCGCAGACGCGGTCACGATCTGCCGCAGCGCGTCCTCCACGACGTCGAGCAGGGTCTCCTGCAGCAGGATGTCCTCGATCGAATAGCCCGACATCGTCAGCTCCGGAAACACCGCCAGGCCAACCCCGTCGTCGTGACATTCACGGGCGATCTGCAGAACCGAGTCGGCGTTGGCGACCGGGTCGGCGATCGTGGTGTGCATGGTGCACGCGGCGACCCGGACGAACCCGTGGTGATATGCGCAGTAGAAGTCCATCACCGTGTCATTGTTCCCGGCTCGGCCCGTGGTGAAGCCAGGAACCCCGTGATTCCGGCTCCAGTTCCCCGGCGGCGGAGGGTACACGGCTCAATCGTTGAGAACACGCGAGCTGCACCAGCAAAGAACACGGGCACGCACGATGACGAGAAAGCCTGGGCAGTTCGACGTGCTCGGCCCGCTTCAATTCAGCGTCGACGGCCACCCGATCGCGCTGGGCACACCCCTGGTCTCGGCGGCTGGATGAGTGCGGCCAGAACACCAACCCCTGCGGGCCCGGCGTGCGGACTCCCCCGGCACCTGGGACTACGACTCCACCCCCGGAGCAGGTCGAGGGACCGCTGGCCTGCGGCACCTACCGAGGCTCGCCCGACATCATGTGGACGAAGAACTCCCATCTGTTGCGGGGCCTCGCACAGCGGCGCGATCTGGGCGAGCTGCATCAGTGGTTTTGTCCGAAGTCACCTGTGTCAGAACGGTTTGACCGGGTACCACCCTGGCATGAGTGACACCGCTGTGCTCGTGATCGACATGCTCAACGCATATCGCCATCCCGATGCCGAGAACCTGATCCCCAACGTCGAACCCATCGTGGACCCGCTGGCCACGCTCATCTCCGAGGCCCGCCGACGCGATGATGTGGACCTGATTTATGTCAACGACAACTACGGCGACTTCACCGCCGACCACTCCGACATCGTGAACACGGCGTTGCACGGCGAACGTCCCGATCTGGTGAAGCCGATAGTGCCCGCTGACGACTCCAAGATGCTGATGAAGGTGCGGCACAGCGCGTTCTACGCCACCCCGCTGGGCTACCTGCTCACCCAGCTCGGCACCAGCACGGTCATCCTTGCCGGACAGGTCACCGAACAGTGCATCCTCTACAGCGCGCTCGACGCCTACGTCCGTCACTTCGATGTGGTGATCCCCAAGGATTGTGTCGCCCACATCGACGCCAACTTGGGAAAGGCCTCCCTGGAGCTGATGGAGCGCAATATGCGGGCCCGCATCTGCGACGCAGCTGACTGCCTGCCGTAGCGCTTACTCTGGATGAGTGGACGCACCCGAGCTCGTCGCTCTGTTGACCCGCCGGCGGGTAGCCGTGCTCACCGGTGCCGGCATGTCCACCGACTCCGGGATCCCGGACTACCGTGGCCCCGACTCGCCGCCGTCCAACCCGATGACCATCCGCCAGTTCACCTCTGACCCGGCGTTTCGGCAACGTTATTGGGCCCGCAACCATGTGGGCTGGCGGCACATGGACGAGACACTGCCCAATGCCGGGCACCGCGCGTTGGCCGCCCTGGAGCACACCGGGGTGGTGACCGGCCTGATCACCCAGAACGTGGATCTGCTGCACACCAAAGCAGGCAGCCGCAACGTGGTGAACCTGCATGGCACCTATGCGCAGGTGACGTGCCTGCAGTGCGGTCACACCATGTCACGCAGTTGGCTGGCCGACCAGCTCGAAGCCCTCAATCCCGGGTTCGTCGAACGCGCCGAACGTCTCGGCGGCATCGCGGTGGCTCCCGACGCGGACGCCACCGTGGCCGATACCGACGAGTTTCGCTATCTGGATTGCCCACGCTGTTCGGGAATGCTCAAGCCCGATATCGTCTACTTTGGCGAAAGTGTGCCCAAAGATCGTGTCGCTGAGGCCTTTTCACTGGTCGACGCGGCTGATGCGCTACTGGTCGCCGGCTCGTCGCTCACCGTGTTCTCCGGCTACCGGTTCGTGCGGCACGCCGCGGCCAAGGGAATACCCGTCGCCATCATCAACCGCGGCCCCACCCGCGGCGACGACCTGGCCTCGGTGAAGGTCGAGACCGGCTGCTCCGAGATGCTGGCCCTGCTGGCCGACGAACTCAGTGCGATTTCGGCGCGTTTGTGACCGCTGAGCGGTCACAAACGCGCCGAAATCGCTAGACGGCCACCAGATCGTCGGCGTGCACCGCGGGGCGGCGCATGTCGGCAGGCAGGTCCGAGGTCGAACGTCCCATCATCGACGACAGTTCACCGGCGTCATAGGCCACGACACCACGTGCCACCACCGTCCCGTCGGGACCCTTCAACTCGACCACGTCGCCGCCGTAGAACCTGCCCGACGAGGCCGTGATCCCGGCCGGGAGCAGGGACCGACGCTGCTTCAGCACCGCCCGCACCGCGCCCTCGTCCAGCGTCAGGCTGCCGGCGGAATCAGCGGCGTAGCGCACCCAGAACCGGCGCGCCGACATCCGGGTGCCGCGGGGCGCGAACACGGTGCCCACCGAGGCGTCTGACAGGGCATTCGCGGCATCGGCGGCGGCAGCCAGCAGCACCGGAACACCGGCGTCGGCGGCCAGCAGCGCCGAGGACAACTTCGAGGCCATGCCACCGGTGCCCAGACTGCTTCCGCGACCGGCGATCACGCCTTCCAGGTCGTCGGGGCCATTGACCTCGGGGATGAACCTGGCCCCGGATTTGCGGGGGTCGGAGTCATACAACCCATCAATATCCGAGAGCAGGATCAACGCGTCGGCGCCCACCAGATGGGCGACCAGAGCGGAAAGCCGGTCGTTGTCTCCGAATCGGATCTCGTTGGTGGCCACGGTGTCGTTCTCGTTGACGATCGCCACCGCATGCAGGGCGCGCAACCGGTCCAGCGTGCGCTGGGCGTTGGTGTGCTGCACCCGCATCGAGATGTCGTGGGCAGTCAGCAGAACCTGGCCCACCGTGCGGTCATACCGGCGAAACGCCGCGCTCCACGAGTTCACCAACGCCACCTGACCCACGCTGGCAGCTGCCTGCTTGGTCGCCAGATCTGTTGGCCGCCTGAGCAATCCGAGCGGTTCGATACCGGCGGCAATAGCACCCGATGACACGATCACCACATCCGAGCCGGCCTTCATCCGGCCCTCGATGGCGTCGACCAGGGATTGCAGACGACGGGCGTCGAATACCCCTGTCGGGGTGGTCAGCGCGGTGGTGCCGATCTTGACGACGATGCTGCGCGCGGTCCGCACGGCCTCGCGGTGGACGCTCACTGCTCTGAGCCGTCCTCACCGTGATCCCTGCGCGCCTTACGCGCCGCCTTGCGTTCGTCGGCGCCGACCCGGTCGGTGCGGTCGAGCCTGATGTCGGTTCCGCGCCCGGACGGTACGACGTCCACGCCTGCGGGAGTCTGCGGTTCCCAGTCGAAAGTCATGTCACCGATGGTGACTGCGCATCCCGGACGGGCGCCGAGCTTGAGTAGTTCGTCCTCGACACCGAGACGCGCCAACCGGTCACCGAGGTAACCGACGGCCTCGTCGTTGTCGAAGTTCGTCTGGGCGATCCACCGTTCCGGCCGCACACCGCGCACCACGAAGCCGCCCTGCCCGTCGGGAGCCACCGAGAACGCCTTCTCGTTGACAGCGATAGGCCTGATCACGGGGCGCCGCGGCGTGAGCACAGGCTGTGCTGCCCGGTAGGTCGCCACCATGTCCCACAGCGCGAAGATCAACGGCCGCAAACCGATACGCGCCACGGTGGACACCTCGAAAACCGGCCAGCCACGCGCCGCGATCTCGTCACGGACGAAATCGGCGAGTTCTTTGGCTTCGGGGACGTCGATCTTGTTGAGCACCACCGCACGGGGCCGCTCAGCCAGGTCGCCGAGCGTCGAATCACCTTGCAAGGTGGGTTGATACGCGGACAGCTCAGCCTCGAGCGCATCGATGTCGGAGATCGGGTCGCGGCCCGGGTCCAAGGTCGCACAGTCGACGACGTGTACCAGCACCGCACAGCGCTCGATGTGTCGCAGGAAGTCCAGACCGAGACCGCGCCCGTCGGACGCGCCGGGGATCAGGCCGGGAACGTCGGCGACGGTGAAGGTGTGGTCGCCTGCAGACACCACACCCAGATTGGGGACCAAGGTGGTGAACGGATAGTCGGCGATCTTCGGCTTGGCCGCTGAGATCGCCGACACCAGAGATGACTTGCCGGCGGACGGGAAACCGACCAGCCCGACGTCAGCAACGGTCTTGAGCTCCAGGGTGAGCTCGCGCTCTTCACCCTTTTCGCCGAGCAGCGCGAATCCGGGCGCCTTACGGGCGCGAGATGCCAACGCGGCGTTGCCGAGGCCGCCGCGGCCGCCGACCGCAGCTTCGAAACGAGTTCCTGGACCGACGAGGTCGGCGAGCATCCGGCCGTCGCTGTCGAGGACGACGGTGCCGTCGGGCACCTTCACCTCGAGATCGGTGCCGGCCGCGCCGTCGCGGTTACTGCCGGCGCCCGGCTTGCCCGATGGGGCCACGACGTGCGGATGGAAGTGGAAGTCCAGCAGCGTGTGTACCTGCGGGTCGACGACCAGCACGATGCTGCCACCGCGCCCGCCGTTACCCCCGTCGGGACCGCCGAGGGGCTTGAATTTCTCCCGGTGCACCGAGGCGCAACCGTGCCCCCCAGAACCTGCGCGAGCGTGAATGACGACGCGGTCGACGAACCGAGGCATCGGACGACCTTCCTGTGCGATGTGAAGCTGAGGGCGAGTGGGCTGACCCAATCTCTAGAAGAGAACTCGCAGCAGCTTCACATTCGCTAGGCGGGGTCCTCGGAAGATCAGGCGTCCGCCGGAACGATGTTAACTGTCTTGCGGCCACGCTTGACGCCGAACTGCACGGCACCAGCCGACAGTGCGAACAGCGTGTCGTCGCCGCCACGGCCGACGTTGACGCCGGGGTGGAAGTGGGTGCCGCGCTGGCGGACGATGATCTCGCCCGCGTTGACGACCTGCCCACCGAAACGCTTGACGCCCAGTCGCTGCGCGTTTGAGTCACGACCGTTGCGTGAGCTGGAAGCGCCCTTCTTGTGTGCCATGTGCTCGCTCCCCTCTTACTTGATGCCGGTGACTTTGAGAACCGTCAGCGGTTGACGGTGCCCCTGGCGCTTGTGGTAGCCGGTCTTGTTCTTGAACTTGTGGATGCGGATCTTGGGGCCCTTGGTGTGCTCGAGCACCTCGCCGGTGACGGCGACCTTCTCGAGGTCCTTGGCGTCACTGGTGACATTCGCGCCGTCGACAACGAGAGCGACGGGCAGCGTGACGGAACCGCCGGCCTCGATCTCCAACTTCTCGACCTTGACTATGTCTCCGACGGCGACCTTGTACTGCTTGCCGCCGGTCTTGACGATTGCGTACGTCGCCATCGTGGTCCTAACTCATCGCTTAACGGGCGCGCACTACCCGAGGGAGTGCGCAGGTCTTGGGTTTCGTGGGCTGAACCAGCTCTCACGGTTAACCCACTGTCACGGGCGTCAGCCACATGACAACTGCTCAAGGTTACGTGACCAGCGGGTTATGGGTCAAACCGCCTGCCGGGCGCATGGATCGCTACCCAGCGGGTGGTCCGGCGGGCCGGGCTGCGGCCCGACGTCGCCGCGGTCGTGCGGTTGCGATCACCTCGACGACTGGTTCGGGTTCGTCCTCGTCAGAGTCATCTTCCGCATCGTCAGAGTCCTCGTCCTCCTCGTCATCGTCGGAGTCCTCGTCATCGTCGTCGGAGTCGTCCTCCAGGTCGATGTCGTCGTCATCGGAGTCCTCGTCATCGGAATCGTCATCGTCCTCGTCGTCGATGAGGTCGATCTCTTCTACATCGTCCTCATCGTCGGAGTCCTCGTCGTCGGGGTCCTCGAAATCGTCCTCGTCATCGAGGTCTTCGGCGACGACCTCGGTCGCCACCTGTTCGGCGATCTCAGCCTCGTCGACGCGCTCCTCACCGACCGAGTCGTGCACCACGTCCTCGCTCAGCTCATCGGCAAATCCGTCTTCGGACTCGTCGTCGTGCTTGCCTGTGGCCGCGGCCATCGCTTTGAACATGGGGTGCTCGCCGACCACGTGCGGGGGCAGTTTGGCCACCGCCGGGGCCTCGGGCACTTCGACCTCTTCGGTCCGGCCCTTCCTCGAGCGCTTTCCACGGCGACCGCCGGAACCGGAACCGGACCCGGAACCCGAGTTGGCATTGGAGTCCGCTTTACGCGGCGGTGCCGACGCCCCGGAATCCACCGGGTCGGTGTGCAAGACGATGCCACGCCCGGCGCAGTGGGTGCAGGTGGTGGAGAACGCCTCGATCAGGCCGGTCCCCAGCTTCTTGCGCGTCAGCTGCACCAAGCCCAGAGAAGTGACCTCCGAAACCTGATGGCGGGTGCGATCACGCGCCAGCGCCTCGGTGAGCCGGCGCAGCACCAGATCCCGGTTGGATTCGAGCACCATGTCGATGAAGTCGATGACGATGATGCCGCCGATATCGCGCAGCCGCAGCTGACGCACGATCTCCTCGGCGGCCTCGAGGTTGTTCTTGGTGACCGTCTGCTCGAGGTTGCCGCCCGCACCGGTGAACTTGCCGGTGTTGACGTCGACCACTGTCATGGCTTCGGTGCGATCGATGACCAGTGTGCCGCCTGACGGCAGCCAGACCTTGCGATCCATCGCTTTGGTCAGTTGCTCGTCGATGCGGTGCACGGCGAACACGTCAGGGCCACCGTTGTCGCCGGCTTCGTACTTGGTGAGCTTGGACATCAGCTCGGGAGCCACCGACTCGACGTAGTCGTTGATGGTCTTCCACGCATTGTCGCCGGACACGATGAGGTTGGAGAAGTCCTCGTTGAACAGGTCGCGAATCACCTTGACCAGCACGTCGGGTTCTTCGTAGAGCGCAACGGCGGCGCCGGAGGCCTTCTTCTTGGTCTCGGCGGCCTTGGCGTCGATCTGATTCCAGCGCTCCTGCAAGCGGGTGACATCGCCGCGGATGTCCTCTTCCTTCACGCCCTCTGAGGCGGTTCGGATGATCACCCCGGCGTCGGAGGGAACGACCTCGCGCAGGATTTCCTTGAGCCGTTGCCGCTCGGTATCGGGCAACTTGCGGCTGATGCCCGTGGACGACGCCCCGGGCACGTACACCAGGTAGCGGCCCGCCAGCGACACCTGGGTGGTCAGTCGGGCACCCTTGTGTCCCACCGGGTCCTTGCTGACCTGGACCACCACGTAATCACCGGGCTTGAGGGCCTGTTCGATCTTGCGGGCGGAGCCGCCGAGGCCGGCAGCTTCCCAGTTGACCTCACCGGCATACAGCACGCCGTTGCGGCCGCGGCCGATATCGACGAACGCGGCCTCCATCGACGGCAGCACGTTCTGCACGATGCCGAGGTAGATGTTGCCTACCAGCGACGCCGACGCCGCCGAGGTGACGAAGTGTTCCACCACCACGCCGTCCTCGAGGACCGCGATCTGGGTGTATCGGGCGCCGGTGTGCGGGGGTTCGGTGCGCACGGTGTCGCGCACCACCATGACGCGCTCGACGGCCTCGCGCCGGGCGAGGAATTCCGCCTCGGAAAGAATGGGTGGCCTGCGCCGACCGGCATCACGGCCGTCACGTCGCCGCTGCCGCTTGGCTTCCAGTCGGGTGGACCCGCTGATGCCCTGGATCTCGTTGTTGACCTTCTCCGCTTTCTCCGCTTTGCTGCGCGGAGCGCGTTCGTGGACGACGGTGTTCGGCGGATCGTCGGGCGCCTTGGGCTCGCCGTCGTCCGCGGCACCTGACTTGCGGCGGCGCCGGCGGCGCCTGCGCCTGGTCGATCCGTCCCCGCTGTCGTCGTCGTCACCCTCGTCGTCGTCAGAGGACTCGTCGTCGGCGTCGGACGCCTCGTTCTTGCCCTTGCTGTCGGCGTCGTCCTTGGTATCGGCGTTCTTGGTGTCGGTGTCCTTGGTGTCGGTGGCGTCCTTGTCGTCGACACCCTCGTCATCGTCAGAATCCGAACCCGGTTCGCCGCCACGACCCCGGCCCCGACCCCGGCGGCCACGCCGGCGCCTGCGATTGGCAGGCTTCTCGGCCTGCTCGTCGTCGGCGTCGTCGCTGTCCTCGGCGTCCAGTTCGTCGTCGTCATCGTCATGATCGGCGCGGTCCACGGCGGGCCGCGCCTGTACGGGCTGCGGCGCCACGAACAGCGGCAGATAGTCGGCCACCGGTCGGTCGTCGGCGGCACTGTCCTGCGGTTGCGGCGGCGTCTCGATCAGAAGTCGCGATTCCGGCTCGCCTTCGGGGGCGGCGTCGGGATCGACCTCCGAGACGGCTTCCACCACCAGGGCTTCTTCGACAACTTCGGGTGCCGGTGTCTCGACGACGGGCGCCTCAGCGGCCGGCTCCTCTACTGCGGGCGTCTCGACTACCGGCGTCTCGACTGCGGGCACCGCAACCGGTTCCGGCGCGGCGACCGCCTGGTCGGCGGCGGCGAGGACATCGCGCACTTTCACGGCGTCGACGCGATCGACACTGGAGTGCGCGCTGCGGGAGCGCCCGTCGAGTTCGATCAGCGCGTCGAGCACCCGCCTGCTGGTGGTCCCGAGCACCCGGGCCAGCGAGTGGACCCTCAGACGCTCGGGGATTTCCGGGTGGGCCGCCGCATCAGCGTTGCCCGCGTCGCTGTTACCAGCGGGGGTGCTGTCGGTGTGGTCTTGGATTTGTGCATCGTCGTCCACGTACTCTCCTTCAAGCCCCCGGGCGCGTCTTAGAACGCGGCCGCGCGAGGACTTCGGCTATTCGGCCCGGCTGGCTTCGCCGAGCTTGTTATGGTCTCGCCCCGGGCGGCTCTACGTGAGAACCCACCCGGCGCCTGGGTTGAATGATGGCCGGGACGGTCGGCGCCGCATCGCTGGTAGCGGTGGTCGCGCTCGTCTAAGTCTTCATCCGGGTGTCCGTTGCCGGTCTGACGACGTACACCCACGCCCAGTATCCCATACCGATCTGGTGGATCTCACCAGACACGGGTTAGCCAGCCTCGGTGCCGCCCAGGAGTGGGGAAACCAGAGCTCAGGAGTTGGGGAACCAGAGCGCGATCTCGCGCTCGGCGGAATCCACCGAATCGGACCCGTGCACCAGGTTGAACTGGGTTTCCAGCCCCAGATCCCCGCGGATCGTGCCCGGGACGGCCTTCTCCACCGGGTCGGTGCCGCCGGCCAGCTGACGGAAGGCCGCAACTGCGCGCGGGCCTTCCAGGATCGCCGCGAGCACCGGGCCCGAGGTGATGAACTCCAGCAGCGACGGGAAGAAGGGCTTGCCTTCGTGCTCGGCATAGTGCGCCCGGGCCAGGTCGTCGCTGACCTGCTTGAGCTCCAGCGCCGCGATCGTCAGTCCTTTTCGTTCGATCCGGCTGAGGATCTCTCCGATCAAGTGCCGCTCAACGCCATCAGGTTTGATCAGGGCCAAAGTCCGTTCAGTCACGGCGCAAAGCGTACCGAAACTGCGCGGATTTACCGTATCCGCTGGTCAACGCCACCGAGATGGATGGTGTCATTCCGGCGCGCGCTGCTGGCCGGGCAACAATCCGCGGCGCTGCCGGCGCAACACCTCGGCCCGCAGGTAGGCGATCAGCCCCCACACGACGGCGAAGAGCAGGCCGACGAAACCGACCCCCGGGTACACCACCCAGCCGGCGATCAGCAACAGCTGCACGCCGAGGTTGACCCAGATGGCCCAAGACCGGCCCTGCACCCCGGACAGCAGGATCAGGAACACCGCAAAACCGATCAGGTAGGCCATCGAGAAGCCGGTGAGCCCTCCGCCGACCGCACTGACCACCGGCAGCGCAAGCAGGACCACGATGGCCTCCAGGATCAATGTCCCGGCCATCACCCCGCGAAAGCTCTTCCAGGGATCCGGGGGCGGCGCGGCGGCGGGGATCTCGGTCGGCCCCGGCCGGTCGGTCACTGCGGGTCCTTACCGAAAAGGGTTCGCGCCGCACCTGCGGTCACCACCGAGCCGGTGATCACGATGCCCGTGCCGGACACACCACCGTTCTCGCCGGCCTCCTCCACCAGGGCGGTGGCCGTCTCCACGGCGTCGACCAGGGTGGCCGCGGTGATCACCCGCTCCGGCCCGAAACGTTCCTCGGCCAGCTGTGCCAAAGCGTCGACCTCGAGCGCCCGCGGAGAGCCGTTGTGTGTGACGACCACCTGGTCGAGCACCGGTTCCAGGGCCGCCAGGATGCCGGCCACATCCTTGTCGGCCATCACCGAGATCACGCCGACCAGGAAGCGGAAATCGAACTCCTCGACCAGGGACTGAGCCAACGCAGCCGCACCGGCCGGGTTGTGGGCGGCGTCGATGAACACCGAGGGCGCGTTACGCAGCCGCTCGAGCCTGCCGGGGCTGGCCACCGCGGCGAATCCGGCCCGCACCGCGTCGATGTCGAGTTGGCGCGAGGCGCCCGCGCCGAAGAACGCCTCGACAGCGGCGAGTGCGACCACGGCGTTGTGGGCCTGGTGCTCGCCGTGCAGGGGCAGGAAGACCTCGGAATAGACCCCGCCGAGGCCCTGCAGCTCCAGCATTTGCCCGCCGACGGCCACCTGCCGCGACAGCAACGCGAATTCCGCTCCTTCGCGGGCAACCGCCGCTTCCGCCTGAACCGCTTGCCCCACAATCACTTCCATGGCCTCAGGCACCTGCTGGGCGATGATGGCGACCATGCTGGGGTCGGTACCTTCCGGCACCACCTCGTCGGGGTCGGCCTTCTTGATGATGCCGGCCTTCTCCCCCGCGATCCCGGCGATGTCGCTGCCCAGATACTCCACGTGATCGACCCCCACCGGGGTGATCACCGCCACCGACGCGTTGACGATATTGGTGGCGTCCCAGCGGCCACCCAGGCCCACCTCGACGATGGCCACGTCCACCGGGGCGTCGGCGAACGCCGCGAATGCCATGGCGGTGACGACTTCGAACTTGCTCATCGCGGGGCCGCCGGCAGCTTCTGACTGCGCGTCGACCAGTTCGACGAACGGCTCGATCTCCCGGTAGGCCTCGACATAGCGGGCCGGGGTCACCGGCTTGCCGTCGATCGAGATCCGCTCCACCGCTGACTGCAGGTGGGGACTGGTGGTGCGCCCGGTGCGCTGGTGCAGCGCCGTGATCAAGGCGTCGATCATCCGTGCCACCGAGGTCTTGCCGTTGGTGCCGGCAATGTGGATGCTCGGATAGTTGAGCTGCGGCGAGCCGAGCAGTTCCATCAAAGCCGCGATGCGGGTAGTGCTGGGCTCGATCTTGGTTTCGGGCCACCGCTGGTCGAGGAGGTGTTCGACCTGCAGCAGCGCCGCGATCTCATCGGGGCTCGGCTCGATGATCGCCTCGGGGGTGATCGCATCGTGTTCCGGGAAATCCTCGTCCGGGAAGTCGGGCTCGGTCATGCCAATCCGGCCAGACGGGCGGTGATGCGGTCGACCTCTTCACCGGCCAGGCGTTGCCGGTCGCGAATCTTGGCGACCACCGCCTCGGGCGCCTTGGCCAGGAACGCGTCGTTGTCCAGCTTGGCGGTGGTGCCCGCGAGCTCCTTCTGTGCGGCGGCCAGGTCCTTCTCCAGTCGCCGCCGTTCGGCCGCGACGTCCACGGTGCTCGAGGTGTCGAGTTCCACCAGGACGGTGCCACCTGCCAGACGGACCTCGATGGAGGCCGACGGCGTGAAGTCCGGCGTGGCATCGGTGAGCCAGGCCAGCGACGAGGTGGCCACGGCATGCTCGGCGAGCCCGGCCTCGTCCACGCCCGTCAACCGGGCCGGCACCTTCTGCCGGTCGGCCAGGCCCTGGTCACTGCGGAAACGCCGTACCTCCGTGACCAGCTTCTGCAGATCCGCAATATGTTGCGCGGCAGCCTGATCCAACGTGATGCCGGACGGCTGCGGCCAGTCGGCGATCACCAGGGATTCGCCGCCGGTGAGCGCCTTCCACAGCGTCTCGGTGACGAACGGCATCACCGGGTGCAGCAGCTTGAGGAGAGCGTCGAGCACCTCGGCCAGCACCGCGTTGGTCTGGGCGGCTCGCGAACCACCTTGGCTGAGTTGCACTTTCGCGAGCTCGACGTACCAGTCACAGAACTCGTCCCAGGCGAAGTGGTAGAGCGATTCACATGCCCGGCTGAACTCGTAAGCCTCCAACGCCGAATCCACCTCAGCGCGAACCTGTTCCAACCGGCCCAGGATCCATCTGTCGGCGTCGGTGAGTGCCGACAGTTCCGGTAGCGGGGCCGGCTGGGCACCGTTCATCAGCGCGAAGCGGGTGGCGTTGAACACTTTGGTGGCGAAGTTACGCGACGCGCGGGCATGATCCTCGCCGATGGACAGGTCGCCACCGGGACTGGCGCCGCGGGCCAGGGTGAAGCGCAGCGCGTCGGCGCCGAATGTCTCCACCCAGTCCAGCGGGTCGATCCCGTTGCCCTTGGACTTGCTCATCTTGCGGCCGAATTCGTCACGGATCAGGCCGTGCAGGAACACGTTCTGGAACGGCACCTGCGGGCCGCGGGTGCCGTCGGCGGTAATCGCGGGGTCATCACCGACGAAGGTGCCGAACATCATCATCCGGGCGACCCAGAAGAACAAGATGTCGTAACCGGTCACCAGAACCGTTGTCGGATAGAACTTGTCGAGATCAGGCGTGCGGTCCGGCCAGCCCATCGTGGAGAACGGCCACAGCGCCGAGGAGAACCAGGTGTCGAGGACGTCGGGATCCTGCTCCCAGCCCTCGGGCGGGGTCTCGTCAGGCCCCACGCACACCTTCTGACCGTCAGGTCCGTGCCAGATCGGGATGCGATGCCCCCACCACAGCTGGCGGGAGATACACCAGTCGTGCATGTTGTCGACCCAGGCGAACCATCGTGGCTCCAAGCTGGCGGGATGAATCACGGTGTCGCCGTTGCGAACCGCATCGCCGGATGCCTTGGCCAAGGACTCCACCTTGACCCACCACTGCAGGCTCAGCCGCGGCTCGATCGGCTCACCGCTGCGCTCGGAATGACCCACACTGTGCTGGTACGGCCGCTTCTCGGCGACGATCCGGCCTTCGGCGGCCAGCGCTTCCCGCACGGCGACCCGCGCCTCGAAGCGGTCCATTCCGTCGAATTGTGTTCCGGTGCCGGAAATCCGCCCGGCCTCGTCCATGATGGTCGGCATCGGCAGCTTGTGCCGCAGGCCGATCTCGAAGTCGTTGGGATCGTGAGCGGGGGTGACCTTCACCGCGCCGGTGCCGAATTCGGGGTCGACGTGGTTGTCGGCGACGATGATGATCTCGCGGTCCAGGAACGGGTGGGCCAGTCGCTGCCCCACCAGCGAACGGTAGCGCTCGTCGTCGGGGTGCACCGCGATCGCGGTGTCACCCAGCATCGTCTCCACACGGGTGGTTGCAACGACAAGATGGGGCTGTGCGTCGTCCATCGAGCCGTAGCGGAACGACACCAGCTCGCCGTCGACATCCTCGTACTTGACCTCGAGGTCGCTGATGGCCGTTTGCAGCACCGGCGACCAGTTCACCAGCCGCTCCGCCTGGTAGATCAGTCCGGCGTCGTAAAGCCGTTTGAAGATCGTGCGCACCGCGCGCGAGAGACCCTCGTCCATGGTGAACCGGTCGCGGCTCCAGTCGACGCCATCGCCGAGCCGGCGCATCTGGCCGCCGATGGTGCCGCCGGATTCGCGTTTCCAGTCCCAGACCTTGCTGATGAACTGTTCGCGGCCGAAGTCTTCTTTGGTCTTGCCCTCGGCGGCCAGCTGCTTCTCCACCAGTGACTGCGTGGCGATCCCAGCGTGGTCCATGCCGGGCAGCCACAGCACCTCGTAGCCCTGCATCCGCCGCCGACGTGTCAGTGCGTCCATCACGGTGTGGTCGAGGGCGTGGCCCATGTGCAGGCTGCCGGTCACGTTGGGGGGTGGCAGCACGATGGAGTAGGGCGGCTTGTCACTGCCCGGGTCGGCGGTGAAGTACCCGGCGTCGACCCAGCCCTGGTACAGCTCGCTTTCTACTGCCCCCGGGTCCCAGGATTTTGGTAGGGCTTGCGCCCTGGAGGCGGCGGCATCGGTGTGGGGGCTGGCAGTCACCGATCAATTCTAGGTAGCGACCTCGCCGGACGCGAAAACCACCCGAGCCTGTGCACCGTCGTGGTCAAGTCCGGACCTGTTCACCGTCGAGTCTGGTGACGTCCCCATCGGACGGTCCGTGGGATCGCCCGATGTGAGCTTCGGCACGCATCCGGTCGATCATGTGCGGGTAGTGCAGCTCGAACGCCGGGCGCTCGGACCGGATCCGCGGCAGCTCGGTGAAGTTGTGCCGCGGCGGCGGGCAACTGGTCGCCCACTCCAGCGAGTTGCCGTAACCCCACGGATCATCGACGGTCACGACCTCGCCGTAGCGCCAGCTCTTGAACACATTCCAGACGAACGGCAGCGTCGAGATGCCGAGGATGAAGGCACCGATGGTGGAGACGACGTTGAGGCTGGTGAACCCGTCGGAGGGCAGGTAGTCGGCATAGCGGCGCGGCATACCTTCGTCACCGAGCCAGTGCTGCACCAGGAACGTGGTGTGGAAGCCGATGAACGTCAGCCAGAAGTGCAGCTTGCCCAACCGCTCGTCGAGCAGCCGGCCCGTCATCTTCGGGAACCAGAAGTAGATCCCGGCGTAGGTGGCGAACACGATGGTGCCGAACAGCACGTAGTGGAAGTGCGCGATCACGAAGTAGGAGTCGGTGACGTGGAAGTCCAGCGGCGGGCTGGCCAGAATCACCCCGGTCAGGCCGCCGAGCAGGAAGGTCACCAGGAATCCCACCGAGAACAGCATCGGTGTCTCGAACGTCAACTGACCCTTCCACATGGTGCCGATCCAGTTGAAGAACTTGATACCGGTCGGCACCGCGATCAGGTACGTCATGAACGCGAAGAAGGGCAGCAGCACCGCACCCGTGGCGAACATGTGGTGTGCCCACACCGCCACCGACAGCGCAGCGATCGCCATCGTGGCGTAGATCAGCGTGGTGTAACCGAAGATCGGCTTGCGGCTGAACACCGGGAAGATCTCGGTGACGATGCCGAAGAACGGCAGCGCGACGATGTAGACCTCGGGGTGGCCGAAGAACCAGAACAAGTGCTGCCACAACAACACGCCACCGTTGGCCGGGTCGTAGACGTGGGCACCGAGGTGGCGGTCGGCGGCCAGCCCGAACAGCGCGGCGGTCAACAGCGGGAAGGCGATCAGCACCAGGATCGAGGTCACCAGGATGTTCCAGGTGAAGATCGGCATCCGGAACATCGTCATGCCCGGGGCACGCATACAGACCACGGTGGTGATCATGTTGACCCCACCGAGGATGGTGCCGAGACCGCCGACGGCCAGGCCCATGATCCACAGATCTCCGCCGGCCCCTGGGCTGTGCACCGCGTCGCTGAGCGGGGCGTACGCAGTCCAGCCGAAGTCCGCGGCGCCGCCGGGGGTGATGAAACCGGCGAGGGCGATCAGCGCACCGAAGACGAACAGCCAGAAAGACAGGGCGTTGAGCCGCGGGAACGCGACGTCGGGGGCACCGATCTGCAGCGGCAGCACCAGGTTGGCGAACCCGAACACCACCGGTGTGGCGTAGAACAGCAGCATCACCGTGCCGTGCATGGTGAACAGCTGGTTGTACTGCTCGTTGCTCAGGAACTGCAGCCCGGGCAGAGCGAGCTCGGCCCGGATGAACAGTGCCATCAGCCCACCGATGAAGAAGAAGGTGAAGCAGGCGACGCAATACATGATGCCGATCAACTTGTGATCGGTGGTGGTGATCAGCTTGTAGATCAGGTTGCCCTTGGGGCCGACACGCTCCTTGAAAGGACGTGTCGCACGGAGTTCAGGGATCGACTTGTCCACGGCGGTCATGCGGGCTCCTCAGCCATCGACGGCCTTACCGCAGCCCGAGCAATACACGACCAGATGTGCTGCGGATCACTCTGTTGTACCGCACGCGTCGGGGTTCAAACGCCGAATCCGCGCGGAATTCACATCTGGTCCGCCGCCCCGCCTGCGGACGGTGACACCGCGCGACACACCGGCCCGCCGGCCGATCAGTTCAGCCGCGTGGTCTCCAGAGTCACACCTTCCGCGGCCGGCAGCAGGTCCAGCAGCGCGTCACCGAGCGCGGCGGCTGGAGTGAGCACACCGCGCAGGTCAGACAGGGTGTCGCGGTGCAGCGCCAATGCCAGGCCACACTCACCGAGCAGCACTGCCGTCGCCTTGTACCCGGGGTCACCCTGCTGTGCCATGGTGGCGCGGTAGCGCGCGCCCGTCATCGTGGTCGTGTAGGTCTCGACGGTGTAATGCCCGCGCTCACGGGCCTGTTCACTGGGCCCGGTGCCGGGTTTCGGGAGGACGCGCTCCACCAGTCGGTTCGGGAGCTTGTCGAAGTAACGGCTGCCCAGGGCCACGACCGTGGCATTGGTGGCGGTACCGACTGCGGCCGCCACCGGCGCCAGCGGCGAGGACTTCATGCTCATGCTCTCGGCGTAATGGAACTTCCTGCCGTACCGCCACTCCAGCAGGGCGTTGCTGCGCCGTACGAGGCGGGCGTTGGTGGCGCCCATCACGAAAGCACCGGTCCAGACGCCGGACAGCTCCGGCGCGATCTGTGCGCCGCGGCGCCATCCGATATCGGGTTGCGGGCCGAGGTCGGGTTCGGCGTCCCGGTCGGTGCTCAGCGTGTACGGGTCGGCCATGGCTGCGCGTGCCGCGGGATCCCTGGACGATGTCCGCATCACCTCCAGCATGGACGCAATGGTCCCCCCGGACACGCCACCGGCGAAGCGCCGCACCACCAGGTTGGTGTCCAGCAATTCCCCCGCATCGTCGGCCTGCGCCCGCTTGTACAGCGCATAGACGGTGAGATCGGAAGGGACGGAATCGAATCCGCAGGAGTGAACGATGCGGGCGCCGGTGTCGGAGGCTTGCTTGTGGTAGTGGTCGATGCTGTCGCGGATGAACATCGTCTCGCCGGTCAGGTCGGCGTAGTCGGTGCCTGCCGCCGCACACGCCGCCACCAGTGGCAGCCCGTACTTCGTGTACGGCCCGACGGTGGTGATGACTACCTGGGTGCGGGCAGCCATCGCATTCAGCGTCGACGGCGATGTGGCGTCAGCGGTGATCAGCGGCCAGGACTGCGCCTCGGGGCCCAGCGACTCGCGAACGGCCAGCAATTTGTCCGGTGAGCGCCCTGCCAATGCGATTCGTGCGTCGCCGCCCGTCTTCGCCAGGTACAGGGCGGTGAGTTTCCCGACGAATCCCGTCGCCCCGTACACCACGATGTCGAATTCACGCTCCGGTGCGGTCATCAGCCCAACCTACCGGTCGGTTGCTCGCGGCACCGGTCGCGGTTGGGTGAGTCAGCCGAGCGTTTCGGGCAGCTCGACGTCGTGCCCCAGCACGTGCTCGGCCAGGAAGGCTGTCACCACCTGATACCAGAGCTTGGCGTGCTGGGGAGCCAGCACCCAGTGGTTCTCCGACGGGAAGTACAGGAATCGGTGCGGCGAGTCCCCCGCCTCGTCGGCCGGCAGGCCGGAGGCAGTCAACAGGTCGAACCACAATCGCAGCGCCTCGCCTATCGGCACCCGATAATCCAAGGCGGCGTGGATGACCAGCATCGGCGTTTCGATCTGCCCGACGAAGCGGTGCGGGGAGTTCGCAGCGGCCATCTGCGGCGTCATCTCCCGCAGCCAGTAGTAGGACGAATCGGTGGTGGCGCCGAACTGGTCCAACGCCCACAAGCTGGCGTGGGTGACGATCGCGGCAAACCGATCGGTGTGTCCGGCCACCCAGTTGGCCATGTAGCCGCCGAAGGAGCCACCCATGGCCGCGATGCGGGAGGCGTCGATCCGCGGGTCAGCGCACGCTGCGTCGGTGGCCGCCATCAGATCTGAGTAAGGCGGCCCTCCCCAGGCGCCCCAGCCCAGTTGGATCAATTCCTGGCCGTACCCGGTGGACAGCGCGGGATCCGGCAGCAGCACCGCATATCCCTTGGCCGCCAGCAGCCACGGGTTCCACCGCCACGACCAGGCGTTCCAGCTCCCGAGCGGACCGCCGTGGATCCACAGCAGCAGCGGAGCCGGTTCGGATTCTCGCGGCAGCACCAGCCACGACCGCACTGTTCTGCCGTCGTCGGTGGTGGCGTCGATCTCGGTCAGCGCGCCCGGCAGGTCCGGCAGTGCCACGCTGGGCAGCACTGTGACAGTGCCGTCGGCCGCGATGCGCACCGGGTGCGGCGGGGCAGCGTAACTGCTGCGCAACGCGAATACCGCGACCTCGGTGGCCACCACATTCGTGTAGGCGAAATCGTCGGGGGTCAGGCGGGTCACCGCATTGTCGAGGCCGATACGGAAGATCGGACTCCGCCCGCCGTCGTCGGCGACGACGATCAGCGCGGAACCGTCTGCGGCCCAGGTCACCGACGACGGCCATCGGTCCCAGTCCGGTGCCACGGGCTCCGGATTCGCACCGAAGTGCATGCGGCACAGACTGATTCGGGGAGCACATTCCGGCGTGGAGACAGTTTCCCTGGTGAACGCCACCTGGGTTCCGTCCGGGGAGATCGCCGGGGATTCCAAATCGGCGTCGACGTCCTCGGCGAGGACAGTGCGCTCGCCGGTGGCGACGTCGATGCGCACCAAGACGCTGCGCAGGGCGGCACCCGCAATCGGGATCCGCCAGGAGGCGACGATGAAGGTGCCGTCAGGACTGACGTCAAAACCGCTGTCGCGCAGGGCAATTCCAGGAGCCGGCGTCAGGTCACGCGCGCCGTCGGCGTCGAGCAGATGCGGCTCATCCGGGCCGAGATCGTGATCCCAGTGCCGCACCGGATAGCCGGTGTGCAGGATGGCGCTGACGCCGGAGTCCTTGCGCAGGGTACGAAGGCGTCGGTCGGTACCGAGGTCGGTGGCCGACGGCAGCACGGGCACGACCACCACGGTGCGGGGCGCGGACCGTGCGGTGCGCACCGCAGTGACCCCACCGGGCGCTGCCAGCACCCGCTCGGCCTCGCCGCCGTCGACGGGTAGTCGCCACAGCGCCGCAGGCGGGCTGTCATCGCTGTCGTCGGCGCGCACCGCGAGGAACAACAGATCGTCGTCGGCGGTGAACGCCGGGGCTGATTCTCCCTTGGTTCCCCGGGTCAACCTACGCGCGGGTACCCGGCCCGTCGGGTCGAGTTCCCATACGGCGCTGAGGTATTCGGTTTTCTTCGGGTTGAGCTCGGCCAGCGTCACCACCACCCGGCTACCGTCCGCGTTGGCGGCAAGCCCCGTCAGGCGCGGCAGCGCGAGGTAGTCGTCGAGATCATCAAAAGGGGTCCCGGCGTTCGGCATAGCCAAGTCGTAGCACAACGACCCGGGTTCAGTGCAGCTCTGCGCTCGCCGCCGCGGCAGCCAACGCGTCGGCCGAGGTGTCCTTGAGGTCCACCCCGGAGCGGCCCAGCGCCCTGGCGCCCACCAGTAACCCAGCGATGATCGCCGCGGCGCGCGCATAGTCGAGCCCGTCCGGCGGGTGGATATTGGACACACAGTTGCGTTCCGAGTCGGCCATCCCCGGCCTCGGCCGGTACGACAGATAGGCACCCAGGCTGTCAGCCACCGACAGACCCGGCCGTTCACCGATCAGCACCACCAACGCCTCGGCCCCCAGCGCCGCTGCCACGTGGTCCCCCAGTGCGACCCGCGCCTGCGAGGCGACGACGGCGCTCATCGTCGTCGCCGCAGGTAACGCCGCCCGCAGTGCGGCCACCATGGGGACGGCGTGGTCGGTGACCGCACGTGCCGAGAGACCGTCACACACCACCACTGCCACATCGGGTTTCGACGACGCGAGGGTGGACAGGTCGGCCGGCTGCCGCCCGAGATCAGGTCGGCGCAGGTAGATGGACCGGTCAGGAGCCTGGCTGTGCACCACGGGCACCTCCCCCAACCCGAGATCGCGCAGTTGCGTCGCCAGTGCTCCGGTATCCACCGCGGAATGAACGGCGTCCCGGGCCGCGGCGTGCGCTGCGGCAAGTTCCAGGACCGCGGCGGTGTCCACGGCGTCGCCGGCACGCCCTAGGCCGATCCTGGACCGGGTGTGCGCCCGCAGTCGGTTCCAGAGGGCGCGTTCGGGATCGCGGGCTGTGCTCGTCACGCGCTGGCCGCCAGTGTCCGCAAGTTCGAGGTGCTGGCCTCCAGCGGCCGAACCAGCCCGTCGCCGCCGATCATGTCCTGGGCGGCCAACCACTCCTCGAACTCCGGCGCCGGCCTGAGCCCGAGGGTGCGACGGGCGTACAAGACATCGTGGAAGGACAGGCTCTGGTAGCCCAGCATGATGTCGTCAGCGCCGGGCACGGCGATGACGAACGCCGTGCCCGCGGCGGCCAACAACGTCAGCAGGACGTCCATATCGTCGCCGTCGGCTTCGGCGTGGTTGGTGTAGCAGACGTCGACACCCATCGGCAGGCCCAGCAACCGGCCGCAGAAGTTGTCTTCCAGTCCGGCCCGCACGATTTGCTTTCCGTCATAGAGGTATTCAGGGCCGATGAAGCCGACGACGGTGTTCACCAGCAGCGGTTCAACGGCCCGGGCCACCGCGTAGGCGCGCGCTTCCAGCGTCTGCTGATCGACGGCGACACCACCGGCACCGAGGTGGCCGCCGGCCGACAGCGCCGAACCCTGACCTGTCTCCAGGTACATGACGTTGGCGCCCACGGTGCCGCGCTGCAGCGAACGCCCGGCTTCCATGCCCTCCCGCAGCAGAGCGATGTCGATGCCGAACCCCTTGTTGGCGGCCTCGGTGCCGGCCACGGACTGGAACACCAGATCCACCGGCGCACCCTGGGCGATCAGGTCGATCGTGGTGGTGATGTGGGTCAGAACACACGACTGGGTGGGGATCTCGTAGCGCGCGCGGACGTCGTCGAGCAGCCGTAGCAGCTCCGAGACGGCCCGCGGTGAGTCGGTGGCCGGGTTGATGCCGATCACCGCGTCGCCGCTGCCCATCAGCAAGCCGTCCAGCGTGGCGGCGGCCACACCCTGCGGGTTGTCGGTGGGATGGTTGGGCTGCAGGCGGCTGGCCAGTCGCCCGGGCAGCCCCACGGTGGAGCGGAACGCGGCTGTCACCAGCGGAAGCCGACCCACGGCGATCAGGTCCTGGTTGCGCATGAGCTTGCTGACGGCCGCGACCATCTCCGGAGTCAGCCCGGGGGCCAGTGCCGTGACTGCGGTAGCGCCGTCGGGGTCGACGACCATACTCAGCAGCCAGTCCCGCAGCCCGCCGACGGTCAGGGCGGCCACCGGTGCGAACGCCGCGCTGTCGTGGGTGTCGATGATCAGCCGGGTCACTTCATCGGTCTCGTAGGGCACGACGACTTCGGTGAGGAACTCGGTCAGGGGGATGTCAGCCAGCGCGTACCGCGCAGCTGCCCGCTCCGCGTCGCTCCCGGCCGCGCAGCCGGCGAGCTGGTCACCCGAGCGCGCCGGAGACGCCTTGGCCAGGACGTCGGCCAGACTGTCGAAGGTGTAGGTACAGCCGGCGAGGGTGTGGCGGCGGATGGTCACCGGCCCATCATGACGAGCATGGTCGCATCTCCTGTTTCGGGGTGATTTCGACGCGGTTTCGACGCCCCTCAGCGTCGAGGAGCAGCTGGATCGTAATCGGCTACGGGGTGCTGTCAGGAAAGGCGATGACGGACAGGAAGCGGATCGGCAGGCTGATCAAGGCCGTCGGGCCGTGCGCACCCTCCCCGTCGAACTGCAACGAATCACCAGGTTCGAGCCGGTACACCGAGGCGCCGTGGCCGTACTCCATCACCCCGTCGAGCTGATAGATGAATTCGGTGCCCGGGTGTTGGAACAGCGGGTAGGTCTCACTTTCGGTGGTGAGGGTCACCATCAGCGATTCCAGCCTCTTGTGCTGGCCCCGCAGTGCGCCGAGCAGTTCATAGTGATGACCCACCTGGGTGCCATTGCGGTTGATCTGCGGGCCCGTGCCCGCCGCGGTGAACACCGCCGCCCGCTCGGCGTCCACACCGCGCAGCAGCGATGTCACCGGCACATCCAGACCCGCCGCCAGTCGCGCGAGAGTAGCCAGGCTGCATGAGGTTTGGGCGTTCTCGATTTTTGACATCATTGCTTTCGAGATGCCCACCCGGTCGGCCATCTCCGATACCGACAGTCCGCTCTGCGTGCGCAGGGCACGGACGTTGCGAGCGATGGCCCCTTCGAGCCCGGTTCCGAGGAGCGGCTCCGACGGGGTGCGTTCACCCGCGCTGCCCGCGCGGTTTCGCAAGAGTGGATCGTCGCTCATGACATGAGACGGTACCCGGGGCGGGCTGCGGTCCGCGCCTGCTGCGGACTCACCGCAGCTGACCCGCGGCAGAATAGGGATGCGGGCTCGTCAATGGCTGCCCCTCGGCGAAGCGGCTCAGCCGGAAGTCGGACTCCGGGATCCGGGGATCGCTGCTCACCCCGTCGATCACCAGGTCGGCAACCAGTCGCCCGACCGCGGGCGCGATCTTGAAACCGTGCCCGCTGAACCCGACCGCCAGTACCAGGCCCGCGATCGGTGTCCGCGACATCACCGGGTTGAAGTCCGGGGTGACGTCGTAGCAGCCGGCGTAGGTGGACGCCACGGCACCGTCGGCCAGACCAGGGAACCGGTGCGAGAGCTTCTCGACGGTGCCGGCCAGGAAATCGCTGTCGGCGCGGTTGCTGTAGGCGTCCGGGTCAGCGGTCTCGATCGTGTCCAGATCGCTGTTGCCGAAGAGGATTTCGCCACCGATGTCGGGACGTACGTACTGCAGCGACACCAGGTCGGAGAACACCGGCAGTCGGTCGACATCGGCCACGTCGACGGGCGGTTTGAGCATCACGATCTGCTCGCGCACCACGGTGATCGGTAGGTCCAGTCCCAACGCGTTGAGGAACGACGGCGACCAGACGCCGGTGGCCAACACAACATTGCCGCCGGTGATGGCCTCGCCGTCACGCAAACGCACCCCACGCACCTGGCCGGTTTCGACGACGATCTCGGCAACCGCCGCGCCCTGTCGGATCTTCACCCCGGCGGCGCGGGCCGTGGCCGCGAACGCCTGGGCGGTCATGTACGCGTCGCCGTATCCACCGCGGGGCTCGTAGGCGAAGCCCGCGAAGTCTCCGAGATAGGCAGTGGGCCAGAGCTTTGCGACATCGGATTCGTCGATCCGTTCGGTCTGTACGCCCACCGCACGCTGGGTCGCCAGGTTGGCATCGAGTGCGTCGACATCACCATCGCCCACTCCCACCACATAACCCGTGCGATGGAAGCCGACAGGTTGACAGAACTGTTGCTCGGCGGATTCCAAGATCTCGAGCCCGTACTGACTCATCGCCGCCAGCGAGCTCACGCCGTAGTGGCACCGCACGATCCCGCTGGACTTACCGGTCATCCCCGCACCGACGGTGGCGCGTTCGAGTACCAGCACGTCGGTGACCCCGCGTCGAGCCAGCGCCCATGCGGTGGCAGCACCTTCGAGCCCACCACCGATGACGATCACCTCAGGCATGGCCGGGAATCCAATTCGTACCCGCCAGCGGGATGCGCGCCATGGCGGCCGCTTCGATGCTCAGCGCCACCAGGTCTTCGGGTTCCAGATGCTGGACATGGGATTTGCCACACGCCCGGGCGATGGTCTGGGTCTCCATGGTGAGCACCCGCAGATAGTTGGCCAGTCGCCGGCCGGCCTCGACCGGGTCCAGTCGCGCGGCCAGTTCGGGATCCTGGGTGGTGATGCCTGCGGGATCGCGGCCGTCCTGGAAGTCGTCGTAGAAGCCGGCCGCCGAACCCATTGCCTCGTAGTCGGCAGACCACCGAGGGTCGTTGTCGCCCAGCGCGATCAGCGCTGCGGTACCGATCGCCACGGCGTCGGCACCCAGCGCCAGCGCCTTGGCGACGTCGGCACCGCTGCGGATGCCGCCGGAGACGATCAGCTGAACCGATCCCTCTCCGCTCCGATACACGTCCAGTTCCTGCAACGCCTGCACCGCCTGCGGGATCGCAGCCAACGTCGGGATGCCGACGTGCTCGATGAACACGCTCTGGGTGGCAGCGGTGCCGCCCTGCATACCGTCGACGACGACGACGTCAGCGCCGGCATGGACGGCGAGTTTGACGTCGTAGTACGTCCGCGACGCCCCCATCTTGACGTAGATGGGCTTTTCCCAGTCGGTGAGCTCCCGCAGTTCGGCGATCTTGATGGTGAGATCGTCGGGACCCGTCCAGTCCGGGTGCCGGCACGCACTGCGCTGGTCGATACCTTCAGGCAGGTCCCGCATGCCCGCGACCCGCTCGGTGATCTTCTGCCCCAACAACATCCCGCCGCCACCCGGCTTCGCTCCCTGGCCGAGGACGATCTCGATCGCGTCGGCCTTGCGTAGGTCGTCGGGGTTCATCCCGTACCGGCTGGGCAGGTACTGGTACACCAAACTCTTGCTCTGGCCCCGTTCTTCCGGGGTCATCCCGCCGTCGCCGGTGGTGGTCGAGGTGCCGACCTCGCTGGCGCCGCGGCCCAGCGCCTCCTTGGCGTTGGCCGACAGCGAACCAAAGCTCATGCCCGCGATGGTGATCGGAATGCTCAGGTGCAGCGGGTGTTTGGCATGTCGACTGCCCAATATCACGTCCGTGTTGCAGCGTTCCCGATAACCCTCCAGTGGGTACCGAGACATACTCGCACCCAGGAAGACCAGGTCGTCGAAGTGCGGTAGCGGCCGCTTGGCGCCCCAGCCGCGGATGTCGTAGACGCCGGTGGCAGCGGCACGCTGGATGTCGTTGATGGTGGCGCGGTCGAAGGTCGCCGATTCCCGCAGGCCGCGCCGGGCGCGGTCGTCGTTGTTCATGGGTTGCTCGCTCATGCGGTGGTTCTCCTCGCATCAAAGATGTCGTCGGACGCGTAACACAGGTCAGTAGGACCCGGCGTTGTCGACGTGGAAGTGGTACAGCGAGCGGGCCGAACCGTAGCGGGTGTAGGCGCTGGTGTCGTCACCGAAGCCCGCATCCTTGAGCAGCGCCGCCAGCTCCGCATGGTGTTCGTCGTTCATCGGTTTGGCTACACAGTCTGCGCCCAGCGAGGAGACCTCACCGCGCACGTAGAGGCGCGCCTCATAGATCGAATCCCCCAGTGCGTCACCGACATCGCCTCGTACCACCAGGGTGCCGCGCTGCGCCATGAAGGCACTCATGTGCCCGGCGTTGCCCCCGACGACGACGTTGACGCCCTTCATCGAAATGCCGCACCGTGCAGCGGCGTCGCCCTCGATCACCAGCAGGCCACCGTGCGCGGTGGCGCCCGCGGACTGCGATGCATTGCCTTTGACCACCACCGTGCCGCTCATCATGTTCTCTGCGACTCCGACGCCGGCGTTACCTTCGATGGTGACCTCGGCGTGCTTGTTCATCCCCGCCGCGTAATACCCCACGTGCCCGGCGATGCGCACCCGCACCGCAGCGTCGACACCGACAGCCAGGTTGTGGGCACCGGCGGGATTCTCGATCACATAGGATCCTGCGACAGCCGCAGAATGCAACGCGGCGTTGACTTCCCGAACACTCGTCTGCTTCAGGTCGAAGACGGTCTCGAGCCCGTCGGACATCACCGGCTCCATGCGTACACCACCTCGGGCTCAGGTTCGAACAAGTGGGCGTTCTCGATGCCGGGCAAGCCCACCAGGGCGCGGTACTCCGACGCCATGGCCACCCAGTCGGTGGTTTCGGCGACGACAGCAGGCTTGCACGCGATCGCGTCGCGCACGACAGCGAAGGAGTCCGAGTTTGAGACCAAGAGTGTGTAGAAACCGTCGAATTCGGCGCACAACCGTTTGAGCGCCAACTCGACGTCAGCACCTTCGGCCAGCTGATGCGCGACGTAGCGGGCACCGACCTCGGTGTCGTTGTCACTGTCGAACGGCACGCCGGCGGCGCGCAAACCCCGCCGGATGGTCGCATGGTTGGCGAACGAACCGTTGTGCACCAGGCACTGATCCGGACCCACCGCGTAGGGATGGCACCCGGCGGCGTCGACCGCCGATTCGGTGGCCATCCTGGTGTGTCCGACGCCTTGCCAACCCTGCGCCTGCGCCAGCCCGTACCGCCGCGCCAGGTCGCGAGGGTGCCCAACACCTTTGAGCACAGCGACATCTCGGCCGAATCCGGCGATCAGGGCGGTGGGGGCCGCAGCCCGGCAGCCGGCCAACAGCGCCTCGGTGGCCACCGGCGCATGGACAACGACCGTGTCGGCCAAGGGCAGCACCGTCACCGCCGCCCCCAACGCGTCGGTCAACACGCCTGCCAACGCCTCGGCCTCGGCGGGGTCCACCTCCAGCAAGGACACCGTGGCGTGGCCTTCCGGCGACCACGTAGGGTCGCCGTACACCGCGACACCGGCCGAGTCCGAGCCACGTTCGCCCATTTCACACAGCATCCCGGTGAGCAACTCACCCAGCCGCGGGTACAACTCAGGGTTTCGCAGATGCAAACCCACGATTCCACACATCAACAATCTCCTTGTGCCGCAGAGCGGGTCGGAAAGCAGCGCCTCAGAACGCCTGCAGGTAACGGTCGATCTCCCACGGCGTCACTTCGCGATGCCAGGAGAAGAACTCCTCCCGTTTGAGGTTGGCGAAGTACTTGCCAACCCCCTCCCCCGCGCCGTCGAGTGCGCCGAGGATCACGTCGTCGGCCTCGAGGGCATCGATGGCATGCAGGAGCGTCAACGGAAGTGGTTGCAGCCGTTGCGCGGTCGACGCGCCGGGTTCGCCCGGATCCAGATTGCGCTTGATGCCGTCCAGCCCGGCGCCCAGAGCTGCCGCGATCGCCAGGTACGGATTGGCCGAGCCGTCCGGACCGCGCAGTTCGATGCGCTGATCGTCGGGGACCCGGATGTAATGGGTTCGGTCGTTGCCGCCGTAGGTGGCGTGCCGTGGCGCCCAACTGGCGCCCGAGGTGGTCGCGACCGCGCCGGTGCGCTTGTAGGAGTTGACAGTGGGAGCCACCACGGCCTGCAATGCGCATGCGTGTTCCAGAATGCCGGCCAGGAAGCTGTATGCGGTGGGCGAAAGCCCCAGCCCTCGCGGGTCAGGTGTGTCGGCGACGGCGGGAAACACTGTGGCGTCGTCTTTTCCGCGCAGTGACATGTGCAGGTGCAAGCCGCTGCCGGTGTGGTCGCCGAACGGCTTGGCCATGAACGTGGCGATCATGCCGCGCTGCTCGGCCAGCATCGTCAGCAGGTAGCGCAGCGTCACCACCCGGTCGGCGGTGGTCAAGGCATCGGAGTAGGTGAAGTTCTGCTCGAACTGGCCGTTGCCGTCTTCGTGGTCGTTGGCATAGTTGCCCCAGCCCAGGGAGTTCATCGCTGTGGAGATTCCGGAGAGGTGGTCGAACATGCGGGTGACTCCGCGGGCGTCGTAACAGGGCTGGTCCGCGACATCGCCCGGATCCGCGGTATGCAAGGTGCCCTCCGCGTCGCGGCGCAGCAGGAAGTATTCGACCTCAGCGCCGACGTAGGCGGTCAGGTCACTGTCGGCCGCCCGCCGCAACATCGACTTCAGGATGACCCGTGGTGCGAATGGCCACGGCTTGCCCTCGACATGGGGGTCGCAGTGCACGATGGCCAACCCGTCCTTGATGAACGGGATCGGGGTGAACGACGCCGGGTCCGGAATGGCCATCAGATCAGGGTCTTTGGGTTCCTGGCCGATGGCGCCCACCGCGTAGCCGGCGAAACCGACGCCCTCGGTAGCCAACTGCTCGACTGCTTCGACGGGCACGAGTTTGGCACACGGCTTGCCGCGCAGATCGACGAACAGGGCGAGGATGAACCGGGTCCCCGACTCCTTCGCCGCCTGCGCCAGACCTGTGGGAGCTGCCATTCGGCCACCCCTTCCGCAGTTTCTTATGGGTAGATGATGTACACCGAAGGTAAACACGGCCTCGTTACGCACACGTGACGACGTCATGAGATTCAGGTCTCGGGCCGCGGCGGTGCGCAGACCACAGCCGGGCTCGGAAACGTTTCCGGCCGACCATGACCGGGGACATCGACGTTGCTTGTTCTCGCGCGCACGACTTCACGGCAAATTAACGCGCCGTGACAGTCGGGACACATCCTCACAGCTAGCGTCAAGCCTCGTAAACCCGCAGTACCCCCCGAACACTCTGGAGAAACCACACGTGTTCACGAAATATAGGCGGAGGTTCCTGTGACACCTGAAGTCGAGGACGCACTGTCGTCCATGACTGCGGTCAACAACGAGTTCTTCTACTGGATGTCCATCGCCCTGATGATGCTCATCCACGCCGGCTTCCTCGCGTACGAAGTGGGCGCCTCACGCTCCAAGAACGTACTGGCAACGGCGATGAAGAACCTGTTGGCCTTCGCGACGATCGTCGCGTCCTTCTTTTTCGTCGGATGGTTCCTTTACAACGCGATGCCCAGTGGCTTCATCGAGATGACGGACGCGGCCAAGGCCGCTCTGCCGTGGAGCGACAACATGGGACCCAATATCGCCGACCCCGCCAGTGGCATCTTCTGGGGTGCGTTCGCACTGTTCGCCGCCACCACCGGGTCGATCATGTCCGGCGCTGTGCTGGAGCGCATTCGCACCAGCGCGTTCCTCGTCCTGACGGTGCTCGTCGGATCGGTCGTCTGGATCATCGGCGCGGCCTGGGGCTGGCACGGGGCCGGCTGGATGCTCACCGAGCTCGGTTTCCATGATGTCGGTGCCGCCGGCTGCGTGCACATGATCGCCGGTTTCGCCACTCTCGGCGTGCTGATCAACCTCGGCCCACGGATCGGCAAATTCCGCGAAGACGGCACTGCGGTCACCATCCGGCCGCACAACCTGCCGTTGACAATGCTGGGACTGATGCTCATCTTCACCGGTTTCTTCGGCTTCCTGATGGGCTGCGTCATCTACGGTCCCGACGGATACGCGACCATTTACGGCAGCCCAACCACGTTGTCGGCCTTCGCCTTCAACACACTGATGGGACTGGCCGGTGGCATCATCGGTGCCTACGTCACCTCGCGGGGCGAACCGTTCTGGACGATCTCCGGCGGCCTGGCCGGTGTCATCGGCGTCGCCTCCGGTATGGACCTCTACCATCCGGCCCTGGGCTTCATCATCGCGCTGGGCGCGGGCGCACTGATCCCCTACTTCGGAAAGCTCATGGAGAAGTTCAAGATCGACGACGTGGTGGGTGCGGTCACCGTCCACGGCGGTATCGGACTGTACTCCGTGCTGATGGCCGGCATCTTCCTCGCGGGCTACCCGAATACCGATGGCAATCCGTCGATTTCATTCTGGGGCCAGGCAATTGGTGCGGTGGTGTTCGCCGCCCTGGGGTTCATCCCCGCCTACCTGGTCTCGCTACTCATGAAGAAGGTGGGAATGCTGCGCATTCCGGCAGAGGTCGAATTGCAAGGCCTCGATTTGACCGAGGTCCCGGCCACCCCGTACCCGGAAGGCATTCCGGTCACCTCGATGCCGGCAAACGGAGTCCACGCAGTTGTTGTCCTGGAGGAGAGGAAGTAGATGTTCAGTCCGATCGATTCCTATGACGATGCGACGGTGGTATTCACGTTCGGTGGCTACTCACTCGGCGTGTGGATCGCGTTCATCCTCGCGGTGCTGCTCTTCATCGGGTTCTTCGTCCGGATGATCCAGCACGAGAACCGGGCCTACAAGGCGATCATCGAGCACACGCCGATCGAAGCGGGACCCGCCGCCGAGGGCGAACCACCTGTGTACTGACCTCGCGAGCGGCCAGGAACTCGCGCGTTTCCTCGGAGGGAACGCGCGAGTTTCTGTCTATGGGCTACTTCGGGGCGCGAGCGTGCAGCCACTGCACAGCACGGTCGCGGTAGGAGCTGATGCCTTTGTATTCGGCCATGTCGTCCGGCAACTCGGCGATCACGGCGGCAGCACGGGCGCGCCAGGGCTCGATGGTGACCAGGTCCGCCAGCGGCAGCATGTAGGTGCGGATCAGAAAACAGATGGCACCCGATTCCGGCAGCCGAATCAGGTGCTGGACCTCCACCCGCAAATGCACCAGCCGGCCGAAGGTCTCATCATCGGCCGTACCGATCCTTGCCCGTTCCGGTCCCCACTCGGGATAGCGCTCGGTGGAGACGTCGAGCCGCCGACCCACGGTCATCGACCAGTTGGTGCGGCGATAGGTTTCATTGGGTTGCAGTCGCATCAGGAACTCCCGAGCCCGGGTGATCACACCGGTTTCACGCAGCCGCGGCACGGGGCCGTGGATTTCCAGGAAGGTCATCCCGACGTCGAAGCCAAACGACCAATCGGCGGCAAACGTCACCACACCCGCGTCACCGAACAGGTCGCCGTCGCGCTGGTCCAGCAGCACGATGTCCTCCTGCACCTGCGCGGCGATGAACGCCAATGGCTCGGCGGGCAAGGTCGACTCCTCACCGATGACGAAATCAGCTGCCAATCCGATTCTTTCGTTGCGCCAGCGCCAGGTGGGCCCCTCCCGAGTCAGTGACATCGAGTCGGGGTAGGCGGTCGCCATCTCGGTCATCAATGTCAACATGACGTCCCAGCAGGCGGTCCGCATGTGCGGCAGCACGGTGCATCGGCTGGGGTCCTGCGCCAGGACACGCTGTCGTTCGGCGAGTTCGCGCTCGTACTCGCTGTCGATGTCGATGACCCGCCGGCCCCACTGTCCGGCCGGGGTGAGCACCGCACTGCCGGCGGGCTCGACGTTCGTGCTGTAACGGTAGGTGTCGGCGGCGAACGGAAAAGGGAAGGTGGACAACAGGTCTGGAGCTGAGATCAGCTCAGGAGTCAATGTCACGTGCGGGTCCTTTGATCACAGGGACAGTTCCAAGCGGTCGCCCGTAGCCCGCGACACGCAGCTCATCAGGGAGTCGCCGGCCTCTTTCTCGGCGTCGGACAGATAGAGGTCGCGGTGCAGAATCAGCCCACCTGACACCGCGATCCGGCACTCCCCGCACACGCCCCGGCGGCACAGGTTGGGAATGTCGTGGCCCCGCGCCTCGAGCGTCTCCAGTAGTGAGGCTCCGGACGCGACGACAAAAGTCTCACCACTACCAGCCAGCGTGACCTCGAACGGCTCCCCGGGGTCTAGAGCATCGATACCGAAGCGCTCCAGGTGAATGCGACTCGTGGGCCAACCCCACGCCCCTGCCGAGGCCACCACATCGTCGATGAACGGGCCCGGGCCACACACATAGAGGTGGGTGCCGAAAGGCTGGCCGGCCAGGGTGGCCGGTAAGTCCGCCAGGAATGACGAGCGCTCGGTATAGATCCGGGCCTCGTCGGTGAGGGATTTGACCTCCTCGACGTAGGCACCCCGGCCTTCCCGGTGCAGATACAGCACCGCAACCTGCCGTCCCCATCGCTGTGCGCTGCGCAGATGCGACACCATCGGAGTGATGCCGATGCCGGCGGCGATCAGCAGGTGCCGGCGCGCCCGCAGCACCGGGGCGAATGCGCTGCGAGGCGGGCGGGTGACGACGCTGTCCCCGACCGCCAGTTCGTGGTGAATCCAGTGCGAGCCGCCGGCGCCGCCCGGGCATTCCAGGACCGACACCACATACTCGTGGGGCGCCACGCTGTCCGATGTCAGCGAGTAGGCATTGGCCAAACCCTTTGGACCAGCGCACTCGATGACGATATGGCTGCCCGGGGTGAATGACGGCAATTCTGCCCCGTCGGTCCGAGCGAGGGTCAGCGTGCGGATTCCGGGCACACTGTCGTCGACGGCGCGGACCACCAGTTCCAGGGTGGTCACCGCGAACTCACCTTCTCGGCGTCCACCATGAACCCCAGGTGGGCGCCTTTCAGACGTGAAACGTGGTAGTAGACAAAGAGATTGCGGCGACAGCCGGTGCATGCAACCACACCCTCGAGGTCCGCGGCCGTACGAGTGCGCACACCGCAGTGCACGCACACGACTTCACGGACTCCCACGGAGGTGCTGGCCACCAGCATCTCGTCGTCGGCCACCCCGGACCGCAACGCATGCGCCCGCAGTCGCAGGCAGGCATCCGCCGGCCCGGCAATCATCAGCCGCCAGCCCACCACCGCATCACCCAGATCAGAGGACACCGCCGCGGCGGCCGCCGCGTCGTCGTGAGCTCCGACTCTGTGGATTCGGATGGCGGCCTGCGAGTCAACCCCGGACAGCTGCGCGGTCCAGGTGCCCACCATGGGCTCTGCTTCGGCTCCGAAGCCGACGATCGTCCAGTATTTTCCCGTCAGGTCCGCGCTGGGCCGGCAGGCGGTGGTGGCCCAGGTCGGCACGCTGGTCAACTCCAGGTCGGGTTTCATCGGGCCTTCCGTCGAATGCTGCGACGCCGTACCACCGGTAGACGTTGTTGCCTGTCAGGAAATCATCACCTCGTTTCGTCGGTGTGAATCCGACGTCTCGGCCGCTTGACAGATTGCAGCTGCCGTCGGCGACGTACCGTCGTCGGGTGAGCGAACAGTTCGTCGTCGTCGGGGCGGGCATCGCCGGGTTGGCCACCGCCGCGGCACTGCAACGCCGGGGATGCTCGGTCACAGTGCTCGAGGCACGCACCGACACCTCATCTGGCGCGGGCATCAGCATCTGGCCCAACGCGTTGGCGGCCCTCGACGAGATCGGGCTCGGGGATGCGGTACGGGCCGCGGGCGGACGGGTCACCGGCGGAGCGTTGCGCTGGTACGACGGCTCATGGCTGCGCAGGCCCGCGACCGAACGCCTGACCACAGCCCTCGGGGAACCCCTGGTCGTGGTTCGCCGAGGCACCCTTGCCGACATCCTCGCCGGCGCGCTGACCCCGGGCACGATCCGCTTCGGCACCACCGTCACTGCGCTGCTGCTGACCGCCGAGGGCGTCCGACTGTCGCTGTCAGACAACTCCGACATCCATGCCGCGGCGGTGGTCGGAGCCGACGGCACGCATTCCGTCGTGGCCCAACACCTCAACGGAACACTGCCGCACCGGTACGCGGGCTACACGGCATGGCGCGGAGTCGCCCGGTACCGTCTGGACGCCGAATTGGCCGGAGAGACGCTGGCACCGGGTGCGGTGGTGGGCCATGTCCCCCTCGGAGACGATCTCACCTACTGGTTTGCATCAGAACGTGCGCCGGAAGGCAGGTTCGCTCCCGAAGGAGAACTGCCGTATCTGGCGACCAGGTTCGGCGGGTGGGCCGATCCGGTCTCGGCCATCATCGGCGCGACGGCGCCCGGAGAGGTCCTGCGCAACGACCTCTACGACCGGGCTTCCGCGCGGCAGTGGACCCGAGGCCCGGTCGTCCTCGTCGGTGACGCCGCCCATCCGATGCGGCCCCACCTGGGCCAGGGCGGCTGCCAGGGCCTCGAAGACGCCGCCACCCTGGCATTCCTGGTCGCGCAGGCTCCTGACATAGCAGGAGCGTTCTCGCACTTCGCCGCCACACGTCGGCCACGGACAACATCGCTGGTCCGCGAGTCGGCCTTGATCGGTAAATTGCTGAATCTGCGTCCGGCCGCGCTCAGCGCGCTCGCGGGCCGCGCGTCGGGGCTGATTCCCGAGGCAGTACTGACCCGCCACCTGGCGACCGTGGCAGCCGGCTCAGCCTTCCGACTGCCCTACTGAGTCGTCGTCGACGGCATCGAAAAGGCCGCCGGGCTGGGCGCAAGCCCAGCAACGGCGGCCTTTTCGGATCCTTCGGACGGATCGGATCTTTCTAGCCCCGGCGGCCGCACACCGGCCATGCGCCGATGCCCTGGGACCGCAGTACGTTCTCGGCTACCCGGATCTGCTCCTCACGGCTGGCAGAGTGCGGTGAACCGTGGCCGCCGTTGGCTTTCCAGGTGCTCATGGTGAACTGCAGACCCCCGAAGTAACCATTGCCGGTGTTGATCGCCCAGTTACCGCCGGACTCACACGCAGCCACGGCATCCCAGTTCACACTGTCCGCATTCGCGGTTCCGGCACTGAAGGCGACCGGCGCTACCATGAGCGCCCCACCGATCGCCGCCATCGTCAGTTTCTTGCGGAAGTTCTGCAACATTTGTTCCTCTCGATACGCGCGCGCCATAACCACACCCACCGCAAGGTGGGTTGTGCTGGTCTCTTGGTGACCTGTTCATCGGGTCGTGCCATCTCGGTCAGGCACAACAGGGGAGGCGCATTGCCCACTGGCTCTCGCTCAGCGGCGGCGGGGCCGGTCCGGCCCGCACCACTCCCACTCATACGCAAGGTTGCTGGTTATGTGATTGTTTGCTCCCGTTGGGGACAAATGGACCGTACGGGCGAATCCGCGGCGAGTCACATCAGCGAACGGCTTGTCTCGGTTTGATCACGGCCAGGTAACGGCAAAGTTCCGTAGCGGTCTTCGCAGGTCAACGGCGAATTGGGGGTACGTACCCCCTCACCTCACGTTCATCACAAAGGTGACCCAACTCACCACCATTTTGTGAACCAGACCACCCGGCACAACTGGTCCAATTGATTTGCACGGGAACCAGATTGGCTGCTGGTGAAGAAGTTACGCATGTGAAAAGACGGGTTTGGATTGCACAATGCGTTCACTGTCAACATCTTTGCTGACACGCGGTAGCCGAGCCAGCGGGGATCTCAATCACCCGGTTTGCCACATACGTTGCACTGCAATGCTTTACATACATCTCGGCCACATGGGGCCCGAGTCGATACATCGAGAGCCGAAGTAGCTCACAGCGACCACAATTCGATATTCAGGCGCAATTTGATTACGAATCATGCTGCACTACCGCATCTTTCGATGCCGCCGGCCTCTCCGCTTCGTAAAGTGCCCTGTTCCTGAGGCGCGACATTCAGCCGAGCAAGCTCCAGTCCCAGCGGAACGTGAGAAATCACCATGATGCTGAATCAGCAAACAAGGGTTGCCCGGTGCGCGATTCCGTCCGAATCAGCCCGGTTACACCCGAACGTAGTGCAGCAGAAGGTATTTGAGATTCCGCACCATCAGATGCAGCCGCGGCGGTCTCCCACCGCTGTCGAAGGGCTTGTCCATGGCGACGCCACTCACCAAATGCGGCGAGTTTGCCTGGGCTAGCTGAGCTGCGCCGCCGTATTGACGTTGGCCAACGCCGGCGACTCCGGCATCACAATGCGCTGAGTATTGACGGTGTCGGCAAGGGCACGCATGCTGCGCTCCCCCGCCAGGATCAACTCGTCGATGCGGGCGGCCAGGGCAGTCCGGTAGAGCCCCGCCAGGTAATGGTCACGCCCGTCCCACGGCAGAACCACGTCGGCTCCGACGTGTTCGACCAGCTCATCGATCAGCTCTGGGGTCATCTGCGGCATGTCCACCGCACACACGAACGCCCACTCGGCGCCGGCGTCGGCAGCCGCACGCAGACCGCGGCCAGTGGCCAACAGCGGACCCACACCCAGAAGCTCATCGCGCAGGATGGTCGCCGGCAGAGCCGGCAGCGCCTGGCCAGGTGCGGCAATGACAAAAAGGGGATCGCAGCGGGCCGCCAAAGCGGCCACCACATGTTCGACCATCGTCTTGGACCCGGACGGCCCGTCGACGACCACTGTGGCTTTGTCCCGGCCCATCCGCCGCGACGCACCTCCCGCCAGTACGACACCGGCGAGGTCAGACATGGCGGTTAGAGTACGCCCCCGCTACTCCACGGTCCAGGTATCGCGGCCGCGCAGCAGCGACTGCAGTGCAGCGGTGTCGTGCGGCAGGCTTTCCATCGCGCTGGCCACCTGATGGCGGGCTGCGTCGTTGTACGTCGGCCGGCTCACCTGACGGAAAATGCCCATCACCGTGTGCTCGAGGTTCTGGTCACTGAGGCGCGAGAGCGCGAACGAGTATGCCGGGTCCTTGAGGGTGGCGTCGTGCACCACGATCTCCTCGGTCGACACATCCGCGGTCTTGGCGACATCGAGACCGAAACCGTTACGCACGACGGCGTACTCGCCGTTCGCACCGAAAGTGATCGGCTCGCCCTGCTTGACGCGGATGACCCGCTCCTCAGCGCCTTCCTTGCGGAGCACGTCGAAAGAGCCGTCATTGAAGATCGGGCAGTCCTGCAGGATCTCCACGATGGCCGCACCGCGGTGCTCGGCAGCTGCGCGCAACACCTCGGTCAAGCCCGCGCGATCGGAGTCCAGCGCACGACCTACGAAGGTCGCCTCGGCACCCAGTGCCAGCGACACCGGGTTGAACGGATGGTCCAGGGAGCCCATCGGCGTCGACTTGGTGACCTTGCCGACCTCGGACGTCGGCGAATACTGGCCCTTGGTCAACCCGTAGATCCGGTTGTTGAACAGCAGGATCGTGATGTTCATGTTGCGGCGCAACGCGTGAATCAGGTGGTTGCCGCCGATGGACAACGCGTCGCCGTCACCGGTGACGACCCACACCGAGAGGTCGTCGCGCGCCAGCGCCAGACCGGTGGCGATCGACGGCGCACGGCCGTGGATCGAGTGCAGCCCGTAGGTCTCCAGGTAATACGGGAACCGGCTGGAGCAGCCGATACCGCTGACGAAGACCATGTTCTCGCGCCGCAGGCCGAGCTCCGGCAGGAAGTTCCGGATGGTGTTGAGGATGACGTAGTCACCGCAACCGGGGCACCACCGGACCTCTTGGTCGCTGGTGAAGTCCTTGCCCTTCATGGGCTGGTCAGTGGTCGGTACGCCGGCAGTCTTGGAAAGACCAGGAGTCAGACCCAGGTCCGTTCCGTTGAGGCTGCCCATCAGATCAGTCATGAATCCGCTCCTACACCAGTGGCGACCGGCTCAGCGATCACAGCGGCCAGCCGGGCGAGTTTGCCCTTGTCGCGTTCTTTTTCGGCAAGCGTCCCGTCGATGGCGGAATCAATGATGCCTTCGACCTCATCGGCAAGGAACGCCATGCCCTGCACCTTGGTCACCGACTGGACGTCCACCAGGAACCGGCCGCGCAGCAGCAGCGCCAGCTGGCCGAGGTTCATCTCCGGGGCGACCACCTTCGGGTACTTGCGCAGCACCTCTTCGAGGTTGGCCGGGAACGGGTTGAGGTACTGCATGTGGGCGTGCGCGACCTTGATGCCCTTACGGCGGGCGCGGCGGCACGCTTCACCGATGGGACCGTATGAGCTGCCCCAGCCGACGATCAGGAGTTCCGCTTCGCCGCTGGGGTCGTCGACCTCCAGATCAGGCACGTCGATGCCGGCGATCTTCTCCTGCCGCAGCCGCACCATCAGATCGTGGTTGGCCGGGTCGTAGGAGATGTTGCCGGAACCGTTGGCCGACTCCAGACCGCCGATGCGGTGCTCGAGCCCCGGGGTTCCGGGGATCGCGAACTGGCGGGCCAGGGTCTGCGGATTCCGCGCATACGGCTGGAAGCGGTCACCCTCCTTGGCGAAGGTGTGCTCGATCTTCGGGTAACTCGCGATGTCGGGGATGCGCCACGGCTCGCTGCCGTTGGCGATGGCGCCGTCGGACAGCACGATCACCGGGGTGTGGTACTTGATCGCGATACGCACTGCCTCCACCGCGATGTCGAAGCAGTCCGACGGAGACCGCGGCGCGATCACCGCGACCGGCGACTCGCCGTTGCGGCCGAACATCGCCTGCAGCAGGTCAGCCTGCTCGGTCTTGGTGGGCAGACCCGTCGACGGACCGCCGCGCTGCACGTCGATGATCACCAGCGGCAGCTCGGTCATCACGGCCAGGCCGATGGCCTCGGACTTCAGCGAGATGCCGGGGCCCGAGGTGGTGGTCACGCCGAGCGCGCCGCCGTAGGAGGCACCGATGGCCGAGCCGATGCCGGCGATCTCGTCTTCTGCCTGGAAGGTCAGGACGTTGAAGTTCTTGTGCTTGGACAGCTCGTGCAGGATGTCCGACGCCGGCGTGATCGGGTAGCTGCCGAGCATCACCTGCAGGTCGGCGAGCTGGCCCGCGGCCACCAAGCCGTACGCCAGCGCGGTGTTTCCCGAGATCTGGCGGTACTCGCCGGACTTCAGCTTGGCCGGTGCCACCTCATAGGTGGTCGCGAAGGCCTCGGTGGTCTCGCCGTAGTTCCAGCCGGCCTTGAGCGCCAGCACGTTGGCCTCGGCCACGTCGGGCTTGCGGGCGAACTTCTCCCGGATGAAGGTCTCGCTGGTCTCGATCGGCCGGCCGTACATCCACGACAGCAGCCCGAGCGCGAACATATTCTTGGCGCGCTGGCCGTCCTTCTTGGAAGAGCCGATGGCTTCGACGGCGCCCAGCGTCAGCGATGTCATCGCGACGGCCTGCACGTTGTAGTCAGACAGCTCTTCGGACTCCAGCGGATTCGACTCGTAACCCACCTTGGCCAGGTTCCGCTTAGTGAACTCGTCGGAGTTGGCAATGATGAGACCGCCACGCGGCAGATCGTCGATATTGGCCTTCAACGCGGCCGGGTTCATCGCGACGAGGACGTCGGGGCGGTCTCCCGCGGTGAGGATGTCGTAATCGGCGATCTGGATCTGGAACGACGAGACGCCGGGCAGCGTGCCCTGTGGCGCCCGGATCTCAGCCGGGTAGTTGGGCTGGGTGGCGAGGTCGTTACCGAACAGCGCCGCCTCGGAGGTGAAGCGGTCGCCGGTCAGCTGCATGCCGTCACCGGAGTCACCGGCGAACCGGATGACGACCTTCTCCAACTTTTCCCTAGGTTGCGACTTGGTTCCGTCGTCGATCGGACCCACGTCCCCGCCTTTCGCCTGTGAACAAATATGACCATCTGCGCTCTGCTGACTAGGGCGTACCCCGGCGCTGTCCGCGCGAACGCACCGTCGGGTTATCAGCCACCAGAGTTGATGTCACTCGTAGTACCGATTATTGCACTTTCCTTAGGTGAGGCTTCACGCTGGTGGGGCCCGACACCCCGCCACCGGCCTCCCGAATCCCCTGCTCACGAACCCGGCTGCCACACAGTTGAGACAAATTTGTGGTTTTCGTCACTTTTGCTGGCAATCGAAGTCTAAGACCGTGGTCGGCGCACCCACAACTCGCGGCCGCACGATGCTGTGCGGCCGCACAGCGTTACATTGTCAACCGGGAATGTTGTACGGCGTGACAACCTGGACCGGGACCGCTCGCACCGGCTCAGCCGGCAGCGCACCACGCTCCTGCAGGATCATCCGCAACGCCAGTCGAGCATCAGCGCGCAGGTCGTTGTGCAGGACCACCGAGAGGCGCCCTTCCCGCAGCAAGCGCCGGTTATCGGCGTCGAGGTCATGGGCCACGAACGCCTTGCAGGCACGTTGCACCTTGTCGAACGCAGCGACCGTCGCGGTGTTGCCGCCCCCCACGGAGTAGACCGCCTCGATTCCGGGGTTCTGGTGCAACGCGTCGAGCACCAACCGCTCGTTGGTGGCGTCGATGCCGTCGCTGTCGGTGACGTCGACTACGTGCAGACCCGACCCGCGCAAGCCGGCGCGAAATCCGACCTCGCGCTCCCCCTCCCCGCGAAACACGTTCCGGGACACCGTGATGAGCACGGCGCGTGCGCCATCAGCCTCCGACGGCCCCAACCACTGCCTGATCAGGTACGCCGCGGTGACGCCCGCCGCGTGGTTGTCGATGCCGACATAACCGCACCGCATGCTGCCGGGGACATCAGTTGTATAGGTGACCACCGGAGTGCCCGCCGCGACCAGTTGATCGATGGCGTCGGCGACCTCCGGCTCGTCGGGCGCCTTGAGGATCACACCGTGGCTGCCGCGCAGATTCGCCAACTGTTCCACCGTCGCCGCTGTCGCTCCGCTTTCCCACAGGTGAAACCGCGCCCGCAACATCGCCGGGGCGAACGAGGGCAATTCGGCCTCGACGGCCGATCGGAATGCGTCGGAGAAGCGCGTCGGCGTCTGCATCACCACGTCGATCAGATAGCGCCTGCCGTTGAGACGGAGCTGCGCCCGCTGTTTGTCGAGGTCGGCGATGGCCTGCAGCACCTCGGCGCGGGTGTTCTCCCGAACCCCGGGCCGGTCGTTGAGCACACGATCCACCGTCGCCTCGCTCAGCCCGCACTGCTGAGCGATCTCGCGGACCTTGTACCGGTGTGCCATCGCCGTCTCCTTGTGATTTCGGCGCGCTCATGACCGCTCACCGACCACGAGCGCGCCGAAATCACCCTACGGCCTGAGGGGTTTTTGATGGATTATTGCTGTTGATTGTGGTCCATCACACAGCAACACTTTGACCATGACCCTTTCGTCTGTCACCTCGGCGACGCGCACCTGGATCGAGGACGCCGACTGCAGCCTCGAGGAGTTCCGCACGCGGGTACTGCGCGACACCGACCCGGCCGACTACCCCCACGCGAACGACGTCCGCGTCGGGGTGCCCGTCTACGCCGCCGGTTCCTTCCCCACCGCCGGCGCCGGCCGCAGACTGCTGCAGTCCGAGCTGATCCGGGCGTTGACCGACGGGCCGGGCGTGGTTATCTTCGAGAACGCCTTCGACGGGTCCGTGGTTGACGACGCCACCGCTGCATTCGACCAACTGATCGCCGACCAACACGCCGCCGGTGGCGCCGCGGGTGATCACTTCGGCAAGCCCGGTGCCAATGACCGGGTGTGGAACGCCGCACAAAAGCTGGCCCTGCAGGCACCCGAGGTCTTCGCCGACTACTACGCCAATGATGCCCTTGCGCTCATCTGCCAAGCCTGGCTAGGGCCGCGCTATCAGGTCACCTCACAGGTGAACGTGGTCAATCCCGGTGGCGCAGCCCAGGTTCCGCACCGCGACTATCACCTCGGCTTCGTCAACACCGATCAGCTCTCGGCATACCCGGCCCACCTCCATCGCATGTCGGCGCTGCTCACCCTGCAGGGTGCGGTGGCGCATTGCGACACGCCGGTGCACAGCGGTCCCACCATGCTGCTGCCCTACAGCCAGCAGTTCGAAGCCGGCTACCTGGCCTCCCATCGACCGGAGTTCATCGAGTTCTTCGCCGAGCACCACGTGCAGACGCCATTGCGTAAAGGCGACGCCGTCTTCTTCAACCCTGCCCTGTACCACGGTGCGGGCGAGAACAAATCGGCCGATATCCACCGGATGGCCAATCTGCTCCAGGTGTCGTCGCCGTTCGGCAGGGCGATGGAGACACTGGACCGCACTGCCATGGTGCGCGCGGTGTATCCGGCGTTGCGGGCGATGCGCGCCGCCGGCCGGCCCGCACACGAGCTACTCAATGCGGTGGTGGCCACCGCCGAGGGCTACGCCTTCCCCACCAATCTCGATCTCGACCGGCCGATCGGCAGTCTCGCCCCGCCCAGCCAGGTCGACGTCGTAGTCGAAGCCCTGGCCCACGAACGCACCCCCGGCGAACTCGAGGCTGCCCTGCAGGAGCAGAACGAACGGAGAATGCCATGACCACTCTCGGACTGATCGGCCTCGGCCGGATCGGGGCCTTCCACGCCGAAACCCTTACCGGCCTGCCGGAACTCGACGGGCTCGTCATCACCGATGAGCGCACCGAGATTGTCAGGCAGGTCGCCGACAAGTACGGCGCCACTCCCGTCTACTCGGTGGAAGCGCTGCTGTCTTCCGGTGTCGACGGCGTGGTGGTGGCTGCGGCCACCCCGGCGCACGCGGAGTTGACGCTGGCCGCCGTCGAACGCGGGCTACCCACGTTCTGTGAGAAGCCCGTCGCCTCGACCGCCGCGGAGAGCGCCCGGGTTGCGGCGGCAATCGCGCGTTCCGGTGTTCCGGTGCAGATCGGCTACCAGCGCCGCTTCGACGCGGCATTCGCCGCGGCCAAGGCGGCGGTGGCCAGCGGCACGCTGGGTCCGCTGCATACGGTGCGCAGCACCACCATGGACCCGGCGCCGCCGCCGATGGACTACATCAAGGGATCCGGTGGCATTTTCCGGGACTGCGCGGTGCACGACTTCGACGCCTTGCGCTGGATCACCGGCCAGGAGGCCGTCGAGGTGTACGCCACCGGCAGCGTCCAAGGCGACCCGCTCTTCACCGAGTACGGCGATGTCGACACCGCTGCGATCACGGTCCGATTCGACCAGGGCACAATCGGTTTGGTGTCCGCAGCCCGCTACAACGGCCGTGGCTACGACTGCCGTCTGGAGGTGCACGGCTTCGACGACTCGGTGGCTGCGGGCTGGGATCAGGGAGTGCCGGTCCACAACAGCGATCCTCACACCGAGTTCCCGACGGGCACACCTCACCATTTCTTCATGGACCGCTTCACCGACGCGTTCCGCACCGAGCTCAGCGGTTTCGTCCGGGTGGTTCAGGGCGGCGCAATCGAAGGTGCCACGGTGGCCGACGCGGTGGAAGTCGCCTGGATCGCCGAGGCGGCCACCGAGTCCCTGCGCCGCGGGGCGCCGGTGCGCATCGAGGAGGTCCGTCGGTGAAGATCGCCGGAGCCCCGATTTCCTGGGGCGTCTGTGAGGTACCGGGCTGGGGCCACCAGCTCAGCGCTGAGCGGGTACTCACTGAGATGCGCCAAGCCGGCCTGACCGCGACCGAGCTCGGTCCCGACGGGTTCCTGCCCACCGACACCGGCGCGCTCACCACGCTGCTCGACGGCTTCGGTCTCTCGTGTGTGGGCGGGTTCGTGCCTGTCATCCTGCACGACGGCGACCACGACCCCGCCGATGATCTCGCACGGCCGCTGGCGTCGTTGGCGGCGGCCGGGGCCGACGTCGTGGTGCTGGCTGCGGCCACCGGCGCCGACGGCTACGACACCCGCCCCGTGCTCGACGACGGGCAGTGGAATACGTTGCTGGGCAACCTCGATCGCCTTGCCGGCCTCGTCGCCGCCGGCGGGCTCAAGGCGGTGCTGCACCCCCATGTGGGCACCATGGTGGAAACCCGCGACGACATCGACCGGGTGCTGGCGGGTTCGTCCATCCCGCTGTGCCTGGACACCGGACACCTGCTCATCGGTGGGACCGATCCGCTGGAGCTGACGCGGCAGGTGCCGGAGCGGATCGAGCACACCCATCTCAAAGATGTTGACGCCGAACTGGCCCGAAGGGTCCAGCTCGGGGACCTGACCTACACCGAAGCGGTGGCGGCCGGAATGTATGTCCCGCTCGGCGCCGGCGATGTGGATATCGCCGGGATCGTCAAGACCCTCGAAGACATCGGCTACCAGGGGTGGTACGTCATGGAACAGGACAACATCCTGGCCGGCGAACCCGAGGGTTCCGGGCCGCTGGCCGATGTCATGGCCAGCGTGCAGTTCCTTCGGGGCGTGTCGGGTACACCTGCATGAGCCTGCGGATAGGAGTACTCGGCGCGTCGCGGATCGCTGAGTCGGCCATCGTCGGCCCAGCCGCCGAGCTCGGGCACCGACTGGTCGCGGTGGCGGCGCGAGACCCGCTGCGCGCCGCGACGTTCGCCGAAAAGTACGGCGTCGAACGGACATTGGGCTCCTACACGGAGGTCATCGAAGACCGAGAGGTCGACGTCATCTACAACCCGCTGGCCAACGCACTGCACGCACCCTGGAACCTGGCGGCGATCGCCGCCGGCAAACCGGTGCTGACGGAGAAACCGTTCGCCAACAATCGGGAGCAGGCCGCCGAAGTCGCGGCTGCGGCTGAGGCAGCCGGGGTGCCGGTGCTGGAGGGCTTCCACTATCTGTTCCATCCGGTGACGCAGCGGGCACTGGAACTCGCCGGCGATGGCACGCTGGGGCCATTGCGTCACATCGAGGTGCTGATGACGATGCCCGAGCCCGCCGACACCGACCCGCGCTGGTCTTTGGCTCTGGCGGGAGGCGCGCTGATGGATCTGGGATGCTACGGCCTGCACATCATGCGGACCCTCGCTGCAGCGGCCGGCGGCGCGCCGCAGATCACGGCCGCCACCGCGGTGCAGCGCACACCCGGGATCGACGCCAGCTGCGATGTCGAGCTGTCCCTTCCCGGCGGAGCGACCGGCAGGGCCAGTCACACCATGGTGTCCGATGCCTACCGGTTCACGCTTCAGATCACCGGTGACGACGGAAACGCGTTGGTGCACAACTTCATCAAGCCACATGACGACGACCGCATCACGGTGACCACTGCGGCGGGCACACGGGTGGAGCGGCTGGGCACCCGGGCGTCCTACACCTATCAACTGGAGGCGTTCGCTGCCCGCGTTGAGGATGGCGTTCCGCTGCCCATCGATACCGCCGACGCGGTGGCCAACATGGCGTTGATCGACGAGGCGTACCGGGCCGCCGGGATGAATCCCCGTTAGTCGACTTTCAGAGCTCATGCCCGACTGCAGAACGCGGAGATGTCATGTTCGACCTGGCCGTATGCGCTGAGATGGTGTTCACCGACCTTCCCCTGGCCGACCGGATCCGACAGATCCATGAGCTGGGCTTCGCGGTGGAGATCTGGAGTTTCGCCGACAAGGACCTCGACGCCCTGGCGGCCACCGGTGCCCGTTTCTCTTCGATGACGGGTTACCTGCGTGGCGATCTTTTTGACCCTGAGGGGGCGGACGAGGTTGTCCGTACGGCCCGAGAGGCGCTCACAGCTGCTGCTGTGCTTGGTGTTCCACGGCTCGTCGTGCATCCCGGGCAGCTGATCGACGGACATGCGGCGCGACCGCAGCATCGGACCACCGGCGCGATGTGGCTGGCCGCGCAGCGCGGGCTCGCTGCGCTTGGCGAGTTGGGCGCCGCCAACGACGTGATGTTCTGCCTGGAAAACCTGAACACGATCGTCGATCATCCGGGTGTCCCGATGGCACGGGCCCAAGACACGCTGGCACTGGTGGAGTCGGTGGGGCACCCGAACGTCAAGATGATGCTCGATCTCTACCATGCTCAGATCGGCGAAGGAAACCTGATCGAGCTGGTCCGTCGCGCCGGTAGCGCCATCGGCGAAATCCAGGTGGCGGACGTTCCGGGACGGTGCGAACCCGGGACCGGGGAAATCAACTATCGGGCGGTTGCCCGGGCACTGTCGGACTCCGGGTTTGGCGGGCCGGTGGGCTTGGAGGCCTATGCGGCCGGAGACAGTGTCGCGGCGTTGGAGGCCTTCCGCTCTGCCTTCACTTGGTGAGCGCGCGGTAGCGCAGCCTCAGCCGGCAGCTTTGAGATTGGGACTGTGCCAACGGGCGTGGCACAGGGGCGACAGCGTCCGCGGCGGGAAAATCGCGTCAGCGTCGAGTGCGAAGCGGTGGGCGAGTTTGCGCAGGGTCTTGGTGATCGCAGATGCGTATCGGTCGTCGTCCCCGAACAGCTGATCAAACAGTGGCGTCACTGCGCAGCTGTCGTCCATCGACACGGTGACCTCGGTGGTGCCTGCGGGCGTATCGGTCAGTTCCCACCGCCACTTGCGACCGTAGGAATCAGCCCATTCGATGACCCTGCCGTCCTCGAACGACGTGACCGTCGAGGTGGCCTGATAGGGGATCCCGGACTGCTGGAGTGCGACGGTGAAGGTGTCACCGACAGACAGTCGCTCTGGACCGAGCACGGGGACGTCGTCGCGTATCGAACCGGATCCATCCAACTCGTGATGCTGGCGCGGATTCGCAAGTATTGCGAACACCTCGGCAGCGGGGGCTGCGACCTCCACCCGCCTCGCGACGGTACGTGGGCCCGCGTCTACGTCGACGACTGTGACCATGCCAGGGACAGTACCCGCAAACGAGGAAACCTAACCGTGTGGAATATGCCAGGTAAGACATGAATTTCCTGAGAAAACAGCAAGCAAATGCCAAGAGCGGAAATCGTGCTCGATCGCCGGGAGTGCTGCCCCGCTCAACGCGCGGGTCAATTACTCTACCGGTGCAACTCGGTCCTCATGCGAGGACTACCGCCGACCGAGTTCATGGGTCAGCGCTTCGAGTTCATTACCGCCGGCCATTTCCTGAGTGAGGTGTTCGAGGGTGATCTCGTTGTAGCCGCAGTCCAACTTCTGCTTGCCGCGGTTCAGAAGCACGAAGTGATCTCCCACCATGTGCGCGTGGTGGGGGTTGTGGGTAATGAAGATGACCCCGAAACCCTGTTCCTTGGCGGCGGTGATGTAGCGCAGCACCATGCCGGACTGTTTGACGCCCAGCGCCGCGGTCGGCTCGTCGAGGATCAGGACACGCGCACCGAAAAAAATCGCCCGGGCGATCGCCACGCACTGGCGTTGGCCACCGGAGAGCGAACCGATCGGCGCGTCCACATCAGGCAGGTCGATGCCCATCTTGTGCAACTCGGAAATTGTGGTCGCCCGCATGCCGTTGGTGTCCAACGACTTCGGGAAACGTTTGTTGCGAATCTCCTGCCCCAGGAAGAAGTTGCGCCACACCGGCATCAGAGACACCACCGCGAGATCCTGGTACACCGTGGCGATGCCCCGGTTCAGTGCATCCTTGGGTGAGGAGAACACCACCGGCTCGCCGTCCACCAGCAGCTCACCCTCCGACGGTTTGTGCAGCCCGGAGATGATCTTGATCAACGTGGACTTGCCGGCACCGTTGTCGCCGAGCACACCCGTCACCTGTCCGGGGTGCACCCGTAGGTTGATGTCACTGAGCGCGATGATGTTGCCGTAGCTCTTTCCGACATGCTTCAACTCGACCAACGGCGTCTTGTCGCTCGACGGCGGCGCCGAGATCGGCGCTTCTGCAGCAGTACTCATGCGAATCTCCTACCGTCGGGCGGCGTAGTTACGGAAGGCGTTGTTGGCGATCACCGCGAACAGCAGCATCCCGCCCAGGAAGAACTTGAACCAGTCCGGGTTCCACCCGGCGTAGACGATGCCCTGGTTGGTCATGCCGAAGATGAAGGCACCGATCAGCGTGCCGATCGCGGTGCCGTAGCCACCGGTGAGCAGACAGCCACCGATGACCGCGGCGATGATGTACAGGAACTCGTTGCCGATGCCTTGCCCCGACTGAATTGTGTTGAACGCGAACAGAAGATGCATGCCCACGAACCAGGCGCAGAACCCGACGCACATGAACAGGCCGATCTTGACCTTGTTCACCGGCACACCCACGGCGCGCGCACTGTCCTGGTTGCCGCCGACGGCGAAGATCCAGTTGCCGACCCGGGTCTTGAACAACACATAGGTGGCGATGACGGCGAACAGGATCCACCACAGCACGGTGATCCGGATGGACACGCTGCCGAGGGTGATCGACGAAGCGAACACCGCGCGACCCGATTCGAACCCGGACATATCGGACACGCTCGGTGTGGCGACCTGCCCGGTGATCAGTTTGGTGACGGCCAAGTTGATGCCGGTGAGCATCAGGAACGAGCTCAGCGTGATCAGGAAGGACGGGATCTTGGTCCTCATCACCATGTAGCCGTTGAAGAAACCGATCGCCAGGGAGATCACCAGCGCCAACGCCGCACCGACCCACAAGTTCAGGTGCAGGTTGAAGGCGAGCATCGAGGCCGCCAGCGAGCTGGTGGTCACCGCGACACCGGCGGACAGGTCGAACTCACCGCCGATCATCAGCAGGCCCACGCCGACGGCCATGATGCCGATGGTCGAACTGGCGTACAGGACGGTGGCGAGTGCCTCCGGTGTGCGGAACGGCGGCGCCACGATCGCGAACAAGATGAAGATGCCGACCGCTCCGACGAGTGCGCCCATCTCTGGTCGAATCAGTAAGCGCTGCAGCCGATTCTGTTCCTTGACCCGTTCGTCATGGACGACCTTGCGACTGCCGAGTTCAAGTTCCGCCTGAGTGGTCATCGGCTGTCTCCGTTCTTCCTCATCAGCGGGTGCCGGCTTTCGCATACTCGGCGACGGCTTCGATGTTCGATTTGTCGATGAACGACGGACCTGTCAGCGTCGCCTGGTTGCCGCCGATCACGTTGCCGTTGTTGAGGTAAAGCCATAACGAATCGACGGCCAAGTAGCCCTGCAGGTAGGGCTGCTGGTCGACGGCCCACTGCACGTCGCCGGCGTTGATCGCTTCCACCAGTGACGAGTTGGTGTCGAAGGTGGACACCTTGGCCGCGCTTCCGGCGTTCTTCGCCGACTGCACTGCAGTCAGCGCGAACGGCGCACCGAGGGTGAGCACCGAGTCCACGGCCGGGTCCTGTTGTAGCTTGGCGGTGATCGTGGATTCCACCGACGGCATGTCCTTGCCGTTGACGTTGAGCACCTCGGTGGCGGGGAAGGTGTTCTTCACGCCGGCGCACCTGCCTTCCAGGCCCACATGGCCCTGTTCCTGAATGACGCAGATGGCCTTGGTCGACCCGTCCGCCGCCAGCCGCTTGCCGGCCTCCTGGCCGGCGATGTATTCGTCCTGTCCGAAGTACTCCTTGATACCCATGGCCTGCCAGGAGTCCAGGCCCGAGTTGAAGGCCACCACCGGGATGTTCTTCGACACCGCGTTCTGCACCGCGGGCGCCATGGCGTCGGGTTTGGCCAGCGTCACCGCAATGCCTCCGACACCGCTGTCGATGGCGGTTTGCACCAAGTTCGCCTGATTGGGCGCCTCAGGGTCATTGGAGTAACGCAGTTCGACATTGTCCTTTTGCGCTGCGGTCTCGGCACCCTTGCGGACGAGATCCCAGAACGAATCACCGGGGACCTCGTGGGTGATCATGGCGATGGTGACCCGCGGGGTGTCCACCGAGCCGCCGCCGGAGCCGTCACCGCCGCTCTCCTCCGGCTTTCCGCCAGTGCTCGAGCAGGCCGCCAACAGGGTCACAGCAGCCGCGACTCCTGCGAACTTGACCCAGCGGCGCTGCGGGCCTTCCTGCACCTTCATGAGTTCTCCTCGTTGATGACACCCGAAGTGGCCACACCGACCGGTCGTGATCACGCTCTACCTGAAGATGTAATACGCATCACAATGAGAAGTCAAGACTTTGTTCTGACATTAGGTCTGCAGGTCAATCTGCTGAGAAACGCCGCGGCCAACCCGGGCCGACGGCCCACGATGGGCAACCACGACGCCGCTCACACGTGAAAGTGATTGCGGCGGTAATCATTTGTTGCGGCACCCGACGGAACTCCCTGCCCGGGGCCGAACCCTGCCGCGGAGCGGTGCTCAGACCGATGCGACCGGCACAGTGCTGCCCTGGGCTTCGAAACGCTCCTCCAGTTCTTCCAAACTGGTGCCCTTGGTCTCCGGGACGAGCCGGTAGACGAAGACGAGCGAGACCAGGTTCACCGCCACGAACAGGCCGAATGTGCCGGTGGACCCCAGCGACTTGTTCAGCAGCGGGAAGACGAACGAGATGATCGCATTGGTGCACCACAGGACGAATACCGCGATCCCCATGGCGAATCCGCGAATGCTGAGCGGGAAGATCTCGGAGAGCAGCAGCCACACACACGTGCCGATGAACATCTGCACGAAACCGACAAAGAGCACCATGCAGGCCAGGATCACGTAGCTGCGCAGCGTTGATTCCGACATCAGGAAGGCCAATGACAGCGCCCCCTGGGCCGCGGCCACCCCGGCGAACCCGATCAACAGCATGGTGCGTCGGCCGATGAACCCCAGCAGGATGATGCCGATGATGGTGGTGACCACCGAAGTGACCCCCACCGCGATCGTCGCGACCAGCGCGGCGCTCACGCCGAGACCGCTCTCTTCGAGGATCGTCGGGGCGTAGTAGTTCACGGTATTGATGCCGGTCGCCTGCTGCACGATCGCCAGCCCGCACCCGATGAGGACCACCCGCCGGATCCAGGGCACGTCACGAATGACGGAAAACGGTGTGCGGGTGGTCTTCAACATGCGGTGGGTGTGCGTGACGATCAGCGCGTATTCGTCCGCGGCCTGCTGCGGTGTCCTGCTCAGGGCCAGCACATCGCGGGCCTCGCCCAGTCGGCCTTTCAAGCCGTACCAGCGCGGCGAATCGGGTAAGACGAGCATGCCGACCAGCAGGGCCACGGCAGGTACCGCCGCCACAGCGAGCATCGTCCGCCAGACATGGGGGTCGTGAACCAGGCGGTCCAGCAGCGCGTTCATCGCGAAGGCCAGCATCTGCCCGGTGACGATCATCAGTTCGTTGATGGTGACCATGCGACCGCGCCGCTCGGCAGGTGCCATCTCCGCCAGGTACAGCGGGCACGTCACCGCCGCGGCACCGACGCCCAACCCGAGGACGATGCGTGCGGCAACCATGATCTGGACGTTGGGCGCGAGAGCGCAACCGATCGAGGCGATCAGGAACAGGCCGGCGCACACCAACAACGTGCGCTTGCGCCCGATCCGGTCCGCCACTCGCCCACCGAACAACGCACCGAACGCTGCCCCCGGGAACAGCAGGGAGCTGACCACCGTGGCCTCCCCGAATGCGGAAAGCGCCAGGTCGTCCTTCATGTACAGCAGCGCGCCGGAGATGACCCCGGTGTCGTAACCGAACAGCAGGCCACCCAGGGTCGCGATCACGGTGAGCTTGGTCAGGAAACGCCCGGATGCCTGCTCAGCTTCCGGTTTTGAGGTGTTATCCGGTTGCGCCATGGCATGTTCCGTTCGTGCGAAGCTCAGATTCTTCGGGACCTAACGCGCGTTAGTAACGCGCGTTAGGTCTACTATGGGCGCAGCAGTGAACTGTGTCAACCGTCACATTCGAGGAGTCCCATGACGCAGACGTCCGGGCGGCCGGCTCCCCGGCATGCCGCTCGCCGACCGACGATGGCCGACGTCGCCGACAAGGCAGGCGTGTCCAGGACGCTGGTGTCTTTCGTGCTCGACGGCAAGCCCGGCGCCAGCGAGGACACCCGGTTACGGGTTCTGGCCGCGGCCGAAGAGCTCGGCTACCGGCCCGACTCGGCTGCCCGCCTGCTGGCCCGCGGCCGCAGCCGCACCCTCGGAGTGCTGATCGACGTGCGTGAGTTGTTCGAAGCCGAGCTCGTCACCAGCATCTACCCGGCCGCCGAGGAGCAGGGATACGACGTCCTCCTGTCGGCCAATCTGGCCGATCGCGACGAATCGGTGCCGATCAGCGCGTTGATCAGCCATCGCTGCGGCGCGCTGATCCTACTGGGCCCGAACTCGAACGCGGACTATCTGCATACGCTTTCGCAGCGCCTTCCTGTGGTGGTGGTCGGACGCCGCTTGCCCGACGAGCTGACCGGGGTCGATCTGGCAACGGTGCGCACCGACGACGCGAAAGGCATCCGGCAGGCGGTCGACTACCTCGTTGAGCTCGGGCACCGCGCGATCTGCCACGTTGACGGCGGCCACGATCCCGGATCCGCCGACCGTCGGCGCGCATACCGGGCGGCAATGCGTGCCCACGGGCTCGCCGCGCAGGCCCGGGTCATCCCGGGCGCCCACAACGAGGACGCCGGAGCCGCCGCGGCGCACAGTCTGCTGAAAGATCCCGAGTTGCCCACCGCGGTGCTGGCCGGCAACGACCGGTGCGCCCTGGGTCTACTCGACGTCTTCACTCGCTCGGGAATCAGTGTCCCCGAACATCTTTCGCTGATCGGCTTCGACGATTCCCGACTGTCGGACAATCCGCGCATCGACCTCACCACCGTGCATCAGGATGCCGACGGCCTGGCCCGACACGCTGTGCGAGCGGCGGTCAGCATGCTCGAACAGACTGCCGGCGGCAAGCCCGACCACGTACTGCAACCCGCCCTGGTAATCCGCGGCACCACCGCGCCGCCGCGGGGTCAGCGGTCGACGAGGGTGGTGTCGAAGTAGTAGCGCGACGCCCGGTACACGTGGCTGCCGTACTCGACGATGCGGCCGGAGTCGTCGAACGCCGTGCGGTTCATCACCAGCAGCGGTGCTTTCGGCTTCTCCTCGAGCAACCGAGCCTCGTCACGGTCGGCGGCCTTGGCCCCGATGCGCTGATGCGCCAGCCGGATATGCACCCCACGGGATCGCAGCGCCTGGTAGAGGCCTGCGCGCTCCAATTCCTCGCGATCCGGTGCCAACGCGGCGGGTAGGTGGTTGGTCATCACGGCCAATGGCTGTCCGCCGGAGCTGCGTAGCCGACGCATCGTGACCACCTCGGCATCGGCCGCCAGGTTGAGGTGCACCGCGATCTCCTCGGACACCGGACCGATGTGGTATTCAAGCACCCGGGTGGCCGGCTCCTGGCCGGCCCGCGCCAGATCGTCGAACAGGCTTGTCAGCTCGACGGGGCGGTGCACCGGGGTTTGCACGACCTGAGTTCCGACCCCACGTTTGCGGACGAGCAACCCTTTGTCGACCAGCTCCTGGATTGCGCGCCGCGTCGTCGGCCGAGACAGGCTCAGTCGCGAGGCCAGCGCGAGCTCGTTCTCGAAACGGTCACCAGGCTTGAGTTGTCCATCCAGGATGGCCTTTTCGAATACCTGTGCCACCTGGAAGTACAGCGGCACCGGACTCGAACGGTCCAATTCGACGGACAGCGTCGTGGTCACCCTTGCTCCGATCCTTCGTCGCCGGCGCAGAAGTTCGCTGGCGATGCCCAACAGAATACCCGGTATGACGTCAAGTAAGAATGTCCGAACAAACTCTTGACATGGCCGGGTGATCCGGAGCACAGTCGACATCAACACCGGGCGCGGCATCTCCTGGGTTCGACCCGTGAAGATGTCGGCCCGGAAGGCGTCTTGGCGCGCCGCCCCTTTCATACACAGTTCCAGGCACAAGACGCACACCCGGATTCGGAGTCAGCCGTGACCCATACAGATACCTTCGACGTCCTCGCCATCGGACGAAGCGGCGTCGATCTCTACCCGCTGCAGATCGGTATCGGACTCGAGCACGTGGAGTCGTTCGGGAAGTTCCTGGGCGGCAGTGCCGCCAACGTCGCGGTTGCGGCGGCCCGGTTGGGCAACCGTGCCGCGCTGATCTCCGGCGCCGGCGATGACCCATTCGGCAGGTTCGTCCGCGCCGAGCTTGCCCGCCTGGGCGTGGACAACCGTTACGTCAGCACCCACGACCAGTACCCCACGCCGGTGACATTCTGCGAGATCTTCCCGCCGGACCACTTCCCCCTGTACTTCTACCGCAAGCCGTCAGCTCCCGATCTGCAGATCACCCCGGCCGAGATCGACCAGTCCGCGGTGCGCAGCGCGCGGTTGTACTGGTCGACGGTGACCGGCCTATCCGAAGAGCCGAGTCGCAGCGCGCATTTCACGGCCTGGCAAGCACGCGAGCGCGCACCGCTGACGGTACTCGATCTCGACTACCGGCCGATGTTCTGGGACTCACCCGCGGCAGCCACCGAGCAGGTGCAGCGTGCACTCGCTCATGTCACGGTCGCAGTGGGCAACCGGGAAGAGTGTGAGATCGCCGTCGGAGAATCCAACCCACACCGCGCCGCCGACGCGCTGCTCGATCTCGGCGTGGAACTGGCCATCGTCAAGCAGGGTCCACGCGGCGTACTGGGCAAGACCCGGCACAGCTCGGTCACCGTCGCGCCCAACGAGGTCGAGGTCGTCAACGGGCTCGGTGCCGGAGATGCGTTCGGCGGCAGTCTCATTCACGGGCTGCTACACGATTGGCCGCTGGAGAAGACCCTGCGCTACGCCAACGCCGCCGGCGCCATCGTCGCGTCCCGGCTCGAATGCTCCACCGCCATGCCCACAGCCGCTGAGGTGGCTGCCCTCGCCGAACAGACCGCAGTGGAGGCCGCCAATGTCTGAGCAAACCGTCGAGTCCGGAACTTCCGTTTGTCGGGATTACTCAGAGATCACCGACCTGCGCGCCGCCGACCCCGCTGCGGTGGCCCGGGCGTGGGACAACCGCGTCACCCGGCCCACGATGCGCGGCAACGGCCGGTTGATGATCGTGGCCGCCGACCATCCGGCGCGCGGTGCGCTGGCGGTGGGTTCGCGCCCGACCGCGATGAACAGCAGGATCGATCTGCTGGACCGGCTGCGCGCAGCGCTGGCCGACCCCGGTGTGGACGGGGTCCTGGCGACCTCGGACATCCTGGATGACCTGCTGTTGCTCGGCGCCCTCGACGACAAGGTGGTGTTCTCCTCCTTCAACCGCGGCGGGCTCTTCGGGTCGGCGTTCGAGCTCGACGACCGGATGACGGGTGCCACCGCAGCATCCACTGCTGCGGCGCGCATGAACGGTGGAAAGATGTTGTGCCGCATCGACCTCGACGACCCCGGCACGGTAGCCACCATGGCGGCGTGCGCGCAGGCCGTCGACGACCTGGCCGCAGCCGGGCTGGTCGCCATGCTCGAGCCGTTCATGTCCACCCGCATCGAGGGCAAGGTGCGCAACGACCTGTCCCCCGATGCGGTGATCAAGTCCATCCACATCTGCCAGGGGCTGGGATCGACGTCGGCCTACACCTGGATGAAGCTGCCCGTCGTCGACGAGATGGACCGCGTGATGGAAGCAACGACGCTGCCGACCCTGCTGCTCGGCGGTGATCCCACCCACCCAGACCGGGCGTTCGCCAGCTGGGAGAAGGCGCTGGCCCTGCCCTCGGTGCGCGGACTGATCGTCGGCCGGACCCTGCTCTATCCCCCGGACAACGACGTGAGCTCGGCGGTCGCCACCGCGGTCGCGATGGTGCGCTGACATGCACAGCAAGCTCTACATTCCCGCCCGCAGTGCGGAGCCTCCGTTCACCGTCCATGTCACGCCGGAATCGGCCGGATGGACCGAATCGTCGCTGCAGGTACTCGAACTCAGCGGCAGCATCGAGTTGCGCACCGACGACACCGAGGTGATGATCCTTCCGCTGGCCGGCGGCGGCGCCGTGGAGTGCGGTGACACCACGTTTGCGCTGTCGCCGCGCACCTCGGTGTTCAACGGCCCGTCGGACATGGTGTATCTGGGCATCGACCAGCCGTACCGGATCTCCGGTGCGGGCAGGTTCGCCATCTGCGGTGCCCGAGCCACCCGCTCGTTCCCGAACCGCCGCGTGGCCGCCGCCGATGTCGCCGTCGAACTCCGCGGCGCCGGCAACTGCAGCCGCCAGGTGCACAACTTCGGCACCGCGGATACCTTCGAGGCCGACTCGCTGATCGCCTGCGAAGTGATCACCCCCGGCGGCAACTGGTCGAGTTACCCCGCGCACAAACACGACGAGAACACGCCCACCCAAACAGCTTTGGAAGAGATCTACTACTTCGAGTTTTCGCCTGGTCCTTCAGAAACCGGCACGGCCTCCCGCGGGTTCGGCTATCACCGCGTCTACGGCACCCCGGATCGCCCCATCGAGGTCCTCGAAGAGGTGCGCACCGGTGACGTCGTACTCGTTCCGCACGGCTACCACGGCCCGTCGGTCGCCGCACCCGGCTACCACATGTACTACCTCAACGTGATGGCAGGACCGGGCGCTGAACGCGCCTGGAAGATCGTCGACGACCCCGAGCACACCTGGCTCCGCGACACCTGGACCGACCAGGACGTCGATCCCAGACTCCCCCTGCACAATCCCCGAGGAAGGTGACACCGTGGTTTCCACCGCACCGATGCGACCCGAGAAGTCACCCGACGCCGAACCCACCGTTCGATTGACGGTGGCGCAGGCGACAATCCGCTTCCTGAGCAACCAGTACGTCGAGCGCGACGGTGAACGCGGCAAGTTCTTCGCCGGCTGCTTCGGCATCTTCGGCCACGGCAACGTCGCCGGCCTGGGACAGGCATTACTGCAGTCCGAAATAGCGGCAGCAGAGGCGGGCGCCCAACCCCCGCTGCGCTACGTACTGGGCCGCAACGAACAGGCCATGGTGCACAGCGCCGTCGCGTTCGCCCGGCAGAAGGACCGGCTGCAGACCTGGGCGGTCACCGCCAGCGTCGGCCCCGGTTCCACCAATATGCTCACCGGCGCCGCACTGGCCACCATCAACCGCTTGCCCGTACTCCTCTTGCCCGCCGATACTTTCGCCACCCGGGCCAGCGCGCCGGTGCTCCAGGAACTGGAGCTGCCGTCCTCCGGTGACGTCACGGTCAACGACGCATTCAAGCCACTGTCGCGTTATTTCGATCGTGTCTGGCGGCCCGAACAGCTGCCCGCGGCGCTGCTGGGTGCCCTGCGGGTGCTGACCGATCCGGTGGAAACCGGGGCCGCGACAATCTCCATTCCGCAGGACGTGCAGGCCGAGGCCCACGACTGGCCGGAATCGATGTTCGCCGAACGCACCTGGCATGTGGCGCGGCCACTGCCGGAGCGCTCGGTCATCGACCGCGCCGCCCAGATGATCCGGACTGCCCGCAAGCCGCTGATCATTGCCGGCGGCGGCGTCATCTACTCCGGGGCCACCGACAGCCTCGCTGCGTTGTGCGAGCAGACCGGCATCCCGGTCGGGCAGAGCCAGGCCGGTAAAGGGTCACTGCCCTACGACCATCGGCAATCCGTCGGCGCGATCGGTTCCACCGGCACCACCGCTGCCAACGCACTGGCCACCGAGGCCGACGTCGTGATCGGGATCGGCACCCGTTACAGCGATTTCACCTCGGCATCGCGCACCGCTTTCGGCAACCCGGACGTACGCTTCGTCAACATCAATGTGGCGTCGCTGGATTCGGTGAAACAGGGCGGCGTCAGCGTGGTCGCCGACGCGCGTGAGGCTATCGATGCGCTGCGGGCAGCCCTCGACGGTTACTCGGTCAGCGATGAATACCGCGCCCGCACCGGTGAACTCGCCCGGGAATGGGACGACATCGTCACCGAGGCCTACCGCGTCGAGGACGGCATGACCCTGAATCAGAATCAGGTCATCGGCCTGGCCAATACACTCAGTGACCCCCGCGACGTCGTGGTGTGCGCTGCCGGTTCCATGCCCGGTGACCTACACAAACTGTGGCGCACCCGCGACCGCAAGGGTTACCACGTCGAGTACGGGTTCTCCTGCATGGGTTACGAAGTCGCAGGTGGCATCGGAGCCAAGATGGCCGAACCCGACCGCGACGTCTTTGTCCTGGTTGGCGACGGCTCCTATCTGATGATGGCCACCGAACTGGTGACCGCGGTGCAGGAGGGCGTCAAGGTCATCCTGGTGCTGGTGCAGAACCACGGCTTCGCCTCCATCGGTTCACTGTCCGAGGCATTGGGCTCGCAGCGGTTCGGCACCGCATACCGGTATCGAAGCGACGACGGCCGCCTCGACGGCGGCAAACTTCCGGTGGACCTGGCCGCCAACGCGGCCAGCCTGGGCGCCGAGGTGATCCGGGTACAGACCGCCGGGGAGTTCACCGACGCCGTCAAAGTTGCCAAGGCGAGCGACCGCACCTGCGTCATCCACGTCGAGACCGATCCCCTGGTGCCGGCTCCGGACAGCGAATCCTGGTGGGATGTACCGGTTTCACAGGTATCCACCCTGGAGTCCACGCAGAACGCCTACCGCACTTATGCCGACTGGAAGAAAATCCAGCGCCCTTACCTCAAGCCCTCCGACAGGTAGTTAGGAAGCGCCCGTGAGCACAATCCTGGTGGGTTCCGCACCCGACTCCTGGGGAGTCTGGTTCCCCGACGACCCGCAGCAGACGCCCTACACCAGGTTCCTGGACGAGGTCGCAGCCTCGGGCTACCAGTGGATCGAGCTGGGCCCGTACGGTTATCTGCCGACCGACCCCGAAATGCTATCCGACGAACTGGCAGCACGGAACCTGAAGCTCTCCGCAGGAACGGTTTTCGAGCATCTACATCAGCATGACAGCTGGTCGGCGGTATGGGAGCAGATCGAAGACGTCGCCAAACTGACCGCCGCCGTGGGCGGCAAGCACGTGGTGGTGATCCCCGAGATGTGGCGTGACCCCTCCACCGGGGCGGTGCTCGAGGACCGTGACCTCACCCCCGAGCAGTGGCGCAGGAAAACCCAGGGCATGAACGACCTGGGTAAGGCGATGTTCGAAAAGTACGGTGTCCGTGCGCAGTACCATCCGCATGCTGACAGCCACGTCGACACCGAGGAGAACGTCTACCGGTTCTTGGACGGCACCGACAGCGAATTCGTCAACCTCTGTCTGGACACCGGCCATATCAGCTACTGCGGCGGCGACAACCTGGCGATCATCAACCACGCGCCGGAGCGGATCGGCTACCTGCACCTCAAGCAGGTCGACCCCGAAGTCCAGGCGAAGGTGGTCGCCGAGGATCTGCCTTTCGGTGAGGCCGTCAAGCTCGGCGCCATGACCGAGCCACCGCGTGGTATCCCCGAGATGCCCCCGCTGTTGGAGGCGATCGAGAAACTCGGCATCGACGTGTTCGCGATCGTCGAGCAGGACATGTACCCCTGCGAGGTCGACGCGCCGCTTCCCATCGCCCAACGCACCCGCTCCTATCTCGGGTCCTGCGGCGTTCCCTCGATCACGTTCTAGCTGAAGTTCTGAGGAAGTGACCAGCCATGTCTGACTTGCGAATTGCCGTTCTCGGGGTCGGGGTGATGGGTGCCGACCACGTCGCCAGGATCACCTCGCGGATCAGCGGTGCCCGGGTGTCCGTCGTCAACGACTACTTCACCCAGAAGGCCGAGCAGATCGCCGCGGAGATCCCCGGCTGCCGTGCCGTCGCCGATCCACTCGACGCGATCGCCGACAGCGAGGTCGACGCCGTGCTGCTCGCCACGCCGGGCCCGACCCACCATTCGCAGCTACTGGCCTGCCTCGAACACCACAAGCCGGTGCTCTGCGAGAAACCGCTGACCACCGGTATCGACAGCTCGCTGGACATCGTCCGCCGCGAAGCCGATCTCGGCGTCGAACTGATCCAGGTCGGGTTCATGCGTCGCTTCGACCACGAATACGCCCAGCTCAAGACTCTCATCGACGGCGGGGCACTCGGCACGCCACTGCTGATGCACTGCGTGCACCGCAACCCGCAGGTGCCACCGTCGTTCGACAGCTCGATGATCGTGCGGGATTCCCTGGTGCACGAGGTGGACGTCACCCGGTTCCTGTTCGGTGAGGAGATCACCTCCATCCAGATCATCAAGCCGGCCGCGAATCCCAAAGCGCCGCAGGGCCTGCAGGACCCACAGATCGCCGTCCTGAGCACCGCCGGGGGCAAACACGTCGACGTCGAGCTGTTCGTCACCACCGGCGTGGCCTATGAGGTGCGCACCGAGGTGGTGGGCGAGCTGGGCAGCGCCATGATCGGCCTGGACGTGGGGCTGGTCCGCAAGAACGCCCCGGGGCACTGGGGTGGGCAGCTCACCCCGGGGTTCCGCGAACGCTTCGGGCAGGCCTACGACACCGAAGTGCAGCGCTGGGTCAACGCGGTGCGGACGGGCAGTTCGAGGGGCTCGTATATCGACGGGCCGTCGGCGTGGGACGGGTACGCCTCCACCGCGGTGTGTGAGGCCGGCGTGCGGTCACTGGAGACCGGGCAGGCCGAGCCCGTTGAACTGGCGCAGCGAGTGAGTGTCCGAGCATGAAGATCGCCCTGGACCCCACCCCGTTCCACCATGACTACGAGTTGCTCGAATTCCCCCGGCTGGCAGCCGAATTGGGCTACGAGTACCTGCAACTGACACCGCATCGCGACTTCATCCCGTTCTTCAACCACCCCCGCGCCGACGACGACCTGGTGGCCCAGTTCCGTAAGGCCTGCGAGGACGCGCACGTCGGGATTGCCTCGGTATTGCCGGTGCTGCGCTGGTCGGGCCCCGACGAGGACGCCCGCGAAGCCGCGGTGCGCAACTGGAAACGGGTCATCCAGATCACCGTCGACCTCGGTGTCAACGTGATAAACACCGAGTTCTCCGGCCGCCCCGAGCGGGCCGAGGAATCCGAACGCGCCTTCTTCCGCTCCATGGAAGAACTCGTGCCGATCTTCGAACGTGAGGGCATCGACGTCCGGATCGACCCGCACCCCGACGATTTCGTCGAAGACGGATTGGAGGCGCTGCGGATCATCCGCGGAGTCAACTCCCCGAACATCGGGATGGTCTACGTCGCCTGCCACTCGTTCCACATGCGGGGCCACGAGGGCGCCACGATGGGCGACCTCATCCGCAAGGCCGACACCGTGCTGCGATTGGTGCACGTCGCCGACACGATGGACCATCACCGCTCCCACGGGCTGCGCTACATCACCAATCCGCCCGGCAATCCGGTCCGGGTGCACCAGCACCTCAAGATCGGCGACGGTGACGTCGACTGGGACGACTTCTTCTCGGCGCTGGCCGATATCGACTTCTACGACCGCCCAGAGACCGTGATGGTGTCCTCGGTGTTCGCCGAGGACGAAAACGCCCACGAGGTGTCGCGCTATCAGCTGGCCACCATGACCGACTACATCAACAAGCACAGGAAGTGAGCGGCTCGACCGGGCTCAGCCGGTGCCGTTCTCGCCTGGTCGGTCGCGACCGTCGACCGAGCCCGGAAGTCATCCGTGTCAGGATCCCGTCGCGCGGTGCGACGGTGTGCGTCGGCCTTGGCGTGTTGTTGGACTCTCTCGGCGAGAAGTGGCCTCCTCCTCCAATAACCTGACGCGGGCCCACCCCGATGTCGATTGACATCGGAGGCGGACCACCGGTCATCGAAGATGAGCTTTCCTGGACGTCACGCTTGGTCGACGGGGCTCCACGCCCAATTCTGCCGTTCATACAGTGGCCGCAGCCCGCAGCGCATGAGGTTGGTCAGCGATGGGTTGCTCTCACCGGCGCCGGGCTTTCCGGTCTCGGCGACCACCCATCTGCAACCAGCCTCGATGGCTGCACCGGCGCGTGCGGCGATCAGCGCGGATTGAGCTCCGCGGTTGCGGTGACTAGGCAGCGTCGCCGTGGTGTTCAGCGATCCGACCTCCCCGTGGATGAACAGGTTGGCCGTCGCGACGATCTGGTCTCCGTCCCATGCGGCGAACGGTCGGAAACCTTGATGCGAGGTACTTGCGGCCAGCATGTCAGCCAACCCGTCGACCGGCATTCCGAAGCCGCACAGTGTGGCTGTCGCCCACTCCTGGACGGAGTCGGGGCCGACGGGGCCGATGCGTAGCGTCGTGTCGACACTGAGCGTGAGATCGTCGACGCCCGAAGCCAGCTTTATCCACGGGGTGCCCGGCCGGAGATCGTGGTGAGCGCAGATCTCGTCCCAGTCGGCGGGCTGCACCGCAGGCGCGATCTGGATGGTGGCACCCGGACTGTTCTCGCCCCGGTAGTGCTCCACGACCCGTTCGATGAGATTGGCCGTCACTGGCTCGGCGAAACCAAAGCCCAACGCTTTGCTCCAGTAGCCGGTCACGTCGTGGCGCATGGATAGCGCGACGCCGCCGCCGATTCGCTCGGCGGCGATCCCGAGCGCGCCCATGGTTACGGGGTCGGCGCTGGTTTCGTAGCGGTACATGAACTCTGCCTCCGCGCCCTCGGCCAGGGCGACCAGCTGGTCTGTCAACATCGTGGTCTTCGCTTTCCGTCAATCGGAGCCCTCCAGATGGACCCCTCCACGGAACAAGATGCGGCCAGCGGGAAGAAAGTTCGATTCTCGACAAGATCGGTGATCGGTGATCGGTCACGCTGCAGTGGATGCCGCACGGTGGGGATGGAAAAGCCGCAACCGGGTCACCCGATCGTTGTCGAGGAACTGCACCCACAGCACTTCAGGCGGGCAGTGGAATGGATCTTCGGGAGGGCTGATCAACTCGGCCTCCCAGATGAGTACATCGCGGCTGGCCACGATATTGACCAGGCGTTGACGCACCCCGGCATCGAGATCACGGTCCATCGCGCGCACCAGGTAGTCGAAGCCCGCCGTGCGCCGTCCCGTCGGCCAAAGCGTCTGAAGTGCCGGATTCCATGCATCTGCCAAGGCTTCGGCGAAGGAGCCGCGGTGCGCTGCATCCAGCATCTCCTCGGCTTCTCCGCGGCGGACGCGCGTGAGCGCGGCAACGTCGTCGAAGGCCGCGTCCGAAGTCTTCGTCAGGGCCTGATGCAGCTTCACCCGGGCTTGGCTGAGTCGGCTGCGCACCGTACCGATCGGAACACCGCACACCTGGGCGATCTGTTCGTACGACGCGTGGCCGGTGAAGTAGCGCAGCATTATGACGAGGCGGAGGTCCGGTGACAGGTCGTTGATCGCCCGCCACGTCCAGTCCTGCAACGCGTGCCGGTCCAGCAGGGCCGAGGGATCCAGCTCCGAGCTGGGCGGCAGCAGCGGCTCGACATTCTCGGTCGGCACCGGCAACGTCGTTCGAAGTTGTGTCCGGCACGCGTTGCGGGTCACCGCCCGCAGCCAGGGCCCCACCGCCGCTGGCTCGCGCACGTCGCCGATGCGACGCAGCGCGATCATGGCGGCCTCTTGGACGGCGTCCTGCGCGTCCGGTGTGTGTCCCAGGATGCTCAGTGCAACGGCCCGCATGGCGGGCGCGTGGCGGTCGAGCAGCAAACCCAAGCCACGGACGTCGCCGCCCTGCGCTTCGCGCACCAGGTCGGCATCACTGAGCACGCCGGGCCGCCAAACGTAGCTTCATGAGAAAAAGGTTACGTATTCAACCTGGGTGCTCGGCCGCATCGACGATGTCATGAACATCTCCGGACACCGGATCTCCACCGCGAACGGGTCCGTTCAATCGGACGTTGGTGGAGGTGTGGCACTGACTATTGATCCCGAGATCGCGGCCGCGGTGGTCGCACTGACCACCCTGGAAACCGCCCAGCCCCCTGCGCCCGGTGATATCGCCGCCCGGCGCACCCATGCGAAGGCGTTCTTCGACTCGGCCGCGGCGGCATGGCCCCCCGTCCACGGCGTCGACGTCGAGGAGCACTCACTGACCACCGCTGACGGAGCGGTGCTGCCGTTGCGGTGGTATCGACCGAGCCACGTGGACCCGCCCGGCAGCGCCATGCTGTATCTGCACGGCGGAGCCATGTGCGGACTGGAACACGTCGGCACCATCTATGACGTAATGGTTCGCGAGTACGTCGCCGCCTCCGGGGTGCCCGCACTGACCGTCGACTACCGGGTGGCCCCGGAGCATCCGCATCCCACGCCAGTGCTGGACTGCTACGCCGCACTGCAGTGGCTCGCCGATGAAGCCGGGCCCCTCGGCGTCGACCCCGACAGGATCGCGGTGGTCGGCGACAGTGTCGGTGCGGGACTCGCAGCCGGTGTCGCGCTCATGGCCCGTGACCGCGGTGGTCCGTCGATCGTGTTGCAGCTGTTGGTCTATCCGATGCTCGACGACCGCACCACCCGACCCGATCCGCATATGCCCCCGGAACTGCTGGTGTGGACCTACGGGGACAACGTCGTCGCGTGGTCGGCGCTGCTCGGCGATCGGGCCGACGACTCGGAGGTCGACCCGTACGCCGCCCCCGCGCGTGCCGCCGATCTCACCGCCCTACCGGCCGCATACGTCGATACCGGCGATCTGGACATCTTCCGCGACGAGGACGTCCAATACGCCCGCCGCCTCGCAGCGGCCGGTGTCCCCACCGAACTCCACGTCTACCCGGGATGCCCACACGGGTTCGACGTGGTCGGCCCGGGAACGTCGGTGTCGCGCCAAGCGATGGCCAACCGGGTGCGCAGACTTCGCCAGATCTGATGTGTGACTCAAGTGGACCGTCGAGTCCGCCCCGCCCGCAAAGCCACTTCGGTAGTGACGGTCGCAAATCAAGGGACAGAAGCGCGAGGCGGTCGATGCGCTCGGATGGAGCCAGGCAACTCAGAGGATGTAGAGCATCTCCTGATAGGTGGGCAGCGGCCACAGATCGTCTGCCACCAGGGTTTCCAGCATGTCGGCGGCTTCGCGCACCGCGGCCATCGCGGGCAGCAGCACGTCGCGCGAATGGGTGGCCTCGGCCAGGCTGCCTTCGACGTGCTCGCCGAGACCGGACTTCAGTTCCGCAAGCGCGTCGGTGAGCGCTGCGATCGGTGCGGACACCTGTTGCAGCAGGGCCAGGCTGGGCTCCACCCCCGCCGCTTTCAAAGTGGCGACGTTGGACGCCAGCTCGGTCTGGTAGCGCACCGCCGCCGGCAGGATCACCGTCGTACCGAGCTCGACCACCAGCTTCGCTTCCACGGCCACCGTCAACGCGTAATGCTCGAGGCGCACCTCGTAGCGGCTCTGCAATTCCCGCTCGCTGAACACGCCGTACTTCTCGAAGACCGCGATCGCCTCCGGCTTGATCAGTTCCGGAATGGCGTCGAGCGAGGTCTTGAGGTTCGGCAGGCCGCGTTCTGCGGCTTCGATATGCCAGTTCTCCGAGTAGCCGTCACCGTTGAACACCACGGCGCCGTGCTCGGTGATGATCTCGGTGAGCAGTTTCTGCACAGCGACATCGAAGTCCTCACCCTCGCCGACGGCCGTCTCCAGCACCGTGGCCATGTAGTCCAGCGAGTCGGCCATGATCGTGTTCAGGATGATCATCGGCGCGTTGATGGTCTGACCCGAGCCCGGCGCGCGGAACTCGAAGCGGTTGCCGGTGAACGCGAATGGGCTGGTGCGGTTGCGGTCGCCCGGATCGGTCGGCAACACCGGCAACGTGTCGACGCCGATGATCATGCTGCCCTTGCCCTTGGAGGACGTGGCCGCGCCCTTGGCGATCTGCTCGAAGACGTCGGCGAGCTGGTCGCCGAGGAAGATCGAGATGATCGCCGGCGGTGCCTCGTTGGCACCTAGCCGGTGGTCGTTGGTGGCCGAGGCCACCGACACCCGCAGCAGGCCGGCGTACTTGTGCACGGCGCGGATGACAGCCGCGCAGAACACCAGGAACTGGGCGTTCTCGTGCGGGGTGTCCCCTGGCACCAACAGGCTGCCGAACTGCGCGTTACCCATGGAGAAGTTGACGTGCTTGCCGGAGCCGTTGACACCGTCGAACGGTTTCTCGTGGAACAGGCACTCCATGCCGTGCTTCTTGGCGATGGTGCGGAACGTCGTCATCAGCAGCTGCTGGTGATCGGCGGCGAGGTTGGCCCGCTCGAACATCGGCGCGATCTCGAACTGCCCCGGCGCGACCTCGTTGTGGCGTGTCTTGGCGGGAATGCCGAGCTTGAACAGCTCACGCTCGGTGTCCATCATGAAGGCCAGTACCCGGTCGGGCACCGATCCGAAGTAGTGGTCGTCGAACTCTTGGCCCTTGGGTGGTTTGGCGCCGAACAGCGTCCGGCCCGCGTTGATCAGGTCCGGGCGCGCCAGGAAGAAGTGCCGGTCCACCAGGAAGTACTCCTGCTCGGGGCCGCAGAACGACACGATGTGGTCGAAGTCCTTGTGGCCGAACAACTTCAGGATTCGCTCGGCCTGCGCGCCCATCGCCTGCTGGCTGCGCAGCAGCGGCGTCTTGAAATCCAGCGCCTCACCGGTCATCGACACGAAGACCGTCGGGATGCACAGCGTGTTGCCGTTCGGGTTCTCCAGGATGTAGGCCGGGCTGGTCACGTCCCAGCCGGTGTAGCCGCGGGCCTCGAAGGTGGTGCGCAGGCCACCCGAGGGGAAGCTCGACGCGTCCGGTTCGCCCTGGATCAGCGTCTTGCCGGCGAACTCGGCCAGCGTTTGACCGTCAGAGACGGGTTCGAGGAAGCTGTCATGCTTCTCGGCGGTCAGCCCCGTCATCGGATAGAAGACATGCGCGTAGTGCGTCGCCCCCTTCGACAACGCCCAGTCCTTCATCGCCGAAGCCACGGAGTCGGCGACCGCCGGGTCGAGCTTGGCGCCCTTCTCGATGGTCGCGACGACGGATTTGTACACCGCTTTGGGCAACCGCAATCGCATCTCTGCCAGCGTGAACACGCTGGAACCGAAGATCTCGCCGGGTTCTTCAGTGGGGTCGAAGCTGATCGCCGGAGGCACGTAGGCCTCGACGCTGTTGATGGCCTGCAGCCTGACGGCATTTCCGCTCATGGACTTCCTTACTGCGATGCGCCCGAGTCTGAATGACGGAGACGTGACCGACCCAACGTAGGGACGTTCGATGGCAAACTTGTTACAGCGGCGTCAACGTCAGAATGCGGCCACGGGGGCAATGCGCGGCACAGACGGCAAACAACGCACCAACCACGGGCCGACGGCAGGCCAATCCGGGCGCTGCGGACCGATCCGCAGTGCCCTTGACGACCACGGGGCGGCTTGATCGGAGCTGTGCTACCGGTCGTGAAATGGCACGAATAGATTAGAGGCGTGAGCAGCCGCCGTCGTCATGACCAGGACATTAATGCACCCGTCGATGAACATGCGGTGATCACCTCGGAGCGCAAGCACGAAGCCGCCGGCGTGAAGGCGGTGATGGTGTCACTGCAGCGCAGTGTGCAGCAGATGGGGCCGGCGCGGACCCTCGCCGCGTGGACGCGGCTGAACCAACGGCATGGGTTCGATTGCCCGGGCTGCGCATGGCCCGAGGAGCAGGGCGGGCGCAAGTTCGCCGAGTTCTGCGAGAACGGCGCCAAAGCGGTGGCCGAAGAAGCCACCAAGCGGGTGGTGACCCCTGGGTTCTTCGCACGGCATTCCATCAGTGAACTCTGCGAGCAGCCCGAATACTGGCTGTCGCAGCAGGGCCGGCTGACGCATCCGATGGTGCTGCAACCGGGAAGCGACCACTACCAACCGATCTCCTGGGATGCGGCGTATCAACTCATCGCCGACGAGTTGCGCAATCTCGCCGACCCCGACGAAGCAGTGTTCTACACCTCGGGCCGGACCAGCAACGAGGCCGCGTTCCTGTATCAACTGCTGGTGCGCAGCTTCGGCACCAACAACCTGCCGGACTGTTCGAACATGTGCCACGAGTCCTCCGGGGCGGCCCTGATCGAATCCATCGGCATCGGCAAGGGCTCGGTCACGGTGGACGACCTGGTGCACGCCGATCTGATCCTGATCGCCGGGCAGAACCCCGGCACCAATCATCCGCGCATGCTGTCGGTACTGGAGAAAGCCAAAGCCAACGGCGCGACCGTCATCGCGGTCAACCCGTTGCCCGAGGCCGGACTGATGCGGTTCAAGGATCCGCAGAAGGTGCACGGCGTCGTCGGCCACGGCGTCGCCATCGCTGACGAATTCGTCCAGATCCGCATCGGCGGCGATATGGCGTTGTTCGCCGGACTCGGCCGCCTGCTGCTCGAAGCCCATGATCAGGCGGGCGCCGCGTCAACCGTCCTGGACCGGGAGTTCATCGACGCGCACTGCGCAGGATTCGCCGCCTACGAGGCCCAGACCCGAGCCGTCGACCTCGACACCGTGTGTGCCGCCGCCGGAGTGAGCCGCGAACAGTTGGAGCGCGTGGCACAGCTGCTGATCAACTCCGAGCGCACGGTGTTCTGCTGGGCGATGGGGTTGACCCAGCAGCGCCACGCCGTCGCCACCATCGGCGAGGCCACCAACCTGCTGCTGATGCGCGGCATGATCGGCAAGCCCGGTGCCGGGGTGTGCCCGGTGCGTGGTCACTCCAACGTCCAGGGCGACCGAACGATGGGCATCTGGGAGAAGATGCCCGAAACGTTCCTGGCGGCCCTGGATGCCGAATTCGGCATCGCCAGCCCCCGCAAGCACGGCATGGACACCGTGGACGCGATCCGCGCGATGCGCGACGGGCGGGCCAAGGTGTTCCTCGGCATGGGCGGCAACTTCTCCTCGGCCACCCCGGATACCGAGGTCACCGAGGCCGCGTTGCGCAATTGCTCCCTGACGGTCCAGATTTCGACGAAGTTGAACCGCAGCCACCTGGTGCACGGGCGCGCCGCACTGATCCTGCCGACGCTCGGTCGCACCGACCGCGACATCCAAGCCAGCGGCAAGCAGCTGGTGTCGGTAGAAGATTCGATGTCGATGGTGCACCTGTCGCGCGGCAGCCTGCACCCGCCCAGCGATGAGGTACGCAGCGAGGTGGCCATCGTCTGCCAACTCGCCCACGCCCTCTTCGGGGACGGCCATCAGGTGCCGTGGTTGTCCTTCATCGACAACTACGACCGCGTCCGCGACGCGATCGCCGCGGTGGTGCCCGGCTGCGCGGACTACAACACCCGGGTGCGTCAGTCTGACGGTTTCCAGCTCCCCCACCCACCTCGTGACTCCCGGGAATTCCACACCAGCACAGGCAAAGCAAACTTCTCGGTACAGCCGTTGGAATGGGTGGACGTGCCGCCGGGACGACTGGTGCTGCAGACGCTGCGCAGCCATGACCAGTACAACACCACGATCTACGGCCTCGATGACCGGTATCGCGGCGTCAAGGGCGGCCGCAGGGTGGTGTTCGTCAACCCCGAGGACGTCGCGGCCCTGGGCCTGCGTGACGGCTCCCGGGTGGACCTGATCTCCGAATTCCCCGACGGACAGGGCGGAATCCAGGAACGTCGCGCCAAGGACTTCCGGGTGGTGCCCTACGCCACCCCGGTCGGTAACGCTGCCGCCTACTACCCGGAGACCAATCCGCTTGTGCCGCTGGACCATACCGCGGTCAAGTCGAACACTCCGGTGTCGAAGGCCGTGGTCGTGAGGCTCGAAGCCTGCCATGGGTAGGGTGACCGCACGCCGCCGCGCGAGCCACGTGTCTGCTGACCACACCACCGAACGTCCGGAGACGCTGGTGGTGGAAGAGCCGCTCGAAATCCGGCTCAACGGCACTCCGTTGACCGTCACCATGCGCACACCCGGTTCTGATGTCGAACTGGCGCAAGGGTTCCTGCTCACCGAAGGAGTCATCGGCAGCCGCGACGACGTGCTCACCGTCCGCTACTGCCGGGGCGCCGACGACAATGGCGTCAACACCTACAACGTCTTGGACGTGACCCTGGCGCCTGATGTGCCGATGCCCGATGTGGATGTGCGACGCAACTTCTACACGACGTCCTCTTGCGGCATCTGCGGCAAAGCGTCGTTGGACGCGGTAGCCACCATCAGCCGGTACGCCCCCGGTGACGATCCGACCGCCGTCAGCACTGACATCCTGACGGCCATGCCCGCGCAGTTGCGCGCCGGCCAGAAAGTCTTCGCCAGCACCGGCGGCCTGCACGGGGCGGCGTTGTTCACCGCCGACGGCACGTTGCTGACCCTGCGCGAAGACATCGGCAGGCACAATGCCGTGGACAAGGTCATCGGCTGGGCGCTCGAACAGGGGCGCATTCCGCTTTCCGGCACCGTGTTGCTCGTCAGTGGTCGCGCCTCGTTCGAACTCACCCAAAAGGCAGTCATGGCAGGCATTCCCATTATGGCTGCGGTGTCAGCGCCGTCTTCGCTCGCCGTCGACCTGGCCTCCCAGTCCGGCCTGACGCTGGTGGCGTTTTTGCGCGGTGACTCGATGAACATCTACAGTCGGCCCGACCGCATCACCCACTGAGTATCGGCCGGTCCGCGTCGGTTTCGTCCCGATCGTAAGCACAAGCCAAGTAAAACCACAGATGATTGGCAGCAGCGGATATCACCGCAGCTGAGCGGGCCATCGACCCTTACCCCTGCGGTCGTTACCGCCCAAAAACTCCCGCTCCGAACCGTTCTCGTCACCCATGATGTTCCGCTTCGCTCTACGTTCTGCGGGTCCCACCTTCATCGGACCGTGACAACGTGGCCCGGCGGCAACCCAGCGAGGGAGAACATGAAGACACTCGGTCGCGCGTTGGTGGCGTTAGCACTCGCCGTTACAACGCTGTTCGCGAGCACCGCGACCTCGCATGCCGGCTTGGACAATGAGTTGAGCCTCGTCGACGGCAAGGGCCGCACCTTGACCATTCAGCAGTGGGACACCTTCCTCAACGGTGTCTTCCCCTTGGACCGCAACCGCCTCACTCGGGAATGGTTCCACTCAGGCAAGGCTGTCTACACCGGCGACGGCGCCGACGATTTCGAGGGCACCCTCGAGCTGGGATACCAGGTGGGCGTTCCGTGGTCGTTGGGCGTCGGCGTCAACTTCAGCTACACCACTCCGAACATCGCCTTCGACAGCCCGGACTTCGGCGTGATCGACCCGATCAACCCCGCCCGGGACAACATCGACCTGCTACCGGAGGTCGTGACACCGCCGCTGTTTCCCGGGGTGTCGATCAGCGCTGACCTGGGCAACGGTCCCGGCATCCAAGAGGTCGCCACGTTCTCCGTGGACGTCTCCGGCGCCAAGGGGGCCGTCGCGGTGGCCAACGCACATGGCACCATCACCGGTGTGGCCGGCGGCGTGCTGTTGCGCCCCTACGCTCGGTTGATCTCCTCGGCCGGTGACAGCGTGACCACCTACGGCTCACCCTGGAACATGAACTAGCACCTGAACTTGCAGTGCCCTCTACCTGCAATCTCCATCAGATCTCCACCCAACCTCCAAGTTTGCAGAGCAGCAGCGTAGGACCATCAACTCCCAGGGCCACGCACGAATCAGGGAGCACCCACCATGGCTGTCATTTTGGTCGCATCCATGCAGGCGCTCGGACATATCGACCAACTTCTCAACGTGGCCGAGGGACTGGTCACCCGCGGTGACCGGGTGACCGTCCTGACGTCATCGCGCCACGCTGACCGCATCCGCGCGGTGGGCGCCACACCCGCGGCGTTACCGCCGGAAGCCGAATTCGATGAGGCCGACCTCGACGCCGAGTTCCCAGGTCGGTCCAAGACATCGGGCGTCAGGCGGTTGAACTTCGACTTCGTCAACATCGTCCTGGGGCCGATGCCACACCAGACCGCGGCTCTCACCGCGCTGATGCAGAGCACCCGATACGACGCCATCCTCGCCGACGCCGGCTTCTTCGGCATCGTGCCGTTCCTGCTCGGCGACCCGGCCGCTCGGCCACCCGTGCTGTCGTACTCCACCACCCCGTTGATGGTGAGCAGCTGCGACCACGCCCCCACGGGTCTGGGCATGCTGCCGTCCGCCACCACGCTGGGGCGGGTGCGGAACCGGGCGCTGAATGTGTTGTCGCAGCGGGTGTTACTCCGTGCATCGCAGCGCGCAGCCAATCAGCACCTGCGTGGGCTGAACTCCCCAGCGCTGCCGGTATTCGTCTCCGATGCCGGAGTACTGGCCGACCGCTACATCGCCCCGACCGTGCCGATGTTCGACTATCCGCGCAGCGATCTGCCTGCCAACGTCCGCTTCGTCGGCGCCGTGCATCCGCGCCTCACCGTGGGGTTTCGGCGACCTGGGTGGTGGTCAGCGCTGAGCGGCGACAAGCCCGTTGTGCACGTCACGCAGAGCGCCATCGACAACGCCGACCTGGGCCGCCTGGTCGAGCCGACCATCGAGGCGTTTGCCGACGAGGACGCCATCGTCGTCGCCACCACCGGCGGGCGTCCCGTCGATCAGATGAAGATCCCACTGCCTGCCAATACCTTTGTTGCCGAACATATTCCGTATGAAATCCTGTTACCCCACGTGGATGTGATGGTGACCAACGGCAACTACTGTGCGGTGCAGAGGGCACTGTCGGCCGGTGTCCCGCTGGTGATGGGTGGCGACACCGAGGACAAACCCGAGGTGGCTGCCCGCGTCGAATGGACCGGAGCGGGGGTCAACCTGCGCACGGGAACGCCGTCGGTCGGTCAGATTCGTCGCGCCGTGCTCGCGGTCCTCGGCGACGCCCGTTATCTGCACCGGGCCCGCGAACTGGAATCGGCATACGCGCGCCGTGACGGAGTGGCCGAAATCGCTGCGCTGGTGGACGAAGTGATCGCCGAGCGAGCCCGGCTCACCCCCCAAGCTGACCACGCGAACCTGGGCCGAGCAGACACAAAATCGCCCCCGTCCTGACGGAAGGGGGCGATTTTGTGTCTGCTCGCGCTGCGGGATGCAGCGCGGGGACGGAAGGGCTAGGCGCTCTTTTCGCGTCGCTCGGCGCGTGTCGGCTTACGCGGCACGATCGTCGGCAACACGTTGTCGTCGACGGTCTCCTTGGTGACGACCACCTTGGCGACGTCATCGCGGCTGGGAATGTCGTACATCACCGGCAGCAGGACTTCTTCCATGATGGCGCGCAGGCCACGGGCACCGGTGCCTCGGTGGATGGCCTGATCGGCGATCGCCTCCAGCGCGTCAGTGGTGAACTCCAGCTCCACACCGTCCATGTCGAACAGCCGGGCGTACTGCTTGACCAGAGCGTTCTTCGGCTGCGAAAGGATCTGCACCAGCGATTCCTTGTCGAGGTTCGTCACCGATGCCACCACGGGCAGTCGGCCGATGAACTCCGGAATCAAACCGAACTTGATCAGATCCTCGGGCATCACCTCAGCGAAGTGGTCCTGGGTCTCGATCTCGGCCTTGGAGCGCACCTCGGCACCGAAACCGATGCCGCGCTTGCCCACTCGGTCGGAGACGATCTTTTCCAGGCCCGCGAACGCGCCGGCGACGATGAACAACACGTTGGTGGTGTCGATCTGGATGAATTCCTGGTGCGGATGCTTACGCCCGCCCTGCGGCGGCACCGACGCCTGGGTCCCTTCGAGGATCTTCAGCAGTGCCTGCTGCACACCCTCGCCGGAGACGTCGCGGGTGATCGACGGGTTCTCGCTCTTGCGGGCGATCTTGTCGACCTCATCGATGTAGATGATGCCCGTCTCGGCACGCTTGACGTCGTAATCGGCGGCCTGGATCAGCTTGAGCAGGATGTTCTCGACATCCTCACCGACATAACCGGCTTCCGTCAGCGCAGTCGCGTCGGCGATCGCGAACGGCACATTGAGCATCTTGGCCAGCGTCTGCGCCAGATAGGTCTTGCCGCAGCCGGTGGGGCCGAGCATGAGGATGTTCGACTTCGCCAGTTCGACGGACTCGCCGGCACGCCCGTCGCGGCCGCTCTTCTCGCCGGCCTGGATGCGCTTGTAGTGGTTGTACACCGCAACTGCCAGGGTGCGCTTGGCCGTGTCCTGGCCGATCACATAACCCTCGAGGAAATCCCTGATCTCGGCCGGCTTCGGTAGCTCGTCGAGCTTGACGTCATCGGCGTCAGCGAGCTCCTCTTCGATGATCTCGTTGCAGAGGTCGATGCACTCGTCGCAGATGTACACGCCGGGACCCGCAATGAGCTTCTTGACCTGCTTTTGGCTCTTCCCGCAGAATGAGCACTTCAGCAGGTCACCGCCATCTCCGATGCGTGCCATGGGTCAGGGGTCCCACTTCCTGTCTGCCGGTGAGTCACCGGAATGCCGGGCTGTGTTTGTGCTGTTCCCGACGCTACCCGCTTCCGCGGGTACTGGGCGAGTGATAAAGCGAATAGCGCCGGTGGTATTCGCTTGTCGCAAGAACATATCGTTTGAATGGTCTTGCCGGGTGCGCAACGCGCGGCCGTGTCGTTGGCGTGTCGCCGCGGTTATCCGACCGCGATGCGTCCCGAGCTCCCACAGTACGTCGCCCCGGCTGACGCGGGTCTCTACGCGTTCTGCGCAGAGAGTTTCCGGTAGTCCAGCACGGTGTCGATGATGCCGTAATCCTTGGCCTCGGCGGCGGTGAGGATCTTGTCGCGGTCGGTGTCCTTGCGGATCTGCTCCGGCGTACGTCCGGTGTGCCGCGCCAGGGTGGTGTCCATCAGGGTGCGCATGCGCTCGATCTCCGCAGCCTGGATCTCGAGATCGGAGACCTGGCCCTGGATGGCGCCACCGACTGCGGGCTGGTGAATCAGCACACGGGCGTTGGGCAGCGCGAGGCGCTTACCGGGGGTACCGGCAGCCAGCAGTACCGCCGCAGCCGACGCCGCCTGACCGAGGCACACGGTCTGGATGTCGGCGCGGACGTACTGCATCGTGTCGTAGATCGCCATCAGCGAGGTGAACGATCCACCGGGCGAGTTGATGTACATCGTGATGTCACGGTCGGGATCCAGCGACTCCAAGACCAGCAGCTGGGCCATGATGTCGTTGGCCGACGCGTCGTCCACCTGCACGCCGAGGAAGATGATCCGCTCTTCGAACAGCTTGTTGTACGGGTTGGACTCTTTGACGCCGAAGCTGGAGTGCTCGATGAACGACGGCAGGATGTAGCGAGCCTGGGGCGCCGACGCGGCAGCGCCGTATTCGGACTGGGTCATGATGCACTCCCGTTGAGGTGGGCGCGGGTGATGATGTGGTCGACGAAGCCGTACTCGAGGGCTTCCGGCGCCGTGAACCACCGGTCGCGGTCGGCGTCGGCTTCGATGCGCTCGACGCTCTGGCCGGTGAACTCGGCGTTGAGCCGGTTCATCTCCTTCTTGGTGAGCGCGTACTGCTCGGCCTGGATGGCGATGTCGGCGGCGCTACCCCCGATGCCGGCGGACGGCTGGTGCATCATGATCCGCGCGTGCGGCAGGGCGAAGCGCTTGCCCTTGGTCCCGGCGGCGAGCAGGAACTCGCCCATCGATGCGGCCATGCCCATGGCGTAGGTGGCCACGTCACACGGTGCGAGCACCATCGTGTCGTAGATCGCCATACCGGCGCTGACCGAGCCGCCCGGGGAGTTGATGTAGAGGTTGATGTCTTTGGTGGGGTCCTCAGCGGCCAGCAGCAGAATCTGGGCGCAGAGCCGGTTGGCGATGTCGTCGTCGACCTGGGTGCCCAGGAAGATGATCCGCTCGGCCAACAACCGCTCATAGACCGAATCTGTGAGGTTCAGGCCCATTGACCCGGAACGCATGTCAGTCACGACGCGATACCTGCTTTCTCGTGTTCATACTCCAACGACCCTAACCAACAGATGCGCACGTGCACTCCCCGAGGCGCATGCTTTCGCTCTGAGCGTCACGCATACGCGGCCGACTCGCAGGCCGGGAGCCGGACCCTACTTGGTGTCGCCGTCGGGTTCTACCGAGGCCTCTGCCTGCTCGTCATCGCCCTCGTCGGCCGTCTCGGCCCCGTCCTCCTCGGCGGTGTCAGTCTCACCTGAACCGAAGAACTCCGAGGTGTCGATGACATTGCCGTCGGTGTCGGTGATGGTCGCGGCCTCCACCACTGCAGCCACCGTCAGACCGCGTCGGACGTCGGCGAACATCGCCGGCAGCTGGTTGTTCTGCTGCAGGACCTGCAGCAGCTGCTGAGGCTCGATGCCGTACTGACGTGACATGAGTACGAGGCGCTCGGTGAGGTCGCTCTGGCCGACCTGGACGTCGAGGTCGTCGGCGATGGCGTCCATCAACAGCTGGGTCTTGACGGCCTTCTCGGCGTTGGCGCGCGTATCGGCGTCGAACTCCTCGCGGGAGCTGCCCTGCTCGGCGAGCGCCTCGGCGAACTTCGCCTCATCGTGGTCGAGGCCGTGGATGGCCTGGTGCACGGTCTCGTCCACCTGCGACTGCACGATCGACTCGGGCAGCGCGATCTCGACCTGCTCGAGCAGCGCCTCGAGGGTCTTGTCGCGGATGCTCTCGGCCTGCTGGATGCGCTTGTACCGCTCGACCTGCTCGGAGAGGCTTTCCTTGAGCTCGTCGATGGTGTCGAACTCGCTGGCCAGCTGGGCGAACTCGTCGTCGGGTTCGGGCAGCTCGCGCTCCTTCACCGAACCGACGGTGACGGTGACCTCCGCTTCTTTACCGGCATGTTCGCCGGCAACCAGCGTGGTGGTGAAGACCTTGGTCTCGCCCGCCTTCAGGCCGATGATGGCCTCATCGAGGCCCTCGATCAGCTGCCCGGAGCCGATCTCGTGGGACAGGCCCTCGGTCTTGGCGTCCGGGACGTCCTCGCCGTCGACGGTGGCCGACAGGTCGATGGAGACGAAATCGCCCTCCTGCGCCGGGCGGTCCACGCCGGTGAGGGTGCCGAACCGGGCACGCAGCGTCTGCAGTTCCTTGTCGATGTCCTCGTCGGTGACCTCGATCGGATCCACCGAAACCGTCAGCGAGCTCAGGTCCGGCAGGTTGATCTCCGGACGGACGTCGACCTCGGCGGTGAACACCAGTTCCTCGCCGTCTTCGATCTTGGTGACCTCGATCTCGGGCTGGCCCAGCGGCTTGACCTCGGTGGTGGTCACGGCCTCGCTGTAGCGCGCCGGGAGTGCCTCGTTGACGACCTGCTCGAGCACTGCGCCACGGCCGATGCGGGCCTCCAACAGCTTGGCGGGCGCCTTACCGGGCCGGAACCCGGGCAGCCGCACCTGCTTGGCCAGCTCCTTGTAGGCGCGGTCGAAGTCGGGTTTGAGTTCCTCGAACGGCACCTCCGTGGTGATCCGCACCCGGGTGGGGCTCAAATGCTCGACGGTGCTTTTCACAGGTGCTCCTTGAATACTTTCGCTAACAATGTCGGTCGTGTCGTGCTGGTCGGGGTGACAGGATTTGAACCTGCGGCCTTCCGCTCCCAAAGCGGATGCGCTACCAAGCTGCGCTACACCCCGGCACTTGCTCATCACAAGCCCACGGAATCCTACGGCTTACACGAGCACGGTCTGACACAGGCCATGCTGGCTGCAGGGCGTCAATTGGATTTGAGCTCCCCCGGGCCGGTACAGTCTGGCTCGAGCAATACACGCGGGCGTAGCTCAATGGTAGAGCCCTAGTCTTCCAAACTAGCTACGCGGGTTCGATTCCCGTCGCCCGCTCCATGACGATCAGTGCGGGGTCCGCCGAATAACTTCGGCGGGCCCCGCGCTTTTTCCTCCTGTGGTCGTTGATCACGGGCCTGTTCGGCCCGGTCTACGCAGTGCGGAAGCACCCCGCCCGCCGATTCTGGCCGTTTTCTCAAGTTCTGCCCGGCCGGCCTACAGCCGCCGCGATTAACGCAGGTCAGCGGCGACGAAGCGGTTCGCGACGACGGCGCGGTCCCGGTATCTCGATCCAGTAACGATCCGTATTACGCCAGGAGATCGTCCTTTCGCTGATGTAGTCTCCGGCCCTTCGGTTAGGGTGCTGTCCGTGGGACGGCATTCAGTGGCCAGGAAACGACGTACGCCGTCGGTTGCTTTGGCGTCGTTCGCCCTGCCCGCCGCGGTCTTGTTCGCCGTCAAAGGCGACGTCGGTCAACCGCCGGTGGTCGCCGCAGTCGAGGCGGCCCCAGCGGGCGAACTCGCTGCCGCCGAGGATCTGTGCTGCACCGAACTGGTAGCGGTCGGCCCCGTGGGCCTGCCGTCACCCGGGCCGGCCGGTGTGCAATTCGTCGCTGACCGGCAGACGTCGGCGTCACGGTTGCGGACCGTCGAGCGCACGCTGCCCGCCGGCCCCGCTCCGGAACGAGGTCTTCAGGTCAGAACGATCCTGACCGCCCGCAGCATCAGCGCAGTGTTCCCCGAGATCCGAGACATCGGCGGCGTGCGCGCCGACTCGCTGCGCTGGCATCCCAACGGCCTGGCCCTCGATGTGATGATCCAGAATCCGGGTTCCGCCGAAGGCATCGCTCTCGGCAATCAGATCGTCGCGTACGTGATGCAGAACGCCGGGCGCTTCGGAATCCAGGACGCCATCTGGCGCGGTGTGTACTACACGCCCTCCGGCGCCCATGGATCGGGATACGGCCACTTCGACCACGTCCATGTCACCACCACCGGCGGCGGATATCCCGCCGGCAACGAGACGTACTACCGCTGACGCGTCACTCCTGGTGCCGGCGGCCCACGATCGTGATCACCGGCGCCAATTCAGGAGTGCTTCAACCGTCTACCTAGTGGTGCGAACCCAGCTACGGTGAGCGCGTGTGCACCCGAATCCTGTGGAACAACAACAATCTTGCCGTCCTCACCGGCCGGACCATGGATTGGCCCGAATCCACTCAACCGTTACTGGTCGCGATGCCGCGTGGCCTGTCGCGCCATGGTGGACTGCTCGGCGGTCAGACCGTTGTCGAGGACAACCCGCTGACCTGGACCAGCCGCTACGGCAGCCTGGTCACGACGATCTACGGCATCGGGACGATCGACGGCTTCAATGAGCAGGGCCTGGCCGCTCACGGGCTGTACCTGGAGGCAACAGATTTCGGCACCCGCGACACCTCCAAGCCTGGGTTGCAGACCGGGCTCTGGGTGCAGTATCTGCTCGACCAGGCGGCGACGGTCGCCGAGGCGCTGACACTGATGGACGACATCCAGATCGTCCTGGTCAATGTCCGGGGATTCGATGCCGATCTTCACCTGGCCCTTGAAGACGCCTCCGGCGACTCTGCAATCATCGAGCTCGCCGGCGGAAAGCCGGTCATCCACCATGGCCGCCAGTACACGCTGATGACCAATGACCCGACGTTTGACGAACAGCTCAAACTGCTTGCCCAACACGACTTCTCACACCCCACCGATGCAACTCCGCTGCCGGGCAACGTCAATGCCGTCGACCGCTTCCAACGCGCCGCGTATTTCTCGGCCCTGCTGCCCGAACCCGCCACTGAGCGCGAGGCGGTGGCCGGGGTGATGGCCATTGCACGAAATGTGTCCGTGCCCTTCGGTGCGCCCTACGAAGACTTCGGCGTTTACAACACCGAGTACCGGACCGTCTGCGATCTGACGCACCGCACCTACTACTTCGAACTCACCACCAGCCCCAGCGTTTTATGGGCGCAACTGGATCGTCTGGACATCAGTGCCGGCGCAGAACCGCGGGGCGTCGACCCGTACGACGAATCCCTCTCCGGTGATGTCACGTCGCTGTTCGCTCCGGTACAGCTGGCCTTCTGACAGCTCCGGGGCTGATCGTGACACCGGGACCCGTTGCTTCCTGTGAGTACGCTGGACGCCATGAACGGCGTCTTGCTGGTACTGATCATTCTCGTTGTGGCCGCGATCGCTTTGGCCATGTGGACTTCTTCCCGCAATTCGGGCCGTCGTAATGAAGCCAACCTGGCTGACGCCAAGGCCGACGCCCGGCGGGTCATCGACCGGCTCGGCGGCCAGGTGATCAACCTGACCGGCACTGACGACGCCTCCAAGCAGGCCATGGCGGATGCGTCCGAGCGCTTCACCGCGGCCGGCTCTCAGATCGACCAGGCCACCACCGCCAAGCAGGCGCTGCTGGCCAAGGAAAGTGCCTTGGAGGGCCTTTACTACGTACGCGCTGCCCGTCTGGCGATGGGGATGGATCCCGGGCCGGAACTGGAATTGCTGCACGGCCAGCGCACCGCCGGACAGGTCACCGAGGATCGCAGGGTGGAGTTCGAGGGTCGCGAGATCGAGGCCTCTCCCGCGCCGTCACAGCGCACCCCGAACTACTACCCCGGCGGTACCGTCGCCGGCCGACCCGTGCCCGCGGGGTGGTACTCCGAACCGTGGTGGAAGCCCGCCTTGGTGGCGGGGGCCTGGGGCGTGGGCTCCATGCTGCTGTTCAGCACGTTGTTCTCCGGGATGGCAGGCACCGGCTACGAGCAGGGCTTCGCTCAGGGTTATGACGAAGGCTCCGATCCGGGCGGCGCCGACCAGGGTGGCGGCGATCAAGGTGGCGACTACGGCGACAGCGGCGGCGGCGACTGGGGTGGCGGCGACTTCGGCGGCGGCGATTTCGGTGGGGACTTCGGGGGCTTCTGACTCCGGCGCGACTCCTACGCCCGGTTCGTGATCACAACCGGCTCTCCAACCGGGCGGTGACTCCCGCCTCCTGCAGATCCAGACGCTCCAGCATCGCGCGCACCGCTTCGTCGTCGATCCGTCCTTCGTCACGTTCCCCGATCAGGGCAGCGCGCTGAGCGATCAGCACCGCGCGGTACAGCGCGGCGAACGTCTCTGCCCGCAGCGTGTGGGCCTCCGGATTCGGCATCTCGTCGGCGTCCTGGGACTGACGGGCGATCGTTGTGCGGATCTCGCCGAGCACCCGCGGGTCGAGACCCACAGGCGGGTTGGCCCGGAAGTCGTCCAGCACCTCCTCGGCCGCTTTGTGTACCACCCGTTCAGCCTTGGCGGTCTCGACGTGGGTGTAGGTGTGGTCATCATCGGAGGACAGGTCGAGCCGGCGGATCAGCATCGGCAGCGTCCACCCCTGCAACAACAGGGTGCCGACGCTGACCACGAACGCGATCGCCTGAATGGTCGCGCGTTCCGGGAACGGGTCCCCGGCTGCGGTCGTCGCCGGAATGGCCGCGGCCGCAGCCAGAGTCACCACTCCACGCATGCCTGTCCAGGACACGACGACGTTTTCCTGCCAGGTCAGGGCGCGGTTGTCGATACGCGACCGCCACTTCGCCGGTGCGTTGGCACGCCTCCGGGTGCCCAGCGCACCCCGGCCGCCGCGTTCGGGGACCGGCACGCTGAGGCGTTTCTCGACCTGCCGGGACAGCACGCCCCGGCTGAACATCGCGAACACCGACAACGGCCTGATCACCAGCACCACCAACAGCACGATCCCCGACGCGATCGCGACCTCGACCAAGGATTCGTGGGCCTCGTTGAGGTCCTCGAGTACAAACCGCAGGTGCAGTCCGATGTAGGCGAAGACGAAGGCCTCCAGCAGGACGTCGACCGAGTTCCATACGTAGCGTTCCTGCAACCGGGTCTGGTAGCCGGCATCCACTGTTCCGGAGCCGACCACAAAACCGGCGACGACGACGGCCAGCACACCTGAGGCGTGGAAGTGTTCGGCAGCGATGAACGCAGCGAACGGCACCACCAGTCCCTGCACGGTTTCCAGTCCCGGATTGGCCAGACGCCGGCGGATCCACAACGTCACGTATCCCAGGGCGGCACCCATCAACGGGCCGACCACCGACGAGTAGCCGAACAACAGCAGCGGATTCTGGATGAAGGTGTGGCTGCCCGCGACGTGCGCCACCGCGATCGAGAACAGCGCCAGCGCCGCGGCGTCGTTGATGAGGCTCTCACCCGTCAGGATCGCCATGACACGTTTGGGCAGCCCGAGCTTACGACCCACCGCCACCGCTGTCACCGCATCCGGTGGGGCGACGATCGCGCCGAGGATCAGTGCGGTGGCGAATGTCAACGGCACCACCACCAGCCACGCCGACATCGCAGCGACTGTGAAGGCGGTGACCACCACCAGTGCGACACCGAGACCGAGGATGGGTTTGATATTGCGCAGGAACGTCGGAAACGAGAAGTCCAGCGCCGCCGAGTAGAGCAGCGGCGGTAGCACCACCGTCAGCAGAATGTGCGAATCCAGTTCGGGCGCTTCGAATCCCGGCAGGAACGACACTACGGCGCCGATGACGACGATGATGAGTGCTGGTTCCAGTCCACGGCGATGTGCAATGGCAGTGACGGCGATCGCGCCCACGACGACCAGGATCAGTTCCACCCGCAGATTGTCTCGTCAAACCTGTGGGCCCGCTGACTACGTCAGGTCTGGCAGGTCGGGCACCAGAAGACGTTTCGGCCCTCGAGTTCCACGGTCTTGATGGACGTACCGCAGATGCGGCAGGGCTCGAGCGCCCTTCGGTAGACGTAAGTCCGTGGGCGGCCGGTGCGGTACGAGGGTGCGCCGTGGTCGTCTTCGGGGCGGACGACGACAATCTTGCCGCGACGCAGACCGACCTTCATCAGATCCACCAGATCGGTCCACATCGCAGTGAACTCGTCGGCGGAAATAGCGGTTCCGGGGCGGAACGGGTCTATCCGGTGCCGGTACAGCAGTTCGTTTCGGTAGACGTTGCCGACGCCCGCGAGGACGGTCTGGTCCATCAGGAGCGCACCGATAGGCCGCCGGGATTTGGTGATCCGCGCCCACGCCGGTGCCGGATCGGCATCCTTGCGCAGCGGGTCCGGTCCCAGCTTGACGAGGACATCAGCCACCTCGCCTTCTTCGATGACCTCACAGACGGTGGGGCCGCGCAGGTCGGTGCCGTACTCGGCGCCGATCATCCGCATCCGGACCTGCCCCACCGGGTCGGGGATCGTGTCGACGTCCGCGGCGGGAAACTCGGTGAAGGTGCCGTACAGCCCCAGATGGACGTGCACCACCCGGCCGCCGTCGTAGTGGTGGAACAGGTGTTTGCCCCACGCATCGGCCTTGCGCAGTATTCGGCCGTCCACGGCCGTCGCGCCGTCGCTGAACCTGCCCTGTGGGCTGCCCACCCGCACCGGCGCCCGCCCGAATCGGCGTTGATGTAACCGCGCGAGTCGGTGCAGGGTGTGGCCCTCGGGCACCTGCTACTCCGGCGCGCCGGGCACCGGCGGCGCGTCGTGGGTCCGCTCGTACTCGGCGAGGATGTCGATCCGGCGCTGGTGGCGCTCGGCTTCCGACCAGGGGGTGCTCAAAAAGGCGTCGACGATCGCGAGGGCCTCTTCGGTGGTGTGCATGCGTCCGCCGATCCCGACCAACTGCGCATTGTTGTGCTGGCGGGCCAGGGATGCTGTTTCGGTGTTCCACGCCAGTGCACATCGGGCTCCGGGCACCTTGTTGGCAGCGATCTGCTCCCCGTTGCCGGATCCACCCAGCACGATGCCCAAGCTCCCGGGGTCGGCAACTGTCTTGACTGCCGCTGCGATGCAGAACGCCGGATAGTCGTCCTCGGCGTCGTAGGTGTAAGCACCGCAGTCGATCGGCTCATGGCCGGTGGCCTTCAAATGTTCGATGACGGCTTGCTTGAGTTCGTATCCGGCGTGGTCAGAGCCGAGGTAGACGCGCATGCGGTAACCCTACTTTCCCGCCACGAGCGCTCCTCAGCGATGTCCCCGGCCCTCGTGACCAGCCACGGCCGTGGTCACCCGAGGTCGCAACAGGACCCGACTGAACCTGTCCCCACGAGGGATCAAGCGCAGTTGCTGAACCCGGGGGCATGCTGCACCACCGTAAACCGCGTAACTACCTGCGCGCCTACATCATGGCGGGGTTCGCCGGCGCGTCGATGGCATCGATCGCGGCGCTGGTGGCGACCACGCCGGATACCACGCCAACCATCAGCGCCGACGTTCAGCTGGTCAACACCGACGAGGCACTTCCTCTCTTCGGAACCGCCTACCAGGAAAACGGCAGGGGTGGCGCCCAGGCCAACGCCGTCGCCGATGTCGGCGACGCGTTGGGACTGCACTCCGACTTCTTCCGGCCACTCATCGGCCCCGGCGGCTGGCTGATCGGCGACGGCCGCGACGCCCTGGAGATCGATCCTGACTGCACTTCGAATTGCCAGGGTGAAAGCGGTGGCTTTTTCTTCGGTAACGGCGGTGACGGCGCATTCGGCGGCGCCGGTGGGGCCGCCATTCTGTTCGGTAACGGCGGCAACGGCGGCGACGCCTCCCCCACCGGCACAACCAACGGCGTCGGCAAGGCCGGCGGCGCCGGCGGTAACGGCGGCTTCTTCAGCGGTAACGGCGGCAACGGCGGCAACACCACCGGGGCGGCTACCGACAACCCGGACACCGAGGCCAACGAAACGAACGCCACGGGCGGCGCCGGCGGCAACGCCGGGCGCAGCGGCGTCCTGCAGGGCAATGGCGGCAAAGGCGGGTTGGGCGGTGACGCCACGGCCTCCGCAGGCAACGCCACCGGCGGCGCGGGCGGTGCCGGTGGCCTGTCGACCACCGGGACCGGCGGGTCGGGCGGCGCAGGGGGCAACGGCACCACCACGTCTGCGGGTAAGTCGGGCACAGGCGGTGCCGGCGGAGACGGTGCCGGCAGCTCGATCGGTGATGGCGGCGACGGCGGCGACGGCGGCGACGGGACCGCGGGCACCGGTGCCGGCAAGGGTGGCGCCGGTGGCGCCGGCGGTAACGCCGACGGCGGCATCATCGGCGCCGGCAAAGGTGGTGACGGTGGCAAGGGCGGTAACGGCACTGGTGGCACCGGCACCGTCGGCGGGTCCGGCGGCTCCGGCGGCAGCTCCGGCGGGTCCGACGGCGACAACGGCACACCCGATCCCGACTAACGTCGCCCCTTGAGTGACTTACGGGCGCCGACTGCCACTGAGGCAGTCGGCGCCCGTTCGCTGTTGCCCTCCGACGATCAACTCACGGTGATCGCGTCGAGGCGCTCCTTGATGAAGTCCGATGACGTGACCGGGGCCAGGCCCGGCACCCGCCCCATCGGCGGCTCCAGCGGCGTGATCACCGCGTCGTGGTTGGCCTCGTAGAAGTAGATGAGCGAAACCAGGTCTTCTTCTGGCGCGTGCGACTGCGGCGGTAGGACCCGGTGCCGGCCCGACGGCCAGCGCCGCCCGCTCCAGTACTCCAGCAGATCGCCGATATTGACCGTCAACGCACCCGGCTCCCATGGCGCGTCCGCCCACCCTTGCGCCTCGGAGTAAACCTGCAGCCCACCCGCGCCGGGTTCCCGGTCGAGGATCGTCACGGTGCCGAAGTCGGTATGCGGGCCGATTCGGAACTGGCCGGGTTCGGGCTCCCCCACCACGCTCACCGGCGGGTAGTGATTGATGTTCATCGTCCAGGTGGGCCGATCCGCCAGGGCCGCGAAAGGATTGGTCGCCAACCCCAGCGCATGCGCGAACAACGCCAGCAGATCATCGGCGAGGCGGCGCATCGCGGCGGTGTAGTCCTCGGCCAACGCTTGCAGGCCCGGAACTTCAGCCGGCCAGGTGTTGGGTGCGAACCAGATCCGGTCAACCTCGGCTTCGCCGGTCGCGGTGTCCGCCCCGAGGCTGAAGCTCTCTTTGAGGTCCGGTGGCGTCTCGGTGCCCTCGGCGTAGGCGTTGGCTTCGGCACCCGGCCCGATCCAGCCGTGGCCGCCCACGGGTACTGAGTACCGCTGCTTCACCGACTGCGGCAGCGCGAAGAACTCCCGGCTGGCGGCGCGCACGGCCCGGGACAGCTCTGGATCCACGCCGTGGCCGGTCAGCAGGATGAAGCCGGCGCGCTGCAGGCTCTCGTCCACGGCAGCGGCCACTGCGTCCGCGTCAGCTCCCCCGGCATACCATCGTGAAATATCAACTGTGGCAACGGCACTCACACGCTGACTCCGATGTCCTCGTTCCACAGCAACGGGTTGTCGGCAATGAACCCGGTCATCATCGCGACGCAGCGCTCGTCATCGAGGACAGTCACCGAGACGCCGTTCTGCGCCAGCCAGTCATGCCCGCCGGTGAACGTGCGACTCTCCCCGATCACCAAGGCACCGATGTTGAACTGCCGCACGAGACCGCTGCAGTACCAACACGGTGACAGCGTGGTGACCATCACCGTCGACCGGTAGTCCCGTTGCCGGCCCGCCGCCCGGAACGCATCCGTCTCCGCGTGCACGGACGGGTCATCGTCTTGGACCCGGCGGTTGTGCCCGCTGCCCAGCAACCGGCCGTCGCTGGTGAACAACGCGGCACCAATCGGAATACCGCCTTCAGCCAGGCCTTTTCGGGCCTCGGCGTAGGCAACGTCGAGCATTTCGTGCGGTGTCATGGGAGATAGAGTAAGCCGGGCGCCGAATTCGGACCCGGCAAACCCCACCGTCGAACCTACTCAATCGACCGAAACGGTCAGGGATTCAGGCAATCCCGCGGCGGTCAGTCGAACTCGGGCCGCTCGGTACGGGTGCGCTTGAGCTCCCAGAAGTGTGGATACGAGGCGAACGTCACCGAGGCATCCCACAACTTCCCGGCCTCTTCCCCGCGGGGAATCCGCGACAACACCGGGCCGAAGAACGCAACACCGTTGACGTGAATCGTCGGGGTGCCGACATCATCGCCCACAGCGTCCATGCCGGCGTGATGGCTCTTGCGCAGGGCGTCGTCGTACTTGTCGGTCTTCGCGGCTTCGGCGAGTTCGGCGGGCAGGCCCACTTCCTGCAACGACTCGGCGATGACCCGGGTGAAGTCGGGATCGGTCTCCCGGTAGCCCTCGTTGTGGATCCTGGTGCCCATCGCGGTGTAGAGGGGAGAAAGGACTTCGGGGCCGTGTTCCTGTTCGGCGGCGATCGCCACGCGCACCGGACCCCACGCCTTCTTCATCGCCTCCTGGTACTCCTCGGGAAGGTCACGACCCTCGTTGAGCACCGCCAGACTCATGACGTGGAACTCGACATCGATGTCGCGGACCTTCTCGACCTCGAGGATCCACCGCGAGGTGATCCAGCACCAGGGGCACAGTGGGTCGAACCAGAAACCTGCTGAATCTTTTCCGTCGGATTTGCCTGCCATAAGTGGATCCTCTCGATGGACACAATTTCGTTCAGCACAACTGTGCACTCTCGCGCTGTGTTCCCGATCTCCCACTAGTGTTTATCAGCGTGGCACTTCCCAATCTGACCCAGGACCAGGCAGCCGAGCGCGCCGCGCTGGTTACCGTCGACAGCTATCGCATCGCGTTGGATCTCACCGACGGCAGCGGCGCCCCCGGCGAGCGCACGTTTCGGTCGGTGACAACAGTCGAATTCGACGCCCTGGCAGGCGCCGACACCTATCTCGACATCGCCGCTGACACCGTGCGCAGCGCCACCCTCAACGGTCATGAGCTGGACGTTTCCGGCTATGACGAGTCCACCGGCGTCGCACTGCGGGGGCTGGCCGAACACAATGTCGTCGTCATCGACGCCGACTGCCGGTACTCCAACACCGGCGAGGGCCTGCACCGTTTCGTCGATCCCGTCGACAGCGAGGTGTACCTGTACTCGCAGTTCGAAACCGCAGACGCCAAACGGATGTTCGCATGTTTCGATCAGCCTGATCTCAAGGCCGCGTTCGACATCACCGTGACCGCTCCCGCGCACTGGCAGGTGGTCTCCAACGGCGCCACCACCCTGGCCGAGGACGGCGACGGGGGCGCCAAGATCCACACCTTCGCGACGACACCACGGATGAGCACCTACCTGGTCGCGTTGATCGCCGGCCCGTACGCCCGCTGGGACGACTCCTACAGTGACGAGCACGGCGAGATCCCCTTGGGGATCTTCTGCCGGGCCTCGCTGGCGGAATTCATGGACCAGGAGCGTCTGTTCACCGAGACCAAGCAGGGTTTCGCGTTCTACCACAACAACTTCGGGATTCCGTACGCGTTCGGCAAGTACGACCAGTTGTTCGTTCCGGAGTTCAATGCCGGCGCCATGGAGAACGCCGGCGCGGTGACCTTCCTCGAGGACTACGTGTTCCGCAGCAAGGTCACCCGCGCGTCCTACGAGCGGCGCGCCGAGACCGTGCTGCACGAGATGGCGCACATGTGGTTCGGCGACCTGGTCACCATGCAGTGGTGGGACGACCTGTGGCTCAACGAGTCGTTCGCCACGTTCGCGTCGGTACTGTGTCAGGCCGAGGCCACCGAGTACACGCAAGCGTGGACGACGTTCGCCAACGTCGAGAAGTCGTGGGCGTACCGGCAGGACCAGCTGCCGTCGACACACCCCGTTGCCGCGGAGATTCCCGATCTGCACGCCGTCGAGGTCAACTTCGACGGCATCACCTACGCCAAGGGCGCCAGCGTCCTCAAGCAACTCGTCGCCTACGTCGGGCTGGAATCGTTCCTGGCCGGGCTGCGCGACTACTTCCGCGACCACGCTTTCGGCAACGCCACCTTCAGTGACCTGCTGGGCGCCCTGGAGAAGTCGTCGGGCCGAGACCTGTCCGGCTGGGGCAGGCAGTGGCTCAAGACCACCGGGCTCAACACATTGCGCGCCGACTTCGACGTCGACGCAGACGGCACATTCACCCGGTTTGCGATCAATCAGGGCGGGGCCGCACCGGGCGCCGGGGAGACCCGCGTACACCGGCTCGCGGTGGGTATCTATGACGACGACGGCTCGGGCAAATTGGTGCGGGTGCACCGCGAAGAGCTCGACATCGATGGCGAGACCACCGAAGTCGCTGCCCTGCAGGGAGTTTCGCGCGGCAAGCTGATCCTGGTCAATGACGACGACCTGACCTACTGCTCGCTGCGGCTCGACCCGGATTCCCTGGAGACGGTGCTCACCCGGATCGCCGACATCGCCGAGCCGCTGCCGCGCACGCTGGCGTGGTCAGCGGCGTGGGAGATGACCCGCGACGCCGAGCTGAAGGCCCGTGATTTCGTCGCTCTGGTCATGAGCGGTGTGCACGCCGAGACTGAGGTCGGGGTGGCGCAACGGCTACTGCTGCAAGCTCAGACGGCCCTGGGTTCCTACGCCGAGCAGGAGTGGGCGAACTCCACCGGGTGGCCGGCGTTCGCGGACCGTCTGCTGGACCTGGCACACGAGGCCGAACCCGGTTCGGATCATCAGCTGGCGTTTGTCAATGCCCTGTGCGCGTCGGTGCTGTCCCGCAACCACGTTGCCGTGCTGGCGACGCTGCTGGACAACGAGCCCGCCGCGGTGAACCTGCCGGGTCTGGTGATCGACACGGATCTGCGCTGGCGGATCGTCACCGCGCTGGCCGCCAGCGGCGATCTCGACGCCGACGGTATCGAGACGCCGTTCATCGACAACGAGGCCAAGACCGACCCGACTGCGGCCGGTCGGCGTAATGCCGCCGCCGCCGGGGCGGCCCGACCTCAGCGCGAGGTCAAAGAGGCGGCGTGGACTCAGGTGATCGAGGACGACACCCTGGCCAACATCACCGGCCGGGCCATCATCGGTGGATTCGTCCGGCCCGGGCAGGCTGAGCTGCTGATGCCGTTCACCGATCGCTACTTCGAGACGATCAGCGGAGTCTGGGCACGGCGTTCGAGCGAGGTGGCCCAGACCGTCGTCGTCGGGCTGTATCCGTCGTGGAATATCAGTCAGGCCGGCCTCGACGCAGCCGACCGGTTCTTGTCTGACCCCGAGGTCCCGCCGGCGTTGCGCCGCCTGGTGATCGAGGGCCGCGCCGGGGTGGAGCGGTCCCTGCGCGCCCGCACCTTCGACGCGGGTTAGCCCCCACCTACCCCACCCGCCTACCCCACCTACCCCACCTACCCCACCCGCGAGCGTGCGTGTCCCCGGCAGACACACCGAGGTTTTCTCGTAGAGCACGCACGCTCGCGGCGTGGAGGGGTGTTCTGCTATCGCTGTGCGGCGTGACCGAGCGTCGACAGTGACCTGAAACCGATCTGGTCCGGGCGCTGAGGCGAGCCCATGCGACCGCGACATGCGTGATTTCGCGAGCCACACCTGAGGGTGCTTCGCTCCCAGCCGTGCTCACCCCGACGAGCGTGCGCATTCCACGAGGAAGGCTCGGCGTGTTTCACGGGGACGCGCACGCTCGCGGAAGGGGGTAAGAAAAATCAGGGACGGGAAATGGCTGCCGACATCACGCGGACGGCGCTGACCAGACCGTCGATGAGGTTGCCTTCTTGGAATGCCGATGCGGCGGCGGCCACCCCGAGCGGTGCGGCGGACTCGGCGCCACGGCCCTGCAGTCCAGCGCCGTAAACCACCTCGATGACCCTCTGGTTGGGCGACACCGCGATCAGGACTGCCTCATTGGGGGTCGGGACCTTGGCCAGAATCGCCCGAGCTGCGGCGGCGGTGGGCGCACCCAAGTCGCCGATGTAGACGGCGAAGCGGGCCTTCGATGCCCGCGAGCAGTACTTCAGCGCGTCGTCGAGTTCCACGCGCTCCTTGATGGAGAACGGATAGGTCTCCGACAGCTCACCCGGCTCGGTGACCCCGGACAGCCGACCGCTGTAGGTCAGCGCCCAGCCGTAGGGCAGTTTCTCCGACTCCTGCTTCAGAACCTCGGTGCTGTGATGATCACCACTTACCACTTGCGCCACCTCCCACAGTGAATTCGTGCGAACCATGTCCGTGCGGGTCACCGATCACTTCTTCGGTGGCGGCCCACAGGATGGGCTCGTGGGTCCACTGCTCAGAGAGCTTGTACGGCGCTGGGTGCGGCCCGGGCTTGCGCCAGATGATCGCTGCGAGCACCGCGGTGAGCAGCAGGGGCACACCCCCCAGCAGCATGTGGGTCAGAGCGGTTTCGGTCACGGGCCAAATTTATCCCACCGACACAGCGGTGGCGGAGCGAGCCACGGTTTTCAGGCCGCGCCCTCACCCAGGTAGCGCATCCAGGCGGGATCAAGCTCCTTGACCGTCGACAGCAGTCGCCAGTGCTGCCCCTTGGGAGGCATCGGCGTCACCCGCAGCGTCCAGCCCAACTCCGAGAGCATCTTGTCGGCCTTGCGGTGGTTACAGGAGGCGCAGCAGGCCACGCAGTTCTCCCAGGTGTGCTCGCCGCCGAGGCTGCGCGGCACCACGTGGTCGACGGTGTCAGCCTTGGCGCCGCAGTACGCGCAGCGGAAGCGGTCGCGGTGCATCAGGGCGGCGCGGGTCATGGGAATACGCGCCCGGTACGGCACCCGGACAAACGTGCGCAACCGGATTACCGAGGGCACCACGATGGTCCGCGTCGCCGAGTGGATCACCGGTCCCGAAGGGTCATCGTGCACCACGTCGGCCTTGCCGCACAGCAGCATCACGATGGCTCGACGCATCGGCAGCGCAGTGAGTGGCTCGTAGGTGGAATTCAGCAACAGCACCCGACGGCGGCCCCACACCGAGTTCGCCTCGGGCGGCGGCCCGACCATATCCACGCTGTGCAGAGGCGACGGCGTGCTCGACCCGGGTCGGCCCGACGGCGTACGGTGGCCAACCCTATTCAGTTGGTTTCGCTTGCGCTGGACCATGGCTCCTCCGTCGCACAGTCCACCACGGATCGCTGCGTCCTGCACGACAATTTGGGCCGTGTACGCAGGTCAATCCGGTGAACATAGTGTGACCAGTCCGAAAGCAGCCGGCAGAACCACGGCCGGGCACCCCCGGGGCCGACATCAAGTACACAATGGAGCGGTGCCCGAGGACCCTGAAACCTTCTACGACGCGGTAGGCGGCGCCGCCACGTTCCACAAGATCGTCGCGCGGTTCTACGAGCAGGTCGCCGAGGACGAAATCCTGCGGCCCTTGTATCCCGACGACGACATGCCTGCCGCCGAAGTACGGCTACGGATGTTTCTCGAGCAGTACTGGGGTGGCCCGCGCACCTACTCCGAGCAGCGCGGGCATCCGCGGCTACGGATGCGCCACCACCCGTTTCGGATCGGCCCCCTGGAGCGGGACGCCTGGCTGCGGTGCATGCACACCGCGGTGGCCGAGATCGACAGCCAGACTCTCGATGACCACCACCGCAAGGCACTGCTGGACTATCTGGAGATGGCCGCGGACTCGATGATGAACTCGCCGTTCTGACCGCCCCGCGACCGCGCTAGCGGCGCATCAGCCCTGCGGGTCTCTTCATACTGTCGCCCGCGCCCAAAGAAGCCTGGCGGAGCCTGCCGTGCCCGCGTTCGGCACGGCCACTGTGTGGTAGCGGATCTGTTGCCTCCCAGTCAATTACGCCATATCCGAGGTCGTACAGCGCCCCTCCACAAAATGCCAAGGCTGCCACGTGTTGCGCTGCCGACTGCTACCCCGGAGCCGTATCCCCATGCCACTCAAATCGTCATAAAACATAGGCAAGCGATCTATCTATCTATTGACAGAATGAATTCATACTCCTAGCTTCTGTATACAGCGCACGCGAAATGCATCTGAAAGCGGGAATATGGCGACATCTACGGTCGGCGGCACAGTCTTGACGGGTCTCCGGCATGCCCTCCTGACGGGGACAATCGGCGCGGGCGTCAAACTGTCGCAGTCCAAGCTCGCCGAGCAGTTCAACGTCAGCCGGATTCCCGTGCGCGACGCTGTGCAGACACTCGTTGCGGAAGGCCTCGTCGAGATGATCGATGGAGCGCCGTACTCGCGCAGACTCTCCATCCTGGAGTTGCAGGAGCTCTACGAGATGCGGATGGCAGTCGAGCCCAACCTCACCCAAGTCGCGCTGGCAGATATCGGCAGAGCCGAAATCATCCAGATGACCGGTTACTACGAGGCGATGTCCGAGACGACGGATGTCGTCGAATGGCTCGAAGCGAACGGGAACTTTCACGCAACCATCTACCGGCGCGCCAACCGGCCGATGACGATCGCGCACGTCGATCAGCTTCGCAAGCTCACCGACCGCTACCTCTACCTGCACCTGGCAGTCATCGGCAACGTCGAGCACCTACAGGTCGAACACGCCGCGATCCTCGAAGCCACCAAGGCCAACGATGGGCAGCGGTTGAACGAACTCACGCGCACCCATCTGGAGACGTCGCACGAATTCATCATCCGGTATCTCCTCGCCAATGACGAGGACACCGTCTAAAAACACCGTTCCTCAGCGGATCGGCTCGAACACCCGGCTGCCTGCACACCGCCACTGAAGTCGTCGGTGCAGAGACGCGTACCCAAATGAAAGGAAGCACCGATGATCAAGAACAAACAGGCGCTCGGCGTTATCGCCTGTGCCGCAATGGCTTTGACCGCATGTAGCGGAGGAGGCGGCGGCGGCGCAGACAGTGACGCCATCAAGTTCGGATGGCTGAACGGCATCACCGGCGACTACTCGTCCTACTACGAGCCTTCGCAAGCAGCGGTCACCATAGCGATCGACGAGATCAACGAAAACGGCGGCGTCCTCGGCAAGCAGGTTGAGCTGGTGACAGCCGACAATCTGTCGACCGTGGAAGGCGCCGTACAAGGGTTCTCTCGTCTCGTTGATGTCGAAAACGTCGTGGCGGTCGGCGGCGTAGAGTCGACCGGCGGCCTCGCGATCCTCGACAGCGCCAACGAACTCGAGATTCCCGTCTTCTGTCCGGGGTGCGGAACACCGGAACTCGACACCGAGGGTGGCGAATACATCTGGCGGATAACAGGTTCCGACTCTGACGGTGGAACCATTGCCGCACAGTTCGCCCGGGACGAAGGCGTCAAACGGGTAGCTATCATGGCCCAGAACACCGAGGGCATGTCCGAACCAGCCGACATCTTCAAAAAGGTCTTCCAAGAAGGTGCCGGCGGCGAGGTCGTAGCCGACGTCCGATTCAATCCCGGCCGTTCCTCTTACCAGGCGGAGCTGGCCCAGGCATTCGACGCCAAGCCCGATGCCGTCTATCTTGCCGCCGGCCACGAAGCCGCCTCGGTCATCTTCCGCGAGTGGCAGCGTCGCGGCTACGGCGGAAAGTTCTTCGTATCACCGGATTTGGTTACCCCGCCGATCGGGTCGTTGATGCCCGAGCTGGAAGACGGCGTCGCCATCGGCGCAATCGCCGCTTACGACACGGACTCCCCCGCCTACAAGAGCTTCGCCGAGCGCTTCAAAGCCAAAACCGGCCAGGAGCCCGCCGCAGGTGTCTACGACGCGAACCAGTACGACCAGTACATCGCACTCGCTCTGGCGATCACGAAAGCGCAGAGCACCGAGGGCCCAGCGATTGCCGAAGCGATTCCCGAGGTGCTGAACCCAGAAGGCGTCGTGGTTTATTCGTACGCCGACGGGGTCAAAGAACTCGAGGCTGGCAACGAGATCAACTACGAGGGCGCCTCAGGTTCGCTGGACCTCAACGAGCACAACAATCTTTCCGCTCCGCTGTTCGGTGAGCAGTTCATCGTGGACGGCGCGTGGAGTCAGGTGGCCGTTCTGGAGCTCGATCCCAAGCTCCGCGAAATCCTGGATCGCTAGTGCTGTTGCTGACGGCCATCCGGCGAACCGCTGGCCGTCAGCAGCAGTCCCGTCCGAACTTCCTTTTCGCAGCCCCCTGAAAGGCGGTGTGCAGTGCAGTATGTGATTTTCGGCCTGGTCACCGGGAGTATTCTCGCGATGGCCACCGTCGGCTTCTCGATGGTGCGCCAGACCGAAGGCTTCCTCAACATCGCACACGGCCAGTTCCTGGCCCTGGCCGCCTTTCTGGGCCTGCTGGCCTCCAGGGACTGGGGTGTGCCCACTTGGGCCGCGGCCCTTTTTGCCGCGATCGCAACGGGACTCGCTGCCGTCATTCTCTCGGTGGTGATCTTCGAGCCCATTCGAAAAAAGGGCGCCCTGGTCCAGCTGTTCTCCTCTGTGGGTGTCGCCTATGTCATCTACGGCATGCTCGTCATGATCTTCGGGGCCAACCTGCAGCACTACGACGTGTCTTTCGGATCCTCGTATTCGTTACTGGGAGTGCAGATCTCCTTCGGAGAGCTCGCCATCATCCTGACGTCCGCGGTGTCAATTCTCGCACTCCATCTGTTTTTGACCAGGACACCGGCAGGCATCTCCATCCGCGCTGTGGCCAGCAATCCTGACCTGGCACGAGTTCGAGGCATATCAACGCAGTTCGTCTCCTACCAGGTGTGGTTCATTTCCGGCTTCCTGGCCGGGTTGGCCGGCGTGATGATCGGGATCATCGGGTCAGTCGGACCTGAACTCGGTTGGCAAAACATCATTCTGATCCTCGCCGCAGCGGTGCTCGGCGGGCTGGGCAGCACGTACGGCGTGATCTTCGCCAGCCTCATCCTGGGCTTGGCGATGGATCTCAGTGCTCTGCTGATCCCCACGTCGTACCGCACCGTCGTGGCTTTCGCCGCGCTCATCATCGTCCTGCTCGTCAGGCCGAGCGGACTCTTCAGCGTCCGGCAGAGAAAGCAGGCTGCGTAGTGCAATCGTTATTGATCTTCCTTGTCGGAGTGCTCACTCTCGCGGCCATCTACGCCGCGCTGGCTCAGGTGCTCAATCTCGTTGCCGGCTGGGCCGGGATGTGGGATCTTGGCGTCGCCGGCCTGGTGGGCGTCGCCGCATACACCTACATCATTCTCACCCAGACTCGCGTCGACACCGGTCTGTGGTTGACACCTGGGTGGCCGATTGCGGCCGGGATCATCGGATCCGCCGTGGTGACCGCCCTGGCAGCTCTGGTCATCGCACTCCCGTCGATCCGGCTGCGTGGCGAATACTTCCTCATCACCACACTGGCCTTCGCCGAAGTGATCCACCAGCTCGCTATCAGCGAGAGCTGGCTCACCCGGGGTACTACCGGCTTCTCCTCGATCGACCGCCCGTTCCGGGACCTCGTTCCGGCCGCGCACTACCGCTGGGTACTTCTCGGGATGGCCATCGCGGTCGCACTCGCGATCTACCTGTTGATGAACCGCCTGGCCAAAACTCCCTATGTCCGGGTGCTTCGAGCCAGCCGCGACAACGAGGCCGTGGCTCGATCGCTCGGCAAGAACGTGGTGCGCTACCGCATCGTCACCTACGTTTTCGCGGGTGCGCTGATCGGTGTCATCACCCCGCTGTACCTGTGGCATGTCCGCAGTGTGGTGCCGTCGCTGTTCGTGTCGGAGCTGACGTTCGTGGTGTGGACGGCACTGGTCATCGGCGGCATCGCCAGCCGCAAGGGGCCGTTGATCGGCGCGACGCTGCTCATCGTATGCACGGAGCTACTTACATTCCTCCAGGGCTCCGCGGAGTACGCGCAACTGCTGGCAGCGACGCGCCCGGTCATTTTGGGAATCCTGCTCATCGTGGTCCTGAGGTTCCGCCCAGAAGGGCTGATGAGCGAGCGGTCGGCGTTCCGGCTCAGCGAACGGGATCTGAACCCCACAGGTCAGCACAAGAAAGCGGTGTCTGTGAAATGAGCACAAGCAGCACAACCGAATTGGCCTTCAGCGCCCACAATGTCAGCAAGTCTTTCGGCGGTGTCCAAGCCGTCGACAGTGTGTCTCTGCAGGCCGCCAAGGGCACCATCACGGCTGTCATCGGTCCGAACGGGGCGGGAAAGACCAGTCTGTTCAACGTCCTCACCGGCTTCGACCAGACCGACACCGGCGAGGTGTCGCTCTTCGGCGACCGGATAGAACGCGAGCCGGCGTGGAAAATCGCGCGCAAGGGGATGGTGCGGTCGTTCCAAACACCGGTGGGGTTCCCACTGCTCTCGGTGTGGGAGAACCTCATGGCCGCCGGAGCCAAAGAGTCCGAATCGTTGTTTCGCGGCCTGTTTCAGCGCAGCCGATGGCTGAAACTCGAACGTGAAACCGCCTTACGCGCAGACACTTTGATCGACGAACTCGGTCTCAAATCGGTGAAGGACCAGCGGCTGGAGGATCTGACCGCCGGTCAGACCAAGCTCGTGGACTTCGCCCGGCTGCTGATGGTGCAGCCCCGCATGGTGCTACTCGACGAGCCCGCCGCGGGGGTCGCCCCAAACGGTATCGGGCGCCTCGCCGACCAGGTCACCGATCTGCGGGCCCGAGGGATCACCCTGCTCATCATCGACCACAACATCCAGTTCGTTTTTGCAGTCTCGGACTATGTCTACGTGATGGCCGAAGGACGCGTCGTTGTCTCCGGCACGCCTGACGAAATCGCGGTGCACCCGATGGTGGCCGAAATCTACCTCGGGAGTAGCAAATGACGCTGCTGACAGTCCGCGATCTCACGGCCGGATACGGCAAGCTGCCCGTGATCCACGAAGTGTCACTGGACGTCCGGTCAAATGAGACCGTCGCGTTGGTCGGACCCAACGGGGCCGGCAAATCCACCCTGCTCAAGTCGGTTTTCGGACTCGTCGAACCGATGTCGGGTCGAATCGAGTTCATGGGCACAGATCTGGCCACAATCCCCACCGCACAGTTGGTGCGACGCGGTATGGCCTATGTACCGCAGGGGGGCAACACCTTTCCCAGCCTGACAGTCGAGGAGAACCTCAGGGTCGCGCTCATGCCGATGGGCCGATCCAAGCTCAGCACCGGCATCGACACGGCGTTCGACCGCTTCCCCTCGCTGCGCAAGCGACGTGGCAGCAGTGCTTCGACACTATCCGGTGGCGAACGCCAGATGCTGGCTGTAGCAGGAGCATTGGCGGCAGAACCGAAACTCCTGGCGCTCGACGAACCGACCACCGGCCTGGCGCCCACGATCGTTCAAGAACTGATCGCCCGCCTGGCTGAAACAGCCAAGGACGGAGTCGGGGTACTGTGGGTCGTCGAGGAAAACCCCGCCGTGATTCTGCCCCACTGCGACCGGGTCCACATCATGCAAGCCGGCCGGATCAGCCCTGAACAGGACGTCGCATCCGTCCTGGAAGACGAAGGCCTGCGAAAGCTGTTCTTCGGCATCGACGAAGTCCGCTAAACCGTATCCGCGCCCGTACCCGGCCGGCTGCGTCGGGATATGTGTGCACCAAAATCATTGGAACAAGGCGGGGTGACCCCGTCGGGAGGTAGTTGAGCATGTCTTACCGCAGTAGCAGTTCTCACTCTGTCGAAGCGATCCTTGATGAACGCGGTCTTGTCAGCGACGGACTCGTTTTCGTGTCAGGGTTGACTGCCGCCGACGCGGAGTCGGGCATCCCGCCGCAGGCGGCGGTGTCGGGCGAATTCCCCTACTACGGAGCCGATATCCAGAAGCAGACCACCTATGTTCTGGAGAAGCTCAGCCGCGTACTGAGCACTCGCGGCTGCCGACTCGAAGATGTCGTCAAGACCCAGGTGTTCCTGACTGACTGCCGACTGTTCGACGCATTCGACCAGATCTGGAAGAAGTTCTTCCCTGTCCCGCCGCCGCGGACCACCGTCGGCGTCGGAAGCGGTGCCATGGCGGTGCCGGGCACGTTGGTGGCGGTGGACGCCATCGCGGCACTGCCGGATGTGGTCGGGATCCGCCAGATCGACAGCCCCCGGATACCGAAGCCGCTCGCCAATTACACACCGTGCGTTGCGGCCGGCGACTGGCTTTTCCTCGCAGGTCAGCTACCGACGGAATTCGGCGATACCGGGCTGTCCCCCGGCGCGGCTGTGAATCCTCGTTTCCCCCATCATGTTTCGTCACTGATTGCGCAGGCGAGATTTACCATCGGTGTCTGTCAAATCCTTCTCGAGGACGCCGGCAGCGATTGGGACCACACCGTTCGCGTTCATGTCTTCCTCAAGAACATGAGCGAGGCACCGTTGTTCGAGGCCCTGTGGAACGACAAGTTCGACGGCAATCCCCCGCCCTACCTGATCATCGGAGTAGACGAATTGCTCACCGGTGGAGCCGAGATCGAGATCGACGTCATCGCGGTACGTGCAGGCGTACCCAAGCATGCAGCCACAACCGCGGACCGGAGCCCGGACCAAGTCGGGATCTCCACGGCGGGATTGGCCGCGACCACCTTCGCGGTGGCCCGGGTCGACGTCGACGACGCCGGATATCGGCCGTTCGCTGTCGAACGGGCCCTCCGTGCCGCGTTCGACAGCGCCGGTGCCCAGGTGGGTGCAAATGCACGGCCAGTGAAAGTGCATGCCTTCCTGCCACGCCCCGCAGACGTCTTCGGATTGGGCCGCGCGCTGCCCGAGGGAGTCGCCGAAACCGCCGCGATCAGCACCTCGCCGTCGGTGGATGCGTCGAGCATCAGCCTCGAAGTCGTCTATCGCACCGGCGTCTGAAGCTCGCCGCATCCGAACTGAAAAACATGCAGCAAAGGAGAGAAACGATGACCACCGACCAGACCACCGTCGAAAAGCTCATCATCAACGGCCAGGGTGTCGAAGGACATGGCGAGATCCTCGATGTCATCAATCCGGCCACGGGTGAATCTTTCGCCCGCTGTCATTGTGGCGACGCCGCCGACATCGACGCAGCCGTCGAGGGTGCACACGCGGCGTTCGAGTCGGGGGTATGGCGCGACGCGCCGATTCACGAGCGCGCCAAGACGTTGAACCGGTTCGCCGACCTTCTCGAGGCGAACATGGAGGAGCTCTACCGGCTCGAGACGCTGAACAACGGCCGCCCGATCACCGAGACCAAGGCGCAGATCACGCGACTCCCGGAGTGGTACCGGTACAACGCGGCGCTGCTGCTGGCGGACCGGACCTCAGTGGTGCCGATGTCCGGTCCGTACCACTCGTACACGACGAGAATGCCGCTCGGTGTGGTCGGAATTCTGTCGTCCTTCAACCACCCGCTGATGATCGCGTCGAAGAGCCTGGCTCCGGCCTTGGCGACAGGTAACAGCGTTGTCCTCAAGCCGTCCGAACAAACTCCGCTCACGGCGCTGGTAATCGGAAAGCTGGCCCTGGAGGCCGGTATTCCGCCGGGAGTGCTCAACGTGGTGCCCGGACTCGGGCCGGATGCCGGTGCCAGGTTGGTCGAGCATCCACTGGTCAAGAAGGCGGTGTTCACCGGCGGTACCGAGCCTGGCCGGTCTATCGCCGTCGCCACCGCCCGCAGATTCGCCAAAGCCACCCTCGAACTCGGCGGCAAGTCGCCAGTGGTCATCTTCGACGACGTACCTGTCGATGTCTCCGCCCGCGGAGCCGCTTTCGGTGGATTCATCGGCGCGGGCCAGACGTGTATTGCCGGGACCCGGTTGATCGTTCAGTCCACCATCTACGACGAATTCGTGGCCCAGTTGGCGGCACAAGCCGAAGCCATCCAGATCGGCGACCCCGCCCGTGCCGAAACCCAACTCGGACCGGTGATCTCAGAGCGCGCCCGACGGCGGATCCTCGATTACGTGGCACTCGGAGTCCAGGAGGGGGCCACCGTCGCGACAGGAGGCGAAGCGGCCCAAGTGGCCGGCCTGAACGGTTTCTTCGTGAAACCAACGGTCCTCAGCCAGGTCAACAACCAGATGCGAGTGGCCCGCGAGGAAATCTTCGGTCCGGTCCTTGTCGTGATTCCGTTCACCGATGAGGACGAAGCGGTGCAGATCGCCAACGACTCTGACTTCGGCCTGGGTTCCTCGATCTGGACCCGCGACGTAGCACGCGCTCATCGCGTCGCCTCGCGCTTCGAGCAAGGCATCGTCTGGGTCAATGATCACCACCGGCTGGATCCGTGCTCACCCTGGGGCGGTGTTCGTGAGAGCGGTCAGGGACGCGAAGGCGGTTGGGAGTCCTTCCACGACTTCACCCAGGTACGCAGCGTGACCATCAGGACGAGCCCCAACGATGTCGACTGGTACGCCGGCGTCGGCCAGGAAAGGTTGAACTGATCACCATGACAACAGCAATTTCACATGACGGCCGGATTTCGTCGGAAATAAGCGATGGGGTTCTCACGGTAAAGCTGCCGGTTTCGGTAGACGGGCTGCTCTCGTTGGCGACGTGCGACGAACTCTGCATGTTGCTGCAGTCCCCTCCCGCCTCAGCGCATGTGCTGATCCTGGAATCAGACGGTGACGCCTTCTGCCTGGGACGGGAACGGACAGCGGCCAGTGTCGACGAACTGCCAGGCGAAGTCGACAGACTGGTCGCGGTCAACCATGCGCTGCGGAACACCCGGCTGGTGTCTGTCGCCAAAGTCCACGGAGGCGCAGCCGGATTCGGCGTCGGACTTGCGGCGCTCAGCGACTTCGCCATTGCCACGTCGTCGGCGAAGTTCTCCTTCCCGGAGGTTGAGATCGGTCTGGCCCCGGTACTGGTTCTGGCGTGGCTGCCCCAGGTCGTCGGTCGCCGTGAAGCCATGCGGTTGACCGCTACCGGTGCCACAATCTCGGCATCTCGGGCCGTGGAGCTGGGACTGCTCACCGAAGCCGTGCCCGACGACCAACTCGACTCCCAGGTGACGTCGTTGGTGGCTGACCTACGGCGGCGCAGTCCCCGCGTGCACGCAGAGATCCGAGAGTTTCTGCGCATCGCAGACCAAGCAACAGAGGTCAATGCGACCGAACTCGCCCGCACGCGACTCGTGCTCGGTTCCCTCCGGCGCGGGCGCGACTAGTCCGGCCGCGACCCCGCGCTAGCGCAGTACGAGCGCGGGGTCGCCACGTCGGCGGTACACCGACCCGAACCGGGCGTCGATCCGTAACCATGCGGGCAGCACCCGAACCCGCACGATCTCGTCGGCGGTCACCGATTCCGGTGCCAACTCGTTGTCGCCGTTGCCGGACTGCGGCAGGAACCGCATCGCGGTCAACGCGAACACGCAACGCATCGGGATCCCGACGGTCACGTCGTCGGCGGTGACGCTGATGACTTCCTGATCCAGCAGCGACACCGGCGGTCCCTGTCCGCTGCCGTGCTCGCGGGCCAGCGCCACACCCCGTTGCGCCAGATCCAGCATCACCCGGGCCGGCACGTCGTCGAGATGGGCGAAGCCTGACTCAGGTGGCAGCACGCCCCGCCAGGCGGAGTCCATGGCGTAGCCCGGGTCGACGAACCCGGATCGATCGGCCGCTCGCAGACCGCGCAACAACGCATCGGCACCGGCGGACAGATCGTCGGGCCGCACCGTGCCCTGCACCACCCGGGTGGCCAGCACATCGAAGTTCGTCGCCACCCAGGCGCTGAGCTGCCCGTCGGAGCGCACCCGTACCCGGACCACCGCGGCATCGTCGAGGCGCTGCGCCCGTTCGGTGAACATGGCCAGATCCGCGCGGTGCGCCGGATCCTCGAGCCAGAGCCCCCTGTCCGCGGTCAGCGCAACCACCGCTGGAGGTACTCCCGGTGCACCGGGGACAACCTGACCAGCCGCTGCTCGTCGATGTCGAAGGCCGCCAGTTGCGTCTCAGCGATCACCGCGGGCTTGGAGTCGGGCGCTGCGTTGACCGAGCGAACTTCGTAGCCGAGGGTGAAATCGACTGCGCGCAAACGATTCACCCAGATGCTGACCTGTAGCGGCGAGTCGATCAGCCGCAGCTGGCCCTTGTAGGACACCTTCACCTCGGCAATCAACAGTCCGGTGGTGGTGATGGTGGGGCCGAATGCCTCCGACAGGAACGGCACCCGGGCCTCTTCGAGAATCGTCACCATGGTGGCGTGGTTGATGTGCTGGTACATGTCGATGTCGGACCAGCGCACCGTGACCGGGGCGACGTACGGAGTGTTCACCCGTGGGACCCCGCTCTCTGCGACCGGGTCATGTTGCGGATCTGGCGTGCGGCCACCGACAGGGTGGCCAGGTCGCGCTCGCCGTCGGCATAGATCTCGGTGAGCGTGCGGCGCGCGCGTTCCAGTCGGGACCCGTTGGTGTGTTGCCACTCGTCGATTTTCTCTTCACCGCTTTCCTCGGGTTCACCGACGGCCAGCACATCGAAGGTCAGTGTCCGAATAGAACTGTAGATATCGTCACGAATTGCCAAGCGTGCCAATGAATGCCACCGGTCATCACGGGGCAGACCGGAGACGGCGGTGAGCAGGCCGTCGGTGCCGAGGTGGTCCATCAGCGCGAAATAGGTGTCGGCCACTTCCACCTCGTCACGGTCGACGATGTCGGCGACGTCGATGATGTCGAGCAGGCTGTACTGGTAGAGCCCGCTGGAGACCATGTACGCCAGGTCTTCTGGCACACCATGGGAAGCGAATTCGGCGGCCTCCTTGGTGACGATGCCCCTGTCGTCACCGCGCAGCCACTCCGGCATCCGAGGGGTCAGCGCGGCGACTTTGTTGGCGAACCGGTTCATCTCGGCGCCGACCGCCAGCGGTTGCGGCCGGTTGTTGAGCAACCAGCGGCCGGCGCGGTCGATGAGTCGACGCAGGTCCAGCGTCATCCGGTCCGAGACATGCACCGGCACATCGTTTTCCACACTGGCGGCGCGGATCCGGCGCCATACCTCGCCGACGCCGAAGATCCCGTCGGCGGCGATGTAGGTGCGTACCGCATCCACCGGAGCGACGCCGACGTCCTCGGTGATCCGGTAGGCGAAGCTGATCCCGGCGGTGTCGACGAGGTCGTTGACCAGCATCGTCGTCACGATCTCGCGGCGCAGCTGGTGGCCGCGGATCTCGGCGGTGAAGTTCTCCCGCAGTGGCGCAGGGAAATACGCGGGCAGCCGGGCAGCGAACACATCCTGGTCGGGTAGGTCGCTGGCCAGCACTTCGTCCTTGAGCGCCAACTTCACATGCGCCATCAGGGTCGCCAGCTCCGGCGACGTCAGCCCCATCCCCGTCTCGGTGCGCCGCCGGATCTCCTTGGTGGAAGGCAATGCTTCCAGCTCGCGGCTGAGGCCGCGCACCTCTTCGAGCTCTTTGATCTGGCGGGCATGCACGTTGAGCATGCTGGCGGCGTTGGCCCGGCTGGTGCCCAGCAGGTCGTTCTGCTCGGCGTTGTCGGCCAGCACCAGCTCGCCCACCTCATCGGTCATCGACTCCAACAGGGCGGTGCGCTGATCGGCCTCGAGCTTGCCGAGGGTCACCAGCGAGTCCACCAAGATCTTGATGTTGACCTCGTGGTCCGAGCAGTCGACACCGGCCGAGTTGTCCAGCGCGTCGGTGTTGATCCGGCCACCGATCAGGTCGAACTCGATTCGGCCCAGCGAGGTGACACCGAGGTTGCCACCTTCACCGATCACCTTGGCGCGCACCTGGTTTGCGTTCACCCGCACGGGGTCGTTTGCGCGGTCACCCACATCGGCATCGGACTGGACCTCCGCCTTGATGTACGTGCCGATCCCGCCGTTCCACAGCAGGTCTACCGGCGCCTGCAGAATCGCCCTGACCAGTGCAGGCGGCGTCAATTCGGTGACCTCGCCCAGACCCAGCGCCGACCGGACCTCGGGGCTGATGGGAATCGACTTCTGTTCCCGGCTGTAGACGCCGCCTCCGCGCGAGATCAGCGACTTGTCGTAGTCGTCCCAGGTAGACCGGGGCAGCTCGAACAGCCGACGCCGTTCGGCGAAACTGCTCGCAGCGTCGGGGTCAGGGTCGAGGAAGATGTGCATGTGGTTGAAAGCGGCCACCAATCGGATGTGCTCGGACAGCAACATCCCGTTGCCGAACACGTCACCGCTCATGTCGCCGATTCCGACGACGGTGAAGTCCTCGGTCTGGGTGTCGACGCCCATCTCCCGGAAGTGCCGTTTGACGCTTTCCCAGGCGCCCTTGGCGGTGATGCCCATGGCCTTGTGGTCGTAGCCGACCGAGCCGCCGGAGGCGAACGCGTCACCGAGCCAGAACCCGTAGGACTTCGCGACGTCGTTGGCGATGTCGGAGAACGTGGCGGTGCCCTTGTCGGCGGCGACCACCAGGTAGGCGTCGTCGCCGTCGCGGCGCACCACCCGCGCTGGGGCGGTGACCTCGCCGGTGGTCCGCTCGACGTTGTCGGTGACATCGAGCAGGCCCGAGATGAAAAGGCGGTAGCACGCCACACCTTCGGTGCGGGTCGCTTCGCGATCGACACCGGGGTCTCCGGTCGACATCGGCGGGTTCTTCACCACGAAGCCACCTTTGGCGCCCACGGGCACGATGACGGCGTTCTTGACCGCCTGGGCTTTGACCAGGCCCAGCACCTCGGTGCGGAAGTCCTCACGGCGGTCTGACCAGCGCAACCCGCCGCGGGCCACCGAACCGAACCGCAGATGCACACCCTCTACCCGCGGCGAGTAGACGAAGATCTCGAACTTCGGCCGCGGCAAGGGTAGCTCGTCGATCAGGCCGGGGTTGAGTTTGAGCGCCAGCACGCCGTTGCTTCTGGCCGAACCCTCGCGGGTGACGAAGTAATTGGTGCGCAGCGTGGCCTGGATCATCGAAGCGAAGGCCCGCAGCACCCGGTCGGTGTCGAGACTGACCAGAGCGTCGATGTCGGCCGCGACGGCGGCCGCGGCGATCTGCGCCCGCTGCGACCGGTCGGCTTCTGGAAGGTCAGGATCGAAGACCGCCTCGAACAACTCCACCATGGCACGCGCGGTGTGGGCGTTGCGGTTGACCACCGTCTCGATGTGCGACTGGCTATACGGAAAGCCGGCCTGGCGCAGGTATTTCGCGTATGCCCGCACGATCGCGACCTGCTGCCAGGTCAGTCCGGCCCGCAACACCAGTTCGTTGAAGCGGTCGATCTCGACGCGACCCTGCCAGATCGCGGTGACCGCATCGGCGAATCGCCTTGCCACATCGTCGATGTCCTCCGGGGCTGCCGGGGCGATGGTGGGATGCGGCGAGATCCGGAAGTGGTACAGCCACACCGATAACCCGTCGGGCCGGGTGACGGTGAACGGGCGCTCGTCGAGCACGATCACACCCATGCTCTGCAGCATCGGCAAAAGTTCGCTCAACGACGCCGAGCGGCCGCCGAGATACCACTTCAGCCGCGCATTGCCCCGGTCGTTGGCGTCCTCGAACACCAGCTTGACCGAATTGTTCTGCAGCGCTTCGATGATGGCGATATCGTCGATCGCTTCCAGCGGGGTGACCGCCTGTTTGTACACCTCGGGGAACGCGGCGGAGTAGTAGTCGGCGCGCGTCTGGTCGATGGAGCCGACAGCCACTGCGCCCTGCAGTCGATCACCCCACGTGCGGGCCGCCTCGGTCAGCAGGTCCTGGATGCGGGTCTCGTTGGACTCCGAGACATCGATGGTCTGCGGGTCGGTGTCGGCCGCCATCTTGACGGTGAAATGAACGAGGGCCCAGGGTGATTCGCTGACACGAGCGGCGTAATCGATGCTGGTTCCGCCGAACTCACGGACCAGGATGTCCTGCATCTCCAAGCGCACCGCAGTGGTGTAGCGATCGCGGGGCAGGTAGACCAGGCAGGACACGAAGTGGCCGAGCTGGTCGCCGCGGACGAAAAGCAGGGTGCGCCGCCGCGAGCCGAGGTCGATGACCGCCATCGCCATGTCACGCAGTTCTTCGGCCGACAACGCGAACAGCTCGGAGCGGGGCACGGTTTGGATGACGTCGAGCAGCAGCTGTCCGGGATGGCCCGGGTCATCTTCGGCCAGTGCCAGCGCGGCATGTACCCGCTTGGCGATCAACGGGATGTCCAGCACGTTGGCGCTCATGGCGGCGATGGTGAACAGCCCGACGAAGCGGTGTTCCACGGCTTGGTCCCCGGGGCCCTCCCGGACGACGACGATGTACGGGTAGGCGCCGTAGCGCAGGTAACTCGGCATGGTCGCCTGGGCGAGCACCAGCAGGTCATCGGTCTGGGTGAGCTGCGGCAGCACATCCTCGCGAAGTCGTAGTACCCCGAGGCGGCTCGCGGCGTCAACCGTGGCCTGCCCATCCCGTACCGGGCAACGCTGATAACCCAGCAGCACGAAGTTCCCGTCGGCGAGCCAGCGCAACAGAGCGGCGACATCGTGGCGGTCGGGCCCGGGGAATCGGTTCTGCTCGTCGGCATCTACCAGCGTGGCCAGAGTCAGCAGCGCCGACCCCATGGGCATGTCGTCCAGGGCGACCTGCCGGGCGTCGGCGAGCACCCTGGGCAGGGATCGCGCCGCCTCCTCGACGGCGGCTCGGTTGGCCGAGGAGGCGAGCTGGATGTGAATCCAGGTTTCGGTGGGCGCGCTGTCGTCGTCGTGATCGCCGACTGCGGGGTTGATGGCGACGATCTCACCCGAGTCGTTGCGCTGCACCTGCAGCACCGGGCTCATGACCGCGAGGTAGGCCACCCCGAGTCGGTGCAACAAGACCGTCGCCGAATCCATCTGCATACCGTCGGAGTCGGTGATGACCTGCAGCGCCGGGCCGAATCCTTCAGTGCTGTCGGAGACGGCGACACGCACTTCGCCGGGGGCGCGTCGGCGTCCGAGTGCGAAGTGCGCGGCCAGCAACTCGGTGGGAACCGAGTTCGCCGAGGCGGGCCGGGTGAACGAGCCGGTCTCGGCAGTTTGGGCGCCGACGTCCGGTGCGTCTCCGTGTGGCCCGCGATAGGTCACCAGATACGCCCGTCTGAGGGCCTCGATCCGGTCCGACGGGAGCTTCGCCCACTCCACCGGATTGTCGAAACCGGTGGCACCCGGGTTCACCGTCATGGGCGATTACTCCTGACTCAGCCGCGCACCCTCATTGGCACGCAGCGGCCACCTTAGTCGCGAGTGAGACGTCGGTGTGTGACCCGGTGCGGACGCGCTGCATCGGCACCCAGACGTTCGATCTTGTTCTCCTCGTAGCCACCGAAGTTGCCCTCGAACCAGAACCACTTGGCCTCGTTGTCGGCGTCGCCCTCCCACGCCAGGATGTGCGTGCAGGTGCGGTCCAGGAACCAGCGATCGTGGGAGATGACCACGGCGCAGCCGGGGAAGTTCTCCAGCGCGTTCTCCAGCGAACTCAGAGTTTCGACGTCGAGGTCGTTGGTGGGCTCGTCGAGCAGGATCAGGTTGCCGCCCTCTTTGAGCGTGAGCGCGAGGTTCAACCGGTTGCGCTCACCGCCGGAGAGCACGCCGGCCGGCTTCTGCTGGTCGGGTCCCTTGAAGCCGAACGCCGACACATACGCCCGCGACGGCACTTCGTTCTGGCCGACCTCGATATAGTCCAGGCCGTCGGAGACGACCTCCCAGACGTTCTTCTTCGGGTCGATACGGGAGCGAGTCTGGTCTACGTAACTCAGTTTGACGGTGTCGCCGACCTTGACGATGCCGCTGTCGGGCTGCTCCAGTCCGACGATGGTCTTGAACAGCGTGGTCTTTCCGACACCGTTGGGGCCGATGACACCGACGATGCCGTTGCGGGGCAGCGTGAAGGACAGATCCTTGATGAGCTGGCGGCCGTCGAAGCCCTTGTCGAGATGTTCGACCTCGACCACCAGGTTGCCCAGCCGTGGACCGGTCGGGATCTGGATCTCCTCGAAATCGAGCTTGCGGGTCTTCTCCGCCTCCGCGGCCATCTCCTCGTAGCGGCCGAGGCGCGCCTTGTTCTTGGCCTGGCGGGCCTTGGCGCCGGAGCGCACCCATGCCAGCTCGTCCTTGAGCCGCTTCTGCAGCTTCTGGTCCTTCTTGCCCTGTACCGCCAGTCGCTCGGCCTTCTTCTCCAGATAGGTCGAGTAGTTGCCTTCGTACGGGTAGGCACGGCCGCGGTCGAGTTCGAGGATCCATTCGGCCACGTTGTCCAGGAAGTACCGGTCGTGGGTGACCGCCAGGATGGCGCCCGGGTAGGCAGCCAGGTGCTGTTCGAGCCAGAGCACACTCTCGGCGTCGAGGTGGTTGGTCGGCTCGTCGAGCAGCAGCAGGTCCGGCTTGGACAGCAGCAGCTTGCACAATGCGACACGGCGCTTCTCACCGCCGGAGAGGTGGGTGACCGGCTCATCGGGCGGCGGGCAGCGCAGTGCGTCCATGGCCTGCTCGAGCTGGGAGTCGATGTCCCAGGCGTCGGCGGCGTCGAGCTCCTCCTGCAGCTGGCCCATCTCGTCCATCAGCGCGTCGGTGTAGTCGGTGGCCATCAGCTCGGCCACTTCGTTGTACCGGTTGAGCTTGGCCTTGATGGGCACGCCCTCTTCGACGTTCTCGCGGACCGTCTTCTCTTCGTTGAGGTGGGGCTCCTGCATCAGGATGCCCACCGAGGCACCGGTGGCCAGGAACGCGTCGCCGTTGTTGGGCTTGTCGAGGCCCGCCATGATCTTCAGGACGCTCGACTTACCCGCGCCGTTGGGGCCGACGACGCCGATCTTGGCTCCGGGGAGAAAGTTCAGCGTGACGTCGTCAAGGATGACCTTGTCGCCGTGCGCCTTGCGAACCTTCTTCATCGTGTAGATGAACTCAGCCATGCAGCAGTGTCGCCTTTCGGTGTGCAAATCTAGTGCTCAACCATCCTAGGCAGCGACAGTCCGCAGGAAGCGCCGCAGCTCAGGGTGGTCCTCAGGGGGCCATTGTGATCACCGCGCGGCCCTGGATCTCACCGCGTGCCAGCGCATCGAATGCCTCGCCGGCGGCGTCGAGAGAGTAGGTCCGTGTGACGGTGTCCTCGACCGAGAATACGCCGGAAGCGGCGAGGTCGATTACCGCAGGCAGATCCTGGCGGGTGCGCCCGCCGAAGGAGCCCATCACCCGGAGGCCGCGCCGCACCAGCGGGGTGATCTCGATGCTGGCCGTTGCCGCCCCCGCCGCGATACCCACCGCCACCATCCGACCGCCGTCGGTGAGCATCTTGACGGCCTGCTCGAAGGTCTGCTGACGGCCGAGCACTTCGAACGCCACATCGACGCCGGCGCCGCCGGTGAGTTCGCGAACAGCTGCTACGGAGTCGGTGGTCGACGAGTTGACACCATGGTCAGCTCCGAGTTTCTTTGCCGCGTCCAATTTTTCGTCACTGATGTCGACAGCGATGATGGTTCCTGCACCGGCTGCGCGGGCGAGCTGGACGATGCTGGACCCCACTCCCCCGATCGCCACGACAGCCACGGTCTCACCGGGCTGCAGCGCGGCGGTCTGATGGACGGCGCCGTAGGCGGTGAACGCCGCACACCCCAGGATCGCGGCCGCGGCTTCGGGGATGCCATCGTGCAGTGGAGCCAGGGCGTTGATCGGCACCACCGAGTATTCGGCCAGCCCGGCCATCGAGTACATGGCCAGCGGGGTGCCGTCGGCTCGGTGCAGCCGCGTGGTGCCGTCGTAGAGAGTGCCTTTGAGGCGGTTCTGCGCGAAGAACGGTAGGCACATGTCGTCGCGTCCCCGCTGGCACTGCCGACATTGACCGCACGGCATGATGAACGCCCCCACCACCTTGGCGCCGACGTCGACGCCACGAACCGGCGTGGTGTCGGGCCCGAGCGCGACGACGGAGCCGGAAATCTCGTGGCCGAGGACTGCCGGCGACGGGAAGGCCACCTCGCCTTTCATCACGTGCAGGTCGGTATGGCAGACACCGCAGGCGCTGACCTTGACGAGCACTTCGCCCTGCTTCGGCTGCGGCACGGGGATGTGTTCGATCTGCAAGGTTGGGCCGGTTTCCTTGCCGGTCCAGACCGCGGCGCGCATGGTGTCGGCCATGTTGAGTCTCCTGTCATCGGGTCAGGCGTGTGCCTCTGATGGTGCGCCCTGGGCCACCGCTCGCGACAGCCACCCGGGCCCATTGCCTGGCCCACCAGCACTGCGTATGCGAAATGCGTTGGGATCGTGCCTCACTGGCGGCGGCACGCGCGTCCACAGGTGTTGGCTGAACCAACGTCTGGAGGGCATCACGTCGCCGGGGGCTCGGCATGTGCAAACGACGCGCCAGCCGGTGAGGTCGCCGGCGGTGGCTGTCCCGTCTTCGCGGCGGTACGGTGCGGCCCCAGCCCAGTACGACACCGCCGTCCAGACGCTGCGCAAGCAATGTAGCCGTCGTTCCGCAGCTTCCCTGCGGCTCCGGCGCGCCCCTCCTCGTTTCCGCTGGGTTAGCTGTGTTCCTTCAGCCGTCGTGGGCAAGCTTGTGGAGGAGCGCGGCCGAGGCGGACAACACGATGACGAGCCCGCCGTAGATGTAGGTCGTCTGGGCGAGGCCGAGATGCGGTGCGGCGACGCCGGCGACAATCGCGGGGGCACCGAACCCCAGATAGCTGACGATGTACACCGCGGCGAAGAGCTCGCCACGCTCATGCGGCGCGGCGAGCGGCGTGATCGAGCGCATGATCCCGAGGATCGATGCGCCGAATCCCGATCCGGCCACGACGGCGGCGGCGACAAAGCCCCAGAACGACCCTGCGGCCAGCGCGACGAGGCTCAGGGCGCTCCCGAGTGCGAGCGCCGTGGTGCCATAGAAGGTCAAGGTGCGCGAGGTCATGCCACGGCCGACGAAGCACGTCACCGAGCCCACGCCGGCGAGCGCCGTGACGACGAGCCCCTGCTCGGCGTGGTCGGTGCCGCCCAGCTCCTGGGCCACGAGCGGCGCACCCAGTGACAGGTAGAGCCCGCTGGTCGCCCACCCGGCGAAGAGAGCGGGTGCGCCACGCAGAAATGGTGCGCGGGCCGCCGACGGCACACCCACGCGGGGAACGAGTGAGCGCCGCAGGCCACCATGGCGGGGCGACGTCTCGGACAACAGCCACACCGCCGCCGCGATAGCGACGTACAGGGCGGTGAGTCCACCGAAGACCAAGGCCAGGGCCGGGGCCGACGAGGTTTGGTCGAGGAGACTCCCGGAGATCAGGGCACCGACGGCGAGCCCGCCCAGCGGGCCGACGCTGTTCAGGGTGGCCGCCAGTCCGGGCCGCCCGGCGGGCTCGAGATCGACGACCGCGGCCGACAGCGACGACATCAGGAGTCCGGTGGCGATTCCTTGGACGACGCGGGCGACCACCAGCTCTGTCACGGAGTCGGCGTGCCAGAACACCATCATGCTGGCGGCAAGCACCGCAAAGCCCAGAGAGATGACCGGACGTCGACCAAGATGGTCGGACACCGACCCGGTGACGAGCAGCGTCGCCAGGAGGGCGATGGCGTAAACGGCGAAGATCACTGTGCTCGTCGCGGCGGAGAACCCGAACTGCTGTTGCAGGACGGGGTAGAACGGCGACGGGGCGCTCGCGCCGACCGTCATGGCCGGCACAGCTGCGACGGCCAGGACGAAGCCAGGCGCTCGGGTCTTCTGGACAGCTGGCGCGGCGGCAGTGGTGACAGACATGGCGACCTCAAGACTTGGCTTCTCAGGAGCTCAGGAGTATTGGTTCGAAAAATATGGAACAGTCAGAACCCTACGCTCCCGGGGCCAAAGTTCGAGTATTATCGAACCATGACGGCCATCACACAGCTCTCGCACCCAGACATCTCTGACGTGCAACTGACCGATGTCCTGTTCGCACTGAGTGATCCGGCGCGGCTCGAGATCGTCCGCGAGCTGGCAGGGGGCCCGCTCGCCATGGCCGAGTGCGGCATGACCAACCCAGCGCTGCCCAAATCGACCAAGTCGCATCTCATCAAGGTGCTGCGCGAGGCCGGCGTCGTCCGCAACGAGCCCGACGGGCGCAAACGAGTCCTGAGCCTGCGCCGAGCCGAGCTCGACGAGGCGTTCCCTGGATTGCTCGACTCGGTGCTCCGCAGTCCGGCTGGCCAAAGGTAGTCACGCCCAGCTCATCAGTACAGCTAGTTCGCCGTCGCGCACGAATTACCACGGGCTGAAGGGATCGCGTCCACAACCTCACCGCCGCGCTGAGCCCTGGACGTTCGGGGCTCAGTTCCAGCCGGCCACTGTCGCATCATCGAGGACGTCGGCGATGCTGACCCGTGCGAGTTGTGCATCCACTGCGCCGGCTACCTCGCGCTCGATTCTCGTTAGAGCTCGCTGAACTCGAGTTCCTGTCGCGCACGACGGGTTGGGTCCGTGCAGGCCGAGCATCGGATCATCGCCCTGGACGAGTCGCCAGACCTCGGCGAGGCTGATCGTCTCCGGGGCGCGTCGCAGCACCCAGCCCCCGTGCGCGCCGGGACTCGAAGTCATCAAGCCCGACTCGCGCAGCGGCGTGAGCACTCGTCGCACGTACACCGGACTGGCATTGACGCTGGCGGCCAGTTCGCCGGAACTCACCGGTCGCGCCACCTCGATACCGGCGAGATAAGTCAGAACGTGGACCGCCACCGCGAACTGAGTGTTGGTCGGTGTCGCCATGCCATCAGCTTGCCATATCGCAACCACGATGGCTACAGTTCGACCCGAATCGCAAACACGATGGTTGCAATTGAAGAGGAAGAAGCATCACGTGAGGTATGGCATCACCGGCGCGTCGGGTCAGCTGGGCCGCGAAGTCGCCACGCTGTTACTCGAGGTCGTCGACGCAGCGGACGTCGTACTGACCACCCGTAACCCAAACGCCCTGGCGGAGTTCGCCGGACGCGGCGTAGACCTTCGTGCGGCGGACTTCGAGGATTTGCCATCGCTCACCAGAGCTTTCGACGGCATCGACAGCCTTTTGCTCATCTCGACTGATCGCGTCGGGGACCGGGTCGCGGGACATCTGGCGGCTATCGAAGCCGCGGCGAACGCCGGTGTGGGTCACCTCGTCTACACGTCGGTGCCGAACCCGGTGGAAGACAATCCGGCTCTCCCAGCACCAGACCACCTCGCGACCGAGAAAGCCTTGCAAGAGCGCGGTTTTGCATGGACATCGCTGCGCAACAACCTCTATTCGGAACTCCAGGTGCCCAGCCTGGTGCACGCGGCAGCGTCAGGAACTCTGGTGGCCAACTCCGGGGAGGGACGTGCCGCCTACGTCACGCGGGGAGACTGCGCCGCCGCCGCAGTCGGCGCATTGACCGCTCGCGGGGAGCGGAACGTCGCCTACGACATCAGCGGCCCCCAAGCGTTGTCTGCCTACGACCTCGCCGAGCTCGCCGGCGCCCACGTCGAGGTTGTCCAAGTCGACGATGCCGAATTCGTTGCCGCTCTGACTGATTCGGGATTGCCGGAACACGCCGCCAACCTCATCGCATCCTTCGGGGTGGCGACCCGGCAGGGGTACCTGGCCGAAGTCACTACCGCGGTGCACGACTTGACCGGGCGCCAACCGACTCCGCTTGACCAGCTCATACGCTCGGCGCCTCAGCACTGACCGAAAGAAGTTGACAAATATGAAAATTCGGCGCCTCGGCTGGGCGGGAATAGAGGTACTCAGCGCGGACGGTCCTTCCCTGGTGGTGGACTTCGTCCAGGACTTCTTCCTCCTGTCCGCCACGCGGCCGCCGGGTGCATTCGTCGAACCGATCCAGCCGGCGGCCGCCGCGCTGGTCACTCATTTACACGAGGACCACACGGACGTCACCGCGATCCAGTCCGCCGTGGGCAGCACGGGACTGGTGCTACGCCCCGAACCCTTCACCGCCGCCGATGAGGAAGCCGCATTCACCGAAGTTGCAGAAGCCGACCTCTTGGCCAGCGGGTTGAACGTCCGCGTCGTCGCCGACTGGGAACGCATCCAGCTACCGCCGTTCACCATTATCGCCACACCGTCGGTCGATGGGCTTGGTGACCGTCAAGTGAATTGGGTCATCGAAGCCGACGGGAAGCGGGTCTTCCATGGTGGGGACACCATCTTTCACGGGCACTGGTGGCTGATCGCCCGGCGAGCCGGACCGATCGACGTCGCAGTCTTGCCGATCAACGGAGCGGTGGTGAATGTGCCACATCTGCAACCCGCGAGCCCGTTGCCAGCGGTGCTGACACCGGAGCAGGCCGCGCAGGCGGCGGCGATACTCGGCGCCAAAACTGTTGTGCCCATTCACTTCGGGGTCCACCAACCACCCGTTTATGTCGAGGAGTCCAACGCGGTCGACCGGCTCGTCGAAGCAGCCGCGGGGCTTGCGATCCACGTCGCGCCGTTGGCGCCGGGGGACGGCATCGATGTGGCGTGATTCCCCGAGGATGGGAGGACGATCCTCTAGTCAGCCCGATCCCGTCCCGCGTCCGGGGTTCGCCCCTCGGTGGCGGTGGCCGGGCGGCCCCGGGGGCAGGGCCGCCCGGCGGGCACACCTCACGCCGACAGCGGCAGACCGTCCGCGGTGTCGGCGGCGCCCTCCTCGGCAGGCTCCGCCTCGGCCGCCTCCTCGGGCAAGGCGGCGTCCTCGGGCAAGGCATCCGGGCCCGGCTGCACGTTCTGGTTGATCTTCTCGATGCGGGCCAGATAACGCGACAGGTCGGGGCCCACCGCAGTGGCACGCAACTCGGCCGAGGACCGCTTGATGCCCTCCCGGTCCTCGTACTCGCTGGTGTAGACATGGCCGACGACGATCACTGCGTCTCCTTTGGCCAGGCTGCCACTCACGCCGGCGGCCAGCTTCCCCCAGCAGTTCACTGTCAGGTAGAGCGAGTTGCCCGGCTCCCACGAGCCGTCGCCGGTGCGCCGGCGCGCGTTGCTCGCCAGCCGGAACTTGACCAACTCCTGGTCTGCGACCCGGCGGCGCACGGGGTCGGTGACGATCCTGCCGGTGACAGTCAATGGTGTCTCGAACATCGCGGTGTCCCTTTCAATTGATTCCTCGGTGCGCCACCTGTGTCGGTGCCGCCGCCTCATTGACCGTGGCGCCACCGACACGGCCACTGGCGAAGGCCGCCGCACGGGCCGGCCTGTGGATCAAGTCATGTCTGTGGAGTCGCGCCGATACCTGTCGGCCGCTAGTTTTGGCGCATGCCTCCCACCGAGGGTCCTCACCAAGCTGTCTGGATCAGCCGACGCCCAGAGTCAGATGTCGCATCCGAGCTGGCGACCAGCCGGGCCGATGGCGGCGCACTGGCCGGAATCCGGCTCGCGGTCAAGGACAACGTGGACGTCGCCGGGCTGCCCACCACCGCGGCCTGCCCCGAATTCGCCTACCAACCGACCGCTGACGCAGCGGTGGTGTCCGGCTTGCGCGCAGCCGGTGCGGTGGTGGTGGGCAAGACCAACCTCGACCAGTTCGCCACGGGCCTGGTGGGCACGCGCTCGCCGTACGGTGCTGTCCCCGACAGTCGCCGTCCCGACCACATCAGCGGCGGATCCAGCTCGGGGTCGGCGGTGGCTGTGGCTCTCGGCGAAGCCGACATCGCGATCGGTACCGACACCGCCGGTTCGGGACGCATCCCGGCGGCATTCCAGGGCATCGTCGGCATCAAACCCACCGTCGGCGTGCTCGACTCCCAGGGGATAGTTCCGGCGTGCGAATCCTACGACTGCCCAACCGTTTTGGCGCGTGACCTGGACATGGCCAACCGGGCGATGGCCGTCATGGCCGCCGGCGCGCCCCACCGCCCCTGGCCTGCCGACGTCTGGTTGGCCGCCCCCGAGCACCCGGTCGTCGCCGTGCCCAGTGAGCTGCCCGAGCTGGATGCCACCTGGCGCGCGGCCTTCGAAGCCGCGGTCGCACGGCTCGAGGCCGCCGGCGCGCAGATCGTCACCGTCGACATCGCGCCGTTCCTGGCCGCCGCGAAGTTGCTCTATGACGGAGCTCTGGTCAGCGAAAGATACGCCGCGGTCGGCGAATTCATCGACGCCAATCCGGAAGCCGCGGTGGACCCCACAGTGGCCAAGATCATCACCGGCGCACGCGACATCCCGGCGCACCGGCTCGTCCAGGATCGCCGCGACGTCGAGCGGTTGCGCGCGGTGGCGATGGCTGGGCTCGACGGAGCGGATGCACTGCTGGTGCCGACAGCCCCGATGCACCCGAGCCTGGACGAAGTCGCCGCGGACCCGGTGGGAGTGAACTCACGTCTGGGCACCTACACCAACTTCTGCAACCTCTTCGACATGTGCGCGGTGTCCGTACCGTTCGGCACCGCCGGCCCGGCGCAATTCGGTGTCACAGTGCTGGCCCGGCCCTTCGGCGACGCCGTCGCCCTCGACATCGCGGCTACGGTCACCGGCACCACTGCCCCGCAAGATATTTGGCCAAGCCGCGTGGCCCAGACCGAGGAGCTTGTGGTGTTCGGCGCCCACCTGCGCGGCGGCGCGCTGGTGCATCAGCTGACCGATCTGGGCGCCCGCTGGGCCGGCGAGCTGGTCACCACGCCGAAGTACCGAATGAGCGCGCTGGACACCGTGCCCCCGAAGCCGGCCGTGGTTCGGGTTTCCGACGGCGAGGACGGCGCGGCACTACTGGGACATCGGTGGCTGCTCTCCCCCGCTGCACTGGGCAGATTCCTGGTGGGCCTGCCCGCCCCGATGCAGTTGGGCAAGGTCGAGTTCTCCGACGGTTCCTGGCGCACCGCGTTCGGGTGCGACGGCGCAGCGGCCGCGGCGGGCAAGGACGTCAGCTCGTACGGCAGCTGGCCGGCAGCGCTGGCCGCGGGTGCTCTCGGCTAGAGCTTGAAGCGTCCGGCGAAGCCCCGCAGCGGCAGGTCGGCGCTGGTGATGAGTCCCGGCCGGGCCGCCACCACGGACTTGATCGAATGCAGCGCCGGCATTCCGGTGACGGTCATGCCGATGGAGGCGAAGCTCGCCGGATCGGACAGGTCGACACCGGGTTTCGGGAAGATCATGTGCTTGTTGTAGATGTTCGGGTCGCCTTTGATCTGGGTGATGTAGCAGCCCTTGATATCCCAGCTGGGGTCGGTGTGCGGTGTCATCTGCCATTCCAGATGGGTCTCCACGCGCGGCACCCCGTCGATCATGCCCTGGTATTTGAGATAGTTGCCGCCCAGTGATCCCTTGGGCAGGGTGTACCAGCCCAGGTCGACGTCCTTGGTGCAGGCGCCGAGTTCATAGCTGAACGTCACCTCGTCGAGCTCGAGATCGAAGCAGTCCGCCATCATCAGCACGCTGTCGGCGAAGACCCGGGTGTACTTCTCGAGCTTGTCGGGAATCGACGGATCATCAACAGGCAGACCATATCCGACCTCGATCCAGGTCTCTTTGGAGTGGTGACATGACACGTCGACCGACTCGATGGTGGTGACGTTCTCGATCTCGGCGACATCCGCCGAGCACACCACTCCCAGGATTTGATTGAGACCGGGATTCATGCCGGTGCCGTAGAACGTCGAGCCGCCCTTTTCACAGGCCTCCTGGAGCAACTGGGAGACCGGCTTGCCGGAGTGGTGCGGGTGGTTGCGGTCGCGGTGCCAGCCGGTGATCCAGTCTGCCGTGGTGACGATGTTGATGCCGGCTTCGAGAACGGGCACGTACAGGTCCTCATCGGGAAACACGCCATGGAAGGTCACCACATCGGGTTGGGCGGCGATGATCTCCTCCACGCTGCCGGTCGCGGTGACCCCGATGGGTGCAATTCCGGCCAACTCACCGGCGTCCTTGCCGACCTTCTCTGGCGTATAACAATGCACACCAATCAATTCCAGATCGGGTTCGTCCGCTATCCGCCTGATCATCTCGGAGCCGACGTTGCCCGTCGCTACCTGGAACACGCGGATTCTGCTCATGCATGACGCCTTTCGGAGATCTTCTGGCTAGGTGGTGGTTGTCGAGGACGGGGCCCGCAGCTCGGCAGCGCTGCCGCCGAGGCCGTCGGGATAGAACTGCATGGCCCACTTCCGGATCGCCGTGAACCCCTGCATCTCCGAACTGGAGAGCGCCGGCGGGTCGGAATACCGTTGATGCGACCAGATGTGGACGTCCTGGGCGAACTGGCGGATGACTTCGGCGCCGAATTCCTGGGCCTTGCGTTCGTGCCGAGGTTGGTCTTTGCCGGGCGTACGGCCGATGTAGACGCTGAACCGCACGTCGGAGGTGCGCTCGTCGACCGGAGTGATGGCGGAAATGGTGCGGTTGTCGATCATGCCGCTGCTCTTGGTCACCGCGACGCCCAGGCCGCCGTTGATGGCCTCGACACCGCTTTTGATGTCGTCGATCGACTGGTTCTCGTCGCCTTCGAAGGTGATGGTGAAGTCCACATAGGACACCGGTTCGGCAAAGTCGTGGCGGGTGAACACGGGCACGATAGGCGTCTGGTGCACGAATTTGAAGTGCGCGAAATCCACGCCGTTTTCCAGCACGTACTGCGGATGCAGTTCGAGGGCCTCGCGATACAGCCGCTGCTGCGGGTAGTAGTCCGCCACACTGCTGCCATCGCCGAAGCTGGCGAAGACGTCGGGGGCGTCGAAGTACGGCGCGCGGCCGTCGATGTCGTGCCAGATGTAGATCGACTCGTTGCGCTCGACCACCGGGTAGGTGCGCATCCGTCTGCCACGGTTGGGGCGGTCCTCGTACGGGATGCAGACGTTGCGGCCTTCGGCGTTCCACTGCCAGCCGTGGAACGGGCATTGGATGACGTCGCCCTCCACATGCCCCCCGAAACCGAGGTGTGCGCCGAGATGCTCGCAGTAGGCCGCCATCACGCTCACGCGTCCGGACTCGGCCCGCCAGGCGATCAACTCTTCGCCGAAGTACCTCATCGTTCGCACATCGCCGACACCGAGTTCGTCGGACCAGGCGACCTGAAACCATCCCGTCGGCTTCATCGACAGCGGCGGTTTCGCCATCCGCAGATCTCCCCCTTGAGCTGGTGTTGCCGGTACCCCGTTCGAATCGTAGTGGCCGCTGCGAAAAACTAGTAGAGGGTTCTGTGAAATGCGCTGCCTACTACCATCGGGCTGATGACGGCAGCGGGTACGCAGGGCAGACGCCGCAACCGGCGTGGCCTCGCGACTCGGGAGAACATGCTCGAGGCGGCCATCCGGTCATTGGCCTCCGGGGATCCGGGGGCGGTTTCTGCGAGCCGGATCGCCAAGGACATCGGCGCGACATGGGGCGCGGTGAAGTACCAGTTCGGCGACGTCGACGGATTCTGGGCGGCGGTGCTGCATCACACCGCCGAGCTGCGTGGCGAACTTCCGGTGCGATCCGACACCGACGCGCCGCTGCATCAGCGGGTCGCCGCCATCATCGACCTGCTCTACGACGGGCTGACGTCAACACATTCGCGGGCCATCGAGAACCTGCGAGCTGCATTGCCCAGCGATCCCGCCGAGCTCGAGCGGCTGTATCCACAGACCGCCGCCGAGATCGCCTCGTGGGGCCTCGCCTGGAATGCCTCCTGCCAGAAGGCTTTTTCCGATCTCGATGTCGATCCGCAGCGGGTGCTCGAGGTGGCGTCGTTCATTCCGGGCGCCATGCGTGGCATCACTTCGGAACGACAGCTCGGCTCCTACTCCGACCTGGACCTCGCGCGGCGCGGACTGACCAACGCCATCGTCGCCTACCTCGAGAGTTCGCGGCCCGACTGATTGCCGCCGAGCCGACAAAAGACTGCTACTTGTTCTCCCGGCGGGCCAATGCAGCCAGCATGTTGTTGTACGCCGCCAGGTCAGCGTCGTCGTCGCGGTCCGCGGCGCGGTCGAGCCGGGTCGCGGTCCGGCGATCACTTCGCGTCCACTGGATCAACAGCGCCAGCATCACCACGACCAGCGGCACTTCACCGGCCGACCAGGCGATGCCGCCGCCAAGTTTCTGATCCGCGAGCAGATCGGTATGCCACGGTAATTGCAGGGACCGGTAGAACGGCTCGGCGATCACCGTGTTCATGCCCATCAGGACCACGCCGAAAAACGCGTGCAACGGTAGCGAGAGGAAGACCACCGCGACCTTGCCCAGCGGCGGGAGGGGGCGCGGCGTCGGGTCGATGCCGATCACCACCCAGTAGAAGACGTAGCCGGACAGCAGGAAGTGGACATTCATCGCCACGTGGCCGGCGTGACTGCCCGCCGCGGCGTCGAAGATGCCGCCGAAATACAGCCCGTAGAACCCGGCGACAAACAAGATGGTGGCCACGATCGGATTGGTGATCAGCCGGGAGAACCTGCTGTGCAGGGCGGCCAGCAACCACTCCCGCGGGCCGGGGGGCTCGTTGCGGCCGGCTGCAGGAAGGGCTCGCAAGGCCAATGTCATCGGTGCCCCGAGCACCAGCAGGATCGGGATCAGCATCGACAGCAGCATGTGCGCGGCCATGTGGACGCTGAACACCGCAGGCATGTACCGCCCGATCCCCGAGGACGTGGTGAGCAGCAGCACCAGGCAGCCCAGCAGGAACCCGATGGTGCGACCGAGCGGCCACGCGTCCCCGCGGCGGCGCAGCCGTCGCACCCCGGCCAGGTACACCAGCGCCAACACGATGGCAGCGGTGCCGAACACCAGATCGAACCGCCAGTCGAACAGCAATCTGGCCACTGTGGGCGGGCCCGCGAGGTCGTAGCCGAGTTCGACCTCGGGGATCGACGGGTTGACCACCAGCGGGGGTGGCGGTGGAGTGCGTCCCAGAGCGACAGCCAACCCGAACGTCACCCCGAAAATCGCGGCTTCGGTGAGCGCCAATCGCAGCAGCGGGCCCCGCGCGCCCGGGTCGGCCTGCAGCGCGGCCACCCCGACACGTCGTTGCCGCCAGCCGAGCACACCCAGCAGCACCAGGGCGACGACCTTGCCCACGATCAGCAGCCCGTAGCGGGTGGAGAACAGATCGGTGGGTTGCACCCGCACCAGGGCGTTGATGACTCCGGAGAACCCCATCGCCACGAAGCACCACAGTGCGACCCTGGAGAACCGCCGCGCGGCCAGGTCAGCGTGGGACCCGTCGCGCAGCCCGTGGGCCAGCAGCGCCAGCAGTCCACCGGCCCACAGCGACGCGGCGAACAGGTGGATCACCAGGCTGTTGGTGGCCAGATCGTGGGAACCCCCGGAGGACGAATGCCCGGTCAAGCCCAGCGGGAGCAGGGTGCTCAGCGCCGCCGCACACAGCAGCGGGGTCCAGGACCAGCGCAACACCGGGATGCTGGCCAATGTCACCGCCGCTGCCAGGATGGCGGTCCACCGCCATGCTCCGGCAGTCTCGACCAGGCTGGCCAGCGACCACATGGTGAGCGGGTTCAGATGGTCGCCCAGTGGTTGGCCGGACACATCGGAGATGGTCATCGGCACCAGCAGGGCGGCACACACCGCCCATACCCCGGATGCGACGCTGCCCAGTCGCAGCGCCCGGTACCCGGCGGCGTCGAGCACGCCGGAGTCCTGCGGCGCAACGAAGAACGCCGCGAACAGGAATCCTCCGATTGCCACCACGGCGGCGATCTCGCCGGCGGCCCGCACAAAGGGCAGCCCCAGGGTGGTGACGGGGCCGGGGTCGGGCAGTCCGGTGGCGGTCAGGGCGTCGGCCAGCGACAGCGCGGCCAACCCGGCCGCCGTGAGTCCGGCGAGCAGACCGACCCCGAAGAGGATCGGCCACACCGCCGAACGTGCGGTGGTGCTGGATCCCGATAAGGCCGGTGCGCTCACCCGTCCAGGGTATTGGTCCCGGACGGTTGTCTACGACGTGGCGTCGGACACCTGCCGCGATCGCACTTCGCGTTCGATGAACTGCTCGCGAGAGAGCCGGCCGACGCGGTCCATATCGGCCAGCACACCGCGCAGCTCCTTGAGGAACGCCCCGCGCCCCTCGGTCAGGTCGGCGCCCGGGCTGAGCAAACCTTGGTCTGCGGCCACCTGCCGGGCCGTGGCGAACAGCAACGCCGATACCGACTCGGTGCTGCGCACCCGGCTCTGCGCGGCGTACTGCGTGCCCACCCCGAGTGCTTTGGCGGTCAGCTCCTTCTCGCTGATCTCGGCGGGCGCCTCCCGCAGTACGTCAGCGACGAGTACGTAAGCCTCGAAGAACGGGCGCAGCATCGCCTGCGCCATCAGCGGGCGCTTGTCGTTCAGCAGCTGGTCGATCTCGGCGCCGCCGGCAGCGACATGCTGTTCCCAGTTCTGGTGCCAGGCCATCTCCTGGGCAACGTTGTCACGGAAGGCCGCGGAGTCGGCGAAGTAGAAGTCGAACTTGAGCAGGTCGCGCAGTCGCATCGCCTGCGACCAGAACGCCTCGACCCGATCTCCTCCGGCGCGTCCGGCGTAGGCCAATGCGAGTTCGACGATCGAGGTCTCGAGGAACGCGTGGATCAGCGTGTTGCGGTAGAACGCCGCTTCGTGCTGATTGTCAGGGGTGATCCGCCACACCGGTTCGCGGCCGGTGTCGACCTTGGTGATCGGGTTCCCGCCGGAGAGGGCATCCAGGGCAGCGCACACCCCTTCGAGGGTCCGCAGCCGCCGGGCACTGTCCGTGAGCGGCGTCTGCTTGCGTTCCAGATAGTCCAGGCAATCCTGCAGGGTGTGGTGGATCTGCGTGAGGTTCAGCGCGACCCCGTTGGTGGTCAACAACAGTCCCGCCACCAGCCCGGTGGCGTTGATCGGGGTCACCCGCAGGATCCGCCAGGCCACTTCGAAAGCCATCTTCTGCATGGCGAGCCGCTTGGGCGCGCCGTGGTCGTCGGCGGCCCCGCTCGTGGGCATGCCGAGATGTTGCGCCATCGAGACAGGTTCGGGGAAACGCACGTAGATCTTGCCGTAGTTGCGCTCCCCCTGGGCCTTGATGAAGTTGTACAACCAGCTCACACCTTCGGGGGTCTTCTCCCCGCCGCGGGCGTAGTCGGCGTACTCGGCAGTCTCGTGTAGCTGGTCGAAACTGATCGACACCGGCTGCAGCAGGATGTCGTCACTGCGGCCGTCCAGGTAGGCGTCGGCGACATAGGCGAGTAGTCCGAGCTTGGGCGGCAACATCTTTCCCGTGCGGGACCGGGTGCCCTCGATGGACCAGCTGAGGTTGAACCGCTTTTCGACGATGTAACCGACGAATTCCCGCAGCACGTATTTGTACAACGGGTCGTCGAGCTTGCGCCGGATGAAGATGACCCCGGACCGCCGCAGCAACGGCCCCATGAATCCGAACGACATGTTGATGCCGGCGAACAGGTTGGCCCGCGGTAGCCGATTCTCCTGCAGCGCCACCGTCAGCACCGCGCTGTCGAGGTTGGACCGGTGCGACCACAGCATGACAGCGGGATGGGTCTCCAGCGCACGGCGCATGGCCTCGACCTGCTCGTGGTCGTAGTCGATGTTGGGGTCGAACCCCCGGCTGTAGATCAATTTCGACAGGGTGGGGATGAGGTCCACGGAGAAGCGGCTCCACCCGGTGGCCAATTCATCGAGGATGCCACCGGCTTCTTCGACGGTGGCACCGGGAATCTCGTCGAGCCCGGCGCGGAATCGCGTAGAGGCCAACATTTCCGGCTTGACCAGACGCGGCGACTTGTATTCCGGCCCGAGTAACCGGTATTCGATGCGTTCGATGGCGAGGCTGGCCCGACGCAGGACGAAGCGGGCGAAATCGCGGGGGCTCTCCCCCACCGTGGTGTCCTGATACTGCTGACGCAGCTCCGACACTTTGGCCGGCCCACCGGCGACCACCCTGGCCCTCGACGGGTCGCGGCGAAGGATACGGCGCTGCAACAACTCCGGCGGACGATAGGTGTCGCGACCGGACAGCAGGCCGACCACCTTCACCCGGGTCGGCAGCCCACCCGGTGCCCAGAAGACACGCACGGGTACCACTGAACGGTCTTCGCTTCGTTGGAGTTCGCCGACCAGACTGGCGATCACCCCCGCAGGCGGTTCCTCATCCTCCCCGGGGAGTTGCAGCACGGTGATGTCCAGCTCGGGATGCCGACTGCATTGTTGCTCGATCCAGTCATCGAGCATGTCCCGCTCGGCCCGTGAGGACACCGAGGCCAGGATCAATGAGTCGCCGACGATCTCGACATCTGGTATGTCGCCCGGACTTTCGGCGCGACCCGGTGTTTCCGTCACGGACGCCCTCGCACGTTCTTCGTCGACGACGAATCACCGTCCCCGTCGGTTTTCGTGGCTTTCTTGCCGGCCGCTTTCTTGGCGGCCTTGCGCGCGGGGCGCGTCTTCGCCGGCTGCCCGTCGGAGGCGTGCCGATAGGGTGCGGCTGAGGGCAGTTCGCCGGTGGGCCAGTTCTTCAGCGTGTCCAGGTAGAGCTGGCGGACCTCGGCGATCCGGTCGTTGATGTTCTCCGCGGTCCAGCCGGCCACCGAAATAGGCGGGAAGACCGCCACATCGACAGTTCCCGGGTTCATCACTGAAGAATCCCGTGAGGCGATCACTTCGGCGTTTCGGATGATCACGGGCACCACCGGCACCTGGGCCGCCATCGCGATGCGAAACGGCCCCTTTTTGAACGGCCCCACCTCGTTGGTGTCCAGTCGGGTGCCCTCGGGCGCGATCACGATGGACAGACCGTTGCGGGCAGCTTCTTCGATCTTGCGCAGCGATTCCACCGCAGCCTTGGGGTCCTCGCGGTCGATGAACACGGCATCGATGATCTTGCCCAAAGTCCCGACCACCGGGTCGTTTTCGAGTTCCTTTTTGGCAACGCTGGTGAAGTTGTCACGCACCAGTGCGCTCGTGATCACGGGGTCGAAATTGTTGCGGTGATTGAACAGGAAGACTGCCGGCCGTTGCGCGGTGAGGTTCTCCTCGCCGACGACATTGAGTTCGACACCGGCGGCGGCCAACACGGTCTGGGTCCAATTGGTGGTGAAGAAGTTGACACCGCGCCGGCGATTCCGGGTCAGCAGCCCCCAACCAAGGGCACCGGTGGCGATCGGCACCATCGAACCCACCCCGGCCAACGTCCGCAGCGCCCCGCTGACACCGCTGCCGGCGCGGCTGGAGAACTTCAGGATCGGCCAACCCCGTTGGCGTGCAACCGCGGCCATCTTGCCTTCGGGGTTGGTGGGGCGTGGATGGCCGACCAGATACATCAACGAGACGTCTTCATCCCCGTCGGCGTAGAAGTAGCTGTCTTTGAGGTCGATATCGTGTTCGGCGGCGAATTTCTGCACCGCGTTCGCCTTGCCCGGTCCCCACAGGATGGGCCGCACGATCGCGCCGGTGACCAGCCCGTCGTCGTCGACTTCGAACTCGTTGGTCAACGTATTGGGGATGCCCAGGAAGCGGGCCACCGGCTCCACCTGAATGGTCAACGCCGACGAGCTCAGCACAACCGTGTGCTCACGCTCCAGGTGCGCGCGCACCAGCTCATGCATCTCGGGGTATATCCGGGATTGGATCTTCTGCACGAACAGCCGCTCACCGAGCTCGTCGAGATCACTGAGTGGACGGCCACGCATGGCCTTGGATGCGGCGGTGATGAGGTTTTCGAACTCACGGCGGCCCAACTTGTGGTTGAGTCCGGCCTGGATCATGCCGAAGAAATCTCCCACCCCGAGCTGACGGCTGCGGAACTGTTCCTGGGTCAGGATGACGCCGGTGAACCCGGCAACCAGGGTGCCGTCCAGGTCGAAGAACGCACCGATGTGCGGCCCGCGGGGGCTGGCCCGGACTTCGGCGACCGAGCCGGGCAGTCGCAGCTCACGCGGCTCAGAAGCGGAGGTCATGACCGGCCCTCCGCGAGGTTGGACGGTTCCGTTGGCGTGGCCTGCGCGACATCGGCATCGAGGAACGAAGCCGGGGTCGAGACCGGCGGCGGGTCACCGGCCAGGGCCAAGACTTCGTCGAACCCCGCTTGGAGGCACTGGGCGAACAACGGCTCGTCGGTGATGGCGGCTCGGTCATATCGCGCGGTGACGGTGCACCAGCCACTGCGCGACACCAGGACCACCATCATCGCGACACCGGGCAGCGGCCCAAGTCCATACTGCCGCAGCACCTTTGCCCCCGCGATGAACGTATCGCCCTGGTACACCGGAACATTGCTGGCCTGCACGTCCGAGGCGATCACCGATCCGGTGAGCGATTCCAGCACGGCGTCGGGCAACAGCGAGAGCACCGGGGCCATCGCGCCGATCACGTCGATGGCGGCCTCTTCCTTGCGGTGCGCCATCTGGGACCGGATCTCCTGGATCCGCTCCACGGGATCTTCGATCCCGATGGGCGCGGCAAGGTTGACGCCGGTGAAGCGGTTGCCGCCCGCAGGGTCGGATTCAGCGCGCAGATTCACCGGGATCGCCATCGGCAACGTGGAGATCGGCACTCCCAGTGCCACATGGTAGAGCCGCAGTGCTGCACACAACCCGGCAAGATAGGCGTCATTGATGGACCCGCCGGCCGCTTTGGCTGCGCGATGCAGATCGGCCAGCTTGATGTCGATGGCTTCAGTCCGACTGGCCAGGCTGCGCCTGCGCAGCAGCGGCGAGGGCTCCGCGGCCTGGCGGATCGTCCGCGAGCCCGCGGAGGCGAACTCCAGGATTCCGGACACCGCCGAGCCGGGGTCGGTGACCACCTTGCCGATGGCGCCGATCGCGCCTCGCACACCACTGAAGAGGCTGCCTGGCAACGACGTCAAGCCCTGGCGCATCAGGTCGTTGGACGACAGGTCCTGCGGGATGGGCAACGGCGGTGCGGGCTCGGGTTCGGGATCGCGTTCGAGGTCATAGATCTGGGCGAACATCTCCACGCCGCCAACGGCGTCGGCCACCGCGTGGCTGATGTGCAGCAGTTGGGCGGCGCGCCCGTCGGGCAGGCCCTCGATCAGCGTGGCGCTCCACAACGGGCGCGTGATGTCCAGGGGCGATTGCTGGACGATTTCAGCGAGGTCGAACACCTGCCGAAGGCTTCCTGGTTCGGGTACCCGGATGCGGCGGACGTGGAAGTCGAGATTGAAGTCGGCGTCGACGACCCAGCGTGCTGCCGCCGTCGGCAGGGTCGGCATGACCACCTTCTGACGCAGCCGCAAGATGGTGCGCGAGGCGTAGTCGAAATCGCGGCGGTAGCGCTCCCAGTCCGGGGTGGTGTCCAGCAACTCCAGAGCCATGATGCCCGACCGGGTGCGCGGGTTGGCCTCGCCGCGATGCAGCAACTGGTCGACTGCGCCCAGTTCGTCGGACAATCCAGCTCCACCAGATCTGCTTGTCACAGTTCTCCTGTCGAAAACCCGCCCTACCCGTGATGCCAGCACCACGCTAGTCGGCAGACACCACCGGCGGGTGGCGAATCTGCGGATCGCAGTGGCGGGACCGCAGCACCGGGTTTCTCGCAAACGGCATGTCAGCGTGGCGAATTGACCCGCTCGAAGCAGGAGTCAGCTGGCCGGGGTGGCCCGCATCAGTTCGACGCCGGTGAGGAGGTGCCTGCCATAGGCAACACCGAGGAATTGCGCTACGGCGTCGGCGGTCAGTTGGGACCGGGCCGTGGCCAGAGCGTCGAAAGCGTGGTGGGCGTTGGGCAGTTCGGCGTGGGCGACCACCTCGGCTCCCGCGCCCCGCAACGCGGCGACGAAGTCGCGCGCCTGGGCTCGCGGGATCACGGCGTCGTTGGCTCCGTGCAGCACGAAGAACGGTGGGGCCTCGCGGTGGACGCGGTAGGTCGGCGAGGCCGCTTCGAAGAGTTCGCGATTCTGCGCGAGTCGCGCCCGCATCACGAACTCCTCGAGCAAAGGCAGCATCAGCGGCGTCATGGTCTCGACGTTGGTCAGGTCGTAGGCGCCGTAGTACGGCACCGCGGCCTGCACAGAGGTGTCGGCATGTTCGAAACCGGGCTGCAGAGTGGGGTCGCCGGCAGTCAGCGCCGCCAGCGAGGCCAGGTGGCCACCAGCCGAGCCGCCGGTGATGGCGATGTAGTTGGGGTCGCCGCCGTAGTCGGCGATGTTGTCGCGCACCCAGGCGATCGCGCGCTTGACGTCGATGATGTGCGACGGAAAGGCCCGGCCGGGGCTGCGGCTGTAGTTGATGGACACACAGATCCACCCCAGCGCGACCAGCCTGCTCATCAACGGGTACGCCTGGCCGCGCTTTTCGCTGAGTGCCCAGGCCCCGCCGGGCACCTGCAGCAGGACCGGTGCAGGACGGTCGGGCGGCAGGCTCGGCAGCCGCCAGATATCCAGCAGATGATCACGGCCGTGGGGGCCGTAGCTGATGTTGGTGGTGGCGGTGGCATAGCGGCGACGGTGCTGGGTGGCATGCCAGAAACCGGCGAGGCTGGGGCGGGTCGCCTGGAACTCCAACGGATGTACCACCTGGGCGTCCCGCTCGCCGAACGTCTCCGAGAGCGCCTGTTCGAGGACTGCGTTGGCGCGCTGCGAGGCCATGCCGGAGCTGACCCGATCCAGGCGGTCGAGGCGAACCGTCGACAGCGCGTGCCCGGTGACGGCCCGCGGTCCGAACTCTGTGGCACACCACCCCGCCAACCACAAGGCCAGTGATGGGCAGCCGCGAGCGATCAGCGCACCCGCACGGTAGGCGCGGGGGTCCGCCGCCAGCCGCAACGCCAGGGATCCCGCCGCCGAGGCACGGGCAGTCATGTCCATCGCAATGCTCATCGCAGATGCACCTTCGCAGTCGGATCGGGCGCCGTCGCCCTACCGCGGCTAACCGGTAATTCGGAACCCGACTGTGCCGCGGATCACAACGGTAGCCAATTTGGATGCAAGTAGCGAGAGTTTCGCCGCTAGTCATGGATTTGGTCCGCGCTCATCTGAGCGCACGGCCCGGCAGTGAGCGGAAAAAGGTCCCGCGCACGCTGGTTCCCATCACCCCAGAGAGGATTCTCCCAGCTCAGCGCCTCGAGCCGGGCACCCGGTGGTGCCCAACCCTCGTTGTACGCCGACGGGGCTCACTTGGCGACCCCTTCGCGCCTTTGTCTGAGTTAGTCGATCAAATGGGTTTGCCACCCAGGTTCTCGCGGGTGTCCGGATGCCCCGTCGCGGCTGCTGTCCGCCCGCCAACCGCGCCCTGACACCGGCGTCACTACGGTGCAGCGCCAGATACACTTGCCTGCGCGCTGCCTCCGTAGCTCAGTTGGATAGAGCAAGGGCCTTCTAATCCCTAGGTCGCAGGTTCGATTCCTGCCGGGGGCGCCAACTCTTGGTCACCTCATGCTGTGTCGGTGAAGATCAGTCCAGCACCCCGTGGGTCGGGCGCGGACTCAGCGCTGAACCGCGGAGTCCTTGCGGGTCGTGTTCTTTGATCTGCCAGCGCCTTTCCTGATGTCGCGTAAGTCGCGGGCGAGGCGGCGACCCTGGCCGCAGCGAACACCGTTGCCGCAGAAATCGTTTCGGCTCGGGCCGTTCTCTCGGTTGAGAAAGCCGCCGGTTGCGGGTCACAACCCGGTGCGGTGCCCTGCCTTGGGAGGTGATCATCTGCGGAAATGAACGCTGGGTCCGCACCCGCCTGATCAGCGGCTTTCCTGGGAGATACCTGAATGCATATGACAGGGTGTCCGACGTGGGCAAAGCCAACCTGGGTGAACACCTGCGCGCACGACGGGCCCAGCTGCAACCCGACCAGGTCGGACTGCCCGCGGGTGCGCGTCGGCGCGTGCGTGGGCTGCGCCGTGAGGAAGTGGCCCTGCTCGCCGGGATCAGTCCCGAGTACTACCTACGCCTGGAGCAGGGCCGTGACATGCACCCCAGCGATCATGTGTTGTCCACCCTCGCTGAGGCCTTGCGCCTCGACGCCGATGCGACTGCCTATCTGTACACCATCGCAAGACCTCGGGCCTCGAAACGTCTGAGTTCGGAGACTGTCAGTCCACATGTGGTCTCGCTCATCAATGGCTGGCCCAACACCGCCGCCTACATCCAGAGCCGCGCATTCACCGTGCTGGCCGCGAACCGGCTTTCCGCCGCCCTGTCCACCCACTTCGACGTCGGTGCCAACCCGATGAAGGCGGCGTTTCTGGAGCACGACATGCGTGAGCTCTACCGCGACTGGGAGTCGATGACCGCCAGAGCCGTCCCATTCCTGCGGTCGCTCGTCGCCGGCCACGACGATGACCCCGACGTCGTCGCACTCATCGGCGAATTGAGCATGGGCAGTGAACGATTCCGCACCTTGTGGGCCCGACATGACGTGAAGGCCCGCGACGAAGGCATCACGAAGTTCCAGCATCCGCAGATCGGCCCGCTGAATCTGCGGTACCAGAAGTTCATCTTGCCGGAATCCGAACACTTGCTGGTGACTTATCACGCCGATCCGGGCCCGTCAGACGACGCCTTCCGGATGCTTGCTGACCTGGCCACCGACGCCACCACCACAGAGCACTGAATCTGAATCCACCGATGAGCCGGATGCTTCCATATCGCCGAACGATGCGGCAGCAGCACTGCGCACCGCTGCACCGGATCTGACTGAGACTCGGCCGATCGCTCTCCGCCGGCGAGCGCTCCCGAAAGTACACTCCAACAACAGATTTGACCGTTGACGGCGTGCATCCCCCGAAGAGCCTCTTCCTCCCGACCGAGCGCACGAGCGCACGTGGTCGATCCGTTGATCGACTCGGGATAGTGGCCATTTCACAGCCCGTCAACACGGACCCAACACCGGACCGCTCCTATCCTGTCCCTCGGCATACCAGGACAACCACGGTCTGGTAACCAACCGCCGCCCCGGTCACCATGGGGCAGTAAAGACGACAACCGTTTCCGCAATCCGCCCCGCGTCAGGTGGCCACGTACGCACAAGATCACCGCCGAGGCGTGCATCGCACCGGGGCGGGGCCACCCAACTACGCGGCCGGAACGGCGCCCATCCCACTACGTGCAGCGGCCGACTCCGCTCGCCGAAGGAGCAGCAGTGTCACACCATCTCGATTCACCGCTCGCGCGACAGGACGTCCGCCTCGACATCACCGACCTCTACGCCTTCCGTGTGGAGACCGGCACGGCTTTGCTCATCAACGTGTGCCATTCCCTCGAGGGTGCATCGATCCCGGGGTTTCACCCGGAGGGCAGGTACGAGTTCAAGATTGACCTCGACGGCGACGCGGTCGAAGACCTCACCTACCGGGTGACGTTCGGCGAGCGGGGTGGCGACGGCGGCCAGGGCTTTCAAGTGCACCGAATCGCAGGGGCGGCGGCCACCGACCCGTTCGCAGGTGGTACTCCGGTGCTGTCCGGGCGTACGGATGCCCCCGCCCAGAGCGACAGCGGCGTGAGGGCGTGGGCGGGCATGGCCGGTAACCCGTTCTGGATCGAGCTCGACGTGCTCCACGCTGTGGGACATGCATTTCAGGACGGCACCACAGTCGACCTCGGCGATTGGCAGCCGGCTCGCGCCAAGAACCTCTTCGACGGCGAGACCGTGTATTCGCTCCTGCTGGAGTTGCCCGATACCGAACTGGCTGCGCGCGGTCGCGATGACCGTATCGGGGTGTGGGCCGTAGCGTCGCTGGCCACCGATGCCGGCGGTTGGCGCTCGATCAACCGCGTTGGGCTGCCGATGATCCACCCGTTGTTCACGCAGTTCGACGAACAACTCGGTGATGACCTCAACGCCGGGGCACCGGAAAACGACTACGTCACCTACGGCGAACTCGTCGCCAAGAAGATTGCGGGTGTGGTCGGTGCCTACCAGACTGCAGAAGACCCGGCCGCTTATGGCGATTACGTGGCCCATCAGTTCTTTCCGAACATCCTGCCGTACACAGTCGGAACGCCTGCGGTGTTCGGGTTCGCCGGCTGGAACGGCCGGTCACTGACCGACAACGCGCCGGCCGTCATGTTCAGCCTCGCCGCCAACACGCCGATCACGCTGGGCATCGGCGCCGAATCGGTCACCGCGAAGCCGTCACCGCGGTTCCCGTACGTTCCCTCGGCGACCCCGCTGAAGTGATGCGCTAGGCGACAGCGCAGCCACGATGGCGGTGGCGAGTTGGTCACAGTACGCGTCGTCGGCCTGCACCTGCATCACCGATTGCCGCCAATACAGCGGCCCCGCAAGCAAATCCATAGCCAAAGTGATATCGGTGCCCGGCGGCAACTCACCTCGGCTAAGAGCCCGCTCGAACAGTTCGGCGGCTTTCGCGCGGCGGGGTTCGCGGACATGCTCAGCCAGCACGGCGGCCAACTCCGGATTGCGGGCGGCCTCGGCGAGCATGTCCGGAATTATGGTCCGCGCCAACGGATGAGATAACACCGCGCGACCATCTTCGAGATACTGCCTGACGTCCGCGACCAGATTTCCGGTGTCCGGCACATCAATGGCGGCCATCGCGAGCTCCGAGATGAGCGCGACGGTCACGTCGAGCTTGGACCGCCAGCGCCGGTATACCGCGGCTTTGCCGACGCCGGCGCGTTTGGCTACCGCGTCGATCGACAGGCGGCCGTAACCCACTCGCGCCAGCTCCGCGAAAAATGCGTTCCTGATGTCGCGCGTGACGTCGTCCTGCAAGAGTGGGCCGCCTGAAGTCCGCTTCTGTGGACGACGTGGTGCAGACATGTCCGGGAGCATACCCACACGGAACAGTTGCGTTCCGTTTGACGCTCGGTTACGTTGCAGAGACGAGACCGTTCCGTTTCGTTTAAGGAGTTGGCATGAAGTTCCTGTTCGAGGACGAGTCGTTTTCCTTCGAGACGCTAAGGGCTGCGGGGTTCGCCAACTACGGCGGCGCCGATCTCGCCGAGGTCATCGTGACCGCCGGCGCTATCCCCGAAGGTGACGAAGCCGCGTGGCATCGTGCGTGGAAGGCCACCGCCCAGCGGGTCGACGCCCGTGGCCGAGAGTCTCTGACCGGCGGACACCGGGTGAGTGCGCGTGAGGCGTTGCTGCGGGCATCCAACTACTACCGCACCGCTGAGTTCTACCGTCGCGACGACCCCACCCACGATCCTGAAGTACGTGATCTTTCGCGACGTTCACGAGAATCCTTCGTCACCGCCATGGGCTTGCTCGACTTCAGCTTCGAAGCCGTGGCGATCCCGTACCAGGACACGACGCTGCCTGGTTACCTCTACCGGGTTGACGATTCCGAAACACCGCGCCCCACAATCATTTACACCAGCGGTTACGACTCCACACTTGAGGAGTCGTACTTCGCCATCGCAGCGGCTGCCCTGGCACGCGGTTACAACGTCCTGGCTGTGGATGGGCCGGGGCAAGGTGCGGCGCTGCGCGAACAGCGCCTGGTGATGCGGCCCGACTGGGAGGCGGTGATCACCCCGGTGATCGACTTCGCCCTCACCCGAACCGAAGTGGCGCCCACCAAGATCACGCTGTTCGGCTACAGCCTCGGCGGCTACCTCGTCGCGCGGGCGGCCGCCCTCGACAGTCGCGTAGCGGCAGTGATTCTCGACGACGGAATCTATGACTTTCACGCCGCGATCGCCGACGCGCTACCCCCTTTTGTGAGCGCATGGATCGACGAGGGCAACGATCAGGCGGCCACCCCGGTTCTGTCGATGCTGATGCGGGACAACACCGCGCTGCGCTGGGCGCTGCGTAACGGGTTGTGGGTGATGGGACGGGACACGGTGACTGACCTGGCCCGCGCCTTCCGCGACTACACGCTGGCCGGTGTCGCCGACCGGATCACCACGGCCGTGCTGGTTCTCGACGCCGAGGCCGACCAATTCTTCAAAGGCGAACCGCAGCGGGCGGCCGCCGCCATGACCAATGCCGACGTCACCCTCGTCACCCTGCCGGAATCTGAGGGAGCCGGCGAGCACTGTCACATGGGCGCGATGGCGCGAGCGCACCAGACCATCTTCGACTGGCTTGAGTGCACACTCACAGAGCGGATCTGAGTTCTACCGCGGTGCATACGATTTGATCGTGCCCAGTCGGCTGCCCAGACCAGACGGTTCATTCAATAACGCGCCGGCGGGCATGCAGACCGGTACGGTCTCGCTATGAACAGCAAATGCTGCCTCTTCGTCGCGGTGATGGCTGCGCTGCTGATCGGCGGATGCGGCGGTGACGAGCAGGCTGCGGCTGACGAAACGTTCATCTCCGACCTGAGCAGCGACGACTACTGGCGAAACACCGACCGTGCGAACGCGATCGACGCCGGACACGCCTTCTGCGATGCGGTGATCGATTTGAACAGCCAAGGAAAAACCGGCGTCGATGCTGTCTCGAGGATGCTGGGCCGCTACGGGCTGAAATCGGGCCCGGTGCTCCTCAAAGCCGCCAAAACGAATTACTGCCCGGACGTCGATCTCGGCTGATCGGACACAAGACCTGGCAGACGACGATCCCGGCGCCAAGTACCGCCAACTCCCACCGAGTGTCGACCAGGACGCCACGACCGAAATGGTGGCAGCACCCGACGAAGTAGACGCCCCACTGATCGGCCGTGCCCATACCGCGGGTCCAAACAGGGTTCGATGCGGTGCGAAGTGGGCATAGCTCTGCCGCACGCGCGAAGCAAAGGAGCCCCGCATGCCAGCACCGGTGAGCAGTACTGGAATGCAGAACCGATCGCGCGGCGCATTGCTACTGCCCATCGTGGTCAGCCTCGCCACGGCAGCGACCATCCTGGTGAACTACCTGGCCAACGGGCTGCCCATCAATGGTCAGAGCACCGGCGACGTCACCCGCCGATTCGAGGTCTACTTCATGCCGGCGGGATACGCGTTCAGCATCTGGAGCGTGATCTATCTCGGGTTGATCGCCTACAGCGGGTATCTGTGCCTGGCTGCCCCCCGCGCCCGCGCCCGCGACACTGACACCGCGCGGGCAATTGCGCCGTGGTACCTGCTTACCGCCGTCGCGAACTGCGGTTGGCTCTTCGCCTGGCACTACAACCACTTCGCGCTGAGCATGCTGGTGATGATCGTGCTGCTCGCCTCGCTGATCGTCATCTACCGACAACTGGCTGCCCACCCGGCGACCTCGACGTTCGAATTGTGGGCGGTGCACCTGCCGTTCCGGGTCTATCTCGGCTGGATCTCGGTGGCGACCATCGCCAACGCCACCATCACTCTCGACGCCGCGGGCTGGGACGGCTTCGGCCTCACCGAACCCGCGTGGGGCGTGGTCATGGTGGTGGTGGCCACGGCCTTGGGGCTGACCATGAGTGTCGTGTTCGCCGACATCGCCTACGTCGCAGTGGTGGTGTGGGCGCTGGTCGCGGTAGCGGTGCGCCTCAGCGACACCACTTCGATCCTGGTCACCGCTCTCGTCGGCGCAGCTGTGCTGGTGTTGTCTCTGCTTGTCTCCGTCCCGCGGCACCGCCGCACACACGCCGCCACCCGGTCCTGAGCCAGGTTGCGCTGCAACGCATCTGTCTCACCGCGTGGTGACCAGACCATCAACCAACAGACACACCATCCGCGCTGACTGCTCCTGCGAACCGCTGGCCAGAAAGATCCCCAGCAGGGATGTCACCACGTCGTCGGCACGCACATCGACGCGCAGGCTGCCGTCGGCCGCACCGGCGGCCAACATCACCTCGACCGCCCCGACGATCGTGGCCCGCGTCTGATTGCGCTCGACCGCACCGCAGTCGAAGACCGCCCGCAGCGATTCGGCCATGCCCTGCTTGGTCGCGACGAACTCGGCGTAGCGGTCCATCCACCTGCGCAGGGCCTCCACCGGTCGATAGCGCTCCAGTAGATTGCCCGCCGAGGCTGACACCTCAGCGAGTTCGGCGCGATACACGGCCTCGGTCAACGCTTCCCGCGTCGGGAAATGCCGGTAGAGCGTGCCGATACCGACGCCCGCGCCGCGTGCGATCGCCTCCAGGGACACCGGGCCCTCGGCGGCTGCGAATGCGGCGGCGGCGGCGTTCAGCAGGCGCTCGCGGTTTCGTCGAGCGTCGGATCGCTCACCCATAGCGGAGGACCCTCCGGTTCTGTTACGTTGCCCAAGCGGAGGTTCCTCCGCATCGCGAGTATGCCAGCAGGGAGCACCGATGACCGACAGTGCGCACATCGAGAAATACGGCCGGATCGGCCACTGGACAGTCGGTCGCGTCGGCTACGGAGCGATGCAGCTCGGGGAGGGCGTCTCCGCCGACGATGCGGTGGCCGTCCTGCGCCGAGCTGTCGAGCTGGGCGTCAACCACATCGACACCGCCTCGTTCTACGCCGACGGAGAGGTGAACCGGCGGATCCTCCAGGCGCTGGCGCCCTATCCCAAGGACCTGGTCCTGGTGAGCAAAGTGGGCGCCGTACACAACAACGACGGACCACTGCCACTCAAGGCTGCCCAGAAACCCGCCGAACTGCGCGCGGCGGTGGAAACCGACCTCCGCCAACTCGGTGTTGACCGGATCCCGGTGGTGAATCTGCGCCGCCTGGATGTGGGACCGGGACTGACAGCCGAGGGCGACCAGATCGTCAGCCTCGATGACCAGTTGGCCGAGATGATCTCTCTGCGCGACGAAGGCAAGATCGGTGCCATCGGGCTCAGCGCCGTGGGTCCCGATGTGCTGCGCCGGGCTCTGCCGGCCGGGATCGCCTGTGTGCAGAACTCCTACAGCGTGCTGGATCGATCGCAGGAGGCCACATTCGACCTGTGTGTCGGCGAAGGAATAGCCTGGGTTCCCTTCTTCCCCTTGGGATCTGCGTTTCCCGGCTTCCCCAACGTCGCCGATGACACCACCGTCCGAGCAGTCGCTTCAGACATCGGTGCCGCACCCGCGCAGATCGCTCTGGCGTGGCTGCTGGCCCGCTCCCCCAACACCCTGCTGATTCCGGGCACCCGTTCGATAGCCCACCTGGAGCAGAACCTCGACGCCGCCGAGCTTGCACTACCTGCCGAATCCCTCGCCCGCCTCGACGCTGTCGGCAGCCGGGAACCGGCCGACCATGACGCCGGCGCCTTCCTCGACTGACACCCATCGGCGACGCGAAACCGAGTTCGGTGTCCCAGGATTGGGACCGCCGCAGGTCGTAGGCCCGGCGACGGGCGTGGCCCCGATGTTCCCGCCGGTAAGACACGCGGTGCCGCATGGCAGGGCCTACGATGCCCTTTCATGAGGGGACGACATTCAGCACTGTTCGCGTTCAGCGGCCTGGTCGCAGTCGGCGTGAGCCTTGGTGCGGCACCACTGGCAGCGGCCGAACAGCCGAACATCTACGGCGTCATCACCGCCGACGAGTCACGCGAGATCGCAGTCAGCAATCGCAGCATCTGTTCATCCCTGCAGCGGGCCTCGGCAACCGCAGCGTTGACGTCCTCAGACGCGAGCCTGCTCGTCGACGACTACCTGAACAAGGGCTGGGACATCGAGTCCACCGCCGACATCCTGACTGCGGCGCTGGATCGCAACTGCGGGCAGTTCCTGCCGCAACTGTCGCAGGCGTTGGTTCCGTACACCCCCATCAGCTGACCCTTCGTCCCCAACCACCCCGCCAGAAGGATTCGACAAGGATCCGACAAGGTCGGGGCCACAGGCTCCTGTCAGTGCCGCACCCTTGACCGGCACAGCGCGCCGGCGTTGGCGTCTGTCGCGGTCAGCATGTCGTTGTCCATCGGAGCAATCCCGCACGGCAGCCAGTCGACCGCCACACGGTCGGCCACCGATCCGCTGATCATCACCGCTGTCTCGTGCGCCGCGCTGGGCCTGGCCCCGGTGGTGTACTTCGTCCCCTCGGGACGTCGACGCCAGCACCTCGAGTAATCGCCGCCGGAAAGCGGGTGGCTGTACGCAGTGGAGTAGCCGGCTACTCACATTTTCGCCCCTGTCGGGCGACACGATGAGGCAGTCTGGTTACAGCGAGTATTCGAGGTGAACATGGTCATCAGTGATCGCGACGGTCCCCGGCGGACGCAGGTGGAAGCCGCCGGACGGCGGTACGCAGCATCCGAATCGAAACGGCAGGACGTCGCGCAGCAGCGGCAACGCACCGACTCGCTGGTCGTCGACACCGACGAGCAACTGACGGCCCGTCTCGACCGTCTGCTCGCCAGCGGACAGGTGCCCGCACACGCCGTCATGGCTGTCGGGCTGGCGGACCCACTTGATCAGCTGGCCACCAAAGAGCGCATCATCGGCGTCACCAACCAGTTGCAGGCGGTCAATTTCTTGTCACACGGCGCGCGTGCCGCGGCTGCCGTCGGACGAATCTCATTGTCCCAGAACGGACGCGAGATCCCTCAGGGAACAGGCTCGCTGATCTCGCCCCGGCTGCTGCTGACCAACAACCATGTGCTGCCTGATGTCGAGACAGCACGCGACGCGCTCATCGAATTCGGTGCCGAAGCCGGCATCGACAACATTCCCCTGGTGCCGAGCCGGTTTCGGCTGGATCCGTCGGGGTTCTTCGTCACCGACGTCCATCTTGATTTCACCATCGTCCTGGTCCGCCCCAGCGACGACGGACGGACGCCGGCCGACGCCATCGGTGGGTGGAACCCGCTGATCGTCCAACAGGGAAAGATCGTCGTCGGCGAGTCGATGAACATCGTGGGCCATCCCATGGGGAGGATGAAGGAGATCTCGATCCGGGACAACCGCCTCGAACTCCAATTCGACGAATTCCTGCACTACATCACCGATACCGAGCCCGGGAACTCCGGCTCGCCGGTCTTCAACGATCAATGGGAAGTGGTGGCACTACACCACTCCGGCGTGCCGAGGACCGATGCACAGGGCCGGATACTACGACGTGACGGCAACGTGTGGCGCGCTGGTGACGGCGACGATGCCGTCGATTGGGTCGCCAACGAAGGTGTGCGCGTCAGTGTGATCCTGAAACATCTCGCGAGCCTGGACCTCGACGCGCAGCAGCGGTCGATTCTGGCCGAGCTCGGGCCCACCGCCGCGCTCGCCGCCCCAGCAGTGATCTCCGAGGGCGCGGCTGCGCCTCCCCCGCCTCAACCGGTCCTGGAACGGGTGTCCAGACGTGGAATCCCCGCGCGCCCCAGGGCGTTCGGAGGTACGCGGCATCTGCTGTTCCTGCACGGCCGTGGTCAGGAAGGGTGCGACCCGGAGCTGTTACGCCGGACGTGGACCGCTGGTCTCAATCACGGTTTGACGTTGGCCGGCCTGGCCACGATCGATCCGGCGGATGTGCACTTCCCGTTCTACGGCGATGTGCTGCTGCAGCCACCCGCCCACGAGTCGCTGACAGCAGATCCTGCCGGCAACGAGGTCTACCAGCAGTTGGTGTCGGAGGCCGCCGCGCAACTCGGCATGCCCACCGCGCTGGAGGCCGGTGAGCCGGACACCGCAGAAGGCCTGCCCGGTCTGGGTAGCGACCTCCTGAGAAGGCTGCACCAACAACTGAGCTGGATTGCCGCCCGCAGCGGACTCGACGACTTCCTGATCGCCCGCATCTTCGGCGACGTCGCGGCGTACCTGCACGATGCTCAGACTCGCCGCCGGGTGCTCGACACGGTGATGGAGACGGTCCCGGACTCGGGACGCCTTGTCCTGGTGAGCCATAGCCTCGGCACGGTGGTGGCCATGGATCTCATGTCGAGGCTGCCCGCCGCGGTTGAGGTGGACCTGCTGGTTTCCGCCGGGAGCCCACTGGGACTCGACGCTGTGTACAAGCGACTCGAATCCGGCGGACCACACCGCCCTGCACGCATCGAGTTCTGGCTGAACACCTGGTTCGCGGGTGACCCGGTTGCCATCGGATGCCCGCTGAGCAGGAGCTGGGCCGGACAGCTGCAGGAGCTTGCGGTGCTGAATCCGAAAGACCACCCCCACGACATCGCCGAATACCTCCAGCATCCGCCCGTCGCCGGCACCATCAGCGCACGACTGCTGGCGCCGTGAGTGCGACCCGACATGCTGTCGGGTCCCGAAGCGGGCACGGTAGCGTGCGGGCATGGCCAGCGAAGACCCCGTGCTCTACCAGGTCGACAATCGCGTCGCCCTGATCACCGTCAACGACCCTGACCGGCGCAATGCTGTCACTGACGCGATGTCCGCGCAGTTGCGTGCCGCGATCGAGGCGGCCGAGGCCGACACCGGTGTGCACGCCGTCGTGATCACCGGGGCCGGCAAGGCGTTCTGCGCCGGCGCCGATCTCAGCGCGCTCGGCGCAGCCGCCGAAGAAGGCCTGCTACGGATCTATGACGGGTTCATGGCGTTGGGTAGCTGCACGCTGCCCACCATTGCCGCGGTGAACGGCGCCGCCGTGGGGGCCGGCCTCAACCTCGCGCTGGCCGCAGATGTCCGCATCGCCGGACCACACGCGGTGTTCGATCCGCGTTTTCAGAAACTGGGCATCCACCCCGGAGGTGGCGCCACCTGGATGCTCCAACGGGCCGTAGGCCCCGAAGTCGCCCGCGCCGCACTGCTGTTCGGCATGCGCTTTGACGCCCAAGCCGCCGTCACACACGGGTTGGCGCTCGAGGTCGCCGATGACCCGGTGGCCGCTGCACTGCAACTGGCCGCCGGTCCGGCTGCTGCACCGCGGGAAGTGGTCCTGGCCACCAAGGCGACCATGCGGGCCACCGCCAGCCCGGGCTCGGTCGACACCGACACCCACCAACTGGCCATGCGTACCGAGCTGGGCCCGCAGGCGGCGTCTATTCAGTCTCCCGAGTTCGCAGCCAGATTAGCTGCGGCCCAACGGAAGTAGTGTTCTACCCGGAACTCCGGAGTAGACACATCTGTCAGCCACCGCCGGGGTGAGGCGCTAGCTGCACGATGCGCTCTGCTCGCCGCAGTACCGGGGCATCCACCATCATGCCCTCGAATTGGAAGACGCCCCGTTGGTTTGCGACCTCGGCCAAGACGCGGCGGGCCCAATGCACCTGCTCGTCGGTCGGGGCGTACGCGCCCCGGATCACCGCGACCTGGCTGGGGTGGATGGCCACCTTGGCGTCGAATCCGACGGCAACGGCGTCATCGGATTCGGCACGCAGACCGTCGAGGTCCTTGATGTCGATGTACACCGAGTCCAACGCCAGCCGCCCGTAGGATTTCGCCGCCAGCAACGACTGGGACCGCACGTGCTGGGCGACGTCGCGGTAGCTGCCGTCGGCACGCCGGTTGGCGGTGCCACCGGTGACCGCGAACAGATCCTCGGCGCCCCACATGACCGCGTACGCGTTGTCGGAGCGGGCGGATTCCACCACGTTGAGTGCGCCGAGCGGAGTTTCGACGAGTACCACTACATCCAGCGGCGCCAGGGCACTGACCTGTTGTGCGGACTCGGTTTTCGCGAGCATCACGGTGGTGTAGCCGGTGCGGGCCAGCGCTTCGAGGTCCAGTTCGTGGTCGGCACTGCCGCTGGGATTGAGCCGCACCACGGTGCGGCCCGGGTCCAGCGGGGTGTCGATCAAGGCGGTCCGGGCCGCTTCGCGGTCCTTGGCCGCCACGCCGTCTTCGAGGTCCAGGATGACGACATCAGCTGCGGCAGCGGCTTTTCCGAATCGCTCGGGGCGATCTGCCGGGCAGAACAGCCAGGCGGGACCGGGGTTCTCAAGCGCCATCGGAATCGGCCCTCACATTCTCCACTGCGGGCCGCTTGCGGACCATCGTCTTGCGGGAGGCCGTGGCCACCACGTCCCCGTGCTGGTTGCGACCGGTATGGGCGAACGTCACGATGCCCTCACCCGGCCGACTCTTGGACTCGCGCTTATCGGTGATGACCGTCTCGGCGTAGAGGGTGTCGCCATGGAACAACGGTTTGGGAAACGCGATATCGGAGAACCCGAGGTTGCCGACGATGGTGCCCTGCGTCAGCTGGGCCACCGACAGACCCACCAGGGTCGACAACGTCATCATCGAGTTGACGAGCCGCTGATTGAACGGCGGCAGCGCATCGGAGAACGCCGCGTCCAGGTGCAGCGCCTGGGTGTTCATCGTCAACGTCGTGAACAACACGTTGTCGGCTTCGGTGAGGGTGCGACCCGGGCTGTGGATGTATTTCACCCCGAGCTCGAACTCCTCGAACCAGAGCCCACGCTGCACCACCACTTTGGGCTCGGCGCTGCTCATCAGAGCCCCATCTGACGGGCGATCACCATGTACTGCACTTCGGTTGTCCCCTCACCGATTTCGAGGATCTTGCTGTCACGGTAGTGCCGTGCGACGGCGTACTCGTTCATGAAGCCGTAGCCGCCGTGGATCTGAGTGGCATCACGCGCGTTGTCCATCGCGGCCTCGCTGGCCACCAGCTTGGCGATCGCCGCCTCCTTCTTGAAAGGCTTACCGGCAAGCATCAGCGCGGCGGCGTCGTAGTACGCGGTGCGGGCGGCGTGCGCGCGGGCCTCCATCCGGGCGATCTTGAACTCGATGGCCTGGTACTTGCCGATCGGCTGGCCGAACGCCTGGCGTTCCTTGGAGTACTTGACGCTCTCGTCCACACATCCCTGGGCAGCACCCACCGACAGCGCGGCGATCGCAATGCGGCCCTCGTCGAGGATCCTCAGGAAATTCGCGTAGCCACGCCCGCGGGTGCCCAGCAGGTTCGCCTCGGGCACCCGCACGTCCTGAAAGGTGAGCGGATGGGTGTCGGAGGCGTTCCAGCCGACCTTGTTGTAGGCGGGTTCGGCGGTGAAGCCTTCGATGGGCACCGGGACCAGGATGGAACTGATCTCCCGCTCACCGGTCACAGCGGTGACCGTGACGAGCCGGGTGATATCGGTGCCCGAGTTGGTGATGAATTGCTTGGTGCCGTTGATGATCCAGTGACCGTCGTCGAGGCGGGCCGTGGTTTTGGTGGCGCCGGCGTCACTGCCGCCGCCGGCCTCGGTGAGCCCGAACGCGCCCAGCGCCTTGCCGCTGGTCAGCAGCGGCAACCATTCCTGCTTCTGGTCTTCGTTGCCGAACCGGTACACGGGCATCGCACCCAACGAGACGCCGGCCTCCAACGTGACGGCCACGCTCTGGTCGATCTTGCCGAGCTCTTCCAACGCCAGGCACAGCGCGAAGTAGTCGCCTCCCATGCCGCCGTACTCCTCGGGGAACGGCAGGCCGAACAGTCCCATCTCGGCCATGCCCGCGACGACCCGGTACGGAAACGAGTGCTCCGCATCGTGTTTGGCGGCCACCGGGGCGACGACGCTGTTTGCGAAGTCCCGCACTGTTTTGGCCAGCTGGGCGTAGTCGTCGGGCAGGTTGCCCGTCGAAAGGTAGTCAGTCATCAGTTTTTCCTTCGGAGGTTGTTGCGGTGATCCGGGCCAGCGGCTGGCCCACCTTGACCTGGTCGCCGACGGCAACAAGAAGTTCCACCACGCCGTCCACGGGTGCGGTCAGCGAATGCTCCATTTTCATCGCCTCGACGGCGACCACAACGGCACCCGCGGTGACGGCTGCGCCGTTGCCGACGTTGACCGTGACGACAGTCCCCGGCATCGGGCTGGTCAGCTCCGCGTCTCCGGCGTGTTCGTCCTCCGGCCGCACCGGCGCCTCGCGTACCTCATCGAGCAGCGCCACACCGCCGTCACCGGCGAGCCAGATCCGGTGGTGAGCATCGGCGACCCGGTAGGACCGCCGTATCCCGTCCAACGTCACGGTCAATGCACCACCGTCGAGATGTGCTGTGAGGCTGCGAATTTGACCGCTGTCGATCTCGGCAGTCGCGGACACCGGTGTGCCGGTGATCCGCACATGGTCGGTTCGTTGACCGGAGCGCAGCCGAAGCACCGTCGCCGCGGGTGCTCCGATCCGCCATCCGGACGGTACCGACCACAGGTCGCCGTCGGCACCCTGCCAACGCTGCAACCAACGGTAGGCCGCGGCGGCGATGAACTCGGTGTCGCCACCTGTCGGCGCGGCGAAGTCGCCCACACGGCGGTCCAGCAGTCCGGTATCCAGGCGGCCCGCGACCACGTCGGCATCGGCCAGCAGGAACCGCAGAAAGTCGATGTTGGTGACCACTCCGAGAACCGAGGTGTGAGCCAGCGCGCGGTCGAGTCCGCGGAGCGCGGCCGCCCGGTCGGGACCGTGCGCGATCACCTTGGCCAGCATCGGGTCGTAATCGCTACCAACTGAGGTTCCGGCGAACAATCCGGAATCCACCCGAACGCCGGCGCCATTGGGCTCCTCGACGAGGAGCACGTCACCCCCGGTGGGCAGGAAGCCGCCGGACGGGTCCTCAGCGTACACGCGGGCCTCGATGGCATGCCCGTCCAGCACGATGTCGGTCTGGGCGGCCGTCAACTCCTCTCCCGCGGCGATGCGGACCTGCCACTCCACCAGATCCCAGCCGGTGACCATTTCGGTGACCGGATGTTCGACCTGAAGGCGGGTGTTCATCTCCATGAAGAAAAATTCGTCCGGGCGGTCCGCCGACACGATGAATTCCACAGTGCCGGCCCCGGCATAGTCGACACTGCGGGCAGTGTCGCAGGCGGCGGCGCCGATGCGGGCGCGGGTCTGCTCGTCGAGCAGCGGCGACGGCGCCTCCTCGATGACCTTTTGGTGCCTGCGCTGCAGGCTGCACTCCCGCTCGCCGAGGTGCAGCACATTGCCGTGGCCGTCCGCGAGGACCTGCACTTCGATGTGCCTGGGCCGCAGTACGAATCGCTCGATGAACAAGGTGTCATCGCCGAAAGCCGACGCCGATTCACGACGGGCGCCGGCCAGCGCGGACGGCAACTCCTCGGGCCGCTGCACCATCCGCATGCCTTTGCCGCCGCCGCCGGCCGAGGGCTTCACCAGGACCGGGTAGCCGATGTCGCGGGCAGCGTCGATCAGTTGCTCGTCGGTCAACCCGGGTTCGGCGATGCCGGGAACAACGGGCACCCCGAACCGCGCCACCGTGTTCTTCGCCGTGATCTTGTCACCCATGGTCGCGATTGCGGTGACCGGCGGCCCGATGAACACGATGCCGGCCGCATCGAGGGCGGCGGCGAATTCGGCGTTCTCCGAGAGGAATCCATATCCAGGGTGGACGGCCTGCGCACCGGTACGCTGCGCGGCGTCGACGATCGCGGCGATGTTGAGGTAACTGTCGCGGGCCGGCGGCGGGCCGATCAACACCGCGGTATCGGCTTCGACGACATGGCGTGCCCCTGCGTCGGCCGCACTGTAGACAGCGACCGAGCGGATGCCCATGGTGCGCAGGGTGCGCATGACACGAACCGCGATCTCGCCACGGTTGGCGACCAGGATGGTATCGAAACTCTTCATGGCCATTGCCCTCTACATCCGGAAGACGCCGTAGGACACCGGTTCCACCGGTGCGTTGCCGACAACCGAAAGCGCAAGTCCCAAAACAGTTCGGGTGTCCGCTGGATCGATCACCCCGTCATCCCACAATCGGGCGGTGGAGTAGTAAGGGTTTCCCTGGTGTTCATACTGAGCCCGGATCGGCTCCTTGAACTCTTCCTCTTGCTCGGGGGTCATCTCCCCGCGCACCGTGGCCAGCACCGAGGCCGCCTGCTCGCCACCCATCACCGAGATCCTGGCGTTGGGCCACATCCACAGGAAGCGAGGCGAATAGGCCCGCCCACACATCGAGTAGTTGCCCGCCCCGTATGAGCCCCCGATGACCACGGTCAGCTTCGGCACCCGCGCGCAGGCCACCGCGGTGACCATCTTGGCACCGTGTTTGGCGATGCCGCCGGCCTCGTAGTCGCGCCCCACCATGAAGCCGGCGATGTTCTGCAAGAACAGCAGCGGCACCGTCCGCTTGTCGCACAGCTCGATGAAATGTGCTCCCTTGAGCGCGGATTCACCGAACAGCACGCCGTTGTTGGCGACGATACCCACCGGGTGGCCGTGGATATGAGCGAATCCGGTGACCAGGGTGGTGCCGTACTCCGCCTTGAACTCGCTGAACTCGCCACCGTCGACGATGCGGGTGATGACGTCGTGCACGTCGTAGGGCACCCGGGAATCGATCGGGACCACATCGTAGAGCTCATCCTGATCAGCGACCGGGGCGACGGTCGGCTGGACTTCCCAGGGCCGGGGCTCCCGGGGGCCCAACGTGCCCACGATGCGCCGCACGATGCGCAGCGCATCGCGGTCGTCGTGGGCGAGATGGTCGGTGACGCCGGAAACCTTGGAATGAAGGTCTCCCCCGCCGAGCTCCTCCGCGGTCACGACCTCCCCGGTGGCGGCCTTCACCAGCGGCGGACCCCCGAGGAAGATGGTGCCCTGGTTGCGCACGATCACCGCTTCGTCGCTCATCGCCGGAACATAGGCTCCGCCCGCGGTGCATGAGCCGAGGACCGCCGCGATTTGTGGGATGCCGCGCGCACTCAACGTCGCCTGGTTGAAGAAGATGCGACCGAAGTGGTCACGGTCGGGGAACACCTCGTCCTGGCGTGGCAGGAACGCACCGCCGGAGTCCACGAGGTAGATACAGGGCAGCCGATTCTGGGCGGCAATCTCCTGCGCCCGCAGGTGCTTCTTGACCGTGATCGGGTAGTACGTACCACCTTTGACCGTTGCATCGTTGGCCACGATCATGCATTCCCGACCGGCGACCCGTCCGATGCCGACGATCATCCCGGCCCCCGGGCATTCATCGTCGTACATCCCGTCGGCCGCCAGCGGCGCCACCTCCAGCAGCGGACTGCCAGGATCCAGCAGCCCGTCGACGCGATCACGCGGCAGGAGTTTGCCGCGGGCGACGTGGCGTTCCCTTGACTTGGCGGACCCGCCGAGGGCGGCGGTGGCCAGCTTGTCACGCAGCTGCGCCACCAGTGCCAGGTGCTGCTCGCGGTTCGACACCACGGAGGTCATGACCGCTCCATCACTTCAGTTAATGACGAATAACTCATGGTATGTTAATCACTATTAACCGAAGTTGTAAAGCACGCAGTCGGTGAGGAGCGCGATGTCCGCAGACTCGTCGCGGGCCCGCGACATTCCAGGCGGCGTGAGCCGGCGTAGTCAGCTCAAGTCGGACCGCCGCTCGCTGCTCCTACGCGCCGCCGAACGTCAATTCGCGGAACGCGGCTTCCTGGCAGTACGCCTCGAAGACATCGGCGCCGCCGCCGACGTCAGCGGACCGGCGATCTATCGCCACTTCCCGAACAAAGAAGCCATGCTCGTCGAGCTGTTGGTGGGCATCAGCACCAGACTGCTCGTAGGCGGTCGGGCCGTCGTCGCCGACGCCGGGAACGCCGAGGCTGCGCTCTCCGGGCTGGTGGACTTCCACCTCGACTTCGCGTTCGGTGAGCCCGACCTGATCCGCATCCAAGACCGCGATCTCAACCAGCTGCCGGCGCCGGCCCTGCGCCAGGTCCGGCGCAGTCAGCGCGAATACGTCGAGGTGTGGGTGAAGGTGCTGACCCAGGTGCGCCCGGAGCTCGAGGAAGCGGACGCGCGATTGACGGCCCACGCCGCGTTCGGCCTGATCAACTCGACCCCGTACAGCACAAAGCCGGCCGGGGGTAAGCCGGCCGGCTCTGCACCGCGCTCTCGCGAGGTGCTTCGTGCTATGACCGTCGCCGCACTACGCTGGACGAATGACAGTCGTTAAGACGGGCCTGGGTTAAAACCAGACTTTTCGCCCGCCGACGGGACGTCCGACGGCACCCAGGATCCAGAAGATGGCGCCGATCACCAGCAGGATGATGCCAATGGTCCACAGGATACTGATCTTGAGCACAAAGCCCAGAATCAGCAGAATCGCTCCAAGGACAATCATGTTAGAACCTTTCAGTAGAGCTAGTACTTGCTACGGAGTCAGCTACGCGCTGGGCTGCGGCAGATTGCAGTTCGCCACAGTTGGGTTGACACCCGCGTAATTCAACGGTCCCACCACTACAGTTAGTGCTATGGAACCCGCTGTCGCACAGTTGGTTTCAGTGTTCTCGAAATACCCCCGCTGGAACGCGGCGAATACTCCGATCAACAGCCAGACCAGGACAATGACGCCGAGTAGACCGCCGCCTCGCATGTGTGCCTCCGTTCGACTTTGTACTACCTGGCGAGGAGAGGTTTACCCGGACGAAAAATCCCCAAACATGACGATTTGGTGGCGGTTTGGAGAAGCTGTGTGCACAACTACGGAGTTTTGGCAAACGCCGTGCCGAGCCACTCCGTGATGGCATTAGCCAGCGCGGCTCGGTTCTCCCGTTTGGCGATCTCGTGACCGTCGTCGTCGAAAACGAGATAACGCACGGTACGGCCGCGCTCACGCAGCGCCTGGGCCATCTGATCGGACTCCCCTACAGGCACATTGGTGTCGTTGCCTCCGTGTACCAGAAGTAGCGGTGCCGTCAACGAATCCACGCGCAGCAGCGGCGAGAGCCGGTCGAGCAGATCGCGATCGCTGATCGGGTGGCCGTACTTCGGATAGGCTGCGGCCGCGATCCATGCCTCGGTGTTCCGGTAGAACGTGCTCAGATCACTCATGCCGCAGACGCTGACCCCCGCTGCGAACAACTCCGGGTGAAACGTCAGAGCGGCCAGTGTCAGATACCCGCCATAGGACCAACCGCCGCAGGCGATGCGGCCCGGATCGGCGAAGCCGTTGTCCACGAGGTGCTGCACGCAGTCGGCAACGTCGTCGATGGCTGCGAAGCGACCCTCGCGGTCATCAGCGTGCATGAAGCTGCGGCCGAATCCGCCGGAGCCTCGCACATTCGGCGTCAGCACCGTGATGCCCGCGTTGAGCAGTTGAGGGAACACCTCGCTGTAACCGGGTCGCGACTGACCCTCCGGGCCGCCGTGCAGGTAGATCAACGCACCCATGCGCTCCACACCCGGGGGCGGTTCGTAACGCCACGCGGTGAACGTCGTGCCGTCGCGCGCTGTGAGGGTGTCCAGCGTCGGCGCCGCAGCCAACGGGCCCGACATCGGGGTGCGGTCGACAGGTTCCCACTCCAGGGTCCTGGTGTCGACGAGCTCCACCGTGCGCGGCTGCCAGGGACTTTCCACCGTCATGGACACCATGGAACCGCCGGCGCTGATGGACAGCTCGCTGGCCACCATTCCCGGTAACGGGATCGGCGCCGACAGCGTGTAATCCACGTACTGGAGTAACTGTAATTCGCTGCAGCCATGGATGTTCCACAGAATGGCCACGGTCGACAGGTCGTCGCTGATGACGAACTCGTCGAGCTCGTAACCCGGCTTCTCGGCGACCACATGGTAGGACACCCCGTCCTCGGTGACCGTCACCTCGAGCAGCCGCGCATGATCGGTGCCGTTGTCGGAGCGGATCAGCGCACGCACGTATCCCTGGGTGCTGTCGACGGGATAGTTCTTTGACGGCTCGTACAGCTTCATCGTCTCGCCGTCCGGTCCGGAGCGCAGTCGGCGCGGCCCGTGGTCGTCGAGGATCACTCCCGCATCGGTGGTGGAGCCGGGATCATAAGGCAGCAAAGCGATTTCGGTGAGCCCGTGCAGCATGAGCAGTTCGCGGTAGCCCCGTGGCCCCACCCGGATCAGCGACGCCCCGGCCCACGAGTCGACCAACCGCCCCGCCGATCTGCGGTCCAGGACAATCCGATTACCCGTAGCCGGATCGATCAGGCAGGACTGACCCACGCCGTCCTGGCCGGTGAGGATCGCCGCCACCTGTGTGCCGTCCCAGCCGATCAGCTCTGCAGTGCCGTCGTCGATTTCTGGGCCGAGCCCGTCGATACGACGGGCATCACGGTCATCCGGATCGGTGGTCACAACCCAGATCTGCGTGCGAGAGGCACCGTCGGGAGCCACTTCACAGGCCAGCCAGTGCCCGTCGGCCGAGTGGATGACCCGGGTGACCGGGCCCTCAACTGGTAGTTCGACGTCGCGGGAGGAACTGGCCCGCCATCCCCGCAGGAAGCGCTGTACCGCGCGCGGATAACCACCGTCGTCGACAATGTGCGCGAATGCGGTCGCGTCCGGAGACAGTGACGCGCCATAAATCGCACGCACCCGCGGTCCCACCAGCGCCCTCCACATCCTTTGTTCTCGGCAGCGGTCGACGACACATTCAGGTCGCCCGCCGACACCGTATCGGTAAGGAGCCGACCGTGTTGTCCGGGATAGGTGCAGCCGCGGGTAGCCTGCAGGCATGAGGTGGGTATGAGCGATCCACGCCGACCCGATGGGTCCGATCCGTATCGCCGAGGCTGGTCACAACCGACCGAGCCGATGGGCGATCGGAACGCGCGGTACAGCGATCCCGCCTACGCGGGTCAGTACACCTATCCCAGTCACCTGCCGCCCAATCCGACCGAACAATTGCCGCCGTATTGGACGCAGACCCAGCATCCGCAGCACCAGCATCCCGGCCAGCCACCCGAACCACCCCGGTCACCGCGGTGGCTGTGGCTGGCGGCCGGCGCCGCAGTCCTGCTGGTGGTCGGACTCGTCATTGCGTTGGTGATCACCGACACCAACGACAACCAAGACACGGTCGTCGCCCCGTTGCCGCCGATGCAGCAGGAACCCACGGGCACGACCCCGCCCACCACCACTTCGCGCAGGCCGACGATCACCAGCACGCCCTCGACCGCGCCGTCGACAACACCGTCGACCTCGGTTCCGCTGGTGCCGCCCACAACGGGCACACCCGGAGTCACCGAGACGGTGGTGTACACCGTTTCCGGTGAGGGCCGGGCGATCAGTATCACCTACGTCGACAGCGGTGGGGTGCTGCAGATGGAGTTCAACGTGGTGTTGCCGTGGACCAAGGAAGTCAGCCTGGCGTCGCCGGCGTCGAGGGCCGCAAGTGTGACCGTGCTCAACGTGGGACGTGAAGTGACGTGCACGGTGTCGGTGGACGGCACTCCGGTGCGGGAGCGCACGGGAAGCGGCCTGACGATCTGTGCGTCCGCGGGGTGACCGATGCGTGCGAGGTACGAGCACGCTGAGGAACCCCGCAATCCAACCCCGCGGGGTGACCGATGCGTGCGAGGTACGAGCACGCTGAGGAACCCCGCAATCCAACCACGCCGGGTGACCGATGCGTGCGAGGTACGAGCACGCTGAGGACGCTACGGCGCGGTGACCACCTGGCCGTGCCGCGGGACCTTCACGAAGATCATCGCCACCAGTCCCGTGCCGAGCACAACACACAGCCCGGCGGTGCCGGCCCGGTCACTGTCGAAGAGGTCGACGAACGTGAAGAACAACCACGGCGCCAAGAACGAGACCGCACGACCGGTCATCGTGTAGAGGCCGAAGGCCACGCCCTCGCGGCCGTCCACTGACATCCGCAACAGCAGTGTCCGCGCCGATGACTGGGTAGGGCCGATGAACAGACACAGCAGCAGTCCACAGATCCAGAACGTGACCGGTCCCGACAATGCCAGCAGCACCAGGCCGGTGATGATCATCGCCACCAGGGAACTCACGATCACCGGTTTGGACCCCACCCGGTCATCGATGAGGCCGCCGATGACAGCGCCGATGGCGGCCACAACGCAGGCGGCGATGCCGAACATCAGCACGTCCCCTGCGGACAGACCGTAGACCGCGACGCCGAGTACTGCCCCGAACGCGAACACCCCGGCCAGGCCGTCGCGGAACACCGCACTGGCCGCCAGGTAGTAGACAAGGTTGCGATCGCGGCGCCACTCGGCGCTGATATCGGTCCACACCTTGCGATACGCGCCGATGAGCCCGACGCGCTCCCGCGGCGGTTCCACCGGTTTGGGCCAACGGTTCATGGTGAGCAACAACGGCAAGGCGAACAAGGCGAACCACGCGGCAGCGAGCAGCATCGCCAGGCGGACGTTGAGACCGCCCTCCACGGGTAGGCCCAGCAGGCCACGGGTGGGCCCGTCGCCGGAGATGAAGCCAACATACACCAGGAGCAGCAGTACCACGCTGCCCAAATAGCCTGAGGCCCAGCCGAATCCCGAGATACGGCCGGATGTCTCCGGCGTCGACAACTGGCGTAGCAACGCGTTATACGGCACGCTCGCCAGATCGCCACAGGCCGCGGCGACGGCCAGCATCGCCAGCCCCGCGAACAGGTAGGCCGGCTCGTCGCGGATCAGGCTCATGGTTGCCGTCACCGCCACTGCCAGGCCGGTCAGCAGTGCCAGCACTTCGCGGCGCAGCGCCGAGGCCTGCACCCACACCCCGGTGACGGGTGCCAGCACGGCGACGGTCACCCCGGCGATCGCCTCGGCCCGGCCGAGCCAACTCACCGGCGATGCGCCGCCGGGGGTCCCCTCCCCTACGGTGCCGGTGAGGTACACCGAGAATACGAATGTCACGACAATGGCGGCCATCCCGGTGGAACCGCAGTCCCATAGGGCCCACGCGGCGACCCGCGAACGGGTGGACGTCGGCGCACCGTCCACGGGTTTGCTCATGCCGGGAACTCTAGCGACCCGTCGTTGCAGCGTAAGCCGGCCCGGGTGCGGCGGATCCCCGGTGCGGGTCTGGCGTTTACGATGCCCGTGTGCCAGTACCCAAGCCTCACCCAGATGCGCGTGCCGTCGTCACCGGCGCTTCCCAGAACATCGGCGAAGCGCTGGCCACCGAACTCGCCGCCCGCGGGCACCACCTGATCATCACCGCGCGCCGAGCCGAGGTGCTGACCGCGCTGGCGGAGAAGCTGACCGCGCAGTACGGCGTGACCGTCGAGGTGCGGGCGGTGGACCTCGCCGACCCCGATGCGCGGACCGCTCTGTGTGACGAGCTCTCCACCCGCGACATCTCCATCCTCTGCGCCAACGCCGGTACCGCGACCTTCGGCCCCATCGCCAAGCTCGACCCCGCAGGCGAGAAGGCACAGGTGCAGCTCAATGTGCTTGGCGTGCATGATCTTGCGTTGGCCGTGGTGCCGGGCATGGTGGCACGCGGAGCGGGCGGCATCCTGATTTCCGGTTCGGCGGCAGGTAATTCGCCGATCCCCAACAATGCCACCTACGCCGCGACCAAAGCGTTCGCCAACACCTTCAGCGAGTCGCTGCGGGGGGAGCTGAAAAGTGCCGGCGTCCATGTCACGCTGCTGGCGCCCGGCCCGGTGCGCGAGACGCTGCCGGTCGAGCACGAGCAGTCGCTGGTGGAAAGGCTGATTCCCGATTTCCTGTGGATCTCCACCGAATACACCGCGAAGCTCTCGTTGGACGGGCTGGAGAGCAACAAGATGCGGGTCGTTCCCGGCGTGACGTCAAAGGCGATGTCCGTGGCAAGTGGTTACGCACCGCGAGCCATCGTGACGCCTATCGTCGGCGCGGTCTACAAGAAACTCGGCGGCCAGTAGGCGTTCGTCGAGCCCTGCGTCACTGCGCCTCGTAGAGGATCCCGCGTCCGATCGCCTCGCGCACCACCGGCAGTGCGGCGACGGCCAGCCTCTGCCCGTCCACGCCGTGGTGCGCCGCCAGCAGATCGAGCAATACCCCGAGCGGCACCTCGCCGCGGCACCCGGCGAGCAGGGCACGGGTCACCTCGTCGACACCCAGGACCGCACCGGGCCCGCCGGGGCGACGGACCGCGGCGCCCACCACCTGCCACCCTTCGGGGCCGGGCAGTGACTGCTCTTCGAGAATCACCGGTGCCGTCGACAACCTGGTCCCGAGCAACTGCTCGTCGGTGGTGTCATGCAGGTACTCCCGACGGTCGAAAAACGCCGCCACCTCCGGGCCGGTCAGCATCTCGTCGGCGCCGGTGATCTCTTCGAGGATGTGGTCCGGCGGTCGCCGCTCACCCGAGCGCGGCGCCCGCAGTGTGATCATCCCCATGCCGACACCCGCGATGTTCTCTGCCTCGAACCAGTCCAGCCACTGTCCGCCGCGGCGAGCCGCGTCCTCCGGCAACTCGCCCGCATCCGAAGTCCACAGGGACACGTAGCTCACCGGATCGGCGAACTCACGTTGCACCACCCACGCGTGCAGGCCGGTGCCCTCCAACCAGCCGGCCACCCGCGCGCGCCAGTCATGTCCTTCGCGCACAATCCAATTCGCCATGATCTGCGCGGTGCCACCCGGTTCGAGGTGGTCACCCGCCTGTTCGATCAGACTGGCACACAAGGCATCTCCAGCGATGCCTGAGTCGCGGTACAGGAAGTCAAGCGACCCCGTGCCCACCACGAACGGTGGATTCGACACGATCAGGTCAAAACGCTCACCAGCAACCGGCTCGAACAGGCTGCCATACCGTAGATCCCACGACATGCCGTTGAGGCGGGCGGTCGCCGCGGCGAACGCCAGGGCACGCTGGTTGGTGTCGGTGGCGACGATCTCGTCGCAATGGGCGTCGAGGTGCAGCGCCTGGATGCCGCAGCCGGTCCCCAGATCCAGTGCTCGCTGCACCGGGTTGCGGACGACGGCCTGGGCCAGACTGACCGATGCGCCTCCGATGCCGAGGACATGGTCGCGGCGCACCGGACCCGGGCGCATTGCGGCGTCCTGGTCGGACACCACCAGAAAGTCCCGGACCCCGTCGCTGTGTGCGCGTAGATCCACGGCGGCCACGACGGTTCCGCGCGGCGTGGTTTCCAGGACACCGTTGTCGATCAGCGGGTCGACACCCGCGGTGGGCAGCGCAAGCTCGACGCGATCCCGGGGTTCGTCGACCCCGAGCAGGAACAGCCGCACCAGTACCGCCAGTCGCTGCTGGTCGGCCCCGGCGCGCTCGGTGACATGCATCGCCGACCAGAACAGTCCACGGCTGAATGCGGCGCCGGCGTCGGCGCCGAGCAGGGCGGCCACCCCGTCGGTGGTGTAGCTCGCCGACCGCAGATCGGCACCCAGCGCGTCCACCACGTCGCTCGAACTCAACGGCTGTGTCATGGTCATCATGGTGGCAGACCCGACGACGCCGCTAACGCCTGCGCCGTCGCCCGGTGCCGAAGATGCTGCGGGTGATCTCGCGGCCGATCACCGTTCCGGCCGAGCGCATCGCACTCTGGAAGGCCGGGTTGTCCATCATCTTTTCGAGCAGCCCGGGTTCCGCCGGCACCGGCATCGGCGGTACGTCCACGCCGGCGGGCACGGGCGGCAGCTCGACTGCCGGCGCCCGAGTGGCCGCCAGTCGCTCGTACGCGGACTCCCGGTCGATCGTCTGCCCGTATTCCTGTTGCAGCGCACTGGCTTTGGCGACCGCACCGATGGCGTCGGGTCCGATGGTGTCCATCAATGAGCGGGGTGCGCGCATCCGCGTCCACGCCACCGGCGTGGGCGCGCCCCGCTCGGAGAGCACGGTCACCACGGCCTCGCCGGTGCCCAGCGAGGTCAACGCGGACTCCAAGTCGTAGACCGTGGTCTTCGGGTAGGTCCGCACGGTCTTCTTCAGCGCCTTCTCGTCATCAGGGGTGAATGCCCGCAGCGCGTGCTGGATCCGGGCGCCGAGCTGGGACAACACGTCGCTGGGGATATCGGTGGGCAGCTGACTGCAGAAGAACACCCCGACCCCTTTGGAGCGGATCAGTTTTACGGTCTGTTCCACCTGGCCCAGGAATGCCTTGGAGGCGTCGGTGAACAGCAGGTGGGCCTCGTCGAAGACGAATACCAACTTCGGCTTGTCGACATCCCCGACCTCTGGCAGCGCAGTGAACAGATCGGCGAGCACCCACATCAGGAAGGTCGAGAACATCACCGGACGGGTCGCCTGGCTGCCCAGTTCGAACAGGGTGATCACACCTCGGCCTTGCTCGTCGACCCGCAGCAGGTCCTCGGGCTGCAACTCCGGCTCACCGAAGAAGGTGTCCGCACCTTCAGCTTCCAGGTTGACCAGCGCACGCAGAATGACCCCCGCTGTCGTCGTCGACACCGCGCCCAACGCCTTGAGCTGAGGCTTACCGTCGTCGCTGGTGAGGAATTGGATCACCGACCGCAGGTCCTTGAGGTCGAGCAGTGGCAATCCCTGCTGATCAGCCCAGTGGAAGATCAAGCCCAGTGTCGATTCTTGAGTCTGGTTGAGGCCCAGCACCTTCGACAACAGGATCGGGCCGAAGCTGCTGATCGAGGCGCGCACCGGGACGCCGATCCCGGAGGTGCCCAGCGACAGGAACTCCACCGGGAAACCCGTCGGCGTCCAGGTATCGGCGGTGTCGGCGGCGCGTTCGGTGATCGCATCGGCAGGCGCACCGGGTCTCGACAGCCCGGACAAGTCGCCTTTCACGTCGGCCATCACCACGGGTACGCCGGCGGCGCAGAGTTGCTCGGCGATCATCTGCAGGGTCTTCGTCTTGCCGGTTCCCGTCGCCCCGGCGACCAAGCCGTGCCGGTTCATCGTCGCCAGGGGAATCCGAACAAGCGCGGATGGCGTCGCCGCGCCGTCGACCACCACCGACCCGAGCACGAGCGCCGGGCCCGCCACGACGTAACCGGCAGCGATGTGCTCGGCACTGTTCTCGGCGGCACTGTCATCCCCGGGCTCGACAGTCATAACGGGTCCTCTCGCCGGTCCCTGCAGTGTTCCGCGATTCCTGACCTTACTTCTCCGGACGGCGCCGAACCGGGGTGTGAGCGTGCCTCGGTCAGGGTGTGGGCTTACTGTGAGCCCTGTGCGGGACGAATTGGTATGGATCGACTGTGAGATGACGGGCCTCGACCTCGGGTCCGACCGGTTGATCGAGATTGCAGCCCTGGTCACCGACGGTGACCTCAATATTCTGGGGGACGGCATCGACGTGGTGATCCACGCCGACGACGCCGCTCTGGCGGGCATGGTCGACGTGGTGAAACAGATGCACGCCCGGTCGGGCCTGACGGACGAGGTGAAGGCCTCCACTGTCGACATGGCGACCGCCGAGGCCATGGTGCTCGATTACATCCGCAGCCAGGTCAAGACGGCCAAAACAGCGCCGTTGGCGGGCAACTCGATCGCCACCGACCGTGGTTTCATCGCCAGAGACATGCCGACCCTGGACAACTTCCTGCACTACCGGATGATCGACGTCAGCTCCATCAAGGAACTGTGCCGCCGGTGGTACCCCAAGATCTACTACGGCCAGCCGGACAAGGGGCTCGCCCACCGGGCACTGGCCGACATCCACGAGTCGATCCGCGAACTCAAGTACTACCGCCAGACCGCGTTCGTCGCCCCTCCTGGGCCTTCTACCAGCGATATCGCGGCTGTGGCCGCCGAACTCGGCCCACCCGGAACCACGCCGAAGGCAACCGATTCGGCGTCAGGCGGGTCGACCCGCTAAGATCGACCACGCTGCGAAACCGGGTCACCGGCAAGCAGCGATGGTGGCTGTAGTTCAGTTGGTAGAGCACCAGGTTGTGATCCTGGCTGTCGCGGGTTCGAGTCCCGTCAGCCACCCCGATGAGTCAGGGCGTGTCTTACACGCCCTGACTTTTGGGTTTCTGGCCTTTTCGGCGCACGCCGAGTGCGACGGCGGACGTGTCGCGGTGTGAAAGAACTGTGAACCGGAAGCCGGTCAGGCGTTGGCGTTACCCGCGCGCCACTGATCCCACGGCACGTTCCAGTCGCCGAGGCCGTCGGTGCCCGGCAGCACCGAGCCCACAGTGTTGACGACCTCTACGATGTCGCCGCGCTTGGTGTTGTTGTAGAACCACTGCGCGTTGCTCGTGCTGACGTTCAAGCAGCCGTGGCTGACGTTCGAATAGCCTTGGCTACCAACCGACCAGGGCGCAGCGTGCACGTAGATGCCGCTGTAGGACATCTGGGTGGCGTACTCGACCTCGGTGCGGTAGCCGTTGGGCGAGTTGACCGCGACGCCATAGGTCGACGAGTCCATGACCAGATCGGCGAAGCGGTCGCCGACGATGTACACCCCGTTGTTGGTGGGAGTGCTGTTCTTGCCCATCGAGATCGGCATGGTCTTGACCACCTCGCCGTTGACCCGCACGGTCAGGGTTTTGGTGGAGTCGTCAGCGGTGGCCACCACGGAATCGCCGATGGTGAACTTGGTGCTGGCATTGTCCTGACCGAACAGACCGTCACCGAGGTCGACGCCATAGGTGTCGACCTTGACCTCAACGGTGGTGCCGGGCTTCCAGTAATGCTCTGGCCGCCAGCGCACTTCGCGGTTGTTCAGCCAGTAGAACGCCCCCTCGACGGGCGGGTTGGTGCTCACCGTGATGGCGCGTTCCGCCGCGGCCCGGTTCGGGATGTTCTCGTCGAAGCGGATGGCCACCGGCTGGCCGATTCCCACCGTCTCGCCGTTGGCCGGCATCAGGTAGGGCATCGTGAGGTTCTCCGGCGAGTGCGTCTCGAACGCCATCTGCTGCCTGGCCTCACCGCCGAGGCCCATGGAGCGTGCGTTGAGGACGTATCGCTCGTTGAAGTCCAACTGCTCGGTCGTCGACCAGGTGAGGCCGTCCTTGCTCAGCTCACCGGCGACGGGCGTGCCGTCCTCGTTCAGCATCGTCACCGGGCCCAGGACGCCATCCTCGGCGGTGACGGTCACCGGCTGGTCCACCGCCACGCCGACGGCCCCATCGGTCACCGATGCCGTCAGCTTGGGCACCAGCAGATCCCCGAAGGGTGTCCCCTTGTTCTCGATCGTCTGAGGGGCCGGAGCCGCAGTGTTGGCGCCGCAGGCGCTGAGGGCGAGCGTTGCGATGCAGAGCAGCAGCGATGCCACCAGCCAAGACCGATTGCCGCGCGGACGGGCCACCGAACGGACCTGCCACATAAGCTGTTCCACCTCGCACTGGGGACTGTTTTACATGCAGCGCCGCATGCTCGTTGGCCGCAAGTCTAAGGGAATTCATAGAGTCTGCGCGACCATGATCGCCGCGCCCGCGAGACTGCCGCGCTGACCTGCCGATTTCCGCCAGCGGCGCCAAGCCTGTTAATGTTCCACACGCAGTTCCGCGCCGTTAGCTCAGTTGGTAGAGCAGCTGACTCTTAATCAGCGGGTCCGGGGTTCGAAACCCTGACGGCGCACAGCGCAGAGGCCATCCGGCCGCCGGTTACCTTTCGAGGCACCCTGGCGGTCGGATTTTCTCGTTCATGGGTGCAATCGCCGCGCCAGATGCGTTGCGGCCTATGGAGCCAGCCGACGGCTGCCATCACAGGTTCATCGGCGCCGCCGAGCTGACCCGCAGTCCGTCCCGCAACATCGGGTCATTTGCCATCATTGACGGCTGCCGGGTCAACGTCCCAAATATTGTCGGCTGCCAAATATTGCTGAACGTCGCTGCCAGTATCAACTCACGTCGCGAGCAGTCGTTACCGGTAGAAACAATTCAAAGTCAGGAATTGCCTCTCATATGCACAAACTGCGCAGCAGCTGTTAACATCCAGTTAGCTGGAGCGGCGGTCAGGCTGCTCATCAACGAAACCGAGGTATTCGCCAATGTCCCCGCTGGACTGTGCCAACGGAGCCGTAGCAGCCATCGAGGCGCTCGACGACGTTGTAACTCCGCAATCGACAGCCGAACCCGCATTCGTCCACAACTGCAGCCGACTCGGTCTGCAAGCCACCCCGCCGACGTTCCGACTGAACTTCAGCTGGTTTCGGCGTCGCTGAGGGCGGAACCGCGCAACTGCTAGCGGTTGCGCGCCCGACGGATCATCAGCACAACCGTCAGCAGGCCAACCCCCGCCAGGGAAGCCGCTACCGGCGGTTGGGTCACGAAGGTGAGGACACGCGCCTTCACATCCTCGGCAATTCGGGTGGGATTAGCGCGCACAGCGAGGGCGTCAACCGAAGCGGCCAACCGATCGCGTGCTTCATCGATGTCTTTCCGGATCACTTCGGGATCTCGGTCCGGCACGGTTCCTCACTTCCTCCGGCCTGCGGAACGGCTCGCCGCGGGCACTGCACCCGGTTGTTCGGGGATCTCGTCGCGGGGGTCGCCACCCCGCGGCACTACCCTAGTTCAGCCGGATCATTCCCGTCGCATCCCAGTAGCGGTATGCCGCCCGCCATGGCCAGGAGGAACCAACAGGTGACCGAAACCCCCCGTCTCCAGGTGGGAGACACAGCCCCCGCGTTCAGCCTGCCCGACGCAGACGGCAACACCGTCGCGCTCGCGGACTTCAAGGGCCGCAAGGTGATCGTCTACTTCTACCCGGCTGCTTCGACGCCGGGTTGCACCAAGCAGGCGTGCGACTTCCGCGACAGTCTCGCGGAGTTGAACGAGGCTGGGCTCGACGTCCTGGGAATCTCACCGGACAAGCCGGAGAAGCTGGCCAAGTTCCGCGACGCGGAAGGCCTGACCTTCCCTCTACTCTCGGACCCGGACAAGTCGGTGCTGACCGCGTGGGGCGCGTTCGGCGAGAAGAAGATGTACGGCAAGACGGTCCAGGGAGTCATCCGCTCGACCTTCGTCGTCGACGAGTCGGGCAACATCGAGGTGGCACAGTACAACGTCAAGGCCACCGGGCACGTCGCGAAACTGCGCCGCGACCTGTCGGTCTAGTCGGTAGCCAGAGACTGAAGTAGCAGCGTCTCGGCTGTTGCTGCCCGTTCCAGCACCCCGAGGTGCAGGCTTTCGTTGATGCTGTGGGCCTGAGTGTTGGGGTCTTCGACGCCCGTCACCAGGATGGTGGCTTCCGGGAAGGCCTTGGCGAACTCGGCGATGAACGGGATGGAGCCGCCCACACCGGTGTCGACCGCATCCACTCCCCACGCCTGCCGGAAGGCGGCACGGGCCGCGTCGTACACCGGACCGGTGGCGTCGATCGCATACGGCTGCCCGAGATCACCGGGGGTGACTGTCACCCTCGCACCCCACGGCGCGTGCTCTTCGAGGTGCTTGCGCAATGCCTCCAGGTGCGCGGTGGCGTCCCCACCGGGGGCGATCCGCATGCTCACCTTGGCGCGGGCCCGCGGGATCAGCGTATTCGATGATGCCGCAATGGAAGTGGTATCGATGCCGATGACGGTGATGGCAGGTTTGGCCCACAACCGTTGCGGCACAGATCCCGATCCGATCTCTGTCACTCCCTCGAGCAGGCCGGTGTCGGCCCGAACCCGCTCCGGTGTGTAGTCCACCTCGGCGGCTGAACCTTCATGCAGACCGGCCACCGCGACGTTGCCGTCGTCGTCGTGCAGGCTGGCGAGCAGGCGCACCAACGCCGACACCGCGTCGGGCACCACGCCGCCCCACATACCGGAATGCAGGCCGTGATCCAGCGTCTCGACCTCGACCACACAATCCGCCAGGCCCCGCAGCGACACCGTCAGCGATGGGATCTCGGTGCTCCAGTTGTCCGAATCGGCGATGACGATGACGTCGGCGGCCAGTAGGTCCTTGTGCATCTCCAGGAGCCGGCTCAGTGACGGCGATCCGGACTCCTCCTCACCTTCGACGAACACGGTGACCCCCACCGGGGGCTTGCCGCCGAAGGCGCGCATCGCTGCCAGATGGGTTGCGACACCGGCTTTGTCGTCGGATGTGCCGCGGCCGTAGAGCCGGCCGTCACGCTCGGTCGGCTCGAAGGGCGCCGAATGCCATTGCGCGGGATCGCCTTCGGGCTGAACATCGTGGTGGGCATACAGCAGTACCGTCGGCGCCCCGGGCGGGGCAGGGTGCCGGGCGATGACGGCCGGGGCACCGCCCTCGCTGACGATGCGTACGTCGTCGAAGCCGACCCCGGTGAACAGGTCCGCCACGAATTGGGCGCTGCGGTGCACCTCGTCGCGACGGCTGGGGTCCGCCCACACCGACTGGATCCGCACCAGATCCTCGAGGTCCTCGCGGACCGACGGCAGGACTTCACGGACGCGTGCGACGAGATCAGTCATGTCGACCAGGTTAGTGGCGTCAGCTCTGTCCGGCGAACGTGCACAAACTACGGGAAATGCGCGGTGTGTCGGCCGGGGACGCGCGCCCCCGCAAGCGGGAGGTGCCCCCAGCTCGGCCTAGTGGGAGGTGCCCCCAGCTCAGGCTAAGAGGTCTCCAGGATGGCCACGGCCGCGGCCGTGTCACCCTCATGAGTCAGCGAGACGTGGATGGTCACTTCGGCCAGATGCTCGGCGATGGCGCCGGTGAGACGGACTTTCGGCCGGCCCCACATGTCGGTCACCACCTCGATATCGCGGTGGATGCCCTCCGGCAACACCGGGCGCTGGGCGAACCGCGAACCCGACCACGCCTTGATGACGGCCTCTTTGGCTGCCCAGCGAGCCGCCAGGTGCCGCGCCGCCACCGAACTCTTGTCGGCGGCGTCGCGGCGCTCCCCTGGCGTGAACGTCTCGGCGAAAACCGTGCCGGGCTGGTCCACCTGCTCGGCGAAATCAGGAATAGAGACCACATCGATCCCCACTCCGACTATCGCCACGTCGTGCACCCTACTCGATCAACGGAGAACACCGACGTCCGATCACCTACTGCGTCACTGGATGTAGATGCCGTCATCACCGAGGCGCGACGCGGGGTTGAGCAGCATGGCCGCTTCCTGACGCTTCTCGGAGACATCGTGGTCGAAGCGCCGGTCGACGGGACGCTCGTACATCGGCCGACCGCCGGCGATCGCCGACGCCAGCCGGCGCTTGCCTGCCAGCGTGCGCTCCTGCGCCTGGGCGAGGTAGGTGTCCCGCTCGCCGTCGCTCAGCGTCGAAAGGAACGCCGCCGGATGCACCAGCGCCACCAGACCCGACACGTGCCCGAACCCGAGGCTGGTCACCAAACCAGCCTTGAGCGGGAACTTCTCGCCCAACCGCAGGGTCTCCCGCGGCCACACGAAGTGACCGGAGGTGGCCAGCTCGTCGTCGACACAATCCAGGCTGCGGTTCGGTGGAATGACCCCGTCGCGCAGTACCTGGCACAGGCCCATCATCTGGAAGACCGCGGCGCCGCCCTTGGCATGGCCGGTCAGCGACTTCTGGCTGACGATGAACAGCGGTGCGCCCTCCGAACGTCCCAGCGAGTCGGCCAACCGCTCGTGCAGCTCGGTTTCGTTGGGATCATTGGCCAGCGTGGACGTGTCGTGCTTGTAGACCACCGCGATGTCGTCCGCCCCGACGCCGAGCTTGTTCAACGCCCGCGCCAACCCCGAATCCTTGCCTCCGCGACCGGCGCCCAGCGCGCCGAGCCCCGGAGCCGGGATCGAGGTGTGCACACCGTCGGCGAAGCTCTGCGCGTACCCGACGACCGCAAGCACCGGAAGACCCATCTTCAGCGCGAGATCACCCCGGGCCAGCAGGATCGTGCCTCCGCCCTGCGCCTCGACGAAGCCGAGCCTGCGGCGGTCGTTGGCCCGGGAGAACTTCGAGTCGCTGATGCCCTTGGCTCGCATCACCTCGGTGTCGGCGGTGGCCGCCATGTCACCGAAGCCGATGATCGCTTCCAGGGTCAGGTCGTCGAAACCACCGGTGACAACCAGCTCGGCCTTGCCGAGCTTGATCTTGTCGACACCCTCTTCCACCGACACCGCCGCGGTGGCACAAGCGGCCACCGGATGGATCATCGAGCCATAGCTGCCGACGTAGGACTGAATCACGTGCGCGGCAACAACATTCGGCAGAACTTCCTGCAGGATGTCGTTCGGCTTGTTCCGGCCCAGCAAGTTGCCGTGATACATGGTCTGCATCGAGGTCATGCCGCCCATACCGGTGCCCTGCGTACTCGCCACCAGGCTCGGATGCACCCACCGCATCAGCTCCGCCGGGCTGAACCCCGCGGACAGGAACGCATCGACGGTCGCGACGATGTTCCACAACGCCACCCGGTCGATCGAGTTGGCCATATCGGCGCTGATCCCCCACACCGTGGGATCCCAGCCGGTCGGAATCTGGGCACCGACTGTCCGGGACAGCTTGGTCTTACGCGGAACCCGGATCTCGGTGCCCGCCTTGCGGATCACCTGCCAGTCGCTCGATTCCGGAACCGGGAGTACCACAGTGTGCTCAGGATCGAACTCCATGAACGCCCGGGCGTCGGCCTCGCTGGAGACCACGAAGCTGAAGTCCTTGTCCAGGAACACCGAGACCAGCAGCGGCGACGCATGATCCGGGTCGATCGCACCGTCATCGACAAATGCGCGGATTCCGCAGCGCTCCACCACGGTGTCGTGATAGCGCTCGACCAGCTCGGTCTCGGGCACCAGGTCACCGGAGGCAGTGTCGTACCAGCCCGGCTTCGGGTCGTCCTCCCACTTGATCAGCCCGGTGGTCCAGGCCAGTTCGAGAACACCGGCGGCCGACAGTTCACCGTCGACCTCCATCTCGAAACGGGTGCGCGACGAGCCGTACGGGCCCAGTTCCGCGCCGCTGACGATGACCACCAGATCGGCGGGATCGATGTCGAGCGGAGCCCATTCCGGCGCAGGCGCGGGAACATGCGGCCGCGGCGGCGAAGGCAGTGCCGAGATGGTCCCAGTCAGCGAATCCTCGTCGTCGCCGACAGCTGACCCATCTTTCTGGACCATTTCTTCACGTGCCTTGGCAGCCAGCTCGGCCATGTCGAGCTTGACGTCGCCGAGACCACCGGTCAGGTCCACCTTGAGCGGTGAGGCGGCCGCAGCCACCTTGGCCTCCGCAGTGCACAGGTCCAGCAGCATGGCTGCCATTTCCCGGGTGGTGTAGGTGGTCACGCCGGCTTCCTCGACCGCACCGACGATGGCGTCGTTGTGTCCCATCAGGCCGGTGCCTTTGGTCCAGCCGATCAGCGCGTGCGCCAGGCTGACCCGCTGCGCCCACGAGGACTCCGCGTTCCACCGGGTCACCAGCGCATCGAGGGCCGCCTTGGACTCGCCGTAGGCGCCGTCACCACCGAACATGCCGCGGTTCGGGGAACCGGGCAGCACGACGTGCAGACGCGAGGCGATGTCACGCTCGGCCCCGATGGTCGACAGCCCACCGATGAGCCGCTGCACGGCCCACAGGAGCACCTTCATCTCCATCTCGGCCCGCGCGCCGGCATCGGACAGGTCTCCGGCCACCCGCGGCGCCGCGAACGGGAACAGCAGGGTGGGGGTCAGCGCATCCTTGAGGTGGATGGCCTGCGGCCCAAGGCTTTCGGACTGCTCGGTTCCGACCCACGACACCAGGGCGTCGATATCGGAGTACGACGCCATGTTGGCGGGCAGCACCCACAGCTTGGCGCCGAACCGGGCATTGTCGCGGTAGAGGTCCTTGTAGAAGGCCAGCCGCTTGTCGTCCAGCTTCGAGGTTGTCGCGATGACGGTGGCACCGCCGTCGAGCAGCTGCGCCACGACACCGGCGGCGATCGAGCCCTTCGAGGCACCGGTCACCACGGCGATCTCGTCGTGGTAGCGGCCCTTGCCCGGATTCTCCGCCCCAGCGGCGATCCGTCCGAACAGCGTCGCGTGCACGTTACGGCCCGCCGCCAGCGCCCGCCCCTGCCACCAATTGGCTTGGGTGGCAACAACATGGCCGGCACCTTCGAAACGCTCGGACAGTCGTGGCCACTCGGCGTCGATCTCGTCTTCCTCGGCCAGCCACAGCTTGACCAGATCCTCGCGGGCACTGGCCCACCGGTCGTCGAGCACGACGGCCTTCTTGGAGTCGAACGACGGAGCGACCAGACGCGGCCAGTCCGAACCCAGTTCGGCGGTCACCAGGTCGATCAGGTCGGCATCCGAGACGCTCTCGGGCGCAGACACCGGATTGTCGATGCCCAGCTGCCCCAGCACCAGACGCGCCGCATTGGCCAGCACCCCGTCGGGGCCGGTGACCTTCTCGGCGAATTCGGTGAGCGCCGCGGAGTCGACGACGCCGCCACCGGCGGCTCCACCGGCCGACGGCAGTGACACCGCAACGCCCTTGCGGGCGGCGACCGCCAGCACTGCGGCATCGATGACCTTGTCCACGGATGCGGCATCAGCGAGCGCGCCGTCGTGCAGGCCACCGAGGCTGCCACCGCGGACACTGGATCCTTCGCGGGTACCCAGCGCCACCTCCACGGTGACGTGCTTGGCCCAGCCGGAACCCAGTTCCCAGGTCTTGGTGACGCGCTCGGTGAGGTACGCCGGGCGCTTGCCCGACGGCCCGAAAACCGTACGCAGCTGATCATTGATCGCATCGGAGAGCACCGGGCCGAACGGCTTGTACGTCCGTGCCAGCTTGGTCACCTGACCCTTGAGCGCACTCAGATCGGCTTCTGCGGCACCGTCGATCGCGCCCAGGTTCAGCTCGGAACCGAGGTCGACCAACAGCTGGTTACGTCGTGACGACGCGCCGTCGGTGATGGACTCGATGGAGTCGAGCCCCTCGATCTGATCCAGGCGCATCTTGGCCGACAAGCCGATCAACGCAACGGTGGCATCCGCCGCGTCGAAGGTGATGTCGTCCGGTCGCGGGCCGCCCGACGGGGCTGCGGGAGCGGCGGGTGCCGCTGCCGCTGGGGCTGCCTGCGCCGCAGGTGCGGCCGACGCTTCTTCGACGTCGGATTCCGAATCCTCGATTACCGGGTCCTCGTCACTGGCGAACAGCACCGCGGCGTCGCGCTCGGAGTTGAGCACTTCCACTGCGCTGTGGGCGTATTCGGGCAGCTTGAGGGTGTTGGTGGCCAGGCCGGCGACGGTCGGCGCGTGCTTCACGCCGATCTCGACGAAGCGCTCGACACCGAGACCACCGGCGGCTTCCTCGATGAACAGCAGGTCCTGGGTCTCGATCCAGCGCACCGGGCTGGCGAACTGCCAGGCCAGCAGCTCGATGACGACCTTGCGCATCAGCTCCGACGGACGCTCGTTACGCCAGGTGTCGTAGTCGGCCAGGATCTCGTCCAGCGGCTCCGCCGGAACCAGATCGCGGATCTCCTGGATGAAGTCCTTGTCCAGCGTGAACGGCCGTGGCACCAGGTTCGGGATGTAGCGCCCGACGATCAGATCCGGGTCGCTGTCGTAGGGCATGACGCGCTCGAGTGCCCTGCGGAAGTCGGACACACCGACCCGCAACACACTGGAGTGGAACGGCACGTCGATACCCGGGACCAGGATGAACGACCGCTTGCCGCCAGAGATCTCGCGGCGACGCTCGACCTCTTCCTCCAGCGCCTCCAGGCCGCGAACCGTGCCCGCGATCGCGTACTGCGAACCGCGCAGGTTGTAGTTCACGATCTGCAGGAATTCGCCGGTGCGCTCCGAGATCTCGGCCACCCAGTCGGTGACGTCGGCGTCGGGGAGATCGATCTGCGACGGGCGGATCGCGGCCAGTCGGTAATTCGAGCGCCCCTCGGCATCACGCGGCACGATGTCATGCATCTTGGAACCGCGGTGGAACACCACCTCCAGCAGCGCCTCGAGTTCGTAAACGCCCGAAACACACGCCAGCGCAGTGTATTCGCCGACGGAGTGACCGCACGCGATGGCGCCCTCGACGAACGCACCCTGCTCACGCATTTCGGCGACCTGAGCCGCTGCGACAGTGGCCATGGCCACCTGCGTGAACTGCGTCAGGTAGAGCACACCCTCGGGGTGTTGGTAGTGCACACCGGAGGCGATGAGGCTGGTCGGGTTGTCGCGCACGACGTGCAGCACCGAGAAGCCGAGGGTCGAGCGGGTGAACTTGTCGGCCTTGTCCCAGATCTTGCGGGCGGCCTTGGACCGGGCGCGGACCTCCATGCCCATGCCCTTGGACTGAATGCCCTGGCCCGGGAAGGCGTACACGGTCTTGGGCGCGGCCAAGCGCGCCGTCGCCGACATGACCAGATCCGAACCGATGCGGGCGGCGATCTCGAGCACCTCACCGCCCAGGTCCACACCTACGCGGTCGACGCGGAAGTCCACCTCGTCACCGGGCGAGACCATGCCCAGGAAGCGGGCCGTCCAACCGAGCAACTTGGCGGGCGGGACCGGCTTGCCGTCGGTGGCGGTGACCACGTGCTGAGCGGCCGCGGACAGCCACATCCCGTGCACGATCGGCGATTCCAGACCAGCCAGCAGCGCAGCCGCCTTGTCGGTGTGGATCGGGTTGTGGTCACCGGAGACCACCGCGAACGGACGCATGTCCACCGGCGCGGTCAGCGTGACGTCACGACGGCGACGACGCGGGGTGTCGGTCTCGTTGTCGGAGACCGCTCCCCCGGCCCGCAGCGGGTCGGTCAGTTCGGCCGCACCGGTGCGGCCACGGATCGCGAAGCGCTCCTCGAGAGTGGCCAAGACGGTGCCGTCCGCTGCAGAGACAGTGACCGACACCGGCACAACACGGCCGACCTCGGTGTCATATGCCTCCGAAGCCGTTGCAGAAACGGTTAATTCGGCCTTGCCCTTCGGCAACGCGGCGACCAGGTGCGCCGCGTGGTCGAGGTGCACCAGGCTGAGCAGGCCTTCGACAACCGGGAAGCCGGTGTCGGTGACCGCCGTGCCGATGGCGGCGAAGACCGCCGGCCAGCAGCGCCCGACCAATGCGTCGGGCACCACGGTGAGGGTCGGGGCCAGGGGTGCGCCGAACGTTGCGGTCACACCGGTGTGGTCGGCGACCCGCTCCGGATCCCACTCCACGCTGACGGTGGTGACACCATCCACCGGCACCGGCAGGGCGTCGGGACCCTCGACACCCGCTGCGATCGCGAGCACCGAACGCATTGCGGCGGAGGCGTCGTCGGTGGACACCACCGGGGCGCCGCCGTCGACCGTAGAAGACGGCAGGGTGAACGCGATCTCGATCCAGGTGCCCGACAGCGGCACGCTCAAGATCACACGCTCGCCGTCGACCTCCAGGCGCGCACCCGTCGCGTGATGGGTGGCCGAACGTTGGTCGCGCACCTGCCAGTCCGCAGGGTCGGCGATACGGTGCACCGGGTTGGTCGCGGTGCGACCGGCCCACAGCACGTCCGGGGCGTCGAGCACGACGGCCAGCGGGCCGGCGATGTCAGTGCGGTGCTGACGACGCGAAAGCACCTGCGGCGCATCCGGGTTCGTGCTCAGCACATCGTTTACGGCGGCCTGCTCGAAACGGTCGAGCAGCTCTCCCACCGGTTCGTCGACGCGGGTGATACCCGCGACGGCGGCGGTACCCGGGATGATGCACACCTGATCTGCGGTGTACCGCGCGTCGTGGGCCTGCCACAGCGAGTCGCTGCGCCACCAGCGGCGGACGTCCTTGTCGATCACCGGTACGAAGTTGACCGGCTTGCCGGGCGTCTTGCACAGGCCGATGAAGAACGGCACGTCGGCAGGGTGCAGCTTGACCGTGGCGGCATCGGGGTAGCGGGCCAGCAGCGCGGTGATGGCCTGCTGCGGATCCTCGAGCAACGCCTCACCGTCTTCGGTTGCACCGAAGAGAGTTTCGATCGGACCGAAGTCGGCCACATCGAGCCGGGACTCGGCACGCTGCAGCATCTCGGTGAAGCGGTCACGCCAGGTGATGTCCAGCCACGGCGAGTCAGCACGCTTGCTGTCAGCGGTGGAGTCCCCGTCGCCGATGGACAGTTCGACGTAGCGGCGCAGCCACTGCTCGTAGGTCATGGCATCGACGTCGCCGAAGTACGGCTTGGCGGTGTCGGCCATCGCGGCGATGATCTCGTCGCGGCGCGCGGCGACGGCCTCGGCGTCACCGGCGACGTCATCGAGGAGACGTCCGCAGCGCGACGCGGCGTTGTCGATCTCGTGGATGTCTGCGCCGAGCTGGCTTCGTCCGGAAGCCATGCCGCCCTGGGCTTTTCCTGCACCGACCCACTGCTCGGTACCCGTGGTGTCGACCAGCAGCTGCTTGACCGCGGGTGAGGTGGTGGCCTCGAGCGTGGCCATCGCCGCAGTACCGACGAGGATGCCGTCGACCGGCATCAGCGGGAAGCCGAACGTCTCCGACCAGCGACCCGACAGGTATTCCGCCGCCCGCTCGGGCGTGCCGATGCCGCCACCGACGCAGACGGTGATGTTGGCCCTGCTCCGCAGCTCGGAGTAGGTGGCCAGCAGCAGGTCGTCGAGGTCCTCCCACGAGTGGTGACCACCGGCGCGGCCACCCTCGATGTGGACGATGACGGGACGGGTGGGGACCTCGGCAGCGATCCGGATGACCGAACGGATCTGCTCCACGGTGCCGGGCTTGAACACCACGTGGCTGATGCCGATGTTGTTGAGTTCCTCGATCAGCTCCACGGACTCCTCGAGTTCGGGGATGCCGGCGGTGACCACGAGGCCGTCGATGGGGGCACCCGCCTGGCGCGCCTTCTGCACCAGACGCTTGCCACCCACCTGCAGCTTCCACAGATAGGGATCGAGGAACAGCGAGTTGAACTGCACAGCGCGGCCCGGTTCGAGCAGCGTGGTCAGTTCGGCGATGCGGTCGTTGAAGATCGGTTCGGTGACCTGGCCGCCGCCGGCGAGTTCGGCCCAGTGCCCGGCGTTGGCAGCCGCGGCGACGATCTTGGCGTCGACGGTCGTCGGCGTCATACCGGCGAGCAGGATCGGCGACCGCCCGGTGAGCCGGGTGAACTTGGTCGACAACTTCACCGACCCGTCCGGCAGCGTGACCACCGAGGGCGCATAGCTGGTCCACGGGCGGGCAACCTCGGGCACCGCGCCGATGGTGAACAGATTGCGCTGGCCGCCGCGGGTGGCGGCGGGAACGATGCCGATGCCGAGACCGCGGATCACCGGCGCGGTGAGGCGGGTCAGGATGTCCCCGGGACCGAGGTCCAGAATCCATCGGGCGCCGGCGTCGTGCAGTGCAGAGATCTCATTGACCCAGTCGACCTGCTTGACCAGGATGGCCTCGGTCATGCTGCGGGCCTGTTCGACGTCGAGACCGATTTTCTCGGCCCACTGGGCGACGAGCTCAACGCCGTCGGACAGTCGCGGCGAGTGGAAGCCGACCTCGACCTGGACGGGCTCGAAGACGGGCTTGAACACCGCGCCGCCGCGCAGCTTGTTCTTGCGCTCGGCCTCTTCCTTCTCGGCGATCTGCTCGCAGTAGAGCTCGAAACGGGACAGCTGCTCGGGTGTGCCGGTGATGACAGACGAGCGGCGGCCGTTGCGGATCGACAGGACCGGAGGCAGCACGGTCCGTACGTCCTGGGCGAACTCGTTGAGCAGTTCGTGGATGCGTTCCGGGTCGGCGTTGGTCACCGACACCATGGGTGGGCGGTCGCCGAGCACCGAGATACCGCGCCGACGGGCCACCAGCGTGCCCGCTGCACCGATCAACTGCGCCAGCGCCAGCAGCTGGACGTCCTGGCTACCGCCGGCCTTGAGCGCCTCGACAGCCAGCACACCCTGCGAGTGTCCGGCCACCGCGACCGGCGGGGTGGCCGACAGGTCCATCCCCTGGCGCGCGAGCGCGCGGACGGCGGCGATTTGGCTCAACAGCACGCCGGGTACCGAGACCGCCGCAGAAGTGAGCTGCTTGGCGGTCGGGACCGGCTCCTCGGCGGCGAGCGCGCGCACCCAGCTCAGCGGCTCGAAGCCGATGGGGCGGACCACCACGAGTTCCTGCGCGACAGGTTCGAGCAGCAGGTCGGCTTCCCCTGCCAGGGTCGCCAGATCGGACTCGATCCCGGCCGAGGACACCAGCTCCTCGAGGGTCTCCAGCCAGGCACTGCCTTGGCCGCCGAATGCGACGGCGTAGGGCTCGCCATCGGTGAGCCGGTCGACCAGGGCGTGGGAAGCGGAGGGACCGGTGCTTGCGGGCGCGGCAGCGTTGCCATCGTTGGTGGTGGAACCGCTCGTGGCGGCACCGTCGTAATCAGCAACCCTGTCGTGCTCGAAAATCGTCACCTTGTGTATCTCCCTAAGTACTTCATCTCGTTTGGCGCCTGGTCAAGCACTGACCCGGCGCCGGGTGTTCTTCGTGGCTCATTCGCCTGGAACCTGCGCAGCCTTGCGGAGGTGTCCATCGGTGAGTCGGCCGTCGATTCCCCATCGAATCCCCTGGGCCCTGACGCGGCAGTTCCGCACCTGGCGCTCGGCTGGGCGGTTTCGCGAATTCTCGGCTCCTGCTGACAGGTGGTGGACGGCGTCACCGACTGCACTAAGCGTGTCATAAGAGCGGGGGGTAGTTTTGTGCACAATAAGGTTACTGGCGAGTTCTACGCGCGAGTAACCACGTTGTGGGTAACAGGCCGTTGAACGGGCATGCCGAGCCCGGAGGGCGAAGTGCCTGCATGCAGGTGGTTACGGTCGAGTAGCTCTAACTGCGCTGATCAAGGCAGTACTGTTATCGAATCGTTACCTACCATTTTCCGGCGCGGACGGAAGTGACAAAGGCGACACCGAACCCCGCTTCATGACCTCCGTTAAGAATCTAAATATTCGCTATCCGCAGAAAAGTTTGCTGGCAAATTCGCAACGGGCGCGCTGACACTACCGAAAGTCAGTCCCACTGACCAAAACTGGGCTTCAGGATGTGGTTGATGTCGACACCCACGCCGCCCACGGTCCGCTTGTCGATTTCGACCTGATGCAAGTGTGCGGCAGGGTGCGCCACCCGCCCCGGAGAACCCCAGTTGTGCTGCCAGAACCAGGACCCGAGCCCGTCCTGCAATGCCCATTCGATGGTCTTGGAGTTGGCGTACACCCCGGTGCGTTGATGCCCGAGCACCGCTTCCCAACCCCTCAGATACGGCGCGACCTGCTGTTTGTACTGCTCGAAGGACGGATCGTCATCGATCGAGGCATAAATCGGCGCCCCGTAGGAGCCACCCGCCGCGACATGGAGCTGCCAGCCCCGCTTGGCATGCTGCACGCCGGCGGCCTCGCCCCCGAGCCAGTCGGCGGTGTCGGCTTTTCCGTACTGGTAGTTCGACACGATCTTCAGACCGTTTTGGTAGAGGTCACGGGCCTCGGGCAGCTGGATCGGCTTGCCCAGCATCCACTGGCCGTCGGGCCGCCGATCAGAGACGTATCGAATAGCTCCGATGGCTCCGGAAGCGCGGATATCCCGTGCGCTGATCACTCCGGCGGCGTAATCCAGCAGGACCCCCAGCGGGGCCGCGGACGCGGTCGGGGACGACAACGACGCCGCAGCGGATCCGGCCGCCAACGCGACCGGTGCCGCAGCGGCCAGGCGCAGCATGTCACGACGAGAGAGGGACACGAGCCTCAGGTTACGACACCTGTCCCACAAACCACATCAACACCGCTGGTCACATTTGCATCATTACTCAGGCGGTGGAGCGCACCGCAGGGCCGCGCACTGCCTCCTCTATCTGGCGGGTAATGATGATGGCCGCCAGCTCCCGATAGTCCTGGAGCACCCGCGCCGGCTCCTGACAGACGCCTGCGTCCACCACCTCGGCGGCGGCCGCTTCCAGCAGCGAATCGACATCCTCGGCCGTCGCGGCGATGCCGTCCTGGATGGACTCGAAGACGTCGACGATCGTGGCCAGATACCGCTGCTTGCTGGGTGCCCCCGACACGATCCGCACCAATTCGGGGTCGATCAACATCAGCTCGCCGTCCACCCGACGCGCCAGCCCCGCCGCGATCATCCGGCGCGCTCCCCTGCGGGACGGCTCAACCCCGAATGGCAGCGCGGCGACCCGGCCGGGGCCACCGTCGCTGACGGTGTCGTCGTCGGTGTCTACCCCACCGCAGACGTCCTGCAGGCCGAGCACGTCGGCCAGATCCCGCCCCGACCGGACCACGGCAAAGAAATCGGCGATGTGCGTGGAGGTGAATCCCTTGCTCAGCAGCTGGTTGATCACGCGCAGTTGCGCGACATGCAGGTCGGTGTAGATGGCGGCACGCCCGACCCGATCCGGAGGATCGAGCAGGCCGCGCTCCCGGTAGGCCCGGATGTTGCGGGCGTTCACCCCGGAGACCTCTGCGAGCTCGCCGATCCGATACTGAGTCAACGTCGGCTATTCCGGCGCGAAGCTCAAGTTGTACATGGCCGGATGATACCTCTCGATGCATTTTTAGCAAAGACGAAAACAATCGCCAGCAATATCCGTGCCAACGCAAATAACGGCCGTTGAACAGCATGAATTGAAAATGGACCTCGTTCACGCGTGAAGCAAGATGCAGATCTAGCCAAGATTCACCCTGTGCGCAACGGCTCCCTGGGCCACGGCTGCGAGCGATCTCACAGAGCCGGAATTGCTGGCCGGCTGCCGCCATGGGGGACCATCTATGAGAGGAGGTCAAAACGGTGCGTGCCTGGGTAGTGTGGTCCGCCGGACTCCTGGCTTACATCGTCGCGGTTCTCGACCGCACCACCTTGGGGGTGTCCGGGCTCGAAGCCGCCGAGCGCTTCAACGCGCCGCCGGCGGTGTTGTCCACCTTCGTCGTACTCCAGGTGATCGTCTACGCCCTGGCGCAGGTGCCGGCAGGCCTGCTGCTGGACCGCGTCGGGTCGCGGATCATGATCGCCACCGGTGGGTCGCTGATGGCGACCGGGCAACTCGCGCTCGCCTTCACGGAGTCACTGCCCGCGGCTGTCGCCGCCCGGGCGATCCTGGGCCTGGGCGACGCCTTCACCTTCATCTCGGTGTTGCGGCTGGTACCCCTCTGGTTTTCGGAGCCGCGCATTCCGCTGGTGAGCCAACTGACCGGTATCTGCGGCCAGCTGGGCCAGGTTCTGTCGGCGCTGCCCTTTCTGTCATTGCTCGCCGGATCTGGCTGGCGTACTGCCTACGTGTCCGTCACGGCCCTCGGGGTCATATCGGTTGTGCTCGCCCTGGCATTGGTGAAGAACACTCCTTCAGGCAAATCGGCCCCCTCGGCGGCGATGGGCGTGAAGGCCACCCTGTCGAGTGTCAAGACGGTGTGGCTGCGGCCCGGCACCCGACTGGGCTTCTTCACCCACATGGGCACCCAGTTCTCGGTCACGGTCTTCGCACTCATGTGGGGTGTGCCGTACCTGCTCGTCGCCCAGGGAATCTCCCGAGCCTCCGCCGGCATCTTGTTGAGCATCTCGACCGCCGCGGCGATCGCCTCCGGCATCGTGATCGGGATCTTCACCGGGCGCCACCCCCATCGGCGGTCCCGGGTGGTGCTCGGCATCGTGGTGAGTAATGCGCTGATCTGGGCAGTCGTACTGGCATTACCCGGACCTGCCCCGATGTGGCTGTTGGTGTTGCTGATCGTCGTCATCTCGGTGGGCGGCCCGGGGTCGATGGTCGGATTCGATTTCGCGCGCACCTTCAATCCCGCGAAGATACTCGGCACCGCGCAGGGCATCGTCAACATGGGCGGGTTCATCGCCTCGCTGCTGGTGATGCAGGCCATGGGGATGATCATGAATGCTGCGGGCGGTTACACCTTCGAGTCATTCCGGATGGCCTGGACGGTGCAGTACGTCATCTGGATTCTGGCCGGAGCCGCCATCCTCATCACCCGGGCAAAAGCCCGCCGCACCATTGGCGACATCGACGAGAGCAAGTACCTGCTGGAGTTCTTTGACGAACCCCGTGATGAACGCAGGCTTGCGGGCTAGCTCCCGGTTTCACGTCCGGCGCGTCGCCGGCGGCGTGTTCGATTGTCGCCAGCCGGTAACGGGTACTGGACCTGCCAGGAGGGTGGGACCGTGGCCTTTGATCTGACGCCGACAACGGCACAGCACGATCTGGCGCGACGAGCGCATGAATTCGCCGAGACGGTGATCCGCCCGGTGGCCGCCGACTACGACCGACGCCAGGAGTTCCCCTGGGCGGTTCTGGAGGAAGCGGCCGCCCAGGGTTTTTACAGCCCGCTGTTCTACCGCGACCTCATCGGGGACCCAACCGGTTTGTCCTTGCCGATGTTCATGGAAGAGATCTTCTGGGGCTGCGCCGGAATCGGCCTGGCCGTGGTGATGCCGGCGCTGGCACTGTCGGCAATCGGCCAGGCCGCCACACCCGAACAGATGTTGCAGTGGGCCCCCGAGTGTTTCGGAACCGCTGATGACATCAAGCTGGCCGCGCTGGCGATATCCGAACCCGAAGGCGGCAGTGACGTTCGTAACCTCCGCACCCGCGCGCGCCGTGACGGGTCCGACTGGGTGATCGACGGACACAAGATGTGGATCGGCAACGGCGGAATCGCCAATGTCCACGTAGTCAACGCCGTCGTCGACGAGGAACTCGGGCATCGCGGCCAGGCACTGTTCATCGTTCCCGGTGGGACACCCGGCCTGACTATGGTGCGCAAGCTCGACAAACTGGGCTGCCGCGCCTCGCACACCGCCGAGTTGAGGTTCGCCGGCGTGCGGGTGCCCGCGGGAAACCTGCTCGGAGGCGACGACAAGCTGGAGTACAAACTGGCGAAGGCCCGCGAGGTCGTCGAGGGTGGCAAGCACTCCGGCTCGGCCACACTGGGCACCTTCGAGCAGACCCGCCCGATGGTGGCCGCTCAGGCACTCGGAATCGCCCGTGCCGCACTCGAATACGTCACCGAGTATGCGAACAGGCGGATCGCCTTCGGCGCCCCGATCATGGACAACCAAGGCATTGCCTTCCCCTTGGCCGATCTCGCGACGCGAATCGACGCTGCCCGGCTGCTCACCTGGCGGGCGTCCTGGATGGCCGCCTCTGGCGTGCCCTTCGAACGTGGTGAGGGCTCGATGTCCAAGCTCGCGGCCAGTGAGGTGGCAGTGGCCACCACCGAACGTGCCATCCAGACCATGGGCGGCTGGGGATACATCACTGATCATCCCGTGGAGAAGTGGTACCGAGACGCGAAGCTGTACACCATTTTTGAAGGCACCAGCGAGATCCAGCGCATCGTGATCTCGCACGCGCTGGGCGCCGGCGACGGCGCTCCCCCGCTGCACGTCGATCTGGAACCCACGGGCGGGCCGCTGAACAAGTGGTTCGGCCGAGGCACACCGGCGCGTACCCGCCTCGCCGATGCAGCGCTGGCCGCCAAGGACCGGGTGCCTGCTCCCGTGATGCGTGCCGCGATGGAGATGCTCAAACCACCGGGTCGGTGAACTCAGCTGTTCTACCGTGGATCAGGTGAGCGTGTTGACCGAAGACGTCATCGAATTCCTGTCAGCCGGGACCCGTACCGGAATGCTGGGCTACCTGGCCTCGGACGGACGCCCGCTGGTCGCGCCGGTGTGGTTCATCGTCGACGGTACCGACCTAATGTTCAACACCGGCCGTGACACCGCGAAAGGCCGTGCGCTGGCCCGAGATCCGCGCGTCGTACTGTGCGTCGACGATCCGCACCCACCGTATTCGTTCGTACAGGTGCAAGGTCTGGCGGAATTATCGGAGGAGCCGACCGAAGTCCGCGATACCGCCACCCGAACCGGAGGCCGGTATATGGGCGCCGAGCGCGCCGAGGAGTACGGCCGCCGCAACAGCGTCCCCGGCGAGCTCGTCGTCCGCATCCGCCCCACCAAGGTGGTCAAGGCCTTTGACCTGGCCCAGTGATCGGTCGGTTGCGATGACCACGGGCACAACGCGTTACGCAGGCACCGGCGACGTCGCCCAGAGTTGATCGACGGCGGCTTCGGCGGCGGCGAGGCTCTGGGCGGCCAGGGGCCGCAGTTCGGCCATGGCCGGATTTTCCGGCGCCATCGTCAGCTCAGCAGTGATGAGCTTGGGCACGAGTCCGGTCATCGCGAGCCCGTGTGGCAACCAGGCTTGCGCGTGGTCCCAGCCTTCCCGAGGGGTGCCGCTGCCATATCCCCCACCACGGGCCGCCAGCACGATGAGCTCGGTGTCACCGAGCAGTCCCTGGTGGGTAGCGGGATCGTAGGACGCTCCGGGAACGATCAGGTGGTCCACCCAGGCCTTGAGAGTGCTCGGCGGTCCGAAGTTGTACAGCGGCAGCCCGACGAGAACGGTATCGGCTTCCTTGATCTCGTTAATCAGCGCCAGGCTGCGCGCGTAGACAGCCGCCTGCGCCGGGGTGTGCTGATCCGGGGGCACCATCGCCGCCAGGCCACCGGCCCCATCCAGGTGCGGCAACGGATCCTCGGCGAGATCGCGGTAGGTCACCGTGCCTTCCGGGTGAGCGGCCCGCCAGCGCGCCGCTGCTCTTGCGGTCAGCCGACGACTGATCGAACGCATGCCCTGAATGGAGGTGTCGATGTGGAGAAGGTGTGCCATATCTGATGCCCCATCGATAGTTTGTGTATGACAAACTATCTATACCAGATATACGATCGATCTATTCCACTAACCTGGGTACGTGACCGAGCTCCCCGTTGTCTCGCCGAACCAGCAGTTGGTGGGCCCGCTACTGGAGCAACTGACTCGCCGACTGCGCACCGAGTCCGAATCCGAGATCGCACGATTCGGCCTCCGCGCCCGCCACGTCATCGCCCTGACACTGCTGCGCGACTTCGGCGAACGTCAGCAGTCCGAACTCGCCGGGATGTTGCGGATTGATCCGACCAACGTCGTCGGACTCCTCAACGAACTGGAAGACCTCGGCCTGATCGAACGCCGTCGACGTCCGCCGGACCGCCGCAGGCACAAGGTCGCCCTCACCCAGGCCGGAGCCGACCGGCTGGCTGATATCGAGGCCGTATTGATCGACGTCGAACGACGGGTGCTCACTGCACTCGACGACGACCAGCGCACGACATTGCACGAGCTGGCGCAACGCGCCGTGGGCGAGGCGCTGGCCTGTTCGCAGGACGATGCGACGCCAGGACCACATCCCTGTGTCGAAGATCAGGAACCCGATTCCGCCTGCTGAACGACGAGATCTATTCAGCTCCGGCCACCACGACCTTCGGGCACACAGGTCCACCGGATGAGCAGTGAAAGCCGCTCTCGCGCTGGTCGAGGTCGTCGTCGAATTCTCCTGCCTGGCAGTCGAACTCGGCCACAGCCTGACAGCTGTCGAGGCCAACCCCGTGATCCTCTCGACCGAGGGCGCGGTCGCAGTCGATGCGCTGGTGATCGCCGTCCGGTAGTCCGGTTCAGTAGTCCCCCGGATTCGCAAGCAACGGTGCGAACGCCAGCTCGGCCGCGCCGATCATCAGGGTCTCCGAACCCAGGTTGGCCGGCACAACACGCACCAGGTCCCGTGGCGCCCGCATACTCCGGTACGACAGCTCACCCCGCAGTACCTCGGCGGCATAGGCGCAGAACAGGCGCAGGAAGCCGCCCAGCACTATGAGCCTCGGGTTCAGCATGTTGACCGCGTTGCCCAGAGCGATGGCCAGCGACCGGGCTTGCCGATTGATCACGTCCAGCTCGGCCCCGTTGTGGGTCACCGGGTGGTCGTCGGACTCATGGTTGTCCAGTTCGGTGAGCAACCTCAGCAACGGTGCCTGGGTGACTTCGGTCTCCAGGCAACCGACGCTGCCGCAGTGGCACCGCTCGCGGCCGCCGACATAGGTATGTCCCAGCTCGCCGGCGTATCCGGCCACCCCACCGAGCAGACTTCCGGCCACCACGAAACCGGCGCCGATACCGCTGGGGCCGCCGTTGACATAGATCATGTGATCGGCGTTGCCATGCCTTCCGAAGAGATGTTCGGCGACTGCGCCCACATTGGCGTCATTGGCCGCATACACCGGCAATTCCGTTGCCTTGCTGAGCATTTGGCCAATCTCGGCGTCGTGCCAATCCAGGTTCGGCGCCAGCTGCACCGCAGATCCCGGGCCATGCACCAGACCGGGAACAGCGACGCCGACGGCGGTGAGCGTGTGGCCCTGATCAAGGCCTTCGCGGATCCTGTCGATGGTGGCCGCGGCGATGGTCACCGCGTCCGAAACGGTGGGGACCCTCTCGGTCGGGCACCGGATCTCGTTGAGCACCAGCCCGCCCATGCCCACCACTCCGACGGTGATGGCGTCGACTTCCGGAGTGATCGCCACGGCCAGAGCCTGATTCCCCGGGCTCACGATAGGACTGGGGCGGCCGACCTGCGACACCCCCAGCGCCGGCGACTCGACCACCAGCCCACGCTCGGCGAGTTCTTCGACCAGGTCCTTGATGGTCGACCGGGACAGCCCCGTCCGCCGGGTCAGCTCCGCCCTGCTGAGCGCCCTGTTGTGGTGCACCAGAGTGAGCACACTGGACAGGTTGCGTCGGCGGACGTCATCGGTACTGGTGCCGACCCGCGCGGCGCGGCGGTCATTCATCGCTCTTCAGCCTCACATTCAGTCCTTGACAGTGGCTCAGCCCACATCTTAAGTTCGCTTGCAGAACAAATACCCGTTTTGCCTACATGGCGCTGCGAACGTCCACGCCATGATCCCCGAGGAGCATCACATGTCCGTTCTCGAATCCAGCGTGTCGGCAGTCGACGATCTGATTCCCCGGCCCGCCGACAAATTCTCCTTCGGCTTGTGGACAGTCGGCTGGACCGGTAACGATCCCTTCGGCGTCGCCACGCGCCCCGCTCTCGATGCCGTCGAAGCAGTCGAGCGGCTCGCCGAACTGGGGGCCTACGGGCTGACGTTCCACGACGACGACCTGTTCGCCTTCGGCAGCTCCGAGGCCGAACGCCGACGTGCCATCGACCGGCTCACCGCGGCACTGCGAGCCCACGGGATGGTGGTGCCGATGGTCACCACCAACCTGTTCACCCAGCCGGTGTTCAAGGACGGCGGCTTCACCAGCAACGACCGCACGGTGCGCCGGTTCGCGCTCCGCAAGGTGCTGCGCAACATCGACCTGGCCGCCGAGCTCGGCGCTCAGACGTTTGTGCTGTGGGGTGGACGCGAGGGCAGCGAATACGACTCCGCCAAAGATGTCCGTGCCGCCCTGGCCCGCTACGGTGAAGCTCTCGACCTGCTGTGCCAGTACGCCATCGACCAGGGCTTACCGCTGCGGTTCGCCATCGAACCCAAGCCCAACGAGCCACGCGGCGACATCCTGCTCCCGACAGTGGGCCACGCGCTGGCGTTCATCGACACCCTGGCGCATCCCGAGCTGGTGGGCGTCAACCCCGAAACCGGCCACGAACAGATGTCCGGACTCAACTTCATGCACGGCATCAGCCAGGCGCTCTACAGCGACAAGCTGTTCCACATCGATCTCAACGGCCAGCGCGGGATCAAGTTCGACCAGGATCTCGTCTTCGGCCACGGTGACCTCGCCAACGCCTTCGCCTTGGTGGACCTGCTCGAACACGGCGGGCCCACCGGGGGTCCCGCCTATTCGGGCCCGCGGCATTTCGACTTCAAGCCCAGCCGCACCGAAGACATCGACGGGGTGTGGGAGTCGGCGGCGGCGAATATGCGGATGTATCTGCTGCTGCGCGCCAGGGCCGCTACCTTCCGCTCCGACCCGGCTGTCGCGGAGGCGATGGCGCAGGCAAAGGTGGCTGAGCTGAAGACCCCCACCCTCGACCCCGGTGAAACGTATGCCGACCTGCTGGCAGACCGGTCTGCGTACGAGGACTTCGATGCCGACTCTTATTTCGGTGCAAAGGGTTTCGGGTTCGTCAAGCTGAACCAACTGGCTATCGAGCACCTGTTGGGCGCCCGGTAGCGCGCGCCGGCCGGGCTACGGACACAGATGAGTCATTCTGCTGGACGTGATGTGAGTCACGTTATAAGTTGCTCGAGACAACAAAAGCTCGGCCCTACGGTCCGCGCCACCACCACACATCCGCACATCACTTCACATCCCCGGAGGCGAGTTCCGTGAAACGCACGAGCACCCTGCTTACCGCCCTGTCGTTGGCCGCCGTCATCGGCGTGACGCTCAGCGCATGCAGCAGTTCCGACTCCGGCGGCGGAGGTGAGCAGTCCGGCAAAGGCAAGATCGGGGTCATCCTGCCGGACACCAAGTCGTCGGTGCGGTGGGAGACCAAGGACCGGCCCGCGCTCGAATCCGCGTTCAAGGAAGCCGGCGTCGAATACAGCATCCAGAACGCTGAGGGGTCGGCCGACCAGATGGCCACCATTGCCGACGGCATGATCGCCGACGGAGTGACGGTTCTGGCCCTGGTGAACCTCGACTCCGACAGCGGCGCCTCGATCCAGCAGAAAGCCGCCGCCCAGGGCGTCAAGACGATCGACTACGACCGGCTGACCCTCGGGGGTTCGGCCGATGTCTACATCTCCTTCGACAACACGAAAGTCGGTGAGCTGCAAGGCCAGGGCCTCGTCGATTGTCTGGGCGGCAGACCTGCCAACGTCGTGTTCCTCAACGGCTCCCCCACCGACAACAACGCCACCCTGTTCTCGGCCGGCGCGCACTCGGTCCTCGACGCCACCCCGACCATCACGGCGGTCGGTGAGCAGGCCGTGCCCGACTGGGACAACGACAAGGCCGTGACGATCTTCGAACAGCTCTACACTGCCGCCGACGGCAAGGTCGACGGCGTCTACGCGGCCAATGACGGTCTCGCCGGGTCGGTCATCTCGATTCTGGAGAAGAACAAGCGCGCCGGACAGGTGCCGGTCACCGGGCAGGACGCCACCGTCGAGGGCCTGCAGAACATCCTTGCGGGAACGCAGTGCATGTCGGTGTACAAATCGGCCACCGAAGAAGCCGGTGCGCTGGCCGAGGCTGCGATCGCGCTCGCGACCGGCAAGCAACCGGACACCAACAGCACCTCCCGCGACGACCAGGGCGGGCGCGACGTCCCCTCGGTGCTCCTGACGCCGAAGGCGATCACCAAGGAGACCGTCGACGTGGTGTTCACCGACGGTGGCCAGTCCAAGGACGAGGTGTGCGCCGGGCAGTTCGCGGCGATGTGCACCGCGGCCGGGGTCTGAGCGCAGATGACCGCCGGGGTTGAGTCGGGACCACGTACGCCGCTGCTCGAATTGCAGGGTGTCAACAAGAGTTTCGGTGTGGTGCATGTGCTGCACGATGTGGATTTCCGGGTCTACCCCGGTGAGGTCACCGCGCTGGTAGGCGATAACGGCGCCGGAAAGTCGACGCTGGTGAAAGCGATTGCCGGCATTCATTCGATCGACACCGGCACCTACCTCTTCGAAGGCAAACCGGTTACCGTGCACAGTCCCAACGATGTCTCGGAACTCGGCGTCGAAGTCGTCTACCAGGACCTCGCACTGTGCGACAACCTCGACATCGTCGAAAACATGTTTCTCGGGCGCGAACTCAAACACCGCGGGATGCTCGATGAGGCGCGGATGGAGACCATGGCGCGGGAAGCGCTGATGTCGCTGTCGGTGCGCACGGTGAAGTCGGTGCGACAGACGGTCTCGAGCCTGTCCGGCGGTCAGCGCCAGACGGTGGCGATCGCCAAGTCGGTGCTGTGGAACTCCAAAGTGGTGCTGCTCGACGAACCCACGGCCGCACTCGGTGTCGCGCAGACCCGCCAGGTCATCGACCTGGTCCGCCGGCTGGCCGACAAGGGCGTGGGCGTGGTGCTGATCTCACACAACATGGTCGACGTCTTCGAAGTCGCCGACCGGATCTGTGCGCTCTACCTGGGCCGGGTGGCCGCCGACGTCAAGACCACCGACGTCACCCACAGCCAGGTGGTCGAGCTGATCACCGCCGGCCGGTCGGGCAGCCTCGGGCTGGCGCCGGCCGAGGCCGCCGAGTCGATGTGACGGACGTGAAGGACACCTCCATGACCACAGTCAGTTCCCAGCCGAAAAACACGGCGGCGGAATCCGATTTCTCCGTCGACGCTCATGTCGACGAGACCTTCGGCGATGCGGCGCGCAGCTACCTGCGGCGGGTCCGCGGCGGCGACATGGGTTCGCTGCCCGCGGTTCTCGGTCTCGTCGTGTTGTTCGTGGTGTTCGGCCTGGCCAACGATCGGTTCCTGTCCGCGCTCAACCTCGCCAACCTGGTCACGCAGGCCGGGTCCATCTGTGTGCTCGCCATGGGCCTGGTCTTCGTGCTGCTGCTCGGCGATATCGACCTCTCCGCCGGGGTGGCCGGCGGTGTGGCGGCGTGTGCCATGGCGCTGACGATGGTGGGTGCGGGCTCGCCGTGGTGGGCCGCGATGCTGGCAGGCATCGCCGCCGGTGCGGTCATCGGGCTGGTGATCGGCCTGCTACGGGCAAAACTCGGTATCCCGTCGTTTGTGGTCACGCTCGCGTTCTTCCTCGGGCTGCAGGGCGTCACGCTGAAGCTGATCGGCGAGGGCGGGTCCGTGCGTGTCGATGATCCGGTCATCCGGGGGATCACCATCAGCAACCTGTCGGTGACCGCGGGGTGGGTGATCGCGATCGTGCTGGTCATCGGGTTCGCCGCGCTGGAGGGCTACCGGTATCGCACCAAGTCCGCCCTGGGTCTGGCCCACTCCCCCCTCGGGGTCGTGATCGGCCGGATCCTCGGTGTCGCCGTGGTGACGCTGGGCGTGACCTACGTGCTCAGTGTCAACCGCAGCGTCAACCCGAACGTCGAGATCCGCGGCATCCCGTATGTGCTGCCGATGATCCTGGTGTTGCTGATCGTCTTGACCCTGGTCCTCAACCGGACGTCCTACGGCAGACACATCTACGCCGTCGGTGGTAACGCCGAAGCCGCACGGCGGGCGGGCATCTCGGTCGACCGCATCCGGATGTCGGTGTTCATCGTGTGTTCGTCGCTCGCGGCGTTGAGTGGCATCATCGCCGCGTCGTACGCCGGCAAGGTGTCGGCGTCCTCGGGCGCGGGAAACACCCTGCTGTACGCAGTGGGCGCCGCAGTCATCGGCGGCACCAGCCTGTTCGGCGGGAAGGGCCGGGCCCTGGATGCGGTGATCGGCGGGGTCGTGGTCGCGACGATCGCCAACGGGCTCGGACTGCTGAACCAGTCGTCCTATATCAACTTCCTGGTCACCGGCGGGGTGCTGCTGTTGGCGGCGAGCGTGGATGCGATCTCCCGACGGCGGCGCTCCGCCACCGGTTTGAGCTGAACGCCTGGTCGGGCTCGTCGGCTAGAAGATCGAGTAGACCTTCCTGACGGTGTCCTGGATGTGCCAGGTGCCGGTCCAGCCCGTCGGGACACCGCGACGAGGTAGATTCACCTCGTTGGTCGTCAGGGTCCAGTGCGACGGCCCCGGGGCGCACTGCCAGATACCGGCGGCGCCGCGCATTATCGGCGTGATGTCGACCTGGGTCACGACGAAATCCTTTCTTGGGCAGCATGTTCTGCGAATGCGGTGTCTGGGAATGGCAGCGAGATCGGCTCCGGCGCCAGTCGGCTCCGGCGCCCGTCGGCTGTGCCCGTCGGCGTCGAAGCGGTCCAGTCCGAGGTCTGTCACATCCAGCCAGCTGCATTCGCCGGTAGATGTTCCGCGAGCTGCGGGTGGAGCGGATCTGGGAGGGCGCCGGCGAGATCCAGCGCCTCATCGTGGCCCGCCAGATGATGAAGGTTTCACTGGGATATGGAGTCTCAGCGCCGCTGAGAATCCACACATCAGACTTCGATCGGCGGGTGCAAACGTTCCATGGTGTACTGCCGGTTCCGTCTGGCTGCCCACGAACTGCCGGCCAACGCGACGGCCAGCAACCCACTCAGCACGGCGATCGCCACCCACAGCCGCGAATCGACCCCACCCACCGTCAGCTGTCGTAAACCGTTGACGGCGTATGTCATCGGGTCATATGGGTGGATGATCTGGAAGGGCCTGGCCGTGGTCTCCACCGGATAGATCCCACCGGCGGACACCAGTTGCAGCATCAGGAAAGCCAGAGTGACCACCCGTCCCACGGCAACGCCGAAGAGCGCGTTGAAAGCCTGAATGATGGCCAGGAACACCGCTGCGACAAGGATCAGGAATGCCACCGTACCCAGGGGGTAGACCGCTTTCAGGCCGACGCCGAAGTGCACCACCGCGTACATCACCACCACCTGGCAGACCGCGATCAACAGCGCCGGCCAGTACGACGCGAGCACCACCCGCAGCGCACCCAGGCCACTGACAATCGGTCGGGACTGCAAGGGCGTCAACAACATCCAGATGATGAGGGCACCGATGAACAACGCCAGCGGCAGGAAGAACGGCGCGAACCCGGTACCGAACGTCGCGGCGGGATGGTTGTTGACCAGGTCCAGCGCCACCGGGGCCGCCAAGGTGCGGGACACTTCGGTGCGCTGCTCCGCGCTCCACGACGGCACCTGCGCCGAACCCTCTCTCAGCTTGGTGGCCAGCTCCTCACCGCCCGCGGTGAGGCGGTTGGTGCCGACGGCCAGCTCATTGGCCCCCGTCGCCAACCGCTGGCCACCGCTGCCCAGCTGAACCAGACCCTGCGACAGCTGAGCAGCCCCGGTGTTGAGCTGGTCGACCCCGTTGCGCAGGCTGGCCACGTCGGCACGCAGGCCGCCGGTGAGCGCGGAGGTGAGGAAGGTGCGCAGCTGACTGTGAGAGTCGCCGAACTCGGCTTCGAGCTGAGCCGCACTGTCGCGCAGCCGGATCAGCCCGGCATCGGTGGTCGGGTCGATGCCCTGGGCTTTCAGCAGCTCCTGGGCCCCGGCCAGGGATTCGCCCACGTCACGAACAGTGGGATCGGGATGGTTGCGCAGCAGGGCGACAGCCGCATCGACGGTGGCTGCGGCCTGGGCCTGATTGATGTTGAGCGCGGCAATCCGGTCGGTCGTCGAGCGCACCGCGCCGCTGAGATGCTGGGCGGTGCGGCTCACCACCTCGGGGTTCAGATGCAGAGCAGCCACCCGGTCGAGCACCTTGAGCAGCGGGTCGGTCGCCTTGTCCACGGAGGTGGCCAATTGCTGTGTGCCTGCTGCCAATTGCGCGGACCCGCCACGGGCGGTACTCAGCCCCGCTGCCAGCGCGTCGGCTCCGGTGGCCAGCTCGTGGGCGCCGTCATTGGCGGTGTGCAGTCCCGCTGCCAGCTGGCCGGCACCGTCGGCGGCCTGGTCGAGTCCCTCGCCGGCGTCGGAGAGGCCGGTCACCACCGTGCCGACGGTGCGTTCCCCGATCTTGGAGTTGACCTCGTTGAGCAGTTCCCGTGAGACGTTCTCTCCGATGACCGTGCCGAGGTAGTTGTTGGCGTCGTTGAAATTGAAGCGGATATTGGCCTGTTGCGGATCTCCCTCGGCCGGCGAGGCGATGCTCTCACTGAAGTTCGGCGGCAACGTGATCGAGAAGTAGTACCTGCCACTGGCCACACCGTCGGCCGCCTCCTGTGCCGACATCTCATGGAGGTCCAACTGGCCGGAGGCCTTCAGCGACGCGGCAACCTCGTCGCCGGCCCGCAACTGCTCGCCCTGGGCAACCGCACCACGGTCCTCGTTGACCAGCGCGACGGGGACCTTGCTCACCTCGTTGAACGGATTCCAGAACGCCCAGAGGTACATCGCGCCGTACAACAGCGGCAACACGATGATCGTCAGTAACGCGATCCGGGGTAACACTCCCCGGGAGTACCGCTTGAGGTCCGTGCCAAGTGACAATCCGGCCAACACCATCAATCAGACCCCCTCTTTGAAGCAACCAGCTCGGCCCGCGAGACGTTTTCCACGGCGATCTGCGCCCGGACATCCCGGTTTGCGACGCCGTTGACGGTCGCGGTGATGACCGTCTGCGCACGACCCAGCTCGATCAGTCGTTCCAACAGCACGGCACGGCTCTGGTCGCTGCCCACCTGCTCCAGATCGCCCACCACCAACAGTGGCGGACGGGTGGTGTTGGCCAGCGCGATCCGCAGGAGCAGCCCATCGAGTTCGGTGAGTTCCTCGACGTATTCATGCAGCGAGGGCAGCGCAAGATCCCCGAACACCGGCCCGCAGACCTGCCGGAGGTCGTCCTCATCGGCCCGCCGGATCAGCCGGTACCAGGACGCATCCCAGCGCAGCTTCTCGGTGACCAGATCCCCCACAGTGACCGATGCCGCCACCGGGTCGAGTTCCTCGATACCCGCCAGTGCCGCGATCGCGAAGATGCCCCTGGCCTTCGACCGGCCGAAGACGGTCAGCTTTCCTTCCTGCGGCCGCATCCGGCCGGCCAGGGTCAACGACAATGCCGTACGGCCGGAACCGGCCGGGCACACCAGGACGGTGACGCCGCCGGCGTCGACCTCGAGGTCGACGGGCCCGTACACCGGGCCCCAGGGTCCGCTCATCCGGATTCCGCGGGCCACCACCGCGGGCTCAGCTCGCTCATCGGCAACGGGATCCTGGGGTTCCTCCGGCACCTGCCAATCCCAACACACCCTCGGGTGCCGTGATGCGGAACGAGCAGGTGTCACACCTGTGAGCCGGCCCCCGATCGAGGATCAACACCGCGACATGCAGTGACGTGCGGGACTCGGCGTCCTCGAGGTCGACACCGAGCAGCCGCTGCAACGCGGCCAGCCGGGCGTAGAGGGTCGGCCGGGACAGGTGCAGCCGGTTGGCGACATCGGTCTTGTTGCCGCCGCATTCGAGGAACACCCGCAACAGCTCGAAGGTCGCCGCGCCCTGTTCGCCGCGTTGGGCGCGGTGCGCCAGGAGGCCCCGCAGCTCGGTCTCGGCGAAGGCCTGCGCCCGCGGGTCGGTGCGGATGAGGGCGACGAGTCCGCGCAGTCGGACGTCGGCGGCCCGGTAGAACGGGCGTTCCGCGGTGGTTCTGCCATCCCGGGCCAGGCTGGCGGCGACCTCGGCGACGTACACCGACTCCGCCAGGCCGTCGGCGGCATCGAGCAGCCGGCTCGATTCCGGACCGACCCCGATGAAACACTTTGCGACACCGTTGATCCGGTGGACGGCACGGCGGATGTCCGTGCAGATCCGGGTGAGCACCGTGTCCAGCGAGTAATCGCGGTTGGTCGGGGTTCGTTGCGGGGCCAGCAGCACGTGGATCTGGCCGTCATCGCCGGCCGCGGTGAGCACCGTGTGACCGCCGGCGCGGATGGCGTGGACGAGTGCATCCAGCGTGCTCGCCCGTCGCTGCTGGACCAGCACCTGGTCATTGGAGTGGGCGTGCTGCGGACGCACCGTGATCGGAATGTAGGTCAGCGCCGGACGCAGCCCCAGCGCGTGCGCACGGGAGGTCGCCTCCGCTTCGTCGCGCACCCGGTGCTGGCGCAGATCGTCGACGAGCCCGCTCTGCGCCCGCAGCTCCAGGGACGTCCGGCCCTGTTCGGTCATGTGATGCAGCGCCAACGCCTGGGCGGCGCGCTCGACGGTCATGGCCGCACGCTCATCGGGCCCGACGTTGGCATCGAGGCGCGGCGCGATCAACCTGCCCCACTCCTGACGGTAGGGACCGACGGCCCGGCTCAACCAGCCGTCGGTCGATGACAGGCGGGAGCGGCGGTCCCAGTCGTCGAGCAGCTCGGCGGTGCGCACCCCGCGCGCTGCGAATGCCAGCACCTGGCGGTTCAGATCCTCCAGCACCACCGGCGTGTCCAGCATGTCCGCGGTGGCCGCCACGATGTCGTCGACAGTGGCCCGGCGCATGCTCAGCGCGGTGAACGCTTCGTGCACCCGGCGCGCGTAGTCCACCTCGGCGTACTGCTCGGCGACGATGCGACGGTGAACCTCTTCGGTGACCTCCACGAAGCGCACCGTGCGGTGCAGTGCCACCAGGGGCAGCGGCAGGGTCTCCCGGGCGGCCAGCATGCTCGGCGGGATCTCGATGACGTGCGTGCCCAGTTCGACGATCACCGCCACCGCACCGGCGGCAGCCAACCGAGAGAGGTAGTGATCGCGGGTGTGGGGGTCTGCCAGGGCGGCCCCGGTGGTGAGTACCAGCTCACCGCCCTCCAGCAGGTTGGACAGATCGGCCAGGTCGCTGACGTGCACCCATCGCACACCACGGTCCAGCGCACCCGGGTCCGCGGCCCCGCCGACGATCTCCGGCGCACCGGCCTGCAGTACCGGCAGGTCGAGAATCTCCCTGATTGTCAGCGTCATTTACATATCGTAAATTCTTCGCACGTGCGCAATACACAACGTCGGGGTAAGAGTGGATCCCCGGGGTCGACACTGAGAGGGCACCATACCGACCACGACAGGACAACTGTGACAGTCACACTTCCGGGATCCGGCACCGCCGGAGCCAAGAAAGTCACCGCAATCGGCCACTGGGCCAACGGCAAGAACTTCGCCGGCGCGAGCGAGCGCACCGCCCCGGTGACGAACCCGGCCACCGGCATGGTCACCGGAGAGGTCGCACTGGCCGATGTCGAGGACGCGCGTTCGGTGATCGACGCGGCCGCCGCGGCGTTCCCAGCCTGGCGCGACACCTCGCTGGCCAAGCGTTCACAGATCCTGTTCGCATTCCGCGAGCTGCTCAACTCCCGCAAAGACGAGCTAGCCGCGCTCATCACCGCCGAGCACGGCAAGGTGCTCTCCGACGCTCTGGGTGAGGTCACCCGCGGTCAAGAGGTCGTCGAATTCGCTTGCGGCATCCCCCATCTACTCAAGGGTGGCATGACCGAGAACGCCTCGACCAACGTCGACGTGGCCTCGATCCGCCAGCCCCTCGGCGTGACCGGCATCATCTCCCCGTTCAACTTCCCGGCCATGGTGCCGATGTGGTTCTTCCCCATCGCCATCGCCGCCGGCAACACCGTCGTCCTCAAGCCCTCGGAGAAGGACCCCTCCGCCGCACTCTGGATCGCGGCACTGTGGACCGAAGCCGGCCTGCCCGACGGAGTCTTCAACGTCCTGCAGGGTGACAAGGTGGCCGTCGACGAGCTGCTCACCAACCCCAAGGTGAAGTCGATCAGCTTCGTCGGCTCGACCCCGATCGCCCAGTACGTGTTCTCCACCGCCACCATGCACGGCAAGCGCGTGCAGGCCCTCGGCGGCGCCAAGAACCACGCCGTGATCCTGCCCGACGCCGACCTGGACCTGGCGGCCGACGCGATGATCAACGCCGGCTTCGGTTCCGCCGGTGAGCGCTGCATGGCCGTCTCGGCGGCCGTGGCCGTCGGGCCCATCGCCGACGAGCTGGTCGCCAAGATCGCCGAGCGTGCCCACACCCTCAAAACCGGTGATGGCACCAAGGATTCGGACATGGGCCCGCTGGTGACCAAGGCCCACCGCGACAAGGTCGCCTCCTACATCGACGCCGGCGAGGCCGACGGCGCCACGATCGTCGTCGACGGCCGCAAGGTCACCGCCGACGGTGGACAAGACGGCTTCTGGCTCGGGCCCACCCTGATCGACAACGTGACCCCCGAAATGAGCGTCTACACCGACGAGATCTTCGGTCCCGTGCTGTCGGTGGTCCGCGTCGACACGTACGACGAGGCCCTGGAGTTGATCAACAACAACCCCTACGGCAACGGCACCGCCATCTTCACCAACGACGGTGGCGCTGCGCGGCGGTTCCAGAACGAGGTCGAGGTCGGCATGGTCGGCATCAACGTCCCGATCCCGGTGCCGACCGCTTACTACAGCTTCGGTGGCTGGAAGAACTCCCTGTTCGGCGACACCCACGCCCATGGCACCGAAGGTGTGCACTTCTTCACCCGCGGCAAGGTGGTCACCACTCGCTGGCTCGACCCCAGCCACGGCGGCATCAATCTCGGTTTCCCCCAGAACAACTGACCCCCGTCGCGCCGAGGGTGCAGCTGTTGTACAAAACGCGGGAACAGCGCGCACAACTGCACTCTCGACGCCCCCTACCGAAGAGGTAATTCATGACTTCTGTGACATCTGAACTCCTGCCGTCCGGCCAGGATCTCGACACCGCGCTGGCCGAGGGCGCGCACGCCTACGAACTGGACCGCAAACACGTGTTCCACTCGTGGTCGGCGCAGGCCCAGATCAAGCCGATGACGATCGTGGCCTCCGACGGCCAGTACGTGTGGGACGGCGACGGCAACAAACTGCTGGACTTCTCCGGGCAGTTGGTCTTCACCAATATCGGCCACCAGCACCCGAAGGTGGTCGCGGCCATCGCCGAGCAGGCCGCCAAGCTCTGCACCGTCGCGCCACAGCACGTCAATGCGGCGCGCTCCGAGGCGGCCCGGCTGATCGCCGAACGCACCCCGGGTGACCTGAACCGGGTGTTCTTCACCAACGGCGGCGCCGATGCCGTCGAGCACGCGATCCGGATGGCACGCCTGCACACCGGTCGCTACAAGGTGCTGTCGCGCTACCGCTCGTATCACGGTGGCACCGACACCGCGATCAACGTCACCGGTGACCCCCGGCGCGTGCCCAATGACTACGCCAGCAGTGGTGTCGTGCATTTCAACGGCCCGTTCCTCTACCGCTCGTCGTTCCACGCGGAGAACGAACAGCAGGAATCCGAGCGCGCACTCGAGTACCTGGAGCGGCTGATCCAGCACGAGGGCGCAACCTCGTTCGCCGCGATCATCCTCGAGTCGGTCCCGGGTACCGCGGGCATCATGGTGCCGCCGCCCGGATACATGGCGGGCGTGCGGGAGATCTGCGACAAGTACGGCATCGTGTTCATCGCCGACGAGGTGATGGCCGGTTTCGGCCGCACCGGCGAGTGGTTCGCGATCCAGAACTTCGACGTGACCCCGGACCTGATGACCTTCGCCAAGGGTGTGACCTCCGGTTACGTCCCACTGGGCGGTGTGGCGATCAGCGAGAAGATCGCCGCGACGTTCGCCGACCGCGCCTACCCGGGCGGGCTCACCTATTCCGGCCATCCGCTGGCGTGCGCTGCGGCGGTGGCGACCATCAATGCGATGGAGGACGAGGGCATGGTGGCCAACGCCAAGCGCATCGGCGCCGACGTGCTCGGACCAGGTCTGCGCGACCTGGCCGCCAAGCATCGCTCGGTCGGTGAGGTGCGTGGGCTCGGAGTGTTCTGGGCGATCGAGTTGGTTGCTGATCAGCAGACCCGGGAGCCACTGGCACCCTACGGCGGCTCCAGCCCCGCGATGAACGCCGTCATCGGGGCGTGCAAGTCGGGCGGGCTGCTGCCGTTTGCCAACTTCAACCGGATTCACGCAGTGCCTGCCTGCAATATCACCGATGACGAGGTGGCCGAGGGACTGCGCATCCTCGATGCCGCGCTGACCGTCGCCGACGAGCACGTCGGATAGTCGAAAGTCTGCGTCACCGTCGGCCGCCCGAGCCTGTGCTCGGGCGGCCGATGTCGTGGTGGCGCAGGTCTCCCATTGGGTGAGATGTTCTTGACTTTCGTCAACTACCACGACATCCTCGTGACGCAGCCCACAGTATCGCGTCGATACTGGGTCGCGAGCTTGGCGGCAGTCCAAATCTGGAAATGCCGTTTCCGCAGCTAGATCGGGACTTCCATCCGCACGACGGGTGTGAGATGGTTCGCACTCAGACAATGGGAGTAACGTCATTCTCGCTTCCGAAACCGGGACGAACCAGGAGGTCATGATGCCGTCCAGCGAGGCACTACTCGCCGCGACATCGGTTGGCGCCCACGGTGACCGCCGGTGAGTGAGACCCGTACCGGTACCACCGAGGCCTTGCGGCAGGCGGAACTGGCCGAGGCGGAGGCCGCTGAAGCCGAAGCCCAGGCCGCTGCAGCGCGCACCCGTGCACAACAACTGCGTGAGCGGCGGGTGTCCGAAGCAGCCGCGGCCAACGAAATCTTCCCACCCGAAGCTGACCCGGTCGCCGAACCTGCCGGCGAGGCCGCTTCCGATACCAGGCGGAAACTGTCTCCTCGGCGATGGCTCACCCGCGGCGCATTGCGAACCGTCGGTGAATCGGCTGCCGGCATCGCCGTGCTGGTGTTGATCGCCCTGAGTGCCTACTTCCTCTACCAGGACCGCCAGCTGGATCGCGTACGGGAACAGCAGAGTGAGTTCGCCGCCGCGGCACGACAAGGCGTGGTGAACCTGATGTCGCTGGACTTCAACAACGCCCAGGACGACATTCAGCGGGTCATCGACAGCACCACCGGCGAGTTCCGCGACGACTTCGCCAGTAGTACCAACGACTTCCTGGCGGTGATGAAGGAATCCAAGGTGGTCACCACGGCCACGGTGAACGCCACCGCGGTCGAGACGATGTCCGATGATGCGGCCACTGTCCTGGTGGCCGCCACCTCGCAAGTCGCCAATTCGGTGAGCAAGCAGCCCAACCCGCGCATCTGGCGGTTGAGCGTGACCGTCAACCGGGAGGGCGACCAGATCAAGATGTCGAAAGTCGAGTTCGTACCGTGAGCACTGACCAGAAATCGTCCACCGGTGAAGTCCCCACGGCCGAGGGCGACCTCGATCAGATCCAGACCGCTGAGCTACCCGCTGATTCCGACACCGAGACAGACGACGTGGCGGAACCGAGCGAAGCCGATGAAGCCGAATCTTCGGTAGCGGACGGCTCGAGCACGTCTCGCCGTCGCGCGTCGGTGACAGCAGGTCTCGCAGTGCTCGGCGTCCTGTTGATCGCAGCCGCCTCGGTCACCGCCTGGCTCTACTTCGCCCAGTACCGCCCGAGCCAGCAGACCTCTCCCGCGGCAGAACAGTCCGCCCTGCAGGCAGCCCGCGAGGGCACGGTCGCGTTGCTGTCCTACGCCCCCGACACTCTCGATGCCGACCTCTCCGCTGCCAAATCGCATTTGACCGGCGAATTCCTCACGTACTACTCACAATTCACCGATCAGATCGTCAAGCCCGCCGCCACCGAGAAGAAGGTGCAGACCACGGCCAACGTCGTGCGCGCCGCTGTTTCGGAGATGCAGCCCAACACCGCAACGGTGCTGGTGTTCGTCAATCAGACCACGATGAGTACCGACCGCCCCGACCCGACGCTGGCCAACAGCAGCGTGCTGGTGCATCTGACCAAGGTGGACGGCACGTGGCTGATCTCGGAGTTCAAACCGGTCTGACGGTCACACCCGGTCTTTGCTGTGCGCCTCGATGATCGCCCGGATCGAGCGCCGGCACCGTCCGCATTCCAGGCCGGCGCCACAGATCTTGGCCACCTCGTTGCTCGTCGTGGCCCCCGCCTGCACCGCGTCGGCCACCGCATGGCTGGTGATCCCGGCACACAGGCAGACATACATTGGCGGCGGCTTTCCGTCAGTTCGCCTCGTCGACACGCACGATGCTGTCGAACACTCCGACGAACAACGGCGGGTACACCCCGACGCCGGCGCGGGTCATCCACGCCGCCGCCGAGTCGGGATGCTCGATCCAGCGGCGGGCGGTGGCCTCATCCTCGATTTCCTGCAGGACCAGCACTTCCTGCGCATCATCGAAGGCGTGGAACACCCAGATCTTTCTGATACCGGCGGACTTCAATCTGCCCTTGGCGCGCTGTAATTCGGCGACGAGCACCCCGATGTCATCGACAGTGACAATCCCCGAGACCACCACCCCCGGCGGCAGTGGCAGATCGGAGGGCTCGGCTGTGTCGATGCGTTCGACGATCTCACCGGCGAACACCGCGGGGATGTCCTCGACGCCGACCGCGTCGAACCAGTCGAAGAAGACCCGTGAGCGCATCAGATCCACCACGGGCTCGCGACTGTGTACGCCGATCATCACGAGCACGCGGCCGGCATCGCGGGTGGAGCGGTACACCAGAACGTGGTGCGCTCCAAGGTCGACCAGGGCATCTTTGCGTCGTTGCAGCAGTGGCCCGACCCGTGAGGGGTCCGGTATCCGGAAATCCGATGCGATCACCAGGGAATGGTGTTCGTAGACATCCGCGATATTCACCGGAGCTGGTCCTTCATCACCTTCCCGGTGGCGTTCAAGGGCATCTCGTCGAGGAACACCACGCTGCGCGGCACTTTGAAGCCGGCCATCCGGTCCTTGCTCCATGCGATCAGTTCGGCGGCGCTCACTGCTGCATTGTCGCCCTTGAGCACGATGAACGCCCGCCCGACCTGGCCCAGCCGTTCATCGGGGACACCGATCACCGCTGCCTGGGCGACGGCCGGGTGCTCGAGGAGGAATCCTTCGATCTCGGCGGGATAGGCGTTGAAGCCGCCGACGATGAACATGTCCTTCTTACGGCCGATGATCTGCAGGCGGCCGCTGTCGGTGAAAGTACCCAGGTCTCCGGTGTGCAGCCAACCGTCGGCGTCGATCGTGTCAGCGGTGGCCACCGGATCGTCCAGATAGCCCTGCATCACGCTGTAGCCGCGGACCAGCACTTCGCCGTCGTCGTCGATGCGCACGTCGATACCGTCGCACGGTTTCCCCACCGTCGTTGCGATATCGGTGAACGAGTCGCCCGGACGGGACAGCGTTGCGGTTCCGCATTCGGTGAGCCCGTAGCCGGTCGCCAGGGTCTTGAACGGCAATTCTTCGTGCACTCGGCGGATCAGCTCGACCGGGATGTCGGAGGCACCGGTCACCCCGGCCCGCAGGGTCGACAGTTTCGCCTTGTCGGCGACCGCCAGCAAGGAGTGGTACAGCGTCGGCGGGCCGGGCAGCATCGTAACCTTCTCTGCGGCAATCAGTTCCACCACCCGGTCCACATCGAAGACCGGTACCGGCAGGATGGTTGCACCGCGGATCAGCGAGGCGATGCAGCCGGCCTTGTAACCGAACGTGTGGAAGAACGGGTTGACCGCCAGGTAGCGGTCGCCTTGGCGCAGATCGGCGAGGTCGCACCATTCTTCATAGAGCCGCAGTGTCTGTAGGTGGTTCATCATCACGCCCTTGGGGCGCCCCGTGGTGCCCGAGGTATAAATGATGTCGGCGATGTCCTCACCGTCGACCTTGCGGGCAAACGGTGCACCGTCCTCGAGGAACCCGGACTTGAGATCAATTGCCGGAACGCCTGCGGGTGTAGCGAAATCCTGTCCCAGGAAGCATTTTTCGACCAGAACGGCCTTGGCGCCGCTGCGGGTGATGATGTCGGCGGCTTCCTCCGGTTTGAACCGGGTGTTGACGGGGACGACGACGGCACCGGCCGTGAGGGCCCCGAACGCGGCGATCAACCACTGCGCCGAGTTGGGCGCCCAGATCGCGATGCGATCAGCTTTGTCGATGCCGAGCGCCGCGACGGCGCCGGCTGCCCGACGTACCCGATCGGTGAGTCCGACGTAGGTCAGTCGCAGGTCGCCGTCGACGACCGCTTCGGCATCACCGAAGCGGTCGCCGACGCTCAAGACCATCTCTGGGATGGACGACCAGCGCCGCTGGTATGTCACAACCGCTATGTCACAGGGTGACGAGGCGACTGAGGTTGCCGCCCATGATCTTTGCCTGGTCCTCCAGCGCGAGGTGATCGAGGGCAGTCACATAGTGGGTGGGTTCGGCCAGACCCTCCGGGTGCGGCCAGTCAGAGCCGTAGAGCACCTGGTCCACCCCGATGAGGTTGATCAGGTCGTCGATGCCCTCTTCATAGAACGGGCTGACGTAGATGCGGTTCTTGATCTCTTCCATCGGGTTCCCGGCGAATGCCTCGGGCGCCTTCTTGTAGACCTCGGCCATCGAGTCCAACAGCGGGAACATCCACTTCGAGCCTGCTTCCACGATGCCGACCTTCAACGTCGGGAACCGGAACAGCGCACCGTGAATCACCCACGAGGCCACCGCATCCTGGATCGGACGCCACTCGTTGAGGATCGACATCGCGTTGGTCTGGAACGGCAGCATCTCCTGCGCTCCGCCGTCCCACTCCGAGGTGTAGCGGGAGTAACCGCTGTCGCTGGAGTGCATGCCGACGAAGATGTCGTACTCGACGCACTTCTGCCAGAACGGGTCGAACTCGGGCAGCGCGAACGACCGCGGGCCGCGGAACCCGGGGACCGGGGCGGGGCGGATCAGGATGGCGCGGGCGCCGCGCTTGACCGCCCACTCGAGCTCCTCGATCGCCTTCTCGACGATGGGCAGCGTGATGACCGGGGTGGTGAAGATGCGGTTCTGGTAGTTGAAGCCCCACACGTCGTACAGCCACTCGTTCAGTGCATGCACGATCACGTGGATCGCGACCGGGTCGTCCGCGAGACGCTCCTCGATCAGGCTGGCCAGCGTCGGGAACATCAGCGAGCGGTCGATGCCCAGCTCGTCCATCTTCTCCAGGCGCGGGCCGGGCTCGAAGAAGGCCGGAATGGCCCGCATCGGCTCACCGAACAACTCCCGCTTGCTCTTACCGTCGGGGTTGCCGAACTTGAAGTATTCCTCCCAGGCGCCCGGCTTGGCGACCACCGAGAAGGTGGGGTTCGGGATGTAGTTGCTGATCTGACCCTTGAGCGCGATCTTGGTGCGCCCGTTGACCTCGACGTACTGGACGACGTCTTTGTACTCCTTGGGCAAGTACTTGGTCATGGCCTCGGGCGGCTCATACAGATGATTGTCCGCATCGAAGAGTGGAAATGGTATGTCGACCCGGTGCGACAGTTGACCCATGGAATTCTCCCTTCCAGTTCGTGAGAATCATATTCTCACAAAGGCTAGGTGGCAATTGCTCGCGGGGTCATTTCTGGACCGTTTCCGGATCGGTGGCCCCGCGCAGCTGCGTGCGGAGCACGAACTTCTGGACCTTGCCGCTGGGAGTGCGCGGAAAGTCCGGGCCCTGCGGGATGTGGTGCAACTGCTCGGGCCACTTCTGCCGGGCCAGCCCACACGTCGCCAGATGTGCACGCACCTCGTCCAGGTCCGGCATCGAGTGCCCCGGACGCAGGCGCACCACCGCGGCCGCCCGTTCCCCCAGCCGGTCGTCGGGCACCGCGACCACGGCGACTTCGGCGATGGCGGGCATGCTGAGCAGAACGTCCTCGACTTCCAGTGCGCTGATGTTCTCGCCGCCGCGGATGATGATGTCGGACTTGCGGTCCGTGATCGTCAGGTAACCGTCGTCGTCGAGCACGCCGATATCGCCGGTGTGGTACCAGCCCTCGTTGTCGAACGACTTCGCCGTCAGTGCGTCATCGGTGTAGCCGAGGCAGAGATCCGGCCCGCGGGAAAGGATTTCGCCGTCGTCGGCCAACCGCATCTCCACCCCCGGCAGCACGCGGCCGTCAGTGAACAGCCGCTTGACTTCGGGTGCACTGTGATGCGAGCCGGTGATCGACGGATGCTCAGTGCTGCCGTAGGAGCGGTAGACGGTCACCCCGAGACCTGCAAGTCGCTGCGTCACCGCGGCCGGCACCGACGAGCCACCCAGCCCGGCGTACTTCATGTAAGGCAGGTGGGTCGGCCGGAAATCGGGATGGTCGATCAGGCTGGTGATGAAGTACGTCGCTCCTCCACCGACGGCGACTCCGTCGCTCTCCATCAGCGCGAGCACCTGACCGGGGTCCCACACGTCGGCCATCTGGATGGCTGCGCCGTCGAGCACCGGGATGAGCAACGCGTTCAGCATGCCGATGAAATGCCCTACTGGTGCCGCGGTGAGCTGCGCTCCCCGGTCAGCGGGGTACAGCGCTGCCAACTGCCGCGTTTCGCGGACCAGACTGTAGTGACTGTGGACGACGCCCTTCGGGGCGCTGGTCGTGCCCGAGGTGTAAGCGATCAGCGCCGGCCGGGCGGGATCGGTGCTGAGGACGCCCGTCATCGGGGTCTCGGCCAGCAGCGCGCTGAAGGGCAGCGCTCGCCCGCTCCCGCCCACCACCGCTCGCTCGCCCCCGCCCACCACCGCTCGCTCGCCCCCGCCCACCACCGCTCGCTCGCCCCCGCCCACCACCGCTCGCTCGCTCCCGCCCACCACCCCGATGAGCGGGATCTCCCCCGCGACCTCCGCGTCGAACTCGAGGCGGCCGAACCGCTCCGCGGTGAGGAACACCCGCGGCCGCGCGTCGGCAAAGATATGGGTCAGTTCCTTGCGGCCGTAGAAGTGCACGATCGGCACCATGACCGCACCGAGGAGAGCGGCCGCCCAGAACGTCGCCGCGGCTTCCATCCAATTCGGCAACTGCATGGCGATCACGTCCCCGGGACCGATACCGCGTGCGCGCAGGCCAGCTGCCAGCCGGCGCGCGGTGTGTTCGACGTCGGCGAAGGCCCCACGGTAGGGACGCACCGCCGAGTGCACCCGGAACTCGGCGCTCGGAGCCGCTGCCAGCCCCGCAGCCACCAGATCGCCGAGCGTGTCCGGGGTCCACCAGCCCTGATCCAGGTACCGCTGCCGCAGGTCGACGGGGATTTCGCGCATCGTGAAAGACTCCGGGGCGTAAGTGGACCGTCGAGGCACTCCGCACGGGGATCGCACGGCGCCGGAAACGGTCTGCGGTGATGCTATTCTCCCGTTCGGAGAATGCCAATACCGAAGTAGGAGAACACGTTAATGGTCGACCTCGAGGTCGATGGCGGGCTTGCCGTTGTCACGATTGATCGACCGCAGGCGCGTAACGCGATTGCGCCGGAAACCATGGATCAGCTCGATGACGCGCTCGACCGCGCGCACGGCGCACAGACGTTGGTGATCCGCGGTGGCGGCGATCGCGCGTTCGTCTCCGGCGGCGACCTCAAGGAACTGGCCAAGCTGCGAACCGAGGCCGAAGCGCAAGCGATGGCCCGTCGGATGCGCACCATCTGCGACCGGATCGCCGCTTTTCCCGCGCCCGTGATCGCCGCGCTGAACGGCCACGCCCTCGGCGGCGGCGCCGAGGTTGCGGTAGCCGCAGATATCCGAATTGCCGCTGACGACATCAAAATCGGGTTCAACCAGTCCGCCCTGGCCATCATGCCGGCGTGGGGCGGGGCCGAGAGACTGGCCGCCCTGGTCGGCCGTGGCCGGGCGCTGCTGCTCGCCGGCAGCGGAACCGTGCTCGATGCCGCCGGTGCCGAACGGGTCGGCCTGGTCGATCAGGTGTTGCCGCGCGCCTCGTTCGACGAAGGCTGGCGCGCGATCGCCAGCTCGTTGGCGAACAACTCGTCCGGGCCCATCAAAGAGGTCATCACCGGTGCCACCCCGGAACGCGCGATCAACCTGTTCGCGCAGTTGTGGGTGTCCGACGCACACTGGGCGGCGGCAGACAAGGTGATGAACCGCCCGCGCGGTTAGCCCTGAGTGCGGGATCCCAGGCGAACCCGGGCTTCGGGTCGACGTTCACCTTCGAGATAGGTCAGCCATTTCTCGGCGAAACGCAGCGTCTCGTCGTGCCCGACCGTCATGTCGAGCATCTGTTCCTGCACCAGCGTCTGGGTGGCACCTGTCATCAACACCATCAGGACCGTCGGCGAGAACTCCTCGAACGGGATGTTGTAGCGCTCCATCGCGGCAGTCAGCGCTTTGATCTGCTCGGTACGAAACATCTCAGCGTAACGGGCGATCTCGGCGCGCAACGCCTTGCGGTGGTTGGCCAGCGCGATGAACTCCATGGTCAGCGCCGTGCCCGCAGGTTCGGTGTTCAGCTCCCACAGTGCCCACAGCGGCTGCTCCGAGGCCAGCGCGAGCTGGTGATAGCGCAGCATCTGTTCGGCGCGTCGCCGGAACATCTCCAGGAACAGATCGTCCATCGTCCGGAAGTAGTAATGCACCAGCTGCGGCTTGAGGCCCGCCTTTTCGGCCACCCGGCGCGAGGTGACCGCGGCGTAACCCTCGTCGCGCATCAGTTGCTCGGCCGCATCCAACAGAACCGTCCGGTTCTTGGCGTCGGGGGCGCCCAGCCTACGAGGTGAGGCCACTGACCTCACCTACCACTTCGCGACCATCGTGGTCAGCCCACACCATCTACCTGCCTTTACGTCCGACGCCATCGTATCGCCACAATGCCGATCCTTGACCGTGCGCCAGACCACATGCTAAGCAGGTGCTCAGCACCTGTCAGCGCATTCAGGAGACTTCTTTGACTAGTCCGAACGACACGACACCCGATTACGACTCCATTGACTTCTTCACCGATCAGTCACTGGTTCCGGATCCCTATCCGTACTTCGACCACCTGAGGGCCCAGTGCCCCGTGCTCAAGGTGGGCCCGTACGGAGTCGTCGCGGTCACCGGCCACGAGGAAGCCAGTGTCGTGTACAAGGATCCGGCGATCTTCTCGTCGGCCATCGCGGTCGGCGGCCCGTTCCCGCCGCTGCCGTTCACCCCCGAAGGTGATGACATCACCGAGCAACTCGAGGCACACCGCGCCGGGATGCCGATGAGCGAACACATGGTCACGATGGATCCGCCGCAGCACGCCCGCGCCCGTTCCCTGCTGAACCGACTCCTGACACCCAAGCGGCTCAAGGAGAATGAAGAGTTCATGTGGCGACTCGCCGACGCCACCATCGACGAGTTCATCGGAAAAGGCCACTGCGAATTCCTCACCGAGTACGCCGGGCCGTTCTCGATGCTGGTGATCGCCGACCTGTTGGGCGTTCCCGACGAGGACCGCGAGACATTCCGTGACGTGCTCGCCACCCCCCGGGAAGGCATGCGGGTCGGCGCGCTGGATCACGAACCGCTGGCACACAATCCGTTGGCCTGGCTCGACGACAAGTTCGCCCATTACCTGCAGGAGCGCCGCGACGTCCCCCGTGACGATGTGCTCACCGGGCTGGCAGGAGCCAAGTACCCCGAGGGCGACACCCCCGAGATCGACGACGTGGTGAAGAGCGCGACGTTCCTGTTCGCCGCTGGCCAGCACACCACCACCAAGCTGCTGGGCTCCACCATGCGGGTGTTCGCCGAACAACCCGATGTGGTGGACGCGTTGCGGGCCGACCGCAGCCGGATCCCGAATTTCGTCGAAGAGATGCTGCGGATGGAGAGCCCGGTCAAGAGCGCATTCCGGCTGGCACTGAAGTCGACCAAGATCGGCGACGTCGACATCCCCGCCGGCACAACGGTCATGTTGTGTCCAGGTGGGCTCAACCGGGATCCGCGCCGGTTCGAGAATCCGCACGAGCTGCAGATCGACCGCCCGAACGTGCGCGAGCACCTGGCATTCGGGCGTGGCGCGCACTCCTGCCCGGGAGGCCCGTTGGCCCGAGTCGAGGGCAGGGTCACCGTTGAGCGCATCCTGGATCGCCTCACCGACATTCGACTCTCCGAGGACAAGCACGGCCCGGCCGGCGCCCGTGAATTCAGTTACGAACCGACGTTCATCCTGCGCGGCCTGACCGAGATCCACATCGAGTTCGCCGCGCGACCCGCGGCGACGGCACAGTAGGGCGGCGAACATGACTGCAGGAACCACCAGCACGGCCGAGGACATCCGCTACGACCCGTACGACCTGGAGCTCAACGCCGACCCGTATCCGATGTTCAAGCGGATCCGGGAAGAAGCGCCGCTGTACTACAACGCCGAACACGACTTCTATGCGGTCAGCCGGTTCGACGACGTCAACGCTGCGGCATTCGATCATCAGACGTACAGCTCAGCCCGTGGAGCGGTGCTGGAAATCATCAAGTCGGGAATGGAAATCCCTTCGGGCACACTGATCTTCGAGGACCCACCGATCCACAACATCCATCGCAACCTGCTGTCGCGGCTGTTCACCCCGCGCAAGGTGATGGCGCTCGAGCCGCGCATTCGCGAGTTCACCGCCAACTGTCTGGACGCGTGCGCGGACACTGGCCGGTTCGACTTCGTGAAGGATCTCGGTGTCGAGATGCCGATGCGGGTGATCGGGATGCTGCTCGGCATCCCCGAGGCCGACCAGCGGAACGTGGTCAATCACGGTGAGGCCTCCCTCCGGACCGAGCGGATGGACAGTTTCGCCACGGGTGAGGTGTTCGCCGACTACATCGACTGGCGAGCCAAGCATCCCTCCGATGACATCATGACCGAGCTCCTCAACGCCGAGTTCGAAGACGAGACGGGCACCCGTCGCACGCTGCGCCGGGAAGAGCTGCTGCTCTACCTGACCGTCATCTCCACCGCGGGCAGCGAGACCACCACCCGGCTGATCGGTTGGGCCGGGAAGGTATTGGCCGAGCATCCCGATCAGCGGCGTCAGCTCGTCGAAGACCGGGCCCTGATCCCGCAGGCCATCGAAGAACTCCTGCGGTTCGAACCGCCGGCGCTGCAGCTGGCCCGCTACGTGACCCGGGACGTCGAGTTCTACGGGCAGACGGTGCCCGAGGGCAGCGCGATCCTGCTTCTCGTCGGCGCCGCCAACCGCGACCACCGTCGCTTCGCCCCCGACGGCGACGTCTTCGACATCCACCGGGAATCCCACCAGCACATGACTTTTGGCGTGGGCACGCACTTCTGCATGGGCAACGCGCTGGCCCGGCTGGAGGGCAAGATCGCGCTCGACGAGGTGCTCACACGTTTCCCGGAGTGGGAAGTCGATTACGACGCTGCGGTGATGTCGCGAACCACCGCGGTCCGCGGCTGGGAATCCATGCCGACGGTGATCAGCTGATCAAAAACGGTTGTGCTCTAGCTTATTCGTCAATCTGAAAGGACCATCGTGGCTGGAAGAGTTGAGGGAAAGGTCGCATTCGTCACCGGTGCGGCCCGCGGGCAGGGCCGGGCGCACGCGGTGCGGCTGGCGCAGGAAGGTGCCGACATCATCGCGGTCGACATCTGCAAGCAGATCGACAGTGTGCAGATCCCGTTGTCCACGCCTGAGGATCTCGCGGAAACCGCAGACCTGGTCAAGAACCTCAACCGGCAGATCTACACCGCCGAGGTCGACGTCCGCGACTACGACGCACTCAAGGCCGCCGTCGACGCAGGTGTTGAACAGTTCGGCAGGCTCGACATCATCGTGGCCAATGCCGGTATCGGCAACGGCGGTCAGACGCTGGACAAGACCAGCGAGTCGGACTGGACCGACATGATCGACGTCAACCTCAGCGGCGTGTGGAAGACCGTGAAAGCCGGTGTGCCACACATCCTTGCGGGAGAACGCGGTGGATCGATCATCCTCACCAGCTCCGTCGGCGGTCTCAAGGCCTACCCGCACACCGGTCACTACGTCGCCGCCAAGCACGGCGTCGTCGGCCTGATGCGGACCTTCGCCGTCGAGCTCGGCGCGAAGAACATCCGGGTCAACTCGGTGCACCCGACCAACGTGAACACCCCGCTGTTCATGAACGAGGGAACGATGAAGCTGTTCCGGCCCGACCTGGAGAACCCGGGCCCCGACGATATGAAGGTCGTCGGCGAGTTCATGCACACTCTGCCGATCGGCTGGGTGGAGCCGGAGGACATCGCCAACGCAGTGCTGTTCCTGGCTTCCGATGAGGCCCGGTTCATCACCGGCGTGACGCTGCCCGTCGACGGCGGCAGCTGCCTCAAGTAGCCCTCCCCCTTCTGCCGAGCGTGCGTGTCCCCACCCGCCACACCGGGCGGATTCTCGGGATAACGCACGCTCGCGCAAGGCGGGGGTGAACCATGACCGGCTACTTGCCACAATCGAGGGCGCTCAGAAGAGGTAGATCGCCAGCACACCGCCCCAGAGCGCTACCAGCCACCCATCGGTCGCGGCCCGCAGCCACGCGGGCGCTGTCTGCACCTCCATGAAGTACCGGATGATCAAGCGGGCCTTGACGAACCCCAGTGCCAGCACGATCACGGTGATCGCTACGCTCGGCGCCGGCGGACCAGCGTGGTGCGCCGGGCCCAGCCTCCATGACACCACGGTGATCACCGACAGCACCACCCACACCACCGTGGTGGACGACCGCGTCGCCGCGGGCAACCTCACACTCACCTCACCACCTCATCTGGCCACATAGACAAGCGCGAATATGACGATCCACAACAGGTCGACCATGTGCCAGTACGTCGCGCCGGTTTCCACCATCGACACCCGCCGCTGCGCCGGGTTGCGCAGCTCAATTACAACCACGCCCAAGAACACCAGCCCCAGCGCAATGTGAAACAGATGCACTCCGGTGAGCATGTAATAGAACATGAAGAAGTCGCTGCTCGGAAAGGTGTATCCCGCAGTGATTTTCGTGGCCCACTCGTAGGCCTTGATCGCCAGGAACAGCACACCGCACGTACCACCGAGCAGGGTCAGCCCTATCGCGCGCCGATACTGCCCGCCTCGGCTCGCGTGCACGCTTGTCGCGACGAACCAGGAGCTCGCCAGCAGCACCAGGGTGTTCGCCACCCCGACGGTCAGGCTCAGATGCTGCTGCGACTCCAGAAACAGTTCTCGTTCCCGGCTGCGGTACACCATGAATATCAGGAAGTAGGCACCGAAGATCACCAGGTCCCCGAGTACGAACACCCACATGTTCTTGTCGCCGGGAAGGTGATTGCGCCCCGGACCAGGCTGGTTGGTACTGCCCGCGTCGACGACTGTAGCCATATCAGTCTTGGATCACTTCGGCTGGGTTCTGGTTCTTGATTGCTGTGTACAGCAACCGGATGATGCAGAACTCCCACACCACAAAGACGACGGTGCCCAGCCAAAAGCTGATAGAGCCGTTCCACGCCAGGGGCCCTGACCTGAAGATGAACACCGGACCCGCCAACAGTTCGGTGACGATCATCCAGATCGACATGTACGCCAGCCATTTCGGGAAGACGTCGTTCTTGTCGAGGAAGATCGCCAGCGCCAGCACGGCATTCTGCGCCACGAAGCAACCCAGCGATCCCACAAACGAGAGCAGCCCCAGGTCATAGAGCATCGCGATGACCTCGGGGTCGCGGTCGGGACGCAACGCCGCCGCCAGAAACGTGAACGCGGCGAACAGACAACCCGGCACGGCGCCAACCGCCAGGGAGACGATGTATCCGTAGGCGAACACCGGCGCGACGGACATCCGTTTGATCTGCAGGGCGACGAGTGCATTGGCCACTGATGTGAAGCCGATGAAGAACATCAGCAGTCCGAACCCGATCTTGATGGTCAGCGCGTGATCGGCGAAGAACGCAACCATCTGGGCTTCGGTGGCATCTGGTCGCGGTGGCGGCATCACCCGGGTGAGCACGACGAAGATGAGCCCGAAGATGTTGTAGAACACCGGGATCGTCCACCAGCAGATCAACTGGTCGAGATTGCGCGACCGCTTCGGCGTGCCGTCGCCCTGGGTCTGTGCATATGGCGGTGGCGCCACACTACTCACGGGGACACCGCCGCTTGAAGCGCCGGACCCGTCGCCTCCTCGAATTCCTGCTGCCTGATGGCGCGGCGCAGCATCACGAACATCACTGCCAGAAACAGTGTGAAGGACCCGAGGCGGCACCAGAACGAGATGACGCCGTTCCACGCCAGCGGACCCGAGGTGAAGATCACGGCACAGGCGGCCGGGGTCATCGCCGCCGCCGACACGATGGCCAGGTGCGCCACCCAGCGAGGAAAGACCGGCTGCGGGCGGGCATCGAAGTAGATCCCCGACGCCAGCGAAAGGTTCTGCACCACCAGCATGCCTACCGGGGCGATGAAAATGAGCCAGGCCATATCGTTGAGCAGCAACGTCAGCTCGGGATCGCGTTCGGGGCGGAAAGCCGCGACCAGCCAGAAGATATCGGCGATCGCGAACAGCGTGGAGCCGGTGGCCACCGCCGCCAGATAGCTGTATGCGAACACGTGACTCGGGGTGGCCATCCGCTTCATCTGCACGACGATCGTCATGAAGAAGGGCACCAGCATGATGGCGCAGAGGTTGAAAGTGATCATCGAGAAGCGGATCATCGCCGAGTTCTCCGCATAGAACACGGCAACCTGCTCAGCCGACAGTTCAGGTGACATCGGCGGCCAGAAACCGGGGAACGCCAGGAAGGCCACCAGCAGTACCGCACCGAAGAATGGCGTGATCCAGAGACTGATCCACTGAGCGCGCGTATTCACTTGCAGTGCACCCACTTCCGTCGTCAGCGGACCGTCGAAGCGTGCGACGGGGCGTACACCCGACACTAGCCGATCGGCTAGCTAGGTCACAAGGGTTCACCTTGACGACGTCCCCATCCCGCCGTAGCGTCGAGCTAAGTGGGGTACCACCCCGTTTAATATCCCGGGAACCGTTCGCCAAGAGGAGCGCCGACGTGATCAGCCCCGAACACCTCCGAAACGTTCGCCGCACACTGGGAGCAGTCGGGTTCGCCATGCCGAGCATCGGCCTCACGGCAGTGCCGCCGGCACAGCAGCAGATCGATGCCGCGCGGCGGCTGGCAGCGGCGGGTTACCGCAACGGGTGGGCGAATGAAGGCGTGGGCGGTAAGGACGTCTTCGTGCAGCTGACAATTCTCCTGGCCAATACCGACACCATGACCTTCGGAACGTCGATCACTCCGGTGTGGGCCCGGCCGCCCATGGTGGCGCACGCCGCTTCCCATCAACTCGCCGAGGCCTTCCCCGGGCGCTTCCTGCTGGGTCTCGGCTCCGGCTACGACTTCATGGCTCCGTTGGCCGGCCTCCAATACCACAAACCAATTGCGGCGCTGCGGGATTACGTCACACGAATGCCGGCGCCGATACCTTTGTACGACACGGTCCCCACCGATTACGCCACCGTCCTGGCGGCCAACGGCCGCAAGTCCATCGCGCAGGCCACCCAGATCGCTGATGGCGTGTTCCCGTCGCTGGTTCCGCCGTCCTACGTCGAAGAGATCCGGTCGGTGGTCGGCGACGACAAGCTGGTCATCGTGGGGCTCACGACGTTCATCGACGATGACTCGGTTGCTGCACAGGCAGCCGCCGCACGCAGCGTCGCGAGAATCTTCAGTCTGGCGAGTTCTCCGTATGCCCGTGCCCTTGCCGGCCTCGGATACACCGAACAAGAGCGCGCAACCGGCGCGGAGCGCCTGGTTGCCGATATCACCGCGCACGGTTCCGGTGCGGCGATCGCGGCCAGCGCGCGACGGTATCTCGACGCGGGCGCCGACCATGTGGTGCTGATGCCGGTGGCACAGGACTTCGGTTGCGGGATAGACCAATTGGAGTCCGTAGCCGCCGAGGTGACAGCGCTGCCGCGGTGACTGCTACCGGGGGTCTATCCCCTCCAGGGCGAGGCGTAGCAGGCGCTCACCGTCATCGGGGCTGCGCTCGGACGCCAGTGCCGCGGCGCCGACGAGGGTGAGCAGGTCTGCGATAGTGACGTCGGCACGCACGGCGCCTGCGTCGATGGCGCGCTCCAGCAGCGGACGGCCCGCCTCGATCAGCGTGTGATGGCAATCCGCACAGGTCGGGTGGCCGCTGTCGCCGCTGACGTGCAGCACGGCAGCGGCTAGGCCTCGAACGTCGGTCAAGTAGTTGCGCACCGCGTGCAGCCAACTGATCAACGTCTCGGCGGGCGCGGGATCTTCCGGATCCAGGGCCGCCTGCGCACCCAGAGCTCGCACAGTGTCGGCGAACACCGCGTCGATCAGCTCCCAGCGGGTCGGGAAGTGCCGGTGCAGGGTCGCCGAACCCACCCCAGCCCGGCGTGCGATCTCTTCCAGCGATCCGTCGGCACCGTCGCGGAGGAACACATCGGCGGCCGCGGCGATCAACCGTTGCCGACTGCGCTGCGCGTCTGCCCGTATCGGCCGGGCGCCGGTGTGTTCAGGCACCCGCGGCTCCGCTCCGGTCCGTCGGATTGCCGGTCATTCGCGCAGGTCCAGCATGCGGCGGGTGATGCCCAGCAGCGCAGCCCGCAGCGTGTCGTCATCGATGTCGGCGACCAGCGGGTTGGCCACCGCACCTGCGATCGCCGCCGACAGCACCGCCGCCGACACTCGTGCCTCGATGTCGTCATCTTCGTCGAGCAGGACGGCGTACAGGCGGGTCATGAACTCCTGGAAGGGTTGGTGCTCGCCCAGAAGCCTGATGATCACGGGATCGAACTGTAGGGTGGCCACCCACCGCCTGCGGGCGACGGTCATCTCGATAACGTCGTCCAGCAACAGCTTTCGCGCGGCCGCGCGGTTTGGCTCGGCCTCGGCGATCAGCAACGCCTTCTCGAGCCGACCCAGTTCGTCGGCGGTGACGGCGATGACGATTTCGTCCTTGGTTCGGAATTGGTGATACACCGCGGCCTTGGTCACACCGATGGCGTCGGCGATCATCTGCAACGACATCCCACCCACGCCGTGCTCGGCGATCAGGTCGAGCGCCGCCGCCATGATGCGGCGCTGAGCGGCGGTGCGCGGCGTGTCGTTGAGCACGTTGCCAGCGTAGCGAGCGTGCGCACACGACGGAGATGGCTGGGTGCGTCGACCGGGGACACGCACGCTCGCCGGGGGTTGGGGTTGGGGCTACCGTGCGGGGTTGCCCGTCTTGCGCCGGCCACCCATGGCCGGCTCGGAGCCGATCACGCCCTCGGCCTCGGCAGCCGCGATCTCGTCGTCGGACAGGCCCAGGCTGCGCAGGATCTGCCGATTGTGCTGCCCGAGCAGTGGCGCCGGGTCACGGTGGAACCTGCTCACCCCCAACGGCGGCGGCACCGGCAGCGTGGTGTACCGGGCGTTGCCGTTGACGGGATGGGTGACCGGCTCGAAGAATCCGCGGTAGGCGAGCTGCGGCAGTTCGGTCTGCCGGTGCGGCTGCATCACCTTGGCCACCGGAATCCCGGCGGGCCACAGGGTCTCCACCACCGCGTCGGCACTGCGCTGTCCACACCAGGCGGTCAGCCGTTCGTCGAGCATGTCGTGCTGCGCGCGCCGCCCTGCCACCGTCAACAGGTCGTCACCCATCGCCCACGCGGGCAGGCCCAACGCCTCGCGCAACGCCAGCCACTGCACATCGGTCGCCACCGCTATCGCCACCCAGCAGTCCTGCCGGCCGAACTCGTCGATGTCTGCGCTCAGGTACAGGTTCTGCGGTGCGGCGGCCGGCCCGCGGTTACCGTCGCGCTGCAACAACATCCCGTTGGCCGTGTACTCGATCACCTGCTCGGCGGCCACGTTGAGCGCCGCGTCCACCATCGCCGCCTCGATGAGCTGGCCTTCGCCGGTGCGGCGGCGGTGCTCCAACGCCAGCAGCAACGCGGTCAACGCGTGGATACCGGCATTGGGATCGCCCACCGAGTACGGCTCGTACGGGTTGCGGTCGGGAAAGCCGGTGAGCCAGGCCAATCCGGACGCATCCTCGATGATGTAGGCGAACGCCGGGTTGTCCCGCCACGGACCGTCGAGGCCGAAGCCCGGCATGCGGAGCATGATCACATCGTCGCGTAGTTGCCGCACCGCGGCGTAGTCGAGCCCCAGTTGGTCGATCACCCGCGGTGTGAAGTTCTCCACCACCACATCGCAGGTGCCAATCAGCTTGCGGAGCAGCTCTTTTCCACGCTCGGTACCGAAGTCCAGGGTCAGACCCAACTTGTTGGTGTTCAGTGCGGAGAAGATCGGCGACTTTTCCCACCACTGCTGCTCGGTGACCGGAACACCGGCGATGAGCCGAGTGCCGTCGGGACGCGGGGTGGATTCCAGGTGGATCACCTCGGCGCCGAGCATCGCCAGCACGTGTGTGCACGACGGGCCGGCCCAGAACGTCGTCATGTCCAGCACCCGCAGTCCGTCGAACGGCATTCGCGGTTCGGACGGCGCAGGCCCGCGCCGGGTGGTTGCCGCGCCCCGGGCCCGGTACCGCTCGGTGTGTTCACCCAGCCGTGGGGCGGGCTCAGGTGAGCGCAACTCGATACCGCTGAACCGGTACGGGTGATTCGGTTGGGCGAAGCCGTCACGGGGGTTGGTGACGAACGCCCCGCGGGCCTGATAGTGATCGAAGGTCGTGACGTTTTCACCGTTGCCCACCGGCGAGTTCGGGATCCGGAACGCCGAGGCCAGATCACGGATCTCATCGACCTTTTCACCGGCGAGCCACTCGTAGAGCTCCGCGGCATGCAGGTTGGCCTGCGCCGTGATCGACAGCGGCGAGTCCTCGTCGATCCACTCGACGTGACCCGACATGGCACACAGGTCGAACCACTGCTGGGCGGTACCGCACCCTAGCGCGACCAGTCCGTCCTGTGCCTGGGCGACACCGGGAACGGTGGGCTTGCGCTCGGTGCGCCACGGCCGGCCCAGCACCTCGAAGAATGTCACCGGATAGTAGGTCAGGCCCATGATGTGGGCCTCCAGCATCGACAGATCGACCACGCAGCCGCGCCCACTCGCCTTGGCGGCCAATGTCATTGCCGCGGCGTACGCCCCCGTCAGCCAGTCACCCACCTGCCCCCCGACATGCACCGGCGGGCGATCCTGGGAGCCCCGCCCCAGGCCCATCGTGCCGCCTGACCACGCCTGCAAGGTGAATTCGGTGGCGGCGCGGTCCCGCCACGGCCCGTCCAGACCGAACGGGGTGACGGCGGTGACCACGAGGTGCGGATGCCGTTGGCGGAGCTGTGCGGGTGTCAGTTGTGCGGCGAGCGGAGAATCAGGCGTCCACACCACCGCATCGGCGGAGGCCAGGAGCTCCTGTACCAAGGCGAGGTCGGCTGTCGACACCGGATCCGCGACCACGCTGTGCTTGGCGCCGGCCAGAAAGCTGAACAGCGGGCCACCGGCGACCGGATCGGCAGCGCCGCCGGAGGCAGACCATCCGCGCAGCCAGTCACCCTCGGGCGACTCGACTTTCACTATCTGTGCGCCGCCGTCGGCCAGCAGCTTGGTGCAGTAGCCACCGGCGATACCGCTGGACAGGTCGACCACCGTGTAGCCATCGAGCGGCAGCATGGTCAGGGCTTCTGGCGGTTGCGCTTGCTCAGCCGGAATTCGGGCGGGAATTTGGCATCGTTGTCGTTGACCGCGGCGGACAGACCGGAATCGATCGACTCGAACATGTCCAGGTCGTCATCGCTGTCGTTGGCCACCCCGTTGCCCATCGACTCGAAGAACGCGCTGAGCAGGCTGCCCATGTACTCGCCCTGCTGCTGTTTGAAGATCTCGAAGAACATCTTCTGCTGGAATACGGTGTCCACCGGTCGGTTCCGCGCACACGCCATCGCGTACTTCTCGGTCTCCGCTTCCAGTTGGTCGCGCGCCACGACTTTGTTCAGGAAGTTGCAGTCATACATTTCGGCGGCGGTGAACGGGCGACCGGTGAAGACCATCTCCTGGAACTTGCGCAGGCCCATCATCTGCACCCACGTCCACATCCGTGGACCCCAGCCGTGGTAGCGGAACGAGGGGTGACCGAACAGCGCGTCATCGGAGGAGATCACCAGGTCGGCGTCGGCGCACTGGTAGAAGTGCCAGCCGTAACAGTACCCCTTGGCCTCGACGATGCTGATCTTCTTGAAGTCCTGCAGCGCACGGTTTCCGGCCTGGGAGTTGGCGTACCACGAGCTGATGGTGGCGCCGTTGCGGAAGGTGCCCTTGGGCGGGTAGGTGACCTCACCCACGCCGTCGTCCTCCAGCCGCAACTCGGCCAGTCGCGCGGCCGGATTGTCGTTGCCTTCCATGAACTCCGGCAGGTCGGCACCGCTGCCCAGGTTGTCCCCCACGCCGCGGATGATGACGACCTTCACGTCGTTGTCGGTATTGGCCGCGCGCAACACATCGGCGTAACGCAGCCGGGCCAGCGAGGTCGGCGCGTTGAGGAACTCCGGCCGGTTGAAGGTGATCGTGGCGATCTTGGTCTTGGGATCCTTCTCGTAGAGGATGATCTCCTCCGGCGACGGACGTTCAGCCATCTATTGCGCTCCTTTGGGCATTCGCCGAGGTGAGCACCCGGGGTCCGTCGTCGGCGACCAACACGGCATCGCGGGTGAACACCGCGCCCACTCCCTGCTCCCAGACATAACTGGTGACCGCGAGGACCATCCCCTCCTCGAGGATGTCGGCCTCCGCGGTAGCCCGCAGGTTCGGCGAGACCACCGGCGGATCGAATCCCAGCCCGAGGCCGTGGGCCACCGGCATCACCGGCAACGCCTCGCCTGCCTGCTGGTAGGCGTCCAGCAATGCACTTGTCGGCTTGCCCGGGCGGCAGCTGTCAACCAGCCTGTCCCACAGATCATCTCGGCGGCGATACAGGGCACGCACCGCGTCCGTCGGCTCTCCGACGTACACCGTGCGCGCAACCTCGGCCACATAGCCGTCGGCGAGCACACCCGCCGACAAAGCCACCAGGTCACCGTCGCGCACTCTGCCATCACCGGTGGCCCGCCGCCACGGGTGGTCTTTCGACGTCACCCAGGCGGCGTCCTGCGTGGCCGGTGTGCTCACGCCGCCGGCGGCCTCAGCCTCCAACACGGCACCGGCGAGGATCTGCTCGGTGGTCCCCGGAACCAACTCCGCGACACCCCGTGCCAGACCCGCCTCGGCGACCAGCAGCGCACTCCGCAGCGCGGAGATCTCCTCCGGGGTCTTGACCCGCCGAGCGGCGCGCATGGCCTGCTCGCCGTCGACCAACTCGGCCTGCGGGAAGGCCATCGGTAACAGCTTGGCGAATGTCGGTGTCAGAGCGTCTGTTCCGACACGACGGAACGTGTCGGCGCCCTTGATGTTCTGCAGGATGCCGACCAGCGTCATCGGGTTCCACGCGAACCCGTACAGGTTCTCGTGCGGGATCTCCTCGGGGATGCCCTCGTCCCACGTGCTGTTGAGGTGGATCTCACCTGTGGCACGGACGAATTCGCAGATCGGCCCGAACGGCCGCGTCCCCACGACCCACAGCTGCGGGGCACCGGAGATGTAACGCACGTTGGCCTGACGCCCGAGCACCAGCAGGTCGAGGTCGTGAGCCTCCATCTGGGCCAGGGCGCGCTCCCGGCGGCTGTAGCGCAGCGCGCGGCCGTCGGCCTCGATCTCAATTCCCACTGGACACCTCATACGGGTCATACGGATACGCGGTCAGCGGCGTCCAGCCGCCCTCGGTGACCACCACGATCTCCTCGCCGCGGTAGCCGCCCGTGCCGTCCTCCCACACCACCGGCTCGAACACCAGCAACATGCCGGCCGGGAAGACGAAGTTGTCGTCCCACTCCTGACCGAGGTCGGTGCCGATCATCGGCATCTCGGCCGCGCTGGTACCGATCCCGTGACCCAGATAGAAGTGCGGGAGCCACGGCTTATGGCCTCCGGCCGCTGCGGTCGCCGCACGTCCCAGGTCGCCACAGGTGGCGCCGGCCCTTGTCACCGAGAGCACCCCGTCGACGATCTGGCGCCACTTGTCGAACTGCTCCTGTTGAGCCGGTGTCGGGTCCTGACCGACGATCCATGTACGCCCATGGTCAGAGCAGTAGCCGTGGTAGGCGATGGACACGTCGGTCCACAGCACGTCACCTTGAGCGACTTCGCGCTCGGTGGTCAGCAGTGGCAGGGCGAGATCGCCGGTGGTGGTCCAGGCGCCCGAGGCCTTCGACGCGGGCATGACCTGCCAGATCGAGTCGAACATGTTGGTGGTGGCACCGAGTTCGAAAGTGCGACGGACGAATTCGGCAGATAGATCGATCTGGCGCGCGCCGGGTGCAAGCGACTTCTGAATCTCGGCGACGGCCTGTTCAGTGATCTGGCAGGCCCGCTGGATGCAGGCGATCTGGTCGATCGTCTTGACCAGCTTGGCAGGCGCGATCACCGCGGCAGCATCCACCGGCGCGCTGGGGAACAGCGCACTGCCGGCCCGCCGCATCGCGCCGGTCAACTCGTCGGTCGCGATGGTGACTCCGGCCGGCACCAGAGCGGCCAGGACCTTCGCGAATTCGCCGACACCTTCGTCGAATTCGAGATAGACCGGCCCGTGCAGGTGGTCGTCGGGCAAATCCGACTCCATCCCCGCGCCCTCCCGGAACGGCAGGAACAGGTGCGGGTGCTCGTCATCGGAGAGGACGACGGCCACGGGCCGCTCAACATGGGACAGACCCGCATCCGCCAGCGGCCAGCTGATACCGGTGGCGTACATGACGTTGCTGTTACCCAGCAGCACCAGGGCTCCGACGCCCTGGTCGGCCATCGCGGCGTGCAGCCGGGCACCGACTTCGCGGCGCATCCGGGCGAAGTCGGGCTCGGCTGGAATGTCCAGCCGCGTGTATCCGGTTCGGGCTATCTGAGTGACGCCGGACTGGGTCGACGTCGTCACGCTATCCCCAGGAAATTCTTTATGTTGGTGCTGACGATCTTGACGGCGTTCTCCGGTCCGACCGCCTCGACGACGGTGGCCAACGACTTCTCCGAGTACCCGAAGGTGCTCTCGTTGTGCGGGTAGTCCGACGACCACATCACGTTCTCGACGCCGATGTGGTCGATCAACTTCAGACCCAGCGGATCCACCATGAACGATGCACTCATGTGGTTGTCCCAGTAGTGGCGGACGTCATGCTGCAACTGGTGGTTGAACATGTGCTGGTAGGACGCGTGCATGTGCTCGGCATCCTGCAATGCGGTTGGAACCCAAGCGATTCCGCCCTCGAACCAGCCGATTTTGAGCTTCGGATGCCGGTCCAGGATGCCGGAGAACACGTACTTGGCGAACTGCTCGCGGAACGAGTCGACGTTGACCATCATGCCCACCACGACGCTGTTGTTCTCGCACGGCGTCTTCGGTGGCGTCTCACCGATATGGTGACTGACCGGCAGGCCGGCTTCCTCGATCACGTCCCAGACCGCGTCCATCGAGGCGCTGCCGTAATCGTAGATGTTGCCCTCGTCGTCCTTGCCGGGATTCAGCGGAAGCAGGAACGTCCTGAGCCCCAACGCTTTCAGCTCTTCGAGCGTGCTCCTGGTACCTTTCGGATCCCACCAGTTGATCAGGCCGACACCGTAGAAGTGGCCATTGCTGCGTTCCTGAAGATCGGCGATGTGCTCGTTGTAGATCCGGAAGACGCGCTCGCGCAGCGCCTTGTCCGGATAGTGGAACAACGCCAACACGGCGTTCGGAAACGCCAGCTCCTTGTCGATGCCGTCCTCTTTGAGCTCACGGATGCGGGCTTCGATGTTGTTGGAGGCAGCTCCCGCGAGATCGTCGTACTGCATCAGGACGCGCCCGAAATCCCCGCCGGTCCAGGCCTTGCCCTTCATGCCGACCATGTACGCGCCGTCCTCGTACCAGATGCGCGGCGCCGCGCCTTTGAGTTCCTCCGGGAACCGTTCGTAGAAGATGTCGTCGGCGACCGAGATGTGGTTGTCCGCGGAGAAGATCTCGGTGTCGCTGGGCAGACCTACGACACCGCCGGTGGAGTGTCCCTGACGGTTCTTCGGCGCGCCGAAGCCCTCGGGCGGATACAACGTGCTGGTACTGGATTGGCTGGACATCTACGACCCTCCATTCGAATCTGGTTGCGCTGCACCAGAGGTGTATGTCGGCTTGGCCGGCGCTGGATTCTGGTGACCGGACCCTGATACGTGCCGACGGACCGGTCCAGACCGGAGATTCCGCACGTCGGGTCCGTAAGCGCCATGCTCACCCATGGATAATGACGTTATCAGCTCGCACACGTATCCAATAGCGGATCCCACGCTGTAAATACCGCACTTGCCCCCCCGTACTGCGGAAATATCGTTCTTTATTTTTGATAACCGAGGGTGCGCCAGCGTCGCGAACCCCAGCGGTTTCTACGGGGAGACTGCTATTCTCCGCGTCGAGAGTGAGGGTTCCATATGACTGAAGTAATTGCGGACCACCCCGGTGTCGATGCCGACGCACTCGGCCGGTGGCTCGACGAACACCATGCACCCGGCGCCGGTGAACGCCCCGTGCTGGAGCTACTGTCCGGCGGATCGCAGAACACCCTGATCCGCGTGCAACGCGCTGATCAGCGGATGGTGCTGCGCATGCCCGGCGTCCGCGCCGACGCCGCCCGCCTGGACGGGCTGCGGCGCGAGATCCGGCTGGTCCGTGGACTCAAGGGCACCGATGTCCCTCACGCCGAATTGGTGGCCGCCGACGAGTCCGGCGCGGTGCTCGGCAAACCGTTCTACGTGATGGCCGAAATCGACGGGTGGAGCCCCATGGGCGGGGGCTGGCAGGCACCGTTCGACACCGATCTGCAAGCCCGCCGCGGCCTGGCCTTCGCACTGGTCGAGGGTGCCGCCAAACTGGGACGCGTCGACTGGCGCGCGCAAGGCCTCGAGGGGTTCGGCAGGCCCGACGGCTTTCACGAACGGCAGGTCGACCGCTGGCTCAATTTCCTGTCCGCGTACCAGGTCCGGGAGTTGCCCGGCTTGGACGTCGCCGCGGACTGGCTGCGCCGAAACCGCCCATCGCAGTTCACCCCCGGCATCATGCACGGTGACTATCAGTTCGCCAATGTCATGTACTCCCACGGGGAGCCGGCCCGACTGGCCGCCATCGTGGACTGGGAGATGACCACCATCGGCGACCCGCTGCTAGATCTGGGCTGGTGCCTGCTGGGGTACGACGGTGAGAACCCCGCCACCGACGGGTTCTATCTCGATATGACGGGCATGCCGACGCGCAGCGAACTGCTGGCACACTACGAAGCTGTCAGTGGCCGCTCCACCGAGCAGATCGACTACTACCTGATCCTGGCGAACTGGAAGCTGGGCATCATGCTCGAGAAGACGTACGCAGCGTCGCTGGCGCCGAACTCGAGGGTGGATCCGCGTGTCGCTGCGGCCATGGGACCGATGGTGCTCCAGCTGATGACCACCGCTGCGGACCTGTCTCGGAGGGCGAAATGACCGGTCCGGCAGCATTGTTCGATCTCACCGACCGGGTGGTGCTGATCACCGGCGGCAGCCGCGGATTGGGCCGGGAGATGGCGTTCGCGGCCGCACGCTGCGGCGCTGACGTGGTGATCGCCAGCCGCAACCATGACTCGTGTGCGGCCACCGCCGCCGAGATCGAGGCACAGACCGGGCGGACCGCCATGCCTTACGCCGTACATGTCGGCCGCTGGGATCAGCTCGACGGCCTGGTGGACGCGGTGTACGACCGGTTCGGCAGGATCGACGTGCTGGTCAACAACGCCGGGATGTCCCCGGTGTACGACAAGCAGACCGACGTCACCGAGAAGATGTTCGACTCCGTCGTCAACCTCAATCTCAAGGGACCGTTCCGGCTGTCGGCGCTCATCGGCGAGCGCATGGTCACTGCCGGCCGCGGGGTGATCATCAACGTCAGCACCCATGGGTCCCTACGTCCACACCCGTCGTTCATCCCCTATGCCGCCTCGAAAGCGGGGTTGAACGTGATGACCGAGGCTCTGGCACAGGCATTTGGGCCCGCTGTACGCGTGAACACATTGATGCCGGGACCCTTCCTGACCGATATCAGCAAGGCCTGGAATTTCGACGGTCTCAAGCACAATCCGTTCGCGCACTTCGCATTACAACGCGCCGGTGACCCCACCGAGATCGTCGGTGCCGCCCTGTTCCTGATGTCGGATGCGTCCAGTTTCACCACCGGTTCGATCCTGCGGGCCGACGGCGGCATTCCCTGACTCTCTCTGAAAGGCCCACCATGGCATGGGATTTTTCTACTGAACCCGAATTCGAAGCCAAGCTCGAGTGGATTCGCACGTTTGTCCGGGAGGAAGTCGAACCGCTGGAGGTACTGTTCCCCGGCTGCGAGTTCCTCCCCCTCGACGATGAGCGCCGCCGGATCATCGACCCGTTGAAGCAACAGGTCCGCGACCGCGGGCTGTGGGCGCCGCACCTGGGCCCGGAGCTGGGCGGGCAGGGCTTCGGCGTTCTCAAGCTGACCCTGATCAACGAGATCCTGGGCCGCAGTTCATGGGCGCCGATCATCTTCGGCACTCAAGCACCCGACACCGGTAATGCCGAGATCCTGGCTCGCTTCGGCACCCAGGAGCAGAAGGACACCTACCTGGCGGGCCTACTGAGTGGGGAGATCTTCTCCTGCTTCTCGATGACCGAACCCCAGGGCGGCTCCGACCCCCGGGTGTTCACCACGCGCGCGGTCCAAGATGGTGATCACTGGGTGATCAACGGGCGCAAATACTTCTCGTCGAATGCCTCGGTGGCGTCCTTCATCATCGTTGTCGCCATCACCGATCCGGACGTCCCTGTCCACAAGGGCGCCTCGACGTTCCTCATCCCCGCGGGCACACCCGGTGTCCACATCGAGGCCACGCATCACCTGGTGGGTGCCCACCACCATGACCCGGGCCACTCGCTGGTGCGTTACGAGGACGTCCGAGTTCCGTCGTCGGCAATGCTCGGTGAACCCGGCCAGGGTTTCCACGTCGCGCAGTCCCGGCTCGCCGGTGGCCGCATCCACCACGCCATGCGCTCGATCGGCGTCGCCCAACGGGCCATCGACATGATGGCGCGGCGTGCAAAAAGCCGCTTCACCCAGGGCAGCTCGCTCGCAGACAAGCAGCTGGTCCAGGCCATGATCGCCGACTCCTACGCCGAGCTGCTGCAATTCCGCCTCACGGTGCTGCACACGGCGTGGCTCATCGACACTGCGGGAGAGCATGCGGCGCGCGCGGAAATCGGCGTGTGCAAGATCCTGGCCTCCCAGGTCCTCAAGTCGATCGGTCTGCGTGCCATTCAAGTGCACGGAGCGATGGGGGTCACCGAACAGCTTCCGCTGACGAATGTGCTGCTCGGCGGAGTGGTGCTCGGTCTGGCCGACGGGCCGACGGAAGCGCACAAGGTGAATCTGGCCCGGCTCATCCTCAAGGGCTACGACGCCGAAGACCCCGAGTGGCCCAGCGAGTTCCTGGACAATCGGGTGGCAGCGGCGCGGATCAAATACGCCGACGTCATCGACCGTGTTCCCGCGCTACCGGTGGCGTGAACAGCCGCGCCACCGCGGCCGTCGACCGCGCCCTGGATGACCGTCTGCGGGTAGCCAGCGCCGAGGTCGACCGAATCCTGGCGGCCACCATCACCGTCATGCAGCGGGTGACCCCGGAGGAGCCAACGGTCAGCGACATCATCGCCGAGGCCGGGTCGTCGAAAAAGGCCTTCTACCGCTATTTTTCGAGCAAGGACGAGTTGATGCTGGCGGTGTTGGAGCGCGGCGTCACCATCATCGTGTCCTACCTGGAACACCAGATGGCGAAAGAGTCGCAGCCCGCCGACCAGATCGCCCGCTGGATCGAGGGGGCACTGGCGCAGGTGGCCGACCCGCACCTGATGGCGATGAGCCGGGCAGTGCACGATCAGCTCTCAGCCTCGGGCCGCGGCGTACCCGGCGATGACATCATGGCGCCGATGCGGAACCTGCTGGTGGTACCGGTCACGGCACTCGGCGGTGAGGATCCCCAGCGCGATGCCGAGGCTGTTTTCCAGATGACGGCGGCCACCATGCGCCGCTACGTCGGCTCCGGCGAACAACCCGACGACGCAGACATCGGACATCTGGTGCGATTCTGCCTGAGAGGACTAGGGGTGACGCAGTGAAGGCGATGGTGTGCCGTGAGTACGGGACCCCGGAAGATCTGCAGCTGATGGATCTGCCGGACCCCAGCCCCGGGCCGGGCGAGGTGGTGGTGGGAGTCCGTGCTGCAGCGGTGAATTTTCCTGACGTGCTGTTCATCTCCGGCGGATATCAGGTCAAGATTCCGCCGCCGTTTGCACCGGGCAGCGAGTTCGCCGGCGAAGTACTGGCGGTGGGTGACGGTGTTACCTACTCTCCCGGCGCCCGCGTGTCCGGTTCGGTGATGGTGGGTGCGTTCGCCGAAAAAGTTGTGTTGAAGGCGGATTCGCTGGCGCCGATGCCCGACGGCGTGGACTTCGCCGACGCCGCAGCCTTCGGGGTCACCTACCGCACTGCGTACTACGCGCTGCGCTCGGTCGCCGGCGTGCAACGCGGTGACTGGGTGGTGGTCCTCGGTGCGGCGGGCGGTGTCGGCCTGGCCGCCGTCGACCTGGCCGTTGCCCTTGGGGCCCGGGTGATCGCTGCGGCGTCGAGCGCCGAGAAGTTGGCGCTGTGCCGCACGCGCGGGGCGGAGGCGACAGTGGACTACGACCGCGAGAACCTGCGCGATCGGATCAAAGAGATCACCGCCGGCGGTGCGCGTGCGGTACTGGACCCGGTAGGCGGACGCTACGCCGAACCGGCGCTGCGCGCGCTCGGACGTGGCGGCACCTTCGTGACACTGGGCTACGCAGCCGGCTCGATCCCGTCGATCCCGTTGAACCTGGTGCTACTCAAGGCAATCACGGTGCGCGGGATGGAAATCCGCACGTTCCCCGTCGACCGTCCCGACGAGGCCGTCCGCGACAACCGGGAGCTCGCGCAGCTGTTCTCCAGCGGTGCCGTCCGACCGTATATCGGCGCGCGCTTCCCGCTGCACGAGGCGGGCAAGGCGCTACGGCACGTCGCCGACCGCAAGGCGCTGGGCAAGGTGATCATCGACGTCTGCTGAGTGGAACCTGTCGACGCTGCCCCGTTGCCGGACTGAACCTTTCATTGCGTGCGTCGATCTGTTCTTGAGTAGCGGGAACGATGAGATCACCTCCCGGTGTGGCCGTTGCCTGGGCGCGGATCGCATGGGGTCGCTGGGCACGCTCGTAGTGTTCGAGCGCCTGCTGTGGGTCCTCGGGGTGCTCGCGCAGGGCCTCGGCGAGGAACCAGGCACCGGTCAGAGCCAGACTGGTGCCGCGGCCCGACAGGTTGGACGCGCAGTGTGCGGCATCACCGACGACGCAATTGAAGAGATCGTCGACACCATCTTTCTGCCCCTCCTCGACCGGCGCAGGGCATCCGGTAGTCGCTGAATTCCGTTGCAAGACCTACCAGGTGACAGGCAGGCTGTAGACGCCGAAGGCCAGCCGGTCATGCTTGAACGGGACTTCGTCGAAGGGGACCGCGAGCTGCATCGTGGGGATGCGCCGCAACAACGTCGAGAACACGATCTGCATCTCGGCCCGCGCCAGCTGCTGGCCGACACACTGATGCCGACCGTAGCCGAAGCCGACCTCCTGGTTGGCGTTCTCCCGTTGCAGGTCAAGACGATCCGGCTCGGGAAATGCCTTGGCGTCCCAGTTGGCGGGTGCCAGGTCGATGATGATGCCTTCACCTGCCTTGATCACCTCACCGGAGATCTCGATGTCCTCGAGGGCGATCCGGCGCTGACCGTTCTGGATGATGCTCAGGTAGCGCATCAACTCCTCGGCGGCGTTGGCGATGATCTTGGGATCGTCGGTATCCCGCAGCAGCGCAGCCTGTTCGGGATTCTGCAGCAGCGCCAATACCCCGATACCGATCATGTTGGCCGTCGTTTCATGCCCGGCGATCAGCAGCCCGGTGCCGAGCTGCGCTGCTTCCTTGACGCTGATCTCCCCGGCGTTGACGCGTTCGGCCAGATCAGAGACCGCATCCTCTGCCGGATTCGCCATCTTCGCCTGCACCAGGTCGCTGAGGTACTTGGACAGGCTCATCGCGCCCTTCTGGCCATCCTCGGCAGAGGCGTAGCGGGCCAGACCGACATTGGCGTGATGCTGGAAGAACTCATGGTCTTCGTAAGGGACACCGAGCATCTCGCTGATCACCCGGGTGGGCACGGGGAGGGCGAGTTGCTCGACAATGTCTGCCGGCTGCGGCCCCGCGAGGATGGTATCGATACATTCGTCGGTCACCTCTTGGATCGCGGCACGCAGACCCTCGACCCGCTTGAACGTGAACGGCTTGGACAACATCCGCCGGAACCTGGTGTGCTCTTCGGCGTCGGAGGTGAACACCGACCTCGGCCGCTTGTTGACCGTCGAGAGCATGTGCTCATTCCAGTGCGGGAATCCCGGCAGCCGGTCGTCGACGCTGACCCGGGGATCGGCGAACAGCGTGCGCGCCTCGGCGTGGCCGGTGATCAGCCACGGTGTGCTGCCATCCCAGATCCTGACCCGGAAAAGTCCCTTGTCTGCGCCGAGTTCGAGCATCTGCGGTGGCGGCGAGAACGGGCATGCCGCATCGCGTTCCATCGGGTATTCGGGGATGTCGGTTTGGGTCGCGGCGATGGTGTCTGTCATAACGCTCCTGAATCGTGGGGCATGGGCTGCTCCCTTGGGTCAGTCCTCGACGTGAATGGCCAAGGCGGGGCAGGCGGTAGCGGCCTCCCGCACGGCGGCGGCAAGATCATCCGCGGGCGCGGCCTCCAACAAGATGACGCTGCCGTCGTCTTCGTCCTGATCGAAAACCTGTGGCGCGTGTGCGACACAGTTGCCGGCCGACACGCACTTGTCCTGCTCCACAATTACTTTCATCGGGTGCTCCCGCTCGTGATCGGCGCCGCCATCAGGCCGGTGATCGCGTCGATCAAACTGGTGGCCATCGCATCCCAACTCGGGTGCGGTGTCGGATCACCCGCTGCTATGGCGCGCTCACGTTCGGCGAACATCCCCACGATCAGCTGACGCGCCATCGCATTGCGCTCAACCCGCACTCCAGGTGGCATCTGCGGCAAGCAACGGCACAGCCCTTCCATCACCGCCAACACCGAGGACGAGGTGAGCGACTCCCCTGAGACGATGTCGCGGTGCGCCGGATCAGGCATCAGCTGCGCGGAGAACCGGGCGTACCAGGTGGGACTTCCGAGTTCGGTCAGATGGGCCGACAGTGGCCGCACCAGGCATTCCACCCAGTCCCGCAGCTGCGGGTGGGCACCGACCTGCTCCACCATGGCCTGGCAGCGCCGCTCGATGACCGCGTTGTGTTTACGGACAATGGCCCGCAGCAGGTCGGCCTTGGTCCCGAAGTGGTAGCCGACTGCGGCGTTGTTGCCCTGCCCGGCGGCCTCGCTGACCTGACGATTCGACACCGCGAACACCCCGTGTTCGGCGAAAAGTCGTTCGGCCGCAGTCAAGATGGCGTCGCGCGTGCTTTCGGCCCGAACCGTGCGTGCACCCCGCGGGCCACTTTGGGGCTTCACCACTGCAGTCAACCAACCCACCCTATTTAAGTCAAGCGATTGATTTAGATCGGGGTGAGGTGCTCGGGGCACCACGTCGACCGCGCCGGCGGAATCTAGGACTTCTCCGCCTTGGGCTTGCGCACGATCACCTTGCCGGCCACGGTGCCGCCGTCGATCGGCAGTACGGTTCCCGTGACGTAGCGCGAACGGTCACCCGCGAAGTACAGCGCGGCCTCCGCGACATCCTCGACAGTGCCCTCGCGTTTGAGCGGGCGGTCCGCTCGCATCTGGGCACGGATCGCCTCCTCGAACTGCTCGAGTCGTTCGAGATCCTCACCGGTGGCCGACTTCTTCACGATCCCGGTGCGAATGTTGCCGGGCGCGATCGCATTGACGCGAATCTCGCGATGGGCCAATTCAATTGCTGCCGACTTGGTGAACTGGATGACCGCGGCCTTGGATGCGCGGTAGGTCTGCACACCCCCGCCGGCCTGGATGCCGCCGATCGACGTCAGGTTCAGGATCGACCCGCCGCCGTGTTCGGCCATGTACCGCGCGGCATCTCGCGTGCCGGCCATCACCCCCAGCACGTTGACCCCCATGACCTTGTGGAAGTCGGCGAGGTCATCATCGAGGAACCGACGGTGCATGGTGCCCGAGACACCCGCGTTGTTCACCATGATGTCGAGGCCACCGAACTCCTGGATCGCGGTCGACACCAGGCGACTCACCTGCTTGATGTCGGAGACGTCCGTCGGCACGAAGCAACTGTCGCCACCCAGCGGACCCCCCTCTGCGATGTCGCCGACCACGATCTTGGCGCCCTCCGCCAGAAACCTTTCGGCGATTCCACGGCCCAGGCCACCGGCGCCCCCAGTGACGACCGCGATCTTGCCGGCGAGCTCACCGGTCTGCTGGCTGATCATGAAGCGCGCGCTCCTTTGTGCTGGTGTTCGGCGTTCTGGTGTTCGGCGAAAAACCGCAGCAACAGGCCGTTGACGACGTTCGGTTGTTCGATCTGAGGGCAGTGCCCCGCGGCGTCGACCACCACCGATCGGGCGCCGTCGATCTGCGCAGCGATATCGGCGGCCCAGCCCGCAGGCAGCAATTTGTCACCACCACCCTCGACGACCAGCGTGGGGATCGAGATCCGTTCGTAGGCACGGGTGCTCGACGCGGGCGGGGAGGGTTCGGACCCGGGACGACGAAACCTCGCCGCCGCGATGGCCTCCCACGCCCCCGGCACCGTCGCGGACTCGTGCCTGCGGGTCACGTAGGCGTCGTCGTCGGGGTACTCCGGGTCGAAGAACAGCGCCTGCACGATGCGGCGCATGGCGGGTAGTGTCGCGTCGTAGTCGTACAGCGCGCGCATGTGCTCGTTGTTCCGGATCTCCCCGCCGCCGCAGATCGCGACCAGGCTCCGCATCGGCAGCACCGGCGCTGTCGACGTCGCATCGACCAGCAGATTGATCGCACCCATCGAGTTGCCGGCGAAGTGCGCCGACGTCACGCCCATCGCCGCGCAGAACCCGGCAACGTGCCGGATCCGCATACCGCGGCCGTCGACGAAGTCGAGCACTTTGGCCGAGCCGCCGTAGCCCAGCATGTCGGGCGCCAGTACGCGGTGACGTTCGGAGAGCGCCGAAATGGTGTGCTCCCAGCCCAGTTCCGCGCTGGCGCCGAACTCGCCGCCGTGCAGTAAGACGACCGGGTCACGCGCCGGATCCCCGGCCTCCAGGTAGGCCGTGGTCAGGCCGTCAACGGCGATGGTCTTGCGTTCGAAGTCCACGGCCACACGATACTGATGTTTTCTCTATTGGAGAACATCATTCTCGAATTGGCGAGATGAGCAGGGTGGGGGTGGTTCAGGACGTCGGCGGTGGTTGCGGTTGGAACGGTTGGTACCACCACCAGTCGGCGCGTTCGCCGGTGGGCCCCGGGCACGGCGGGACTGCCGGTCGGGGTGCAGTCGGTGGTCGGGCCAATGATCCGCCGTGCAGTGTTTGGCCACGCTCGTCGGCGACAGCGAGCTTGTGGGCGGTCCCGCTGATGGTGATACCGCCCCGATGATGCATACGGTGGTGATACGGGCACACCAAGACCAGGTTGTCCAGGTCGGTAAGACCGCCGTTCTCCCAGTGCACGATGTGATGGGCGTGCAGACCGCGAGTCGCTCCGCATCCCGGCACCACACAGCAGCGATCGCGATGCTCGAGTGCGCGGCGAAGCCGACGGTTGATCGTTCGGGTGGTCCTCCCGGCGCCAATCGGCTGTCCGTGGCGTTCCAACCACACCTCACAGGTGGCATCACAGAGCAGGTATCGCCGCTCCTCGTCGGCAAGCAACGAACCCAAATGAATTGATGCGGCGGGCTTCTCGACGTCGACATGCACCACCACAGCGGTGTGCTGGCCGTGCGGCCGCCGGGCGACCTCGGTGTCCCAGCCCGCCTCGATCAGGCTCATGAACGCGTCCACAGTGTCCGGGAAGGGCGGCGCCTGCTCCGAGGTCGCCTGCTCCGAGGTCGCCTGCTCTGAGGCCACCTCGCCGCCTTCACCGTGGTCGCGCTTCCAGTCCGCGATCACGGCATCCCGGTGAGTTTGTATCCCGGCGTCGAACTTGGCCGCCTCTACCCGCGGCAATCGGATCCGCCACGTCGTGTACCCGTCACCCTCAGTCTTGGTGAAGAAACGCTGCGGTTCGGGCTTCGGATCGGGTTCGGGCCGGGGTTCGAGCTTGACCGCAGTACGCAACTGGTTGACCGTGGCCACAGCGGCCAGTTGGGCGTAGTGCTCATCAGAACCATCGGCGGCACGCTCGGCAATGACACCCACCTGATCCAGCGACAACCGGCCCTCACGCATCCCCTCGGCGCAGCGCGGGAACTCTTCGAGCCGATGCGCCACCGCGACGATCGTCTCGGCGTTGCGCGGCGCAATACCGGTCTTCCACGCCACCAACGCCGAAATCGAGCGCGCACCCGTGGCGCCCCACAACTGATCTCGTTCCAACTCGGCCACGATCTGCACCACGCGCCCATCGATCGCATTGCGTTGACCGCTCAGCTCCGCCAACTCCGCGAACAACCTCTCCACACGGTCGCGCGGCCGCTCCTCAGCGGCGAAAGACATTGCGGTGGTGGACATGCCACCATCATCGCAGAGGGGTATGACAAATCCAGACGGCGCGATCCGCCTATTGAAGGCCGATGGAGGTTCTGGAGACCGTGATCAACGTGACCTCACGGCTGGACTCAGCCCGGGCTCAAGGCGACAACGTTCGGCGCTCGATCGTGAAGGTCAGCAGCTGGTTTGCCAGCAGCTCCAACTGGTTGCGCACCGACCCGTCCACCAGTTCACCCCGCTCGTCCCACACCGGATCGGCGGAATTGATCGCCACCCCCAGCGGCGTCGGCCACGCCCGCAATGCATGTCCGATACCGCGTAGCTGCCCCAGCGTGCCCACCGCAGCCTGCCAGCCGTAGGCACAGGTGATGCAACCCCACGGGGTGTTGTCCAGATACACCCGCGGGTCCTCGCGCAGGTCCTCGATGTAGTCCAGGGCGTTCTTGACCAGGCCGGAGATCGCGCCGTGATAACCCGGTGACGCCACCACCACCGCGTCGGCCGCGCGCAGCGACTCCACGAGTTCCACGGCACCCGGTGTCCGCTCCAGTTCATGGGGTGCATACATCGGCAGTTCGAGGTCGGGGCCCGCATACAACTTGGTCCGCCCACCTTGTGCCTCGACGGCGGAAAGGCAGTAGCGCAGCGCCTTTTCCGTCGAGGAGCCGGCCCGTAGCGTGCCGCCGAGCCCCACGACCAAGGGGCCTGTGTTTGACGTCATCGCCGTGACTCCTATTTGATCGCGATCGGGTTGACCGGTGAACCGACCGCACCGGTCACCCGCAGTGGCGGCGCGATCAACTGGAATTCGTACACCCCGTCAACAGCACAGTCCGCTGCCAACGCAGCCAGGTCCCAGTACTCCCCCAACATCATGCCCATGTCGCGCAGGCACAGCATGTGCATGGGCAAGATGGTGCCCTCGACCCCGGACACCGGATCCTCGACCATCAGATTATCGGCGGCGACGGCGGCGACCTCGTGGTCGTGCAACCACGACGCACACCGCCAATCCAGTCCGGCTCCGGGTTCGATGCCGTCACCGGTTCGCAGAAATCTTGTCCACCAACCCGTTCGGATCAGCACGATGTCACCGCGGGTGACGGCCACGCCTTGAGCCTTCGCAGCGGCGTCGAGTTCGTCGGCGGTGATCGGGTCGCCGAGTTCCAGGTACGTCTCGGCGCCACGCAGTGCGACGATATCGAGTAACACACCCCGCGACGTGATGCCTTTGGTGTCGACCTTGTCGATGCCGCAGTGATAGGCACCGGCACTTGTCACCGAGTTCGCCGGGAAACCGTTGTAGAGGTTGTCCTCGTAGTAGACGTGCGACAACGCATCCCACTGCGTGGCTGCTTGCAGCGGCATGATGATGATGTCGTCATTGAACCGGAACGGGCTGTCCTCGAAATATCCACTCAGCTGGGTGGCCAGCGGGTTACGCAGCCACTGCGGACCGTATCGAACCAGGGTGTCGGCGTCACCGCCGTCCACCGTCATCACATGCAGCGGATTCTGTCGATAATGGAACGCGCCTTGTGGGCCCGAAGAGCCGAATTCCACACCGAGTGGAAATACCTTGCCCGTCCGGACAAGTGACGCCGCCTCGGCCACCTTCTCGGTGGTGATGAAGTTCAGCGTGCCCAGTTCGTCGGCATCACCCCAGCGACCCCAGTTCCGCACATCGTCGGCAACCCGCCGAAAGTCGCTCATCGTGGACATAAGTCGTGCCTCTCTTTGTCGCCGGATGTGCCGCCGTCCACCCAGATCACCTGACCGGTGACATAACTGGCCGCCGCACTGTTGAGGAACACCAGCACACTGGCTTGCTCTCCGGGCTCGGCCGCCCGGCCCAGGGGGGTCTGGAAAGAATCCAGGAAACCCTGGCCATAGGCACTGCGAAGCTGATCCAGGATCGGGGTATCGGTGACACCCGGTGCGGTGCAGTTGATCCGAACTCCCTTCGCGCCGAGAGCGGCGACTTTCGCCAGCCCGTAGAGGATGATCGCCTCCTTCGCCAGTCGATATCCCCCGCCGTCGGCAACTGCGGCTGCATTGCGTTCACACCATTCGATCCCTTCGGCCATCGACGCGGTGTCCAACAGGCCCGCGGTGACGTCGGCATTCCTCCGGTAGGCCGACGCCGCCAGCGACGACACATTGGCGATCGCCGATCCCGGCGGCATGGAAGGGATGACGGCTTCGGTGAACTGACGGGTGCCCAGGAAGTTGATGGTCACCACCCGCAGCGGATCCCCGATCCCGGACGACACCCCGGCGACGTTGAACAGTGCGTCCACGCGGACGTCGTTTCCCCCGATGAGGGCGGCCGCGTGATCGATCGACGCCGAATCGGACAGGTCGATCTCATGGAACTCGTTGAGCTCCAAGGCGGGTCGGCGCAGGTCTAGTCCGACCACCTCGGCCCCGAGCTCGATGAGCTGGGCGGCGACGTGCGCACCGATACCGGAGGCGCATCCCGTCACCACCACACGTTTGCCGTCGTATCGCAGCATTTCGCCGATATGAGTCATCGTCGGGACGGCTCAGCCCGCGGCCTCGCGCGCTTCTTTCTCCTTCTGAGCCGCCTGCACGCGTCCTTCGTTGATCTCGGCCATCGCCTCGGGGATCTCACCGGCAGTGAACTTGCCACCGCGGCCGGTCGGCAATCCGCCGAAGGAGTACGTTTCGTCGAACAGCGGCGCATCCGTGGGCTGGCGGCGGGCCTCGACCTTCTCGATCGCCGGCGCAAGCCGTTTCGCCTTGTCGGCAACATGTTTGGCATCGCGTTCGATGAATTCGGGCAGAATCTCCTTGCCCATGATCTCGATGGATTCCATGGTTCCTTCGTGGCTGCGGGGGTTCAGCAGCAGGATGATCTCGTCGACCCCGCTCTCCTCGTAGCCCAGCAGGAATTCCCGCACGGTGTCGGGCGAGCCGATGGCACCGCGGCCGGGTCCGTAGGCCAGTGTCGGGTCCTCCTTGACGGCCTGCTCGTAGAGTTCCCACACCCCGGTGCGCCCGGGTGTATGCATCCCGGTCATGTAGTAGTGCATGATGCCGAAGGAGAAGAACCCACCGCCGATGCCCAGGCGCTGGAGGGCCTGTTCGTCGGTCTTCGCCACCATCATCGACAGGTCACCGCCGATGGCGAGCAGGTTCGGGTTGATCGCCGGTGTGACGGGGACGCCGTTCTCCTCGAATTCCTTGTAGTACCCGTCCACCCGCTCCTTGAGCGGCCCGGGGCCGGTGTAGGCGAAACTCAGCGCACCGATGGCCTTCTGAGCGGCCATCTGCACTGACGACGGGCGGGTACATGCCACCCACACCGGCGGGTGGGGCTTCTGCAGCGGCTTGGGGATGACGTTACGGGCGGGCATCTCGATGTGCTCGCCCTTGAAGCCGCTGAACGGGGCCTCCACCATGGAGCGGATGGTGACCTCGAGCGCCTCTTCCCACATCGTCCGCTTGTCAGCGGGGTCGATGTTGAAACCGCCCAACTCGGCAACCGAAGAACCTTCGCCGGTGCCGAATTCCACCCGCCCGTTGGACAGGTGATCCAGCGTCGACACGCGTTCGGCGATCCGCGCCGGATGATTGATCGACGGCGGCAGGTGCATGACGCCGAAGCCCAGCCGGATGTCTTTGGTGCGCTGGCTCGCTGCGGCCAGGAACATCTCCGGCGCGGTGGAGTGGCAGTACTCCTCCAGGAAGTGGTGTTCAGTCAGCCACACAGTGGAGAAGCCGGCTTTGTCGGCGGCTTCGACCTCATCGAGCCCGTGCTGGAACAGCTGGTGCTCGTCATCCTCGCCCCAGGGTCGCGGCAACGGGAACTCGTAGAACAGTGAGATCTTCATGCGTACCTCCGGTGAGAATTGGTAACGATGTCGGTGTCTGTGACGGTGCTGCCGGAAATGTGTTGTGCGGCGATGTATCCGAACGTCATCGCGGGGCCGATCGTCGCCCCGGCTCCCGCGTAACTGCGGCCCATCACCGCCGCTGAGGCATTGCCGATCGCGTAGAGCCCCTCGACCGCGGTGTCATCAGCACGCAGCACCCGGGCGTGCTCGTCGGTGCGCAGCCCACCTGAGGTCCCCAGGTCGCCCAGGATGATCTGGAATGCGTAATACGGCGGCGCGGTCACCGGATACAAGTTCGGATTTGGCAGCGTCGGGTCACCGTAGTAGTTGTCGTACACGCTGTCACCGCGCTGAAAATCGTCGTCGTGGCCCTTGCGCGCCAGATCGTTGAACCGGGCCGTGGTGGCGCGCAACCGGTCCGGCGGTACTCCGATCTCGACGGCGAGTTCCTCGATGGTCGCCGCAGTCTTGACCACCCCGGATTCCAGCCACGCCGCGGGCACCTTGCGCCCCGTCGGCACGGGCGCAAACGGCACCTTCGGGATCGGTAAGTGCCCGGCTACCACGTAGGAGTGAAACGACCGCTGGTCGGTGATCAGCCAGCAGGGGATGTGCCCGACGCCGGACGCTTGTCCCTCGAGCATGGCGTGCGCGAAGTCCATGTAGGGGGCTGCTTCGTTGACGAAGCGCTCCCCCGCGCCGTTGACCACGAACTGCGAGGGCATCATCCGTTCATTGAGCATGAATTGCAGACGGCCGTCAGGCCAGCAGATCGCGGGGAACCACCAGGCCTCGTCGAGCAGTTCGGTGGCGCCGCCGACCTTCTCACCGGCACGGATGCCGTCGCCCACATTGGCGGGGTTGCCGAAACTCCAGTCGTGGTCCAACGCCGGGAGGTGCTCGCGTCGCCAGGCCATATCGTGGTCGAAGCCGCCGCTGGCGATGATCACCCCCCGTCGTGCCCGGACCCGCTGCGTGACTCCGTTGCGTTCGATCACCGCGCCGGTGACGCCCATCTGGCCGCCGTCGCCTTCCGTGATCAGCTCGGTCATCGGCGAGTCCAGCCACAGCGGGATCCCGCTGTCCTTCATGGCGAGGCGCATCCGGGCCGCCAGCGACTGACCAATGGCCGCCATCCGGTCGCCGAACACCCGGGCCCGGACCATCCGCCAGATCAGTTTCAGCAGAACGGCTTTCCCCCGCCAGTTCTGCCGAACCTGGTAGAAAAGCCGCAGGTCCTTGGGTGCGAACCAGATCCCCTTGGGGGCCAGCGCCAGTGGTTGGAGCAGATGCTGTTCCTCATCGCCGAGCACGCGTAGATCGATGGCCGGCACGTTGATGGTGCTGCCGCGCGCGGAGCCGCCGGGTAGCTCCGGGTAGTAGTCGGCGTAGCCCGGCTTCCAGACGAATTCGAACCACGGGCTGAGCTTTTCGAGGAATTCCATCATCTGCGGGGCATGGTCGACATAGGCGCGCAGCCGCTCGTCGCTGACCAGCCCACCGGTGATCTGGCGCAGATAGTCGAAGACCTCATCCGGGTCGGGGGCGTAGCCGCCACGACGCTGAGCCGGCGCGCCCGGTACCCAGATGCCGCCGCCGGAGAGCGCGGTGGACCCGCCGAAGTGAGCGGACTTCTCCACCACCACAGTGGTCAGCCCGGCAGCGTCGGCGGCCAGCGCCGCTGTCATGCCACCGCCGCCCGATCCGATGACGAGTACATCTACGGTGTGGTCGAACCCGGCGGTGTGATTGTGCACCTCGGTCATGCGGAAACCGCCGTCCTGATCGCGAACCCTGCAATCAGCTCCGGTGCCGGCCGGTAGTAACGCTGCAGGGTCTGATATGCGCCGGCTGCCGACAGCGCGCCGAAAGCGGCTACCCAGGTGCGGATTTCGTGTGCGGAGTTGCCGGCCTCGGCGGCGATCCAGCTGTTGGTCCAGCCGTCGGTCTCGGTGAGCCGATTGGTATCCAGCAGCTCGAGGAACGCGTGATCGAAGTCGGGATTCAATGGGCGCAACGGGCTGTCCCCGTGGGCAAAATCGTGCGCCGCAGCGATCACCGCGCTCTGTCGCGCCTGCCGGGCTTCGGCGCTCATCGGTGCGCCGTGCACAATGCGCTCCAGCGCCGTTGGGGGCGCGGTCGCCAGCGTCGGCACCGGTGGGTCGTGGGACAACCCACCGGATCCGATGACGAGCACCCGTTGTTCGAGACTGTCCAGGTATTTGCCCACGGCGGCGCCAAGTGCCCGAGCCCGCGCCAACGGGCCCAGCGGAGTTGCCACAGAGTTGATGAAGATGGGGATCACGGGTCGCGCCGTCGCGTCGCCGAACAGTGTTTCCAGCGGCTGCACGGTACCGTGATCGACCTCCATGCTCGCCGAGATCGCCACATCCACACCGGCGTCGAGCACCGCCGCCGCACACTCGTTGGCGATATCGGCCGGCACCTGTAGTGCACCCCGATGCGATCCGTAGTCACCGACGCCGGACGCCGCGGCCCCGATACAGAACGGCGGCATCAGCTTGTAGAAGAACCCGTTGTAGTGGTCCGGCGCGAAGATCACGACCAGCTCGGGGTCGAACTCACGCACAAAGGTCCGCACCTGGCCGAGCTGGGCGTCGATATCGTCCAGGAGTTCAGCTGGCGGTCCCGGTAGATTCAGCAGCGGACTGTGGGACATACAGCACAGGGCTAGCGACACTTGGGGTTTCACCACCTTCCGGGTTGAGCTTGAGGGCGTCGAAGATCTTGGCGCTGCGCTCGCCGGCCAACTGCGCCACACACGCCGCAGCGATGCAGCGGTCTGGCCGAAGGAACAGCACCGAGTCGGTCTGTGCGTCGAACCAGGTTTTGAGCGCCCCGGTGCGGTCTCCGACGACGATGACGTCGGGGTCATCACTTCCGGCCCAGTTCAGCTGGCACGTCGGCCGCACAGTGACGAAGGCGGCACCCAGCGCCCGCCACTTCTCGAAGACCTCGGCGCCCATGAACTGGCGGGGGTTGTTGCTCCAGCACAGCACCGCGAACCCGCTGCCGAGCACGTCGTCGAGCAGGACGTTGGTGGCGGTGCGGGTGTCCACGCGCGGCTGAATGAACAGGGTGCCCACCGGCGAGGTGGGCGGCGGCGGGGACACGGCGTGAAACACCGCACCCTGCTCATAACGCGGCATCGGCTTGAAACGCATCTCCAGCACATAGCGCTTGAGCGTGGGAACGACCGACGCGCCCCGAATCAGTTTGTCCCGCAGACTGGCAACGCGGCGATTGGTCGGAGAGATAACCCGTCCGACCATCGTGGACAGATCGATCATGGCCCGGGCGTGCTTGCGACGCTCGGCGTCATAGGTGTCCAGCAGTGCGTCATCGGCCTGACCGTTGACCACGGCGGCGAGCTTCCAGCCGAGGTTGGCGGCATCGCGGATTCCGCTGTTGTAGCCCTGCCCCTGCCACACCGGCATCAGATGCGCGGCATCACCGGCGATCAACAGCCGGCCGTCGCGGAACGAGCTCGCGATACGGGAATGGTGGGTGTAGAGCCGGCGCCGGATCACGTCCACCTTCTCCGGGTACGGGACCAGCGGCGCCATCAGTCGCGCCACGAACGCCGGATCCTCGGCCTGCTCGTCGGTTTCATCTGCGTGGATCATGAACTCGAAGCGCCGAATCCCGTGCGCGATCGAGATGGAGACGTACGGCCGGTCGGGATCGGCCCCGACCTCACTATTGGGGTGCCCCAGTGGATCATTGGCGATGTCGATGACCACCCAGCGTGTCGGGGAGGTGGTGCCGTCGAAGGACACGCCCATCGCCCGGCGGGTGGCACTGCGCCCGCCGTCGCAACCGACGACATACTTTGCCCTGATCGTCGTCGGAGCTCCGCTGAGCTCCACGTTCACGCCGTCCCCGTCTTGGTGCAGCTCCGTCATCTGCCGGCCCCACAACACCGCGACGTGGTCGAATCTGTCCAATCCGAGCAGCAGTTCGGCATCGACAAGCGGCTGGACGAAGCCGTTGCGTTTCGGCCAGCCGAAGCGGGCATCCGGCGGAGCCATCTCCACCAGCAGCCGTCGATCGGCGTCGAAGAACCGCAGGATCTGATTGGGAACCGTGTGCGGCAGCACCGCCTCGACCACACCGATCGACTGGAAGGTCCGCAGCGACTCGTCGTCGAGCCCGACCCCGCGCGGATAGTCGATGAGCGTGTCGCGCTCCTCGACGATGAGTGTCCGGACACCCTGCAGACCAAGGAAATTCGCGAGCGTGAGGCCAACAGGCCCGGCGCCGACGATCAGGACATCGGTGTCCATGTCTGGCATGTCACCGCCCCAGCAGGAAGTCGATGTGCAGGCGGTTGAAGGTCTTGGGATCCTCGTACTGCGGCCAGTGGCCGCAGCCGGCCATCACCTCGAACCGCGCCCCCGGGATCATCGCGGCGATGCGCTGTCCCTCGCTGACATCGGCGGTTGGGTCGTCGCTGGTCCACACCACCAGCGTCGGCGCGGTGATGCGGCCATAGTCGTCTGCGCCCATGATGTTGCGGGCCCGGATCTCAGGATCCTGCAGCGCCATGATGTCGCGCATCGCATTGACGAACCCGGGCTGGCGGTAGATGCGCTGGCGACTGGCGACGATGTCGTCGTAATCCTTTGACTTGTCGGCCATCAGCCATTTGATCCGGGCCTGCACGGTCTCCCAGCTCGGGTCCTCCACCGCCGCCATCGACAGCGTGATGATGCGCTTCATCACCTCGGGATCGGCCTGCGAGCCGCCGGCGGTGTTGAGCACCAGGCGCTCGATGCGCTCCGGATGATCGGCGGCGGCGCGGGACGCCACCCAACCGCCCAGCGACTCACCCGACAGGAACACCCGATCGGCGGCGATGGTGTCGAACACCGCGAGCAGATGGTCGACGTAATGCGAGATCTCCAGTGGGTGACCGGGTTTGTCGGTGTAACCGTGCCCGAGCATGTCGATCGACCAGGTGGAGAAGTGCTCGGCATGTGCCTCGAGATTGCGGACGTAGGCCTCGGCGTGTCCGCCTGATCCGTGCAGGAGCACCAGTGTCGGCTTGTCACGATCCCCCGCGTGCAGATAACGGGTCCGGATTCCGGCGACATCCAGGTAGCCCTGGGAGAACGACGCACCCTGCAGATCACTCCAGATGCTCTCGAACTCTCCCACGAAAGGCCCCTCTGCCTGTGATTACGTCATTCTCTTTTCACGCGATCATGATGTGCTAAAATCGCACACCAATGTGCACTATCTATAGAGCATCACTCTCAGGATGACGTCTGTCAAGGGAGCCCCCACCGGGAGTCCCGGGGTGCCCGGCATGCCCGGCTCGCAGACGCTGGCTCGTGGACTGACCGCGCTACAGGCCGTCGCCGCCGCCCCGGGCGGCCTCACCGTCCAACAGGTCGCCGATCATGTCGGCGTCCATCGCACGATCGCCTACCGGCTGCTGTCCACGCTGGCGCAGTTCCGCTTCATCGCCAAAGCCGAAGATGGCCGGTACCGCTCGGCGTCGGGCCTGGCGGTGCTCGGTGCCTCGTTCGACAACGGCCTGCGCCAGTTGTGCCTACCGCATCTGCGCACCCTTGCCGACGAGCTCAGCACCACCGTCTCGCTGTTGGTGGCCGAAGGTGATCAGCAGGTCGCCATCGCTGTCATCGTCCCCACCCAGGTGGCCTACCAACTGTCCTTCCACGAGGGCAGCCGACATCCCCTCGACCGCGGCGCCGCCGGAGTCGCACTCTTGGCGAGCATGCCGCCGCGGCCGGGCGAGCGTGACCTGGTGACCCTGACCAGGGAGCAGGGGTGGGTCCTCACCCACGGCGAGATCGAGCCCAATACCTTCGGCCTCGCAGTGCCGGTGCACCGACTCCCCCCGTCACCACCGACCTGCATCAACCTCATCTCCCACCGCGAGGACGTGGTCAAGCGTGGCAGGGAAGCGGTGGTCAACGCCGCCGCCACCTTGTCCGAGATTCTGGCTTGACACCGGATTTCGCTGCGCTGCAACGGAAAGGATGCCAACTGTGACCTCCCCTGTGATCGACTGGGACGACGCGACCGATGTCATCGTGCTGGGCACCGGCGGCGCGGGCCTCACCGCGGCGCTGTGCGCGGGCGCGTCCGGGGCCGACGTCCGGGTCTACGAAAAGGCGGCCACCGTCGGCGGCACCACTGCCGTCTCGGGCGGCATCGCCTGGGTGCCTGCGCACCACCGGTCACCCGGTTTGACCGTCGAGGACGCCATGGCCTATCTGCGGGCGCAGAGTTTCGGCGCCATGGACGAGGCTCTGGTCGAGACGTTCGTGCGGACCGGCCCGGCAATGATCGACTTCGTGGAGGGCCACAGCGATCTGCGTCTGGAGATCGCCACCGGATTCCCCGACTACAAGCCCGAACTGCCCGGCGGGCGTCCCGGCGGCGGACGTTCCCTGGGCCCGGTCCCCTACGACCTGAACCGGCTCGGCGAGTGGCGCGACCGGATCACCTCGTTCCCCGCCGACTTCAGCAATGTCGGACTCGACGCCGAGACCCGTGCCCGACTGCACGCTGACATCGACCCGAGCCCGGACGACGGGCAGAACACAGTGGTGGCGGGCGCCGCACTGATCGCCGGACTACTGAAGGGACTACTCGACTTCGGGATCACGCCGCAGACGGATTCCCGGGCCACCGAGCTGATCGCCCAGGACGGTGCCATCACCGGGGTGCGCGTAACCCGCGGCGACACCACCACATTGGTGCAGGCACGCCGCGGTGTCGTGCTGGCCAACGGTGGCTTCGAATGGGATCCAGCCCTGGTTGATGCCTTTCTGCGCGGACCGATGCACGGCCCGGTGTCCCCGCCGTACAACACCGGCGACGCGCTCCGGATGGCGATGGCGCACGGCGCGGATCTGGCGAACATGGGTGAGGCGTGGTGGGTGCCGGTGGTGGCCATTCCCGGCGACACCCACGAAGGCAAACAGCGCAGTCGCAGTGTGCGCCTCGAACGCACCCGCCCACGCAGCATCATCGTCAATCGTGCAGGCAAGCGGTTCGTCAACGAAGCCTGCGACTACAACTCCATGGCGGGCGCGTTCCACTACCTCGATCCGCGCGGGGGCTACATCAACGACCCGGGGTGGATCGTCTTCGACGACCTGCACCTCAAGAAGTACGGTTTCCTCGGCATCGAACCCGGCGACGACGTGCCCGACTGGTTCTGCAGATCGGCTGATCTGCGCGAGCTCGGTGAGAAGACCGGCATCGACGCCGCGGGCCTGGAGGCGACCATCACCGCCTGGAACTCGAATGTCGCGGAGGGATCGGATCCCGACTTCGGCCGTGGCGCAAGCGCATACGACGGCTACTGGGGCGACGATCAGGCCGCCACGACCGCAGGCAAGACTCTGGGCCCGTTGGACACCGCCCCGTATTACGCGGTCCCGGTCACCGTGGGGGCGATGGGCACCAAGGGCGGGCCGCGCACCGATCGCGACGGCCGCGTCCTGCATGTCTCCGGTTTGCCCATCCCGGGGCTCTACGCCGCAGGCAATGCGATGGCCGGGGTGACGGGCCGGGCCTACGGCGGCGCCGGCGGGACTATCGGACCGGCGATGGTCTTCGGTTTCCGCGCCGGCCATCACGCGGCCACCGGGAAGTCGGTCTCCTAGCCTGTCGCCGCGATGTCGGTTCTAGGCCGGCGTCCAGTCGCGGACGAAGAAGCGGGCAGCCTTGGCGATGGACTCCTCGACCGGCTCGGGTTTCCAGCCGAGTTCCCGTTCGGCCTTGGTGTGATCCAGCGGCGACATCAGGTCGGCGATCCGCATTCCCACGGTGCAATACATGAGATCACGGTTCAACACCTTCGCCGCCACATCGGCGAGCCGGGCGCCGGCGTACACCACCGATCCCGGAATCTCGATCCGCGGTGGCTTGACACCGGCTGCCCGCGCAGCGATCAGATTGACCTCGCGGCTGCTCATGTACCTGTCGGAGATGATGTAGCGCTCACCTGGTCGACCGTTCTCGGCGGCCAACAGCATCGCCCTGGCGGCATCCTCGATCCCGACGATCTCCAACGGGAAGGGCAGATTCACCGGCATCTTCCCGGCCGCGACCTCCGCCAGCGCACCGCCGTGCGGTGTGGGCGCCCAATCGCGCGGGCCGTAGGTCGTCGAAATGCACAGCGCGACAGCGGGTAAGCCTTTCTCGCGGGCGTACCGCAGCACGAGGTTTTCCGCGGCGACCCGAGATTCGACATAAGGGCCACCACCGGTCCAGTTGTGCGGGTCGTCCTCGGTGACCAGTCGGGTCTCGCTGATGGCCAGCGTGGCGATGGTGCTGGTGAACACGAAGCGCGGCACCTCGGTGGCGACTGCGGCGTCGAGCACGTGGCGCAGGCCTTCGACATTCGTGCGGAACAACGGTGCGGGATCCCGCAGATACATCCGGGCGTCGACGACGCAGTAGTACACGACATCGCACCCTGTCATCGCTTCCCGCAGCGCGTCGTCGTCGAAGATGTCACCGTGACAACGCTCGACGTCGAGGTCGTCGATACCGCGGGTGGCGCTTGTCCTGCGCACCATCACCCGGACGTCCCGGCCCTCGGCTACCAGTTGTCGGGTGACGTGTGAGCCGAGGAAACCGCTGGCACCGATCACGAGTTTCTTGCTGCGCGTCATGGGTCTCCTGTCGGTCGCGCCGCAGGACAGGTCCGTCCGCGAAGCGTTCGTCGATGTTCAACGCCGCCGGTCCGGGCGCGGTGAGGCCCAATGCCGCTGGCGTTGAGGGTAAATGCCGGACTCTAACAAACTGCCATTACATTACGATGGACATTTGTAAGCACTGGCAATGACCACGCGAGGCGCTGCCCTAGAACCAACCGGCCCCGATCTAACCGGCGGCCACCCGGTCGCGCAGCTCGCGGCGCACCTTGAACTTCTGCACCTTGCCGCTGGCGGTGCGGGGAAAGTCGTCCACCCGCACAAGTTCCTCCGGCCACTTCTGCCGCGCCATCCCCAACGACTCGAAATGGCCACGCACCACGTCCAGATTCGGGAGGTCGTGGCCGGGCAGCATCCGTAACACCGCCGCGGCATGCTCGCCGAGCCTGGCGTCGGGGGCCGCCACCACCACCACCTCGGCCACGCCGGACATCGACAGCAGTGCCTCCTCGACTTCCACGGCGCTGATGTTCTCGCCGCCGCGGATGATCACGTCCGACTTGCGGTCGGTGATGGTCAGATATCCGTCGTCGTCGAGCACTCCCACATCACCGGTGTGGTACCAACCGTCCTCGTCGAATGCCTTGGCTGTCAGCGCTTCGTCGGTGTAACCCAGGCAGAGGTCGGGACCCCGGGACAGGATCTCACCGTCCTCGGCCAACCGCAGCTCAACCCCGGCCAGGGGCTCGCCGTCGGTGTAGAGCCGTTTGTCCTCGGGTGCGTCGAAGCGCGATCCGGTGATCGATGGGTGTTCAGTACTGCCGTAGGACCGGTAGACGTTGATTCCGAGACCGGCAAGGCGGCGGGTGACCGCAACCGGGACCGTCGACCCGCCGAGGCCCACCGACCGGACGCCGGCCAGATGCTCGGTGGTGAAATCAGGGTGGTCGAGCAGGCTGGTGACGAAATACGGTGGACCGCCGCCGACGGCCAGCCCGTCGCTTTTCATCAACGACAGGGCCAGGCCCGGGTCCCAGACATCAGCCAGGTTGATGGACTTGCCGCCGATCACCGGGATCAGGAAGGCGCCCACCATGCCGATGAAGTGCCCGACCGGCGTCGCGGTCAGTTGTTTGCCGCGATCGTGGCTGCTCTGGGCGACCAGTTGATGCGTCTCGTGCACCAGGCTTCGATGGCTGTGGATGACTCCCTTTGGCGCACTGGTGGTTCCGGAAGTGTAGGCGATCAGCGCCGGGCGTCCGGGGTCAACGGGAACCACGCCCGACAGCGGGTCGGCTGCCAGCAACCGATCGAAGTCGTGGCCGACTACACCGACTATCGGGACGTCGGCAGCGATATCGGGTTCGAATCGCATGCGGCCGAAGCTTTCTGCGGTGATGAATACCTTCGGCCGACAATCGCCGAGAATGTGGATGAGTTCTTTACGCCCGTAGAAGTGCACGATCGGGACCACGACGGTGCCCATGATCGCCGAGGCCCAGAATGTCGCGGCGGCTTCCACCCAGTTCGGCAACTGCATGGCGACGACCTCACCGGGCCGCACTCCGCGTGACTGCAACCCCGCCGCCAAGCGTCGGCCGATCCGCTCGACGTCGGCGAAGGTGCCCCGATAGGGACGGACCGCAGAGTGCACCCGAAACTCCGCCTCAGGCGTCGCGGTCAAACCGCGAGCGACCAAGTGGCCGAGGGTATCCGACGTCCACCACCCCGCCCGCTCGTACCGTTCGACGAGTTCGTCAGGGATTATCCGCATGGGCCGGTGGCACCTCCGTCTCCAGGTGGGCTCGGACCGCTCGGTCACGCCCACAGCTAGTGTGACCGTTCCGGGCCGCGAACGGAAGGCACGTTCTAATATACGGAAATGATGTTTCCGACGCGTGCTCTCCTGGCCACCTCGGGTGTGGCGCTCCTTGCCTCAACCGGGCTGTCGTACGCCGGTGCCGCAAACGCCGAAGGCCCGCCCCTGCATCACGTTCGCTACACCGTGACCGCGAACGAGCCGTTCTTCGCCGACATCTACTACCGCGAGCGTGAACCGGCAGTCTTCGCCGATTACAGCCACGACCCGTACGTGTTCAGCCCTCGGGCCAGGGTGGACGTCGGCCCGGACCAGCCGTGGGTGTTCGACGCGATGCTGGCCGACCCCGCCCTGTGGGCGATGGTGGTCGTGCAAAGCGGCGAGTCCGTCGGTTTCCCCACACCCGGATTCAACTGCACCCTCGAGGTGGACGGCGTGGTCGTCAAGACCGACAGCGGACCCAGCGGGGCGCTGTGCTCGATCCGGAACTGGTAGTTACTAGGCGTCGCCACGGCGCCAGAGGCTGGCACCGTCCATCGGCACACAGCTCAGGATCAGCCCGTCGGGAGCCTGCGCCACGTCATCGATGTAGCCGTCGCATGGGGAGTTCTCTTCCTTGATCCCCATCATCGGCGGCGACCGGAACCACCTCGGCTCGTATCGGCGCGGCGACCCACAGAACACCAACCGTCCCCAGGACGTCGTCCCGAAGGCGAAGTAAGTGGTGTTCGAACAGTACGATCCCAGAACCACATTCGGGGTGATGCCGGGTACGCACCAGGCGTCGTTACACGTCTGGGGCGCGGCAGCGGCCATCGGCTCCGCTGCCATCCCCGTCAACATCGCTGCCGCCATCATTGGAGCAGCTGCCAGTCCGGTCACACGCAGGGCCACACGCACCTCACAACTTTCGCACAGTCGGAAACCAAACTCTCTATTTCGGAGAAGATTACTGTGCGCTGAGGCGAATTCGTCGCCCTGTAGGCTCCAGCGGTATCGGAAACGCCCTTCTCGGCGATTCCCGTTCGACACCACACGGCGCAACCGAGGAGGTCGCCATGGCGACTCAGCCTCCCCTCGACAGCGATGGGGACAACACCGACGACCTTGACGACAGTCAGGACGCGCTGACGTCGGCCGAAGAGGCCGAGGCCGAAGCGGAAGCCGCACTGGCTGACGCCCGCGCCAAGGCCGCCCGGGCCCGGGCCGAACGGCTGCGCCGGCAGGCCGAGACCGAGGACAGTGGGGCCGCTGAAGCGTCAGACACCGATCTCACCCCCACCGATGACCAGCCCGTCACCGCGCCCGCCCCCTCGCCCCTCCCTCGGCGCAGGGCCCGACGCATCGGTGTGGCCGCCGCCGTTGTCCTGCTGTGCGCGCTACTGGGAGCCAGCGGCGCCATGGCGTGGAAAGACCATTCCGCCGAACAACTTCGGCAGCAGGAGGCTGAGGCCGCCGCAGTCGCCCGCCAAGGCGTCGTCAACATCATGTCGCTGGACTTCACCAACGCCGAAGGCGACGTTCAGCGCGTGCTCGACAGCGCGACCGGCAAGTTCAAGAGCGACTTCGAGTCCGAGTCCGAGTTCCTCATCAAGGCACTCGAGGACTCCAAGGTCATCACCGAAGTGACGATCAAGGGCGTGGCCGTCGAATCGATGAGCAATGACGCAGCAGTGGTGCTGGTGGCGGCGCAGTCGCAGGCGACCAACTCCAAGGACAACCGGCAGGATCCGCAACAGTTCCGGGTGGCCGTCACGCTGGCCCGCGACAGCGGTGCCCTCAAGTTGTCCCAGGTCGATTTCCTGTAGCCGTCCGGCCTTGCCGGAAGCGCGCCCGACTCCATGCGTGAGTGTTATTCTCCCTCTTTGAGAATCGCACTATCGCTGATAGAGGAGTGCTTGTGTCAACCTCGGTGAAATCGGCAACCGTGGCCGCGCTTGTCACTGGCGCGGCGGTCGCAACAATCGGTATCGCACCCCCAGCAGGAGCCAACGACGAGTGGGGCATCAACGGCACCTTCGCCACCTCCTCCAACGGCGATTGGGCCAAGGTCAATGAGCGCTACCACGACGAGCCCGTCGTGCGCAGCACCTGGACCATCAACACGGTCTGTTCGACTCCGATGGACTGCGCCGGCACCGTGAACAGCGACCAGGGCTGGAGCGCACCCATCTACACCACCAATGGTGTGTGGTACATCAAACGTGTTGTGCCCAACTGGAAGTTCTGTGCTGACGGCTCCCCCGTGGAAGGGATGCAGATCTACCGGATCTACCCGGTGGGGCCGGAGGGGTACGTGGACACGACCTCCGACGAATACACCGGTGAGGACCAGACAGTGGGCCCCAGTGGCTCCTGTGGGCGCAATCAGTGGCCACAGATCCGCATGCCGTTCTACATGAAGAAGATCTGACTCGAGTACGCAATACCAAGCAGCACAACAAGAACCGCCACAGGCTCAGCCTGTGGCGGTTCTGTTGTAACGGTTCCTCAGGTGGGCAGCAGGTCCTGCCACGACTTCGGGGTGACCGCGAGATCGGCCTGCTGGTAGAGCTTTCCGTCCCGCCCCATGTACTCCCCGGTCCGCGGGTTGTACTGACTGATCGCCACCGACGGCGAGGCCGAGGCATTCCCGGCGAAACCGCTCGGAGCGGCCGTCGGCGCAGCACCCGCGCTGACCGGCCCCGGAGCGGGGCCGGACGGCGGTGGCATCGGTACTGCGGTGGGCGGCAACGGGACCGCGGCGGGGTCCAGTCCCGCCGGTATCGGCACCTCCGTGGCGCGCGGCAGCTGAGCCGGTGGGGTCGGAACGGCGTCCGGGTTCAGATGCGACATCTGATCAGGCGTCGGAGCCGGTACCGGCGGTGCGTCGTACAACGGCTGCCCGGGCAACAACGACCCCGGCCCGGTTCCGGCGAAGTTGGTCGGCGGCCCCGGCGGTGGTGGCGGCCCCAGAGGTCGAACATCCACCCCAGGAGGCAACGGCGAGCCCTGTAGCGGACCGTAGATGTTGGCGTCCGGGTTGACCCGGTCGTCCGGCGGAATACCCTGTGCGATCAGGTTCGGGTCCAGCGGGTACGGGCCGAGCACGTGCTGGCGTTGCGCCAACGGCTTGAATCCCTCAGGACTGTCACATAATTCGACAGTGGGTGCCCGCTTGCCCGGGTGACCCATGCACGGATAGTTGCGCGCACCGCGCACCGCGATCGGCGAATCCTGGGGCAGCTTGCAGTAGATGTCGTCGGGAGTGTCGATGATGCTGGTATCGGAGGGTGAACGCCATGCCGACGGCGGCAGGAAGCCGACCGTACAGGCGGGCGGGTCGCCCAGACCAAGCGAGAACTCACCGTTGGGCATGCCGGTGGGATTGTTGATCGGAGCGTAGGTCTGCACCTGTGCCACGTAGGGCGGAAGGAGAACCAGCAGCTGCTCGATCGACGCGTTGTAGGTGACGGCAATCTGACCGACGGTGGACAAATTCGCCAGCAGGATCGGCAGCGTCGGCTTCAACTGATCCAGCAGCTTGGAGGTCTCCTGCGCGAAACCCGGTCCGGTGGCCAGGATGTCGCGGATCTGCGGGTCGTTGTCGGCCACCTGGTCGGTGATGCCCGCCAGGCTCGCGGCCCAGGTCCGGGTCTGGTCGGTGGTCTGGGCCTGGGCGTCCAGGAACGGCCCGGCGTCGTCGATCAGTGCTCGCGTCTGGTCGGAGATCTTGTTGGCATCGTCGGTGATGGTCGACGCCGAATCCAGTAACGACCCGAAGTCGTAACCGGTGCCGTTGAACGCCTTGTACGACTCGTCGAGCAGGTCACTGAGCTTGCCCTCGGGGATGCTGTCCACCAGCTGGCTGACCTGGTCCAGCACCGGTCCCACCGCCTGCGGGATGGTGGTGTCCGACATGGCGACCACCGAACCGTCATCCAGATACGGCCCGGAATCTGTGCGCGGCAACAGATCGACGTACTGCTCACCTACTGCCGAGATGCTTCGCACCTCGGCGTGCAGATCGGCCGGAATCTTCGGCGAAGTGCTCAGCGACAGTGTTGCTTCCGCACCCCGGTCAGTCAGCTGCACCGAGGTCACCTTGCCGACCTGCACACCGCGGTAGGTGACATTGCTGAACCGGTACAAACCGCCCGAGGCGGGCAGTTCCACCTTCACGGTGATCTTTCCGAGCCCCAACAGCGTGGGCACCTGGATGTAGGTGAATGCCATCACCGCCACGCCGACGATCGAGGCGATCGTGAACATGATCAACTGAGTCCTGACAAAGCGTGTGAGCATCAGCCACCCTCTGTGATCGGCGGGACGGAGGCCGCTGCAGGTGCCGGCAGTGCGCCGTAGGGCCCGGCGAAGATCGGCGCAGGGGCGCTGGAGTCGGCGACCGGCGCGGGAGCGGGCACCGGCGCACCCGGCATGGTCATCGCCAACGGCGGGGTCACCGGCAGGATCGGACCGATGTCAGCCGGGATGGGCGGCGGTGGCGCAGCCGGTGCCGAACCGGCCTGTTGGTCGGGCGGGAACGCATCTGGCGGCGGCGCGGTGACGCCCGTCTTGAGTGGGTCGTAGGTGTAGTTGAGGAAGTAGGGGTCGCCGGGCGCCGGAACCAACTGCACGCCTTCCTTTTCCCAGCGCGTGCCCAGGAACATGGTGCGCTTCAGTCGTGGGATGGTCAGATCCACCGTCGCGAACAGGTTGTAGTAGTCACCACGGATACCGCGATCCATGAAGCTCTGGGTGTAGGGGAACGTCGGGGCGTAGCCGAGCACCGGGGCCAGGTCCGGCCCCAGATCCGCAAGCGCCTTGATCACCGGCTCCAGGTTCTTCAGATTGGCCACCAAATCGGCCTGGGATTCGTTTGCGAGCCGATTCGCGGTGTCGCTGAACGTCCCGAGCTTCTGCAGGGCGGTAGTGAGGCGGGGCCGCTCCTGGATCAACACGTCGATGGCCGGCGGGATCCGGTCCAGGGCCCGGGTCAGGACATCCCGTTCGCCGGCGAACGTCGTCGACAACCGGTTGAGCGACTGGATGGAGGCGACGATGTTTTCGCGTTGTGCATCCAGGGTGCCGACGAAGGTATCCAACCGCGTGATCAGATCCCGGACGTCGGTCTCACGACCATCCAGCGCAGCGCTGAAATTGTGGATGACATCACCGATCTGACCCAGCCCGCCGCCGTTGACGACGGCCGCCAGCGAGGACAACGTCTGCTCGGTGGACGGATAGGTCGACGACGAGTTGAGCGCAATCGTCCCTCCCGGTTGCAGTGCCCCGCTGGGCGACTCCCCCACCGGCGGGTTGAGAGCCAGGTGCATCGAACCCAACAGGCTGGTCTGCCCGATGCTGGCCACCGCGTTTGCGGGGACCACCACGTCGGGTTGGACGGAGAACTCCACATCCGCGTGCCAATTGTCGACGGTCATCTTCCGAATACTGCCGACGATCACATCGTTGATCATCACCGGTGAATTCGGTTCCAATGTGGACACATTGGCGATTTGGACATGGTAGACGCTGGCCTCGGACCCTCGTCCGACCGCGCCGGGCAATGGCAGCGAGTTGACACCCTGGAAGGCGCATCCGCTCGTCGCCAACGCTACGCACGTGCCCACCGTGATCGCGAGCTTCAAGGATTTGTCACCGATCATGCGGGTGGTGTCCCTCCTGCCGGTGCGGACGCTTCGGCCGCCAGCGGTGGACCCGGCGCAGGTCCCGGTGGTGGCCCCGCGGGCGCCAGCATGTTGTAGACGCTGGGTGGCACATTCGGCGCCGGGCCGGCAGGCGCACCCGGAAGCAACTGCTGAGCTCCGGGGGGCAGTGCGTCCGGTGGCCGTCCGGTGTATGGCGCCGGACCCGGCGCCACACCTTCGTAAGCGGAGATCGCGGGTGGCACCTCCGCCGGTGGCGGCAGGGGCGGGCCGTCATTGGGCGCCAGGCGAGGTTCCGAGTAGATGAGGTTCTTCGGATCGGCCGACGGCATCAGGTACGGCTGGATCGGGAACGGCAGGTAGTTGAAGTTCAGCAGACGCAGGGCCGGACCCAGGTAGTCCGCACACAGCTTCGCCGTCTCGGGCGCAGTGGTGTTCTCGATGGCCCCGATTGCGCCGCAGATGAATTCCACCGGGTTGCTGAAGTTGTTGAACACGAACTGTCCGACGGCGCTGCCGGCGTCGGGGTTGTAGATGTTGTATCCGTTGGCGAAAGCGTTGGGTGCGACGTGCAGGACGTTCTGCAGGTCCATCTTGTGATCGACCAGGTTCTGGACCACGTTGTTCAACCGCTGGAACTGCTCTGAGGTCTGGTTACGGCTGCCCGCGACGAAGCGCTGCACCTCCACCACCGCCACCGACAAGTTCTTCAGGGCGGCATCGAGATCGGTGCGGCTGCCGTCCACGACGCTGGTCAGTGTCGCCAGCCGGTTCTGGAACGACACCACCTGCTCGTTGCTGTTACGCAGGGCGGTGATGAACGCCTGCAGGTTCTTGATGATGTCGACAATGTTGCCGCTGCCGTCAGCGAGGATCCGCGCGACCCCGGACAGCTGCGAGATGGTCTGACGTAGCTTGTCGCCGTTGCCATCCAGCGCGTTGGCCGCGCTGTCGATGAACCGGGACACCGAGGTGCCATCCACTCCGCTCTGGGGTCCGAGTTCTGTTGACAGCCGCATCAACTGTTCCTTGACCTCATCCCATTCAATGGGGATTGCGGTGCGATCCAGTGGGATCTCCGCGTCGTCGGGCAGCGTCGGTCCGCTGTCGCGGTAGGCGGGCGCCAACTGGACGTACCGGGCTGCCACCAGGTTCTGCGCCACGATCACTGCCTTGGCATCGGCGGGTACCGGGACATCGCGGTCAACTTTGAGGGTGATGCGCGTCTGGGTGCCTTCCGGAACGATCGCATCGATGGTCCCGACCTTGACTCCGGACACCCGGACCTCGTCCCCGGGATAGATACCGGTGGCCGAGGTGAACAGTGCGCTGATTGTTCGTGGTCCGAAGACGACCTGTCGGACCACGAACCCCCCGCCCACCACCAGCAGCGCCACCACCACCACCGCCAGGCCGGTCAACAAACGCTTGCGGTTCATCAGCGCGACCCTCCCGGGATGCCGTTGTACGGAAGCGGGAGCTCAGCACGCGGTCCGGCGTTGTCCTGCGGCTGGCCGGCGTTGGTGCCACGCCGGAACCCGAGGGCGTAGTCGAAGAACGGTTGCAACAGCTGCGCCGGTTGGAGGTTCGGCACATATGCGTTGTAGTAGGGCCCGTTTGCCAATGTCTCACCCTGTGTCACTTGGAATTTCGCGAGACCGGGCAAGATCTTGCCGATGTTGTCGCGATTTTTCTCCAGCATCGCCGTCACCGAGTTCAGTCGCTCCAGCGTGGGTGCCAGTTCCGCTTCGTTGTCAGCGACCAGCCCGGTCAGTTGCTCCGAGACGGCGGCGGTATTGGCCAGCAGATCGACGATCGCCTGGCGCCGCTCGTTGAGGACGCCGAGGAGGTCGTTGGCGTTCAGGATCAACGTGTTGAGCTGATCACTGCGCTGGGACAGCACGTCGGTGACATCGGCGGCGCTCCTGAGCAAGCTGGCCAAGTCTTCGTTGCGGCTGTTGATCGACTGCGACAACCGGCTCAGGCCGTCGAATGTCGGGCCCAGCTTCGGCGCCAACTGATCGATGGTCTGCGACAGTGTGTCCAGCGACTGGTTCAGCGACACCGTGTCGGTGCCCGTTGTGTTGGCCGTCAGGTCGCTCACCGCATCGGTCAGCGAGTAGGGCGAGGACGTCCGCGACGTCGGGATCACCCCGTCCAGTGAACCGCTGCCGTCCGACTCCAGCGTCAGCACGCGTTCGCCGAGCAGCGATCCCGTACGGATGTGCGCGGTGGTCAGTGAGCCGAGTGGGTACTTGCCCTGCACCGTGAAGGTGATGAGCGCGTCCCCGCGCTGCAGCGAGATGTCGGACACCGAACCGACTTTGATCCCGGCCATGGTCACGTCGTTGCCGACGGTGATCCCACCGGCTTCGGTGAACAGCGCCTGGTGCCGCAGCGAGGTGGCCCATTGCAGGATCCGTTCGGGTTGCAGCCCGACGGCGATGATCAGGATCATCAGCACGACGCCGATGAAGCCCGCTTTGATGAGGTTGGATTCGCGGTATTTCAACATCAGGGCTCCGCACACCTCCCGCTTTCTTGTTTGATCCACGGGAAGACCGCGGTCCGGCCCTGGAGGTCGGTGGCGCGGAAGGACAGGCCACAGATGTAGTACATGATCCAGCTGCCGTAGGCACCCAGCCGGCGCAGCTTGCGGTAGTTGTCCGGCCCCTTCTGCAGCGCAGCGTCGAGGTTGGCCTTGCCGTCTTCGAGCAGCGGGGCCAGCACGTTGAGCTGGTCGACGGTGGCGGCCAGCGGCGGCCGTGCTTCGGTGAGCAGGCTTGCGATCGAGTCCGTTCCGTTGTCGAGGGACGTGATCGCCGTACCGATGGGGTCGCGGTCCTCAGACAGTCCGGCGATCAGCTGTTCCAGCTTGTCGACGGTGCCGGAGAACTTGTCGCCGTCCTTGGCCAGTGTGCCGACGACCGTGTTGAGGTTGTCGATGAGCTGCTCGATGACCTGGTTGTTGTCCGCCAGGGTGGTCGAGAAGGAGGACGTCTTGCTCATCAGCGAATCCAATGACCCACCCTGTCCCTGCAGGATCTGGATGAGTGACGACGTGAGCGCGTTGACGTCTTGCGGATTGAGGCCCTGGATGACCGGGCGCAGCCCACCCAGCAGCAGGTCGAGATCAAGGGCCGACTGGGTGCGGTCCTCGGGGATCTGCGCCCCTGACGGCATGACCCGCGTGGATCCGGGACTGTCGATCAGTTCCAGGTACCGGTCGCCCACCAGGTTCAGGTAACGAACCGCTGCTTTGGTTCCGGTGGTCAGGACGATGCTGCGGTCGGCGTCGAATTCGACCAGCACCTTGCGATCATCCTGCAGCGACACCGATTCCACGGTGCCGATCCGGACGCCGGCGATGCGCACGGAGTCGCCGGTGTCCAGCCGCGAGGCATCTGAGAACACCGCGGAATAGTTCGAGGTGGACCCGCTGCGGTACTCGCCGAAGGTCGCGAACAGGAATCCGGTGAGGACGACCATCACGAGCGCGAAGGCGCCGAACTTGACGATGGTGCGAGTGGAGCCGGTCATCCCGGTTGTCCAATCTGTGGGGTGTTACGGGGTGGTCCGTCCAGCGGCCCGAACAGCATCTGCTTCAGGCCGTCGGAGTTGAGCAGGATCCCCTGGTTGCCGTACTGCCACGGGTTGGCACCGGTGTCGGTCACCAGGTAGGGGACGCGCGTTCCAAAAGGCACTCTGGGCAGCGACATGCACTGCGGCCCACCGGACGCCGCGACTTTGGGCAGGCCTGACGGGTAGCGGTAGCGTTCGATACCCAATGTGAACGCGACGTTGACCGCGACGCCGGGGTCGGGAGCCGGTGGCTGCTTGGACAGCACCGCCATACCGGCGAGTGCACAGTTGAGGGCAGGTGCGTAGTCGCGCAGGACGTCTGTGGTCGGTACCAGCAGACGTAATAACTCCGAGAGCGCAGGCTGATTGCCGCCCACGACATCGTTGCCCATATCGGCCAGTCCGATCATGCTCACCAGGAATGCATCGAGGTTCTGCTGTTCGTCGACGATGCTGTCACTGATGGTGATCGTGTTGTCCACCGTGCGTACCAGATCGGGTGCGGCGTCGGCGTAGGCACCTGCCACCGGCGCTGTCAGCTCGATATCGCGGGCCATATTGGGAAGGCTGGGTTCGAGCTTCTCCAGCAATGCCTCGAAGTCGGTCAGGGACTGGCCCATTCGCTCACCACGCCCGGCGAAAGCCGCTGACATCGCACCCAGTGTCTCGTTCAGTTTCGCCGGGTCGATCCTCTCGAGCACCTGGGTCAGCTGCTGGAACACGGTGTTGATCTCGACGGTGACGTGATCACCCTCGAAGACCTGCCCGGCGTGCATCGGCTGCGGCGACGGGTCCTTCGGTGGTACCAAGTTGACGAACTTGGCGCCGAACACCGTCGAGGACGCCACGTCGACCTGGACATTGGCCGGGATGAGATGCAGTTGGCTGGGATCCATGTCGAGGTGGATGGCGGCTTGGCCGTCTGCCTGCGACACAATCGATTTGACCGTGCCGACCTGCACACCACGCATCTTGACCTTGGCGTCGGGATTCATCACCAGACCGGCCCGCGGTGACAGCACGGTCACGGGAACGGTTTTGGTGTAGCTGCCACGGAACAGCCCGATCGCCATGACGACAATGCCGACGATCACCAGGACCGTCACCAGCCCTGCGATGGGCCGGGCTTTGCTTGACGCGCCGAAACTTCCGCCGGAGCGCGCCGCGACCGGCGCGGCCGCGGTGGTGGTCTCCGAGCGGTGCATGGGGCCCGGGCCCAGGTTCTGTGTCACTGTGCCTGGCCTCCTAGCCGCTCAGGTTGAAGTTGCCGTTGGAGCCGTACACCGACAGGGAGACCAGCAGGGTCACCGAGACCACCACGATCAGCGAGGTGCGTACCGCGTTACCCACCGCCACGCCCACCCCCGAAGGCCCACCCGAGGCGAAAAAGCCGAAGTAGGTGTGAATCAACAAGATCGACAGTGCCATCAAGATCGCCTGCAGGAACGACCACAGCAGGTCGATCGGGTTCAAGAACGTCGTGAAGTAGTGGTCATACAAGCCACCCGACTGGCCCAACAGCACCGTCGTGGTGAACTGGCTGGCCACAAACGACAAGATCACCGCGATCGAGTACAGCGGCGTGATCGCCACCATCCCGGCCACGATCCGCGTCGACACCAGATACTCCACCGGCCGAATCCCCATCGACTCCAGCGCATCGATTTCCTCGTTGATCCGCATCGCGCCCAACTGTGCGGTCACCCCGGCACCGAAGGTCGCCGCCAACCCGATCCCCGCGACGATCGGCGCCGAGATCCGGACGTTGATGAACGCCGCCAAGAACCCGGTCAACGCCTCGATACCGATATTGCCCAACGAGCTGTAGCCCTGAATCGCCAGCACCCCACCGGTCGCCAGGGTCAGGAACCCGACGATCACCACGGTGCCGCCGATCATCGCCAACGTTCCAGCGCCCATGGAGATCTCGGCGATCAACCGGATGACCTCTTTACGGAAATGCACTGTCGCATGCGGGATCCCGGCCAACGCCCGCCCGTAGAACAAGGTGTGATCGCCGACGCGCGACAACAACGACACCGGCCGGCCAACATGATTGGCCAACCGCGGAAACCGCGACCGCAACACCGCTGTGGTACCCATGATCTCTGCCCTCAGCTGTTCGTCATCTGGATACCGATGGCGGTGACGACGACGTTGATGACGAACAACGCCATGAACGCGTACACCACTGTCTCGTTGACGGCGTTACCCACCGCCTTGGCCCCACCACCAGTGATGGTCAACCCGCGATAACAGGCCACCAACCCCGCGATCAACCCGAACAACGCCGCCTTGACACACGAGATGATCACCTCAGGAACCCCGGTCAACAAGGTGATCCCCGCCGCGAACGCCCCCGGATTCACATCCTGGACGAACACCGAGAACACGTAGCCGCCCAGAATGCCGACGATCACCACCAAGCTGTTGAGCAGCAGCGCCACCAGGCCCGAAGCCAACATCCGCGGAGTCACCAGGCGTTGCACCGGGTTGATCCCCAGCACCTCCATCGCGTCGATCTCCTCACGGATGGTTCGCGACCCCAGATCGGCACACATCGCCGTCGCACCCGCGCCGGCGACGATCAACACCGTCACCAGCGGACCAACCTGCGTCACCGCCCCGAAAGCCGCACCGGCACCGGACAAATCAGCCGCACCCAGCTCCCGCAACAAGATGTTCAGGGTGAAACTGACCAACACCGTGAACGGAATCGCCACCAACAACGTCGGCGCCAACGACACCCGAGCGACAAACCACGACTGCTCCAAGAACTCCCGCCACTGAAACGGCCGCACGAAAATGAACTTCACCGCATCAGCCGACATCGAAAACAACCCACCGACCGCCTGCATCGGACCGGACATGTTCTGGATCCGACCGATCCCGGGCGACCACCGCTCGGCACCCTTACTCGCCATCGCCCGGCCCTTCTAGATTGGTCAATGCTGACACGACTACGGGCCCGCCGGCATTGTGCGAGAGGGTGATTCCCAGGTTGGATGCATAACCGTAGTCGGTAACTGCGGATCGCACGGTTACTCTGCGAAAATCAAGTGCAGCCCGATTACCGTACTTTGGCAAAGCTGACTGCGACGCCGGAAAACCAACACTGACAACGGTTTCCACGATCCTGGCCGCCTGTAGAGCAACGAGCCCGTGATCGCGCGCGACGACAACATCGCCGACTGCCCGGCAGCACGGCCGATGGCCGACGAATTTGCCTACGCCGGGCCGAGCCAGAGCCGCAGTGACAGCGGTCTCATCAACGGTGTCGATGGGACGCGCATCACAGTACCTGCAGGGCAGTCGCGTACCTGTCGTGATGGTGAACGGCATGGGGTTCTCCAGCGGCCTAGGTGACCGCGCCGGCGGTTTTGAGGTCGATGATGCGGTCCCAGTCCAGACCGATCTCGAGCAGGATCTCATCGGTCTGTTCAGCGAAGGCCGGCGCTGCGGCCGTGCTCGGGGCTGCGACGTCGAACTGTACCGGGTTCGCGACCAGCTCGAGTTCCCCTGCCTGTACCAGGTATTCGTTCGCGCGGACCTGGGCGTCCTCTGCTGCTTGCAGAGTGTCCTGCACCGGCGCCCACGGGCCGGCCAGCGTGGCGAAGCGTTCACTCCACTCCGGCAGTGTCCGTTTGGCCATGGCCTCGGTCAGGATCTCTACCGCGTCCGCCGTGTGGGTGGCGATCGACTCGGCCGTGGCAAACCGTGGATCATCGATCAGATCCTCGAGGTCCATGTGCCGGCAGACGTCGGCCCAGAACTTGGTCGGCTGCATCATGACGAACGAGATGTAGCGGTCATCCGCGGTGGCATACAGACCAACCAGCGGATTGATCGGCGACCCGTGGACACCCGGAACCGGGGCCTCGAGCCGCTGCTGCAGATGCGTTGTCAGAGCGATGGTGTGCCCCATGGACCACAGCCCGCTGCCCAGCAGCGACACGTCGACCACCGAGGGTTCGCCGGTGCGTTCCCGCTTCAGCAGCGCCGCGGCGACACCGCCCGCGAGGTTGGTACCGGAGATGGTGTCACCGAACGCCGGCCCCGGCGGGGCGATCATGCCCTGCATTCCCGGCGGGGTGATCGTCGCGGCGGTTCCCGCCCGGCACCAGAAGGCGGTCATGTCATAGCCGCCTTTTTCCGATTCCAGTCCACGCGGGCCGAGGGCGCTTCCTCTGGCGTAGATGATGGTTGGGTTGACCGCACGGATGTCGTCGACGTCGATACCGAACTTGGTGCGGTGCCCCGGCAGGAAGCTCGTCAGGAAGACGTCGGCCCGGCGGGCGAGTTCGAGCAGGACTTCCTTGCCTTCCGGCACGGACATGTCCAGCCCGATGCTGCGCTTCCCGCGGTTCGCGTGCTCGATGTTCGGGTTCGGGTCGCCGTCGACTTTCAAGGCGCCGGTCTGGCGGAGCCCGCGTTGCGGGTCGCCGGTCACCGCATGCTCGACCTTGATCACCTCGGCGCCCCACTCACGCAGGACTGCGCCGGCCGACGGGACGAACCCGTACATCGCCACTTCGAGGACCCGGATCCCCTCCAATGGACCGCTCATGCTGCGCCCTCTTTGTCGGCCTGAGGTACCACCGTCGCGAACGTCTTGCGTTCCTGGAACTCCTCGAGCCCCGCCTCGCCCATCTCACGGCCGATACCGGACTGCTTGTAACCACCGAAAGGAGCATCCGGACTGAAGTAGTTGCCGCCGTTGATCGAGAACGTGCCGGTGCGGATGCGCCGGGCCATGGCAAGCGCGCGTTCCTCCCCACCGAAGATCGCACCCGACAGGCCGTAGATCGAGTTGTTGGCGATACGGACCGCATCGTCGTCGTCGTCATAGGCGATGACTGCCAGCACCGGACCGAACACCTCCTCCTGCGCGATCTCGGCGTCCGGATCGACGTTGGTCAGCAGCGTCGGCGTGTAGAAGTAGCCGGGCCCTTTCTTCTCGCCGCCCGTCACCAGCGTTGCGCCGGCAGCCACGGCGCGCTGCACCATGGCGTCTACCTTGTCGCGCTGCTTCTCACTGATCAGGGGACCCATGTAGGTCTTGGGGTCGTTCGGGTCGCCGTAACGCACAAAGGAGAAGTTCGCCTTGACCAGTTCGACGATCTCGTCGTGATGAGACTTGGGCACGAGCAACCGCGACGTCAGCGCGCAGCCCTGCCCCGCGTGGGTCACCATACTGAACGCCGAGAACACTGCCGCGGTTTGAAAGTCTGCATCGTCCAACACGATTGCAGCGGACTTCCCGCCGAGTTCGAGGAAGACGCGCTTGAGCGTGTCACTGGCGGCGGCCATGATGCGCCGACCCGTCGGTGTCGACCCGGTGAACGTGACCATGTCTACGTCGGGGTCGGTGGTCAGTACCGCTCCTACTGCGGGATCAGCACCGGAGAGGACGTTGACCACACCGGCCGGAATGTCGGTGTGATTGGCGATCAGCTCACCGAGAGCCAGGGTGATCAGTGGGGCGTCCGGCGCAGCCTTGAGCACGACGGTGCACCCGGCGGCCAAGGCGGGAGCGAGCTTGGCCAGCGCCAGCTGATTCGGATAGTTGTAGGCGATGATCGCGGCGACGACGCCGGCGGCTTCTTTCTCGACCCACCGGTGATGTTGCATGCCGCGGCTCTCGATGTTGCCGAGATCCTCGGTCATCGAATAAGTCTTCAGCAGATCGGCGTAGTACTTCACGATGGCCACCGGCTGATCCAGCTGGGCGCCCGCCAGTAACGCCGGCGTGGCACCCACTTCGTCCGTGGTCAGCTGCCCCAGTTCGTCACGATGATCGATCAACGCCTGATGGAACTGCTCCAGGCAGCGGATCCGCAGGTCGACATCGGTGGCCCACTCGGCGGTGTCAAACGCCTTCCGGGCCGCGGCGACGGCCGCTTCGGCGTCGGCGACTTCAGCGTCGGGGGCGTACCCCAAGACGTCACCGGTAGCCGGGTTGAGGCTGGGAAATGTCCGGCCGGTGTCGATGAGTTCCCCGTTGATCAGTAGCCGGCGGTCGGCGGGACGTCCCGCGGTAGCAGCATTACCTGCACCATTGCCCGACGCGGATTCTCCGGCGCCTGCCGTGGCCGCCTGGACTGCTTCCGTGGATCCCATCAACCCTCCTTCGCGAGTTGGAAAACTCGATTCTCATTCTGCGCGAATATTACATTCGTCACACGAGAACTCAAGCAACTAACCAGTAGTTCGACCGCCCTGTCAAACGGCCCCAGCCGCCTGGTCCGGACCATTTGCGCATTTCAAGACTGGTCGTCCACAAACCTTGCGAGACCATCTGACCCGAGAGTACGGTTCTCATAATCGAAAGGGCTGTTCTTGATGACAGAGACCGTCACCCTCACCCCTGCGCTCGGGGTTGAGGGCATCGCCATGTCTGAAACGCCCCACGATCCCCCGCCCGCACTCATCGCCCGGTCCCGGAAGCGCTCGAATGGCGAGGAGTTCACCACCACCTATCAGCCAGCCACGAATGACACTGAGTGAAGGGAACATCCATGGGACGCGTTGAGGGCAAGGTCGCTTTCATCACCGGTGCCGCCCGCGGGCAGGGGCGTAGCCACGCCATCAGGCTCGCCGAAGAAGGTGCCGACATCATCGCCGTTGACATCTGCGCTGATATCGACACCATCGGCTACCCGCTGGCAACGCCGGAGGACCTGGAAGAGACCGCGCAGTTCGTCGAGAAGGCCGGCCGCAAGGCGATCATCGCCCAGGCCGATGTCCGCGAGGCGAGCCAACTCAAGACGGCGCTGGAAAACGGCATCGCCGAACTGGGCAAGGTGGACATCGTGGTGGCGCAGGCCGGCATTGCCGCGATGAAGGGCCAGCCGCCGATGCAGGCGTGGACCGACGGCATCAACACCAACCTGATCGGCACCATCAACGCCATCCAGGTCGCGCTCCCCCACCTGAAGGAGGGCGCGTCGATCATCGCGACGGCATCGGCCGCCGCACTCATGGATGCGCACGACAAGCCCAACCCCGGGGGTGACCCGGGTGGCATGGGCTACATGGTCTCCAAGCGGATGATCTCGGAATACGTGCACTATCTAGCCACCGAACTCGCCGTGCGCGGCATCAGAGCCAACGTGATCCATCCGACCAACTGCAACACCGACATGCTGCAGAGCGAGCCGATGTACCGCTCGTTCCGGCCGGACCTCGAGAAGCCCACGCGCGCCGACGCGGAGCCCGTGTTCGGTATCCAGCAGGCGATGAAAGTGAATTTCGTCGAACCCGAAGACATCAGCAATGCGGTGCTGTGGCTGGCCTCCGACGAGTCACGCTTCGTCACCGGAATGCAACTGCGGGTCGACGCAGGCGGTTACCTCAAATGGTACGACTACCACGTCTGATGTCCGTAGATTCCTTTGACGCACAACATGTTCCGGTCCGGAGGGAAATGACGATGAAGGTTTGGGTCGACGGCGCGAAGTGCCAGGGCCATACCCTGTGCGCGATGATCGCCCCTGATTCCTTCGAGCTCGACGACGTCGATGGCCACGCCTCGGCAGTACACGAGATCGTCCCGGCCGACCAGCAAGATGCCGTCCGCGAGGCCGCTCAGTCCTGCCCTGAACAAGCCATCATCCTCGAATGACCGCAGCGCGCATCGAATCATCAAGGGAGACACACCGTTGAGCGTCAACGACGTCACTGACGACGAGCGGAAGAAGAACGACTACTACTTCGACCGGCACACTCCGGAGTACCGGGCTCAGTTCGAGAAGATCACCGAGGAGATGCAGTCCAAGTGCCCGATGGCCTGGACTGACACCTATGACGGGCACTGGGTCGCTGCGGACAGCAAGCATGTGTTCGAGCTCGCCCGCTGCCCGGCGGTGTCCAACCACCACGACATCACCGGCGAGACTCCGTTTCAGGGCATCACCATCCCGAAGGCCAGCCGCGCCACCGTGGTTCGGGGCGGCATCCTCGAGATGGACGAGCCGGAGCACAGCACCTACCGGGGTGCACTGAACCCGTATCTGTCACCCGCGGCGATCAAGCGCTGGGTGCCCTTCATCGACGAGATCACCCGAGCAGCACTCGATGAGCACATCGAGTCTGGTCGCATCGATTTCGTCGACGACCTGGCCAACGTGGTTCCGGCAGTGCTCACCCTGGCGATGATGGGTCTGGACCTCAAGAAGTGGACCGTCTACAGCGAGCCCACCCACGCCGCGGTGTACACCCCTGAGCACTCCCCTGAGCGCGAGAAGATCAACGAACAACACCGTGAGATGGGTATCGACCTACTCACCAACATGTTTGCGATCAAGGAAAATCCGCGACCGGGCTTGATCAACGCATTACTGCAGTTGCGTATCGACGGCGAGCCGGCCCCGGATATAGAGATATTGGGCAATCTCGGGCTGATCATCGGCGGAGGTTTCGACACGACCACTGCGTTGACGGCACATGCGCTGGAGTGGCTGGGCGAGCATCCACAAGAGCGCGAGCTACTGAGCCGCGAGCGCGAGGCCTTGCTCAACCCCGCCACCGAGGAGTTCCTTCGATTCTTCACTCCGGCCCCGGGTGACGGCCGCACGTTCGCCGATGATGTTGAAGTCGAGGGCCAGCAGTTCAAGAAATTCGAGCGGCTTTGGCTGTCCTGGGCGATGGCCAATCGTGACCCGTCGGTATTCGAGAACCCCAACGAGATCATGTTGGACCGTAAGGGCAACCGGCACTTCAGCTTCGGTATCGGCGTGCACCGTTGCGTGGGATCGAATGTGGCCCGCACGGTGTTCAAGTCGATGCTCACCGCGGTACTCGACAGGATGCCGGATTACCAGTGCGATCCCGAGGGGACCGTGCACTACGACACGATCGGCGTCATCCAAGGCATGAGGCATCTGCCCGCGACCTTCACCCCGGGCAAGAAGCAGGGGCCAGGTCTTGAGGAAACGTTGGCGAACCTGCAGCGGATCTGCAATGAGCAAGAACTGGCGCGGCCGATCACGGAGCGCAAGGAGGCGGCGGTGATCGACTGGTGACCGATGCGGGGCGAGGAACGAGCCCCGCTGAGGAACCAGTCCATCCAACACACGACTGGTGACCGATGCGAGGCGAGGCACGAGCCCCGCTGAGGAACCAGTCAATCCGGCACTGGTAGGCCACCGCTCCACACAAAACACCCCGCGCTGAGCGCGGGGTGTTTTATTTGTGCCGGATAGGTGAATCGTCACGCGCCGGCAGCCGACCGGGACGCATGGCCCGTCGGTTGCCGGTTCTGTTGACTCGCAGTTGCTTACGGATCGTCGGGGGCGAGGATCCGGTCGGGGTGGTGGTAGGTGTTGGTGCGGGATTGGCCGCAGTCCAGCTCCGGTGGCGGGATCCACTCCGTCACCCCGTCGGGGCGGTTGCGGGTGGTCCAGCCGGTGGTCTCGACCATCCGGTTGTCCGGCCCGCAGGCCAGGGTGAGGTCGTCGATGTTGGTTTCGCCGCCGGCTTTCCAGTCTCTGTTCGCATGGTGCACTTGGCAGCGATAACCACTGGCGGTGCACCCCGGTGCCGTGCAGCCATGATGCTTGGCCAACAACACGATCCGCTGCCCGGGTGAGGCGATGCGCCTGCTGCGGCCCAGATGCAACGGAATCCCTTTGCCGTCGAAGATCGCCAAGTAATGGAAGGCATGCGAGGCCAGCCGAAGCACGTCTGTCATGGGGAGCAGGGTGCCGCCGGCCGTCAGGCCGTGTCCGACACCCTTTTCCAGATCCTTGAGCTCCGTCTTGACGACGATGGTGGCCGGCAACCCATTGAGCTGACCCAGCTGTCCCGACATCAACACCATGCGACCCATCGCAACCAGGGCATCATGCTGACGCTGACCCAGGCTGCGGGCATCGGCGCTGGCCTTCACCGCGTCGGGCTGCCCGTCGACACAGGGGGCCTCGTCGTCGGGATTGCACATCCCCGGCGCGGCCAGTTTCTCGAAGATCGGTTCCAGGGTGGCCGCCGCTTCCGGGGTCAGCTTCGCCCGGACCGTGACCATCCCGTCAGCGCCTTGCCGGCTCATCAGGACATGCCGGTTGGCGGCCCGATCCACATCACTGAACTCCCCGTCCTGGTTGAGCAGGTAGGCAGTTCTGGCGACGACCTCGGCGAAACTGTCGGCGTCGAGTTCGCAGGCGTGCTGCCCCAGCTGCCGTTCCGCGTCCTCGCGGGTCTGGTAATCGACGAACGACGGCAACTTCTTAACAAACCGCCGCATCTTCTTGACGTGCTCGGTGCCGATCAACCCTTGCGCCTGACCCCGGGCGATGGTCGGCAGTTTCGGCTCCAACACCTCACCGGTGATCGAGGTCCGCGGACCCAGGGCATCGGCATCCTTCAAGCGCCGCGCCGCTTCTTCGCCGCTGATCCGCAACCGCGCCGACAAGACTTTCGTGAAGGTCGTTGCTCCCAACGACGTCGGCGTGCACTCCGCGCGCAGCCGTTGATACACCCGGTGATCCAACACCGGTTGCGCCCGCGACACCGCCTCGCGGCGCTGCTGCAACTCCAACAACTCCAACGGCGTCAACCCGTCGATCGACAACCGATTCATCGTCGCCGTCAAGGATTCCAGCTGGGCCACGGCAGCTAGCATCGCCTCGCGATCGGCAGCTGCTGATGTTCCCATGACTCGAACAATAGTTCGACACACCGACAACAATTCCCGTCCAGTGACCACTGAAACCCAAGTGACACAAGGGATTAGGCAAGTCACGAACTAGGTTAGCGGTGCCGATCCCGGCGCCGGGGGCACCCGCCATGTCCCGAAGGCCATCCCCGGTCAGTGCATAGTTGCCGACGACGAAGAGGTCAGGAACACTCGCGCTAGAGCGGGATGCGGGCCAGCAGTCCGAAGACGTCGAACATCACCGGGTGGTGTATCCGATCAAGCCCGCCTTGGAGCTGACATAGGCCACCATGTGGGGCTGGCCGCCCTGCGCACTGGACGAGGAGAGGTTGACGATCCGACCCCACTTCGCCTCGAGCATGTCCGGCAGCACCTTCAAAGCCCTTTCGCGCGAAGACGTCCAAACACGTTCCGCCACAGGCGCCCGATGATCGTGGCGGTTGATGGGTCAGCCGTCTGAGCCGGGTCCGTTGCGGAACCAGAGGTTCTCTTCGCGGAGTTGCCGGCTTTGCCAACCGCTCGGGGTGCGGACCAGGTGGTGGTGGTAATAGCCGCCGCAGTAGCTGGGTTCTGTCATCCCTGGTAGCTGCATCGGGTTGTAGAACATCGCTGTGACGGTGGCCGTGTCGCCGTTGATATCGGCATCGATATTGGTGATGTAGTGCATGGTCCAGGGAATCACGCCGAACGCCTGACTGAACCAGTCGACCACCTCATCGCGGGTACCGACGATCGCTCCGGCAGACGAATAGTCGATGGTCGCGTCGGCGGTGAACACCGAGCGGTACATCTCCCAATCTTTGGTATCGACGGCGCGGGCATAGCGAGTCAACAGATGGGTGATCTCCAGCTGGTCGGCGAGGGCCTGGGCATCCATCTCAGGCGGGCATTCCGATGGTCTTGATATCGAGGTACTCCATGTAGCCCTGCTCGCCGTTTCGGTAGCCCAGCCCGGACTGCTTGGTGCCGCCGAATGGGCTGGAGATACCGAAATGAGACTTCGCATTGATGCTGACATTGCCGGTCCGCATCCGCTGCGCCACCCGCAGTGCCCGTTCCGGATCGGCACTGGATACTTCCCCTGAGAGCCCGTAGATCGAGTTGTTCGCTATCGCGATCGCGTCCTCATCGGAGTCATACGGGGTGACCGTGAGCACCGGCCCGAAGATCTCTTCCTGCGCGACCTGCGAATCCGGATCGACGTCTGCCAGCAGGGTGGCCTGGGTGTAGTAGCCGGTGGTCAGGTTTTCCGGAACACCGCCGCCGGTCAGCAGCCGCGCCCCGGAATCGATGCCGCTCTGGATCAGGCCGAGCACCTTCTGACGCTGGGTGGCGCTGATCTGCGGGCCCTGCATATTGCCCGGTGTCCACGGATCGCCCACCGGGAACGCAGCCATGCTGGCGGCCAGGATCTGCAGACCCTCGTCATAACGGCTGCGCGGCAACAGAATCCGCGACGGAAGAATGCACGACTGACCCGACATCACACACGCCATCATCGCCGCGAGCGGCAACGCCGAGGAGAAATCGGCGTCGTCGAGAACGATGTGGGCAGACTTACCGCCCAGCTCCAGCAGGGTTTTCTTCACCGTCGGCGCTCCGGCCGCCAGGATCGCCCGACCCGTCGCGGTGGAGCCGGTGAAGGTGATCATGTCCACCCGCGGATCCGCTGACAACGCCGCACCCACCTCATTGGCATTCGAGGTCACCACGTTGAACACCCCGGCAGGGATATCGGTTTCCTCGGCCACGATCCGGCCGTATTCGCTGCCCGACCACGGCGTCAACTGTGCCGGCTTCAACACCACGGTGTTACCGGCCATCAGCGCCGGCACCGTCTCGGCGATATTCAAATAGAACGGCACATTCCACGGGGTGATGGCCCCGACCACCCCGATCGCCTCATAGGACAGTTTGCGCCGCGCCGGACCCAACTGGGTCTCGTGCACACCGTTGTCCTGCAGATAATCAAAAGCCCGGCCATGCTCGGCCCAGTGTTTTACTTCCTCGATCGGGCTTTCGATCTGGCTACCCGAGACCGTGACCGGACACCCCACCTCGGTGATCAAGATCCTGCGCAGTCGCTCCTTGTTGCGATCCAGCGCCGCGTGCAATTGCATCAGGCAGTGGTACCGAAACTCCACATCCCGCGACCAATCGGTGTTGTCGAACGCCCGCCGCGCCGCGCCGACCGCGCGTTCCATATCGGCAACCGTGCCGTCCGTGACCCGACCTGCCACCTGCTCAGAAGCCGGATGCTCCACGTCGAAGAAGGCGCCGCCGGCGGCGTGCACCAACTCCCCATCGATAAGCATCCGCTCTTCACCCGCGAGCACACCCGAGTCACTTTCGACGGCAGTCATGTCTGATTCCTTCATGGTGAGGTTCGGCAGCGACCAAAACTGGTTCATCCGCAGGGATTTCAAACATTCTTTCTTCCGTGTTTACTCTATGAACCTAGAGCGGCACAAGGGAATGATCAGGATTTTCCACCCACGCCCGCAACGATGCCACCGATGATCAGGTCCAGTTGCTTGGCAGTCCGGATCGTCCGGTCACCGCTGGCGAAGGCCAACAGCACGCCACTGATGAACATCATCACGACATAGGCCTGCTCATCTACCAGCGCCGCATCGGAATCGGATTCCGCAAGCCGCATCACCGCGTCCCGGATGAGAGAAAAGAATCGCTCGTCGTAGCGTTTCCGGGCGGCCTCGAGAGCGGGGTCACGGGATGCCAGCAGAGCAAGCTCATTTCGGGCCTTGGTCCGCACCAGCCCGTCTCCCGTCGCAGATCGGATCACCAGGGTTGCCAGGCCGGACGCTCCGGTTTTGGGGCGGCGTCCTGTGGCGGCGGATCCTGCTCCGGTCGCGGCCTGCAACTCCTCGAGATCCAGCTCGGAAACTCGCTCACCGACGGCCTGGAGCAGCGCGGAGCGGGTGCGGAAGTAGAAGGATGTCGTGCCGTCGGGCACGCCGGACTTGCGGTCGATCTTGAGGTGACTCACGCCTTTGGCGCCGTCATCGGCGAGCAGCTGGATGGCCGCGTCACACAGGTCGAGACGGCGCTGTTCGGGATTCGGCTGTCGGCGCATAACGCTCGGCAGTCTAGCGATCCGGTGTCTCAATCTGCCTATATCGCCGGACTTTCCGATTCCCCGCGCAATTCGACTCTATTACCGTAGAGTGGCGCCCATCCCCCCGGGGTCCAGGACGATCGCGGCCATATCGCTCGCCAAGGCCCCTTCAATGAAGCCCCATGGAGGATTCAACCGATGTCCCTAGCTCTCGATCTGTCCGGGCGGCGGGTATTGATCACCGGAGCGGGTCAAGGCGTGGGGCGAGGACTCACCCTCGACTTCGCAGCGTCGGGCGCCGAGGTCATGGTCAATGACCTCCATACCGATCGCGCGGAATCGGTTGTCTCCGAGGTGCATACCGCGGGTGGAAGAGCCCTGCCGGTTCCCTTCGACGTCACCGACTACGCATCGGTCACCGACGCTCTCTCCGCGGCCGGAAGCCCCGACATCCTGATCAACAACGCGGGCAACGCCGGCGCCGAGGGTTTCGGCAGCCGCAGCGCTTTCGCCGATACCGAGCCGGCCAGCTGGGAACCTTTCCTCAAGGTCAACCTGTACGGCGTCATGTACTGCACCCGCGCAGTGTTGCCTGCCATGATCGCCAACAAATGGGGCCGGGTCATCACCATCGTGTCCGATGCCGGACGCACCGGCGACGCCGGTGGCGCCGCCTATGCGGCGTCCAAGGCCGGCGCGGCCGGACTCACCCGCTCGATCGCGTTGGAGGCGGGCCGTCACGGTGTCACCGCCAACAACATCGCACTGGGCACCATGCGCACTCCGCTCACCGAACCGCTGTGGGCGCAGGCAGATTCACCCCAGGCCAAGGCGATTCTGCAGAACTACGCGATTCGCCGTCCCGGCAGCCCCGGTGACGTCAGCCATCTCGCGATCGTCTTGGCCAGCGACCACGGCTCCTGGATCACCGGGCAGACGATTCCCGTCAACGGTGGGTACTCGTTCGCGCTCTGAGCGCGTAGGACGTTCATCACCGGTCAATGCAAGGAGTTCGGCGTGCAACTCGTGTTCAATCTCCCGCATATGTTGCGGCTCAAGGCCACCTCTCAGCCCTGGGAAGCCGATGTGACCGGCGCAGACCAGACCCGCATGGTCAAGCGTGCCGACGAAATGGGCTACGACATGATTGCCGTGCCTGAGCATTTCATCATTCCCAACGAGCACGTCGAGCTATCCGGACCGCACTATCTGCAGTCCACCATCGCCCAGGCCCACTTCGCCGGCGCGACCGAAAAGATCCGCCTCAACTCCTGCATCACCGTGCTGCCGCTGCAGCATCCGATCGTGCTGGCGAAGACACTGGCCACGGCCGACTGGCTGAGCAACGGACGCATGATGGTCACCTTCGGTGTCGGCTGGCTGGAGCGCGAATTCGAAATTCTCGGTGTGCCGTTTCACGAGCGCGGCCGGATCGCCGACGAGTACCTTGCCGCCATCGTCGAGTTGTGGACCAGCGATTCACCGCACTTCGAAGGCAAGTATGTGTCGTTCAGCGATGTCGCCTTCGAACCGAAACCAGTGCAGAAACCCCATCTTCCGATTTTCATCGGCGGTGACGCCGACGCCGCGCTCAAACGTGCCGCCAAGTACGCCTCCGGTTGGTGGTCGTTCCTCACTCCTCCGGAGAAGATCGCCGAGCGCCTGGATTTCATCAAGTCACAACCCGGCTATGACGGCCGGCCGTTCGACGTGGTCCACGGTATGAGCACCACCAGGGTCGGCGAAGGCCACGCCGTTCTCGATGATCCCAATGGGCGCGCCGGGATGAGCGCAGAGGAGATCATCGACCGCCTCTCATGGCTCGGCGAGCAAGGCGTGACCATCAGTGCGGTCCCGCTACCGACGGTCCGAGGGGTCGATGAATACCTCGAGTACGCACAATGGGTGATCGAGGACATCAAGCCCCAAGTGCGCTAGCCCGGTACGAAAGGGGGCGTCACTACTTTCGCGGTAGACCAAGCACCTGCTGGGCAATGATGTTGCGCTGGATCTCCGACGTCCCGCCGGCAATCGTTCCGCCGAAACTGCGCGCATAGCGCTCGAACCAACTGGCCGACAGATAGTCCAAGTCGTACGGCGCATACGGCGCGGTGGTCGCCGGGTGTAACAGACCCTCGGAACCCGAAGCGGCCAAGGCATATTCGGATGCTTCCCGCTCAGCCTCCGAGCCCAGCACCTTGAGCACCGCAATTGCCCCGAGGTCGTCCTCACCGCGGGCCGCCCCGGCGATGGCCGCCGACCCGATCAGCTGCAGCGCCTGGCGATCCATCAGCAGGGTGGCGTAGCGGTCCCGGTCGAGTTCGGTCACCGGCTCAAAATCCCGGATCAGGTTGTGCAGACGATCGGCGAACTGGATCCACATCATCGTCCGCTCGTGCCCGAGCGCTCCGTTGGCCACCTTCCACCCGCCGTTGAGTGGCCCGACCAGGTTCTCCTTGGGCACCCGCACATCGGTGAAAAAGACCTCGTTGAAATCCAGATCGTCGTGATGACACATGGTGGCGAAGGGCCGGCGAACCAGACCGTCACTGTCGGTGGGGATCAGCAGCACGCTGATCCCCTTGTGCTTGGCCACATCCGGATCGGTGCGCACCAGTGTGAGCAGCACGTCGGCGTCGTGCGCGCCTGAGGTCCACACTTTCTGCCCGTTGACCACGAAGTCGTCGCCGTCGGCGACCGCCCTGGTGCGCAGCGACGCCAGATCCGATCCGGAGCTCGGTTCACTCATGCCGACCGATGCGGTCATCTCCGCACGCAGGATCGGCACCGCCCAGCGCTGCTTCTGCTCCTCGGTACCAAAGGACAGGATCGAAGCCGCCACGATGCCCACACCCTGGGGGTTGAAGCTGTGGTACATGCGACGCTTGGACAGCTCCTCCTGGTGCACGTACTGCTGCACAACCGTGGCGTTGCGACCGCCGTACTCGGGCGGATTGCCCGGCAGCAGCCAGCCGTGGTCGAACTGCAGCCGCTGCCAACGGCGCGCCCACTCCGGGATGTGTGAGCAGGTCCGGGGCCGCTCGGCGGTATCGGCCTCCGGAGGAAGGTGTTCGTCCAGGAAGGCGACGAACTCGGCACGGAATTCTTCGACATCGGCGTCGAACGTGAGTTGCACGGCTCTCCTCGACAGTCGGTTCGCAGACGCGCACAGCGGTAGCTTGCACGGAGAATAGCATTCTTGAAATACTGGAATACCCCTCTCCGAAGACGTAGATTCAGAACTGCGGAACCCACGGGAGACCCGGCCCCGACGCCGACCCTGGCGGAGAATTACATTCTTGCTGAGGAAGAACGAGGTTGTAGCATGGAAGTCATGTCCGACTGTGGCCTCACACTGCTCGGCCCAGCAGCTGACGGGCGGTTCTGATGATCGAGCTCACCGATGCCACCGGCGCCGTGATGAACACGCCCGTCATCGATGCCAGCGTGCACATCTTCTGCCAGTCCAACAAAGACCTGCGTCAGACCTTCATGCGCGAGCCCTTCCGTAGCCGCGGCTTTCCCGACTACGAGATGGACTGGTACGGCGCGCCCGGCGGCGAATACCTCAAGGACAGCAAGGGTCCCGACCGCCAGTACCCGGGTTCGGATCCGGCGCTGGTGGCCGAGGAACTCTTCGACAAGCGCGGTGTCGACATCGCGATTCTGCATCCGATGACCCGCGGCATCATGCCCGACCGGCACTTGGGGACTGCTATTGCCGCGGCGCACAACGAGATGATGGTGACGCGCTGGCTCGCTCACGAGGAGTTCGGCGACAGGTTCCGCGGAACCATCCGGGTCAACCCTGATGACGTGGCCGGTGCACTGCGCGAGATCGACAAGTACAAAGACCACCCGCAGGTGGTGCAGATCGGGATTCCGTTGCAGTCGCGCGAACTCTATGGCAAGCCACAGTTCTGGCCGCTGTGGGACGCCGCCGTTGCGGCCGACCTGCCGGTCGCGGCGCACATCGAGGTCGGTGCCGGCGTCGCTTTCCCGCCTACGCCGTCCGGTAAGACCAGGACCTACGAGCAGTACCTGTCCTTCATGGGGTTGAACTACCTGTATCACCTGATGAACATGATCGCCGAGGGTGTTTTCGAGAGAACGCCGGAGCTGAAGTTCGTCTGGGCCGACGGAGCTGCCGACCTGCTGACGCCCTTCATGTGGCGGATGGACTGCTTCGGCAGGCCACACCTGGAGCAGACGCCGTGGGCGCCGAAGATGCCGTCGGACTATCTACCTGGCCATGTCTACTTCGTTCAAGGACTGTTCGACGGGCCGGGTGACACCGACTTCGCCGGCGAGTGGCTGAGCTTCACCGGCAAGGAAGACATGACCATGTTCGGCTCCAGCTACCCGCACTGGGACAGCAATGTGCTGACCGTTCCGAGCAGTTACACCGCTGAGCAGCGCGACAAACTGGCCTGGCGCAACGCCGCCGAGCTGTACGGCATTCAAAGCCCAGCCATCCCGTCCGCCGTTCCGGCACAGTAGAGCGATAGCGAGGAGGCCACCATGACGGTTACCGCGAATCCACGAGTACCGGCCAAAGAGCGCATTGCCGTGCGCTGTGTCGATTCCGATGTCCACCCGATGCCCAAGCGTGGACAGCTCTTGGAGTACATCCCCGAGCCGTGGCGAAGCAAGTACTTCCTGCACCACCCGGTGGGTGACCAGATCTATTACGACGCACCCGATTACGCGCACTCATATGCGATGCGCGTTGACAGCTTCCCACCCGACGGCGAATTCGCCTGCAGCGATCCGGATATGGCGCTGCGTCAGCTGATCATGGAAGCCGGCTCCGATATCGCCATCCTGGAGCCGACCCATGGTGAGAGCCGGCTGCCCGAAGCCACTGCGGCATACTGCACCGCGACCAACGCGTGGCTGGCCGACAACTGGCTGGATTCCCACAACAACTGGCATGAACGCTGGCGCGGGTCGATCTGCGTCGCCATCGAGGACCAGCCGAGCGCGGTGCGGGAAATCGAGCAGTGGGCCGAACATCCCTACATGTCCCAGATCCTGATCAAGGCCGAACCCCGCCCGTCCTGGGGCGACCCCATCTACGACCAGGTGTGGGCGACCGCCACCAAATACGACATGCCGGTGAGCTGCCACCTGTCCCGTGGGGTGTACGAAACCCTCCCGATCCCGCCGGTAGGGCTGCCGAGCTACAACCACGACTTCATGGTCACCTACTCACTGCTGGCCGCCAACCAGGTGATGAGCCTGATCTTCGACGGCACCTTCGACCGCCACCCCACGCTGCGGATCGTGTTCATCGAGCACGCCTTCACCTGGATCCTGCCGCTGATGTGGCGGATGGACGCCATCTATGCCAAGCGCAAGTCGGGGCTGGACATCAAACGCAAACCGAGCGAGTACGTCAAAGACCACATCAAGTTCAGCACGCAGCCGCTGGACTATCCCGAGGACAAGACCGAACTCTCACGCGCGTTCGAGTGGATGGAGTGCGAGAAGATCCTGCTGTACAGCTCCGACTACCCGCACTGGACCTTCGACGACCCGCGCTGGCTGGTCAAGCATCTGCCCGAGCATGCACGCGAAGCGATCATGTTCCGCAACGGAATCGAAACCTACAAGCTCCCCGAGACGGTGCCCGTCCTCGAGGGCCAGGTCCGGGTCTTCTGAGCCAGTGACAGATCAGAAGCCGCCCCGGCTCGCGCAGGGGCGCGAGCATGTTGTTGCCACCGTCGACGAGATCCCACCCGGTACGCACAAAGTGGTGCCCATCGGCCGTCACGGAGTCGGTGTGTACAACGTCAACGGAACTTTCTACGCCATCGCCAACTACTGCCCGCACGAGGGCGGCCCGTTGTGCGCCGGTCGCGCGCGGGGCCGCAATATCGTCGATGAGAGTGTGCCCGGCGACGCCGTGATGGTCCGCGACATGGAGTTCATCTACTGCCCCTGGCATCAATGGGGATTCGAGCTGGCCACCGGGACCACAGCAGTGAAACCGGAATGGAGTATCCGCACCTATCCGGTGCGGGTCGTGGACAACGAAGTGTTGGTGATGGCATGAGCGCTCCCCAGACGATCGCGACCGAACTCAAAGGCGGCGAGCAGTCAATCGAGATCAACGACGGCCAGGTGGTCTACGAAATCCTGGGCACATCGGGTGATTTCATTGCGCTGACCCCCGGCGGGCGGTTCAGCAAAGACATCCCCGGCCTGCGACCGCTGGCGGAGGAACTGGTCAAGGGCGGCTACCGGGTGTTGTTGTGGGACCGGCCCAACTGCGGCAAGTCCGACGTGCAGTTCTACGGCAAGAGCGAATCCCACATGCGGGCCGAGACTTTGCAGCAGCTGATCACAAAGCTGGACATCGGCCCGTGCATCATCGCCGGCGGCTCCGGTGGAGCGCGCGACTCGCTGCTGACCACCATGCTCTACCCCGAACTCGTCACCAAGCTGGTGGTGTGGAACATCGTCGGTGGTGTCTACGGCTCGTTCGTATTGGGTGGGCACTACGTGGTGCCCAGCATCCTCGCGGTGCGGGGCGCCGGGATCCAGGGCCTTCTGCAGGTGGGTGAATGGAAGGAACGGATCGAGCAGAACCCGGCGAATCTCGGGCGCCTTCAGGGCCTGGATGCCGACGAGTTCCTCAAGGTGATGTTGCGCTGGCTCAACGCTTTCGTCCCCAAGCCCGGCCAGACCATTCCCGGTGTCGAAGACGAGATGTTCGACAACATCAAGGTTCCCACGCTGATCATCCGGGGCGGGGAGAACGACTGGGACCACCCGAAGCGGACGTCACTGGAGGTGAGCTGCCTGATCAAGGGATCCCAGCTGATCGATCCGCCGTGGCCGGAGGATGCCTGGGAACGTGCGGGCGAGAAGTTCGCCGCCAGTGGCGGCAAGACCTTCTGCCTGTTCGACACCTGGGTTCAGGCCGCGCCGGCGATCCTGGATTTCCTCGGACGCTGATGGCGACACAGCCGGCCACCTCACCGCGTTCGAATCCGCACCTCACAGTTGAGCGACGCCTCCAGCGCGGTATGGATACGGCTCTCGGGGATCCGCTCGAGGTCCTTCTTGCGCAGCGTGACGTCGACGATGTCCCAGCCGTCCTGACCGGCAATCCGTTCGATTTCCCCGGTGATTCCGAATCCGGCGAGGACACCGCTCGCGTCATCGTCGGTACCGCGGCTGATGTAGGTCACCACCCCCGGCACCGGAATCCCCCCGAAAGCCTTGGCGCACATGCTCACCGCGCTAGTCGTCAACTCGGCGGGGTCTGGACCCATCATCAGCAACTCGACCTCGCGCCTACTGGCCGGCAGGCCCGCCAGTTCGGTTTCCACCAGAGAAGCTCCGCCGGCCTTCGCGATCTCGACCAGTGCGGCCATCCCGGCACGCAACTGGTCGGCAGACATCTGACCGGACGGGTCGACCCCGATTCGCACCACCGCCGTACGCATGGGCGCAAGCCTAACGGCCGGGTGCTGCCGCTCGGCAAGCGTGATACGAGGAGATCGTCATGAACACCACTGCCGCACGTGATTCGGAGCTCGCCGTCATCCCGTGGCCGGGGCTGACACCGCGGTTGTTGCGCACCGAACCGGGCGTCGAAGACCTCGCGGGTTACCGTTCCGCCGGCGGGTACCAGACCCTCGACGACGTGGACGCGCTGTTGTCGGCGGTGGAATTGTCCGGCATCGTCGGCCGCGGCGGCGCCGCTTTCCCCCTGGCGGTGAAGCTGCGCAGTGTGCGTGCGGCATGGCAGCGCGGACAGGCCACCGTCGTCGTCGCCAACGGCGAGGAAGGTGAACCCGCCTCGGTCAAGGACCGCTGGTTACTGCGCCACCGGCCGCATCTGGTGCTGGACGGGCTGCGGCTGGCCGCCCGCCTGGTCGGCGCCCAACACGTGCATGTCTATCTGTCGGATCCAGTGTCTTTCAACGCTGTTGGGACGGCGCTCGGCGCGCTCGACGACGGCACCCTGGACGGCATCACCGTCAGCGTCAAGGTGGTGGACCCGGGATACGTCGCCGGCGAGGAAACCGCGGCGGTGCGGGCCATCAACGGCGGGCCGGCCAAACCCAGCGACAAGCCGCCGCGGCCGTTCGAAGAGGGTGTCGGCGGGCTACCCACCATGGTCAGCAATGTCGAGACCTTGGCGAACCTACCGTTTCTGCACCGGCACGGCGCCGAGCAGTACCGGGCGGCCGGCACCTCCACCTCGCCGGGCACCCTGCTGGTGACGGTCACCGGCGGCGGACGACCCGGCGCGCTGTATGAGGTGCCCTTCGGGGTCGCCTTCACCGAGTTGGTGGCAGCTCACGGTGTTCCCGCCGAATCGGTGCGGGGAGTGCTGATGGGCGGTTACTTCGCCGGGCTGCTCAACACCGAGGTCCTCGACGTCACCCTGGATCACGAGAACCTCCGCCGCCTCGACAGCGGATTGGGTTGCGGCGCGATCTCGCTCATCACCGAGGAATGTCCGGTTGCCGTGGCGGCGGCGGTGCTGAGCTACTTCGACCGGGAGAACGCCGGGCAGTGCGGCTCGTGTTTCAACGGTACTGCGGCCATGGCCGCAGTCGGTGCGGCGCTGCGCGACGGCATGGCCGACAGTGAGGATCTGGCGCGGCTGGAACGTTGGTCGGTGGTACTCCGCGGCCGGGGAGCCTGCGCGACGCTGGATGCCGCGACGAACACCGCGGCCAGCCTGCTGCGGAATTTCCCCACCGAGGTGGCCCGCCACCTCGACAACGAGTGCCCGACGTGCGGTGACCAGACGTTCCGCGCCGAACGTCCGTTCGCAGTGGAAACGGTGAGTTCGAAATGAGTGACGGTATGCGAATCCGGTTGGACCGCACCCTGTGCGACGGCTTCGGGATGTGCGCCAGGCATGCGCCGCAGTACTTTTCGCTCGACGACTGGGGTTACGCCTCGTTGGAGGGCAGCGGCCGGATCCCCGAGGCGGACCGCGATGCGGTGACCCGGGCCCTGCTGGACTGCCCGGTCCACGCCATCATCGCCATGCCCGACCCGCATGACGACGCCGGCTCCGGGACTACGAACCCCGCGGTGACCGCGGCCGCACCCACATCGGCGCGCTGAGTACATGAGAAGCCCGGTCACCCAGGTGCTGGAGCATTCCAGCACGTTCGCCGGAGTGCGGCGTCAGACATTGGCGGCGCTGACCCGCGAACTCACCCCGGTCGAGTTCCGGCGCGGGTACACCATCGTCACTGAGGGCGAATCCGGCGACCGGATGTACGTGATCGTCGAGGGCAAGGTCAAAGTCGGCCGTCGCAGCACCGACGGCCGCCAGAACCTGCTCGCTGTGCTCGGCCCCTCCGAGGTGTTCGGGGAGCTGTCGGTCTTCGACTTCGGTGCACGCACCTCGACGGTCACCGCACTGACCACCGTGCGCGCCGTGTCGATCGACAGGGCCGAGCTCAGCACACTGATCGCCTGTTACCCCGAGTTGGGGGAACAGCTGTTGCGCGTGCTGGCCCGGCGACTACGCGACACCCACGACAACGTCTCGGATCTGGTCTTCACCGATGTCCCGGGTCGCGTCGCAAAGCTGCTGCTGCAGTTGGCAACCCGATTCGGTGTGCAGGGCCCCGGCACGGAACCGGACCGGCCGGTGATCCGGGTCCCACACGACCTCACCCAGGAAGAACTCGCCCAACTCGTGGGCTCGTCTCGCGAGACGGTGAACAAGGCGCTCGCCGAGTTCGTCGAACGGGGTTGGATCCAGGTGCGGGGCAAGACCGTGCTGGTCCTGGACCGGGCCCGGCTGGCTCGGCGGGCACGCTGACGGCCCGGGCACGGCTCTGGATCCCCCCACCCTCGACTGATAACGTGATTCTCCTAATCGAATAACGGCACTGTCTTTGGAGGTTGGCGATTCCGCGCACGATATGCACCCCTGTCGGCAGCCGCCCACCCAGCAGCCAGCCACCCAGCGAAGACGGGAACGAGTAATGGCCGAATCCGGTCGGGCGGTCCTTCCGCAACTCACCTTGGACAACGAGTTCTTCTGGACCTCGGGCGCCGATGGTCAACTGCGCCTGCAGGAGTGCGGTGACTGCAAGGCGTTGATCCATCCCCCGGCGCCGGTGTGCCGATACTGCTACAGCCACAACCAGGGTGTGCGCGCCGTGTCCGGCCGCGCCACGCTGATCGGCTTCACGGTGAACCACCGGTTCAGCCTGCCCGGGCTGCCCCCGCAGTATGTGGTGGCCCAGGTCGCCATCGACGAGGATCCGCGGGTGCGACTGACCACCAACGCGGTGGAGTGCGACCCCGACGATCTGCAACTGGGCCAACAGATGGAGGTCGTTTTCGAGCAGGCCGCCGATGTGTGGTTCCCGCTGTTCCGGCCCACCGGCGACACCGAACTGGCGCCGTTGCCCGAGGACGAGATAGCTCCCGAGGACTTCTACCGGGCTGTCCGCCCTCCCGTCACGTCCCGGAAGTTCGAAGAGCATTCCGCCATCACCGGAATCGGCGCGTCCCGAATGGGCCGCCGGCTGATGGTGCCGCCGCTGTCGCTGACCATCGAGGCGTGTGAGGCGGCCATCGCCGATGCGGGCCTGACACTGGCAGATATCGACGGCCTGTCCACCTACCCCGGCCTCGACGTCGCCGGGATGGGCGAAGGCGGTGTGAGCGCGCTGGAAGGCGCTCTCGGCATCCGGCCCACCTGGATCAACGGCGGCATGGACACGTTCGGCCCCGGGGGCTCGGTGATCGCGGCGATGATGGCCGTCGCCACCGGCATGGCCCGGCACGTGCTGTGCTTCCGCACCCTCTGGGAGGCCACCTTCAGCCAGTTGATGAAGGAGGGCAGAGCATCACCGCCCGGAGGTTCGCGCACCACCAGTTGGCAGATGCCGTTCGGCGCCACCTCCGCGGCCCACACCCTGGCACAGAACGCGCAACGACACTTCCACCGCTACGGCACCACCCGGGAGACGCTGGGCTGGATCGCGCTCAACCAACGCGCCAACGCCGCACTGAATCCCACTGCGATTTATCGCGATCCGCTGACCATGGACGACTACTTGTCAGCCCGGATGATCACCACCCCATTCGGTCTCTACGACTGCGACGTGCCCTGCGACGGCGCAGTCGCCGTGATCGTATCCGCCGTGGACGCCGCCCGTGATCTGGCCAAGTCGCCGGTGCTGTTCGAAGCCGTCGGCACCCAGATCGTCGAGCGCACCGACTGGGACCAGAGCACGCTGACCCACGAACCGCAGGTCCTGGGACAGTCAGCCCATCTATGGAGCCGAACATCGTTGCGCCCCAAAGATGTCGACGTTGCCGAGCTCTACGACGGCTTCTCGTTCAACTGCTTGTCGTGGCTGGAGGCACTCGGGTTCTGCGGGATCGGCGAGTCCAAGGACTTCCTCGACGGCGGGGCCAACATCGCGCGCGACGGAATCATCCCGTTGAACACCCACGGCGGCCAACTCTCCCACGGGCGCACCCACGGCATGGGGCTGATCCACGAAGCCGTCACGCAGCTGCGCGGCGAGGCCGGTGAGCGCCAGGTGGCCAACGCGCGGGTCGCCGTCGCCAGCAGCGGCGGCCTGACCCCCAGCGGCGTCCTGCTGTTGAGGGCCGACGGGTGAGCCTCCCGGCGGTGACGCCCCGCGTCGTGCTCGTTGACGGGGTACCGATGTCCGGGCTCATCGCCGAGGCGCCCGACCCTGCTGCCGTAGTAGTCGCCTTGCACGGCGGAGCGACCACCGGCGCGTATTTCGACTGCCCTGACCATCCGCGGCTGTCACTGCTGCGGATCGGTGCCGCGCTCGGGTTCACCGTGATCGCCCTGGATCGGCCGGGGTTCGGCAGCTCAGCGCTGTATGGAGGCGAATTCGACGACACTCCACGGCGTATCGACATGGCTTACCGCGCGGTCGAGGCGCTGCTCGGTGACCGCGCGCGGGGCGCCGGGATTTTCCTGCTGGCCCATTCCAACGGCAGCGAACTCGCGTTGCGGATGGCCGCCGACCAGCGCGGTCCGGCCCGACGCCGCCGGGGTACAACCGCGCCGGCTCCCACAACAGCTCGCGCAGCCCCGCGGGGAATCGTTCCCGGGTGGCGCCTGCCAGCACCGTGCGGGCCGCGTCCTGCTGACGAACCCCGGTACCCGAGATCTCGATGCCCAGCAGGTTCGGTGCGGATCAAATCCGGACCGGTCTCCCCTGAGTACGAAGGCACCCTGGTGGCGCACTGGCAACGTGACTTCCCGAGTCTGGCCGCGCAGGTCACGGTCCCGGTCCGGTTCAGCCTCGGTGAGCACGAGCGGGTGTGGGAGAACGGATCCGCCGCCCTGGCCGAGGTCGGCGACCTGTTCAGCGCCGCACCCCGGGTGGCCCTACACGAGCAATCCGGTGCCGGGCACAACCTCTCGCTCGGGTACGCCGCCACCGCGTACCACCTCAGCGCTCTGTCGTTCGTCGAAGAGTGCGTCATTGCCCGCAGCACAACAGAATTCACCGTGGAGGCCAGCTGATGCGTGTCGGTTTCATAGGTTTGGGAAGTCAAGGCGCCCCGATGGCGCGGGCCATCGTCGAAGGCGGATTCGAGACCACACTGTGGGCGCGTCGACCGGCGTCACTGGAGCCCTACGCCGATACCGCCGCCAAGACGGCAGCCTCCCCCGCCGAACTCGCCGCGGCCAGTGATATCGCCTGCCTGTGCGTGATCGGCGACGACGACGTACGGGAGCTCGCCTACGGCGAGACGGGGTTGCTGGCGGGGATGAAGCCCGGTGGCACCATCGTCATCCACAGCACCATTCATCCCGACACCTGCCGGGAACTCGCCGAACATGCTGCACAGCAAGATATTTCGGTACTGGACGCGCCGGTCAGCGGCGGCGCCCCGGCAGTCGAAGCCAAGCAGCTCCTGGTCATGATCGGTGGCGCCGAAGCGGACGTGGACCGCTGCCGCCCGGTGTTCGAAACCTACGCGGACCCGATCGTGCACCTCGGTCCCGTCGGCGCCGGACAGGTCACCAAGATCCTGAACAACCTGCTGTTCAGTGCGAACCTCGGCAGCGCATTGAGCCTGCTGGAGCTCGGCGAATCTCTCGGAGTGCCCCGCGCCAAGATGTGCGAGGTGGTCACCCGGGGGTCGGCCAACAGCAAGGCGCTCGGCAGCATCGCCCTCTTCGGCGGGACGTTGGAAAACCTCGCCCCGATCGCAGGGGCATTGCTGCAGAAGGACGTCCGGCTCGCTGCCGGCCTGGCGGCCCACGCCACCACCCCCGAAGGTGCGGTTTTCGACGCCGCCGATGCAGCACTGACGTCAATGGGCTATCCGCGATGAAGGTAGGCTTCGTCGGCGCAGGCAGGATGGGCGCCCCCATGATCAAGCGGCTCGTCGCCGCCGGCCATGACGTGCACGCACTCGGGCGCACCGACGAGAAACGCACAGCGGTCGCGGAATTGGGGGCCACCCCGGTGGCCTCGGCGCAAGCCACCACCGACGGCGCCGACATCGTCGTGGTCTGTGTGTTCACCGACGACCAGGTGCAGCGCATCTGCGTCGAGGACGGTCTGGCCGCGGCGCTGCCCGCCGGGGCAGTACTCGTCCTGCACACCACCGGCAGCCCGCATACGGCCCACGTCGTCGCCGACATCGCTGCACGCTCCGGTGCAGAGGTGCTCGACGCTCCCGTCAGCGGCGGCCCACACGATATCGCCGCAGGCGCGGTGACCCTGTTCGTCGGTGGGTCCGCCAATGCTTTTGACCGGGCCCAACCCGCACTGGCCAGCTACGGTGACCCGATTCTGCATGTCGGCGCGCTCGGGTACGGCCAGAAGGTCAAACTGATCAACAACACGTTGTTCGCCGCGCAGATCGGCCTACTGGCCGAGGCGGTCAAGCTGGGCGACAGCCTCGGGATCGACGAGACCGCCCTGCTGCGTGCACTGCCGCACGGCAGCGGCAGCAGCCGGGCACTGGCCGGCGTGGCGGCCCGCGGTTCGGTGGCAGCGTTCATCGCCACCGCAGGCCCGTTCGTCGGCAAGGACATCGCGGTGGTGCGGCAGACGGTCGCTGAACTCGGGGCCGATCTCGGCGTGCTGGACACGGTCGTCACTGCCGGGCTGTCCGGCTGAGCCGTCGAGGAACCGGGCGGAAAAACGAGACCGGAAATCTCTATTGCACGCCCAACGATTCGGCCAACTGTTACCGTTACAGTTGAGCCGCCTTTCGTAACTTTGCGCCAGCCCAGGCGTCACGGAGGAGAAACGCCATGACCAAGCCCAAAGTTGTCTTCGACCCGTTTTCCGCGGAGTACTTCGCATACCCCTTCGACATCTACAAGCGGATGCAGGACGAGGCGCCCGTCTATTACGACGAGGAACGCGACTTCTATGCGCTGACCCGGCACCAGGATGTCGCCGCGGCACTCAAAGACCACGAGTCGTTCTCGTCGTCGCGCGGTTGCGACCTGCACATGGTCCAGTCGGGGGAACTGCCACAGAAATCCATCATCTTCATGGATCCGCCGGACCACCGCCACCTGCGCAGCCTGCTCAACAAGGCATTCACTCCGCGGGCCGTACAGTCCCAGAAGGATGCCGTCGTCGAGCTGATCACCCACTACCTCGGCAAGATCGACTCCGACGAGTTCGACGTCGTTCAGGATTTCTCGGGGCCCTTCCCGGTCGAGGTCATCACCCAGATGGCCGGTGTCCCTGAGGACTACCGCCAGCAGGTGCGCCACTGGATCGACGCCTCGCTGCATCGCGAGCCCGGGCAGATCACGTTCAACGAAGCCGGGATGCAGGCCGTCATGGACACGGCGATGTATTACTTCCAGCTGGTCCAGGAGCGTCGCGCCAACCCGCAGGACGACATGATCAGCCGCCTGATCACCGCCGAGATCCCGCGCGAGGATGGTCAGCTGCACAAGCTGGATGATCTCGAGATCACCGGCTTCGCAACACTTCTGGGCGGGGCTGGGGCCGAGACGGTGACCAAGCTGATCGGCAGTGCGGTGGTGACGTTCGCCGAGAACCCCGATCAGTGGCAGCTACTGCTCGATGACCGGAGCAAAGTGCCCGCCGCGGTCGAGGAGCTGCTGCGCTACGTGGGCCCCGTGCAGTACAACGTCCGCTACACCCTCAAGGACGCTCACGTGCCCAGCGGCACCATCCCGGCCGGCAAAGCGGTCTTCCTGATGAAAGCCGCGGCCAACCGGGATCCGCGGGCGTTCACCAACGCCGAGAAGTTCGACATCGAGCGCGACCGCACCGAAGCGCAGAACCTGGGCCTGGGGTACGGCATCCACAGCTGCCTCGGTGCGGCACTGGCGCGAATGGAGAGCGTCGTCGCCCTCGAGCACCTGCTGGACTTCATGCCGCGTTACGAAGTGAAATGGGATGGTCTCCAGCGAGTCACGATGCAGAACGTCTCCGGCTATTCGCACGTGCCGGTCAAGGTGCTGAGGTAGAGAGGCGTGGCCTTCGAATGAGCAAGGTGGAAGTGGACTTCGGCCTCTGCGAGAGCAACGGCGTCTGCATGGGTGTCATCCCCGAGGTGTTCGATCTCGACGACGAGGACTACCTGCATGTGCTCCAGGACGAGGTGACCCCGGAGAACGAGCAGCAGATCCGCGAAGCCGTGCGGCAGTGTCCACGGCAGGCAATCTTCATCAGAGACTAGGGGTTTGTGGAGTTTCAGCTGGCGGGGACGAGATCGGCAACGACAGGGCAACAGGAATGCGTGCCGCTGCGGAAAACCTCGACACCGGAGATGGATTCGACCGGTTGAGCCACGGCCGCCAACGCCCTGGCCTTGAACGCCCGGGCCGCCACGCTGAGCCGATGCTCGACCGAACCGGTACTCGCCAGCTCGGCGGGCCAGGCCTGCCCCCACAGCGTCACCTCGGTGTGACCGCTGTCGAGCGCCAGCCGCACCCCCTGCTGCACCCGGCTGTCCCGGCCGTAGGCGTCGGTGGCCACCGCAAGGGCGTCAGGCCTGGGCCGGCGCGAGTCCATCTCAATGGCGGCCTCGAGGTCGAGAACCTCGGCGCCCAGGATCTGCAGCGGCAACGGGTCGTAACCGGTGCCGTTCATCAGCACCGTCACATCCCAGCCCGCCATCGCCCGGTCGAACAACCAGCCGCCCGCGTACTGCACCACTTCGACGACATCGGTGGCGATGACATCCAGCCGGTACCTCACGATGGTGCGACCGGGGCGAACTCCCGCGCCAGCGACTGCGCGTACTCCTGCATCGTCTCCTGAAAGGGAATTGACGGGTCGAGTAGCCATGAGATTTCCAATCCGTTGACGAGGGACACGATCTGCACCGCTTTGAGAGCTGGGTCGAAGTCATTGCGGTACCGGCCAGAGATCTGGCCCCGCCTTATCAGTTCGGCGACGATGTCCGTGGCCGCCTGGTGCCGCAGCAGCAGGCGATCGTGCAGCGGCGCATCGGGCATCAGGTTTTCGATCAGCAGAACCGCGAAGGTTCCGACCAGTTGAGGGGCGCGGGTGATGCGCTCACCGACCCGGGCGATCTCTTCGATCAGATCGCCGGACCGGTCAGCGTGTGCGTCGTCGTCCGCATCACGCGCATCGACCACCGCGTGGAGCAGCTGCTCCTTGGACTCGAAATGGTGGAGCAGACCTGCGGGGCTGACGCCCGCCTCCTTGGCGATCTGGGCCAGGGTCGTGTTGCGCCACCCGTTTCGGGTGAGCAGGCGCAACGCGACGGTCAGAATCCGCTGTTTGCGGTCGTCGCCCTTGGCGAACAGCGACGCGTAAGGCCGCGGCGCCGAGCCCGGCGGGGGGCCCGGCGGCGGGCCCGCGGTTGCAGGTGAAGTCATCGCTGACACTTGCTCTCTGCTGTGTAAACCAACCTAGTGAACACACAGTAGGTTGGTTGGGCGGATGTGACAAGGGTCTCATTGAAAATATGTTTGAAATGCCCGTCACAGGCACTGCGCACGAGGTTAGCGGCGAACAGGCAGACGCACGCCGGATTCGGCGAAGAGCGTCGGAGCTGAGTAAAGGAGCCGAGCTCAGCGGGCCGTCAGAGACCCAATGACTTGGCGATGATCACCTTCATCACCTCGCTGGTACCGGCATAAATCCGGGCCACCCGCGCATCGGTGTACAGGCGGGCGATCGGATACTCCATCATGTAGCCGTAACCGCCGAAGAGCTGCAGGCAGCGGTCCACCACACGGGCCTGCATCTCGGTGCAGAACAGCTTGACCCGCGCGGCATCGGACCCTGACAACTCCCCCTCGACGTGGAGCGCGACCGCCCGATCCAGCATCGCCTGAGCGGCTTCCACCTCGGTCGAGCAGGCGGCCAGCTCAAATTTCGTGTTCTGAAAGGAGGCCACCGGCGCCCCGAAGGCCTTGCGGTCCTTGGTGTAGTCGATGGCCGCGGCGATCGCCGAGCGGGCCTGCGCGACCGAACCCACCGCAACCGTCAGCCGCTCCTGAGCCAGGTTGTGGCCGAGATAGCTGAACGCTTCCCCTTCCTCACCCAACAGGTTGACCGCAGGCACCCGCACATCGACGAACGACAGCTCTGCGGTGTCCTGCACCTTGCAGCCCATCTTGTCGAGCTCGCGACCGCGGGTGAAACCCGGCATACCGTCCTCGACCACCAACAAGGACAGTCCCTTCCGACGGTTGTCCGGATCGGTCGACGTGCGGGCCACCACCACGACGAGGTCTGCCTGCATGCCTCCGGTGATGAACGTCTTCGCCCCGTTGACGACGTAGGTGTCCCCATCACGCACCGCAGTGGTACGCACCCCGGCCAGATCTGATCCGGTACCCGGCTCGGTCATGGCGACCGCGGTCAACAACGTACCGGCGGCCAGACCCGGGAACCAGCGGCGGCGTTGCTCGTCTTTGGCGTAGTGCAGGAAGTACGGCAGGATCACCTCGAGTTGGGTGCGCACCGTCGACAACGTGACCAGCGCCCGCGCCGCCTCCTCTTGGAGCACGACGTTGTAGCGATAGTCCGGCTGGCCGCTGCCGCCGTACTCCTCCGGGATCGCCATCCCCATCATGCCCAGAGATCCCAGCTTCTCGAACGCCGGCCGCGGCATCCGGCCCGCCTTCTCCCACAGCGGGTAGTCCGGCACCACCTCTTTTTCGATGAAATCCTTCGCCAGCTGCCGGAAGGCTTCGTGGTCCTCGGTGAACAGGTCTCGACGCATCTGAGGCTCCCTGCTAGTTGACGAGCTCGACCAGGGTGGCGTTGGCAGTGCCGCCGCCCTCACACATGGTCTGTAGTCCGTAGCGAATGTTGTTGTCGCGCATATGATGAATCATCCGAGTCATCAACACCGCGCCGGAGGCGCCCAACGGATGCCCCAGAGCGATGGCGCCCCCAGGGGGTTCAGCTTCGCCGGATCGGCTCCGGTCTCGGCCTGCCAGGCCAACGGCACCGACGCGAATGCCTCGTTGACCTCGAAAACCCCGATATCGTCAACGCCGACAGCGGCTTTGGCGAGCAGCTTCGCGGTGGCCGGAATCGGACCGGTCAGCATCAACACTGGATCCGCGCCCGTCACGACACCGGCGACGTAGCGCACCAACGGTGTGAGCCCCAGCGACCGCGCCTTCTCGGCGGTCATCACCAACAGCGCCGCAGCGCCGTCGGAGATCTGCGAGGAGTTGCCGGCATGGATCATGCCGTCGTCCAGGAATGCCGGCTTCAGGCCCGCCAGCTTCTCCACTGTGGTGCCGCGGCGAACGCCTTCGTCAGCGGTGACGGCGCCAACTTCGGTGGACACGAACACGATTTGGTCTTCGAAGGCGCCGCTGTCGAGTGCCGCTGCGGCACGCTCATGCGAACGGGCCGAGAACTCGTCGAGCTGGGTGCGCGACAGGCCCCACTTCTGGGCGATGAGCTCCGCGGAGATCCCCTGGTTGAACGAGAAATCGTCGTATCGGGCAAGCACTTTCGGCCCGTACGGCATACCGGAGGCTCTCGCCGAGCCCAGCGGCACCCGGCTCATCACCTCGACGCCGCCGGCCACCACCACGTCCTGCTGCCCTGACATCACGGCGTGCACAGCGAAGTCCAACGCCTGCTGGCTCGATCCACAAGCCCGGTTGACGGTGGTGCCGGGAATGCTTTCCGGCCACCCCGCCGCCAGCACCGCGAACCGACCGATATTGCTCGACTGGTCCCCGACCTGCGAGACACAACCCCATACAACATCGTCGACGATCTCGAGGTCGATTCCTGTGCGGGCCGCCAATTCGTTGAGCACCACCGCCGACAGATCAGCCGCGTGCTGCCCGGCCAGCCCGCCATTGCGCTTGCCGACCGGCGTACGCACCGCACCGACGATGACCGTTTCCCGCATCATGTTCCTCACTTCTCGTTTCTGTGCGACCGGTCGGTGACCGGTCCCGGTACCGCCCAGCCGCCCGTGAACGACGGCTCCCGCTTCACGGCGAAGGCCGCATACGCCTCGCCGGCGTCAGTGGTGGCGAAGTTGCCGGGCTGCGCGCGTGCCTCATTGGCCAACGCTTCACGCAACGTGCTGTTGGCGCCGTCATTGAGCAGCGCCTTGCTCTGGGCCAGTGCCACTGGCGGCCCGGCGGCCAACCGTCCCGCCAGCGCCGTGACGAAGGTGTCGATCTCGGCCTCCGGCTGCACCCAGGTGACCAGCCCGAGTCGGTGCGCCTCCTCGGCGTCGATGGTGTCGGCCAGCAGCACCAAACGCTTGGCCTGTTGCAGCCCAACAAGTTTCGGCAACAGCCAGGATCCGCCCAGATCCACCGACAACCCACGCTTGGCGAAGATCTGGCAGAAACGCGACTCCGGGGTCGCGACCACGAAATCGCACCCCAACGCCAGGTTCCAACCCGCGCCGACGGCAACTCCGGCGACCTTGGCGATTGTCGGCACCGCGAGTTCGTGCAGCGCGAGGGCCACCTCGGTGAGCCGCAGTAGTTTGTGCCGTGGATGGATCTGCTCGGGGGTGCCGATATCGGCTCCGGAGCAGAACGCCCCACCGGCACCGGTGAGCACCAGCGCGCGCACGTCCCGGTCCCGCGCGGTGGCGCGCAGCGCGTCTGCGAGTTCGGCCCACAACTGTGGATTGATGGCGTTCTTGCGTTCCGGCCGGTTCAACGTCAGCGTGCGCACGCCACCGCTGTCATGGCTCAGCAGCACCTGATCGTCGGTCACGCGTAGGCCGGCCCGATCGCCCCATCGGCCCGGAGTTGCGCCAATTGCTCTGGCGTCACGCCGATCTCGCGAAGAATCGCCTCGGTGTGTTCACCCAGGCCCGGCACCGCGCCCATGGGTTGATCGAAGCCACTGATCACCGGCGGTGGCCGCAGCGCCTGGATATCGCCCTTGGGGGTGCTGATCGAACGCCACCGGTCACGTGCGGTCAACTGCGGATGTCGCACCACTTCGCTGGGTACGTTGTAGCGGGAGTTGCCGATCCCGGCTTCATCGGCCACCTTCTGGATGTCGACGAGATCGTGCCGGGCGCACCACGCTCCGATGGCCTCGTCCAGGATGTCGCGGTGGGCGCAGCGGCCAGAGTTCGTCGCGAACCGAGGGTCCGCAGCGAGGTCAGGTCGGTTGATGATTTCGCGCGCCACCCGCTGCCATTCGCGGTCGTTGGTGGTGCCGAGCACCACAGTCTGGCCGTCGCGGGTGGGGAACGCGCCGTACGGCGCCACCGCGGGTGACCCGACCCCCAGCGGTTGCTGATCGATACCGGAGTGCTGGGTGTAGGTCAGCGCATAGCCCATGACGTCGGTCATCACGTCGAACAGGCTCAGTTCCACCGAAGGCGCAGCGACGCCGGCCTGCCGGTTACCACGCCCGAACAGCAGCGCGAGAATCGAGATGGCGGCATAGAGCCCCGTGGTGAAGTCGGCCATCGCGGGCCCGGGTTTGGCGGGCATGCCCGGGTAACCGGTCACCGCGCAGGAACCCGACTCGGCCTGCACCAGAAGGTCATAGGCCCGCTTGTGGGAAATCGGCCCGCCGGGCCCGTACCCGTCGATCTCCACCGGAATGACGCCTGGATGGCGCTGCGCGAGATCGGCGGCGGTGAGTCCCAGGCGTGCCGTGGCGCCCGGTGCGAGGTTCGAGACGAAAGCATCGGCCCGGTCGAGTAGCCGATGCAGGATGTCGATCCCCCCGGGGGATTTGGTATTGAGAGTGATCGACTCCTTGCCGCGGTTGCACCATACGAAATGTGCTGCGAGACCACCGGGTCCGTTCACCACGTCGTCGTAATCGCGGGCGAAGTCCCCCCTTTGGGATTCTCCACCTTGATGACGCGCGCGCCGAAGTCGGCAAGCACCCGGGTGCACATCGGGGCCGCCACGGCCTGTTCCATCGCGACGATGGTGACCCCGGCCAGCGGGGCGAACTTGCCCGACATGCCCGTCACATCACCATGCCGCCGTCGACGGGCAGCACCTGACCCGTGATGTACGAGGCGGCATCGGAGGCCAGGAACACAAACGCACCGGCTATCTCATCGGGATAAGCCCAGCGCTTCAACGGGATACGGGCCATCATGTTGGCCGCGAACTTCTCGTTGGTGCGGATGGTCTCGGTCATCGGTGTGGCAGCAAGGGGCGCAAGGGCATTGACAAGAATGTTCTTGGCGGCCAACTCGCGGGCCAGAGACTTGGTGAAGCCGATCAGTCCGGCCTTGGCGGCCGAGTAGTTGACCTGCCCCAGCGTCCCGGTGATCCCGGCCGACGACGTGACATTGATGACGCGGCCGGTGCCGTCGGTGGGGATGTGCGGCAGGGCGGCCTGCGTGCAGTGGAAAGTGCCCATGACGTGGACATCGAAGGTCAGCCGGAACGTCTCGTCGGTCAGCTTCGGAAACATCGCCGGCGCGGTGACCCCGGCGTTGTTGACCAGGATGTGCAGCGCTCCCCCACCGAGACCCGCCGCCTGCGCCGCGGCGGCGTCGGCAGCGGCGCGGTCTCCGACGTCGAGGGCGCAGCTATCGGCCTTTCCACCGGCAACACGGATGCTTTCGGCGACGCTCTCCGCGGCATCGCCGTTGATGTCGGTGACCAGAACGGCAGCCCCGGCCTGGGCCAGCGCGGTGGCCACAGCAGCACCGATCCCGCCCCCGGCTCCGGCCCCGGTCACCATGGCTGCACGGCCAGTGAGATCGAAATAAGAACTCTGGGCCATCAGTGAATCTCCATCATCAGTAGCTACGGGGCAGACCGAGCACGTGCTCACCGAGGAAGTTCAAGATCATCTCCTGACTGACCGGCGCGATCTTCATCAGTCGCGACTCCCGGAAGTAGCGGGACACGTTGTACTCCTCGGCATAGCCCATCCCGCCGTGCAACTGCAGTGCCCGGTCAGCGGCACCGAAACCGGCGTCAGCGCACAGGTACTTCGCGGTATTGGCCTCGCGCCCACAGGGTTTCCCGTTGTCATAGAGCCAGGTCGCCTTGCGCAGCACCAGCTCGGCGGCGTCCAGGCGCGCCAGCGAATCCGCGAGGGGAAACTGCAACCCCTGGTTCATCCCGATCGGCCGGTCGAATACGACACGTTCGTTTCCGTACTTGACGGCCTTCTCCAACGCCACCCGCCCGATGCCCAGAGCTTCGGCGGCGATCAGCATCCGTTCGGGGTTGAGGCCGTCGAGGATGTACCGGAATCCCTGCCCTTCCTCGCCCACCCGGTCCTCGACGGGAACGATCAGGTCATCGATGAAGACCTCGTTGGAACTCACCGCGTTGCGGCCCATCTTGTTGATCGGCCGGATGTCGACATGGTCCCGATCGAGATCGGTCAGGAACAACGTCATCCCGTCGGTCTTCTTGGCGCCTCGAGCCCGTAGGTCGTCAGATGACTCAGTGCGGGTCAACAGCAGGATCTTCTCCGACTCCAGCGCTTTGGAGATCCACACCTTGCGACCATTGACCCGGTAGCTGTCACCTTCGCGCTTGGCGAACGTGGTGATCCGCGAAGTGTCCAGTCCCGCACCGGGTTCGGTGACGCCGAAGCACACGTGCAGGTCACCGTTGACGATGCGAGGCAGAGTTCGCGCCTTGAGTTCGTCGGAACCGTGCTTGACCACCGGTTGCATCCCGAAGATCGACAGGTGGATCGCGCTGGCGGCGTTCATGGCACCGCCGGATCGTGCCACCTCCTCGAGGAGCAATGTGGCTTCGGTGATGCCGAGGCCGTGCCCGCCGTACTCCTCGGGGATGGTCATGCCCAGCCAGCCGCCCTTGGCGATCGCGTCGTAGAACTCCTGGGGGAATTCGTGCGCTTGGTCCTTCTGCATCCAGTAGTGGTCGTTGAACTTCGACGCCAATTCCGCAACCGACTTGCGGATCAGTGCCTGATCCTCGGTCAGCTCGAAACTCATTCCACCGGACATTTTTGTTCCTCGAGTCCTTTTCCTTGAGTGCATACCTGCGCCGACTCCTCGCCCAAACCGACACTCGGGTGCCGAAACCCGGGTTTCCGTGACCCGTTTGTCGGTTTGGGCGCGGTAGTTACTTGGCGCCGGAGACGGCTTTGGCGTTGGCCTGGAAGTCGGCGACACTGGTTTTTTCGCCGGTGCGTTCGTGGGACAGGGCGCGCACCGACACGTCGTGGCCTTCGGCGGCTTTACGTAACGCCCCGACGGTGGCCTGCTCTTTGGGGATGTGGTCAAACGGAGCGAACTGGTAGAGGCGCATCGCGTTTTCATGGGTGATCTTGTTGATGTCGTCATCAGAGACCTCATAGGTGTCAAAAACCGCCATGAGTTCTTCCGGGGCCCCGGGCCACATCGAATCACTGTGCGGGTAATCCATCTCCCAACAGATGTTGTCGACACCGATCAAATCCCGGTTCTTCACCCCGACCGGATCAGAGATGAAACACGTCATGAAATGCTCCCGGAACACCTCCGACGGCAACTTGCCCCCGAAGTCCTGATGCGTCCACGTCGAATGCATCTCATAGGTACGGTCCACCCGATCCAGGAAATACGGAATCCAACCCGTCCCACCCTCAGACAACGCGATCTTCAACGTCGGATACGCCTTGATCGGTGCTGACCACAACAAATCCGCCGCGGCCTGGACAATGTTCATCGGCTGCAACGTGATCAACACATCCATCGGCGCGTCCGGGGCGGTGATCGCCAACTTCCCCGACGACCCGATATGGACGTTCATCACCGTCTCGGTATCGACCAGCGCCTCCCACAACGGCTTCCAGTACTGCAGATCATGAAAACTCGGATAACCCAACGTCGACGGATTCTCGGTGAACGTCAACGAATGCACCCCCTTGTCAGCCACCCGACGCACCTCCGCGGCAGCCAACACCGGATCCCAGATCGCCGGGATCGCCATCGGAATGAACCGCCCCGGATGCGCCCCACACCAGTCATCGATATGCCAGTCGTTGTAGGCCTGCACCAACGCCAACGAAAAATCAGCATCCTCGGTGGCGAACAACCGCGCCGCGAACCCCGGAAACGACGGGAAGTTCATCGTGGCCAACACCCCGCCGGCGTTCATGTCCTTGACCCGCTCACCAGCGTCATAACAACCCTTGCGGATCTCATCAAGACCCTGAGGTTCGAGCCCGTACTCCTCCTTGGGCCGACCCGCCACCGCATTGAGCGCCACATTCGGAATCACCGTGTCCCGGAACTGCCAGGTATCAGAACCATCCGGATTGTGCACCAACCGCGGCGCCTCATTCTTGTACTTCTCCGGCAGATGATTTTTGAACATATCCGGCGGCTCGATGATGTGATCATCCACCGAAATCAAAATCATGTCGTCTTTGTGCACGGCTGGTGTCCCTTCGCCCTTGAGTAACTGTCGCGTGGCCGGCGCTGGATCCCGGCCTGTCCGTCGTCGGGCCCTCATGCGCGATCCGCGGACCGTCGACCCAGGTTCTCCCTACTAGGAAACTAGCTTCTCGTTCAGAGAGAATCAACATGTGACACACTGCCCCCCGTTTGGGATACGGCCTGTCACCAGCACAAAGGGCGCCACGCCTCCAGCAGGATCGCGTTCGACTGCGCCGTCAGGCGTTGACCAAACGGGGACTTCATGGAAATCTATTATCCCGATATGAGAATATGATTCTCATGCACGAGAGGAGCTGCGCATGGGTTCTCCCACGCCCACCTCGTCGGCTTTCTCGACACGGCAAACCCCGCCGTGCAGCACCAGATCAACCTGAGCACCTGAACGAACCTGGACGACCCCGACGAGGAAGGTAGACAAGTGGCGTTTTTCCCGAAGCCAGCTGTCGGCAGCTGGACCGAGAACTGGCCCGAACTGGGTACCGCCCCGGTCAACTATGAAGACTCCATCGACCCGGAGCACTTCAAACTCGAGCAGCAAGCGATCTTCAAGAAGACCTGGCTCAAGGTCGGGCGCGTCGAGCAGCTACCCAAGAAGGGCAGCTACTTCACCCGCGAGATGCCGTCGGTGGGAACGGGCACGTCGGTGATCATCGTCAAGGACGTGAACAAGGACAACCCCGACGGTGTCATCAGAGCCTTCTACAACCTGTGCCGGCACCGCGGAAACAAGCTGGTATGGAACGACTATCCCGGAGAAGAGGTTTCGGGCAGCTGTCGTCAGTTCGTCTGCAAATACCACGCCTGGCGCTACGCGCTCGATGGCGACCTGACCTTCGTACAGCAGGAAGATGAGTTCTTCGACCTCGAGAAGTCCAAGTACGGATTGGTTCCCGTGCGCTGCGAGGTGTGGGAAGGGTTCATCTTCGTCAACTTCGACGACGCTGCCGCGCCGCTGAGAGAGTACCTCGGCGATTTCGGGAAGGGCCTCGAGGGCTACCCGTTCCACGAGATGACCGAGCACTACAGCTACCGTTCGGAGATCAACGCGAACTGGAAACTGTTCATCGATGCGTTCACCGAGTTCTACCACGCACCGATCCTGCACATGAAGCAGGCCGAGAAGGAAGAGGCCGAGAAGCTGGCCAAGTTCGGCTTCGAGGCACTGGCCTATGACATCAAGGACCAGCACTCGATGGTGTCGTCGTGGGGCGGGATGTCCCCACCGAAGGACCTGAACATGGTCAAGCCGATCGAGCGCATCCTGCACAGCGGTCTGTTCGGCCCGTGGGACCGGCCGGACATCAAGGGCATCCTGCCCGACGAGCTGCCGCCGGCTATCAACCCTGGCCGCCACAAGACCTGGGGCACTGACTCTTTCGAGTTCTTCCCCAACTTCACGCTGCTGTTCTGGGCGCCGGGCTGGTACCTCACCTACAACTACTGGCCGACCGCGGTGGACAAGCACATCTTCGAAGCCGACCTCTATTTCGTGCCGCCGAAGAATCTCCGCGAACGGCTCTCACAGGAGCTGGCCGCCGTGACGTTCAAGGAGTACGCGTTCCAGGACGCCAACACTCTCGAGGCCACCCAGACACAGATCGGGACGCGCGTCGTCACCGACTTCCCGTTGTGCGATCAGGAGGTGCTGTTGCGCCACCTGCACAAGACGGCCTGGGATTACGTCAACGCCTACCAGGCCTCCAAGAACGGCAATGGGTCCACAGGCGGCAGTACCGTCCACGCTCCCGAGAAAGATCACGCCAATGTCTAAGTTGCCGGAGGAATTCGCCGACCTCGAGCGGTTCGCCGACTGGTGCCTGCCCACCGAGGAGGAGCGCTACTCCAAGCGGCTGAACTCCACCATGGAAGAGATGCAGGAGCTCTACGATGCCGGCATGGCGCGTCTCGAGGACATCATGGTCTACGTCGACGCACGCTTCCCGCTCAAAGGGATGCCCGAGGACGCCAAAGCTCTGGTGCACCTTGGGCAGTCCATCGTGATGGTGAGCTTCCCCATCGAAGTGTGGAAGCAGCCGCGGGTACTCGACAGCGGGGCCGCCTACATCCAACTGATCAAGGAGCCGGTGGTCTGACAGTGCTGACCCTCAAAGCGGCGGGTCTGCTCGACGTCGACGCCGGCGAAATCGTCCGGCCCGGCGTCGTCACCATCTCCGACGGCGTCATCGTCGGAGTCGGTGGTGATGTGCCTGCGGACTCGGACGTCATCGATCTCGGCGACACGATTCTGCTGCCCGGCCTGATGGACATGGAGGTCAACCTGCTCATGGGTGGGCGCGGGGAAAATCCCGGCCTGTCCCAGGTGCAGGACGATCCCCCGACCCGGGTGCTGCGTGCGGTGGGCAATGCCCGGCGCACGCTGCATGCCGGGTTCACCACCGTGCGTAACCTCGGGTTGTTCGTCAAGACCGGCGGCTACCTGCTCGACGTCGCTCTCGGCAAGGCGATAGACGCCGGCTGGATCGAAGGGCCCCGGATCATCCCGGCTGGGCACGCGATCACCCCGACCGGCGGTCACCTCGACCCGACGATGTTCGCCGGCTTCATGCCCGGCGTGCTCGAGCTGACCCTCGAGGAGGGCATTGCCAACGGTGTCGACGAGATCCGCAAGGCAGTGCGCTACCAGATCAAGCACGGCGCCCAGCTGATCAAGGTGTGCTGTTCCGGTGGTGTCATGTCGTTGACGGGTGAGGCGGGGGCACAACACTATTCGGATGAGGAACTGCGCGTCATCGTCGACGAGGCACACCGTCGCGGGCTGCGGGTCGCCGCGCACACCCACGGCGCGGAGGCGGTCAAGCATGCGATCGCATGCGGAATCGACTGCATCGAACACGGTTTCCTGATGGATGACGAGGCCATCCAGATGATGGTCGACAACGACCGGTTCCTGGTGACCACCCGACGGCTGGCCGAGTACATGGACGTCTCCAAAGCCCCGCCGGAATTGCAGGCCAAGGCCGCGGAGATGTTCCCGAAGGCTCGGACGTCGATCAAGGCGGCTTACGAGGCCGGAGTGAAGATCGCCGTCGGCACCGACGCCCCCGCCATCCCGCACGGGCGCAACGCCGACGAACTGGTCACGCTGGTGGACTGGGGCATGCCGCCGGCCGCGGTGTTGCGGGCAGCGACTGTGGTGGCCGCCGACCTGATCAACAAACCCGATCTGGGTCGGCTCGCCGAGGGCTACATCGCCGATGTGATCGCTGTGCCCGGAGATCCCCTGCAGGACATCAGCGTTACAAAGAATGTCACTTTTGTAATGAAGGACGGTAAGGTCTACAAGAATGAGTACGCCGACAAGAACTGACGATCTGGTTGAGATCCAGCAGCTGCTGGCCAGATATGCCGTAACCATCACCCAGGGCGATGTCGAGGGACTGGTCAGTGTGTTCACTCCGGACGGCACGTACAGTGCCTTCGGCGACACCTACACGCTCAGCCGCTTCCCCGTCCTGGTCGACGCCGCGCCCAAGGGCCTGTTCATGACCGGGACCGCGCTGGTCGACCTCGTCGAAGGCGACAACACGGCGTCCGGCACCCAGCCACTGTGCTTCATCGAGCACTCCAAACACGACATGCGCATCGGCTACTACCGTGACACCTATGTGCGCACCGACGACGGCTGGCGGTTGAAAACCCGTGCCATGACGTTCATCCGGCGCAACGGCGACCATGACCACGGCCGCCCGCACGCAATCGGCAGGCCGGAAGCCGGATGACCGACCAACACGACCCCGCCGAATTCCGGTCCGCACTGCGCGCCTGGCTCGATGACGTCGACCTGACCCCGCCGGACGACCACACACTGTCGGCGCACATGCGCCAGTTCGCCCGGGTACAGCGGGCCCTCTACGACGCCGGCTGGAGCCGCTACGGCTGGCCCGAGCACGCCGGTGGACTCGGCGGCCCGGCGATACTGCGCGCCATCGTCGGGGAAGAAGTGGTCGGCCGCCGGCTGGCCGAGCCCGGCCCCTACTCGATGCTCGAGGTGCTGGCGCCGACCATGATCGACTACGCCACCCCTGAGTTGGCCGCCGAGATGGTGCCGAAACTGCTCAGCGGCGACGAGCAATGGTGCCAAGGGTTTTCCGAGCCCGGCGCAGGAAGTGACCTGGCGTCGTTGACCACCCGCGCCCAGCGGGAAGCGGAGGGTGAGCGCTACATCATCAATGGTCAGAAGGTTTGGACCAGCTTCGCCCAGTACTCGCACCGGTGCATCCTGCTGACCCGCACCGGCGACGCGGAGACCCCCGATCACCAGGCGATCACCGCCTTCTTCGTCGACCTCGACACTCCCGGCATCACCGTGCGGCCACTGCGCACCATGCACGGTGTCGACGAATTCTGCGAGGTCTACTTCGACAACGTGGTCGTGGACGCGAACCGCATGCTCGGCAAGCCCGGCGACGGCTGGCGGTTGGCGATGGACTTGCTGCCCTATGAACGCAGCACCTGCTTCTGGCAGCGCATCGCGTATCTGTACTCCCGGTTCGATGCGCTGGTTGACGAGGCCAAAGGACTTGGGCAGGCCGCAGATTCAGATCTCGGTGAGGTATATCTGGCCTTGCACACCCTGCGGTGCCGATCCCGCGCCACCCAGCACCGACTCGAAGACGGTCACAAGCTGGGGCCGGACACCTCGATCGACAAGGTGTTGCTGGCAGGCGCCGAACAGAAGCTGTACGACACTGCACGCGACCTGCTGCCTGGCGCCGTCGAACTCGACGACACCGAGTGGCGTACCGAATTCCTGTATTCCCGGGCGGCGACCATCTACGGCGGTACCGCCGAGGTGCAACGCAACATCATCGCCCGCCGCCTGCTGAACCTCGGCAAGGAGTGACCGTGGACACCCACCCGGATACCGCATCATTGGGGTTGCTCGAAGACGCTCTGCGCAAGACCATGCTGTCCACCTCCGGCGCTGAACTCGACGCAGCGCTGGTCGAATTGGGCTGGGGCGACATGCTGACCGACATGCCCGAGCTCGCGGTCCCCCTGGTGTTCCGGTTGCTCGGCGAAACCGGTTCGCACGCTTCGGTGCTCAACGACGTGGTGCAGCAGACCGCCGACCGGGAACTCGGCGCCACACCTGAACTGCCGTTCGCCGGCGGTGGCTGGGTGGTGTGGGACCGCTCGGCGACGGCCCCGGAACATCCAGCGCTCGGGGGTCTACCGCTGCGGCGGGTGGACGACGGTGGCCTGCTGCGGCTGGCCGATGCCCGCCGCGCACTGGGCTGGTGGCTGGTCGGCACGGCCAGGGCGATGCTCACGCTGGCCTGCCAGCATGCGCTGGACCGGGTGCAGTTCGGCCGCCCGATCGCATCGTTCCAGGCGGTTCGGCACCGGCTCGCTGAGACGCTGGTGGCCATCGAGGGTGCCGAGGCGACGCTGAGCCTGCCCGGGGCCGACAACTTCGATCTGACCGCCCTGCTGGCCAAGGCCGCTGCGGGCAAGGCTGCGCTGACCGCCGCCAAGAACTGCCAGCAGGTTATAGCCGGCACCGGGTTCACCGAAGAGCACGACCTGCACCTGCACGTGAAGCGTGCCCTGGTGCTCGACGGATTGCTGGGCAGCTCAAGGGAACTGACGAAGAAGGCCGGGGCCGGGCTACGCGCCCGCGGTTCCGTGCCGAGACTGGCTCAGCTGTAACCCCTCACCGAGACCGACGAAATGGTGTGATCGTCTCGCGATTCCCCGCCCAAACGTTGGTTTGGGTGGGGTGAGGAGAGGTGGGGGTCAGGCGCGCGGCAGGCCCAGCACCCGCTGGGCGATGATGCCGCGCTGGATCTCCGAGGTGCCTCCGGCGATGGTGCCGGCGAAGCTGCGCTGGTAGCGGTCGAACCAACCCAGGCTCTCGCTGTCCTCGTTGTACGGCGAATAGGGTGCCGTGGTGCTCGGATGGTGCAGACCGTCGGCGCCCGCGGCATTCAACGCGTGCTCGGCGGCGGACTGAACTGCTTCCGCTCCAAGGAGTTTGAGCACCGAGAGTGACGGGACATCCTGTTCGCCGCGCGCCTCCCTGGCCAGTGCCGCCGACCCCAGCAACCGCAGCGCGTTGGCGTCCATGATCAACGTCGCGAAGTTGTCGGCCTCCAGCGCACCGGCCGGGGCGCGGTCCGCGATCATCGCTTCCAGCCGGGCGGCGAAGCTGAGCCACAGCAGAGTCCGCTCGTGGCCCAGGGAGCCGTTGGCCACCCCCCAGCCGCCGTTGAGCGGCCCGATCAGGTTCTCGACGGGAACCCGGGCGTCGCTGAAGAACACCTCGTTGAAATCCAATTCGTCGGGATAGGTCCACGACGGGAAGGGCCGACGCACCACCCCCTCGGTGTCGGCGGGGATCAACAGCACGCTGATTCCCTTGTGCTTGGGCGCATTCGGATCGGTCCGCACGAAGGTGAGGATCACGTCGGCGTCGTGAGCGCCGGAGGTCCAGACCTTCTGTCCATTGACCACGAAATGGTCGTCGGTCAGCACGGCCGAGGTCCGCAGGCCGGCGAGGTCCGAACCGGCGCCGGGTTCACTCATCCCCAGCGCGGCCGTCATCTCCGCCCGCAGAATCGGCACCGCCCAGGTGCGCTTCTGCTCCTCGGTACCGAAGGACAGCAGCGAGGCGGCGATGATGCCCAGGCCCTGCGGGTTGAAGCTGTGATAGATACGCCGCCGCGACAGCTCCTCCAGATGGACGTACTGCTGCAGGATCGTGGCGTTGCAGCCACCGAACTCGGGCGGATTTCCCGGCAGCAGCCAGCCGTGATCGAACTGCACCCGCTGCCACCGCCGGGCCCACTGCGGGATGTCCGCACTCGAATGAGACCGTTGCGTGGTCTCGGCCTCGTCGGGCAGGTGCTCGTCGAGAAAGGCGATGAACTCGGCCCGGAACGCTTCGACATCGGCGTCGAAGCTCAGCTGCATCAGGCCCTCCCGGCCAGCGTCAGCGCGGTGATCTCGGCGCGGTGTTCGGCGGCACCGCCGAGCAGCAACTCCCCGGCCTTCGCCCGCTTGAGCGCAAACTGGACGTCGTTCTCCCAGGTGAATCCCATTGCCCCGAATAGCTGCACGCCGTGCCGGAACACCAGTGACTGGCATTCACCGGCGGAGGCTTTCGCCATCGCGGCCGCGAGCTTCCGGCGCGGGTCATCGGCGGCGATCGTCAGCGCCGCGAAATAGGAAAGCGCGCGGGCCCTTTCGATCGCGACGTGCATGTCGGCGGCCTTGTGCTGGACGGCCTGGAAAGAGCCGATGGCGACGCCGAACTGCTGGCGGCTGCGGACGTGCTCGAGCACCAGGTCCAGGACCCGCTGGCAGGCGCCGACCATGGTCAGTGCCAGGCCGGTGAGGGCGACGTGGCGAGCCCGCTCGGGATCGGAGGCGACGCGTTCGCCATGGCCGACGCGCACGCCGTCGAAAGTGACCTCGCTGACGTGCAGCACCGGGTCGAACACCGCGGCCCGGCGCGCCGACACCTGATCGGCAGTGACCACGAAGACGCCGGCGGGAGTCACCACCGCCAGCCGGTCGGCGCGGTCGCCGTCGAGCACATGGCGTGCGGTGCCGTCGAGAATCCAGCCCTCGCCCGCGCGGGCCGCGGTCACGCCGCTGTAGACAGCCGCCCCGGAAGCCGCGGCGTCGGCGAGCTCGGGTGCCAGCGGGGTGAACTGCGTCAGCGTCGCCAGGTACGGCGTGGGATCGGTGGCGCGACCGAGCTCTTCGATGAGCAGCCCGAGCTCGACCATCTCACTGGCCTCGGTGAGTTCGGTCCAGCCCTGTTCGATATAGCTGCGCCACAGCTGCGAGGTCTCGGCGGCGGCGTCGGCTCCGTCAGCTTCGGCCACCCTGCGAACCAGCGACGCCGGGCACTGTTTGGTCAGTGCTTCCCTGGCGGTGTCACGCCACAGCCGCTGATCGGAATCCAGCTCCAACAGCATCGCTCCACCCACCTTTTCAGAGTCGTTTCCCGCCCGCGGAGAATAGCATTCTCTGGTTATGGAATGATTGATCTCGGGAACCAGCGCCGGTTGCGGTCATGGAGACCCAATGTCACTCTGTTCTCCGGTACAGTTCAGCCATGCACTTTCCCGACGCGGACGTGTCGCCCAGTCACGCATTGGCGACCCGGTGAGCAGCCCCAGCGAAGAGCCCGCCTGGAAGCAGCGCGCCGTCGAACGGTCGATCAAGACGGCCAAGCTACGCGCCGCGCAACGAGTGCAGCGCTTCTTGGACGCCGCCCAGGCCATCATCACCGAGAAGGGCAGTACGGACTTCACGGTCCAGGAGGTCGTTGACCGGTCACGCCAGTCATTACGCAGTTTCTACCTTCAGTTCGATGGCAAACACGAGCTGTTACTGGCCTTGTTCGAGGATGCGCTGAGCCGGGCCGCCGATCAGATCCGGGCGGCAACGGCCGGTCAGACCGATCCTCTCGAACGACTCAAAGTGGCAATCGAGCTGCTGTTCGAGCTTTCCCGGCCGGACCCGATCGCGCAGCGGCCGCTGTTCACCGACTTCGCACCCCAGCTTCTCGTGTCTCACCCCACCGAAGTACGCGTCGCGCACGCCCCGGTGATCGCATTGTTCACCGAGCTGATGGAAGCCGCATCCGAGGCGGGGTGCCTGCGCGAGGGTGTCAACCCCAAGCGCATGGCGGCCATGACCATGCAGACCGTCATGTTCACCGCACAATCCAGCGCACCGGCCGACGAGGACCTCGCCAACCCCATCACGTCGGAAGAAGTATGGACTTTCTGCGCCAAAGGATTCGCTGCCGCTAACTGAGAATTCGGTTCTCAGATCAAGAACAGCGCTTACCGCGGTATGCGGCTCACGCCGGCGACGAGGGCGCCGTCGGCTCCGTGAGCAGCGAGACCGCCGCGGCGTAAGGATCGATACCCCCCGCTGCGACCGATTCCGCCAGCCTGTCGAGATCGGGATGCTGCTGCAGCCTGCTTTGCGCCAGCGACAGAATTTGCGCCCGCGCTCGCGCCGACCGTCGCGCCGGGGTATCCGCGCGCCGGTGGGCGTCGATGGCCTCGACCAACTCGTCCACCCCGTCGCCTTGCGCGGCGATCAGCTTGAGGATGGGTGCATGGGTTTCTGCCCGCAGGTCCCGCACCGTCTGGTCCGCGCCGTCGCGGTCGGCTTTGTTGATCACCACGAGGTCGGCCACTTCGAGTAGTCCCGCCTTGGCCGCCTGGATGGCGTCCCCAGCCCCGGGGTTGAGGATGACGATCGTGGGGTCGGCCACGGCGGCGATCTCGATCTCCGACTGCCCCACCCCGACTGTTTCGAGCACGACAAGGTCATAGGACAGTGCGGCGAGCAACCGAATGGCCGCCGGCACCGCAGCCGCCAGGCCGCCCAGATGCCCTCGGGCGGCCACCGAGCGGATCAGCACACCAGGGTCATTGATGTGAGCCGTCATCCGGATCCGGTCGCCGAGCAGCGCCCCGCCGCTGTAGGGCGACGACGGGTCGACGGCCAAGACGGCCACCCGCAGACCTCGGCGCCGGTACGCCGTCACCAGCACCGCCACCGTCGTGGACTTACCGGCCCCCGGCGGGCCGGTGATGCCCAAGACCTGCACCGGCGTCGCGCTCAGCAGAGCCAGCACCTCATCCCGGCGGGTGCTTTCCACCAGGCTCAGTAGCCGGCCCGCCGCCCGGGTGGAGCCGTTTCGCGCCGCGTCGACCAGCTCCGCGATGTCACCTGTCATGGGAATCCGATTATGGCCTTTCTGCCTCGACGGCGCCCTGCGCTTCCCGCCCAGATAACGGGGATTTCGGCGCGCTCATCGCCGCTGAGCGGCGATGAGCGCGCCGAAATCACTTCTTGACCAGGCCGTCGACGATCTTGTTGAAGTCCGCCGTGCCGAAGGACACGTATTCGGCGAGGTTGGCGTAGTCCAGCGACGCCAACACCGACTTCTCCAGCTGGATGTTCATCAGCCGCTTGGTGCTTTCGACGGCCTGCTGCGGCAACTCCATGATCTTCTTGGCACAGGCGATCGCCTCGGCCAACGGATCGGCCGCGACATGGTTGGCCAACCCCAGTTCGACGGCCCGGGCCGCCTTGATCCGAACCCCGGTCAGCGCGAATTCCTTGGCCTGCAACAGGCTGATCTGCGACGGCCACACCAGCGGACCACCGTCGGCGGCGACCAGACCGATCTGAACGTGCGGATCAGCGAAGAAAGCGTTCTCGGCGATGAATACGATGTCGCTCAATGCGGCCAGGCTGCAGCCCAATCCGACGGCCGGGCCGTTCACCGCGGCGATCACCGGGACCCGGCACCGCACCATGCCCAGGACGAGATCGCGGCCGTGCTTGATGGTCTTGGTGCGCAACGCTTCATCACTGCGTAGCTCGTCGAGATAGTTGAAGTCACCGCCGGCCGAAAAGGCCCGTCCGGCACCGGTGATCACCGCAGCGCGCGCGTCGGCATCCTCGTTGAGCTCTTCCCACACCTTGGCCAGGCCGACGTGCAGTGGGTCGTTGACCGCATTGAGCTCGTCGGGGCGATTCAGCGTGATGATCCGCAGCGCACCATCCGCTGTCACCTGGATCTCGTCAGGCATTCCGTACATCTCTAGACCCCCAGTCCGAGAATTCGTGAAGCGATGATGTTCTTCTGAATTTGTGACGTGCCGCCCATGACGCTCTGGGCGCGGCTGTACAGGTACGCACCCAACAGGTCGTCATCACCGGTGCCGGTGACCGCCAGCACCGCATGCCCGACGGACTGCTCGGCCCAGGTCATCAGCAACTTGTCGATGGAGCCGTCCGAGCCGTGCGACACTCCGTCGAGTTGCTCGGAGAGCCGGCGCTGGACGTGCCGGGTGAGCATCTCGGTTTCCACTGCGGCCCAAGCGAGTTCCTCCGGCGCCGCGCCCTCGACCCGTGAGACCAACTGCCGGACGGTCTTGCCGTAGCGGGCAGCGAAACCCAGCGTGGAGGGTTCGCGCTCGTGACCGACCACCGTCATCGCCAACGGCCATCCCTCGCCGGGGGCGCCCACCATCTGGTCGGCAGGCACGGTCGCCCCGTCGAAAGACACCTGGCCGAACTCCTTGGTGACACCACTGATCATCTTCAGCGGCCGCTGCTCGATACCGCTCTGATGCATCGAGATGATGAATGCCGAAATGCCGCGGTGCCGTTTGGCTTCCGGGTCGGTGCGGGCCAACAGCAGACACCAGTCGGCCTCATCGGAGTAGCTGGTCCAGATCTTGTGACCGTGGATCACGTAATGATCGCCATCGCGGGTGGCCGTAGTGGTCAGCGAGGCCAGGTCTGAGCCGGCACCCGGCTCGCTGAACCCCTGGCACCACCGCTGGGTGCCGTTGATCATCCCGGGTAGGAACCGCTGCTGCAGCTCCACGCTGCCGTGCCGGCCGAGGCCGGTGACCAGATAGCCCAGGCTGGGACGTGCCGGTGCACCGGCCCTGGTCAGCTCCTCGTCGAGAATGACGTCGTAGATCGGCGGAAGATCCTGGCCGCCATACTCTTTCGGCCACGACAGCCCGAAGAAACCACCCTGGTACAGCGCGCGGTGCCACTCCCCCGCTTTGGCCCAGTATTCGTCGCCGGATGTCGGGAATTCCTTGGCATGCACTGACAACCACGACCGCAGCCGCTCGCGGAACGTGGCCTCGTCGGCCGAATCACGAAAGTCCAAGATCGATCTCCTCCAACTTGACGGGCCACAGTTCAGTCGAGATGAGCGCCCGCCGCAGGAACACATGCGCCAGGCATTCCCAGGTGTTGCCGATACCTCCGTGCACCTGGATCGAGGTTTCACATACCGTGCGGGCGGCCCTGGCGCAGTAGACCTTCGCCATCTGAGCGGCACGCAGTGCCTGCGCCGGGGGCAGCTCATCGACGGCCCAGGCGGCGTGGCGCATGATGCTTTCCGACCCCTCGGTCAGGGTCAGACTCTCCGCCAGCAGATGCGCGACGGCCTGGTAGGAGCCGATCGTATTGCCGTACTGTTCACGGATTTTGGCGTAATCAGCCGCCAGTGCGAGCGCACCACGCGAGACTCCCACCAGGTCCGCGGCAGTGCTGGCGATCGCCAGCGCCTGCCACCGCACCGCGGCCTCGGGCGAAAGCTCACCCAGATCGGTCGGTGCACCCAGCTGGGCGACGGCCCGGGTCAGGTCGACGCAGGCAGTTTCGCCGAGCAACTCGGCGCGCACCACGGTGGCGTCCTGTAGGAACACCGCTTCTGTGCACCCCCGTGCGTCGACAGCCCGGCCGGCCACCGCGACCGTCGCCGCGCCACTTTGCGCGCCGAACTGTCGCGTCAGGTCATCAGCCAACACCGGCCCGAGGAAAGGCGCATCCACCAGCCCGCGGCCGAACTCCTCGGCGACGATCGCCACTTCGACCCCGGTCGCCTTGTCCGAGCGCAGCGAGCGCCATCCGGTCGACGCGATCTGCTTGTCCAACCGGGCAATTCGGCCGGTATCGGCAAGATCGGCGACGGAGTGGGGTCCGAGATCGTCGGCCAGTTTGGCGGCCGCGTCGCGCAGCTGCTGCTGTTCACTGGTCAGACGTACGTCCATAACTCTCCTTCAGTACGCGCCGCAGCGCCTTGCCCGACGGCAACCGCGGGATTTCCGGGACGAAAACGACTTCGCTGAGCCGTTTGTAGGACGCCAGACTCTCCGCGACGAGTGCCGCCAGCTCATCGCCGGGCACCGAGCGCTCCACCGCCACCGCGGCGACCACCGCTTCCCCGTCGGCGGCGTGCGGGACGCCGAACACCGCGCAGTCGCGCACCGCCGGGTGTCCGTGCAGCACCGCTTCGATCTCGGCCGGGGCGACTTGGAAACCGCGCACCTTGATCATTTCCTTGGCCCGGTCGGTGATGCGCAGCCAACCGTCGGGGTCCAGGAAGCCGACATCGCCGGTGCGGTACCAGTGGTCGTCGGTGAACGCCGCGTTGTTGGCGTCCTCGGGAAGATAGCCGGCCATCACCGAAGTGGACTGGGCCTGAATCTCACCGACCTCACCCGGCAGCACCGGCTCTGCGGTGTCCAACGACACGATGCGCAGGGCTACCCCGGGAACTGCCCGCCCCACGGTGTCGAGGCGGGCGTCGGTGAGCACGTTGCAGGTCAGCACCGGCAGCTCGCTGGCACCGTAGGCCGTCACCCAGTGCACCCCGCTTCGGCGGGTCACTTCCTCAGCCACGCTGGCGGTCACCGGCGTCGCGCACCACATGAGGTAGCGCAGCGAGGACAGGTCGTAATCCTCCAGGGTCGGGTGTGCTGCTATCGCCAAGGCGATGGGAGCGACGGCCATCTCGACGGTGATGCGGTCGGATTCGATGTGCGACAACAAGGTTTCGATATCGAAGCGGCGGTGCAGCCGTAGCCAGCCGCCGGAGTCCAGCACCGTGACGATGTTGAGCAGACCCAGGATGTGCGACGGCGGGGTGACGATCTGCAGCCGGTCCGTGGGCCCCAACCGCAGCGCCTGCTGCCAGTGCCGCACCGCCTCGGCGAAGGCGCCATGGGTGTGCCGGACGGCCTTCGGTAGACCGGTGGTCCCTGAGCTGAAGACCAGCACCGCTTCGCCCGTGGGCACCGGCTTGACGGCTGGGAGATCGGCACCTGCGGCAGGCACCGGGTCGTCTAACGGCAGCATCGACATCAGGTCGGCCAACACGGACTGGTCGCCGACGGCGTGGTCGGGCCGCGTCAACGACAGTGCGGCGGCGACCTCGCGCTGTTTCCACGCCGGGCTGAGCAAGACCACCGCCGCGCCGAGACGCCAGATCGCGCGCAGCGCGACGATGAACTCCGGCCGATTGGAGGACATCAGCGCTATCCGCTGACCGGCGCACACCCCCCGACGATGCAATTGCGCGGCCAGGTTCGCGGTCAGCTCGTCGAGTTCGGACCGTCGGAAGCGTCGCTGTTCGAACGCCAGGACCTCGGGATCGTCGGCATCACTCCCGCCTCCCGGCGACCCGCTGGGTTCACCGGGAGTGACGAGACGAGACGAAGACGGCATGATGAGAAGATCCTATCGCTCGGCGAGAATATAATTCTCGCTGGGATAGAATTGATCTACCGGTTCAGGCAGAGGGGTGAAGAGGTTGGGTTCGACAGAGGCAGCCATCCAGTCAGGCAACGCGACTGCCGGTGAGCAGGCCGCCATCATCACAATCCTGCTCGACGGCAAGTCGGCAACCGTGGGACTGAAGGCGGGCGAGACCCTGCTGGAAAGCGGCCGGCGGGCCGGGTTGTCCCCACCGTTTTCCTGCGAGGCCGGCAACTGCGGCACCTGCATGGCCAAGCTCACCGAAGGCACCGCAGCGATGCGAGTCAACGACGCCCTCGACGACGATGAAGTCGAGGAGGGTTACGTGCTGACGTGCCAAGCGATTCCGAACGGGCCGGTGACGGTCGACTACGACTGCTGACCGGCTGCATCCGTGACCACGGGGCTGTGCTGCCCCAGCGTGGGCGGCGGCCGGTACTGCGGCTGGTAGCCATCGATGTTGACCGAACTGCCCACCAACCGATAATCCCCCGCCGTCACCACCACCTCCGGTGTGGCCTCCAGCGCTTCAGGCAGGGAGCGCACCGCCGCGGCCGGTATGCCGAGCGGGCGCAACCGGGTTTCCCAGTTGACCGCGGTGTCGGCCAACAGTGCCGAGGACACCACCGCCAGTACCTCGTCCCGGTGTGCGACCCGCTCGCTCATCGTGGCGAAGCCGGCGATCCCGGCTTCGGCCGCAAACAAGCGCCAGAACCCGTCGTGGGTGATGAACAACGCGAGATGTCCTTGGACAGTCGGAAACAGCTGCGCCGGAACGTAAAACGAATGGGCTCCATTCGGGTACCGACGCGGGTGCACACCATCGTTGAGGTAGGCCGCCGCGCGGTAGTTCAACTGCGACAACATCACGTCCCGCAGACAGACGTCCACCTGGCCGCCCCGGCCCGAGACGATCATGGCCAGCAGCCCGAGCGCGGCGGTCAACCCGGTGGAATTGTCCGCCGAGGAGTAACCCGGCAACGTGGGTGGGCTGTCCGGATCCCCGGTGAGCGCGGCGATCCCGGTGGAGGCCTGCACGATGTAGTCGAATGCCGGGTCGTCTCCGCCGTAGAGACCGAAACCGGTGATCGCCACACAGACGATGCGAGAGTTGAACTGCTGTAGCGCCGCATAGGTCAGCCCCAACTTGTGAATCGCCGACGGCTTCAGATTCACCAGCAACGCATGCGATTCGGCCACCAGCTCACCGAGGCGCCGGCGCCCCTGCTCGGTGGCCAATTCCAGAACCACACTTCGCTTGCCCCGGTTCAGGCTGGCGAAATAGCTGTCGCTGACCTGTCGGGAGATATCGCCGGTGAGCGGTTCTATCTTGGTGACCTCGGCACCCAGATCAGCGAGCATCATGGTGGCGTAGGGCCCGGCCAACATCGTGCCGACCTCGAGCACCTTGATTCCGGCCAGCGGGCCGGCAACGTGGCCGTCGGTCACCGCACCGCCTTCGCCAGTTCGGCAATCACCTCTCTGGTGCGGTACTTCGAGGCGACGAGTTCATCCCGGGTATCGCCGATCGGCAGCAGCCGCACCGACAGATCCGTCACCCCGGCATCGGCAAACTGCTTGAAGCGAGCCAGGATAGCGTCCTCGTCCCCGGCCGCACAGAGGTCACCGACATTGCGCGCGTCGCCCCGGTCCAGCAGCTTCTGGTAGTTGGGTGAGGTCTCGGCTTCGGCCAGGATCCGGTTGGCGCGCTCCTTGGCCGCATCGATCTCACTGTTGGCGCACAGACACACCGGGATGCCGGCGACGATGCGCGGCGCAGGCCGGCCGGCATTGTCGGCGGCCTTGGTGATGCGGGGCGCGATGTGATCGCCGATAGCGCGCTCGTCAGCCATCCACAGCACCGTGCCGTCGGCCAGTTCCCCGGCGATCTGCAGCATGACCGGCCCGAGCGCTGCCACCAGGACCGGCATCGGCGCCTCGGCGCCCAGCACCGTCGGGTTGTGCACGGTGAACGTGTCATTCTCCACATCGACAGCGCCGGGCCCGGCCGTGGCGGCGTTGAGCACCTCGAGGTAGTCGCGGGTGTAGGCGGCCGGCTTCTCATACGGCAGGCCCAGCATGTCGCGCACGATCCAGTGATGCGACGGTCCCACCCCGAGTGCGAGGCGACCCGCGGCCACAGCATGAACCGAAAGTGCTTGGCGGGCAAGGCCGATCGGGTGTTGCGCCTGCAGGGGCACGACTGCGGTGCCCAGCTCGATGCGCGTGGTGTGCGCCGCCATCAGCGACACCATGGTCAGCGCGTCGAAGTCGTCGGGCACCTGCGGCATCCACGCGGTGTCCATACCGGCGGACTCCGCCCATTGGATGTCGGCGACCAGCTTGGCGACCTTGCGGGCCATGTCGCCGCGTTCGGCGCCGATCATCACACCGAGTCTCATTGCTCACCCACCTTGGAACCGGTCAGCGCACGCACCTCGGTCACCAGCGTTTCCAGCGGTGTCCCGGTGGGGAAGACCGCGGCCGCGCCCGCCTCGATCAGCTTGGGCACATCCGTGGCGGGGATGGTGCCGCCCACCACCACGGCGATATCACCGGCGTCGGCGGCGCGCAAGGCGTCCACCGTCCGTGCGGTCAACGCCAGATGCGCCCCCGACAGGATCGAAAGACCCACCACTGCAACGTCTTCCTGCAAGGCGATCGACACGATGTCCTCGATCCGCTGCCGGATTCCGGTATAGATCACCTCGAATCCGGCGTCGCGCAGAGTGCGGGCGACGATCTTGGCTCCGCGGTCATGTCCGTCGAGGCCAGGCTTGGCCACCAGTACGCGTGCGGTCATCAGAACACCACCGGCTGCTGGAACTCGCCCCAGACCGCTTTGAGCGCACTGACCATCTCGCCCACCGTGCAATAGGCTGCCGCGCAGTCGATGAGCTTGTGCATCAGATTGTCGGTTCCTTCCGCGGCGCTCGCGAGCGCCGCCAGCGTGGCGGCCACGGCCGCGGAGTCCCGCTCGGCCTTGACCCGCGCCAGCCGCTTCAATTGCAACTCCCGGCCTTCAGCGTCGAGCTCGTACGTCGAGATCTCCGGTGGGGGTTCATCGGCGACGAACTTGTTGACCCCGACGACCGGCCGGACGCCCGATTCGACGTCCTGGTGGATGCGGTAGGCCTGATCGGCGATCAGCCCCTGCAGGTAGCCGTCCTCGATCGCGTGAACCATGCCGCCGTGCGCCTCGAGATCCTGCATGATCTCGATGATCTTCTCTTCGGTGGCGTCGGTGAGCGCCTCCACGAAATAGGAGCCGCCCAACGGGTCGGCCACCCGGGTCACCCCGGTCTCATAGGCCAGGATCTGCTGGGTGCGCAGCGCCAGGGTGGCGGACTCCTCGCTGGGCAGGGCGAACGGTTCATCCCATGCGGCGGTGAACATCGACTGCACACCACCGAGCACCGACGCCATGGCCTCATAGGCGATGCGGACCAGATTGTTCTGCGCCTGCGGTGCGTACAGCGACGCCCCGCCGGATACACACCCGAACCGGAACATCGACGCCTTGTCGCTGGAGGCGCCGTAGCGCTCGCGCACGATGGTGGCCCAACGACGGCGTCCGGCACGGTATTTGGCGATCTCTTCGAAGAAGTCGCCATGGGTGTAGAAGAAGAACGAGATCTGCGGGGCGAACTTGTCGATCGACATGCGGCCGCGTTCCACCACGGTGTCGCAGTAGGTCACACCGTCGGCGAGGGTGAAGGCCATCTCCTGCACGGCACTGGCGCCGGCGTCGCGGAAGTGCGCGCCCGCCACCGAAATGGCGTTGAAGCGCGGCACCTCGGCGGCACAGAATTCAATGGTGTCGGCGATGAGCCGCAGCGATGGTTCCGGCGGCCAGATCCAGGTGCCCCGCGAGGCGTATTCCTTGAGGATGTCGTTCTGGATTGTGCCGGTGAGCTTTTCGCGCGGCACACCCTTCTTCTCGGCGGCCGCGACGTAGAACGCGAGCAGGATGGCTGCGGTGCCGTTGATGGTGAAGCTGGTACTGATCTTGTCGAGCGGGATGCCGTCGAAAAGGATTTCGGCATCGGCCAGGGTGTCCACCGCCACGCCGACGCGGCCGACCTCCTCGCCGTATTCGGCGTCGTCGGAGTCGTACCCGCACTGCGTCGGCAGATCCAGGGCCACCGAAAGGCCGGTGCCGCCCTGGTCGAGCAGATAGCGATAACGCTGGTTGGACTCCTCCGCGGTGCCGAACCCCGAGTACTGCCGAAACGTCCACAGCCGGCCGCGGTACCCCTTGGCGAAGTTACCCCTGGTGAAGGGGAACTCGCCCGGTGCCGGCGGCTCGCCGCCGCGGTCAGTGGGACCGTAGACCGGCTCGAGTGGGATGCCCGACGACGTCTGGGTTTGGTAGTCGAACTGGCGGTGGTCGGACTCGGCTCCCGTCTGCGGTTTCACAATGGATAACGTACTTGCAAAAAAAGAGAATGCCAATACCATCGCTGAGCAACGCCAGGTCACCCCGCATACCGATGCCCGGTCACCTGGCAACCGCCCGACCCTGGAGAGCCATGACCGAGAACAGCACCACCCTGCGCGGCAAGACACTCGTCGTCTCCGGCGCCAGCCGCGGTATCGGCCTGGCGATCGCGGTCGGAGCCGCCCGCGAAGGCGCGAACGTGGTACTGCTGGCCAAGACCGCAGAGCCGCACCCCAAACTGCCCGGCACGGTGTACACCGCCGTGGCGGACATCGAAGCCGCCGGCGGTCACGGCGTCGCGGTCGTCGGCGACGTACGCCGGGAGGAAGATGTGCAGCGCGCCGTCGACACCGCTGTCGAACGGTTCGGCGGCGTCGACATCTGCGTGAACAACGCCAGCGCCATCGCCACCGAGGGCACCGAACAGCTGTCGGCCAAGAAATACGACCTCATGCTCGATATCAATTGCCGCGGAACGTTTCTGCTGACCAAGGCCTGCCTACCGCATTTACGGGCGTCCACCAACGGCCACATCCTGACGATCTCGCCGCCGCTGAACCTCAACCCGTACTGGCTGGGTGTACACCCCAGCTACACCCTGTCCAAGTACGGGATGACGCTGTTGACACTGGGCTGGGCCGAAGAGTTCCGCCAGGACGGCGGCGGAGCCGGCATCGCCGCCAACTGCCTGTGGCCGCAGACCTACATTGCGACGTCCGCGGTGACCAACATGGCCGGCGGAGGCGAGCTGGCACAGTCGTCGCGCAGCCCCGAGATCATGGCCGATGCCGCGGTCGCGATCCTGAAGAGTCCCGCCGGGAAGACCACCGGTCAGGCGTTCATCGATGCCGCTGTCCTCGCCGACGCCGGGGTGAGTGACCTGTCCCGTTACGGAGGGGGCGATTCACCGATCCTCGACCTGTTCCTCGACGCCCCGTAGATTTGGAAACGTTCATCGCGCGCGTCGAGAAGAATATTCTCGGCATTGCGAATGGAGGTGACGACCACGGTGACTCTGCCACATCCGGTGCACGTCTGATCACCATGTGGGTGCTGTGCTGCGCGCTGCCGAACGTCGGGATCGCATTGCTGATCGTCGCCCGGTCACACGGGGTGGCCATCACCAGGTCCGCGTCGATCGAGATCCCCGTCCTGGTGCTGTCGGCGGTGGCGGTGCTGTGGGGACTGCGTGCGATCATCCTGGTGTCACGATCGATCGCCGATCCGATCCGCGATGTCGTCGACGCCATGGCCGAGGTCGAACGCGGCGACATCGGGCGCACGGTCGAGGTCTACGAGCGCTCCGAAATCGGCCGTCTGCAAGGCGGATTCAACCGGATGGTGGCCGGCCTCCGCGAACGGGACCGGCTGCGGGATCTTTTCAGCCGTCACGTCGGCGCCGACGTGGTGACGCTGTTGGTGCAGCGCGACAGGTCGCTGTACCGCGACATGCGAGACGTGGCGGTGCTCTTCGTCGACCTCGCCGGGTCGACCCAATTGGCAGCCACCCGCCCGCCGCAGGAGGTTGCCGACATCCTGAACGGCTTCTTTCAGACCGTGGTGGCAGCGGTTGATCAGCGCCACGGCTTCATCAACAAGTTCCAGGGCGACGCCGCTCTGGCGGTATTCGGCGCACCCCTGCACAACGCCTGCGCGGCCGCCGACGCCCTGGCCACCGCCCGCGACCTCGCCGACCGGATGCGCCGACTACCCGAGGTGGACTTCGGCATCGGCGTCTCCGCCGGCCCCGTGTTCGCCGGCTATCTGGGTGCGCTCAATCGCTTCGAGTACACCGTCGTCGGCGACCCGGTGAACGAAGCGGCGCGACTGGCCGACCGGGCGAAGAGCCTGCCCGGGCGGGTGGCCTGTTCGGGAGCGGCCCTGGCCCGGGCCGAGGACGAAGAAAGACATTGGCGGACAGAGACTTCGGAAGTGCTGCGCGGCCGAGCTGACGCCACTGAGATCAGCGTTCCCGTCGCGCGCTGACACCGGCACCGGTCAACGCCCGCGAGGTGCGTCTATCCCGTACTGCGCGACCTTGCGGTACAGCGTGGCCCGGCTCATCCCCAGCTCGTGGGCCGCCTGGGCCATGGTCGGCGCGCCGGTTCCCAGCACCCGGACGATCTCGCCCCGCTCGAAGGCCTCGATGCGGGAAAGGTGCCGGGTGTCGCCGGCGAGCACCTCAGCCGGCAAGGTCGCCACGTCGACGATGTCAGAACGCCCCGCGGCTTGGGACACCACGCGGGTGAGTTGGTCGACGTTGCCGGGCCAGCCGTAGCTTTGCAGCGCACGGGCCGCCGGCGGACTGATCTCCACTTCGCGCCCGCGGGTACGCCTGGCGATGTGGGCGGCCAGCGGAAGGACATCGCCGGACCGCTCGCGCAGCGGCGGCACCTCGACCACGGTGTCGACCAGGCCCAGCAGCGCCGCCGGGATGTCCGCGAACCGCTCCGCGGTCATCGCGAACGGCACGGTGGCCAAACCCGCCCCCTGGGCCGCCGATCTCTGGAAAACCATGTCCCGCAACCGTTCAGCCACCCAGGTGGGCAAGGTGTCGACGTCGCGAACCACCACGGCGGTGTGCGCCTTACCGAGTTCGGGGCTCCACAATCCCAGCCAGGTGGCCACATCCGACGGCGCCGGCGCACCCGCGGACAGGATGCGGTCCCGCGGAAAGACGTGACGAGCCGCCTGCGCCAGCAGGGTCGCCCGCCCCGCGCCGGACTCCCCGATGGCCACCACCACGTGCCCCCGTTGCATCGCGCGCTCAGCCCCGGCCAGCACTGCGTTCCAGCGGTCCCCGAGCCGATGCAGCGTGCCCGAACCCGGTTCCAGCCGCGGCACTTCCACCCGGAACACCTGCCCCCGCGCGGTAGGCCGCGGGCGTCGTCCGCCGGATCTGGCGAGCATCAGAGCCGCGGTGTTGCTGGCCGCCGAGCGCGCCAACGCCAACAACAGCTCACTGGACGACCGCGACCAGGTGGTGAAATTCACGCTGCCTTCCAGGCGGCCCGTGACCGGGTCCAGTACCGGCACCGCCGCGCAGGTGAAGGTGCACAAGCTCAGGGCGTAATGCTCGTCGGCACGGACCAGGGTCGGTACCCGGTCGGCCAACGCCAGGCCCAGGCCATTGGTGCCCACCTCACGCTCCGAGTAGGCGAAGCCGGGAGCCAGGTGTACGTCGTCGAGTGCCTGCAGCAGGCCGCGATCGCCGGACAGCCGGCTGAGCACCACTCCCTCCGCATCGGTGAGCATCAGGCTGACCGGTTCAGCGGACAGCGTGCGGTGCAGGTCGGCGAGCACCTCGTTACCGCATTCGACAAACAGCGAGCCGAGATCCTCGGTACCGGCGAACACCGGTTCCACCGACTCCAGCGGCACCCCGTAGTCCTCGCTGCGCTGCCACGAGGCAAGCAGTCGCCGGGGTACTGCGGCGGCGCCCAACCCCCCGGTTCGCGCATCCTGCGCACCATCGGGAAGCAGGTGTCGCTGCAACCGATCCGGCACTCCATCGGGCACGACCAACCCCCTCACCACTGTGATCCAGGTTACAGCCGGCCGCGGCGGGCGATGTCTCAGATTGAGACGGTGAACCTCTCGGTACGCCGCCGTCCAGGCCCTAACCTCGGAGCACTGCTGTGATAGCCGTCACAAGAAAGGCCCGTCATGTACCGCAAGGACGACACCAGCTATTTCATCGTCGACGCCCACATCGCCCTGTGGGACGCCCGGCCGGAGAATCAGCGCAACATCCACGGCAAGCAATTCATCGACTGCTTCTACGACTACCACCGCAACCTGTCGCCGGAATCGGAGGTCTGGAGCTACGAGGAGTACCTCTACCAGGGTGGCGAACGCCTGATGAAGGACCTGTTCACCGACGGTTACGTCGACCACGCCATCTTCCAGCCGGCAGCCCTCGGCGAGTTCTATTACAAAGGGTTCGGCCAGACCGACGAAGCCTTCGAACTGGCCAGCGCGCACCCGGACAAGTTGACCTACAACCACAATTTCGACCCCCGCAACGGCGAAGCCGGCCTGGACCAACTGCGGGAGGACGCACACAAATACGGGCTCAAAGGCGTCAAGCTCTACACCGCCGAATGGCATGGGGAGTCGCGTGGGTGGCGCCTCGACGACCCGTGGGCCTACCGCTATTTCGAAGCCTGCCGTGAACTGGGAATCCGAAACATCCACGTACACAAGGGACCCACGATCCGCCCACTGGACCGCGACGCATTCGACGTCGCCGACGTCGACCACGTCGCTTCGGACTTCACCGATCTCAACTTCGTCGTCGAACACTGCGGCCTGCCCCGGCTGGAAGACTTCTGCTGGATCGCCACCCAGGAACCCAACGTGCACGCCGGACTCGCGGTGGCCATGCCCTTCATCCACACCCGACCCAAGTACTTCGCCCAGATCATGGGTGAACTGCTGTACTGGATCGGCGAGGACCGGATCCAGTTCTCCTCCGACTACGCGCTGTGGACACCGCGCTGGCTGGTCGAGGCATTCGTCGACTTCCAGATCCCCGACGAGCTGGGCGAATACCCAGCGATCAGCACCGCGCAGAAGAAGAAGATCCTCGGGCTGAACGCCGCCAAGATGTACGACATCCCGGTGCCCGCCGACCTGCAGCTGCCCGCCGCACCCGAGCCTGCTGTCGGGCCGCGCGGCGCGGACAACGCCGCCCAGAACGCCGATCACCTGGTCGGGGCGTAGCGTGGCGCAATCGCACAAGCAGGACGCGTACGCCGCGCTGGCGGGTGTGGTCGATCCCGAGTTGGACGAGCCCATCACCGACCTGGGATTCGTGCACTCGTTGGCGGTCAGCCCCGCAGGCAACGTGGCGGTGCACCTGCGCCTGCCGACGTCGTTCTGCTCCCCCAACTTCGCCTACCTGATGGCCTCGGACGCCAAAGACGTTCTGATGGAACTCGATTGGACCAAAGTCGTAACCGTCGAGCTCGATGACCATCACGACTCGGACATCATCAACGCCGGGCTCGCCGCCGATGCCGGATACCGGGGCACCTTCGGTCACGAAGCGCTGGACAGTTTGGACGATCTGCGTGTGACGTTTCATCGGAAAGCACACACCGCCGCGATGGAACGCTGCCTCACGGCGCTGATGCGGGCCCAACCCCACCGCGCCGAGCACACGATGGGGAGCGTCACCCTGGCCGACCTGCCCGACGACAGCACCACCGAGGCCTTACTACGACGGCGTCGGACACTCGGATTGTCAACAGAGCCAACCGATGTGGTGCTGGTCGACCACACCGGTGCGCGCTGGCCCGAAACCCAGGTCGTGATGGCGTTGCGACGGGCCCGGGCCACCCGGATCTCGATCGACGGCAATGCACACTTCTGCCGCGGCCTGTTGCGCACCCGCTACGAAGAACCCGACCGTAACCTCCTACCGCTTTTCGTCAAAGAAGGGGCACACCGATGAGCACCATGCGCGCCGTGCAGGTCGTCGGCTACCACCAGAACCTGGAGATGAAAGAGGTTCCGGTGCCCACCCCCACCGGGCCTTTCGATGTCGTCGTCAAGATCGGCGGGGCCGGCGTATGTCGCACCGACCTACACATTCTCGAAGGCCAATGGGCCGAGAAATCACAAGTGCAGCTGCCGTACACCATCGGCCACGAGAACGCCGGCTGGGTCGCTGCCGTGGGATCCGCGGTCAGCAACGTCGCCGAGGGCGACAAGGTGATCGTCCACCCGCTGATCACCTGCGGGCTGTGCCGCGCCTGCCGCTCCGGGGACGATGTGCATTGTGAGGCCAACGCTTTTCCCGGCATCGACACCAACGGTGGTTACGCCGAGTACCTGAAGACCTCGGCCCGCAGCGTCGTCAAGATCGACGACGCCCTGGAACCCTCCGACGTCGCCGCCCTCGCCGACGCGGGCCTGACGGCATATCACGCGGCGGCGAAGGCGAGCCGGCGGCTGACACCGCGTGACCGCTGCGTCGTCATCGGAGCCGGCGGTCTCGGACACATCGGCATCCAGGTGCTCAAGGCACTGTCTCCGGCAGAGCTGATCGTCGTGGACCGCAATCCAGATGCGCTGAAGTTGGCCGACGCTATCGGCGCCGACCACGGCGTCGTCGCCGACGGCACGCAGGTGGATCAGGTGCTCGCACTCACCGGCGGCAACGGCGCCGAGGTTGTGGTGGATTTCGTCGGTGAGGGCGGAGCCACCAGTGAAGGCGTGGCAATGCTGCGCCGCGCGGGCGACTATCACGTCGTCGGATATGGAGAGAACATCAATGTGCCGACGATCGACATCATCTCCACCGAGATCAACTTCATCGGCAACCTCGTGGGCTCCTACAACGACCTGTGCGATCTGATGGCGCTGGCGGCCAGGGGGGCGGTCACCTTGCACACCCAGAAGTACGCCCTCGACGACTTCCAGTCCGCTATCGACGATCTCGACGCCGGCAACGTCCGTGGCCGCGCCATCCTGACCCCTGAAGGAGATGATCTGGTCGTGATTTTCATCGTGGTCAAGTTCGAGACCAAGCCGGAGTGGGCGGACCGGTTCCCGGAATTGGTCGCCGACTTCACCGCCGGCACCCGCGGCGAGGCCGGCAACCTGTGGTTCGAGTGGTCCCGCAGCCTCGACAATCCCGCCGAATACGTGTTGGTAGAGGGATTCCGCGACGGTGATGCCGGCAAGGAGCACGTCAGCAGTGCCCACTTCGCCAAGTTCGTTCAGGATGCGCCGCAGGCGCTGGCAGCCACCCCACGGATCATCAGCCAGACCATCGATGCCGACGGCTGGTCGGAGATGGGTGAAATACAGGTCCGCTGACCGGAGAATGTGAGCAAGCGGACAGTCCGCAAGGCACGATTTCGGCTCCTGGCGGGATATCCCCTTGCATGGCCAGAAATGACCCCGGCCGGCCGTGCCGAGTGTGCGGCGGCGAAACCGAAGCCGCCCCGGCGGAGGCGCAGGCCCGCACACACCGGAAACGTAGGTGCACCAGCCCCGACTGCGCCGGCCGCGACTGGTGGGTCCAGCTGATCCGGCGCTCGTCGTGAGCGCCACCCTGCTGCAGATCTGGTGACGTCCGGAGTTCGCCAGAATCTCTCCGGCGAAAACGCGCTACTGCCCAGTTGTTGCCACCTCCGCCGTCCGCTTCGTCCGATTCAGGCCGCTGACGTGGCAATTTCGCGGCGAGGCCGACACCGGGATGCCCGAACACAGCACCGCGAAGGCCGGCGATTAGCTCCGCCGCCTAATGGGTAGAAGTTCCCCATGGCCGCAGTTGATGTGTCAGTCAAATCCGACCAGTCCCCCCGCGAAGCGTGGGCCCTGGCCTCCGACCTCCAACGGTTCGGCGAATGGATGACGATTTTCGCCGGCTGGAAGAGCGAGGTCCCCCCCCAGGTCTCGTTGGGCACCAAGGTGTCCTCGTTGATCAAGGTCAAGGGATTCCGCAACGTGATCAATTGGGAAGTCACCGATTTCGAGCTGTTCAAAAGGCTCGAGATGCGCGGCAGCGGCCGCGGTGGAGTGCACATCGCCCTAGACATGACGATCACCAACAACAGCCCGGGGTCCACATTCCACCTCATTGCACGCCTGTCCGGTGGTCTTCTCAACGGGCCCGTCGGGTCTCTGGTGGCCAAGGTGCTGGAGTCCGACGTGCGCCGGTCGGTGGAGAACCTGGCGGCGCTGCGCCCGGTGTGACCCGGCGTAGGTGACGAGGGGATGGATGACAGCGTTTAACCGCGGACACAGCGGGTAGATGTCCGGCAAAACCCGGTAGTCGACCACGAGAAAGCGCATGCGCACCGAATTCCACCAGCGGCTTGACCACCTCGCCTCCGACCTGGCACGGATGTGCGCACTGGCCGGGGTGGAAATCGAACGTGCCACACACGCGCTGCTGCAAGGTGACCTGGAAGCTGCTGAAGACGTCATCACCGGACTGGCCGGCATCACAGAACTGAAGAACCGCGTCGAACACGATGCGTTCCTGCTGCTGGCTCGCCAAGCTCCCGTCGCCGCCGACCTGCGCGCAGTCGTCGGCGCGCTGCAGACCGCTGCGGACGCCGACCGGATGGGCGGGCTGGCTGCCCATATCGCCAAGATCGCCCGCCGCCGACACCCCGCCCGCGTGCTGCCCGAAGAGGTGGACGGCTACTTCGCCGAAATGGGCCAGGTCGCGGTGGTGTTGGCACGCAGTGCCCAGGAGGTGGTGCTGTCCGGCGACGTGGTGCAGGCCAAACAGATCCTTCAGGACGACGAATCCATGGACAGCCTGCACCGACACCTGTTCACGGTGGTGATGGGCGCCGACTGGAGACACGGCGTCTCCGCCGCGGTGGACCTGGTGCTGCTGGGCCGGTTCTACGAGCGCTTCGCCGACCACGCCGTGGAAATTGCCCGGCGCGTCATCTTTCAGACCACTGGGTCCAAGCTGTTGGACGGCGGCGTCGGCGCCCCCTGATCTGACCGGTGTCAACAACTCCCGTCATAACGCTGCGAGCTCGCCTGGGATGTTCTTCAATGGCGGATACGGTGACCATCATCGTGATGTTTGCCCGCTGGACAACCAGAGGAGGCACCAGCACGTGTATCACTCGACGCAAGGTGCCGCTGCTCAGCCGGGACGTTTTCCAGAATGAAGCGGCGGCAGCCAGCCGAGAAGCTGCCGCCCGCCCGCGTCGGCAGCTTCGCCTATGACATCTCCGCCGGGACGTTCTCCTGGTCTGCGGAGGTTGCCGCCATGCATGGCTATCCGCCTGAGCCGATGACGGTGGAGGTGGGGCTGGTTCTGGCGCACAAGCATCGCGATGACCGTCGCCGCGCTTTCGAGGTGTACCAGGACGTGTTGGACAGCGGGTCGGCGGTGGCATGCCGGTACCGCATCGTCGACCGCGGCGGTGCTGTGCACAGCGTCATGGTCATCAGCAAGAACCGGCTCGACGAGGGCGGGATCCCCGTCGGGATGGACGGCTTCTACGTCGACCTCTCTGAAGTGCTCGAGCGCGAGGCCAACGACGCCATCGACAGTGTCATGGAACAAGCCGTGGAAGAGGCCGTCGACGTGGCGGTGGCCGAGTTCACCGCGCACCGGGCGGTCATCGAACAAGCCAAGGGCATGGTGATGATGGCCTACCGCGTTCCCGCTGACCGCGCATTCGACGTCCTGAAGTGGCGGTCTCAACAGAGCAACGTCAAGATCCGCACGTTGTGCGAGCTGATCGTCACACGTGCCGTCGAAGAACTCGCACTCTCCGGCGCCAACCAGGCAAAGCTGGACGACATCCTGCTCAGCGCACCCGCCCGCCGGGGCTGACCCGCTCTACTGCCCGCCGTGGCTCGAGGCCCGGATGACCAGCTCCGGCTGGAAGACCACGTGCTCGGGGTGATGGTTCTCCGGGTCGTGGGCGGCCTCGATGAGCAGGTCCACCGCGGTACCACCGATCCGCGCCGTGGGCTGACGGATGGAGCTCAGCGGTACCACCGTGGAGCGGGCGAAGTCGATGTCGTCGTAGCCCACCAGGGCCAGGTCGTCGGGTACCCGCAGGCCTCCGGTCAGTGTCAGCCCCTGCAGTACCCCGATGGCCAGCAGGTCGTTGGCACAGAAGACCCCGTCGGGGCGTCGTCGGGCGGGGCGGTCCCGCAGCAACTCCCCCACCGCCCGACCCGCCAGGACCGTGAGCGCAGGGGTGTCGATCACTTCCAGGCTGGCCCCGGGGATGCCATCAACGGCCTGCTGGGCGCCGGCCCGACGATCACGCACCTGCCGCAGTTCAGCGGGGCCGCCGACGAACGCGATCCGCCTGCGGCCGATCTCCCCGAGATGCTGCACCGCCATCTGCGCCCCAGCGACATCGTCGACGGCCACCGAGTCGAAGGTGGTGCCGCTGCCGTCGCGGTCCACGAGAACCACCGGCGTGCCCCGCCGCTGCAGGGCGGTCAACCGACTCAGGTCGTCCCCGATGGGGGACACCAACAATCCGAACACCCGCTGCTCGTCGAATGTGTCGATGTAGGTGCGTTCCTTGCGTGGATCGTCATCGGAGGTTCCGAGCAGGATCGTCAGGTCCAGTTCACCGGCGCGGTGCTCGGCGGCACGCGCGATATCGGTGAAGAACGGGTTGCCCACGTCCAGAACCACCAGCCCGACGCTTCGAGACCGCCCCGCCCGTAACTGTCGCGCCGCGTCGTTGCGTACGAAACCCAGTTCGTCGATCGCGGCCTGGACCCGGGCCACCGTCGCGGCAGCGACCTTCTCCGGTGCGTTGAGCACATTGGAGACCGTCCCCACCGACACCGAGGCCGCCGCAGCCACTTCACGCATGCTCACCACCGGACCATCACACCAGATCCGGGGCGAACACGTCTCAGCTGACTGCGACACCCCGCGGCTGGTACCGGCGAACCGGAAACGTCCTGGCCACCAGAGCACGTAGGGTCTCGAGGTCGCCGGAGACCAAGCCCCGCGCTCGCGCCGCGAGCAACACATTGCCCAGGGCGGTCGCCTCGACCGGCCCGGCCACCAACGGCATGGCCAGCCGGTCGGCGGTGAGCTGGCACAACAGTTCGTTCTGCGAGCCACCACCGACGATATGAGCCTCGGTGACCTCGACACCGGACAGTTCGGCGGCGGTGCGTACCGCCGCGGCAAAGGCCGCCGCGACACTTTCGACGATGGCGCGTACCAGTGCGGCGGCACCGGCGGGCGCCGGAAGGTCACGTTCGGAGTACCACGCGCAGATCCGGGCGGGCATGTTTCCCGGCGGCAGGAACCGCGGATCATCGGTGTCGAACACCGCTGCCGGCGAAGGCATCTCGGCTGCCTGCGCCAGCAACGAGCTCAAGTCAGCTGTGGCGCCGTCGCGTTCGAACTGTCGCATCGTCTCACTCAGCAGCCACGTCCCCATCACGTTGCGTAGGAACCGGATACGGCCGTCGACGCCCACCTCATTGGTGAAGTTCGCCCGGTGAGCCGCCTCGGTGACCACCGCCGACGGCAGTTCGACTCCGACCAGACCCCAGGTGCCGCACGAGATGTAGGCGGCCCGTTCCGACTGCATGGGAATCGCCACCACCGCGGAAGCGGTGTCGTGGGACCCGACCGACACCACCTCGGCGGCTGTGGGCAACCCCAGCCGGCTCCGAACATCGTCCAACACCGGCCCGCGGATGCTGCCCGCCTCCACGATGCCGGGGAACAGCGACTCGTCGAACCCCAGCCCCCGCATCATGTCGGTGTCCCAGTGGCCGTCCAGCGACAACAGCCCGGTGGTGGAGATGTTGGTGCGTTCGGCGGCCGGAATTCCGGTGAGCCAGTAGTTGATCAGGTCCGGGATCAGCAACACCGTGTCCGCCAGTGCCAGCAGACCGTCGGCTCTTTCCGCGGCGAGTTGATACACGGTGTTGAACGGCAGGAACTGCAGGCCGTTTCGGCGGTACACCTCGTCCGCGCCGATCTGGCCGTGTACCAACTCCACACCCCGGGCGCTACGTTCATCGCGGTAATGGTGCGGCGACGACAGCAGCCGCCCCTCTCGCAACAGGCCGTAGTCCACCGCCCAGGAGTCGACTCCGATCCCGACCAGACCGTCAGCCTCCCGCCCTGCCAGCGCGAGTCCGTCACACACGTTGCGGTACAGCCCTGCGATGTCCCAGTGCAGCGCGTCCCGGTGCCCGTTCCACATCGTCACCGGGTCATTGGCGAAGCGGCTCACCACGCGCATCTCGAGGTGGTCGGCCGCGACCTCGGCGAGCATGACGCGTCCGCTGGTGGCGCCCAGGTCCACCGCGGCCACCTGCCCCCTCATCGGAGGAAGGCGGCGGCCACACCGGCATCGACGGGCACATGCAGCCCGGTGGTGTGCGAGAAGTCCGAGGTGCACAACGCGAACGCTGCTGCTGCGATGTTCTCCGGCAGCACCTCACGTTTGAGCAGGGTGCGCTGCGCGTAGTACTTGCCGAGGTCTTCTTCGGCGACACCGTAGACGGCGGCGCGTTTGGCGCCCCAACCCCCGGCGAAGATGCCCGAGCCGCGCACCACCCCGTCGGGGTTGATCCCGTTGACCTTGACGCCGTGCTCACCCAGCTCCGCCGCCAGCAGCCGAACCTGGTGTGCCTGATCGGCTTTGGTCGCCGAGTAGGCGATGTTGTTCGGTCCGGCGAACACCGAGTTCTTCGACGAGATGTAGATGATGTCGCCGCCGAGCTTCTGGTCGATCAATGCCCGTGCGGCGGCCTTGGACACCAGGAAGGAACCGCGGGCCATCACGTTGTGCTGCAGATCCCAGTCCGCGGCTGTGGTCTCCAGCAGTGACTTCGACAACGACAGACCGGCGTTGTTGACCACGATGTCGATGCCACCGAATGCCAGCACGGTGGCATCGACGGCGGCCTGCACCGCACCCTCATCCGTGACATCGGCGGCGATACCGACGGCCACGTCGGAGTTTCCGAGTTCCCCGGCCGCCGCGGCAGCCTTGTCGGCGTCCAGATCGGCGATGACGACGCAGGCTCCTTCAGCGGCCAGCCGGGTGGCGATGGCCTTGCCGATGCCCGAGGCCGCCCCGGTGACCAGCGCGATGCGGGTGGCCAGCGGCTTGGGCTTGGGCATCCGTTGGAGTTTGGCCTCTTCCAAGGCCCAGTACTCGATGCGGAACTTCTCGGACTCGTCGATGGGCGCGTAGGTCGAGATGGCCTCGGCGCCGCGCATGACGTTGATGGCATTGAGGTAGAACTCGCCGGCGACCCGCGCGGTCTGCTTGTCCTTGCCGTAGCTGAACATCCCGACGCCGGGGATCAGGACGATCGCCGGATCCGCCCCGCGGATGGCCGGGCTGTCGGCCGTGGCGTGCCTGTCGTAGTACCCCTGGTAGTCCGCCCGGTAAGCCTCGTGCAGTTCGGCGAGCCGCTCGCGGCACAGGTCCACCGGCGCGTCTGCAGGAAGGTCGAGCACCATCGGCTTGACCTTGGTGCGCAGGAAGTGATCCGGGCAGCTGGTTCCCAGTGCCGCCAGTCGCGGATGTTCGCTGCTGGCAAGGAATTCCAGCACCCGGGGGTCGTCGGTGAAGTGCCCGACCTGAGTTCGGTCTGTGGAGACCAGACCGCGTAGGAAGGGCGCCAGCTCGGCTGCTTTGGCGCGTCGCTGTTCATCGGGCAGCGCCGAGTAACCGTCGAGGACGGCACCAAACGGTTGCGGACGGCCAACGGTGTCGATGTAGCGCTGGGCGGTCTCGATGATTTCCAGCGAATGTGCCTCGGCCTCGGCGGAGGTGCCACCCCATGCCGTGATGCCGTGACCGCCGAGGATGGTCCCGATGGCCTGCGGGTTGCGCTTCTTGATCTCGGAGATGTCGAGGCCGAGCTGGAAGCCGGGCCGCCGCCACGGCACCCAGACCACGCGGTCGCCGAAGATCTGCTTGGTCAGCGCCTCACCGTCAGCGGCGGTCGCCAAGGCGATCCCCGAATCCGGGTGCAGGTGGTCGACGTGCGGGGCGTCCACCAGACCGTGCATGGCGGTGTCGATGGACGGGGCGGCGCCACCTCGCCCGTGCAGGCAGTAGTCGAACGCGGCCACCATCTCGTCCTCGCGCTCCACACCGGGGTAGACGTCGACGAGCGCGCGCATCCGGTCCAGCCGCAGGACCGCCAGGCCCTTTTCGGTGAGCGTGCCCAAGTCGCCACCGGATCCCTTGACCCACAACAGATCTACCGGAGCACCGGTGACCGGATCTATCTCGGTGCCCTTGGCCGAGGTGTTGCCGCCGGCGTAGTTGGTGTTCTTGGGATCGGCGCCCAGCCGGTTGGAGCGGTTGATCAGCTCGGCGACGGTTTCGCGAGCAACGGACTCAGTCATGTTCTCAGGCTCCCCATGAGGATTGTGTGCCGCCGACCCGGTCGGCGTCGATCGTGTTCTGGTATCCGGACTCGGCGAACGCCCGCATCGGGTCGGCGGGGAGCCCCCGTTCGGTGCGCCACTGTGCCAGCGCCGGCCGCACATCAGTGTAGAAGGCGTCCATGAAGATGCCGTTGGCGCCCAGCACGTCACCGGCTTCCTGGGCGGCGGTCAGCTCCTTCGCGTCCACCAGCAACGCACGCGCGGTCATCTCCTGGACATTGAGAACCGAACGGATCTGACCCGGGATCTTGGCTTCCACGTTGTGGCACTGATCCAGCATCAGCGCCAGATCCGAGTGGGCGTCCAATCCGCCGCCGCGGATCACCTCGTACATGATGCGGAACAGTTGGAACGGGTCAGCGGCTCCGACGATGAGGTCGTCGTCGGCGTAGAACCGTGAGTTGAAGTCGAACGAGCCCAGCTTCCCCAGTCGCAGCAGCTGCGCGACGATGAACTCGATGTTGGTGCCGGGCGCGTGGTGGCCGGTGTCCAGACAGACCTTGGCCCGCTCTCCGAGGGCGCTGACCTGGGCATAGGAGGTACCCCAGTCCGGCACGTCGGTCATGTACATCGCCGGCTCGAAGAACTTGTACTCCAACACCATTCGCTGACCGGCACCGATGTGCTGATAGATGGTGGCCAGCGATTCGGTCAATCGGTCCTGTCGGCCCCGGATATCGCCCTGCCCCGGGTAGTTGGTGCCGTCGGCCAGCCAGATCTTGAGATCACGGGAGCCGGTCTGATTCATGATGTCAATACAGGCCAGGTGGTGATCGATCGCTTTCTGGCGCACTGCCTTGTCGGTGTGCGTCAGGCTGCCGAACTTGTAGTCGTCGTCCTGGAACGTGTTGGAGTTGATGGTGCCCAGCTCGACACCCTGCTCACGGGCGTAGCTGCCCAACTGCGCGTAATCGTCAACACGATCCCACGGAATATGAAGCGCCACAACGGGTGCCAATCCAGTGAAGCGATGCACGGTGGCCGCGTCGGCGATCTTCTCCTGCACGGTGCGTGGCGTACCCGGGGTGCCGAACACCTTGAAACGTGTGCCCGAGTTACCGAACGCCCACGAGGGCAGTTCGATGGCCAGGTTGTCGAACCTGGCGTTGTCGAACACGGCGTTGTCGAACACGGCGTTGTCGAACCCGGCGTTGTCGAACCCGGCGTTGTCGAACCCGGGGGCGCTCACTCAGACCACCGCCTTGCCGGGCGCGGTGGGCGACACGTTGTCCGCTACCCGTTGTCCGTAACGTTCGATCTCGATCTGCTGCAACGTCTTTCCCTGAGTCTGCGGCGCCCAGATGGCCCCGATGATCAAGGCTACCGTCAGCAGGCCGATCAGCAGGGTCCCGACGAGGGTCAGCCCGGTGGCGGCAAGCAACGTCGGGAAGAAGTAACTCAGCAGGCCGGTGGCGGTACGCACCGCGAAGAACATCACTCCCTGGGCACTGGCCCGGTACGGCGTGGCGAACAGCTCGCTGGTCCACAGGCTGTAGAAGGCCTGCGCACCGATGCCCGCAGACACGCCCCAGAGCACCGCGAAGATCAGCATCGTGGGCACGCCGTTGTCGGTGAAGGCCACCAGCACGATCCAGCCGACGATGCCCAGGGCCGCACCGACCACGTACAGGAGTCGCTGTGACACCCGATCGGCGTAACGCATGAACCCGAAGTAGGTCGCCGCCACGGTGCAGCCCCACACCAGCACCTGCAGCAGATTCTGCGCGACGGGGCTGTGCAGGCCGGCGGTGTCGTAGACACGCGGCATGAAGATGCCCGCCTGTCCGGCGACGGTGTTCCAGAACAGGTAGATGCCGCCGAGGAACAGCAGGGCGGTGATGTTGACCTTGCGGGAGAACAACCCTTTCAGGCCGCGGGCGCCCAGGGTGGCCGAGATGGCCGCCGGCTCCACTTTCGCCTCCTCGGACCAGATCTTGGACTCCTCCAGACCCTGCCGCACCCACCACACCACCGCGGCGACCACGAACAGGTGCAGGAAGATGAGCCGGGACCCGAGCAACCCCAGCGGTGCGAGCGCCGCTGCCAATGCAAACCCGACCAGCGGCCCGACCGACCAGGCCAACTGCGCGGTGCCGACGTGCTTGGCCCGCTCGACCGACGGCGCCTGCTCGGCGATATAGGTCCACGACGCCGGGACACCGGCACCGACCGCGATGCCGGTGACGATGAAGGCCACCAGCAGCATGGCGAAGTTGACGGCGAACGCGGCCAGCAGCACGCCGGCCATGTACACCAGCAGGTCGTAGGTGTAGATCGCCTTGCGACCGAACCGGTCGCACAGCGGGCCACCGAGGATCGCCCCGATAGCTGCGCCGAAAGCATTGGCGCTCAGCGCCGCAAGCAGCCCGACCGCGAAGTTGCTGATCCCGAACTCGGCTTGCCAGAAGGCGAGGCTGGTGGCGATCGCGATGATCGACCCGGCTTCGATGTAGTTGGACATCGCCACCGAAATGGTGGCCCGCCATCCCGTGGTGGAGCGCGCTCCGATTTTCATACTGCTTCCTTCGGTCTTGTTCGGCGTATCGAGACCCGGCCCGGTGGTGGTCAGGCGAGGTGGAAGTACTCGGTCAGCGGTCGCATCGTCTCGTCGGGATGAGCGCCATCATTGTCGAAGAATTGCGCCATCCCGGCTTGCCATTTGGCGTTCACCTCAGTGGCGGCCATGCCCTGTTGCGCGGCGGCGAAGTCGGGCGTTTCGAGGTAGCCGATGACCAGCCCGTCTTCGGGCCGGACGAACAGCGAATAGTTGTGCCAACCGGCGGCGCGCAGCGCGTCGAGCATCTCCGGCCACACGTGTTCATGGGCGGCGAGGTAGTCGTCCACCCGGTCCGGCTTCAGATGCAGCAGGAAGCAGACCCGTTGGCTCCCGGGTGACTGCGGCATGTCTCACCGAACCCTTCCGGCACGCGGTATTGAAACGTTTCAAACAGTGAGTGCGGTCACAGTAGGGCCCCCGGGGCCTCTTCGTCAAGACCCCTCCGGCCCTGGGGTGCAGACAGCGAGTCAGCGGGCAAACCAACGCCGGTACCGTGAAGAGATGGTGAGCCTGACGGCGGTGCGCGACGGCCTGGGCCGCAGCTTGTTCGGACTGATCGCCGGACCCGACGGCCCGGCAAACCGCGCCAGGATCCATGAGGCCCCCGGGCCCCGCTGGTTCAGCCCGGACCGGCCCATTCGCCGGGTGCACGGCGACGCATCGATGTTCGTCGGCGGACTGCGGGCCCTGCTGCTGCAGTCGCTGCACCCGTTGGCCATGGCCGGCGTCGCCCAGCACTCCGACTACCGCGGCGATCCGTGGGGACGACTGCAGCGCACCAGCACCTTCCTGGCCGTCACCACCTATGGCACCGCCACCGACGCGCAGCGTGCCGTCGACCAGGTCCGCGGGATCCACCGGCGGGTACACGGCACCACGGCCGACGGCATCCCTTACGCGGCCTCCGATCCCCACCTGCTGGAGTGGGTTCACATCGCCGAAATCGACAGTTTCCTGCTGGCCCACCAACGCTACGGAGCCAAGCCGCTGGATCAGCACGGGCGCGACGGCTATGTCGCCGATGCCGCCCGCATCGCGTCGGCACTCGGGGTCGAGAATCCTCCGACCACGGAAGCCGAACTCGCACAACGCATTCAGAGCTACCGGCCGGAGCTCAGAGGCACCCGCGAAGCGCGCGACGCGGCGCGTTTCCTGCTACTGACCCCGCCGCTGCCACTGGTTGCGCGCGGCCCCTACGCCGCACTGTCGGCCGCCGCGGTGGGGATGCTGCCGCCCTGGGCCCGGCTGCCGCTGCGGTTGCCCTATTTCCCACCGGCGGAGGCCACCGCGGTCAAGTGGACCGGGCAGACATTGGTGGGCGGCATCCGCTGGGCGATGAACGCACGCTGATCGACGGCGCCCCGCCTACACGGCCAGGGACGTCCCGGTCTCCTTCTCGGCGAACGCGAACACCCGGCTCGCCAGGTCGTAGTCACAGGCCTGCGCCGAGCGCCCGATCAGCACCGGACCCCCGCGCAACCCCATGACGCCGTCGACACCCACGTAGCTGCCCGGCGGAATCGGCTCGCTGATGCAGTACAGCGTGGGCGCGGCGCCCTGATCGATGTCGTTGGCCAGCCGGTCCCCCACCGTCTTGATCGCGCGGTGCGCCAACGCCAGCACCGGGGTATCGGCCACATTGGAGATATTCGACGACACCCACCCCGGATCGGTGAGCTGACTCGTCACCGGCGAGCCCGCCGCCCGCAGCCGACGGTCGAGCTCCAGGCCCCACAGCATCACCGCCAGCTTCGAGCGAGCGTAGGCGCCCATCACCGTCCACTTCTCCGACCGCAGATGCATGTCCTCGAGGCGCAGGGTCGTCCGCTTGTGCGCTTCGGAGCCCACGGTGATGATCTGCGACCGAATGCGGGGAAACAGCAGGTTCGTCAACGCGAACGGGCCCAGCAGGTTCGTCGCCAGGGTCGTCTCGAACCCGTCGGCGGTGTCACTGCGCCGCTGGCTGAGCCCGCCGGCGTTGTTGATCAGAATGTCGACCCCGTCGCCGCTGAGCCGGTCCGGAAAGGAACGCACCGACGCCTGGTCGGCCAGATCGAGTTCGACCACCTCGGTCGACCCGCCCATCTCGCGGGCCCGCTGGGCGCCGAGGTCGGTGTTGCGAACCGCCAGGACCACCTGGGCTCCGGCACCGACCAGCGTCCGTGCGGTGGCCAGACCCACACCGTTGGTCGCTCCCGTGACGATGATCCGCTTGCCTGCAACATTGCCGAGACGGCCCGACGACCACTGTGCTGCCACGCGACTGAGATTAGCCGTCGCCCCTTGTCCGTTCGGGCTGGACCACAAACCCCCCGGTTTGCCACCATCACAGGCCGGCGTCGTTGATAACAATTGCCTCAACCACGGGTGTCGGCGCTGATCTGAGGCGCTGTGCCGCTGCTACGCTGAGGCCGTCGCGCGCTCCCCGTGCGTCAGGACCAGGACGCCGTTCTTCACTGGCGGCTTACCCGACAGGAGCTCGCGTATCGCTCGCAGTAGTCCGGACATTGCTCGGTTCGCGATATGCGACCGGGCCACTGGAGCAGGCGGAGTCGACGGCGCGTGGTGGCCCGCCACGCATGACCTCAGCAACGAGCTTCCCGACCTGATCGCAGTGGTCGGATCATTGATCGGGCCCATCCGGCGAGTCGTCTACGACAGCCGGGTATGGCCGCCGGCACCGGCGCGGGTCATTCGCGGCGGCACCTCGATCACGGTGGATTCCTACCGCCTCGTGGCCAGCGACACCATCTACCTCATGGGCACCCATACCCGGGACGCAGTGCTCTTCGTGGTGCCGTCCGACACCGACGCCGAGACCGCACAACGAATGCTCAAAGAAGTGTCCGGCTCATCGCACCCGATGACCATCAACCTGATGCGCGCGCTCCTTCACGTGCCGGAGCCCGGTTCCGGCGAAGACGAACTGTGGGGCGGCCCGGCATCTCCGATATCCGGCGATCTGCCGGCTGGCCCGCACCGACAGATCGGGAAGGAATCATGAGCCGGTTCACCGACACGATGTTTCGCAACGCCAGCGACAGCCGGGGCATGGTGACCGGCGAGCCGCACACCCCGGTCCGGCACACCTGGCGCGAGGTGCACGAGCGTGCCCGCCGCATCGCCGGCGGATTGGCAACCGCCGGAGTGAGCCACGGCGACGCCGTCGCCGTGCTCGCCGGTGCGCCTGCGGAGATAGCGCCTACGGCCCAAGGCATTTGGATGCGCGGCGCCAGCCTCACCATGCTGCACCAACCGACCCCGCGGACCGATCTGGCGCGCTGGGCCGAGGAGACAGCCGCCGTGATCACATTGATCGGGGCGAAAGCGGTCGTCGTCTCCGACCCGTTCATGCCCGCCGCCCCCGTCCTGGAGACGCTGGGATTGACGGTGGTGACCGTCGCAGACCTGTTTGATGCCGACCCCATCGATGCCCTCCCCACAGGGGAAGACGATGTGGCGATGATGCAACTGACCTCCGGATCGACGGGGCCGCCGAAGGCAGTGACGATCACCCACCGCAATCTCGAATCGAATGCCGAGGCGATGTTCCTCGGTGCCGAATACGACCTCGACACCGACGTCATCGTGAGCTGGCTCCCACTGTTCCACGACATGGGAATGACGGGATTCCTTGTGGTTCCCATGTACTTCGGCGCCGAGCTGGTCAAGGTCACGCCGATGGACTTCCTCGGCGACATCTTGTTGTGGGCCAGACTGATCGACAAGTACCGGGGCACTATGACGGCGGCGCCGAACTTCGCATATGCGTTGTTGGCCAAGCGTTTACGTCAACAGACTGATACCAGCAAGTTCGACCTGTCCTCATTGCGCTGGGCCCTGTCGGGCGCCGAGCAGGTCGAACCCGCCGATGTCGAGGCGTTGTGCGCGGCCGGGGCGCCCTTCGGCTTGCGCGCCGAGGCGATCCTGCCGGCATACGGCATGGCGGAAACCACTGTGGCGGTGTCCTTCTCAGCCTGCGGCGGCGGGCTGCAGGTCGACGAAGTAGACGCCGACATCCTGGCCGCCCTGCATCGTGCCGTGCCGCAGACCAAGGGTCGCGGCCGCCGGCTGGCCTGCCTGGGACCGCCGCTGCAGGGACTGGAGGCGCGCATCGTCGATGAGGACGCCAACCTGTTGCCGACCCGCGGAGTCGGCGTGATCCAGGTCCGCGGTGAGTCGGTCAGTTGCGGCTACCAGACCATCGCCGGTTTCGTCCCGACCCAGGATGCGCTGGGCTGGTTCGACACCGGTGATCTCGGCTACCTGACCGAAGACAATCACCTCGTGGTGTGCGGACGTGTCAAGGACATCATCATCATGGGCGGGCGCAACATCTTCCCCTCCGATATCGAACGCGCCGCCGGCCGCGTCGCCGGCGTACGACCGGGATGCGCGGTGGCCGTCCGGCTCGAACTGGAACACCGCGAGACATTCGCGGTGGTTGTCGAATCGAACACCTACGACGACGCCGCGCAAGCCCGGCGCATCCAACACCAGGTCGCCCACGAGGTGTTCGTCGAAACGAACGTGCGACCGCGCAACGTCGTGGTGCTCGGACCCGGCACCATCCCCAAAACACCCTCGGGAAAGGTGCGCCGTGCAGCGGCGCGTTCCCTGATCGTCTGATCTCCCCACTCGGACGCCTTCTGGTCCGGTCTGAGCCGATCTGAGAGAATTCCCCCCACTATGCGAGTTGACGGGCGGGAGATCGCCGTTTCGGGCAGCTTGCTGCAGCCGCTGACCCGACGCACCAACGACATCATCCGTCTCCTCTTCGCGACGGCGTTCCTGATCTTCGTGGTGACGAGTTCGTTGATCACCCGCAGCGAATGGGAAGCGCTGGAGAGGTCGATCTCGAAGATCGTCGGCGTCCTGACACCCACCCAGTCGAACCTGGTGTACCTGGCCTACGGCTTGGCGATCCTGGCGTTGCCGTTCGCCATCCTGTTCGGGTTGATCGTCGGCCGGCAGTGGAAACTGCTCGGGGCCTACGGGGCGGCCGGGATCGTCGCCGTGTTGTCCCTGTCGATCTCAGGCAACGGCATCGCCGCGCCGCAGTGGCATTTCGACCTGTCCGACCGGCTGGACACGCTGTTGTCCCAGTTCCTCGACGACCCACGCTGGATCGCCATGCTGGCCGCGGTGCTCACGGTGTCGGGGCCGTGGCTACCGGCACGGCAACGGCGCTGGTGGTGGGCGTTGTTGCTGGCCTTCGTCCCGATCCACCTCGTGGTCAGCGCCGTCGTGCCCGCACGCTCCCTGCTCGGCTTGGCGGTGGGCTGGTTCGTCGGAGCGCTGACCGTCCTCGTCGTCGGAACTCCGGCGCTGGAGGTGCCCCTCGACGGCGCCGTGCGCGCGCTGGCCCGGCGTGGGATGGCCGTCACCGGGCTGACGGTGATCCGACCGGCCGGCGCGGGCCCGTTGGTGGTGTCGGCCTTCGGACCCGAAGATCCCGCTGTCGTCGAGCTCTACGGGCCCAATCAGCGCAGCGGCGGCGCGCTGCGGCAGTTCTGGCGGTGGGCCCGGCTGCGCAAGCGGGAAACCGCACCACTGCATACCTCGATGCGCCGGGCGGTTGAGCATCGCGCGCTGATGGGCATCGCCATCGGCGACGTCGGGGTGGCCGGCACCACCACTCTGGCCGTCGCGGATCTCGACCGTGGCTGGACGCTGTACGCGCACACCCCGACCCGCGGCACGCCGATCGCCGAATGCGAGGGCGACGACCTCGCCGCCAGCGCCTGGAAGTCGCTTCGCGTGCTGCACGACCATCAGATCGCCCACGGTGACCTGCGCAGCAAGGAACTCACCGTCGAGGACGGCACGACGTTGTTCGGCGGTTTCGACACCTCGGAGTTCGGCGCCTCCGACGTGCACCTGCAGGCCGATATCGCCCAGTTACTGGTGACCACCACCGACCTCTACGGCGCCGAAACCGCCGTCAACGCGGCAATCAACGCATTCGGCGCCGAAGCGGTGCTGACAGCCTCAGGGCGCCTGACCAAAGCGGCCACCCCTCGCGGCTGCAGAAGGAAGTGCCGAACGCGCGCGAGATCATGGGTGAGGCCCGCGAGGAGGTGATGCGCCAGACCGGGGCAGATCAGATCCAGAAGGAGACCATCACCCGGTTCACCCGCAACCAGCTGATCCAGCTGGCCCTTCTGGTCGCGCTCGTCTACGTCGCCTACCCGTTCATCAGCACCGTCCCCGGCTTCTTCGACGAACTCGCCAATGCGAACTGGTCATGGGCGATTGCCGGCCTGGCGATCACGTCCCTTCGGTACACCGGTGCAGCAGCGGCACTCTGGGCGTGCGCGTCGGGACTGGTGAGCTTCTGGAAGCTGACCATCATGCAGGTCGCCAACACGTTTGCCGCCACCACCACACCGGCCGGGGTCGGCGGCCTGGCGCTGTCGACGCGATTCCTGCAGAAAGGCGGGCTCGGTGCGCTGCGCGCCACCACTGCCGTCGCGCTGCAGCAGTCAGTGCAGGTGATCACACACCTCTCCCTGCTGCTCGTGTTCAGCCTGGCCGCAGCGGTACCGGCCGACCTGTCCAAGTTCGTCCCCAGCGCCACCGTGCTGTACCTGATCGCGGGCGCTGCGCTGGGACTGCTGGGCACCTTCATGTTCGTGCCGAAACTCCGACGCTGGCTCAGGACGGCCGTCCGGCCGCCCCTGACCGAGGTGCTCCAGGACCTACGCGAGCTGGCCTCCGAGCCGAAACGGCTGGCTGTGATCGTCATCGGCTGTGCGACAACGACTTTGGGCTCAGCTTTGGCGCTGTGGGCCAGCGTGGAGGCATTCGGCGGCGAAGCCACGGTCGTCACCGTCACCGTGGTCACCATGGTCGGCGGGACACTGGCGTCGGCGGCTCCCACCCCGGGCGGTGTCGGAGCGGTCGAGGCGGCACTGATCGGCGGCCTGGCCGCGTTCGGCGTTCCGGCCGCGGTGGCGGTGCCCGCGGTGCTGCTGTACCGCGTGTTGACCTGCTGGCTACCGGTGTTCCTCGGCTGGCCGGTGATGCGATGGCTGAGCAAAAACGACATGATCTGACCCGGCTGTCCGTTCAGGACGCGCCGGCCCCGGTGATGGTGTTGAATTCGTAAGTGGCCCACACCAGCCGGACACGACGAGTCGGCGCCCCACCGCAAACCGTCTGGGAGGTGTTGGCCGACTTCGGGTCGGTCAGCTACTGGGCCCAGAGCGTCGATCACTCCTGCCTGCTCCACCCCGGACCCGACGGCGGCCCCATCGGCTCGGCCAGGCGTATCCAGATCGGACGCACCACCCTGATCGAGCGGATCGTCGAATTCGACGAGCCCCACACGCTGTCCTATGACATCGAAGGACTGCCCGCGATGCTGGGCCGGCTGCGCAACCGTTGGGAATTACGTCCGGCGGCAAACCAATTCACCGCCGTCACCCTCACCACCTCCGCCGATATCGGCACGCATCTGGCGCAGCGACTCCTCGAACGGGTGGCCTGCCGAATCGCGGCCGCCGGATCCGACGGGCTGCTCGCCGGCCTGGCGTCCCAATGGAAGGACCACCATGTTGCCTGAGCAGCCCGACATCGTGATCGTGATGACCGATGAGGAACGCGCGATACCGCCGTACGAGTGCGCCGAGGTGCTGGCCTGGCGGCGACGCATCCTGCGCGGCCGGCAGTGGTTCGACGAGCACGGCGTTCGCTTCGACCGGCACTACACCGGCTCGCTGGCCTGCGTGCCGAGCCGCCCCACCATCTTCACCGGGCACTACCCCGACCTGCACGGCGTCACCCAGACCGACGGCATCGGCAAGATGCCCGACGATTCCCGCATGCGTTGGCTACGCCCTGGCGAGGTGCCGACTCTGGGTAACTGGTTCCGCGCGGCGGGTTATGACACCCATTACGACGGCAAATGGCACATCTCCCACGCCGACCTGGAGGACCCGTCCACCGGTGCACCGCTGGCGACCAATGACGACGACGGCGTCGTCGACCTCGGTGCAGTCCAGCGTTACCTGCGCGCAGATCCATTGGGGCCCTTCGGATTTTCCGGCTGGGTCGGGCCCGAGCCACACGGAGCCAGCACCGCCAACTCCGGCACCCGACGTGACCCACTGATCGCCGATCGGGTGGTGGCCTGGCTGGATGACCGCTACGCGCGACGCCGGGCCGGGGACCCGGCCGCTCTGCGGCCGTTCCTGTTGGTCGCCAGCTTCGTCAACCCCCATGACATCGTGCTGTTCCCGACGTGGCAACGACGCAGTCCCCTGCGACCGTCACCACTGGACCCACCGCACGTGCCCGCGGCACCGACCGCCGAAGAAGACCTGGCCACCAAACCGGCCGCCCAGATCGCTTTCCGGGAGTCCTACTACTCGGGTTATGGCCCGGCCTCGGCCGTCAGCCGGGTCTACGAACGCAACGCCCAGCGGTACCGCAACCTGTACTACCGCCTGCACGCCGAAGTGGACACCCCGATCGACCGGGTGCGTCGGGCCGTCACCGACGGTGGCTCCGAGAACGCGGTGTTGGTCCGGACCGCCGACCACGGGGACCTGCTCGGCGCCCACGGCGGCCTGCACCAGAAGTGGTTCAACCTGTACGACGAGGCGACCCGGGTTCCGTTCGTGATTGCCCGGATCGGTTCCCGCCCAACGCAACCCAGAGTCGTCACCGCGCCCACCTCTCATGTCGACCTGGTGCCGACCCTGCTCGCGGCCGCCGGCATCGACGTGGCGTCGACGGCTGCAGCGCTGGCACGGTCGTTCACCGAGGTGCACCCCCTGCCGGGCTGCAATCTCATGCCGGTGGTCGAAGGCGCCGAACCCGACGCCGACCGGCCGGTGTACCTGATGACCCGCGACAACATGCTCGAAGGCGACACCGGCGCCTCGGGGCTGGCCCGCAGGCTCAAACAAACAGTGAATCCCCCTGCCCCGCTGAGGATTCAGTTACCGGCACACGTCGCGGCGAACTTCGAAGGCCTGGTGCTACGGGTCACCGATGCCGAAGCGCCCGGCGGCGCCGGGCATCTGTGGAAGTTGGTGCGCTGCTTCGACGATCCGGCGACCTGGACCGAGCCCGGGGTCCGCCACCTGGCCGCCGACGGCATGGGTGGACCGGCCTACCGCACGGATCCGCTCGACGATCAGTGGGAGCTCTACGACCTGACCGACGATTCCATCGAAGGCATCAACCGATGGACCGACCCGGCATTGCACGAGCTGCGAGCCCACCTGCGGATGCAGCTCAAACAGTGCCGGGCAGCGTCGGTTCCGGAGCGAAACGCGCCCTGGCCATACGCGGCGCGCAGGTCTGCAACGCCCCCGACGAAACGCCGGCGCCTGCTGTCCCGACTCCGTTTCGGCTGACTACTCGTCGGCACCCAGCTGCTGCAGCGCTGCCTCGGCACCACGGTTCAGCGGCACCGGTTCGGTGTCGCGGGCATCATCGAGCTCGATTCCCTTGGCGGCACCGACCACTTCCTGCAGCTGCGGCAGCCGGTCGAACAGTGTCTTGGTCAACACACACGCCACATTCGCATCCACGTCGTCACGCACCAGCAGCAGGTTGGGCACCACGATGGTCTCGGTGTCGGCGGGCAGTCCGTAGGTGGCGGCGGGGATGACGCCGTCTTCGTACACCTCGCTGATCTCCTCCATCTTGGGCAGCGCAGCCGTGATGTCGAGGAAGCTGACGTCGCTGCGCGCCGTGGTGATCAGATCGGTGATGCCCGGTGTGGGTAGGCCACCGGACCAGAACAGTGCATCGATCGAGCCGTCCTTCATCCCGTCCACCGTCTTGGTCAGGTCCAGACGTTGCGCCGAGACATCGGAAGCCGGATTCAGACCGGCCGATTCCAGCAGCCGGTTGGCGATCACCTCGGTGCCCGATCCCGGCGAGCCGGTGGAGACCCGCTTGCCGCGCATGTCGGCGATCGAGGTGATGCCGGCGTCATTGCGCACGATCACCTGCGTGTAGTTGGGGTAGATCCGCGAAATCGCTTGCACCGGCTGCTTCTTCCCGTCGAAGCTGCCCTTACCGGTCACCGCGTCAGCCGCGGTGTCGGCCAGGGAGAAGGCGACCTGATAGGTACCGCCGACCAACTGCTGGATGTTCTGCACCGAAGCGCCGGTTTCGGCGGCGGTCGCTTTGACCTTGCCGCCTGTGGCGGCTGAGACCTGTTCGGCAAAAGCGTTGCCCAGGGAGAAGTACACCCCCGTCGCATTGCCGGTGGCGATACTCACCCGGGTGTCGCCGGGGACATCGCAGGTGACCTCGCCGCCGGAGTCCGCGCTGGGGGCATCCTGGCGGCCACCGCAGCCGGTGACGACCGCGCCTGTCAGTGCGAACACCGCGAGCACGCCGAGAACCTTTGACGGGCCTGTCATGTCGATCTCCTTTGGTCGATAAAGGTGAGCGCGGCCGCGCCGAGCAGGCACGCCAGTCCGGCCACGATGGTGAACGGCTGCAAGAACAGCAACAGCAATGCCGCCGCGGCGGCGAGCACCCGTGCGGGCACCCTGGTCGCCCCGACGCCCAGCACCCAGCCGCCCACAGCGAAGGACAGCGCGACGATCCCCACACCCGCCGCCATCAACACCCAGGCAACGCCGAGCACCGGGCCCCGGCCCAGCAGGTACTCCCCCGGCTTGGTCAGCACAAACGCGATGGGCACCAGGAATGCCGGGGCCGCGTACCGCAATGCCTGCCACATCGTCGGGATCGCCCGCCCACCCGTGACGGCCGAGGCGCCCACGGCCGCCAGTGCCGTCGGCGGGGTGACCTCCGAGAGCACCGAATAGTAGAAGACGAACATCGCCGCCGCGGGCGCAGGCACGTCGAGTGCCAGCAGTGCCGGCCCGATGATCACCCAGCCGATGACAAACGACGCGGTCACCGGGACGGCCAACCCCAGCAGCGCCAGTGCCACCGCCGCGAGTACCGCCGTCAGGGCCAGCATCAGGGTGCGGTTGTCGGTCACGGCACTGACCCCACTGATCAGTAGCGAGGAAAACTGCGCCCCCAGACCTGTTTTGGTGGTCATCGCCGTGATGACCCCCGCCGCGGCGCACACCGCCACCACCGGCAACACGCCCCGGACTCCGGAACTGAGTGCGCTGAACAGCCGCCGCGGGGTCAGCCGTCCGCGGCGGTCGAGGAAGGACAACACGAAGGCCAGTGCGGTGGCGTATACGACCGCACGGGTGGCCGACACCCCGACGGCCAGCAACACCACGATGGCGATCAGCGAGGAGAAGTGATACCCGAAGCGGGCCAACAGTTTCCAGGGGGACTCGGCCTCGACGTCGGTCCTGCGCATACCGAACCGGCGGGCGTCGATCTCGACGGCGAGCATGATGCCGAGGTAGTAGAGCACCGTCGGGATGGTGGCCCAGCCCAGCACCACCAGATAGGAGACCTGAAGATATTCGGCCACAATGAAGGCCGCAGCGCCCAGTGTCGGCGGTGACAGCAGCGCACCCACCCCCGCGGCTGCCAGCACGCCGCCGGCGCGCTCCGCGGTGTAGCCCGCCTGCCGCATGATCGGCCAGGTGACCGCACCGACGGTGACAGCGGTCGCGGTGCCCGACCCCGATACCGTGCCCAGCAGGAACCCCGAGGCCACGGTGGTGCGGCCGGCGGCGCTGCGCGACCTGCGGAAGGCCGCTACCGACAGCGCCACGAAGAACCGGGCGCCACCGGAGAGTTCCAGCACCGCCCCGTAGATGGTGAACAGCACGATGTAGGTCGCCGCGACATCGAGGGGGGTGCCGAAAAAGCCGCTGCCCGAGTTGTACAGCGCGTCGATGATCTGGGAGAAATCCAGGCCGGCATGCGCGATGGTCCAGCCCTGCGGCAGCAACCCGCCGTAGTAGCCGTACGCCAGAAACGCCCCGCCCACCACCGGCAGCGCCCATCCCGTGGTGCGCCGGCACGCCTCCAGGATGAGAACCAGCAACAGCGTGCCCATGACGATGTCGGCCGGTTCGAGCAGACCCTGCCGATCCAGGAAGGCGTTGTAGCCCCCGCCTCCGGATCCCAGTGGTACGGGCAGCACCGGGTACAGGCAGACCAGCAGGCTGACCACCGCGAGCACCCAGTCCAGCACACCGGGACGATCGGCCGGATCGAGCCGGCCCCAACCCGACCGGTACACCAGGAAGATCAGCGGCAGCGTGCCGGCAAGGAAGACGATCAGGTAAAACTGGCTGCCCTGGGCCAGAGGCCGGAACACCTGCCAGATGGTGAGTATCGCGACGCCGAAGGCGACCACCGCGACAAACCGGTTCACCCGGCCACCGAGCTCCCGGCCCGGCCGCTCCTGGTCGTCGACCTGCGGTATCGCCCCAGAGGTCAGAGCTGACGCAGCCGGTGGCGGCTCGGCTTCGGATGACGCCACAGCCGACCCCACCGGCGAGTCGCCGGGCTCACTCGGAGCTGCCCTCTGCATCGATCGAAACGGTAAGCCGCCCAGCGTCCGCGCGTGGCGAATTGCCGAGTTCCGGCGCAACAAATCCGGCGGCGTAGCTTTCCTTGACGACCTCCAGATGAGTCCAGCTCTCCACCGCCGCGACGCCCGGCAGCGCCCGGACCGCATCCAGGGAGTCCACCAGTTGGGCATTGGAGAACGCCCGAACAGTCACGAGCACATCGAAACGGCCGACGGTGCGCGCCACGAAGATCGCCGATTTCATCGCGGTCAAGGCGGCGACCACCTGTTCGTGCCGGCCGGACAGGCGCACCCCGAGTCCCATCGCGCTCTGCCGGTCCTGCCCGGAATGGCGCACTACGGCACCGATGCGCACGACCTGCGATTCCACCAGACGCACCACCCGGCGGCGCGCGCCCGCCGGGGACAGTCCGACCGCCGCGGCGAGGTCGACGTAGGACGCGCGTCCGTCGTCCTGCAGGGTGCGCAGCAGCGCCCGATCGACGTCGTCGATGTCAGTACGCACGTCGCCCACCGGCCCGATGACGTCGCGAACCACCTCGACGTAGGTCAGGGTGTTGACACCGAGCACCCCGTCCAGGGACCGCAGCTCGGTGATCGTCTGGTCGATCTCACGGGCGGACCCGGCGCGCACCTCGGCGACCAACCCGTATGTCCCGGTGGTCAATGACAGGAACGGCACGTCGTCACGCCGGCTGATAGCCGCGGCGATGGGCGCCGCGGGCCCGCCCAGTGTCAGGCTGACGTGCGCCAACTCGCCCCGGCCGATCACCGCCGGGTGCACAGCGCCGCGGACGATCACCTGCCCGCTGGCGATGAGCCGCTGGACGCGTGCCGCTGCCGTCGACCGGGACAGGCCGACGGTGCGCGCGATCTCGCGGTGCGTCAGGCGGCCGTCGACTTCGAGGAGTTCCACGATCGCCTCGTCGATCTTGTCCACCGAAGCCCTTTCCTCGATTTTCGTCCAAAATTTTTGACACCACCGGAGCCGGACAATCATGCGTCGACAGGCGTTAGGAGTGCCAGTTTGTGCACACATCGTGCATTGGTCTGGCATTTCATGATCGGAAACACCACCGTAACGAACGAACTGCTTGCAGCCGACGCACTCTGTTCATACAGTGACGCCGACCACAACGCCAGGTCCGCGGACCCAGACAGAAACGGCGGTTGCCGATGCCCGAGCTGACCAGCGAACAGGTGATGACGGCGACCGACGCGCTGGTCGCCGCGTTCGGCGCCACCGACACCGCGGCCTATTTCGCCTGCTTCTCCCCGGACGCGACGTTCGTGTTCCACCCCGAGCCTGCCCGGCTGGACAATCGCGCCGCCTATGAGGCGCTGTGGGCGTCCTGGGTGGACAGCGGCTGGCGCGTGATCTCGTGCACCAGCAGCGACCGGCTGATCCAATTGCTCGGCGACACCGCCGTACTGACGCACACCGTCGACACCGTCACCTCCGCAGCCGGGCACGAAACTGCCACCCGCGAACGCGAGTCCATCGTCTACAAGCTGGACGACAATCGGGTGATCGCGGTCCACGAGCACCTCTCTCCCGTCCCGCCTGACAGAACGGAAACGCGATGACCGCAACCGCTGACGGACCGCACCCGGGGCTCTCGGCGCCACCGAAGATCACCGAGGTCGAAACACACGGTGTGGAGCCCATTCCCGATGCCGAACGCAGCGCCGGCCCACTGGATCTGTTCCGACTCGTGTTCGGCGGCGCCAACACCATCGCCACCGTCGTGCTCGGCAGTTTCCCGATCATCTTCGGGCTGTCCTTCCGGGACGCACTGCTGGCGACGCTGGCGGGCCTGGTCCTCGGCGCGATCATCCTGGCGCCCATGGCATTGTTCGGTCCGCGGAACGGCACGAACAACGCCGTCTCCTCGTCGGCGCACCTGGGGGTGCACGGCCGGGTCGTCGGCTCCTTCCTGTCCCTGCTGACGGCGGTCGCGTTCTTCTCCATCTCGGTGTGGACCTCCGGTGACGTGCTGGTCGGCGGCGCCAGCCGGGCGGTCGGCATGGACCCGAACGCGGCCCCCAACGATGTCGCCGTCGGCGTCGCCTACGGCATCTTTGCGCTGCTGGTGCTCATCGTCTGCATCTACGGCTTCCGCTTCATGCTGCTGGTGAACAAGGTGGCGGTGATCGCGGCCACCGTGCTGTTCCTGCTCGGCATCATCGCGTTCGGCGGAACCTTCGACCCGGGCTACGCGGGTATCTTCGGCGCCGACGCCGACGCCGCCACCAACGCGCTCTACTGGCCGTCCTTCGTCGGTGCCGCGCTGATCGTGATGTCGAATCCGGTGTCCTTCGGCGCTTTTCTCGGCGACTGGGCGCGGTACATCCCCCGCGAGACGCCGGCCTGGAAGTCGATGTCGGCGGCGTTCCTGGCCCAGATCGCGACGCTGGTGCCGTTCCTGTTCGGCCTTGTCACCGCCACGGTGGTGGCCACCAATGCCTCGACCTACATGGAGGAGGGCAACTACGTCGGCGGTCTGCTGGCGGTGTCCCCGGGCTGGTACTTCATTCCGGTCTGCCTGATCGCCCTGATCGGCGGTATGTCGACCGGCACCACGGCGCTCTACGGCACCGGCCTCGACTTCTCCAGCGTGTTCCCCCGCTTCAGCCGCGTACAGGCCACCGTCTTGATCGGCGCGATCGCGATCGCATTCATCTTCGTCGGACGCTTCGCTTTCAATGTGGTGCAGAGCATTTCGACGTTCGCGGTCCTGATCGTCACCTGCACGGCGCCGTGGATGGTGGTGATGATGATCGGCTGGTTCGTCCGCCGCGGCTGGTACGACTCCGATGCGCTGCAGGTCTTCAACCGTCGCCAGCGTGGCGGACGGTACTGGTTCACCCACGGCTGGAACTGGCGGGGGCTCGGCGCCTGGCTGGTGTCGGCGGCCCTGAGCATCTGCTTCGTCAACCTGCCCGGGCAGTTCGTGGGTCCCCTCGGCAATCTCGCCGCAGGCATCGATCTGAGCATCCCGGTGGGACTGGGACTTGCCGCCGTCCTCTACCCCGCACTGTTGTTCGCCTTCCCGGAACCGGCCGACGCGTTCGGCCCCGACGGTCCCCGCGTGGTGCCGGCCGGGCCACCGGCGAACACCCCCATCATCTCCGTGGACACCCCCTCGGAAACCGCGGCCGTCCGATAATTTGTTTCTGCACAAGGAGTTTGCGCTATGAGCCCGATCGGTCCCGTCGACGCCTCGAAGAACCCGCGGTTCGCCGGCATCGCCTCTTTCGCCCGGCTGCCCCGGTTGGAGGACGTCCCGTCGGCCGATGTCGTGGTCGTGGGCGTTCCGTTCGACTCCGGGGTGTCCTACCGGCCCGGCGCGCGCTTCGGTCCCAGCCACGTCCGGGAATCCTCGCGACTGATCCGGCCGTACAACCCCGGGCTGGACGTCTCCCCCTTCGACATCGCCCAGGTCGTCGACGCCGGTGACATCGCGGCGAATCCGTTCAACATCAACGAGGCCATCGAGACCATCGAAGCCGCCGCACTCGATCTCACCGCCGGCGGCGCCCGGCTGGTGACCATCGGCGGTGATCACACGATCGCCCTGCCACTGCTGCGCGCGGCCGCCAACCGGCACGGGCCCGTCGCACTGGTGCACTTCGATGCGCACCTGGACACCTGGGACACCTACTTCGGCGCCGAATACACCCACGGGACGCCGTTCCGCCGCGCGGTCGAGGAAGGCATCCTCGACACCGAGGCACTCAGCCATGTCGGCATCCGCGGTCCGCTGTACGGCAAGAAGGATCTCGAAGACGACCGGCGCTTCGGTTTCGGGATCGTCACCTCATCTGACGTCTACTACCAGGGTGTGCGCGAGGTCGTCGACAAGCTGAGGCAGCGCCTGGGCAACCGGCCGGTGTACGTGTCCATCGACATCGACGTGCTCGACCCCGCCCACGCACCGGGCACCGGCACCCCCGAGGCCGGCGGCGTCACCAGCCGTGAGCTCCTGGAGATCGTGCGCGGCTTCCGTGGCCTCAACGTGATCGGCGCCGACGTCGTGGAAGTCGCCCCCGCCTACGACCACGCGCAGCTGACCGGCGTCGCGGCCTCGCATGTGGCCTACGACCTGGTGTCACTGTTGGCATTGCGCCACGACGAGGCCTCCGGTGGGTGAGCATCTCCGCAACGGCGGCGACGTCGTTGTCGAAACACTTACGGCCCTCGGTGTTTCGCATGTTTTCGGGATCCCCGGTCAGCACGCCCTCGGGTTGTTCGACGCGATCCGGCGCAGTGCCCTGCAGTTTGTGAGCTCCCGGGTGGAGAACAACTCCGCGTTCGAAGCCGACGGTTACACGCGGGCTACCGGCGACGTCGGGGTGCTGTTCCTGTCCACCGGCCCCGGCGCGTTGACTGCCCTGGGAGCACTGCAGGAGGCCTACGCCACCGGAGTGCCGCTACTGGTGATCACCAGCCAGGTGCCGCGGGCCGGACTGGGCCTGCGCAGGGGCATGTTGCACCAGCTCGACGACCAACAGCGCAGCGCGACCAACGTCACCAAGAGCACTGCGGTGGCCCGCCAGGCCGCTGAGATCCCGACGCTGCTGGCCGACGCGTGGAGCCAGGCCCGGTCCGCACCGGCCGGGCCCACCTGGGTCGAGATCCCCGAAGACGTGCTGCTGGAAGCCACCCGGGTGCCACCGGTGACCTCGGTGATCACAACGGTCACCGACCGGCCCGCACGCGGTGAACTCATCACCGAGGCCGCCGCACTGCTCGATGCCGCACGGCAGCCGGTGATCCTGGCAGGCGGCGGGGTCCGTCGCTCGCCCGGCGGACCCGAAGCACTGGTGGCACTCGCGGAAGCCATTGACGCACCGGTGGTTTCGACCGTCGGCGGAAAGGGCGCCATCCGGTTCGACCATCGACTGTCGGCCGCCTCGTGGATCGAGGACCGCCACACCACCGAACTCCTCGAGAACGCCGACGTGCTGCTCGCGGTGGGCACCTCGCTGGGCGAGGTCACCAGCAACTACTTCACCCTGCGCCCGCGCGGCCGGCTCATCCACATCGATGCCGAGCCCCGCGTCCTGGAAGCCAACCACCCCGGCCTGGGAATCCACGCCGACGCCGCCGCGGCCCTGCACGCGCTGGCCAAGACCGTCACCCAACGGGACAGCGGCCGCGGTGAGCACATTGCAATGGATCTTCGAAAGTCGGTGCAGCGCAGGCTGTCCGAGCAGGATCTCGACCTCGAGCTGGCGCTGATGCGCGATCTGCGGGCAGCTGTTCCCGCGGCCGCACACACCTTCTGGGATATGACGATCGCCGGCTACTGGGCATGGTCGGCCTGGGATCCACTCGACGGCGCCTTCCATTCCGCGCAAGGCGCCGGCGGGCTCGGATTCGCCTACCCGGCGGCCCTGGGCGCGGCGATCGGTTCTGGAGAGCGGACGTTCGCGGTCTCCGGCGACGGCGGCGCGATGTACTCGATCGCCGAACTGGCCACCGCCCGCCAGCACAACGCCGAGGTCACCTGGCTGATCGTCGACGACGGCGGTTACGGGATCCTGCGCGAATACATGACCGACGCGTTCGGTGCGCCCACCGCCACCGAACTGTCCCGGCCCGACTTCGCAGCACTTGCACGGAGTTTCGGCATCCCCGCATTCCAGGCGACCCCCGACGACGTCGGTGCGGTCATCTCCGAGACGTTCGCCACCACGGGCCCGGCCGTTGTCGTCCTGCCTGCACTGCTGCACATGTTCGCCCCCACCCACCACTGACGCCCGACGAGGAGTCCCCATGGGCAAGCCCATCGACATCGCCATCATCGTCATCTACCTGTCCGCCATGTTGGCGTTCGGCTTCTGGGGCAAGACCCGGACCAAGGACTCCGCCGACTTCCTGGTGGCGGGCCGAAGGCTGGGACCGGCGCTCTACACCGGGACCATGGCTGCCGTCGTCCTCGGTGGCGCCTCCACCGTCGGCGGTGTCGGCCTCGGGTATGAGTACGGCCTGTCCGGGATGTGGCTCGTCGTTGCCATCGCGGTGGGGCTGTTGTTGCTCAGCCTGTTGTTCGCCGGCCCCATTCAGCGCTTGAAGGTCTACACGGTGGCGCAGATGCTGCAGCTGCGTTACGGCGTCGACGCGACATCGGCGTCGGGATTGGTGATGGTCGCCTACACCCTGATGCTGTCGGTGACGTCCACGATCGCCTACGCCACCGTCTTCAATGTGCTGTTCGGCACGGGGCGGACCGTGTCGGTCATCATCGGCGGCGTCGTCGTCATGCTCTACTCGTCGATCGGCGGAATGTGGTCGATCACGCTCACCGATATGGTCCAGTTCATCCTCAAGACCATCGGCATCTTCTTCCTGCTGCTGCCGTTCACCTGGAATGAGGCCGGCGGACTCGACGGCATCCGGGAACGTGCCGGCGACACGGTGTTCGACCTCGGCGCCATCGGCACCCAGACCATCATCACGTTCTTCGTCGTGTACAGCTTCGGCATGCTGATCGGGCAGGACATCTGGCAGCGGGTGTTCACCGCCCGCACCCCCACGGTGGCGAAGTGGGGCGGCACGGCCGCCGCGATCTACTGCCTGCTCTACGGTGTCGCCGGCGCGCTCATCGGAACGGCAGCGTCGACCTTCCTCACCGACGTCGAAGCCAGTGACGATGTGTACGCCCAGATCGCCGAGACCATCCTGCCCGTCGGCATCAGCGGTCTCGTCCTGGCCGCGGCGGTGGCAGCGATGATGTCCACCGCCTCCGGCGCGCTGATCGCCACGGCCACCGTGGCGCGCACCGACGTCAAGCCCCTGCTGCTGCGCCTGATCGGCCGACGCGGTCCCGACCAGACCCCGGACGCCGAACGCGACGTGCACTCCGACCGGCTCTACGTCGTGGTGCTCGGTATCGCGGTCATCGTGATCGCCGCGCTGCTCAACGACGTCGTCGCCGCCCTGACGATCGCCTACGACATCCTCGTGGGTGGTCTGCTGGTCGCGATCCTCGGAGGGTTCGTATGGAAGCGCGCGACCGGCGCCGGTGCGCTGTGTTCCATGGCCGCCGGGACCGTCACGACCCTGGTGACGATGGTGGTCGTCGGTGACGTCCTGGCCAATGAGCCCATTTACTACGGCCTGGCCGCCAGCCTGGTCGCCTATGTCGTCGGCAGCCTGGCCACCTCGCGGACCCCGGCGGGTGTGCTGCAGAACTGGGACGCCCGGCTGGCCGGCCGGGAGTCGACCGACGCGGTACCCCGCGATCAAGCCGGACACGTCTGACACCATCCCGGGTCACCAAACCGGCGGTTTGCCCACCCCGTTCGGTACCCGCGATCCGTCTTCGGACCTGCACGACTCGAGCGGCTTGCTACTGTCGGGTGGTTTGCTGCCACAATCTCCACCCCGGGGCCCGGTAGTGGCAGCCCAGGGAGTGACGATGACGCGGTGGTCGGACCGCTGGTCGCCGAGACGGTGGCGGCGGCAACGCGACCACTACGACTGGCTCAGCGGCTACCTGCATGCGCGCGGAATGAGCGCATCCGCCCGCGTGATGATGGGCACCATCGCCGGCGGGCTGGCACTGTGCCTGGTCGCAATGCAACTCAGCGCTGACGGCCCCGTGGGCGCAGTGCCCGTGGCGATGACCTGGATCGCCTGCGCCGGCGGCGTCGCCGGGGCGCTGCTGTGGATGTGGCGGTGGCCCACCCGCAGGCAGTCGCTGATGTTCGGGCTGGTGTCGAACACGTCCATCGCCCTGGCCTGTCTGGCGCACCCCGACCCGCTGGCGGCACTCATCGGATGCGTTGCCTTCGCGATCATCGGCGCCTACTTCGCGTTCTTCCATTCGACCCGTGTGGTGCTGTACAACTTCGCGGTCGCGGCGACCGTGGGCATGGTCGAAGCCGGCAGGTTGGCATTTTCCGGACACCCGGTCCTCGGAGGCGTGGACCTGCTGTTGATCCTGCAGGTCAACATGGCAATGCCGCTGGCGATCCGTGCCCTCGTCAACGCACTGAGCGTCGATCTGCTGCACTCGGATCGTGACCCCCTGACCGGCTTGTACAACCGGCGCTCATTCGAGTACAAAACGCTCGGGCTGTTGGTGGCGCGCGACGCCGGTGAGCTCTACCTGACTGTTGCGATGGTCGACCTGGACCGCTTCAAGGCACTCAACGACACCGAGGGCCACCTCGCCGGAGACCGGGCGCTGGTTCGCGTGGCGCAGGCGCTGCGGGTCAACACCGCGAAATCTGCGGTGATCGCACGCAGTGGCGGCGAGGAGTTCCTCGTCGCCTATGTGTCCTCGCACTGTCAGCCCAAGGCGCTTGCCCAGCAGATCTGCGACGCGATCGCCGCACTGCCCGACCATGTCACCGCCAGCATCGGAACTGCCTGCGCGCCGCTGGCGCACAACGACGACGCCAGCCATCAGGCCCTGATCGCCCGCTTGACGGCCGACGCCGATGCCGCGATGTACTGCGCCAAGCGCAGGGGCGGAAATCAGGTTCAACATCACGACCCTGAAGACGCGGTGGAGTGAGACACACTCACAAAAGCCCCGGAACCGTGTCCGGGGCTTTTGTGTGAGTGCGGGCGGGGGGACTTGAACCCCCACGCTCTTTCGAGCACCGGCACCTAAAGCCGGCGCGTATGCCATTTCGCCACGCCCGCAAGCGGTGCGATCGTACCGCTTCTTGCCACCGAAGACGTGCCGGTCCCGCCGCTTGGGGCGAGGCATCCGGCCCGGAGGTCGAGCTGTGGGGCATTCGTCGGTCCGAAACGCGGATTACCTGTGACAATTCCCGGCGCGGTACCGTCGTGGCATGTCAACTACGCAGCGTCGGAGATGGGCGCTGGTCGCGCTCGTCATCGCCGCTGCCTGTGGCTGTCTCGCCCTGGGCTGGTGGCAGTGGACCCGGTACGAGTCCGCGTCAGGCACCTTCCAGAACCTCGGTTACGCCATGCAGTGGCCGTTCTTCGCCGGATTCTGCATCTACGCCTATCGCAAGTTCGTACGCTTCGAGGTGGCGCCGCCGGAACCGCGGTCGAGCACCGAACTGACCGAGATCCCCGAAGGCCTGCTGCCGCAGCGCCCGGTGGCGGCGTCGACCGCCGCAGACCCCGAGGACGACCCCGCACTGCGGGACTACAACGCCTACCTGGCCGAACTGGCCAAAAGCGATACCGAGAAACAGGACAGGACCACAGCATGACAACCCCGGAAGGTACGACGACCCCGGAGACACCCGAGAGCCGGACGGTGACAGCACCCGTCGAGCAGATCCGCAAAGCGCTGCTGGGGTACCGGGTGACGGCATGGGTGACGGGGCTGTGGCTGATCGCGCTGTGCTACGAGATGGTGATGAAGTACGGCTTCAACGACGACTCGTTGAGCTGGATCGCCGTGGTGCACGGCTGGGTGTACTTCGTCTATCTGCTGTTCGCGGCCAACCTCGCGGTCAAAGTGCGCTGGCCCATCGGCAAGACGGTCGGGATTCTGCTGGCCGGGACGGTGCCGCTGCTCGGCATCATCGTCGAACATTTCCAGACCAAGGCGTTGAAGGCCCGCTTCAATCTCTGAGAGCCAATGCCCGTTCCGCCGCCGGTACCGGCGCTTTGGGAATCAGCAGCGCCAGTAGCGCCGCGACGACGGCCGCACCGGTGACGAATCCCAGCGCGACGTGCAATCCGGTCTCGGTGGGCACCTGGTGCCCCGCGAAGTTCATCGTCATGCCACCGAGAATCGCCCCGATCACCGCACTGGACAACGAGGTTCCCAACGCCCGGGCCAGGGAGTTGATGCCGTTGGCCGCCGCGGTCTCCGACATCGGCACCGCCGAGTTGATCAACGCCGGCAACGACGAGAAGGCGAACCCGACGCCCACGCTCACCACCACGTTCATCGCCAGAACGCCGACGGCGCTGCGCAACAGCACGAAGCCGGTCAGATAACCCGCGGCCACGATCAGACAACCGATCACCAACGTGAACTTCGGGCCGCGCCGGGCGGCAACGCGGGCGGCGATGTTGGACGCCACCATCATCGCCAGGCCGCCGGGGGCCATCCACAGCCCGGCGTGCAGCACGGACTGACCCAGGCCGTAGCCGGTCTCCTTCGGTAGCTCCAGGATCTGCGGCGCCACCAACGAGATGCCGTACAGCGAAACCCCCACGCCGATGGAGGCCACGTTGGTGGTCAGAACCGGCAGTCGCACGGTGGTCCGCAGGTCGACGATCGGCGAGGGGTAGCGCAGCTGCCACAGACCGAACAGCACCAGAACCACTGCGGCGGACCCGAAAAGCACCAGCGTGGTGGGGCTGGTCCAGCCCCATGCTCCACCTTTGGAGATGGGTAGCAGCAGGCACACCAGTCCCGCGCCGAGCAACACCGCACCCAGCGGGTCGAACCGGTCCCGCGAGCTGGCCGGCACGTGCGGCACCATCGTGACGAACACCGCCACGCAGATGACGCCGAGGCCGGTGGCGAACCAGAACAGGGCGTGCCAGTCGAGGTTCTCGGCGATCACCGCGCCCAGCGGAAGCCCAAGGGCCCCACCGACACCCAGCGACGAGCTCATCATGCCCATCGCCGAGCCGACCCGGTCCGCGGGGACGCTGGCCCGCAGCACGCTGATGCCCAGGGGGATGATCGGCATGCCGAAGCCCTGCAACCCGCGCCCGATGATCAACGGCAGCAGGGAATGCGAGGTTGCCGCGACCACTGCGCCCGCGGTCAGAACAAGGGCGGACACCACCAGGACGCGCTGGGGTCCGTACATGTCGCCGAGTCGGCCGAACACCGGCGTCGCCACGGCGGCCACCAGCAGGGTGGCGGTGATGGCCCAGCTCGCGTTGTCAGCGCTGGTGTCGAGCAGCTGCGGCAGATCGGGGATGACCGGGATCATCAGCGTCTGCATCAACGACACGCCGATGCCCGCCGTGCACAGCGCGGCGATCAGAAATCCGGGGTGCCTCGAACGTGCCGGCGCGCTGGGTTGGTCCGGGCGGTCGCGAGTGAATGCGTTCCGGAGCATCGCCCGGACTCTACCTTAGGCAAGCTATGCATCCAGGTCGGAGCAACGCCCCCCGTCAGCCGGCGAGGGCCGCCAGCGCGGGCAGCAGTTGTGTCAACGCACGCCCCCGATGAGACGCGTCGTCTTTTTCTGCCGCCGTCAGCTGCGCCGCGGAACGCTCCGAACCGGCCGGCACGAACACCGGGTCGTAGCCGAATCCACCGTCGCCGCGAGGCTCGGTCGCGACCGTTCCCGGCCACTCTCCGCGCACCACCACCTGCTCGGCCTCGCCACTGCCCCAGACCAGCGCGCAGGCCGACACGAACGCCGCACCGCGACGCTCGGCGGGCACGTCGGCCAGTTGCGCCAACAGCAGCGCGGTATTGGCCGCATCCTGGCCGTGGGCGCCGGACCAACGTGCCGACAACACCCCCGGCATACCGTTCAACGCCTCCACCGAGATCCCCGAATCGTCAGCGACACACGGCAACCCGGTCGCCTGATAGCCGTCGCGCGCTTTGGCCAGCGCGTTCTCCTCGAAGGTCGCACCCGTCTCCGGGGCCTCGTCATAGGGCGGCACATCGGCCAGCGACACCAACTCGATGCCGGTGATACCGGCGCGAACGAGGATGCGCTGCAGCTCGGCCAGTTTCTTCGTGTTGCGAGATGCCACCAGGACCCGTTGCATCGCGGTCAGCTGCCGAACGCCTTCTTCGGCGCCGGCCCCTCGGGCAGTTGACCGGGATAGGGGAGCTCCAGTGCCGCCGATTGGATGGCGAACAGTTCGTCGCACGCACCCAGCGCAGCGTCGAGCAATTTGTCCAGGGTGGAGCGCGGGAACGTCGCACCTTCGCCGGTGCCCTGCACTTCCACAAGAGTGCCGGTGTCGGTGGCGACGACGTTCATGTCGACCTCGGCGCGAGAGTCCTCGCTGTAGGGCAGGTCCACCCGGACCCGCCCGTCGACCACACCCACACTGACCGCCGCGATAGCGCACGACAGCGGCCGTGGATCCGACAGCTTGCCGGCCGCACCGAGGTAGGTGACGGCATCGGCGAGAGCCACATAGGCGCCGGTGATGGCGGCCGTGCGGGTTCCGCCGTCGGCCTGCAGCACGTCGCAGTCGATGGCGATGGTGTTCTCCCCGAGGGAGCGCAGATCGATGCAGGCGCGCAGTGACCGGCCGACCAGTCGGCTGATCTCCTGGGTGCGGCCACCGACACGACCCTTGACCGACTCCCGATCGGATCGGGTGTGCGTCGCCGCAGGCAGCATCGCGTACTCGGCCGTCAGCCAGCCCAGCCCGGAGCCTTTACGCCACCGGGGTACACCCTCGGTGACGCTGGCAGTGCACATGACCCGGGTCTGGCCGAACTCGACCAACACCGAACCGGCTGGATTCGAGGTGAAACCACGGGTGAGAACCACGGGCCGCAACTCGTCGTCACGGCGACCGTCTTCGCGACTGGACACCGGCCAACCCTAACGCGGGCGTCTCCGTCGGCTGTCAGCCGGTTCGGACGTCGAAGGTCTCACCGCACACCACGGCGCGCACCGGGCCGTCGAACTCTGCCTTGGCCTCGCTGATCACGTCTTCGCGGGAGGTCCACGGCGGAATGTGCGTCAGCAGCAGTTCGGACACACCTGCTTTCGCGGCGATCTGCCCGGCCTCGGTGCCGGACAGGTGCACATCCGCCGGCCGGTTCGGGCCGTGGGTCCACGAGGCTTCACAGAGGAACACATCGGCGTCCCGCGCCAGTTCGATCACCGAATCGCAGATCCCGGTGTCGCCGCTGTAGACCAGCACCGCGCCGGACGGGTCGGTGAAGCGCATCCCGTAGGACTCGGTGGGATGGGACACCAGTCGCGGCTGCACGCTCAGCGCGCCGAGCTGCTCGGTCTGCCCGTCCACCCAGGAATGCACGTCGAAAATATCGCTGAAATCGTCGATATCGGTGCCCTCAGGTGAGGACGCCGCGCCCAGCCGCGTCCAGGTGTCACTGGGGCCGAACATGTGTGCACGCCCCACCGGCGGGTTGGGGTGGTAACGCCGCCAGACAAACAACCCCGGCAGGTCGAGGCAATGATCAGCATGAAGATGCGACAGCAGAACGCTCACCTCGCCGGGGTCGGCATGCCGCTGCAGCGCTCCCAGGACGCCACCGCCGAAGTCGATCACCAACGGCGGGGTGCCCGGGGCCGTGAGGAGGTAGCCGGACGCAGGCGAATCGGGTCCCACGACGCTGCCCGAGCAGCCGAGCACGGTGATTCGCACGGTCACCAGCTTGCCATGCCCGTAATCGCGGCGGCGAAAACATGGCCGCATTGGGGTTTACAGAAAATCAACCAGGTGTGGTGGCGTGCCGCGCAACTGGGGAGACCCCGGTGACTGCGGGTCCCAGAAAACGTGCCGCCAACCTGGTGAATGCCTCGGGGTCGCCCGTCGCCTCGAACCGACGTGTCGGTGCTGCGCCGGGGTCGTCGGCGTGCGGACGCAACAGATCGCGCTCGGTGAGCACCCGCAGCAGATCCTTGGCGGTCTCCTCGGCGCTCGACACCAATGTCACGTGATCGCCCATCGCCAGCTGGATGAGCCCTGACAGCAGCGGGTAGTGCGTGCACCCGAGAACCAGGGTGTCGACGTCGGCGCGCTGCAGGGGCTCCAGATAGCCCTCGGCCAGGCCGAGCACCTGCCGTCCGCTGGTCACCCCACGTTCGACGAAGTCGACGAAGCGCGGGCAGGCCACGGCGGTGATCCGGGCGTCCCTGGCGGCGGCGAATGCGTCCTGGTAGGCGTGGCTGGTGATGGTTGCCTGGGTGCCGATGACACCGATGCGCCCGGTGCGGGTGGTGGCGACGGCACGGCGCACGGCCGGCAGGATCACCTCGATCACCGGGACGTCGTAGCGTTCGCGCGCATCGCGCAGGCAGGCCGACGAGGCCGAGTTGCAGGCGATCACCAACGCCTTCACTCCGCGGTCGACGAGGTCGTCCATGATGGCCAGTGCATGTGCCCGGATCTGCGCGATGGTCAGCGGTCCGTAGGGGCCGTTCCCGGTGTCGCCGACGTAGATCATGTTCTCGTCGGGCAGCTGGTCGATGATCGATCGTGCGACGGTCAAGCCGCCCACGCCGGAGTCGAAGACGCCGACGGCAGACTCCTGGTCGCTCATGTCGTCAGACGCGGCTGCCGGGTCTTCCTGCTGTGCCGCGCCTGCCGTTCCGGCTTCGACAACAGATACGCCGCGACGACGCCGGCGACCGCACCGCACAGGTGGCCCTGCCAGGACACTCCGAACGTTCCGGGCAGCACTCCCCAGAGGATGCCGCCGTAGATGAACAGCACCACGATGCCGACGGTGATCTGCATGGCGCTGCGGATGAAGAACCCGAACACCAGCAGGAAGGTCAGCCAGCCGAAGATCAGCCCGGACGCACCGATGTGGTTGGTTTCGTACGGTCCGGCGCCCAGGTCCCCGATCAACCAGGTGCCGAGGCCGCCCAGGATCCAGATGATGGCGGTGGCCCAGACGAAGCGGGACAGCCCGGCCAGTGACACCAGGAAGCCGAGCACCAGAGCCGGCACGGTGTTGGCCCCCAGGTGTTGCCAGTCGGCGTGCAACAGCGGCGCGAAGATGATGCCTTTGAGGCCGTCGCTCTCCAGCGGACGGATGCCGTTGCTGTCCAGCGAGTGACCCGTCAGCTGGTCGAAGACCTCGACGATGTACAGCAAGGCGACGAACGTGACCACCGCAACCCCGCCCACCATCCAGGGGGGTCGCTTCTTCGGCTGGGGTTGCCGGACCGGGTGTCCCAGCGGTTGGTTCATTGCAGTGCTCGGTACGAAATCCAACGGGTCATGCCCATAGCTGCCCTTCCAGAGCGTCTTCCGCTTGGTCAAGGCTACCGGCGTAAGCACCGGTGGACAGATACTTCCAACCGGCGTCGGCGACCACGAAGGCGATGTCGGCGCGCTCGCCGGCCTTGATCGCCTTGGCGGCCATACCGAGCGCCGCGTGCAGGATCGCCCCGGTGGAGATGCCGGCAAAGATCCCTTCGACCTGGACGAGCTCCCGGGTGCGCTTGACCGCCTCGAAGGCACCCACCGAGTAGCGGGTGGTCAGCACCTCCGGGTCGTAGAGCTCGGGCACGAAGCCTTCGTCGATGTTGCGCAATGCGTAGACACCCTCGCCGTAGCGCGGTTCGGCGGCCACGATCTGGACGCCGGGCACGTGCTCGCGCAGATAGCGGCCGGTGCCCATCAAGGTGCCGGTGGTGCCCAGGCCGGCGACGAAGTGGGTGATCTCGGGCAGGTCGGCCAGGATCTCGGGGCCGGTGCCGTAGTAGTGCGCCTCGGCGTTGGCCGGGTTGCCGTACTGATAGAGCATCACCCAGTCCGGGTGCTCGGCCGCCAGCTTCTTGGCGGTCGCGACGGCGGTGTTGGAACCGCCCTCGGCGGGGCTGAAGATGATCTGGGCCCCGTAGAGCTCCAGCACCTGGCGACGTTCGATCGAGGTGTTCTCCGGCATCACGCAGATCAGGTGATAGCCCTTGAGCTGTGCGGCCATCGCCAGCGAGATACCGGTATTGCCGCTGGTGGGCTCCAGGATGGTGTCGCCCGGTTTGACCAGCCCATCCCGTTCGGCCTGCTCGATCATCCGCAGTGCGGGGCGGTCCTTGATGGAACCGGTGGGGTTGCGGTCCTCGAGTTTGGCCCACAGCCGAACGTGGGGTCCGCCGCCGTCCGCTGGGTCCGTTTCCTGCCACCGCGGTGACAGGCGCTGCAATCCGACCAGTGGTGTATTGCCCAGGGCCTGCAGCAGTGAGTCGTAGCGCAAGCCGCTACCCTCCTGCGACCGCGGGCAGGATCGTCACCGAGTCGCCGTCGGAGATCGTGGTGTCGAGCCCACCGGAGAAGCGGACGTCCTCGTCGTTGACGTAGATGTTGACGAAGCGGTGCAGCTTGCCGTTGTCCACCAGCCGGCCGGAGATACCGGAGTAGTTGGCCTCCAGATCGCTGATCACCGCGCCCAGCGTGGCGCCGTCGGCGCTGACCCGCTTCTCACCACCGGTGTGGGTGCGCAGGATGGTGGGGATGGAGACGGTTACAGACATCAGTTGAACCTTTCTAGTACTGCTCGACGATGGTGACGGGTTCCTCGGTGACGACCCCGTCGAGGATCCGGTAGCTGCGCAATTCGTGCTCCTCCGGATCCCGGGTGGAAATCAACACGTAGTGCGCGTCCGGCTCGGAGGCGAACGAGATGTCGGTGCGACTCGGGTAGGCCTCGGTCGCGGTGTGCGAGTGGTAGATGACGACGGGGGCCTCATCGGCGTCTTCCATGGACCGCCACACCTTGAGCTGCTCGCCGGAGTCGAACCGGTAGAAGGTCGGCGAGCGCTCCGCATTCAGCATCGGGATGTGGCGCTCCGGCCGGTCCGCCCCTTCGGGGCCGGCCAGTACGCCGCACGCCTCGTCGGGGTGGTCGGCGCGCGCATGCGCCACCATCGCCTCCACCAGGTCAGCACGAATCACCAACAACGATCAGGCTCCTGTCCCTGTGACGGCCTCAGCACCGAACGCTCCCGGCAACATGCCACGGTAGGTCGGTATTCCGGCGATCGACTCGGCGGCCAGCACCCCGGAGAGCACCGCGATGGCCAGGCAGTCGGCCGCGGCGGCGCCGATCGCCGCCACCAGCTTGGTCTCCGGTGACAAAGAGGCCGGAATCGCCGACGCGTTTCCGGAGGCCGGTTGCACCTCGATCGCCCCGGTGGCAAGCGCGAACACGGTGTCGCCGTCGATGGGGGTGTGCGCCGGCCGGATGCTGTGGGCCAGGCCGTCATGCGCGGCGATGGCGACGCGCTGGCAGGCGGCCGAACTGAGTGCCGCGTCGGTGGCCACCACGGCGATGGTGGTATTGAGCGGGCTGGACTCGCGGTCGAGTTCGGCGAAGGCGGCGAGCTGCTCCGGTGGCGGCGGCACCAGTCCGAATTCCCTGATCAGATGTGCCATCCATGGCAGGCCGGTCTGGGGGTCGACGACATTGCCTGCCGCGTTCACCGCCACGACGGCACCCACGCTGACACCGATCTCGGGCAGCGTCACCGAGGCGGTGCCCAACCCGCCTTTGAGCACTCCGGCGCGGGCGCCCACCCCTGCCCCTGCCGTGCCGACCGCGAACTCCGTTCCGGCCGTCGCGGCGGCGGCGTACCCGAACTCCGCAGTGGGTCGGCACTGCCACCCACCCACCGGTAGATCGAAGATCACCGCGCCGGGCACGATCGGCACGACGCCGCCCTCCATCGCGACGCCGCGCCCCTGCTCCTCGAGGTGACGCATCACACCGTCAGCGGCCGCCAACCCGTAGGCGCTACCACCGGTCAGCAGCACTGCGTCGACATAACGCACGCTGTTGGCGGGTGCGAGCAGATCGGTCTCCCGGCTGCCCGGGGCGCCGCCACGGACGTCGACGGCCCCGACCGTGCCGGGCGGGGTCAGCACCACGGTGCTGCCGGCGGCCCACCCGGAACCGAGCGTCGCGTCCGCATCGATGCGATGGTGATTGCCCACCAGGATGCCCGCGACGTCGGTGATCGAGCCGCTCATCGCAGCGGTTTGTTCATCAGACTCAGAACCAGATACTCCTGGAGCACCGTCAGCCACTGATACACGTCGAGATGGCCGGCCATCGGGTGCTCCGGCGGCAGCGCATCGGGTCCGTCGGAGCCGACGTCGAGCATGCTGCCCAGTGCCAACCGGACATCGTTCACCGAAGCGAGCCAGGCGTTGGCGTCGTCTTCGGTCAGTTCGAAGCGCCCGCCACCTTCCGGGCAGGTGGCCAATAACCGTTGTGCAGCTTGGCGTTTGGCATCGATGATGTCCGGCTCATGCAAACTGCGCAGCGCGCTGTTGAGACTCTCCGCGGCCGCCGAACCGGCCGGGTGGTCGTTCTGCGGCCGGAAGAAGTCCGGCAGCAACCTTCCCAGGGTCGCGTCTTCGGGCGCGACGGTGTGTCCGGTACGCATCCCGGTGATCTGCTCCAGTTCGTCACTGGGCGACGACGATTCCCGCTCGTCGAGCATCCCCACCATCGACGTCACCATGTTCTGCAGCAACGCAGCTTCATGTGGTTCGAGGGCGGACCGGAACCGGGTGCCCGCAGCGGTCTCCACCCGCTTCCATTTGCGCACCGTTCGTCAGCGGTCCTGCTGCATGGTGGCCCAGAGGCCGGCGGCGTGGAGCTTGCTCACGTCGACCTCCATCGATTCCCTGGTTCCGGAGGACACCACGGCTTTGCCCTCGTTGTGCACCTGCAGCATCAACTCGGTGGCTTTAGGTTCGGAGTAGCCGAAGAGTTTCTGCAGGATGTAGGTCACGTAGTTCATCAGGTTGACCGGATCGTCCCAGACGATGGTCACCCACGGCCGCTGTGTGGACTCCACCGTGGCCTCGACGGTGTCGCTTTGCCGTTGCTCGGTAGACGCGGGTTTGGTCGATGCTGGCGAAGCCATGGGTACCAGGATACCGAGCGCCCCACCCCGCAGTACCGGCCAGCCGGACATGGTTGTGATAGCGACACCCTACTCGGCGTGGTCGAGCTGGGCGCCAGACGTTAGCGTTATGCCTGTGACGGTGGCGCTGCTGACCGACAAATACGAGCTGACGATGCTGTCCGCGGCACTGCGCGACGGCACCGCACAGCGCAGAACCTCATTCGAGCTGTTCGCGCGCCGACTCCCGACCGGGCGCCGCTACGGCGTGGTCGCCGGAACCGGCCGATTCCTCGATGCGTTGGCAGAGTTCACTTTCGACGACCAGGCCCTCGACCTGCTGTCGGGTTTCCTGGACTCCGACACGCTGCTGTTCCTGCGTGATTTCCGGTTCACCGGAGATGTCGACGGCTACCCCGAAGGCGAACTGTACTTCCCCAGCTCACCCGTGCTCTCCGTGCACGGGACCTTCGCCGAGTGCGTACTGCTGGAGACTTTGGCGCTGTCGATCTACAACCATGACACCGCCATCGCGTCGGCGGCAGCCCGGATGGTCAGCGCCGCACAGGGCCGCGACCTCATCGAGATGGGGTCCCGGCGCACCCACGAACGGGCAGCCGTCGCCGCCGCACGGGCCGCCTACCTCGCCGGCTTCCGCGGAACGTCGAACCTCGAGGCACAGCGGCGCTACGGCGTGCCCGCGCTGGGCACCAGCGCACACGCCTTCACCATGCTGTACACCACCGCCGACGGCCCCGACGAACAGGCGGCCTTCCGCGCCCAGGTGGCCGCTCTGGGGGTGGGCACCGCGCTGTTGGTGGACACCTACGACGTGACGAGGGGTATCGCCAACGCCGTGGCCGTCGCCGGCACCGAATTGGGGGCCGTCCGTATCGACTCCGGTGATCTCGGGGTGCTGGCCCGCCAGGCCCGCGTACAACTCGACGAGCTCGGCGCGACCTCGACCCGCATCGTGCTCTCCGGCGACCTCGACGAGTACTCGATTGCCGCGCTGCGCGCCGAACCGGTGGACAGCTACGGTGTGGGCACCTCCCTGGTCACCGGTTCCGGCGCACCAACTGCGGGCATGGTGTACAAGCTGGTGGAGGTCGACGGTATGCCGGTGCACAAACGTAGTACCGACAAGCAATCTCACGGGGGTCGCAAGGACGCGGTCCGGCTGGCCCGGTCCTCGGGCACCATCCTCGAAGAGGTCGTCTTCTCCCCCGACAACCCGCCGCCGGACGTGACGTCGGGGCGGCCGCTGACCATTCCACTGGTCCGCAGTGGCGAGGTGGTGGCGTCCTCGGATCTGGCTGCGGCCCGCGCACTGGTCGCCTCGGGGTTGACCAAGCTGCCGTGGGAGGGCCTCAAGCTCTCGGCCGGCGAGCCCGCGATCCCGACCCGGATCGTCGCGCCCTGAGCACCAAGGAGCGCATCACGCCAGGCCACAAGAACAGCTCGAGCACGTCGGTGACCGAACTGCTGACCCTCGCCGTCGCCGCGCTGGGCGGAACCGAACGCACCGGCCAGGTCGCCATGGCCGAGGCGGTGTCTCGCGCCTTCGACACCGGTGAGCACCTGGCGGTGCAAGCCGGCACCGGCACCGGAAAGTCGTTGGCCTACCTGGTGCCCGCCCTGGCCAAAGCCGCCGACGAGCGTGGTCCCGTGGTGGTCTCCACCGCGACGATCGCGCTGCAACGCCAGCTCGTCGACCGCGATCTGCCCCGGCTCAGTGCCGCCCTCGCCGAAGCCCTACCCCGGGAACCGAGCTTCGCACTCCTGAAGGGACGCTCGAACTACCTGTGTCTGAACAAGATTCACAACGGTTCGGCCGCATCGGAGGCTGACGCGCCACCTCAGGAACTGCTGTTCGAGCCGATGGCCGCCTCGGCGTTGGGTCGCGATGTCGCCCGCCTCACCGAATGGGCCGACGAGACGCGCACAGGTGACCGGGATGAGGTGAAACCCGGGGTGCCGGACCGGGCGTGGGCCCAAGTCAGCGTGTCGGCGCGGGAGTGCATCGGCATGGCCCGCTGTCCGTTCGGCACCGAGTGCTTCTCTGAAAAAGCGCGTGGGTTGGCGGGATTGGCAGATGTGGTGGTCACCAATCACGCACTGCTGGCCATCGACGCGATCGCCGATGCCGCCGTGTTGCCCGAGCACGAGCTGCTGGTCGTCGACGAGGCGCACGAACTCGTCGACCGGGTGACCGGCGTGGCCACCGGAGAGCTGTCCGCCACCAGCCTCGGCGCAGCGACCCGGCGCGCCTCGCGGCTGTTGGACTCAGAACTGACGTCCCGGCTGGAAGCTGCGGTGGCGATCTTCTCCTCGGCCATCCACGATGCCGAGCCCGGCCGGATGGACCACCTCGACGACGAGCTGGCCACGTACCTGACATCGCTGCGAGACGCGGCCAACGCAGCCCGCACGACGATCGACCCGACGCCGCGCGACCCGCAGGCGGCCGCCGCGCGCACCGAAGCCATTGCCGCGCTCAGCGAGATCGCCGACACCGCCAGCCGGATGTTGACGTCGTTCGACCGACCGTTGACCGAAAGGCTGGACATCGTCTGGCTGGACCGGGAGGACATCCGGGGCACGGTCCGGTCGGTGCTGCGGGTGGCACCCTTGTCGGTGGCGGGGCTGCTGCGCACCCGGCTGTTCTCCCGCGCCACTGCGGTACTGACCTCGGCCACGCTGACAGTGGGCGGCAATTTCGAGGCGATGGCCGGAGCCTGGGGCCTGGCCGGTGCCGAGGCGCCCAAGTGGCGCGGGCTCGACGTGGGCTCGCCGTTCCAGCACGCCAAATCGGGGATCCTGTACATCGCCAAACACCTGCCGCCGCCCGGGCGCGACGGCACCGGATCGGCCGAGCAACTCAGCGAAATCGCCGACCTGATCACGTCGCTCGGCGGCCGCACCCTGGGATTGTTCTCCTCGATGCGGGCTGCCCGTGCCACCGCGGAAGCCATGCGGGAGCGGCTGGACACGCCGGTGCTCTGCCAGGGTGAAGACGGCACGGCTGCCCTGGTGGAGAAGTTCGCCGCCGACCCCGCGACGTCACTGTTCGGCACACTGTCGCTGTGGCAGGGCGTCGACGTGCCGGGCCCCTCGCTGTCGCTGGTGCTCATCGACCGGATTCCGTTCCCGCGGCCCGATGACCCGTTGTTGACCGCTCGGCAACGCGCCATCGCCGCCCGCGGTGGCAACGGATTCATGGCGGTCGCCGCCAGTCATGCCGCGCTGCTGCTGGCTCAGGGCGCCGGACGGCTGCTGCGCCGCGCCGACGACCGCGGTGTGGTGGCGGTGCTGGACTCGCGGATGGCGACCGCGCGCTACGGCGGCTACCTGAGGTCTTCGCTGCCGCCGTTCTGGACCACCACCGATGCCGCTGCCGCACGGCAGGCACTGGTGCGGTTGCGGACCACCCTGGACTCCTGAGTTCCCACGGTTACCCGCCGGATCCGCAACTATCCTGGCAACTATCCCCGGAGCCGTCATGCGAGAGGTGGCACATGAGCCTGAGACATTCTCGCCGCCGCACGGTCCGGAGAGTCCTCGTCGCTGCGGTGATAGCCGCAGCCACCGGCGGGATGACAGCGTGTTCGACGACGCTGACCGGCACACCGGTGTCGGTGTTCGCCGATCCGTTCCGGGTGGGAGGCATGGAGGCCATCGACGGGCCCACGGGTCTACGTCCGGACGCCAAAGAGCCCTCCCGCGACATCGAAGGCACCGACGGCGGCCAGATCGACGAGATCGCCGGTCAGTCGATCAGCGATATCGAAGAGTATTGGACGAGTGTTTTCAGCGAGACCTTCGCCGGGGAGTTCCGTCCCGTATCGACTTTGATCTCTTGGGACGCAAAGGATTACGACGGTTCGTTCTGCGATATGGACACCTACGCGTTCTCCAACGCGGGATTCTGTGCGCTGGACCGTTCCGTCGGATGGGACCGCGGACTGCTGCTGCCCTCGCTGCAACGGGCCGGCGGCGACATGGCGATCACGATGGTGCTGGCCCACGAATACGGCCATTCCATCCAGCGGCAGGCCAAGCTGAACAAGCGCGGCACGCCGGTCCTGGTCACCGAACAGCAGGCCGACTGCTTTGCCGGTGGCTACATGCGCTGGGTCGCCGAAGACAACTCCGACCGGTTCACCCTGAGCACCGGTGACGGGCTCAACAACCTGCTTGCGGGGATGATCCTGTTCCGCGACCCGCTGCTGAGCGAGGAGGACATCTACGGCGGCGGGGACGAGCACGGTTCTGCGTTCGAGCGGATCTCGGCGTTCCAGTTCGGCTTCACCGACGGGCCCAGCGCCTGTGCGGCCATCGAGGCCGGGGAGGTGGCCCAGCGCCGCCGCGATCTGCCGTTCGAACTACAGGGCGACCAGACGGGCGAGTGGCCGGTCTCAGAGGACTCGGCGCGGGCCGTGGTGGACGCGATGACCATCCTGTTCGCGCCGCGGAACCCGCCGATGCTGAGCTTCGATGCCCGCTCGGCAGGGACCTGCGCCGATGCCCGGCCCAGCCCGCCGGTGTCCTACTGCCCCACCACCAACACCCTCGCCGTGGACCTACCCGCATTGAAGGCCCTCGGGGCCGTCAGTGACGACGACGAGTTCTCGCCCGCGCTGACCGGGGACAACACCGCCTATTCGGTGTTGATGTCGCGTTACATGCTTGCGGTGCAACAGGATAAGGGCGGGCTGACCCTCAACAACGCTGCGGCGGGGTTACGGACGGCGTGTCTGACCGGCGTGGCCACCACAAAGCTGACCCGGCAGGTCGACACCCCGGGAGGCGACACCGTTGCCCTGTCCGCGGGCGATCTCGACGAGGCAGTGGCGGGGCTGCTGACCAACGGCCTGGCCGCCGGCGACGTCAACGGGGAGGCGGTTCCGGCCGGCTTCTCGCGTATCGATGCGTTCCGCCTCGGAGTCCTCGGCGACGAGGACCGCTGTCTGCGCCGCTTCCCCTGAATACGGGCCGGCTACAGCGGCAGTCGCAGCACGAACCCGGATTCCAGGGCCACCCACGGTGCACCGTCGGCGGCCACCGCCAGGCCGTGCGGCTCGCTGCCGGGGGGCAGGTCGAACGTGGTGATCTCGCCGTCGGCGCCGACCCGGGCCAGTTGGTCGGCACCCCACAGACTGACCCACACGCCGTCGGCCAGATCGGCGGCCACCGCATGGGGCTTGCCGGGCAGCTCGATTTCTTGAATGGCGTCGCCCATCGGGATGCGGCCGAGTTTGTCGGCGCGAAATTCGGTGAACCACACCGCATCATCATGGGTCGCGGTGATGCCGACCGGCCCGGCGTTACGGGTGGGCAGTTCGCGCACCGTTGATTTTCCGCTACGCGGATCCACCCGCGCGATGCCGTTGCCTTCGTTGAGCGTGCACCACAGCGCATTGTCCGGTCCGGTGATGATCATCGAGGGCATCCCACCCGGGTAACAGCAGTCCTCCACGGTCCCGTCAGGGGTCAGACGTCCGACACCGCCTGCCGTCGTCGTGGTGAACCAGAGCGCCCCGTCGGGCCCGACGGTCAACCCGTACGGTCCACTGCCGGAGGCTAATTCGATGAAGCTCACGTCGCCCGAGGCACTCACCCGACCGATCCTGTCGGTACCGGCGCAGGTGAACCACATCGCGCCGTCCAGGCCTGCGGTGATGATGGACGGCTTGCTGCCGGGCGCGACGGCCACCACGCTCACCTGGCCGGCCCCGTCGATACGCGCGACTTCGCCACTGTGCACCAGCGTCACCCACATCGCGCCGTCCGGCGCAGCGGCAAGCGCGTACGGACCCCCGTCGACGGCGACGGTGAGTGCTCTACTCACTGGGCCGGATCTCCTTCACCTGCTCGTACCTCGCAGCCTCGGCCTCCGCCCGGCTCACTGGGCCGGATCTCCTTCACCTGCTCGTACCTCGCAGCCTCGGCCTCCGCCCGGCATCACGCGAGAGTGACCAGACCGAGCTCGTTATCGCCGGCCAGCAGGTCGTTGTGCGGCAGCACCCGCACCGTGTAGCCCACCGAGCCGGCCACCGGCAGCGCTGTTGTCGTGGTGAACGTCTCGACGCCGGGGGTGGCGTTGAGCCCGTCGGCGACATGGGCCATGACCACGATCCGTGGATTGAGCAGCGTGTCGCCGGTGTCCACCCGGCCCAGGACGGCCTGCACCGCCACCTCGTCGGGCTGCAGCCCTGCCAATTGGACTGTGGCAGTGAGGGTCAGCGTCGACCCCAGCACTGGGGTATCCGGCAGTCCGCTGCTGTCGACGTCAGTGATCTCGACCTTCGGCCATGCCTGTCGCACCCGCTCCCGGTAGGCGGTCAGCTGCTGCGCCGTCCCGAAGGCCTTGCCGCCGGCGGGTTCGAGCGTGCGCCGCACCGAGGCCGCCGCCGGAATGTAGTACTTCTCGGTGTAGTCGCGCACCATCCGCGAGGCAAGCACCTTCGGGCCGAGCGCCCGCAGGGTGTGGCGCACCATCTCCACCCACCGCACCGGCACCCCGGCCGCGTCCCGGTCGTAGAACTTCGGCGCCACCGACTTTCCGAGCAATCGGTAGAGCGCGTCGGCTTCCAGATCATCGCGCCGGGCATCGTCGACGACTCCGTCGGCAGTGGGGATCTCCCAACCGTTCTCGCCGTCGAACCACTCATCCCACCAGCCGTCGCGGATGGACAGGTTCAGCCCACCGTTGAGCGCACTCTTCATCCCGGAGGTGCCGCATGCCTCCAGTGGACGCAGCGGGTTGTTGAGCCACACGTCGCAACCCCAGTACAGGAGCCGCGCCATCGACATGTCGTAGTCGGGCAGGAAGGCGATCCGGTGCCGCACCTCCGGCCGATCGGCGAACCGCACGACCTGCTGGATCAACGCCTTGCCGCCGTCGTCGGCGGGGTGCGATTTGCCCGCCACGATCAGCTGCACCGGCCGGTGCTCATCGAGCAGCAACCGTTCCAGACGTTCGGGATCACGCAGCATCAGCGTCAACCGCTTGTAGGTCGGAACCCGTCGTGCGAACCCGATGGTCAGCACGTCTTTATCGAAAGCCGTTGTGGTCCAACCCAACTCGGCCTCGGAGGCGCCGCGTTCGCGCCATGACCGGCGCAGCCTGGCGCGGACGTCCTCCACCAGCAGTGCACGCAACTCAGAACGGATCCACCACAGATGCCCGGAGTCGACCTGCTGCAGCCGCTTCCAGGTGTCGGCCTCGCGGAGCAGACCGAGGTCGTCGGAGCCGAGCAACTCACGACCCAGCTCCAACCACTGGGGTGCCGCCCAGGTGGGTGCGTGCACCCCGTTGGTGATCGAACCGATGGGCACCTCGCTGGGGTCGAAGCCCGGCCACAGGTTGTTGAACATCTCCCGACTGACCCGACCGTGCAGCAGGGAAACCCCATTGGCGCGCTGGGCCAGGCGCAGACCCATGTGGGCCATGTTGAACTTGCCCGGATCGTCCTCGGCGCCGAAGGCCATGATCTTGGCCAGGGGCACTCCGGGCAGCAGCGGCGCGGGCACGTCGTCGGCGAAGTAGCCGCGGACCATCTCCATCGGGAACCGGTCGATACCGGCCGGCACCGGCGTGTGGGTGGTGAACACGGTGGAGGCGCGCACCACGGTCAGCGCGGTGCCGAAGTCGACTCCCGACTCGGTCATGTACTCCCGGATGCGTTCGGCGCCGAGGAAGCCGGCGTGCCCCTCGTTCATGTGGAACACCTCGGGCGCCGGCAGCCCTTCGACGCGGGTGAAGGCGCGGATGGCGCGCACCCCGCCGATGCCGGACAGGATCTCCTGCCTGATGCGGTGCTCCTGATCGCCGCCGTAGAGGCGGTCGGTGGTGCCGCGCAGTTCATGGTCGTTCTCGGGGATGTCGGAGTCCAGCAGCAACAGCGGCACGCGACCCACCTGCGCGACCCACACCCGCGCGTGCAGTTGCGCCTCCCCGGGCAGTGCCAGCGCCACCAGCACCGGCGTGCCGTCGGCCTCGGTGAGCAGCCGCAACGGCAGACCCGCAGGGTCGAGCGAGGGATAGTTCTCGTGCTGCCAGCCGTCGCTGGTCAGCGATTGCCGGAAATACCCGGAGCGGTAGTAGAGGCCCACGGCGATCAACGGCAGGCCGAGGTCACTCGCCGACTTCAGATGGTCCCCGGCCAGGATCCCCAGCCCGCCGGAATAATTGGGCAGAACTTCGGCCACGCCGAATTCCATCGAGAAGTAGGCGATGCCCTGGGGCAGCGCTTTCGCCGGTTCGGAGTGCTGCTGTTCCTGGTACCACAGCGGTCGCGTCAGGTAGTTCTGCAGATCTGCCGACAACGAGTCCAGCTGGGTCAGGAACTCCTCGTCAGTGACGAGTTCATCCAACCGGTCCGGTGAGACATGTCCCAGCAGGGCGACCGGATCGCCGCCGTGTTCAGACCACAACGCCTCATCGATGGTGGCAAACAGCTCCTGCGTCGGTACGTGCCACGACCAGCGCAAGTTGGTCGACAGCTGCGCAAGCGCCGAAAGTCGCTGCGGCAGGTGGGCACGGACGGTGAACCGACGAAGAGCCTTCACGTAGGCCCACCTTACTGAGCGTGACGTACGTCGCGATCATTAATGCGTCAGCTTCGTCTGTCCTGGGTGCCGTCCGGCCACTACGGTTGAGGAACGCGCGAAGTGGTTAATCGAAGACCAGCCAGAACGCAGAGACGGCAACTCACCGCGCGGAACTCACCGCGCCTTAGACGCCATGAGGAGAGCCCGGGTGCCCGGTCGCATCGAGATCGACGACGTCCAACCCGTCATATCCGGGGGAAAATTTCCCGCAAAAGCAGTGGTCGGTGAGGTCGTGCCGGTGTGTGCATCGGTGTGGCGGGAAGGCCACGACGCGGTGGCGGCCACCTTGGTGGTGCGCTACCACGGCACCGCCTATCCCCGACTGGTCCCCGGCCCGTCACCCAAGGCCCACCCGGTGGAGCCGATACCCATCGACGAGCTCGTCTCGCCTTCACCGCGGGTCAGGCCACATCGTCTGCCCATGTCCACCGGGGAGACGCCGGACGTCTTCCACGGCCAGTTCGTGCCCGACGCGGTGGGGCTGTGGACGTTCCGGGTCGACGGCTGGGGTGATCCGATCGCCACGTGGCGCAAGGGGCTGACGGCCAAACTCGAGGCCGGACAAACCGAGGCCGAGCTGTCCAATGATCTGTTGGTCGGCGCCAAGTTGCTCGAGCGTGCCGCCACCGGCGTGCCACGCCAGGACCGCTACCCGCTGATCGACGCCGCGGCGCGGCTTCGTGAACCCGGGGATCCGTTCAGCCGTGCAGGCGCGGCCTTGTCACCCGAGGTCGCCGCCCTGCTCGCCGACTATCCGCTGCGCGAGCTGGTGACCCGCGGCGACCAGCACGGCGTGTGGGTCGACCGGTCCGAGGCCCGGTTCGCCTCCTGGTACGAGCTGTTCCCCCGCTCCACCGGCGGCTGGGACGCCGACGGCAACCCGGTGCACGGCACATTCGCCACCGCCATCAAGGCGCTCCCGCGAGTGGCCAAAATGGGCTTCGACGTGGTGTACCTGCCCCCCATCCATCCGATCGGCAAAGTGCACCGCAAGGGTCGCAACAACACCGTGGCAGCTGCTCCGGGTGATGTGGGTTCCCCGTGGGCCATCGGTAGCGACGAGGGCGGCCACGACGCGGTGCATCCGGAACTCGGCACCATCGAGGACTTCGACGAATTCCTCGCTGCCACAAGAGATCTCGGCATGGAGGTCGCCCTCGATCTGGCGTTGCAGTGCGCCCCGGATCATCCGTGGGCCAAAGACCACCGGGAGTGGTTCACCGAACTGCCCGACGGCACGATCGCCTACGCGGAGAACCCGCCGAAGAAGTACCAGGACATCTATCCGATCAACTTCGACAACGATCCCACCGGGATCTACAACGAGGTGCTCCGGGTGGTCCGGTACTGGATTGACCACGGGGTGAAGATCTTTCGGGTCGACAACCCACACACCAAGCCGCCGGATTTCTGGGCGTGGCTGATTGCCGAGGTCAAGAACATCGACCCGGATGTGCTGTTCCTGGCCGAGGCGTTCACGCGCCCGGCGCGGTTGTACGGTCTGGCCCGGCTCGGGTTCACGCAGTCGTACAGCTATTTCACCTGGCGCACCGCCAAGTGGGAGCTCACCGAGTTCGGCGAGCAGATCGCCGAGCGTGCCGACGAGGCGCGGTTGAACCTGTTCGTCAACACCCCCGACATCCTGCACGAGAGTCTGCAGCACGGCGGGCCGGGCATGTTCGCCATCCGCGCCGTCCTGGCGTCGACGATGAGCCCGCTGTGGGGGGTGTATTCGGGGTATGAACTCTTCGAGCACGAAGCGGTGCGCGAAGGCAGCGAGGAGTACCTGAACTCCGAGAAGTACGAGCTGCGCCCGCGGGATTTCGACGCCGCACTCTCGACCGGGCAGTCGTTGGAGCCATTCATCGCACGGCTCAACGAGATTCGTCGGGTGCATCCGGCGCTGCGCCAGATGCGCACCATCAAATTCCACAGGATCGACAACGATGCGTTGCTGGCCTACAGCAAGTTCGATCCCGTCACCGGTGACACCGTGCTGGTGGTGACGACACTGAATGCGTTCGGTCCCGAAGAAGGGACCTTGTGGTTGGACATGGCCGCCCTGGGTATGGAGAACTACGAGCGTTTCTGGGTCCGAGACGAGATCACCGGAGAGGAATACCAATGGGGTCAGGCGAATTACGTTCGTATCGACCCAGCCAAGGCAGTGTCGCATGTGTTGAACATGCCCCTCATTCCGCCCGAGAAGCGCGCCGCCCTGCTGCGGCGCGAGTGAAAGGAGCGTCTCGATGACTCGTACCGAACTAGCCAGTAAGCACCTCGCCCCGGAGCCGTCGGATCTGCAGCGACTGGTGTCGGGCACCCACCACGATCCGCACGGGGTGCTGGGCGCGCACGAATACGCCGACCACACGGTGATCCGGGCTTTCCGCCCCCACGCCACTGATGTCGTGGCCATCATCGGTGGTGTCCGATACCCGTTGCAGCACATCGACTCCGGGCTGTTCGCGGTGGCGCTGCCGTTCACCAAGCTGATCGACTACCGCCTGGAGGTGAGTTACCAGGCCGCCGACGGCGGGATCGACACCCACGTGGTCGCCGACGCCTACCGCTTCCTGCCGACCCTGGGCGAAGTTGATCTGCACTTGTTCTCCGAGGGCCGCCATGAGCGGTTGTGGGAGGTGCTCGGCGCGCACCGCCGGTCGTTCACCACCGCCGACGGCACGGTGGACGGTGTGTCCTTCGCAGTGTGGGCGCCGAACGCCAAAGGGGTGAGCCTGGTAGGTGACTTCAACCATTGGGACGGCACCCAGTGCCCCATGCGCGTGCTCGGTTCCACTGGTGTGTGGGAACTGTTCTGGCCGGACTTCCCCGTTGACGGGCTGTACAAGTTCCGCATCCACGGCGCCGACGGCAGCGTCACAGACCGGGCCGATCCGATGGCGTTTGCCACCGAGATCCCACCGCAGACCGCCTCCCGCGTCTACACCAGCGACTACACCTGGTCCGATGAGGACTGGATGACCAAGCGGGCGTCGGTGAACCCGGTGTTCGAGCCCATGAGTACCTACGAGGTGCACCTGGGCTCCTGGCGGCCCGGTGCGACGTACCGCGAACTCGCCGAACAGCTCACCGATTATCTGGTCGAGCAGGGGTTCACCCACGTCGAAATGCTGCCGGTGGCCGAGCATCCGTTCGGCGGCTCCTGGGGCTATCAGGTGACGTCGTACTACGCACCGTCCTCGCGGTTCGGCAGCCCCGACGACTTCCGGTATCTGGTCGACCGGTTGCACCAGGCCGGCATCGGCGTGATCGTCGACTGGGTGCCTGCGCACTTCCCCAAGGACGCCTGGGCGCTGGGCAGGTTCGACGGCACACCGCTCTACGAGCACGGAGATCCGCGGCGCGGTGAGCAATTAGACTGGGGCACTTACGTTTTCGACTTCGGACGCTCCGAGGTCCGCAACTTCCTGGTGGCCAACGCGCTGTACTGGCTGCAGGAATACCACATCGACGGACTGCGGGTGGATGCCGTGGCGTCGATGCTGTATCTGGACTACTCGCGACCCGAAGGCGGCTGGTCGCCGAACATCTACGGCGGCCGGGAGAACCTCGAGGCGGTGCAGTTCCTGCAGGAGATGAACGCCACCGTGCACAAGTTGACCCCGGGCATTGTCACCATCGCCGAGGAGTCGACGTCCTGGCCGGGCGTGACTCGACCGACGAACCTTGGCGGCCTCGGGTTCTCGATGAAGTGGAACATGGGGTGGATGAACGACACGCTCGCGTTCATGGCCCGCGATCCGATCTACCGCAGCTACCACCACCACGAGATGACGTTCTCGATGCTGTACGCGTTCAGCGAGAACTACGTTCTGCCGATCAGCCACGATGAAGTGGTTCACGGCAAGGGCACGCTGTGGGGTCGCATGCCGGGCAGTGACCACGTCAAAGCCGCCGGCGTGCGCAGCTTGCTCGCCTACCAGTGGTCCCACCCCGGCAAGCAACTTCTGTTCATGGGACAGGAGTTCGGACAGCGCGCCGAATGGTCCGAGGAACGGGGTGTCGACTGGTTCCAGCTCGACGAGCACAGCTTCTCGACGGGTATCCAGAACCTGGTCCACGATCTCAACACCATCTACCGTGACAGCCCCGTGCTGTGGAGTCAGGACACGCAGCCGGAAGGCTATTCGTGGATCGACGCCAACGACTCGGGCAACAACGTATTGAGCTTCCTGCGGTTCGGCAAGGACGGCTCGACGATGGCGTGCATCTTCAACTTCTCCGGCGCCGAGCACAGCCATTATCAACTGGGACTGCCCTATGCCGGCCGCTGGCGCGAGGTCCTCAACACCGACGCCACCGTCTACAACGGCGGCGGCGCGGGCAATATGGGCGGCGTGGAGGCCACCAGCGAGCCCTGGCACGGTCGGCCCGCCTCCGCGGTGCTGGTGCTCCCGCCGAACTCAGCGCTGTGGCTGATGCCCGAGGAGCCGACCGAGTAATCCGGGGCGTCAGTACAGCGCGTTGGCCAGATTCCGCCGCCCGGCGATGACGTCGGGATCGGTGGGATCGAACAGCTCGAACAGCTCGATCAACCTGGTGCGCACCCGCGTGCGGTCATCACCGAAGGTGGTGCGCACCAGGGCGATCAGCCGGTTGAAGGCGCCGGTCACGTCCTGATTGAGCACCATCACGTCGGCGGCGGCGAACGCTGCGTCGATGTCTCCGGGTGCGGCGTCGGCAAGTGCGACGGCGTTCTGGGGATGGGTGGTGGCGCGGGTAAGGAAGTCGATCTGACGGATCGCGCCCTTGGCTTCGACGTGAGCCGGGTCACCGTCCAGGATCGACTGATAGGCGGCCTTGGCTGCGTCGAAGTCGCCGGCCTCGAGACTTTCGCGCGCCGATGCCAGCGCCGGGTCCACCTCGTCGGCCTCGCCCTCGTCGGCGCCGCCGCTGAGCTTGCCCGCGGTGGCGCTCAGCAACGAGTCGACCCATTTGCGTAGTTGCTCGGGTGGTTGCATGCCCTGGAAGCTGGCCAGCGGCTGTCCGGCGGCCAGTGCCACCACCGTCGGTACGGCCTGCACCCCGAAGGCCTGTGCCACGCGGGACGCGGTGTCCACGTTGACCGTGGCCAGCACCCACTTGCCACCGTCTTGGGCTGCCAGCCCGGAGAACAGGTCCACCAGCTGCACCGAGGCGTCACTGCGCGGCGTCCACAACACGACGACGACGGGGACCTCGTTGGACCGTACGAGCACGTCGGATTCGAAATTGGCTTCGGTGACCTCGGCGCCGGACGGCGGGCCGCCTGCACTCTCGCCGGCACCCGGCGGTGGCTGCTGCGCACGCTGTTTGAGCGCCGAGAGGTCGACGGCTCCGGCCATCGAGGCGACGAATGAGGCAGAGGCGGCTGAGCCTCCCGAAGGACGCGGTCGAGTCACGCGACTAGTCTGTCACGTCGTCTCGGTGGCGGGGCGGCCCGGGCCGCCGGCCTGGGCGGGTGCACGGTCGGCCGATGCGCCGCCCACGGAGCCCAGCCGGCCGGTCTTGTCCGCCCATATGAGGAAAATCACACTGCCGAGCGGGACAATGCTTCCCAGCAACGCCAGCAACCATGTCACGGCGCCCCACTTGTAGGCGATCCCGGCAAGCAGAGCGGCGACCAGGAAGGCGACGAAGACCCCGCCGTGCACGGGCCCGAACACCTTCACCCCGATCTCGGTGCGTGGTGACCCGAGGTACTTGAAGTACATCCCCACCAGCAGACCCGCCCAGCTGACCGCTTCCAGCAGTGCCACCAACCGGAACCGGCCCGCTGTGGACCGCAGATCGTACGCGCTCGTCATGGCAGCCATTGTGCCCGACGCGCGGGCTGGCTACTACATCGCGTCGTAGAGGTGCCGGAGGCCTCGCTCAGCCGGCACGCAGGATCAGCGCATCACCCTGGCCGCCGGCGCCACACAGTGCCGCCACGGCGTACTGGCCGCCGTTGCGCTTGAGCTCCAGCGCCGCGTGCAAGGTGATCCGGGCCCCGGACATCCCGATCGGGTGCCCCACGGCGATGGCCCCACCGCTGGTGTTGACCTTGTCCAGGCTGATTCCGAGCTCTTTGGCCGACGCCAGCGAGACCGCGGCGAAAGCCTCGTTGATCTCGATCACGTCGAGCTGGTCCACCGAAATACCTTCGCGCGCGATCGCCTTCTTGATGGCGTTCGCCGGCTGGCTCTGCAGCGTGGAGTCGGGGCCGGCGACCACGCCGTGGGCACCGATCTCGCACAGCCACTCCAGCCCCAGCTCCTCCGCCTTGGCCTTGCTCATCACCACGACTGCGCAAGCGCCGTCGGAGATCTGCGACGACGAACCGGCGGTGATGGTGCCGTCCTTGCGGAATGCCGGCCGCAAACCCCCCAGCGAATCGGCGGTGGTGTTGGCCCGGATGCCCTCGTCCTCGGTGAACTCGATCGGATCGCCCTTGCGTTGCGGGATCGAGACCGGAACCACTTCGTCGGTGAAAACGCCGTCCTTCCAGGCCGCCGCGGCGCGCTGATGCGAACCGGCAGCAAATTCGTCCTGCTCAAGGCGGGTGAATCGATCCACATCATTGCGCTGCTCGGTCAGTGCGCCCATCGGCTGATCGGTGAAGACGTCATGCAGACCGTCGTAGGCCAGGTGGTCGCGCACCGTGACGTCGCCGTATTTGTAACCGGCCCGACTGTCCATCAGCAGGTGCGGGGCCTTGGTCATCGACTCCTGCCCACCGGCTACCACGACATCGAACTCACCCGCCCGAATCAGCTGGTCAGCGAGGGCAATGGCATCGATGCCGGACAGGCACATCTTGTTGATGGTCAGCGCAGGCACGTCCCACCCGATCCCCGCGGCCACGGCCGCCTGGCGGGCGGGCATCTGGCCGGCGCCGGCGGTCAGGACCTGTCCCATGATCACGTACTCCACTGCCGACGGCGCGACGCCGGCCTTGTCCAGGGCGCCCTTGATCGCAATGGCGCCGAGGTCCGAGCCCGAGAAATCCTTCAACGCGCCAGACAGTTTGCCGATCGGAGTACGGGCTCCAGCAACTATCACCGACGTCGTCATGATTCCTCCAAAAAAGGGTGCGAAAAGCTGAGTGGACCGAGGGCAGAAGCGTGATCCTGATTCACAGGTTACCTTTACGTTATGACCACTGAGCAGGTAGACGCCCGTTCCGCGGTGGCCAGCACTGTGTCCTCTCAGCTGGTCACCGCAATCGACCACGTCGGCATCGCAGTCCCCGATCTCGCCGAGGCCAAGAAGTGGTATTACGACCACCTCGGCATGATCGTCCTCCACGAGGAGGTCAACGAGGAGCAGGGCATCGTCGAGGCCATGCTGTCGGTGCGCGGCGCCCCCGCGGGCAGCCCCCAGCTCCAGCTGATGGCGCCCATCGACGACTCGTCGACCATCGCGAAGTTCCTCGACAAGCGGGGTCCCGGGCTGCAGCAGCTCGCCTACCGAACCAGCGACATCGACGCCCTCTCCGAGAGGCTGCGCGAGCAGGGTGTGCGGCTGCTCTACGACGTCCCCCGGCGCGGTACGTCGAATTCGCGCATCAACTTCATCCATCCCAAAGACGGTGGCGGTGTGCTCATCGAGCTCGTCGAACCGGCGGCCGACGCGCACTGAGTTCAGCGCGCTACGACCATCTCCTGGTCGGTCCACGCCGCAGCCGATTCGCCCAGCACGGCGTATGCCAGTGTCTCCTGTCATCGGCGCCCGCATCACCCATGCCCGTCCGCCACACCACCACGTGCGCTGTCCCGGAACGGATTTCGTGGTCGCACCCGGGGCATCGGTAAGTCTTGGCCGCGCGGGCTCCCGATAGCTGCACCACCTCGTAGTCGTAACCGTCCGGCCCGACCTCGATGCGGCGCGGCTTGGGCAGCGGCGCCCCCGGTTCGTGTCGCTTGCCCGGAGCGCGCCTCTTACCACGCATCAGAACAGCCGGTACTCGTCACTGTCCATGCCGCGCATCTGGTCGTAATCCAAAGTGAGACAACGAATCCCGCGGTCGGTGGCCAGCGTACGCGCCTGCGGTTTGATCTGCTGGGCGGCGAACACCCCGGCAACCGGGGCAATCAGAGAGTCGCGGTTGAGCAGTTCAAGGTAACGGGTCAGTTGTTCCACACCGTCGATCTCACCCCGTCGCTTGATCTCCACCGCCACTGATCGGCCCTGCTCGTCCCGGCACAGCAGGTCCACCGGACCGATGGCCGTCATGTACTCGCGCCGCACCAGGGTGTAGCCCGCGCCGAGCAGCTCGACATGCTCGGCGAGCAGTGCTTGCAGGTGCGCCTCGACACCGTCTTTGACCAGGCCGGGGTCCACGCCGAGCTCATGGCTGGAATCGTGCTCGATCTCTTCGAGAGTGATCCGCAGCTGCTCCCCGGCTTTGTTCTCGACCACCCAGACCGGACGGTCGCCGTCGTCGTCCTCGGTCAGCCAGCACGGCGGGCTCATCCAGTTCAGCGGTTTGTAGGCGCGGTCGTCAGCATGCACGCTGACCGAGCCGTCGGCTTTGACGAGCAGTAACCGCCGCGCCGACGGCAGATGCGCGGTCAGACGGCCGACGTAGTTCACGGTGCACTGGGCAATGACAAGACGCACCCGAACCACCTTAGGCGTGACGCCCACGAATTAGGCTGGCGCCACGATGACTGCCAAGCAGACGATGGCTCAGCGACTCGGCCGGATGTTGGAAGCGCTGACCCGCCAGAGCGGTCGGATACCGAACGTCCCCGAGTACGGCTCCTGGCTGCTCGGCCGGGTCGCTGAGACGCAGGCCCGCCGGCGGGTCCGTATCCAGCTGATCCTGACGCTGTTCGTGGTCGTTGCGAACCTGATCGGCATCGGCGTCGCCACGCTGGTGGTCATGGTGGCCTTCCCGCAGCCGAGTGTCTTCGACTCGCGGGTCCGCTGGATCACCTTCGGGGTAGCGCCGGCTTACATCGTCAGCGCCGTGATAGTCGGTGTGTTCTGGGCCACCAGACGGGTGATCAACAACGTCCGCTGGGCCATCGAGGAGACGCCCCCCACCGCCGCCGACCAACGCAACACCTTTTTCGCTCCGTGGCGGCTGACCCGGGTGCTGCTCGCGCTGTGGGGTGCCGGCACTGTCCTGCTCACCACACTCTTCGGTCTCGAAGACACCAGCTATATCCCGAAGTTCTTGCTGGGCATCAGTTTCAGCGGCATCGTCGTCTCGGCGTGCTGCTATCTGGTCACGGAATTCGCGCTGCGTCCGGTGGCCGCGCAGGCACTGGAAGCCGGACCACCCCCGGAGCGCTTCGCCCCCGGCATCATGGGCCGCACGATGCTGGTGTGGGCGTTGGGTTCCGGTGTGCCGGTGCTGGGCATCCTGCTGGCCGCCATCATCACCCTCACGCTGCACAATGTGACACCGACACAGTTCGTCGTCGCGGTCATCATCCTGGCCGTGTTCGCACTGGTCTTCGGCTTCACACTGATGTGGATTCTGTCGTGGCTGACCGCAACACCGGTGCGGATGGTGCGCGCAGCCCTGAACCAAGTGGAGACGGGCAATCTCAACACCAACCTGGTGGTGTTCGACGGGACCGAACTGGGCCAGCTGCAACGCGGTTTCAACACCATGGTGGCCGGGCTGCGCGAACGCGAGCGAGTCCGGGACCTGTTCGGACGGCATGTCGGTCGTGAAGTCGCCGCCGCGGCCGAACGGGAGCGCCCGAAACTCGGTGGCGAGGAACGGCACGCCGCCGTGATCTTCGTCGACATCATCGGGTCCACTCAGCTCGTCACGGGCCGCCCCGCAGCGGAGGTGGTCAAGCTGCTGAACCGGTTCTTCGCCGTGATCGTCGACGAGGTGGACCTACACAAGGGGCTGGTCAACAAATTCGAGGGCGACGCCTGCCTGGCGGTGTTCGGTGCGCCCAACCGGCTCGACTGCCCCGAGGACGCCGCGTTGGCCGCCGCGCGCACGATCGCCCGCCGCTTGGACGCGGAGATCCCGGAGTGCCAGGCCGGCATCGGGGTGGCCGCCGGTCAGGTGGTGGCCGGCAACGTCGGCGCGCGCCAGCGGTTCGAGTACACCGTGATCGGCGGGCCGGTCAACGAGGCCGCGCGGTTGTGCGAGTTGGCCAAGGCTGCCCCCGGTCGGCTCTTGGCGTCGTCGGACACCATCGCCGGCGCCACCGAAACAGAAAGCGCGCATTGGACACTCGGAGATATCGTGAGGCTGCGCGGACACGAAGAACCCACGCGGTTGGCATCACCGGTGTCTGCCTGAACGGCAACGCCTGCAAGCTGTTCGCCTCCACGCCCGAGGAGATCGCGCACAAGCTCGATGTGCTGCGCCGCCACTGCGACGAGGTCGGCCGAGACTACGACGACATCCGCAAGACGATCATCCCGAACGCGGAGCGCCCCTCTCCCGACACCCGCGACCAATTCGTTCGCAGCATGGCCGATTACGCAGAGTTGGGGGTGCATACCGTAATCGTCACGCCCACGACTGGATCGCCGGCAGCGTGGATCGACGGCATGGCCCCGACCGTGCCGCAGCTCGCCAATCTCGGATAACCGTTCCGCACCGCGGCCTCGACTGGCGTGCCTGTCGAATATGTCACTCGCCATGCGACTTCGCGAGTGCGGTTGCCCTGTCTCAGATCTTGTCTCGTCAGGCCGCGCTGGCTCGACCAGCGGCGAACGGCCACAGCCGCGCGCGCGTTCTTCCAAGAGCACCTCGCCAACGAAGTCACGGCGGGCGCGTTCGGCGAAGATTTCGACAACGAGGAGGCCCACCGTGAGCGCGTCACCCGACCTGATCGTGACCAATGCCCGCGTGTACACCTGTGATCCCGCGGCTGCCTGGGCGGAGGCGATCGCCGTGTCGGACGGATCGATCACCGCGGTGGGTACCGCGACCGAGATCGCCGAGCTCGCCACCGCCGGGACTGAGGTCGTCGATGCGGGCGGTCGCATGGTGATGCCCGGCCTCGTCGACGTCCACACCCATCTCGTGTGGGGCGGGACGCAGATGGTGTGGGAGTTGACGGTGCAACCCGACGACACCCTCGACGAGGTGCTCGCCAAGGTCGGTGCTCGGGCGCGGGCCATGCCCGACGGTGAGTGGATGGTCGGCGGCATCCTCGGCAGTCCGTTGATGGATCACGTCGCAGCGGGTGGATACCTCGACGCCCTGGATGCCGCCGCCGAGGGCCGACCGGTGTTGCTGCGCGACGACTCCTACCACAACCGCTGGGCGAACTCGAAGGCACTCGAGCTGATGGGCATAGACCAGGCGACTCTCGACCCGCCCGACGGCACCATCGGTCGAGATCGTGATCGCCACCTGACCGGCGTACTCCAGGAATCGGCGGCCGCGCTGGCCGAGCGCGTCGCTGCCGCGTCGATCGGTGATCTGGTGCAGCGGAACCTGGTGGCAATACGCGCCGCGGTCGAGTACGTCAATTCGTTCGGGGTCACGTCAGTTCAGGACGCCGCGACACTGGAGCCGTGGCTGCGTGCCATGCGGGACCTCGACGACGAAGGCGCGCTGACGCTGTGGGTGGTCGCCTCGCTTCCCGCCCGGCCATTCTTTAGCGAGGGCATTACCGGCGAGGAGCTCTACGCCGCCGCTCCGGGATACCGGCGCCACCAGATCCGCCCGAACTTCGTCAAGTTCTTCCTCGACGGGGTTCCGATGACGCGGACGTCGGCTTTGCTGGAACCTTACATCTGCCACGGGCCACACGAGGATCTGGCCGACACCGGGCCCTTGCTGTGGACCGACGAGGAACTGGTGGCCGCCCTGGACCGGTGCGTCGCCGCCGGACTCGGCGCCAAATTCCACGCCACCGGAGATCGATCCGTCCGTCAGGCGCTCGACGCCATCGAGATCATGCGCGAGCGGTACGGCAGTGCACCCATCTTCCACAGCGCCCACGCGGAGTTCATTGCGCCGTCGGACTTGCCGCGTTTCACCGATCTCGGGGTGGTCGCCGACGCCTCGCCCTTCATCTGGTTCCCCACCCCGTTCGAGGAGAGCATCGTCAACCAGGTTCCCTCGTCCATCGTCGATCGATCGTGGCCGTTCCGTGAGCTCATCGACCACGGCGCCCTGCTGGCAGCCGGCTCCGACTGGCCGAACGTCCCGACGCCCAATCCGTGGATCGCCATGGAGGCCATGATCACCCGGGCCAATCCCGATCCCCGGATCGCCGGCCAGGTCAACCCGTCGGGAGCGATCACGCTGGTCGAGGCGATCGCCGCCTTCACCAGCAACAGCGCCCGCGCCATGGGCATGGCCGACACCGTGGGTGCGATCACGCCGGGACGCTCCGCCGACTTCATCGTGTTGAACCACAACCTGTTCGACGTCGACACCGACGCGATACACACCACGGAGGTGCTCCAGACCTACTTCCGGGGACGACGGGTCCACGGATCGGAGCTGTGACGCCGACGGTGCCAGCCGACCACACCTCCTTCATGGTGATCACTTGGGTCGGTCGCCCCATCGCGATCCCTTGGTACCGATCGAAAAGTCGTGTCTCGCGCGGCATTTGCCGGCGGAGGCAGACGAGTGGGAGTCGTGTCGGATCGGGCGCGCCGTCCTATCGATAGTGTGCTGCGGCTCTTCATGTCTCTCCTCATCGGATGCCCCAGTGACGGGCAACGACCCACCAGTGGCAACGAATTGGCGTCATCCTGTCGGAAGCCCCTCGCGGCGTCGCTCTAGGTCCCAGCGCAGAGTGGCGAGGGCTTTCGACAGGGCCACCAGCTCTCCCGGGCTGAGCGCTCCTTCGCCGAGGATCTGCTGAAGTGCGGCCTGCCAGACGGGCTCTGCCCGTGACACGGTCGACTGGCCCGCGTTGGTCAGCACGAGCAGGGACGACCGCCGGTTTGTCGGGTTCGGGCGGCGTTCCAACCACCCTTCCGTTTCTAGGCGGTCGGCGATCTTGCTGGTAGTCCCGACTCCGATCGCGAAAGCCGAGGCCAGATCTGCGACCCGCGAGCCTGGGTGGTCGCGGACGTAGCGCAGCAACTCGAAGTGTCCGGCTCCTACACCGGCGTGCGCCTTCATGCGCTCGGCAACTGCGTTGTAGAGACGAGTCTCCGCGCGGACGAGTTCGTTGAACAGCGTGTCGAGGTCAGTAGAATATGCCGATGCATTATCTGCCATGGCAGATAATATAGTGAAGCAAGTATGGGGATGAAAGGAGATGCGATGTCGACAGCTCAGCGCGAATGGCTCGACGCGCAGCTGCGTCGCGCCAGAGCCAACCCGGGCCAGTCCGTCAGCGAGATGCGCCACGGCTTCGAGAAGATGATGAATACCCTGCCGGTGCCTGACGGTATCCGTGTGGACGAGGCACCGATCGGGGGACGCCCCGCCCTGCGGGTCAGCTCAGACACCGGAGCCAGTGCCGGAACGCTGCTGTATTTCCACGGCGGGTCACATGTCGTCGGTTCTCCCCGAACGGCGCTGGGGCTCACCGCCAACCTGGTGATCAGGTCCGGCATGTCGAGCATCTCCCTGGATTATCGCCTGGCTCCGGAACACCCCTTTCCCGCCGATGTGGAAGACGTGGTCGCGGCCTACCGTGAACTTCTCGAGATGGGTCAGGCCGCCGAGTCCATTGCCTTCGTGGGCGACTCGGCGGGCGGGGGGTTGGCGATCACGGGCGCGCTCGCGGCGCGTGACGCTGGACTGCCCATGCCGGCGGCGCTCGTCGCGTTCTCCCCGGGCGTGGACGCAACGCGATCCGGCCCAAGCATGGTGACCAAGGCGGACGTGGATCCTTTGCTCGATCGCGCAGAGCTTGACCGCATGAGCAGTTTGTACGTCGCCGATCACGACAGGCGCAACCCGCTACTTAGCCCGGCGGTAACTGCCGATTTGACCGGTCTGCCACCCCTGCTCGTGCAGGTCGGGACCAACGAGATGCTCCTCGACGACGCCCGCCGGCTTGCTGTGCGCGCCTCCGACGCAGAGGTCGACGTCGTGCTGGACATCACCGCAAAGGTGCCGCACGTGTTCCAGTCGTTCACGGGCACCCTCGACGAAGCCGACGAAGCACTCGACCGGGCGGCGCTCTTCCTGCGCCAGCGTGTTCGCGGCTGAGCCTATCCGTAGTCGTGTCGCGTTCGACGACAATTGTTGACTAGAAACGATCTTCAGTTCAGGAGCGGTCGCGTCACCCCCACACGCGCCCCATCGTGGCCAATCTGGGATTCTCCGAAGTGTCCTTCCCCCACCCGGTTTCCATGGCGACACCCTCTACGCGGAGACCACGGTCACCGACAAACGCGCATCGAGGTCTCGCCCCGGTGAGGGCATCGTGACCTTCACCCACACCGGCCGCAACCAACACGGCGACGTCGTCGCAACGGCGGTGCGCAAGACACTCGTATGGCTGCGCCCGTCATCGACGGACGCAACGTGAACTGGCTGACGCCGGGGCCAGCGTGGCTGTTCTGCCCGGCCGACCGTCCGGAACGCTTCGAAAAAGCCGCAGCACGTGCCGATGTCGTCATCCTCGACCTCGAAGACGGTGTCGCAGCCACGGACAAGTCGACCGCACGCCAAGCCCTCGTCGACACTCCGCTCGATCCAGCACGCACCGTCGTGCGAATCAACGCCGAGCAGTGAACGCCTACCCCACCTTGGGTGCCGGCAACACCGTCGGCGCCATGTGCGCCACGTTCTCGGTCAACTCCAACCTGAGCGGCGCAAGTGCACCTCGTAGGGCGGTGACCTAACCGAACCTGGCCAAGTGCAACGCGGTCGTGAATGGTGTTGGTCTGCTGGGCGTTATCCCGACACAGGGCCATCGGCATCGTGCGTAGGTGGCTCAGCGTCCATCTCAGCCACTCATATCTTGGAGGAACCATGCCCGTACAGACCGTCCGCACTGGGGTGGCCCTCAACTACGAGGTGAGCGGCGAAGGTGAGCCACTGCTGCTCGTCATGGGCACAGCCGGCGCCATCCAGTTGTGGGGCGACCTGCAGTCTCGTCTCGCCGAGCGATACCGCGTCATCGCCTTCGACAACCGCGGGCTCGGCGGCAGTGAGCGCGGCGACGGCCCGATCACCATGGCCTCCCTAGCCGAGGACGCCTCCGCGCTGCTGGAAGCCCTCGACGTGCCCAAGGCCCATATCTTGGGCTGGTCGCTCGGGTCGGCAGTGTTGCAGGAGCTGGCGCTGGCGCACCCACAGCAGGTCGCCTCCGCCGTCATGTACGCCACCTGGGGCCGAGGGGCTGGGTTTCAACGCTCAGTCGTCACGGCGATGCGGCTTCCCTACGTCGCCCGTGACATGGAGGCGGCCCTCACCGTTGGGGGATTGGCGTTCTCCCCTCAGATGCTCGACCGTCCGGACTTTGCGCAGCTGCTCGCACCCATGCTTCCCGCCTTTCCGCAGACCGAGGCGCAGATGGCGGTCGCCGTCGAGCAGTGGGACGCCGACCTGCTCCACGACTCGCTCGACCGGCTGGGAGGCATCGCAACGCCGACTCTGGTCGTGGGCGGGGAGCAGGATCTGTTGACACCGCCGTGGCAGGCCAAGGCGGTCGCAGACGCGATCCCGGGCGCTCGTTTCGAGCTGCTCACCGGACCAGGGTCAAGCCACTGCCTGCACCTGGAACGGCCCGACGACCTTGTGACCGTAGTGGGCGGGTTCCTCGACGAGCAGCGGATGACGCAGCCTGGACGCAACGACCGGTGATCATGAATTGCGGAAACGGAAAGCCAACAAATTCACTACGAATGTGCGACGTGGGGCTACGACTGCCCATGAACATCGTTCTGCCCCGCAGCTCGATGGTGAAGCGCTCGACCATCCGTCTCGTATTCAGAAAGCAAGGCAGATCGGGTGTCCCTCATGAGGCAGCGCCCCAGTCTAGGAGTCTCCTTACCGGAGGCCGTAGGACTCGAAGCCCTACCGGCGGCACCGCGGAGTAACTAGCCTCCATCCCACCGGCACGGCCACATGATGTGAACCGGTGGCCGCCCAGAGGGCCCGGAAAGGATTGTGAGATCGCAGCATGACGAGATACCGGATGATCGACAGCCCCATCGGCCTCCTGACCCTGGCGGGCCGCGGGCCGGTGCTCACGCATCTGCGGATGGTGGATCAAAGTTATGAGCCGGACCGGGCCGATTGGACCCTCGACGACCGCGCGTTTCCCGACGCGGTAGAACAACTGGCCGCGTATTTCGCCGGCGAACTCCACGACTTCGAGCTACGCCTGGAATTCGAAGGTACACCATTTCAGCGCAAAGTCTGGGAGGCCCTCACAACCATTCCTTATGGCGAGACCCGGTCATATGGCGATATTGCGCGACAAATAGGTGTCCCCTCCGCATTCCGCGCAGTGGGGTTGGCGAATGGACACAACCCGATAGCCATTGTCGTGCCCTGCCACCGGGTGATAGGCGCGAATGGCAGCCTCACCGGGTTCGGCGGCGGATTGCACCGGAAACGAGCTCTTCTCGATATGGAGAAGAATGCAACGAGTTTGACGTTGTTTGACTGAGTTCCCGCATCTGTTGGGGAAATAGAAATACCCCCCACCGTGTGGTGGGGGGTATTTCTAATGTGTGTTCGGCGGTGTCCTACTTTTCCACCCGTAGGGGTAGTATCATCGGCGCTGACAGGCTTAGCTTCCGGGTTCGGGATGGGACCGGGCGTTTCCCTGTCGCTATGACCGCCGTAACTCTATTTTTTTGTGTGCGGTGAAACCCTCACCAGTCAGATGTGTTTCTGGTAGGGGTCGCCCACGGGGTGGGCGGTGTCCCGAACACATCACGTGATGCTGGGGGTGTCACCGTGTCACCAAAAAAGGTGTTTTTGGTGGTGGGATGCAATGTTTGTTGCATTTGTGGAGTGGTTGCGGGCGTCTTAGTTAATGTAAGTTTTCGGCCGGTTAGTGCCAGTTCCCTACACGTATTGCTACGTTTACAGGTCTGGCCTATCAATCCCGTGGTCTGCGGGGGCCTTATCCCTCCTAGAGGGTGAGAAACCTGGTCTTGGAAGAGGTTTCCCGCTTAGATGCTTTCAGCGGTTATCCTGTCCGAACGTAGCCATCCAGCCGTGCTCCTGGTGGAACAACTGGTATACCAGAGGTTCGTCCGTCCCGGTCCTCTCGTACTAGGGACAGATTTCCTCAAGTTTCTGACGCGCGCGGCGGATAGAGACCGAACTGTCTCACGACGTTCTAAACCCAGCTCGCGTGCCGCTTTAATGGGCGAACAGCCCAACCCTTGGGACCTGCTCCAGCCCCAGGATGCGACGAGCCGACATCGAGGTGCCAAACCATCCCGTCGATATGGACTCTTGGGGAAGATCAGCCTGTTATCCCCGGGGTACCTTTTATCCGTTGAGCGACACCCCTTCCACTCGGGGGTGCCGGATCACTAGTCCCGACTTTCGTCCCTGCTCGACATGTACGTCTCACAGTCAAGCTCCCTTGTGCACTTGCACTCAACACCTGATTGCCGTCCAGGTTGAGGGAACCTTTGGGCGCCTCCGTTACATTTTAGGAGGCAACCGCCCCAGTTAAACTACCCACCAGGCACTGTCCCTGAACCGGATATACGGTTCGAAGTTAGAGGTCCAATACGATCAGAGTGGTATTTCAACAATGACTCCACAATAACTGGCGTTACTGCTTCACAGTCTCCCACCTATCCTACACAAACCGTATCGAACATCAATACCAAGTTGTAGTGAAGGTCCCGGGGTCTTTTCGTCCTGCCGCGCGTAACGAGCATCTTTACTCGTAGTGCAATTTCGCCGAGTCTATGGTTGAGACAGTTGAGAAGTCGTTACGCCATTCGTGCAGGTCGGAACTTACCCGACAAGGAATTTCGCTACCTTAGGATGGTTATAGTTACCACCGCCGTTTACTGGGGCTTAAATTCTCAGCTTCACCCCCGAAGGGATTAACCGGTCCTCTTAACCTTCCAGCACCGGGCAGGCGTCAGTCCGTATACATCGTCTTGCGACTTCGCACGGACCTGTGTTTTTAGTAAACAGTCGCTTCTCACTGGTTTCTGCGACCCACTCCCGCTGCCGGCAGCAAGTGCCATGACGGTATATGGGCCCCCTTCTCCCGAAGTTACGGGGGTATTTTGCCGAGTTCCTTAACCATAGTTCACTCGTACGCCTTGGTATTCTCTACCTGACCACCTGTGTTGGTTTGGGGTACGGGCCGTGTGAGAGCTCGCTAGAGGCTTTTCTCGGCAGCATAGGATCACCGAATTCGCCTCAATCGGCTATGCATCACCTCTCGGAATAGATGACATCCGGATTTACCTGGACATCTTCCTACGGGTTTGCCCCAGTATTACCACTGACTGGTACGGCTACCTTCCTGCGTCACCCCATCGCTTGACTACTACCAATCCGGGTCCCGCGCAGCCAGCAGCCCTCGCTCCCCGAAGGGATTGACAAGCCACCTTTTGGGCGGTTAGCAGAACTGATTCATCATGGGCGCGCTCACACGGGTACGGGAATATCAACCCGTTGTCCATCGACTACGCCTGTCGGCCTCGCCTTAGGTCCCGACTCACCCTGGGCGGACTGGCCTGCCCCAGGAACCCTTGGTCTTTCGGCGGGCAAGGTTCTCACTTGCCTTATCGCTACTCATGCCTGCATTCTCACTCCCACACCCTCCACAACTCGTTTACACGGCTGCTTCACTGGATGCAGGACGCTCCCCTACCCATCAACAAAGTTGATGCCGCGGCTTCGGCGGTGTGCTTGAGCCCCGCTACATTATCGGCGCACAATCACTTGACCAGTGAGCTATTACGCACTCTTTCAAGGGTGGCTGCTTCTAAGCCAACCTCCTGGTTGTCTTCGCGACTGCACATCCTTTTCCACTTAGCACACGCTTAGGGGCCTTAGCCGGCGATCTGGGCTGTTTCCCTCTCGACGCACGGAGCTTATCCCCCGCCGTCTCACTGCCACGCTTTCACTTACCGGCATTCGGAGTTTGGCTGACGTCAGTAACCTTGTGAGGCCCATCGGCCATCCAGTAGCTCTACCTCCGGCAAGAAACACGCAACGCTGCACCTAAATGCATTTCGGGGAGAACCAGCTATCACGGAGTTTGATTGGCCTTTCACCCCTACCCACAACTCATCCCCTCAGTCTTCAACCTAAGTGGGTTCGGGCCTCCACACGGTCTTACCCGCGCTTCACCCTGGCCATGGGTAGATCACTCCGCTTCGGGTCCAGAACACGCCACTACACCCCTCACGGGGATACGCCCTATTCAGACTCGCTTTCGCTACGGCTACCCCACACGGGTTAACCTCGCGACATGCCCCTGACTCGCAGGCTCATTCTTCAAAAGGCACGCCATCACCCCACGCTTTAACACGAAGGCTCTGACGGCTTGTAAGCGCACGGTTTCAGGTACTATTTCACTCCCCTCCCGGGGTACTTTTCACCATTCCCTCACGGTACTAATCCGCTATCGGTCACTGAGAAGTATTCAGGCTTACCGGGTGGTCCCGGCAGATTCACAGCAGATTCCACGGGCCCGCTGCTACTCGGGGACACCATCACAGCAGAGACACTGTTTTCATCTACGGGGCTCTCACCCTCTACGGCAGGCCATCCCAGGCCACTTCGACTAACACCATCTTTTCTTACTGCTGCCCAGACCGGCAGATCTGAGGAGATAGACCCCACAACACCGCACACACAACCCCTGCCGGGTATCACATGCATACGGTTTAGCCATCCTCCGCTTTCGCTCGCCACTACTCACGGAATCACAATTGTTTTCTCTTCCTACGGGTACTGAGATGTTTCACTTCCCCGCGTTCCCCCCCAACGCCTATATATTCAGCGTTGGGTGACACGACATCACTCGTGCCGGGTTTCCCCATTCGGACATCCTCGGATCAACGCTCGGTTGACAGCTCCCCGAGGCATTTCGCAGCCTCCCACGTCCTTCATCGGCTCTCAGTGCCAAGGCATCCACCATGCGCTCTTATACACTTACAAAAACCAAAAATGAGCAAAAATTGCACATCTTGAGACACACAAAAAAACCACCCGCCCCGAAAGGCGAGCAGAACATTTTGCGCGCTAGATGCTCGCAACCACTATCCACAAATCAAACACCACACCCCACCACCAAGATGGAGCGACACCAGCAACCCGACACCCAAGCCCCGAAACCGGAACCCGAACACAGGCCGACCCACACCCCACAACAGGGGCGGGACCGCAAGGCTGTTGCCTCAAAGCCCAACAGTGTGTTTGGCAACCCCCACCACGACACCAACCCGAAAGCCGGCACCATGACACGTTTTTGAGTCTGTTTTCGTAAAACATTTGCACCAGAACCACACCCACTACAGGCAATGGTCCATCCAACGAATCGCCCAGATCACCGAACCCCCACGGTCGTGGGCGGGCCTGAGTCTCGTGGTGCTCCTTAGAAAGGAGGTGATCCAGCCGCACCTTCCGGTACGGCTACCTTGTTACGACTTCGTCCCAATCGCCGATCCCACCTTCGACGGCTCCCTCCCACAAGGGGTTAGGCCACCGGCTTCGGGTGTTACCGACTTTCATGACGTGACGGGCGGTGTGTACAAGGCCCGGGAACGTATTCACCGCAGCGTTGCTGATCTGCGATTACTAGCGACTCCGACTTCACGGGGTCGAGTTGCAGACCCCGATCCGAACTGAGACCGGCTTTAACAAGGATTCGCTCCACCTTACGGCATCGCAGCCCTTTGTACCGGCCATTGTAGCATGTGTGAAGCCCTGGACATAAGGGGCATGATGACTTGACGTCATCCCCACCTTCCTCCGAGTTGACCCCGGCAGTCTCTCACGAGTCCCCACCATTACGTGCTGGCAACATGAGACAAGGGTTGCGCTCGTTGCGGGACTTAACCCAACATCTCACGACACGAGCTGACGACAGCCATGCACCACCTGCACACAGGCCACAAGGGAATACCTATCTCTAGGCACGTCCTGTGCATGTCAAACCCAGGTAAGGTTCTTCGCGTTGCATCGAATTAATCCACATGCTCCGCCGCTTGTGCGGGCCCCCGTCAATTTCTTTGAGTTTTAGCCTTGCGGCCGTACTCCCCAGGCGGGGTACTTAATGCGTTAGCTACGGCACGGATCCCAAGGAAGGAAACCCACACCTAGTACCCACCGTTTACGGCGTGGACTACCAGGGTATCTAATCCTGTTCGCTCCCCACGCTTTCGCTCCTCAGCGTCAGTTACTGCCCAGAGACCCGCCTTCGCCACCGGTGTTCCTCCTGATATCTGCGCATTCCACCGCTACACCAGGAATTCCAGTCTCCCCTGCAGTACTCTAGTCTGCCCGTATCGCCCGCACGCCCACAGTTGAGCTGTGAGTTTTCACGAACAACGCGACAAACCACCTACGAGCTCTTTACGCCCAGTAATTCCGGACAACGCTCGGACCCTACGTATTACCGCGGCTGCTGGCACGTAGTTGGCCGGTCCTTCTTCTGTATCTACCGTCACTTGCGCTTCGTCGATACTGAAAGAGGTTTACAACCCGAAGGCCGTCATCCCTCACGCGGCGTCGCTGCATCAGGCTTGCGCCCATTGTGCAATATTCCCCACTGCTGCCTCCCGTAGGAGTCTGGGCCGTATCTCAGTCCCAGTGTGGCCGGTCACCCTCTCAGGCCGGCTACCCGTCGTCGCCTTGGTAGGCCATCACCCCACCAACAAGCTGATAGGCCGCGGGCCCATCCCACACCGCAAAAGCTTTCCCCCACCAGGTCATGCAACCAGTGAGGTGTATTCGGTATTAGACCCAGTTTCCCAGGCTTATCCCAAAGTGCAGGGCAGATCACCCACGTGTTACTCACCCGTTCGCCACTCGAGTACCCCGAAGGGCCTTTCCGTTCGACTTGCATGTGTTAAGCACGCCGCCAGCGTTCGTCCTGAGCCAGAATCAAACTCTCCAAACAAAAACAACCCAACCAAAGTCAGGTGAATTCACAATCAGAGAAATCCGATCACAAACAAAAGACACCAAACAAACTGGCATCAAAAACAACCACCCCCACAACAGGAAGACGGGGAGTCCCCCACGAGGATGGCCAAAAACAAACAAAAACCACCAAACACACTATTGAGTTCTCAAACAACAGACCTGAATTGTCTTGGTTATCCCGTTTCAGGGCAACCCTGCCAGCTTAAACTATCTCCGCCAGCGAGTCAAACTTTGTTCTCCGCGTTTCCGCGGCGACTTCATAAGATTAGGACCTTGGCCGTTTCGAAGTCAAATCCCCTGGTCAGGGGCACTTCGGTGGCTCATCGCCCCACTTCGGGCGACCTCCACTAGCTTACGCGCTCAATCTCGGCACCCAAACTGACCAAATTCTCCACGAACAGCGGATACCCACGATCGATGTGGAATACGTCGTGCACCTCGGTATCGCCGTCGGCGACCAGCCCGGCCAGCACCAGGCCGGCGCCCGCCCGGATATCCGAGGACCACACGGGCGCACTCGACAACTGCGGAATCCCCCGCACGACGGCGTGATGGCCGTCGGTGCGGGCGTCGGCGCCGAGGCGGATCATCTCCTCGACAAAGCGGAATCTCGCCTCGAAGACGTTTTCGGTGATCATCGACGTGCCTTCGGCGATCGACGCCAGGCCGATCGCCATCGGTTGCAGGTCGGTCGGGAATCCCGGAAACGGCAGGGTGGCGACGTTGACGGCCTTCGGACGCTCGTACTGCACCACCCGGAACCCGTTGTCGTGCTGGGTCACCGTCGCGCCGACATCGTGCAGCTTGTGCAGCACGAGTTGGAGATGCGCCGGGTCCACCCCCGTCACCGAGATGTCGCCCCTGGTCATCGCAGCGGCGATCCCCCACGTCGCGGCGACGATGCGGTCGCCGATCACCCGGTGCTCGGTCGGATACAGCTTCGGCACTCCGGTGATGGTCAGTGTCGACGAGCCGGCGCCGGAGAGCTGCGCGCCCATCTGGCTGAGCATCGTGCAGAGGTCCACCACGTCCGGCTCCCGCGCGGCGTTGTAGATCGTTGTCACCCCTTCGGCCAGTACCGCGGCCATCAAGATGTTCTCGGTGGCGCCCACCGACGGGAATTCCAGCTGGATCTCCGCACCACGCAGCGTCTCGGCGTGCGCCACCACGCAGCCGTGCTCGATATTGCAGGTCGCACCCAGTTGCCGGAGGCCGGCCTGGTGCATGTCCAGCGGACGGGATCCGATCGCGTCGCCACCAGGCAGTGCCACCTTGGCCCGCTTACACCGGCCCACCAACGGACCCAGCACACACACCGAGGCGCGGAACTGCCGTACCGCAGCGAAATCTGCGTCGTACTTGGGCTCGTCCGGGGAGGTGATGCGCACGACGTCGCCGTCGAGCTCGACGGTGGCACCCAGGCCACGCAGCACTTCGGCCATCAACGGCACATCGAGGATGTCAGGGCAATTCGTGATCGTCGTCGTGCCCTCAGCCAGCAGACTTGCCGCCATCAGTTTGAGCACGCTGTTCTTGGCTCCCCCAACAGCAACTTCGCCGGACAACCGGTTACCACCGGTCACAACGAATCGCTCACTCACGCCGGTCAGTGTATGCAGGCGCGGGGCCGAAGGCAGACACCATCGGCGCACTGCCGTACGGTTTTTCTATGGCTGTGCACCTGACTCGCATCTACACCCGCACCGGCGACGACGGGACCACAGGTCTGAGCGATTTCTCCCGGGTCGCCAAGTCCGACCCCCGGCTGGTGGCCTACGCCGACTGTGATGAAACGAACGCCGCGATCGGCGCCGCAATCGCCCTGGGCGCGCCGGATCAAGCCATGGCGACTGTGCTCCGCCAGATCCAGAACGACCTGTTCGACGCGGGCGCGGATCTGTCGACACCGGTGGTCGCGGAGCCCGAACACCCGCCGCTGCGGGTCACCCAGGACTACATCGACCGGCTGGAAGGCTGGTGCGACCAGTTCAACGAAGCGCTGCCGACGCTCAACTCCTTCGTGCTGCCGGCAGGGACGGCGTTGTCAGCGCTCCTGCACGTGGCACGCACCGTAGCTCGACGCGCAGAGCGTTCGGCATGGAATGGGGTCGCAGCCCATCCCGACGACATGAGCGTCCTGCCGGCCAAGTACCTCAACCGGCTCTCGGACCTGCTGTTTATTCTGTCGCGGGTCGCCAATCCCGACGGCGACGTGCTGTGGCAGCCGGGCGGCCCATCGGCGGATTCACCGCAGAGCTGACCAGGGGTTACTCGGCCCGGCGCCTGGATCGGGGGTCGGGCCGGGACTCCAGCCACGACAGGAACGCCGTCAAGGCACCGCGGTCCAGTGCCAGTTCATAACCACGCCGGCGGTCCGGCGACGAATCACGCAATTCCAGGACCACGATCTCTTCGGTCATGATGTCGAACTCGTCGCCACGCGGTGATCGCCGGGACACGATTTCGACGCCGCGTCGGCTCAGTCGACGGTTCGGCCACCAGCGCATGCTCGACAACTGGTAGAACACGGCCTCTTCGCCGCGGTAACGGATGACGCCATGACGCCATCCGTGACCGCCGACAGCGGGAATGTCTCGCAAGATCGCCGCAGTGCCGCCTTGGCGCAGTTTCCACAACCGGTAGGTCATGGCCACGACGACCAGCAAGAGCACACAGACGAGCACGACCATGAACGCCATGGACGCGCTCACGGACAACTCCTAATCCAGTTGGCCGACGGCGCGCAGGCGCGCCCGCCCCCTGGCCGCAACCTCGGGATCGTCAGACTGCGAATCTGTCCTGGCGGCGTCGACGTCGATCTCTGATTCGAATTCCGCCGATTCCGCGAGGATGATCACGCCTTCCTCGGTGACCGACAGGAAGCCCCCGTCGACCGCGATGCGAAGGTCGTCTTCGCCCTCGCGCTCCACGCGGACCATCGCGTCATCCACCAATTGAGCGACCACCGGAATGTGACGCGGCAGGATGCCGATCTCACCGGCGGTGGTGCGGGTGAAGACGAACGACGCCTTACCCGACCAGACGTTGCGTTCGACCGCAACGATGTCTACGTCCAATTCCGCCATGTCACACCACCTTCCGGTCTACTAGGCAGTTGAGGCCCGTCATCACAGCTTGGCGCCGAGGCTCTCGGCCTTCTTGGCCAGGTCGTCGAGACCGCCGATCAGGAAGAACGCCTGCTCAGGAACATGGTCGAAGTCGCCCTTGGTCAGCTTGTCGAAGGCCTCGACGGTCTCCTTCAGCGGCACAGTCGAACCCGGCTGGCCGGTGAACTGCTCGGCCGCCATCATGTTCTGGCTCAGGAAGCGCTCGATGCGACGGGCCCGGTAGACCAACTGCTTGTCCTCTTCGGACAGCTCGTCGATACCGAGAATTGCGATGATGTCCTGCAGATCCTTGTAGCGCTGCAGAATGCGGATGACTTCCTGGGCGACGCGGTAGTGCTCGTCGCCGACGACGCTGGGGTGCAGAATCGTCGAGCTCGAGGCCAGCGGGTCCACGGCCGGGAAGATGCCCTTCGAGAACACCGCACGCGAGAGCTCGGTGGTGGCATCGAGGTGGGCGAACGTGGTGGCGGGCGCCGGGTCGGTGTAGTCGTCTGCGGGCACGTACACGGCCTGCATCGACGTGATGGAGCGACCCCGGGTCGAGGTGATGCGTTCCTGCAGCTCACCCATCTCGTCGGCCAGGGTCGGCTGGTAACCCACGGCGGACGGCATCCGGCCGAGCAGCGTGGAGACCTCGGAACCGGCCTGCGTGAAGCGGAAGATGTTGTCGATGAACAGCAGCACGTCCTGGTTCTGCTCATCGCGGAAGTACTCCGCCATGGTCAGCGCGGACAGCGCGACGCGCATACGCGTGCCGGGCGGCTCATCCATCTGACCGAACACCAACGCGGTGTCCTTGAGGACGTTGGCGTCCTCGAGTTCGACCCACAGGTCGTTGCCCTCACGGGTGCGCTCACCGACGCCGGCGAACACCGAAGTACCACCGAAGTTGCGGGCGATGCGGTTGATCATCTCCTGGATGAGCACCGTCTTGCCCACGCCGGCACCACCGAACAGGGCGATCTTGCCGCCACGCACATACGGGGTCAGCAGGTCGACGACCTTGAGGCCGGTCTCGAGCATCTCCGTGCGGGGCTCGAGGTCCGCGAAGGCCGGTGGCTTGCGGTGGATCGACCAGTGCTCGAAGTCCTTGCCGTAGCCGGGATCATCGAGGCAGTCGCCGAGGGCGTTGAACACGTGGCCCTTGACGCCATCGCCGACGGGAACCGAGATCTTGGCACCGGTGTCGGTGACCTCGACGCCGCGGACCAGGCCGTCGGTGGGCTGCATGGAGATGGTGCGCACCAGGTTGTCACCGAGGTGCTGCGCGACCTCCAGGGTCAGGGTCTTGGCGAGTTCCTTGTAGGCAATCTCGGCGTGCAGCGCGTTGAACAGCTCGGGCACCGAGCCGCGAGGGAACTCGACGTCCACGACGGGGCCGGTGATGCGAACGACGCGCCCTGTCGTGGTCTTTTCAGCAGTGGCAGTCATATCTTCTTCGCTTCCTGGTGAGGCTTTTGAGTGTTGTTGGCTAGGCGTCGGCCAGGGCGTTGGCGCCGCCGACGATCTCGCTGATTTCCTGGGTGATCTGCGCCTGGCGCTCGCGGTTGGCTTCCAGCGTCAGCGCCTTGATCAGATCGTCGGCGTTGTCGCTCGCGGACTTCATGGCCCGGCGTCGTGACGCGGACTCCGAGGCAGCGGCCTCCAGCAGCGCCGAGTAGACGCGGGTCGCCACATACCGGGGCAGAAGCGCGCCGAACAGGGTCTCGGCGTCCGGCTCGAAGGAGAAGAGCGTGTGCGGCCCGGTCTCCTCTTCGCCGACGTACTCGACCACCATGGGCGCGATCCGGCGGGCTTCGGCGACCTGCGACAGCATCGACCGGAACTCTGTGGTCACGACGTGGAGTTCGTCGACACCGAGGATGCCGTCGTCGCCGGCGTCGTCACCTTCGTCGTCGGCACCGGACATGAACGCCGTCACCAAGGTGTCGGCGATCTCCCGGGCGTTGTCGTACGTGGGGTTCTCCGAGAAGCCCGTCCACGATTCGATGACGTCACGGCCACGGAAGCTGTAGTAACCCAACGCCTTACGGCCCACCACGTAGAGGACCGGCTTCTTGCCCTCTTCGCGCAGCAACGAGAACAGCTCCTCGGCGCGGCGCAGCACGTTGGCGTTGTAGGCGCCGCACAGACCTCGGTCGGAGGACACCACCAGTACCGCAGCGCGCTTGGGATTCTCCCGCTCGACGAGCAACGGGTGATCCAGCGCGCTGGCGCTGGCCAGGTTGGTGAGCATGTTGGTGATCTCGTCGGCGTAGGGCCGAGCCGCCTGCACGCGGGCCTGCGCCTTGGCGATACGTGAGGTCGCGATCAGCTCCTGGGCCTTGGTGATCTTTTTGATCGACCCGGCGGAGCGGATGCGCCCACGTAGCTCGCGAAGTGTTGCTGCCATCTGATTCCAGCTCTCTAGTAGCTACCTAAACGAACCGGATCTACTTCTTCTTCGGAGCCGGCTTGCGAACCTTCACCGATTCCTTCTCGACGTCATCCGGGTCAAGAGCGTCAGCCTCGGCTTCGTTCACCGAGACAGAGCTGCCGTCGGTGGCCGAGAAGCCCTTCTTGAACTCGTTGATGACATCGACGAGTTTCTTGTCGTTGTCCTCGGAGAGTTTCTTGGTCTCGCGGATTTCGGTCAGGATCCCGTCATGCGACGCCTTGACGTGCTCCAGGAGCTCGGATTCGAACCGCTGCACGTCCTCGACGGGTACCGAATCGAGGTGACCCTTGGTGCCGAGGAAGATCGCGACGACCTGCTCCTCCACGGACAGCGGGCTGTACTGCGGCTGCTTGAGCAGCTCCACCAGCCGAGCACCGCGGTCCAGCTGCGCCTTCGAGGCCGCATCCAGGTCCGAGGCGAAAGCCGCGAAGGCCTCCAGCTCGCGGTACTGCGACAGGTCGAGGCGCAGCGAGCCGGCCACCTCTTTCATGGCCTTGATCTGGGCCGCACCACCCACGCGGGACACCGAGACACCGACGTTGATGGCCGGACGCACGCCCTGGTTGAACAGGTCGGACTCCAGGAAGCACTGGCCGTCGGTGATCGAGATGACGTTGGTGGGGATGAACGCCGAGATGTCGTTGGCCTTGGTCTCGATGATCGGCAGGCCGGTCATCGAACCACCGCCGAGTTCGTCGGACAGCTTGGCGCAACGCTCCAGGAGACGCGAATGCAGGTAGAACACGTCGCCCGGGAACGCCTCGCGGCCCGGCGGGCGACGCAGCAGCAGCGAGATCGCGCGGTAGGCGTCGGCCTGCTTGGACAGATCATCGAACACGATGAGGACGTGCTTGCCGTCGTACATCCAGTGCTGGCCGATGGCCGAGCCGGTGTACGGCGCCAGCCACTTGAAGCCGGCCGCGTCAGACGCGGGTGCGGCGACGATGGTGGTGTACTCCATCGCGCCACCGTCTTCGAGGGCGCGCTTCACGCTGGCGATCGTGGTGCCCTTCTGCCCGATCGCGACGTACACACACCGCACCTGCTGCTTGGGGTCACCGGTCTCCCAGGCCTGCCGCTGGTTGAGGATCGTGTCGACGGCCACGGCAGTCTTACCGGTCTTGCGGTCACCGATGATCAGCTGGCGCTGTCCACGGCCGATCGGGGTCTGCGAGTCGATCGCCTTGATACCGGTCTGCAGCGGCTCCGAGACACCCTGGCGCTGCACCACCGACGGCGCCTGCAGCTCGAGGGCGCGACGGGTGGTGGCCGCGATATCGCCCTGCCCGTCGATGGGCTCACCCAGCGGGTTGACGACACGACCGAGGAACGCGTCGCCGACGGGTACCGAAAGCACCTCGTTGGTCCGCTTGACCTGCTGGCCCTGCTCGATCTTCTCGAAGTCACCCAGGATCACGGCGCCGACGCTGTGCTCATCGAGGTTCAGTGCGACACCGAGGACGCCGCCCGGGAATTCCAGCAGCTCCTGGGTCATCACCGAGGGCAGGCCCTCGACGTGGGCGATACCATCACCCGCGTCGACGACGGTGCCGATTTCTTCGCGTTCGGACTCAGCAGCGAAGGAGGAGACGTAGTCCTCGATCGCGCCTTCGATATCAGCAGCCGAGATAGTCAACTCTGCCATGGCTTTTCGTCTTCCTGCCTTCGTGTTTCTTCAGATGCTCTGGATGCGTGCGTTCGCTCGCTCAGTCCGGCAGCCCAGTGCGGGCGGCGGCGAGCCGAGAGGAGATGGATCCGTCGATCACTTCGTCGCCGACAGCGATCAGCAGTCCGCCGAGGAGATCCGGGTCGACGTTGAGCTGGATCGACACCGGGTGGTTGTAGATCCGGCCGAGAACCTCGGTGAGACGGTCGCGCTGCTGCTCGGTCAGGTCGGCTGCCGCAGTCACCTGCGCGACGACCTCGCCGCGCCGGGCCACCGCGAGTTCGGCCAGATCGAGCACCGCTTCGTCCGCTCGTTCGCCTCGGAGCAGCTCGACGGTCTGTGACAACAGCGCTTCGGCGGTGTCGTTGACCTCGCCGGTGCTGTCGAGGACCTTGCGCAGCAGCCCGACCCGGCCCTGCGCCGGCGCGGTGTAGTCCGTGAGCAGGCTGGTCAAACGCGGTTCCTGATCGAGGATCCGGCTGACGCGGAACAGTTGCTCCTCGACGGCTTCACCCTCGTTGCTCTTGTCGGCACGCACCAGCAGGGCCAGCCGCGCCACATGCTCGATGGCGTCGACGAGGTTGGATTCCGCGGACCAACGCTGCGCCGCAGCCGCTTTGATGACCTCGAGCGCGGGTGCACTGACCTTGCCGTCGAGCAGGCGCTCGGCCAGTTGCACCTTCGGCGACGGGTTGTCCGTCGGATCTGCCAGGTGCTTGTTGATCACCGGCTCGTCCAGGAGGAGCTTGGCCACCCCGGCCAGATCATCAGCCAGTGTGGTGAGCCCTGCGGCGTCCAGCCCGGCTGCCGTCTGGTCGAACTTCTTGACCAGTTCGGCCAGCGACTCGCGGCTGGCGGCCCGCAGGTTCAGTGACGCCCCGGCCTCCAGTACGGCCGGCGACGGCGCCATGGCTTCGAGGTCGCCCAGGAAGCGGTCGACGGTCGCGGCCTGCGACGCCGGGTCGGACACGTACCGGCGCACCAGTTCTTCGGCTTTCTGCACGGACTCGGTGCCGAGCTCCTGCCGGAGTGAGCGGATGGTCTGTTGGCGCAACAGTTGGACCTGCTGCTCACCCTGGGACTTGATGCGCTCGGCTTCCGAAGCGGCCTGGTCCTTCAGCTGGGCAGCGATGCGCTCAGAGTCGGTGCGGGCCTCCTCGGTCACCTTGGCCGATTGTGCCTTGGCGTCGGCGAGAGCCTTGGCGTGCATGGCGTCCGCGTCCGCGAGTTTCTTTTCCGCCTCAGCGCTCTCCGCCAGAGCGGCGCGCACGGCGTCCTGCTGCTTGCGCATCAGGTTCTTGATGGGCGGCACCACCCACTTGACGAGGATGAACACGATGACCGCGAACCCGATCAGCTGGCCGATGAATGTCGACATCTAGCTGCTCCCACCTGATTTCACATCGACGCCGAGGATACGGCTTGCCAATGTTGCGGACAGACCGTCCACCGAGCTCTGCAGCTCGGATTCTGTGGACGTGCGCTGAGCGGTCAGCTGCTCATCTGCTTCCTGCACGGTCTCGGCGACGACGCCGTTGGCCTCGGCGCGCTTCTCGTCGATGACCTGCCGGCCAGACGTACGAGCATCGTCACGGATGGCCGACGCCTCAGAACGTGCACCGGCCATGGCCTCGTCGTAGTCAGCCTGGGCGGCTGCGACCTGCTCGGCGGACTTGCGGTTGTCCGCGGCCGTCTTGGCCAGCATGGCCTCGCGCTCGGCGAGGACCTTGCTGACCGGTGGCACAACCCATTTCGCGATCACGCCGAGGGTGATCAGGAAGATGAGCAGCACCGCGAAGAAGGTGCCGTTGGGGACCAGGAAGTTGCTCTGGCCCCCGCCTTCTTCGGCGGCGAGGATGGATACGGTGAGTTCAGTCATGCCGTTGGATTACTGCAGGCCCGGCGTCGCGAAGACGAACAGCGCCATGAAGGCCAGGTTGATGAAGTAAGCAGCCTCGACCAGACCGACGGTGATGAAGAACGGCGTGAACAGCCGGCCCTGGGCCTCGGGCTGCCGGGCGATTCCGGAGATCAGCGCGTTACCCGCGATACCGTCGCCGATACCAGCGCCGATGGCGCCGCCACCCATGATCAATCCACCGCCGATCAGAGCGCCGGCCGTGATGATGGCGTTTGGATCGATTTCCATTCCTTTTTTCCTCCTTGGTAACTGGCGGGGCCACCGCCAGAGCTCAGTGGTCGTTCGTGTTCAGTTGTGGTCAGTGCGTGTCGTGCTCGTCCAATTCCATGGACTGGCTGAAGTACAGGATCGTCAGCAGCGAGAAGATGAACGCCTGGATGAGACCGACGAAGAGGTCGAAGGTCTTCCAGATCGCATTGGGTAGCCACTGGATGTACCAGGGGAACATCGCGATCAGCGCAACCAGGATGCCACCGGCGAAGATGTTGCCGAAGAGTCGCAGTGCGAGCGAGATCGGCTTGGCGAGCTCTTCGACGATGTTGATCGGCGCCAGGAAGGCGACGTGACCCTTGACCACCTTGATCGGGTGACCGATGATGCCGCGACGCTTGACGCCTGCGGCGTGGTAGCAGATGAAGACGAACAACGCCAGCGCCAGCACGAAGTTGATGTCCGAGGCCGGCGGCTTGTAGAGCTCCGCGGCGGCACCATCGGACCCGCCGTACTGCAACGGCAGCACGGCCAGCCAGTTCGAGATCAGGATGAACGCGAACAGGGCCACCGACAGCGGCAGCACGAACGGCGCGACCTTCATGCCGATCGAACCTTCGATCTGCTGGCGCATCTGGATGGTGAGCGCCTCCCAGAAGAGCTGCACCCCGCCGGGGACGCCGGTGGAGGTGACTTTCGACTTCAGGAAGAACGCCAGGCCGATGATGATGGCTGCGGTGATCGCGGTGGCGAGGATGGTGTCGCCGTTGAACGTCATGCCGAACAGCTCGAACACCATGGTGTGGTGTCCAACGTGGATCGCAGCGCCGCCCTCTTCGGCGGCGAGAACGGTCTCGCTCATTTGAGACATTCGAGTCAGCTCAGCCCTTCGATTCCGATGCAGATACGTCTTCGACGTCGAGTCCGTTGGCGCGGATCTTCCGCAACACCGGAATGCTGGTGCTCATCACCAGCAGCGCCTGGAAGATAGCAAGTCCGAACAGGACGGCGATGCCGCCGTTTTCCTTGAAGAAAATCGCGACGGCGAGCGCGATGACCGAAATGATCATCAGGCGCATTGCGGAGTTGACCGCCATCTTCTTCTTGAGTGGATGGTCCTCGGCGGTGATCGATTCAACGGCCCGCCGCACCATCAGTGCGTTGACCAGACCGAGGCACAGCCCCAAGCCGAAGAACACCCCGAACCAGATGGTTCCCACGAACGCTGCGGCCGCCACTGCGACCGCGGTCAGCAACACGCAGACAACGAGCAGGCGTACTGGCCGGAACGCAACGGATGGAAACACCAACGGCGCTTCGTGCGCTGGCGTCGTCACTTCTTCACCTCTATCCCCACGCTCACGGAAGCACATTCCCACTGGTCGGCGCTCCGCCCGCCTGAGCGTATCGGAGGGCGGTGGGCGCGCTGAAATCACCCAAGGGGTAGCTCCCTTATGTCGGTCGTATTTCGGCGCCAGGCGACTTTCGCCACCGGGCCGGGCCGGCAACCCGCGAGGTAATTTCGGGTTCTGCCAGAACCGTACCACATGGTAGAACGCTAAAAACGGGCCCCTACTACAAAGGGTCGTAAGTCAGTTCGAGCGACTTTCCCGACGCCGCAGCAAGGGAATCAGCGTCACGATCACGGCCACCACGATGGCGCCCAGCATCACCGCGCCGGTGTCACGCGGGTCGAAGAAAATGGTGCTTGCCGCCCCGAACGCCACAATCCCCACCCATAGGTAGATCAGCAGGACGACGCGGCGATGCGAATGCCCGATCTGCAGGAGTCGGTGGTGCAGGTGCATCTTGTCGGGGCTGAAGGGGCTACGCCCGGCGCGGGTACGGCGGACGATCGCCAGGAGCATGTCCAGAGCCGGCACGAAGACCACGGCGACCACGAGTAGGAACGGCGACAACAGCGCGAACACGTCGCGGGCACCGTAGGCGTTCTGCGAGATCGGTCCTGCCGCCGACGTCGCCGCGGCTGCCAGCATCAGACCGATCAGCATGGAGCCGGAGTCGCCCATGAAGATCTTCGCGCGGTGGAAGTTGTGTGGGAGGAACCCCAGGCACGCGCCTGCGAGCACCACCGAGATGACCGCCGGCGGGTAGAACAACACGTCTCCCCCGTGGTCCCGCAGTAGGCCCACCGAGAACGCGCAGATAGCCAGCGCGGTGATCAGGCCCAAACCGGCGGCCAGGCCATCCAGACCGTCCACGAAGTTCATCGCGTTGACGATCGAGACCGTCAGGGCCAGGGTCAGCAGGATCGAGGCTGTCTGGTCCAGCACGATCGTCCCGACCCCACCGATCGGGATGTAGAGCACGCTCCAGGCGACCCCCATGGTGACGAGCACGCTGGCGGCGGTGATCTGCCCGGCGAATTTCGTCAGAGCGTCGAGCCCCCACCGGTCGTCGATCAAGCCGATCGCCATGATCAGGCCACCGGCGACCAATACCGCGGGCATACCGGTGGAGTAGACGAACCCGCGGGTCAGCGCCGGTAATTGGGAAGCCAGGAAGACCGCCGCGACGACACCCAGGTACATCGCCAGACCGCCCATCCGGGGTGTGGGCTGTACGTGCACGTCGCGTTCGCGGGGGTAGGCGACGGCTCCGACCCGGCCGGCGAGCTTGCGCACGGCCCCGGTGGCGAAATAGGTGATGATCGCCGCGGTCAGGCCGACGAGTGCCAGCTCGCGCAGCGGGACGCCCGCACCGCGGTCCGAAAGTGCCAGCAGCTGCTCGGCGGCGACGTGGAAAGAGACCCCGGAATGGGTTCCGCCGGCTGCGCTCAACACCGGGTCAACCGTACTGCACTCTGCGGTGGAGACCCCATGTGTCGCCGGGCCGTCAGCTCGTCAGTGTCGCCGGGTCGAGTCCGAGCACCTCACCGATCGCCTCGGCCGTCACCGGTCCGACCCGGAGGATCTTGGGGGCGACCCCGGTGAGGTCGACGATCGTCGAGGCCGTCGCCTGCTCGGCCGGTCCCCCGTCGAGGTAGACCTCGACCAGTTCGGCCAGCTGGTTGCGGGCCTCATCCACTGTGACCGCGGGCGGGTGGCCGGAGATGTTGGCACTCGAGACCGCCATCGGACCCACTTCGCGCAACACGTCGATCGCCACCGGATGCAACGGCATCCTCAACATGACGGTGCCGTTCGCGTCGCCGAGGTCCCAGTGCAACGACGGTGCCTGTCGCACGACCAGGCTCAGCGCGCCCGGCCAGAACGCCCGGATGAGTTCACGCGCGGTGTTCGGCACGCTGTAGACCAGGCCGTCGATGGTGTTCCAGGACCCAACCAGCACCGGCACCGGCATATCGCGACCGCGCCCCTTGGCGGCCAACAGCGCTGCGACCGCCGAGGCGTCGAAGGCGTCGGCGCCGATTCCGTAGACGGTGTCGGTGGGCAGCACGACCAGCCGGCCCCCCTTGGCCGCGCTCACCGCGGACGCGATACCTGCTTCGCGCTGCGCCGGATCGGCACAATCGAATACGGAGCTCATGGCTGTGACCTCTCGGAGTTTGTCGCCCTCTCGGGATTTGTTGCGCCCATCCGGACAGCAGTGACGAACCGTGGGCGACCGGCCAGGTCACGCCGCGGCTCGATCTGATGGAACAGACCGGTGGCCTCGATGATGTCAACGGTGCGCTCGGAGGTGGTGTCGTCGTGCTCAATGGCGACCCGGCCGCCCGGACGCAGCCAACGCCCGGCGTGGCTGACGATCGCCGGGATCACCGCCATCCCGTCGGGCCCCCCGAACAGCGCATGGTGCGGATCATGGTCGGCGACTTCGGGTTCCAGGTCCGCGCCGTCCGGAATGTAGGGCGGATTGGCCACCACCAGATCGACCCGACCTTCCAGTTCGGGCAGGAGGTCCGACGCGGTGACGTCGGCCTGCACCAGGCGGACCGTGGTGCCTTCGGCATTGCGCGCCGCGTACCGCAGGGCGGTGGGCGCGTCGTCGACGGCGATGACGTGTGCGTCGGGACGGTACCGGGCCAGGGCCACTGCCAAGGCACCCGAACCGGTGCACAGATCGACGATGGTCGGCGCTTCGGCGGCCAGCACTGTGGTGGCCCACTCGTAGAGCGCTTCGGTTTCCGGGCGGGGAATGAACACACCGGGTCCGACCTGCAGCGTCAGCGGGCCGAATGGGGCGGTGCCGGTCAGATGCTGCTGGGGCACGCGCCGTGAGCGGGCCGCGACCAGCTGGTCGTAGCGAGCGAAGAAGTCGGAGTCGGGCTGATCGAGGAATCGCAGTCGCCCCCGGTCCACCCCCGCGACGTGTGCGGCCAGTTGTTCGGCCTCGACCAGCGCGGAGCTGATGCCCGCAGCGCTGAGGGTTTGGGCGGCCGCGGCGATCGCGGCAGCCAGCCCGTCAGCCTGCGTCCGCATCACGCCTGCTGCAGCCGGGCCTGTTTGTCGGCAGCGGCCAGCGCGTCGAAGATCGGGTCGAGGTCACCGTCGAGCACCTGGTCCAGGTTGTGCGCCTTGAAGTTGATCCGGTGATCGGCGATCCGGTTCTCCGGGTAGTTGTAGGTGCGGATCCGCTCACTGCGGTCGACGGTGCGGATTTGGCTGGCGCGATCGGCGGACGCATCGGCCGAGGCCTGCTCTTCCTTGAGCGCCTGCAACCGCGCCGCGAGCACCTGCATGGCCCGCGCCTTGTTCTGCAGCTGGGAGCGTTCGTTCTGGCAGGTGACGACGATCCCGGTCGGGAGGTGGGTGATGCGGACTGCCGAGTCGGTGGTGTTCACGCCCTGGCCGCCCTTGCCGGAGGACCGGTAGACGTCGATCCGCAGGTCGGACTCGTCGATCTGGACTTGCTCGACCTCTTCGGGTTCCGGGTAGACCAGGACCCCCGCCGCCGACGTGTGCACCCGGCCCTGCGATTCCGTCACCGGTACACGCTGCACGCGGTGCACGCCGCCTTCGAATTTCAGCCGGGACCAGACTCCGTCCAAGGAGTCCCCCTTGCTGGTGATGGACAGCGTGGCGTCCTTGTAGCCGCCGAGGTCGGACGTCGTTTCTCCGAGCATGGTGACCGTCCAGCCGTGGCGTTCCGCGTAGCGGATGTACATGCGGGCCAGATCGGCGGCGAACAGCGCTGACTCCTCGCCGCCCTCACCGGATTTCACTTCGAGGACCACGTCGTCGGCGTCATGCGGGTCCCGGGGGGCCAGCATGTCGGCCAGCTGGGTCTCCAGCTGTGAGACTCGCCGCTCGAGATCGGCGAGCTCCTCGGCAAAAGACGCGTCCTCGGCGGCCAGTTCACGGGCCGCTTCCAGGTCACCTCGAGCCGTCTCCAGCTTGCGGTAGGTACCGACGATCGGGGCCAGCTGGGCGAACCGCCTGCCGGCACGACGGGCGTTCGCGGCGTCGGCGTGCAGTGCCGGGTCAGACAACTGTCGCTCGAGGTCGGCGTGTTCGGCCACCAGCGCGTCTATCGCGGTTGCGCTCTGCGTCATCACAACCTCCTCCCGGACCGCCTACTGCGAATAAGACCGACAACACAAAACCGACGCCCGTCTGTCTGTGCGGTGACGACAGAGCGGGCGCCGGTCAGGTGGCTATTTGTCGGCGGTCTTGCGCTTGCCGTAGCGCGCCTCGAAGCGTGCGACACGGCCGCCGCTGTCGAGGATCTTCTGCTTGCCGGTGTAGAACGGGTGGCACTGCGAGCAGACCTCGACGACGATGTTGCCGCTGTCCTTGGTGCTGCGAGTGGTGAAGCTGTTACCGCAGCCGCAGACCACGTTGGTCTCTTTGTAGGCAGGGTGAATGCCGGATTTCATAATGTCCTCTTCGATTGGTGGCCGCCGGGTCGTCCGTCTTGGATATCTCCAGAACCTGGCTGTACTGGACGTGAACCGGAACCTGAGGTGGTCGACGGACAATTATGCCAGGTCAGCCGTCTTGTTCCCAAAACGCACGATCGGGGCCTGGAATTCCCGTCAGTTCTGGACGCGGTTCGCAGCGGCGTCCCCGACGAGCTGATACTCCCGTGACCGGGCGTTGCGGGTCCACAGCACCCCGCTTTGCGGGCGACTGCCCTGGGCGACGAGGCTGCGTTTGAGCACCTTGTTGGTGGCCGTGGCGGGCAGCTCGTCAGCAATCCACACGTGTCTCGGCCATGCCTTCGGTGAGAGGTCGGCCTGCTCTGCCAGGAAGCCGCTGAACTCGCCGGGGCTGAGTTCGGCATCGTCGTGCAGCACCAGGGCGGCCATCACCTGATCGCCCACGTGCTCGTCGGGCACCGCGTACACCGCGACCTGGGTGAGCACCGGCAACCGCATCAGAATCCGTTCGATGGGCGCCGAGGTCATGTTCTCGCCGTCGACCCGCATCCAATCCCCGGTTCGCCCCGCCAGGTAGATCCAGCCGTCAGCGTCGCGGTAGGCGAGGTCACCCGACCAGTACATGCCGTTGCGAAGCCGTTCGTCGGTCGCCGAGCTGTCGTTGTAGTAGCCCTGAAACAGTCCTGCCCCGGTGGTGTTCACCAGTTCGCCGATCGCTTTGTCGGCGTTGGCCAGACCACCGTTGGCGTCGAACTCGGCGATCGGACACTCCGCCACGGTGTTCGGGTCATAGATCGCGACGCCGGGGAAGCCCTTGCCGACCGAACCCGGCGGACAGTGCTCCTCGCGGGTGACGATGACGGCGCCTTCGGTCGAGCCGAAGCCGTCCCAGACCGTGCAGCCGAAGCGGCGCCCGAATTCGGCGATGTCGCGGTCGCCGGCCTCATTGCCGAACGCCACCCGCAGCGGGTTGTCGGCGTCGTCGGGGTTTTCCGGGGTGGCCAACACATATGCCAGGGGTTTACCCACGTAGTTCATATAGGTGGCACCGTAGCGGCGCAGGTCGTGGATCAGCCCTGATGCCGAGAAAGTGGCCGGCGCCATCGCCGCCCCGGACCCGACGGCCACACCCCAGCCGGCCAGCAGCGCGTTGGAGTGGAACAGCGGCATCGACAGGTAGCAGACGTCGTCGCGGGTGACGTCGAACCGCTGCACCAGAGCCAGACCGGCGAACAGCACGGTCATGTGCGCCACCTGGACGGCCTTGGGGTCACCGCTGGTCCCGGAGGTGAAGATCATCATGAAGGTGTCGGTGGGCCCGACCTCGCGGTAGGGCGCCAGGTTTCCCGCACTGTCGAGCAGCTCGGACCAGTCCGGCGTCGTGGTGTCGAGGACCCGGACTCCGCGGAGGTCCAGGCCGTCGAGCAGGTCGCGGTGCGCGGCGTCGGTGAGCAGGATCTGGCAGTCCGAGCGCAAAATGTCTCCGGCCAGCGCCGCACCGCGACGGGTGTTGTTGATCCCGCACAGCACGTAGCCACCCAGCGCGGCGGCGGCCATGGCGGTCAGCATCTCGGGAGTGTTGCCCAGTAGCGCGCCGACGTGCACCGGACGGTCCCGGTCTGCGATACCCAGTAGTGCGGCGGCTTGGGTTTCGGCTTGTGTCAGGTGTTCATCCCAGGTCCACTGCCGATCGTCGAACTTGACCGCGATCGAAGGGTCGCTTTTGCGTTCCCGCAACAGCTGCTGGACCGTCTCCGCCACTGATTCACACCACCTCGTGTCAACGCCCGCCCCGGCGAGTGAACAGAACTCGCAATCTGTCTACGGCCACAGTTGCACATCTGCCACGGTCGGACCGGCGGTTCTGCGAAGATAGTCAGCGTCAGGCCAATTTCGTCGGAAAATCGAGGATTCGACACGGTGACCGCAAGTCCAGACGCGCAGCCACGCACGGCTCACCCGCCCGGGAAAACGGTGCGCGATCGATTGATCGACGCTGCCGAACTGTGCCTGCGCGAGAAGGGAATCCGAGCCACCACGGTGTCGGAGGTCGCCGAGGCGGCCGGGGTGTCACGAGGTTGGCTCTACCGCCACTTCCCCGACAAAGCCGCACTGCTGGGCGCGGCGATCGTCCGCCTCAACGACGAATTCTGGGGCGAGTCGCACGCCGTCCTCGCCGGAGTCGAGACACTGCCCGAGCAGATCGCCGCCGGGGTGAGGCACGGGCGAACCGCCTACGACTCCCCCGGCGCCCTGCTGATGAAGCTGCGCCAGGAAGAACCCGAGGAGTTCGCCGCCTGCGCGGGTGCCGGCGTGCAGGGCCTGGTGCCCGACCTCGCGGCCTTCTGGACCCCGTACCTGGCCGCCGCCCAGGAGCGCGGCGAAGTGCAGGTCGCCGATCTCGACGAAGCGGCCGAATGGGTGGCCCGCAGCCTGCTCACCATCGCAACCGTGCCCGGCAACACTCTTGATCCCGACGACTCCGCCGCGGTGCTGGGATATCTGCATCGCTACGTCATGCCCGGGTTACGCCAGAACTGACAGCGGCCCCCCGGCACCTCTCGCGTGCTGGGCTATCGCACAACGAGTTTCACGTTGGCTCACACGAAAGGCCCCTGACGCAGACGCGTTCAGGGGCCTTTCGGGTGGTGTTTCGGACTAGCCGTTGTCGTCCATCGCCCCGGGGGCGGTCTTGGAGACCTGCACCAGGAACTCGTAGTTGGTCTTCGTCTTGCGCAACTGGCTCATCAGCAGGTCGATGGCCTGATGCGAGTCCAGCCCCGAAAGCACCCGGCGCAACTTGTGCACGACCGCGAACTCGTCCGGCGAGAGCAGCAGCTCATCCTTACGGGTGCCGGAAGGGTTGACGTCGACGGCCGGGAACACGCGCCGCTCGGCGATCTTGCGGTCGAGCTTGAGCTCGGCGTTACCGGTGCCCTTGAACTCTTCGAAGATCACGGTGTCACCGGTGGAGCCGGTTTCCACCATGGCCGTGGCGATGATCGTCAGCGAGCCGCCGTGCTCGATGTTGCGCGCGGCACCCAGGAAACGCTTGGGCGGGTACAGCGCGGTGGAATCGACACCACCGGACAGGATGCGTCCCGAGGCCGGCGAGGCGTTGTTGTATGCGCGGCCGAGTCGGGTGATCGAGTCCAGCAGCACCACGACGTCCTTGCCCTGCTCGACCAGGCGCTTGGCCCGCTCGATGGCCAGCTCTGCAGCCTGGGTGTGATCAGACGGCGGCCGGTCGAAGGTCGAGGCGATGACCTCACCCTTGACCGAGCGCTGCATATCGGTGACCTCTTCGGGGCGCTCATCTACGAGCACGACCATGAGGTGGCATTCCGGGTTGTTGCGGGTGATCGCGTTGGCGATGTCCTGCATGATCGTGGTCTTACCGGCCTTGGGCGGCGACACGATCAGTGCACGCTGACCCTTGCCGATCGGCATGATCAGGTCGATGACGCGGGTGGTCAGCTTTTCCGGGGACGTCTCGAGGCGCAACCGCTGATTCGGGTAGAGCGGCGTGAGTTTGCCGAACTCCGGACGGTTCTTCGCGGCGTCCACGGGGCCGCCGTTCACGGTGTCGAGACGAACCAGCGGGTTGAACTTCTGCCGCTGATTGGACTGGTCACCACTTTCCTTGGCGGCGACGCGCACCGCACCCGTGACCGCGTCACCGCGGCGCAGGCCGTTCTTGCGGACCATGTTCATCGAGACGTAGACGTCGTTCGGCCCGGCCAGATAGCCCGAGGTGCGGACGAATGCGTAGTTGTCCAGCACGTCCAGGATGCCGGCGACCGGCTGAACGACATCGTCCTCGCGGAGTTCGGTATCGCGGTCGTTTCCGCCGCCGCCTTCGCCACCGCGTTCGCCACGACGCTTCCGGTCACGGAAGCGGCGGCCACGCCGACCCTGACGACCATCATCGTCATCGTCGTTGTTGTTGTTGTTGCGGTTGTCGTTATTGCGGTTCTCGCTGTTGCGGTTCTCGTTGTTGCGGTTCTCGTTGTTGCGGTTGTTGCGATTCTGCTGGTTGCCCTGCTGATCGCCACCCCGGTCCTGCTTGGGCGAGTCCTGCTGATCGCCACCGCGGTCCTGCTTGGGCGCGTCCTGCCGCTTCGGGGCGTCCTGCTGCCTGGGTGCCTGTTCCTGCTTCGGCGCGTCTTCAGCACCGTCAGTCCGGGACGATTTGTCCTCGGACCGCTGCCGGGCCTCCCGTTTGGGCTGGTTCTCCTGCTTGACCTGCTCAGCGGCCACGGCCTGCGGCTGCTCAGCCGGCTTGTCGGCGGCTTTGTCAGCGGCTTTGTCAGCGGACTGCTCGGCAGTCTTGTCCGCCGGCGATCCCGACTGGCGGGAGGCACTGCGGCGTTCCCGACGACGCGGCTCGGCCGGGGCGTCCGGAGTCTGGGTGGCCGCAGGCGCAGCCTGGGCGGATTCGGTGGATCCGCCGTTGGTGGTGGTGTCGCCGGGCGCCGAGCCGCCGCCGGCACTGGCCTGGCGTTCGCGGATCGCGGCGATCAGGTCGCCCTTGCGCATACCCGACGTCCCCTTGACGCCAACTCGGGTCGCGAGGGCGCGCAGCTCAGGCAGCACCATCGAGGTGAGCGAGCTGCTCGACTTGTCAGAGGCGACCCCGGCGGAACCGCGAGGCGTCGAGACGTCAGAAGTCACGGTCGGCAGCTCGGTTTGGGTAGCGCTGTCAGCCGTGATGAGGTCCGTATCAGTCACGGATTTCCTTTCTTCCCCCACTGCGTGTCATATGGGGGTTCAGCTGCGCTCAGCAAAACGCTGAGCGCGAAGTCCCACCGTCGGCTCGGCAACGGTGAATGCCTGGATTCGCGGGCAATGGCGAACCGTCAGCCACAAGTTGAGCACGAGAAAGTTGGTGGTCGTCCTAGTGTCGGCGCAGAAGACGCTGCGATTGCCGGGACGGGACCGACAATAGCCCGCTTCTTTGGCGGAAGCAAGAACGCCTCAACCCGCGGGTGCGTGTTGCGTTGCGGGTTTTCCGGCTCTAGGCCTTGACTGGCACTCCGGCACTCCAGCGAACTCCGTCGCCCACGCTCATCTCGTTGACCGTGAATCCGTGAGCGGCACCGTACTCGAGCGCCTCACTGGGCAGCTCCGACGAGGTACTGAATGCCAAAACTGCAGGTCCGGCCCCGGACAGCACCGCTGCAACTCCACAACCGCGCAGCAGTCGCAAATATTCCGCTGACGCCGGCATCGCCGGACCGCGTTGCGGTTGGTGCAGCACGTCCTCGGTCGCGGGCATCAGCAAGTCGGGCCGCTCGGTGAGGGCAACCACCAACAGCGCGGCGCGGCTCAGATTGAACCGGGCAGCGGTGTGGCTGACCTGCTCCGGCAGCAACACCCTGGTTTCCGCGGTGGACGAGCGAACCTCGGGGATGGCCGGGAACAGATGGATGTCCGGATGCAGGTGGATCGCGGCGGCGGCATATGTCGGGTCACCGCCGGAGATGTCTGCGCTCTCCGTCCACGACACCACCGCCCCACCGAGCACCGCGGCGGCGGCATTGTCGGGATGGCCTTCGAATTCCGAGGACAACTGGACCAGTCGATCTTCGCTCATCACGAGCGCATCCATCTGTGCCGCAAGTCCATTGACCACAGCCAGCCCGCCGACAACAGCAGCCGCGGAGGAACCGAGGCCCCGGGAATGCGGAATCACGTTGCGGCACCGCACCATCAGCCCGGGTGCGCGTAGCCCGGTTTCCACCAGCCCGCGTTCGATCGCCCGTACCACCAGGTGGTCCGAGCCCAGCGGAACCTGACCGGAGCCTTCACCCTCGACCTCTACGCCGACTCCCGATTCTGTTGTCTCGACGATGATTTCGTCATAGAGACCGACAGCCACACCGAGGCTGTCGAAGCCGGGGCCGAGGTTGGCGCTGGAGGCGGCGACGGTGGCGGTGGCGGTGAGGCCGACGGGCAGAACCTGGGTCATCTGGCTAGCCCAGGCCCAACTGTGCGACGACCGCGACGGGGTCGACGGGCACGGCGGTGACGGTGGGCATGCCCTTGAGCGCGGTGTCGGGGTCCTTGAGGCCATTGCCGGTGACGGTGCACACCACGGTCGAGCCGCGAGCGACCCAGCCGTCTTCGATGGACTTCAGGAGTCCGGCGATGCTGGCGGCTGACGCCGGCTCGACGAAGACCCCTTCACTGCTGGCGACCAGGCGGTAGGCCGCCAGGATCTCCTCGTCGGTGGCGGCGATGAAGCGGCCCTCAGACTCCTGCTGAGCGGCGACGGCCGCAGCCCACGACGCCGGTGCGCCGATTCGGATGGCGGTGGCGATGGTCTCGGGGTTCTTCACCGGCTCGCCGGTCACCAGGGGCGCTGCGCCGGCCGCCTGCGTTCCGAGCATCCGCGGCAGCTTGTCGGCCAGCCCGTCGCGGTGGTACTCCCGGTAGCCCTTCCAGTACGCGGTGATGTTGCCGGCGTTGCCGACCGGAAGTGCGTGTACGTCAGGGGCGTAACCCAGAGCGTCGACGATTTCGAACGCCGCGGTCTTCTGGCCCTCGATCCGCACCGGGTTGACGCTGTTGACCAGCGCGATGGTCGGGAAGTCGGCGGTGATCTTGCGGGCCAGTTCCAGGCAGTCGTCGAAGTTGCCGTCGATCTGAATGATCCTGGCGCCGTGCATCACTGCTTGGGCCAGCTTGCCCATGGCGATCTTGCCCTGCGGGATCAGCACGGCACAGGTGATGCCGGCGCGGGCGGCGTAGGCCGCTGCCGAAGCGGAGGTGTTGCCGGTGGATGCGCACAGCACAGCCTTCTGACCGCGAGCCAGTGCATCGGTGACCGCCATCGTCATCCCACGGTCCTTGAAGGATCCCGTCGGATTGAGGCCTTCGACCTTCAAATGCACGGTGCAGCCGGTGTGTTCGCTCAACCTCGTGGCATGGATGAGCGGGGTGCCGCCTTCCAGGAGGGTGATCGGAGTCCAGTCGTCACCGACAGGCAGGCGATCGCGGTACGCCTCGATCAGTCCCGGCCACGGTGTGTGCACGGGTGTCTTGTCCCCACTCATTCACCTGCTCCTTCCATGCGCAGCACGCTGGCAACACTGGACACCACGTCGAGGTCCTCGAGCGCGGCGATGGTGTCGCTGAGCGCCGCATCGGTGGCCTGGTGCGTGAGGACGGCGATCCGGGCGCCGACTCGCTGTCCACCCTCGTTGACCACGCCCTCCTGGCGCACCTCGGCGATGCTGACTTCCCGTTTGGCGAATTCCGCTGCGACCGAGGACAACACGCCCGGACGGTCGGCGACGTAGAGGCTGACGTAGTAGCGGGTCGGGATGAAGCCGATCGGCGCGATGGGCAGCTGCGCGTACTTGGACTCGCGCGGGCCACGGCCACCCTGCACGCGGTTGCGGGCAGCCATCACCACATCACCCATGACTGCCGAAGCGGTCGGGGCTCCGCCGGCTCCCTGGCCGTAGAACATCAGGCGGCCGGCGGCTTCGGCTTCGACCACCACCGCGTTGAACGCTCCACCAACCGAGGCCAGCGGATGATCCAACGGCACCAGCGCCGGGTACACGCGCGCCGAAACCCGTTCCGGGCCTTCGTCGGAGGTGATCCGCTCGCAGATCGACAGCAGTTTGATGGTGCAGCCCAACGCCTTGGCGGACTCGAAGTCCTCGGCGGTCACCTTGGTGATGCCTTCGCGGTATACGTCATCGGCGGTCACCCGGGTATGGAAGGCGATCGAGGCCAGGATGGCGGCCTTGGCGGCTGCGTCGTAACCCTCGACATCAGCAGTCGGATCAGCCTCGGCATAACCGAGGGCACCGGCGTCGGCCAGTGCGTCGTCGTAGGTGGCGCCGGTGTCGTTCATGGCGGACAAGATGTAGTTGGTCGTGCCGTTGACGATGCCCGCGACCCGGACCACGGTGTCGCCGGCCAGCGACTGGGTGAGCGGCCGGATCACCGGGATGGCGCCCGCCACCGCCGCCTCGAAATACAGGTCCACCTGGGCGTTCTCGGCAGCCTGGGCGAGTTCACCGGTGGATTGGGCCAGCAGCGCCTTGTTCGCGGTGACGACGGACTTGCCGTGTTCGAGGGCGGTGAGGATCGCCTTGCGCGCGGGTTCGACCGGTCCCATCAGTTCGACGACGATGTCGACGTCCTCGCGGGCCGCCAGCTCTTCGATGTCGTCGGTCAACATCTCCGACGGCACCCCGCGATCATCGGCGACTCGGCGCACGCCGATACCGCGCAGCACCAGCGGCGCACCGATGCGGGCGGCCAGGTCGTCGGCGCTCTCCTCGATGATGCGGACAACCTCGCTGCCGACATTGCCCAGTCCCAAAACCGCTATGCCGACCGTCTTCTCATCACCCGTCATGGGTCACCTCACTTCCAAACTCAGTAGATCGTCGACCGTCTCCCGGCGCAGGATCAGGCGGGCTCGCCCGTCGCGCACGGCCACCACAGCAGGGCGGCCAAGGAGGTTGTAACGGCTCGACATCGAATAGCAGTAGGCGCCGGTGGCGGCGACGGCCATCAGGTCACCGGGGGCCACGTCTTCGGAGACCCAGGCGTCGCGTACGACGATATCTCCACTCTCGCAATGCTTTCCGACGACGCGAGCCAGAATCGGCGCCGCCGCACTGTTGCGGGACACCAGCCGGATGTCGTACTCGGCGCCATAGAGCGAAGTGCGGATGTTGTCGCTCATGCCACCGTCCACGCTGATGTAGCGCCGGTACGCGGTAGTGCTGATCGCGACGTCCTTGACCGTGCCGACCTGGTAGAGCGTGACGGTGCCGGGACCGGCGATCGCGCGCCCGGGCTCGACCACCAGTTTCGGCGTCGGCAACCCGAGTGCTTCGGACTCGTCGTGCACGATTGCTTTGAGCTTGTCCGCCAGCTCGTCCATCGGTGGCGGATCATCCTGAGGCAGATACGAAATCCCCAAACCGCCACCGAGATCGACGGTGGAGATCTGCGCGGTCTTGTCCACTCCGAACTCGGCCACCACATCGCGCAGTAGTCCGAGCACCCGTCGGGCCGCGATCTCGAAACCGGCGACGTCGAAGATCTGCGAGCCGATATGGCTGTGCAGACCCACCAGCCGCAGGTTGTCGGCTTCGAAGACGCGGCGCACACCTTCGAGGGCCGCGCCGGACGCCAGCGACAATCCGAACTTCTGGTCCTCGTGGGCGGTGGAGATGAACTCGTGGGTGTGGGCTTCGACGCCGACGGTGACACGCACCAGAACGTCCTGCACGATTCCGGCGTCGCCGGCGATCGCGTCGAGGCGCTCGATCTCGAGCAGCGAGTCGACGACAACGTGACCCACGCCCGCCTTGACGGCGGCGGTCAATTCGTCGACGGACTTGTTGTTGCCGTGCAAGGCGATTCGCTCCGCCGGGAAGTCGGCGTGCAGCGCGACCGCCAGCTCACCGCCGCTGCAGACGTCCAGCGCCAGACCTTCTTCATTGACCCAGCGGGCGATCTCGGTGCACAGGAACGCTTTGGCGGCGTAGCGCACATAGTCGCCACCACCGAACGCGGAGGCGATCTCGCGGCAGCGGAACCGGAAATCCTCCTCGTCGATCACGAACAACGGGGTGCCGTACTCGGCCGCCAGATCGGAGATGGGGACCCCGGCAATGCTGACCATGCCGTCATCACCGCGGACACAGTTGCGCGGCCACACATTCGGCGCCAGCTGCAAGACTTCAGCGGAGCTCTGCGGCTTGGCGGGCGCGCCGCCGTGTTGGATCTCTTCGGCGTGCCGGGGCCCGGCGGGGTGGGCGTTCACATCCGCTCCGGGGCGCTGACGCCGAGGATGGCCAGACCGTTGGCGATGACCTGTCGGGTTGCCTGGCACAGGGCCAGCCGCGCCTGATGCAGGTCCCCGGGCGTTTCATCACCCTGGGGCAGCACCCGGCAGGAGTCGTAGAACCGGTGGTAGTCGCCGGCGAGATCTTCGAGGTAGCGGCATACCCGGTGCGGCTCACGCAGATTGGCCGCCGTCTCGAGCACCCGTGGGAACTCGCCGATGCTGCGGATCAACGTGCCTTCTTTGTCATGGGTCAGCAGGTCGAGGTGCCCGGTGTCGGGGATCAGGCCCAGCTCAGCTGCGTTGCGGGCCAGCGCCGACAACCGTGCATGCGCGTATTGCACGTAGTAGACCGGGTTTTCACTCGATGCCGATGACCACAGCTGCAGATCGATGTCGATCGCGGTGTCCACCGAGGACCGGATCAGCGCGTACCGGGCGGCGTCGACGCCGAGTGCGTCCACCAGGTCGTCAAGGGTGATGACGGTGCCGGCACGCTTGCTCATCCGGACCGGTTGGCCGTCGCGGACCAGGTTGACCATCTGACCGATCAGCACCTCGACGGTGTTGGGGTCATCCCCCAGCGCCGCGGCGGCCGCTTTGAGCCGGGCGATGTAGCCGTGGTGGTCGGCGCCGAGCATGTAGATGCACAGGTCGAAGCCGCGCTGCCGCTTGTCGAGGTAGTAGGCCAGATCGCCGGCGATGTAGGCGGGTTGCCCGTCGCTCTTGATGACGACACGGTCCTTGTCGTCCCCGAACTCGGTGGTGCGCAACCAGGTTGCGCCGTCCTTCTCGTAGATATTGCCGGTCTTGCGCAGTTGCGCGATGGCCTCGGCCACCCGACCGGAGGTGTGCATCGAGTCTTCGTGGGTGTAGACGTCGAAATCGGTGCCGAACTCGTGCAGGGATTCTTTGATGTGGGTGAACATCAGGTCCACCCCGATTGCCCGGAAGGTCTCCTGCTGCTGCTCGTCAGGCAGGCTCAGCACGTCGGGGGCCTGCTCCAGCACCTTGGCCGCGATATCGGTGATGTAGTCACCGGCGTAGCCGTCCTCGGGTGCGGGCTGGCCGTGGGCGGCGGCCACCAGGGACCGGGCGAACCTGTCGATCTGGGCGCCGTGGTCGTTGAAGTAGTACTCGCGTGTCACGGCTGCGCCTTGGGTGGCCAGCAGGCGGCCGAGGGCATCACCGACCGCAGCCCAGCGGGTGCCGCCGATGTGGATGGGCCCGGTGGGGTTGGCCGAGACGAACTCGAGGTTGACCTTCTCCCCTGCCAGCACCGTGGAGTGTCCGTAAGCCTGGCCGGCATCGATCACGTTGTCGACGATGCGGCCCTGGGCGGCGGCGTCGATGCGCAGGTTGACGAAGCCGGGGCCGGCGACGTCGGCGGCGGCGATGCCGTCGGCAGCGGACAGCGCCTCGGCGAGCCAGCCGGCCAGCTCACGAGGGTTGGCGCCGACCTTCTTGCCGACCTGCAGGGCCAGGTTAGTGGCGTAATCTCCGTGCTCAGGGTTGCGGGGGCGCTCGACAGTCACCGTGGCGGGAAGTGCTGCGGTGTCCAGGTCATGGGCGGTCAGCACCGCAGCGGCGGTGTCCTTGAGCAGCTGGGCCAGGTCGGCGGGTGTCACGAGGGTCCATCCTATGGTCTGAGGTGGTCGCGGCCCGAATCGATTACCGGGGACAAACCAGTCCCCGGGATGCGTTAGGCTGTGCAGGCCCCAATGGCGCAATTGCGCCCCCGTAGCTCAGGGGATAGAGCGTCTGCCTCCGGAGCAGAAGGCCGCAGGTTCGAATCCTGCCGGGGGCACCAGGTCAAGGCGTGTTTTCGCCCCAGCCGCGCAACTAACGCACAACTGCGACGTCGGAAAGTGTCCAAGCGGTCAGCTCGACCGGACCACACCCTCGTAGTGTCGGACCCGTCCGCGGCCGTCGTAGATCGGCGTCAACCCGTTCTCGAACCGGGAGTATGCCGTTTCGCGACCGGCGAAGTCGATCGACGTCACCGACGCGACCGCCAAGGCCGTCTGCACGCTCCGCGGCACGATGACGCGATAGAAATTCGCGAACACCGGACGGCCAGGCATCGGCTCGACCACCTTGCCGTCGAGCTGTTCTGTCACCACGGTGCCGTACACGGTGCGAGAGAACTCGGCGTTGGTCGACCGGTCGCGGAAGTGAACGGTGATCTTGTCGCGGCCAAGCATCAGAGCGCCCGGACCCGGTACCGACTGAGCACGATCTGTTCGGCAAGGTTCCAGCCTTGCCAGCCACCGCGCAGTGACACGCTGCCGTAGTCCGTCGCGATCTGCTCGGGGTGGCGACGAGACGCGCTGTGGCAGTGACGATCACGGCCGCGATGTCCTCGGCGGGGTCGGCTCCGACGAACCCACGTCCTCGGGTGTAGCTGCGCGCCAAAGCGGTGATGGTGGCGGCGTGATCCCCGGCCAGGGCGACGGCCTCGGAGTTGTCGCCCTGGCCGAGAAATTCGGCGACCTGCTGGCCGGTGACGGCGGGCATGGTCAGATCATGATGGCGAAATACGGCGTTACGGACGCCGCCACATGACGAACGAAAATCGACCGCGAAACCGTGCGTGTCGGGCGGTGCTTGCGCGCACGATAGCCAAGCGATTCCAGTACAGACTTCTATGAATACACGTTTCGATGTACTTTGACGAGATGCAGACACTCGCCCACACCGACGCGCTGGCACGATTCGGCCACGCCCTATCGGACACCACGCGGACTCGCATCCTGCTCAGCCTCAACGCCGCCCCGAGCTACCCCGCCGATCTCGCCGACCGAATCGGCGTATCGCGTCAGATGCTCTCGAATCACTTGGCATGCCTGCGCGGCTGCGGGCTGGTGGTGGCGGTGCCGGAAGGTCGCCGCACGCGATATGAGTTGGCCGACACGCGCATCGGTCACGCCCTGGATGACCTCATGGGCATGGTCCTCGCCGTTGACCCCGACTGCCGGTGCGTTGGCGCCGACGGCACCGTGTGCGGGTGCGACTGATGGCGTCCCCGGCGCGCGGCACAGCTTTGACTGATGCCCGGCGCGCGTTACTGTCCCGCCGCATTCGGCTATTCGTCGCCGCCACGATCTCCTACAACGTCATCGAGGCCATCGTGGCAATCACCGAGGGCACGCGGGTGTCCTCCACCGCGCTGATCGGGTTCGGGCTCGATTCGGTCATCGAGGTGTCGTCGGCGGCGGCGGTCGCATGGCAGTTCGCCGGGCGCGACCCCGAGGCACGCGAGAAGGTGGCCTTGCGCATCATCGCGTTCTCGTTCTTCGGGCTGGCCACCTACGTCACCGTGGATGCCGTCCGCGCCTTGCTCGGGGTCGGTGAAGCCGAACACTCCACCATCGGCATCGTCCTCGCAGCGGTCAGCCTGGCCATCATGCCGGCGCTGTCCTACGCGCAGCGCCGGGCCGGGCGCGAACTCGGATCACTATCCGCCGTAGCGGATTCCAAGCAAACCCTGTTGTGCACCTACCTGTCGGCTGTGCTCCTCGTAGGGCTGGCGCTCAACAGCCTGTTCGGCTGGTCGTGGGCGGACCCGATTGCGGGTCTGATCATCGCCGCCATCGCGGTCAGGGAGGGCATCGAGGCATGGAAGGGCGACACATGTTGCCCATCACCAATTCTCGCGGCACCTGGCAACCGCGACGACGCGCCCGGCTGCGACTGCTGCGACGACTGAACGGAATGGCATGAGCCGCATCCCCGACAACGCCCGCGCCGTCTACCGCCGGGAGATGGCAGCCGCGAGGACCGCCAACACCGCCAAGGCGCGTTGGCATCACCTCGAAAAAACGGACGCACATCGTCTCGCAGTCCGACCCCTGGCTGCACACGCGCAACCACGTCGCAATGTTCGCCCTGGCCGTCCGACAGCGGGACCGACGGGAGGCCGTCGGTCAGGTGGTGCGCATCATCGTCGGCTCGGTCTCTTCCCAATAGGTGGAATCGTGACTCGCGGACTGCGCGGACTGCGCAGAGACGACCTGCGCGCCGCACTGGCCAGCTAGTGGTGCACGGCGTTGAGGCTGACGACGAGGACGTGGTCGGAGGTCAGGCCGCGGCTAGTTCGCCGAAGTAATCCCTCAGCGACCGTGGTTCGCGGCCAAGAATCGCACGCAGCACCAGAGCGTTGCCGCCCGGTAGGCCCACCCGATCGTAGTGCGCCATCATGTGCGCCATGCTGTCTTCAGTCATCCCGGCTCGGAATTCACGTAGGTACTCGTCGAGCGGGATCTGCTCGACCGATATCGCGCGGCCCAGAACATCACTGGCGATCGCAGCCGCTTCGGTGGTGTCGAGCATCCCTGGAGCACATAGCTCGAAGGTGCCCCAATCGAGGTCACCGCCGACGATCGCCATCGCGGCGACCTCTGCGACGTCGCGGTAGTCGACCCAGCACATCTTCGAAGACGTTGAGTAGGGCTGGCGCAACCGGCCGCTGGAGACAACGTCGGGCCAGAATGGGTCGAAGTCCTGCATGAAGCGGGCCGGTTGTAGGACCGTGAACGTCAGCTCCGAACTGTACAACGCCTCTTCGACCGGTAACTTGGCCGCGTGATTCCACAGGTCGGCGATTGAGGGGTGAATGACGCCGGAATACACGAACTTTCGCACACCTGCCGCCTCCGCCGCCGCCACCATCGCCAAGCCCATCTCGGTCTCCTTTGCGACGTGCGCTGGGCCGATGTGGAACACGCAGTCCATGCCGGCGACCGCGTCAGGCAGGGTGTCCGGCCGCGTCAGATCCGCGATCACGGTTTCGGCTGCTCCTTGGCGCAGAGCGACCTCGCCGCGCTCCTCGTTGCGGACGAGGGCGCGTACCTGAACGCCACGTCGGTTCAGTTCACCAAGCACCCAATGGGCGTGACGCCCCGTCGCGCCGATCATCACCACACGCATTGTTGTGTACCGTTCCGGCGGAGCGCCTGGGAGGCGTTGCCGCACTCATGCCGTGCGGCATCGTGTGGCGTGGGTCGCGACGATCCGGCGTCCGCGGGTTTCCCCAACCTTGAGGCCGGCGTCGAACTCAGGTTCGGCAGGTCCGTCATGGCACACAGTCTCAAGCGGTTGGCGGCGGCGAATTTCAGTCGGTCCTGGCTAGGCCCGGGTTCTCGTTTTGACATGCGTTTAGGCCTCCCCGGCCGGGTCAGCGGCGGGAGGGCCTTCAAGCACCGCGGCCGCCGCGTCGTTGAAGGTTGGGTAAAGGTCGTCGTAGACGCCGCGGCGCTCGGCGTAGCGCAATCCTTCGGCGCGCTTGACGACGATCTCGGTGCTGTCGGGCCGCTGACGGAGCAAATCGATTGTCTCAGTGATGTACTCGTCGAGCGGCATCGCGTCGGGATCGTGGCCGTGAACGCCCTGCAGTCCGGTCTGGACCTTGGGCGGGATGAGCTCGATGACCTCAACGGAGGTGTCGCGCAGCTGATAGCGAAGGGACTGTGTATACGAGTGCAGGCCAGCTTTGGTGGCGCAGTACGTCGGTACCAGGGCGCTGGGCATGAATGCCAGCGCGGACGTCACGTTGAGGATGGCCGCCCGAGGTGTGGCGACCAACGCAGGCAGCAGATGTGCGGTCAAGCAGATTACGCCAAGCAGGTTGGTGACGATGGTTTGTTCAGCGAGGGCGACGTCTCCATCGAGGACGTGTTCGACGAGCTGAATTCCGGCGTTGTTGATCACCACGTTCAAGCCGGGATGCGCTGCTAGGAGTTCAGCGGCGAACCGTTCAATATCGGCGGCGTCGGCCTGGTCGAGAGTCAGGTAATCGATACCGGGGGTGTTGTGAGCGACTTCGGCCAACGGTTCGGCGCGGCGTCCGCAGATCACCACGTGGTTGCCCAGCCGGTGGAAGGCTTCGGCCAGTCCTCGACCGATGCCGGTGCTGCCGCCGGTCACCAGGATGGTGTTGCCGCTCAGTTCCATACCGGTCTCCTTTGAGGTTTCGCGACAGGCGTGTCGAACCGCGAACGAGCGATGATGGCTAGGCGGCGCCGCCGTTGACGAAGATGGTCTGACCGTTGACCCAGCGCAGCGGGCCAGACAGCGCCGCAACCACTTCGGCGATGTCGAGCGGTTCACCAAGGCGGTGCATCGGGTTGAGCCCCGCGATGTGTTCGATCAGTTCGTCGGACTTGCCCTGCATGAACAGAGGTGTCGCGGTGGGGCCCGGCGCCACTGTGTTGACGGTGATGTCTTTGCCGGCGAGCTCGCGGGCCAGCACCAAGCTCAACGCTTCCGCAGCGGCCTTGGTAGCGGCGTATGGCCCGTAGGTGGGCTGTTGGAGCCGAGTGACCGACGATGAGAAGGTGATGATCGCTCCGCCGCTGCGCACCCGTTGCGCGGCGAGTTGGGCGACGATGAAGGTACCGCGCAAATTACTGCTCACCAGATTGTCGAACGTCGCCAGATCCATCTCGGCGACGGTGGCCAACGGCATCACCCCCGCTGTGTGCACCACGACGTCCACACCGCCGAAGCGCGTCACCACATCGTCGAAGGCCTCGGTCATCGCCGTCTGGTCCGCGACGTCGCCGCCGACCTTGATCGCCGACCCTCCTGCCTCGATGATCGAATCGACCACTTCCTGGGCACGCGCGGCATTGCCCGCATAATGCACGGCAATCGACATCCCGTCGCGCGCGAGGCGAAGGCAGATCGCGCGGCCGATGCCGCCCGAACCGCCGGTCACGAGTACCACTCGGCCTGTGTTTAGCGACGTCATGCATTCCTCGACTTCGATAGTTGCCACGGCGCGCCAGTTCGAGTTCGCCGCCGCACGTTGCCTTTGCCAGCTTCACCCGTCGACGTCCGAAACACGCCAACGTAGCAACGTTAACGCTTAATCCGGTGTCACGCCCAATTCGGTTCCAATGAAACCGCTGGGAATGAGCTGTGCGAGCGAAAGACCAAGCGGCGCAAAAGGCAACCATGTTCCTATGGACGCCCGTTGAGTCGTATCGCAATCTCTCGGACTTATCCTCGGAGTGTTATCGGCGATAACACGGAGGCGTAGGGGGCGTCGGGTGTGTCCCTCGCGGAACTCAGACGATCTGGTTGTTGGGTTCCAGCCCGACGAGCACACGCCCGTACGCCTCGTCGCCGCTGGTGGGCTGGATTCCCGCATGCTGATGGAGGACATTGACGTCGCGGAAGTAGCGCTGGATGTCTGCCGCCAGTACCGACTGCGATGCACCACTGGCCTCGAACAGTCGATTGACACAGGATCGGGACAGGCTCGCGATGTGGCCGGCGTAGGCACGGGCTTGCGTCCGCTCCATGATGGTCGGGGGCCGTTGGAGAGCCACGCGATACAACGTGGTGAGCCGGCTCATGAACATCTCGGCGGCCTCCAGATCGTACTGCGCCGTGGCTAATTGATGATGCAGAAGCGGGGCCTCGGCGGCCTTCTGCCATGCCGTGTAGGTGATGCCACCCCGGGTTGCCATGGTGTCAATGAAGCAGTCCATCGCTCCGCGTGCCATTCCCAGTGGCGTAGGCGCGTCCAGGGTGTTGAGAAGCATCACGAATGGTCGGTTGAAGTAGGGCACATCCGAGTAGCGTCGTGCCGGGTAGCGGCCCTCGGTGAGGTCGCTGACGGCGATGGAGCGGACCGCAGGGACGAACACGTCGTCGGCCGCCGTGGTGTTGGTGGCTGTCCCCGCCATCCCCGCAGCGCGCCAATTGTTCTGATGCTTCACGTCGCCGGCGGGTATCAGCACCATTCGCGGTCCGGCGTTCTCTTCGCCGGGCACCATGCACCCCGCCGCAAACCAATTGCCGTGGACGCTACCGGTATTCCACCTCCACTGTCCGGTCACGCGGTAGCCTCCCACGACGGGCACCGCTTGGCCGGTCGGCTCGAAGCTCGTGGTGATCCTCAAGTTGGGTGTCGCGTAGATCTCTTCAGACGCCTTGTCCGCCATGAATGCCGGGATGACGTTGGCGAGCAGTATGCTCGTTGCGATCCAGGCCGTCGAAGGGCAGCCCCGTGCAATCTGGGCGAGAACCTCGACGAGGATGTCTTCGTCCGCCTGGTGGCCGCCTACCTCGGTGGGCATCGTCAGCGTGAAGACCCCGGCTTCGGTCAGGTCGAGGAGGGTCTCCGGATGCATGCGACGAAGACGCTCGGTCTCGGGCGCTCGCGCACGTAATGGTTGAACAAGCGTATTTACCTGTGCCAGCACTGCTTCGGCGGCACGTGCGCGGTCAGACGGGACGTTGTGACGTACAGCTGTCATCGAACTAGCTCCTCGGTGTGCATCGCGGCTTGCCGTTATCAACGTGGGGGGAACTCGAACCCTTCACCTTCAACCTCGGGTCGTACATGGAACGGCAGCAGGGTGTGACCATGATTCGACGCAACGAAGCGCAGCGACGAACGGTTTGGTGGACGACGTCGCAGGAGCGCCAAGCCAGCTACGGTGGCTTCTGTTGAACGCCCGGTGGGCGTTCGACGTAGCCACCGTCCAGGAGCTGCTGGCCGAGGTAGCCAAGTACGACCTCGCAGACGTCGCGGCGCAGATCACCTGCCCAACCCTGGTCTGCGAGACCGAGAACGACCAGTTCTCATCGGACGGGCCTGCCAAACTCTACGAGGCGCTGCGCTGCCCGAACACATATTTGACGTTCACCGGAGCCCAAGGCGCCGGCGAACACTGCCACGAAGGCGCGCTCCGCTGTTCTATCAGCGGATGTTCGACTGGCCCGACGACACCGTCCGGAAATGAACGACTGTCTTGGCTGCGGCGGGACCAACGGTTGCAATGTCGATTATCGGGAACGCCCTCAAGCACGAGCCCGTCGATCGATCCCATCGGGGCCAGACACAATGCGTGCGACAGATCTCGGTTGGTTGCCACATCCGGTCGGAAGTCCCTCCCGGGCCGAGAGCTCCCCGCCGAGGATCTGCTGGAGTGTTGCGTGCCACGCGGGCTCGGCCCGCGACACGATCGATTCGCCCGCCTTGGTCAGCCCGAGCAGTGACGAGCGCCGGATTCGGGCGGCGCTCCAACCACCCGTCCTTCTTCAGCCGCTCAGCGGTTTCGCAGGTTGTTCCGATTATGATCGCGAAAGCACAGATCAGCGACCCGCGAGCCCGGGTGGTCGCGGACATAGCGCAGCAACTCGAAGTGTCCGGCTCCCACATCGGGCCTCTGCTTTCACCTTCGCCTGGGACGAAAGGAACCGCGATGTCGAGAGCCCAGCGCGAACGGCTGGACGCGCTGCTGCGCGGCGCCGGTGTCGAATCAGACGGTCCGTACGCGAGATGCGCGACAACTTCGAAAAGATGATGAGCGCGCTACCGGTGCCTGACGGTATCCGCGTAGACGAGACATCAATTGCCGGGCGCCCCGCGCTGCGCGTCAGCTCAGACACCGGAACCCGCTCCGGAACCCTGCTTTATTTTCACGGCGGGTCACATGTGGTCGGTTCTCCCCGGACGGCACTCGGGCTGACCGCCGGCTTGGTGGTCAGGACCGGCATTTCAGTATCTCGCTGGATTATCGGCTGGCGCCGGAGCACCCGTTCCCCGCCGATGTGGAAGACGTGGTCGCGGCCTACCAGGAACTTCTCGAGCTGGGTCGCGCCCCCGAGTCGATCGCTTTCGCCGGCGACTCGGTCGGCGGAGGGCTGGCGATCACCGGCGCGCTTGCGGTGCGCGACGCCGGACTGCCCATGCCGGCGGCGATCGTAGCGTTCTCCCCGGGCCTGGACGCGACGCGATCAGGCGAGAGCATCGTGACCAAGGCGGATGCGGATCCCCTGCTCGATCGCGCGAACATCGACCGCATGAGCAGCTTCTACGTCGCCGCTCACGACAGGCGCAACCCGCTGCTCAGCCCGGCTGTAACTGCCGATCTAACCGGCCTGCCACCCCTACTCGTCCAGGTCGGCACCAACGAGATGCTGCTCGACGACGCCCGTCGGCTCGCTGTGCGCGCCTCCGACGCAAAGGTCGACGTCGTCCTCGACATCACCGCGAAGGTGCCGCACGTGTTCCAGTCTTTCGCCGGCATCCTCGACGAGGCCGGCGAAGCCCTGGACCGGGCCGCGCTGTTTCTGCGCCAGCGGGTCCGCGGCTGAGCCTGCGATCGTGTCGCGCCTGACCGGCAGGGGCCGACCGGACGCGGCAGCGTGCGTTGACGACGAACCAACTCGGCCCCCTAGCTCGGGGGCCGAGTCGTAGCGATCATTCGATGATGAAGACCGGGATCTGGCGGTCGGTCTTGGTCTGGTACTCGGCGTAGGGCGGATAGGCATCCACAGCCAGCTTCCACCAGTGCTCACGTTCTTCGCCCTCGATCTCGCGGGCAGTGCCCTCGAAGACCTTGTCGCCGTCTTGGACGGTGACGGCCGGGTTGGCTTTGACGTTGAAGTACCAGCTGGGGTGCTTGGGGTCGCCGCCCTTGGACGCCACCATGGCGTAGCGGCCGTTCTCCTCGACGCGCATCAGTGGCACATAACGCTTCTTGCCGGACTGTGCGCCCGTCGTCGTGAAGAGCACGATGGGGCGGTCGAGGACCTCGATCCCGTCCGTCGTGCCCTGCTCCAGAATGCGTTCAGTCTGTTCGCGAACCCAGTCAGTGGGGCTCAGTTCCGCCTTATCAGTCACCCACAAACGAACAACAACAGGGACCGGTTTATTCCCGCTCCCCCGAGCGAGCCGGCGGCGCTGTCCGTCGACGGTGCACATCGCGATTGCGAACTTCTCCGGATCGGCACGCTTGAGCTGCGGGATGTAGTCGGCCGGCGCTCCCCTGGTGGCCGCCCGCACCAGGGCGTAGATGTCGCGCACCCGTGGGTCATCCAGTCCGATTCCCGCGGACAAGAGGCGGGATCTCAATTCCCTCAACGGAATCCGTTGTCGATAATCGGTAGTGAAGGTCTCGCGATGGCATTGGCGCCGCCGGGATCATGGGCGTGGCCGGCGCTTTTGCCCGCGTAACCGCCGTGAGGTCTTGCGGACCGCAAGGATGCGGCACGCCTGGACACGTTCATGTCTGTCTACCCCTGGTCTGTCGATCGAGGACTCACCGGGCGGACAACTCGTCCGCGGCTGTTCAACTGCTCTTGTTCAGAGCCGGTACATTTCGCGCCGCATTGCGGCCTCTGCCAGAAAGCAACTGCGACGCTCAGGATGCCGCCGTCTTGCGGCCCCCGCTTGATCGCTGCGAGTGCGCGCCGGCCACCGCAGCAGGCAGGCGAACCTCATGAGAAGCTCGCGCACCGTTGTGTCCAGGATGGTTTGGCTTGCCGCTACATTCGGGGTCACCGGAACCATGATTACGTGCTGGACAGGGTGCAGCGAGGCTGAGCTCTTACTAGGAGAATTCGTCCTAGGATCGCCGATGACAGTCGCGCGCTCGGCTGCAGAACGGGAGGACTCGTGGCGGTGGTAGGTGCCCATCCTAGCTAATTACGCAGCATCGCTTCACAATTGGTGCAGAAAGCCACCACTGTGGAATCGTCCACTCGGCGAAGCCGAATTCGGCACCGCGAAGAACCTCGACGACTTCGCCGGTACCGCGGTCAGCACGGTGGACCCCGATATGCCGGGCGGGCTGCTCGACAGCCGATAATTCAGCCCCGCGCGCCGGGACGCCGGTTGGCCAACTCCCCCGTCATCCCCTGTACCGAGCCCGGCACAGGGATCTCCGACGGACAGTCCGGGGCCCGCCGCGGTTCTCCGTAGACGGTAGTCAGCGGCACCACCCCGGCCCACGCGCCGGCGGCGACGTCCTCATCGGGGTCCTCGGGCCAGCCGGCACTGACCTTCAACGACCAGTTGTCCTCGCCGATCGGCAGCCGCAGGGCCATGGTCGCCGCGAGTTCCCGACGGTTGCTTGCCCGTAGCTCCGCAACCCGACCCGGTATGAACGTGTCGGTGAGTGCCTCCAGGTAGGCCTCGTGGTGGGCGGCCTCGATGAGTTCGAACGTTCCGTACAGCACGGCACTGCGGTAGTGAAACGATGACTCGAATCCACTGCGTGCCACCACAACTCCGTCCAGCGTTGTCACCGACACCGCTACCGCGGCACCATCGGCCGCCGCGCGCATCCAAGGCGACCCGGTGGAGCCGTGAATGACGAATTCGTCGTCGAGCCGGGCGAACCCGGTCGGGAAGACCACGGGATGGCCATCACGAATCAGCGCGATGGTGGCCAACGGGGTGGCGTCGAGTAAGGCGTTGAGCTCCGCGCGGGAGGCGCTTTGCTTCTCGCTGAGACGGGAGATCCTGGTCGAGGGCTGTGGCACGCCTGCAAGCGTCTCACTACCGGCAGGGATGCGCGCGGGGAATACCGCTGCTCAGCCCTGCAGCCAGACCGCGGCATCGGGAGGTAGGTGCTGGGAGACCCCCGGCACCGAGGCCACCACCACGGTGAGATCGGGGGGCAGTTCCACCTCAGTAGATCCGGTGTTGACCCAGCACTGCGTGCCGTTACGGGAGAACGCCAGGACATCGGTCGACGTATCCAGCCACTGCACCTGGGCAGTTCGGTCCCACACCTGCCCGCGGGCCGCCAACGCCGCCCGGTACAGATTCAGGAACGACTCAGGATCGCCGTCCTGGGCCTCGACGGAGAACGCGCCCCAGTGGGACGGCTGCGGCAACCAGGTCGTCGAGGTTGCACCTTTAGGGGAAAAGCCGTAGGGCGCAGGGCCTTTGGTCCAAGGTAGCGGAACACGGCAACCGTCCCTGCCGACGTCGGTGAAGCCGGACTGCAGCCAGGTGGGGTCTTGGCGAACCTCGTCGGGCAGATCCTCGACCTCCTCGAGTCCCAGCTCTTCGCCCTGATACACATATGCCGTCCCTGGTAACGCCAACTGCAGCAGTGCGCATGCCCGGGCGCGGCGCCGCCCCTGAACGTGGTCGGCGGCCTCCTCCCCCCACCGCGAACGTTCCCATTCACTTTCGACCAGGGAGTCCGGCTGCGAACGCGAGTATCGCGTCACCGTCCGGGGAACGTCATGATTGGACAGCACCCAGGTCGGCGGCGCACCCACCGACGCCGCACCGACGATCGCGTCGTCGATGACCTCGCGCAGACTCGTCGCACGCCATGGTGCACGCAGGAAGTCGAATTGAAACGCGGTGTGCAGTTCATCCGGGCGTAGGTACCGGGCCAGCCGCTCATTGCTGGGAACCCACGCCTCCGCGATGAAAATCCTTTCCGGGACATAGCGATTAGCCACTTCCCGCCAGCCGCGGTACACCTCGTGCACACCGTCCTGGTCCCACGCCGGGTGCGATCCGTTGTGCTGGGCGCCGCTGGTCGGGCCGCCACCGTCAGGCAGACCCGCCTCCTTGACCAAACCGTGGGCCACATCGATCCGGAAGCCGTCGACGCCTTTGTCGAACCAGAACCCGAGCACGCTTTCGAATTCCGCACGCACCTCGGGACGTTCCCAGTTGAGATCCGGCTGCCCCGGGGCGAACAGGTGTAGGTACCAGCTGCCGTCGTCCACCCGACTCCACGCCGGGCCGCCGAACACCGACTGCCAGTCGTTGGGTGGGAGCTCCCCGTTGCGGCCCCGGCCCGGCCGGAACAGGTAGCGGTCCCGCGCGCCCGGCTCGTCGCGAAGCGCCGCAGCGAACCAGGCGTGGTGATCAGAGGTGTGATTCGGGACGATGTCGAGAATGACGCGGATACCCGCGTCGTGGGCGGCGTCGATGAACGCCTCGGCCTGCTCCAAGGTGCCGTAGGTCGGCTCGATCGCACGGAAATCGGCGACGTCGTAGCCGGCGTCAGCCATCGGCGACGGATACCACGGATTGATCCAAACAGCGTCGATGCCCAGCCGGGACAAGTACGGCAAACGCGAGATCAGTCCGGCTATATCGCCGATGCCGTCGCCGTTGCCGTCAGCGAAGCTTCGGATGTAAACCTGGTAGACCACCGCGGTCTTCCACCACGGGGCCTCGCCCTCTAGGGGCGATGACTGCGGCCCGGCCTGCTCGGTTGGCATCGTTTCCCCTGTCGGTGTCATAACGATTACATGTACCAGCGTTGCTGTGCCCCGTGCACGGGCAATCGAAACCGGAAGCGACACGGTCACTTTCGCCTGCACCGGGCCGGAGCCGGCCGTCTTCGCACCCCCTCCAGCCGCCGGAAACCACTCCCACGGCGGTATGATCTATGCCACACTGGCCGACAGTTTTTGACGCAGATCACACCGACCTGTGTCCGCATCGTGCGGTGGAGGGCTGATGAAACGAGAGCATCGACGGCGCCATCAGCGGTGGCGGGGGCCCAGGCGGGTGGGGGCCATCGCCGGCGCATCCATTCTTGCCGCCGGCCTGCTGGCCGGCTGCGGCGCAGCCTCCGGCCCGCCGGTTCTGACGTGGTACGCCATGCCCGACAACGGTGGCGCGGCCACCAGAGCCAAGCAGTGTGCCGAGGAATCCGGCGGAACCTACCGGGTCAGCATCGAGACCCTGCCCAACAACGCGACGGGCCAGCGCGAACAACTGGTTCGTCGACTCGCCGCAGGTGACGCGTCCATCGACGTCATCAGCGTCGACGTCGTCTACACCGCCGAGTTTGCCAACGCCGGGTTCATGCGTCCCTATACCGACGAAGAAGCCGGGCGACTGACCAACGGCATGCTGCCGGCACCGGTGGAGACCGGTATGTGGAAGGACAAGCTCTACGCCGCACCGTTCAAGACCAACGCCCAGCTGTTGTGGTACCGCAAATCCCTGGCCGAAGCGGCTGGTGTGGACCCGACCAGTCCGGGGTTCACCTGGGACGAGATGATGAAAGCGGCTGTGGGACAGGACAAGACGATTGCCAACCAGGGCGCCCGGTACGAGGGTTACATGGTGTGGGTGAACGCACTCGTACTGTCAGCGGGCGGGCAGATCCTCGAAGATCCCGAAGCCGGCCGTAATGCCAAACCGTCGCTGGCCAGCCCCGCCGGCGAGAAGGCGGCCGAGATCGTCGGCAACATCGGTCGCTCGGCCGCGGCTCCCGCCGACCTGTCGACCGCGCAGGAGGAGCAGGCCCGGGCCACGTTCCAAGGCGCACGGGGGATGTTCATGCTGAACTGGCCGTACGTGCTGGCCGCCGCGCGAGGGGCCGCCGAAGACGGCAGCCTGTCCCAGGAAGTGGTCGACGACATCGGCTGGGCGCGGTACCCACGGGTGTTCCCGGAGCTCCCCAGTGCGCCGCCACTGGGCGGAGCGAACCTCGGAATCGGGGCGTACTCCCAACATCCCGAGGAGGCGGTCGCGCTCGTGGAATGCGTGAACGCGCTGGAGAAGGCTACGCAGTACATGCTCGACGAAGGTGAGCCGTCACCGTATGCCGCGTCCTACGACGATCCCGAGGTCCGGGAGAACTACCCCAACGCCGACCTGATCCGCGAGTCCATCGCCGAAGGCGGCCCCCGGCCGCTGACCCCGTTCTACGTCGACGTGGCCGGATCGATCTTCCAGACCTGGCACCCGCCCGCCTCGGTCACCGCCGAAACCCCAGCCAAGACAGACGAATTCATGGCCGAAGTGCTCAGCGGAAGGCGGCTGTTGTGACGACCAGCGAAAAGGTCTCTGATAGGCCGGCGCACGCGAAGCCGCCTGCCGAAGAAGTCACCAGTGATCGCATCAAGGGTGAACGCCGCCTGGGTTTTTATCTCACGCTGCCCTCGTACATCGTGATGATCCTGGTGACGGCCTATCCCCTGGGTTATGCGTTGGTGTTGTCGCTGTACAACTACCGGCTCACCGATCCCGCGGGCCGGGCGTTCGTCGGGTTGCAGAACTACCTGGTGATCCTCACCGACCCGGTGTGGTGGAACGACTTCATGACCACGCTGATCATCACCGTGATCACCGTGGTGGTGGAACTGGTACTGGGCTTCTGGTTCGCCTTTGTGATGCTGCGCATCATCCGCGGCCGCGGGCCGCTTCGCACCGCGATCCTCATCCCCTACGGCATCGTCACGGTGGTCTCGGCGTTCATCTGGCGCTACGCGTTCGCCATCGACTCCGGCTTCATCAATCAGTGGTTGTCGCTGGGGGACTTCAACTGGTTCGGCGATCGTTGGTCTGCCATCTTCGTCATCTGTCTGTCGGAGATCTGGAAGACCACCCCCTTCATCTCCCTGCTACTGCTTGCCGGGTTGGTTCAGGTACCCGAGGAGATGCAGGAAGCCGCCAAGGTGGACGGCGCGACGGCCTGGCAGCGGCTGTACAAGATCACCCTGCCGAGCATGAAGGCCGCCATCATGGTGGCGCTGCTGTTCCGCACCCTTGACGCGTGGCGGATCTTCGACAACCCGTTCGTCATGACCAACGGCGCCAACAACACCGAGACCATCTCGTTCCTGGCCTACCGCCAGAACGTGACGCTGGTCAATCTCGGCATGGGCTCAGCAGTTTCGGTGCTGCTGTTCCTGTCGGTGGTGCTGATCGCCTGGATCTTCGTCAAGGGCTTCAAAACCGACCTGTCCCAGGTAAGGGGGGAGTGATGCAATCCAAGACCAAGTGGTGGACGCTCGCGGGCGTCGCCATCGTGATCTACAGTTTCTTCCCGCTGGCCTGGATGATCAGCCTGGCGTTCAAGCCACCGTCGGACATTGTCTCGGGCAATCCCCAGTTCCTTCCCACCTCATGGACATTCGGCAACTTCGCCACCATTTTCAGTGACTCGCTGTTCACCCGGGCGCTGATCAACTCGATCGGTATCGCGGTGGTGGCCACGGTGATCTCGGTGATCATCGCGATGTTCGCCGCGTATGCGATCGCACGGTTGGAGTTCCGCGGCAAGAAGGTGCTGCTGTCACTGGCCCTGGGCATCGCAATGTTCCCGCAGGCGGCACTTGTGGGTCCGCTGTTCAACATGTGGCGCAGCGTCGGCATCTACGACACCTGGCTCGGCCTGATCATCCCGTACCTGACGTTCGCATTGCCGCTGTCGATCTGGACGATGTCGGCGTTCTTCCGTCAGATTCCCTGGGAGATGGAGCACGCCGCTCAGGTCGACGGAGCCACGCAGTGGCAGGCGTTCCGCAAGGTGATCATTCCGCTGGCAGCACCGGGGGTGTTCACCACCGCGATCCTGACGTTCTTCTTCTGCTGGAACGACTTCCTTTTCGCCATCTCATTGACCTCCACCAACAGTGCGCGCACCGTGCCTGCCGCGCTGGCGTTCTTCCAGGGAGCGTCGTACTTCGAATCGGCGGTGCCGTACATCATGGCCGCTTCGGTCATCGTGACCATCCCCGTCGTCATCCTGGTGCTGGTCTTCCAGCGCCGGATCGTTGCGGGTCTGACTTCCGGAGCAGTGAAGGGATAACCATGGCTGAGATCACCATGCGCAACATCGTCAAGAAGTACGGTGACGGCTTTCCGGCGGTCAACGACGTCAGCCTCGACGTCGCCGACGGGGAGTTCATGATCCTGGTGGGCCCGTCCGGCTGCGGCAAGTCGACACTGCTGCGCATGATCGTCGGCCTGGAGGACATCACCTCCGGGACATGATCATCGGCGGCAAGCGGGTCAACGACCTGGCACCACGCGACCGCAATTTGGCGATGGTGTTCCAGAATTACGCGCTGTACCCACATCTCACGGTGTTCGAGAACATCGCGTTCCCGCTGCGGCTGGCCGGCAAGATGTCCGACGAGGAGATCCGCAAGACCGTCACCGAGGCGGCGGAAACGCTGGAGCTACAGGAGCATCTGGATCGTAAGCCTGCCAACCTCTCCGGCGGCCAGCGCCAGCGGGTGGCGATGGGCCGGGCCATCGTGCGTCAGGCAGACGCCTTCCTGTTCGACGAGCCGCTGTCCAACCTCGATGCCAAACTGCGCGGGCAGATGCGGACCGAGATTCTGCGGCTGCAACGCAAGCTCGGCGTCACCACCGTCTACGTCACCCATGACCAGACTGAGGCGATGACGCTGGGCGATCGGGTGGCTGTGCTCAAAAAGGGTGTGCTGCAACAGGTTGCCAGTCCACGCGAGCTCTACGACCAGCCGGTCAATTTGTTCGTCGCGGGGTTCATCGGCTCTCCCCCGATGAACTTCGTGCCGGCTGCCGTGCGCGGGGACCAGCTCGAGTTGCCGTTCGTGTCGATCCCTATGCGTCCGGAATGGAAGTCGGTGACCGAGGACGGCAAGGTGTACATCGCCGGTCTGCGCCCGGGCAGCTTCGAGGACGCCAGCCTGGTCGACTCTCAGAAGTCCGACCGCGGTGTCACCTTTGATGTCGACATCGACGTCACCGAATGGCTGGGCAACGAGCAGTACGCGTTCGTGCCGTTCGAGGCGCCGGCCGAGATCACCGCACATCTGGCCCAGCTGGCCTCCGATCTCGACAGCGAGCAGCTGCGCACCCAGATCTGCGTGGAGTTGGATCCGTTGAGCCACGTTCGGAACGGGGACAAGGCGACGCTGTGGCTGGACACCTCGCGCCTGCACCTCTTCGATCCGCAGACCGGTGGAAACCTCACCAGGACAACCGGTTCCGAGCAACGCGAACCGGTCGCCGCCGGCTGAGGACGTGCGCGCACCGGAGCTGCGGCTGCGGGCGCCGACACCCGAGCTGGTGGCATTGCCCTGGGAGCTGCCGCTGTCGGAGTGGATGGCGCCCGATGTGGCGCTGCGCGACATCGCGGTGGGACCCAGCCGGCACCTGGTGAAGTTCGTCGAATGCGACGGCCGGTTGTGGGCGCTCAAAGACCTGCCGCCGCGGATCGCAGTCAAGGAATACGACGTGCTGCGACGCCTGGAAGACATGGAGCTCAACGCTGTTCGCCCGGCAGGAGTGGTGTTACAACCCGAACACGACACCGCGATCCTGGTGACCCGATACCTGGAAGGCTCCTGGCAGTACCGGCGGCTGTTCAGGCGGCTGCCACCAGACCAGCCGCGACACCGCGCCCGATTGCTCGACGCGATGGCCTCGCTGATGGTCGAACTGCATCGTCACGGGGTGTTCTGGGGTGATTGCTCACTGGCCAACACGCTGTTTTCCCGGGACGGGCAGGTGCTGCAGGCTGCTCTGGTGGACGCCGAAACCAGCGCTGTGCACCCGTCACTGTCCGACGGGCAGCGGCAGTGGGATATGGAGATCCTGGTGGAAAACGTCGCCGCCGGCATGCTCGACCTCGCCGCCAGACTGGACAACGCCGACGAGCTGCAGGACACGTTGATCGCCGAAGCGCTCGGGGTGCGCGACACCTACGACCGGCTGTGGGAAACCCTGCACACTGAACCGGTTTTCGGCTTCAGCGACCGCCACGAGGTGGAAAGCACCATTCGACAACTCAACGAGCTCGGCTTCGCCGTCGACGAGGTGTCGCTGCAGCCGATCACCGCCGACCCCGGGAAGTTACGGCTGCGGGTCGCTGTCGGCGACCGCCGCTATCACGCGCAGCACCTGCGCGCGCTCACCGGCTTGGACGTCGGAGAGGGGCAGGCACGCATCCTCCTGGGCGACCTGCACGCCTACCAGGCCCAGCTGTGCCGGGAAGCAGGCGAGGATGTGGACGAGAGCACGGCCGCCCGGTTGTGGTTGATCGAGGTGGCCACCCCGACGATGCACCGCGCACACGCAGCCCTGGGCCGCGCCGGTAGCGACATCCAGTCTTTCTGCGATCTACTCGAGGTGCGGTGGCTGTTGTCCGAACAAGCCGGCCACGATGTCGGTACCGAGAAAGCCCTTGCCGCACTTACCCGTAGACGGGTGCCCGCCCAGTCAGTTGCGGAGATGGCGGTGGTGGAGGTCCCCACCGAGCCCTTCGCAGTGCTGTTCGACGACGATGCCGACGACCGTCGATGACAACGGCACCGGGTCAGCAACACCCGGCGTGGATGTCCGAGGCGCCCGTCGGTGCGGCACCACCGTCCCCCGCGCGTCCCACGATTTGGCGCGGCTGAGATGACACCTCCTCAGTGCACTCGGCGCAGCGCTTCCGGGGTCAGATCGCTTAGCGCCGGGTAGCCGTCCACAGCCATGATCAGATCGGTCTCGGCCAGGATGGACCGCACGACGTGCACGATTCCGTCGGTGCCGCCCAGCGCCGCCCCATAGGCATAGGGCCGGCCGATCCCGACGGCGCTGGCACCCAGGGCCAGAGCCTTGACCACCTCGGCGCCGGAGCGCACTCCGGAGTCGAACAGCACCGGCACGTCACCGGCCGCCGCGACCACCGCAGGCAGGCAGTCGATAGCAGGCAACCCGCCGTTGGCCTGCCGGCCGCCGTGGGTCGAGCAGTAGATCCCGTCGACGCCGTGATCGATTGCCCGCCTGGCGTCTTCGGGATGACAGATGCCCTTGAGGATGAGCGGCAGCGTGGTCAGCGACCGTAGCCACGGCAGGTCGTCCCAGGTGAGCGGGTTGCCGAAGATGCCGGCCCAGTACGGCACCACCGAGCGCGGATCCGCATCGATGGTCGCGGCGTCCACCCCGCATTTCTCGCGGAAAACCGGGTCGCTGGTGTAGTTGGCCAGGCACTTGCCGCGCAGCTGCGGGAAGTTGGCGCCTGCCAGGTCACGCGGACGCCAACCGGGAACCCAGGTGTCCAGGGTGACGACGATGCCGGTGTACCCGGCCGCTTCGGCGCGGCTGACCAGGCTCTGGGCCAGGTCGCGGTCAGTCGGGCAGTACAGCTGGAAAAAGCCTGGGGTGTCACCGAATTCGGCGGCCGCGGCCTCCAGAGGGTCGGCCATCAAGGTCGAGGCGAACATCGGTGCTGTGGTACGCGCCGCCGCCCGAGCCGTCGCCAGGTCGCCGTGACCGTCCTGGGTGCACAGCCCGATGACCCCGATGGGCGCCAAGAACACCGGCACCGGCCAGCGGGTGCCCCACAGCTCGACCGAGAGGTCTCGCTCCTTGGCACCCACCAGCATCCGTGGGATCAGCCCCCACTGCCGAAAAGCCGTGACGTTGACGTCCTGAGTGGTTTCGTCTCCGGCTCCTCCGGCGACGTAGGACCAGACCGAGGGCGGCAATGCCTGTTCGGCGCGGGCCTCCCATTCGGGGTAGGTCATCGGCAGTGCCGGCTGCACCCCAGTGAGGCCGGCGAAGTAGATCTCGTATTGGTAGGCACCGTAATTGGGCTGGGTCATGAGAAGTCCTTCACCACATCGGCGACTCGGCGGAGTTGATCCAGGTCGGCACTGGTCGGAATCAGATGCACCTCGTCGGTGCCGATCTCGGCGAACCGCCGCAGCGTGGCGGCCAGGTCGTCTTCGGTGCCGGCCCAGCCGGTGTCCGGGGCCATCGCGTCGACGAATTCGGCGGGGATCCAGTTCATGTAGCGGCGCAGATGGGTGTGCACCTGCGCCCGGGCGCTCGCCTCGGGTCCCAGGGCGAACCAGAATGACGTCGCCAGATGGGGTTTCGGCTTGCCGGCCGCTGCCCAGGCCTGCCGTGCCACCTCGAACAGCTCGTTCTGCTTGTCGAGGTCGAGATCCAGTGTGGTGCCTGCCATCCCGTCAGCCCACGCGGCGGCGCTGCGTACGGTCCTGGGCCCGATGGTCCCGACCAGCAGAGGTGGGCCGCCCGGGCGGGTGGGCAGCGGGCCGACGGGCAGCACGGAGTCGGTGAGCTTCTCCTGAGCCCACACCCGGCGCATGACGTCGACCCGCTGGGCCATTCCCCGCATCGTCTGCGTTGCCGGGTCGGCGCTGACGGCGTGGTAGTCCTCGTGTCGGCCGCCGACCCCGATCCCGACGGTGAGCCGGCCATTGCTCAGCATGTCGCCGGTGGCCAGCGCCTTGGCCAGCATCACCGGGTCGTGCAGTTGCGGCACGATCACCGTCGTCACCAGCTGTACCCGGTCGGTCCACGCGCTGAGCGCACCGAGCAGCGTCAGACTGTCCGGGTTCTCGAACGCGATCCGCTCCCCCCAGCACAGCGACGAAAACGGTCCGTCGTCAACGGTGGTGGCCCAGGATTTGAGCACCGCAGCGTCCAGTTCCGGTTCCATCACCGGCATCGTCATCCCAACTTGCACGACGGCGATTCTGGCACGCGCACACCGGCGCCATCGCCGAATGACGATCGGGGTCGCCGCCGGCGGGGCGTTCGGTCGGCGATCCCGGGTGGGTGGGCCGGGGATCGTTTCAGAGCAGATCCAGACGTACGGCAGCATGGACTCCATGCCGATCACCCCGACCTCGATAGCCCATATCCGGTTGACCGTCACCGATATCGAACGCTCGCGGCAGTTCTACGAATCGGTGTTCGGATGGCCCGTCCTGCTGGAGATGCCCGAGGGAGCCGACGATGCCACGAAGGCGCGCTACGAGTTCCTGTTCGGCGGCGTCATCTATGACATCGGACATGGCCTGATCGGGCTGCGGCCGGCGGCGCGGGACGGTGACCGGTTCGACGAGAACCGCCCCGGACTCGATCACCTGGCGTTCATGCTCGACAGCAAGGCCGATATCGATGCCGCGGCCGCGCACCTCGACGAGCTCGGCATCGCGCGGCGACCGGTGAAGGACATCGGCCCCGCCTACATCCTGGAATTCCGCGATCCCGACAACATCGCCCTGGAGCTCTCGGCACCGAAGTGACTCAGGCGGTCGGGTCCTTACTGGCCCGCACCGGCCCGGCGTTGGCAGCAGGCAGAAACAGGTTGCCGCGCACGCTGCCCCGCGCGGTACGCAGCGCCACCAGCACCCACGTCAGCAACAGGCCGACAAACGCCACCACCGCGCACACCCGGAACATCGGCAGTCCGGTGTGCGCGGCCAGCTGGGTGGTGCCGGTGACAAAGGTGCCGACCGGGAACGTCAGGCTCCACCACGTCAAGGCAAACGGCATGCCGCGCCGCAGGGTGCGCACGGTCAATGCTGTCGCCAAGCCGATCCACAACACCGCGAATCCCCACACCGGCACACCGAACAGGATGCCGAAGACATACATGCCGGACGCCACCTCGGCGGGAGCCGCGAGCCCGGCCTGCGTGCCGAGGAGCCCGGCGGCGGTGATGGATTGTCCGAGGGGTCCCAAGACGATCCACAGTGTGGGCACCCGCGCGGTGCCCGACGTCCCGTAGTGGGCGAGTCGACTCCAGATCATCGTGATGATGACCAATGAGGCCATCAGTGACAGACCGAACAGCGCGTAGCAGCCGTACAGCATCGTCGCCCGCCCCGCGCCGGGCTGCATGTGCGGAATGAGCAGCGCCCCGGTGGCAGCCGACACCATCGGCGGAACGACGGGCATCAGCCAGCCTCCGAAAGCGGCATCCGGTTCCACCGCGTGTTGGGTGAACATCAGGTAGGGGATCGTCAGCGCGGTGAACAGACCCCCGAGGGTGCCTGCGGTCCACAACACCCAGTGCAGGTCGACGGCGGCACGCTCGCCGATGAGGTCGCTACCCACCAGCACGGCGCCGGCACCCACCGTCATCAGGGCCATCGGTGCGGCGCCGTAGAAATGCGCCATCTGCGGATTGCGCCCGTGGGTGCGGGCCACAGTGGGGTTGCGCAGCCAGTGCCCGCCCACGGCCACGGCCAGCACAACCAGCAGCACCGACGCGATAAACCAGACCACCAGCGCGAACCCGCGCAGCCCGGGGACATGGATCGGCAGCATCGCGCCGGCGGTCGCGACGATGCCGGTGCCCATCACCGAGGAGAACCAGTTCGGCCCCAGGTTGCCCAGGATCTCCCGGCGCGGGTTCGTCTTGTTCGGTTCTGCTGCAGCCACAGTTGCCAGACGCTACTGCAGTGGTATTTCGCCGGAGCCTGCCCAGCCGGGGGTTTTCCCCCACGAGATTGGTGGGATTCCGCCGTGTCGCCGGCGCGTGAAGGTCCATAGGTTGGACTCATGGTTGTTGCAGACAGCGTGATGCTCGCCGCCGAGCCCGAGTCCGAGGCCGAGCCCGAGCCCAGGACCGGCCGCACCCGGCGGCTCAGCCCGCACATCGGTGTGGTGCCGACGGCTTCGATGGTCACCGGCGCGGCATTGGCGACGGTGTGGTTCTGGGTTCCGTTGGTGATCCTGATCGTGGGGATCTCCGCGATCCCGTCCGGTATCGGTTTTGTACTGGCCGCAGTGGTGTTCACGTACCTGATGCGCGGTGTCGACCGGGTGGAACGAGTGCGCAGCGAAGCGGTCTTCGGTCTGGCGATTCCCGTCCCGCCGCGGCGGTTGTCGCACTACACCGGCATCCAGGGCTGGCTGCACCAGCTCTGGCTCGATATCAGCAGCTCCCGCTTCTGGAAGGGCTGCGCCCACCACTATCTTCGGATGATCTATGACATGGCGGCCACCGGTTTGGCGTTCCTGCTCACCGCGATCGCCGTGCTCGGACCGGCCGCGGCCATCGCGGTGGACGGCAGTGCCGCCGCTGCCGGACTCAAGTTCCTGCCGCCCCCACTGGCCTGGCTGCTCGCGGTCATCGCGCTGGCCGCCGCCGTCGCGGTCCTGGTGTTCGCGCCGGCCCTGGACGTCAGGATCGACCGCTGGTTGTTGTCTCCGTCCTCGACGGCGGTGCTGCAGCATCAGGTCAACGCACTGGCCGACGCCCGGCAGGGCGCCGTGTCCTCCGCTCAGACCGAACGGCACCGCATCGAACGCGATCTGCACGACAGCGTGCAGCCCCGGTTGGTGTCGCTGGCCATGACGATCGGTCTGGCTCAGACCAAGCTCGACACCGATCTACCCGCCGCCAGGAACCTGATCGACGAGGCGCACAACGACGCCAAACAGGCTCTGGCTGAGCTGCGCAACGTGGTGCGCGGGATAGCGCCGACCATCCTGTCCGACCGGGGGCTGGACGCCGCCCTGTCGTCGGTAGTGCAGCGCGCCGAAACATCTGGTGTGCCAACCACATTGGATCTATATCTTCCGCGCAGGTTGCCGGACGAGGTGGAGGCCGTCGCGTATTTTGTTGTCGCCGAGGCACTTACCAACGTCGCCAAGCATGCCCACGCCAACCAGGCGGTGGTCACCGTGCGCCTCGACGAGACGGCCGGGCAACTGCACGTCTCGGTGTTCGACGACGGCCGCGGTGGTGCGGCATATCCGGTGGACGGCATCGACAACCCTGATGCGACCGGCCTGCGCGGGCTCGAAGAGCGGGTGCGCGCAGCCGGCGGGACCTTCGCGGTCTCCAGCCCGGCGACCGGTCCCACCATCGTCACCGCGGTGGTGCCATGCGCATCGTGATCGCCGAAGACTCCGCGCTGCTGCGGGCCGGCATCGAACGGATCCTCACCGATTCCGGGCACGAGGTGGTCGCCGGCGTGCCGGATGCGACGAACCTGCTCAAGCTCGTCAACGACACTCAACCGGACCTGGCGATCCTCGACGTGCGGATGCCGCCGACGTTCACCGACGAAGGGATCCGCGCCGCGGCGCTGCTGCGCAGCCAGAACCCGGAGTCAGCGGTGCTGGTGCTGTCGCACTACGTCGAGGAACGTTATGCCGCCGACCTGATTGCCTCCGACACCCGCGGGTTCGGCTACCTGCTCAAGGACCGGGTGGCCGATGTGCCGGCGTTTCTGACCGCCGTCCAGACCGTCGGCTCCGGCGGCACCGTGCTGGACCCTGAAGTCGTCTCACAGATCCTGGTGCGGTCGCAGCGACACAAGCCGCTGGAAAAGCTGACCCCCCGGGAACGCGACGTGCTGCAGCTGATGGCGGAGGGCAAAACCAACTCGGCGATCGCCGCGGCGTTGTGGATCTCCACCGGCTCGGCCGAGAAGCACATCGCGTCCATCTTCACGAAATTCAACCTGGCCCCCGGCGAGAGCGAGAACCGTCGTGTGCTGGCAGTGCTGCGCTATCTCGAGTCCTGAGGAGGACACCCCATGAACCACCCGGTTGACTCACCCGACCTCGTTGCCGTCCCCGCCACCCCGCCACCGGCGTTGTCCCCCGGCACCCGCACCGCACTGCGCGCCGCCGTCGTCATCGTGGCGGTCCTGCTGCTGCTGGGCGGTATCGGCGGGCTGGCCGCCGCGGCGGTCGGCGTCGGCAATATCCGGGTGGTCGCCGACACCCAGCCACTCCCGGCGACCATGCGCTCGCTGACCCTGGACACCACCGCCGCACCGATGGCGGTGCGGATCAAGCCTGACCCCGACGCCCGGGAGCCTCGCGTCGAAGTGCGCCTGGTCAATGGTCGCGGCGCCGAGGAACGCTCGCTGGACATCACTTCCGGGCCGGACGCCGACACTCGCATCACGGTCCGCGGTTCGGCACCCGACTGGATGAAGTGGGCTCGTGCCGGCGAACTCACCGTTGTGGTGCCGCCGCAGCTGGGCCGGCGGTTGACCGTCACCACCGAGCAAGAACTCGGCGTGCTGGAGGTGGACGCCGATCTGGACCGCCTGGTGGCGCGCAGCAGCAGTGGGGCGGTGATCCTGCGCGGATCCGCTCGCAGCGTGCAGGCTGAGGTCCGCCACGGCGCGGTCATCGCCGATGCTCCGATCCTGGTGCGGGAAGCGTTCTCCGCCAACGTCACCGAGGGTGATATCAGCGTCGACTTCCGTGGTGTCGCGCCCCGCACAGTGGAGGTCTCCTCCTCCGACGGCGACGTCACGCTCGGGTTGCCGGGCGACGGGCCCTATCTGGTGAGCGCGACGTCGGGTCCGGACTACGACGCAGCCGTGGTCCGGGTGCCGCAGACGACCAACCGTGACGAGGCGGAATCGGTGGTGACGGCACGCGCCTCAGGCGGCGACGTGGTGATCGACGGTGTGGACTGAGCGCCAGACGATTGCGTGTGCAAACACCGATCACCGTGGACCTGCACCTGTTTCGTGGATCACAGTTTCGGGCAGCCCCGAAGAACGGTCGCCGAGATGCGGCGGCCACATACGGGAGGTGTCGAGGTGAGCGACGACAACGCTGCGTCCGGGGCCAAGATCGAGATCACCGATTCGGCGAAGGAGAAAGCCGCCGAGATGGCCGGTGCTTATGAGGATCGACCCACGGCGGTGCTACCGGGGTCACACAACACGGTGACGGGCACTGCGGTCAATGACTGGCTCGACGATGACGGCAATCCCAAATACAGCGATTCCTCGAAGCAGGACGGCCAGGACGCCGACAGCGAAAGTCAGTGAGCTGAACCTTTTCCGGTTCAGGCTGTCGGTCGGCGGTGGCCGCGTTCAGACTCCTGGATGCGATAGTCGTCGGCCAACCCGGTGACGTGTGTGGGCAAGGCACCGGTGGCGACATCGGCCAACGTGGTCTCCTCCAGCACCGAGCGCATGCTTGCCCGCAGTGCCCGCCACACGTCGGTCAACGCCGCCGTCGGACCCGAATAGGGCAGGTCCCCCAGGCCGATATCGCGCACGCTGGCCAGTGGCCCGTCGATACACCGCAGCACGTCGGCGATGCTGATCCGGTCCGCCGGACGCCCCAGCTCGTAGCCGCCGTCGCGGCCGCGGTGGCTGCGCACCAGCCGATCGGTGCGCAGCGCGGACAAGATGTCGACCAGGAATTGCGGCGGAATGCTCTGGGCGTTGGCCAATTCCTCGGTTTTGACGAGTACACCGTCGTGCACCGTGGCCAACTGGACCATCGCCCGCACGGCGTACTCCGCTTTGGCCGACATCCGCATCAGACGAATTCTGCCATTGGCCGCCGCATCAGTCCGGGACCGCTGCCACCCCGGGGACGACGACGGCGAAAAGGTCCGACAGCGCGGCGAGGCTGGCCGCCTGCAATGCGGCCGCCGGCACTGTGCCCTCGACCCCCGGCAGTGCGCGCGTCGCCGTGGCCGAGGCGACCACAGTCGGCGCGTAACCGAGGTTGAACGCACCGCGGGCGGTGGAGTTGACACACATGTGCGTCATGAAGCCGGCCAGCACCAGGTTGGTGGAACCGAGCGCTTTGAGCCGCTGTTCCAGATCGGTCTCCACGAACGAGTTGGGGTAGGACTTCACCACCACCGGTTCGTCGCCGCGCGGGGCCACCTGGGCAACGATGGCACCGGACTCACCCTCGATGTCGTAGAGCGACCCGGGGCCGTCGGTGTGTTGGATGTGGATCACCGGGACGCCCGCGGTGCGGGCCCGGTCCAGCAGTACCGCTGCCTCGTCGAGTGCGGCTTGCACACCCTCGAGTTCCATCGTTCCGGTGGTGTAGGTGTTCTGGCAGTCGATCAGGATGAGCGTGGAGTCGGCCAGGCTCGCCGGTTGGGCCGGCAGTCCGGCCAGGTTACGCAACGTCTCACTCATCACAGGGCACCTTTCAGCGGTAGTGGCGCCAGCATAGGCCGGGTCAGTGTTGCCAATGCACCGCTTGAGTCAGGCCGGCTGGAACCCGGGGGTTACGGACTCAGCCGCGGGTGACGGCCAGCACCGCGTCGGCGAGCTCGGGCCGGCACACGATCAGATCGGGCAGCGACACGTCGGTCTGGTTGTAGACCAGCGGTGAACCGTCGATACGCGAGGTGAACAGACCCGCCGCCCGCGCGACAGCGACCGGGGCGGCCGAATCCCATTCGTACTGCCCGCCGGCGTGCACGTAGACGTCGGCGCGGCCCTGCACCACTGCCGAGACCTTGGCACCGGCTGAACCCATCTCCACCAAGGTGCCGTCGAGTGCATCGCGCACGGCCAGGGCCACCGCCGGCGGCCTGGTACGTGACACCACCACGCGGGGCGGGCCGTCGCCTGCGGGCGGCGCCGGCACCGTCGGGGTCGCCAGCGTCATGCCTTGCGCCGGCAGAGCCACGGCCCCGGCCACCAACTCACCGGCCTGCCACAGCGCGACGTGAACCGCCCAGTCGTCACGACCGAGCTCGGAAAACTCCCGGGTGCCGTCGAGCGGGTCCACGATCCACACCCGCTGCGCGGTCAGCCGCGCCGAATCGTCGGCACCTTCCTCGGACAGGACCACGTCGCCGGGACGTTCGGCAGCCAATGCTGCCACCAGGAACTCATGAGCACGCTTGTCGCCAGCCGACTTACGCTCATCGGCGGTAGCGTCGGCCAGCTCGTCGCGCACTCGCAGCAGGAGCTCGCCGGCTTCGGTGGCCAACCGTGCCGCCAGCTCGTGATCGGTCACGAGTGCGCACCCAACAGGTCGATCACCTGTTGCGCCAACTCCTCTGGCGTGTGCTCGGGGGTCAGTCGCAGATCAGGATTCTTCGGCCGCTGATACGGGCTGTCGATACCGGTGAAATGCGTGAGCTCACCGGCGCGGGCCTTGGCATACAGCCCCTTGGGATCTCGACGCTCGCAGTCCTGCAGCGGGGTGTCCAGGAACACCTCGAAGAAGTCGAATCCCTGTGCGATGTGCACACCACGGGCCAATTCCCGGTGCTCTTCCAGCGGACTGATAGCGGGGACCAGCACTGTCAGCCCGGAGTCGGCCATCAGCGTCGCGACGTGCGCCAGCCGGCGCAGGTTCTCCGCGCGATCGCCCATCGAGAAACCGAGGTCGGCGTTGAGCCCGTGCCGCAGATTGTCCCCGTCGAGAACATAAGCGGGGCAGCCTTTTTCGAGTAGCTTCTGCTCGACCAGCACGGCCACCGACGACTTCCCGGAACCGGAGAGCCCGGTGAACCACACCGTGCGCCCCTTCGAGAGCCGGTCCTCGGTGGACACCAGCGACTGATGGCGCACGGTGTTCGGTGTGGCGGTGCGGGTGGCCACCGGCGTGGTGTCGCGCACCATGCCGGCCGCGACGGTGCCGTTGGTGTCGGGATCGATCAGGATGAACGACCCGGTGGCCGCGTTGCGCGAATACTCGTCGAGCAGCAGCGGCTGCTGGGTACGCAGCGTGACCCGGCCGAGTTCGTTGAGCTTCAACGCCGTTGCCGATTTGTCCCGGTGCAGGGTGTTGACATCGAGTCGGTAATCGAGTGCCGTCACGCGGACCCTGGTGGTCCTGGTGGTGTGTTTGATGACGTAATCGCGGCCGGGTTCCAGCGCCGCATCGTCGGACATCCAGCACACGGTGGCGTCGAATTCCTGGCTGGCGTGCGGCTGGTTGTTGGTCCGGACGATCATGTCGCCGCGGGAGATGTCGATGTCGTCGGCAAGGCTGATCGACACGGCCATCGGCGGGAACGCCTCCTCAACCGGGCCTGTCGGGCCGTCAATCGCGGTGATACGGCTGGACTTTCCGGCGGGCAACACCACCACCTCGTCGCCGGGGCGCATGACGCCGCTGGCCACGGTTCCGGCGTAACTTCGGTGATCGGCATGCTCCCGGGTCTGCGGCCGGATGACGTACTGCACCGGGAATCGCACGTCCACCAGGTTGCGGTCACCGGCGATGTAGACCTCTTCGAGATGGCTCAGCAGTGCCGGCCCGTCATACCAGGGGGTGCTGGCCGACTTGGTCACCACGTTGTCGCCTTGGAGCGCCGACATCGGGATGGTGGTCACATCGTGGATGTCCAGCCGGGCGGCGAATGCGTGGAACTCGTCGCGGATCTCCTCGAATCGCGTTTGGTCCCAATCGATCAGGTCCATCTTGTTGACGGCCAGCACGATGTGCCGGATACCGAGCAGCGAGGCCAGGAACGCGTGCCGCCGGGACTGCTCCAGCAGGCCGTGGCGGGCGTCGACGAGCACGATCGCCAGCTGCGCGGTGGACGTGCCGGTCACCATGTTGCGGGTGTACTGGATGTGTCCGGGGGTGTCGGCGATGATGAATTTGCGTCTGGCGGTGGCGAAGTAGCGGTAGGCCACGTCGATGGTGATGCCCTGCTCACGCTCACTGCGCAGCCCGTCGGTCACCAGGGCCAGGTCGGTGTAGTCGTGACCGCGTTCGCGGGAGGTGCGCTCCACCGAGGCCAGCTGGTCTTCCATCACAGCCTTGGAGTCGAACAGCAGCCGGCCGATCAGTGTGGACTTTCCGTCGTCAACCGAACCTGCGGTGGCAATGCGAAGCAACGTGCTCATCAGAAGTAGCCCTCACGTTTGCGGTCTTCCATGCCGGCCTCGGAGATCCGGTCGTCGGCGCGGGTGGCGCCGCGTTCGGTCAGTCGCGACAGCGCGGTCTCGGCGATCACCTGCTCGACGGTCTCGGCCGTCGACTCCACACAACCGGTGCAGGTGACGTCACCGACGGTGCGGAACCGCACGCTCGTTTCGAAGACCGGCTCATCAGCGTTGGGTTGCATGAACTCGTGTACGGCCAGCAGCATGCCGTCGCGGGCGAACACCGGGCGGCGGTGGGCGTAGTAGATCGACGGCAGGGTGATGTTCTCGGCGCCGATGTAGGCCCAGATGTCGTACTCGGTCCAGTTCGACAGCGGGAACACCCGGATGTGCTCACCTTTGTGGTGGCGGCCGTTGTAGATGTTCCACAGCTCGGGGCGCTGCGCCTTGGGGTCCCACTGGCCGAACTCGTCGCGGAAGCTGAACACCCGCTCCTTGGCGCGCGCCTTCTCCTCGTCCCGGCGGGCCCCACCGAATGCGGCGTCGAACTTGTTCTCGCGGATCCCGCGCAACAGCGTGACGGTCTGCAGCGGGTTGCGTGACGGCCCGTTGTCGACCACGCGACCGGCAGCGATGTCCTCTTCCACACTGGCCACGACCAGGCGGACCCCGTGCTGTGCCACCAGGGCGTCGCGGGTGCCGATGACCTCGTCGAAGTTGTGCCCGGTGTCGACGTGCATGACCGGGAACGGCAGGCGGCCCGGCGCGAACGCCTTGACCGCCAGATGCAGCATCACGATCGAGTCCTTGCCGCCGGAGAACAGCAGCACGGGCCGCTCGAACTCGGCGGCCACCTCGCGGATGATGTGGATCGCCTCAGCCTCCAGGGACCGCAGGTGACTCAGTTCGTACTGCCCCGCGGCGGGCTCAGCCGCTGTCGCAGATGAGGTCATGAATTTCCTCGTTAAGTTGGTAGATCTGGCCAGGATTGCAACCTTAACCAGGAATAGAACCAAACCACCCGCGCGCTGTCAACGCCGAAACTCACGTTTGGGCGGATTAGTGCGAGTAGATCGCGCCATTTCGTCGATCTCGGCGCGGACGGTCGGATGAGTTGCTCGCTGTCACCTGGGACTACGCTGATGGTCATGGCTGAGTCGATGTCCGCGAAGCGAAGCGCGAACGCTGTCGCCAATTTCCTTGCAGCTCAGCGTTATACGCGTGATCAGGTGTTCGCCGAGCCATGTCCGGTACCCAGCGAGTCGGGCGCTTTCGGCTGGTGGTTCCGGGAGATACCCGGCGACATCGATGTCTCCGGCTGTGAACAGCAAGACGGCTGGACATTGCTGTACGTCGGGATCAGTCCCGGACCACCTCCGAAGAGCGGCAAGCCACAAACCCCGCAGGACATCCGCAAACGCATCCGCTACCACTTCGGCGCCGGCGGCGCGAGCGCGGACGGCTCGCAACTGCGCAAGTCACTGGGCGTGCTCCTCGGTGAACAGCTCGGTTTCGCCCTGCGTCGGGTCGGGTCGGGCAAGCGGCAGACGTTTGCCGGCGGCGAAGCCGTCCTCACCGAGTGGATGGCCCAGAACACCACAGTGTCCTGGGTGCTGCACCCCGAGCCGTGGCACCTGGAAGCCAAGCTGCTCGCAGCGCTGGATCTGCCCCTGAATTTCCAGGACAACGAGCGCAATGCCTTCGCCCCGGAGCTGAAGCGACGTCGACGGGAAGCGGCCGTGAAGGCCAACAAACTGCGTGTGCTCGCGGAGTGGTCCTAGCTAACCGCTGACCTAGCACCGGCGCCCAAACCGACGTTTGGGCGCCGTTTTCCCGGGTTTTGGCGCCCAACCCTCTTTGTCAGGCTGGCTGTGAGTCAGTTAGTGGACAGGGTGAGGAGCGGTGCGGTGTCGATTAGTCCGGGTTATTCGGCGGCGGAGATGGTGGAGTTGGTCCACGAATATCACCTGCAACCTCAGGGACAGAAGGGTCCGTGGCTGGTCAGTCGTGGTTTGACGTATCACCGGTTGAGGCGGTGGCGGGAATCGCTGTATGAGGGTGACCTCGACCGTGGCCTGATTCCGCGAGAAGGTAGTGATGTGACGACTCCACCGGTGAAACGGACCGCCATAGCCAGAGCGCGGGCCGCTGAAGCAGCGCGACACGAGGCCGAGCTCGCGCGTCTTCAGGCGCGTGTCGATGAGCTTGAACAGACCAATGCCGCCTTGGGAAAAGCTATCGGGCTCTTGCACGACAGGAGCGAACAAGAGCCCGACACCACCATGACGACCGATCTGAGCAGTTCCTCGACCTCGAAAACGGACTCGTCGCCGAGTTGACTCGGGCGATCGGATCGCAACGCCAAGCGTTGAAGATGATCGGCTTGTCACGCTCGACGTGGCATTACCGATCCAAGCCCCGCCCTGCGGTGGCCGATCCTGTGCCGCAGAAAGATCGGGCTTACCCGTCACGGATCCCGAAAGCCGACCGCTCAGTGATCGCGGCGGTGATCACCGCCGGCTGGGCGGCCGGCCAGTCAGTGGATCACTCGTTCGCCTCCTGCTGGGATGACGGCCTGATGCTCGCGTCACGGCGGTCCTGGTGGCGAATCGCGACGACCATCGAAGATCAAAGTGCGCGTCCAGTCGCACCGACGCGGCGCTCGGGTCACACAACACCGAGGCCTGTGCCGGTACTCAAAGCAACAGGACCAAACCAGATTTGGAGCTGGGACATCACCGATCTGCGCACCCCCTGGCGCGGTATGGCATTCAAGGCGTATTCGATCATCGACATCTACTCCCGCAAGATCGTGGGCTGTCGCGTCGAGGAACGCGAATGCGACCAGCTCGCCGTCGACATGTTCGAAGACGCCTTCGCCGAACATGGCCTGCCGCAGGCCGTGCATGCCGACTCCGGACCGGCGATGCGGTCGACCTTGCTCAAAGATCTCTTATCCGGTCTCGGTGTCGACCAGACCCACAACCGGCCCCGGGTCAGCAATGACAACCCGTTCTCCGAATCAGAGTTCCGCACCATGAAGTACCGGCCGAACTATCCGGGCGCCTTCGATGACCTCGACGCCGCCCGCGCCTGGGTCGGCGCCTACATGCCCTGGTACAACCAGCACCACCGCCACAGCGGCATCGCCCTGTTCACCCCGGCAGAAGTCCACAACGGATCATGGGTGCAGAACTGGCAGCAACGCGACGACGTTCAACAGGCCTACTACGCCACCCACCCCGAACGGTTCCGAAACCGCCCACAGACCCCAGCGCCCAGCACCATCGTCGGCATCAACCTCCCCACCAAAAATCAACCCGACCGACTCCAAGCAGCTTGACAATGACCGCAAACGTCGGTTTGGGCGAGGGGGCGGCGAGAGGTGGGGGGCGCGCCGACGGCCCCGTGCGCTGCGGCACGCCCGGGTCTTTCTCTACCCTGAGCGGATGCCGCACAGCCCCGCGAGCCGCGCATGACGCGTTTCCTGACGCGCCGCCTGCTCAACTACCTGGTGCTTCTGGTGCTGGCCTCCTTCCTCACCTTCTGCCTCGCGTCCTGGTTCTTCGAGCCCCTGGACAGCCTGCTGCAGCGCAACCCGCGGCCGCCACAGTCGGTGATCGACGCCAAAGCCATCGAACTCGGCCTCGACCAGCCGATCCCGCTGCGCTTCCTGCACTGGGCCTCGGGGGCAATCCGCGGGGACTTCGGCACCACCGTCGCCGGGCAACCGGTCTCCGACGAACTGTGGCGCCGCGTGGGAGTCAGCCTGCGCCTGGTGGTGATCGGGTCAGTGGTCGGAGCGGTCGTCGGCGTGGTGCTGGGCGCGTGGAGCGCGATCCGGCAGTACCGCCTGTCCGATCGCGTGATCACCGCGGTGTCGCTGCTGGTGATCAGCGCGCCGACGTTCGTGATCGCCAACCTGCTCATCTTGGGAGCCCTGCGGGTCAACTCCATCCTGGGGGTCCAACTGTTCGACTACATCGGCGAGACCTCCCCTGATGCCGGCCCCGGGTTCCTGAACGCGTTCGCCGACCGCCTGCAACATCTGGTGTTGCCGTCGTTGACCCTGGCGGTCAGCGCGATCGCCGGCTACAGCCGGTATCAGCGCAACGCGATGCTCGACGTGCTGGGACAGGACTTCATCCGCACCGCCCGCGCCAAGGGCCTGACCCGGCGCCAGGCCCTCTTCAAACACGGCTTGCGCACGGCGTTGATCCCGATGGCGACACTGTTCGCCTACGGCGTCAGCGCGCTGGTGACCGGCGCCGTTTTCGTCGAGCGGATCTACGGCTGGCACGGCATGGGCGAATGGACGGTCCAGGGCATCGCGACCCAGGACACCAACATCGTCGCGGCCATCACGGTGTTCTCCGGCGCGGTCGTGCTGCTGGCCGGGCTGCTCTCCGATGTCCTCTACGCCGCCCTGGATCCGAGAGTGCGGGCCCGATGACCGACCACCTCGCCGACATCGTCAACCCCGAGGCCCAGTCGGCGTTCTCCTCACGCCGGCAACTGGTGACGCGACGGTTCCTGCGCAACCGGCCCGCGGTGATCTCGCTGGGCATCGTGGTGGCCTTGTTCGTGGGCTGCTACGCGTTGCCGACGCTGCTCCCCTGGTCCTACACCGACCTCGACTTCTACTCGCTGCAACAACCACCGAGCCCCCAGCACTGGTTCGGCACCAACGCCCTGGGCCAGGACCTGCTGGCCCTGACGTTGCGCGGCATGCAGAAGTCACTGCTCATCGGTGTCTGCGTGGCATTGATCTCAACGGTGATCGCTGCGACCGTCGGCGCCATCGCCGGATACTTCGGCGGCTGGCGTGACCGCACCCTGATGTGGATCGTCGACCTGCTGCTGGTGGTACCGAGCTTTTTGTTGATCGCCATTGTCACGCCGCGGATCAAGCAGAGCGGCAGCCTGTTCTTCCTGATCGTCCTGCTGGGAGTGTTCAGCTGGATGATCAGCTCGCGCATCGTCCGCGGGATGACGCTGAGCCTGCGAGACCGCGAATTCGTCAGAGCCGCCCGCTATATGGGGGTCTCGAATTGGCGGATCATCGTCCGGCACATCCTGCCGAACGTGGCGTCGATCCTCATCATCGACACCGCCCTCAACGTCGGTCTCGCCATCCTCGCCGAAACCGGGCTCAGCTTCCTTGGTTTCGGGGTCCAGCCACCCGATGTGTCCCTGGGCACCCTGATTGCCGACGGCACCAAGTCGGTGACGACATTCCCCTGGGTGTTCCTGTTCCCCGCCGGAGTGCTGGTGCTGATCGTATTGTGCGCCAACCTGATCGGTGACGGCCTGCGCGACGCCGTCGACCCCGGATCCGGCGGCCTGCGGCGGCCCGGAAAAGTCGGCAAACGATGAGCGCGCTACTGGCCGTCGACGACCTCTCGGTCACCTTCCCCACCGACGGGGCACCGGTGAACGCGGTGCGCGGCGTCAGCCTGCACGTCGATCCAGGCGAGGTGGTCGCCGTCGTCGGCGAGTCAGGTTCGGGAAAATCGGCCACCGCGACGGCGATCATCGGCCTGCTGCCCGAATACGCCGAGGTGCACGGGTCGGTCCGACTGGCCGGAACCGAGCTCCTGGGCCGCGACGACGACGCGCTGTCCCAGGTTCGGGGCAAAGCGATCGGCACGGTGTTCCAGGACCCGATGTCCGCGCTCACGCCGGTCTACACCATCGGTGATCAGATCGCCGAAGCCGTCACCGTCCACCAGCCCCGCACCGACAAACGGGCCGCACAGCGGCGGGCGCGGGAACTGCTCGAGCTCGTCGGCATCAACCAACCCGACCGGCGCGCCAAGGCATTTCCCCATGAGCTCTCCGGCGGGGAGCGCCAGCGGGTGGTCATCGCGATCGCGATCGCCAATGACCCCGACCTGCTGATCTGCGACGAGCCCACCACCGCGCTGGACGTCACCGTGCAGGCGCAGATCCTCGACGTACTCAAGACCGCGCGCGATGTCACCGGCGCCGGCGTGCTGATCATCACCCACGATCTCGGGGTGGTCGCCGAATTCGCCGACCGATCGGTGGTGATGTACGCCGGGCGCGCCGTCGAAACCTCCACGGTGGACACGCTCTATCGCCATCGCCGGATGCCCTACACCATCGGACTGCTGGGATCGGTGCCACGCCTGAACGCCCCGCAGGGCACCCGGCTGGTTCCGATTCCGGGTGCCCCGCCGGCGCTGGCGGGTCTGGAGCCCGGCTGTCCCTTCGCCCCGCGGTGCCCCCTGGTCATCGACGAATGCCGCACCGCCGAACCGGATTTACTTCCTGTCGCCGACGGCCACCACGCCGCGTGTATCCGTACTCAGGAAACCGCCGGGCGCAGTGCCGCCGACATCTTCGGGGTGCCCCCTGCCCCCGGTCCAGCGGCGACAGCCGAGGATGCGCCCGACGTCGTGGTGCGCGTGACCAACCTGTCGCGCACGTACCGCTTGACCAAGGGAATGGTGTTCCGACGCACCATCGGGGAGGTGCGTGCGGTCGACGACGTGAGTTTCGAGTTGCGTCGCGGCGAGACGTTGGGCATCGTCGGCGAGTCCGGGTCCGGGAAATCGACGACGCTGCACGAGATCCTGGAAATGGCTGTACCCCAAGCCGGTTCGATCGAGGTGCTCGGGCACGACGTGGCAACCCTGGCGAGCGCGCGGCGCCGGGAACTGCGCGGCGACCTGCAAGTGGTCTTCCAGGACCCGGTGGCGTCGCTGGACCCGCGGTTGCCGGTATCTGACCTGCTCGCAGAACCATTGCAGGCCAACGGTTTCGACAAGTCCGGCGTTGCGACCCGAGTCGCCGAGCTGCTCGAGATCGTCGGGCTGCGGCGCGCGGACGCCGGACGGTACCCGTCCGAGTTCTCCGGCGGGCAGAAACAACGCATCGGCATCGCCCGAGCATTGGCGACGCAGCCGAAGATCCTCGCCCTCGACGAGCCGGTGTCCGCGCTGGATGTGTCGATCCAGGCCGGCATCTTGAACCTGCTGCTCGATCTCCAGCAGCAGTTCGGGTTGTCGTATCTGTTCGTCTCCCATGACCTGTCGGTGGTCAAACATCTGGCCCACCGGGTGGCGGTGATGTACCGGGGCGCGATCGTCGAACAGGGCGAGGCGCAGGCGGTGTTCAGCAATCCGCAGCATGAGTACACCCGGAAACTCCTGGCGGCGGTTCCCAGCCCGCCGCTGTAGCAGTTCAGCCCGATAACATCGGTCGGCATGACGCTTCGACGCTGCGCCGCTCTTGTCTTCGCCACCGTGCTACTCGTCGCGGGGTGCTCGAGCAGCAACGAACCACCGCCGTCGGCCGGCGGTAATGCCGAGGTCGGCAGTACGAGCGATATCAATCCCCAAGACGTCGCGAACCTGCAGCAGGGCGGGAACCTGCGCCTGTCCCTGCCCCTGATGCCCAACAACTTCAATCCTTCGCACCTCGACAGCGAAGGTTATGGCGCCGCCATGTTGCGCTGGACGATGCCGCGGGCGTTCCGGATCGCACCGGACGGCTCAACAGAAGTCAACACCGACTTCTTCACCAGCGTCGAGCTCACCAGCGAAGACCCCCAGGTGGTGACGTACACCATCAACCCCAAAGCCGTGTGGACCGACGGCACCCCGATCACCTGGGAAGACATCGCCAGCCAGATCAACGCCACCAACGGCAGGAACAAGGAGTTCGCCATCGCCAGCGCGGCCGGCAGCGAGCGGGTCGCGTCGGTGACCCGCGGCGTCGACGACCGGCAGGCGGTGGTCACCTTCGCCGCGCACTACACCGACTGGCAGGGCATGTTCGCCGGCAACGGCATGCTGCAACCCAAGTCGATGACCGAGAACCCCGAAGTGTTCAACACAGCCCAGCGCGACCGCCCCGGCCCGTCGGCCGGGCCGTTCATGATCGAGCAGGTCGACCGCACCGCCCAGAGGATCACTTTGGTGCGCAACCCCAAGTGGTGGGGCACTCCACCGTTGCTCGACCGGGTGACCTACCTGGTGCTCGATGACGCGGCGCGTATTCCGGCGCTGCAGAACAATTCGATCGACGCCGCCGCCCTCGGCTCACTCGACGATCTGCAGATCGCCCGCAACACCCCCGGCATCGCGATTCGGCGGGCTCCCACACCTCAGTGGTATCACCTGACCTTCAACGGAGCACCCGGCTCAATCCTGGCCGACAAGGCGTTGCGCTTGGCCGTCATGAAGGGTATCGACCGCCAAGCCATCGCCGATGTCAGCCAGCGGGGACTGGTGGACAAGCCGGTGGCGCTGAACAACCACATCTTCGTCGCGGGCCAGCAGGGCTACCAGGACAACAGCGAAGTCGTGGCTTATGACCCGGAGAAGGCCAAGCAGGAGCTCGATGCCCTCGGCTGGACGATGAACGGGCAATTCCGTGAGAAAGACGGCAAAGAGCTGGTGATCCGCAACGTGCTGTACGACTCGGTGAGCACCCGCCAGATCGCGCAGGTCGCGCAGAACAGTCTGGCCCAGATCGGTGTCAACATGCAGATCGAAGCCAAACCCGGCGCCGGCTTCTTCACCGACTGGGTGACCGTGGGCAACTTCGACGTCACCCAATTCGCTTGGCTCGGTGACGCATTCGCACTGTGCTGCCTGACCCAGATCTACACCACGAATGCCGACAGCAACTTCGGCAAGATCAGCAGCCCGCAGATCGACGCCAAGGTCGAAGAGATCCTCAACGAACTCGACCCGAACAAGGCCGAGTCGCTGGCCAACGAGGCAGACAAGCTGATCTGGGCCGAGGGGTTCAGCCTGCCGCTGTTCCAGTCCGCGGGCAACGTCGGGGTGCGCGCCACCTTGGCCAACTACGGGGCGGCTGGTCTGGGCGACCTGGACTACACCAAGATCGGCTTCATGAAGCCGGGTTCCGATGGCGGCGCCCCGGCAACTGGGACGGGATAACCCGCTCGACGGTGGTGGCCGCCGAAATCGCACCGACCAGGGCCCGCACCTCCGGATTGGCCGGTAGCGCATCGAGTTCGGCGGCGCGGGCGGCCAACCCCTGGATGTCGCCCGCGATGGTGGCTCTGGCGATCTCGAGTGCCGCCCGCTCGCGGGTGTCGAGCACGCTGTGCGCCGTCGTCGGCATCTGCACCAGCGCCGAGTTCGGGATCAACGTGGCGATCTTCTCGGCCAGCGCCGGCGGGGTGGTCAGGTCCCGGCTGCCGGAGATCACCACCGTCGGCCACGTGAACGTCGGCATACTGGCGGCCAGATCGTAGGGTTCGGCCTCGAAAGAAGGTGCGGGACCGCGCATTTCATCGGCCATCTGCGCCAGGGCCGGCGACGGGTCCAGCGGCAGGCCGTCCGGCTGGCCCACGAAGTCCAGTTCGCGAAACGCGATGCGGCCCACCAGGTCTACCTCGTTACGGTACGGGGCCTTCCGTAGCATGAACCTGCTCAACCGGTCCAGGATCCGCCACAGCAGGGTTCGTCCGTCCAGCAGCAGGTCGAGTTGCCGGTTCAGCAATGTGGCGCCGCCGTAGCCGTAGATCATGCTGACGATCTCACTGGCCTCCGAGGTCAGCGTGCCGTCATCGACCAGCCGACGCACCTTGGGCGCGATGTCCACGGTGTCTGGTTCGGCCCCGTGGAGCAACAGTCCCCGCACCGCCTCTCGGACAGCCTCGATGTCCCGGGCCGACAGCACCGGGGAGTCCAGCACCATCGCCTGCACCCGCTCCGGGTGCGAGACCCCGAATCCCGCCGCGAGGTAACTGCCGTAGGAGGTGCCGTAGATGACCGCCTTGTCCACACCCGCGTCGTCGAGGACGGCGGCGATATCGTCGACCGCTTGCCGTACGGTGATCGCCTCCGGCGGCAGGTCGGCGCCGCTGTCGTCGTGGCGTGACATCCCGACCCCGCGGTGCTCGACCATGATGACGTCGAGTCCTTGTTCGGCGGCACGGCGTCGCAGGCCCTTGTAGAGCTGTACCGACGCCATGCCCGGCCCGCCCGGGATGATCACCAACGGATGCGCGGATTGCTCACCGGTGCGTACGTAGTAGAGGTCGAACTGGGAGTCACCACCGGGAGTGACGGGTCGGCGGACAGATCGCACCCCGGGCTTGGCCGCCAGCTTGGCGTGCGCCCGGCGGCGTTTGGCGTTGAGCGTCATTGCCGTTCATTGTGCCCTGCCAACCTGGGCACACCGGGCTCACCGGTGGGCTACCCCGCGCGGCGCGAGGCGCCGGTCAGGTGATCGCGATACGTCTGTCCCAGGAAGTCACTCATCGCGGCGATGGCCGTGCCGGTACGTCGCCCGTCGGTCAGATCGAACGCGTGCCCGGCACCGGGCAATTCCAGATAACTGACCCTGGAGCGGGACACGGCGGTGAGCCGGTCAACGAACGATCTGGCCTGCTCGACGGGAATGATCCGGTCCGCGGTGCCGTGCACCACCAGGAACGGCGCCGCGTGGGGGTGGATGCGGGCGATGGGTGAGGCCAACTCGAACACCTCCGGGCTTGCCTCGAGGCGTCCACGCACCACGATCTGTTCCAGGAAACGGACGAAATCCTCACGCTCCCTGGTGGATCTGTCCACCCAGTCATAGCGACCGTAGATGCCGACCACCGCATCCACCGAGGTGTCCGCGCCGGGAGCCAGCTCGTCTTCGAATTCAGGCGCTCCGGCGGTCAGTCCGGCCAGCGCCGCAAGATGTCCGCCCGCCGAACATCCAGCCACCGCAACAAAATTCGGATCGCCGCCGACGGAGGCGGCGTGCTCGCGCGCCCAGGCGACAGCAGCTTTGACGTCCTGGATGTGACGCGGCCAGCGGTGCTGCGGCGCCACCCGGTAGTCAACGGACAGGCACACCCACCCTTGCCGGGCCAGCTCCGCCATCAACGCGTAACCCTGCAGGATCCGGCTGCCGTGCACCCACCCTCCACCGGGCAGGAACACCAGGACCGGGGCCGGACCCGGGGGTAGATCCTTGCGCCGCCAGACGTCGAGCACCTGTCCGCGAGCGGACCCGTAGGCGACGTTGCTGCGGTAGAGGAACTCGCGCCGTTGCGACAATGCCCGCAACATCGGCGGGACGCTGTCCGACGACCACTCGATCGGGGAATCCACCTCCACCGGCGCCGGTTTCGCACTCGCCGAGGCTCCCGGATTGCACAAACCAGCCAGCACGGACGGCAACACCCGGGATCCGAAGGCGCCGACAGCAGTCAGCGTGCCCAGCGGCACGAAGTGCCGTCCCACGACCGGCAAACGGACAGCGGCATCGCTTATCGCCAGCGCGACATCGAGCGGCGGGATGCGCAACATCGCTGAAGCGTAACCCCGCAACCTTGGATTCAGTGGTCTTTGCTCCACCTGAGAACAAATTGCTGCCAATCCCACCGATCACGGGTGGTCGCGGTGCTGAAGTGCTTCGATGATTCGGACGGTCCAGGGCCCGCAGAGGGGGGTGGGGATCAAGGTGAAGCGCCTCAACGGCATGGATGCGATGCTGCTCTACAGCGAGGCACCGAACCTGCACACCCACACCCTCAAGGTGGCCGTGGTCGACACCACAGAGTTTCCTCAGCCGTTCACGTTCGAGGTGTTCCGGTCCGTGGTGGGTCGCAGACTGCATTTGCTGGAGCCGCTGCGGTACCGCCTGGTCGACATCCCGTTCAAATTGCACCACCCGATGTGGCTGCCGGACTGCACCGTGGATCTCGACTACCACCTGCGACAGGTCCGCGTACCGGAGCCCGGCGGCCGCCGCGAACTCGACCAGGTGATCGGCGACGTCGCCAGTTCACCCCTGGACCGTAGCCGCCCGCTCTGGGAGCTGTATTTCGCCGAAGGCCTGGCGGGGAGCCGGATCGCCGTGATCGGGAAGGTGCACCACGTGCTGGCCGACGGAGTGGCGTCGGCGAACCTGCTCGCGCGGGGAATGGATCTGTCCGGCGGGCTCACCGACGAGCGCGACGCGCCGGCGGCGGTGACGCCGCCGTCGTCGGCTGAGCTGGTCCGATCGGCTGCCCAGGACCACCTGGCGCAGCTCGCCGAACTGCCGAGCCTGGTCAAAGATGCCGTCGGCGGTTTCCGCGACGTCCGCCGACGGTCCCGGCAGCGCGGCCCCGTGCCTGATATGGCCAAACCGTTCGCCGCGCCACCGACGTTCCTCAATCACGTGGTCTCCCCCACGCGAACATTCGCCAGCGCTCCGCTGGCGTTGGCCCAGGTCAAAGAGACCGCCAAGAAGCTCGAGAGCACCATCAACGACGTCATCCTGGCGACGGCCGCCGGGGCGCTGCGCTCCCTGCTGCTGCGCTACGACGGCCACGCCGACGAGCCGATCGTCGCCTCGGTGCCGGTGAGCACCGACCGGTCCCCGGAACGCATTTCGGGCAACATGATCAGCGGGTTGATGGTGTCACTGCCGGTGCATCTGACCGATCCGCTGGAGCGGCTGAAGGTGACCGCGCGGTCGGCGTCGATCGCCAAGGAAGATCACGAGTTGATCGGCCCGGATCTGTACTCGCGTTTCATGTCATACCTGCCGACGGCGTTGGCGCCCAGCATTTTTCGCTGGCAGGCCGCTCGCGCGGATCACAACAGGCTGATGAACGTGCCGGTGTCCAACGTGCCGGGCCCGCGCGAGCGCGGCCGCCTCGGCGGTGCGGTTGTCACCGAGATCTACTCCACGGGCGTGCTCTCATCCGGTGTCGGCATCAACATCACGGTCTGGAGCTACGTGGACCAGGTGAACATCGCCGTGCTGTCAGATGACCGCACGTTTTGCGACACCCACGAGGCCACCGACGCGATGGTCGACGCATTCGCCGAACTGCGTGCAGCCGCGGGGTTCACCGACCCGCTGACCGTTCCGCCGTCGGCGCTGCCCCGGGCCTTCGCCCCGACCGGCGTTCCCCCAAGCCCCGTCAACCCAGAATAGGCAGCCGGCGCTGGCGGGCCAGCCCGTCGAGCGCGGTCTGCATCACCTGACGGATGTGGGCATCGACCTCGGCGATGTCGGGGTCGTCGCCGAATCGCGCGGTGATGTCGATCGGTTCCAGGACCTCGGTGACGATCTTGCTGGGCAACGGCAGGTTCGGCGGGATCAGCATCGACAATCCGAACGGGAATCCCACGCTGAACGGCAGGATGTCCATCCGCGCCTTCGTCAGCCCCAGCCGTTTGGCCAGCCAGTTGCCGCGGGTCAGAAAAAGTTGACTCTCCTGCGCACCGATGGACACGACCGGGACGATCGGCACACCGGCCTCCAATGCGGTGCGGACATAGCCGGTGCGGCCGCTGAAGTCGATGATGTTGGCGCCGAACGTCGGCCGGTAGGCGTCGTAGTCGCCCCCGGGGAACACCAGCACGACGGCCCCGTCATGCAAGGCCTTGGCGGCACTCTCCCGACTGGCCTCGATCACCCCGACGCGGCCCAGCAGATCTCCGATGGGGCCCATCACCACGCCGTAGTGCGCCAGCGTGTACATGGGCCTGCCGTAGCCGAATTTCCGGTAGAACTCCGGCGCCAGCACCAACACGTCGGGGGTCAGCATGCCGCCGGAGTGGTTGGACACCGCCAGTGCGGCACCTGTGGGCGGGAAGTTGTCGAGGCCTCGCACTTCGGCACGGAAGTACCGCTTGACGAGGGCACCGGCGTACTTGGCGACCTGCTCGGTGACCGCCGGGTCGAATTTGGCCATCTCGCGCTCGGCCTGCTGTTGTGCGTCGTCCGCAGAATCCCGGCTGCCCATTTGTTCCCCCATTGGATACAAGGCTCTCGAGCTGCGAAAATACCATTCTCGACGCGGGCGGGGAAGGCCTGTCGCACCGGACACGGGTCTTCGGTTCGGGCTGAATCAAAGCAGTGTGTCGTGGCGAACCCACCGGTAGAACCGGAACATGACTCAAGCATCCGCGGTCGAGGTCCGACTGCCAGGAACCGACGCCTTCACCACACTGCTCGCCGACGTCGCCGTCGGCGCCAAGGACCGAGATCTCAATGATGAGAATCCTTTCGATCAAGTCGCCGCACTGAAACGGGCCGGCTTCGGCGTCCTGCGGCTGCCGCCGGAGCTCGGTGGACCGGGATTGACTGTGCGCGAACTATTCTCGGCCGTCATCGACGTTGCACGAGCCGACCCGATAGTCGCGCACATCTTCCGGACTCACTTCTGGTTCGTCGAAGAACGGCTACGTACGGTGTCCGAGCCCGCATCACAGCGCTGGCTGGCCGAAGCCGCGGCGGGGAAGATCTTCGGAAACGCGTTCAGCGAGAAGGGTCCACTCGCAGTGGGCAGCCTCGTGTTCAACACCCGGTTACTGCCCGCCGACGGAGGGCTGTTCCGGCTCAACGGGGAGAAGTACTACAGCACCGGCACACTGTTTTCGGACTACCTGACGGTGGCAGCCACCACCGACCATGACTCAGTGGCGTCGGTGATCGTCCCGACCGACCGCACCGGCGTCAGCGTGGTCGACGATTGGGACGGTTTCGGACAGCGCCGGACCGGCACGGGCACTACCGTTTTCGACAACGTGGTGGTGACACCCGAAGAGATCTTGGTCGACACGCCCTATGACGCCCCGCCGACGCCGACGGTGCAGTACACCTCGCTGCAGCTGTACATCCACGCGGTGGTCGCCGGTGTCCTCGCCTCTGTGGTCGACGACGGGGTGGCGCTGTTACGCTCCCGCGACCGCAGCTTCAGCCACGCGCTGGCCGAGAGCCCAGTGGACGACCCGCTGTACCAGAAGCTGCTGGGCGAACTGGCCAGCACTGCCTCCATCGCCAGGGCAGCCGTCCTCGATGCCGCCGATGCCATTGCCGCTGCGAATGATTCGGCCGTCAACGGGATTCCCGATGCCGAGCTGGCCGCTGCCGCGCAGCTGAGGGCCGCCGAGGCCAAAGTGCATCTCGATGCCGTCGCCCCCGAAGCGGCCACCCGGTTGCTCGAACTCGGCGGGGCCAGCGCTGCCAGCCGCGCCCGCAACCTGGACCGGCACTGGCGCAACATCCGCACCATCACCTTGCACAACCCCGTCGCCCACAAGGCCCGCGTCATCGGCGAGCACCTGCTGCACCACACCCCGATCCCCGCCAACGCCTACTTCTGACTTGCGATTTCGGCGCGATTTTGACCGCTGAGCGGTCGAAATCGCGCCGAAATCCCGGGAGAAGAAGGGCTCAGGCGGTGACCTCGATGTGGTGGGCGCATTCCACGCCCCGATACCGGTCGGGCATACAGGTCAGCACGATCACCTGGCCGTTGGTGCCCGCCACATCGAGCACCTCGCACATCTTGGTCAGCCGCACCGGATCGGTGAAACCCAGGGCGTCATCGATCATCACCGGCACGGAATCCTGCGTGTCGACGAGCGCGGCCACCGCCAGCCTTGCCACGATGCCCAGCTGTTCTTTGGCACCACCGGAGAGCGATTCATACGGCACCGTCCGGCCGTCGAGAGTGCGGTTGCGGATCTGCAGGTCAGTGTCGATGTCGACTTCAAAGGTGGGTCCGAACACCACCCGACCGAGGCGTTCGATCTCGGTCCGGAACGGGTCGACGTAGCGCTGCCGGGTGGTGTCGCGGTGGCGGGACATCACCGAGCGCAGCATGTCGGCCGCCCGCGCCCTGCTCTGAACTCGGGCATAGGTCGACGCCGCGTGCTCACGCCGAATCTGTGCGGCATCCAGCTTGCCGCTGCGCCCTTCGGTGCCGAACACCATCAGCTCGACATTGACATCGCGCAACGCGCCGGTGAGCTGAGTGTGATTGTGGCGCAACTCCTCCGCTGCCGCGCGGGCTGAGGCGAGTTCGGTGGCGACCGCCTCGGGCCCGGCCTCGGCCAGTCGCGCCGACATGGCTGTCACCCGCTGCGCCACCTCGGCGGCGACGTCGGCGGCGGCGCGGGCCTGCACTGCCACCTCGTCGTCGGACACCGCGGTTCGTTGTGCGGTCAACCGGTCCTGGGCGGCGACGAGTTCCGTGCGCGCCGCCGCGGCTTTCTCCTGGCAGACGTGGGTACGGGTGACCCGCTGTCCGAGTTCCCCGACGGCCGCCGCGGCGAGCTTCTGCTGGGTGACGCAGTGCGCCCTGGACCGGGTGAGGTGGGCTTCGGCGGCGGTGAGCTCAGCCCGCGCCGCGGTGACGTCGAGCGCAAGGTCCCACAGGCCCGCTTCGACGGGGACGTTGGCCCGCAGTTCGGCCAACCTGTCCCGCAACCTCGCCACATCGTCGTCGCCGCGTAAGCCTTCCAAAGTGGCGGCCAGCTGGTCCCGGCGGGCACCGAGTTCACGGCGCTTACCGTCCACAGCGTGCGCCTGCTCGACGTCGACGACACCCCCCTGGGACAGCTGTGACTCCAAATGCTGTTGGGCTGCGAGCAGTTTGGTGTGCGCCTCGGCGGCGGTCGCACCCGGTTCGATCCGGGCGCTGATGGTTCCGGGCAGCCGCAGCGTAGTGATCTCCGGCGCACCGAAGCGGTAGGACTGGCCGGCCTCGAGCACGACGACGCGCTCCCCGATCGTCAGCTCCACCGCGGATTCTGCGGTGACCTCGACGTGCGGGGCGATCAGCTCCACCTGCCCGCGCACCACATCAACCGCAGCCGCCGCACGCTCGATCGCGCGGAAACCCTTCTCGGTCAAGGTGATCGAGGCGAGCTGGGTACACACCTGGGCGTGCTCGCGGGTGACGCCGTCAATCCTGGTCAGCCTGGCGGCAAGTTTGTCGGCCTCGTCGCGGTCGGCCAACTGGGTGACGGTGCGCCGGGCGGAGTCGGCACGTTCCTGGGCGCCGTCGAGTTCGGCAGCTGCGGCGGCGGCGGCCCGCTCAGCCGTGGCCACCATCTCCCGGCCGACAGCCTCGGCTTCGGCCGCCTCTGCTGCGGCTGCAGCCGCAGCGGTGACCGCGGCGGTCCGGGCATCGAGATCAGCGCGCAGCCGCAACCTTTCGCGCTGCGACGAGGAAGTGGCGACCTCGGTGGCCCTGGCCGCCGCGAGCTCCACCTCGGCTGTGCGCAACTGGTCGCGTAGTTCTGCGATGCGGGCCGCAGCCTTCTCGGCCGCAGCGCAGCGCTCCGCGGCCGGCGCCAACTGGGCGGTGACCTCGGCGAGTTCGGCCGTCAGTCTGGCGTGCAGTCGGGTCTTCTCGTCGACCTCGGCGAGCGCCTGCGCGCATTGCGCCACGGCTTCCTCGGCGGCCTGCAGTGCTTTGGTGGCCGCAGCCCACTCACCGGTCGGCTTGCCGGTCGCGGTGAAGTAGCGCCCGTACTCGGCGTCGATCTTCTCGACGAGCAGCGGCTCGGTGCCCGACATGCCGGCCGCGTCGCCGGCGGCCACGTCGAGTGCCCGGGAGAGCGCGTCACAACCGGCGACCTCCACTGCAGCCGTCGAGAATGACTGCATGACCCGCTGCGCCTGCCACAGCCCGGTGTCGACGGTCTGGTCGAGGATGGCACGCACCCGTTCGTGTGCCTCATCGCCGGTGAGCTGCTCACGGCGCGGCGAAAGCACCGTCAGCTCCGTCTCGCATTTCTTGTGGAAGCGCTTGCGATAGATGAAACGGTATGCACCGGTGCTGATCTCGGCAGTGACCTCGGAACCGGCGTCGGCGTGCGTCGGCTTGACCTGTTTGACATCCTTCTTGGTCGAGCGGTCCTTGGACTCCAGCAGCAGGTCCAGCGCCTCGATCATCGACGACTTGCCCGCCTCATTGGCGCCGGAGACCACGGTGACGCCGTGCTCGGGAAACTCGATCTCGCGGTGCGAGATACCGCGATAGTTCGTCAGGACCAACCGGTGCAGCCTCACGCCGCCCCTCCCATCGGTGCGGCGAGCCGCAGCAGCAGCGCCAGTGCGGCTTGCGCGTCCTCGGCCTGAGCCTCGGCGCCACGAGCCGTGGCGACCAGCTCGTCGACCGCGGAAGCGGCGAAGCCACCGAAGCCGAGGTCGGTGAATTCGGCGTCGGTGGGCACCACCGCAATGTCGGTCTGCTTGTCCCACACGCCGACCCACGCAAACAGCCGCGAATACTTGTCCAGGCAGGCATCGAGAGCAGCACGCTCGGTGACCGTCAGCGTGCCCGTCAACGCCAGCCGCACGACAGTGCGGTCCTTGTCCGGAAGCAGATCCAGGTTGAGGTCCAGGTCGGCGATGTCACGGCTGTCATCGACCGGGCGACGAAGGCTCAGGAATCGCCAGGTGCCCACCTGGTGCGGCGTGACCCTGACCGCTGCCTCATCGATGTCGACCACCAGGACGTGCCCAGGATCGGGTTCGATGTCGTCGTAATTGGTGACCTCAGGTGACCCCGAGTACCAGATCCGACCCGTGCCACCCACCCGCATCCGAGAGTGCTTGTCGCCCAACGCCACATAGTGCACCACATCGTCGCGTAGCGCAGCCTCCAGCGCCGCGAGCCGGATTGCGCCATGGCGGTCCGGGTCCGGATCCAGGATGTCGACCCCACCGTGGGCCACCATCACCCGGACGGTGCCGTCGGCCGGAACGCCGGCCAGTGCCTCGGCCACCAGATCATGGGTGGGCTTCTTGGATCGCCAAGGCGCGGCGACGATCTCGAGACCGGGACGCACCTGGTGCACGCCGACGCGGTCGAGCACCGTGACGTTGGCCGGGCATTCCTGGCTGAACAGCGCGCTGGTGTAGACCGAGGACGCGTCGAGCGGATCATGGTTGCCGGGCAGCAGATACACCGGAACCGCAATGGCCCGCATGGCTTCCAGCGACTGGCTGATGACCCGGGGATCAAGGTGGTTGTCCTCGAACACATCACCGGCCACGACCACGAACTCGGCGCCCGTATCGGCTACCAGCGCACCCAGCCCCGCCACCGCGTCACGACGCGCCGCAGAGTACCGAGGCTGGGCCTCACCTTCCAGAAAGTGCCGGGTCATGCCGAGTTGCCAGTCGGCGGTGTGTACGAAACGCATCTCGGCGGCCGTCCCTTCTGTCTCACGGTCCAAATCAATCGGGCATCGCGAGTGTAGAACCGTGGACCGACAGATCAGGCCAGGCGCTGCGCGCGTCTGCCTGTGACTGCACCGACGTGGCGCCCACCAGCACAAATGCCGGCAGCGGGTAGTGATGCCGTCCTTCCCCGGCGAACCTCACCGCAGGTTCTGACGTCGCGGCCGGCGGTGACGCCTAACGTGGCAGACATGAGCGACGACCGCCGGACGCTGATCCTGCTCCGTCACGCCAAGTCGGCGTACCCCGACGGGGTGGGTGACCACGACCGCCCGCTGGCACCCCGCGGCGAGCGGGAGGCCGGCCTGGCCGGTGACTGGCTGCGCAGCGGCGTCGTCGCACCGCCGGTACAAGCGGTGCTGTGTTCCACCGCGACCCGGACCCGGCAGACCCTGGCCCGAACCGGCATCGACGCGCCGGTCCGCTTCGTCGACCGGTTGTACGGTGCGACGCCGGGCGGGGTGATCAGCGAGATCAACGGCGTCGCCGAGCAGTTCGACATCGACGTGCGCACCCTGTTGGTGGTCGGGCACGAACCGGCGATGTCATCGGTGGCTCTCGGATTGTCCGGCGCGCCCGGCACCGACGCGGCCGCCGCCGAGCAGATCTCACTGAAATTCCCCACCTCGGCCATCGCGGTGCTCCGAATCGAGGGGGCGTGGGCGGATGTGCAGCTCGGCACCGCCGCGTTGCAGTTGTTCCACGTGCCGCGCTGAGGGCCGGGCGTCAATCCACCGCCGCGAGCGCAACGTGGGTGTCGCCCAGCATCCGCACCGCGGCGTCGACGAAGTCCGCCACAAGGCGCTCGCGCCTGCCCTCGGCCACCGCGATGCAGGTCTCGACAGGTGCCATGTCGGTGACGGGCAGGTAGACGAGGTCGGGCCGGGAGTAGGACTCGGCGACGGTACGCGGCACCAGTGCGATCCCGTGCCCGGAGGCGATGAGCTCGAACTTCTCCTCCACCGAGGACGTGCGACGGGTCCGCGCGTCCAGGATGTCCTCCCCGTCGAGATCGGCGGTCTTCAGCCGGCGGCGGCCGGCCAGCACATGGGTGACCGGCAGGCAGGCGACCTTCGATTCCATGCCCACGGCAACGACACGCAGACCGGCGTCATCGAAGGGTCGGCGCAGGTACCCGACATCCGCGCGACCGTCACGCAGCGGGGCATCCTGCTCCCACCACTTCAACGGCAGCAACTGGAGCTCCACATCGGGGTGGAGCACGGAGAACTCGCGGAGTGCAGCGGAGACGTGCAACCCGGGCATGAACCCGACCACCAGGCGTTGCACACCGCGGTCGACCTCGTGCACCCGGCGAATCGACGAGTCAACGCTGGTGAGCAAGCCGTAGGCCTCGTCGAGCAGCACCTGCCCCGCCGGGGTCAGCTGGACGTTGCGGGTGGTTCGCACGAAGAGTGCGCAACCGAGTTCGCTTTCCAGTGAACGGATTTGGCGACTGAGCACGGGCTGGGCGATGTAGAGCTGTTGGGCGGCCCGGCCGAAGTGCTGATGCTCGGCGACGGCCACGAAGTACCGCAGCTTACGCAGGTCCAGATCCATACCCCGAGAGTATCAATGGTCACGCAAAGGTATTGGACGCCCGACGCGGCACAGCGCAGGGTGGAACCATGATCGTGATCACGGCGCCTACCGGCGACATCGGCGGGAAGGTGCTGCGCACCCTGCTCGACCACCACCCCGAAGAGGCTCTGCGCGTCATCGTGCGCGACCCCGCCAAACTCCCCCAGTCGGTCACGGACCGCGTCGACGTCATCGTCGGCAGCCACGCCGATCCTGACGTGATCGACCGGGCGTTCCAGGGCGCGGACGCCGTGTTCTGGCTGGTCCCGCCCGACCCGCACGCACCGAGTCTCGACGCCGCCTTCTCCGGGTTCACCGCAGCCGCCGCGCAACGGTTCGCCACCAGCGGCGTGGGGAATGTCGTCGGGGTCTCGGCGCTGGGTCGCGGCACCGCGGTCGCCGACCGCGCCGGTCTGGTCACCGCCTCACTGGCCATGGACGACCTGCTCTCCGCCAGCGGCGTGGCCTATCGGGCCCTGGCCAACCCGTCATTCATGGAAAACATTCTGCGCCAACTAGATTCGATCCGAGACGACGGCATCTACACCGATACCGTGACCCCCGACCGGATGGCGCCGTCGGCCGCCACCGGCGATATCGCCGCCGCCGCCGTCAGGCTGCTGACGGACCGGTCCTGGAGCGGAACAGGCAGTGTTGCGGTACTGGGCCCCCACGACGTCTCGGCCGAGGACATGGCAGCGGTCATGTCTGAGGTGCTGGGTCGCCCGGTGCGCTACGAGCGCGAATCCTACGAGGCGCTCGCGGCCAGACTGACGGGTTTCGGCCTCGGCGAAGCGTTCGTCACGGGAATGGTCGACATGATGCGCGCCAAAGACCAGGGTCTGGACGACGGCGTGCCTCGAACGCCGGAAACTGCGAGCCCTACGACATTCCGGCAGTGGTGCCAGGAAGTGCTTCTGCCCGCGGTACACGCATCAACCACAACAGGAGTGAAATGACTCAGACGGCAACACAATCGGCACTCGTCATCGGCGCGTCCAAGGGCCTGGGGCTCGCGCTGGCCGGTGAGCTCGTCAAGCGGGGCCGGGCGGTCACCGCTACGGTGCGCGGCAGCGGACGCACCGGGCTTCACGACCTCGCGGACTCCTCGGAAGGACGCCTGCGCGTCGAATCAGTGGACACCACCGCCCAAGACCAGGTCGAGGCGCTGCGCACCCGGCTTGCCGGCGAGGCATTCGATCTGCTGTTCATCAACGCCGCGATCACCCGGGGCGACGTTCCCATCGGCGAGGTCTCGACGGAGGACTTCGTCGACGTGATGGTGACCAACGCACTGAGCCCGATGCGGGTGCTCGAGGCACTGAAAGAACTGGTGCCCCCCACCGGGACATTGGCGATCATGTCCTCCAGCCAGGGCAGCGTGTCGCTGAACACCAATGGCGGCCAGGACCTCTACCGCGCCAGCAAGTCGGCGCTCAATCAACTGATGCGCTCGTATGCCGCGCGTAACGCCGACGACACCCGGACGCTGTTGCTCATCAACCCCGGCTGGGTGCGTACCGAGCTCGGTGGCCCGGATGCGCTGCTGAGCATCGACCAGAGCATTCCCGGTGTCGTCGACACGCTGCAACGCCATGCCGGCGAACCGGGTCTACAGTTCCTCGACTTCCAGGACGAAGTGGTGCCGTGGTGAATCCGATCGAAATCCGCTGACGCTCAGCGGAACTGAGCTCAGGAGTTCGTCGCCAGTGTGAGTTCGGCGAGCTTGATGGCCTGCGCGCAGGCATCGATGCCGGGAGCCTGCGGGTTGATCCACCAACCCACCACACCGGCGGCGTCACTGGCCACCCCACACGAGCCGTTGGCGTCGCCGGTACGCATCACGATGGACTGGATACCGGCGATCCTGCGATCCTCGATCTGATAGTTCAGCGCTTGCGCGACCTGGCGTTCGTTGTCGAGACTGCCCTGCTCGTACCAGAACCGGGTGATGTCGACCAGGCCCGCCGGATTGGCCGCCTGCCAGCGGCACACCGCGCCGACAAAGGTGCTCTGGATGTCGCGCGGGTCGGCACCCACCGTCTCGGCGAGAAGATCGGCGGTCAGGACGTCGCATTCCTTGAGCAGGTTGGGATATTTCTCCTGCGACTCGTTGTTGCGCGGGGAGCTACCGGCGCCCGCGCGCATCGCGGTGCCGTCCACCGAACGGGAACAGCCGGTGATCAGGCTCGCGACGGCGGCCACCACGGCAGCGGCGACGGCCAATTGCTTACGCATCGAGGCACTCATTTTTTCGCATTCACGATCGATTGCCGGGTCAGTTCGGTGGCCACGTCGCACGGTGGCGGGTAGTTCTCCGCCGCGAAGCTGACCGACCATTCGATGAAGTCGTCGTCGAACTGGATGCCGATCTCGCAGAGGTTGTCACCGAGGATCGGGTCGGTACCGGTGGCGATGAAACCGTCGTAGCCCTCAACCGAGATGTCTTCGACGCTGGTGCGCGACAACTCCTCGGTCTTGCGTTCGCGGCCGATCGGGCTGCCTCGGAACCAAGTGAAGGAGAAGTGCGGACCGACGATGCCGCCGTTCTGCAGCCACTGACAACCCACCGCGTTGGCGGCGGTGCTGACCAGCCCGCTGACCTTGGTCAGCTGCTCCACCGTCTGATCGCTGATTCCGCCGCACTGCGGAAAGATCGGCCCGTGTGAGGCGTTACCGGGCTCGGGCGCCGACGATGCGGATTGCTGAGGATCACTGGGGGCGCTGTCCTCCGAGCAGCCCGCCAGTAACGGAAGCACAGCAGCGGCTGCCAGCCCGGTGGTGAAAGCCAGCTTCACGTTGCGCTTCACGGTGTGCGCACCTCAACTCTCTGACTAGCTTCCTCGTACTGATGGCCGGGGTGTCGCCACCCCGTCAGCATGCACTGTAGCGGCCACATCTGGGCGGAACCACCGACACGCCAGTTGACCTGCTGCTTTGCCGCGACCGTTAGGCAGTGCAACAGTTACGAGATGCTTCAGGCGCTGTTGCGGCGGTATGTGGCGCCGTACCGCCGGCTGGTGGGTGCGGTAATGGCACTACAGGTCATCAGCACTCTGGCCTCCCTGTACCTGCCGACCGTCAACGCCGCGATCATCGACGACGGGATCGCCAACGGCGACGCAGCCACGATCATCCGGCTCGGCGGGGTGATGCTGGCCGTCACCGCTTTACAGGTGGTTTGCGCCGTCGGTGCGGTGTATTTCGGTTCGCGGGCCGGCATGGGATTCGGCCGCGACCTGCGGTCGGCGATGTTCCATCACGTCACGACGTTCTCCGAGCACGAGACCGCACGGTTCGGGGCCCCGTCGCTGCTCACCCGCACCACCAACGATGTGCAGCAGATCCAGGTGCTCGTCCAGATGACGTTCACCGTGCTGGTGACCGCGCCGATCATGTGCGTCGGCGGCATCGCGATGGCAGTGCATCAGGACGCGGGCCTGTCCTGGCTGCTGTTGATCAGCGTGCCGGTGCTGGGGGCGGCGAACTACTGGATCGTGACGCACCTGCTGCCGATCTTCCGCAGGATGCAACAGCTGATCGACGGCATCAACCGGGTGATGCGCGACCAGTTGGCCGGCATCCGGGTCATCCGGGCCTTCGCCCGGGAGCCGTTCGAGCGGGAGCGTTTCGCCGCCGCGAACACCGCGCTCTCGGAAACCGCGCTGGATGCCGGACGCTGGCAGGCGCTGATGCTGCCGGTGACCACGCTGACCATCAACCTGTCCAGCGTCGCCCTCATCTGGTTCGGCGGCATGCGCATCGATGCCGGGCAGATGCAGGTGGGGTCCTTGATCGCCTTCCTGTCGTACTTCATGCAGATCCTGATGGCCGTGATGATGGCCACCATCTTCCTGGCGATTCTGCCCCGGGCCTCGGCGTGCGCCGAGCGCATCACCGAAGTGCTCTCGACACGGCCGGCGGTCGTCAGCCCCGAACACCCCCGCCAGGTGCAGACCACGGGCGTACTGCAGCTCGCCGACGTCAGCTTCCGGTACCCCGGCGCCGACCGCGCGGTACTGCAGGACGTTTCGTTCACGGCGTCACCCGGCACCACAACCGCCGTCGTCGGTGGTACCGGCAGCGGCAAATCGACCCTGCTTTCCCTGGTCTGCCGGATGTACGACGTCACCGGCGGGGCGGTTCTCGTCGACGGTACCGATGTACGCGACTACGACATCGAAACCCTGTGGTCCCACTTCGGATTGGTGCCCCAGCGGGGATACCTGTTCTCCGGCACCGTTGCCGACAACCTGCAGCTGGGCGCAGCCCCAGGACAGGTGGCTACCGAAGAGCAGATGTGGGAGGCGCTTCGGGTGGCGTGTGCCGATCAGTTCGTCGCCAAGCACCCGGACGGGCTCGACATGCGGGTGGCCCAGGGTGGGATCAACTTCTCCGGAGGGCAGCGCCAGCGACTGGCGATTGCCCGTGCGGTGATCCGCAGGCCTGCGTTGTACCTCTTCGACGACGCGCTTTCGGCGCTGGACGTCACCACCGACGCGACGGTCCGCGCGCGGCTGCGCGACGTCGCCGCAGATGCCACGGTGGTCATTGTGGCGCAACGCATCTCCACGATCGTCGGCGCCGACCAGATCATCGTCCTCGATGACGGCCACGTGGTCGGGATGGGAACCCACGACGACCTGATCGCCGGATGCCGCACCTACCAGGAGTTCGCCGAATCGCAGGCTCTGGGCGTGGGCGTGGGAGACCACACATGAGCGGGCCCATGCGTGGCGCCATGCGCATGCAACAGGAACCGGCAGCGCGCTCACGCGACTTTCGAGGCTCAGCGCTGCGGCTGGTGAAACGGCTGACCCCGCAACGATGGCTGACCGTCACGGTGATCCTGCTGTCGATCGCCGGGATCGGGATCGGTGTCATCGGGCCGCGAATCCTGGGCCATGCCACCGATTTGCTGTTCAACGGTGTGATCGGCCACCAGCTGCCTGCAGGCATCACCAAAGAGCAGGCCATCGAGGCCGCACGCAATCGTGGTGACACCGCGTTCGCCGATCTGCTCTCGGGCATGAATGTGGTGCCGGGCCACGGTGTCGACTTCGCCGCTGTGGGACGCACCCTGATGCTGGCTCTGGGGCTGTACCTGGTTGCCGCGCTGCTGATCTGGATCCAGGCACGGCTGCTCAACGTGGCTGTGCAACGGACGATGGTGGCGCTGCGCTCCGATGTGGAGGACAAGGTGCACCGGCTGCCGTTGTCGCATTTCGACTCCCGCCAACGCGGCGAGTTGCTCAGCCGCGTCACCAACGACGTCGACAACATTCAGACCTCGGTGTCGATGACGATCAACCAACTGCTCTCGTCGGCGCTGACGATCGTCGCGGTGCTGGTGATGATGTTGACCATCTCACCGCTGCTGGCCCTGCTGACCGTGCTGACCGTGCCGCTGTCGTTGTGGGCGATCCGCTCGATCACCCGGCGCTCCCAGAAATTGTTTGTCGCCCAATGGCGCAACACCGGCCGGCTCAATGCCCATATCGAAGAGACCTACAGCGGATTCACCGTCGTCAAGACCTACGGGCACCGGGCCAGCGCCCAGGCGAAGTTCCGCGAATACAACGACGAGGTATTTCACGCCAGCTTCGGGGCCCAGTTCTTCTCCGGTCTGGTGGGCCCGGCGACGTCGTTCATCGGCAATCTGAGCTACGTCGCCGTCGCCGTCATCGGCGGTCTGCAGGTGGCCACCGGCCAGATCACCCTGGGCAGCATGCAGGCCTTCATCCAGTACGTGCGGCAATTCAATCAGCCGCTGGGCCAACTGGCGTCGATGTTCAACACCCTGCAGTCCGGAATCGCCAGCGCGGAGCGGGTCTTCGACTTCCTCGACGAACCCGAGGAGGCCACCGACGCCATCGCTGGCCTGCCCCCCGCCTCCGGCATGCCGCCCCGCGTGCAGTTCGACCACGTGTCGTTCAGCTATCGCGACGACACCCCCGTCATCGAGAACCTCTCGCTGACCGCCGAACCCGGTCATACCGTGGCGATCGTCGGGCCCACGGGGGCGGGCAAGACCACACTGGTGAACCTGTTGATGCGGTTCTACGAGGTGGATTCCGGGCGGATCCTGTTCGACGGCATCGACACCGCGACGGTGAGCCGGCAGTCGCTGCGCTCCCGAATCGGCATGGTGCTGCAGGACACCTGGCTGTTCGGCGGGACCATCGCCGAGAACATCGCCTACGGCCGTCCCGACGCGAGCGAGGACGAGATCATGGCCGCAGCCACGGCGGCCTACGTAGACCGGTTCGTCCACATGCTGCCCGACGGCTACGACACCAGGGTCGACGACGACGGCGGCAAGATCAGCGCCGGGGAGAAGCAGCTCATCACCATCGCCCGGGCGTTCCTGGCGCAGCCACAGATCCTGGTGCTCGACGAGGCCACCAGCTCGGTGGACACCAGGACAGAGCTGTTGGTGCAGCAGGCGATGGGTGAATTACGCCGTGACCGAACGAGTTTCATCATCGCGCACCGGCTGTCCACGATCCGCGACGCGGACCTCATCGTGGTGATGGACGGCGGTGCGATCGTCGAGCAGGGCAGTCACGCCGAACTGGTGGCGCGCCGCGGTGCTTACTACGCGATGACCCAGGCCTGACGACGAAGCGGGCGCAGGCGCGAGTGTCAGAGGTCGGGGCCCTGGGCGCGCAGTTCGTCGACTTCTGTCATCGCATTGCGCAACTTGTCCAACCACTCCTCGGCGTGCTCACCGACGAGTTTCACCGACCACGCCAGGGCGTCGGAGCGCGAGCGGGCCACCCCGGCGTCGACCAGGGTGTCGAGCACTTGGCGTTCCGGCTGCTTGAGCCGGGTCATCACCGGTACGGCGATGTGGGTGAACAGGATTCGCTCGACGCCCTCTGACGTGGCGACCTCCAGGCCCCAGGAAACCTTGCGCCCGTAGCGGTCCTGCGCCTCATCGGCAATGCGCATCCGCTCCGCACGCGTGTCCTCACGGAACCGGGCGACGCGACCTGAGGCCCTGGCGTTGCTCTCGGACTCCTCCGGGTCGGGCAGGCGGCCGATGACGGTGATCTCTTCGCGGTCGACGATGACGCTCGGGTCGCCGTCGAACCAGTCGGTGGGCAGGCGGCCGGCGAACCAGTCCCCCACGTCGGAGGGGTCGGCCTGTTCGCGGCGGCCATGTCGTGGATGGTGTCTCATGATTACATGATTACACCGTTACATCGCTGTGGGCCGGCGTTCACCGCCAGCGAACGCAGCATGCTCCCCGGTGGCGGTTCTCCGCCCCGGCGCTGGTGATCGTCGACACGCCTCAAGGCACAACGCGGGCACGGCGAACCGCCGGAGCCGTCGACGACGCCAGCAACTCCGTCATATCGTCGGGGTAGCGCACCTCGACAGCCGCCGAGTCGACGAACCGATAAGGCCGGCCCACCACGATACCGGCGAATTGCTTTCGCATCCGCGACATCTCGGCCCGGACCGTGACGACCCGCGACGCGTCGCCATACAAATCGGCCGCGAGTTCCGGTGCCGTCCGGCCGTCGGGATGCCGGGCCAGCATCAGCAGGATCTCCGCGTGCCGCAGCGAGATATCGTGGCGCCAGCTGCCGAACTGCCCCGCCATGTCGAGCACCGGCGCTGACCCCGATCGAAAGTCCAGGGTCACCGTGGCCACGGCGGGTACCGCGTCGTCATCGGCCACTCGCACCAGCCAGCCACCGGGCAGCACCTCGATATCGCACATGCCCAGCGGCGGAACCCAGGCCCGTCCGGGGCTGACTTTCTCCGGCAACAGGATGCGGTTGTGCAAGGGCAGCGAGTCCACCGCAGCCACCCACCCGTCGGCATCGACTGCCAGCGCCGGCGCACCGATGCGCGCCAGGATGGGTGCGGCCACGGTGCGGAGCCGGTTCAGCGTGCGGTCATGCAGCTCACGCAGGTGCGACTCGGCCAACCGGGCCACCACGTCGACGAGTGCCACCGTGGTCGGATGCACGGTGGCCGCCGGACCGGACACGTCGACGACGCCGAGTACCTGGCCGGTACGAGGATCCCGGATCGGCGCACCGGCGCAGGTCCACGGGTGGTGGCTGCGCAGATAGTGCTCAGCGCAGAACACCTGCACGGCACGGTGTGAGGCCAGCGCGGTGCCGATGGCGTTGGTACCGACCGCGTCCTCACCCCAGTGGGCGCCCTCGATGAACCCGAGCTTGTCGGCGCTGGCCAGCACTGACGGGGAGCCAGAGCGCCACAGCACCCGACCCTGGGCGTCCGCGACAACCAGAATGTTATGTCCTTCGGCGACAAGGGGTTCCAGCCCGCGGGACACCTCGTCGAGTACCGCCATCAGCCCGGACGAACGCCGCAGTGCATCAACGGCACCGGCCTCGACCACCGGCGGGGTGTGCTGCTCGGGATTGATGCCCTTGGCCATCATCCGCTGCCACGAGTCCCCGATGACCGGACGGGGCCGCGCCGGCGCGCGGTCGCCCGCCATCGTCGCGTCATAGACCGCCGACATCAGCCGCGCATAGCTTCGCGGATCTTCACCGACGGCGACGGCCGGTTCAGGCACGGCAGAACCCAGCATCAGCGCTGATTGTGCTCTCCGTCACAGCTACGCGCCAACATCGCAGGTCAACCCACTCACCGGAACACCAGCCCTCCGTCGATCAGCCCGGCCTGGCCCGTCATGTAGTCGGCGTCCGGACCCGCCAGGTACGACACGAAGCCGGCGACATCATCGGGGGTCTCCGCCCGGCCCAGGGCGATACCGCCGACGAACTTGTTGTACGTCTCGCCTTCGGCGGCACCGGTGAGTGCGGCGAACCGTTTGTCGATCTCCACCCACATGTCGGTGCCGACAACCCCGGGGCAGTAGGCGTTGACCGTGATGCCGTCGGCGGCATGTTCCTTGGCCGCCGCCTGAGTGAGGGCCCGGACGGCGAACTTGGTGGCGCTGTACACCCCGAGCATCGCAAAGCCGTCATGTCCGGCGATCGAGGAGGCATTGATGATCTTGCCTCGGATCTCTGCGGGGTTGTCCTGCTTCTTGAACTGTGCGACCGCGGCCTGGATGCCCCACAACACGCCGTTGACGTTGATCGACCAGATTTTGGCGACGTCTTCCGGCGTCGCGTCGGCGATCGGGCCGACGAGGGCGATCCCGGCGTTGTTGACCATGATGTCGAACCCGCCGAGTGCCTCCGCGGCGTGGCCGACGGCGGCGAAGACTTCACTGCGTTCTCCGACGTCAGCAACGAATGTGGTTGTTCGCCGCCCGATTTCGTCGATCTCGGCGGCCACGGCGTCGATACCGTCGGGCCGGACGTCGACCAGGGCGACATCGGCGCCGTCGCGCGCCAGCCGCAGGGCGATACCCCGCCCGATACCCCGCCCAGCACCGGTCACGAGCGCGACTTTTCCTGTCAGAGATGCCATGACCCAGTCCTATGTGACCGCGACCACACGCCGAAAGAGTTGCATGACGTTGCGCGGAGCCGGCCGGGTTGCAACGTCGCGCAACTCTTGTGAGTAGCTACCCCGTGGTGTGCCCTGTGTCACATGACTTCCACTCTGGACTCTTCTGTCGACACTCTGAGCCCGCAACAGCGGGTCGACGCCTGGCTGGCGGACTTCGAGAACGCACTGGCCGTTCGTGACGTGCAACGGGCCGCGGGCAAATTCGCCACCGACAGCTATTGGCGTGACCTCGTGGCGTTCACCTGGAACCTCAAGACCGTCGAGGGGCGCGACGGTGTCGCCGACCTGCTCGAGGCCCAATTGGCCGGCACCAACCCATCGGGATTCCGGACCCGGGAAACCCCGACGCAGGACGGGTCCGGAGACGACATGGTGACGTCGGCGTTCATCGAGTTCGACACCAGTGTCGGCCGCGGGATCGGACATTTGCGGCTCAAGAGCGACGCCGGAACCGACGCCGCGTGGACGTTCTTGACCGCACTGCAGGAGCTGCGTGGTCACGAGGAACGCAAAGGCCCGTCGCGAGTGCTGGGCGCCGTCCACGGCAGCGACCCGGACCCGCGGTCCTGGGCGGAGAAGCGCGCCGCCGAGGAAGAGGCATTGGGGCGTACCGAGCAGCCCTACATCCTGGTGGTCGGGGGCGGCCAGGGCGGCATCGCGCTGGGTGCGCGGCTGCGCCAACTCGGGGTGCCGTCCGTTGTCGTCGACCGCCACGAACGGCCCGGCGATCAGTGGCGCAAACGCTACAAGTCGCTGTGCCTGCACGACCCCGTTTGGTATGACCATCTGCCGTATCTGCCGTTCCCGCCGAACTGGCCGGTGTTCGCGCCGAAGGACAAGATCGGCGACTGGCTGGAGTTCTACACCCGGGTGATGGAAGTGCCGTACTGGTCGAAGACCACGTGCCTGTCGGCTTCCTTTGACGGTGAGCGGTGGACCGTCGAAATCGATCGCGACGGTGAACGATTGACGGTGCACCCCACTCATCTGGTGCTCGCCACCGGCATGTCGGGTAAGCCCAGTGTGCCGACGTTACCCGGGCAGGAGGTCTTCGCCGGCGACCAGCACCATTCGTCGGCGCACCCCGGACCTGACCCCTATATCGGCAAGCGGGCGGTGGTGATCGGTTCGAACAACTCCGCACACGACATCTGTAAAGCCTTGTGTGAAAACGGTATCGACGTGACGATGGTGCAGCGCTCGTCGACGCACATCGTGAAATCAGATTCGCTGATGGAACTCGGCCTTGGTGACCTGTACTCCGAGCGGGCGCTGGCGGCGGGCATGACCACCGAAAAGGCCGACCTGACGTTCGCATCGTTGCCGTACCGGATCATGCACGAGTTCCAGACCCCGATCTACGACGCGATCCGCGAACGTGACAAGGACTTCTACGAGCGCCTAACGGCTGCCGGTTTCGAATTGGATTGGGGCGACGACGGATCCGGGTTGTTCATGAAGTATCTGCGGCGCGGGTCCGGCTACTACATCGACGTCGGCGCGTGCGATCTGGTGGCCGACGGGTCGATCAAGCTGGCGCACGGTCAGGCCTCGCATCTGACCGAGGATTCGGTGGTGCTGGCCGACGGGACCGCACTGCCGGCCGATGTGGTGGTGTATGCGACGGGCTACGGCTCGATGAACGGGTGGGCCGCCGACCTGATGGGCCAGGACGTCGCCGATAAGGTGGGCAAGGTGTGGGGGCTCGGCAGCGACACCGCCAAGGACCCCGGGCCCTGGGAGGGCGAGCAGCGCAACATGTGGAAGCCCACCCAGCAGGAGAACCTGTGGTTCCACGGCGGCAATCTGCACCAGTCGCGCCACTATTCGCTGTACCTGGCCCTGCAGTTGAAGGCTCGCTACGAAGGGATCCCCACCCCGGTCTACGGCCTGCAGGAAGTCCACCACCTTTCGTGAGGTGTGGAGTCGCTGTTTGGTAGACAGGGGTCATGAGCGCACCGGAGGTTGTGGGTCTGCCGCCGATTGTCGGCGGACAGCCTTCGGTGCTGATCCTCGGTAATGCGCCCAGCGTGCTGGCGCTGGCCGCCCAGCAGTACTACGCCAATCCGCGCAATGCGTTCTGGCGAATCGCCGGTGAGTTGTACGGGTTCTCGCCGACCGCCCCGTACGCCGAGCGGACGACGGCCTTGATCCGCCAGGGTGTCGCGGTGTGGGACGTGCTGCGGTTCTGCCGCCGGGCCGGGAGTCTGGACTCCGCAGTCGAGCGAGACAGTATGGTCGCCAACGACTTTGACGAGTTCTTCCGAGAGCATCCGAGCATCACCCGGGTGTTCTTCGCCGGCGGGGCCGCGGAGGCCAATTACCGGCGGCTGGTTCGGGTGGACGTTGACGTGGCCTACACCCGGCTGCCCTCGACCAGCCCCGCGCACACCATGCCGGTGCCGGTGAAGTTGGCGGCCTGGCGAGCCGCGCTCGGCTGAACGGCTGATCCGGGCGGGGCGAACGTGCGCAGACCACGAAATGGGCGCGGCGTGTCAGCCGGGGACCCGCACGCTCGCGGGAATCAGCTGACCGGGGGGATCAGCTGACCGGAGGTCGGCGGTCGGCCCAGGGGTGATCCGCCTCGATCTCGGCGCTCAACGACAACAGCGTCGCCTCGTCGTAGGGGCGGCCCACCAACTGGATCGACAACGGCAGCCCATGGCGGTCCAACCCCCAGGGCACCACCGCCGCCGGCTGCCCGGTCGCATTGAACGCCGCCTGATACGGCGTCCGGGCGGCAACCAGCGCGAGCGTCGACACCGCGCCACGCTTGCGGTACGCCCCGACCCGCGACGGGCCCGTGGCGGCCCCGGGCGTGATCACGACATCGAAGTCGTCGAAGATCGTCAGCATGTGGGCGGCCACCTCGGCTTCCGCGGCCCGGATCTTCGCGATCCGGGTGTCGGAGAACAGTCGGCCGATCGCCGCCATCCCCCGGGTGCGCGAATCGAGTCGCTCCGGGTGCGGCAGCATGCGCACATCGTCGTAGATGCCGCGAAAATAGCGGGGCAGGACGTGGCCGTACACAGCGGTCTGCGGATAGTCGATGTCGCGCACCACCACGTCGTGTCCCAGCTCCCGCAGCACCGCCCCGGCCTGATGTACCGCGGCCCGCTGTTCGGCGTCCCGGTAGGCGGTCAGCATCGGAGGGACCTTGGTGCTCAACGCAATTCGCAGCCGATTGGGTGGGCGCGATGCGGCGCGTACGAACCCGCCCTGCGGGCCGGGCATCGCCTTGTCACACGTGACGTCGAGGAACAGCGCGGCGTCCTCGACGGTGTGCGCCAGCGGGCCATACACCGACAGCCCGCACCACGCGTCGTCGTGCGGAGCCAGGGGCACCCGGTCGCGTTGCGGTTTGATGCCATAGAGGCCGCACCAGGTCGACGGGATCCGGATGGACCCCGCCCCGTCGGACCCGAGCGCCATCGGCGCCAGGCCCGCGGCGACCGCGGCCGCGCTGCCGCCGCTGCTACCGCCCGGGGTGCGTGCCAAGTCCCACGGATTGTGGGTCGCCCCGAAGGCGACGGTCTCGGTGAACGGCCAGATCATCATCTCCGGGACCGCGGTCTTGCCGAGGATCACGGCGCCCGCCTCGCGCAGCAGTCGCACCACTTCGGAGTCCTTGGTGGGTGCCGGACCGTGCGCATTGCTGCCGTAGGTGGTGGTCGCACCGGCCACGTCGACATCGTCCTTGATGGCGATCGGCACACCGAGCAGCGGCAACCGCTCACCGGCGTCCAGCCGATGCTGCGCGACCTCGGCTTCCATTCGGGCGGAGTCGGCGAACACCACCCGGTAGGCACGTAGTTCGGGGTCCAGCCGGTCGATGCGGTCCAGATACAGCTCGGTCAGGGCCGGTGCGGTGATCTCACCGGCCGCCAGCATCCGCGCCTGCTCGGCGGCGCCGGCGAAGGCCAACTCGATGTTGTCCATCGGCGCAGCGTAGCGAGTATGCCGTGGCGCCGCCCGGCCACTCCGGTAAATGAGTTCCGACCTCGATGAACTGCGCCTATCCTCGTGACCGAGGGCAACCCCGTCAGTTCGGAGCCGCAGATGGGTACGACCCAGAACAAGTGCGTGACCTGCGGGGCCCAGCCCCGTGAGGGCGCCCGGTTCTGCGACTCCTGTGGTTCGCCGATCACCGCCGCGGCCGTGCCCGCCGAGTACAAACAGGTGACGGTACTGTTCGCCGACGTCGTACGATCCATGACCCTGGCCCCGGGTTTTGCCCAAGACTATGACCTGGCCATTGTCACCGCGCGTGCCGTCGACGTGACGAGTTGGGCTACTACGGTGCTGTACAAATACTCGGCGATCGTCTCGGGAGTGTTCCTCGCCGATGACACGGCGGCACACGACACGGCAGAGGCGTTGGCCGCTGCGCAACGCTCAGGCGACCGGTTCGCCGCCACCCAGGCGCGTTTGGCGCATGGCGTGGTGCTGGTCCATCGCGAGGGCTCCGAGCGCGATCGCGGTGCGGATCTACTGACTCAGGTGCGCGAAGTCGCGTTGGCGAAACTGTTCAGCCAGAGCGCGGTCGATATCGTCGACATCGCCCTGGCGAAATTCCGAGCCGAGGCCGACGATCACGGGTCGGCCATTACGTTGTGTACCAACACTATCGACCGGTTGGATGCTGCGGGTGACAAACTGTGGCCGGGAGCGGCGACGTGCACGCTGGTGGGCGCACTGCTGGCCCGCGGCGGGGCGGGCGACATCGACGCGGCCGCCGCGGCGACCGAACATCTGGCGACGCTACCTACTGAGCCCGGGTACGCGCTGCACGAGATTCCACTGCTGCGGTGCCGGGCGCTGCTGGCTCGTGCGCGCGGTGACGACACCGACTACACGGCTCTGGTCAGCCGGTATCGCGTCCGGGCCACCGAACTCGATTACGCCGGGCACCGGGAGCTTGCCGCCACGATGTAGGAACCCCCGGGCGGCCGCGCCGTCACGCTCGGTAGGTGTTCGCGTATTCGCCTGGGGCACAGCCCAACATGGTCCGGAAGTCGTGGCTGAAATGGGCTTGGTCATACCAACCGTGGCGCACCGCGAGGTCGGCGAGATCGATGGCCGACCGCGTTTCGATGTCCAGTGCGGCCCGCTGCAGCCGGTACCGGCACAGCACCCATTTCGGTGTCACGCCGACATAACGCTGGAACACCCGTTGCGTGGTGCGGGTGCTCCACGGCGACCGCTCCATCAACTGCTCGACGCGGCGGACGGCGTGGTCGTCGCGGATGCCGTCCAACAGCCTCCGCAGCGACCGATAGGTGGCGTCAGGCTCGCGGTGATGATCGGCGATCGCGTCGTCCAGGCACCGGCCCGCCCGCTCGCGCTCAGCGTCGACAGTGAACGCGGGTCCGAACAGCTCGTCGTCGACCGGTACGACCCGGCCGGTGTAGGCCGACACGTCACGTCCGAAACGGGCAGCGAAGCCGCCCGGATGGAATCGCGCACCCACGACGCTCCCCGAGCGTTGCAGGGTGGTGCGAAAGACGGTGTCGACGACGCCGTGCACCAGGGTTGCGGGCATCGGGTAACCGTGCCGTGACCCATCGGTGCCCCATTCGTGGGTCAGATGCACAACCGGAAATGTGATGACAGTGCTGTCATGGGTGTCACCGTCGGCCAGGTCCCAGTGCACCGACCAGAAGTGCTCGACGAACTCCCCCGCCTTCGCCGACGGCGCCCATCGACTCAGTTGAAAGGACTCCGTGGAGCCCGCACGGCCCACCACCCCCAGTTGGGGCGCCGGCTGTGGCGCGTTTTTACAAGCTTCCACCCGGCCACCCTACGAAACTGGCCGGCATGAGCGTGCAACCAATTCCCCAGGGCTACACCAGTCTGACCCCGTTCCTGGTCGTCGACGGTGCGGCGGCGGCGATCGACTTCTACAGCTCGGTGTTCGGTGCCACGCTGATCGAGAAGATGGACCTGCACGGCGACTTGATCGCCCACGCCGAACTCGACTTCGGGCACGGCCGGCTGCAGCTCTCCGACCCCAATCCGCAGTTCGGCCTGGCAGCACCCGAGGTCGCCGAGACCGTCACCCACTCGATGGTGCTGTACTGCGACGACGTCGAGGACGTGGTGACGCGCGCAGAGGCGGACGGCGCCACGATCCGCGAGCCGCTGTCGACATTCGCCACCGGTGACCGTTATGCATCTCTGGTCGACCCGTTCGGCCAACGCTGGGCGGTGATGACGCGGGTGGAGGACGTCAGCCCCGAAGAGCGCCAACGCCGCCTCACCCAGTGGTCTGCCGAGAACCATTAGTCGAGGACGACCACACCGGCATGCCACTGCGCCAGGATGGCCTGCACGCGGACAGCCACCTGATCGCGGGCATCGCCGGGTTTGACACCGGAAATCAACAGATTGTCGTACTCGGTGTCGACGTGGCGGACCGAGGACGTGACGGCCAGCCGTACCGCCTCCGGGCCGATCTCCCGGTCGGCGGCACGGCGGCCGTTGCGGCCCTTGACGCCCAGGACGCCCAGGACGCCGTGATAGGCGATCGCGTCGACGCGCCCGGGTGGGCAGCCGGGGAATTGCTTGCGGATGGCGGTGGCGAAGTCTTCGCGAACGGACTCAGTCGGGCCGTCGGCGTCCTCCAGGCACTGCTGAGCGGCAAGTTCGATGGCCTGGTTCTCGGCCAGAATGCCTTGGCGCTCAGTGCGATAGCGCGTCCTGTTGAAGCGGACGACGACCGCAGAGTTGCGGCTGGCCTTCTTGGTGCGGCGGGTCAGCGCGGCGTCGCCGGCGGGCAGGAAGACCAGATGGCCGAGGCCGGCACAGTCCAGGCAGATCCCGCCGGACTTGGCTTTCAGAAGCAGGTCCTCGCTCACACCGCATTCGACACACTCCCAGGAACTTTCCGCGGCCATGACCTTGCGTTCGCGCGGCCGCACCCGTGGGATCCTGGGCGCGGGCTGCTCGGCTGCGGCCCACCGCGTGCGGAAGGCGCGTTCGGTCGCCGGGTCGGCGTCTTCGGTGAAGGTGCGATCGCCGTAGTCGGTTTCCCACGATCGGAGGTCGCACTCGTGAGCCCAGACCGACAGCTCGTCGAGCACACCGGTGATCTGATCCGGGCTCTTGTGGATCAACCGGCCCAGGAACGGAGTCGTCCCGCGTAGCCAGTAGTCGACACCCTGCGGTTTCAGCCAGCCGAGACCGACCAGGACGTCGATCGGCGTGACGAACTGCCGCTCGGCCAAAACGGCTTCGGCGATGTGCGCGACACGGCTTTCGACGGTTGTCATGGTGTCCACGACGGTAGCGCGGCAGTACGACACATCCGGTTGGCTACGGTGGCGGGATGTCTTGTGTGTTCTGTGCCATCGTCTCCGGCCAGGCCGACGCCGTCCGGGTCTACGAGGACGACGACTACCTGGCGTTCCTGGATATCCGCCCGATCGTGCGCGGCCACACCCTGGTGGTTCCGAAGACCCACACCGTCGACCTCACCGACACCCCCGCCGAAACCGTTGCCGGCCTGGTGACCCTCGGTCAGCGCATCGCGCGGGCCGCGCGGGCCTCTGAGCTCGCCGCCGACGGCAACAACATCGTCATCAATGACGGCAAGGCCGCGTTCCAGAGCGTCTTCCACCTGCACCTGCACGTCGCCCCGCGCCAGGACGGCGACAAGCTGTCCTTCGCCAAGGGCCTGGTGGTGCGCCGCGATCCGGACCGCGAAGGTACGGCCCGGATCCTGCGCGACGCGCTGGCCCGGCTTTAGCCCAACGACAGCGGTGCGTTGGCCGAGTCCAGGTGCTCGACGGTGGTGAACACCAGGTCACCGGTGCCGACGTTCTCGATGTCGTGCAGCAGGAACTCACCGTTGGCGAAGGTGAAGTGCCGCGTCTCGCCGGCGTCATAGGCCACCTCGCGGGTGGTGCCGTCGGAGGTGTGCTGCCGGCTGCGCCCGGCGTTCACCGCGGTCCAGAAGTAGTCCAGCACGTGCCGGTGGACATGAAAGCGCTGTCCTGGCTCGAGCCGGATCTCCCACACCCGCACGCGCTCGTTCTCCGACAGCAGTCGCGAACCGACATGCCCGTCGTAGGCGTAGGACTCGAACTCGGCTTTGAGCTCGTCACTCCAGCCTTCGAAGTTGGTGGCCACCAGATTGCCCGCCAGTGGTGCGTCGGTGAGGAATTCGTGTGTGCTCGTCATCGTCTCTCTCCTTTTTGTGGTGATTTCGGCGCGATTTCGACCGCTGAGCGGTCGAAATCGCGCCGAAATCCCGTGGGGGGGTCGACCGGTCAGCGGCCCGGCGCGTAGAGGCCGAAGCGTAGGTCGGGATCACCCGGGGTCCAGGTGCAATCGAACTGTGAACGCGTTCCCATCGCCTTGACCCGGTGCAGCAACCGCTGCCCCAGCTCCAGCTGCCCGGGCTCCCACTTGGCAAGCGCGTCGGAGATGTCGGTGGATTCGGCCAACGCGTCGAACAGTGCCCACGCATTGGCCGCAGCCTTGGCGGTACCCGCGGCAGCGTGCGGGCGGGCCGCGCTGGCGCCGTCACCGATGAGCGCCACCCGGCCCAGGGCCATCCGGCTGGTGCCGGCGTCGTAAACCGCCTGCAGATAGGGCTCTTCGGTGCGTACAACCACCTCGGCTGCCGCAGGGGCAAGCAGTTCGATTGCCGCGGTGCGCATCTTGTCGATGAACCTGTCCTGCACCGCCCCGGGATGCAGCGACACCTTGGCAGCGAAGCCGCGCTTGTCGGTCATCAGCTCGTCGAGCTCATGTCCCTCGGCCACGTTGCGGTACCAGACGTAGTTCAGCAGCCGCTCCCCCACCGCCAGCCCGCCGTCCGTGGACGGGATGGGGTAGACGTTGATGTGAGTGTGCGGGCCGACGCTGAAGGTGATGGCGTCGTGCAGCAACTCGAAAGTCTGCGGGGAGACATCACGTTCGGGCACCGTGCCGCGCCAGCCCACGTACCCGGAGTACTGGAGTTCGGACTCCGGTGAGATTCTGCGCCGGCTCGGCGAGGTGATGCCGTCGGCGAACACCACCAACTCCGCACGTTCCCGCAGCCCCGAGGCGAAGCGCACCTCCACGCCCGCGCTCTCCTCGGTTCCGGAGGAGAACTCGTCGAAGCCGGCCGCGTACTCACCGAGGTGATAGTGCTCGCTACCGAAATCCGCCAACAGCGCACGGTAGAAAGTGCCCCACGAGGTGTACCGGTACGGCAGGTGGTCGCGGTGCAGGACTTCATTGTCGGAACCGATGTACTGGACGTAATCCGTTGAGGTGCTGACCTGTTCGGGATGCTGGGTACTGCATTCGCGGAACCAGCGGAGGCTGTCCGGTTGCAGCACGATCCCGCCGCCGCGGCCGTCGAGGCTCGTGGGGGTGCGCTCGTAGACGTCCACGTCGAAACCCAACCGGCGTAACAGCAGCGCCGCCGTCAATCCTCCGATCGAGCCGCCGATGATGATGGCCCGCTGCCCTGACCAGTCGTGGCGGGCGTTGATTACCGCAGTGCTCTCAGACATCAGTATCTCTTTCTCCGAGATCAAGGAATCGTCGCGCGTTGGCTTCCAGGACATCGATGTCGATACCAACGCTGCGGGGAAGATCCAGTGGCAGAGCCACTCCCATGTCGAATGGGTAGTCGCTGCCGCACATGAGGCGACCGGGGCCGGCGTGTGCCTGCAGCAATTCCAGCGCAGGTCCGTCATGGGTCAACGTGTCAAACCAGAGGTCGGCGAAACCCTCCCGCGGTGAACGTGTCCCCGCGCTGCGCACGTCGGCGCGTTGTTCCCACCCGTGTTGCCAGCGGCCGACCAGCGCCGGGGCGCAACCGCCTCCGTGCAGTAGCACGATCCGCAGGCCGGGCAGTTCTTCAAGCACCCCTCCTAGAACCAATGAGGCTGCCGCGGTGGCGGTTTCGACCGGATTTCCGACCAGGTTGGCCAGGTAGTAGGACGACCACTCCGGTCGCGGTAGCTGCATCGGATGCACCAGGACAGCCATGTCGCACTCGACGGCCACCCGAAGGATGTCGCGCATCGGCTCGATGTCGAATGACCCCGATCCCAGTAGCGGCGGTACCGCGATACCACGCACCACCTCGGTCGAGCTCAGCGCGTCCATCTGTTTCCGCGCGACATCCGCGTCGTGCAACGACACCAGGCCCAGCCCCAACAACCGGCCGTCACTGTCCTGGCACACCTTGGTCAGCGCTTCGTTGAACTCGCTGACGTATCCGTCGACGCCGGGGTCGTTCACCACGGGAAAGGCAAAGGGTGGGGCCGAGATCACCCGCGAGCCGAGCCCGGCGGCATCGGTGTCGGCGAGCACCCGCTCGGAGTCGGTCATGGCGTCGGTCTCGATGGACAGCGGCAGCTCACCGAGATGCAGCTGGCCGTCACGACCGTGCAGCGGCGGCAACGGCGATCCCGGTGGCAACCCGAAGAGTTCTTCGGGCAGCCAGTGCGCGTGGACGTCGATCGGGCCGGGGCGCAGCCTGGTGGTCATACGGCCGCCCCCTGCCGTGCTTCGAGCGCTTCGAACCGGGCCAGCACTTGCGCCTGCAGCAACGCGACTGCCGGATCGGAGGCCTTGCGGGGGCGTGGCAGGTCGACGTCGATGATCTCGTGGATCCGGCCGCCTGGTTCGAGGACCACGATGCGGTCGGAGAGTTGGACGGCCTCGATGACGTCATGGGTGACGAACATGACGGTGCGGCGCGACTCGAGCCACAGCCGTTCCAGGTGTTCCCGCAAGGTCCGCGAGGTCATGGCGTCGAGGTGCGAGAAGGGCTCGTCCATCAGCAGCACATCGGGTTCGACGGCAAACGCCCGTGCGATGCCGATGCGCTGTTGCTGCCCACCGGAGAGCTGGGCCGGATAACGGTCGGCGCAGTGGCTCAGGCCCACCAGATCGAGGTAGTGCCGCGCGCGCTCCTCCCAGCCGGCCCGCTCGTGTTGCACGAAGCCGAGGTTGTCGATCACGGTGCGCCACGGCAGCAGGCGAGCGTCCTGGAACACATACCCGACGCGGGCATCCTGCCCCTCAGAACGCAGATTCACCGTGCCCGAGGTGTGGGGTTCGATGCCGGAAACGATGTTGAGCAGCGTCGTCTTGCCGCTGCCCGACGGGCCGACCACGGAGACGAAGGTCTCGCCCGAGATCGTCAGGTCGATCCCGTCGATGATCCGGGTGGGGTTGCCGCGGCGGTCGTGGAAGTCCTTGACCAGTTCGCGAATTTCAATGGAGCCCATGGGTTTATCTCACTCTCGTTGCTAAGGGGGTCAGGCCGAGCGCCAGCGGGTCGTATAACGCTCGATCGGGCCGAGGATCAGGAGGTCGGCGACGACGAGAAGCAGGATGAAGACCAGCACCCAGGCGAAGAAGCCATCGAGTTGGTTGGCGTCATACCAGTAGCGGGACCGCCAACCGACGCCCGAAGTGGAACCGAACCACTCCGCCAGCAGCAGTCCGTTCCAGGCGCTCATGATCGCGAACCGGACGGCCGCGACCGTGGAACCGGCGACGGCGGGCGCCACGATGTGCCGCAGGATCTTCGCTCGCGGCACCCCGAAGGACCGTGCCATCAGCACCAGATCCGCGGGTACCGCACGGGTGGCCTTGGCGATGTTGACGATGACAAACGGGAGTCCGGACAGGAACACCGTCACCACCGGGGTGAGCCAGCCGAAGCCGAACCACATGGTTGTCAGCAGCGCCCAGATCACCGCGGGAATCGCCAGTGCCGCGGCGTTGAGATCCGAGAACGCCAGATCAGCCAGCTTCGACATGCCCATCAGCACGCCGATCACCGCGCCCACCACCAGCGCCAACACCAGCCCGAGAGCGAAGCGGTTCATGCTGATTGCCAAGTTGTGCCACAGTTCACCGATCGCCGCCTCGGAGATCAGGCGATCGACCGTCTGGGCCGGTGAAGGCACCCGGTTGCCCAGGACGACGGCGATCTGCCACACCGCCAGGATGCTCAGCAGCGCTGCGATGACGGCGATGGCCGAGGACCCTTGGGTTTTCAGGTGGCGTTGCCAGGACGGCACCTTGGGGATGATCGTGGAGGTCATGCGAGATCCTTCCGCCATGCGAAGAAGCGCGTTTCGGTGTAGGCGAGGCCACGCTCGATGAGGATCATGGCGATGATGAAAAGTGTTGTCCACGCGAGCATGTCCGCGACCTGGAACTCCTGGTAGGACTTCCGGATCATGAAGCCGACGCCATCGCTGGCGCCGAATACCTCGGTCAGCGCCTCGACCTTCCACGCCATCGCGAAGCCGTAACGCACCCCGGCGAAGACAAAGGTGGCCAACGCCGGCAGGTACAGGTGGCGCAGGACGTCACGGCGGTTGCGCCCGAACGCGTGACACATCGCCAGCAGGTTCCCGTCGACCGAACGCACGCCCTCGGCGACGTTCATGGCGATGAACGGTAGAGCCACCAGCGCGGAGACGACGACCGGGCCACCGGCCCCGACGCCGAAGATCAACAAGCCGAACACCGCGTAGGTCAGACCCGGCATGTTGCCCAGCACGAACAGCGGTAGTGAGAAGTACGACGTCATGAATTTGCTTCGGCCCATGACGAATCCGATGAGCAGGCCGCCGACCATGGCGATCAGGAACCCGGTGACGATCTTGGTGATGCTCGACGCGAAGTTGGTGAACGCCTCACCGGAGACGGTGATGGCGATGACCCGCTCGAAGACGTCGTAGGGCTTGGGCACGATCGGGTCGTCGACCCAGGCTGCGGCGGCTGCCCAGGCAGCGACCGCCAGGATCAACGCGATGCCGGAGACCAACCACCGCCGCGGCCCACGCGGTTGGCCTGCTGACCGCCCGCGACGGGAGGTCGAATCGCCCTGCTCCGATTCCCCTTTGGGTGGAGCGATCGTCTGGGTCACTGGTGGACTCCTTCGGTCGGCAGGAACTGCGGATCCGGGATGTCGTCGCCGATGATCCCGGTGCTGCGCATCAGATCGAAGATCGAGCTTTCGTCGTCGGCCCACTGCTGATCGAAACGAACTTCGTCGACAACCCAGTCGTGCTCGGCCACATACTGTTTCATGAACTCGATGTCTTCGGGCGTCGAGACTGCGAAGTGCTGCGGATAGAGTTCGATCATCTCGTCGCGGTGCTCCTGCCACTCTGCGAGACCGCGGTCCCACAGGTCCAGGAAGGCCGACACTTCGTCGGGATGCTCCTCCACCCAGTCCTTGCGCGCCACGAAGACGTTGCCCATCGGGCCGTCGTGGCCGGGGGCGTTGAGTTCGGCGAACAGATCCGCCGAGGATTTGCCGTCGTACAAGGCGCGCACCGAGCCGTCGCGTAGTTCGCGGGCGGACAAGTCGGGGTAACAGATGCAGGCGTCGATTTCGCCGCGCGCCAACAGGTTCGACAGATTCTGGATGTCGGCGACGACCACTTGGAAGTCGCCGTCGGTACCGTCGGAATCGACGAGGTTCATATCGTGCATCTGTTTGACCAGGGCGCTCCAGACGAGCGTGCCGGACACCGTGGTGAAGACGCCCATTCTTTTGCCTCGCAGGTCCTCGAGGGACTGGGCGGGATCATCGGCGCGGACCATGATGCGGCTTCGTTCGGCGTTGTAGCGGCCGATGATCACGGTTTCGCGTTGGGTCTGCTCTTCGAGATACGGAACTTCGAAGGAGGCGGTGGAGATGATGTCGGCGTGTCCCCCGGCGAAGAGACCGAACTCATCCCAGGTGGCGCTGGTCTCGATGCGGTAGCCGGTCTGGTCCTCCCACTCCTCGACCAGGCCGGTGTCGTGCATGTGATCCCAGATCGGGTCCGGAGCGAAGGTGAAGCGGATTTCTCCCTCGCGGGCTTCCCGCGAAGATGGCGGTCCGCCGAGACCCGCCGCGCAACCGGACGTGAAGACCGTCACCGCGGTTGCGGTCAGCGCCACCGCCGTGGTGACTGCGCGGCGTATGCCGGTCGGTGTGTGCCTGCGCACGGGCACTCCTTTTGTTGAGGCTGAATGCCTGCCATGTGACGGCTGTCACCGCCTCGGACCACGATGCGTGATCCGGAACACCTTAGACAATGTTTGTGAGAACACACTTATGCTGATTCCTATGTCACCAGAGACACATCGCCGGCCGGACGCGCTGCTGGAAAGCTGGCTCGACGCGCTGGCCGGCATCGGCGAGGCCGTCGGCGGGGACGAGCCCGTCACCGACCTGCTGAACCGGGTGGCCCGCACCGCCTGCACCCTGCTCGGCTACGACTTCTGCGCGGTCTTCCTCCCGGACCAGAGTGGGCACGCGCTGACCATCGTCGGTTCACATGGGCTGTCCGCGGACTACGTCGCCCAGGTCAACGCCGACCGGCCCATCCTGCTCGATGTCCACGGCGCCGAAGAGGCACCCACCAGCGTCGCGTATCGGACCGGTGAAGTCGTCGCACTGGAAGACATCGAACGTTCCCCCGGCATCGGACCCTGGGGCGGCGTCGCCCACGAACAGGGCTACCGGGCCCTGATATCAGTGCCGTTGCGCCGCAACGGCCGAATCGTCGGGGCACTCAACGGATATCACGCCACTGCGCACCGCTTCGACCACGCCGAGATCAGTCTGGTGAATGCGATGGCCACCCAGGTGGCCATCGCCCTCAGAACGGCGCAGCTGCGGGCCAGTGAGCAGGACACGATCCGTGAGTTGCGCCGCGCCGAAGAAGTGCACGCGCTGCTGACCGCAACGGCGCTGCGCGGGGAAGGCGTCGCCGGCGTCGCTGCGGCGTTGGCCGAACTGCTCGGCCGGCAGGTCCGCATCGAAGACGCCTACGGAGAGCTGCTGGCCGGCACCGGGAACGTCCCGACCAGTGCGGTCTCCGACGCTGATCTGAGCACTGGCAGCGTCATCGCCGACCCGGACGGCACCACCGTCGCGGGTGTGCTGCTCGACGGAAAAGTGGTGGCGCGCATATGCATCGACGCTCCATACGGACAGCTGTCGCGACTCGATGTGCGTGCCACCGAGCATGCGGCGGTGGTGACGGCTCTCGAGCTGCTGCGCGCACGCACCGCCGCCGAAGTCGAACAGCGGCTGCGGGGTTCACTGGTCGCGGATCTGCTGAGCACCGACGACGCCGACATCGAGGCACTCCTGGACCGGGCGCGGCGCCTGGGTTGGGATCTTTCCGGCGACCAGCACCTGGTCGCCGTGCGCTGTGATGAGCTCAGCGACAAGGATTTCCCCACCGGCCGCTCGGACCGGTTACTGGCCGCCACCGACCGCCTGGTGGCTCGCGTCTCACCCCGTCCGTTGGCCGCCAGCTATCGCGGAGACCTGGTCCTGGTGTGGCCCAAGGTCGCCGGCGATGTCGCCGTCTTCGCGGCGCAACTCAACGGCGCACTCGTGGCCAGCGGTGCGGTGTCACACGCATTCGCCGTCGTGACGGCAGCCGAAGCACCGCCGCGATTGGCATCGCTCTACCGCACCCTCCGGGGCGCCCTCGACCTCGGTGCCGGTTCCGCCCGGGGCGTGATAGACCTGCGCGAGGTGGCGATCGATCATCTGCTGTTGCAACTCGACGACCCCGCCACGCTGCGCGAGTTCGCCCGCGCGACCCTGGGCGCCGCCCTGGACTACGACCGCCGGCACGACACCGCGCTGCTGCGCACCGTGCGGGTGCTGCTCGACCACGACCTGGACCGGCAGGCTGCCGCCCACGCGCTGCATCTGCACCCCAATACCGTGGCGCAGCGGATCCGCCGACTCGAAGGGTTGACCGACCTACGACTGGCCCGGCCCCGCGACCTGCTCCGACTGACCTCGGCGTTGACTGTGGCGCGGATCGGCGGCCTCGGCTGACACACTGGGTGCTATGAGCGAACCATCGCCTCTGGCGAAGCTGGGCCTGCGGCTACTGCGGCTGCACGACTTCATCTACCAAAAGTCCGGCGGCCGGATCGGGCACGTCCTTCCCGGCATGCCACCCAGCCTGCTGTTGCATTCCGTCGGCGCCAAGACCGGCCGACCGCGGATCAACACGCTGACCTACGCCCGCGACGGCGAGCGCTACCTGATCGTCGCCTCCAATGGCGGCGCCAACCGCTACCCCGCCTGGTACCACAATCTCAAGGCCCACCCCGATGTCGAAATCAACGTGGGCCCAGAGCGACTCGCCGTGCGGGCGGAGATCCTCCTGCCGGATTCACCGGACTACGCGCGGCTGTGGCAGGTCGTGAACAAGAACAACTCCGACCGCTACACCGACTATCAGCAGCGCACTGACCGGCCGATCGCGATCATCGCTTTGACACCGCGCTAGAAGAGTTCCTTGGCAAGCAGTTCCAGGGTCGTATCCCGGGCCGGCGCGGTGGCGGCGTCGGTACCGCGGAACGCCGACCCCACGGGGTTGATCATCACCTCGTCGACGCCGAAGTGCTCCGCCACTTCGCGCACCTGATCGGCGGCTTCGGCCGGCGCGCCCACCACTGCGCGGGCGCGACCGTCGGCGATGATGGCGTTCTCCTGGGCGGTGAACTGCAGCGCCCGCGCGTCCTCGACGAGATCGAGTGCCCGCAAGGGCTTCCCGGTGCGCAACGTCGCCATCATCACCAGCTGGGGCAACAGCAGGGCTTCGGCTTCTTCACGGGTGGGTGCGACGGAAGCATTGACCGTCATGAACGTGATCGGTTCGGCCGCAAGGTCACTCGGCTGGAACTCCTCGCGGTACACCGCCAGCGCTTCCTCGGTACCCTGATCGGCGAAGTGATGGGCGAACACATACGGCAGCCCCTTGGCCGCCGCCAGATGCGCTGAGTACAGCGACGAGCCCAGCAGCCACAGCCGCGGTTCACTGGCCGCCGCCGGGGTGGCCTTGAGGATGTACTCGGGCCGCATCAACTGCCGGGGCAACTCGACGCGGACGCCGTCGGTGCTCATCATGGCCGCCACCTCGTCGAGGTAGCGCGGAAAGTTCTGGATGTCGGAGTCGTCACGGCCGGCGGCACCTCGCAGTGCCACGCTGGTCACCGGGTCTGAGCCAGGAGCCCGGCCGAGGCCGAGATCGATACGCCCGGGCGCGGCCGCCTCGAGCAGGGCGAACTGCTCGGCCACCGCCAGCGGGGCATGGTTGGGCAACATCACACCGCCGGAACCCAGCCGTATCTGGGCCGTCTGGCCCGCCAGGTAGGCGAGGACCACGGGCGGACTGGTTGCCGCGACGGCCGGCATGTTGTGGTGCTCCGCCACCCAGTAGCGGGTGTAACCCAGCCGGTCAGCGGTCTGCGCCAGCCGGACCGTGGCGGCCAGGGCATTGGCGGTGGTCTGGTCGGCGCGGACAGGGACGAGATCGAGCACAGATAGCCGCATAACTTCCTTCAACAGCAGAACCCACCGCATCCTTCCCGATCTGCGCGATTCGGCCGCTCGGGAAGCGCCTGCTCGCCGCCACAGCGGTTACGTTAGGCTCACCTAAGCACAAGGGCCCCTCCCGCGGGACCGCCACTGGCGGCCATTCCCCAATTTCGCCCCTGGACCAGGAAGAAGCCGTGTCGACAACGAATACACCCGGCACGATCGCCGCCGCCCTGCACGTCACGATGGGCTCTCACAACCCGGCCGGGACGCCCGAGTCCGATCCGCGGCTCGGCGAGGTCGACATCTACCGTCTTCCCGCTACTGACCTGACCGGTGTGCGCGGGCTGATCATCGCCGCCGGCGCCGACCAGATCTTCCTAGAACGCAACCGGGAGCTACTCACCGAATTCGTCCGCGCTGGTGGACACATCGCGGTGATGGGGCACGCCGTCACCGATTTCCTGCCCGGCCTCGGGGTGTGGCGCAAGCTCGCGTACACCGGGCCGAAGGACCTGGCGATCAGCCTCGGCGAACCCCACCCGATCTGGGAGGGCGTGGACCCCGTCGATCTCAGCGTCCGCAAAGGCGTCACCGGTTTCTACGCACGCGGCTACGCCGACAAGATCCCTGCCGACGCGATCATCACCACGCGCATCGGCCGGCACGCACTGCCACTGGATTACATCTACCCACTCGGCGCGGGCCAAGTGCTGGTGCACGGCGGCAACGACCTCACCGGATGGGAGAACGCCCCGAACACCGCGGCCCGGATGACCCCACAACTGATCGATTGGCTGGTACAGCGATGACTGCCGTAGAACCCTTCGTCCGCACCGACAACGCGCCCCAGCGCGGGCGTCGGCTCGCCATCGTGCACAGTGGTTCGTACGCCCACCTGTACGCCATGAAAGACCCTGCGGTGCTTGCGTATCAGCCAGACTTCGTCTATCTGGTCGACCTCGACGACGGCGGACTCGACGGCTACGACACGGTGATCGTCGGCGACCGACTCCACCCCGAACTCGTCGCCCGGCACGCGGCGCAGTTCCGGGCAGTGGCCGAACGTGGCAACACCTTGGTGGTGCTGGGCGAGAACGCGGTGCACACCTGGCTGCCGGGCATCGAATGGGAGGGCCGGCCGACGAACTTCTGGTGGTGGGTCACCGGCGAAGACCCGATGATCCGCACCCGCAGCCACGAGCATGAATCCTGGCAGTACCTGACCAGCAAGTCGGTGATCTGGCACCACCACGGATTGTTACGCACCGCGGCCGACGTTGTGCCGCTGCTGGTTTCCGAAGAACCCGACGCCGACGGCAGGCCGCACGACGCCGGAATGATGCTGTACGAGGACACCGTGACCACACCCGGTCGGATCATCGTGACGACGTTGGATCCCATGTATCACCATGGCAGCAACTTCATGACCGGAGCCACCCGGTTCCTGTACGCGCTGCTGCGTTGGATCGACCAGACCTGACCGGCGGGGGCGCTGCCCCTGTCATCGGGTGACGATGTCGTACACCTCGTCGGCGGGCGCAGCGAGCAGACGGTCGGCCATCTCCTGTTTGAGGTCGGTGAGGCGGGCCTCCTCGGCGTTGCTGCGCTCCGATTTACGTGCCAGGGTGATGAATTCGTCGGCGACGAAGCCGTCTCGGATCTCCAGGCGCACCGTCGTGCCGCGGTAGGTCAACTCGAACACGTAGCGCTCCAGCGTCGCACCGCGGTCGGGGCGTTCGAGCGCTGAATCCACAGTGAAACGGCCGTCGGTGACGGCGCGGGTGACGGCCTCGAACGTGTCGCGCACGCCGGGTCCCCGATGTGCGGTGGCCACGGAGATCTCGCGGCGCTCGGCCGGTGCGTCGGGGCTCAGCGCCGGCAGCGCGCGTTCGAGCACCTTCACGGCGTGGGCCACGCCACCGGGAAAGCCCGGGCCGTGGTATTTCATGACGTCCTCGACGGTGAAGTCGATGAGCGTTCCGTTGTCGGTGATCTCGAGCACTGTGGACATGTCAGTTCTCCTGGGTTGGATGTGTTTACGGTGCGCTGACGCCGGATGCGGCCGCTACCAGCGCGGCGGTGTAGCGGTGCGCGGGGTTGCTGAGAATTTCTGCGGTAGACCCACTTTCGACCACCGAACCGTCCTGCATGACGACCATGGTCGCGCAGCTGCGCGCGGCGAGCGCGAGGTCGTGGGTGATGTGCACCACCGCGAGATGCTGGGTGGACGCCAGCTCTGTCATCAGGTCGACGATCTCCATGCGCAACGTGGCGTCGAGCCCGCTTGCCGGTTCGTCGGCCAGCAGCAACCGCGGCCGGGTGACCAGGGCCCGCGCGAACGCGACCCGTTGACGCTGGCCACCGGACAGTTCGTGGGCGAACCGGTCCAGATAGTCAGCAGTGGGTGTCAGGTGCACGCTGGTCAACGCTGCGACCGCAGCGGCACGGCGACTCGAGGTGTCACCGAGGCGGTGGATGACCATCGGCTCGGCCACGATATCGCTGACCGGCAGGTGCGGTGGCAGCGAGGCGTAGGGATCCTGGAACACCAGATGCATTCCGCGGCGCGCCTCCCGCCTCCGTCGCCGGTCCGCCGCGACCAGGTCCACTCCACCGAATCGAATGGCGCCCGAGACCGGGGTGACCAGGCCGGCAACCGCCCGTGCGACGGTGGACTTCCCGGCGCCTGACCCGCCCACCAGTGCCACGGTGTCTCCGGCGGACACCTGCAGCGACACGTCGGTAACAGCCGGAACCCCGTTGAATTCGACAGTGAGCGAGTCGATTTCCAGTAGCACGCTCACCCTCGGGCATCCAGCAGCGCGGGCGCGAGGCGGGGAGCCGACTCCACGAGTCGACGGGTATAGGGATGCTGCGGCGCGCCGATGATCTGTGCGGCGGGGCCGATCTCCACCAGCGCCCCGTCTTTCATGACCGCGATGCGGTCGGCGATCCGTTCGATGACCGGCAGGTTGTGGGTCACGATCAGCAGCGCCAGGCAGTGCCGGGTGCGCAACTCGTGAAGCAGTGCCAGCACTTCGGCTTCCCGGAGTACGTCGAGCCCGCTGGTGGGTTCGTCGGCGATCAGCACGTCCGGTTCGTTGGCCAGGGCCATCGCGATGACCACCCGCTGGCGCATCCCACCGGAAAGTTGGTGCGGGTACGCGTCCGCCACCTCAGGTGCCAGGTCCACCTGCCCCAACAACTCGACGGTGCGGGACCGGGTGGCCTCACGGCTCCGCGATTGGTGCGCCCGGATCGCTTCCTCGAGCTGAGATCCGATGGTGCGGACGGGATTGAGCGCGCTGAGCGCCTCCTGGGGAATCAGCGAGATCCGGTTACCTCGCAACGCCCGCAATTCCCTTGCCGACATTGTCGCCACGTCACGCCCGGAGACCAGGACACGACCGGCGGTCACCCGCGCCGCGGCCGGGAGCAGCCCCATCGCCGCGCCGGCGACGGTGGACTTACCGCTGCCCGATTCTCCGACCAGCCCGACGAGTTCCCCGGCGGCGACGCTGAAGCCGACCTCGTTGACACCGCGACCGTCCTCGCCGTACACCACCGTGAGTCCGTCGACAACCAGCGGATCTGCGGCCACCGGCGCGTCCGGTTGGTTGGCGACGCGGATGCCGCCACGGCGGGGCGTGCGCAGAATGGGGCGGGACCGGTCTTCGATCGCATTGCCCAGCAGGGCGAACGCCAGCACTGTGACGGCGATGGCGAGGCCGGGCGGCAACACCCACCACAACCACGCATCAGTGAGGAAAGCGTTGCGCGCGTGCGCCATTGACAGCATGGACCCCCAACTGGCGGCGGAGATGTCGCCGAGGCCCAGGAACGCCAGGGACGCCTCGAGCAGGATCGCCGTCTTGATGGTGAGCACGAACTGCGGGATCACCAACGGAACCACCGCCGGCACGATGTGTCGGCGCAGTACATAGAGCGATCCGGCGCCCATTGCCCGCTCGGCCTGGATGTAATCGCGTTCCCGCAGGCTGAGCACCTGGGCGCGCAACTCGCGCGCCATCCCCGCCCACAGCACAGCCGCGATGACCATCACCTGGGTGCGCAGGCCGGGACCGGCGAAGACGCCGATCACGATGGTCAGCGGCAACACCGGAAGTGCCAGCACCACATCGACAATGCGCATCAACACCGTGTCGATCGCACCGCGCGCGTACCCGGCAACAACACCGACCAGAGTGCCGATCGTGGTGGCGGCAACGGCGGCGACGACGCCGATCATCAGCGAGATGCGAACCCCGTGGATGAGCATCGACAGCAGGTCGTGGCCCACGTCGTCGGCGCCGAGCCAGTGCGCCGCCGACGGGGCAGCGAAAGGTCTGGTGACACGTTCGGTGGGGTCGTAGGGCGCCAGCCATGGCGCGGCCACCGCCGCGATCAGCAGCACGCCCAGCGTCGCTGCGCCGACGGCCGCCATACGTCGGGAGCGGGTGTTGCCGCGCAGGTGTGTCACGTCGACACCCGCGGTGTTTTCTCCCGTCGAACCCGCGGATCGAGCAGCGGATAGGTCAGGTCGGCCAGCAGGTTCGCCGCGACGATGCCGAGCGTCGCCAGCAGGAATGCCCCTTGGAGCAACGGATAGTCGCGCGCGGTGACCGCGTCGTAGATGAGCTTTCCCAGACCGGGGTAAGCGAAGACCGATTCGACGACGACGGCACCGGACAGCAGGGCACCGACGGTGAGGCTCAGGGTGGTGTAAACCGGCAGCATCGCGTTGCGCAGGGCATGGAAAAGCGCGACCCGGAACTCGCCGAGTCCCTTCGCGCGGGCCAGTCGGACGTACGGCTCGTCGAGCACCCCGATCATCGAGGCGCGGGTCATCAAGAAGAACGCCCCGACGCCGGCGATGGTCAACGTCGCTACGGGAAGGACCATGCGGGAGGCGACTTCGACGAGCCAGTCACCCCCGGCGGCGGTGATGCTCGCCGCGCCATACGACGGGAACCAGCCCAGGCCCACCGAGAAGATCGCGATGAGGATCATGCCGATCCAGAAGCCCGGCATGGAATCCAATGTCAGAACGGCCACCACGGAGCCGGTTTCCTTGGCGGTGCCGCGCCGCCACGCCGCCCATGCGCCGATCAGTGTTCCGATGACGAACGCCAGCAGCGTGGCGATACCGACCAATGCGAGGGTCCAGGGCAGCTTGTCCCACAGCACCTCGGCGACGGGTCGGTTGTACTGCACGGACATTCCGAGGTCGCCGCGGGCCAGACCCGACCAGAACGAGGCGTACTGCTCCAGGATGGGCCGGTCCAATCCATAACCGGCCCGGATCTGGGCCAACGACACCGGGTCCAGCGACTGGTCGGCGCCCCCGTACAGGTAGACCACCGGATCGCCGGGTGCCAGGTGCGGCAGCGCGAAGTTCAGCGTCACCGCCGCCCACAACACCAGCGCGTACTGTCCGGCCCGACGCACGTGTGTCATTCGTCCTGCGGCGCTTCCGCGTTGGCCTCGTCGACCACCTCCGCGGGCAGGAACGACCACTTGTGCACGATGCCGTAGCCGGGGGTTTCGATCCAGCCGGCGAACGTGTCGGCGCGGTAGCCCCAGTGCTCATCGGGGTAGTACAACGCGATGGCAGTCGGCTGCCGGTTGAACAGTCCCTGCATCTCCTGCATGGCCGCGATGCGCGAATCGGTGGTCTCGGTTGCCTTCCACTTGTCGTAGAGGGCGTCGAACTCCGGGTAGGCGATCTCGGGGTGCCGCCACAGATTGCCGGACCGGTGCGACATGATGAACTGCGTCGAATCAGCCACCGCGTGCGGCGAATTCGTTGTGATGTACAGGTCGTAGTCCATGTTCGCCGAGGCGTCGGTCAGCGAGCCGGCGTCCAGCGTTTTGATCTCGACCGCGATACCCACTTCGGCAAAGTCCTCGACCAATAGCTCGGCGGCACGCACGTGGGGGGCGTTACCACCGTCGACAACCAGGGTGAACGGTGCGCTCGCACCTCTCGGGTTCTCCCGCGTGCCGTCGCCATCTGCGTCGATCCAGCCGAGCTGATCGAGCAATGCCTCGGCCCGCTGCGGATCGTAGGGCGTTGCGGCGTCCGGGGCGGCGAACGGTGCGTCCGGGTGGGTATAGCCCTGCGTGGCGGCCCTGCCCTGGCCGAGTGCCACGACGTCGAGCATCTGGTCGCGGTCGACCGCCAAGTTCAGCGCGGCCCGGAAGTCGTGCTGAGCGAACGGTTCTCGGGTGTAGTTGAGTTTGACCTCCGGATACGACAGCGGCGAGACGGTGATGACGCCGATGTCCTTCGACGCGGTGAACTGGTCGACGAGCTCGGGGGTGAGCGCACGGTCGGCGGCGTCGATCTGACCGGAACGCAGCGCAGTGAAAGCGGCCGACGAGTCGGGGATCACCGGCATCACCAGTTCCCCGACGGTCGGGGCGCCTGCGAAGTAGTCGGTGTTGGCCTCGAAGCGGTATCCACTGGTGGGGCTGTAGTCGACGAGCTTGAACGGCCCGGTGCCGACGGGGAGTTCCGTCCATTCCCTGGCGTCGGCAGGATCGACCTTCGACCACACGTGTTCGGGCAGGACCGGCAGGTCGGCGAGGGTGACGGTGCCCAGTTCGGGACAGGCGTAGTCGCAGACGAAGCGCACCGACGTTTCGCTGGTGGCCTCGATCGTCGAGATGGACGGGGTGTCGTTGACGTGGTGGGTGAAGCGGCCGGTGGGTGCGGCGTGCATGAAGTGGAAGCTGAACACCACGTCGTCCGCGGTGAAGGCTTCACCGTCGTGCCAGGTCACGTCATCACGCAGGTCGACGTCCCAGGTGGTCGCGTCGACCTGACGGACGTCGGTGGCCAGCCACGGCTGCGGTTCGGCCACATACGGCGACGGCGCGAGGAGCTTGTCGTAGATCAGCTCGGTCATCTGATCCGTCTGCCCGGCAAAGATATTGAGGGGGCCGCTGTCTTTGGACACCGCGATGGTGAGCGTGTCGGCGGTGGCCGGACCGGATGCGGTGGAGTCGGTGGAACCACACGCGGCCGCCAGCAGTGCCGTGGCAACAACCAGGGGCGCGACACGGGAACGCCGGGAACTACCCGTCAATCGAGATCTCATTTTCTCAAGGTGGATAAGGATCGCCTAACCTAACTTGGGGTCAGTCGACCATAGAGCACCTGTATTCAAAATGCCAGCCCGCCGGCTCACGCCGAGGCCCAGATCATCGGATCACATTGTGAAACAACAGCTTTCATTCAACACCGGAGAGCACAGCCCGTCCCTCAGATCCCCGCAAGCCGGCGGGCATCAGTGAAGATGTCGTCGAGCATCGCGGGCGTCAACCGGCCGGTGAACATGTTCTGCTGACTGGGGTGATAGCAGCCCAGCAGCTGCAGGCCGGGGGCGATCTGAGCCAGTGCACCGTGGCCGAACTTCGGCCTGCCGCGCTCGCCCAGCATCGACAGCGCCACCTGCCAGGCGAAGCCGCCGAGTGCGACGACCACCCGCACATGCGGCGAAACCATCGCCCATTCCGCCGCCAGCCAGGGCGCGCACGTCGTCCGCTCTGCCGGCGTCGGCGCATTCGCCGGGGGCGCGCACCGTACCGGCGAGCTGATCCGAACACCGTTGGCCTGCAGTCCATCCGCAGCATCCACGCTCGTCGGCTGGTTGACCAGACCGGCGCGATACAGCGCTGCGAACAACTGATCCCCCGACCGGTCACCGGTGAAGATCCGGCCGGTCCGGTTGGCGCCGTGCGCGGCGGGCGCCAGACCGACGACAAAGATCCCCGGCCTGGCCGCACCCCACCCGGGCACCGGCCTGCCCCAGTACGGCTGGTCGGAGAATGCGCGGCGCTTGACGACCGCCACCTCCTCGCGCCAGTCCACCAACCGCGGACAGGCCCGGCACACGCTGATCTGCGCGTCGAGCTCACGGATCGTCCGCGCGGCCGCGGCCAACTCGGCGACGGCCTCGGCATCAGCGGCCACCACGGTGTCGCGACGGGCCGGGTCCCCGGGCCACCCGCTGCCCGGCGGGACCGGCGACGGGAAGGCCTTACCGATCCGCGGATGAGTGAGCACCCATCCATGGTGCCTGTGCCGGAAAAAGTCGTTACCGCGGCCTCGGCTGCGCTGTTAGATTCAGCCCGCCATGGCCATCAACGAGCGCGGACCGGTGTTCACCATCCTGTTCGCTGCGTTGATGGCGGGCGCCGGCAACGGCATTTCGATGGTGGCCTTTCCCTGGCTGGTGCTGCAGCGCACCGGGTCGGCTGTGGACGCCTCGATCGTGGCCATGGCAGGCACGCTGCCGCTGCTGATCGCCACGCTGATCGCCGGTGCCGCGGTCGACTACCTGGGCCGACGCCGGGTGTCGATGATCTCCGACGCGTTGTCCGCACTGTCCGTCCTCGCCGTGCCGGTGCTGGCCCTGACCCTCGGCGTCGAGGCCGTCAACGTCGCGGTGCTGGCGGTGCTCGCCGCCCTCGGTGCGTTTTTCGACCCGGCCGGCATGACCGCACGCGAAACGATGCTCCCGGAGGCCGCCACCCGCGCGGGCTGGACACTGGATCACGCCAACAGCGTCTACGAAGCCGTTTTCAACCTGGCCTACATCGTCGGCCCCGGGATCGGTGGCCTGCTGATCGCCGCCATCGGCGGGATCAACACCATGTGGGTGACGGCCGGGGCGTTCGCCTTGTCCATCGCCGCGATCTCGGTGCTGCGCCTGGAAGGAACCGGCACACCTGAGCGCGACCAGCTCCCCGCGCAGGTCTGGGCGGGTATCGCCGAAGGGCTCAAGTTCGTCTGGCACAACAAGGTGCTGCGCGGCCTGGCGTTCATCGACCTCACCGTGACCGGGCTGTACATACCGATGGAAAGCGTGCTGTTCCCGAAGTACTTCACCGACCGCAACGAGCCGGCCCACCTCGGCTGGGTGCTGATGGCGCTGTCGGTGGGCGGGTTGGTCGGCGCGCTGGGCTACGCCGTGCTGTCGAAATACTCGAGCAAGCGCGCCATCATGGTGACCGCCCTGCTGACCCTCGGCGTGGCGATGACCGTCATCGCATTCCTGCCGCCGTTGCCGCTGATCCTGGTCCTGTGTGCGGTCGTGGGGCTGGTGTACGGACCGATCGCACCGATCTACAACTACGTCATGCAGACGCGTGCGCCGCAGCATCTGCGGGGCCGGGTGGTCGGCGTGATGGGGTCGCTGGCCTATGCGGCGGGTCCGCTGGGGCTGATCGTCGCCGGGCCGCTTGCCGATGCCGCCGGGCTGCAGGCGACTTTCCTGGCGCTGTCGCTGCCGATGCTGCTGGTCGCCGGGGTCGCCGTGGTGATGCCGTCACTGCGCGAATTGGACCGCGCTCCGGAGGCCTAGGATCAGAGTGTGAGCAGGAGCACAATCGCGGAACTGATGGGCCAACTCCCCGAGGGCACCGTCGTCACCGATCCCGACATCGTGGCGTCCTACCGACAGGACCGCGCCTTCGACCCCGACGCCGGCACCCCGATGGCTGTGGTCCGGCCCCGGCGCACCGAAGAGGTGCAGACCGTTCTGCGCTGGGCGACCAGCCACGGTGTCGCGGTCGTGCCGCGCGGAGCGGGCACCGGCCTGTCCGGCGGCTCGACGGCGGTCAACGGCGGCATCGTGCTCTCCACCGAGAAGATGCGCGATATCAACGTCGACCCGGTGACCCGCACCGCCGTCGTACAGCCGGGGCTGCTGAACTCCGAGGTGAAAAAGGCCGTCGCCGAGTACGGCCTGTGGTACCCGCCGGACCCGTCGTCGTTCGAGATCTGCAGCATCGGGGGCAACATCGCCACCAATGCCGGCGGCCTGTGCTGCGTGAAGTACGGCGTCACCACCGATTACGTACTGGGCCTGCAGGTCGTACTCGCCGACGGCACCGCAGTGCGCCTCGGCGGTCCGCGGCTGAAAGACGTTGCGGGACTGAGCCTGACCAAACTGTTCGTCGGCAGCGAAGGAACCCTCGGTGTCATCACCGAGGTGACACTGCGACTGCTGCCGCCGCAGCCCGCCGCCTGCACCGTGGTCGCGACGTTCTCCTCGGTGCGAGCCGCCTGCGATTCCGTGGGTGTTGTCACCACCAAGATCCGGCCGGCGATGCTGGAATTCATGGACGCCGTGGCGATCAATGCCGTCGAGGACAAGCTGAAGATGGGGCTGGACCGCACCGCCGCGGCCATCCTGGTAGCCACCTCCGACGAACGCGGCCCCACCGGCGCCGAGGATGCCGAGTTCATGGCCGCGGTCTTCACCGAACACGGTGCGGCCGAGGTGTATTCGACGTCCGATCCCGAAGAGGGCGAGGCATTTGTCGCAGCGCGGCGGTTCGCCATCCCGGCGGTCGAGGCCAAGGGCTCGCTGCTACTCGAGGATGTCGGGGTTCCACTGTCGGCGTTGGCCGACCTGGTGGCCGCGATCGAGAAGATGGCCGCCGACACCGGGCTGATGATCTCGGTGATCGCCCACGCCGGCGACGGCAACACCCATCCCCTGATCGTCTACAACCCCGCCGACGCCGCCGAGACCGAGCGGGCCAACAAGGCGTTCGGCGACATCATGGATCTGGCCGTCGAGCTCGGCGGGACCATCACCGGCGAGCACGGCGTCGGCCGGTTGAAGAAGCCATGGCTGGCCGGCTACCTGGGACCCGAGGCGATGGAGCTCAACCGCCGGATCAAGACCGCACTCGATCCCGACGGCATTCTCAACCCGGGCGCCGTCGTCTGATCCCCGGCGCGCCGAAACGAACGGTTGGGCGCAACGCCGATGATTGACACGGTGGACGCACTGTCGTATCCATAAGACATGACAGTCACACTGTCTCATCCTCAGCCGGCGCACTTCGCGCTGGCTTCCGCCGGCACCTGGGCCGATCCCTGGCCGATGTACCGGGCGCTACGCGACACCGATCCAGTGCACCACGTGGTGCCGGCCGGCAAACCCGACCATGACTACTACGTGCTGTCCCGCCACGCCGACATCATGGCTGCGGCCCGCGACCATGTGACCTTCTCGTCAGCGCAGGGCCTGACCGTCAACTACGGCGAGCTGGAACTGATTGGCATGCAAGACAATCCGCCGATGGTGATGCAGGATCCACCGATACACACCGCGTTTCGGAAGCTGGTCTCCCGCGGCTTCACACCACGCCAGGTCGAATCCGTGGAACCCAAGGTGCGGGAATTCGTCGTCGAACGGCTTGAGCAGTTGGTCGCCAATGGCGGAGGCGACATCGTCGCCGAACTGTTCAAGCCCCTGCCTTCACTGGTGGTGGCGCATTATCTGGGCGTACCCGAGGCCGACCGCACCCAATTCGACGCCTGGACCCAGGCAATCGTCGCCGCCAACACCACCGAGGGCGGAATCGGTGGCGCGCTCGCAACACTGGGCGACGCCCTCGGCGAGATGATGGCGTACTTCACCGCACTGATCGAACGCCGACGCACCCAACCGGCGGACGACACGGTGTCACACCTCGTCACCGCAGATGTCGACGCGTTCGCGGTATTGGCATTCACCTTCACCATGGTCACCGGCGGCAATGACACCACCACCGGAATGCTCGGCGGCACAGTACAACTGCTCCACCAACGACCCGACCAACGCGAATTGCTTTCCGGCAACCCCAGCCTGATACCCGAGGCCGTTGACGAATTCCTGCGGCTCACCTCACCGGTGCAAGGACTGGGCCGCACCGTCACTCGGGACGTGACCATCGGCGACACCACCATCCCACAGGGCCGACGAGTGCTGCTCCTGTACGGTTCCGGAAATCGAGATGAGCGCCAATACGGTCCCGACGCCGGCGAACTCGACGTCACCCGCAGGCCGCGCAACATCCTGACCTTCAGTCACGGGGCCCACCACTGCCTGGGCGCAGCGGCCGCACGCATGCAGTCCCGGGTGGCACTCGCCGAATTGCTCACTCGCTGCCCGAATTTCGAGGTGGACGAGGCGGAGATCGTGTGGGCCGGTGGCAGCTATGTGCGACGTCCGTTGTCGGTTCCGTTCGTGGTGAAGTCCTGATGGCCGGCAACGACTGGCTGGGTTCGCGGCGCGGCGAGGTCGCCGCCGACCGGATCCTCGACGCCGCGGGCGAGCTGTTCGCCCAGCGCAACCCGGGCTCGGTGGGCATGCACGAAATCGCTTCCGCTGCAGGATGTTCCCGGGCAACACTGTACCGCTATTTCGAGAATCGCGAAGCCCTGCACACCGCATACGTGCATCGCGAAGCCTATGCCCTGCACTCACAGATGATCGAGCACATCGCCGCTATCGCCGACCCGCGCGAACGTCTGGTCGCCGGCTTCCTGACCTCTTTGCAGCTGGTCCGCCAAAGCCCCGCGCTGAGTTCATGGTTCGCTACCAGCGGCACCCCCATCGGAGTGGAAATCGCCGAACAATCCGATGTCATCAAGGCCATGGTGTCGGCGTTCATCGTCAGCCTGGGCGCAGACGACCCCGACGCCGTCGAACGCAAGGCGCGCTGGCTGGTGCGGGTGCTGACCTCACTGTTGCTGCTGCCGGGCCGTGACGCCGACGATGAACGGGCCATGGTCGAAGAGTTCCTGATGCCCACCGTCACCCCGGCGCACACCGCCCCTAAACACTGACGTGGAGCTCGCCCCCCGGGTGCGAGCTGAGCGTGACGACCACTTCCCCAGGTCCGGATTCGAACACCGCGTTGGCGTAGCCGATGAATCCGTAATGCCCGTCGATGGTCGAGACTGCGGTGATGTCGCCGCCACCGGACGCTCCGGTGTCGAGATTGGTCCACGCCGCCGTCACGGTGAGCGCGCAGGAGCCGTCGTAGACGCCGGCGTCGTAATGAATCGCCACGCGGACCACGCCCTCCACCCGGTCGCCGACTTGCACCGGCGTCCCCCGGGCCTCCGCGCTGCCGGCGCAGGTCCGGGACGCGACCACCGGAACGGCACCGAGCTGGGCGAAGGCCTCGGCCGGCGGCGCCGTCAGCACTGGCGCGGCGATGGCGAACGCGCCCAGCCAGACCCGGCGACCCGACACTGACGTCATACCCCGGTTATCGAAGAGCACGACGGCGGCGTTAGCGACGCGTCAGACCTGCCAGTACGCCAGGGCCTTGAGTGACTTCTTCGGGATGGAGAACTGCTCGCGGAGCACCTTGGTGACATTGCGGGTGGTGCGGTTGTCGCAGGCGACCCAGCCGAAATGGTCGGCGGCGTCGAACGCCGACGAACGGACGGCCTCGACCAGCGCCTCACCGGCGTTCTTACGGTCAACCCAGGTGACGGGCACGTCGCCGTATACGGGCAACTCGCGGTCATCATCGTGGCCGGCCTCGAGGAACACTTTGGCCGGCGTGTCCCCGATGGCCTCCAGCAGCGAGTTGATCGCCGGCAACGACGCGGTATCGCCGACGATCACGTACCCGGCCGGGGCGGGTGTGGGCAATTCGAAGCTGCTGCCGAGCACGGTCACTTCCAGCACGTCGCCAGGGCGCGCCTGCTGCGCCCAGCGCGTCGCCAACCCTTCGTGCATCGCGAAGTCGATATCGACGGTGCCTGCCACCGGGTCCGGATTGACCAGCGTGTACCCCCGCTGGTGAGACTTGTCGCCGTCGGGAAACCAGCCGCGAACCCACATCGTCGGATGGACCGAGCGCTCTTTGAGCAGGTCGCCGGAGGTGAAATGCAACCGGAGGTAATGCGCTGTGATCTGGGTGCGGCCCGTGACGGTCAGTTCATAGTCACCGCCGCGCCACAGCTTGACCAGTGCGCCGGTCAGCCCACGTGACGGTTTCTGTTCGGACATCTGCCCTGCCTTCCATTCAAGGACGAAGGGTATCCTAACTACGGCTCCTGGTCGGGCCTCCGTGCGTCGAGATCGACGTAATGGCGCGGATTACTCGCACTTATCCGCCGGTTCGTGAGTGTCGGCGTCAGGGGGAGCTGCGGACGCGGGTGAGCCGGTGGAGCAGCCAGGCGACCGGTACCGATACCAGCATGGTCACGGCGAACAACTGCCACATCGAGCCGGTGTACACGGGTTGTCGCAACACCTCCACCATGACCAGCTCCATCAGCACCAGGTGGACCAGGAAGATCTCGTAGGAGATCTCCCCCAGCCACACCATCGGCCTGCTGGCCAGGAACCCCGAATACCAGCCGCGGTCACCCAACGCCAGCGGCGCGATCAACAGCGTGGCGATCACCGCGTAGAAGCCGGTTTTGAACAGCGCCTCATACAGCTGGGCAGGCGACGTCGTCGGCTCTCCGCCGATCGGCGTCGACACGATGAAGAAACAGATCAGCGCCATCGGCAAGACCAGGAACGCATAACAGGTCACCCGCATCGCCTGCAGCACCGTCAGCAGCATGCCGCCCAGAAACCACACCAGATACGTGGGCAGCCATAACGGCGCCCCATCGGGCAGAAAGTCGGTGTGATGCACCAGCAGCAGCCACGCCGGGGAGATCACCGCCAGCCCGGCCAGCCCGGCCAGCAGCAGGCCCGGTCGCCAAGCCCGGCGGACCACCACCACCAGCAGCAGATACGCCAGCGCGGGCAGCGCCACGTAGAACGCGGCCTCCACCGCCAGGCTCCACATCTGCGTAAGTCCTTGGTGCAGATAGGAAAACAGGTAACCGTCGGTGTAGATCTGGGTCAATGTGAGGTTGCGGAACAGCCCCATCCAGGTATGTCCGGGATTCGGCCCTGCGGTGCGGAAGTGGTAGAGCAGATAAGCCAGCAGCACCGTCACCACGTACGCGGGCATGATGCGCCGGACCCGATGCCAGGCATAGCGTTTCACCGACGGAGCGGGTCGGCCGTCAGCAGCGGCCTGCACCCACGGCCGGAACAGCAGGAACCCCGACAACGCGAAGAAGATCGGCACCCCGATCTCCATCCGCGAGTACACCAGCCCGAGGTACCCCTGCGGGTAACGGCCCGTGGTGTAGGCGGCGTGGGTGGCCACCACCAGGATCGCGGCGACCGCACGGATACCCGTCAGCGACGCGACACGGTCAGCCGTCGACACCTGCTCCAGTCCGCCTACGGCGTCCAGTCGATCGGACGTCGTCATTGCGTCTTGCGGTACTTCTTCGGCTTGGAGGTCGGGGGCTTGCCGCCTGCTTTGTCGTGGCGGGCGTACGACCGGGCCGGGCCGTCGTCGGGGTGCAGGTTGATCAGCACGCCCTGGATCCGGGTCCGCTCCAGTTTCTTGAGCGTGTCCGCGGGCAGGTTCGGCGGCAACTCGACCAGCGAGTAATCCGGCTTGATGGTGATGTGACCGAAGTCGCTGCGGTTCAGCCCACCTTCGTTGGCGATGGCGCCGACGATCGCACCCGGCATCACCTTGTGCCGCTTACCGACGTCGATGCGGTAGGTGGCGAACCCGCCGTCGCGCCGCCTGTCCCCACGGCCCGGGCGGTCACCGCGGTCTCCCCTGTCGTCGAAGGTGCGCTTCTCCTGCGGCGGTTCCGGCGCCATCAGGAAGGCTCCGCCGTCACGCGACTGCAGTGCCAACGCGGCCGCGATATCGGCCATCGGCACGTCGTTGTCACGTTCGTAGTCGGTGACCAGCCGGCGGAACAGGTCGAGTCCGGGGTCGCTGAGCGCCGCGGTGATGGAGTCCCGGAACTTCTCCACCCGCTGGGCGTTGACGTCCTCGACGGTGGGAAGCTCGGCTTCGATCACCTTCTGCCGGGTGACCCGCTCGATGGACTTGAGCAGATGACGCTCCCGTGGCGAGACGAACAGCAGCGCCGTTCCCGAGCGACCCGCCCGGCCCGTGCGGCCTATGCGGTGCACGTAGGACTCGGGATCATGCGGAATGTCGTAGTTGACGACGTGGGAGATCCGGTCGACATCGAGACCACGGGCCGCCACATCGGTGGCCACCAGAATGTCGATGCTGCCGTCTTTGAGTCCGGCGATGGTGCGCTCACGCTGGGCCTGCGCGATGTCACCGTTGATCGCGGCAGCGGCGAAACCACGCGCTCGCAGCTTCTCGGCGACTTCCTCGGTGGCCTGTTTGGTGCGGACGAAGATGATCATCGCCGCGAACTGCTCGACCTCGAGGACACGGGTCAGCGCGTCCATCTTGCGGCGGCCGTCGACCAGGATGTAGCGCTGCGTGATGTTCTCGGCCGTCGCGGTCTTGGTCTTGACCGACACTTCGACGGCGTCATGGAGGTACTTGCTGGTGATCTTGCGGATCCCCGGCGGCATGGTGGCCGAGAACAGGGCGACCTGCTTGTACTCCGGGGTATCGGACAGGATCCGCTCGACATCCTCGGCGAAGCCCATCTGCAGCATCTCGTCGGCCTCGTCGAGCACCAGGTAGTCCAGGTGGGACAGATCCAGGGTGCCGCGTTCCAGGTGGTCGATCACCCGGCCAGGCGTTCCGACCACGATGTGGGCGCCCCGGCGCAGTCCGGAGAGCTGCACCGCATACGACGAACCGCCGTAGATCGGCAGCACGTTCAGATTCGACAGCTTGGCGCCGTAGCGGCCGAACGCCTCGGCGACCTGCAGTGCCAGCTCGCGGGTGGGGGCCAGCACCAGGGCCTGGGTGTGGCGGTTACTGGTGTCGATCTTCGACAGGATCGGGATCGCGAAGGCCGCCGTCTTGCCGGTGCCGGTCTGGGCGAGCCCGACCACGTCGGAGCCGGCCAGCAGTGCGGGAATGGTCTCGGCCTGGATTGCCGACGGCGACTCGTAGCCGACGTCGGACACCGCCTGCAGGACTGCGGGATGTATGTGCAGATCGGCGAACGTCACCGGCTGTGCCTGCGACGTCGGAAGCTGATCCTCTTCGGGGTTGCTCATCGGGTAAACATTCTAGTGCTCCTGGGGAGCCGTGCCTGCCACGTAGGCCCACCTGCTTGTTCCCGGGAGCCGGTAGCCTGCGCGGTGTGGTGGCGAACAAGGTGTCAGGAAGGCTTGCCCGACAGCTCGGGATGGTCGCCGCAGCGGCGGCAATAGGCGTGTTGACCGCCTGCGGGTCGGGAGACTCGACGGTGGCCAAGACCCCGGAAGCCACCGCGTCCAGCCCCGCCCCGAGCCCTTCACCGGCGCCCCCGCCACCGGTTTCGGTGCCGCCGACCACCAGCGAGCCCGCCGACCCGTGCGCGGTCAACCTGGCCGCGCCGGCGATCGCCCAGACCGTCTCGGAGCTGCCGAAGGACCCCCGCAGCCAGCAGGGCTGGAACCCTGAGCCCATCGCGGGCAATTACAACGAGTGCGCCCAACTGTCCGCGGTGATCATCAAAGCCAACACCAACGCCGACAACCCGAACACCAGGGCGGTGCTGTTCCACCTCGGCAAGTTCATTCCCACCGGCGTTCCGGACACCTTCGGATTCAACGGCGTCGACTCCGCCCAGAGCACCGGCGACACCGTCGCCCTGAAGTACGCCAGCGGTATCACCGGCCTCGACAGCGTGGTGAAGTTCCGCTGGAACGGCATCGGGGTAGAGCTCATCGGCAACACCGGCTAGACACGCGTGACTGTCGGCCCGTCGACTTACAGTGGCTGGCGTGTTCGTCGACGGTAACCGCGTGCTCTACAGCGCCTCGGATCTGGCCGCCGCCGCGCGCTGCGAATACGCCCTGCTGCGGGCATTCGACGCCAAGTTGGGCCGAGGCCCCCGGGTCGCCACCGAGGACCAGTTGTTGGCGCGCACGGCCACGCTCGGCGACGAACACGAACACCGTCGACTCGAGGACCTGCGCGACAAGTTCGGTGACGAGATCACTGTCATCGGCCGGCCCGCCTATACCGATCGCGGGTTGACCGCGGCCGCGCAACAGACCCTCCAGGCGATCAGCGACCGGGCGCCGGTGGTCTACCAGGCCGCGATGTTCGACGGCCGCTTCCTCGGTTTCGCCGACTTTCTGATCCTCGAGGACGGCCGCTACCGCGTCGCCGACACCAAGCTGGCGTTGTCGGCCAAGGTGGAGGCCTTGCTGCAGCTGGCGGCCTACGCCGACACGTTGGCCGGCGCCGGTGTGCCGGTGCACGACGACGCCGAGCTGATCCTGGGCAACGGCACGCCGGTGCGGTACCGGCTCGACGAGATCATCCCGGTGTATCAGCCGCGCCGGACAGAGCTGCAGCGGCTGCTGGACACCCACTTCGCCTCGGATTCGCCCGTGCGCTGGGAAGACGAGAAGGTGCGTGCCTGCTTCCGCTGCCCCGAATGCACGACGAAGGTCCGCGAACACGATGACCTGCTGCTGGTCGCCGGGATGCGGGTCAGCCAGCGCGCCCGGCTGATCGACGCGGGCATCACCACCGTCACCGAACTGGCCGCCCACACCGCCACGGTGCCGGAACTGCCGCAGCGCACCGTGACCGCGTTGGCCGCACAGGCGCGGCTGCAACTGGCACCGCGCGTCGACGGGAAACCGCCCTATGAAGTCGCTGACCCCCAGCCGCTGATGGTGCTACCCAACCCGGACAAGGGTGATCTGTTCTTCGATTTCGAAGGCGACCCGCTGTGGACGGCCGACGGGGTCGACTGGGGCCTGGAATATCTGTTCGGAGTCCTGGACTGCGCCGACAACTTCCAGCCATTGTGGGCCCACGACCGCGGTGCGGAGCGAAAAGCCTTGCAGGACTTCCTCAAACTCGTGGCCAAGCGCCGGAAGCGCTACCCGAACATGCACGTCTACCATTACGCAGCCTACGAGAAGACCGCCCTGCTGCGGCTGGCCGGCCGCCACGGAGTCGGCGAGGACGAGGTGGACGACCTGTTGCGGAACAGCGTTCTCGTCGACCTTTTCCCGTTGGTGCGAAAGAGCATCCGGGTCGGCACCGAGAACTACAGCATCAAGTCACTGGAACCGCTCTACATGGGCACCGAACTACGCACCGGTGAGGTCACCAACGCCACCGCGTCCATCACCGAGTACGCCCGATACTGCGAACTGCTCGAGGACGGCTGCGATGACGAGGCAGCAGCACTGCTGGCCGAGATCGCCGAGTACAACCGTTACGACTGCCGGTCCACCCGCAAGCTGCGCGACTGGTTGATCAGTCGCGCAATCGAATCCGGTGTTCCACCGCTGGGCACGCTGCCGGTCGCCGAGGCGGCGCCAGCCCAGGACGACGATCAGCTGGCTCGCCGGCTGGCCAGATTCGTGGGCGACGACCCGGCCGCACGCAGCCCCGAGCAGTCCGCCGTCGCACTGATCGCCGCCGCCCGCGGATATCACCGCCGCGAGGACAAACCGTTCTGGTGGGCCCACTTCGACCGGCTGAACAATCCCGTGGACGAATGGGGTGACGAGACGGGTGTCTTCCTGGCCGAGCACGCCACCGTCGTCCAGGACTGGCACACCCCGCCGCGGGCCCGCAAGCCGCAGCGGTGGGTGCAGCTCACCGGTGCAGTCGCCGCCGGTGAGCTCGGCACCGAGATGTACGCCCTCTACGCCCCACCGTCGCCGGCCGGACTCACCGACGACACCGAGCGCCGGGCGTGCGGCCCGGTCCGGGTAGTGGAATGCGACGATCCGGCGGCACCGTCGACAGTGGTGGTCGTTGAACGAGAACCCAAGGGCGGCGGCACCTTTGACCAACTTCCGTTCGCGCTGACGCCCGGAGCGCCGATCGCTACCAAAGCGCTGCGGGAGTCCATCGACACCACCGCGACGCAGATCGCGGCCGGGCTGCCCCGCCTGCCCGCCACTGCCGTCGTCGACGTGCTGTTGCGCCGCGCGCCACGCACGATGTCCGGACACGGGCTGCCACACGGCGGCGCCCCGATCGACGACATCACCTCCGCGCTGCGCGACCTCGACTCGTCGTATGTGGCGGTGCACGGCCCACCCGGCACCGGTAAAACGCACACCGCAGCGGCGATCATCGCCGGCCTGGTCACCCAGTCGCACTGGCGGGTGGGTGTGGTGGCGCAATCACATGCCGTGGTGGAGAACCTGTTCCGCGGCGTGCTCGACGCCGGAGTCGACGCGTCCATGGTCGCCAAGCGCGGCACCCGCTCCGAGGATGCGCAGTGGCAGGACATCGACGCCAAGGACTACCCGGACTTCATCGAGGAGCATCACGGCTGCGTGATCGGCGGCACCAGTTGGGATTTCGCCAACGCTGCCCGAGTGCCGCCGGGTTGTCTGGACCTGCTGGTGATCGAGGAGGCCGGCCAGTTCAGCCTCGCCAACACCATCGCGGTGGCCCCGGCGTCCCGCAACCTGCTGCTACTCGGCGACCCGCAGCAACTCCCGCAGGTCAGCCAGGGCACCCACCCCGAACCGGTGGACGCCTCGGCCCTGGGCTGGCTGGTCGACGGTCAGCACACACTCTCCGATGAACGCGGCTATTTCCTGGACCGCTCGTGGCGGATGCATCCGTTGGTGTGTGCCGCGGTGTCGCGACTGTCCTACGACGGTCGACTGACCTCGGTCGAGGAGGTGACCGCGCGGCGGTGCCTGGACGGCATCGAACCCGGCGTGCAGGTGCGCACGATCGACCACGACGGCAACTCCACCGAGAGCCGCGAGGAAGCTGAAGCCATCGTCGCCGAGATCAGCGCCCTGGTCGGGCGGGACTGGACCGACCAGGACCGCACCCGCCCGTTACGCGCCGCTGATGTCCTGGTGGTGACGCCCTACAACGCGCAGGTGGTGATGCTGCGTCACCACCTCGACGCCGCCGGGCTCGCCGACGTGCGCGCAGGCACCGTTGACAAGTTCCAGGGGCAGCAGGCGCCGGTGGTGTTCGTGTCGATGACGGCGTCCTCGATCGACGACGTACCGCGCGGAATCTCGTTCCTGCTCAACCGGAACCGCCTCAATGTGGCGGTCAGCAGGGCCAAGTACGCGGCGGTGATCGTGCGCTCGGCGCTGCTCACCGAGTATCTGCCGGGCACCCCGAGCGGACTGATCGACCTGGGGGCGTTCTTGTCGCTGACCCGGTGTGATACACCCACGCCATGACCGAATCGCTGGCTTCCACCTTGGCTCAGATCGTGGGGCGAGCGCATGTCAGCACGGACGCCGACGTCCTGGCCGGGCGCAGCATCGACCACACCGGCCGTTACTCGGGCCGGGCGGCTGCGCTGGTACGGCCCGGCACCGGCGCCGAGGTCGGCTCCGTCCTGCAGACCTGCCGCGACGCCGGCGCCCACGTGACGGTGCAGGGTGGGCGCACCTCGCTGGTGGCCGGCACCGTCCCCGAACACGACGATGTGCTGTTGTCCACCGAACGGCTCACGGAACTCGGCGAGATCGACACCGCCGAGCGTCGGGTGCGGGTCGGGGCCGGCGTCACCGCCGCGGCACTGCAACACGCCGCGGCGGCAGCTGGTCTGGTCTTCGGTGTCGACCTGGCCTCCCGGGACACCGCCACCGTGGGCGGGATGGCCTCGACGAACGCCGGCGGCCTGCGCACAGTGCGCTACGGCAACATGGGCGAGCAGGTGCTGGGTCTCGACGTCGCCCTGCCCGACGGGTCCCTGGTGCACCGGCACAGCCAGGTCCGCCGCGACAACACCGGCTACGACCTGGCCGCGTTGTTCGTCGGTGCCGAAGGCACCCTGGGGGTACTCACCGCCGTCGACGTGCGACTGCATCCAGCACCCCGATACCGGGTGACCGCGATCGCCGGGTTCGACAGCCTGACCGCCGTCGTCGCCGGTGGGCGGCTGCTGCGGGACACCGACGGGATCGCCGCGCTGGAACTCATCGACGCCCGTGGGATTCGGGTGGCCACCGAGCGTCTGGGCGTCGCGACGCCGGTGGACGCGCCGTGGATGCTGTTGATCGAATTGGCCGGCAGCACCGATCAGACCGACCGGCTCGCCGAGGCCCTCGACGGGCTACAACTCAGCGGCGAGCCTGCCGTCGGGGTCGATACCGCGGCCCAACAACGGTTGTGGCGGGTCCGGGAGTCGGTGAACGAGATCCTGGGGACCTACGGCCCACCGCTGAAATTCGATGTGTCACTGCCACTTTCGGCTGTCGAGCCGTTTGCCGCGGCGGCAGGCACGGTGATCGCCGAACACGCCCCGGAAGCGATCCCGGTGTTGTTCGGCCACATCGGTGAGGGCAACCTGCACCTCAACGTGTTGCGCTGCGCGCTGGCCGGGGACGCCGAACGGGCGCTGTACTCGACGATGATGGATCTGATCGCGTCCCACGGCGGAAACGTCAGCTCTGAACACGGTGTCGGCAGCAGGAAGCGCGACTACGTGTCGATGTCGCGCGACAGCGCCGACATCGCGGCGATGCGGGCGGTCAAAGCGGCCTTCGACCCGACCGGCTACCTCAACGCGGGCGTTCTGTTCAGCTAGTTCTCGCGGTGCGAGTGCCTGCCGTAGGCGGGCGCGTCATCGGAGTCCTCCCGGTAGTGGCGACCCGGCCGACTCCCGGGCAGCTCCTGAAATTCCTCCGGGTGCAGCGGTACCGGATCCTGCTCCGGCCGATCGTCCCCGGACACACCGTGCTGCCACAGTTCGGCGAACCGGGCGGACAGGGAATCGACATCAGAGCCGGTGGGCGCTTCCTGCGGCGCCGCGACCGGCCCGGCCAACAGATCTTCCTGGTGTTGCGCATCGTCCTGGTGCACATGGAAACCGTTGTGCGCGAATCCGTTCGGCTCGTCCACGGGAGTCGGTTGCCGGTGGACGGCGGCGACGGGCAACCGATCGGTGATCGGCTCGTACGGGTCGGGCCCGGGCCCGCGGTTGAACTCGACGGGGACGTACTCGTCGTCAGCGAAATCGTCGTCGTAGGTGTGGTCGTAATCGTCGTCGTAGGCGGTCGCGTAGGTGTCGTCGTGATCGTCGTTGTCGGTGTCGTCGGCGTCGGTGTCACGAACGACCGGGATGACCTCGGTCCTGGCGTCACCGCGTGCGACAGCCGCACGCGTCATGGCGGATCTGGCACTGGAAGCGAAGTCGAGCAGGAACAGCGCCGCGATCACGCCGAACAACGCGACAAACGCCGGCAACAACAGCGACTGCGACAACGCGGCGGCGAACGGCGCATGCAGGAACCCGGGCAGCGCGGTCACCGCCTGATCCCCGGACGCGGCCTGCTGACCGCCGGGCATCTCGGCACTGATGCGTGAGGTCATGAACGCGGCGATGGCGGCGCTGCCGATCACCGAGCCGACCTGCCGCGTCGCGTTGTAGACACCCGAGGCCGCCCCCGCGACATCCGGCGGCAGATTCCGGGTGGCCGTCGCCGCCAGCGGCGAGAAAATGAACGCGGTGGCCACGCCCAGCACCATCAGCGGCAGCACCAGGCGCCAGATGGGTGTCGTTGGTGTCATCTCCATCGACAGCCATGTCAACGAGATGGCCAACATCGAAAAGCCGAACCCGACGATGGGCCGCGGGTGGGCCCGGTCGACGATCCGGCCGACAACGGGCGCGAGCAGGCCGGTGGTGACCGCCATCGGCGCCGTCAGCAATGCCGACCGAGTTGGCGTCAGGCCCGAGACCGCCTGCGCATAGAACATCACCGGCACGATGAACGCCGTGATGACGAAACCGATGACCGCGCCACCGACGTTGGCCAGGCTGAAGTTGCGGTCCCGGAAGATGCGCAACGGAATCAGCGGCTCGTTCTCGTTGACCGCCTGCCAGTAGACGAAGCCGGCTATCGAGGCGATACCGCCGATGATCGCCGCCCAGATCCACAACGCCCAGTCATGGGACTGGCCCTCTTGCAGGCCGAAGACGATGAGGAACATGCCCAGTCCGGACAGCACGACGCCGAGGATGTCGAAGCGGTGGTTCTCGGTGGGAAGGACGGGGATCAACCACACGGCCAGCGCCAGGCCGATGACGCCGATCGGCACGTTGACGATGAAGATCCACTGCCAGCCGAGGGTGTCGACGAGAACTCCACCGGCCAGCGGGCCGACCAGGGTGGCGACCCCGGCGGTGGCACCCCACACGCTCATCGCGACCCCGCGGCGGTTCGGCGGGAAGATCCGGGTGATGGTCGACAGGGTCTGGGGGGTGAGCAGCGCGGCGCCGACGCCTTGGAGCACCCGGGCCGCGATCAGCATGCTGATGGAGCCGGACAGCCCGCACCACAGCGACGCGACGGTGAACACCGCCAAACCGGCCAGGTAGAGGTTCTTGGGCCCGAACCGGTCACCGAGGCGTCCGGCGATCAACAGCGGGACGGCGTAGGCGAGCAGGTAGGCGCTGGTGACCCAGATGACCGCGTCGTAGTCAGCCCCCAGGCTCTCCATGATGTGGGGATTGGCGACCGCGACGATCGTCGAGTCGACCAGGATCATGAAGAAACCGACGAGCATCGCCCACAGCGCGTTCCACGGGTTTGCCTGCGGTTCGGTCCCCAGCGCCTGTCGCCCGCCGAGCTCCGTCATTCGGCCACCTCACTCCGGATCGACCCGAACGTCGTCGGGATGCGGGCTTTCTGCCACCATCTCAGGTGGCGGCCTGGCCCGATGTCAGGCCCGACTTCGGCGGCCGGTGGGGCATGTCGGTTCGTGGGGCATAGCGCCACCTCGAACGCACCGCGCGAGCGATCGGGCAGACCCTACGTACTGATGCTGCTAGGTGACAAACTGTTTGGTGGTCACGCTGGTTCGGCGACGGGTGCCTGAACGTCGGCGTCGGCGTCGAGGTCATCCTCGACATCCTCGGCGGTGGGCCGCACCGCCAACAGCGCGACCAGAGCGATCGCGACGCTGACCGCCATCACCAGTGCCAGAGCGATCTCGTCGTTACCGAGCGCCCCGACCAGCGGCGCCACGGCCGCCCCCAAACCGAACTGCGCCGCGCCCATCAGCGCCGCTGCTGTACCCGCCGCCTCGGAATGCCGGGACAACGCCAACGCGGGCGCGTTCGGGATGACGAGCCCCATCGCGGCCAGCACGGTCCAGACCGGGATCAGGAATCCGAGGACTCCGCCGGTGTGGGTCATCGCGAGGCCGAGGAACACTGCGGCCGTCACCGCCGCGGCCGCCAGTGCCCACACCACGATCCGCTGGGGGGTGAACCATCTCAGCAGCACCACATTGGCCTGGGTGGTGGCGATCAGGGCGATCGCCCCGGCGCCGAACACCAGCGCAAAGGTCTGCTGGTTCATGTCGTAGCGGCCCTGGAGCACGAACGACGCCCCGGCGATGTAGGCGAACAACCCCGCCATTCCGAGCGCACCGACGCACACCAGGACCACGAATCGGAGGTCGCGCAGCAGCCGGCCGTAGGTGGACACGATGCCACGCACCCGCAGCGCGCTGCGGTGGTCGGGCGGCAGCGTCTCGGGCAGCGCGAAGATGGCGACCAGCATCAGACCACCGGCCAGCACCACCAGCACGGCGAAGACCCAGTGCCAGGACCCGTGCATCAGCACAGCCGCCCCCAGCGACGGCGCCAGCACCGGCGCGACACCGAGCACGAGCATCAGCCGGGACATCATGGTTGCGGCCGCGGATTCGGCATAGAGGTCGCCCACCACGGCCAGCGCTACCACCATTCCCGCCGCGGCACCCATGCCCTGCAGCGTGCGGGCCACCCCGAGCACCGCGATATTGGGCGCGACCAGGCACACCAGCGACGCCACCATGTGCAGTGCGATGCCGGCGATCAGCGGCCGACGACGTCCCAGGGAGTCTGACAACGGACCGATGATCAGCTGTCCCAATGCCAGTCCGGCCAGGGTGCCGGTGAGCGTCAGTTGCACCAACGACGAGGTGACAGAAAGGTCCTCGGCGATATCAGGTAACGCCGGTAAGTACATGTCGATGGTCAGCGGTCCGAGCGCCACCAGGGCGCCGAGGACCAGGATCATCCGTATGCGGTTCGGTGCCGCCCGTTCGATTGAGACCACGGGTTGCAACAGCGTTGTTCGGGAATAAATTCTTCCCGATCCGGCAAACAGTGACAGGAGTCACTGCCGGGCACGCGGTTGCAGTGCTGTTCGTTGAACGTTCGCTAGCCTTGAGCAAGGACTTCCAGGGGAGGCTCGATGAACTTCGGACGATCCAAGGCCCGTGTGGGCACGACCTCCGACAATCTGCCTGCCGCGGTCGATGAGGACCCGGGCACCGCCGCCAAGGTGCTGTCCCATCTGATCGAGTCGGGTTCACGGGTGCAGGGGCCCGCCGTGCGCGCCTACGTGACCCGAGTGCGAGATGCCCATCCGGGCGCGGCACCGGCCGAGATCGTCACCAAACTCGAAAAGCACTATCTGGCCGCAGTGATGGCCAGTGGCGCGGCCGTCGGCTCCGCGGCAGCCTTCCCCGGGGTCGGCACCCTGGTGGCCATGTCGGCGGTGGCGGGTGAGACGGCGGTGTTCCTGGAGGCGACAGCCCTGTTCGCGCTGGCCGTTGCCGAGGTCCACGGCATCCCGGTCGAGCACCGGGAACGGCGCCGAGCCCTGGTGCTGGCGGTCCTGGTCGGCGAGGAGAGCAAGGGAGCGATTGCTGACCTGCTCGGCCCTGGCCGCACCAAAGGCGCCTGGCTGTCCGAAAGCGCCGCGGCGCTGCCCCTGCCCGCGGTGGCGCAGCTGAACAACCGGCTGCTGAAGTACTTCGTCAAACGCTATGCGCTCAAACGGGGCGCCTTGGCGTTCGGAAAGATGCTGCCCGTGGGTCTGGGCGCTGTCGTCGGCGGTGGCGGCAACCGGCTGATGGGCAAGAAGATCGTCGGCAATGCCCGTAGGGCGTTCGGTCCGGCACCGGTTCGCTGGCCGGCCGCGCTGCGGGTACTTCCTCCCACGTCGCCGAGCGGATAAGCCCCCACGATCACGGGTACTGCAATTGGGGATAACGCGTCGGCAGCTCCCATGGTCTGACGACAGACACACGCGATAGCCTGGAGTGCGGCAGAACACGCCGAACGCCCTCGGGGGCCCAGCGCGAACGGGCCACGTGAGCACGAAACGACATTGTGGCAAGCAGCCACCGCAGACCGCTTGCCAGGAGCAACAGAACACAAAGAAGAATGAATCGAGGCGAGCAGCTGCTGTGAGCAGTACAAGTTCCCCATTCGGGCAGAACGAATGGTTGGTCGAGGAGATGTACCAGAAGTTCCGCGACGACCCCTCCTCGGTCGACCCGAGTTGGCACGAATTCTTGGTCGACTACAACCCCGATCCGGTGAGTGGAGCGCAAAGCGCGGCACCGGTAAATGGGCAGTCGAAGTCCGCACCCGTGGCTCCGCCGGAACCCAAACCAGCCCCGCCGCCTACCAAGCAGGCCCCGCCGGCAAAGACGCCGCCTACGAGCAACGGCGCCGCGGCCCCCGCAGCGCGACCCGCGGCCAAGCCCGCCGCCAAGCCCGCCGCCAAGCCCGCAGCCAAAGACACTGCGGCGCCGTCCGGCGAAGAGTCGCAGGTGTTGCGTGGTGCCGCCGCGGCCGTCGTGAAGAACATGAACGCGTCCCTGGAGGTGCCGACCGCCACCAGCGTGCGGGCCATCCCGGCGAAGCTGATGATCGACAACCGGATCGTCATCAACAACCACCTCAAGCGCACCCGCGGCGGCAAGATCAGCTTCACCCACCTGCTGGGGTTCGCGATCGTGCAGGGCGTCAAGAAGTTCCCGAACATGAACCGGCATTTCGCCGAGATCGACGGGAAGCCGCATTCGGTCACACCAGCGCACACCAATCTCGGCCTGGCGATCGATCTGCAGGGCAAGGACGGTAAGCGGCAACTGGTGGTCGCGGCCATCAAGAACTGCGAGTCGATGAGGTTCGGCCAGTTCATCGCCGCCTACGAGGACATCGTGCGGCGCGCCCGCGACGGCAAGTTGACCGCCGAGGATTTCAGCGGCGTGACGATCTCGCTGACCAACCCCGGCACGCTGGGCACCGTGCATTCGGTGCCGCGGCTGATGGCCGGCCAGGGCGCCATCGTCGGCGTCGGCGCCATGGAGTACCCGGCGGAGTTCCAGGGTGCCAGCGAGGAGCGCATCGCCGACCTCGGTATGGGCAAGCTGATCACGCTGACGTCGACCTACGACCACCGCATCATCCAGGGTGCGGAGTCCGGCGACTTCCTGCGTACCGTGCACCAGCTGCTGCTGGCCGACGAGTTCTACGACGAGATTTTCTTCGAACTCGGCATCCCCTACGAGCCCATCCGGTGGCGCACCGACAACCCCGACTCCATCGCGGACAAGAACGCCCGCGTCATGGAGCTGATCGCGGCCTACCGCAACCGCGGGCACTTGATGGCCGATATCGACCCGCTGCGCCTCGAGACCGACAAGTGGCGCAGCCACCCCGATCTCGACGTGCTGACCCACGGCCTCACGCTGTGGGATCTCGACCGGGTGTTCAAGGTCGACGGCTTCGCCGGCGCGGAGCACAAGAAACTGCGCGACGTGCTCTCGGTGCTGCGTGACGCGTACTGCCGCCACGTCGGCGTGGAGTACACCCACATCCTCGAACCCGAGCAGCAGCAGTGGCTGCAGGAGCGGATCGAGGTCAAGCACGCGAAGCCCACGGTGGCCGAGCAGAAGTACATCCTGAGCCGGCTCAACGCCGCCGAGGCATTCGAAACCTTCCTGCAGACCAAATACGTTGGGCAGAAGCGCTTCTCGCTCGAAGGCGCGGAGACCATCATCCCGATGATGGACGCGGCGATCGACCAGTGCGCCGAACACGGCCTCGACGAGGTCGTCATCGGCATGCCGCACCGCGGCAGGCTCAACGTGCTGGCCAATATCGTCGGCAAGCCCTACGCGCAGATCTTCAGCGAGTTCGAGGGCAACCTCAACCCGAGCCAAGCTCACGGTTCCGGTGACGTGAAGTACCACCTGGGCGCCACCGGCACCTATATCCAGATGTTCGGCGACAACGACATCGAGGTGTCGCTGACGGCCAACCCGAGCCACCTCGAAGCCGTCGACCCGGTGCTCGAAGGCCTGGTCCGGGCCAAGCAGGACCTGTTGAGCGAGGGGAACGGCGACACCGAGAGCTCGGGCGGTTTCAGCGTTGTTCCGCTGATGCTGCACGGCGACGCCGCATTCGCCGGTCAGGGTGTGGTTGCCGAGACGCTGAACCTGGCGCTGCTGCGCGGGTACCGCACCGGCGGCACCATCCACATGATCGTCAACAACCAGGTCGGCTTCACCACCTCCCCGGAGAACTCGCGTTCCAGCGAGTACTGCACCGACGTGGCCAAGATGATCGGCGCGCCGATCTTCCACGTCAACGGCGACGACCCCGAGGCGTGTGTCTGGGTGGCCAAGCTCGCGGTGGACTTCCGGCAGAAGTTCAAGAAGGACGTCGTCATCGACATGCTGTGCTACCGCCGCCGCGGGCACAACGAGGGTGACGACCCGTCGATGACCCAGCCGGCGATGTATGACGTGATCGATCACAAGCGCGGTGTTCGCAAGACCTACACCGAAGCCTTGATCGGCCGCGGCGACATCTCGATGAAAGAGGCCGAGGACGCCCTGCGCGATTACCAGGGCCAGCTCGAGCGGGTTTTCAACGAGGTGCGTGAGCTCGAGAAGCACGACGTCGAGCCCAGCGAGTCGGTGGAATCCGAGCAGCTTCCGTCCAAGGGGCTCACCACCGCCGTGGACAAATCGCTGCTAGCCAAGATCGGCGACGCGCATCTGGCGGTCCCCGACGGGTTCTCGGTGCATCCCCGGGTCAAGCCGGTGCTGGAGAAGCGCCGCGACATGGCCTACGAGGGCAAGGTCGACTGGGCGTTCGGCGAGCTGCTGGCGTTGGGCTCGCTGGTCAGCGAGGGCAAGCTCATTCGGCTGTCCGGTCAGGACACCCGCCGCGGCACCTTCACCCAGCGGCACTCGGTGATCATCGATCGCAAGACCGGCGAAGAGTTCACGCCGCTGCAGCTGCTGGCTCTCAACGACGACGGCACCCCCACCGGGGGCAAGTTCCTGGTGTACGACTCCGCGTTGTCGGAGTTCGCCGCCGTGGGCTTCGAGTACGGCTACTCGGTGGGCAACCCCGAAGCGCTGGTGCTGTGGGAGGCGCAGTTCGGCGATTTCGTCAACGGCGCCCAGTCGATCATCGACGAGTTCATCAGCTCCGGTGAGGCCAAGTGGGGCCAGCTCTCCGATGTGGTGCTGCTGCTGCCGCACGGCCACGAGGGTCAGGGTCCGGACCACACGTCGGGCCGCATCGAGCGGTTCCTGCAGCTGTGTGCGGAGGGGTCGATGACGGTGGCACAGCCGTCGACACCGGCCAACTACTTCCACCTGCTGCGACGGCATTCGCTCGACGGCATCCACCGCCCGCTGATCGTCTTCACACCGAAGTCGATGCTGCGCAACAAAGCCGCCGTGAGCGACATCAGGGAGTTCACCGAAGCCAAGTTCCAGTCGGTGATGGAGGAGCCCCTCTACACCGAGGGCGACGGCGAGCGGTCCAAGGTGAAACGAATCCTTCTCTGCAGCGGCAAGGTCTACTACGACCTGGTGGCGCGCAAGAACAAGGAGAAGCGCGAGGACATCGCGATCGTGCGGATCGAGCAGCTCTACCCGTTGCCGCCGCGTCGCCTGGCTCGGACGCTGGACAGCTATCCCAATGCCGAGCAGTTCTACTGGGTGCAGGAGGAGCCGGCCAACCAGGGTCCGTGGCCGACGTTCGGTCTGGCCCTGCCGGAGTTGTTGCCGGAGAAGCTGGCCGGGATCAAGCGCGTCTCGCGGCGCGCGATGTCGGCACCGTCGTCAGGTTCGTCGAAGGTGCACGCGGTCGAGCAGCAGGAGATCCTCGACGAGGCGTTCGGCTGAGGGCCCTTTAGCGCCGAGCGTGCGTGTCCCCGAGGGACACGCCGCTCGGCGCCACGGGATGGCGCACGTTCGTGAGGTCAGAATCCCAGCATCGGCAGGATCACCGGGTGGGCGATCCTGTCCCCCACCGCCGCGACGGCTCCCGGGCAGAACAGCGAGATCGCCACACCGGTGAACATCGTCGCCGGCCCCAGTGGACGGCCGATCGCGTCGGACACGTTTGCCGCGACGTCGGCCATCTGCTGTCCGGGCTCGGACAGCATCGGGCACACGGACTGGCCGACGGAGACGGCGGTGGCCGGGTCGAGCCCGGTGACGCCGGCAGTGGACAACGCGTTGAGGAACGCGTCTGGGGCGGGGTCTGCCTGTGCGGGTGCGGCGACGATGGCGGCCCCGCCCATCAGGCCGACGGACACGGCGACGGCGGCGATACGCGCGAGCTTCATACTTGACCATCGAAGCTGTGCAACCGTCCGTTACCCACACAGCGCGATACCGGCGGTACCGACTAAACTCACCACAAGTCAAAGTGCGTCACGACACAAGGGAGTGTGGGCATGCAGGGCTTCGCCGGAAAAGTCGCCGTCGTCACAGGCGCAGGATCAGGCATCGGGCAGGCACTGGCCGTCGAACTGGGACGCCGCGGCGCCAAGCTGGCCATCAGCGACGTCGACACCGAGGGCCTGGCAGTCACCGAGGCGAAGCTCAAAGCCATCGGGGCTCCGGTCAAAACCGATCGACTCAACGTCACCGAACGCGAAGCATTCCTGCTCTACGCCGACGAGGTCAAAGCCCACTTCGGCAAGGTCAACCAGATCTACAACAATGCCGGCATCGCCTTCACCGGCGACGTCGAGGTCACCCAGTTCAAGGACATCGAACGGGTGATGGACGTCGACTTCTGGGGCGTGGTCAACGGCACCAAGGCCTTCCTGCCGCACCTCATCGAATCCGGCGACGGCCACATCATCAACGTCTCCAGCCTGTTCGGCATCTTCGCGGTCCCCGGCCAATCTGCTTACAACGCAGCGAAATTCGCGGTCCGCGGCTTCACCGAGTCGCTGCGCCAGGAGATGATCGCCAAAAAGCGACCCGTAGCGGTGACCGCGGTGCACCCCGGCGGCATCAAGACCGCGATCGCCCGCAACATGACGGCGGCCGAAGGTCTCGACGCAGGTGAGATTGCGCAGATGTTCGACAAGAAGCTGGCCAACACCACCCCGGAGCGGGCGGCGAAGATCATCCTCGAAGCGGTGCGTAAGAAGAAGGCGCGCGTCCTGGTGGGTCCGGATGCCAAGGTGCTCGACGTCATCGTCCGCGTGACCGGTTCCGGATACCAGAGGCTGTTCTCCTCGGCGATGGCCAAGGCCCTTCCCAACGCGCACTGAGCCCGGACAGCTCGCCTAGCGACCCAGCGGGTTGTCCGCCAGCCACGCTTCGGCGACCTGCTGAGGGTCTGCGCCGTCGGCGATCTGGGTACGCATGGCCTTGAGCGCCGCAGTGTCGAGCACACCGGCCACCTCGTTGATCGCCAGCACCTGACGCGCGGTCAGTTCGTTGCGACGGTACAGCGGCACCACGTTCTCCGCCTGGATCAACATCGGCTTGCGGTCCGCGAGCACCACCACTGCCGGCGGGACATCCGGATCCGCGGTGGTGGTCCACGCGACGTTGACCTGCCCGGCTTGCAGCGCCTCAAAAAGAGCTGCGTCAGTGGGAAATTCGCGTGGCTTCGGTAATTTGCAGGCCCCGACGCGGCTGGGGGTGGCACGGCCGCGGGCGGCTCCGGCGACCACCTGATTGCAATGGGCCACCAGCGCCGGCAGGTCGCTGTCACCCCAGGCAGTGACGGTCCGTTCGGTCACCGCTGCCGCCGGCTTGTCCTCGGCCGCAGTGGCGTAATCCCCCGCTGCCAGACCCTCGGGCAACGTCCCGACCATGGCGCGGTACACCAACTCGTCTGAACGTGCCTGCGAGCCCGGGGCGAACCTGTCGAGCAGCGTGCCGGTCAACCCGGGAACCACGGTGATCGAACCGGAGTCGAGTCCGGCCATCGGATCCGGCGTCACCTCCACGTGGGTCGGGGTGCCATACGAACGCAGCGCCGCCGCATACAGGTTGGCCAGCAGTTGCGACTCCGGGCTGGGCCCGGCTCCCACGGCCATCGACGCCGTGGACGAATGCTGTGCGCCACACGCGCTCAGGGCCGCCACCAGGGCGACGAGCGCGAGTCGGCGCAGGCTAGTCGTGTGCCTCATCGACTGCCAAAGCGAGGGCGGCCGCCGGGCTGGCCTGACCCGGCCGGTAGGCGATCGGGAGGACGCGCTGGATGTTCCCTGTTTCGGCCACGGCGGTCACGTTACTTCACCGCACGACCTCGCCGGGCCGGATGCCCGGCCGCGAGGACGGGCCGGGCCGGGGACCGGGCGTAGCATTTGCCTGTTACCACGGACCAGGAAGGCGGCTCGATGCCCACATTCGGCGCGCTTCCACCGTCCCGGCACGGCACCCATCACCCGAAGTCCGCAGATCTGGACCCCGCGCGGATCCATGTACCGGTGGCACGTGCGACGGTCGATTGCGGCGTTTACGTCGACGGCAGACGTCTGCCCGGCAAGTTCTCCCACGCCGAAGCCCTGGCGAAGGTCCGCGAAGTGCAGCAGGCCGGCGGCAACGCGTTCAGCTGGATCGGCTTGCACGAACCCGACGAACGCCAAATGCACTCCGTCGCAGCAGATTACGGTTTACATCCACTCGCGGTGGAAGACGCGGTGCACGCGCATCAACGTCCGAAGCTGGAGCGCTACGACAACACCCTGTTCCTGGTTCTCAAGACCGTGCTCTACATCCCGCACGAATCCGTGGCAGCGGCGGCCGAGATCGTCGAGACCGGCGAGATCATGATCTTCGTCGGCGAGGACTTCGTCGTCACCGTCCGGCACGGCGACCACAGCGGACTCGCCGGGGTCCGCAGACAGATGGAAGAGGAAGGCACCCACCTGGCGCTCGGTCCCTACGGTGTGATGCACGCGATCGCCGACCACGTGGTCGACAACTACCGTGATGTCAGCCGCCGGATGGAAGCCGATATCGACAGCATGGAAGAAGAGACGTTCTCGGCCGGCAAGAGAACCGACATCTCCCAGATCTATATGCTCAAGCGCGAAGTCGTCGAACTCCGTCGGGCAGTGAGCCCGCTGTCGGTCGCGCTGGAAGCAATCTTCACCGAACACAAGGACCTCGTCTCCAAGGAGATCCTGCGCTACATGCGCGACGTGATGGACCACCAGAACCAGGCAGCCGACCTGATCACCAGTTATGACGAGATGCTCAGTTCACTGGTACAGGCCGCCCTCGCCAAGGTGGGCATGCAGCAGAACACCGATATGCGCAAGATCTCTGCCTGGGTGGCGATCGCGGCGGTCCCGACAGCGATCGCCGGCATCTACGGGATGAATTTCGAACACATGCCGGAACTCGAGTGGACGTGGGGCTACCCGGCGGTGCTGATCCTGATGTTCTCGGTGTGCTTCTCCCTCTACCGGACCTTTCGCCACAACCACTGGCTGTAGGTCAGAGGCGGGCCGGATCGCGGACGTCCACACCGTCCTGCGCCCAGGTGTTGCGCAACTCCTCGACACCTTTGAGCCGCACCCAGGCCGCTTCGTTGGCCGAGATCGGGGTCGCGGAAAGGAATTTCACCGGATCGCGCGGGGGTTCCAATATCAGGTCGGGGATGTCACTGACCCCGAGCACGACGGCGCTGACCTTGGCGCCGTCCCAGAGTTTCGCACCCAGGTCGATCAACGCATCCGGTTGCAACACCACCCCGTCGACGGCCGGCGTGGCAGCCAGCACTGCGACGGCCCGCCCCAATCCCGGCGTGGGCGCGGAGGCGCGAAGGCTGACAACCACTTCCGCGCGGGGCCCGTGCAACGGGTCTGCGGCCAGTTCGCTGGGATCACCCATCGGGTGTCGCGAACATCCCAGCGATACGTAATGGATCACGCCATCGGGATCGGGACCGAAGCGCAGGACCTCGATCCGTTCCACCCCGAGGAACGTCACGCTGGCCGAGTCCGGTTCTGCGGTGATACCGGCTGCGGCGAAGTGGCCGCGCAAGTGCGCGCGAACCTCGGTGAGAATCTGCGTCACTGGACTCCGGAGGGTGGCACGCTGAGGTTGATGCCTGAATCTGCGTCGAACAGAACCATTTTCGAGGTGTCGAAGGCCAGCTCGACCTCTTGACCCTTGCCCGCCTTGGACTCGACGGAGACTCGCGCGACGAATTCGTTGTCCACCGAGCCGGATTCGGCGGCGAGCTCGGCGAGCTGCTCGGCGCGGGCGCCCGCGCCCGCCGTGGTGAAGTACAGGTACTTGTCCGGACCCAACGACTCCACCAGGTCTACCTGCGCCGTGAACGTCAGGGCCCGGATCCGGGCGTAGCCGTCAAGCACAGCGGCGTCCTCGATGTGCTCCGGGCGGATGCCGGCGATCAGGTTCTTCGCCGTCGGATGCTGGTTCAGCACATCGTGGGCGTCCTGGGTGAGGGTCACCTCGCCGAACGGCAGCTTCACCCCGACATCGGTCAGCGACGCGGGGAAGAAGTTCATCGCCGGGGAACCGATGAATCCGGCGACGAACAGGTTGGCCGGCCGTTCGTAGAGCTCCTGGGGGGTACCGATCTGCTGAGCGACACCGCCGCGCATCACCACCACCCGGTCCCCCAGGGTCATCGCCTCGGTCTGATCGTGGGTGACGTAAATCGTCGTGGTACCGAGCTGCTGCTGCAGCCGGGCGATCTCCCCGCGCATCTGGACGCGCAGCTTGGCGTCGAGATTCGACAGCGGCTCGTCCATCAGGAAGGCCTTCGGGTTACGGACAATGGCCCGCCCCATGGCAACCCGCTGCCGTTGGCCACCCGAGAGTTGGCCCGGCTTGCGGTCCAGGAATTCGCTCAGGTCAAGGATTTTGGCGGCGTCCTCGACCTTCTTGGCGATCTCGGCCTTCGACATCTTCGCCAGGGTCAGCGGGAACGCGATGTTCTCCCGCACCGTCATGTGCGGGTAGAGGGCGTAGGACTGGAACACCATCGCGATATCGCGGTCCTTGGGGGCCTTGTCGTTGACCCGGGTGCCGTCGATGAGCAGGTCGCCCGAGGTGATGTCCTCGAGACCGGCGATCATGTTGAGTGTCGTCGACTTCCCGCAACCCGACGGACCTACCAGGATGATGAATTCCCCGTCGGCGATGGTGATCGAGAGGTCCTTGACCGCCTGCCGCTCGGCATTGCCGTCGGAGTAACTCTTACTGACGTTCTGCAACACGATTTCTGCCATCGCGCTAACCCTTCACCGCGCCGGAGGTCAACCCAGCGACGATCCGCCGCTGGAAAATCAGAACAAAGATGATGATCGGGATGGTGATGACGATCGCACCCGCTGCGATGGAACCGGTGGGCTCCTCGAATTGTGAACTGCCGGTGAAGTTTGCGATCGCCACCGGGGCGGTGATCGCGGCCTTCGTCGCCGTCAGCGACAGCGCCAGCAGGAGGTCGTTCCAGGCGAAGATGAACACCAGGATCGCCGCGGTGACAATACCGGGTGCGGCCAGTGGCGCGATCACCTTACGGAACGCCTGACCCGGCGTCGCACCGTCCATCTTCGCGGCTTTCTCCAGATCCCAGGGAATCTCACGGAAGAACGCCGAGAGCGTGTAGATGGCCAACGGCAACGCGAAGGTGATGTACGGGATGATCAGACCAGGCCAGGTGTCGAACAGCCCCAGCCGACGCTCGATGTTGAACAACGGTGTCACCAAAGAGATCTGGGGGAACATCGCGATCAGCAGGGCAGCGCCCACCAGCAGCTTCTTGCCCGGAAACGTCAGTCGGGCCACCGCGTAGGCGGCCATCGCCCCGATCACCACGGCGATCACCGTGGTGATGAGCCCGATGCCGATCGAGTTGACCAAAGCCGAATTGAAGACATCCCCCCGGAAGATCGCCTTGTAATTGTCGAACGTGACGTCAGCCGGGATCAGCTTGCCGTCCTTGACACTGGAGGTCGGCTTCAACGACAGCGACAGGATCCACAGCACCGGGAAGAGCGCATAGACAACCACGACGACGTCGATGATGATCCACCCGGCGGCGCGACGTCCGGTGATCCGATCAGACATGGCTCCCCAACCTCGTTTCCCTGTCCTGGGGGGTGATGCGCTCAGCCACGGTCATCGTCTGACCCCGGCGCCGAGGCTCCGAAGAGCTTGATGAAGATGAACGCGATGACGGCGACACACAGGAACACCAGCACGCTGATCGCCGATCCCAATCCGAGGCTGAACCCCTTGAACAGGTTGTCGTAGCCCAGGATCGACACCGAAGCGGTGTTGTTCGAGCCGGCGGTGAGGACGTAGATGTTGTCGAAGATGCGGAAGGCATCCAGCGTGCGGAACAACAGCGCCACCAGAATGGCCGGTTTGATCAACGGCAGCATGATCTTGGTCAGCCGCTTCCAGGGGCCGGCCCCGTCCATCTGCGCGGCCTTCAACAGATCATCGGGCACCAATGCCAACCCGGCCAGGAGCAACAGCGCCATGAACGGCGTCGTCTTCCACACCTCGGCCAGCACTACGATGGCCAAGGACGGAATCTGCTCGGTCAACGGTGCGGAACCCGTCGGCAACAGGTTCGCCAGATAACCGGTGCCCGGTGTCCACGCGTAGTACCAGCTGTAGGACGCCGCCACCGTGACGATGCCGTACGGGATCAGAATGGCGGTGCGCACCACGCCTTTACCGAAGATCGTCCGGTGCATCACCAGAGCAAGTGCCATGCCCAGCACGAACTCGATCGCCACGGAGATCACCGTGATCGCCAGCGTCACTGCGAATGCCGTCCACCAGTACCCGTCGGACAGCACGGTGATGTAGTTCTCCAGGCCGACGAACTCCACGTCGTCCGGGGTTGCCAGGTTGTAGCGCTGCAGGCTCAACCACACCGCGTAACCGATGGGGTAGGCGGTGACGGCCAGCATCAGCACGACCGCGGGCGAGATCAACAGGAACGCCAGTCGCCGCTCGGACCTGCGGTCGTCGGAAAACGCCGGCGCGGCGGGCACTTCGGAGGTGGTCTCTTCGGAGGTGGTCGCGGTCACGGAATGAGCCCCTTCCCGTCGATCGCCTTCTGCACCTGCTCGGTCAGTTCATCGGCCATGCTTTCCGGATCGATATCGGTGATCGGTGCCAACGTCGCCGATATCCGCGTCGACACTGCCTGATACACCGGGGTGGCCGGCCGGACCGCGGCATTGGTGAGCTGCTCACGGATGATGGCGTACTGCGGGTACTTCGCCTGGAACTGCGGATCGTCGTACAACGATGCCCGGACCGCCGGCAGGCCGCCTTCGATGGAGGTGAGCTTCTGATTCTGCTCGTTACGGATACACCGGATCGCTTCGAACGCCTCGGCCTTGTGCGAGCTGGTGCTGGCGACGGCCAGGTTGAGACCGCCCAAGGTCACCCGTGCCGGCTCCCCCTCCTGCACCGCAGGGTAATTCGCGAAACCGAACACCTTGTGGCTGGCCTCGTAGGCCGCGGCGAACTGTGCGTCGTCGGGCGAGAACGACCCCGCTTCGTTGATCGCGGCCTGCAGGTCGGCCCGCTCGTCGAGCGGCAGGAACGACACTCCGCCCTTGATCGCGTTCTCCAACATCGACGGCAGCACGAACGGCCAGTTGACCTCCAGCGCCGCGTTGCCCTGCTCGAGCGCCAGCCGGGCGGTGCCTTCATCGGTCTGCGTGATCGACGGATCAGCACCGGGGGCGGTCGCCACGTCCTTCATGATGGACAGCGCTTTGACCGTAGCGGCGCGATGTTCCGGGGTGTCGGTGAGCGTGACGGTCTTTCCGTCGTCGGAAAGGACCTGGCCACCGGCACTTTCCAGCAGTGTGTTGAACCACACCACCAGACCTTCGTACTGCTTGGCCTGCAACGCGATCCAGCTGGGCTTGCCTTCGTCGTGCAACCGGGTGGCCTCGGCGACCATGGCGCCCCAGGTCGCCGGTGGCTGGGGCATCAAATCAGCGCGGTACCAGAGCAATTGGGTATTCGTCGTCACCGGCGCCGCATACAGCTCGTCATTCCAGGTCGCAGTCTCCTGCGGACCAGGCAGCGTGCTACCCGTGACATCGCCGACAGCGGCCCCTGCCGGGTCTTCCGAGAGGGGGACCGCCCAGCCGGCTTCGGCGAACTCGGCCGTCCACACCACATCGAGGGCCATCACATCCAGGGTGCGGTCGTTGCCGGTCAGCCTGCGCGCCAACTGCAGCCGCTGATCGTCGGCTGCCTTCGGCAAACTGACCTGCTGAATGGTGAACTTCCCGCCGAGCTCAGCGTTGCAACGCTCGGAAACCGCGGTGAACGTCGCCATCTCACTGGCCGGGGTGTAGAAGCTGATCACCAGCCCACCGGGGCCTGAACTACAGGCCGACACCAGCGAGGCCGAGGTGAGCGCCGTCAACACGGCTGCGCCCAGCCGCCGAACAACCGTGCTGTGCCTTTGTACGATTGTCGCGACCAACGGCTGCACACCGCCTTCCGGCTCGGTAACGGGCTTGTCCCGCGCGTGAACCGTAGAGCGACATGACCGTGAGATGCAACACTCCCACCGCGCGCGTCGCGATCCTGACCTGCAATTGCGCCCGCAAACCCCGGATTCGGTCCGGTCAGCGAACCCGGTGCCGGTCTCGGCCGCCGCAGCTACAGGGTGAGGCGGGCCAGCATGTCCCGCGCCCGCTCAGCGTTCTGCGGATCGCACAACACGTCGTAACGCCCGGCGACCAACTGCATGGTCGAGCTGAAATCCCTTGTACCCCGCGCCATCGCATAGGGAATGGCCGACGTGATCAGGCCGAAGAAGACACCGGCGATCAAGCCCGTCAGCAGCGACGACCACGGATTGGGGCTGAAGAAACCGAGCACCAGGCCGATGAAGACACCCAGCCATGCACCGGTCAACACACCGCCGCCCAGGACTTTCGGCCAGCTGAGCCGGCCGGTGACACGCTCGACCTGCATCAGGTCGACGCCGACGATCGTCACCTGCTCGACGGGGAACTCGTTGTCCGACAGATAGTCGACCGCACGCTGCGCTTCGGCGTAGGTGGGGTAGGAACCGATAGGCCAACCCTTCGGCGGCGTGGGGAGGCCGACGGGCGCACGGCGGCCACGTCCTCCGCCTGCCGTAGATCCGGGCGCCTGGCCAGGTTGAAACGGACTGGTCATAGCTCGTCATCCTCCTCTTCACGCGCTGCTTCGGCACTCAATTCCGGTGAGTACATCGCAGCAGTCAAACAGCCAACGAAGTACCGCCGCCTTTGGTGCCCGCGCTTTTCGATCCTGCCGCTCGACCAGCGCATACGATACGTTTAGCAGTATGACCCAGCCCGGTGGAGACTCCGGCGACATGCCGCGTGACCAGACCGGCGAAGACCAGTCCGCCCCCTCTCCCGAGGCTCCGCCGATGGAGCAGACACCACTGGCCTACGAACATCCACCGACGTCGCCCTACCTGCCAGGACAGCCGGGCCCGGGCGCGTCGGGCCCGCCGCCGCAGTACGGCCCGGCATCCGGTCAGGGCTACGGCCAGCCCTACCCCGGTGAGGCCTACCCCACTCCCGATCCGTACGGCTACGGCTACCCGCAGCCGCGGCAATCCACCAACACCATGGCGATCGCTTCCCTGGTGATCTCGATCCTCGGCATCGTGCCGTTCTGCGGAGGAATCCTGTCCATCGTCGGGATCGTCCTCGGCGCAGTCGCACTCAGCCAGATCAAGGAAACCCGGCAAAAGGGCTACGGAGTGGCCGTGGCGGGCATCGTGGTCGGCGTAGCCATGTTGGTGGTCGGGCTAATCTGGACCATCTTCGCGCTGCGCTGATCCGCCGACTGGAGGCCCCGACCAACCATGACCAACCCCGAACCACCGCCGCGCGGGGTCGAGCATCCGACCACGGAGCACTCGTCGCCCCCGCAGGCCGACCCGTACGCCCCTGTCGACTACCCGGCCAACTACCCCGGGTATGACGCCCCACCGCCCAACGGCTACCCCGCGCAGTATTCGCAGCCGTATCCCCCGCCTCAGCCGTTCCCGACGGGTTATCCGGGTAACCCGCCCGGCTATCCGCCGGCCTATCCCGGCTACAACCCATACGACCCCTATGGGCAGGGCAAACCGCCGGGCACCAACGGCAAGGCGATCGCTGCGCTGGTGACCGCCGTCGGCGGCCTGGTGCTCTGCGGCCTGCCCTCCATCGCCGGGATCATCCTGGGCATCATCGCCATGCGCGAGACCAAGCGCACCGGCCAAGACGGCTACGGGCTGGCCCTGGCCGGGCTGATCGTCGGCAGTCTGGTGGTGCTGCTGGGCATCCTGTACATCGTCTTCATCGTCGTGATCGCCAGCAACAGTTCGACCTATCCGACGTATTAGCCCGCAGTCGGAGGGACGAACGGATCGGCAAGCCTGCGCATCCCGGCAGCGCGCCCCTTCCCGGCGATCACCAGGGCCATCTTGCGACTTGCCTCGTCGATCATCTCGTCGCCGAGCATCACCGCACCGCGCGCGCCGCCCGCATGCGAGGTGTGCCACTCGTACGCCTCGAGGATCAGCTCGGCATGGTCGTAATCCTGCTGCCGGGGGCTGAAGATCTCATTGCCCGCCGCGATCTGGTCGGGGTGCAGCACCCACTTCCCGTCGTAGCCCAGGGCAGCGGAGCGGCCCGCCACCCGGCGGAAGGCGTCCACGTCCCGAACCTTGAGGTAGGGGCCGTCGACGGCAGCGATCCCGTGGGCGCGCGCCGCAATCAAAATGCTCATCAGCACGTGGTGGTAGGCGTCGCCGACGTCATAACCCTCCGGCTGCTCACCGACCACCAGGGTGCGGGTGTTCAGGCTCGCCATCAGGTCAGCCGGACCCAACACCAGCGCGTGCACCCGGGGATGCGCGGCGATCGCGTTGAGTTGCGTCAGCCCCCGCGCGTCCTCGATCTGCGCGTCGATCCCGATCCGGCCGATCTCGAGCCCGTGGAGGTGCTCGAGCTGCGTGAGCAGCAGATCCAGCGCCGCAACGTGCGCGACGTCGGTGACCTTCGGCAGCACGATCACATCGAGCGCCTCCCGCGCTCCCGCGACCACCTCGATGACGTCGGCGTGTGTCCACGGCGTCGTCCAGTCGTTGACGCGGACTCCGCGCACCTGACCGGCCCACCCCGGTTCGGCCAGCGCGGCCGCCACCACCGGACGCGCGGCAGCCTTGGCGCCGGGCGCCACCGCATCCTCGAGATCGAGGAAAACCTCGTCGGCCGGAAGACTCTTGGCTTTGTCAATCATCTTGCGGCTGCTGCCGGGGACCGACAGGCAGGTTCTACGGGGTCGATAAGCGGTATTCACGGCTTCACTCCTACCCTTTGTAACTATGGCGTCGGTGAACAGGGTGTATGCGGCACGTCTGGCCGGTCTGGTAGTCCTGGGCCCCGACGGCGAGTCCCTCGGCCGGGTGCGCGACGTGGTGATCAGCATCAGCATCGTTCGCCAGCAGCCCCGAGTTCTCGGACTCGTTGTCGAATTGCTCACCCGCCGTAGGATTTTCGTCCCCATACTGCGAATCACCGCCATCGAACCGCAGGCCGTCACCCTCAATACCGCCAACCTGTCGTTGCGACGGTTCGCCCAACGACCGGGCGAAGTCCTGGTGCTCGGGCAGGTGCTCGACACCCGCGTTCGCGTCAACGACCCCGAATTGCCGCAGCTGCAGGCCGTCGACGTGGTGGTCATCGACCTGGCCATCGAACCCATCCGCTCGAGAGACTGGGTGGTCACCCGCGTCGCGGTGCGGAGCCACCGGCGGCTGGGACGGCGAACCACCGTGCACGTCGTCGAATGGCAGAACGTCCACGGGCTCACGCCGTCGGCGCTGGCCATGCCCGGTCAGGACGTCGCCCTGCTGCTGCACCAGTTCGAAGAGCAGCGAGCCGTCGAGGTGGCCGATGCCATCCGCGAACTGCCTGCCAAGCGACGCAAAGAGGTGGTCACCGCGCTCGACGACGAGCGCCTGGCCGACATCCTGCAGGAGTTGTCCGAAAAAGAGCAGATCGAGCTGCTGACCCAGCTCGACACCGAGCGTGCCGCTGACGTACTCGAAGCGATGGACCCCGACGACGCCGCCGACCTGTTGGGCGTGCTCAACCCCACCGAGGCCGAGGCGCTCCTGACGCGGATGGATCCCGAGGACTCCGATCCGGTGCGACGGCTGCTGCAGCACTCCCCCGACACCGCCGGCGGTCTGATGACCTCCGAGCCCGTGGTCCTGGCTCCGGACACCACCGTGGCCGAGGCGCTCGCGCGGGTACGCGACCCGGACCTGACACCGGCGCTGTCGTCACTGGTGTTCGTGGCCCGGCCACCCACCTCCACCCCCACCGGACGCTACCTGGGGTGTGTCCATCTGCAGCGGCTGCTCCGGGAACCCCCTGCGACACTGGTCAGCGGCATCGTCGACAGCGACCTGCCCAGCCTGCCGCCCGATGATTCACTGGCCGGCGTCACCCGCTATTTCGCTGCGTACAACCTCGTGTGCGGACCGGTGGTCGACGAGGAGAACCACCTGCTGGGCGCGGTCACCGTCGACGACGTGCTCGACCACCTGCTGCCGCGTGACTGGCGCGCGCGTGGCGACGAGCCTGAATTGGATCCGACGCCATGAGCGATTCGACGGGTCGCGACCGGCTGGACACGCCCCGCCTGTCCCGCCACAGGTTCACGCCGCGGGTGGACATCGAAGCCGTCGGCCGCGTCAGCGAACAATTCGCGAGGTTCCTGGGGACTGGTCGCTACCTGGCGATGCAGACCGTGTTCGTGGTCGTGTGGATCGCCATCAACGTGTCCGCGGTTTCGCTGCAGTGGGACCCCTATCCCTTCATCCTGCTCAACCTGGCGTTCTCCACCCAGGCCGCGTACGCCGCGCCGTTGATCCTGCTCGCGCAGAACCGGCAGGAGAACCGTGACCGGGTGTCACTCGAAGAAGACCGCCGACGAGCCCAGCAGACCAAGGCTGACACCGAGTTCCTGGCCCGCGAACTCGCAGCGTTGCGGTTGGCCGTCGGCGAAGTGGCCACCCGTGACTACCTGCGCCGGGAAATCGAGGAACTCCGCGAGCTGATCGAGTCACAGCAGCAGAAGCACCCCGGCGGCACGAGCGATGGCAAAGAGCGTCGTTCCAAGAAGCACCGGGTCGCCCAAGGTGCCGGCGCCGCGGAGGTTGTCGACGCCCATCAGAGCGACAAAAGCCGTCGCGAGAATCCTGGTGACGGGAGTCCCTCGAATCGGGGGTGACCAATGTAGCCACACGCGTCACCAGAATATGTATGGTGACTGGGTTCACACGGTTCTACCGGTTTGCCACCGGGCCACACCCCCGAGGACGGTCAAGTGCGTATTAGGGGCGGCGCGGGTTCGCAGCACAATCTCGCCGATGCGCTGAGGTCTGCCCTGCACACGGTTTCAGGGAAGATCGCCGGCGCCTCCAAGACACCCGCCGTCGGGGTCATCGTGCTCACCCCGTTGATGCTCGCCGCCGCCGTAGGTGCTTCAGGCCCCGCCAAGCCGATGCGGACGGAGGCCGTCACCCCGCTGGCGGCCGTCGCTGCCGAACCCACGCCGCTGGACATGTCCGGGCCGGTCGTCATCCCGGTCAAACGGCCCCCACCGAGTTTTCACGTCGCCGCCGCCACTGCCTCAGCCCCGCCGCCACCAGTGGTGGTGTCAGCACCTGGGACATTGCGGATCCCGTCGATGGCGTTGTCGGCGTACCGCAACGCCGAGGTGACGATGGCCAGGGCCGCCCCCAACTGCGGGGTCAGCTGGAACCTGCTCGCCGGGATCGGGCGGATCGAGTCGATGCACGCCAACGGCGGCGCGACCGATGAGCGCGGCACCGCGGTGCGGCCTATTTACGGACCGACGCTCGACGGCACCCTGCCGGGTAACGAGGTGATCATCCAGAGCAACCAGGCCGGTCGAGTCGTGTACGCCCAAGCTCTGGGGCCGATGCAGTTCCTGCCCGGCACGTGGTCGCGGTACGCCTCCGACGGTGACGGCGACGGCAAGTCCGACCCGCAGAACCTCTACGACGCCACGCTGGCCGCGGCCCGGTACCTGTGCAGCGGCGGACTCAACCTGCGTGACCCCACACAGGTGATGTCGGCCGTCCTGCGCTACAACAACTCCGTCGCCTATGCCAGAAACGTGCTGGGGTGGGCCGCCTCCTACGCCACCGGCGTGGAACCGGTCAACCTGCCCCCCATCACCGGGAGCGTGCCCGAGCTCAGCAGCGCACACCTCAACGGCGGCGACGGCCTCGGACCTGACCTGCCGATGAGCGCCCTGGGTCTGCCTGGGATGGATCCGCTCGGTCAGCTGCCGGCGGTGAACCTCGGTCAGACCGATGTCGCCAACCGGATGCCGGTACCACCCGGGCCCGTCGATGCCGGCGGTCCGGCATCGGCGCCGTGCGTGATCTTCTGCATCAGAGACACCCCGGCGACGCCGTTGCCGCCCGGCGTGCCGCCGGCGCAACCTGCCGGAGTGCCGGCCTTGCCGCCTGCGGCTCCCGCACCGTTGCCGCCGCCCTCACCGTGGGCGAACTTCTTCGCTCCGCCACCCCCGCCGGCCGTCCCGGCACCTGCGGCTGTCCCGGCACCCGTCGGTCCGCTGCCCGGTCCGGTTGCCTGATACGCCCTCGTCCCTCGGGCGCATCGGTCGCGCTCTGTACCCGACTGCGCGCTCCTCCTCGCCCTCGTCCCTCGGGCGCATCGGTCGCGCTCTGTACCCGACTGCGCGCTCCTCCTCGCCCTCGTCCCTCGGGCGCATCGGTCGCGCGCCTACACTCGGCGGTGATATGTCTCAAAGCAGCGATCTCACCTCCGCCATCCGCGCAGCACTGGGCAAGGTGATCGACCCGGAACTCCGTCGGCCGATCACCGAGCTCAACATGGTCAAGAGCATCGACGTCGCACCGGACTCCGCGGTGCACGTCGAGGTGTACCTGACCACCTCCGCGTGCCCGAAGAAAACCGAGATCACCCAGCGCGTCACGCAGGCGGTGGCTGACGTGCCCGGCACCGGTGCAGTGTCGGTCACCCTCGACGTGATGAGCGATGAACAACGCACCGAGCTGCGCAAGCAGTTGCGCGGCGACTCCCCTGAACCGGTCATTCCGTTCGCGCAACCCGGTTCGCTGACGCGCGTGTACGCCGTGGCCTCCGGCAAGGGTGGCGTCGGCAAGTCCAGCGTGACCGTCAACCTGGCCGCCGCGATGGCAGCCCGGGGACTCGCGGTCGGGTTGCTCGACGCCGACATCTACGGCCACTCCGTTCCCCGGATGATGGGCACCAACGACCGGCCCACTCAGGTCGAGTCGATGATCGTCCCGCCGGTGGCCCACGACGTGAAGGTCATCTCGATCGCACAGTTCACCCAGGGCAACACCCCGGTTGTCTGGCGCGGGCCGATGCTGCACCGCGCGTTGCAGCAATTCCTCGCCGACGTCTACTGGGGCGATCTGGATGTGCTGCTGCTCGACCTGCCGCCGGGTACCGGCGACGTCGCGATCTCCGTGGCCCAGCTGATTCCGAGCGCGGAAATTCTGGTGGTGACGACACCGCAGCTAGCGGCCGCCGAGGTGGCCGAGCGCGCCGGCGCGATCGCGCTGCAAACCCGCCAACGCGTCGTCGGCGTCGTCGAGAACATGTCCGGTTTGGTGTTGCCCGACGGGTCGACGATGCAGGTGTTCGGCGAAGGCGGTGGCCGTCAGGTCGCCGAGAGTCTGTCCCGGTCGGTGGGCGGTGACGTCCCGCTCCTGGGACAGGTGCCGCTGGATCCGGCGTTGGTGGCGGCCGGTGACTCCGGCGTGCCGCTGGTGCTCAGCGCTCCGGACTCGGCGGCCGGCAAGGAATTGCTCGGAATTGCCGATGCATTGACCGCGCGCAAGCGCGGCCTGGCCGGTATGTCGCTCGGCCTGGACACCACCCGGCGCTGACATCGGTTCAGGCGTAACCGGGTGCGGCGGCGTGTCGCCGACTCAGGTGGCGTCCGGGTCGAACGGTGTGGCAGCCACGGCGGGCGTCGAACCCGGAGACGGTGCCTGCGGCCCCGGGGAGGCAGGCTTGACCTCGCCCTGGGTGGGCGAGTTGTCGAACTTGCCGGTGAACAACGAATCGTCGCCGTCGAGAAGATGTTTGGTCAGCGCAGCGCGCGGAGTCATGCCCCGTAGCTTCTGCAACTCCGACAGCGGCTCGCGGAGATCTTCGAACTCAGGGCCCAGATCCTGGCGCAGCTGAGACGTGGCGCCGCTGACGTAATCCCGGGCCTGCCGGACCGTGCCGGCAGTCCAGCGAATAGCGCCGGGAAGCCGTTCCGGCCCGAGCACCACCAAACCGATGATCACCAGGACGAGCATCTCGCCCCATCCGAGATTGGCGAACATCAGCTGTCGGGGGTGGGGTTGACGGTCAACGTCACGCGCCGGCCGTCCCGCATCACCTCGATGGGCGAATCCTGCCCGATCGGCAGCTGACGGACCGCGACGGTGAACTCGTTGGCGTCGGCAACGTCTCGGTCGCCGACTTTCACCACGACGTCGTTCTCGAGGATGCCGGCCCGCTCGGCCGGACTGCCCGCCCGAACGTTGGCCACCTGGGCGCCCGACGCCAGATCATTGCTGACCGAGCGCGCGGTCAAGCCCAGGGTCGGATGGGCGATCTTTCCGTCCTTGATCAGCGACTCGGCAACCTGCTTGACCTCGTTGACCGGAATCGCGAAGCCGAGGCCGCTGGCGCTGTCGGACAGCGACTTGCCGGCGGTGTTGATGCCGATCACCTGTGACTCCATGTTGATCAGCGGGCCGCCCGAGTTGCCGTGGTTGATCGAGGCGTCCGTCTGGATGGCGTCGATAACGGTGTCGGTGTCGGAGCCTTCGCCGGAAAGCGGCACGGGCCGGTGCAGGGCGCTCACGATGCCGGAGGTGACTGTGGAGCGCAGGCCCAGAGGCGCCCCGGCAGCGATCACTTCTTCACCGACGACCACCTTGTCGGAGTCGCCGAGTCTGGCGACGGTGAGATTGTCCACGTTGTCGACCTTGAGGACCGCCAGGTCTGTCTTCGGGTCGCGCCCCACCAAGTTGGCCGGCACCGATTTGCCGTCGTTGAACACAACCGACATCTTCCACTTGCTGGGGTTGGTGGCGGCCTCGGAGATGACGTGGTTGTTGGTGACGATGTAGCCGCGGCCGTCGATGACCACGCCCGAACCCTGCGATCCGGCCTCGTCACTCTTGGCCTCGATGGTCACCACGGAATCGGCCACCGATTTCGCCACTGCGGCGATCTGACCGGCGGGCACATCGTCGCCGCCGTCCGTCTGCAGGGTGATCTTCGAGGTGGTGAAGGCTTCGACCACTTCCGCGGTCTTACGGCCGACCCAGCCGCCGGCCAGACCGATGACCAGGGCGACGACTGCCAGCACAGCCAGCGCGGCGTAGGACACCCTGCCGCCGAACAGGACGTCCCGGACACCGAGCTTGCCGGGAGGTGCGGCGGCCTGTTGTGGGGCGGGGGCAGGCACGGCAGGGGTTCCCAGCGCCGCCGCCGATGACGGATCGCGCCACGGGTCCTCTGCCGGGTCGGGACCGGAGCCGTTCTTCCTGGCGGCCTCCTCGGCTTCCAGCGCGCCGGCATCGACAGGGTGCCGCTGCAGGGACTCTCCGCTCAGGTATGGCCGGCCGAATGCTTCCGCCAGAACCGGATCGGGCGGCTGATCACGGGGCTCGTACTCCGTCGAATTCTGGAATTTCTGCGGACGCAGGTCCTTGGCGACAAATGAGCCGTCAACCCCCTGGGGCCGGCCGAATACGCGGCGCTGTGCGTCGTCAACCGGCGGCCTCGAAACGGGACGTGGCGCCAAACGAGGCCCGCTGGACCCTTGGCCTGGGTTGTCCTGGTTCGAACTCACGTGATCCTCATTCTGGGGGCGCTCGGACTGCGAGCCACTGACGACTGACTCTTATCGAGTCCACCGCAGGGCGGACTCGGCCCCATCCACCCTACCGGCGGCGGCGTCGAAGACGCGTGCTGTCGTCGCCCGACGGTTCGGCGATCCGGTCCGGTGCATCGTCGGGAGGCGTCTGCGGAGCGTTCGGTATCTGCGACAACAACCCCAGCAACGCGCTGGGGATGTGGATCGGGCAGGAGTCGCGCAGGGCTTCACGGGCTTGGCGTTGAGCGTCGACTTCAGCTGCGCAGTCCGGGCACATCGACAGATGGTGTGCGGCGCGCAGATGGGCGTTCATCCGTAGTTCCCCGTCGACGAAAGCGGCGACCGCTTCGATCGACAGGTGCTCGGTGGAACCGAACTGGCGCGGGGACCCGACGGGGGCGCCACTCTGCGCTGCGAAGTGAGACGGAAGCCAGGAGAACGCTCGACGGAACACGTGCCCCCGATCGCCGCTCATCACCGGTGCTCCTTCCGATCCCCGACGCCCCGCCCAGATACTCACCGCCGCCTGGGTGTGATGTCGGGGCGCTCTTCTGAATGTAGCGCGCCGGCCCTCTGCGAACATGCCAACGACGCGTTCGGTCAGTCGGAGTTCGCGGCGACGCCCTCTGAACGTTCAGGTTGGGGGTGCGCAGCCAGGTAATCACGCAATGCCTGCCGGCCGCGGTGAATGCGGCTACGGACAGTGCCCAGCTTGACGCCGAGCGTCGCGCCGATCTCCTCGTAGGACAAACCCTCGATATCGCACAACACCACCGCGGCACGGAATTCTGGCGGCAGGGAGTCCAGGGCCATCTGCAGGTCGGCGTCCAGACGGGAGTCGTGATAGATCTGCTCGGGGTTGGGCTCATCGGCCGGTACCCGGTCATAGTCCTCGGGGAGGGCTTCCATCCGGATCCGGCTACGCCGCCGCACCATGTCGAGGAACAAGTTCGTCGTGATGCGGTGCAGCCAGCCCTCGAACGTCCCGGGCTGATAGTTCTGCACGGACCGGAACACCCGGATGAAGGTCTCCTGGGTCAGATCCTCGGCGTCGTGCTGGTTGCCGGAGAGGCGATACGCCAGGCGGTACACCCGGTCGGCGTGCTGACGAACGAGGTCGTCCCACGACGGCATGGTGGTCTTGTCACCAGTGGCGTCGAACACGGCGGTGCCCTGGAGCTCGTCGGTCAGCTCGGCCCATTGAGCCTCGGCCTGCGGAGCGACATGCGACATGCTGTTCGGCACCGTCATCGTGGTCGTCGAATCCTCCTGGTCTGGATCGGTACATGCACTGCCAGATGGACTCGGCAGGTCGACAAGACCGGCAACGCGCGAGGGGTGAGCGCTATTCCCGGACCAGCGACCGCCGAGTTCCATGCCACCACCGTGGTCTACCGGTGTGTGCTCGGCATGTGAACAATATGAACATTCCCTGAGAATGGGTCGCCAAACCGATCTGGCAGGAGATGAGTATCTAAGCATCTGAGCACCGGCCGCCCGAGCCGGGGCGCCGACCGGGCGCGCCTGCGAGGTGCCACCGACCCCGCCCTCTACGCTGCCGACATGGCCTCCGCAGATGAAACTCCCGGCCAGGGGCAGCCGAACCGGGCCGAGTTGATCGTGTCCCACGCCGAAAACGCGATCTCCGAGGATGCGGTCTTGGCCGCGGCGCGCGAACGTGCCCTCGACATCGGGGTCGGCGCGGTGACGCCCGCCGTCGGCGCGCTGCTGAGCATGCTCGCCCGGTTGAGCGGCGGCAAAGCGGTGGTCGAGGTGGGTACCGGCGCCGGGGTCAGTGGCTTGTGGTTGCTGTCCGGAATGCGGGCCGACGGCGTCCTGACGACCATCGACATCGAACCCGAGCACCAGCGCATCGCAAAGCAGGCGTTCTCCGAGGGTGGCATCGGCCCGTCGCGTACCCGGTTGATCAGTGGACGAGCTCAGGACGTGCTCACCCGCCTGGCCGACGAGTCCTACGACCTGGTGTTCATCGACGCCGATCCCGCCGATCAGCCCGACTTCGTCGTCGAAGGCATCAGGTTGCTGCGGCCGGGAGGCGTGATCGTCGTGCACCGCGCGGCCCTCGGGGGCCGCGCCGGCGATCCCGCAGCCAACGATGCCGAGGTGTCTGCTGTACGGGAGGCCGCGCGACTGATCGCCGAGGACGAACGACTCACTCCGGTGTTGATCCCGCTGGGCGACGGCATCTTGGCCGCCGCCCGCGAGTGATCCGCCTGGCGTCTACTGGCACAGCTCGACAAGCTGCTGCCGGAGCCCGTCCCCGTCTGCCAACCTGCCCTGCTGGGCCGGGTCCTGATTCGTCACGCCGGTGAGAGCGTTCATCCCGATGTCCTGCAATGTGTCGGCGAACCGGCGGGCCGGATCAGCGAGTTCTTCGGGGGCGTTTTCGGTGATCTGGCCTGCCAGGTATGTGCCGCCGCCCAACAACGCCAGACGCGCATTTGCCGCGACGGCAGTCTGGGCCACGGGATCAGGGCCGAGGTTTCCGTTGGTCTGCAGTTGTACGGCCTTGCTCACCGTCGCGACGGCGTCACACAGCTGGGTTTTGGCGGCCGCGGGATCGTCCGCGGTTGCGGCCGTGGACTCCTCAGCCGGGGCGGTGGAGTCGGCTCCCCCCTTTGTTGTCAGCGACCAGCCCGCAAGTGCGACCGCGATGACGGCAATCACGAGTGCGGCGGGGGCGATCCAGCGAGGCGATCCCGTTGGCTGTGAGTGCCTAACATTCGTTGCACCAGAACGAGCTTCATCATTGGACGTGGTTTCCGACATGGGGTGATAGTAGCCGGGACGTTGGCCGAATTTCCTGGACTGATGGTATGCATTCTTGGAATGGGCAAAGATCGCAGTCGCTCTCGTGGTCCACCAGGGCCGGCGGACGCGACCCTTGTGGTGTAGCAAAGGAGCCGATGGTGAACCAACATGAGAACTCAGCACCCCTGCGCGACGCGCTGTCGCGCCGACTGACCCGCCGGTCCGCCGTCACGGGAAGGATTGCGCTGCCAGCGGTTCCGAGCATGGTCGACGACTACGTAGCGATATGCGGCAACGTTTTCGCCGACGTGGGTCGAGAGTTCACCACCGAGGAACTCGCAAATCTGAAAGAGCTCCTCCACCGGCAATTGACGGAGGCGTTCGCGTCATCGCCACGGTCGTCCATCATCGTGTCGTACACCGCAAACGTGGCGTCGTTGCTGAATTACGAGATCACCATCGAATCGTGGCCGCTGGACAAGGCATACGAAAACTGGCTGAGCACCCGTAAACCCCCGCTGTTCGGTACCGAACCCGACGCGCGTGTGTCGGCATTGGCCGCCGAGGCGCTTGACCCGCAGCAGCATCCGGTACTCGATATCGGCGCAGGCACCGGACGTAACGCGTTGGCGTTGGCCCGGCGCGGTCACCCGGTGGACGCGGTGGAGCTGACCCCGAAGTTCGCGGAGCAGATCGTGGCCGAGGCGCAAAGTGAATCCTTGCCGGTGCGGGTGATTCAAGGCGACGTGTTCGACACGACTGCCGACCTGCGGCGGGATTACCAGCTGATCCTGCTCTCAGAGGTGGTGTCCGACTTCCGGACCATCGATCAGGTGCGTGGGGTATTCGAGCTTGCCGCAACATGTTTGGCACCTGGCGGGCAGTTGGTCTTCAACGCCTTTGTCGCCAAACCGTTCTACGCCCCGGACGACGCTGCCCGCGAACTCGGCCAGCAGGTGTACACCAGCGTCTTCACCGAAAGCGAATTGTCTGTTGCGGCAGCACGGTTGCCGCTCACCTTGATCAGTGACGAGTCGGTCTACGAGTACGAGAAAACCCACCTGCCCGCGGACAAATGGCCGCCGACGAGCTGGTACGGCGAATGGGTCAGTGGCCAAGACCTTTTCGATCTCAAGCGGACGGACTGCCCGATCGAGATGCGGTGGCGCGTGTACCGCAAGTCCTGAGGCCCGACAAAAGTGGGGCGCCGGCCTGAGCCGACGCCCCACTTCTTTGACTAGCCCTTAGGCGTCGCTGTCACTCTTGTCGCTACCAGCGGCCTTGGCACTGCTGGCGCTGCCTTTGTTGCCGCCGGTGGTGCCGTCAGCACCGTTGGTGCCGTCAGCACCCTTGGTGCCGTCGTTGCCGGCACTGCCGTCTGTCGCTTTGCCGCCGCCGAGCACGCCAGTTGCGACGCCACCGGATCCACCGGAGCCGGCTGCTCCGCCGCTTCCGACTCCGGCACCGCTGCCGCCCTTGCCGCCGGCACCGTCGTCGCCCTTGTCACCGCGCGGCCCGAAGAACCCGGATCCGCCGGCCGCACCGCCGGCGCCACCGTTGGCACCTGCGCCACCGCTGCCGCCCTTGCCGCCGTTGCCACCGTTGCCGCCGTCGCCGCCCTGGGCGTCGGCCCCGATCAGACCAGCGGCAATGCCGCCGCCCCCGCCGTTGCCGCCGTTGCCGCCGCTGCCCGTGGCGTCTCCACCGCTGCCGCCGACGCCACCCGCACCGCCATTGCCACCGCCACCGAGGATGCCGCCGCTGCCGCCGGCGCCGCCGGCACCACCGGCGGTGCCGGCGCTTCCGTTGTTTGCGTCGGCGCCGTTGCCACCATTGCCACCATTGCCACCCTGAGCGTTGTCGAGGATGGGCGCGCCGAGACCGGCACCTCCGGTACCGCCGTTGCCGCCGTTGCCGCCGGCCGTGATGCCGTTGCCGCCATTACCGCCATTGGTTGCCGGGCTGACGAGAGGTACCTGAGGGATCCCCACGACTCCCGGGAGACCGCTGACAGGCACCAGCGGGTTGACCGCATCGACGCCGTCAACGCCCGCGCCGCCGATACCGCCGGCACCACCATGGCCGAAGAAGCCGAAGAAGCCGGCGTTTCCGCCGGCGCCGCCATTGCCGCCGGCGGTGTCGGGACGCAGGAGACCGCCCTCGCCGTCACCGCCGTTACCACCGATGCCGCCATTGCCGAAGAACGAGAACAGACCGGCGCTGCCGCCGCGGCCGCCGTTGCCGCCGAAGAAGCTGTCGCCGCCGTCACCGCCGTTGCCGTAGAACAGGCCGCCGGCGCCGCCATTACCGCCCTCGACCAGGCCCGTGCCGAGCAGATCGGTGTAGCCGTTACCGCCGCTACCGAGGAAGATGCCGCCGTTGAAACCGTCGGGATGCAGGGCGGTGCCGTCCAGACCGTTGCCGACAAAGATGTTCCAGCCCGGGACCAGGGCCGAAAAGTCGAGGAACGCCTCGATCGGATCAGCGAAGGGCGGCGGCGCGAGCGCGGGGCCGACCAATGAGTTCGGCGTCGGCACTGAGCTCAGCCCGACACGGTAGGCCGAAGCGTCGGCGCTGAGGTCGCATCCGAGCAGCTGAACGCACGACGATCCTTCCGCCGGTGCCGCCTGAGCAGCGCCCGCGGTGGCGAGCATCGCTACCGCCGGTGCGCCGAGAATCAGGCCTGCGCCCGCGACGGCGGCCCCCGTCGCCGTCATCGAGCGCTTGCGACCGCCGGATTTCTTTGAGTGATTGGACATATAGGGAACTTCTCCTCCAGGAAACGGTGGGCCCAATGCTTGGGCACATTGCAGCAACGTAACATCGGCCAGCGGTTTTTAATAGCTGTTCGACGTTTTTGGATTTGCGGAGCAGGTGCATTCAGGTAGCTGCCGCCCGTTTCACCGGTGGAATCTGAGAAAACCTGAGAAGAATAGCTACAGAACCTGAGAACATTCAAAACGTCCCTGACCTCAGTAATTACCTGTCTATCAGCGCCAACAACACTCGGTAGCTAACGACCGTCCACCGATCCCACGCGGATAGATACCGCAGAAAAGAATTTTTCTCAGGTTCTCCACTGGCAGCGCCGCCTCGCTGCATGCGATTGAGAATTTTGCTGCACTGTCTATCTATTTATCGCGGTCGAAAGTTTGCCAAGTTCACGTTCTTGCGCCGAGCAAACCTCGCCCCGCACTCTCGCGTGAAGGTCTTGACCCCGGCTAAATGGGTGTTTAGCCTACTGAACATGCGTTCAACTGATTTGACTGCCGCCGCCCGCATCCGCGACGCGGCAATCGATCAGTTCGGTCAGCACGGGTTCACGGTCAGTGTGCGGGCCATCGCCGAAGCAGCCGGTGTCAGCCCGGGACTGGTGATCCACCACTTCGGGTCCAAGGAAGGCCTGCGCACCACGTGCGATGAGCACGTCGCCAAGTTGATCCGCACCTCGAAATCAGAATCGGTACAGTCACACGACCCCGCCCGCTGGTTCGCTGCGATGGCCGAGATCGAAGAGTTCGCACCGGCGATGGCCTACCTGGTCCGCAGCATGCAAGCGGGCGGCGAACTTGCAAAGAAACTGTGGCGCAGCATGTTCGAGAACACAGCGAACTACATCGAAGACGGGGTGCAGGCGGGAACCATCAAGCCTTCCCGAGACCCCAAGGCACGGGCCAGGTTCCTGGCAATGTCGAACGGCGGCGGCTTCCTGCTCTACCTGCAACTCCATGAGCGTCCCGACGACATGCGTGCCGTCCTGCACGACTACGCCCGAGACATGGTGCTGCCCGCCCTCGAGCTCTACACCGAAGGTCTGATGACCGACTCGGTTGTGTACGACGCATTCCTGGCCCAGCAGGAACAGGAGAACGCCGTACCGGAAGCGACACAAGGAGATCAGGATGACCGCGTATCGGCAGTCTGACGACAACGCCATCGAGGTCCACCACCTCACCAAGAAGTTCGGCGCCGCAACCGCACTCAACGGGCTGGACCTCACCGTGCGGCAAGGTGAAGTGCACGGGTTCTTGGGGCCGAACGGCGCCGGCAAGTCCACCACCATCCGAATACTTCTCGGCCTGATCCGAGCCGACGGTGGCCGAGTCCAGCTCCTCGGCAGGAATCCGTGGGCTGATGCCGTCCACTTACACCGCCAGATCACCTATGTACCAGGCGATGTCACCTTGTGGCCCACCCTGACCGGAGGTGAGACCATCGACCTGCTCGCGCGTATGCGGGGTGGCATCGACGCCCCACGCCGCGCCGAGCTGATCGAACGTTTCGACCTCGATCCCCGGAAGAAGGCCCGCGCCTACTCCAAAGGGAACCGGCAGAAGGTTTCACTGGTGTCGGCGTTCTCCTCCAATGCCCGACTGTTGCTACTCGATGAGCCCAGCACCGGCCTGGACCCGTTGATGGAGAACGTATTCCAGCAGTGTGTGACCGAAGCACGCGACCGCGGGGTCACTGTCTTGCTGTCCAGCCACATCCTCGCCGAGACCGAGTCGCTGTGCGAGCGCGTGACCATCATCCGGGCCGGGAGAACCGTGGAGAGCGGCACGCTTGCTTCGATGCGGCACCTGAGCCGCACCGCGATCACCGCGGAAATGGTCGGTGATCCCGGCGATGTCGCTCGTATCAACGGCGTCAACGACGTGAGCATGGAAGGCCACACGCTGCGGGCCCAGGTCGACGCCGACAGCATCGGAGAACTGATGCGGGTACTCGGTGCAGCTGGTGTCCGCAGCCTGGTCAGCCAGCCGCCCACCTTGGAGGACCTGTTCCTGCAGCACTATGGCAGTGAAGCTCACGGCGACAATCGAAGTCGCGAGGTCCACGCATGAGTGCCACCGTCCTCGACCACACGCAGCCGCCGGCCCACCGCGCAGCTCCGCATGCGTCCCAGTTCACCGGCACCTTCGGGTTGTTGCGCCTGTTCCTGCGCCGGGACCGGGTCGTCGTACCACTGTGGGTGTTGCTGCTGTCGGTACCGCTGGCCACCGTCTACATCGGCAGCGTCGAGGCCGTCTACCCCACCGCCGCCGGCCGCGCGGCGTTCGCAGCCTCGATCATGGCCAGCCCCGCCCAGCGCGCTCTCTACGGCAATGTGTACGGCGACAGCCTCGGGGCGGTGGGCATCTGGAAGGCGGGGATCTTCCATCTGCTGATTGCGGTGGCGGTGATCATGACGATGATCCGGCACACCCGGGGTGACGAGGAGAGCGGACGTACCGAGCTGCTGGACTCCACCGCTGTGGGCCGTCGGGCCGGTCTGACCGCTGCCTTGCTGTTGACGGCCGGTGCGGTGGTCCTCACCGGGGTTGTGGCGTTCGCCGGTTTGGTCACCCTTGATGTGCCGGTCGCCGGGTCGTTGGCGTTCTGCTTGGCACTGACGGGCTCGGGGTTGGTCTTCGCCGCCGTCGCCGCGGTGGCCGCACAGTTGTCGGCCAGTGCCAGGGCAGCGCGTGGAATCGCACTGTCCGTGCTGGCCGGCGCGTTCGCATTCCGCGCGGTGGGGGACGCCGGTGCCGGCTGGATGTCCTGGCTGTCGCCCCTGGGCTGGTCGCTGCAGGTCCGGCCGTACGCGGGCGATCGCTGGCCCGTCCTGGTGCTGCACCTGCTCGCCGCTGGGGTGCTCACTGTCCTCGCTTACCGGCTCCTGGCTCACCGCGACGTCGGCTCCGGACTGCTCGCCGACCGGCCCGGGCCCAGCTCGGCCGCCTCCGGATTGCGCGGCACCCTCAGCCTGGCGTGGCGTCTCGACCGCGCAGCCGTAGCGCTGTGGAGCGTCGGGCTGGCGCTTTACGGCCTGCTCGTCGGCAGCGTCGTGCACGGTATCGGCGACGAGATCGGCACCAGTCGGCTGGCTCGCGACATGGTGACGCGGTTGGGTGGCACCACAGCGATGGAGCAGGCGTTCATCGGGATCGCGTTCAGCATGCTGGCGATGGTCGCAGCAGCATTCGCGGTGTCGCTCACCTTGCGGTTGCACCAGGAGGAGACCAGCCAACACGCCGAAAGCATCTTGGCCGGCGCTGTGAGCAGAACCCGTTGGCTGGCAAGCCATCTCACGGTCGCGGTACTCAGCTCAGCCGCAGCGATGCTGGTCGCCGGACTGGCCGCCGGCGTGACGTACGGGGCCGCCGCAGGTGATGTCGCCGGCAAGCTGCCGCTGGTGCTGGCTTCGGCGGCTGTGCAGTTACCCGCGGTGTGGCTGCTGGTCTCCCTCACGTTGGTGCTGTTCGGGATGCTGCCCCGATTCACCCCGGCGGTGTGGGGCGTACTGGTGACGATGATCGCGCTCTATCTTCTCGGCTCGTTGTCGGGTGCCCCGCAGTGGCTGCTCGACCTCGAACCTTTCGCGCACACACCGCGGCTCGGCACCGGGCCTGTCAGCCTCACCCCACTGGTCTGGCTGCTGGGCATCGATATCGTCGTGGGCGCGGCCGGGGTCTTGGCCTTCCGGCGCCGCGATCTTCGATGATCAGGAGTTGTGGAACGCGGGGTACCCGCAGTTCATGCAGACATTTCTGCCGTGCCCGGGTTTCGCTGACTCCGCCCGCATCCTCGACACGCGGCGGCTCGGTAAGCAGCGGGTGGAGACCATCCAGGTACTGCGCGCCCTGACCGTCGCCGACTATGGATGGCGTCATCACCCGGCCGCGGCGATGTGGGCCGGTTACGAGGAAGCCCTGGTGCGGTACGGCCTCGACGTGTGCAACGAGTGGTGCGCGCAGGGCCATGCGGATACATGTGCCGCCACCCTGATGACCGACCTGAAGGCCGGGACCGGTTTGACCGCGGTCCGCGCCCAGGACGGCCTGGCGGCCGCGGGTGAGCTGCCACCGTGGCTCGGTGACCCGGACTTTCACCGGAGCCACCAATCGGCGCTGGTACGCAAGGATCCGGAGCACTACCGGCCGCGGTTCCCGGACGTACCCGAGGACCTGCCCTACGTCTGGCCGACGTCGAACCGGCAGCGACGGGAGCCCGTCAATCGAGGGTGAGGACCCGTCAGATCCAGATGCCCTTACCCACGGCGACGATGCCTCCGGAGCTGATGGCGAACCGCTCGCGGTCCTTTTCGAGGTCCACGCCGACCATTTCTCCCGGGCCGACCACCACGTTCTTGTCCAGGATCGCCTTGCGCACCACGGCACCCCGTCCGACCCGCACGCCAGGGTGCAGCACGCTGCCCTCGACGATGGCGCCGTCGTCGATCACGACGTTGGACGACAGCACCGAATTGCGTACCGAGGCCGCCGAGATGATGCTGCCCGCACCCACCACGGACTCCTGCGCGGAACCGCCGTTGACGAACTTCGCCGGAGCCAGATTCTCCGACCCGCCGCGGATCGGCCAGCGCTTGTTGTACAGGTTGAAGATCGGATGCACCGACACCAGATCCATGTGGGCGTCGTAGAACGCGTCCAGTGTTCCGACATCGCGCCAGTACCCGTGATCACGTTCGGTGGCGCCGGGCACCTCGTTGTTGCTGAAGTCGTACACCGCAGCCATGCCGTCGGCCACGAGCCGGGGAATGATGTCGCCACCCATGTCGTGGTCGGAATGATCTTCGTCGGCATCAGCTCTGATGGCGTCGAGAAGCACCTTCGTGGTGAAGATGTAATTGCCCATCGACGCGAACGTCATCTCCGGATCGTCGGGAGTGCCCGGCGGATCGGCGGGCTTCTCCACCCAGCCGCGGATCCGACCGGAGTCGTCGGCGTCGATGCATCCAAAGGCCGACGCCTCCGCACGCGGCACCCGGATCCCCGCGACGGTGGCCCCGGCCCCGCTTTCGATGTGCGCTTGCAGCATCTGTTCGGGGTCCATCCGGTACACGTGGTCGGCACCGAAAATGACGATGTAGTCAGGATCTTCGTCATAAATCAGGTTCAGCGACTGGTAGATGGCGTCGGCCGAACCGGTGTACCAGCGCGGCCCGAGACGTTGCTGAGCCGGCACCGGCGTGATGTATTCACCGGCCAGACCCGACAACCGCCAGTTCTGCGAGATGTGCCGGTCCAACGAATGCGACTTGTATTGCGTCAGAACGCAGATCCGCAGAAAGCGGGCATTCACCAGGTTCGACAAAACGAAGTCGATCAAGCGGTAACCGCCACCGAATGGAACCGCGGGCTTCGCGCGGTCCGCCGTCAGCGGGTAAAGCCGCTTACCCTCCCCGCCTGCCAGGACGATACCCAGCACATGTGGCGCTTCCCTCATGTCATCAAACCTATCGGCACTGGCCGACGGCGGCTAGAGCAACCGCCGAGTTTTGTGGCTCTTCTTACGTCGCTTGTCGGACTACTCCTCAATGTATTTGGGCGACACGACCGCAAGCTTGTCCACATACCTGCGCTCAGGCCGCCGCGACTACTACCGTCGTGCGTATGCGGGTGGCGATGATGACGCGGGAATATCCACCTGAGGTGTACGGGGGCGCGGGCGTCCACGTCACCGAGCTCGTGATCCAGCTCCGAAAGCTCTGTGAAGTCGATGTGCACTGCATGGGCGCCCCCCGGCCGGGTGTCTTCGTGCACCAGCCCGACCCGGCGTTAGCGGGGGCCAACCCCGCGCTGTCCATGCTCTCGACCGATCTGGTGATGACCAACGCGGCCGGGCAGGCAGATGTGGCCCATTCCCACACCTGGTACACGGGCATGGCGGGACACCTGGCGGGACTGCTGTACGGCATCCCGCATGTGGTGACTGCGCACTCCCTGGAGCCGTTACGGCCGTGGAAAGCCGAGCAGCTGGGCGGCGGCTACAGGTTGTCCTCGTGGGTGGAGAAGACGGCAATGGAAGGCGCCGCCGCCGTCATCGCGGTGAGTTCCGGGATGCGCAAGGACGTGCTGAAGGTCTACCCCGCTCTGGATCCGGACCGGGTGCACGTCGTGAAGAACGGCATAGACACCGACGTCTGGTACCCGGCTCCGCCCACATCGTCCGATCCCGCGCAATCGGTACTGGCCGCACTGGGTGTTGATCCGACCCGGCCGGTGGTCGCGTTCGTCGGGCGCATCACCCGCCAGAAGGGTGTCGCCCACCTGGTGGCCGCCGCGCACCGGTTCGCCCCCGAGATTCAGTTGGTGTTGTGCGCGGGCGCGCCCGATACCCCCGAGATCGCCGCCGAGGTCGCCGGCGCCGTCGAAGAGCTCTCCGCGTCTCGTTCGGGCATCTTCTGGGTCCGGGACATGCTGCCCACCGGAAAGATCCGGGAAATTCTTTCAGCAGCAACGGTTTTCGTCTGTCCCTCGGTGTATGAGCCGCTGGGCATCGTCAACCTCGAGGCGATGGCGTGCTCGACCGCGGTGGTCGCCTCCGATGTGGGCGGCATCCCAGAAGTTGTCGTCAACGGCACAACGGGGTCGCTGGTGCACTACGACGCAGCAGAACCAAGGGCGTTCGAGGCGGATATCGCAGAAGCCGTCAACGCGCTGGTAGCCGACCCGCAGCGAGCGGCCCGGTACGGCAGCGCAGGACGCCAGCGCTGCATCAATGAATTCTCATGGGCGCACATCGCCGAGCAGACGCTGGAGATCTACCGAAAGGTGTCGGTGTAGTCGCCGGAGGGGCGATCAGTTATCGGGTGCCCACCCGGCAGACTGAACCCCGCGCGGCGCGCGGGGTTCAGTCGCGCCAAGCCGGGGCGCTCAGCTGGTGACGCTCTTGAGCTCGTCGCCCAGCGCAGCAGCTTCATCGGGTGTCAGTTCTACGACGAGTCGACCGCCGCCCTCGAGCGGTACCCGCATCACGATGCCACGCCCCTCTTTGGTTGCTTCCAGTGGACCGTCGCCAGTCCGGGGCTTCATGGCCGCCATCGAGTGCTCCCTCCAGATTGGACTACTCGTCCCGCCGTCATGTACCAGATCGGCGCGCGCTGGGTACCCACCCGTTGCAACCAGCGTGCCGAACTGCCAGTTCACGACTTCTATTGTTCCCTATCGGTTGGCATACGTGTGCAGGACCCGTCCGTTAAGGGTCGCCAACCCTTGGAACCCAACACGACTGCAGGTGGTCGTCGACCATCCCGGTGGCCTGCATCAAGGCGTAGGCGGTGGTGGGGCCGACGAACTTGAACCCCCTGCGCTTCAACTCCCGTGCCATTGCGGTGGACTCGGGCGTGATGGCCGGAACGTCAGCCATGGTCCTGGGCCGGGGCCGCGCCGGAGGCGCATATGACCACAGCAGGTCCGACAGATCGGTGTCGAGTTCAGCCGCCGCACGTGCATTGGCGATCGTGGCTTCGATCTTGGCCCGGTTGCGGACGATCCCACTGTCGGCCATGAGCCGCGCGACGTCACCGTCGTCATAGCCTGCGACAGTATCGATCGCGAAGCCGTCGAACGCCCTCCTGAAGTTGTCTCGCTTCCGCAGGATGATGAGCCAGGACAGCCCGCTCTGGAAGGCTTCCAGGCTCAGGCGCTCGAACAGTGCGACGCTGCCGCGCAGTCGGCGGCCCCATTCCTGGTCGTGGTAATCGCGGTAGAGCAGGGCGTCGTCTCCTGTCGCGGACACAGCCCAGTCGCAGCGGGTGCGGCCGTCAGCGAGGGTCATCGACGGCGGACCGTTCCTGCCCGCGCAGCATGTCCACTTCGGCCCGCAGGGAGTCGAGTTCCTGCCCGAGCCGGTCCAGCACCCAATCGACTTCGCTGGTCTTGTAACCACGTGCGGTCTGAGTGAAGCGCAGCGCTTCGACGTCAGCACCGGTGACACCGGACGCCGGCAACACCGTCGCCGTCGTCGCACGTGGCAGCGGCGGCAGCTGCTCGCCGCGCCCGAAGACCACGCTGGCCACCCCGAAAAGGACGATGGCGATCAGGATCAGCACCACGACGTACAGCAGAACCATTGTCACGTCACCGATAGTGCCTCATCACGCCGACGCGCCACGCAGGCCAGGGGTGTCAGCCGCTCTAGCGCGGTCGCAGGGTGTTCATCGGCGGTCGGTCTTCCAGGGAAACCCGCGATACCCGTGGGGTGAACCCGTCGCCGTCGGCGAAGAACTGTGTCAGCCCCACGCCGGAGTCCGAGATGCCGCAGCGCGACAGCAGGGTGGCGATCACCTGGCGGCTCATCGCCCCCAGCTCGGTGAGCGGCCGGTTGCGATGTACCCGGACACCGAGGTTCACCTGGGCGATCGCGTCGATGCCCAGCCGGTCGTAGGTGTCGACCAACAGGCCGATCTCCACACCGTAGGCGGGCGCGAACGGCACCGACATCAGCAGTTCCCGGGTTGCCGCGTATTCACCGCCCAGTGGCTGTAAGACACCTCCGAGTTCGGGCCGCATCGCTGCCAGCATCGGACGGGCGACGAGCTCGGTCACCCGGCCACCGCCATTGGCGTCCTCGCTGCCACTGACCTTGAGCGGACGCCGGTAGAAGCCTTTGACCAGGTGCACCCCGTCGCGGGTGAGCAGCGGGCCGACGAGGTTGGGCACGAACATCGGATCGGGGTCGATGAGGTCGGAGTCGACGAACACCACGATGTCACCGGTGGTAGCGGCCAGGGACCGCCACAGCACCTCGCCCTTGCCGGGGTTCGGCGACACCTCGGGAAGCGCCTGTTCACGGCTGACAACGCGGGCTCCGGCGGCAATGGCACGGATCTCGGTGTCGTCGGTGGACCCGGAGTCGAGCACGATCAGCTCGTCCACCAGACCGCCGACCAGCGGGCTGATGGTGTCGATGACCGACGCGACGGTCTCTTCCTCGTTGAGTGCGGGGAGCACCACCGAGATGGTCCGGCCCTTCTTGGCGGCCTCCAGTTCGGCGACGGTCCAGGTGGGCCGGTTCCAGCTGTTTTCGGCCAGCCAGGTTTCGGTGCGCAGCTTGTTCTCGATGGCCAGGTCAGGTGTTGTCGTCATGCCAGTCCCCTCACCGTGCGCGTCGGTGGACGCACTCCTTGGATCGACGCGACCATTTCGAGCACGCGTCGAGTGGGTCCAACCTCGTGTACCCGGAACATCCGGGCACCGTCGGCGGCCGCCAGAGCAGTTGCCGCCAGGGTGCCGTCCAGGCGTTCGGTCAGACCCACACCCAGAGTCTCCCCGACAAAATCCTTGTTGCTCAGGGCCATCAGGACCGGCCATCCGGTATTAACAAGATCTTTTACATGCCGCAACAAACTAAGGCTGTGATAAGTATTCTTGCCGAAATCGTGCGTCGGATCGATGAGAATCCGCTCACGAGCGACGCCAATGCTCACGGCTTTCTCGGCGGCACCAGTGACATCGGCGATCACGTCGTCGACCACACCGTGGGTGCTCGTGCCGTAGTTGACCCGGAACGGACGGGTCCGTGGCGTGGCTCCGCCGGTGTGTGAGCACACGAGCCCCGCATTGAACTCCGCCGCGACCTCCGGGAGACCGGGGTCGGCACCGGCCCAGGTGTCGTTGATCAGATCTGCTCCCGCGGCACACGCCAGCTTGGCCACCGACGCCCGCCAGGTGTCGACACTGATCAGCTGGTCGGGGTAGGTCGCACGCAACCATTCGATGAACGGCACCACGCGGACGATCTCCTCATCGGCGTCGACAACCTGTCCCGGACCGGCTTTGACACCACCGATGTCGATGACGTCGGCGCCCTCTTCGATGACACGGTGCGCCGCCGCCTTGGCTGCCTCGTCGGTGAACGTGGCACCCCGGTCGTAAAACGAATCCGGGGTGCGGTTGACGATCGCCATGATCAAGGCTCGATCGCCGGCCACCGGACGGCCTAGAAAACTCGCCTGCACGTCATCCAGGCTAGCCCCGGGAAAATAGGGCGTGGATCACGTCGTGATTGTCGACAGTCTTCGGCGACGGCAGTTTCCCGCTGGTATACCGATCCGCACGCTATGGCCAGATGCGGTCCATGGCTGCCAGTTGGCGGCGGACGCTCTCAATAACGACCCTCTAGTGCGCAACTTCGCGTGTTCGGCGGCGAGGTCAGAGTTCCCCGCACCCCATGGTTGTGCAGCTCAGCGCCAAGCGGTGAATCAGCAACCTGGTCTCGTCCCTCAACCCTTCGGACGCTTCCCGGCCGCCACCTCTTCCGGGTACTCCCCGTAGAACTCCACGTAACCCTCGTCACGCCCGGCGAGCACATACATCGGGTCTTTCACCGGCTCGTCCTCGGAGCCGTACCCCTCTTTACGCAGATCCACTTTGCGGCTCTTGAACGTCGAGGTGTGCTCGAGTGACTCCACCACCCGGATGAACAACGGCAGCGCATACGTGGGCAGCTTCCCGTAGACGGCATCGGCGATCGCTTTGCCGTCGAACTCCGACCCGTCGCGTAGCTTGATCGCCGCCATCCCGGCCCGACCACCGGTCCCGGGCACCTCTACGCCGTAGACCGTGCACTCCTCGATGTCGCGGACGTCGATCAGAGCACCCTCGACCTGGGTGGTCGCGACGTTCTCCCCCTTCCACCGGAACGTGTCACCGAGGCGGTCGGCGAACGACGCGTGGCCCATACCCTGCGGATTCATCACGTCGCCGGTGTTGAACCAGACGTCGCCCTGGCGAAAAGCGTTGCGCACCAACTTCTTTTCGCTCGCCTCCTTGTCGGTGTAACCATCGAACGGCGACAACTTGTTGACCGGGCTGATCAGCAAACCGGGCTCCCCGGCAGGCGCTTTGCGAACCCGGCCGTCCTCGTCGCGGGTGGGCTCACCGGTCTCTGCGTCGTACTCCACGTAGGCCAACGGAAATGGGCTTATTCCAGTACTTTTCGCAACGTTGAAGACGTTGATGAACGCGGTGTTGCCCTCGCTCGCCGCGTAGAACTCCGCCACCCGTTGGATACCGAACCGCGAGGTGAACTGGTCCCAGATCTCCGGTCGCAAACCGTTGCCGGCGATCACCCGCACCTTGTGGGAACGGTCCGTCGGCTTCTCCGGCTGATTCAACAGATACCGGCACAATTCACCGATGTAGACGAATGCGGTTGCGTCATAACCGATAACGTCATCCCAGAACTTCGAAGCCGAGAACGACTTGCCCAGAGCCAGGGTGGCGCCCGAGCTGAGCACAGAAGACAGTGCCACCGTCAACGCGTTGTTGTGATAGAGCGGCAGGCACGAATAGAGAACGTCGTCGGACCGCAGGCGCAACCCCAGGCCGCCGAACCCGGCAAGCGCACGCAGCCAACGGAAGTGGGTCATCACGCTGGCCTTGGGATTACCGGTGGTGCCCGAGGTGAAGATATAGAACGCAGTGTCTTTGGCCAGCACCGCCGACGCCGACGCCGGGTTGGTCGTCGGGGCGGTTTCAGCCAACCGGCGCAATTCCTCGATGGTGGTGGGCTCGGGCGCACCGTCGGCGACGGCCCCACACTCCTCGATCGCCTCGACGAACTCGGTCTCGGCGATCACCGCCTTGGCTTCGAGCAGCCCGATGCTGTGCGCCAGCACATCGCCGCGCTGGTGGTAATTCAGCATGCCGGCCACTGCGCCGCACTTGACGGTCGCGAGCATCACCAGCAGGGCGTCCGGGGAGTTGCGCAGCATGATGCCCACGACATCGCCGTGCCCGACGCCGCGGGCAGCGAGCACCGCGGCGTACCGGTTGGCAGTCGCATTCGCTTCGGCGTACGTCAGCGCCTGATCTTCGAAGCGGATGAAGGTGCGATCGGCGTGCTTGGCAGCGCGGTCCTGGAACACCTTGCCGATGGATGCCTTGGACGTCGGCCTCGCCAGGAGCCCGGTGGTGACGGCCCGCAGGATCGCGGGCGCATCTACCAGTACCGAGGGAATCTGGGTGACGATGTCGGTCAAGCCGACAGAGGACCGGGAACCCGGGCCGTTGTGCTCGGACATGCGCGTGCGCCCCTCGTCTTCAGCTGCTGCTGGTCGCTGGCCAGCCTAACTGCGGGGGGTAGCCGCGGTTGTCAGCTGGGTGCGCAGTAATCGAGGGCCACCGTCACTTCCTGCGCAACCAGCAACCTCGCCAGCGCTCTCGCACCGACGTAACCGGTGTCCACCAGCCCCGCAAGCCATGTCCGCAGCCCGTCGTAATGCCCGCTCGGGTCGAGCATTACGACAGGTTTGTCGTGCATCCCGAGATAACCGGCGGTCCACGTCTCGAACAGTTCTTCCAGGGTGCCGATGCCACCCGGCAGGGTGATGAAGGCGTCGGCGCGGTCCTCCATGACCTGCTTCCGCTGCCGCATGGTATCGGTGATGATCAGCTCTTCAGCGTCGATGTCCGCGAGTTCCCGGTGCACCAGCGCCTTCGGAATGACTCCGATGGTGCGACCACCGTGCGACCGCGCCCCGGCAGCCACAGCACCCATCGCCGAGACGTTGCCGCCGCCCGAAACCAGGGCCCACCCCCGGTCCGCGATGGCCTCGCCGAGCGCGGTCGCCAGCTCCAGCAGGTCGGCGTGGGTCGGTCCGGACGCGCAGTACACGCACACCGCCCATGGCCGTTCGGGTTCTCGATCAGACTGCACCCCCGAAAGGTAGACGAGCGCCTCGGTCGTCGCATTCTGCCCTCGTCAACCGCCCCGCACTCATACACTCCGGGCCGTGCCCAGCGATGCCACTGCGGCCGCCGAAGCCCTACGGGCCGGCGACATGACCCAGGCTGAACAGCTGGCGCGCGAGGCCGTCGAATGCGGCGGTGACCTTGCCTGCCGGCTGGTGCTGGCGCAGGCACTGGCGTGGCAGGGCCGCGGCCGCGACGCCGAAGCGGTGCTGGCCGACGTCGACGTCGGCACCTCGTCGGAAGCCGACGTGATGGCGGTGGCGCTGCCCCGCGCGGCGAACCGGTTCTGGATGCTGAACGAGCCCGAACGAGCGACGGCGTACCTGAGCAGTATCCGGAACCGAGTCGTCGAGCCCGCGGCCCGCGCAACCATCGACGCGTTGTCGGCGACGTTCGCGATGAACGCCGGAAACCCGCTGCGTGCCCTGGAAATCGCCGCCGGCGTACTCGCCGCCCCCGAGGCGCCCGATGTGGCCGTCGCCTGGGCGGCGAGCACCTCGACGTTGTGCTCGGCGCGCACCGGAAGCCTCGATCAGGTCGAGGCATTCGCCGAACGCGCCGTCGCCGCGGAACATCCCGGCCTGCTGCGGTACACCATCGGGCTGGGCCAGCTCACCACGCAGATCATGGCTTGTCGCCTCGACGACGCCGAACAGACGGTGGCGCGGCTGGCGGGTCTTGCGCAACAAGCACCGGGACGGGCGATCGCCGACGTGCTGTCGGCCTACGTCCTGATGACAGCGGGCGATGACGACGCGGCCGCGCACCTGCTCGGTACCGCCGCGCCCACCCTCGACCGGACCGGCTACTCCTGGGGCCCGCTGTCATGGTCGCTACTGGCCACCGCCCTGGCGCGGTGCGGTGACCTCACCGAAGCGGCGAAGACGCTGTCCCGGGCGGAAAGGCGACACGGCACCAAATCCGCCCTCTTCGCCCCGGAACTCGGGTTGGCCCGGGCCTGGCGGTTGGCCGCAGGCAACGACCACCACGGCGCGGTCGCAGCCGCGCGCCAGGCCGCCAAGATGGCCGAACGGTCCGGGCAGGCTGCGGTGGCGGTACGCGCCTGGTACGACGCCGTCCGGTTGGGTGATCCCCGCGCCGCACGACCGCTGGACCGGCTGGCCACCGACGTGCAGTGCCGGTATGCGGCACTGGCGGCCGAGTGCGCACATGCGGCGGCAGGCGGCGACGCCGGCGCGCTCGCGGAGGCGACGTCCCGGTTCGCCGCGCTGGGGATGGCCGGCTAGCGGCTCAGGTAGGCGTGCAGCATGTCGACGGCGGCGGTGATCTGCCCGACGTGCACCCGCTCGTCGCGCCGGTGCGCCAGGTTCGGGTCGCCGGGCCCATAGTTGACCGCCGGGATGCCCAGGGCCGCGAACCGGGACACGTCCGTCCAGCCGTACTTCGCCCGCACCTGGCCACCGGCGGCCTCGACCAGCGCGGCGGCGGCAGGTTGGCTCAGCCCCGGTAATGCGCCGGCCGCGGAATCGGTCTGCTCGATGGTGACGTCGAGCCCGTCGAACACCTCGCAGACGTGCGTCAGCGCCTGCTCGACACTGCGATCCGGCGCGAAGCGGAAGTTCACCGTCACCGATGCGGCGTCGGGTATGACGTTGCCGGCCACACCACCGTCGATCCGGACCGCCGAAAGACCTTCGCGGTACCCGCAGCCGTCGATGTCAACGCTGCGCGCCTGATAGCCGGCCAGCCTGTCCAGCACGCTGGCGAGTTTGTGAATAGCGTTGTCGCCCAACCACGATCGAGCCGAATGCGCGCGGGTACCCGACGTGCGGATCACCACCCGCAGCGTGCCCTGACAGCCCGCCTCGATGAAGCCGTCCGTCGGTTCGCCCAGTACTGCGACGTCCGCGCGCAGCCAGTCCGGCAGTTCCCGCTCGATCCGGCCCAGGCCGTTGGCGGACGCCTCGATTTCCTCGCAGTCGTAGAACACCAGGGTGAGGTCATGCGCCGGTTCGCAGATGCTGGCCGCCAGGTGCAGGAACACCGCGTCGCCGGCCTTCATGTCCACGGTGCCGCAGCCGTGCAGAATCTCACCGTCGCGGCGGGAAGGCACGTTGTCCGCCGCGGGCACGGTGTCGAGATGGCCGGCCAGCAGCACCCGGGTGGGCATGCCGCGGTTGGTCCGTGCCAGGACGGCGTTGCCGCTGCGGATGACCTCGAAGCCGGAGGTCTGTCCGCGAAGTGCGTTCTCCACCTCGTCGGCGATTCGGCTTTCGTGACGCGATTCGCTGGCAATGTCGACCAGCGCCGCCGTCAGCGCAATCGGGTCCCCGCGTAGGTCAAGCACAAGGCATCAGGCTAGTCGTAATCGCGGCTCAGATGCGGCGGCAACCAGCCGATACTTGCATCCAGTACGGTGTAGCACCGTGACTGGAGCTTCAGGTATTGGTGTGGCGACACTGGCCGCTGACGGAACTGTTCTCGACACGTGGTTCCCGGCACCGGAACTGGGCGCCGTCGAGGCGCCAGGCACCACCCGGGTCTCGGTGGCGGAGGCAACCGCCGAACTGGCGGCGCTGACCGGCCGCGATGAGGACCGCGACGTCGAGACGGTGCTGGTGCGCACTGACATCGCCTCGTTGGACGATGCCCCGGCCGACGCCTACGACGTCTACCTGCGCCTGCATCTTCTTTCCCACCGCCTGGTCGTCCCCCACGGCCTGAACGCCAGCGGGTTTTTCGGTCTGCTGACCAATGTGGTGTGGACCAACTACGGGCCCTGCCCCGTCGAAGGCTTCGAATTGGTGCGCGCCCGGCTACGCCGGCGTGGGCCGGTGACGGTGTTCGGTGTCGACAAGTTCCCGCGGATGGTCGACTACGTGGTGCCCAGCGGGGTCCGGGTCGCCGACGCTGACCGGGTGCGCCTGGGCGCGCACCTGGCGTCGGGAACCACGGTGATGCATGAAGGTTTCGTCAACTTCAACGCCGGCACGCTCGGCTCGTCGATGGTCGAAGGCCGTATCTCGGCCGGTGTGGTCGTCGACGACGGATCCGATATCGGCGGCGGGGCATCCATCATGGGCACGCTGTCCGGGGGCGGCAGCGAGGTGATCTCGGTGGGCAAACGGTGCCTGCTGGGCGCCAACGCCGGGCTGGGCATCTCGCTGGGCGACGACTGCGTCATCGAGGCCGGGCTGTACGTCACTGCCGGCACCAAGGTCACCACCTCGGACGGCCAGTCGGTGAAGGCCCGGGAGCTCTCGGGCGCCAACAATCTGCTGTTCCGGCGTAATTCGCTGACCGGCGCGGTGGAGGTCGTCGCTCGTGACGGCCACGGCATCACCCTCAACGAGGCACTGCACGCCAACTGATCCCGCACCTACGACCCCAACCCCTCGCGCGACCGTGCGTGTCCCCGGTCGGCGCGCCGGGCTCCGGGCGTGGTTTGCGCACCCTCGCCAGACGTTGACCCTCGCCTGACGCGCGCTATTCGGGCGCCAATACGCAGAACTCGTTGCCTTCGGGATCGGCGAGCACCACCCACGACTGCTCGCCCTGCCCGATGTCGACGTGCCGGGCACCCAGTGCCACCAAGCGGTCCACTTCGGCCCGCTGATCGTCGGGCGTGAAGTCGAAGTGGATACGGTTCTTGACGGTTTTGCCTTCGGGCACCTCGAGGAACAGCCAGTTCGGGCCGCCATCGGGCGAACGCAGCAGCACGTCGCCGTCCTCGGAGACTTCCGACGGCCACCCCAGCACCTCGGCCCACCAATGCCCCAGGCTGTGTACGTCGGTGGCGTCGACACACACCTCGGTGAAGCGCAGGCTCATCGCATCAGCTCCTTCTTGAGGACCTTGCCCATCGCATTACGCGGCAGGCTATCGACGATTCGCACTTCGCGTGGCCGTTTGTGCGCCGAGAGCTGTTGCCCGACAAACGCAATGAGTTCCTCGGGCTCGGCGTCCCCGACGACGTAGGCGACGATCCGTTGACCCAGATCGTCGTCGGGCACGCCGACGACGGCGGCCTCACGGACTCCGGGATGACCGAGCAACGCGGTTTCGATCTCCCCCGCACCGATCCGGTAGCCACCGGACTTGATCAGGTCGACTGATTCCCGGCCGACGATGCGGTGCATCCCGCTCTGGTCGATGACGGCGACATCGCCAGTGTGGTACCAGCCGTCCGCGTCGAGCACCTCGGCGGTGGCCTCGGGCCGATTGAGGTACTTGTCGAACAGCGTGGGCCCCTGAACATGAAGTTGCCCAAGGGTTTCGCCATCGTGAGGTACCGGCGCGCCGGTCTCGTCGACCAGCCTGGTCTGCACGTCGCGCACCGGCAGACCGACCCACCCCGGCCGGCGTTCCCCGTCGACCCGGGTGCTGAGCGTGATCAATGACTCGGTGCTGCCGTACCGCTCGACCGGCGCGTGACCGGTCAACGCCCTCAGGCCGTCGAAGACCGGGACCGGCAGCGCCGCACTACCGGAGACCAACAGCCGGGCCGACGACAGCGCCCGCGCGGAGTCCGGATCGGCGACGACCCGCGACCACACCGTCGGGACTCCGAAGAACAACGTGCCGCCATGCTCCGCTCGGGCCTGGGCGTAGAGCTGCGGTGTCGGCTTTCCGGTGTGCACGAACGGGTTTCCGATCCGCAGTGAACCCAGCAGTCCGAGCACCAGCCCGTGCACGTGGAACATCGGCAACCCGTGCACCAGGACGTCGTCGGGGGTCCACTGCCAGGCTGCGGCCAGCGCGTCGATATCGGCGGCGATCGCCCGTCGACTGGTCTGCACGCCCTTCGGGGCACCGGTGGTACCGGAGGTGTACATGATGTAAGCCGCTGACGCGGGGTGCGGTTCGGCGTAGCGATGCCACGAGCGGGCATGTAGCCGCACCGGCACGTGGGGCAAGCCGGCCGGGTCGTCGGGCAGCTCGCCGAGCCAACCCTGGGCACCGGAATCGGTCAGGATGTGCGCCCGCTCGGCGACCCCGACATCGGGCGGGATCGGTACGAAGGGCACGCCGGCGATGAGGCAGCCGGTGATCGCGAGCACCGTCGATGCGGTGGGGGTCGCGAGCACTGCGACCCGGCCGGCCCCGCCCACCCGTTCGGCCACCGACGTGGCGGCGCCGAGCAGATCACTTCGACTGAGCGTGGTACCGCCGACAGAGACGGCGTTGGGGATATCGGCGCCCGCGGCGACGGTCGCAGGGTTCAGGGAGGCCAACAGCACGCCGATGACGCTACCCGGCGATAATGTGCCGATGGATCACATCCGGCGCACCGGGTCACGTGAGGTGTACCGGAACCCGTGGATGACATTGCGGGAAGACGCCATTCGCCGCCCCGACGGCACACCCGGTATCTACGGGGTGGTGGACAAACCGACGTATGCGCTGGTGATCGCGTGCGGCGGTGGACCCACCGCAGATCTGTACTGCCTGGTCGAACAGTTCCGGTACCCACTCGGCCTGCGACGCTGGGAGTTCCCACAGGGCACCGCCCCCGGCATGGCGGAGACGGAACCGGCGGAGTTGGCGGCCAGAGAACTGCGCGAAGAGACCGGACTCACCGCCACCACCTGGACCGCCCTCGGCATGCTCGATGTGGCTCCGGGCATGAGCAGTCAGCGCGGGCGCGTCTTTCTGGCAACCGGCCTCACCGAAGGTGAACCGGAGCTCGAACCCGAAGAGCAGGATCTCCGCAGCGCCTGGTTCAGCCGCGAGCAGATCGAGACGATGATGCGGTCCGGCGAGATCACCGACGCCCAGTCCATTGCCGCGTGGACACTGCTGCTGTTGCACGAACGGACCGACCAGGCCTGAGGGCCGCGTCGAAACCGGAATCGCCACCGGCAGATCGGCTTTCGCCCCGAGGATGCCGACGAGAAAGGGCTTGCTGGGACTTCGGAGTCGTGGGGCCGCGGCGCGACGGCCTTGGGCGCGGCGCGATTATGACAACACTGGCAGCAACGTCCGGCATCGACTCCATAACAACTGAGTACGCCGACGACTCGAATGCCGGTCCTGTCGGCCGACCCAGCTACCGTGGTGTTTCGACAACCGAACCTCACAAAGGAAGAACATGGCCGTCCGTCGTCTGCGTGCGTCTGCGTGCGTTGCCGCAACGGTCACGGGCATGCTCTTCGCCATGTGCGCCGCGCTGGGTACCGCGCACGCCGCGGGTCAACCGTGGAGTGGGCGCTACACGGTGGTCACCTACGCATCCCAGAAGGCCGGCACCAGTATCGCGGCGCGGCAGTCCGAAGCGGACTTCAGTGCGCAGTACACCTTCGCGACCAGCTGCTCGTCACGATGTGTTGCCACCGCCTCCGACGGTCCCGCGCCGAGCAACCCCACCATTCCGCAACCCACGCGCTACCTCTGGGACGGCTCCCAGTGGGCCCTCACCTATGAATGGCAGTGGGAGTGTTACCGGGGAGACGGTGTACCGAGGCTGTTCAGCCCGGCGCAGTCCTGGGTCTTTTACTCCCCACAGCCCGACGGATCGCTGCAGGGCACCTGGCACACCGACATCCTCAGCGGCGACTGCCGCGGCAATGTGCTCATGCCGGTCGCGGCCTACCCGGTCCGCTGACCAACGTCAAACAGACTTACGCCGCTCGGCCAACGCCCGCAGGAAGAATGTCAGGTTTGCCGGCCGTTCGGCGAGCCGGCGTACGAAATAGCCGTACCACTGCGCTCCGAACGGCACGTACACCCGGACATGGTTGCCCTCCCCGGCCAGACGCAGCTGCTCGGCGTCGCGGATTCCGTAGAGCATTTGATACTCGAAATCTGCTGCGCTGCGGCGATATTCGCGTGCCAACCCAGGTACAGCTGCGATGATCTCGGGATCGTGCGAGGCCACCATCGGATAGCCGCGACCCGCCATCAGGATCCGCAGACACATCAGGTACGAATCGGTCACTTCGTCGCGGCCGCGGAAGGCCACCGACGCCGGCTCGTCGTAGGCGCCCTTGCACAATCGGATGCGGGCACCGGCGGCGGCGAACTCGGCGCAGTCGGCACGCGTGCGCCGCAGATACGCCTGCAGCACGGTGCCCAGCCAGTCGAACTCTGCCCGTAGCTCCCGCACGATCGACAGCGTGGAGTCGGTGGTGGTGTGGTCCTCGGCGTCCACGGTCACCCACACGCCGACATCACGCGCTTTGGCGCAGATGGTATGCGCATTCTCCAGGGCGATCTTCTCACCGTCGCGCGGCAGTGCCTGACCCAACGCCGACAGTTTCAGCGACACCTCCAATGGCTTGGGGCCAGCGGCAGTATCACCTCGCTGCCCCAGTGCGTCGAGCAAGCCGAGGTAGGCCGTTACGGTCGCATTGGCGGCATCGGCGTCGGTGACGTCCTCACCGAGATGATCGACACTGACGAAGCGGCCCGAATTCCGTAGCCTTTCAACCGATTTGAGCACCTCAACAGCCGTCTCACCCGGCACGAAGCGGTCCACCACCTTGCGGGTCACCGGTATCCGTTCCGCGGAACGCCGCAGCACTTCGGATCGGCTGGCCGCCAGGATCGCCGGTCGGGCCACGCGCGCGAACAGCTCGGGCATCGTCAGGCCCCCATGTGCGGGTAGGTGTGATCGGTCGCCGGAACGAACGTCTCCTTGATGGACCGGGCCGACGTCCAACGCAACAGGTTCAATGCCGAGCCGGCCTTGTCGTTGGTGCCGGAACCCCGGGAGCCACCGAAGGGCTGCTGCCCGACCACCGCCCCAGTGGGTTTGTCGTTGACGTAGAAGTTGCCTGCGGCATAACGCAACCGGTTCTCGGCGGTCAGTACCGCAGCCCGGTCATCGGCGATCACCGCTCCGGTCAGCCCGTATTTGGCACCACGATCCACCACATCGAGGATGTCGTCGAATTCGTTGTCCGGGAAGACGTGGACCGCCAGGATCGGGCCGAAATACTCCGCCGAGAAGGCTTCGTCGGCGGCGTCATCGGACAGCAGTACGGTGGGCCGGACGAAATAGCCGTCGCTGTCGTCGTAGTCGCCGCCGACGGCGATGGTGACCTGCGGCCGACGCTTGGCACTTTCGATGGCCTCGACGTTCTTGGCGAACGCGCGCTTGTCGATCAGCGCGCCGCCATAGTTGGACAGGTCGGTGACGTCGCCGTACGTCAGGGCCTCGGTGGCGCCCAGAAAGTCGTCGCCCATCTGCTGCCACACCGACCGGGGGATGAATGCCCGCGACGCCGCCGAGCATTTCTGCCCCTGGTAGTCAAAGGCGCCACGAATCAACGCCGTGCGCAGCACTTCTGGGTGCGCGCTGGTATGGGCCACCACGAAGTCCTTGCCGCCGGTCTCACCGACCAGCCGCGGGTAGGTGTGATAACTGTCGATGCGGGTGCCTACCTCCCGCCACAGATGCTGGAAGGTGGCGGTGGAGCCGGTGAAGTGAATCCCGGCCAGCCGGGGGTCGGCGAGCACCACGTCCGATACGGCGTAGCCGTCTCCGGTGACGAGATTGATCACTCCCGTCGGGAGCCCGGCCGCCTCGAGCACCTGCATGGTCAGGTATGCCGAAAAGGTCTGGGTGATCGACGGTTTCCACACCACGGTGTTGCCCATCAGCGCCGGCGCGGTCGGCAGGTTACCGGCGATGGCGGTGAAGTTGAACGGCGTGATCGCGTAGACGAATCCTTCCAGCGGCCGATAGTCGGTGCGGTTCCATACCCCCGGTCCACTGATCGGCTGCTGCGCCAGGATCTGCCGGGCGAACGCCACGTTGAACCGCCAGAAGTCGACGAGTTCACACGGTGAGTCGATCTCGGCCTGGTAGGCAGTCTTGGACTGGCCGAGCATGGTGGCGGCGGCGATCTTCTCCCGCCACGGGCCGCTGAGCAGATCGGCTGCCCGCAGGAACACCGCGGCACGTTCGTCGAACGGTGTTTGCGCCCAATCGTTCTTGGCTGCCGCCGCGGCGTCTACAGCGGCCGTCGCCTCCGCGCGCCCGGCGTTGGTGAGAGTGCCGAGGACAGCGCGGTGGTTGTGCGGTTGAACAACGTCGATGCGCTCCCCGTCGCCCATCCGGTGGGCGCCACCGATGACGTGCGGCAACTCGGCCGGCCCGGAGGTCAGTTCGGCGAGCGCGGCGGTGAGCCTGTCACGCTCAGCGGAATTCGGGGCGTAGTCGTGGATGGGCTCGTTCGTCGGAGGGGGCACAGCGGTGATGGCGTCCATCTGTCAAGGCTCTCGCGTCGACCCTGGAACACGATTAGCGGATCGGACAAAGCTGGTTGTGTCCGATAGTACGATCGGTCAATGCAGCGTTCGGCGGCGGACGGGTTGGGGCTGGGTCAGCTCCTGCTGGCCCTCGATGCGACCCTGGTCAGTCTGGTGCAGGCACCCCGCGGCCTGGACTCGGCGGTGGCGTCCGCGGCGCTGATCGACCCCGACGATGTGCGGCTCGGCCTGGCAGACGCTGCCCGGTCGGCAGACGTGTTCCTGCTGCTCGGTCTCACCGATGCCGACGCCGCGGCCTGGCTCGACCGCCAGCTCGAGGACCGCCCGCCTATCGCGGTATTCGCCAAAGATCCGTCCGATCACCTGATCTCGCGCGCGGTATCGGCAGGGACGGCTGTCGTCGCGGTGGATCCGCGGGCCCGCTGGGAGCGGCTTTATCGGCTGATCGATCACGTCTTCGAGCATCACGGCGACCGGGCCGACCCACTCGACAATTCTGGTACCGACCTGTTCGGCCTGGCGCAGTCGATCGCCGATCGCACCCACGGCATGGTCAGCATCGAGGACGAACGGTCCCACGTACTGGCATATTCGGCGTCCAACGACGAGGCCGACGAACTGCGCCGCCTGTCGATCCTCGGCCGCGCCGGCCCGGCCGAACATCTGAAATGGATCGGGCAGTGGGGCATTTTCGATGCATTGCGGGCCAGCGGCGAGGTGGTCCGGGTAGCCGAGCGCCCCGAGTTGGGGTTGCACCCCAGATTGGCGGTCGGGATTCATCACGGCAGCGCCGACGCGCGCCGGGCCCCCAGGTTCGCGGGCACCATCTGGGTTCAACAGGGTTCTCGCCCGCTGGCCGGGGACGCCGAGCAGGTGCTGCGCGGTGCCGCGGTGCTCGCCGCCCGCATCATGGCGCGGTTGGCGATGGCGCCGTCATCGCACACGCTGCGGGTCCAACAATTGCTCGGGCTGCGCGAGCCCCAGTTGAATGCCGCCGACCTCGCTGCCGCGGCACGGGAACTCGGCGTCGTCGACGACATCCGCGCCGCGCTGATCGGCTTCGACACCGACAGCACGACGTCTCGGATGGCCGAGGTACTGGCCTTGAGCGCCAGCGCTTTTCGCGCTGACGCCCAGGTGGCCGCGGCCGGCTCGCGGGTTTACGTGCTCTTTCCCAGCACCACCCGGACGTCCTCGGTCACCTCATGGATACGCGGCACCATCACCGCGCTGCACAACGAGCTCAGCGTGCAACTGTGGGCCGTCATCGCCGCGCCGGTCGCCGGGCTGGCCGCGGTGGCCGCGGCCCGCGCCGAGGTGGACCGGGTGCTCGACAGCGCTCAGCGCCACCCGGGCGCGTTGGGTCCGGTGACGTCGCTGGCGGAGGCCAGAACAACAGTGCTGCTCGACGAGATGCTCGCGTTCCTGGCCGCCAACGACCACCTGATCGATCCCCGGGTGCAGGCACTGCACGACGCCGACCCCACGCTGACGCAGACGTTGCGGGCCTATCTGGACAGTTTCGGTGATGTCGCGGCGGCAGCCCGGGAGCTGCACGTGCACCCCAACACCGTCCGTTACCGGGTGCGCCGTATCGAGGAGGTGATGACCACGTCGTTGGGCGACCCTGATGTACGGCTGGTTCTCGCGCTGAGCCTGCGGGCACACAGCCCGGCGCAGTGAGTCGGCGACCGGCGAACCTCTAGGAGGTGAGGCGCTGCACGGCGGCGGCGATCCGCTCGTCGATGGCGGTCAGTGCGATCCGCACGTGGCGCGAACCCCGGGCGCCGTAGAACTCGCCCGGTGCCACCAGGATTCCGCGTTCGGCGAGCCAGGCCAACGTGTCACGACAGGGTTCGTCGCGGGTCGCCCACAAATAGAGGCCGGCCTCGGAGTGGTCGACGGTGAAACCCGCCGCCCGGATGGCCGGCAACAGGGCGTCGCGCCGACGGGCATACCGCTCGCGCTGCTCCTTTTCGTGAGCGTCGTCGTTGAGCGCCGCGACCATCGCTGCCTGCACGGGCGTCGGGACCATCATCCCGGCGTGCTTGCGGACGGCCAGCAGCTCGGCGATCAGGCTGGGGTCACCGGCGACGAAGCCGGCCCGATAGCCGGCCAGCGACGACGTCTTCGACAGCGAGTGGATGGCCAGCAGCCCCGTATGGTCACCGTCGCTGACCGAGGGGTGCAGTACCGAAAGCGGTTCGGCGTCCCAGGCCAGGCCCAGATAACACTCGTCGGAAGCCACGATCACGCCGCGCTCTCTGGCCCAACCGACCACCTTGCGCAGGTGATCGACGCCGAGCACGCGTCCCGTCGGATTGCTCGGGGAGTTCAGGTACACCAACGCCGGCGTTTGCGGTCCGACCTGGGTTAAGGAATCGGCGGCCAGCACGGCCGCCCCGGCCAGGCGGGCACCGACGTCGTACGTCGGGTATGCCAGTTCGGGGACGACCACCAGGTCATCGGCGCCGAGGCCGAGCAATGTCGGCAGCCAGGCGATCAGCTCTTTGGTGCCGATCACCGGCAGCACCGCGCTCGGTGCCACGCCGGGGATGCCATAACGACGTTGCAGCGCTCCGACGGCTGATTCCCGCAAGTCCGCCGTGCCCGCGGTGGTCGGGTAACCGGGTGCTGAACTGGCCGCAGCCAGGGCATCACGGATCACCGGTGCCACCGGGTCAACCGGGGTACCGACCGAGAGATCGACGATGCCGTCGGGGTGCGCCCTGGCCGTGGCGGTGACGTCGGCCAGGGTGTCCCACGGGAAGACCGGCAGGGACGCCGAAACGCCCCTCAGTGCCACGTCTGCGTCATGCTGTCGCTCAGTCCTCGCCCTGCGGCGGCAGTTCCTTCACGGCCGCGGGGTCGTTGTCGGTCTGCCCGACCTTCGAGGCGCCGCCCGGTGAACCGAGCTCGACGAAGAAGTCGGTATTGGCCTGTGCGTAGCTGCTCCACTCGTCGGGGACGTCATCCTCGTAGAAGATGGCCTCGACCGGGCACACCGGCTCACATGCGCCGCAGTCCACGCACTCGTCGGGGTGGATGTACAGCATGCGTGCGCCCTCATAGATGCAGTCGACGGGGCATTCTTCGATACATGCCTTGTCCTTGACGTCGACGCAAGGTTGAGCGATCACGTAAGTCACGGGGGCTCCTCGTGCTCCTGTCAGTGGTTCATGGGGCTGCTGTGGTGCTTGTTCTTGCTGCGTTGCTGACCAAGTATCCGGAGGCCGAAACCGGACATCTGTGCCAGTGTGCCCTAACTTCGCATACCGGGGACTCCGGGACACGTGGTTACTGATACTAGACGTCGCATATATAACTTGCGCAACCAGCAGAAAACCCGCATTCACCTGCAGTTCATCCCATTAACCACCCCTCGTGGCACCGCCCAAACCCCCCGGCGAGCGTGCGTGTCCCCGACGGACGCACCGAGCGGTTCTCGGGGACTACGCACGCTCGCATGGCGTCAGGCCTGCTTCAGGGCCTCGATCTCGATGGTGATCGTGACCTTGTCGCCGACGACGACGCCGCCGGTCTCCAGCGGCGTTTCGATGTCGAGGCCGAACTCCTTGCGGTTCAATACAACCGAAGCTTCGAACCCGGCGACCTCACCGTGGCCCATGCCGGGATTGACACCGTTGAACTCCAGGTCGAGGCTGATCGGCTTGGTCACGCCCTTGAGGGTGAACTCCCCGTCGAGAACGTAGTTGTCGCCCTTGGCCTGCACGCCGGTAGAGCGGAACGACGCGGTCGGGTACTTCTCGACGTCGAAGAAATCGGCAGCCTTGAGGTGCTCTTCACGCTGCTCGTTTCCGGTGTCTACCGAGGCGACGTCGATCTCGGCGACCACCGACGGAGTGCCGTCCTCGGCGACGGTGATGGCACCGCTGAACGAGTTGAAGGCGCCGCGCACCTTGCTGACCATCAGGTGACGGACGGAAAAGGCAATCGACGAGTGAACCTGGTCGATGGCCCAGGTGCCGGTGCTGAGGCCGGTGGTGACAGAAGCGGTCATGGGAACTCCTCGGGACGTGGGTGTCGGGCTGTTCCGACGCCGACTGCTGAAACGGACTACGGTCCGAATATATTCCGGACCACGGTCCGTTTTCAAGCCTCGAAGGAACGAGCGTGCGTCCTGCACAAGGAAATTGCGGCGTGTCGGGCGGGGACACGCACGCTCGCGGGAGACGGGCGCGCGGGGGAGGTCAGGCGGCGCGGGTGGCGTACGTCGTGGTGCGCTGACGGGCCGGGCGGCCTATGCCCGCGGCGATGGCGACGAGCTCCTCCACCGACTTGGCCGAGCCGTTCTCCGACCCGGCCATCCGGGAGATGGTCTCCTCCATCAGCGTGCCACCGAGGTCGTTGGCACCGCCGTTGAGCATCACCTGCGTGCGCTCGACGCCGAGTTTCACCCAGCTGGTCTGGACCGACGGGATCCTGCCGTGCAACATGATCCGCGCCAGCGCGTGCACCGCCCGGTTGTCCCGGTGAGTGGGGCCCGGGCGGGCGGCACCCGCCAGGTACAGCGGGCTGGACTGATGGACGAACGGCAGCGGCACGAACTCCGTGAAACCACCCGTCTGATCCTGGATCTGACGCAACACGTTCAGGTGCCCCACCCAGTGCTTCGGAGTGTCGACGTGTCCGTACATCATCGTCGAACTCGACCGCAACCCCACCTGATGGGCAGTGGTCACCACTTCGATCCACATCGAGGTGGGCAGCTTGCCTTTGGTGAGCACCCAGCGGACCTCGTCGTCGAGAATCTCGGCGGCGGTACCGGGGATCGAGTCCAGCCCCGCTTCGCGCAAGCCGGTAAGCCACTCCCGGATCGACAACCCGCTGCGGGTGACGCCGTTGGCGATCTCCATCGGGCTGAACGCGTGGACATGCATCGACGGCACCCGGGCCTTGATCGCACGCACCAGGTCGGCGTAACCGGTGACCGGAAGCTCCGGGTCGATGCCGCCTTGCATGCACACCTCGGTGGCACCGGCCACATGTGCCTCCCAGGCCCGGTCGGCGACCTCGGCGGTGGACAGTGAGAAGGCATCGGCATCACCCTTGCGCTGCGCGAAGGCGCAGAACCGGCAGCCGGTGTAGCAGATGTTGGTGAAGTTGATGTTCCGGTTGACGACGAACGTGACGTCGTCACCGACGACGTCCTTGCGCAGCGCATTGGCCAGTGCGGTCACTGCCTCCAAGGCCGGGCCGTCGGCGGTGGCCAAAGCCAGGTACTCCTCATCGGAACAGCCGGCCGGATCGCGTTCGGCCGAGCGCAGCGCCGCCAGGACATCGGTGTCGATGCGCTCCGGGGCACGTGCGGCCAACTCCGCCACCTTGTCCCGGATCGACTCCCAATCCCCGAAGGCACTGTCGAGATCGGACCGGGTTTCGGTGCGGCGGCCCTCGGCGTCGATCGCGGTGTGCAGGTCGACCCGGCCCAGCGACTCGGTGGCCTCGTCGGGCTCCTGCCACGGCAAGCCGGCGGGATTGACGTCCCGCGCCCAACCGGTGTCGGGGTCGGCCAGTGCGGACACATGGGAACGCACCCGCGGATCGATCCACGCCGCACCGGCCTGCACATAACGCGGCTGGGCGGTGAGCCGCTCCACCAGGTCGTAACCGGCCTCGGCCGTGACCGCAGCCAACTCGTCCAGAGCCGGCCAGGGCCGCTCCGGATTCACATGGTCGGGGGTCAGCGGCGACACCCCGCCCCAGTCGTCGACCCCCGCTCCGATCAATGCCAGGCACTCGGAACGCGAGACCAGGTTCGGCGGCGCCTGCACCCGCATCTTGGGACCCAACACCAGCCGGGTGACGGCAACCGTGGCCACGAAGTCGTCGATTCCGGCGTCCGGCGCGGACGCCATCGCGGTGTGGTCCTTGGCCCGGAAGTTCTGCACAATCACTTCCTGAATGTGCCCGAATTCCTTGTGCGACTTACGAATTGCGTGAATGGTGTCGGCGCGCTCAGCCAGCGTCTCACCGATGCCCACCAACAAACCGGTAGTGAACGGGATCGAGAGCCTGCCGGCGTCGGTCAATGTCCGCATCCGCACGTCAGGGTCTTTGTCGACACTGCCGTAGTGGGCCTCGCCCTTGGTTTCGAACAACCGCCGGGAGGTGGTCTCGAGCATCATCCCCATCGACGGTGCCACCGGCTTGAGCCGCGACAGCTCCGTCCAGCTCATCACGCCCGGATTCAGGTGCGGCAACAGTCCGGTCTCCTCGAGCACCCGGATGGCCATCGCCCGCACGTAGTCCAGGGTGGAGTCATAACCACGTTCGTCGAGCCACTGCTGCGCCTCGGGCCAACGCGCCTCCGGCCGGTCCCCCAGCGTGAACAACGCTTCTTTACAGCCCAGTTCGCCTCCGCGGCGGGCGATTTCGAGAATCTCGTCAGGCTCGAGGTACATACCCCTGCCCTCGGCCCGCAGCCGTCCCGGCACCGTGACGAAAGTGCAGTAGTGGCAGGTGTCCCGGCACAGGTGCGTGACGGGGATGAAGACCTTGCGTGAATAGCTGACCGGCAACCGGCCGGTCGCACCGCGACGGCCTTCCGCTTCCAGGCCGGCATCACGGACCCGTGCGGCCGAGGCGCACAGATCAGCCAGATCGTCGCCGCGCGCGGTCAGCGCGATGGCGGCCTCGTCGACGTTGAGTGCCACCCCGTCGCGGGCCCGTCTCAAGACCCGGCGCAGAGCTGCCGGGCTGGGCGGACCAGATTTTGGCGGGACAACCGGACTCGGCAGCGAAGCGCCGTGTTGCGGGTTCAGAGCCACTCCCCCATAACCGCCAGGCAAGCGCGAATCATCCTCGTGTCTCACTATCTGGAACGTCAGCGCCTGCCACGACCGCCAGAATAGCGCTGCACCGTGCGGCCGGGGGCAGCCGTCGCCGCGGGCGACACGCGCAGGCCACCAAATCCCCTGAATACCGGGTTGCTCCCGCGTAAGTTCGTCGCGGGCGGGGGGCCTGGGAATCCGATTTGGGGAGCCGTCGTGCGCGTTTCGCTTCGTTCAACACTCATCGCTGGCGTCAGTGCGCTGGCGGTCAGCTCCCTGGTGGCCGCTCCGGTGCGCCCTACGCCGGAGCACCGCCCAGCCCAGGTCACGGAATCCGTCCAGCTCACGGCCGCGGTTGCCCCGCTGACGCCGCAGGACAAGTCATCGGCGCTGGCCGAGATCAGCCGGATCGCGCCCCAGCTGTCGGCTGTCGGCGGCGACGTCGCAGTCCAGAACGCGGCATCGGATTTCGTCGACTGGCTTTACAGCGGTGCCGTCCAGTGGGCTGATTACCTGGCGCTTGAACTTGCCCCCTACGCACTTGGCTGGCTTCCGTTCGGTGGTTTCATCACCGACCAGATCTACGCGCTGTATCCCCCGATCATCGACTTCACCGACAGTGTCGTCTACGACCTCATCAACCCCGTTCTCAACGATCCACTCAATCTCCAGGTGTGGCTCAATGGTCTGGGCGCGGTGGGTTACACCGCAGTGGCATCACTGATCAACGCGGGCATCAATGAGATCAACGCCGTCATCGACTATTTCCTGAGCTGGCTGCCCCCGTTGCCGCCCATTCCGCCGTGGCCGTTCTCTGCGACAGTGCAGACGGCCGACCTCGTGAGCCCGCAGGCGCTGCTGGGCAACCCGATCACCGACGGCATCGTCGCGGTGTCCGATGCCGTAGCCGGCATTTCCCACGCCCTGGTCAACCTCTGGTATCCGCCCGCCGGGCTGATCAACAACGGTGTGGGGTTTGTCAACAGCGTGCTCGACAGCGTCTCGTGGGTGCCCCTGGTCGGTGTCGGGAAGTTCCAGCTCAACGAGTTCTGGAGTCTCATCCAGGCCGAAGGAAATGCCGCGGCCGGGCTCGCCAACGACCTGATCAGCGTCGGCAGCGACCTCGTGGCCAATGCGGTGCGCAACGGCATCGGCTCCGCCGTCGAAGATGCGTTCTGGACAGCGTTGCAGAGCGTGCAGACGCGCGGCGGTAACGCGGTTGGCGCGGCGGTGAACTTCTCGCTGGATCAACTTCAGTACTTCACCGGCGTCTGGGTGCCACACACGACCAACCCGGCCGTGAACCTCCCGCAGGGACCCCCGTCCACGATCCGCTTCGACATTCCGCCGGTGATTCGCGACGTGCTGGGTCCGTTGGGCGGCCTGGTCCCGTCGGGCACGCTGGCGTCGCTGCCGGCGACTGCCGACCTCAGCACCACCACAGATAACGGTGAGGATCACACCGCCTCCCGGGGGTTGTCTGCCGACGTCGAGGCACCGTCGGAGACGACGGGCCCCGCCGACGAATCCGAGCCGGCCGACGCCTCTGAACCTGCCGACGACACCACGCCGGCAGGTGGCGCCTCCGAAGACGTCGTTGACGACGACCTGGGTGATGACGACCTGGGTGATGACGACCTGGGTGACGAGGACCTGGCTGAGGACGACTTGGCTGAGGACGACACGGCTGACGACACCGACGTTGTGGGTGAGGACGACGCGGCTGACGACGCAGACACCGACGCCGCCGACACCGACACCGACACCGACACCGACACCGACACCGACACAACCACTTCGGATCAGTCCACTTCACATCAGACGGCGGACTCCTCGGCGTCCTCCGACGACAAGGACTGAATCAGCGCTGTCGACGAGGCGCGCCGGCTGGCGCAGCAGCGCGAGTAATCTGCTGACGCTGGCTGCGCACCCACAGCCAGAAGGCCGCCGGACTGGCGCCGAAGACGATCAGCAGGATCGCCGAGTAGGCCAGCACGCCGTGACCGCCGAACACGATGTCCCCGCCGGGGCCGCCGAGCGTCAGTGCGGCGACGGTCGCCAGCCAGGTCCAAAGAGGTAGTGCCGCAACCCGGTTGGACGGTGACCAATATGCCGCCGCCCATACCAGAGCGAGGTTGACGACGCCGGCGACCAAGGCGCTGAGCGGCATGGGCACACCGCCGAGACGAAACGGCAACATCAACGCAGAGACGACGGCGCACAACACCCCGTCGACGGCGAGCAGGATCAGTACAACAACCCGTACCGAGGAATCAACCGCTCGCGAGTCCGCTTCGGACACCGAGCGCACGGAGTCGCCGATCAGGTGGGGACGCTGTCCAGCAGGCCGGACAGTGAACCGATGACCCACTGAAGGTTGTCGAAGCGGTCCTGCCAGTGCTGCAGGTTGGGGTCCAGATCTGGGTCCACGGTCTTCCTCCATCGTGCCGGCTGTCCGGCAGCTTACCTCGCACAGTGCCTTTGGCGGGCGTAACTGGTGACCCGATTGGTCGGGTAGCGGGATCGCTGAAGGCCTGCCGCGCCGCGGTGGATCGTCGAGCAGTTCTGCAATTACCGCGGATGCGGGCGGCAAGGGGACTAAATTCGGTCTCGATGTCGTTGCGGCGGCTCGGACGACCGTTCTGCGGGGTCGGCCGCCAGAGCCCGCAACGACCAGAGCCTCCCTGAGCACGGAGCTCAGTCGAAATGCAGGCCCGCCAGCAGATCGGTTTCCCAGCCGCGCGAGTCACGTGACCCCGCACTGCCCGAGATGAGCATGTAGTGCTCCTGCCCCAGAATCGGTAGTGCGAGGTCGTTGGACAGGGCGCAGGCACGCCCGGTCGGCCCCACCACCACCTGCGTCGAATGAGACTGCAGCGCAGCAACTTTCGCCGGTACCGCGGCGGTGGCGTCCACTACCGCGGTGATCCGGTCGTCGGCGTATCCCAATTCGCTCTCGTCCGGGTCCAGGCGCCAGTGCGGCAGCAGATCGGCCGGCTCGAGCTGGGCGATGGCGGCGTCGTAGGCACTGCTGGCCGTCACGGTCCAATAGAACTTGGGCACCACCCAGGGCCGGCCCGGGTAGTCCTGACCACCGGAGGCGGCCACCGCGGCTGTGGTCACCTGGTGGGCGCGAATGTGGTCGGGGTGCCCGTACCCGCCGTTGGGGTCGTAGGTGATCACGACATGCGGGCGCAGGTCCCGCAGGACGGCCACCAGGGCCCCCACTGCTTCCCGTTCATCGGCGTCAACGAAGCGTTCGTGGCGGGGGTTCGGTTCCGTGCCGGCCATCCCGGAGTCGCGCCACCGGCCCGCACCGCCGAGGAAGATCGGCCCGTCGACCCCCATGTGATGTAACGCCGACCGCAGTTCGGAGATCCGGAAACCGCCGAGCTGGTCGGCGTGGGTGGCTGCGAGTTGGGCCCACTGTTCACCGATCACTTCACCCTCTTCCCCGAGGGTGCAGGTGACGACGTCTACTCGGGCGCCCCGAGCTGCGTAGTGCGCGATGGTGGCGCCGTTGTTCAGACTCTCGTCGTCAGGATGGGCGTGCACGAACAGCAGCCGGGGGGCCTCGCGGGAAGGCTGGTCTGGCATCGCCTCACCTTAACGTCAGGATGGGGCCGGCCCGCTCCAACCGGCGGCTGCCCGGCCGCGGCGGACGGGCCCCCGGCGTGTCCGAGAATCGCCAGGACCGAACCTCGGAACACCGCAGAACGTCCTGGCGAGACAGTTAGCTGGACACTCAGGATTCACTAAGTTTCGGGGAGTAACCGGTTTACGCACGCGTCAAACAATGCGTCACAAATACGTCATCTAGCTACCGCATCGCCGACGGCCCGCAAACCGTTACATCGTCAGCAATGGGCACTGATCCGACCGGCCAACCTCCCGCCGGTCATGTGCTGGAGTTTCCGCTGGCAACGGGCGGTCCATCGCCGTCCGCTACTCCGTTCTGCAGCTGCCAAACCAGGATATTTTCGGCTCAACGTGGCGTCTCTCGTACCTGAGAACATGGGAAACCGGGACCATCTCCGGGGAAAATCGTCGCCACGAGCACGCCGACGGTCACTAATTTTCCGGACTCGCCTCCCTGATATTTTTGTTTTCAACGTAAATTCCAGCGAACGTGCAGCTCATCAATCGCATAGACGCGGCCTGGTTGCCATTGCGCCGCGATGGCGGAACGACGTCGCACACGCTGGTCGGACGCTCAGCCAAAACGGTTACATCCCCGCCGACTCCGCGAATGGCCGTGCGGACGACATGACACCCCGAGCAGCGCGTTTCGCATTCCCTGTTCTCGTCAGCTACTTTCTTGAGGAAGGTATTCACCTGGGGCCAGAAAACCCGGACCTGTGCTGAATCGTTTGCCAGAAATCGATGGCAGCGCACCGGCATATCGGTGGAGCTACTTACGCCTTCCATCCCCCTTGAGCAAACACTCGACAGTCACCTGACGAGGCGCCGAAATTGACCCAGAGACGCGTTTGTTACTCATACGATTCTCAGGTAGCTTTTTGCTACGTCGGGGTTCGCTTCAGTCAGCCAGGGGATGTCATGGATATTGCAATTCGGTCGTACTTGACCGCCGGTGTAGCAGTGGTCGGAGCTACCGCCATCACGCTCGCACCCATCGAGGTGCTGCCGGCGGATCTTCAGATCCGGGGTGACCGGATGGTCGCCGTTCTCGAAGATGTGTCCTTGTCCTCGCTGGCCGACCTCATCGCCGCGACTCAGAAGGCGCTGTCCCCCGTAGGACGGGGCGCCGAAGAAGGCGCAGTCGCCGCCGGGAACGCGATCCGCAATGTGGGTGCCGCGCTGAGCCAGACCGTCGCCCAAGGTGTCGCGGGGGGCGGCACCGCATTCCACGCCGTCGTTGACGGACTGCGCGCACAGGGCAGTTCCCTCGCCACCGCAGTGGATACTGCCATCGCGGCGTTCCCCACACCGCAGGCCTTCCTCGACGCCCTCGTCGCGGCAATCGCCTCGGTTGACCTGAACCTGTCACTCGCCCTCGATGTGGCGCTGCAGGCCGTCATCGACCTCGGCATCACCGCCAACGCAGCCGCCATCGCGCAGGCGCTGCTCGACGCGGGCGCCCCACTGATCGCCGCCTTCAACGCCGCGGTGGCCGCCTTCCCCACACCGGCTGAATTCGCCACCGCGCTCGCAACGGCGCTGAGCGGAGTGCTGCCGGGACTGAGCAACCTGGTGACCGACGGCGGCGAGGCCCTGGCCAACCTGATCACCACCTTGGCCACCACCCTGGCCTCCGGAATCGATTTGGGCGGCGCCGCATTCGACGTTCTGCTCGCTGCCCTGCAGAACGGCGGCAGCGCGCTGGCCCAGGCCTTCGCCGCGGCCATCGCGTCGTTCGCAAACCCCCAGGCCTTCGTTGACGCCTTCGTCGCGGTGATCGGCACCGTGAGCGCGCCTCTGGCAGCGGCACTGCAGATCGCCCTGAACGTCGCGCTGAGCTTCGGTTTCGACTTCGACGTCGCAGCCATCGTGCAGGCGCTGCTCACCACCGGTGGCGACCTGGCGGCGATCCTCCAACTCGTCATCGACGGATTCCCGACCCCCGGCGATGTGATCGCGGCATTCGGTCAGGCGCTGGCCAGCATCCTGCCCGGCTTCCAGAACCTCGCGAACTTCGCCGCCCAGGCCGTCGCGAACCTGTCCGCCGCACTTGTAAATGCCATCCAGGACGGAATTGCGTTCGGGAGCACCGTCTTCGAGGCGATCGTCGATGGCCTGCAGAACGCCGGAAGCCAGCTGTACGCCGCGTTCGCCGCTGCCATCGCCGCCTTCCCCACTCCTGCGGAGTTCCTCGACGCGTTCGTCGGCGCCTTCACCGCCATCAGCGCACCGCTGGGGGCCGCCCTCGAACTGGCCTTCGACGCCCTGCGTGCGGGTCTGGAGATCATCAACCCCGCCGCCATCGCGCAGGCGTTGATCAACGCCGGCGCCGGCCTGGTCGACCTGTTCCAGTCCGTCGTCGAGAGCTTCCCCACCCCGGCCGAGCTGGCCGCAGCACTGGGTTCGGCGCTGGCCGCCGTCATTCCGGGCTTCCGGGCACTGGCCGCTGCAGGCGTGGCAGCCATCTCGAACCTGTCAGCGGCACTGCTCAGTGCGATCGAAAGCGGAATCGCTCTCGGCGGCACGGCTTTCCAGGCGATCGTCGACGGTCTGCTCGACGCCGGCGGCGCGCTCGCTGCCGCTTTGGCCGCCGCGATCGCCGCCTTCCCCACGCCGCAGGCGTTCATCGACGCGTTCGTCAGCGCATTCGCTGCCATCAGCGCACCGCTGGGGGCCGCCCTCGAGCTGGCCTTCGACACGGTCCTCGCGGGTCTGGAGATCATCAACCCCGCCGCCATCGCGCAGGCGTTGATCAATGCCGGCGCCGGCCTGGTCGACCTGTTCGAGTCCGTCGTCGAGAGCTTCCCGACCCCGGCGGAACTGGTGGCGGCGTTCAGCGACGCGATCAGTGCCTTCATCCCCGGCGTCGCAGCCATCGCGGCCGCAGCATCGGCGGCGATCTCCAACCTCGCCGCCGAGCTTGCCGACGTCATCGAAGCCGGCCTCGGCTTCGGCGGCATGGCCTTCGAGGCGATCGTCAACGGCATCCAGACCGTCAGCGGTGATCTTGCCGCGGCATTCCGCGCGGTCCTGGAGCTGTTCCCGTCGCCGCAGCAGTTCGTTCAGGCTCTGGTCAACGCGTTCGGTGAGATCGGCCCCGTGTTGGCGAACCTGGGCACCGCCCTGGTCAACGGCATCGAAACCGGCATCGAACTCGGCGGTCAGGCCCTGGCAGCGCTGGGCAACATCTCCGCCGAGATCGGCGCGCGGCTGACCGCCTCGTTGTCGGCCGCACTGGAGGCACTGCCCACGCCGACGGAGGTGATCGCTGCCGCAGGCACTCTCGGACAGTCCGTCGTCGATGCAGCCGGCTACGTCGGGGCGACCATCGGCACGGCCGTCGAGCAGTTCACCAATGTGGCGACCGCGGTGGCAGTGGCATTCCGTAACACCACCGCCGCTGCACTGGCCAACGGCCAGAACGCACTGGAGGCGCTCGTCAAGGGCATCACCGCCGCGGCCGCGCAGCTGGCCGGCGGTTTCGGCGCCGGTGTGGACGTGGATGTCGACGTCAACGCAGGGGCCGGCACCTCGGCCCTCGACGTGGCAGGCACGCGCGGGATCGGCCTCGGCAAGATGTTCAGCATCACGACGCCGGGTTCTGTTGCTCCCAAGGCCGACACCGCCGAGACGGCCACCGCGACTCCCGTCGTGGAGGGCTCCGCACCGGCTGCGCCGGTGACCACGGAGAAGCCGGTCGTCGGCTCCCCCGTGACCGCCCCTGTGGGTGTCGCCGACCCGGCCAAGACCGTGCTCGACGACGCCAAGGCCGGCTTCGACAACCTGGGCAAGCAGATCAACGACGGGCTGAACCAGACCCGCACCCAGATCGAGAGTGGGCTGGCGGGCGTCCGCGACAACGTGGAGAAGGCCCTCGGGGTGAAGAAGCCCGCGACCGACAGCGACAGCACCGATTCGGGCAAGGGCGGCACCGGCGAGAAGTCCGAGGACAAGGGCAAGACGTCGGATTCGTCCGACAAGTCCGACAAGACCGAGAAGTCCGACGCCAAGACCGAGAAGAAGTCAGAAGCCAAGTCGGACACCAAGTCCGAGGCCAAGACCGACAAGAAGTCCAGCAGCGATTCCGGCGACAAGTAGTCGCCAGGTAGTGCATTGATTCGGCCCCGTTCGCGAAAGCGAACGGGGCCGAATTTCTTTGTGTCTGAGGCGGTTATTGCTCCGGTTTGACCCAGTTGCCCGCGTCACCGACGATGCCCACCGGTACCGCGCCACTGAGATTGACATTCTCTACCGACGGGCCGGCCGCCACGATCGTGGTGTCCTGCAGGATCGGCAGCACCGTCGACATGTTCCACAGACGTGGCTCCACCGATGTGATCACCTCGTCGATCGGCGTCGTACCGTCCAGTGCCGCTTCGATATTCGGTTGGATACTGCGGTCGCACAAGCCGGTGATGTTCGACGGCGCCTGGACCAGGGTGTCGGCGGCAGGCGGCACCGTCGAGGTCGCAGTGGGAGTTTCAGAAAGGGTTGCAGAGGGGGCCGGAGTCGCGGCAGAGCTCGGAGCTGACGAGGAGCCATCGGAATCCGGGGTCGGCGCCGGAGCCGACGTCGATACCGGAACCGGGACCGGTTGGAGCGCCTGGCAGCCGTACCGAGACGCCAGCAAGGTGGCCAGGTCTCCCCCGGCGCGATGCCAACCCACGATCGCGTCGACGCGGTTGTTGGCCAACGCGTCTCCGTAGAGGATCACCGGATCCAGCGCGGACACCGAAGCCGCGATACCCACATTCCGTAGTTGATCTGCCGCGGTATTGGCCACGGCGATCGACGTCGGGTCATTGGACGCGACACCGAGCACCAATGCCAGCTGGTCGCCGTCCTTGCTGACGGTGCCACGCGTCATCACCGGCGGCGGGGTGGGCGGGGTCGACGTACGAGAACCCGCCGACGGCGCCGCGCTCGTGCCGCCGGCGCTGTCCGACTCGATGACGTAGCCCGCGTCCTCCAGCAGCGTGAGCGCAGCCTGCTGAGTCATCGCCGGTGGCGCGGTGGGCACGTAGCCCGGGTCCGACGGGGCGCGTATCTGTGCCTGCGCCAGGGTCACGGTGTTGTCGCTGCCGGCACCCACCGAGGCCAGCAGGTCCACATCGAGCAGGCCCAGGATGGCTTTGCGCACCTGCTCGTCGGCAAGCGCCGGCTGCTGAGCGCGCAGCGACAGCTGCATCACCCGCGGTGTCACGATGCGCGCGGTCCGCACCTCCGGGATCGCCGACAACTGCGCGAACGCTGCCGCGCCGCCATGCACCTGGGCTACCTGGGTGTCCCCGTTGCGGATCGAATCAGCAAGGGCCGCAGGGGCGCCCGCGCGACGGAAGAGAATTTGATCCGGTTTGGCCGGCTCGCCCCAGAACCGGTCGTTTCGGGCCAACAGAATCTCGTCGCGCTGCGGGTCAATGGTGTCGACGCGGAACCGGCCGCCGGTCACCGGTAGCGCGCGGGCCAGCCCGGCGGGAAACCCGCCCGGCACATCCTTGACGATGTGGGCGGGCAGGATGTCGTTGAACAGCTCACGCCAGGCCGGGTACGGCTGGGAGAACGTCACCACCGCAGTTTTGCCGCCCTCGATCGACTGCACTCCGGTGATCAGGTCATAGCCGGCGGGGTCCACCACACCGGGCTGACTGACCATCTGGCGCCACAGGTACCAGAAGTCGTCGGCGGCGATCGGGGCGTTATCGGTCCACGATGCTTCGGGACGGATCTTGTAGGTGACGGTGAAATCCCCGTCGTCGCTGGCTTCGGCGGACTCCAGCAGCGTGCGATCCATCTCCCAGCGCGACCCCGTCGGCGACTCCGGGTCGGGCACCGGCCGGAAGGAGCTCGGCAGCACCAGAGCGCTGATGGCCGCGTTGACCGGCGACTGGTCCGACAGCAGATGCGGATTGAAACCGGGACCGATGTTGTCGATGCCCATGATGATCTGCGTCGCCTTCGGCGGCGGAGGCGGCGTGCTCTCGGTGGTCTCGGTGCTCTGCGGCGCCGGCGGCGGACTCACCGTGCAACCGCCGACCACCAGCACCGACAGCAGTGCGCCGGTCATCATGAGGCGGGACCTCATCGGCGAGCGGCTCTGCACGCCCTTCAGGGTATCGACCGCCCTTCCGGGTGGTCGCTCAACTCTTCGCAGCGGCCTTGGCGCGGGACTTCGCGCGGGCCCGCAGGGTGGCGTCCAATTCGACCTTGCGCACCCGCACGATCTCCGGGGTCACCTCGACGCACTCGTCCTCGGCACAGAACTCCATCGCCTGTTCCAGGCCGAGTTCCAGTGGACGGGCCAGCGTCTCCATCACGTCGGCGGTCGACGAGCGCATGTTCGTCAGCTTCTTCTCCCGGGTGACGTTGACATCGAGGTCCTCGGCGCGCGGGTTGATCCCCACCACCTGGCCCTCATAGGTGTCATCACCGGGTTCGACGAAGAACTGGCCGCGATCGGAGAGCTGGATCATCGCGAACGGCGTCACCGAGCCGCTGCGATCGGAGACCAGCGAACCGGTGTGCCGCGCCCGGATCTCGCCCGCCCACGGGCGGTAGCCCTCGAACACCGCATTGGCGATGCCGGTGCCGCGGGTCAGCGTCAGGAAGTCGGTCCGGAATCCGATCAGCCCACGGCTGGGCACGATGAAGTCCATCCGCACCCAACCGGCGGCGTGGTTGGCCATCTCTTCCATCCGGCCCTTACGGGCGGCCATCAGCTGCGTGACGGCGCCGACGAACTCCTCGGGGCAGTCGATGGTCATGGCTTCGAACGGCTCGTGCAGTTTGCCGTCGATGGTCCGGGTGACCACCTGCGGCTTACCGACGGTGAGTTCGAACCCTTCGCGACGCATCTGCTCGACGAGGATGGCCAGCGCCAGTTCGCCTCGGCCCTGGACCTCCCAGGCGTCCGGACGGCCGATGTCGACAACCTTGATCGAGACATTGCCGACGAGTTCGCTGTCGAGGCGGCTCTTCACCATGCGGGCGGTCAGCTTGTGCCCGGAGACCCTGCCGGCCAGCGGCGAGGTGTTGGTCCCGATGGTCACCGAGATGGCGGGCTCGTCCACGGTGATCCGGGGCAGAGCGTGCGCGTGGTCGACGTCGGCGAGCGTGTCACCGATCATGATCTCGGGCATGCCCGCCACGGCGACGATGTCACCGGCAACCGCCTCGTCCGTGCTGGTTCTCTCGACGCCCTCGGTCGCGAGCAGTTCGGTGATCTTGGCGTTGGTGATGACGGGTTCGCCGTCCACTTCGCGCATCCAGGCGACCTGCTGGCCTTTGCGGATCCGTCCCTTGTAGATGCGGATGAGCGCGAGCCGGCCCAGGAACGCCGAGGCGTCCAGGTTGGTCACCAAAGCCTGCAGCGGGGCATCCGGGTCGCCCTGTGGCGGCGGGATGTGCTCGAGCAGCACGTCGAACAGCACATCCAGGTTCTCGCCGTCGGGGTTCTCACCGTTGGCGGGCTCGGTGGTGCTGGCGATGCCGGCGCGCCCGGAGGCGTACAGAACCGGCAGACCGAGCGCCTCCTCGGCAGCCTTCTGGGCGTCGTCGTCCAGATCGGAGGCGACGTCGAGCAGCAGATCGTGGCTTTCGGAGACCACCTCGGCGATGCGGGCATCGGGGCGGTCGGTCTTGTTGACGCACAGGATCACCGGCAGGTGGGCGGCCAGCGCCTTGCGCAGCACGAAGCGGGTCTGCGGCAGCGGCCCTTCGGACGCGTCGACCAGGAGCAGCACGCCGTCGACCATCGACAGCCCGCGCTCGACCTCGCCACCGAAGTCGGCGTGACCCGGGGTGTCGATGACGTTGATGACCGTCATCGTGCCGTCCGGGTTGTGCCGGTGCACGGCGGTGTTCTTCGCCAGGATGGTGATGCCCTTTTCCTTCTCCAGGTCACCAGAGTCCATCAGGCGCTCGATCGCGTCGTCACCACGGTGACTCAGGGCGCCGGATTGCCGGAGCATCGCGTCGACCAGGGTTGTCTTGCCGTGGTCGACGTGGGCGACGATGGCGACGTTTCTAAAGTTGGGGCGGGAACTCACCTGATGATTCTCGCAGTGTGAGTAACCAATCGCGAAAACGACGGAAGGCACCGGTGACGTCCAGCAAGTTCGCCGACATCAAACCCAAGAAGAAGTGCTGTCGGTCCAAACCCCGCTGCAAGCGGTGCCCGCTGGTATTGCACAAGGTGCACAAGGCCGAGTTGCTCGGTCTCCGCGGCAAGGAGTTGGAGAAGGTCTTCAAGCGCGCAAGAAAGTCCTGAAAACGCACCCTGACCTCGCAGGACGAGTAGCCTTGAACTACCCGTCAGACGTTGGTTGGAGGTCACGATCATGACGGTCTATGCAGCACTCACCATCGCGGTGATCGCCGTCCTCGGCACTGCCGCGACGCTTCTGATCTACCTCGGACTGCTCAACTGGATGGGCGCATTTTTCATCGTGCGGTGTGGCGCATGCCACCATTTGACATTCGCCGCCGCCAACCATTCACAGCAGTCCTGCCCCCACTGCAGGCACCCGATCCTGACACATCCACTCCGCGCCGCCCACCACCCCCACAGCGCCGGGCAGTTGCGGGTGGTCGGCGACCGGCTCAGGTACTGAGTGCCCGCACCGCGTTCTGGTCGGCGGCGCCGACCAGGGCTGCACGCTGACTGATCGCTGGGACACGCACCGCATCCGTCGCGCATCGGTCTCCGATATGCGAGCATGCCCAGTGGTCGGCGGTGGCCGTCGGCGGATTGGAGTGGTCCTCGATGCGTGCGTTCATCCGGTCGTTTTTCATCGGCCTCGTTGCGGTAGTCGGTGCGGCGGCGCTGGCCATCGGTTCGACATTGACCGGCGCGGTGGTGGCCCTGGCCGACCCCGTCGCTCTCATCATGGGGAACAGCGGCCGCCCCTGGCCCGAGGCCAGCTACGTCGCCAATGCCATGCGGCGCTTCATCGAGCCCAATTCGGTCTGCGGCGACGTCACGTGCGAAGCACGCAACGTCTACGGCCCGGAGGAATTCTGGCCGGTGTACGGCGGATTGACGGCGTTGACCTTCAACCAGTCGACCGAAGAGGGGCTGGACTACCTGGACGCCGCATTGCAGCAGCAGCTCCACGCCGCACCCGGGGAAAAGGTGGTCATCTTCGGATACTCGCAGAGTGGCCGGATCACCAACCTCCAACTGCGCAAGCTCGCCGACCCCGACTACGCGGTGGGCAATGACAACATCGTGCCGGACGCGGACCAGCTGGAGATCGTCCTCGTCGGCAACTGGAGCCGCCCCAACGGCGGGATCGGATCCCGGTTCAACGGCATCACCATCCCGATCCTCGACATCACTTTCGACGGCCCCACCCCGACCGACACCGGTTACCAGATGACCGATATCGCTTACGAATACGACATCATCGCCGATGCCCCGCTGTACCCGGTCAACCTGTTGGCAACCGCCAACGCGGCGCTGGGTTTCTTCTATGCCCACCTGACCTATGCCGACCCGTCCGCCACCGGCGCGGCGTTCCCCTGGGGCTCCAACAGTGAGGCGTCGTTCGAGGAGCTGCTGGCCTCGGGGACGGTGCAGAAGTACCCGGGCAAGGATGACGATCCCAATGGCAATCCCGAGGACTGGGACAACACCTACGTCCTGATCCCGTCGAAGCACCTTCCGCTGCTGCAGCCGATCCGCGATCTCGGAAAGGCCACCGGCACAACCAACTTCGTCGAACCCCTGATGTTGCTGGTCGAGCCGACGCTCAAGGTGTTGATCGACACCGGTTATGACCGGACGATCCCGATGGGCCAGAACACGCCCGCCCGGTTGATTCCGTTGGTCAATCCGGTCACCTTGGCAACCGACCTGGTGGGGGCTGTGGGCAAGGGCGTTTCGGACGCGGTCAGCTACCGGCCGCCGACTGCACCGACCGAACGTGCGACGGTCCCGGCCGCATCCGAGAAGAACACCGCGGACGAGCCGGCAGCCAAGGAACAGGAACCGGCAACCGAGGTCACATCGCCACGCGGCACAACGCCTTTGGGCAGCACACCGGCGACCTCCGAGGACGAGCAGGAGCCCGGGGATGCCCCCGGGGATGCCAAGGAGACCGGCGACCTGCACCAGCCGCTGAAGGCCGTGGAGCGTGGCTTCCGGGACTTCGCTGATCACGTCGGCAAGGCGCTGAAACCGCGCATGCCGGCCGACAACGGCGCCGGTACCGACAGCGACAGCGACAGCGACACAACGGAGTCCGGCGACAAGGCTCCCCGCGGCTCCCACAGCAAGTCCAAGACGGAGCCAGACCACAAGGTGGACAACAAGGGAGCCAAGAAGGACGCCAAGGCGGACAAGTCCGACAGCGGCGCAGCGGCCTAGTCGGCCAGGGCCGCGGCGAGCTCCGGCAACCAGGCGGTGTCGGCCGGAACCCAGGCCAGGGTCGGCAACTCCGCGCCTGACACCCACCGCAGGGCGTGATGGTCGTGTGCCTGCACCTCGCCGCCGATGTGCTGGACGCGGTAGGCCCGCAGCGTCATCGTCGCCGACAACACGACGTCGGCCCCGATGCGCTCACCCACTGCGACGTCCACACCGAGTTCCTCGCGCAGCTCCCGGGCCAGCGCCTCGGCTTCGGACTCCCCCGGGGCCACCTTGCCACCCGGGAGCTCCCACAGCCCGGCCAGCTCCGGCGGCCGGGCGCGCTGCGCCACCAGCAGGCGCGCACCCTTGATCAGCGCGCCGGCGACGACGATCTGGCTCGACATAGCTGTGAACCGTAGCCGTCACCAGCCCATGCGGCGCGTACGGTCTGGGTATGGCTGTGTTGAGTGATGAGGAAGTGGACGCCGCCGCGAAGGACCTCAACGGCTGGGAGCGTTCCGACGGCGCGCTGCGGCGGTCGGTGAAGTTCCCCGCCTTTTTGGACGGCATCGACGCGGTCCGCCGGGTCGGCGAACACGCGGAGGCCAAGGATCATCACCCTGACATCGATATCCGTTGGCGGACAGTCACTTTCGCATTGGTGACGCACTCCGAGGGCGGTATCACCTCGAAGGACGTGGAGATGGCCCGGGATATCGACGGAATCGTCGACCGCCCGGAAACCTGAGCCTGACCGTGGCGATCCAGGCCAGGGTGAGCAGCGTGGCAACCGGGTAGACCAGCCCGGCCCAAGCCAGGTACCAGGGCCGGCTGATCTCCCAGATGGTCGGCTGGGCAAAGCTCAGTAACCACGGCACCCCGATCGCGGTGAGCACCAGCCACGTCGTCCCCAGCGCCTTGGCCTCACCCAGGTAGCGGTACGGGCCGTGCAGCAACCAGATCATCAGCGGCACCAGCCAGACCCAGTGGTGGGTCCACGAGATCGGCGAGAGCAACAGTCCGAAGAGGTTCACCACCACGATGGATCCGAGTGGGTCCAGCTCAGTGGTGAACGCACCGACGGCCCGCCAGGCGAACCACGCGAGCACCGCGGTGACCGCGATGGCCACCAGCACCAGCGCCCCGAGACCGGCGTCGTAGCCGAGGATGCGCGAGAGGGCGCCCCGCCAGGACTGGTTGAACGACGTGGCGACCGGGCCGATACGTCCGGCGTCACCGAGCAGGTCGGTGAAGTAGCGCGTCGCTTCGCCGCCCATCACCAACCACGACACCACCACGGTCCCGGCGAAGACCACCGCCGAGAACACCGCCGCGCCCCACCGGCGCGCTCCCAGGAAGTGCAGCCCACTGACCGCGGGCGTCAGTTTGACCCCGGCGGCCAACCCCACCAGCAGCCCGGACAGCCACCACCTGCTGCTGGACACGGCGATCAGTACTCCCAGCACCAGCAGCACGTTGATCTGCCCGTAGTCGAAGGTGCTGCGAAAGGGCTCGAGCCAGATCGCGACCGCGGTCCACAGCATGGCGACACGCCGGTCACCGGCGATGCCCAGCAGGCGTTGGCTGAGCCGCACCACGCCGAAGAGCGCGGCCATGATGCCCAGTTGCCAGGCCAGCGCGACAAGCCAGAACGGCAGCAGGTGCAGCGGGTAGAAGAGCACCGCGGCGAAGGGTGGATAGGTGAACGGCAGCGGGAAGTCGGGTGTCTGGTCGGCGTAGACGTAGTCGTAGACGGCTCCGGGGCCGTCGATCGCGTCACCGCCGCCGATGTAAACGTGCAGGTCGACGAAGTTCGCCCCGTTGGGCAGTAGGTAGGTCCATGCCAGGCGCGCGGCGATGCTGACCAGAAGGAGGAGCGGGGCCAGCGTGGTGAGCCGCTGGGTCTGGCGCTGGGCCGGGCGGCGCTGAGTCATCTCGGTTATCCGCCGACTCTAATGCGGGCCCATTTTTCACCGCGAGCAGACGCGAACTCCGGCGAATCGGGCCCCGATCGCGCGAGTCTGCGTCTGCTCGGCCGAACTGGGGCGCACCGAGCGACACGCCGCGCTCCGGTCTCCTCTGTCCATCACTCCCGTAACGGTTGCATAAATGCCACACGTGTCACTTGAGTAACACCAGTAACAAGCTACGTTCGGGCTCATACCGAAACAACAAGTAGGGAGAACCATGTCTCGGATCAGGAGTTTGTTCGCCGGTGCGGCAATCGTCGCGGGGTCGTCAGCCGCGCTGTTGACCGGCGGGATCGCCAACGCCGAACCCGCACCACCACCGCCGGCACCCGCCGCGCCCGCTGTCCCCGGCATGGACATGCTGCAACAATTCGTCGCCAATCCGGGCGGAGCGCTGCAGGCCGCCTCGTCGCTGCTGTCGACCTTCCCGTCACTCGGCACCGCAGCCACCCCGGCTGTCCCGGCGGCCACACCTCCGCTGGCGCAGGCCTCGGTCGCAGTGCCCAGCACCGGCGTCCTGCCGACGGCGACGCTGCCCGGCATGCCCGCCACCCCGGCAGCCGCGCCCGTGGCGTCCGCGATTCCGTCCGCACTCAGCGTCCCGGGGATCCCCGGCGTGCCGCTGCCCGCGGGTGTGTCGCTTCCGCCGAACGTGACGTCACTGCTGCCGAGCGGCATCCCGACGCTGGGCAACAGCACGACGGTGCCCGGTGCCGTCGCGCCCATCACCCCGGCAGCGCCCGTCGCACCGACAGCGGGCCTGGGGAACATGTTCCCCGTCTCCGCCCTGCCCTGACACCTCCCACGGATTGGACCAATTGTCATGTCACGGACGCTGTTCGCCACCACCGCAGTCGCGGTCGGGTCATCGGCCGCCCTCCTGTTCAGCGGCGTCGCCGCCGCTGAACCTGCGCCGATGCCCACGCCGATCGACGGTTTACAGGCGCCGGGCTTGTCCGCGGTCCAAACCCTGAGTCCCGCAGTGCAGCAGGCGGCCGCCGACCCGAACAACGCCGCCTCGATGCTGATGGCGGCTGCGGCGGCGTTCGCCGGCAATTCGGCGGCGTCACCGGATTCGAAGAACCTGGCCTCTGCGGTGAGCCAGTTCGTCTCGGACCCCTCGTCGGCGTCATTGCTGCCGGCGTCGCTGCCGGGCGGGATCCCGCTGCCGGCCGGGGTGGCGCTACCTGCGCCGACGTCGGCTGTCAGCGGCACCCAGCATCTGCCGCCCGCGGGCGTCGTGCCCGGCTTCGAATCGCATCTGCCGCCGGGGATCGACCCCGTGCACGCTGTCGGGCCCGTGCCCGCAGCAGCTCCCGAGGTGCCGACCGCCCCGGTTGTTCACACCCCGGCGCCGGCTGCCGCCACGGTGGAACACGCCGTGGGGGTGGCGGATCCGGTTGCGGTTCCGGTGGCCATGCCGTCGGCTCCCACCGAGGCCGCGGTGCCCGCACCTCCGGGCCCGGCCGGTCCGCCCAGCCCCGCCGCGGCCGCGTTCGGCGCCGATGCACCCCCGACGCAGGACTTCATGTACCCCTCGATCGGCAACGGCTGCCTGGCTGACGGCGGAAACTCCCTCGCCACAGCGATTTCCGTCGCCGGGCCGGCAGCCATCCCGACGCCGGGTCCCGCTGCCGGGCAGACCGCCTATGTGTTCACCGCGGTCGGGACGTCCGGACCCGCTGAGGTGCAGAAGCTGCCGCTCAACGTCACCTGGGTCAACCTGACCACCGGGAAGTCGGGCAGCGCGACGCTCAAGCCACGCCCGGATATCAACGCCGACGGTCCCACCACGCTGACCGCGATCGTCGACACCGGTTCCGGCAGCATCATGTCGACCATCTTCGGCCAGGTCACCACCACCGAGAAGCAGTGCCAGTTCATGCCGACCATCGGCTCGACGGTGGTGCCGTAACCACTGCACGCGTCGAGAAGCCACTTACGGACGTCGAACCCCGACGGGGTGTCCGTAAGTGGCTTTCGGCGTTACTTGGCTTTGGCGGCGGCTTTGGCCGCCTTCTTGAAACTGCGTACCTGATCCAGCGACGCCTGATCCCGCACATCGGCGATGGACATGTGGGTGCCGTCCTTGCCGTAGTCACCGGCCGCCTCCCGCCAGCCCGGGCCGGTGTAGCCGTACTGCTTGCCCAGCAGCGCCAGGAAAATGCGGGCCTTCTGATCGCCGAACCCGGGCAGCCGCTTGATCCGCAGCAACACCTCACGGCCGTCGGGATTGCCTGAAGTCCAGATAGCGGCGGCATCACCGCCGTACTCATCGACGACAAGCTGCGCCAAGGCTTGCACCCGCTTGGCCATCGAACCCGGAAAGCGATGAATGGCAGGGGTTTCCGAGCACAAAGCCACAAACTTGTCCGGGTCGTAGCCGGCGATCAACTCCGCATCGAGTCCCCCGATCCGGTCGGCGATCTTCTTCGGCCCGGCGAACGCCGCCTCCATCGGGAACTGCTGGTCCAGCAGCATCCCGATCAGCAGCGCCAGCGGGTTGGATTCCAGCAGCGCATCGGCTGCGCGATCTTGGACCAGCTGCAGGTTCGGCACCCGACCAGTCTAGGACGGCCGGTACCGAGTGATCGGCCGAGCCGGCCGGCACTGCGGGCCAACACGCGTGGACGCGTCCACTCGGGCATGGACGAAGCTGATTCGGGGTGTCTGTGCCGTGGGGGTGTGCGATTGTGGAGCGCGATAACCGGTGGTTACGCCCCTAGGAGACGGACATGAGACGGGTGATCGCACCTCTTGTTGCGGCGGTCGTTACCGCTACCGCTTTGGCCGGCACGGCTCAAGCGCTGCCAGACCAGGGCACACCGGAATTCGACGGATACCTGCAAGGCCTGCAACGCAACGGCTACAACCTGAATCCCGACACCGCTTGGCGCGTTGCGCATCAGGCGTGTGTGGGCGGCATACCTGGATACATCGGGTTGGAACTGGCCGCTCAAGGGGTCATCGGGCCCGGAGCACAGGACCGGGTGATGGACGTGGCCCGAAAGTACGCTTGCCCCGTTCAGTGATCACGCGGGGTTGGCATGTTCCAACGGTGCTCGGCGCCGCTGGGACTCGGTAAATCGCTAAGGTCACAGCCATGTCCGGCCAGTTCGCAGTCGCGCTGGCAGCGATGCTGCTGCTGGCCGCACTCATCGCCGCCGTGTTTGTCGTGCGGACCCGACGTGTGGTGGCCACTCCGACCGAGCGAGCCGTGCACGCCACCCTGCACACCGCATCACTGGCGGCCCGCGCCCTACGCCAAGGCCTCGATGCCGAGTCCGCCCACACCGCAGTCCCTTACCTGCGCGACCTCACCGGCGCTGACGGCGTGGCCCTCTACGACGGCGACGCGCAACTGCTGGCACACGACCCGGCGGGCGAGCCGCTATGGGCCGATGACGTGCTGGAACGCTGCGCGACGGCCGCGCGACAGTCGGTCGACGGGCGGCGGCGTGTCCTGGCCGGTGGCGCCCAGCAGGGCTGGCCGGCGCTGGTGGCCCAGCCGCTGGTTCCCGACGACGCCGAGGTGATCGGTGTGCTCGTCGTGGTCACCAATACCGCGCCCGGGCCCGGCATGCTCGGCGCCGTCGGTGAGGTCGCCCGTTACGCCGCCAACCAGCTCGAACTCGCCGAGCTCGACGCCTCGCGGGCGCGCCTCGACCGGGCGGAAGTGCTGGCGCTGCGGGCCCAGATCAGCCCGCACTTCGTGTACAACGCGCTCAACACCATCGCCTCGTTTGTCCGCACCGACCCCGACCGCGCGCGTGAACTGATCCTCGACTTCGCCGATTTCACCCGATATTCGTTCCGCGCGGCGGGCCCCTACACCGTGTTGGCCGACGAGCTGCGCAATATCGACCGCTACCTGACGCTGGAGCGTGCCCGCTTCGGAACAGCACTGGACGTCAAGCTGCAAGTCGCCCCCGAGGTGCTCAACGTCGTCGTACCGTTTCTGGCCTTACAACCGTTGGTGGAGAACGCCATTCGCCACGGCCTTGCCGGTCAACGGGGTGGCGCCATCACCCTGATCGCCACCGATGAAGGCGCCGACACCGTCATCACCGTCGAAGATGACGGCGTCGGCATGGATCCCGATGCGTTGCGCTCCGCGCACGCCGACGCGCTGGGCCCGGACGCCAGCGGGGAGCACTCCGCCCACGTCGGGCTGACCAATGTCGACCATCGGCTGCGCGCCGCCTTCGGCAACGATTACGGTCTGATAGTCGAGACCGCCCCGGGCGCAGGCACAAAGGTCATCATGCGGGTGCCGAAGTTCGCGACGGGCGTGCACGCCTGATGGTCGAGCGGAGGGATGCCCGGTGACCCGGTTACTCGACGTGCTGGCCGTTGACGACGAGGTGCCCGCCCTCGACGAGTTGACCTATCTGCTGGGCCAACATCCGTGCGTCGGCCATGTTTACGCTGTCGGCGACGCCAGCGCTGCCCTGCGTGAACTGTCGGAGCACCCGCTTGACGCGATCTTCCTCGACATCAACATGCCGGGGCTGTCCGGACTGGAACTGGCCGCGGTGCTGGGAAACTTCTCGCACCCACCGGCGGTGGTCTTCGTGACCGCGCACGAGGACAAGGCGTTGGCGGCCTTCGAAGTCGGTGCCACCGACTATCTGCTCAAACCCCTGCGCATCCAGCGCCTGGACGAGGCGGTCCGCCGCGTGCAGACCGCCCGCGGTCCGGAGTCCGCGCCACCACCGGACGCCGACGAAGTGGTGCCCGTCGAACTCGGTGGCGTCACCCGACTGGTGCGCCGCGACAGTATCGGCTGGGTCGAAGCCGAGGGCGATTACGCGCGGCTGCACTCGTCGTCGGGTTCACACCTGGTCCGCATACCGTTGTCGGCTCTCGAAACCCGTTGGCGCAACCTGGGTTTCCAGCGTGTCCACCGGTCCTATCTGGTGTCGCTGCACCTGGTGACAGGGCTGCGCACCACCGACGGCGGAGTGTTGGTGCACGTTCGGGACAACGGTGCGTCCCCGGCCGTCGAGCTTCCGGTGAGCCGACGGCAGACCCGCGAGCTGCGGGACCGTCTGGTGCGGGGCCCGATGCGCAGCTACCGGCCCGGCGGCGATGAATAGCCCGCACGGCCGCCCGCCGCGGCAACGCGTCGTGCTGGCGCACCGTCGCGGCGCCAGGGTGGTGCGCACCCGGGTCGAGGTGCAGGAGCAGACCGAGATCGGCGACGCCCTGGTCCGCGGCCTGGTGCGGGCACAGCTGGGCCTCGCTCTACGTCTGGCCGCGGTGGTCATCTGCGTGATCGTGGCAATTCCTCTGCTGGGTAACGCTTTTCCGGCGTTCGAGGAGTTGACGCTCTTCGGCATCCGGGCAAACTGGGTGATCCTCGGTGTGCTGCTCTATCCGATGTTCTACGGCGTGGGGTGGCTCTACGTGCGGCTCGCCGAACAAAGCGAACGCGACTTCATGGGCATCGTCGACGACGGCGGCGAGGATCCATGAGTTTCGACGCGCAGACCACCCTGACCGCCTGCGCACTGGTGCTGGCCGCCCTTGCCACGGTGCTGGTGGGCGCCTACGGCGGACGGCTGGCACGCACCACCTCGGACTTCCTGGTGGCCTCACGGGCGGTCGGGCCCCGCTGGAACGCCGCCGCCGTCTCGGGTGAATATCTCTCGGCGGCATCGTTTCTCGGAGTCGCCGGCCTGGTGGCCAAGTACGGGGCGGATGCGCTGTGGTATCCGATCGGGTTCACGGCCGGCTATCTGGGGCTGCTGTTGTTCGTCTCGGCTCCGCTGCGCCGCTCCGGGGCGTACACCGTGCCCGATTTCGCCGAATTCCGGCTCGGTTCGGCACGGTTACGCACCGTCAGCATGCTTGTCGTCGTCGTCATCTGCGTCTTCTATCTGGTTCCGCAGTACCAGGGCGCCGGCCTGACGCTGAAAATCCTGCTGGGCCTGCCGGTCTGGATCGGGCCGGTAGCCGTGGGCGCCATCGTCATCGCCAACGTGGTCGGCGGTGGCATGCGCTCGATCACGTTCGTCCAGGCGTTCCAGTACTGGCTCAAGCTCACTGCCATCGCAGTACCGGCGCTTGCCCTGCTGGCCCTGTTCCTGTCCGACCCCGCCGAGCTCGGCGGGCCCTTGCCGCCCAGCGTGCAGCAGGAGACGACGGTGGCGGTGGACACCGACGTGGTGGTGCAGGTCGCCGAACCCGCGGGCATCACGGTGACCGGGCTCGTCAACGACCGCGAGGTCACCGACGCCACCTTGCCGGGACCGGGGCGCTACACCCTGGGCGCGGGCGCCACCTTGACCCTGGCCTCGGGCGCGGCCACACCGGTGGTGGCCGGCGCACCGAACACCGGCGGCGAGTGGATTTCCTCCGGCGGCGGTCTGGGCGGTGAACATCCGCTCTATCAAGTACTTTCGATCATCGTCGCGACGTTCCTGGGCACCATGGGCCTGCCGCACGTGCTGGTGCGCTTCTACACCAACCCTGACGGCCGGGCGGCCCGTCGCACCGCGCTGGCAGTGATCGCTCTGCTGGCGTTGTTCTATCTGTTCCCGACGCTGCTGGGGGTGTTCGCCCGGCTCTACGTTCCGCAGCTGTTGATCACGGGCACGGCCGACGCCGCGGTCCTGCTGCTGCCGAATGCCGCGATCGGCGGTGTGCTCGGCGCGGGGTTGGCCGCGCTGGTGGCCGCCGGTGCCATCGCAGCGTTTTTGGCCACGTCCTCAGGGCTGCTGGTCAGCATCGCCGGCGCCCTGTCGACCGATGTCCTGCGCGGCCGTATCCGCGACTTCCGGCTCGCGGCGGTCGTCGGAGGCGTCGTCCCGATTCCGTTGGCGTTGGCCGCATCGTCGCTGGAGTTGTCTCGCAGTGTCGGACTGGCGTTCGCCGTCGCCGCCTCCACCTTGTGCCCGCTGCTGGTGCTGGGCATCTGGTGGCGCGGCCTCACCAGCAGCGGCGCCATCAGCGGCCTCCTGGTGGGGGGCCTGCTGTCCGGTGTGGCGACCACGCTGGCCGTCATCGGCGGCCTCGACGACGGTGTGCTCGCCGGCTGGCCCGCGGTGCTGATCGGCTACCCCGCCGCGGTCACCGTGCCGCTGGCGTTCCTGACGATGATCGTCGTCAGCCGCCTCACCGCCGCGAGCGCACCACCGGACACCGCCCGCATCTTCGCCCGGATGCACGTCCCGGAGCGCCTCGGTCTGGGCGTCGAGCGACTGCCCCGCGAACAGCACTGACCCTGCGATTTCGGCGCGCTCATGGTCGCTGGGCGACCATGAGCGCGCCGAAATCCCAACAACAGCACTGACCGTTCGTCGTCACGGACGGACCGTTCACCGCACCGAGCCTCGGCTTCGCCGGTTCACCTGGGGAAACCCTTCGGTTGTGATGTGAGTCTCAATACGCTCACAGCCACATGCGGTTCACAACCAAACAGTCAGGAGCGTTCGCGGTGTCCACCACCGAACATCGGCCGGCCCCCACCGGCCAAGAGTTCATCGCCATTCAGGCCAGCCCGGAGTTCCAGGAACTCAAGTCCCGCCTGCGCCGCTTCGTCTTCCCGATGACGGCCTTCTTCCTCATCTGGTACGCCCTCTACGTACTGCTCGGTGCATTCGCGCACGACTTCATGGGCACCAAGGTGTGGGGAGACATCAACGTCGGCCTCATCATCGGGCTCGGCCAGTTCCTGTCGACCTTCGTCATCACCGCGCTCTACGTCCGCTTCGCCAACCGGGAACTCGACCCGCGCGCCGCAGCCATCCGCGACGAGCTGGAAGGGCCTTTGCCGTGACAATTCCAGCAGTGAACCTCCTCGCAGCCACCGAAACGGTGGGCAACCCGGTTGCGAACATCGGCATCTTCGCGCTGTTCGTCGTCGTCACCATGGTCGTGGTGATCCGGGCCAGTAAGAAGAACGCCACCGCCGACGAGTTCTTCACCGGTGGCCGGGCGTTCTCCGGACCGCAGAACGGCATCGCGATCGCCGGCGACTACCTGTCGGCCGCCAGCTTCCTCGGCATCGCCGGGGCCATCGCCGTGTACGGCTACGACGGCTTCCTGTATTCGATCGGCTTCCTGGTGGCCTGGCTCGTCGCCCTGCTGTTGGTGGCCGAATTGCTGCGCAACACCGGCAGATTCACCATGGCCGACGTGCTGAGCTTCCGGCTCAAACAGCGCCCGGTCCGCGTGGCCGCCGCCACCTCGACGCTCACGGTGTCACTGTTCTACCTGTTGGCCCAGATGGCCGGCGCCGGCGGTCTGGTGGCGCTGCTGCTCAACATCAACAGCCGCAGCGGGCAATCGGTCGTGATCGCCGTGGTCGGTGTGTTGATGATCGTCTACGTCCTGGTCGGTGGCATGAAAGGCACCACCTGGGTGCAGATCATCAAGGCGGTGCTGCTGATCGTCGGCGCCGCATTGATGACCATCATGGTGCTGGCCAAGTTCGGGCTGAACTTCTCCGAAATTCTGGGCTCGGCGCAGTCCGCGATCTCCGGCGCCACCACCGAAGGCGTAGCCAGTCGCGATGTGCTGGCCCCGGGCGCACAGTACGGCGGTTCGCTGACCTCGCAGATCAACTTCATCTCACTGGCACTGGCGCTGGTGCTGGGCACTGCGGGCCTGCCACACGTGCTGATGCGTTTCTACACCGTGCCCACTGCCAAGGAGGCGCGTAAGTCGGTGGTGTGGGCGATCGTGCTGATCGGCGCCTTCTATCTGTTCACCCTGGTGCTCGGGTACGGAGCGGCCGCACTGGTCGGCCCGGACCGGATCCTGAGTGCGGCCGGCGGCGTCAACTCGGCGGCACCCCTGCTGGCGCTGGAACTCGGGGGCGTCATCCTGCTCGGCGTCATCTCCGCGGTGGCGTTCGCGACCATTCTCGCCGTGGTCGCGGGGCTGACCATCACCGCATCGGCGTCGTTCGCCCACGACATCTATGCCAGCGTCCTCAAGTCGCACAAGGTGACTGAGGACGAGCAGGTCAAGGTCTCCCGCATCACCGCGGTGGTCCTGGGCGTGGTGGCGATCGGGCTCGGCATTCTGGCCAATGGGCAGAACGTGGCGTTCCTGGTGGCCCTGGCCTTCGCGATCGCCGCGGCCGCCAACCTGCCGACCATCGTCTACTCGCTGTACTGGAGGCGCTTCAACACCCGCGGCGCGCTGTGGAGCATGTACGGCGGCCTGATCTGCACGCTGGTGTTGATCGTCTTCTCCCCGGCGGTCTCAGGTGCCAAGACCTCGATGATCGCCAGCGCGGACTTCGCCTGGTTCCCGCTGGCCAATCCGGGCATCGTGTCGATTCCACTGGCATTCATCCTCGGCATCGTCGGCACCCTGACGTCGAAGGATCCCGGGGACCCGGCGATCAGTGCCGAGATGGAAGTGCGTTCGCTGACGGGCGTGGGCGCCGAGAAGGCCACCGTGCACTGACGCCGTGCACTGATGCGGGAAACGGCGGCGGACCTGCGGGGTCCGCCGCCGTTCGGCGCGAAAGTCGCGAAAGTAAGGTGTGAGGGAAGCACACGGTGCGCACCCGCGTTCAGTACGACGTGCCCACACTTGAGGAAGCGAACTCCACGATCGCAGGTCACGGAACGTCCGCGGTTCGGCGGCGGTACGGGTTCATCCTGCTCACCTATGCTCTGACCGCCGTGATGCTGGGGGCAACCCTGCCCACGCCGATGTACGAGTTGTACGGCGACCGCATGCAGTTCTCCGTGCTGACCACGACGATCATCTTCGCCAGCTACGCCGGGGCGGTGCTCTCGGCACTGCTGCTGTTCGGCCGCTGGTCCGACGCCGTGGGGCGACGGCCGGTGCTGTTGGCGGGTGTCGCGTTCGCCATCGCCAGTTCCGCGGTGTTCCTGTTCGCCGACTCCGTGCCCGTCCTGATCGTCGGCCGGGTGTTGTCCGGCGTGTCGGCGGGCATCTTCACCGGAACCGCCACCGCCGCGATCATCGAAGCGGCCTCCCCGAAGTGGCGGCCACGCGCCGCAGCTGTGGCCACCGTCGCCAATCTCGGTGGGCTGGGACTCGGTCCCATGGTGGCCGGGCTGCTCGTCCAGTACGGCCCCGCGCCGCTGCATTTGAGCTTCGCCCTGCACGTGGGACTGGTCGTGCTCGCCGCTGTGGCGGTCTGGCTGGCTCCGGAGACCTCGCAGCGGCAGGGTCAGCTGGGGGTTCAGCGGTTATCGGTGCCGCCACAGACCCGCGGCGTGTTCGCGATCGCGGCCACGGCGGCGTTTGCCGGCTTCGCAGTCAACGGGCTGTTCGCCTCTGTGTCACCGACATTCGTGGCGCACCTGATGGGTGTCAGCAACCACGCCATCGGCGGGGCCGTCGCCGGTCTGATGATCATCACCGCAGCCGCCACGCAGCCATTCGCGCTGCGAGTCGCACCGGGGCGGGCCGTGGCTGTCGGCAGCGGCATGCTGGTGATCGCGATGGTGATGCTCAATGTGGCACTGCATTTCGTGTCACTGGCCGGACTCGTCGCGGCATCCCTCGTCGCCGGCATCGGTCAGGGTCTGAGCTTCGGGCGCGGCCTGGCCGCGGTGTCAGAGCGCACCCCACCCGAACGTCGGGCCGAGGTCAGCTCCACGTACTTTCTCGTCGCCTACGTCGCGATCTCACTGCCGGTGATCGGAGTGGGCGCCGCCGCGCAGCGGTGGGGCTTGCAGACCGCGGGTGAGGTGTTCTCCGGAATCATCGGCACCCTCGCGGTGGTCTGCCTGATCGCGATCCTGGTCCAGGAGCGCCGCCACGCCGATGACCTGGACGTCGAGTGATGCAAACTCAGTCAGAACTGTTGCCGCTGAACAGCATTGGCCGTTGCGGCACAGTCCTTAACCGCTCTTGCGCCGGAACTCCCGACGGTTCTCGACGGGCCCGTGCTGTTTGGGCTGTTTGAGTCCGCCGTCACGGTGTTCGGCTCCGGAGGCCGACTTGGCCTGCTTGCGTTCCAACGCCTCCCGGAACTTGCGCTTGTTCTCGTCCTCTGGCGCTGCTGCATCATCCTTGACGTCACCCATACCCGTCAGCCTAGCCTGCCCACGACCGGCGCGAACGTGCGCAAACCACGAGGATCCTTCGGCATGTTGTGCGGGGACGCGCACCCTCGCCGGAAATGGGTCAGGGTCAGGGTCAGGGTCAGGGTCAGCGTCGGCCCGGGGGCATGCCGTACAGATGCGAGATGGGCAGCGTCAGCAGCACCCGGCGGTCGGTGACCATCGCCTCCCGGTACTCGTCCCAGTCGGGGTGCTCGCCGGCGATGTTGCGGTACAACGCAATCAACGCCTCCACAGTCTCGTCGTGCGGATGGGCGGCGGGCGGGGTCAGTTGGGCGTCGCCCTCAGCCACGGCATAGGACCAGCCGTCGTCGGAGCTGACCAGGATGGAGGCGCGGGGGTCCCGGCGCAGGTTGCGGGTTTTGGCCCGTGGCTCGGTGACCGAGACCTCGAGGACGTTACGCGGATCGAAGTGATACGAGACGTTCGACAGCTGCGGACGACCGTCACGCTTGATCGTCGCCAACACCCCGAGCGAGTTGCCGCTGATCACGGCCAGGAGCTTGTCGTCGAATACCTGTCGGGTCATTTCGAAATCCTACGCCGCACCCGCCGTCAGATCCCGGATCGACGGCCTGTTGCGCACGCCCGTCGGTAGGCTCGGCGGCGATGAGCAACCCAGGTGATACCGCCAAGCACAAGGCCGAACTGTCGGGAGTCTCCGAGACCGCCCTGCTGACCCTGGCGGTGCGCGCCCAGGAAGCGCAGCGGCCGGACGGGCTCATCGATGACCCGGTCGCCATCCGGCTGATGGATTCCATCGATTTCGATTTCGCCAAATTCGGCCAGTCGAAGCGGCAGGACATGGCACTGCGGTCCACCGCGTTCGACCTCGCCACCCGCAGCTACCTCGCCACTCATCCCGACGCGACCGTCGTCGCACTGGCCGAGGGTTTGCAGACCAGCTTCTGGCGACTCGACGCCGCGCTCCCCGGCTCCCGATTCCATTGGCTGACAGTCGATTTCCCACCGATTGTAGAGATAAGGGAGCAGCTGTTGCCGGCATCCCCGCGGATCGTGACGTGCGCGCAGTCGGCTTTGGACTACAGCTGGATGGACCGGGTGTCGGCCGACCAGGGGGTGTTCATCACCGCCGAGGGCCTGCTGATGTACCTGCAGCCGGAGGAGGCGCTGGGTTTGATCGCTGCCTGCGCCGCTCGTTTCCCCGGGGGCCAGATGCTGTTCGACCTACCGCCGGCCTGGTTCGCCGGACTGGCCCGTCGCGGCCTGCTGCGGACATCGCTGCGCTACGCCGTGCCCCCGATGCCGTTCTCCCGAACGGTCTCGGAGCTCGCCGAGCTGCCCGACACCATTCCCGGGGTGCGGGCGGTGCACGATCTGCCCCTGCCTCGGGCTCGCGGTCGCTTGACGAACGCCCTGATCGCCAAGGCATCCGGCAGCCGCCGGTTTTCGTCGTTGCGCCCCACGTTCACGCTGCTCGAGTTCGGCTGATCGGCACGCCGGTGTGCCCGGCGCCTCAGTCGAAGGCGATGTCGAGGTAACGCAGCGCCGCACCTTTGTCCACACCCAGCGTGCGCGCCGCCTGCACATAGGTGTGCGCCGCGGCGGCCATCGCCGCATCGGCAGGGTCGGCGTGGGCCACGAAACTGCCGAACCGGCCGCGGGTTTCGACGATCCCGGCCGTTTCCAGCTCCCGATACGCCCGGGCCACCGTGTTCACCGCCAGGCCCAGCTCGCCCGCGAGCTCCCGGACCGTGGGCAGCCGCGTGCCCGGCGGCAACCGGCCCTCGCGGATGCCTTCAATCAGCTGTGTGCGCAGCTGATCGAACAATGGTTTTGCCCCCTGCGGATCCACACGCAGCCACTCCCCAACTCCACCAACTCAGTATCCAACAGGCCAGCTATTTTGGTGGGGTGCGCATTGCAGTGCTCAGCGGCGCCGGCATCTCCGCCGAAAGCGGGGTGCCGACCTTCCGCGACGACAAAAACGGCCTGTGGGCAAAGTTCGATCCATATCAGCTGTCCTCCACGCAGGGCTGGCAGGAACACCCCGAACGGGTGTGGGCCTGGTACTTGTGGCGGCACCACCTGGTGAAGGCCGTCGAACCCAACGACGGCCATCGCGCTGTCGCAGCCTGGCAGGATGTCGCTGACGTCACCGTCGTCACCCAGAACGTCGACAATCTGCACGAACGGGCGGGCAGCTCGCCGGTGCACCATCTGCACGGCAGTCTGTTCGACTTCCGTTGCGACAGATGCGGTTTGGCATATGACGGTCCCCTCGAGGACGTGCCGGAGCCAACGCTTGAACTGATGCCGCCGACATGCTCGTCGTGTGGCGGGTTGATCCGCCCTGACATCGTGTGGTTCGGCGAGCCGCTGCCTGACGCACCGTGGAACGCCGCGGTGGAGGCCGTCAACACCGCCGACCTGCTCGTCGTTGTCGGCACCTCGGGGATCGTCTACCCCGCCGCGGGACTTCCCGAGTTGGCGGTGGCTCGTGGCACGGTCGTCGTCGAGGTCAACCCCGAGCCCACACCGTTGTCGAGCAGCGCCACCGTCACCGTGCGCGAGAGCGCCAGCACCGCATTACCCACTCTGCTGGACAGACTGCCCACCCTGCTGGGTACCGACTAGCCCCGGATCGCGCGGCCCAGCGCGAACTCCGACACCGGCAACGGCGCCCAGGCCGGCAACGTGAACTCGCGCCGGGCCGTCCGTACGTTGAAACCGGCCGCCCGAATCGAGTTCTCGGTGTCCCGATGCGTATGGCAGTTTCCCAGCAGCCGCGGCCACACCGTGGCGTCGGCGAGCCGCTGAAACCGGCCCCGCGCGCCCGCGCTGGCGACGTGCTCGAGATAGCGCAGCTCACCGCCCGGGCGTAACCGCGAATACAGTTGGCGCAGAACGTCATCAATGTCGGCAACCGAGCACAGAACCAACGAGCACACCACCGCGTCGAACGCCTCGTCGTCCGCGAGACCGTCCACTGTCTCCTGCCTGACCTCCACCGGCAGCGACACCCGCTCGGCAGCGGCGCGAGCCTGCTCCGCCAGCCTGACCTCCGGCTCGATGGCCACAACCTGCTCGACGGTGTCGGGGTAATAGGCGAAGTTGGTGCCCGTGCCGGCACCTACTTCCAGTACCCGCCCCCGGAGTCCGGCCAGATTCTCCCGCCGCAACCGTGTCATCGCCTCGGGTTCGTGCGCGGACAGTGTGGTCCACAACCGCGCGAAGAACGGGTTGTCCACCTCGGCATCACTCATTGGGTTCCTCCGTGGGTTTGCGCCGACCGAACAGCCAGTCGACGGTCTCGGTGGGCGTCGAGTCGGCACCGACGATGCCGGCCACGGCGCGACCTGCACAGACGGCAAAGAACACCCGGTCGGCAAATGAGTCGATGTCCCCGAACGGCAGATACGGTTTGGCGATCAACAGCGCAGCAACGCCGTGGGCGGCGGTCCAGAGTTCCAACGCGACGGTCGTCGGATCGCCGGCTGCGTAGACACCTTCGTCCATCAGCGTCCGCACCGAGTCCCGGATGTGACCGAAGGCCGAGCTTGCCAGGGTCTCGTCGACCGAGCTGCCCGGACGGCCTTCTTCCATGGTGGCGATCCGGTAGAGCGCGGGGGTTCGCGTGGCCAGCCGCACGTAGGCCAGCCCTTGCGCCCGCAGAATGTCCAGCGTGGTCGTCTCCCCGGCCGCGGCGCGCTGCATCTCTTCGTCGAATTTCTCAAAGTACCGGGCGCAGACCGCATCCAGCAGCGCATCCTTGTCGGCGAAGTGCAGGTAGATCGACGGTGAGGTCACCCCGACCCGCTTGGCCACGTCCCGGATCGAGACGTCCCTGGCGTGGCCGGTGGACAACAGCAGATCGGTGGCCGCATCGATGATCTCGTCGCGGAGCAACTCCCCGGAGCCCCGAGGCGCGCGGCGTCTTCTGGTCAGCGGACCGATGCTCACCTACCCGGTCTCCGATACCGGAGCCGAAGCCGACACCGACGCGGTGGGGCGTGGCGCCGGCGCCGGCCCGGACTCACTGATGCCGATCTTCTGATGCAGTTTGACCAGGGGCTTGGGCGCCCACCAGTTCCACCGGCCCAACACGTGCATGAACGCCGGCACCAGCATCATCCGCACCAGGCTGGCGTCGACCAGCACCGCCAGCGTCAGCCCGACACCGAACATCCGCATGAACGACACCTGCGCGGCGATCAACGCGGCGAACGAAATCGACATCACCAGCGCCGCCGCGGTGATCACTTTGCCGGTGCGGGCCAGCCCGAGGGCCACGCTCTCGTCGTTGTCGGCACGGGTCTGGCCGCTTTCCAGCCAGTACTCGCGGATCCGCGAGATCAGAAACACCTCGTAGTCCATCGACAGGCCGAAAGCGATACAGAACAACAGCACCGGCATGTTCGCCACCAAGGTGCCCGTCGACGTGGTCCCGAACGCACCGAGGTGTCCGTCCTGGAATATCCAGGCCAACGCACCGAACGCGGCTGTCAGCGAAAGAACGTTCAGCACAAGCGCTTTGAGCGGCAACACAACACTGCCGGTGAGCAGGAACAACAGCGCGAACGTGATCAGGGCGATGACACCGAGCACCAACGGCAACCGGGTGGTGATGGCCTCGACGCTGTCCCGGTTGGCTTGGGCGATGCCGGTGAACTCCACCGCCCTGTCGTCGGGCCCGCGCACCTCATGGAGCCGATCCAGCTGGGTCTCGGAGGCATCGGAGAACAAGGGCGCCGAACTCCCGACGGTGAGGAAAGCCGACCCCTCGGCGACACCTGTCGCCGCAGCCGGTGGTCCGACCTTGTCGCCGGAGACAAACGTTCCCGTGGGCGCCGTCACCGATGTCACGTCCTCGACCCGCGACAGCTCCGCGGCGTAGTTCTCGAAATCGGCGGGGGTCAGTCGGTCTGCGTCGGGCACCACGATGGTGACGGCAGTGTCGGTGTTGGTGGCGAAGTCGTCGCGTAGTTCGTCGCCGACCTGGTGCGCCGACGCCGAGGTCGGAAGGACGCGGTCGTCGGGCATCCCCCACTTGACCCCCAGGAACGGCACACCGAGCAGCAACAGCACGGTCACCCCGAGCACGCCGATCAGCACGGCCCGCTTCATCACGCCCTTGGCGGCGCGGTACCAGAACTGCTCGGCCACCGGCTTGGGCGGTGGGTCGGCTCGGTGCAGGATGCGGCGCATCAGGCGGCGCACGTCCAACGCGTCCAGCCGGTCGCCCAGCAGCACGATGACCGCCGGGGTGACGATCACCGCCGCGAACGCGGCGAAGGCCACGGTCGCGATGCCGGCGTAGGCGAAGGACTTCAAGAAGTACATCGGGAAGAGCACCATCGCCGCCATCGACAGCGCCACCGTGACCGCCGAGAACAGCACAGTCCGCCCGGCAGTGGCCATGGTGCGGATCAGCGCCTGCTCCGGCGCTGCTCCGGTTTTGAGTTCGTCACGGTAGCGGCTGATGATCAGCAGGGTGTAGTCGATGGCCAGCGCCAGCCCCATGGCGATGGACAGGTTCAGCGCGAAGATCGACACGTCGGTGAAGAAGGTGATGCCCCGCAGCACGGCCATCGACCCGACGATCGCCAGCGCGCCCACCGCCATGGGCAGTGCGGCAGCCAGCAGGCCGCCGAACACCCAGACCAGCACCAGGAAGCTCAGGGGGATCGCGATGGATTCCATCAGCAGCAGGTCACGCTCGGTCTGGTGATTGATCTGGGAGTAGACCATCGCGCCCCCACCTGCGACGGCGGTGACGTCGGGATGTTGGGGCAGCACCTCTGCCTGGATCTGCGCCAAGAGTTGCTCGGCGTGCTTCTGTGCGTCGTTCTCGCCGCCGGTCAGGCCCGCGACGATGAGGCCCGAGGAGCCGTCCTTGCTGATCAGCTGCGCCGCGACGGGACGTGGCGATGTCCACGCTGACTGGATGTCGGCAGCGTGCGGCGATTCTTTGATGCGGTCGACGATGTCGGTGCCGACGGCGCGGGCGGCATCCCCGGCGGCGCCTCCCGGCCCCGTCACCGTGAAGACCAGCTGCATGTCGCCCTGGCCGAACTTGTCGGCCAGGGTCTGGCTGGCACGCGCGGACTGGGACGTCGGATCTTGGAAACCCCCCGCCGAGAGGCTGCCGGTGACAGGTACTCCGAACACCGCCGCACCGATCATCAGCAGGACGGCCACGGCGATGACCCGCCGCGGCGCGGTGAGGGCCAGTCGCGCGATTCGGTGCAACACGTGGGTTCCTTCCCCAGTCCTGGTGCCGGACAACGCGAACTTACCCACGATAAGTTAACGCGGTCAACGGCTACGTCCAGGAATTTCCACAGCTCGACGGTATTCACAGTGGTTCACGAGCTGGGCTCCCGGCGCGTTCACAGGTCATGCCGACAAATCCGGTAGTCGTACCAATAGGGTTACGTCGCATGGAGCCCGACGTCGACGTCCGGGTAGGCGCGGCCACCAGCGATTTCGGGTTTCTGGTGCTGCGTCTGAGCGCAGGCGCGACGCTGGTCCAGGCGGGCCTGATCAAGGCGCTGGGCTTCGGGGCCACTGTCGACTTCATGGAGGCCGGCGGCTGGCGATCCGCGACGCTGGCCGCGCTGATGGTCACGGTGGCGGAAACCCTCAGCGGCGTCGCCCTGATTCTCGGAATCCTCACTCCGTTGGCTGCCTGCGTCGCGGCAGCGGCGATGATGGATGCGTGGGCGGCCACCGTCTCAGGTTCGGCATTCTGGTCGAATCCGTTCGATGTGCCGTTCCTGATAGCGATGGCCGCGATCGCGCTGCTGTTCACCGGAGCCGGGCGGCTATCCCTGGATCACCTGCTGTGGGCACGCGCGCAGTGGCCGGGGCTGGTGTCCGTGGTGCTGCTGATCGTGGCGGTCGCCGCGGCCGTGGCAACCTGGGTGCTCCTCAACGGCGTCAACCCGTTGCACCTCACCGCGCCGACCGGCTGACCACCCCCGCGCAAATTCCCTGCATGTCGGCCACCTCGAGACACGCAGTGCGAGACAAGAATTGAGACCGGGAACACGGCGGTCTTTGTCGGTGTTGGGCGTGGGGTGGCGTCAGATGTGAATTTGGGGTTGTCGGCTGACGAGGTGTTGACCACCACGCGAGCGGTGCGTAAACGGTTGGATTTCGAGAGGCCGGTGGGGCGCGAGGTCATTCAAGATTGCGTTTCCATTGCCCGTCAGGCCCCAAGCGGGCGCAACCGTCAGCGATGGGACTTCGTCTTCGTCGAGGATCATCAACGTAAGAAGGCCGTTGCCGATTTGTGGCTGAGGGGATTGCGGGCTGGTCAAACCGGCGGCGCAGTCACGCGCGATGCGTCCACCACGGGCTGGCACCGGATCGCGAGCAGTCTCGATGATCTCGCCTCGCGAATCCACGCGGCGCCCTGGTTGCTCATCCCGTGTGTCAGAGTGGATTCCCGCGCAGAACTCGCCGACGTTCGCGGTCAGGCCGGAGCCTGGGGATCGGTGCTGCCGGCAGTGTGGAGCTTCATGCTGGCAGCGCGCGAGCGCGGTCTGGGGACTGCATGGACAACAGCGCATCTGACGTTTGAGCGTGAGGTGGCCGAAGTTATCGGCATTCCCTACGACACCGTGGTGCAGGCCGCGCTCACCCCGGTCGCTTACACCGTGGGCACGAATTTCCTGCCTGCGCGGCGAGCACCGACTCACGATTTCATCCATTGGGACATGTGGTGATGGCACAACGCATGTTGACGCGTCATGGAATCAGCACCGGGTAAAAGCTCTTCGATGAGCGAGCACCGGCATCGGCGAGCAACTGAAAACCTGGCATCCTTCAAGATCTGAACCGTGAGTAACCCTACCCAGGAGTAATAATTGCCACCATTTTCCGAATCGTGACTCAAGGAACTCTTAATCGAGACACATACGCTCACAGACATGTGGATCGACGACACCAACGCTGATGTCATCAAGATTGACTTCGACGCGCTCTACCACGGAGATTTCCTGGTTGAGGGCGACACCTCGGAGCAGCTCGAAGATTGGCATCCGCTAGCCAGCTAGCACTACGACCAAACAGAAGGCGCGCCCTCACACCCTCGCGGATGTGTGAGCGCGCCTGTCCTGTCTGGTTTGCCCGGGGACTCCTCAGACCCCGCCCCTGCCCGCGTTGTTACGCGGGCACCGTGTCTTTCTCCGAGGCCACCAGGCCCGCGAGCCGTCCGGTGATCAACTGCGTCGCTTCCGACACCATCCGCGACACCAGCTCGCCGACGGTGGGGATGTCGTTGATCAGGCCCATGGCCGTTCCGACCGTCCAGATCCCGGCGTCGATATCGCCGTTGTCGAACACCTTCCGGCCGCGCACGCCGGCGACCAGATCCTTGACGTCCTCGAACTGGCCGCCCTTCTTCAGGATGTCGACCACCTCCCGAGAGACCACGTTCGAGGCCACCCGCGCCGTATTGTGCAGGGACCGGAAGATCAGTTCCGTACCCCGTTCGTCTCCGGCGACGATCGCTTCCTTGACGTTCTGATGAATGCAGGATTCGACGGTGCACATGAAGCGCGAGCCCATGTTCACCCCGTCGGCGCCCAGCGCCAGCGCGGCGACCAGGCCGCGAGCGTCCGCGAACCCGCCGGAGGCGATCATCGGGATCTCGATCTTGTCGGCCGCGGCCGGGATCAGCACCAGACCGGGGATGTCGTCCTCGCCGGGGTGTCCGGCGCATTCGAACCCGTCGATGCTGATGCCGTCGACACCCAGGCTTTGGGCCTTGACCGCGTGCCGCACCGAGGTGCATTTGTGCAGCACCTTGATGCCGTTGTCGTGGAACATCGGCAGATGCGGAGCCGGGTTGGACCCCGCGGTCTCGACGATCTTGACGCCGGAGTCGACGATCACCTGGCGGTACTCGTCATAGGGCGGCGGGTTGATGCTGGGCAGGATCGTCAGGTTCACCCCGAACGGTTTGTCCGTCAGCTCCCGGGTCCTGGCGATCTCATTGGCCAGATCCGCCGGCGTCGGCTGCGTCAACGCCGTGATGAAACCCAACGCGCCTGCATTGGCCACGGCGGCAACCAGTTCCGCCCGGCCAACCCACTGCATACCGCCCTGGGCGATCGGATGCTCGACCCCGAAGGCTTCGGTGAACTTCGTCTTGAGCGTCATCGCCTACCTCGGAGCCATCCGGATCGCGCCATCCAGGCGGATCACCTCGCCGTTGAGCATCGGATTCTCCACGATGTGGACCGCCAGCGCGCCGTACTCGTCCGGATCACCCAGACGTGCGGGATGGGGCACCTGCTTGCCGAGTGACTTCTGCGCCTCCTCGGGCAGCGAACCCAGCAGCGGCGTCTTGAACAGACCCGGCGCGATGGTCACCACTCGGATCAGGTCACGGGACAGGTCGCGCGCGATCGGCAGGGTCATGCCGACCACGCCGCCCTTGGACGCCGAATAGGCGGCCTGGCCGATCTGCCCGTCGAATGCCGCGACAGAGGCGGTGTTGATGATGACGCCGCGCTCTTCACCCAGAGTTTCAGTCTTGGCGATCCTCTCGGCCGCGAGCCGCAGCACGTTGAAGGTGCCGATCAGGTTGACCTCGACGACCTTGCGGAAACCGTCGAGCGGGAACGGCCCGTCCTTGCCGAGGGTCTTGATGGCGTTGCCGATGCCGGCGCAGTTGACGTTGATGCGCAGCGGGCCCATCTCCTCGGCGGCATCCAGCGCGGCACTCACCGACTCCGGGTCGGTGACGTTGGCCTCGACGAAGCGGGCGCGATCACCGAGTTCTTTGACGACGTCTTCGCCCTTCAGGTCGATGACCACGACCGACGCTCCGCGATCCAGCAGGCGTTTGGTGGTGGCCAGACCCAGACCGGAAGCGCCTCCGGTCACTACTGCTACCGCGTCCTTGATCTCCACTTGGCGATTCCTTTCCGAGTCGGAGGCCCTACCTCCGCTCTACCTACTGTTGGTTGGGCTGTTGCCCGGGGAGTACTGCTGTCACGTCCAGTCTTCGAGGACCGCAGCGGTGTCCTGTCCGGGCTCCCGCGGCGGCGTCGGCGTGCCCGGCACGCTGCGCGAGAACCGCGGTGCCGGCCGAGGCTGCAGACCGTCGGCGCCGGCGTCGTAGAAGGTGTCGCGCTCGGTGATGTGCGGTTCATCGAGTACCTCACCGAACGACAGCACCGGCGTCACACAGGCATCGGTGCCCTCGAAGACCTTGGCCCAGTGATCACGGTCGTGCTGCAGGAAGGCCTCGGTGAAGATCGCTTTGAGTTCAGGCCAGCGCGCCATGTCGTTCTGCGCCGGCAGCTCAGCCGGGTCCAGGCCCAGGCCCGCCAGCATCGCGGCGTAGAACTGTGGCTCGATCGGGCCCACTGCCACATAGCGGCCGTCGGCCGTCTCGTAGGTGTCGTAGTAGGGCGCGCCCGTGTCGAGCATGTTGGTGCCGCGTTCGTCAGACCACAGTCCGGTCGCGCGGAACGCCCACATCATCTGGATGAGGACACTGGACCCGTCGACCATTGCCGCGTCGACGACCTGTCCTTTGCCGGAGGTCTGCCGTTCCCACAACGCGGACAGGATGCCGAGCAGCAGGAACATCGAACCGCCGCCGAAGTCGCCCGCCAGGTTCAGCGGCGGTACCGGCCGCTCCCCCTTGCGTCCGATTGCGTGCAGCACACCGTTGAGCGAGATGTAGTTGATGTCGTGGCCTGCCTGCAGCGCCCGCGGGCCCGTCTGCCCCCAGCCCGTCATCCGGGCGTAGACCAGGCGCTCGTTGACCTTGGCGCAGTCCTCGGGGCCAAGCCCCAGGCGCTCGGTGACACCCGGCCGGAAGCCCTCGATCAGCACGTCGGCCTTGGCGATCAGCTTCATCAGCAGCTCGCGGCCCTCGTCGGACTTGAGGTCGGCGGTCACCGAACGGCGGTTGCGCAGCATCGCGTCGCGCCCAGCGCCGGGCCCGGTACCGGGCCGCTCCACGCGCACGACGTCGGCCCCGAGGTCGCCGAGGATCATCGCCGCGTGCGGGCCGGGTCCGATCCCGGCCAGTTCGACGACGCGCAATCCCTGTAATGGTCCGGCCACGATGTCCCGCCCTTTCGGTGGTGGTCCCTGATGTCCTGACTCTGCATCTTGTCAATCGCTCCCAACCAACCGACGGGTGGGGCGCATTTGTGTCACATCGCCTTCCCTACAGTGAGGGGTATGACAACGCGCGATGCCGCTGTAGATGACCTGCCGGCGGTTGACGGTTTGATCGTTGAGCTCACCGACGGCGTGCTGTCGGTAACCATCGACCGGCCCGAGAGCCTCAATTCACTCAACGCCGCCGTGCTCGTCGGTATCGCCGACGCGTTCGATGCCGCCGCGGGCGATCCCCGGGTCAAAGTGGCGCGCCTGGGCGGAACGGGACGCGGGTTCAGCTCCGGTGCCGGTATCGGCGCCGACGACCCCGGCAGCAGCGAAGCCGGCGGTGACCCCATCGACGTGCTGCACATGGCCAACCGCGCCGTGCGCTCGATCGTCGACCTGCCACAGCCTGTGGTGTCGGTAGTGCAAGGCCCGACCGCCGGTGTCGGGGTGTCCCTTGCCCTGGCAGCCGACCTGGTGCTGGCCTCGGAGAAGGCGTTCTTCATGCTGGCGTTCACCAAGATCGGCCTGATGCCCGACGGCGGCGCGTCGGCACTGGTGGCCGCGTCCGTGGGCCGCGCACGGGCGATGCGGATGGCGCTGCTGGCCGAGCGCATCGGCGCCGAGGAGGCGTTGTCGTGGGGGTTGGTCAGCGCCGTGTATCCAGCTGATGACTTCGAAACCCAAGTGGCCCAGGTGATCTCGATGTTGAGTGCCGGCCCCGCGGTGTCGTTGGCCAAGACCAAGCACGCCATCAACGCCGCCACGCTGACCGAGCTCGAGCCGGCGATCGATCGCGAGACCGAAGGCCAGATCGCCCTGCTGCACGGTACCGATTTCCGCGAGGGCATCAAGGCGTTCCAAGAACGCCGCACCCCCACCTTCACCGACCGCTAGGGATTTGTGAGTCTTCCCCGGCACTGCGCCGGGGAGCTCCACAACCGCGGCGAAAATCGTTGGACGACACGCTGGTCGGTCGGCGACCATCAACACATGGGTACCGAAACCGACCATCAACCGGACGCGCGCGAGCTGTGCGCACCCGGCGGTTGGCGGGTGCTGGCCCCGTTCCGCTTCCGGGAGTACCGCCTGCTGATCACGGCGGTGTCGCTGTCGATCTTCGCCGAAGGCATGTGGACCGTCGTCATGGCCCTGCAGGTCATGGAACTCAACCACGATCCGAATGCGCTGTCACTGGTGGCGGCCTGCCTCGGCGGCGGCCTGGTGGCTTTTGTCCTGGTGGGCGGGATCGCCGCCGACCGCTTCCCGCAGCGCTCCATCATCCTCATCGTCGAAGCGGCGAACTTCGTGGCCGTTGCCGCGGTGTCAGTTCTGGGATTGACTGGTGCACTTCGGGTTTGGCATATGGCCGTGGCAGCAGCGGCGCTCGGTATCGCGGCGGCGTTCTTCTTTCCGGCCTACAGCGCGTATCTGCCCCGCATCCTGCCGCAGGAGCAGCTACTGGCGGCCAACGGGGTCGAGGGGGTGTTGCGCCCGGTCCTGCAGCGCGCCGCCGGGCCCGCCATTGCCGGCGTGCTGGTCGCAGCGACGTTCCCGTCGCTGGGGTCGGTGACCGTGACCGTGATCTTCGGTGTGGCGCTGGTCCTGCTGATCGCTACCCGGCCCGTCGGCACCGGCGTCGTGGAAACGCCCGAACGCCAGCAGGTGTGGGCCGATCTGCGCCAGGGATGCCTGTTCATGGTGCGTACCCCGTGGCTGTTCGCCACCCTGCTGTTCGCCAGCATGTTCGTGCTGTTGGCCATGGGCCCGATCGAGGTGCTCCTGCCGTTCATCACCGCGGACCGGTTCGACGACGGGGCCCGGATCTACGGTCTGGTACTGGCGGCGTTCGGCACCGGGGGCGCGTTGGGTGCGGTGGCGGTGTCCTCGGTGCGGTTGCCACGCAGATACCTGACGGTGTTGATGCTGCTGTGGGGAGTCGGGGCGCTGCCCTTGGTGATCCTGGGGTGGACGAGTTCGTTCGCCGTGATGGCGGCCTCGGCCTTTGTCTTCGGGGTGGGCGACGGCGCCGGCATGGTGATCTGGGGGACGCTGCTCCAGCGTCGGGTGCCCTCAGAGATGCTGGGGCGGGTATCGAGCCTGGATTTCTTTGTGTCGCTGGCGTTCCTGCCGGTCTCGTTCGCCATCGCGGGACCGGTATCGAAGGTGGTGTCGATCGAGACGATCTTCCTGGTGGCCGGTGTCGCGCCGGTGCTGTTCGCCGGGATCGCGTTGTGGGCGGCCAAGATGCCACGCGACGAGATCGCGCATCCGCTGAACTGAGCGCCGAGACTGCATGCAGTTTCGGCGCTCGGTTCTACACGCCGAACAGCGGCGGCAGGGCCAACACCATGATCAGGCCCCACACCAGGTGGGTCAGCACCGGCGCCAACACACCGCCGGTGGCCCGGCGTTCCAGCGCGCAGACGGTGCCCAGGATGATCGCGGCGAAACCCAGCATCGGGTTGCCGCTGGCCGAGGTGGCGATGATGTACATGACGGTTGAAATGACCACCGGTGCGCGCACGCCCAGCGCGGTGTACAGCGCGCCGCGGAAGAACAACTCTTCTGCGACACCGTTGACCAGGGTGATCACCACAACCAGCCACAGCGCGCCCTGATTGGCGAAAATCAATACCCGCGTGATGAATTCGGCAATCGGTTCGATCTCCCGGACGATCAACGCGCCCACCACGAACGCGCCACCGAGCAGCAGCCCGATTCCGATGCCGGTCAGCACGGGCCGCTGGTTGCGGCCATGCCAGCAGATGCCACCCAGGTGCAGCGGCCCGGACAGGAACGCCCCGCCGGCCCAGATACCTGCCAGCAGGAACGTCAGCCAGTAGAACGCCGGGTCCCCGGGTTCCTGGTTCAGTGAAAGCGCCAGCGTCGAGGCACCCAGCACCAGGACCACTGTCACCACGATGCGCCGTCGCCGCACTATGGACGGGGGTTCCGAATGGGGCCCAGCTACAGCTGTCAGGACGCCGACGATCTCGTCACGAAGGGTGCGGGTCTCGGTCACGCAGGATCAACTTTGAGGATGAGGCTGCTGGCCATGTCCACGCCGGTACGTGCCAGGGCCGCAAGCGGTTTGGGCATCAGGGAAAACAGGGACGACGCCGGGCGGGCGACCGACGGCGCGATACAACTGACAAAGCGCTTGAGCCGCAACACGTCTCCACCGGCCCAGGGCGCGTCACTGTCGGCGAGGTGGTGCGGGTCCGCCAGCCGGTCGACCGGTCGGGGTTCGGGGGAGGCGACCGCCGCCGCGATGGCGTCGTCGATAGGGGTGAGCCCGCCGGGCGGGTCCGGAACAATATCGCGTAACAGGCTGCCCGAGGCCGTCATCGGGTGGTCCAGCGAGGCGATGAGGTCCACCGCGAGGCCGGTCGGCACCGGGACCACGTTGCCCGCGACCCATGCCGTCAACGACTTGGGGATCAGCGCTTCCGGCCAGCCGCTGATCGGCAAACCGTTGCGGCTGTTGCCCGCGGCGTGCACGTACCCGCCGATCAGGCCACGGTAGGTCGTGGAGTCAGGACCGGTGATGTCGTAGGCCCCGGGCGGTACCAGGTGCTTGTCGGCTGCGGCCACCAGGTAGTACAACACGTCACTGATCGAGATGGGGTCGATTGCGTTGTCGGCCCAGGACGGCAGCGGGATCAGCGGTAGCCGGTCGCCGACGTAGCGGACCATCTCGAATGACGTCGACCCGGCCCCGATGACGACGGCGGCACCCAGCCACACCACTTCCGGGCCGCCGTCGATCTCGAGGGCAGAGGCCACTTCCGCACGGCTGGCGAGGTGGTCGGAGAGGGTGTCGTCGTCGGGGACGAACCCGCCGAGGTAGATGATGCGGCTGACGCCGGCCTTCTTGGCGGCTTCGGCGACATTGGTGGCGGCTTGTCGGTCCCGTTCCCGGAAGTCGGGTTGACCGATCCCGTGCACCAGGTAGTAGACGATGTCGATGTGGCCGGCCTCGGCGAATGCCAGCGCCGCGGAGTCCGAGGAGTCGGCGTCGAGCGTGACGGCGGTGACGTCATCACGCCATCCGAAGGCCGCCACTTTGTCGGTGTTGCGCGTCGCGACGACCACCTCGTTGCCTGCGGCGAGCAGGCGTGCCACCAGTCGTGAGCCGATGTAGCCGGTGGCTCCGGTGACCAGTATGCGCATCGCTTTCACCGAAGGGGTTTACCCCGTCACGCCGCAGTGGACTGCGTGACTTAGAACACGGCAGGTCGGATGACGTCTGGGCGCTATGCCTGGCCGCGGACGAAAACCCCGGCCTGGGCGGCCGCCAGCGCAGCATCTACTCCGCGCTCGGCATCCGCCCGGGTCAGCCGTGTCGTGCTGGTCAGGGCCTGGTAGTACAGCGGCGCCGAGATGTAGCGGATGACGTCGGCCGGGTCGGTGCCCGGCGGTACCTCACCGCGGGAGATGCCGTCGGTCACCACTGGCGACAGTTCCACCAGACGCGACTCATAAAACCCCGAGAGGGCCGCTGCCGTCTCAGCGTCGCAGGTCGCCGCAGCGATGATCGCTTTGAACAGCCTGCCCTGGCGCGGGTCGGCGAGAGTGCGCCGGATCAGGTCGGCGTTGGCCAGTAGATCGCCGCGCAGGGTGCCGGTATGCGCCCTCGGCAATGACGTCTCGGCCATCTCGGTCAGCAGATCGGCCACCAGCGCGGGCACTGTCCCCCAGCGTCGGTACACGGTGGACTTTCCGACTCCTGCGCGTTCGGCGACCGCACTGAGTTCGGCCCCGGCGAGCCCGCGTTCCACCAGCAGATCACCTGCGGCGCGCAACACCGCCGACCGAACGGCGGCGGTTCTGCCGCCGGGACGAGACGTAGCCACCCGACAAGCTTAATGGGATCGGAGTTTCGTTAATCACCACTCCGGTGCTACCGTTCGCTAACAGGAATATTGTCCCATTAAGGAGTAGTGATGGAATATCGTCGAATCGGCAATTCTGGGCTGGTTGTCTCTGAATTGAGCTTTGGCGCAGCAATATTCGGTGCCGCAGGTGAATTCTTCGGCGCCTGGGGTGACACCAGCGCGGCCGAAGCGCGCGCCATGGTCGACCTGTGCATCGACGCCGGCATCACGCTGTTCGACACCGCTGACGTCTATTCAGACGGCGCCTCCGAGGAGGTGCTCGGGGCCGCGCTGCGGGGACGGCGCGATGACGTACTCATCTCGACCAAGGCCGGCCTTCCGGTGGGCGAGGGCCCAGGCGACTGGGGCACCTCGCGAGCGCGGCTCATCCACGCCGTGGACGCAGCCCTACTGCGGTTGCAGACCGACCGCATCGATCTGTTCCAGCTGCACGGGTATGACGCCCACACCCCGATCGACGAGGTGCTGGACACCCTTGACGTGCTCGTGAAACGCGGCAAGATCCGCTACACCGGGGTGTCCAATTTCAGCGGCTGGCAACTCGCGAAGTCGCTGGCGGCGGCCGACGCCAGCCATCGCACGCGCTACGTCGCCCACCAGGTGTACTACTCGCTGATCGGCCGCGACTACGAGTGGGAACTGCTACCGCTCGGGCTCGAAGAGGGCGTCGGCGCGCTGGTCTGGAGCCCGCTGGGCTGGGGCCGGCTGACCGGACAGATCCGACGCGGCACGGGACTGCCGGTACGCAGCCGGCTGCACAAGACCGCCGAACAGGGCCCACCCGTGGACGAATCCACCCTCTTCGACGTGGTCTACGTGTTGGACGACATCGCAGCCGAAACCGGTAAGTCGGTGCCACAGATCGCACTGAACTGGTTGTTGCGCCGCCCCACCGTGTCGTCGGTGATCGTCGGCGCCCGCAACGCCCGCCAACTCGAGGACAACCTCGGCGCGGTGGGCTGGCGGTTGGAAGTTGACCAGATCGCCCGCCTGGACGCGGCCAGCCACCGTGAAGCGCCGTATCCCTACTTCCCTTACTTCCGCCAGGAGGGTTTCGCCCGGCTCAACCCGCCGCTGCTGGCCCTCTGAGCGCCGTCCCCTGGAACACCTTGCGATATGCCGTCGGCGACATGCCGAGACCGCGGCGCAGATGGTGACGCAGATTCGCCCCGGTGCCGAGCCCCGACAGGCGCGCGATCTCGTCGATCGGCAGATCGCGTTGCTCGAGCAACTCCCGGGCGTGATCGATTCGCCGGGCCCGCACCCAGGCACCAGGCGACTCGCCCGTCTCCTCCTGGAAGCGTCGGATGAACGTGCGTGGGCTCATCTCCGCCCGTCGGGCCAGTGTCCCGATGGTCAGCGGCTGGACCAGGTGCTGACACGCCCAGGTGCGGGCGGCGGCGGTCGAAGCGGTGTCCTCGGCCGGCAGATGCCGGTCGATGAACTGCGCCTGCCCACCCTCACGCCACGGGGGAACCACGCAGTACCTGGCCACGGCATTGGCCACCTGTGCACCGTGGTCGCGACGAATGATGTGCAGGCAGAGGTCGAGACCGGCGGCCAGCCCAGCCGACGTGAGCACGTCCCCGTCGTCGACGAACAGCACATTCTCGTCCAGATGCACCTGCGGATACAGCGCGCGCAAGTCGTCGGCGTACTGCCAGTGGGTGGTGGCCGGGCGCCCATCGAGCAGACCGGCGGCGGCCAGCACGAACGCGCCGGTACAGATGGACACCATCCGGCAACCCGGCCGCACCGACGCCAGCGCGGTCGCCGCGTCGGGGCCCAACACGCCGTCGACGCGGGCCGGCCGATAGTGGGTGCCGGGGATCACGACGGTGTCTGCGGTGGCAAGCGCCTCCGCACCGGCCTGGGGCACGACAGCGAAACCGTTGGTGGACAGCACCGGCGCCGGCGTCAATCCGCAGGTCACCACGTCGTAGAGCGGTGCGCCGCCGGCACCGGTGGCCGCCCCCAACAGCGTCGGCGCGATCGTCGCGTCGAACCCCACCACGGGGTCGAGCAGCAGGACTGCAACACGGTGCTTCGCCGGCATCCATCGATGATGGCATGTTTTTGACGAATATAGGCACTGTTGCCACTAGGCGAGCAGCCGCGGCTCGGGCGATAGTCGTGCGGTGACCGTTACCGCCCGCACCGGTACCGCGCCCCGCCTGCACTGGGCATGGGTGGTGGCCGCCGTCAGCTTCGTCGCGATCCTCGGCGCCGCGGGGTTCCGTTCCGTCCCCGGCGTGATGATGAATCCGCTGCACGACGAATTCGGGTGGTCACACGGGGTGGTGGGGCTGGCGATGGCGGTGAACATGACGCTGTTCGGCCTGACCGCCCCGTTCGCCGCCGCATTGATGGACCGTTTCGGGATCCGGCCGGTGCTGACCGGAGCCCTGGGCATGATCGCCGCAGGCAGTGCACTGAGCGTGACGATGACCGCGAGCTGGCAACTGGTGCTGTTCTGGGGCGTGCTGGTGGGTGCCGGCACCGGGGCCATCTCGATGGGCTTCGTCGCGACCATTGCCACCCGGTGGTTCGAGGCGCAGCGCGGGCTGGTCACCGGGGTGCTGACAGCAGCGGGTGCCACGGGCCAGCTGATCTTCCTGCCCGCCGTCGCCGCGGTGACCACCCAGCACGGCTGGCGATGGGCGTCGCTGCTGGTGGCGGCCGGTGCACTGGTGGTGATCCCACCGGTGGTGCTGTTGATGAGGAACTGGCCGCACGACAAGGGCCTGACCCCCTACGGTCGCGAGCCGGCCGTCGACACCGGTCCCGCACCCCGACCGCCGGGCTCGAGCTTCGCCGCGGCGTTCTCCAGCTTGCTGGTGGGCGCCCGGGTGCCCGCCTTCTGGTTGCTGGCCGGCAGCTTCGCCATCTGCGGGATGACCACCAACGGGCTGATCGGCACCCACTTCATCCCGGCTGCCAACGACCACGGCATGCCCACCACCGTGGCCGCCGGCCTGCTGGCACTCATCGGTGTCATGGACGTCGCAGGCACGGTGTTCTCCGGTTGGCTCACCGACCGCGTCGACCCACGGCTACTGCTGGTGGTCTATTACACCGGTCGCGGCATCTCACTGACGCTGCTGCCCGCACTGCTTTCCCCGCACGCCGATCCCGGCACCTGGGTGTTCATCATCTTCTACGGCCTCGACTGGGTGGCTACCGTGCCGCCGACAATTGCGTTGTGCCGCAACTATTTCGGGTCGCAGACGCCGATTGTGTTCGGCTGGGTGTTCGCCGCCCATCAACTGGGCGCGGCGGTTGCGGCCGCGGGCGCCGGCTGGCTGCGGGACCTGCGTGGCGACTACGACCTGGCGTTCTACCTGGCGGCCGGGCTGTGCGCCGCGGCGGCGCTGCTGTGCTTGTCGGTGCGGCGGGCAGCCCCGATTCCGGCTCCCGAGCCCGCCCGCTGATGAGGCCCCTTTTTGAGGGACTGGACGGCAGAGCTTACGATCTGAGCTGGCTTGATGCGCTTTTGTCGCGTCTCGCCGACCGATCAACCACAGCCTCTGTGCGTAACGGCCGACGAATGTTCGACGACGTATCAGGCGAAAGGAGCCGCACGTGACGACTCGTACCAAGACCTTCGGTGTAGCCGCAGCCATCGCTGCCATCGCCCTGTCCATCCCCACCGCGGTGAGCGCTCTGGCCGAGCCGACGCCGGCGCCCACGCCGCCGCCGATCCCCGTCGCCGCCTCGGACGTCCCTGAACCGAAGGGCCCCGAGTGCGGTGCGTTGAAGGAAGCCGCGCCCACCGGCGCCGGCTCGTTCAGCTCGATGATGACGCAGACCGCGTCCGCGGCGATCGCTTCGATCCCGGAGTTGAGCACCTTCAGCCAGGCCATCTCCGGTCAGGTCAATCCCGCGGTCAACCTGGTGGGCGTGCTGGACAACGGCCCTTACAACGTCTTCGCCCCCACCGATGCGGCGTTCGCGAAGCTGGATCCGGGCGAGCTCGAGTCGCTCAAGAACAACCCTGAAGAGCTGACCAGCGTGCTGTATTACCACATGGCGCTGGGCTATCTGGGCCCCGACACCATCGAGGGCAAGCTGACCTCGCAGCAGGGCGCCCAGCTGACGATCACCGGTAGCGGCGACAACATCAAGGTCGACGACGTCGCCAAGGTGGTCTGCGGCGGCATCACCGCGGCGAGCGCCAAGATCTACATGATCGACACCGTGCTCAACCCGAACGAGGCGCTGCCCGGGACTGCGACCACCACGACGTCGCCGACGAGCACCTCCGAGACGACCACCACGTCGCCGACTGAGACCACCCCGCCGGCAGCGCCCACCGAGTCGCTGCCCGCCGAGGCCACGCCCACCGAAGCCCCTGCCTGATTTTTTTCCTGCCGAGCAGACGCAAACTCGAGCTTTCGAGCCCGAATCACTCGAGTTTGCGTCTGCTCGCGGGGGTTAGCGGGGGTTAGCGGGCCTTCCAGACCGGCTGGCGCTTCTGCGCGAAGGCCAGCGGCCCTTCTTTGGCGTCCTCGGACCGGAACACCCCCACCATCTCGCGGGTGGTGCGCGCCCAGCCGTCCACCTCACCGGTGACCACGCCGTCGTCGACGCCATAGGCCACCCGCTTGCTGGCCTGCACCGCCAGCGGCGCGTTTCCGGCGATCCGCTCTGCCAGAGCCACCGCAGCGTCCACCACTGTGCCGTCGGGTACCACCTGGTTGATCAGACCCCACTTCAGCGCGTCCGCAGCACTGAGCGGCTCACCGGTCAGGATCAACTCCAGACCCACCTTGCGCGGCAACTGATCGACGATGCGGAACACACCTCCCGCGGCGGCGATGAGCCCACGCTTGACCTCCGGCAGCCCGAACTTCGCCCGCTCCTCGGCCACCACCAGATCACTGGCCAGCGCCAACTCGGTACCACCGCCGAGCGCGGTGCCGTTGACGGCCGCGATCGTCGGCTTGTCGATGAAATGGCTGACATAGCCGGCGAAGCCGTACTCCGGGTGGTCCGGGTGAAAGAGGTTCTCGCGCCGCGAGATCGCCTTCAGGTCGGCGCCCGCGCAGAACGACTTGTCCCCCGCCCCGGTCAGGACGACCACCCGCACCTCGGGGTCGGCCTGGGCGGCGGCCAGCGCATCGCCGACGGCAGTGCTCACCGCGGCGTTGACGGCGTTACGCGCCTCGGGACGGTTGATCGTGATGATCAGGACGTTGCCCCGCCGCTCGGTAAGTGCACCGGGAGCCAGGGTTTCGGTCACAGCAGCTCCAGAATGGTGGCGTTGGCCTGGCCGCCACCTTCACACATGGTCTGCAGACCGTACTGAATTCCCTTGTCCCGCATGTGATACAGCATGGTCGTCATGATGCGGGCGCCGGATCCGCCGAGCGGGTGCCCCAGCGCGATGGCACCACCGTTGGGGTTCAGCTTCTTCTCGTCGGCGCCGATGTCCTTGAGCCAGGCCAACGGCACCGGCGCGAACGCCTCGTTGACCTCGAAGACGCCGATCTCGTCGAGCGACAGACCGGAGCGCTTGAGCGCTTTCTGAGTGGCCGGAATCGGTGCGGTCAGCATGATCACCGGGTCTGCCCCGGCCAGCACCGCGGTGTGCACCTTCGCAATCGGCTTGAGCCCCAACGACTTGGCCTTCTCCGCCGACATGAACAGCAGCGCTGCCGAGCCGTCGGAGATCTGCGAGGCATTGCCCGCGTGGATCACGCCGTCTTCTTTGAATGCCGGCTTGATGCCCGCCATCTTCTCGACCGTACCGCCGCGGCGGATGCCTTCGTCCTTGGTGACCGCGACATCGTTGCCGTCGGCGTCCTTGGTTTTGATGCCGACGATCTGGTCATCAAACACACCGGAATCCTGTGCCGCTGCAGCCTTTTCGTGTGACCCCAGCGAGAACTGGTCCAGGTCTGTGCGACTGAAACCCCACTGGGAGGCGATCATCTCCGCGCCGATGCCCTGGTTGGGAGTCTGGGTGTAGCGGCTACGGAAGGCCTCGGGGTAGGGGTGCCCACCATTGGCCAGCGAGGAGCCCATCGGGGTACGAGACATCGACTCCACACCGCCGGCGACCACCACGTCGTAATGGCCGGCCACCACACCGGCAGCGGCGAAGTGCACCGACTGCTGGCTGGAACCGCACTGGCGGTCCACGGTCACGCCCGGGACCGTCTCGGGCCAGCCGGCGGCCAGTACCGCGGTGCGCGCGATATCGAGCGCCTGCTCGCCGGCCTGCATGACACAACCCCAGATGACGTCGTCGACGATCTCGGGGTCGATGCCGGCGCGCTCGGCCAGTCCGTTGAGGACCTGCGCCGACAACTCACCCGGATGCACCCCCGACAGCCCGCCGTTGCGCTTGCCGACTGGGGACCGTACAGCCTCCACGATCACGGCTTCAGCCATGAATGTCTCCTCCCGATCTCACTAACACGTCCCAACTAAGTGGTTGGTTTGTCACGTCGTTCATAACACCAGCAATGGGTACTCGCCAACGGCGGGGTCGGAATTCCGGCCCGCAATGTTCGGGTTGTGCGGACTGCACCATCGACGCACCACGAAGCGCCCCAGAGAGGACAGCAATGTCACGCATCGCCATCATCGGCGGCCACGGCAAGGTCGCACTTCATCTGGCCCGGAACCTCACGGCCGACGGGCACACGGTGACCTCGGTGTTCCGCAACCCCGAGCACGCCGACGACGTGGCAGCCACCGGCGCCGAACCGCTGGTAGCCGATATCGAAAGCCTCGACACCGACGCACTGGCCGGGTTGCTGGCAGATCACGACGCGGTGGTGTTCGCCGCAGGCGCCGGCGGCGGCGACCCCGCGCGCACCTACTCCGTCGACCGCGACGCCGCGATCCGGGTGATCGATGCGGCAGAACGGGCCGGGGCGCGTCGCTTCGTCATGGTCTCCTACTTCGGCGCAGGACCCGATCATGGTGTCTCCGAAGACAACTCGTTCTACGCCTACGCGCAGGCGAAGGCGGCCGCCGATGCCCACCTGCGGGCCAGCGGGTTGGACTGGACCATTCTGGGACCCGGCAGGCTGACACTGGACGCGGCGACGGGACGGATCACGGTCGGACCGGACGCCGCCGACGGCGCGGTGACGCGCGAGGACGTCGCGCTGGTCGCAGCGGCGGTGTTGGCCGACGACTCGACGATCCGTCGCACCATCGAGTTCAACAACGGCGACACCCCGATCGCCGAAGCCATCGCCGGCTGAGGCTCACCGTAATGTGCTGCTGCGCAGCACGTGCACCGGCACGGTGTCGTCCCACGGCTGGCGGGTCACCATGTCGGCGACGTCGACGTAGCCGCTTTCGAACTCCCCCGTCGCCGCATCGACCAGGCGGTACTGCTGGGTCTGCCGGTGGATGGGTTGTGCGTCGAGCATGACGATGCGCACCTCACCCGGCTCGAACCCGCAGCGCTGCTGCAGTGCGGCGACGAGTTGCTCGTTGCTCATGTGGCCGTCGCCGAAGTTCCAGCCGATCGCCGTGGACACGATGCGCTCACCGTCGGTGAGGGTGTAGTCGTCCTCGTTGTGCCCGGCCATCGCGCGGTGCGCCAGCGTGAACAGCGCCCGCCCGTGAGTGTTGAACGCCCGGAAGGCATAACCCATGTACATCGGGATCTGCGCGGCTTCCTTGCTGCCGTAGAACTTCTCGAGCTGGGCAGCCGGCATGCTGGCGATCGCGACGATGTTCTTGGCGATCTTCGCGTCGGCTGAGGGCGTGAGGCACCACAGCGAGGTGTCCCAGTTCCCGGCGTAGTAACGCATGCCAGGAAGGAAGGACACTTTGCGCGGGAACAGGTTTCCCAGCACGACGGTGCCCGCAACAACGACGAACAGCAGGATGGGCAGCGGGCTGGTCATGTCGCCCAGGCCGATATCGGGGTGGCCGACGAACAGTGCCACCACGGAGAACATCATGAAGACGTTCCACTCCAGCGGCACTCCCATCGGGATTGAAGACAAGATCCCGAAGTGGAAGCACAGCATGACGAATGCCGCGATCCCCCCTGCCCAGCCGCCGTGGGAGAAGAACAGCACCAGCGGGACCAGGCCCTCGATCGCGGTGGAGAAGTGCGCCAGGAATCGCGACGCCCGCCCCGGGCGCAGGTCGTCGGGAAAGTGCTCGAAGAAGCGCCGTTTGATCCAACGCGGCCGGAACACCGGGTTGTTGCTCATCATCGTGGAGATGACGAACGGGAAGTGCTTGTTGAGCTTCGAGGTGGCCGCGCCGAGCCAGATGACGAGGCAGACCAGCTTGGCGGCGACGATCATGTCGACGACGCTGTGGGAGGCCAGCAGGCAGGCCACCGTGAGTGAGCCGTACACCTCACCGCGAGCGGCCAGGAAGATCACCTTGTCCCGGAGGCCGATCAGCGCCAACAACCCCAGGACGGTCCAGAGCTGCCACGCAGGCAGCACACCTACCTCGGTGCCCGCTGCCGGTCCTGTCCCGTCGGAGAACAGCGCGACCAGCAATACCACCAGCAGCGCCCCGTACACCGCCGCGTCGAACGCAGTACGTCTGTCGCCCTTGGTAAGTGGGATCCGGTTCGGCCACGGTGGCAGTCGGATGGTGCCGGGCCGCAGCCAGTACAGGATCGATCCCATCGGCGGAAAGAACCGATTGTTCAGCGGTCCGAAACCGCAACCGAAGCCGACGACCTCGAACAGCATCGTGTAGAGCACGACCTTCTGGAAGACGATCGGCTCGGCGTACCACTGGGCGACGTTGGTGAAGCCGTCGATCCCGGTGGTGGTCAGCACGATCAGCCAGGCGCCGAGAATGTAGGCAGCAATCTTGGCGACGTAGAACAGGTGCAATGCCACCGGGGTGCCGAACCCGACCTCGGCCCAGTGCCTGGCCATCGGAATGATCTTCTCGGCGCGGGTGCCTTTGTTCCACTCCTCGAGGTCGACCTGGGGAGTGTTCTGCTTCAGAAATCCCATGGGGGTCAGACTAGAACGTGTTCTAGTCTGTGTCCCCCACTTGGTTCTCCGCCGATGAGTTCTGGTCCCGTCGCAGGTCTCTTCTGGGGACGCTGTGACGCCAGAGGAGGCCTCATGACAACAGACCCGAACACCGCGCTGCCTGGTCGACCGCCGGTGGTCGACCTGGGCACCTGGCAGGCGGCCCGCAGCGAGCTGCTGGTCCGCGAGAAGGCCCACACCCGCGCGGGTGATGCGCTCGCAGCGGCCCGCCGCCGGCTGCCGATGGTGGAGTTCGACGGCACGGTCGACGTCATCGGAGCCGACGGCGCCGTGCCCTTCCTGGACCTGTTCCAGGGTCGCGACGAGCTCGTGGTCTACAAACACATGTGGCACGACGGCGCGCCGCACCAGGGTCAGTGCGAGGGCTGCACCACCACCGCCTGGCACCTCAAGGATGCTGTCTATCTCAATGCCCGCGGCGTCTCATTCGCACTGCTGACGACGGGCCGCTGGCCCGAGGTGGCCTCCTACATCGACTTCATGGGCTACACCCAGCCGTGGTACTCGGTGCGCGATGTCCCCGCCCCGGTCGGCGACAGCATGGGGTCGATCACCTGCTACCTGCGCGACGGGCACCGGGCGTTCCTCACCTACTCCACGACGGGTCGCGGGAACGAACCGGTCAACGGGTCCATGGGCCTGCTCGACATGACGCCGTTCGGCCGGGGTGAGGCGTGGGAGGACAACCCGGCGGGCCGGCCGGCGGGGCGTCACTCGTGTTGGACCTGGCGGTCGGACGCCGACGGGAATGCGACCTGGGGTCCGACCAGCCGGCCGCTACCGCAGTGGACCCGCCCCGGTGCGACCCCGGTGCAGACGCTCGGCCGGCACGGCGACCACGGTTGACGCCCGATCAGGCCTTCACGGGTGGGCGGTAGAAGATGGCCAGCTGGCCGATACCGCCGGCCAGACCCAGCACCACCGCGATGGCCAGACCCCACCAGCCGTGCAACAGATCCCACAGCCCGGTGTCCGAGAACAGCAGGTAGTCCAAGCTCAGTTTCCCCGCGCCGAGACCCGCGATGGCCACCGGCGCGACGGCCAGGATGAGGTTGTACTCCCAACCTTCCTTGACGATGAAGAATCCGTTCTTGCGGTGCACTGTCCATGCGGCCACCAACATCAACGCGACGAACCCGGCCGCGGGAATCGGCGTCAACAGACCCACCGCCAAACCGATGCCGGCGGCCATCTCGGTGGTGGCGGCCACGCGGGCGTGAAACAGGCCCGGCTTCATGCCGATGCTGTCGAACCACCCGGCGGTGCCGGGGATCCGGCCGCCGCCGAAGAACTTGTTGTATCCGTGCGCAGCCATCGTCAGGCCGAGCACCACCCGCAGGACAAGGAGTGCGAAGTCGTAGGCAGTCACGCAACAGAATGTAGGCCCTGTGTAACGATTTGCGGTGCACTACCCCGGAAAACAAAGGGCGAGTCGCCACGGACAACAACGCATCACCCGAGCGCACGCGCGAGTCGCGCCACGTAATCGTCCACATCCCCGGCGGATTCAGTGCCATGCACACTGATCGCCACGGCATCACCGATCCCGTGCACGCCATGCACCAGCCCCATCATCGGCGACAGCGCCGGATACCCCGCGGTGAACAGCACGGGGGCATCGCCGAAGTGCAGGTCGGCGGCACCGCGGTACACGCTGGTCACCACGGTGTGACCCGTCACCGCCGGCGGCCGGGTCGAGGTGTCGAAGTGGCGCAGTCCCCATCGCAGCAATGGTGCGGGCACCGCGGCGAAGGACCGGCGCTCGGCGAGGGCTGCCGGGTGCTCACTGCGAGCCCGGCCGGCCGATAACTGCGCGGCGATCACCTCGGCTCGCCCGGCGACGGGTAGATCCGGGTGCAGAGCCACCCCGATATTACGAAAGTGATTGTGCGCGTGCCGGACCCCGGAGTAGGCCATGGGCACTTCAGCAGCCAGCCCAGACACCTCCTCGCCGCGGTCCCGTAGATAGCCGGCCAGGGCGGTGGAAATCGCCGTCAACACCGACACCGTGACCGTGCGATCGCCCAGGCTCGCGCGGCGCCGCAGCAGTGTGCGCACTGTCCGCGCGCCTGCCGGCATCGAATTGGTCAGCAGCGGCGGGCTGGGCGCAGCCGGTACGGGCAGGACACCGGCGGCGGTGTCGCGCACCAGCTGCTGATGGGCCCGCGCAGCGGTTACCGACCGCAGCACCAGACTCCCCGGCCGTGGGGCCGTGACCGCCTTCACCGGCGTGGCACGGCCGAACAACCACCCGGCCAGGTCAGCAGACCGCGTTCCGTCCGCCAGGGCATGCGATATCTGGAGCACGGCAACGGTTGCCGGCCCAGATGACGAGGGCACCTCGGTGACAGGGGTGAAGACATGGACCCGCCACGCGGCAGTGGTCGCGTCCAACTGGTCGTCAGCGAGATCCGCCACGGCAGCCATGCAGGCAGGCCAGTCCAGACCGTCGTGCACCACCAATTGCGACGGCCCGAGCGCACCGTAGACCCACGCCGGGTATCGGGCCGGACAGTCGTCGAGGATGCGCAACCGCAGGTCGTGGCACACAGCTGCGCGGCGATGCAGCTGCGCCAGTGCCGGTCTCAGCGGCGGCGCACCGTCGAATGCGTACAACAAGAAATCATCGTTGGCGATCTTGCCCGACATCCAGAACGCCTGGGCGTCTGTCGCCGCGAGCCGAGCCACGGATCAGTCTGCGGCGGACGCGAAATCGACGATGAGCCGACCGACCCGTTCGGGCTGCTCGAGCTGCAGGAAATGACCTGCGCCCGCGACGATCTCGGCGCGGCTGCCCACCGGCAGGATCGGTCGGACCCAGTCGGTGTAGGCAGCGGTGGCACACCCGTCGTCGCCGCCGTGCAGGTACAGCACCGGCAGCTGCGGGGCGGACAGCCAGTGCTGGTGCAGCCCGGCGAAACGCTGTGGGGGCGCCGAATTACGGACCGTTGCGCGGTACGGCCCCAGCGCCGCCCGCCAGTGCGCGGGAGCACCGATCGCGGTGAAGACGTGCTGCACATCCTCGGTGGCGTCGTACCCCGGCGACCACTGCCGCCACAGCCGCGGCACCACCCACTGCGCGGAATGCTCAGGTAGCCAAGGCAATTGGAAGTACATGATGTACCAGCTGCGCAGGAGTTGGCGCGGCACTTCGGCAGCCAACCTGCCAGGGCGTGCGATCCGCCCCGGCGGCTGGAACGACGCCGATGGCGGGACGGACATGATGACAGCCTTACGGAACGGACTATCTGGCATGGCGCTGAGGCCGGTGGCCGCGATAGCGCCCCAGTCGTGACCGATCAGCAGGTCGCCGTCGGTGGGTCCCGCCGCATCCCGCGCCCGCAGCGCATCGTCCATCAGGGCACCCACGTGATAGCTGCCGTCCACCGGGAAACCCGACGGCGCGTATCCCCGCATCATCGGCGCCACCACCCGGTAGCCGGCCGCAACCAACTGCGGGGCTATCTTGCGCCAACCGTAGGCCGTGTCAGGAAATCCGTGCAGGCACAACGCGATCGGCCGCTCCGGCCCGCCCTGGTCAAAGCCCCACGTCAGCGCTTTCAGGGTGACGCCGGACCCGGCGATCTCGATCCACTGCGGTTCGGTGGTCATCACAATCCTGCTCAGACGGGATCGAATGCGGAAATCAGCCAGCGATCCCCCACCCGGTCCAGCGTCATCTGCACGCTCGACGTGGTGGCGGTCGGGGCACCGGTGCCCACCATCACTGTCTGGTTGACGAATACCAGGACCACGGCTTTGTTGAGCTCTGCGGACACCGACGCAGCAGCAGGCACGGTGGCCACGGCCGAGATCTGCTTCTCTTTAGCCCCGGGTATCACCACGTCGTCTATCAGCTGGGTGTACGAGTCGCGGAATTCACCGGTGAGCAGGTCGCGGGCGGACCCGAGATCCTGCTCGACGGTATCGGGCTTGTAGGACAGCAGTTTGACGGTGGCGTCCTTGGCGATCTGCAGCGACTGAATACGCACGAAATCGGTGTCGCGAACCGAGGAGTCCTGCCATTTGAGGTAACCGGCCCCCGCGCCGAGGAGCAACGCCAGCGCCGGCAGCAGCCCGAAGGCGAGTACCCGCGACCAGTTGACTCCGGCCTTCGTCGCGGATGGCTCCGGCACAGCGTCGTCGGATTCCGCCGCCGAATCGGATTCGGCAACTTCCGAATCGGTGACTTCCGAGTCTTCGGGAACCGAGGTCGAGTCTTCGGAGACCGAGCTGGTGGTCACGTCGTCGGCGGTGGTGTCGGCCTCAGCCGCCTTCGGGTTCGTGTCGTCGGTCACGGAGTTCTCCGCCGCGTCGTCCACCACGTCCTCGCCGTCCGTTCCGGGGGTCTTGTCGTCAGGCGTCACGGCACGAACTCCACGTTCGAGACCTTGGTGTCGTCATCGACTTGTTTGACCGAGATACGCATCCGCCACGCACGTGGCTCCTGCTCCGGCGCACCGGCATTCGAGGTTTTCACAGTGATGGCGACCAGCACCTGCGCGCCCCCGTCATCCTCGGATTCCAGGCCCGCCGAGGTGACCTCCCCGACGGACTTCGACTGGGCCTGACGCACGACCTCGACGAAAGGCTGTGTGCGCGACGAGAAGTCGTCATAAAACGCGTCCGTTGCCGAGTCCAGGATCCGCTGTACATCGGCGTCCACGGTAGCGGCATCGATGGTCGTCAGGTTCAACGCGGCTTGACGGCCGACCTGAAGGAACACACTGCGCTGCTCGGCGAGCTTGCGAGACTCCGCCGCCCGATAGCCCAGCCATCCGACGGTTGCACCCAGTGCCAGCACCACCACCAGACCGATGATGGTCGCCAACTTCACCGGCGACATCGGCTCCCGCGGGACTACGGGCGGGGCGTCAGCGACGTCAACAGGCGCGTCGGCGTCCTCCGCGTCAACTACCTCCGAGGCCGTTACGTCCGCAGACTCCAGGCCGTCCTGATCGACCTCAGCTGTCTCGCCGTGCTCAGGCCCGGCCCCGTCGGTCACCGAACTGGCGTCCTGGTCGGTCGGTGTCGGCGATTCCGTCGCACCCTGAGGTGAGTCGGGGTCGGTTGGCGGCCCGCTCAGCTTCCCTTCGGGGGCAGCAGCATCGTCTGCCATGTTTGCTCCTCTGCGGCACCTTTGGCCAAATCGGCTTGCTTGTAGACATGCCCGTCTGGTCCAACGTACGTGCCGGTTGCTGGGTCATATTCGGCGGCCGCGATCGGTGTCGGCGGCGGCGCGGGCGCCGGGGCTGCTTCCGCAGGTGGCGCACCAGGCGGGACATCCGGAATCGCCTGGCCCGAGTTCGTGGCGTTGGGGTCGCCCTTCCAGTTGAACCCGTTGTTCAACGGGACGTACGCCTCGTCGCTCTCACACTGGCGTACCGTCGCGGCGCGTTTGCCGGGCACCGTCACACACGGTGCGTTACGCGCACCGCGCACATTGAAGGACGAGTCCTGCGGGATCCGGCAGTACAGCTCGCCGGCCGGCCGGTCAGGGGCGTCCACGTCGGCAGGTGGCCGTCGCTGCTGTGCGGGCAGGAACCCCGTGGTGCATGGTGGCGGCAGGTTGAGGTTCAGGTTGAAGCTCAGGTAAGCACCCTTGTAGTCCTGCCTGGTGAACCGGTTGGCCACACCTGTGGCAGAGGTGACGGCCGTGCCCTGGGGCAACAGCACCAGCAGCTGTTCGATACTCGGCTGGTAGGTGATCGCCACCTCGCCGACGCTGACCAGGTTGGCCAGCAGCACCGGCAACGTCGGCTGGAGCCGGTCGAAGAGCGCACGTACCTCGTCGGCAGCCGGTGATCCGTTCACGATCACACCCTGCAAGGCGTCGTCCTGGTCACGCAGCTGACCGCTGATGCTGGCCAGATGGGAGGCCCACGCCTGGATCGAACCGCCGGTATCGGTCTGGGAATCCAGCACCGGTTTGGACTGGTCGATCAATGTCGTCAACTCGTCGAGGTTGGCGCGGCTGTCGATGGCCAGCGCCGTGGAGCCCTTGACGAACCGGGAGATCTCCGGGCCCAGTCCGCCGATGGCGATGTACGCCTCGTCGATCGCAGTCTTGAGGTTGTCGTGCGGAATCGCTTGCAAGCCACGGTTTGTCTCGTCGAGCAGAGTGTTGACATCCGGCGGGACGGTGGTGCGATCCATCGGGATCACGTCGCCATCCTGGAGTTCGGGTCCGTTCCCGCTACGCGGCAGCAGCGCGATGAACTGCTCGCCCACCGCGGACTGGCTGTGCACTTCGGCGTCGAGGTCCGCCGGGATCCGGTGATCGTCGCGCATCACCAGGGTGGCTTCCACTCCCCTGTCGCTCAACCGCACATCGTCGATGCGTCCGACCTCGGTGCCGCGGTAGGTGACGTTGCCGCGCTGGTAGATGCCGCTCGCTTCGGGCAGTTCGATGGTGACGCGGTACTCGCCGACCCCGAAGAGCATCGCGGGCAGGTTGATGAAGTTGAACAGCATCACCGCGCCGGCGACCAGCGAGACCGTGACGAAGACGGCGAGCTGGATGAGGATTTTTCTACTCAAGTACATGTCAGCGCCCCTGGTCCCAGCGGTACGGAGCGATCAGTGGATTGCCCGCAGTGTACGGACTGGGGAGTTGGCCGATGGTGCGGCCCCACTGCAATTCCAGCTCGGTCAGGTCGCCCTCCCACCGGGTGCCGGTGAAGATCCCGGCGTCGAGCCGGCTCAATGTCAGGTCGAACACCAGGCTGAGGTTTCCGTAATCGCCGCGCATCCAGTTGGCCAGCGTCTCCTTCGGCCACGGGAACGTCGGGAAGAAGCTCAGAGCCCGGGTCAGCGCAGGGCCCGCGTCTGCGAGGGACTGCAGCACCGGACCGAGATCCTTGAGCTCGGCCACCAGCGACTCGCGGGTCTGCTCCACGGAGTCCGCGGCGAACGCGCTGAACTTGCCGAGCTGCACCAGCGCCTCGGAGAGCTGCTCGCGCTGGTCCCTGAGCACGGCCAGCGCATCGGGGATGGTGCGCAGCGCCTCGTCGACCACCGGCTTCTGGTCGGCGAACTGCCCCACCAGATTGTTCAGGCTCTCGGCCGCAGCGATGATGTCGTTCTTCTGGTCGTTGTTGTACCGGATGAACGTGTCCAGCTGCTCGATCAGCGAGCGCAGGTCCCCTTCGCGGCCGGCGAACGCGGTGCTCAGCGTCCGGGTGATGTCCTGCACCTGGGCGATACCGCCCCCGTTGAGCAACAGCGACACCGCAGCCAAGGTCTGCTCGGTCGTCGGGTAGCCCCCCGATGACGACAGCGGAATCACCGAACCGTCCGTCAGCCTGCCCTCGGGCGCAACGTTTTTCGGTGGGGCCAACTCGACGTGTAGCGAACCGAGCAGGCTGGTCTGACCGATCGTCGCCGTGGCATTGGCCGGTAGCTGCACGTCACCGTTGAGCTTCATCGTGACCAGTGCGTTCCAGCCTTGGCGTTCGATCTTGGTGACGTTGCCGACGGTGACATCACCGACGCGGACCCGGGAGTTCTGCTCGATGTTGTCGACGTCGGGCATCTGCGCGGAAATGGTGTAGGCCCCGGGACCGGTACCTTCGGTGCCCGGCATCGGCAGGGAGTTCAGGCCCTTCCAGTCACCGCAACCGGACAGCACTGTTGCGGACGCGACGGCAGCGACGGCGGCGGTGGCCCGCACCCACGTCATGCGCCGGCTCCCGGAACCATCAGACCCTGCAGCCCGTCGGCCGGGTTGGTCGGCACTGCCTCGGCGGCCAGCGGAGAGCTGGGTGCCGGCGGCGCGCCCACCGCCTCGGCCGGCACGGGGCTCGCCGCAACGGGAGCAGCCGGCGGCGGGGGCGGTTGCGGCGGAACGTAATCCGGTCGCATCCAGTCCTCGCTCCAGGTGACCTCGTTGGGCCGCGCCTGCGTACCCACGAACAGGTTCTGCCCGATCGGCAGGAAGTTGTACTGGCGGTTCTTGATGATCGGTGCCAGGTACTGCACACACAGTTTCGCCGACTGCTCGGCACCCAACCGCGACGCCGCCTGGATGGCGCCGCACAGGAACGAGATGGGGTTGGCGAAGTTGTTGATCGCCAGCACGCTCGTCGCGGCACCCTGTGCCGGCTGGTAGATGTTCACGTAGTTCTGCAGCGTGTTCGGCGCCACGTGCAGCACCTGCTTCACGTCGTCGAGGTTGTCGTTGAGGATCTGTGTGACCGACGCCAGTTTGTCCGAGGTGGTACCGAGGGTTTCCCGGTTTTCGGCGACGAACGTCTGCACCTCGCCGACGGCGACGTTGAGATCACGTACGGCTGAGGAGATTTCGTCGGGATCATCGGCGAGCAGGCCGGTGACGTCGGCCAGGTTCTGATTCAGTTGCCGCATCAGGTTGGTGCTCTCCTGCAGGGCGGCAACCAGGATCGACAGGTTGCGCACGGTGGAGAAGATGTCGGTGCTGTGGTCACCCAGGGCCGAAAACGCTTGTGACAGTTTGACCACCGTGTCGCGGATATTGGCGCCCTGCCCGCGCAGGTTGTCGGCGGTGGTGTTGATCAACGAACCCAACGTGCTGACCTCACCTGATTCGGTGGGCTGCAGAGTGTCGGTCAGTCGCTGCAGCTGCTGACGGAAGGTGTCCCACTCCACCGGAACCGCGGTGCGTTCCTGCGGGATCACCGCATCCGATTCCAGCACCGGTCCGCCCGTGTATGCCGGAGTCAGCTGAATGGCACGACCCGTCACCAGCGCCGGCGACAGGATCGCCGCCTTGGCGTCGGCGGGCACCTGGTACTTGCTGTCGTACCAGAACGAGATCTTCACCCGCTCCGGCTCGGGTTCGATCTTGTCGATCTTGCCGACCGACACCCCGAGGATTTTCACGTCGTCGTTGACGAAAAGGCCGTTGCTGTTGGCGAAGTAACCCACCACGTTGGTGCGATGCACCGGCCCGCCGGGTCGCAGCAGCACGGCCACGCCGGCAACCAGCGTGAGGACAAGCACCACAGCCACACCGATTCTGGTGTTACGGGAGACCGTCACTGTCCACCTCCCGAGTTCGCCGGATCAGCCGGCCCGGGCGGCGGCCCGAGAATTTGTGTCATCGGCGGCAGCTGGCCAGGTGCCGGGACCGCGACGGGAGCCACTGACGGTGCCGGAGTCGAAGCCACGCCCGGCGGCGCGACGGCCGGCGGTCCTGGCGGCGGCCCACCGGGTGGCGGCGCAGGCAACGGTTCGCGGTACGGGTAGCAGCCGGTGGGTCCGGGCAGCGGAATCCCCGGCGGACCGCACCCCTGATCGCCCGGGTTGCCGGTGATGGCGTCGGGCAGGTTCAGGCGCGGCTCGCCCCCCTGGCCGGTCCGCGGGTACGGCACCGGCAGTGCAGGGGTGCCGGCTTGCCCGGTCTGGGCATCGGTCAACTCGGTGGGCAGCAGCACGTTCGGGTCGAGGCCGAGGTCGGAGAACGCGGCGTCGATGAACGGTTGACTGAACTGGCCCGGAATGAGGTTGGAGATGTAGGACTTGAAGAACGGGCCTGCGGCTACCGACTCGCCGAGTGCCATCGAGTACGTCGCCAGCATGTTGATGGACTTGGCCACGCGGTCCTTGCGGTTGTCGATCGTGGCCAGGACGCCGTTGAGCTTGTCCAGCGCCGGTTTCATGGTGGCCCGGTTCTCGCCGATGAAGCCGACCAGCTGCTGGCTGACCGCCGAGATGTTGTTCGAGATCTGGTCCAAAGCGCTGCTCTGGGTCTGCAACTCGGCCAGCAGTGCGTTGGTGTTGCCGATCAGTGAGACCACCTGGTCGCTGCGCTCGGCGAGCACGGTGGTGGCTTTGTTGGCATTGCCCAACAGTTCCCGCAGCTGTGCGTCACGTTCGTTGAGAGTTTCGGAGAATCGGGCAACACCCTCGACGGCGATCTTCAGATCCGGCGGGGTCTCCGAGAAGGTGTCCGACAGTACCCGCAGCGAGTCCGAGAGCTGGTCGGTGTTGAGCCCGCTGATGGTCGTGGTGAGGTCGCCCAGGGCGTCCGGCAGCTCATAGGGCGGGGTGGTGCGGTCGACGGGAATGGCACCGTCGAGCTGCCCGTCCCCGCGTGGTGTGACCTCCAGGAACTTCGCTCCAAGAAGGCTTTTGGTCTTGATCGCGGCTTCGGCGCGGTCGCCGAGGCGTACTCCGTCGCTGACGTCGAAGCTGATCCGCACCTGGGCGCCGTCGAGCTCGACCCCGGTCACCTGCCCGACCTCCAGACCCGACACCTGCACGGGCGAACCGCTGTCGAGACCGCCGGTCTCGGCGAAATAGGCCGAGTACGAGGACGTTTGGTTGATGACCGGCAGCTTCTTGTAGTTCAGCGCCAACAGCACGATGGCGACGATCCCGATGATGCCGACCAAGCCGATGATGAAGGGGTTGCGTTCTGAGAAAGGTCTCATCGCGGCGCGCACCTCCCGGTGCTCTGGCCGGCCACCTTCACATACACCGGCTGGCCTCCCTTGCCGTTGAGCTTGAGCGCGATATCGCACAGGTAGAAGCTGAAGAAGTCGCCGTACATACCCTGCCGGTTGAGGACCTGATAGGCGTCGGGCAAGGTGTTGATCACGTTGTCGAAGTAGTCGTGATCAGCCAGGACGATGCTGGCACTGCGGTCGGTTTCGGTGATCACTTTCTGGAACGGCGGTCGTGCCTCCGACAGCAGCGCGGTGATCGAACCGGCCGCGGCGTTGGTGTAGGCCAGGCCGGTGGCAATCTCGTCTTTGCGCTGAGCCAGACCCTGCACCAGCTCCGACAACGCCGTCACCGCCTTGCCGAACTGCTCGCTCTGTCCGGACAACGAACCCAGCACGGTGTTCAGGTTGACGATGACGTCACCGATCAGCTGGTCGCGGTCGGCGAGGGTGTTGGTCAGCGCCGCCGTCTGCGACAGGAACGAGCCGATGGTGGCGCCCTGGCCCTGCAGCGCGCTGATCAGCTGGCCGGACAATGCGTTCACCTGGTCGGCGTTCAGCGCCTGGAACAACGGGCGGAAACCACCGATCAGGGAGTCGAGGTCCAATGCGGGCTCGGTGCGAGTCAGCGGGATGGTTCCTCCGGGGTTCAGTTTCTTTGTGCCGCCTGCACCTTCGACCAGCTGCAGGTACCGGCCACCGATGAGGTCGTCGTACCGGATGACCGCGCGGCTGCCCTCGGTCAGCACCACCGAGTCGTCCGCGGAGAACTCGACGAGCACCGTGGAGTCGTCACGGATGGCCAGGTCTTTGACCTTGCCCACCTCGACGCCGGCGATGCGCACGAAATCGTTGGCTTCCAGCCCGGTCACGTTGCTGAACTCGGCCCGGTAGGTCTGCTCCTTGTCGAAGCGCAGCTCGCCGAACACCGCGAACAACGAGAACATCCCGAGGAGGCAGACCACCAGGAAGATGCCCAAACGCCAGAGGGCGCCTCCCAGGTTGTCTTTCACTTTCGTGTTGCCTCTCGTTGTCTGGTGAAGATGTGTTCGGTCAGGGTCCCGGCACTGCCGGGTTCGGTACCGGGGTCGGCGGCAGCGGGGTCGGCGTCTGCCCGGGGGCGGGTACGAAGAACGGCTCCGACCCTGGGGTGGCACCGGGGTCCCGCGGCGCACCGGGTGGCGGTGCGGGTGGCAGGTTGTTCCAGATCGGCGTGCCGTCCGGGTGGTACATCGGCGCACCATACGGGTAGTCGCCCGGTTCGGGGATGACCTTCGGCGGGTTGCCGACGTTGGGGCCGGGTGCCGGGCCACCGAACAGGTTGCGGATGCTGGGTGGCTCCGGCACGCCACGGGTGACGGGCAGGTAGTTGCCGTAACCCGGGAAGCCGATGCCCGGGTTGGGCCGGATGTCGACACCGGTGCCCCAACCGGTGTTGGTCACCAGCGCGCGCACCGGCCAGTTCTTGTCGGGGATGGGCAGCGACCCGCAGCTGGGCTGGCCGCCCGGGCCACCCTTGGCGCCGATGACCGGCAGGTTCTGCGGATACCGGTACTGATCGTCACCGAGTAGCGCACCGCCGTCGACGATGAAGGATTTTCCGTTGCCGCCGGTGGCGTCGTACGCGCCGTTGTCCAGCAGCCATTTGGCGCCGACCAACATGCAGGTGTACTCCGGGTTGTACTTCATCAGCAGGTTGGTGGTCGGCAACAGATTGTTGATGCCCTTGATCAGGTTCGCCTGGTTGGGAGCCAACAACTCGATCCCACTGTTGGACAGCCCGATCACGTTGAGCAGCAAGGCATCCAGCGGCTTGGCATTGTTCACCACGGTGGTGCTGGTGGTGCTTGCGGCACCGAGGGTGGCCAGGATGTCCTGGGCGGCAACGCTGTAGGTGTCACTGAAGCCCTGCAGCGCCTGCCAGTCGGCGCGGATCGTCTCGCTACGCGGGTTCAAAGCCAGCAGCACCTGATTGAAGTCGGTGGTGGCTTGCCCGATGCGCTCGCCTTGGCCCCGCAGGCCCTCGGCGAGCGCGGAGATCACCGCGTTCAGCTTGGCGGGATCTACCTGGTCGAGGACGCCGACCAGGTTTTGGAACACCGTGTTGACCTCGGCGGTGACATTGCTGGACTTGACCACCGCTCCGGCGGCCAACCGGTCGGAGCTGGGGTTCTCCGGATAGACCAGGTCGACGAACTTGGCGCCGAAAATCGTTGTGGCCCTGATCTGTGCGCTGATGTTGGCCGGGATGTGCTCGATCTGGTCGGGATAGATCTCCAGCTTGAGGCTGACCGGTTCGGCACCACCCTTGATCGAGCTGACGCGGCCTACCTGCACGCCCCGCAGCTTGACCTTGGCGCCCGTCTCCATCACCAGACCGGCGCGATCGGAGGTCAATGTCACCGGTACGTAGGACTTGAACGACCCCGAGAACAAGGCACCGGTGAGATAGGCCAGCGCCACGATGACGACGAGCAGGATGGCCGTCCACCACAGTGGGTGCAGCCCTTTGCCCTTTTCGGCTTCCGCGAAATCCATATCGTTTCCCGACGCCTATCCCGACAGGTTGAAGTTGCCGGACTGGCCGTACACGGCCAGTGAGATCATGACCGTCACCAGTGCCGCGATGATGAGCGACGTGCGCACAGCGCGGCCGACCGCTTCGCCCACGCCCGCGGGGCCGCCGGAGGCGGTGAACCCGTAGTAGGTGTGCACCAGCATGATCGCCAAGGCCATCGCCACGGCCTGTAGGAACGACCAGATCAGGTCGACGGGATTGAGGAATGTCCGGAAGTAGTGGTCGTAGACGCCGCTGGACTGCCCGTAGATGACGGTGGTGCCCACCCGGGCGGCCAGGAACGACATCAGCACGGCCACGCAGTACAGCGGAATCACCACGACGACGCCGGCGATCACCCGCGCCGAGGCCAGGTAAGCGATGGTGCGGATTCCGATGACTTCGAGGGCGTCGATCTCCTCGTTGATGCGCATGGCGCCCAGTTGGGCAGTGGCACCGGCACCGATGGTGGCGGCCATCCCGACCCCGGCCGTCAGCGGTGCGATCAGCCGGACGTTGAAGAACGCGGATGCGAAGCCGGTCAGCGCTTCGACGCCGATCGTCGCGAACTGGTTGTAGCCCTGGACGGCGACCAGCGCGCCCGTCGACAGGGTGAGGAAGCCGACGATGGCGATGGTGCCGCCGATCACCGCAAGCGCCCCGGCGCCGAGCCCCATCTGGGCGATCAGCCGGATGATCTCGGTCTTGTAATAGCGAAAGGCATCCCAGATGCCCTTGAGGGTGTAGCCGTAGAACTTGGTTTGCAGGCCGATCCGGCTCAGGCCGTCGGACCATCCGCTCAGTCTGCGACGGAGCCGCGGGAAGCTGTCGCCTTGGACGGCGGTCATATGTTGGCCTCGACGCCGACCGCGGTGGCCAGGACATTGATCACGAACAGGGCGATGAAGGTGAACACGACGGTCTCGTTGACGGCGTTGCCGACGCCGGCGGGGCCGCCGCCTACCGAGATGCCCTTGTAGCAGGCGATCAAGCCTGCGGACAGCCCGAACAGGGTGGCCTTCACCAGGCAGATGACGACGTCGGTGGGCCCGGTGATCAGGGTGAGTCCGGCGACGAACGCGCCCGGTGTGACGTGCTGGACGAACACCGAGAAGAAGAAGCCGCCGGCGATGCCGACCACCACGACCGAGGCCGACAGCAGCAGCGCCACGATCGTGGCCGCCAACACCCGCGGCACGACGAGCGCCTGAATCGGGTTGATGCCCATGACGCGTAGTGCGTCGAGTTCCTCGCGAATCGTGCGGGCGCCGAGATCGGCGCACATCGCAGTGGCGCCGGCTCCGGCGACCACCAGCACGGTCACGATGGGGCCGATCTGGGTGACGGTGCCGATCGCGGCACCGGTTCCCGAGAAGTCTGCGGCGCCGAATTCCACCAGAAGAATGTTGAACGTGAAGACCAGGAGCACGGTGAACGGGATCGACAGCATCAGCGTCGGGACGATTGACACCCGGGCGACGAACCAGGTCTGCAGGATCAGCTCACGCCAGGCGAACGGGGACCGGAAGATCGCGACGAAGGTGTCCAGGGACATGGCGAAGAAGCCGCCGATCGAACGTACCGGCTTGGCGATCACCTCTGGGGTGGCCACTAGGCGAAACCTTTCCTGAGCCCCTGGTCCCGCTGAACCTGTGGCAGCGGCCGGATGTACATCAAACGCGCGAGCCGTTGATTTCCGTCCGACACTGAACCTCTTCCTGCGTTAAAACTGTGACTCATGACACAGGCTGCCCGGAGAACGTACACCACCCATTTCGCGGCGAGCAACATTTCACCCGACCCCTCGACAGTGAATGCCGCAGCCTCAGTGACGCCTGCGATCTTTGCACACCGCGTGCGCCGGGGTGCACACCCGGGCATGACGGATCTCCGCAGCTCGCGGTCCGTTCAACCAGCAAACAACAATGTGAATTGCGGAATGCAAATACGCGTGACAAATCGAGGCAACAAATGGTCACATTTTCAAAACGCTATTTTGAACCACGCTTTTAATTGCCGAGTGCGGAGTTAGCGTTTCTTCATGACCGCGCCGGCAACTGCCAATGGCGTTACCAACCGGACAGCTGAGTTGACACCCGTCAAACTCCACCGCCGACGTTGGGCGAAAACCGACGCCACACAACAGCGAATTCTCGACGCCGCCGCCGACGTTTTCCGCGAACACGGTTTCGCCGCAGCGACCATCGGTGAGGTCGTCACCGCTTCCGGAGCCAGCATCGGCAGCATCTATCACCACTTCGGCGGTAAGACGGAACTGTTTCTGGCCATTCACGAAAGGTTGGCCGCCACCGTCGGGCAACACATCGCCGACACAGGGCAGCCGGCCACGTTCGACGCCGCAGCCCGCGGCTACCTGGAGGCCGTCTGGATCCACCGCCACATCGCGGTGATCCTGGCCGCCGATGACGTTCCCCCCGGGTATGAACGAGTCCGGCGCGACAGCATGCAGGCCTGGTTTCGCAGCTGGATCTCCGACCTGGACATCGATGCCTCCGCGGCCGGCGCGCTGCTGACCCGGGTTCTCATCGCGATACTCACCGAGTCAGCCGCCCAGGTGATGACCTGCGCCGACCTCCAGGCGGCGGCCGCCGTGACCGACGCCGCCATCGCCCACCTACACCGCCTGCGAGCCTGAACAACCCGTCCCCTCGAATCGGAGGTCGACGCCTCGGGGCCGACCCGAGAACCCCCGTCGTCGGCCGGATCACCTCAGGTCGTACCGTCGGATGCCTGCCGCTTCGAGAGGACGCCCGTGAGCACAGCACCGACAGTCGAGTTCCGCGGCGTCGACGGCATCACGCTCGTCGCCGATGAGTGGAACCCCCGCCGGTCTGGCAGTGCCGACACCACCGCGCCGACGATCTTGATGTTGCACGGCGGTGGACAGAACCGGCATTCCTGGAAGAAGACCGGCGAAATCCTGGCTGAGCAGGGGTTCCACGTGGTGGCCGTGGACACCCGCGGCCACGGCGACAGTGACCGCTCCCCCGACGCCGACTACGCCCTGGAGACGCTGGCCGGCGATGTACACGCTCTGATCGAGGCCGTGGGCCCGCCGGTGGTCATCATCGGGGCGAGCATGGGCGGGTTGACCGGAATTCTGGTGGCCAGTCAGGGCGGGCCCCAGCAGGTGAGCAAGCTGGTCCTCGTCGATGTGGTGCCGCGGTTCGAGAAAAGCGGCAGTGCCCGGATTCGTGACTTCATGTTCAAGCACGTCCACGGCTTCGATTCGCTGGAGGAAGCGGCCGAGGCGGTGGCCGAATACCTGCCCCACCGCGCCAAGCCGCGCAGCCCGGAAGGGTTGAAGAAGAATCTGCGCTTCCGCGAGGGTCGCTGGCATTGGCATTGGGACCCGGCGTTCCTCACCAAACCTGCAGATGACCCGTTCGACCGCACCGATAAATTGGAGGCCGCGGCGATGGGCCTGCAGATACCGATCCTGCTGATCCGCGGGAAGCTTTCCGATGTGGTGAGCACCGAGGGGGTCAACGACTTCCTGGAGAAGGTGCCCCGCGCCGAGTTCATCGAGCTCTCCGGCGCCGGCCACACCGCTGCCGGTGACGACAACGACGCCTTCAGCGAGGCCGTCGTGGCGTTCGTCACCCGCTAGCCGTCGCCGGGGCGGGCGGGCCCCCGGATGTCCCACCGGTGAATCATGTTGCCGTCGGTGCGATCTGCAGCCGAAACCGACTGCCAACTCCCGCCCGCACGACTCAACATCGCCGCATTCCCCGGTTCTGGGAACGATATCGACGTCTCCAGATCGTGGTTTCGGCGTCGCCATTTCCGCTGCGTTTGATCGGCTTCGCCGATATCCATCGATTCCAACGGCGTACCGAAATAGTTGAAAACGACAGTTGGTGCGCAGCCATTGCCGGCTGGGGTACCTTGCCGATACGACGTGCCGCCGCAACTGTGGAAACGCCAGAATAAATCCAAAGCTATGGTAAAACCCCGTAACTCGCCCCGACAGCAACGTTCCCGCGAAACCTACGAGCGCGTCTTGGACGTCGCCGCCGTGGCGTTCGAGGAACTCGGGTATGCCGGCACCACGACCAACAAGGTCGCCGAAGCGGCGGGCATCTCGATCGGCACCCTTTATCACTACTTCCCGGACAAGGACGCCCTGCTGTACTCGCTGGCTGAACGGCACCTCGCCGGCGCCAGGGAGTCGATGATGGCGGTGTTCGCAGGGCTGCGCGAGCAGCAGCCCGGGTTGGAGGAATCACTGCGCGCGGGTATCGAGATGAATGTGCGGCTGCATGTCAACGAGCCGCAACTGCACCGGCTGCTCTATGACAGGGCGCCACGTTCGGAAGCCCTGCACAAGCGGTTGCAGGCCGTCAACGCAGCGATCGGGCGCGAGGTGGCCTGGCACTTCAAACGCCTCGGTGTCGCCCACCGTCACCGCGCTCTGATGGCCAACATGGTGGTCGCAGGAATCGAGTCCCAGGTGCACAGCGGTCTGATCGACGCCAGAAAGCCAGTCGACCCCGAACTGTTGATCGAGATGCTGACACAGCTGTGGCTGCGAGCATTGGAAGGCAGCTGAGAACAGCGACCTACTACCCGCCCAGCCCCGGCTCGGCCTCCGCCTCCGCCAGTCGTTGATGTAGCCGGGCTCGAATCTCGTTCGGCGTGTAGGCGTTTCGCCGACGCTGGTCACGGGTGACCAGCACACCACCGGCCGCCACGCCGACAACACCGGCCAGACCGACCAACTTCCACACGTTGCGCACCCCGACAGTGTGCCTAAGCTGCGGTGGTGAGCGCGAGCATCGGCAACCACAGCGTGTCCCTGGACCGCGCCCTCGAGGTGACCCGCACCGGCGATCTCTGGCTCTTCCGCGGGGCGTCCGGGCCAGATCGCGCCATCCAGACCCTGACGAACGCGCCGGTCAATCACGTGGGCATGACGGTGGCCGTCGACGACCTGCCGCCGCTGATCTGGCACGCCGAACTGGGCGACAAGCTGTTGGACATGTGGACGGGCACCCATCACCGCGGTGTGCAGCTCAATGACCTGCGGGCAGCCGTAGAGCAGTGGATGAGCAAGTACGGCCAGCGATGCTGGCTACGCCAGCTGACGCCACCCGCCACCACAACACAGGAGGACGCCATGCTGCGGGTGGTCGCCCGGATGGATGGCACCGCGTTCCCCACCACCGCGCGGCTGACCGGTCGGTGGCTACGTGGTCGGCTGCCTACCGTCAGCGACTGGACACGCGGAATCCCGTTGGTGCACAGCAAGGTTCGTCAAACAGCCGAACGCAGCAAGCAGACCCGGCGACAACGCCTGGAGAACGCCTACTGCGCAGAGACCGTCGCGATCACCTACGAGGAGATGGGCCTGATCAACACCGAGAAGCGGGAGAACTACTTCGACCCCGGCTCGTTCTGGAGTGGTGACGAACTTCCACTGGCACCGGGTTACGAACTGGGGAAAGAGATTTCGGTTTCCAATCCGTAACCGGTGCGGCGTCAACCCACCGCGAACTTGGCCCGGGCCTCCTCGGTGACCGGCGTGAACAGGTTGACGAGATTGCCATCGGGGTCTCGGAACATCAGCGCCCGGTTGCCCCACGGCATCGTCGTCGGCTCCGTCACGATGTCGGCCACGTGGTCACGCAGCCGGTCATACTCGGCGTCCACGTCCTCAACGATGAACTCCAGAATCGCGCTGCGGTTGGCTGCCGGCTCGGCAGAGCCCGCCCCGAACAGCGGCACGGTCTTGTCGCTTCCAATGGCCAACGTGCCAGCCGGCGTAGGAATTTCAGCGAACAACTCGTTGCCCCACACTGCGGCGATTCCGGTGACCAGCTCGTAGAAGCCGACGAGCTGACTGACGTCGGCAGTGATGATGCGGGTGGAGACGAACTTCATGGCACCTCCGTGTAGTGGCACAGCGCCGGCCCCGGCGGCTGGCGTCGCATCTCAAGGACGCTAGGCCACCCCACCGACAACGCCGGGGATCTACCGGGGCCCGTTGCCTGCGGACCCACACGTTCGCAAAGCGTCATCACTTGATGACGCTTCGCGGATGGTCGCTACCACCGCTTCCATTACACGTTGAAGCGGAACTCCACCACGTCGCCGTCGGCCATCACGTAGTCCTTGCCCTCGATGCGCACCTTGCCTGCGGCCTTGGCTGCGGCCATCGACCCGGCTTCCACCAGATCGTCGTAGGACACGATCTCGGCCTTGATGAAGCCCTTCTCGAAGTCGGTGTGAATCACCCCGGCCGCCTTGGGCGCGGTATCACCCTGGTGGATCGTCCAGGCGCGGGCCTCCTTCGGCCCGGCCGTCAAGTAGGTCTGCAGCTTGAGGGTGTGAAAACCCGCCCGCGCCAATGCATCCAGGCCACGTTCGCTCTGGCCGATGGACTCGAGCAGTTCGGCGGCCGACTCGTCGTCGAGTTCGATCAGTTCCGACTCGATCTTGGCGTCCAGGAACACCGCGTCGGCCGGTGCCACCAGCTCGCGCAGCTCGGCCTTCTTGGCCTCGTCGGTGAGAACGGACTCGTCGGCGTTGAACACGTACAGGAACGGCTTGACGGTCAGCAGGTTGAGCTCGCGCAGCAGCGTCGCATCGGTGCCGGCCGAGAACAGCGTGCGGCCTTCGTTGAGCACTTCCTGAGCGGCCACCGCGGCCTCGTACAGCGGACGCCGCTCCTTGTTGTTGCGAGCCTCCTTCTCCAGCCGCGGCACCGCTTTCTCCAGCGTTTGCATATCGGCGAGGATCAGCTCGGTGTCGATGATCTCGATATCGGACTTGGGATCCACCCTGCCGTCGACGTGCACCACATCGTCATCGGAGAACACGCGTACCACCTGGCAGATCGCGTCGCATTCTCGGATGTTCGCCAGGAACTTGTTGCCGAGCCCGGCCCCCTCCGAGGCGCCCTTCACGATTCCGGCGATATCCACGAAGGTCACCGGCGCGGGCACTATCTTCTCGGAGCCGAAGATCTTGGCCAGCTCATCGAGTCGTGGATCCGGCAACGGAACCACGCCCTCATTGGGCTCGATGGTCGCGAACGGATAGTTCGCGGCAAGCACGTCGTTACGCGTCAGCGCGTTGAATAGCGTGGACTTCCCCACGTTCGGCAGGCCCACAATTCCCAGGTTCAAGCTCACAATATCCAGAGTCTAGAGCCGCGACATGCGGAGCAGACGCCCGCAGGCAGTCCTCTCGGAGCTCAAGCCGGTACGGTCGACGTGTGTCAGAGCAGCCCGCCCGGTCGTACACGGCGGCCACCCACCGCTCGGCTCACCCGAATATCCCTGGTGTGCCGTGGTGGGGTGCCGTCGTCATCGCCGTCACCTCGACCACGATCGGGTTCGCTTTTGACGCCGGATCGGGTGACAAGGAACTCAGTTCGGTCTTCGCCGCCTTGTACTTTCTCGGTTGCGTGGCGGCCGTACTCGCCGTGCGGCAGAACGGGGTGTTCACCGCGGTCGTACAGCCGCCGCTGATCCTGTTCGTCGCGGTCCCCGGTGCATACTTCCTGTTCCACCAGTCCGACATCGACGGGCTCAAGGACATCCTGATCAACTGCGGCTATCCGTTGATCGAGCGGTTCGTGCTGATGTTCACCACCTCGGTGGTGGTCTTGCTGATCGGCGCAGCGCGCTGGTATTTCGGAGCCGGCACCATTACTGCCGTCGAAGAGACCGGCGACGACGAGATCAAGGCGCCGGCGAAGTCGGGGGTCCGGGCCAAGCTGTCTGCCTTGGTCAACGGCACCGATGCCGACGACCTCGCCGACGATGACGGCGCGCAGCAGCCACGCAAACACGGCAACGCCGCCGGTGCGCGACGCGGGAGCACCCGCCGCACCAGCACCAGCAGCACCAAGGGCAGGTCGAAGAATCCGCCCCGGTCCCGCCATGCCCGCCCGCCGATCGACGACCTGGACGCCGAGTCGCCTCGTCGGCGCCGTCCGGCACGCCCGGATCTGAACGAGGATCCCGAAGCCCCGCCACGGCGGCGGCCGCGCCCCACTCGCGACCAACCGCGCGAGCCTGGCGCGCGCGGTTCAGGCCGCGAGTACCGGCCCCGTGAGCGGGACCCCAGGGACCGGGAGCCGCTCGATCCGTACGAGCGGCCGCGTCGTCGCCCGAACCGTTATGACTCCTACGATCCGGCTGAGGCGTTCGACGCACCGCTGCGTCCACGGCGGCCCGCGGCGGGCACGGGCACTGGCACGGGTACCAGCAGCCACCATCCGGTGTCCCGGGTGCGTTACCGCGGCACCCCCGACGAAGGCGGCGACGACGACCGGGTGGAGTACCGCACCCGGCCCCGTTCCCGGCACAGCCTGGATTCAGATCGCTGGCGTTACGACGCCTGAGTGGGCGCTAGTTGGCGACGCGGCGGGGCGGCCGGATCTCCCGCGGCAACGCGAACACCAGGGTCTCGTTGGCGGTGGTGACCGGTTGCACGCTGTCGTAACCGAAGTCGGCGAGCCGGTCGAGCACGCCACGCACCAGGATCTCCGGCACTGACGCTCCGGAGGTCACACCCACGGTGGTGACGCCGTTCAACCAGGCCGGGTCGATGTCCTCGGCGTAGTCGACCAGGTAGGACGCATCCGAACCGGCGCCGAGCGCCACTTCGACCAGCCGCACCGAATTCGACGAGTTCTTCGACCCGACCACGATGACGAGCTCACATTCGGGCGCCATCGCCTTGACCGCCACCTGGCGGTTCTGCGTGGCGTAACAGATGTCGTCGCTCGGCGGATCCTGCAGCTTGGGAAACTTCTCCCGCAGCCGCTTCACCGTCTCCATGGTCTCGTCAACGCTCAGCGTGGTCTGAGACAGCCAGATCACCTTGTTCTCGTCGCGCACGACGACGTTGTCCACCGAGGCCGGGCTGTCGACGACCTGTACGTGCTCGGGCGCCTCGCCGGCGGTGCCGACCACCTCTTCGTGACCCTCGTGCCCGACGAGCAGGATGTCGTAGTCGTCGCGGGCGAAGCGCTTGGCCTCGTTGTGCACCTTGGTGACCAGCGGGCAGGTCGCGTCGATGGTCTTCAGGTTGCGCGCGGCGGCCTCCACGTGGACCGTCGGTGCCACACCGTGGGCAGAGAACACCACGATGGCGCCTTCGGGCACCTCATCGGTCTGCTCGACGAAGATCGCCCCGGCTTTGGCCAGCGTGTCCACGACGTAGCGGTTGTGCACGATCTCGTGGCGCACGTACACCGGGGCCCCGTGTTTTTCGAGGGCGCGTTCCACGGTCTCGACGGCGCGGTCCACCCCTGCGCAGTAGCCGCGAGGCTCGGCGAGTAGGACCCGCTTGCCGCTGACAGGTGCAGTCACCGAGATGGCGGCACCGGGAATCCCCATGTTGACAGTTGGCGGCATGCTGCCAGGGTACTTTCCCGCGGTGTTACCCGGCCACTTCGCGGCCGGAACGTAGTCTTGCTGCCATGGCGACTGCACCGTACGGGGTTCGGCTGATGGTGGGCGTGGCGGCCACGGCCGTCGAAGAGACCATGAAACTGCCGCAGACCATCCTGACCTACCCGATGACGCTGGTCAGCCAGGTGGCACACCTGGTGATGAAGGTGCAACAGGACGTCGCCGACCTGGTCAACAAAGGCGACGAGACCCTGGGGACCTTCTTTCCGCCCAAGGATGAGCAGCCCGAGTGGGCGACGTTCGACGACGAGGTCACCGACACGACCCCCGAACCGGGTGGCGAACGCCGCACCGACGGCCGCTTTGCCCTCTACTCGATCGGCGAGGACGACGAGCCGCCCGTGCAGCCGCCACCGGTCACCGAACCCGAACCGGCGCCCGGCGCGCCCGCGGTGGTCGCCGACATCGACTACACCGCCCTGACGCTGGCCCAGCTGCGGGCCCGGTTGCAGTCGCTGTCGGTGGAGGATCTCGAGGCGCTGCTCGCCTACGAGGAGTCCACCAAGGCCCGCGCGCCCTTCCAGACCCTGCTGGCCAACAGGATCACCCGCGCGTCAGCCAAGTGAGTGACGCGGGGCAGTCACCGGAGAACCCCTACCCCGTCCGCGCGGTCAGCATCCGGGTAGCGGGCTGGATCGACAAACTGGGCTCGGTCTGGGTCGAAGGCCAGATCGCCCAGCTGACCATGCGCCCGGGGTCCAACACCGTGTTCATCGTGTTGCGCGACCCGGCCGCCGACATGTCGCTCACCGTGACCTGCTCACGGGACCTGGTGGCGAACGCGCCGGTGAAACTCGCCGAGGGCACCCAGGTGATCGTGTTCGGCAAGCCCACCTTCTTCACCGGCCGCGGCTCGTTCTCGTTGCGGGTCAGCGCTATTCGCGCGGTCGGTGTGGGCGAACTGTTGGCCCGCATCGAACGGTTGCGTCGGCTGTTGGACGCCGAGGGTCTCTTCGATCCCCGACTGAAACGGCCGCTGCCGTTCCTGCCGTCGCAGATCGGCCTGATCACCGGGCGCGCGAGTGCCGCCGAACACGATGTGGTCGCCGTGGCGACCAATCGATGGCCGGCCGTACGGTTCGCGATCCGCAATACCGCGGTTCAGGGCCCGACCGCCGTCGCCCAGATCGTCGAGGCCCTGCGCGAACTCGACCGTGACCCGGACGTCGACGTGATCGTCCTGGCCCGTGGCGGCGGCAGCGTGGAAGATCTGCTGCCGTTCTCCGATGAGACGCTGTGCCGGGAGATAGCCGCGTGTACGACGCCGGTGGTCAGCGCGGTGGGCCACGAACCGGACAACCCGCTGTGCGATCTGGTGGCGGACCTGCGGGCCGCCACTCCCACCGACGCGGCGAAGCGGATCGTCCCGGACACCGCCGCCGAACAGGCACTTGTCGCCGACCTACGCCGCCGCAGCGCCCAGGCCCTGCGCAACTGGGTGCACCGGGAGGAGCGCCACATCGCGCAACTTCGCAGCCGGCCCGCGTTGGCCGACCCGCTGCGCGCGATCACCGACCGCGGCCACGAGGTAGAGCGGACACGGGCCGCGTTGCGCCGCGACGTCACCCGTCTCATCAGCGCCGAGTCCGACCGGGTGAGCCATCTGGCGGCCCGCCTGGCCACCCTGGGCCCGGCGGCGACGTTGGCCCGCGGGTACGCCGTGGTCCAGGTGCAGGCACATGTGCTCCGCTCGGTGGCGGATGCACCCGCAGGCGCACAGCTGCGGATCCGGGTGGCGGACGGCGCGGTCGCGGCGGTGAGTGCCGGCCCGGCCAATGACGAAGGAGCGTCCAATGAGTAAGGATACGAAGAGTAAAGATACGAATCCCATTAGTGCGCTCGGCTATGAGGAGTGCCGGGATGAACTCATCGATGTGGTCCGCACCCTGGAACAAGGCGGGCTGGACCTCGATGCGTCGCTGACCCTGTGGGAAAGGGGCGAGAAGCTGGCCAAACGGTGCGAAGAACACCTGGCCGGCGCGCGCCAGCGTGTCGCGGATGCTCTGGCTTCCGATGAGGGTGACGACGAAGAATGAGAGCTCCGTCCGCCCCTAGACGCTCGTAACTGGAACACGTTTCAGTTACGCTCCGAGCATGGGTGATTCATCGCTGACCACCAACCTCGGCCGCGTGCTGGTCACCGGCGGCTCCGGCTTCGTCGGCGCCAACCTGGTGACCGAACTGCTGGACCGTGGTCACCACGTCCATTCGTTCGACCGGGTGCCGTCCAAGTTGGCGGACCATCAGCGTCTGACGACGATCGTCGGCGACATCTGCGATCCCGAGGACGTAGCCGCCGCCGTCGAGGGCGTCGACACCGTGTTCCACACCGCGGCGATCATCGACCTGATGGGCGGTGGTTCGGTCACCCAGGAGTACCGGCAGCGGAGTTTCGCGGTGAACGTCGACGGCACCAAGAACCTGGCCCACGCCGCCCAGCGGGCCGGCGTAAGACGCTTCGTCTACACCGCATCCAACAGTGTGGTGATGGGTGGGCAGCCGATCTCCGGGGGCGACGAGACGCTGCCGTACACCAGCCGGTTCAACGACCTCTACACCGAGACCAAGGTGGTGGCCGAGAAGTTCGTGCTGGGGATCAACGGCGCAGACGGCATGCTCACCTGCTCGGTCCGCCCGAGTGGAATCTGGGGCGGCGGCGATCAGACGATGTTCCGCAAGGTGTTCGAGAGCGTGCTCGCCGGCCACGTCAAGGTGCTCGTCGGCAGCAAGAACGTCAAGCTCGACAACTCCTACGTGCACAACCTCGTACACGGGTTCATCTTGGCCGCAGAGCATTTGGTGCCCGGCGGCACCGCGCCCGGGCAGGCGTACTTCATCAACGACGGCGAGCCCATCAACATGTTCGAGTTCTCCCGCCCGGTGGTGCAGGCGTGCGGACAGCCCTGGCCGGCGCTGCGGGTCCCGGGGCGGCTGGTGCACACCGTGATGACGGTGTGGCAGTTCCTGCACTTCCGGTTCGGTTTGCCCAAGCCGCTCCTGGAACCGCTTGCGGTGGAACGGATTTCCATGGACAACTACTTCTCCATCGACAAGGCCCGCCGTGACCTGGGGTACGAGCCGTTGTTCACGACCGAGCAGGCACTGCGCGACTGCCTGCCGTATTACACCGAGCTGTTCGCCAAGATGAAGGCCGCCGGCGAACCCGCGCCGACGGTGGCGTGAGTAGCGGCTGAACCCGAGGCTGAATCGATGGTGTAGAACAGCCCACTAGGCGAAGATGACTGGAACCTGGTTCAGTTCGGTGAAGGAGACGCATGACGGTACTGGTCACGGGGGCGTTCGGCTTGGTCGGATCCGCCACCGTCGCTCATCTGGCCGCGCAGGGACGCCGGGTGGTCGCGACTGACCTCGACATCCCCGCCAACCGGGAAGCCGCCACCGAGTTGCCGCCGGGGGTGCTGGTCCGATACGCCGACATCACCGACCCGGCCGCGGTTGACGCTTTGTTCACCGACGTGATCCCGACCTCGGTGATCCATCTGGCCGCCGTCATCGCCCCGCACTGCTACAGCAGGCACGCCTTGGCCGAGAAGGTCAATGTGGACGGCACCGCGAATCTGGTTGCCGCAGCGGCAAAGCAGCCCACCCCGCCGCGGTTCGTCCTGGCCTCCAGCGTCGCGGTCTACGGTCCACGCAACCCGCACCACATCACCGACGTCCTGACCGCCGACACGCCCGTTGCGCCCTATGACATCTACGGCACACACAAGGTGCAGGCCGAAGCGGCGGTGCGCTCGTCGCAGCTGGATTGGGTGATCCTGCGACTCGGCGGGGTCCTCACCGTCGCCCTGCGACTCGACCTCAATCCCGATTTCATTTTCTTCGAAGGCCTGCTGCCCACCGACGGCCGGATCCAGACGGTGGACGTACGCGACGTGGCCCGTGCCTTCGCCGCGGCCACCACCGCCGACTGTCTCGGCGAGACCTTGCTGATCGGCGGTGATAGCACCCACCGCCTGACCCAGGGCGACATCGGCCCGGCCACCGCCGCGGCAATGGGCCTCGTGGGCGGACTACCGATCGGCCGCAAGGGCGATCCCGACAGCGACACCAAGTGGTTCGCCACAGACTGGATGGACACCATGCGATCGCAGGAAGTGCTTGATTTCCAACGACATTCGTGGCCTGAGATGTTGGTCGAGATAGCCGAGAACGCCGGGTGGAAACGACACGTGATGCGACTCGCCGCGCCCATTGCCCACCAGATCCTCAAGCGCCGCGCCGCCTACTACAAGGCGCCGGGCAGCTACGCCGATCCGTGGGGTGCTGTCACCGCGAAATGGGGAGATCCCCGCCCCCACGCGACCGGACAGGGCAAGCAGTGACCCGCCACGCCGTCGTCATCGGCGGCGCCTCCGGCATCGGCTGGGCCGTCGCGCAGACCCTGGCCGCCGAGGGCGCCACCGTCACCATCGCCGACCGCAACGCCGAGGGAGCTCGCGACCGCGCCGCTGAACTCGGTGCACCGCACGCCGCCGCGACGGTCGACGTCACCGACGAACCCTCGGTGCAGGCGCTGTTCGAGGATCTACCGACCCCAGCTGTCGTCGTCAACTGTGCCGGATACAGCGGATTCGGGCCCATCACCGACCTCGCGGTCGAACAGTTCCGTGAAGTGGTCGACGTGTGCCTCACCGGCGGGTTTCTGGTGATCAAGCATGCGGGCCAGCGGATGGGCGACGGCGGTGCGATCGTGTCGTTGACGTCGTTGAACGCCCGGCAGCCCGCCATCGGGATGAGCGCCTACTGTTCGGCGAAAGCGGGGTTGGCCATGCTGACCCAAGTGGCCGCGCTCGAACTCGGACCGCGCGGCATCCGCGTCAACGCCGTCTCCCCCGGTTTCGTGCCCACCCCGCTGACCGAGCCGGCCGCAATGATCCCCGGAGTGGTCGAAGAGTACGTCGAGAACACCCCGTTGGGCCGAACCGGGACACCGCAGGACATCGCCGACGCGGTGGCGTTCTTGTGCTCGGAGAAATCGTCCTGGATGACCGGCGAGGTTCTCGACCTCAACGGTGGCGCGCATCTCAAGCGTTACCCGGACATCCACGACCATCTGATGAAGTTCGCGGGGCAGTAGGCCCGGCTCTGTTCGACTAGCCCGGACTCATTTTCCTCGCCCGGCCCTAAACTGGCCCGATGCTCGACGACTTCACCCCGACGCAGCGGCGCGCCCTGGCGATCGTCACGATCATCGCCCTCGCCTTCGGTGCCTACTTCCTGCGCCGGTACTTCGTGCTGATCGTCGTCGCCGCGGTGGCGGCCTATCTGTTCAATCCGTTGTATCTACGGTTGTGCAAGCGGTTCAGCTCCGGGTGGGCCGCGACGTTGACGCTACTGGCGGCAATCGCGACGGTCGGTATCCCGCTGGGACTGGTCATCTTCCTTGCGGTGCTACAGATCGGGCAGATGGTCGAGAGCATCGGCCAGTGGGTGGACCGCACCGATCTCAATGCGCTGGGCAACCACCTCCTCGACGTCGGGAACCGGGTGGTGGACAAGGTCCCCTTCCTCGACGTCAATCTGACCCCGGAATTGTTGAAGGAGTACGCCACCAAAGCCGGACAGACGGTGGGCCAGACGGTGCTGGGTTTCCTGCGCGACTCCGCCGGCGGGGCGGCGTTCGCCCTCGCCGCGGCGATCATCTTCTTGTACGTCTTCATGTCCCTGCTCACCAACGGCGACCGGGTGCTGAACCTGATCCGCAAGCTCAACCCGCTGGGTGAAGAGGTCTCCGATCTGTACCTGGCGAAAACCGGTGCCATGGTGCGGGCGACGGTACGCGGCCAGTTCATCATCGCCCTGTTCCAAGGTGTCGCCGGGGCAGTCTCGATCTACATCGGGGGCCTGCACCAAGGCTTCTTCATGTTCGCGATCTTCTTGACAGTGCTGGCGTTCGTCCCGCTGGGCAGCGGTATCGTCACCATCCCGCTGGGCATCGGAATGGCGTTGACGGGCAATGTCGTCGGTGGCATCTTCGTCGTCGCCTTCCACGTCCTCGCCGTCACCAACATCGACAATGCGATGCGCCCCTTCCTGGTGCCCAAGCAGGCGTACCTGAATCCGTCGCTGATGCTGCTGTCGGTCTTCGCCGGCCTCGGCATGTTCGGCTTCTGGGGAATCGTCCTGGGCCCGGTCGTGATGATCCTCATCGTCACCACCATCAGTGTGTATCTGGCGGTGTTCAAAGGCGTTGACATCGAACTGCCGGCCGATGAGGACGACGCCGACAAGAAGCCGTCGCTGTGGCAGCGGATCAAGGCGCGAATAGCCAAGGGCGGCAAGAGCACTGTGCGGAAGAAACCCGAACCGGCGACGTCAACTCCCTGATCGGGGTTAGCCTGGCCGGGTGAGCGCGCACGTACCGGACGGCACCGTCCACCGGCTCCCGGCAGATCTGGCAACGGCGCTGACTGCCAACAGTGACGCCCTGGCGGCCTGGCATGACATCACGCCGTTGGCGCGCAACGAATTCATCTGCTGGGTCGAGGACGCCAAACAGGACAAAACCCGACAGCGCCGTATTCGCCGCACGCAAGAAGAACTCGAGGAAGGCAAGCGCCGGCCCTGCTGTTGGCCGGGCTGCAAGCACCGCGAGCGCAACGGTAAGTGAGGGCTACAGCGTGGCGATCATCTTCCCCGTCACGCGGCCCTGGAACATGTCCGGAAACGCGGCGGGAATGGCCTCGAGTCCGTCGATGACATATTCGGCGTACTGCATCTTGCCCTCAGCCACCCACGGCGCCACCTCGTCGAGGAAATCGGGAAAGCAGTCCCAGTAGTCGGGCACGGAGAAGCCGCGGATCGTGAGGTCCTTGTAGAGCACGGCTCGCAGCAGGTCGGGCATCCGGTTGGGCCCGTCGGCGGCCTGTGTGCGGTTGATCTGCGACATGACGCCGCACACGACGATCTGGCTTTTGAGGTTCAGGTGCGGCAACAACGCCTCGAACATGAAAGCGCCCACGTTCTCGAAGACCGTGTCGATACCGTCGGGCACAGCCCGCGCCAGCTGCTCGGCGAAATCGGGCGCCTTGTAGTCCACCGCAGCATCGAGGCCCAGATCCTCGAGCAGATGACGCGTTTTCACGGGCCCGCCGGCGACGCCGACGACCCGCTGCCCCCGCAGCTTGCCGATCTGAGCGGCGACCGAACCGACGGCGCCGGCCGCTGCAGTCACCACCAGCGTGCCGTCCGGCTTCGGATCGAGAATCTTTGTCAGCCCCACCCAGGCCGTCAGCCCTGTATGCCCGAGAACGCCGAGATACGCTGACAGTGCGGCCTTTTCGCCATCAACCGCCCTGAGGTCCGAACCGTCGGAGACGGCATAGTCCTGCCACCCGGACATGCTGGCGACATGGTCGCCTGGCGAGAAGGCGGGGTTGTTGCTCTGCTCGACCACGGCGATCGTGAAGCCGAACATCGGGTCTCCGACTTCGATCGGCGGTTGGTCGCTGTCGGCATTGCCCATGATGATGCGGTTGTACGGATCGAGTGACGCCAGCACATTGCGGATCAACACCTGCCCCTCACCCGGTACCGGCACGACGCCCTCCACGATGTCGAAATCGCTTGGCTTCGGGTCGCCATGCGGGCGCGCCGCCAGCAGGATCTGACGATTCCTCGACTTGTTCATATGACTGCCTTCCTGATGGATGATCACAGGCAATGTTCGGGGTGACACCCAAACCGAGGTAGTGCCCCGGCACTCCCAGGTAGTGACAGGACCCCCTCAGAGCCGCGGCAGGGGCGATACGTTATGGGGATGGCGGAGGAACGGAATCATCTGGGTGAATACCTGCGCGCCCGCCGCGGGCTCGTCACAACGGAGCAGGCCGGCATCCCGGATCTCGGAGGGCGACGCGTCCCCGGGCTGCGCCGGGAAGAGGTGGCCATGTTGGCCGGTATCAGCGCCGACTACTACCTCCGCCTGGAGCGGGGTCGGGACCGTAACCCGTCGGTGCAGGTTCTCGAATCCCTGGCTCGGGTACTGCAACTCGACGACGAGAACACCGCCTACCTGGTGAGCCTGGCCGCAGACAAGCCCCGCCGGACGCGACGCAGACCCCGCACCGAGACCGTGCCGGCCGGCATCCGCAAGCTGCTACCGACGTTGCCGCAACCCGCATTCGTCGAGGGGCGCTACTTCGACGTCCTGGCCGCCAACCCCTTGGCTACGGCGTTGTCGCCGCGCCTTGCCTTGGGCCGCAACCAATTACGCGACATGTTCCTCGATCCCAGCGAGATCGCGCTGCATCCGGACTGGGACGGCACCACCGAGTGCCTGATCTCCAGCTTGCGCCATTCCGTGGGCACCGACATCGACGACCCGCGCTTCATCGAGCTTGTCGGCGAGCTGTCCTTGGCCAGCCCACGCTTCCGGTCCATGTGGTCCCGTCACGATGTCGGGGCGCAGCGGGGCGCCACCACGCGATTCGACCACCCGCAGGTCGGTGAACTGGAGCTGCACCGCGAGCGACTCGCCATCAGCGGTACCGACGGCATGTATCTGGTGATCTACCACCCCGAGGCCGGCACCGAAAACGCCGACAAGCTGGCACTGCTCATCGCCTCGACACTGCCGTCACCCATCCGGACAGCTAGCCCGCCAGTCGCTCGGTGAGGAACTCGACGACGCGCTTGCGGGCCTCGAAAGCCGGGTGCCCGTCGACCTCGCGCACCTGATCGGTCAACACCGAATGCGCCATCCGGCTCAGCCCGTCAGGATTACCGGGGCCGGAGTCGATCTCGATCACTTCGAAGGCATCACCGAGGCGCTGCTTGAGGGTGACGAAGCGCTCTGCCGGCGACATCCGGTCCGCGCTGAACCGCAGACCCAGGGCGCACAGACCTTCGTCTGCGGCCCGTTTCTCGATGATCTTGAGCTCGTCCTCGGAGACACCCGCGTCGCGGCGTTGCCGCGGCGTCAGGGGCAGCGGCAGGGACGGCTGGCTGATCACCGGGGCCAGCACGCTGTCATCGACTGCGGCGGCCAACGCGAACCCACCGGTGAAGCACTGCCCGATCACCCCGACACCTTTGCCCGGCGTCTGGGCGTTGAGATCGCGTGCCAACGCCCGCAAGAACATCGCCACCGGCCGCTGCTTGTTGGTGGCGAACGCCGCGAACTCCTTGGCGATGCACCCTCGCACCAATGCCGGGAGCGCCGACGGCCCCAGCGCGGACGCACCCGGGGTCCCGAACATCGACGGCGCCGCCACGGTGAAACCGTTGTCGACCAGATGATTGCCCAACGCCAGAACACCCGGGTGCAGCCCGGGCATCTCGGGGATGAGCACCACTCCCGGCCCCGCACCCTTGCGGTAGACGTCATGGGTGTAGCCGCCGCCGGTGAACGGCGCGCAGCTCCACCCCACCAGGTCGGCCTCGAGTGCGGTCATCGGAGCTCCGTTCGGTCGTGGCGGCTCGGGTCCTAGTCCGCCGGTAGCGGCGGCTGGGTCTGGGTGGCGTTGGCCAGCGTCTGGAAATCCTCGGTGGACCCGCCACCGGTGATGGCGAGCTGGGTGCTGCCGATCCGGGTCGTCCACACCGGTTCGCCAGGGCCGTCTTCGGAGGTGCCTTCATAGACCACCCACTGCCGGCCACCGACGTTGACAGTTCCGGTCGGGTACGCGCCTGCTGCGATGGAGCGCACCAGGGCGTCCTCGTCGGCGTTGCTCTGGGTCAGGCTCATGAACCTGGTGTCCGGGGTCACGTAGCCGACGTTGGAGATCAACGCCCGCGTCGGCTGGCCCGTCACCGGGTCGGTGCGGGCCCCGTCCAGGCCGTCACGACGCCCCGAGTTGGCCCGCCAACCCTGCGGCAGTACCGGCATCCGGATCGGGAAGCCCAGCGTCTCGGCATCCGAGCCGAGTGCACCCTCGACGTCGTAGGTGGGGATCGTCCCCCGGGAGGGCCCGCTCGGCTGGAACGAGCACATCCCCAGCATTCCGGCGAGCAGGATGCAACCGACCACCAGAGGCGCCATCGACCAGAACATGTCGCGCCCGTCCTGGAGCAACCGTGGCTTGGCCTCTTTCGGCATCGGCACGCCCGGCTCGACACCACCCGGTGTCTGCGGCGGTTGCGTACTCATTGGTCCAGTATCCCAGCTCTCCGCGCAACTTCTGCTTCTGGGACAATCTGTCACCATGACCACACCGCCTGAGCAGCCCGCCCGCCGCCGCGAAGCCCCCGACCGCAACCTCGCACTCGAACTCGTACGGGTCACCGAGGCCGGCGCCATGGCCGCGGGCCGTTGGGTGGGCCGGGGAGACAAGGAAGGCGGCGACGGAGCGGCCGTCGACGCCATGCGTGAGCTGGTCAATTCGGTCTCGATGCGCGGCGTCGTGGTGATCGGCGAAGGCGAGAAGGACAACGCGCCGATGCTCTACAACGGCGAGGAGGTCGGCAACGGCGACGGGCCCGACTGCGACTTCGCCGTCGACCCGGTGGACGGAACCACCCTGATGAGCAAGGGCATGCCCAATGCCATCTCGGTGCTCGCGGTCGCCGACCGAGGCGCCATGTTCGACCCGTCGGCGGTGTTCTACATGAACAAGATCGCCGTGGGCCCCGACTGCGTCGACGTCATCGACATCACCGCACCGATCGGCGAGAACATCCGGCGGGTGGCCAAGGTGCGCAAATCGGCGGTGAACGACATCACGGTGTGTGTGCTCGACCGCCCCCGGCATGCCCAACTGGTCGCCGATGTCCGCGAAGCCGGCGCCCGGATCCGGCTGATCTCCGACGGCGACGTCGCCGGCGCCATTTCCGCCTGCCGTCCCGAGTCCGGCACTGACATGCTCGCCGGGATCGGCGGCACGCCAGAGGGCATCATCGCCGCCGCCGCGATCCGCTGCATGGGTGGCGCGATCCAGGCTCAGCTCGCCCCCACCGACGACGACGAGCGTCAGAAGGCGATCGACCGTGGCTACGACCTGGATCAGATCCTGATGACCGAGGACCTGGTTTCCGGTGACAACGTGTTCTTCTCCGCCACCGGCGTCACCGACGGCGACCTGCTCAAGGGTGCCCGCTTCTACGGCGGCGGTTGCACCACCCAGTCGATCGTGATGCGCTCGAAGTCCGGCACCGTGCGGATGATCGAGGCCTACCACCGCCTGTCCAAGCTCAACGAATATTCCGCGGTGAACTTCACCGGGGATCTCACCGCCGCCCACCCATTGCCATAAGTCCGAACAAACAAGGGGACCACATGACCAACTCCGACAGTGCTGTCGAGAACACCGCTGGGGACTACCGGATCGAACACGACACCATGGGCGAGGTCCGGGTGCCGGCCCGGGCGTTGTGGCGCGCGCAGACGCAACGCGCCGTGGAGAACTTCCCCATCTCGGGACGCGGCCTGGAGCGCACCCAGATCCGGGCCCTCGGGCTGCTCAAGGGTGCCTGCGCTCAGGTGAACAAGGACCTGGGCCTGCTGGACGCCGAGAAGGCCGACGCCATCATCGCCGCCGCCGGCGAGATCGCCGACGGGCTGCATGACGACCAGTTCCCCATCGACGTGTTCCAGACCGGCTCGGGCACCAGCTCCAATATGAACGCCAACGAGGTGATCGCCTCGATCTGCGCGGCCAACGGCGTGACGGTGCACCCCAACGACCATGTGAACATGTCGCAGTCCTCCAATGACACGTTCCCGACGGCCACTCACATTGCGGCTACCGAAGCTGCTGTGCGCCAATTAATTCCGGCGCTGGAGGTGCTGCATGAATCACTGGCGAGCAAAGCGCGCCAGTGGCGGACCGTCGTGAAGTCCGGCCGCACCCACCTGATGGATGCGGTGCCGGTGACCCTGGGCCAGGAGTTCAGCGGCTATGCCCGTCAGGTGCAGGCCGGAATCGAACGGGTACGCGGGTGCCTTCCCCGGCTCGGCGAGCTCGCGATCGGCGGCACTGCCGTCGGCACCGGCCTCAACGCTCCGGACGGGTTCGGCGCCAAGGTGGTCCAGGTGCTGGTCAATGAGACGGGCCTGGCCGAATTGCGTACTGCGGAGAACTCTTTCGAGGCCCAGGCCGCCCGCGACGGGCTGGTCGAGGCCTCGGGTGCGCTCAAGACCATCGCGGTGTCGCTGACCAAGATCGCCAACGACATCCGCTGGATGGGCTCCGGCCCGCTGACCGGTCTGGGTGAGATCCAGCTGCCGGACCTGCAGCCGGGCAGCTCGATCATGCCGGGCAAGGTCAATCCGGTGATCCCCGAGGCCGTCACCCAGGTCGCGGCTCAGGTCATCGGCAACGACGCGGCGGTGACGGTCGGAGGCCTTTCGGGCGCCTTCGAACTCAACGTCTACATCCCGATGATGGCCCGCAACATCCTGGAGTCGTTCACGCTGCTGGCCAACGTGAGCAAGCTGTTCGCCGGCCGGTGCATCGACGGCCTGGTGGCCAACGAGAAGCACCTGCAGGAGCTCGCCGAGTCCTCGCCGTCGATCGTGACGCCGCTGAACTCCGCGATCGGTTATGAAGAGGCCGCCGCGGTGGCCAAGGAAGCGCTCAAGGAACGCAAGACGATCCGGCAGACCGTGATCGACCGCGGGCTGATCGGCGACAAGCTCTCCGAAGCGGAGCTGGACAAGCGCCTCGACGTCCTTGCGATGGCGAAGGTGCGCGACGGCGAGTGAGCGCTTGCGCGAACGAGCCCGGCGCGATGACCCAAGACGGCGAGTGAGCGCCTGCGCGAACGAGCCCGGCGCGATGACCCAAGACGGCGAGTGAGCGCCTGCGCGAACGAGCCCGGCGCGATGACCCAAGACGGCGAGTGAGCGCTTGCGCGAACGAGGCTGCATGCAGTGCGGGAGAATCCGCGCACTGCATGCAGTTTCGGCGCCTAGGGCTGGGGTCGGTAACCGCCGGCTGACTGGCGCAGCGCCCAGATCTGGGCCGGGCACAGTTCCTGGGTGGCCTGGCTCAGCAGGTACGACGCCCCGTACTCGTCGGTGCGGAAATTCTGCCGGATCGACGCGGCCAGCGCCGGATACGCCTCACCCGCACGGATCCGATCACACAGGCTGTAGCCGTAGCCCAGTGCCGCGTCGGCATTGGGGAAGTTGTAGCCCGGCTTCACCGTCACATTGACCAGGTAGCCGATCTGATCAGCTCCGGCTGTCGGGGCCACACTGATCGCACCGGCACACGCGATCGCCGCCACTGCCCCACCCAGCACCCACGAAGCTGATCTCATAGCCGCTGAGCGTAGAGCATCGATCTGCGGCGCAAACGTCAATGTTGCATCAGTCGATCGCGCTGGACGAGCCGAATACCCAGCGGCGCCGTCAGGCTGTGCGTCAGCAGGCTGAGGGTCACAGTGACCACCACCGTCTGGGTGATCAGATCGGCCTGCTCGATGGCACCCTCCTGCACCACCAACAGACCGAGCACCAGCGTCCCGATGCCCCGTGGCCCGAACCATCCGATGAACAGCCGGCTGCGGGCGGGCATGTCCGTACGCAGAAGTGCCAGCCACACCGAGACCACCCGCATCACAAAAACCGCCAGCACTGCGAACAGCACCACCCGCCAGTCCGCGTCGCGCCACCCGGTGATCACCACGGCGGCGCCGAACATGGCGAATACCAACAACTCCAGCAGGTGGCCGGCAGCGTCGGACACCTGCCGCGGCACTTCGGCTCCGGTTCGCTGGGCCACCACTGCGGCGGCCAGACCGCCGGCGAATGCTGCGACGAACCCGCTGCCGTGGAACATCTCCCCCACCTGGAAGCAGATCAGCGCCACCGCCAACGTCGCCAGCTGCGACCAGGTGTCGTTGACCCACCCGCGCTCGTAGGACGTCGAGATCAGCAGCGCCCCCACAACGCCGACAACGGCACCGGCGCCCAGCGATAGCACCTCGGTGCGGACCAGGAACCAGCCCCAATCGGGGGTCCCGGCACGATCCGAGGCCAGCGCCAAAGCGGCGAACAAGGCGGCCAGGGCGAACCCGTCGTAACAGCCGCTTTCCACCGACAACGCATGACGGACGCGTTCGGGTATCCGACGGTCTTCGAGCAGCGCCTCGATCAGCACGACCTCCGCCGGTGCGACGATCGTCGCCAGGCAGACTGCCTCCCACAGCGGCATCTCGGGCAGCACCAACACCGCTGTCACCACGCCGAGCCCGATCGTGAGCGGGATGCCGATGACGATCAGCCGGAAGCTGTCGTGGCCGCGGCGCAACACTGAGCGCAGGTCCAGTTCGGCGGCCTGGTTGAACAGGATCACCGTGAGCGCCAGCTGCGCCACAACGGTGAAGGTGCCGGTGTCAGAATCGATGTCGAGAACACCCAGACCCGACGGCCCGAGCAGCACCCCGGACACCACGAAGATCAGCGCCGGGGCCACATACCAGCGGGTCACCACGCTGGAGACCACTGCGTAGGCCAACACCAGCAGGGTCAGCACGAATGCGGTTTCGGTGCCCATCTACGGGGACTCTCCCTCACGTCGACACTGCGCTGACGGACAAGAAATGCGAGTAGACCGTGCCGTCGGCGCAGTGTCAACGTGGGGTGCATCAGGGCAGGGCGCCGGGGCTGATCTCCTCCAGCATCTCGGTGACCAGCGCCGCAATCGGCGAGCGCTCGCTGCGCAACAGTGTGATGTGGGCGAACAACGGGTGACCCTTGAGCTTCTCGATCACCGCGGCGACACCGTCGTGCCGACCCACCCGCAGGTTGTCACGCTGGGCGACATCGTGGGTGAGCACCACCCGCGACCCGGCACCCAACCTCGACAACACCGTCAGCAGGACGTTGCGCTCCAGCGACTGCGCTTCGTCGACGATCACGAACGAATCATGCAGGGAGCGCCCGCGAATGTGCGTCAGCGGCAGCACCTCGAGCATTCCTCGCGAGAGCACCTCTTCGAGCACCGCCGGGCTGGCCAGCCCTTCCAGCGTGTCGAAAACGGCCTGCGCCCAGGGCCCCATCTTGTCGCTCTCGCTGCCGGGAAGGTAGCCGAGTTCCTGGCCGCCAACCGCGTACAGCGGCCGGAACACCACAACCTTGCGCTGAGTGCGCCGCTCCAGCACGGCCTCCAGGCCCGCACACAGCGCCAGTGCCGACTTGCCGGTGCCGGCCTTGCCGCCGAGCGAGACGATCCCCACCGATTCGTCCTGCAGCAGATCCAGCGCCACCCGCTGCTCGGCGGAGCGTCCGCGCAGCCCGAACACCTCGCGGTCACCGCGCACCAGCTGCACCCGTTTGTCGGGATTGACCCGGCCCAGCGCATGCGAGCTGCCGCCGAGGAGCCGAACTCCGGTGTGGCACGGCAGATCCCGCGCTGTAGCCAGGTCGATCTCCCCGTCGGTGAACATGGCGCCGATCTCGTCGGCGGACACCTCGAGCTCCGCCATCCCGGTCCACCCCGAGGTCACCACATCCTGGGCGTGGTATTCGTCAGCGGGCAGACCGACGGCGCCAGCCTTGACGCGCAGCGGAATGTCCTTGCTGACCAAGGTGACTCGCTTGCCCTCGGCCGCCAGATTGGCCGCACACGTGAGGATGCGGGCGTCGTTGGTGTCTGTCCGGAAGCCGGCGGGAAGCACGTTGGGGTCACTGTGGTTGAGTTCCACGTGCAATGTGCCGCCTTGTGTCCCAACGGGAATGGGCTGATCGAGGCGGCCGTGCTCCAGTCGGAGATCGTCGAACATCCGCAGTGCCTGGCGGGCGAACCAGCCGAGCTCGTGGTGGTGGCGTTTGGCCTCCAGCTCACTGATCACTACCAGGGGAACAACGACCTCATGTTCGGCGAACCTGGTGCAGGCCCAGGGATCCGAGAGCAGAACGGACGTATCGAGCACATAGGTCCGAACCGGAGAACTTGTCACGTGGCGCTCCTCGACTCCAGCGGCCCCGCGGAGATGTTTCGGCGGGCGCTGCGGCACCAGGACCGGGGCCGGTCCTGCCGTAGTCGCTACGGGAGGTACCGCCCGGACAGCAGAGCAAGTTGCTAGCCATCGAGTGCGACGCTACCCCCGTTTCGGGAATCTCGCCGGGCAGGCGCGCCGTCGGTTCAGGCGCGAGTCAGGAAGCCGCCGGGGTCAGCGGACGACGTAGGACGCGAGCTGCGGTTCGTCGGCCAGACCCAGTGCGACGATCTCCTCAGAGATCACCTGGCGCAGCTGGTCAGGACCGAAGATGCCGGCCTCTGCGACCGCGGAGACCTTGTCGGCGTAGGCGTCGATATCGGCACCGATGACCTCGAATGCGGCCGCCCGCGCGACCACCGCTTTGATGGCCTCGGCGTTGTCGTAATCCAGGCACCAGCGGACCAGGTTCGTATAGAACAGCTCGTGGCGTTCTTCGTCGATGGCGATCTTGTCGACCAGTGACTTGAGCACGGGCTCGTCGATCTGCTCGGCCAGACGTCGGCAGAACACGGCGTGCGCCCGCTCGAAGAGGGCCATGAAGACCAGGGTCTCGATCTGGGTGAACTGGTCGGCCCGGTAGCCCTTCATGACATGCGCGACGCGCACGTCCTCATTGGCGGCCGGATCGAAGTTGCGGGTCACGACGAGGTAGTTGCGCAGCACTATCGCGTGCAGGTGCTCCTCGGCGGTCCAGCGCCCGATCCAGCGACCCCACTTCCATTCCAGGATGAAATGCTCGACGAGCTCGCGGTGGTAGGCGGCGAGGTTGTCCTTGGTGATCAGCAGAATTTCCAGCGCGTCGACGACGGGCTGGGGCAGCGTCACCTCGGACGGGTCCCAGTCGGTGCCGCCGAGGAAGGCGAAGTCCTTCCCCTGGTCAAAGGGCACGTAGTCGTGCGCGAACCACTCTTCGGCAGTCTCGATATGCCGCCGGTAGTTCTCGGCAACGACCGGCTCGATCTCCAGCGTCAGCGCATTCGCAACGGGGGTAACAGCCATGAGTTAACTGTAACCCGAGTTAACAGCTTCCTTGAAATCGGTACCAGCGTGTCAGCCAAATGGGGACCGAAGTCCCCGACGGCAGGGCCGAATCAGAGAGTCAGCCCCGGGTACAGCGGGTTGGCGGCGAGCAACTCCGACGCCGCAGCCTGCACCCGTGCCGCAGTGCCCTCGGCCAGGTTGTACTTCGCTTTGGACGGTCCGGACGGGCCGGCGGCGGGCTGGGTGTTCGACAGCACCTCCACCACCAACTCGGCCACCCGATCGAAGTCGTCGGCGCCGAACCCGCGGGTGGTCAGCGCGGGAGTGCCGAACCGGATGCCGCTGGTGTACCAGGCACCGTTGGGGTCGGCGGGAATGGCGTTGCGGTTGGTGACGACGCCGGAATCCAGCAGGGCCGACTCGGCTTGGCGGCCGGTCAGCCCGAACGACGTCACGTCCAGCAGCACGATGTGGTTGTCGGTGCCGCCGGTGACCAGGCGGGCCCCGCGCTTGAGGAAACCGTCCGCCAGCGCCTTGGCATTGTCGGCGATGCGTTGGGCGTACTCGCGGAATTCGGGCTGGCGGGCTTCGGCCAGCGCGACGGCCTTGGCGGCCATCACGTGCGACAGCGGGCCGCCCAGAACCATCGGGCAGCCCTTGTCGACGGCGCCGGAGAACTCCTCGGTGGCCAGCACCATGCCGCCGCGCGGACCTCGCAGCGACTTGTGCGTCGTGGTGGTGGTGACGTGGGCGAACGGCACGGGATCCTCGTCGCCGGTGAAGACCTTGCCCGCCACCAGACCGGCGAAGTGCGCCATGTCGACCATCAGCGTGGCGCCCACCTCGTCGGCGATCTCACGCATCTTGGCGAAGTTGATCCGGCGCGGGTAGGCCGAGTAACCGGCGACCAGTACCAGCGGCTTGAACTCGCGGGCGGCGGCAGCCACCACGTCGTAGTCGAGCAGCCCGGTTTCCGGGTTCGTACCGTACTGGCGCTGGTGGAACATCTTGCCCGAGATGTTGGGCCGGAAACCGTGTGTCAGATGGCCGCCGGTGTCCAGCGACATTCCCAGCAGCCGCTGGTTGCCCAGCTTGCCGCGCAGCGTCTCCCAGTCGGCCTCGGACAGGTCGTTGACGTGCTTGGCGCCGAGTTCGGCCAGGCCGGGGGCTTCGACGCGGGTGGCCAGGATGGCCCAGTAGGCGACGAGGTTGGCGTCGATACCGGAGTGCGGCTGGACGTAGGCGTAGGGGGCGCCGAACAGCTCGCGAGCATGCTCGGCGGCCAGGGCCTCCACGGTGTCGACGTTCTGGCAGGCCGCGTAGAACCGGTGCCCGACGGTGCCCTCGGCGTACTTGTCGGAGAACCAAGTCCCCATCGTCAGCAGTACCGCGGGCGAGGCGTAGTTCTCACTGGCGATCAGTTTCAGCGAATCACGTTGATCGGCAAGCTCTTTACGAGTCGCGTCGGCAACGCGCGGTTCGACCGCCTCGATGACCCGCAGGGCCGCCTGGTACGCCTCACTGGCGGTGGCGGCGTATTCGGCCCCTGGCGCTACGTAGGCCTCGGTCGATCCAGCAAGTGAAGACTCGGCAGTCATGGGGTCAAGGGTAGTCGCGGGCCTTCCCGCGGAGAAATGCGACGGTCAGGCCGCACGCAGGCTGGACGGGATCAGCGGCTCGTCGAGCAGCCTGGCGAACTGCCGGGTCAGGCTCATCTCGGCCGGCCGGTCGTCCAGCCACCCCCGCAACAGCCGATAGCCCTCGACATACGTGCTGGTGTAAGCGCGCCAGAGCGGTGACGACAGGAACCGCAAGGACTGACGGGCGCGCTCGTCGTTGACCAGAAGCCAGCGTTGCAGGAAGGCCGCCACCTCGTCGACGTCGCGATGCTCGTCGTGCAGCATCAAGGCCGCATCCTGCCGAACGTCGGCCAACGCAGCGGAGGCCTCGGAGATCGCCTCGGCCCGCTCGGCGTCGAACTGCAGCCCCAGATCGGCGTAGATCTCCGCAGCCCAGGTCCCCCAGCCCGGGCCGACCGCTGCGTAGAGCGCCAGATCGGCCAATCCCTCGGCCATCAGGCACTGCGGGGTGTTCACCAGGAAGATCGTCTGCTCCAGCTGGCCCTGCTTTTCGACCAGGCCCGCCTCTTTGCGGCAGTGCTCGGTGTGGTGTCCCGGGTAGGACTCGTGGGCGACCAGCCGGGGCAGGCTGGACATCTGCAGTTTGACGTCGGCGTTGACGGCCACTGTGGACCGGTGGTCACCCTCGTAGTAATTGAACCCCGACCACGGTTTGTCGGTGACGATCTCGTACTTCACCGTCTCGCGGGCGGCGAGGGGAAATTCGGCACGGACCCGGTCGCGCAGCGCGCTGGAGAACGCTTCGATGCACTCACCGAGACGCTCGGGCGGGATTTCCTCGCCCGAACGGTAGGCCTGCATCCGGTCGGCCAGTGGTCCGGTTCCCCCGAGTGCGGCGTCCAGCTTGGCGTGGGCGTCCCGGTAGCGGTCCGGGTCACCTTTGGTGATGGTGACGTCGAAATAGTCGCGCACTTCGTCGACGAATCCGACTGGCTCCCCGGCGAATTTGCGACCCGCGCAGGCCAACGCCCGCAGGTGAGCGCCCAGGTAGTCGGCGCGCGCCGCGGTGAACGAACCGTCGAAGGGAACCTGCGGCAGCACGTCGAGCAACCGCTGCGCCTGCCGGGCGAGCTGAGCCGGATCCGGGGCCGGCTCATTGGCCACTACCTGGCGCAACGCCTGGTCTCCGGTGTAGGAATCGACGTATCCCTCCTCGATGCGGTCGAAGCGCAGGCCGAGAAGCAGATACTCGCGGATCAGGGTGTCGGGCTCCATGTTCCACAGGTTAGTCACCGCTTGGACCCACCTGACGATGATGCAGGCGAGGGAATGCGGTATGAACTACCCATGGCGCGCCTGAGCGAGCCGAGCCCCTACGTGGAGTTCGACCGGAGTCAATGGCGTGCGTTGCGTATGTCCACGCCGCTTAAGCTGACCGAAGAAGAAGTGCTCGGACTGCGGGGCCTCGGCGAGCAACTCGACCTGCTCGAGGTCGAGGAAGTGTATCTGCCGCTGGCCCGCTTGATCCACCTGCAAGTGGCCGCGCGGCAACGCCTGTTCGCGGTCACCTCAGAGTTCCTCGGCGAGCCGCAGCAGAATCCGGACCGCCCCGTGCCCTTCATCATCGGCGTCGCCGGCAGCGTCGCCGTGGGTAAATCCACCACGGCCCGTGTGCTTCAGGCGCTACTGGCACGCTGGGGTCACCACCCCCGCGTCGACCTCGTCACCACCGACGGGTTCCTCTATCCCAACCACGAGTTGACCCGCCGAAACCTGATGCACCGCAAGGGTTTTCCGGACAGCTACGACCGACGCGGTTTGATGCGTTTCGTGACGTCGGTGAAATCGGGTTCCGACCAGGTGTGCGCGCCGGTGTACTCGCATCTGCTCTACGACATCGTGCCCGACGAGAAGCACGTCGTCCGCCATCCCGACATCCTCATCCTCGAGGGACTCAACGTCCTGCAGACCGGGCCGACGCTGATGGTGTCGGATCTGTTCGATTTCTCGGTTTACGTCGACGCCCGCATCGAGGACATCGAGGAGTGGTACGTGTCGCGGTTCCTGGCGATGCGCGCGGGTGCGTTCGCCGATCCCGCCTCGCACTTCCATCACTACTCGACGCTGACCGACGAGCAGGCGGTGTTCGCCGCCCGCGACATCTGGCACACGATCAACCGGCCGAACCTGATCGAGAACATCCTGCCCACCCGGCCGCGCGCGACGCTGGTACTGCGCAAGGACTCTGACCACTCGATCAACCGACTGCGCCTGCGCAAGCTCTGAGGGATTTCGGCGCGCTCGTGACCGCTGAGCGGTCACGAGCGCGCCGAAATCGCAGCTAGACGAAATTTACGGATTCGCAGATTTCTTAGGTTACTTTCAAGTAAGTTCCCTCACGGACTGACCGAACCGTTAGGGGACCGTTATGGAATCGAAGCTTCGTCCGTATGCAACTGCAGGCATCGCGCTGGTGGGAGCCAGCGTCATCGCGATCACCCCGGTCGCGCCACCGCCCTTGCCTGACATTCGGGTCGCCAGTCCCGCAGTGCAGCTCTCCGCCGCTGTCGACCCGATCACGCCCTGGCTGAACGTCTTCAACACCGCAGAGGTCAACTTCGCCGACCTCGCCAACACGTGGCTCGAAGCTCCGGCCCCGGTGTTGCAGCAGATCATTGCCAACCAGCTCGGCTACCTGCGCGAACTCCCCGACTTCGAAACGATCGTCGGGCAGGTGGCGGCACATATAGAGGCCGTCGGGCAGACATTGGTGGGCCCGGGTGTAGGCACCGGTTCGCTCGACGCGTCACACGAGGCCATCCTCGAGCTGCTCCCGATGATTCTGGACGTACCTGCCGCACTCCAGCCGATACTTGATTTCTCGACGACGTTCCTCAGCGGAGTTCTCCTCGGCCTCGTCGGCCCCGTGATCGGCCCGGTACTGGCACTGGGTGCCAATGTCGCGGAGATCGTCGCCAATCTCACCGGTGAAACGCCAGATCTCGGCGCAGCGGTCAACACCCTGATCAATACCCCCGCCGCCATGACCGACGCCTTCCTCAACGGTGGCCAGTCCCTCGACCTCACCCCCGTGCTGACGGCACTGGGATTGAACTTGGAACTGTCGCCGGGTATCCCCATCACCGTTGGAGTCACCTTCGGCGGGCTACTGAGCCCGGGTGGTTCGATATTCAACGCCCTCGATTTCGGCTTCGTAATCGACGACGGCCCCTTCGAGCTCGCTGCCGGACAGGGCCCGGGTGCCATCGGCTCGCTGATCGGCCTGACCCAGACCATCGCCAAGGCCCTCGGCTGGGACGGCACGGGTAACCCGTTGGCGCCGCCACTCACCACGCCGGAGCCAGGTCCCGAGGCAAGAGTCTCCGATCCCGCTCTGCCGCCCGGCCCCGCCCAGAAGTCGCAGACGATCACGGTGTCCACCCAGACGGAGACCGACACCGACACCGGCACCGCCGTCGAACCTGCGCTGACAACACCGCTCAAGTCGAGCACCGAGGAGCCCAAAGAACCGCTGGCCACCGTCGCCGACCCCACCGTCGAGGAGTCCACCGACGACGCTGAGGAACCGTCCACGGTTCCGGCGAAGGACGCCGAACCCGCTTCGAGCACCGATGAGGGCACGGACACCAAAGTCCCGGGCGGCCAACTCGTCAAGGCCGTCAAAAAGGCTGGTGATCGGTTCAACTCGGCCATTTCCGGCTTCGGCAAGCGCCCCGAGAAGGACGCCTCGGAGCCCTCGGACTCCTCAGGCAAGAAGGACGCCTCGGAGTCCGCGAAGTCGCCGGAGAAGCCGTCGAAAGACTCGTCCGATTCCGGTGAGTGACGCGCCGAAGTAGTTGCGGTTTGTGGAGTTTCAGCGGCGCTCAACGCCGCTGAAACTCCACAGATCCCGCCGGAGTCAGGCGCCGAAGCGGCGGTGACGCCGGGTGTAATCCCGCAGGGCGCGCAGGAAGTCGACCCGCCGAAACGCCGGCCAGTGCGCTTCGGTGAACCACATCTCCGAGTACGCGCTCTGCCAGAGCAGAAAACCGGAGAGCCGTTGCTCACCGGAGGTGCGGATCACCAGGTCCGGGTCCGGCTGCCCGGAGGTGTACAGGTTCTCCGAAATCGCCTCGACGGTCACCGCATCGACGAGCCGGTCCGGCGCCGTGCCGTTGGCCAGCTCCTTACTCAGCAGTGCCCGTACCGCGTCGACGATCTCCTGCCGACCGCCGTAGCCGACGGCGACGTTGACGTGAAAAGACCCGGCAGCTGCCACCTGGGTGCCTTCGACCGCTTCCCGGAGACGACGGGCGGGTTCCTCGCCGAGCAGCGACAGGTCGCCGACTGTGCGCACACTCCACCGGTTCGCCGGCGCACAGATCTCCTCGACCACATTGGTGATGATCTCGATCAGCGCCGCGAGCTCGTCGGGATCGCGCTGCAAGTTTTCCGTCGACAACAGGTAAACCGTTGTCATCTCGATTCCGGCGTCCTGGCACCACCGCAGCATCTCGGCGATCTTGGCCGCGCCCATCAGATAGCCGTAGCTCACATCGTGGTAGCCGGCGTCACGGGCCCACCGCCGGTTGCCGTCGCACAGCACCGCAATATGGCGGGGCAACTGTGACTTGGATCGCGCCAGGTCCTGACGCAGCCGCATCTCATAAACCCTGTACACGGGCTCTTTGAATCGCGGGGGAATGATCTCCACGAATATCCAGACTACTGTGGCCAACAGCGATGCCTACCGGATCCTGGGCAACTGCAGTGCTGCACATTCCGGCGGTGGAGGAGATATGACGGCACCAACCGGGACCGAAGATCCGGGACGCCCATCGCGCACCGGGGTCCCTACTGATGATTCCGAAGACTTCCCTGAAGCCCTTGCCGACGGCGTCGCCGAGATCCTCGGCAGGCCACGGGCTCGTGGCTGGATCCACCTGTACTCAGCAGTGGTGGCGTTCTTCTGCGGCGCCGCCCTGGTATCGGTGTCCTGGGTCGAGCAGTCCACCCGGGCCGGGTTGGCGACCCTGATTTACACCGTGACCATCGTCGCGATGTTCGCGGTGAGTGCCACATATCACCGAGTGACATGGCACTCCCCCGTCGCACGTAAATGGATGAAGCGCGCCGATCACTCGATGATCTTTCTGTTCATCGCGGGCAGCTACACCCCGTTCGCGCTGTTGGCCCTGCCCGCCGACAAAGGCATGGTGCTGTTCTGGATCGTCTGGGGCGGCGCGCTGGCCGGGGTGGCGCTCAAGATGTTCTGGCCGTCGGCACCGCGCTGGCTGGGGGTGCCGCTGTACATCCTGCTCGGGTGGGTGGCGGCCTGGTTCATCGGACCGATCATGGACGGCGCCGGAGTCGCGGCGGTGGTGCTGCTGATCGTCGGCGGTGCGCTCTACAGCATCGGCGGGGTGTTGTACGCCCTGAAATGGCCCAACCCGTGGCCGCGCACCTTCGGTCACCACGAGTTCTTCCACGCCTTCACCGCGGTCGCGGCCCTGTGCCACTACGTGGCGATGTGGTTCGCGGTGTTCTGACGCCGACTTTCTAGAGCTGTGTGATGTCGCCCGGGCCCCAGTAGGCCTTCATCGAGGTGACCTCACCCGCGCCATTGAATGTCATCACCTCGATGGGCTCGATTCGCATCTTCGCCTCGCCCATCGTCACCGTGATCGCGAACATGAACGCCGCCTCATGACCCCCCACCCGAAGGTGCAGGATTTCGGTTTCGATCTCGGCGGCCTCGGTGTTCTTGTAGAAACCGGCGATGGCTTGGCGTCCGATGTGTATTTCGCCGCATCCCACCGGGTCCTCCAAGGTGGCGTCCTCGGCGTACAGCGCGGCGACGTCCTCGGCGGTGCCGGTGGCCACGGTGCTGAGGTAGCGCTTGACAAGGGCTTCAGGATCCACAGCGGCGGTCATTCGCCGCACGCTACACGGAGATGCCCAGCGCGGCAGCGAGTTCCCGTTCACCGGTCACCGGCAGGCCGCACGTCCGCCCACGGCACACGTAGGCCGCATCGAGCCCGCCCACCCGATCCCGGCCTGCCAGCAGTTCGGAGGAGTCCACCGGCCCGCCGACAACGATCGCGCCGCCCGGGGCCAACTGCCGGGCTGCGTCCAACAGGGGCGAGTCCGACGGGTCGCAGGCGACCGCGATCTGCAACGGCCCGCGCACCGATGTCTCGGCGACTGCCAGCCAGTGCCCAGCCGAGCGTGGTGCGGCCGCCAACAGTCGGGAATGCCCGAGCAGCGTCGCGGCGGCCGCCTGGGTGTATTTTTCGGCCCGTGCCGGGTCGGCCAGGTGCGCGGCGGTCAGCAGCGCCTCGGCGATGAGCGATGCCCCGGCGGGCGTGGCCCCGTCGAGCGGATCGCCGGGCCGGACCATCAACGACTCGGCGTCGTCGGCGGTGTCGAACCATCGTCCTGGCCGGTCCGGGTCGGCGAAGTGCTGGAGCGCCAGGTCGATGAGCCGGCAGGCAGCGGCCAGGAAATCGGCCTCGCCGGTCAGTTGGTACACGTTGAGCAGGCCGGTGGCCAGCGCGGCGTGGTCCTCGAGGATCCCCATGCTCGCACCGACCCGGCCGCCGAGGCTGGTCCGCCGCAGCCTGCCGTCAACGGTGTGACGTTCCAGCAGCACCGAGGCGCAGCGATGTGCCGCTTCGATCAGCTCCGGCCGTCGCAGCGTGACGGCGGCTTCAGTCAGCGCGGTGATCGCCAGCCCGTTCCAGGCGGTGACGACCTTGTCGTCGCGCCCGGGCTGCACCCGCTGCGCTCTGGCCGCGAGCAGGGCCGCGCGGACCCGGCTCAGTCGGGCGTCGCCGCCGGAGTCGGGGTCGGGGTCGGCATGCAATTGCAGCACCGAGGCTCCGTGCTCGAACGTGCCGTCGGAGGTGACGTCGAAAACACTTGCCGCCCAAGGACCGTCGTCGTCACCGAGGACGTCGCGCAGCTGTTGCGGTGTCCACACGTAGGTCGAACCCTCACGCCCGTCGGCGTCGGCATCCAACGATGAGATGAACAGGTCCCCGTCGGCGAGGTCTCTAAGCAGAAAGTCGGCGGTTTCGGCGGTGATCCGCAGTGCCAACGGGTCAGCCGTGCGACGTGCCCAATGTGCATACGCGCGCAACAACAGCGCGTTGTCGTAGAGCATCTTCTCGAAATGGGGCACCACCCAGGCGTCGTCGACGCTGTAACGGCTGAAGCCGCCGGCCAGTTGGTCGTAGATGCCGCCGCGAGCCATGGCCGTGCCGGTACGTGCGACGGCGCCCAGCACCTCGTCCGCGCCGGTGCGTTCGTAGCTGCGCAGCAGTGCTTCCAGCAGCGCCGACGGCGGAAACTTCGGCGCGGACCCGAATCCACCGCGGACGCGGTCCTCGTCGCCCAGGATCGCGGTCACCGCGTGATCGCACAACGCAGATGTCACCTCGGGACCGCCGCCGGGCACCCCGGCGGTCATCTTCTGCAGTTCAGCGCTGATCTGCCCCGAGGCCGTCTCGACCTCGGCCCGCCGCCCGCGCCAGGCGTCGGTGATCGCCGCCAGCAGCTGCAGGAACTGCGCCTTCGGGTAGTAGGTCCCACAGAAGAACGGCCGCCCGTCCGGGGTCAGGAAACAGGTCATGGGCCAACCGCCCTGCCCGGTCAGCGCGACGGTGGCGTTCATGTACACCGCGTCGAGGTCTGGCCGTTCCTCGCGGTCGACCTTGATGCAGACGAAGTCGGCGTTCATCGCCGCAGCGACCTCCGCGTCGGCGAACGACTCGTGCGCCATCACGTGGCACCAGTGGCAGGCGGCGTAGCCGATGGACAACAGGATCGGCACGTCGCGGCGCTCAGCTTCGGCCAGTGCGGCCGGCGACCACTCCACCCAGTGCACCGGATTATCGGCGTGCTGGCGTAGATACGGACTGGTCGCGGAACCCAGCTCGTTGGTTCCGAGCTGATCAGCCACTGGACTCCTGCGGCGGCGTCTTCGGCTGATCCGGCTGCGACGTCCCGGGTTCGACTTCGACTTCCACCGTTCCCTCGTCGACAGCCTGGTCGGGCTCCGGGTGTTCGGGGTCGAAGGACTCCGGCAGCCGTTTGAGGTGGCGGTTCATCGACCACACCAACGCGAACGTGCCGATCAACAGCAAGACCACGACGAGCAGGCCGAACGGGCTGGCCTTACCGAAGTCCGGCCCGGTGTTGGCCGGCTGCTCATCGGCCAGCAGCACCACGGCGCTCAGCCACATGTCGTTCACGGTTCAATCCCGGCGAACAGGTCGTCTTCGGGCAGGTTGACCGCCACGCGCGAGCGCGCCAGCTCGTACTCCTCGGTGGGCCACAGTCGTTGTTGCCATTCCATGGGTGTGCTGAAGAAGAAGCTTTTCGGGTCGATCTGGGTGGCGTGGGCCAGTAGTGCCAGGTCCCGCTGTTCAAAGTACTGGGCGCACTCGATCCGGGTGGTCACGCGCTTGGCCAACACATCGTCGGCGGGATCCCAGTCCTGCAGCCACTTGGCGAACGGACCTTCCTGCCCGTGTTTGGCGAACTCGTCCTGAAGCACCTGCATCCGCTGCCGCAGGAATCCGTGGTTGTAGTACAGCTTGGAGACGTTCCACGGCTCGCCGGCCTCGGGGTAGAGAAGGTAGTCACCCGCGGCCTCGTAGGCGGCGACAGAAACCTGGTGGCAGCGGATGTGATCCGGGTGCGGGTAGCCACCGTTCTCGTCGTAAGTGGTCATCACGTGCGGTTTGAACTGGCGGATCAGGCGTACCAGCTTGCCCACCGGCTCCTCGAGCGGGACCAGCGCGAAGGCGTCCTCCGGCAGTGGCGGCGGCGGGTCGCCTTCGGGCAGCCCGGAGTCCATGTAACCCAGCCACTCGTGTTCGATCCCCAGGATCTCGGCCGCCCGCGCCATCTCGTCACGCCGAATCTCGTGGATTCGGCCGTGCACTTCCGGGAGGTCCATCGCCGGGTTGAGGATGTCCCCGCGCTCGCCTCCGGTAAGTGAGACGACCATGACCCGGTGGCCTTCAGCCGCATACTTGGCCATCGTCGCCGCACCCTTGCTGGACTCGTCGTCCGGATGTGCGTGCACCGCCATGAGCCGCAGTTCGGTCACCATCTGCCTTCGTGTCGCTGTTGAGCGGGGTGCCTATAGTTTGAGCAACCCCTCGAGTCCTACCTCTAATACTTCCACCCCGATGGTTCCATTCCGTCCGTCGGGACCCGAAATCCGCCCACGGCACAGACAGGCCAGAATTTTCTCCGATGACCGAAGGCCAATTACTGCCCCCGGAATCCCGCTACGGCGCCAAACGGCTGTCGCGCCGCTCCCGGCGCGGCATCGTCATCGCCCTCGCGGCCCTGGTCCTGGCGCTGGGCGTGGCGATCGCCTTCGTGGGCTACCAGCGGCTGGGCACCAGCGAGGTCGAGGGCAAGCTCGCCGGCTACCGGCTGATCGACGGGCAGACCGTGGAAGTCACCATTACCGTCACCCGCTCCGACCCCTCCCGTCCTGCGGTGTGCATTGTGCGCGGGCGCTCCAAAGACGGCAGCGAGACGGGCCGTCGGGAGATCCTGGTCGGCCCCTCCGAGGCGACATCGGTCCAGGTCACGACGGTCGTGAAGACATCACGGCCGCCGGTGATCGGCGATGTGTACGGCTGCGGCACCGACGTACCCGGTTACCTCGTGGCACCCTGATGCGCGCACCGCGACCTGCGGGTGAACCCGGCGGCGGAGGGCCCCGCAACTGATTCGGTCCGGCGAAATCAGGGGAAGCCGACGGGGCGCCGATGGTACGATCGACTGATACACGGTTCCTGCTGGGACCGTGTATTGCGTCTTTAGCGTGTGTGACCGCCGCTCTGAGATGGCAATACGCGCGGCTACCGATGTATTTGGGAGCTTCCCGGCAGCCGGAGATCGTCACAAACTGCCCCGACGCGGATATCGCGGACCACCCCCATACGACAGGAGCGCGAGATGACTGATACCCAGGTGACGTGGCTCACCCAGGAGTCCTACGACCGGCTCAAGGCCGAGCTCGACCAGCTCATCGCAAACCGACCCATCATCGCCGCCGAGATCAACGACCGTCGCGAAGAGGGCGACCTCCGCGAGAACGGCGGTTACCACGCCGCCCGGGAGCAGCAGGGCCAGGAAGAGGCGCGTATCCGCCAACTGCAGGAGCTGCTGAACAACGCCAAGGTCGGCGAGGCGCCCAAGCAGTCCGGAGTGGCGCTGCCCGGTTCCGTGGTCAAGGTCTACTACGACGGTGACGAGTCCGACACCGAGACATTCCTGATCGGGACGCGCGAGCAGGCTGTCAATGACGGCAAGCTCGAGGTGTACTCCCCGAACTCGCCCCTCGGCGGTGCCTTGATCGACGCGAAGGTCGGCGAGACCCGCACCTACACGGTGCCCAACGGCAACTCCGTGAAGGTGACGCTGGTCAGCGCCGAGCCCTACCAGGCCTGAGCGCGACTAGCGGGCCGCGGCCAGCGCCTGCTCGAGATCACCGAGCAGGTCGCCGATGTCCTCGATTCCCACCGAGAGTCGGACCAGATCGTTCGGCACCTCCAGCTGCGACCCTGCGGTTGAAGCGTGGGTCATCGCGCCTGGGAGCTCGATCAGCGACTCCACCCCGCCGAGCGACTCGGCGAGGATGAAAAGCTCTGTCCTGGAGCACAGTTCCCGTGCCGCGGCCGTGCCGCCCCGCATCCGCAGCGACACCATGCCGCCGAAGGCCCGCATCTGCCGGACCGCGACGGCATGGTTGGGGTGCTCAGGCAGGCCGGGGTAGAGCACGCTGCTGACCGCTGGGTGACTGTTGAGGAATTCCGCGATCGCCGTGGCGTTTTCGCTGTGCCGTTGCATCCGTAGCGACAGCGTCTTCAGGCCGCGCATCGTCAGGTAGGCGTCGAACGGGCCCGGCACCCCGCCGGACCCGTTCTGCAGGAACGCAAATGCCGAATCGAGTTCTTCGTCGTTGGTCACCAGCGCTCCGCCGACGACATCGGAGTGCCCACCGATGTATTTGGTGGTCGAGTGCAGCACGATGTCGGCCCCGAGAACCAGTGGCTGCTGCAGCGCGGGAGACGCGAAGGTGTTGTCCACCAAGACCTTTGCTTTACGCTGGGCCCCGATTTCGGCGATCGCCGTGATATCGGCGATCGTCAGCAGTGGGTTGGTGGGCGTCTCGACCCAGATCAGCTTCGTGCGGTCGGTGCATGCCGCGCGCACGGCGTCCACATCGCCGAGAGCGGCTGGGGTGTGCTCGACCCCCCATTGGGTGAACACTTTGTCGATCAGCCGGAAGGTGCCGCCGTAGGCGTCATCGGGGATCACGACGTGGTCACCGGGGCGCAGGATCGCCCGCAGAGCGCAGTCGGTGGCCGCCATGCCGGAGCTGAACGCCCGGCCGTAGGTGCCCTCCTCGACCGCGGCCAGCGACGCTTCCAGTGCAGAGCGGGTGGGGTTACCGGTGCGCGCGTACTCGAAGCCCCCGCGCAGTCCCCCGACACCGTCCTGAGCGAACGTCGAACTGGCATAGATGGGCGCGTTGACCGCCCCGGTCACGGGATCCGGGCGGAAACCGGCATGGATGGCCTTGGTGGCCAGTCCCTGCCAGCGATGGGCATCGGCCTTGCTGCGCTGCTCGCTCATACAGTCGAGCGTAATCAACGCAGCAAGTCTGCCCGCGGTCAGGGATTGGGCGTGCGGTTGGGGTCGTTCGGCACGCAGACGGTGGTCATGATCTTGTCGGCGATCGTCTGGCGCTTGCGGTCCCACAGCGGGAACAGATAGCCGATGTAGCAGATCACGGCGTCCACGAAGTGGGCGATCTGCCGGACGAGCGAGAGCCCGAATCCGATGGGCTGCCAGGTCTTTTCACTGACGACGCGGAATTTCATGATCGACTTGCCTACGCTCGACCCGGTGGTGCCCTGGCGATAGCCGTAGTTCCAGATTCCGAAGGCGAACGCCGCCAGGCCCACCACGGTGGTGAGGATCCAACCGAGGGCCGACGGACTCGACGAGCAATAGGCGCTGTAGCCGTCCACGGTGTCGGTGGTGCACTCACTGTCACCGGTGGCGTAGGAGATGCCCTGGGCGATGCCGACCGGTATGCCCACGATGAGGCCGTCGATCAGTGAGGCGACCACGCGGGTGAACCACGAGGTGTACGCCTCTCTCGGCAGTGGTTGGGGAAACCCACCGGCGTATCCGCCGCCGTAACCGGGATATCCGCCGGGAGGCGGCGGCGGGTAGTTGCCTTGCGGCGGTGGCGGCGGGTAGTTGCCGGGCGGGGGCGGCGGATAGTTGCCGGGCGGGGGCGGCGGGTAGTCGGTCACGGTCTCTCCTCGGGTCGGACGGTGCGTGATATCGGGGCAGTCATCTGGGTAGGCAGACGGTGGCCATGATCTTGTCGGCAAGTGTCTGACGCTTGTTGTCCCACAACGGGAACAGGAAGCCGAGGCCGCAGAGGAACAGATCCACGACGTGCGCCAGTTGGCGGATGATCGACGGCCCGAAACCCAGTGGCTGGCCGGTCTTTTCGCTGAGGACCCGGAATCTCATCACCGATTTGCCGATGCTGCTACCGGTGGTCCCCTGCCGGTAGCCGTAATTCCACAGCACGTAGCCCAGGCCCACCAGGCCGGCCAGCGTCACGGCCGTCTGCCCGATCGTCGATGCGTCACACACCTGTGCGCCGTAGGACTCGCCGAGGACCTCGCCTAGTCCGGTGTCGGCGAAGTCCACACACTGCTGGGTGCCCAGGAGGATTCCCCAGCCGATCCCGACGATGATCAGGTAGGGGATGTAGTCGATGAGGAACGCGAGCACCCGGTGTATCCACGGGGTGTAGGCCGACGTGGGTAGCGGACCGAGGCCCGGAGGTGGCGGTGCGCCCCATCCGTACCCCGGCATCGGCGCAAACCCGCCCGCGGGTGACTGGTACGCGGAGTACTGCTGCGGGAACCCGCTTCCGGACGGATGTGGAGGCGGCGGGTAGTTTCCGGGCGGCGGGCCCGGCGGTTGTTCGTTCATGGCGCCTTCCACTCACAGGTACCGCAACTGCATTCAAGCGGCCTTACAGTACCCGAGAAGTGGTCTAACGAGCGCGGCAAAAATGAAACGTTCACAATTGCGCATTTCGCGCAAACAAATTGCTTACGGCTGTTGGTGGCAACCTAATGAATCAATTGCCGCACACCTTTGGCCAGGATTTCACCCGGGGTGTCGGGTCACCGGTGGACGGAACCGTCCGAGAGGTATCCGAGCAGGTCACTGCGGGTGAGCACGCCCACCGGCTTGCCATCCTCGACCACCATCACGGCATCCCATTCACGCAGATCTTTGGCTGCTGCACTGACGAGTTCACCGGCGCCGACTAATGGCAAAGCTGGACTCATGTGTTCTGCCACCGCGTCGGCGAGTTTCGCCCGGCCCTCGAATACCGCGGAAAGGAGCTCGCGTTCAGAAACGCTACCGGCGACCTCGCCTGCCATTACCGGCGGTTCGGCACCGACGACGGGCATCTGCGAAACACCGTATTCGCGAAGAATTCCGATTGCGTCACGCACCGTTTCGGACGGGTGGGTGTGCACCAGGTCCGGCAGCGCGCCGGACTTGCGGCGGAGTACGTCGCCGACGGTCACCTCTTCAGTGGAACCGTCGAGGCGACTGCGCAGGAACCCGTAGGACGACATCCATGCGTCGTTGAAGATTTTCGACAGGTATCCGCGGCCGCCGTCGGGCAGCAGCACCACCACCAGTGAATCCGGGCCGGCCTGCTGGGCGACCTCGAGCGCGGCCACGACGGCCATCCCGCAGGAGCCGCCGACCAGCAGTCCCTCTTCGCGGGCGAGGCGACGGGTCATGTCGAAGGAATCGGCGTCCGATACCGCAATGATCTGATCAGTGATCGACGGATCGTAGGCGCTGGGCCAGAAATCCTCGCCCACACCTTCGACAAGGTAGGGCCGGCCCGTTCCGCCGGAGTACACCGAGCCTTCGGGATCGGCGCCGATCACCTTCACGGACCCGCCGGACACCTCCTTGAGGTAGCGCCCGGCCCCGGTGATGGTGCCGCCGGTGCCGACGCCGGTGACAAAGTGCGTCACCTTACCGTCGGTGTCGGCCCAGATCTCCGGACCCGTTGTCTCGTAATGACTTTCAGGACCCTTCGGATTGGAGTACTGGTCCGGCTTCCACGCGCCGTCGATTTCCTCGACGAGACGGTTGGACACGCTGTAGTACGACGCAGGGTCTTCGGGAGCGACCGCCGTCGGGCACACCACCACTTCGGCCCCGTATGCCCGCAGCACGTTCCGCTTGTCTTCACCGACTTTGTCCGGGCAGACGAACACACATTTGTAGCCGCGCCGCTGGGCCACCAGGGCCAACCCCACGCCGGTGTTGCCGGAGGTGGGTTCGACGATGGTGCCCCCGGGCTTGAGCTCACCGCTGGCCTCGGCGGCGTCGATCATCTTGACCGCGATGCGGTCCTTGACACTGCCGCCGGGGTTGAGGTACTCCACCTTGGCCACCACGGTGCCTGCTCCCTCGGGAACCACCGAGGTCAGCTGGACCAGGGGGGTGTTGCCGATGAGCTCACTGATGTGCCGTGCGATCCGCATACCTCTATCTTGGCCTACCTGGTGCGGGTGGGCCGCCGCGCCCCGGCCAGCTCGACCAGCGCTACCCCGTGGCCTCGCGGATGTACTCACCGATCTGCCGCAGGGACCGTTGGGCCTCGGGGATGATCGGAGCGAAAATCTGGAAGTCATGCACCTGGCCACGCCAGACCCGAACCTCGGCGGGCACACCCGCGGCGGCGAGCCTGCGGGCGGCCAATCGGGCGTCATGCAGCAGCACTTCCGAACCCGAGACGTGAATGAGCGTGCGTGGCAAACCGGGTTCGATGTGGTCCAGTGGTTCGTAGATCTGTTCCGGCTCGCCGTCGACGATGTTTTTGGCGGCAGCTCTGGCTACCAGGCTGACCAGCGCGTCGAACGCCTTCGGCGGGAACATCGCGTCGGTCTTGATGTTGGGGTGGGCCTGCTTGGGCTCCTTGGCCAGCTGCAGCAGCGGTGAAATGGCCACCAGTGCGGCCGGGTGCTCTCCGGCGGCCTGCAATCGCTGCGCCAGCGTCAGCGCCAGGTAGCCGCCGGCGGAATCGCCGGCCAGCACGATCTGGTCGGGCTCGTACCCACGCAACCGCAACCAGTTGTACGCATCCTGGCAGTCGTCGACCGCCATCCCCACCGTGTGCTTGGGCACCATCCGGTAGTTGACCACCAGCACCGGTGCGTCAGCCGCCGTCGACAAGGTCGTGACTATCCGGTTGTGGGAGTTCACTCCGCAGGTCAAAAAGGCGCCGCCGTGCATGTAGAGCACCACCCGGCGTCTGCCGTCGGCGGGCAGCACTCCCGGGGCCCGCACCAACTGGGCGTCGGCATTGGGTAGGCCGATCGTGGCACGCACGGTCCCGGCCTTGGGCAGCAGCGCGCGCGAGGCGAAGTCGACGACGCCCCACGGCCACGGCAGGTTGGGCACGTGGCTGCACACGGCCAGCACCGGCCGGACCGTCATCCGGGCGCTCAGTGATACCAGTCGGCCACGAAGGCTGGTGCTTGTCTCCACGATCTCGACGGGGGCGCCGTCGCTGACCGGGAACTTCCGATTTCTCCGGGCTCCGCCCACACCGATCTGGGTGCGCGGCTCGCCGGAGACTTTGCTTGGTGCGGTCATCTTGACACTCCCCTACGGCGTTGTAGCGGCCTGTTGTCGCGAGCTGCCCGTTGTGCGGTGTTCTCCACATAGTCGGGCTTATTAGCTTGGCAGGTGTGATCCATACAACGTCAGCGGTGGCGGATTCGATACCGTATCCGGTACCTGTTTGATACCCGTTCGGGCACCTGTCCGTGACTGTGCGGACTCGTGACGATCATCTTCTCGTCGCTTTGCGACCTAAACTGTCGCTCGTGGGTACACGCGTTTCGCGTCGGTCCGCCCTTGCGGTTGCCGCCTTGCTCGGCTCGACCGGAGCCGGCGTGGTCGGCGCGCGCAACCTGCTCACCGGCCAGGCCGTCAAGGCGCGGGAGGTCATCCCCAAGTCCTGGGACGTGCCCCCGCGCGCCGACGGCGTCTACACCCGCGGTGGTGGCCCCGTGCAGCGCTGGCAGCGCAACGTCCCCTTCGACATCCACCTGATGGTCTTCGGCGATTCCACAGCCACCGGATACGGCTGCAAGACCGCCGACGAAGTGCCTGGGGTTCTGCTGGCCCGCGGCCTGGCTGAGCAGTCGGGTAAGCGAATCCGATTGAGCACCAAGGCGATTGTCGGTGCAACGTCGAAGGGACTGTCAGGTCAGGTGGACGCGATGTTCGTCGCCGGCCCCCCGCCGGATGCCACCGTCATCATGATCGGCGCCAACGACATCACCGCGTTGAACGGCATCGCCGCCTCGTCGCGCCGGCTCGGAGATGCGGTCAAGCGCCTTCGTGCCAGTGGTGCGGAGGTCGTCGTCGGCACCTGTCCGGACTTCGGCATCATCACCGCGATCCCGCAGCCGTTGCGGTGGGTCACCCGCACCATGGGCCTGCGGCTGGCCCGCGCGCAGGCCGCCGCCGTGCGTTCTGCCGGCGGGCTGCCCGTGCCGCTGGCCGACCTGCTGACCCCGGAGTTCCTGCAGGCTCCTGATGTGTTGTTCTCCGAGGACCAGTTCCACCCTTCGGCCGCCGGGTACTCACTGGCGGCCAATCAGCTGCTGCCGGCGTTGTGTTACTCGCTGGGCGAATGGTCCGGGGAACTGCCGTGGGAGTCGCGCAGCGCCGAGAACCGCTCACTGGCCACCAGGCTGCGGATGCTCGCGCGACTGTGGCCGCGCCGCACCACCGGGGTGCCCGCACCCGTCGTGGTCACTGCAGGTTAGCGTGGAAAACAAGTAAGCAACCAAGCACTTGTTCAAGTCTCAAGAGGAGCAGTTATGCCTGAAGCCGTCATCGTCGCCACCGCCCGGTCTCCGATCGGCCGGGCCGTCAAAGGCTCCCTGGCCTCCATCCGCACCGACGATCTGGCCGCCCAGATGGTCCGCGCCGTGCTGGACAAGGTGCCGTCGCTGGATCCCAAGGACATCGACGACCTGATGATGGGGTGCGCCCAGCCCGCCGGTGAGGCCGGTTACAACATCGGCCGCGCGGTAGCCGTCGAGCTCGGATACGACTTCCTACCCGGCACTACCGTCAATCGTTACTGTTCGTCGTCGTTGCAGACCACCCGGATGGCGTTCCACGCCATCAAGGCCGGTGAAGGTGACGTGTTCATCTCGGCCGGCGTCGAAGCGGTGTCCCGCTTCGGCATCGGCGCCGCCGACGGTGCGCCGAACAGCAAGAACCCGTTCTTCGACGACGCGCAGGAACGCACCGCCAAGCAGGCCGAAGGCTCCGACGAATGGCACGACCCGCGTGCCGACGGCTCGATCCCCGACGTCTACATCGCCATGGGCCAGACCGCGGAGAACGTCGCCTTGTTCACCGGAATCAGCCGCGAAGACCAGGACCACTGGGGTGTCCGCAGCCAGAACCGCGCCGAGGAAGCGATCAAGAGTGGGTTCTTCGAGCGCGAGATCGTGCCCGTCACCCTGCCCGACGGCACCGTCGTCAGCACTGATGACGGACCCCGCGCCGGCACCACCTACGAGAAGATCAGTCAGCTCAAGCCGGTGTTCCGGCCGAACGGAACCATCACCGCCGGCAACGCCTGCCCGCTCAACGACGGCGCGGCCGCGCTGGTGATCATGAGTGACACCAAGGCCAAAGAGCTGGGCCTGACGCCGCTGGCGCGGGTGGTGTCGACCGGTGTCAGTGGACTGTCGCCGGAGATCATGGGACTGGGCCCGATCGAGGCCGTCAAGAAGGCGCTCGGCAACGCCAAGATGTCGCTGAGCGATATCGACCTCTACGAGATCAACGAGGCATTCGCCGTGCAGGTGCTGGGCTCGGCTCGTGAGCTCGGCATGGATGAGGACCGGCTGAACGTGTCCGGCGGAGCGATTGCGCTGGGGCACCCGTTCGGCATGACCGGCGCCCGCATCACCACCACCCTGCTGAACAACCTCAGCACGTACGACAAGACGTTCGGCCTGGAGACCATGTGCGTCGGCGGCGGGCAGGGCATGGCGATGGTCCTGGAGCGCCTGTCCTGACCCCGCTTTGAAGTCGGACCTCAGCGCGATGGATCGTCGCGCCTTGCGCTGAGGTCTGACTGGGCGCCTAGGCGCAAAAAAAGGCCCGGCGCGTGCGCCGGGCCTTTTGTCTTGCAGCTAGTCGTTCTGGAAGTAGCTGAGCAGACGCAGGATCTCGAGGTAGAGCCAGACCAGCGTCACGGTCAGCCCCAGCGCGACTCCCCAGGCAGCCTTCTCAGGAGCCCCCGCGCGGATCATCTGGTCCGCGGCGTCGAAGTCGATCAGGAAGCTGAACGCGGCCAGCGCGATGCACAGCAGCGAGAAGCCGATCGCCAGCGGGCCACCGTCGGTCAACGGCGCACTTCCGGAGAACGCCATGAACAGGATGTTCACCAGGGCCAGGGCGAGCACACCGAACATGCCCGCGACGATCATCCGGGTGAGCTTCGGCGTCACGCGGATCGCGCCGGTCTTGTAGACGACCAGCATGCCGAAGAACACGCCGAAGGTGGCGACAACAGCCTGGAAGATCATCCCCGGGCCACCGTTGGACACCAGGTTGGCGAACAGGAACGACGCGGCGCCGAGGAACAGGCCCTCCAGAGCGGCGTAGCTGATGACGATCGCGGGGTTGTCCTGCTTACGGCCGAAGGTGGCCACCAGCACGAGCGCCAGCCCACCGAGAGCGCCGATGAGCGTGAACGGCATCATCAAGCCGTTGTTGGCGTCGACCAAGAAGTACGACACCGCAGCGACCGCGGTCAGGACCAGCAATGTCATGCCGGTCTTGGTGACCACGTCGTCGATGGTCATGGGTCGTGAGACGCCGGTCTGAGGCGGCACCGTGTACGGCTCGTAGCCTTGATGCACCTGGGCTGTCGCGGCGCCGGCAGCACCGGAGCCGAATGTCGCGTACCCACCCTGCTGCTTAGGCAGCGAGCGGAATACCGGATTGCTGGATTCCCGCACCGTTGTTCCTTTCCTGTGAAGTCCCTGGAAGTCTTACACGAACAATGGTCCAACGAATAGATGCCTGTCGACGGTTCCCGTAGGCCGAGGGCAATTTTCTGGCTATTTCTTCGGTCCCACGGCGCCGTGAGGGCCGTTACTAGGATGTCCTACTATTGTGGGTCAGCTCACTTTCCTGCACCTCAGACGATCGGGATGGCGATATCAGTGACCGATGAGATCCTCACCCGTGTCGACGGCGGCGTGGGCTACGTCACCCTCAATCGGCCCAAGGCCCTCAACTCGCTGAACCAGACCATGGTCGACGCGATGGCCGAGGCGCTGACGGCGTGGTCCACCGATGACACCGTCAACGCGGTGGTCCTCGACGGCGCCGGTGAGCGCGGACTGTGCGCGGGCGGCGACGTGGTGGCGATCTATCACAGCGCCCGGGCCGACGGCACCGAGGCACGCAAGTTCTGGTTCGACGAGTACCGGCTCAACGCGCTGATCGGGCGCTACCCCAAGCCTTATGTGGCGTTGATGGACGGCATCGTGATGGGCGGCGGCGTCGGCCTCAGCGCGCACGGCAGCGTCCGCGTCGTCACCGACACCACCAAGCTCGCGATGCCCGAGGTGGGCATCGGGTTCGTCCCCGATGTCGGCGGCACCTACGTGCTGGCGCAGAGTCCCGGCGCGCTGGGCCTCTACGCGGCGTTGACGGGTTCGACGTTCACCGGAGCGGACGCGATCGCACTGGGGCTCGCCGACCACTTCGTACCCCACGACAGCCTCGCCGACTTCGCCGCCGACATCGCCACCTCCGGCGTCGAGGCCGCACTGAGCCGCCACACCGTCGAGCCGCCCGCGAGCAACCTTGTTACGCAACGGCATTGGATTGATGAATGCTTCGGCAGCACCAAGGAACCGAAACCGCTGCCGGAGGTCATCGCCGGTCTGCGCGGGCACAACGCCGGACCGGCCAACGACGCGGCCGATGTGATCGCCGGCCGCTCACCGATCTCGGTGGCGGTCACCCGCGAGGCCATCAGGCGGGCCACCGATCACCAAACGCTCGAGGACGCGCTGATCCAGGACTACCGGGTCTCGTGCGCGTCGCTGCGCTCCCACGACCTGGTCGAGGGTATCCGGGCCCAGCTGGTGGACAAGGACCGCAACCCGAAGTGGTCGCCGGCCTCGATTGCCGCTGTCACCTCCGACGACGTCGACGCCTACTTCGCCCCTGCCGATCCCGACCTCACCTTCTAGGAGAATCCGTATGGCCAGCTTCGAGACCATTCTCGTCGACCGCGATGAGCGCGTCGCCACCATCACGTTGAACCGCCCCAAGGCACTCAATGCGCTCAACAGCCAGGTGATGGCCGAAGTCACCGCGGCAGCACGAGAGCTCGACAACGACCCGGGTATCGGCGCCATCATCGTGACCGGTAACGAGAAGGCCTTCGCCGCCGGTGCGGACATCAAGGAGATGTCGGAGCTGTCGTTCTCCGATGTCTTCGCGGCCGATTTCTTCGCCGGCTGGACCGATTTCGCCGCGGTACGCACTCCCACCATCGCCGCGGTCGCCGGCTATGCCCTGGGCGGCGGCTGCGAGCTGGCGATGATGTGTGACGTGCTGATCGCCGCCGACACCGCCAAGTTCGGCCAGCCGGAGATCAAGCTGGGTGTACTGCCGGGCATGGGCGGCAGTCAGCGGCTCACCCGCGCGATCGGCAAGGCCAAGGCAATGGATCTGATCCTGACCGGCCGCACCATCGGCGCCGAGGAGGCCGACCGGGCCGGACTGGTGTCCCGCGTTGTGCCCGCCGCCGACCTGCTGACCGAGGCCAGGGCCGTCGCCACCACGATCTCGCAGATGTCACTGACCGCCGCCCGGATGTGTAAAGAGGCCGTCAACCGCTCCTTCGAGGCGACCCTGACCGAGGGCATCCTCTACGAGCGTCGGCTGTTCCACTCGGCGTTCGCCACCGACGATCAGACGGAAGGGATGGCCGCGTTCACCGAGAAACGCGCTGCCAACTTCACACACCGCTAAAGTGCATGGGTGACCACGTCGCCGGCGACGGACCGCAACACCGAATCCGTCACCGCTGAGGAAACCGAGCCCGCCGAGGTCGCGCCGGCGGATGACACTCCCTGGTGGCTGCGCCATTACACCTTCGTCGGGACCGCCGCCGGCCTGATCATGATCTGGCTGTCGCTGACGCCGTCGCTGCTGCCCCGCGGCCCGCTGTTTCAGGGCATCGTCAGCGGCGCCTGCGGGGCGGTCGGTTACGGCCTCGGGGTGTTCGCGGTGTGGCTGGTCCGCTATATGCGCTCCAAAGATTCCAGCCCCCGAGCGCCCGGGTGGGCGTGGTTGGTCCTGGTCGTCGCGGGCATCGTCGGTCAGGTGTTGATGATCATCTGGTTCCACCGCTGGCAGGACGACGTCCGTGACCTGATGGATGTGCCACGGCTGGACTGGATCGATTATCCGATGGCCGCCGTGATCGGAATCGTGGTCCTGTTCCTGTTCGTCGAGATCGGCCAGCAGGCAGGCAGGCTCACCCGGTTCCTGTCCCGCCAGCTCAATCGAGTTGCACCGCCACGGGTTTCGGCCACGGTGTCGGTGCTGCTGCTGGTGGCGCTGACGATCGCACTGCTCAACGGTGTGGTGGTCCGTTTTGCGATGAGCACCCTCAACAACACCTTCGAGTCCGTCAACAATGAAGAGAGCCCGGACAATTCGGCACCGACCACAGCGCTGCGTTCCGGCGGCCCGGACTCGTTGGTGACGTGGTCGTCGCTGGGCCATCAGGGCCGGATGTTCATCGGCAGCGGGCCGACGGTCGCCCAGCTCACCGAGTTCAACGGGACCCCGGCCGTCGAACCGATCCGCGCGTACGCCGGGCTGAATTCGGCCGACGGCATCAAGGCCACCGCCGAGTTGGCGGCGCAGGAACTACAACGCACCGGCGGGCTCAACCGCGCAGTCGTGGCGGTGGCCACCACCACGGGCACCGGGTGGATCAACCAGGCCGAGGCCGACGCGCTCGAGTACATGTACAACGGCGACACCGCGATCGTGTCGATGCAGTACTCGTTCCTGCCGAGCTGGTTGTCGTTCCTGGTGGACCGGGAGAACGCCCGTCAGGCCGGGCAGGCCCTGTTCGAGGCCGTCGACGAGCTGATCCGCGTGATGCCCGAGGCGCAGCGGCCCAAGCTGGTGGTCTTCGGGGAGAGCCTGGGCTCCTTCGGTGGTGAGGCACCGTTCTTGAGCCTGAACAACATCGTCGCGCGCACCGATGGCGCGCTGTTCAGCGGCCCGACCTTCAACAACACCGTGTGGGCAGAGTTGACGCGGACCCGCGACGCCGGATCACCGGAGTGGCTGCCGATTTACGACGCCGGGGACAACGTCCGATTCGCCGCGCGGCCAGAGGATCTCAACCGGCCCGACCAACCCTGGGGTCATCCGCGCGTGGTGTATATGCAGCACGCCTCGGATCCGATCGCGTGGTGGAACCCGCACCTGCTGTTCGCGGAACCGGATTGGCTCAAAGAACCGCGCGGGTACGACGTGCTGCCGAGCGTGCGCTGGATCCCGGTGGTGACATTTGTGCAGGTTTCGGCGGACATGGCGGTCGCCGTCGATGTTCCCGACGGGCACGGCCACCGTTACGTCCAGAATGTTGCCAATGCCTGGGCTGCGGTGTTGCAGCCACCGGGCTGGACGCCGGAGAAGACCGCCCGGCTGCGCCCGCAGATGCATTCGGGCGAATAGGGTCAGGCGGGTTCGAGCACGCCGGCCGCCACCAGCGCGTGGTAGCCGCCGATCACGTCGGTGGCCCGGTGCAGGCCGAGATCCTGCAACGCCGCCGCGGCCAAGCTGGAGGTGTAGCCCTCCGAGCACAGGATCACCCATTCGACGTCATCGCCGGTGGCCTGCGGCAGCCGGGCATCGCTGGTGGGGTCGCACCGCCACTCGAGCACGTTGCGTTCGATGACCAGGGTCTCTCCGGGGAGCTCGCCCACCTCGCCCTCCTGCGCGCGCTGGGCGGCCGGCCGGATGTCGACCAGCAGTGCGCCCCGGTGCAACGCGGCGGGAACTTCGGCTGCCGGCATCCGCTGTAGCCGGGCGCGGGCGGCGTCGAGCAGGGTGTCGATGCGGCTCATTCGGATTCCGGCTTGTCGGTGAGTTCGGTGCGCTGGCGACGTAGTGTGCTGCGCTCGGTCACCTCGTAGTAGGACATCGCCGTCAGCGGAGGTGAGTACGCGTGCACCGACAGTGTGGGTTCCGGGGCGGAGTCGACGGTGAACGAGGGGGCCCACACCACGTCGTGCACCCAGCCGAGCGGGAATGCGGCCTGATCGCCGGCCTCAATACGACGGCGACGCAATTGATCTCTGTCCCAACGGAATTCGTCGAGGGCACCGGTGAGCAGCGTGAGCGCGCCGAGCGAACCACCATGGTCGTGCAACTCGGTGGCGTGTCCGGGCACCCAACTGATCAGCCAGACGTCGAGTTCGTCGTCACCATGCACGCGGGTGAACCAGCGCCGGTCGGTGGGCACGCCCCCCGGCGGGAGCAGATGGTCGTAGCGCCCCTCGAGGACGTCGTTGGCGGTGCGGTCGGTGGCGTGCAACAGGTCAGGCAGGCGCAGCCGGGTCGGTCCGGAGACGGAGGGGACGTCGGTTGCAGGCAGGAAAGAAGGCGCGACGGCAGTCATAGCGGAGGACTCCAGAGGATGAAACGGGCAGGGGCGTGGGGCGGCTCAACGAGCCGGACAACACTCCTGAAAACCGATGCGCTTCATCACGCCGGCCAGTGTTGCATAGATTGGGGTTCATGCGCAGGTACCTCAACCGCCCGGTGCGACGCAGCGCCGTGGCCGCCGCAACGATTCTGGTGGCCGTCACCGGCTGCTCTTCGACCGACAGTGGCGACCAGGCCGCCGATACTTCAGCCCCCGCATCCCCCTCGAGCACCGCCTTCTCGGAGCCGCCCCCGCTGCCCGAGGAGCCGACGCCCCCGGGTTCGGTGGGGGTCTCCCCCGGCGGTGTCACCACCAAGGTCGATGTGCCCGCCGATGCCACAGAATCGCAGTACGGCCAGGCCTGCCGGGCCGCGAAGCTCTGGATGACGGACAAGCCCGGCGATCCACCCGCGCTGGCGGAGGCATACCTCAAGGAACTGCAGACCCCCGGCGTGGTCGGGCCCGGCACGTTCGACACACCGTGGGCGCAATTGACGCCGGCCCAGCAGGCCGCGGTGGTGCTGGCTGTCAACGGCGCGGCAAACGACGAGTGCGGATGACCGCCTTCGAATCACGCTGAGCCAAATCCGGAGCTAGGTGTTGAACACCAAGCAGAAGGTGTGCCCTGCCGGATCGCGGAACACCCGGAAGTCGTCCTCCCCGGGCGCGTCCGTCACCCGGGTGGCGCCCAGCGCGAGCACCGTCGCTTCGGCGTCGTCGACGTCGTCGACTTCGATGTCGAGGTGGAACTGCTGGGATCCGCGGCGGTCCGGAAATGCCGGCGGCTCATGCTCGGGAGCCAGCTGGAACGCCAGGCGGTGACCCTGCGGGTCGGTCACCACGGCCCACGTCTCGTCCTCGACATCGGCCTCACCGCCGAGTACCTCGGCGTAGAAGGCGGCGAGTAGGCGCGGATTCTTGCAGTCGACCACAACGGAGCGAAGTTTTCCGATCACGCCCATGGGAGTTGCCCGCGGCGGTCTTTTCGAATCAGGCCACAATGTAGCGATGCGGGTGGCGCTGTGCCTTGGTAGCGGTGGGGCGCGCGGCTACGCCCACATCGGGGTCATCAATGAAGTGCTCGAACGTGGCCATGACATCGTCGGCATCTCAGGGTCGTCGATGGGCGCCCTGGTGGGTGGCGTCTACGCGGCAGGCAAGCTGGACGAGTACACCGACTGGGCGACCTCGCTGACCCAACGGGCGGTGCTGCGCCTGTTGGACCCGTCCATCAGCGCGGCCGGGGTACTGCGCGCGGAGAAGATCCTCGACGCCGTGCGGGAGATCCTGGGGGATGTCGCCATCGAAGACCTGCCCATCCCGTTCACCGCGGTGGCCACCGATCTGATCGCCGGTAAATCGGTGTGGCTGCAGCGCGGCGCCGCGGACGCGGCGATCCGCGCGTCCATCGCCATTCCCGGAATGATCAGCCCGTACGTGCTCGACGGACGATTGCTCGCCGACGGCGGGATCCTCGACTCGTTGCCGATGGCGCCGATCTCAGCAGTGAACGCCGACCTGACGATCGCCATCAGCTTGGCGGGCGAGGTCCCGCGGCCCCCGACCGACGGCACCGAACCCAAAGTGGGCACCGAGTGGCTGAACCGGATGTGGCGCAGCACCTCGGCCCTGTTGGACACCCGGGCAGCGCGAACCGTGCTCGACACCCCGTCGGCGCGCTCGGTGCTCAGCCGGTTCGCCACGTCGAGCGACGACGAGCTCGTCGATGCTGACAAGGAATCCCCGGCACCGAAGTTGGGCAGCTTCGAGGTGATGAACCGGACGATCGACATCGCGCAGTCCGCCCTCGCCCGCCACACCCTGGCCGCCTATCCACCCGACTTGCTGATCGAGGTTCCTCGAACCGCTTGTCGCACACTCGAATTCCATCGTGCCGCCGAGATGATCGAGGTCGGGCGCGAGCTGGCGACGACAGCGCTGGACTCGCTGCACCGGCCGGCGGTGGAATCGCCGGCTTAGCCGGCCAGGAACTCCGCGACCGCGGCCGCGCAGCGCCGGCCCTGCGCCCGGCCCGCGAGCGCCGACGGCGTGCGGCATTGCGGGTCCAGCGGATTGGGGCCGAAGGCCGCCAGCGCGTCGTCGTCGGCGAAGACCGCCAGCGTCGGTGCCGGGAAGGCTTTGACCTCCGCTGCCGCGCCGTCGCCGAACGGTGACGGCGAATTCTCTCCGGAAGGCACCAGGACCAGCACGGCATCGCAATCGGACGCCACCGCCATGTTGACCATGCTTGCGACCCCGCCGTCCATGTAGCGATGGCCGGCAATGGTCACCGGCGGCCACACACCGGGCACCGCGCAACTGGCCGCGACGGCGTCCACCAGCGGGACACCGGAGTTGCGGTCGAAGACGGCCAGTTCGCCGGTCTCGATGTCGATGCCCGTCAACCGCAGCACCCGGTCCGGCCAGTCGTGGGACGGCAGTCGGTCGGCGATCACCTGCCTGCGCACCGATTCGGCCACGGTGTCCGCAGCCGCCGCGACGGCCCCGATGCGCTGCAGCTTCTGCTCTTTGCCGGCGCCAGGGGTCATCATGGCCGTCACGAACAGTTCGGTGATCTCGTCGATGCCGACGCCGGGGTCGATTTCCCGGACCGTTCCGGCGATCTGACGGTCGAACAGTTCCTGCAGTCCGACCCCGCTGCTGATCTGCGCCGAGACCGCCGATCCGGCCGATGTGCCCACCAGTACGTCACTGCGGAGCACGGTGTCGGCGGCGTCGGGAAATTCGTCGGCGATGCCGAGCAGCAGGCCGGTTTCCCAAGCAATGCCGGCCAAGCCGCCACCGGCCAACACGAGTCCTCGCGTCATGGTCATGAGGTCCGAGTCTGCCAGTTCCGGTGGTGGCGGCGTCGTGACGGGCAGCCGTTTCGATCGATTGCCCCGAGCTGGGCATTGGCGGCGTCATCGTCGCGGCGGTCTTGGCGTTCGCGGGCTTCGGCTGGCTGGGCATGGAGCGGCGTCGGGTGCTCCGGGTCGAAGCCGAGTACGTCAGGGACAACCCGCACCCCGACCGGCAAACCCCCACCAGCTGATCAGCCGGTGGGTCGGCCCCGATACTGGTCGCGGTAGATCATCCGGCGCGCTTTGGTGCGGCGGGCATCGAGCAGACCGCCCTTTTTCGAGCTGGCCCGCAGCAACAGCATCCCCACCGCGATCAGCACCACGGCCGCCGCCGCCACGGCGACGGCACCGTCGATCACGCCGAAAGCGGCCGCGGTGAGGAAGATCCCCACTGCCGCGACACCGGCAAATATCAGCTCGAAACCACCCAGGACCGCGATGTGCCTTATCCATCCCCATCGTTGTGAAGCCATGTCGGGCGGGTACCCGCGCATGTGACGTTCACAACATCGGCACGCCGCTCAGCGGGCGTATTTCAAAAACAGGTAGTCCTGATGTTGGACGACATGGCGAAGTCGCAGCGCAGTGGGTGAGGCGAGGCGCGCCTGGATCCGGGTCCCCACTGGCTGACCACCCGCCAGGCGCGGCGCGATCGTCACGCAGAGTTCGTCCACCAGGCCTTCGTCGACGAGTGAATCCAGCAGGGTCGGGCCGCCCTCGCACAGGATTCGTTGCAGACCCTGGCTTTTCAACTGCTGAACGGCGTCCGACACCGCCACAGTGTCGTCCCCTGCGATCAACAACTGCCAGCGCTCGCCGCTGAGGTGGTGGCGTGCCACGGCCTGCGCGCTGGTCACCAGGATGGGCGCGGGGGCACTCGGGTCGAACAGAGACTGCGGCAGGTTGCCGGTCATGCTGACCACTGCGATCGGTGGCACGTCTGCCAGCCCACGGGCCGCCCGCCACTCACGCTGGGCGTCGCTGAGCCGGACGGGCCCGTAATTCTCCGCCCGCGCCGTCCCCGCCCCGACGAGCACCACGTCGGCCAAACCGCGTAACGCCTTGAGCAATTGCTGATCCAGTGGGCACGACAGCGGCCCTGCCCGGCCACCGAAGGCCGCCGCACCGTCGGCGCTGAAGATCATGTTGGCCCGTACCCCCACCGGGGGGTCACGGTAGAACTCGACCAGTTCCTCGACGTCGACGACCTCGGTCGGCGCGGTCATGCGTCGTGGCCGGCTTCGATGTCGCGGACATCGGAGAACGTGACCAGGTCGGTGAGCTCGTCGGGGGCATTGCCGGCGATTGGCTCCAGCAGGTGTCCGACGTGGTCACCCACGTCGAAGCGCTTTGTGATGGCCCCGACGAACCACGCCGACGCGTCGTCGAGAATCGGCATGCCCTCGGGTCCGTCGTGCCAATCGCAGCGCGCGAATTTGTCGATGTCGTCACCGGTCTGGCCACCGAACATCTTGGCCAACTCCAATGAACGCCGTTCCAACAGGTGCACCGCCAGATGGGAGGCGTTCTGTGCGACTCGGAAGGTGAAATTGTGTTTGGACAGCCCCACCAGGAAACGCGGCGGGTTAATACTGGTTTGGCTGGTGAACCCCACCACGCAACCGGCCCTGGTCTCCTCGAAGCGGGTGGTCACGACGAATATCGGGTAGTCGAGTAGCCCGACCAGCTGCTCGAATCCTTGCGCTCCTGATTGCGGCATCGGTCCCATTCTGTTCGGAAGAGTCTGCGGTGCAACGGGTTACGTGCGCACTAGTTCGTCCGACAGTACCTCAAGCGATTGCCGGGCGAAGCCCCGCCACAGTCGGGCGAACACCGGCATCAGCACGCCGGCCACCGACGACTTCGGGTACACCTCCCACCGCCACACGACCTCGGTCCCGGTGCCTACCGGGCTGAAACTCCAGGTCCCCTCGATATGGTCGACCAATGGTGCCAGCGGCCCGGTGATTCCGGACAGGGTGTAGCCGAACACCCGGGGCGGGTCGACGAGGGTGAGCTTCTCGTGCATGCTGCCGCCACCGGCCTGCGTGACGGTTCGCGTCTGGCCGACGGTGCCCCACTCACCCACCTGGCCGGTGACGGCTGTGACCGGGGCGATGGGTCCATAGCGGCGACGGAACAGACCGGGCAATGGCGTCACGAGCGTGCGATGAAACGCGGTAGCCGGTTCGACGGGAATGGCCCGCGCCTCGGACATGACACACGACTTCGTCATGGCCTTACGGTAGCCGTCGTCGGCTACGGCCGTGCCAGATGAGCTGCTGCCTTGGCCGCGAACAGCGGCAAATCGAAATAGGTGGCGATCCCGGGCTTGGCGGCGCACACCGCCGGGATCGAGTTCACACAATGTGCTGCGGTGGCGACCACGCCCGCCTCCACGCCGTCATCATCCTCACCGTATTCGGATTGGAAACCTTTGATGGTCATGGTGAAGGCCGGGTTGCCCCTGACCTCCATCTCGTAGCGCTGACCTTCGGGACCGAAATCCCATGCAGGATCCAGATTTTCGGTGCCCATCAACCAGTTGACCGTGACCCGAACGACGGGGCTGCCGTCGACCAGAGCCTCCCAGTGAAATTTCCGGCCCGCTACCTGTCCGGGCTCGATGACGCCGATGGGCGAGTCGACAGGAGCGGTGGCCACCGCGACCTCCTGGGTGGCGCGCACCGTCGGATCGGCGTTGAAGCCCATCTCGTCGACGATCATCCGCACGGACTGGATGAAGCCGCCGTCGAGCAGTTTCTGCATCGGGCCCGACAGTGCCTTCTCCGGGCTGTCGCCGAAGCCCATCACGTGCCGCACCACGTCGGGCGCCAGGTAGGTGCGCAGGTCGGAGAATTCCTCGGCGCGCACATAGGTCACCCCGGTCGACATCACCGACAACAGGAGCGGGAATTTCTCACTGATCCCGCCGGGCGCGATCCCGGTGCCGTGCAGCGTGGCATTGCCTTCGACTCCGGCCGCGGACAGCGCTGCGCCCTGCCGCTCACTGGGGTACACCCAACCGACGGGCGTGACGACGTTCTTGCCGGAACGTAGCAGTGCCGCCACCTCGTCGGGGTTGGGCAGTAACGGGGCATAGATCACCGCGTCGGCGTCCAGGGCGAGGATTTCGTCGAGGTTGTTCGTCGTCGTCACCCCCAATGGGCCGGTGCCGATCAACTCGCCGACGTCCTTGCCGTTCTTGGCGTCTGAATGCACCCAGCACCCGGCCAATTCGAGATCGGGGTGCTCGAGTACGCCTTTGATGGCCGCGACTCCCACGCCTCCGGTTGCCCATTGCACGACCCTGAGCGCCACTGAGTGCCTCCTTTGGCATCCCGGCGATGTACTAGAACACGTTCTATTTAGGTCTACACGAAACCAACTGCGATCTGTATGTTTCTGCCCATGCCTAACAAAGTGTTCGTGGTCGGCGTCGGTATGACGAAGTTCGAGAAACCCGGCCGCCGCGAGGGTTGGGACTACCCCCAGATGGCCAAGGAGTCCGGCACCAAGGCGCTCGAGGACGCCGGCGTCGACTACCGCGACATCGAGCAGGGCTACGTCGGTTACGTCGCCGGGGACTCCACCTGTGGTCAGCGGGCGCTCTACGAACTCGGCATGACCGGCATCCCGATCGTCAACGTCAACAACAACTGCTCGACGGGCTCGACCGCGCTGTTCCTGGCGGCGCAGGCAATCCGCGGCGGGTTGGCCGACTGTGTGCTGGCGCTCGGCTTCGAGAAGATGCAGCCCGGGTCTCTCGGCGGCGGGGCCGACGATCGCGAGTCACCGATGATGCGCCACATCGTCGCCCTCAACGAACTCGACGAGATGGCGTTCCCGGTGGCGCCGTGGATGTTCGGGGCCGCCGGGCGTGAGCACATGAAGAAGTACGGCACCACCGCCGAACACTTCGCCAAAATCGGTTACAAGAACCACAAGCATTCGGTGAACAACCCGTACGCGCAGTTCCAGGACGAGTACTCCCTCGACGACATCCTCGGGGCCCGGATGATCTCGGACCCGTTGACCAAGCTGCAGTGCTCCCCCACCTCGGACGGCTCCGGCGCGGCGATCCTGGCCAGCGAGGATTATGTCGCCAAGCATGACCTCGCCGGCCAGGCCGTGGAGATCGTCGGGCAGGCCATGACCACCGACTTCGCGAGCACGTTCGACGGGAGCGCTCGTAACATCATCGGCTACGACATGAATGTGCAAGCCGCCCAACAGGTTTACCAACAATCAGGGCTGGGGCCCGCCGATTTTCAGGTGATCGAGCTGCACGACTGCTTCTCGGCCAACGAACTGCTGCTCTACGAAGCGCTGGGGCTGTGCGGTGAAGGTGAGGCACCCGAGCTGATCGACAACAATGACACCACCTATGGCGGGCGCTGGGTGGTCAACCCGTCGGGCGGGCTGATCTCGAAGGGTCATCCGCTGGGCGCCACCGGCTTGGCGCAGTGCGCCGAGCTGACCTGGCAGCTGCGCGGCACCGCAGACAAGCGTCAGGTCGACAATGTCCGTGCTGCACTGCAGCACAACATCGGGCTGGGCGGGGCGGCCGTCGTCACCGCCTATCAACGCGCCCAATAATGGCGGTTCGTGGAGTTTCAGCAGCATGAAACCCGCGCCAGCGGGTATCGCCGCACCATGATGACATCACCCGGAGGCAGCGGCAGCCTCGACGACGACACCGGCGGCGATCCCGACGCCGACCCCGAAATGATGACGAGCGGCGCGGCAGTTCAGCCCGATCAGGCCGAAGGTGACGACACGGCCGAGGAGCCACACACCGGCTCCTGACGCTATCTTGCAGCCTGTGATGGTTGCCAAATCGGTGCTGCTGTTCGTCTTGGCCGCGGTGTTCGAGATCGGTGGGGCCTGGCTGGTGTGGCAGGGCGTCCGGGAGCACCGTGGCTGGCTGTGGATGGGCCTGGGTATCGCCGCTCTGGGGATCTACGGGTTCGTCGCCACCCTGCAGCCCGACGCCAACTTCGGCCGCATCCTGGCCGCGTACGGCGGGGTCTTTGTCGCCGGTTCGCTCGCCTGGGGGATGGTGGCGGACGGGTTCCGGCCGGACCGGTGGGACGTGACGGGCGCGCTCGTCTGCCTCCTCGGCGTCGCGGTGATCATGTACGCCCCGCGGGGCGGGTGATCAGCGCCGGGTGATCAACCCAAATGGGAACGTTTCGCCGTGCTCCGGCGATGTACCTTCAGGAATGATCGATCGCCGGGGGGGTGCATCACAAGAGGAGACGGTATGCGGACGGCAACAACAATCGCAGCGCTGGCGATGGCGGGGTTCGGAGTGCTTGCCGGCCCGGCCGGCCTGGCCTCAGCGGAGCAGACGGCCGGCGAGACCATCGCCAACCTGCAGGCGCAGGGCTACACCGTCAACATCGACCGGGTCGGCACCAAGCCGCTGTCCGAATGCGTCGTGACCAGTGTGCGCAACCCGCAGACCAACAGCGAGTACGTCGGCATCGTCGGAGATGACGAAGACGGCGCCGTCCGCGTCATCACCAGTCAGACCATCTCTGTCTCGCTGAACTGCACGGGCTGACAGCGGCGCCCGGGCGGGCCGGCGTCAGACGCCTGCCCGCGCCAGCTCGCGGGCAGCGGGCCCTGCCAATGCTTCCGGAGTGGCCATGCGCGCCAGCAGCGACGGCGTGGTCGACGCAACGGAGTACAGCGCAACCCGTCCGTCGAACCCGGCCACATACAGGCGGGACCCGTCGACGCTTTCCGCCACGCAGGACGGCGCCCAGGGAGTGACGATGGTGTCGACGACCTCGTAGGTGTTGGCACACACCACGACGACGGCTTCATCGGTGACGGCGTAAACCCGGTCACCCACGGCACTGAGCATCAATTGCTTTACCGCACTACCGATTTCGACGGACGCCAGCAGTCGGTGCGAACGGGTGTCCAGCGCATCCACCAGACCGTGCGCCGTCGCGTCGTCGGTGGCCACCCAGACGGTGGCACCGTCGTGGCTGGCGGCCAGACCACGGATGGGCTCGACCACGGTCAGGGCGTCGACCACCCGCAGTTGCGCGGTGTCGACGATCACGAGGCGGCCGCTGAGCTGATCGGTGGTGGCCACGAACAAGGTTCGGCCGTCGCCACTGATGCTCAGGGTGTTGGCCACCTCGCCGGAGCGGCTGTGGAGATCAACGGTGTTGACGGCGCCGGTCGCGGTGTTGATGACTGCCACGTCAGCGCCGCCACGGCCGGTCCGGGCGACGTAGGCATAGCGGCCTTCACGGTCGACCACGACATCCTGCACGGTGTCAGCCAGCGAGTGGGTGGCCACGACCGATTCCGCATCGGTGACGGCCAGGGCGTCGTAAGCGCCGACAACAGTGCTGACGTAGGCCCGACCCCGGGCGACCGCGAGCGCGTAGGGCTCAGGCGTGCCGGCGATGGTGGACACCACCGCGAGGGTGTAGCCGTCGAGGACCGACACGCTGTCGTCGGCATAGTTCGCGACGTACAGGCGTCCGTCGAACGCGTTGGCCGCCATCGCGGTGATGACACCCGTGCCGACAGCCGCCTGTCCCTTGGCGGCGAAGCTGGAGGCGGTGACGTCGCTGGTGTGGGTCTCGTCGGCGATTACGGACTCGGCGACGACGGCCGCCTTCTCGGGCACCCGGTGCAGGTGGGACCGGAGCATGTTCGCAGGCATGGCGTGGGGCGCGGGCAGTCGGTGGGCCTCGGAGGATGCGGGCTCCGCCGCAGCGAGGCTGCCAATCCCTACAGTCACATCGTCCACATTCGCCACTTTGTTTGCCATGTTCTTGGCCTTCCCTTGGTGACGGTCGCGATACTGCCGCGTCCCCGTCTGTTAGAGCGCCGCCTCGGCGCTTACCTGAATCGAGTGTAGCGGCGGAGAAGACGGCTCAATCCATTCACGCCGTACACGGAGATCATTTGCAGCCAACGGCTTCAGGGCGCACTCAGTCGCCGCCGTTATGCAATTGTGCTGTTTGCCGACAGCTATTAATACAATGCGTCCCACCTGCACGTTCGCCCCGGGAGCTATTGATACTCAACAAATTCTTCGAATTCCCTTAATTATCAAATTCTTAGCTAGGCGAAGAAATTGAGGGCTAAATCACACCCCCCGTCCCCTGCGTGTCTCCGCTGCCGATCGCAGCGGCCATGCAACACGCTCGTAACACACCGGCGGAACCCGACTGAACCCGGCAGGGTCCGACAGCCATGTTCGCTGAGATTGCGACGTCGTGGATACCGCCCCCGCGGTGCCGCGTCCCGCTGCGTGCCGCAAGATCCCCCTCGGCTCGCTGGACGACACCACGAGTGCTGGTCAGCGCCGTGTTCGGCCAACCCATCGCGAAGGTGGACATCGCCGAAGGGAGTCGGCTGACCCCGCACGGCCACACCCACGCCGGTCAAGATCATGGGTAACGGCAGATGCGCCCTGGCGCCGCGTCCGGAGCGTCGGGCGCTCGCGTACCCCGACAGCTATTCCACTGTTCCCGTCAGTCCCATGTCCGCGACGGCCTGCGCCAGCGATTCGCGCAGGCGCTCCTTGGTATTGGACCCACCCGCCACCCAAGCCCCGACGCTGACGAAGACCTGGCCGTGCACGCGACCCGATCCGGCATAGAGGTATCCGCGGGTCCGGTCGAGCATGCTGGCGGTGATCTGAGGTTCGAGACTCCGGAAAGCCATCCAGGCGGCGTCGGTGCCGTCGGGACGATTCACCGCGGGATCGAGGTCGCCGACATTGGAACAGCCGGTCGGGTCGCCGATCTTGCCGACCATCATCTCGATGCGCCGCAACAGGAACTTCGGTGTCACCGGCACCATCCCCAGTGGCGCCAGCAGTTCCTTGGACGTCTCCGGCAGGGCCGTCAACGCAGCCTTCATACCGGACCGGACCCCCGCCAGTGACGTGGTGACCTCCGCCGCGTCGACGGGCAGCATCACTGCGGTCAACGCGTTCGCCCGGGTGTCACCGGCAACACGGTCACTGACCGGCCACGACAACAGCGCCTCGTTGCCGTCGCCCACCCTGCCGTGTGCGACGGCGAGGCGGGCCGCCACCGCGGCGAACAGTGAATTACCGCTCCCGCCAAGGCTTTCGGCCCGCTGATCCCACTGTTGCAGGTCTATCCACACCGTGGCCGTCGGCGCCACCACCTGCTGGTCACCGCCGGGAGTCCGACGCGGAGCAGCGGCCTTCGCGGACGACGCCAGGTCCTCGCCTGAACTGCGGGCCGTGCGGATCGTCGCCGCCAGCGCCCTGCCGGTGTCGGGCAGAGACCGGATCGTGGTCCGAAGATCTTGCGCCAACGCCCGTCCGCGGGTGCGCGAACCGGGGGCCGGATATCCCAGATCTCTGCGGTTACCGCTCGCCGCGTCAGCGATCGCGGTGACCAAGCACAGGGCGTCGGCCACCGAATGTGACACCACCAAGGAGACTGCCGCGCCGCCATCGGTCAACGGCTGGACGCCCAAGCGCCACGCGGGGCCCCATTCCGGGTCCACGGGCAGGCGCACATGTTCGTCAGCCCATTCCCACACCTGGTCGCGTGATCGCTCCGCGGCGGCGATCTCCAGGTCTGCGGGGCCAGGGTCGGCCACCCACCGGTGCCGACCGAACGGCAACGGTGAGGTTTCGATCCGTCGGCCCAGCAGACCGTGTCCGAGATTGCGCTGAAAGCGCCGCAGGCCGTCGATGTCCACGGCGCGGTCGTAGAGCCACACGAACTGGATCAGGGGTTGGCGGCCGAGCGCGCGCAGCGCCAGAAACGAGCCCTGGTCCATGTAGGTGAGTGTGTTCTCCACGAGGCCATGCTAATTGGAGCATGATCGAGTAGAGACCGGGCCACCCGGGGAATCACAGCGCACATTCTGGCGTAGTAACCCAAAACTTGTGCGTCGAAGGGAAGGGCCTGCACATGCAATTCGGAGTCGTATTTCCCCAGACGGAGCTCGGCGGAGATCCCGGTGCGGTGCGTTCCTACGGCGAGCGGGTCGAGGAGTTGGGTTTCAAGCACCTGCTGGTCTATGACCACGTTCTCGGGGCGGACCCGGAGGTCCACACCGGTTGGGCCGGGCCGTACAACGTGCACACCACGTTCCACGAACCGCTGGTGATGTTCGGATTTCTCGCCGCGGTGACACAATCGCTGGAGCTGGTCACCGGTGTGCTCATCCTCCCGCAGCGGCAGACCGCCCTGGTGGCCAAGCAGGCAGCCGAGGTCGACCTGCTCAGCTCGGGTCGGCTTCGGCTCGGCGTCGGAATAGGCTGGAACGCAGTCGAATACGAGGCGCTCGGCGAGGACTTCGGCAACCGCGGCCGGCGCTCGTCCGAGCAGATCGAGCTGCTGCGCCGCCTGTGGACCGAGCCGACGGTCAACTTCGACGGAAAGTTCCACACGGTGACGGGTGCCGGTCTGGCGCCGTTGCCGGTGCAGCGTCCGATCCCGGTGTGGATCGGCGCCGCTGCCGAGCCGGGCTACCGGCGCGCGGGTCGGCTGGCCGACGGCTGGTTCCCGATGATGGGTCCCGGTCCGAAACTCGACGAGGCCCGCGCGGTCGTCGAGCGGGCGGCGGTAGAAGCCGGCCGCGATCCCGCCGACATCGGCATGGAGGGTCGGGTGAATTTCCGCGGTGACGTGGCCCGGGCCGTCGACGAGCTGGCGGCGTGGGGGGACACCGGGGCCACCCACGTGTCGATCAACACGATGAACGCCGGATTGGCGACCCTCGACGAACATCTCACGGTGTTGGAAGACATCGCCGCGCAGAGTGCGATCCGATGAGCGCGACACCGGACTATCCGAAATCGGCGGCAGAGCGCGGCCGGGTGGAGCCCGCGCCGCGCCGGGTGCGGGGATTCTGCGGTGACGACCTCGTCTTCGACACCACATCGGCTCGGTACGTGTGGGAGGTGCCCTACTATCCGCAGTACTACATTCCACTGTCCGACGTCCGGCCTGGTGTGTTGCACGACGAGAACCGTCCGCAGAAGGTGCAGTTCGGCGCATCACGATTGCACTCGCTGACCGCCGGCGGGGCCGAATACGCCTCTGCGGCACGGGTGTTCGACGACGGCGACGGGGCGGTAGCCGGACTGGTGCGTTTCGAATGGGACCGGCTGACGTGGTTCGAGGAGGACGAGCCGATCTACGGCCATCCCCGCAGCCCCTACGCCCGGGTGGACGCGTTGCGCTCTCACCGGCATGTGCGTGTCGAACTCGACGGCGTCACCCTGGCCGACACCACCAGCCCGGTCCTGTTGTTCGAAACAGGTTTGCCCACACGGTATTACATCGACCTGACCGACGTGGTGTCGGCCAATCTCGAACCCTCGGACACGCAGACCCTGTGCCCGTACAAGGGCGTCACCTCGCAGTACTGGTCGGTGCGCGCCGGCGGCGAACTGCACGCCGATCTTGCCTGGAGCTATCACTACCCGCTTCCGGCGGTGGCCCCCATCGCCGGTCTGGTGGCCTTCTACAACGAGAAGGTCGACATCACAGTGGACGGCGTGGCGGTGCCACGCCCGCAGACCCACTTCAGCTGACCCGCGCCCCAGCCCATGGCAGACAAGAAGCTTCCGATAGCGGCGCTGGTGTTCGCGGCCCTCGCGCTCGTCGCGGGTGGGCTGCAGCTGTGGGCGTTTTTCAGCTCGCAGCACCCCCGGCACGCGATCCTGGCGGTCTTCGCCCTCAGCGTCGGACTATCGGTGGGGATCGCCGGTGTGCGCGCACTGCGCGCCGCCCGCCGGTCCGGTGACCACCCCTAACCAGGCCGCCGCACCTCGACGTTCGTGCCACGTAGCTACTGCCCATCTCCAGCCAATCTCCACCCGGCCTCCAAGTGCGGGGCCCGCTGTCGCGACAGCATTGGAGTCGTCCCACAGCGTCATCAAACCAGGGTCGGCAACCGGCTCCCGCACAAAGGGTTTCACCATGAACAAGTACCTCATCGCCACCGGCGTCGCGACAGCTGCCGCCGCAGGTCTGCTGCTGGCCCCGTCGGCTGTAGCTGCCGAGTCCGCGGCCGTCACCATCGGACAACTCGAAGCGCAGGGCTTTGACGTCAAAGTCGACCGGATCGGCAGCGCACCGCTCAGCGAGTGCGAGGTGACCGGCATCCGCAACGCACGAGTGCGGCGTTCTCACATCATCTTTGATCGCGACTCCCACAACCCGTTCGACTTCCAACGCCGCACCGTCACGGTGTCGCTGAACTGCGCACGATGACCGGTTGTGTCGCAAAGTGCGGACGGAAACCGCCTCAGTCGAGCAGCCGCAACCGCATAGCCTCGGCGGTGGCCGGACCGATGATCCCGTCGACCTCCAGGCCCGGGGTGCGCCGCTGAAACTCCTTGACCGCGGCCTCGGTCAGCGGGCCGAAGATACCGTCGATCCGGAGGTGCCCGGCGTACTGCACGTAGGCGGCTTTGAGCCGGCGCTGCAATTCGCGCACCTGTGGGCCGGTGCTGCCGCGGTACAGCAAAACGTCGGCGTACCCGCGGGCCGGCTGCGTGCCGATCCTGGCCTGGATGTCGGCGCGGAGTACGTCCATGTCGATGGCTCCCGGGTCCCATTTGCCCTGCACGCGGCCGGCGTACTCCTTGTGTCCGATGGTGCGGCTCGCGGATTGCCCGAGTCGTCGGTTGATGGCCGCGCAGCAGCGGACCAGCGCGAAATACTGTGCGTCCGGCCAGTTCTGGCGATGCGGGGCATCCGGTGCCGTGCCGTTGTTGGCGCACTCGATGCCGATGGTGTGCCAGTTGCCCATGTTGACGGGCAACCATTGGCACGCCCCGAGTCCGGCGTGCCAGGACACTCCCGCGGCAACGACGGTCACGGCGCCGTCGCGGGCGATGTGCAGCTGCGACAGCGGCCCGGCCAGGTCGCTGCGGCCCTCGGCGATGCTGGCTGCAGCGACGTCGTCGGCCCCGGTGTGGTGCACCATCACCCCGCGGATGTCCAGGAAGTCGCCGTGTCCGCGCTGGCGCCAGCCCGGGAATTCCACCAGATTGACGCCCTCAGCGCGCAGCACCTCCGCGAGCCAGACCGGGTCGCCGGTCCAACGTCGGGCGTCGGGCACGCGGGGTCAGCGCGTCCTGGTCGGGAACGGGTCGTCGGTGAAGTCGATCTGAGCGGCCGGATTGCTCACCGCTGTCACCAATCCGGTTCCGAAGGCGCCGCGGCGGTCGAACAACGTGGCCGAACCCACCGAGATTCCATTGTCGGCCCAGTGCGAATCCGCTTCCACCCCGATCCACTCATCGTCGGGCAACCGGGACAGCGCAACGGTGAGGTCGCCGTTGATGTAACCGACACCCGCGGTGCCCAGGTTGGAGACCAGGCTGGTGCCCTCAGCGGCCATCACGGCGCGTACAAACGCGGTATTGCCCTGGCCGTCAACAACATCGATGGTCCGGTTGAAGCACCGCTTGCGCGCGGTGTTCTGGTGATCGGCGATCGAAGATGTCCATCCCCGCCCGTCGCTGCCGATATTGATACCGCGCGACTCATCGAGTTCCGAGGGCCGCGCGAAATCGGACGGACGGATCCACTCGGCGCCACGGGGGGCTTCTGCCAGGCGGTACTGCACCAGCGTCGCCCTGGCCACGGTCACCCCGTCCTGCACCAGTTCACACTCGGAATTGCGCACCCGCCGGCCGTCGCGCACCAACGCGGTCTTCGTCGTCGTCGGCACCCCCCTGGCCGCCTTGAACAGGTCCACTGTGAGGCGGGCGGGCAGGAAGTCCGGCAGGCCGTACGAGGTCTCCAGGATGTACGCGGCCAGACCCACCACCGCCGGGCCGTTGAGGTGGTCCTCGCCCCAGTGGCTCTGGGCGTACTCGGTCGGCAGATAACCATCCTCGTCGGTACGAGCGAAGTGGGCGGGACGCTGGCTCATCAGCGCATCGTCGCACAGCACCGCGCGCCCCCCGGTCAGCGGTTCGGCGGTACAGTGCCCGGAGCCCTGACAACGGATCGCGGAGGACACGTGTGGGATCGATTCCCGTCATCGCCGTCACGGGCTATCTAGGCGCAGGCAAGACCAGTCTGCTCAATCACGTGCTGCGGACTCCCCATGCCCGGATCGGGGTGGTGGTCAACGATTTCGGCGATATCAATGTCGACGCCGGATTGGTCAGCGGCCAGGTCGACGAGCCCGCCTCGATCGCCGGGGGCTGCATCTGCTGCCTGCCCGACGACGGTGAACTCGACGCCGCCCTGGCCCGGCTCGCGGACCCGAAACTGCGGCTCGACGCCATCATCATCGAGGCCAGCGGGCTCGCGGATCCGGTTTCGCTGGCGCGAATGGTCGGTTTCAGCGGGGTGGAGGGTGTGCGCGACGGCGGCGTCATCGATGTGGTGGACGCGGCGACCCACTTCGAGAAGGTCGACGACGGGGTGGTGCCACCGGCGCGTTACGGCGCAGCGACGCTGGTCGTGGTGAACAAGCTCGACCAGCTGCCGGAGTCCGACCGCGAGACCACGGTCCGCAGAATCGAACAGCGTGTGCATCAACGGAACCCACGTGCACAGGTGGTCGGCGCCGTCGGCGGACGCATCGACCCCGCGCTGCTCTATGACGTGGCTGCGGCCCGGGACGAGTACGGCCAGCTCTCGTTCCGCGATGCCCTGTTCGATCTGACGGAGCCCGACGAGACCCCGCATCACCACGTCCACGCTGATTCGGTGACCGTGACGAGCGCCGGGGACGTCGACCCCGATGCCGTCCTTGACATGCTCGAAAGCCCACCCGCCGGGGTGTATCGGCTCAAGGGCACCGTCGCGGTCCGCCATCGTTCCCGCACCAGGGCATATGTGGTCAATGTGGTGGGCCCGTCGGTACACCTGCGCCGCGGCGACACCGGTACCGCGGCGAACACCCTGGTGGCGATCGGCATGCATCTCGACATGGAGGATGTCCGCAGTCGCCTGAGTGCGGCCGTCGCACCCAGCGAACGCAACCCGTCGCCCGCGGCGCTCCGACGCCTGCAGCGTTACCTCGGCCGCTGAAGCGTTAGCCCGACTACATGACCAGGCCACCCGGAGCGGACTCAGATATTGTGGACGTCCAGTGAAGATTCGCATGGCTGAAGGGACGGGGGACCCTGCGTTGTTCGTCAACGCTTCATCCCGCACCCAGGCCATTCCTCCGACTCGACCAGATGTGGGGCACAGTGGCGATCACCGAGATAGCTGAGTATGCGCATCTCCATGACGACGACATCACGGCCATCGCTGACGCCTTCGATGAGATCCGAAGCGACATCGAGGCGTCGCTGGGGGCTCGCGACCGGGCATACATCAAGCGTGCCATCACCTTTCAGCGCTGCCTGGAGATCGCCGGACGTCTGACGATTCTGCGCAGCCGAAGCCGAACCGGGTGGGCACTGGGCACTGCGACGCTGGTCGCGGCGAAGTGCATCGAGAACATGGAACTCGCCCACAACATCGGCCACGGGCAGTGGGACTGGATGAACGATCCGGAGATCCACTCCAACACCTGGGAGTGGGACATGGCGGGGCCGTCGTCGCAGTGGCGGTATTCGCACAACTACCGCCACCATGTGTTCACCAATGTCATCGGCGTCGACGACGACCTGGGTTACGGCGTGCTCCGGGTCAGCCGCGATCAGGAATGGAAGCTGGACTACTTGTTCGCCCCACTGCGGGCTGCGCTGCTGGCTGTGGCGTTCGAATGGGGTATCGCTCTACACGATCTCTACGCCGAGCAGGAACATCAGCAGACCGAAGAAGGCAAGGCCGAGCTCAAACGGGCGATGCTGCACAAAATGGCCCGCCAGGTCGCCAAGGACTACGCGTTCTTTCCCGCGCTCAGCGGCCGCCGCTGGCTTCGAACGTTCTGGGCGAACTTAATCGCCAACATGATTCGCAACGCCTGGGCCTATATCGTGATCGTCTGCGGCCACTTCGCCGATGGCGCGGAGAAATTCACTGCGCAAGCTCTGGAGAACGAGACGAAGCCGGAGTGGTACTTGCGGCAACTGCTCGGCACCGCCAACTTCAACGCCGGGCCGGTGATGGCGTTCATGAGCGGCAATCTCTGCTACCAGATCGAGCACCACCTCTTCCCCGACCTGCCCAGCAACAGATACCCCGAGATCGCGGTGCGCGTTCGAGCCGTGCTGGCTGAGTACGACCTGCCCTACACGACCGGGCCGCTGTACCGGCAGTTCTGGCACACTGTCCGCACCATCTGCAAGCTGTCCTTGCCGGACCGCTTTCTGCGTGCGACCTCCGATGACGCACCAGAGACCGCCTCCGAGCTCAGATTCCGTGCTGAGAAAGCCCACCCGCGGGTGTTCGGCCCACGGGCGTCGGGCGCGCCGCGCACCGGTCTGAGCACCGCGACCAAGGAACTGGCAGCACAGCGGACGTGGCGCCGGCGTGCGCTGCGACGCCTCGCCGCTGCTCGAACGGCCCCCGCCCCGGCAGCGACTGCTAGTTGAGCCAGCACTCCCCTCGTCCGCTGTAACGATCAACTGCCACACCACGATTCATCGCGGCGGTGTACTGGCGGTCGAAGGCCGGTAACAATGCCCGGTTCAGGGTCTCCAGCTGGTCCTGCCACTGCCGGAGTTCGGGACCGCGTGCCTGCAGCTCGTCAAGCACCGCACGCTCGTCGATCGACGTCAAATGCCCGTCCTGCAGCACAATTCGTCCGTCGACCATCACCGTCTCGATCGACGATCCATTCTCCGAGTACACCAGGTGCAATTCGGGCTTGTTGCGTGGCGTGAACGCCAGCGAGTTCATGTCGTAGAACACCAGATCGGCCCGCTTGCCCACCTCGATGCTGCCCACCGTGTCGCCCAGTCTGGCTGAACGTGCGCCGCCGAGGGTACCGGCAGTCAGTACCTCCTGTGCGGTCGGCCACTGCCGGTAGTCGGGCCCGGTGACCTTGTGCAGCAGCGCAGCGGCCTTGACGGCCTCCGACATCCGTGCGGTATCGCTGCTGGACATGCCGTCGGTGCCGATGCCCAGGTTCACTCCGCTGTCGAGGTACTTGCGCCACGGGGCGATGCCCGAACCGAGCTTGAGATTCGAAATGGGGTTGTGTGAGACCGACGTGCCGGTGTCGGCGAGAACAGCCACATCGGAATCGGTCACCCAGATGCCGTGCGCCATCGTGACCCGCTCGCCCAGCACCCCCAACGCGTGCAGGTACTCGACCATGGTCTTGCCGTAGAACTCCCCGGCGGTCACCGCCTGGGTCCGCGTCTCCAACACGTGGATGTGGAACTCGAGGTCGTGATCCTTGGCGATGTCGTCGATTCCGACCAACATCTCCGGTGTGCAGCGTTGCGGCGCAGACGGTCCCAGCATGAACCGTAGCCGTCCGTCGGCGTAGTCGCGGTAGCGTTCGGCGGCGGCGCGGGCGTAGGCCAGGTATTCGTCACCGCCGAGCACCGCCAGGGCATCGAGTTCGCGGCGCAGGTCCGGCTCGAGTGCGTCGGCCAGGAACGGGAAGTGGTCGACGAACGGGCGATCCATGACGTGGCCGGAGATATTGGCCCGGATGCCGATATCGCGATAGGCCTCGAACACCGCGGCGAGTTGATCCTCGGTCTGGCCGGGGATCTCGAGGACGTCGTCGACCAATGTGGTGACTCCGTTGCGCAGTGATTCGATGGCCACCAGTTGCGAGCGCAGCCGGATGAGATCCGGCGACAGGGGGGCCAGCCCCAGCACGGGGTACGACAGCAACATCCAGTGTTCCAACGGAAGATTGTCCAGGCGTGCCCGGAACAGTCCTTCCCACGAATGGGTGTGGGCGTTGACGTATCCCGGCACCACCAGCCGGTCCCGCCCGCTGAGCACGGTGTCGCCGTCGAGACGCTCCAGAGCCCCTGAAATATCGACGATTTCACCGTCACGCACTCGGATCGACCGGGTGACAGGGCTCGCCCCGGTGGTGGAGTCCATGGTGAGGACTGTCGCGTCCTCGATCAGATAGCCGACACTCACCGCTGCACCTGGCGGCTGCGAACAGACTCCAGCGCAAGGTAACTCAGCCCGGCCGCGAGGCCACCGGCCAGCCATGACAGATCGACCCCGCCCATGGCGTTGGCGATCGGCCCTTGCAGCAGCGGGATCATCCCGTACATGAACATCCAGGTGAAGACGATTCCGATGGCCAGCGCGGCGAGTGCAGTCGGCCGTACCGTCGGCAGCAGCCCGGCACTCGGCGGGGCGACGAGCGCCTCGGCGTCGACCTGCTGGCGCGCGATGACGAACCAGTGCACCAGCATGACCGCGGCCCACGGGGACAGCCAGCCGACGATGCCGACCAGCCAGGCATCGATGGTGGAGGCGAAGTCGCCGTTGATCACGAACAGCACCACCACTGCCATCGCCACGACACCGATGACGACATTGAGCACTCGCCGGTCGATGCGGATGTCGAGTGCCTGGGTGGAGACCGTGCAGGTGTAGATGTTGAGGATGTTGGTGGCCAACGGGCCGTGCACCACCAACAGCAGCACCGGGATGGCCAGCGCGCCGTAGGCGTCGACGATGATCTCGCCGGGGTCAGTGGACGAGCTCAATGTGGCCAGAGTGGCGCCGAGAGCCCCCAGCCACAGCACCGGGATGAACTGCCCGAGCGCGCTGGCCAAGAACAGCTTGCGCGACGGAACGGAGGTCGAGACGAAGCGGGAGTAGTCGCCGGCATACCCCAACCACGTGATACCCCAACCGATCCCGATGGCGGTCATCACTGCGCTCAGCGCGGCCACGTGCTGGCCCGTAGTCAGTGTCGCGTCACCGGCGTACCCCCACTGGACGTCGAGACCGAACCACGCCACGACGGTCATGGCCAGCAGGATGGCGACCGTCGGGGGCACCGTCCACCGTTCGAACGCCGCGATCACCCGGTAGCCGAACCAGGCGATGACCACCTGGATGACCATGATGATGGCGGCCACCGCGATGCGCGGGCCGTAGGCGGCGTTATCGGGATCCACCACGCCGATGCGACCCAGCAGTGCCATCACCAGGTCCAGCACGATCCAGGTGTTGACCGCGCACCACCCCATGCACACCAGGGCCTGCACGGCGGCGGGCACGTAGGCCCCGCGGCGCCCGAAGACCGCCCGCGACAGCACCATTCCGGTCAAACCGGTGCGCTGTCCCATGACGACGAACAGTCCGAACACGGACATGCCGATCGCGTTGCCTACTGCCAGTACGGCGATCGTTTCGAACAACCCCAGACCCATGGAGACGCCCAGTGCGCCCAGGACCCAGTTGATCGGTGCGATGTTGGCGCCCGCCCAGATCCAGAACTGGCCGCGGACGTCGGTGGTCCTGCTGGACTCGGGGATGACGGTGAGTTCGGATTCGAGGCGCTCGGTCCCGGGGCCAGATTCCCCGGCGGTCACAGCTGACATGGGAGTTCCTAGTTGTCGAGTCGGAAGACCACGGCGCGACGATGCGCGGTGTGTCCATCCTGTGGCCGGCGGGGTAAACATGGTGATAGACAATTTGTCTATAACTTGTGCCAGTTTGTATAGCTTCTGTTCACCTCCCGCGCAACCGTTTCTGTGAGGAGCCCCGTGCAGCCGTCCCCGTCGTCGATGACACTGCGCGACGTTCTCGACGACCCGGCCCTATTCGCGGCCAGGCCACAGGTGTTGGCCGGGTGGGACCGATTGGACACCGAGATCCGCTGGGTGCACACCAGCGAAGTGCTCGACATCGGCGAACTGCTCAGCGGGGGCGAACTGCTGCTGGTCGCCGGGGTGATCCTGGGCGACTCCACCACCGAGCAGCTGCATGATTACATCGACTCACTGGCCGCGGCCGGTGCTGCGGGCCTCGCCGTCGAGCGGCCCCGCGTCGGCAGGATCCCGGCGGCGCTGGTGCAGCAGGCGAGTATCCGCGGGTTTCCCCTGATCGAGCTGACCGAAGTCGTGCGGTTCGTCGAGGTCACCCGCGCCATCAACAGCCGTCTGGTCAATGAGTCGGTACGCGCCCTGCATTTCAACGACGAGGTCACCCACCTGCTCGCCGGCGTGCTGGCGGCACAGGGCGATCTCGACGACATGGTCTCGGCGCTGAGCGATCTCAGCGGTTGCTCGATCTCGGTGCGCTCGGCTTCCGGCGCAGTGCTGGCCGCGGCCGAAGTCGACGGCGCCCGGCCGCGCACCTACGCCCACGTCGCGACCATCGAGTCGGCCGGGGTGACCATCGCAACCCTGGAGGTGCTGCCGCGCGCGGGCGTGGACCTACAGATGGTCAGTGCGGTGTGCCGCCGCGCACCTGAATCACTGGCACTGGCACTGCTGCGGTGGCGACCGCTGACCCGATCGGACCAGCACCTGCGTGAGGTCTTTCGGCTCATGGCCCTCGCCGAAAACACCAGTACGCCCGCAGCGCTGCGGGCCGACACCGAAGCTGCGCTGCGGCGGGCCACCCGGGAGCTCGGGTTCACCCCGGGCGGCTGGTATGTCGGTGTGGTGGCCCTCAGCGTCGACGGTCCGCTCCAGGTCGCCGAGCTCTCGGCGATATTGCACCGTGACGACCGCCCGGTGCTGTCGGAGATCCGGGATGGCCGGCACCGCTCGATCGTGCGTTTCGACGGCCGCCGAGACGCCGGTTCCATCGCCGACGAGCTGGTCGCCCAGCTCTACTCGTCGCCACTGCCGCGGGCCCTGCGGATCGGGGTGGCCGAGCCCACCCGGGAACTGCCGGCTCTGGCGCAGGCCATGTCGTCTGCGGCCACCGCCGCGCAGTTGGCCTCGGAGTCGGATTTCGTGGGGTTGGCACGTGATGCCGCCCTCGATCATCTTCTCTCCGAGGTCGATCCCGCCGCGGTGGATCGCTTCCTGCGCATCGTGCTGGGGCCACTGCTCGACACGGAGCGCGCCGCCGAGCTGGTCACCACGCTCGCGGCACTGTTTCGCACCGGCTCACGAGCGGCCGCAGCGGAGGAACTCAACATCCACCGGCAAACCATGTATCAGCGGCTCAGCAGGATCGAACAGATCCTGGGCAGACCCCTCCAGGACGCCTCCGGAGCCACCGGAGCTCTGGCCGTCGCGGTCGAATTCGCCGCGGTGCGCCGGCGCCTCGGGCCCCGTCACTGATCCTCAGGATCCGTCTCGGGCCCCGTCGCCACGAGCGACGCACGCCTACCACTAACAAGGCACGATTTTGGACAAACCGATGAACAAACCTGACATGGCGCGTACGGTAACGCCGTCATCAAAGTCGTACGGAGGGGTCGCCATGCACGGCAGAATCCTCGTCACGGCGTTCATGGTCACTGCCTGCCTCGGGACCGCGACTGCCGCACCGGCGTTGGCCGACGAGCACGACGACGCTTTCATCACTGTCCTTGACGGGCAATCCATCCCCTACTCCTCGGCGGCGAACGCCATCGTGCTCGCCCAGGCAGTGTGCGATTACGTGGCTGCAGGCCAGGCACCAGGCCAGGTGGCGGTCGAGATCAGTGGCCCGGCCAACTGGAGCATCACGCAAAGCGATTTCTTCGTCGACTCCGCCACACACACCTACTGCCCGTAATCGCCGCAGCCCTGGTACCGATCTGGGTGCAGAGGGTCCGTCAATTCGAACCGCCGGCGAGCTCAGGAGCGCGGTAGTGCGAGAGTTCGGTGATCGACGTGGGCCTCCCGAAAAGGTGCCCTTGGGCGAAGTGGCACCCGGCGGCCTGGACGGTGTCCACCTGGGCCCTCGACTCGATGCCTTCGGCGATCACAACAAACCCCAGCTCAGCGCACAGATCGATGACCGAGCGGTACAGCGCCAGGTCCCGCACCGGGTCAGCGAAGCTGGCAAGCGTGCGGTGGAGCTTGACGATCTGCACCGGCAGTGCATGTAGAGAGGTCAGCGAGTTGTAGCCCGCCCCGAAGTCGTCGAGGGCGACTCTGACGCCCAAGGCGTTGAGGCGAGCGATCTGAGCCGCGGCATCAGCGAGGTCGACAATCGGCACCGTTTCGGTGATCTCCAGGACGAGACGGCTCGGCTCGATCGCGTGCCGCTGCAGCGTGCGTTGTACGCGCCGCTCGAAGTCCGCGTTACCCAGTCGTGGCGCCCCCACGTTGACGTGAATGTCCACATCCAGACCCGCCGCGGCGACTTCGGTGCATGCCAGCTCCAGAACCATCCCATCCAGGACAGCACCCATACCGGCGGCTTCACTGGCCACGACGAACGTGTCTGGAGAGACGTGCATTCCGTTGGGCGCATTCCATCTGGCCAGTGCTTCCACCGCCACCAACTTGCCCTCCGGCAGCTGCACGACGGGCTGATAGACGAGGTGGAATCCGGCCGGAACACCTCCCTGGGCGTTGCGTAGCGCGGTCGGGAAGTCAGCGCGCACTCCGGTCAACGGCTGATACACCACGGCGGTGTCCTTACCGAGCCGCTTGCCGGCGTACATCGAGATGTCCGCCTGCCGCAACAGGTCGTCTGAGGTTTGGGGGCCGCCGTAGGCATCAGGCCGGACCAAGCCCATGCTCGCCCGGACCCGCACAGACGAGCCCTGCACCGGGAACGGATTGCGAAGTGCCCGCTGCAGGCGGTCGGCCACCGCGTCGAGCTGTTCGGATTCCCCTTCGACCAGGATCGCGAACTCGTCACCACCGATGCGTGCCAGCGTGTCCTTCTCCCCGACGTAGTGCCTCAGCCGTTCCCCCACCGCGCGGAGAAGTTCGTCCCCGGCGGCATGTCCGAAGCGGTCATTGACCTCTTTGAAGTCGTCCAGGTCCACGAATACCAGCACGAAATTGCCGTGCACCATCGCCTCGTCGAGGCGCAGCGCAAACAGCAACCGATTAGGCAGGCCGGTCAGCGCGTCATGGTGCACCTGGTAGGCCAGCCCGCTCTGCGCCCGATACAGACGTTCGGTCAGCAGTCGCTGGGCGCGCATCGCAATCACCTGGCGAAGAGCCACCAGCGCAACCATCGGCACGGTCACACACGCCACCAGCGGACTCAGCGATCGACCGCTCACCACGTGGTAAGCGAACAGCATCGCGACTCCGAGGAACCCGACAAAGGGCAACACCAGTCGCGCCCAATCGAATTCCCAGTTCGGCCGCCCGTCCTCGGCGGTGCGTGGCTTCTGCTCGAGCATCGCCAGGGCGATCGTCAACGGACCCACGATCAACCCGAGGCCCGCCCAGAATCGGCCGCCTTCGCTGTCCACGGACCGGACGTAGGCGATGAGTCGATCCGAGGACGCCATCATGACCAGCCCGCCGGCCAGCAGCAGATAGTTCGTCCGATACGGCCGGTCCGGGTCATAGACCATCGCCACCACCACCACAGCTGCAACCACCACGAGTTCGGCCAACGCAAACGCCAATTCCACCCCGGGTTGGCCCGTGCGGGGCAGGGAGCCACCCGATCCCGTCCCGAAACCGCCGAGTGCGACCAGGATCAGAAACGCAACACCTGCGACCACCCCGTCGAGCAGGCTGGTGACCGGCGGGGTCCGCAGGAGACCGCCGGGTCCGATGACGCTACCGCCGGAACGCACCAGAAGCACCACTGCACTCAGGGCGAATGCGGGCAGCAGCAGGTAGACAACCGCCGCCGGGGCGACCGCGACAACGTCGCCGGTGCCTGCGCTGTCTGTCCACCACAGCACCTGCCCGAGCAGCCACAAGGCGGTCGCCGCGGCGTACAGCAGCCGCCACCATCGCGCCTTGCCGCTCATCTGCCACCCGACGACGATCCCGCAGAGGACGACCCCCAGGCCGGTCGCCGACCGTAGTACTGCCTCCCCGCGCTCAGCGACGTCGACACCCCAGAGAGCCAACGCGTTGATCATCGCCAGAGCCGTGACAACGGCGGAAAGGTAGAGCCATGGCCGATAGTGCGTGATCGCCACCAGCCCACTCCTCCCCTGACCGGCCCCCCGCTCGGTCATGGTGTCCAGACACGGTAGCTAACCGCTGTGGCCGACGGGGCTGATATGGCGGGCCTGACTGATCAGGACCATCCCGGCGATTGCACTCAAAATGCGGCAGCACGGTTTGAATGCGTCATGAGGCATGCCCAACACCCTCAAGATGGCGGCCCTGGCCGTTGCCGTATCCGTCGCCGCAATGGTGGCGGCGCCCTGCGCCGCGGCCCAACCGGACCCCACTGCGCCGGCGGATTTCGTCTTGCTCGGCGACATCGACCCGTCGATTGTGTTGGACATCCGCTACATCACGGCGCACAACTTCACCGCCGATCCGGTCGACGGCTACCAGGCTCCGATGTGCATCCTCACACCTCCGGCGGCGGAGGCGTTGGCGCGCGCAACAGCACAGTTCGTCGAGCAGGGTTACTCGCTGAAGGTCCGATCAGCGGATGAAGGCGGAGATTGCGCCGCTCCGGTGTCAGAACGCTTCCCGGACAACACCATTGACATGGCTGCGACTGCTTCGACACCCTGGCGCACACACTCGACCACCGCATCCAGAGCGAGGCGGCCGACGACATATCGAGCACCACACGGGGCATCTCGACTACCGCTACGAGATTCCCTCCAGGACAAGGTAATTCGATTGTTGACACGCAGCCGCGGCTCCAGTGTCCTTCTGGGCTCAAACCCGCCAGCCGGGTGGCGTAGAGTCAGTCCGCGAGCCAGTACCGCGAGTGCGTGGGCATCGTGCCTGTCTACAGCAACTGACCACAGGGCGATCGTGCCTGAACGAGCCCTTCGGAGGCACATATGAAAACACTCGACGTGGGTGTCATCGCACGGACCCGCAAAGAGAACGAACACCGGATTCCGATCCATCCCCTGCATCTGTCTCGTATAGCTGCTGACCTTCGCGGCCACATCTACCTCGAGCACGGTTACGGCGAGAAGTTCGGGGCGTCCGATGCGCAGCTCGCGCCGATGGTCGCCGGGATGCGCTCCCGCGAGGAGTTGATCGCCAGCTGCGACGTCATCCTGCTCCTGAAGCCCGACGCGGCTGATCTTGCCGAGTTCCGCACCGGCCAAGTGGTGTGGGGCTGGCCGCACTGCGTTCAGGACGAAGCTCTGGCCCAGCAGGCGATCGATCGCAAGCTGACACTGATCGCTTTCGAGGCGATGAACCACTGGGGCGACGACGGGTCGTTCAAGCTCCACGTCTTCCACAAGAACAACGAGATGGCGGGGTATTGCTCGGTCCTGCACAGCATGTCGATCATCGGGTCGACGGGGACCTATGGTCGGGAGTTGAGCGCCGCGGTCATCGGATTCGGCGCAACCGCACGTGGCGCGGTCACAGCGCTCGACGCCCATGGCGTGCGCGACATCAACGTCCTGACCAACCGCGACATCTCAGCGGTCGCCTCGCCGATCCACTCCGCTCGAATGGTGCATTTTGATCACGAAGCGTTCTCCGCGGCCAGCTCTCGCTTGAGTCACGCCATCACCGAGGACGGTAGCGTTCCGCTGGCGGAATTCCTTGCCCGGCACGACATCGTCGTCAACTGCGTATTGCAGGACACTGACGCACCGCTGACGTTCCTGGCCGAGGAGGATCTCGCCGCCTTCGAGCCGGGAAGTCTCATCATCGACGTATCGTGCGACGAGGGAATGGGTTTCGAATGGGCGCGCCCGACATCGTTCGAGCACCCGACGGTCACCATGGGCGACAACATCACCTACTACGCGGTTGACCACAGCCCGTCGTATCTGTGGAACTCTGCCTCGTGGGAGATCAGCGAGGCGCTTCTGCCCTATCTGGGACCGGTACTCGCCGGATTCGACGCTTGGGAAGCCGACCCGACTCTTCGTCGGGCGATCGAGATCCGCGACGGCGAAGTGCAGAATCCCAGTGTCCTGTCCTTCCAAGACCGATTGCCCGAGTATCCGCACCCACGTCGGACACCGGAAAAGCCGGACACCGAGTAGGCATTCCGCCCGGTGCGCTCAGGGGATCTAGTGCCTGACCAGTCCAGCAGATTCGGCAGCGTCGACCTGGCGCTCCCAGCCCACGACACCTGCGGCGATCATCAGGATGGCGGTGGAAAACCCGAGAGCCGCCGGCACCACCTGCGTCGCCCATTGTCCATTCGTCTGCGCGCCGACCAACAAAAGTGCAACGAATACGCCCGCCAGCGCGAATCGAAGCGCAGTCGCGTTGTGGTGCCGGGGTTGACTTGGCGGCGATGTTGCCCGGCTGAGGCCCTCGATCAGATGGGACATACCTCCACACTGCCGCCGGTAGCTAAGGAAGCACCAAGGGAGCACTATGGGAACGGCCTGAGTTCAGGACCCTCCCGCAGAACGAGGCCCACCAGGTCGTCTGCGTCGGGCAGTCGGCGGTGCGCGTCGCTCGCCACTCATTTCCCGCTGCTGAAGCCGCGCCCTCGTGCAGGTCTTCGTCGGCCACCGGCAGGACGTAAGCGTCACGCGGCGTCGCCCGTGGTCACTGCAATTGACTCCCTCACCACACGGACGGGCCGTCAGACTCAAGCAAATGCATCAAGGACCGACGCCGCACGATCCGCACGGAGTAAACAGAAAAGATGGGCTCGCAGCGACAAGATCGACCACGCCGGCCGACGCGATCTGACCAGTCGGCCGCGGCAGCGATCTGATGTGCCGCCTCTTCGGGTTGCACGCCGGCCACGCCGTGTCGGCGACGTTCTGGCTGCTGGACGCACCGGATAATCTCGCCGCGCAGAGCAGGCGCAACCCGGACGGAACCGGTCTGGGGGTGTTCGAAGCCGACGGCACCCCGGTCGTGCGCAAACAGCCGATTGCCGCGTGGCGCGACCTCGACTTCGCCACCGAAGCGCGCGAAATGACGGGTACGACGTTCGTCGCGCATGTCCGGTACGCGACCAACGGCCCCGCGGAGGACGTGAACACCCATCCGTTCCTGCAGGACGGACGGATCTTCGCCCACAACGGGGTGGTGGGTGGCCTCGACACGCTCGACGCCCGGCTCGCCGAACTCGGTGTCGCGGATCTAGTTCGCGGAGACACCGACTCCGAGCGGGTCTTCGCATTGATCACCGCGTCGATTCGGGGCCGCGGCGGCGATGTCGGTGCCGGTCTGATCGATGCGCTGCGCTGGCTTGGCGACAATGTTCCGATCTATGCGGTCAACGTGCTGCTGGCCACCGCCACCGACCTGTGGGCGCTGCGCTACCCCGAGACCCACGAGCTCTATCTGCTCGACCGCACCGCGGCCAACCAGGGACGATTCTCCTTGCGCAGCAAGCGAATCACGGCGGGAAGCGACCATCTGGGGACCTCACCTTCGGTGGTCTTCGCCACCGAAGTGATGGACGACGGACGATGGCAGCTCCTGACACCCGGAGAGCTGGTGCACGTGGATCAGCATCTGCAGATCACTCGCCGGACGGCGCTGCCCAACCCGCCCACTCACCGGATTGCGCGAGCCAACCTCAGCCCCACCGAGGCGTCCTCCCAGCATCCGTCGTCGTGACCGTGCCCTGACTGCATGGTTGCATCGGCTCGATGCGTGAGTAATGTGACCCGCATCACAATAATAGGGCGTTGCAGTCTGAACCCTTCTCATCGGTGAGAGGCAGCCAAAAATGACGACCACCGAACACGACGAGCCACCGGCCGCAGCGCCGGACTCATCCAAACCACCACTGGTCTATCCCAAGATGTGGGTCCTCTTCGCCGTCCTCATCTGCTGCTTCACGGCATGGGGTGTGGCCGCCGACCTCACCACGCCGATGGTGGCGGGTTTCAAGCGCATCTTCGAGATGAATACTTTCCAGGCCTCGCTCGTCCAACTGGCGTACTTCGGCGCCTACTTCCTGCTGGCCCTTCCCGCGGCCCTCATCAACCAGAAATTCGGTTACAAGGCAGGGCTTCTCAGCGGGGTGTTGCTCGCGGCGGCGGGCGCGATGGCCTTTTATCCGGCGAGCAAGATCATGACCTACGAGGCCTTCCTGGTCGCCTTGTTCGCCATCGCGGCCGGCTGCTCCATTCTCGAGACATCGGCCAACCCCTACGTGATGTCGCTCGGTCCGGAAGAGACTGCGACACGGCGCTTGAACTTTGCGCAGGCATTCAACCCCGTCGGCACCAACATCGGGGTGTTCCTGGCGGCCACGCTGATTCTGCCCAAGCTGGACGAGCCCGTGAACCTCGCCAACGTGGATCCCGCTCAGGAACACACCATCCGCGCCGGCCAACTGGGTGCGGTGATGGGCCCGTATCTCGGGCTGGGGTTCGTCTTGATTGCCATCGGATTGGTGATTGCGATCAAGAAGTCCCCACCCATCGTCGAGGAGTTCGAGTCGGGTGATCTCGGCGACCAGAGACCGATGAAGATTCTGATGTCGAACCGGCGGTATGTGTTCGGCGTCGTAGCCCAGTTCTTCAACGTGGCAGCCCAAGTCTGCACCTGGACCTACCTGATCCAATACTCGCAACAGGCGCTCAACGGGTCGCTTCAGTTGGGTGGTTATCTGTTACAGGTCAGCTTGATCGTCTTCTTGATTTCCCGATTCATCATGACCTGGGTGATCGGAAAGGTCCGCGCGACAAAGGTCCTCATGGTTCTCGGTGCGCTGGCGGTCCTGCTCTGTATCTTCGCGATGGTCTCGCCGAACGTGGCCGGGGTGGCCGCCGTCGTCGCGCTTTCTTTCTGTCTGTCGCTGATGTTCCCGACGATCTACGGCGTCGCGCTCACCGGGTTGGGGCCGGCGACCAAGTTCGGCGCCGCCGGTCTGGTCATGGCGATCGTCGGCGGCGCGATCATGCCGCTGATTCAGGGCGCCATCCTTGATGCGACGACTCCCGCGATCTCGTTCGTCGTCCCCGCGGTGTGCTTCGCGGTGGTCACCGCTTTCGCCGTCTTCGATCTGAAAGCCACACCCAACACGGTGGGAGAACGGGTATGAAACGCATCGGGATCATCGCCTGCGCAGTGATTCTCGCTGCATGCGGCGGGGGCGAGCAGGCCAACTTCTCCGAGCCGACAAACCGACTCGAGGTCGTGTCGTGGTGGGTGTCGCCGTCGGAACACCCAGCTTTCGAGGTCCTGCTGAACGCGTTCAAAGAGGACAACTCGGACGTCGACGTGATCGACGGCACGATCTCCGGTGGTGGCGGAAGCAATGTCCAAGTGGCACTCGCCGAGCGCCTGCGGGCCGGCGATCCGCCAGACGTGTGGCAGACGTTCCTGGGCAGCTCACTTCGGGCGTGGGTGGACGCAGGCAAGATCGCTGACGCCACCGCTGTGTATTCGGACGACAATCTGGGACCGACGTTGCCGCCGAAGTTACTTGAAGCCGCAACATACAAAGACAAGCAATGGGGCGTTCCGACAGGCTCGCACCGTGGAAACGTCCTGTGGTTCAACATGAACGTGCTACGGGACGCAGGCGTCGCCGCCCCCGGGCCCGGCTACACCACCGAGGCGTTCATCGGCGATCTGGACAAGGTGGCCGCCAAGGGCAAGACGCCGTTGTGCCTGGGTGGCAAGGACCGGTTCACCGCAACCGAGTTGTTCGAGAACACGCTGCTCGGGGTGATCGGACCCGACGGGTTCAGCAACGTCGCCGACGACAAGTTTGACTGGCGGGGAACGCAATTGAAAGAGACCCTGACCCGGTACGGTCAGATCGTCTCGCAGGCTGATCCCAGTGCCGACGGGATGACGTGGGATGCAGCGGCGAAGAAGCTGGCCACCGGCGGTTGCGCGTTCCTGTCGATGAACGATTCGGTGTACGGCGAACTCGAGGCGAACAGGGCCGTCGAGGGCCGGGACTTCGGATATGTCCCTTACCCCGGAACTTCTGGTGCGTACCTTGCGGTGGTCGACACGTTCGTCGTCTCGGCAGACGCTCCAGACGGGGTGAATGCAATGGACTTCCTGGAGACGGTCGCCGATCCCGAGACGTCACTGGCGTTCAACAAAGTCAAGGGTTCGGTACCGGTGCGCAACAACGTCGACGTGGCCTCACTGCCCGCCTACCAGCAGCAGGCCTCGAAGTCGTTGTGGGAGGACAAGGTTCTGCTGTCGATCACCCACGGCGAGCTCCTGTCCACCGGCTTCCAGCAGGGGTTGTACGACGCGGTCGCGACATTCGTTCAAAGCGGAAACCAGAACGCATTCATCGACACCCTGCAGAACTCGGTGGCCGTGCCCGTCTCCGGTCGGTGACGCCGATATCCACATACGAAAGGGAGAGTCCCGGTGAGCGACGACGGACCGCTGTTTCTGGTTGTCACAATCAAACCGCGGGTCGACCGCATGGCTGAAGCCGAAGCGCAGCTGCAGTCGATGCGCCGCAATACGCTCAAGGAACCGGGTTGTGTCTTCATGCATCTGGTCCAACCACAGGACGATCCTGGCTCCTGGGTGATGTTGGAGATGTTCAGGTCGCGCGCGGCCTGGGACGAACACATGCGTCAGCCCTACAACACCGAGGGCAACAAGATCCTGGAAGACCTCTTACGTGAGCCATCCGAACTGCGGCTCTTCGACGAAAAGTAATGGGTGGTCTAGATCACATTCGGGTACTCGACGCAGATTGGTTTTCCAATCGGCATCGGAGGTCCGCATGAGCACCGCACCAACTCTGAAAAAGGCCCTTAGCCAACGGCAGCTGACCATGATCGCCATCGGCGGTGTGATTGGGGCGGGCCTGTTCGTCGGGTCCGGCGTCGTCATCTCCGGAACCGGGCCCGGAGCCTTCCTCACCTACGGTATGGCCGGCGTACTGATCATCATGGTGATGCGCATGCTCGCCGAAATGGCCGTGGCGAACCCGTCCACCGGGTCGTTCGCCGACTACTCGCGCAAAGCCATGGGCGACTGGGCGGGGTTCTCGGTCGGGTGGTTGTACTGGTACTTCTGGGTCATCGTGGTCGGCTTCGAGGCCATCGCCGGAGCCAAGATCGTGCAGTACTGGATCGACGTCCCACTGTGGCTGTCCGCGCTGCTGTTCATGGTCCTGATGACCGCGACCAACCTCTTCTCGGTGGCCTCTTACGGTGAGTTCGAGTTCTGGTTCGCCGGCATCAAAGTGGCGGCGATCATCGCCTTCATCGGACTGGGTGCGGCCTTCGTCTTCGGCCTGTGGCCCGACAAATCGGCCGACTTCTCCAACCTGACCAGTCACGGCGGCTTCATGCCGTTGGGCTTCGGCGTTATCACCGTCGGCATCGTCACGGTGATCTTCTCGATGGTCGGCGCCGAAATTGCGACCATCGCGGCCGCGGAGTCGGCGGACCCGGAACGGGCGGTGGCCAAGGCCGCGAACTCGGTGATCGTGCGAATCCTGGTGTTCTACGTGGGCGCGGTGCTGCTGTTGGTGACCATCCTGCCCTGGGATGACGAAGGTATCGCCGCGTCGCCGTTCGTCGCCGCCTTCACCGAAATGGGAATCCCCTACGCCGATCACGTGATGAATGCCGTCGTGTTGACAGCCGTTCTGAGCTGCCTGAACTCCGGGATGTACACCGCCTCCCGGATGCTCTTCGTGCTCGCAGCGCGGCGGGAGGCGCCGCCTGCACTGGTGAAGGTGACTCGCCGGGGCGTCCCGATGAACGCGATCCTGGCGTCGTCGGTCATCGGATTCCTGTGCGTGATCGCCGCGGCGGTCTCCCCTGACACCATCTTCGCGTTCCTGCTCAACTCCAGCGGCGCCATCATCCTGTTCGTTTACCTGCTGATCGCCCTCTCACAGATCGTGCTGCGTTACCGCACTCCAGACTCCGAGCTCCGCGTCAAGATGTGGTTGTTCCCAGTACTTTCCGTGCTGACCGCACTGGGCATCGTGGCGATTCTGGTGCAGATGTTCATCGACACCGAATTGCGGTCCCAGCTGGTGCTGAGCCTGCTGTCCTGGGCCGTCGTACTGGTGCTCTTCGCCGCGAACAAGTGGTTTGTGAAACGGCGCCCGCAAGTGCCCGACGACGTCTCCGATGGACCCCCGCATCGAGTGCTGGTGCTGGCCAATCAAACTCTCGAGTCCGACGAGCTACTGGACGAGCTACGTCGCATCGGCGCCGACCAGGAAGCCAAGTACTTTGTGGTGGTACCGGCGAGCCCAGTCGATACCGGCGCCGCAGCCACGCATGGACCGCGCGATGTCACCGAGGCCACCCAAGAGGCGGCGACGGCCAGACTCAACACCACACTCTCGGCGTTACAGACCGAGAACCTCGATGCGCAAGGCGAACTGGGGGACTACCGGCCACTACGTGCGCTGGACCATGCCGTCGCGAAGTTCGGTCCAGACCAGATTGTGATCGCGACGCTGCCACCCGAGTTCTCGGTATGGCAGCGCTTCGACGTCGTCGACCGCGCCCGTGCACAGTTCAACATTCCGGTGACGCACGTAGTCACCAAGCTGGTTGCGGTGAAACAGGTGCCGCGATGACGATCGTGGCGGGCTTGAGTGCGAGCGGAAACGGGCCTGCGCCGCTTCATCTGGCGGCCGAATTGTCCCGCTGCACCGGCGACAGGATCATCGCCGTGGCGATCATCGAGCGCCCTTGGCCACGGAGAACATTGGATCCCGTAGAGGGCGAGTATCTGAACTACTTGGTGGCCCATGCCAAGAAGTCCCTCAAAACGATGGTCGAACAACTCCCCGGCGACCTGGACGTGTGGCAGATGGTCCACCAGGCCACCTCGATTCCGGAGGGACTGACCGAGATAGCGGCGGAAATGAGCGCGGACGTGGTGGTCGTCGGTTCATCATCGTCGGGGCTGCTCGGCAGGATCGCCTTGGGCAGCGTCACCGATCGCCTGGTGCACACCGCCGCGGTCCCGGTGGCCATCGCGCCCCGGGGATATCCCGCACACGCCGGGAGGATCGAGCGCTTGACCGTCGCCTATGGCGGGCAGGCCGATGAGGTCGGGTTGGTCGCCACCAGTGCAGAACTGGCGCGGCGGTGGTCGACTCGTCTGCGGATCACGTCCTTCACGGTGCGGCCGGTGACCATGTTCGGCGGCTCCATCGAGCCGGCCGCCGAAGACCTGGTGGTCAACCAGTGGGCCCTACGGACCCAGGAGGGGATCGCCGACCAGTTGGAGAAGGTCCGTTCGAGTATCGACACCCTCGTCGCCGAGGTGGTGATCGGCGCGGGACCGTCCTGGCGCGATGCCGTCGACGCCGTCGAGTGGGGGCCTGGAGACATCCTGGTGCTGGGGTCGGGGGCGGCCGGTCCCGCTGCGCAGGTGTTCCTGGGTTCGGCGGCGGCGCGCATCCTGCGGCACTCCCCGGTGCCGACGATGATCGTGCCGCGGCGAGAGAAGGCGTGACCGAAAGGGAGCAGGGTGCCGCCGCTCAGACAGAGCAGCCGTTGACGGGTTAGCTGCCGATCTCGGCGTGCCACTCTGTGCAGTGGGGACAAGACTTCCACGGGCGACGACGACTGAGTACACCGCCTACGAAGTCGAGCGCGTCGTCGTCCCCCACAGGGATCGAAGGTGCTGTCGGCTCAAGGGTGTTGCGGTATCGCTCACGAGGTAACGGCGACCTGGCCGCGGTCGACCTTCTGTGGGCCGTCGCCACCGGGGCGGATATCGAAGTCGAAGATTTCGCCACCGGAGACGGCTGATTGAGAGGTCATTCTGACCGGGGTCGGCGCTGGCGGCACTGCGCCGCAGATGGTTGCAACTCTCAGGCCGGCCGGCTTTCGGCCCCGCAGGACCTTTCCGCTTGCCGGGATGGTGCGGCGCCTCGCCGGCGTCGCAGGTTGGCGACCGCCAGCCGGTACACCGTGGCGGGATGGAGCAGGCGAACCGGAGGGTCGATGAGACCGTTCACCTTGAAGAAGCGAGCGGCGACAACAGGATCGGACTCACACGCCACCAGCATCCAATCCACGAGACGGGAAGTGGCGCGCATAGACCGCGACCGTCGTCCTTGCACCTTGGGGATTGCCAGGTCAGAACCTGCGGCAATCCGCCAGGCCACCTTGATCGATCTCGCGGAGGCGCGGAAGTATCGCCGTGGCAGGTCGGGACCGCCGCGCCGCAGACAGTCCCGCAGCGCCACAGCGTCCAGCGCAGCCACTGTCATTCCTTGGCCGTAGATCGGGTTGAAGCTGCATACCGCGTCGCCACACACGAGCAGGCCGTCGGGCAAGCGAGGCATCTTGTCGTAGCGTCGCCACCGACTCGACGGCATGCGGTGCTGTGCCACCTCGCCGATCGGTTCGGCGGCGCGCAACGCCGCGAGCAGGTGGGCGGGGCAGTACTCACCGGCGAAAGACAGCATGCCTGCAAAGTCGGGGGGCGGCTGGTGCCCCACCATTCCGAAGACAGTGAACACCCACGTGTTGTCCTCGTTACCGACGAGGAACATCCCGGTTGGCCGGCCCGGCCCGGGCCCGATGTCGACCAGCTTTTCTTTCAGGGTGCCCTTGGGGATCCGCAGCGATTGGCTTACGTAGGTCGTGTGCATGACGATGTGGTCCTCGGCTGGTCGGCCGTACCCAAGGCGCTCCAGAAAAGCCGACGTGTGGGCCCCGCGGCCCGTCGCGTCGGTGACAATATCGGCCGTCAATTCCCTTTCAGCAGCGCTGTTTCGGTCGACCATCCGCACCCCGGTGACGCGACGACGATCCGCCGTCGAGGTCAAGCCGGTCACGTCGTGGCCCTCCAGAATGGTGACGTTCCGCATTGCCTGTAGGCGCCGCCGGACGTGCCATTCCAGAAACGGCCTGCTCGGCATGTAGATCGCCATATCCTTCGGCTCGATCGGTAGCCTGCCCCAGCGGATCATTTCGTGGCCACCGAAAGACAAGTGAAGTTCGGACAGATCCGCGTCGTTCCAGGCGGGAGCGCCGGCGGCGGCCAGCTCATCGAGCAACCCGGGGAACAGCTCATCCAAGACCTGCGCGCCGCGCTGCAGCAGAACATGAACATGACGGCCCTGCGGTACTCCTCGTCGGACCGCGGGGTGATCTGGGAGCACATCTCGCTCGATGACAGTGACGGTCTCGAAGAAATCGGCCAGCACCGTCGCGGCAACCAGTCCCGCCATACTCGCCCCGAGGACAACCGCACGCTCGCCGAGCCGCGACGGACTCGTGGCTCGGCGTGGAATCCTCGTCATCATTGTCCAGATCCTGACAAACGATCACGGGTTTGTGAGAGTCGTTATGGATGACCGAGTTTCAGAACGCAGCGGCCTCGGTTTGCCTCTCTGGGAGTTGATGACAGTAGCGTCTGCAGCGGCCACGAGCGCCTCGAAGCCGGCTGCTGCTGCCTTCGCGCGATAGTGTTCGAGGAGGTTCCGGCAGCTGTCTTCGTCGTCATGCGCCCGCGCGAGCAGTGCCCGCGAACGCAGCAGGGGAAGTTCGTGCAATACGAAGCCGGGGTCGGTGGGGACTGCGGCCAGTCGGTTGATCACGGCCTGCGCTTCGAAGAGGTCAGCGGCGGAACTTCGCCGTAGAAGAAGTTCCACCAGCACGGCTGTGGCTCGCCCCAACCAGATCATGTCGCCGCTTTCGTGCGCGCCGTCTACGACTGAACGGGCCATTTCGATGGCACCATCGAGATCACCAGTGCGGGCCTTCGCCATTGCGAACTCGGGGTCGACGATCGTCAGAGCACTGAGGGAAAAACGATCCGCGACCGCGGCGTCGCGGGCCTGGGTGAACAAGTCGAGACCCGTATCGCGTTGCGGGCCATCACAACACACCAGGGCCAGACCTCGGCTGAGTCGCCCCATTCCGAGAACGAAGTCGTCGCTGGTTTGCTCCGCGATCCGCAGTGCTTCTGCGGTCTCGAACATCGCGGTCGCGTTGGGGGGCAGCGCCCCGAGCGGAATCGAGGCAACGTACTTCCACAACAGCGCGAAAACGTAGCTCGTCGGGTCGAGAGGCGCGGCCATCGCGATCGAATCGGCCGCGTCGTGCAGCCATCCCGGCATTCCCAGGCACATCTTGACGTGACCCCGCATCGCGATTGCCGTGCTCAGCGGAGAGCCCAAGATCAGGTTGCCTTTGGTGGCATCGCCATCGGCCAGATCGACGACACGATCGGCCAATCGCAAGGCCTCGATCATCTCGCCCGCTTCGCATTTGGCGTAGATCGCCGCGAACAGCAGGGCCACGGTCAGCGTCGGATCTCCGATGGACTCGAGCAGGTCACTGAGCTCCGACGCCACTTGGGCCGCCTCGCGGAAGCGGTTGAAGAAGGTCAACGCCATGATGTACCCGGCCGTCGCGATCGCCAGCGATACTGTGTCGCCAGCCGTTGTGCACAGACGTCGCAGTTCGTCGAAGTCGGTGTCAGCGACAGTGCCGCCGGCCCGCCAGACGGTGCCGCACAACAAGGTTCGGGGCACGATCTGCATCGACGTGCGGTCTGGGGTGTTGCTGGGCAGCCGGTCGGCGACCTGGCGGGCCCGCTGCCAACTCCTGCGGGCCGCGCACACGTCTCGGACGACCAACCAGCCGCCGGCGCGCATGTGCCAGTCGAACGCCGCGCGCAGATCCCCGGCGGCCTCCAGGTGCCCGGCGATCAGGGCGGCGTTCTCGTCAGCAGAGCCCGGGTCCTCCTGCTCGATCGCGACGGCCAGGCGCCGGTGCAGTATGGCGCGATCAGACCTCAACTGCGACTCGTAGGCCACCGCCCGGGTCAACGGGTGCCGAAACGCGTACTCGGGGCGTGGGGTGAACGTCACCCGATCGATCAGCTCCGCCTGTAGCAGCTCGGCGACCGCCTCGGATCCCTCGGTGTCATCGATCAAGGAGTCGACCAGCTCAGGCCCGAACCGCGCACCGATGACCGCCGCGGCGTACAGAAAGTGTTTGGCCGGCCTGGTGAGGCGGTCGACGCGGGCGGCGATGGTCGCCAGCAGAGTGCCCGGCACCCCGATGTCAGCGGCGTCGTCACGGCACAGGTAGGAACCGCGATCACCCTGGAGCACACTGCGTTCCGCCAGATCGCGCACCATCTCCTCGACGAAAAACGGGTTTCCAGCGGCCTGTTCGGCAATCCGCGCGGCGAGCTCACGCACCGACGGGTCATCACCAAGTAGCTCGGCGGTCAACGCTGCGGTCTCCGCCGGGTTCAGCGGTGCCAGGGAGATCGTTCGACCCGGTGTGCCCGGCGTCTTTGACAGAGCCCCCCGGTATTCGGGGCGATAGGTGATCAGCACCAGTGATCGGCTCTGGGGCACTACCGTGACCAACTCAGCGAACATGGACTCGCTGACTTCGTCGATCCAGTGCGCGTCCTCGATCACATACATCGCTGGTGTGGCCTGGATCAAGACGGCGGCCTTCAACAAGGCCGCCAATCGGCGCCGGCGGGCATCGGAGGTGATGGCGGGCGGCGCGGTGTCGGGGTCGCCGATTCCGAGCAGGTCGTCGAGCAGTAGCAGGTCCTCCGGGTCGGCGGCCGTGAGCCGCGCCCGCACCCGCGCGCGGCCCTCGTGCCCGTCGAGGTCGCTGACCCCGAACACCGTCCGTAGCAGCCGCGCTACCACCTGGAACGGGACCTCTCGGGTATGGGATTCGCACGATACTGTGAACACCCTGACCCCGCGTCCGGCAGCCAGTGTCACGGCCTCGTGCATGAGTCGGCTCTTGCCGATACCGGGTGGCCCGACCACCCCGGCCACACACCCGGCACCGCTGATCGCCTCATCGAGGATGCCGGCGATGATGTCCAGCTCCCCGATGCGCCCCACCAGGGTCGGCTCGCGCCGACCGCCCCTCTCGCGCTCAGCAGCGGCCCCCAGTAACCGACGCGCGGGTAACGGCTCCTGGGCGCCCTTTACCCATACCAACTCGGGCGCCTCCAGCATGGTTGCGTGTTCGACCAGCCGCGCGGTGGACTCGCTGAGCATGACCCCGCCCGGCGGGGCGACCGATTCCATCCGTTGCGCCAACACAACCTGCTCGCCGATCGCGGTGTACCCCGTTGGGCCAGAGCCGATTCCGCCGGCGATCACCCGGCCTGAGTTGAGCCCCACCCGAAGTTGCAGGATGACGCCATCACGCCGCAGGACTTCGCCGGCCAGCTGCGCCATCTGCTCCTGGATGTCCAGGGCCGCCAGACAGGCCCGAAAAGCGTGATCCTCCAGCGCCGTTGGCGCCCCGAACAGCGCCATGATGCCATCGCCGGTGAACTGGTTCAACGCGCCACCGTAGCGCCGGTTGATCGTTGCCGCACGGCTGAAGATGTCCGTCATCATCTCGCGCAGCCGCTCCGATCCCACCGCGGCAGCGATCGCCATGGAACCAACCACGTCGGCAAACAACACCGTCACTTGTTTGAACTCCGCCTGATCCCCGAGTTGTGGGGCAGGCGTTCCGCAGCCGTCGCAGAAGCGGGCGGCACGACGGAGTTGAGTGCCGCACGCTCGGCACATCGCGCCTGCCGGCTCCATCTGAGCCTCCTGCTGCTGATCGATGCTACTGATCCACCGGTACGCAACTCTAAAGCTCCCGGGCGACCACCGCGCGCCATTATTACCATCCACCTCCTTCTGCGCGGTCCTGTATTCGTCATGAATTCGTCTAACGGGATGAATTCGAATTCGACAATGGCGAAAACACGCATTTGCCCAGGTTCCCGGCGGGATTCGGCCTTTCTCACAGGCGCAAAAGTCAGTATTTTCGATACGTCCGCTTTTCCATGCAAGGAGAGCCGCATGTCTTCCAGCGAGGCATTGGAAGCTTTGGCGCGGCGTGAATATGAACGCGCCCTGGCATTATTGGAAGCCGATCTCACCGCGGGTCCCGAGGGTGAACTCCACGCGCTGGCGGGGCTCGCCGGCTTTCAACTCGAGCGTTACGACGTGGCTGTGCAGCACTACGCTGCCGCGCTGCAAACCGACGGGGAGCGCAACGACTGGCGCGAGATGCTCGTCCTCGCACAGGCCAATGCCGCCGCCGGTGTGAACGTGCCGGTGCCTGAACGGCGTTACTTCGACCGTGCCGAGCTCCTTGCGCGCCCCTCGGTGGGTGAGGGAGTGTTGCCCGCTCCACTGCCGCGCTTGCCGGGACCCGGCCCCGGCAAGCGACTGCGCCTGCTCGCGGGCAACACCCTGGGCGTGCCGGCGACAGGGGTGATGTACGGCGTCACACACCTGTGGGGTCGGGTCGCCGGGCATCTGGACACCGGCGTCTGGACCAACTGGTATCACCGCCACAAGGCGCTGGGCGTACTGACGCTGGCCTACATGCGTGAGCAGCTGAACCAGCACAACTTGTCCAGCAGCTACCCCGAGGGGACACTGGTCGGCTTCCAGCCCGCGGGCCAGATCCCGCCCCCGGGGGTGACTCGTTTCCGCACCGCCGACGGAAGCTGGAACAACCTCGCCGATCCGATGGAAGGTGCCGCAGGCACGCGCTTCCTGCGCAACGTCAAACCGTCGGACGTCCGACCCGAGACGGGTGAGCAACTTCTGACGCCTAACCCGCGCGAGATCAGCCGCCGGCTGCTGACGCGCACGTGCGGTGCCGACGGCAGGCCGGCGGTGGCCGAAGTTCCCTTTCTCAACATGCTGGCCGCGTCGTGGATCCAGTTCATGAACGGCGACTGGATCAACCACGGTGAGATCTTGTTCGACGATGTGATCGAAGTACCACTGCCCCAGGATGACCCGGCCCGCGATCGCTACCTGCAGAACACCATGCGTATCGGTAAGACGCAGCCCGACCCGACGCGCGTTGGTGATCGGGAGCCGGCCGCCACCAGCTCCATCAACGAGGTCACGCATTGGTGGGACGGCTCGCAGATCTACGGCAGCGACCAAGCCACGCAGGACCGCCTGCGTAGCCGCCAGCTCGGAAAGATGCGAATCGAGCGTGACGGCACGCTGCCGGTGGACAGCACGGGTGTGGAGATCACTGGCTATACGCGCAACTGGTGGGTGGGCCTTGCGATGTTGCACACCCTGTTCGTGCGCGAGCACAACGCCATCTGCGACATGCTGCACGAGGCCTACCCAGACTGGGACGACAACCGGCTTTTCAATGTCGCGCGGCTCATCAACGCCGCGGTCATGGCCAAGATTCACTCGGTCGAATGGACGCCGGCCATTCTGCCCAACCACGCGCTGGACATCGGGCTGAATGCCAACTGGTTCGGCCTCTTGAACATCGTTCTGCACAAAGGAAAGACGCGAAGGACTCTGTCCAGCATCAATATTCGCAACCCCGAGATCGGGGGCATCGTCGGCAATCCGGTCAACAAGCACCGCCGCGCATTCGGGCTGACCGAGGAATTCGTTGAGGTCTACCGGTTGCATTCGATGCTGCCCGAGACACTGCGACTGCGCCGACGCGGTGTCGATCACGTCGTGGAGGAGGTGCCCTTTCCAGAGACGCGACAGAGCGGGTCGGCCGGCATCACCGAGCGTCACGCGATGTCCGATCTGTTCTACTCGTTCGGCAATCAGCACCCGGGAAAGCTGGAGCTGAACAACTTTCCGCGTTTCATGCAGGAGCTGAGCATCCCGGGCAACGCGTTCTTCGACATGGGCGCGGTGGACATCGTGCGGGCGCGGGAACGTGGCGTGCCGCGGTACAACCAGTTCCGCCGCCAGCTGCGGCTCAAACCGATCCGCAGCTTTGACGATCTCAGTGACGATGTCGATGTCCGGGCGAAACTGAAATCGGTATACGGCGACAAGCCGGAGGATGTCGAGAAGCTCGACCTCCTCATCGGCACCCTCGCCGAAGCCCACCGGCCCACCGGCTTCGGTTTCGGCGAGACGCTGTTCCAGATCTTCATCTTGAACGCCAGCCGCCGACTGCAGGCCGATCGCTTCTACACCGACTGCTTCAACGACGACGTCTACACCAGGGAAGGCATGCAGTGGATCGACCAGACCGACTTGAAGACCGTGCTCCTGCGCCACCACCCCGAGCTCGCCGACACCGGGCTGGCCAACATCAAGAACGCCTTCGAACCCTGGGACGAAGGGCCCATCCTGAGCCGTGAGCGCCACCCGCTGCGCGCCTACGACTCCGAATTGAAGCGCCGCTGGTGGCGTGGCGACGGATACCGTCATGGTTAGCAGCTTCAGGAACCGCGAAATGCTGATGTGGCGTGTGCGGCGCGGGTTTTGGAACCTCATCGTTTGGTTGAAGTTCGCCGCCAACAGGCCGCTTGACATCCCGGCGCCACCGGGGAAGCGTCGCGTCATCGAACCGAAGCCGATGATCGAGGCGATTCCCGAAGTGCCGCTACACAACGTGATGGTCTGTGCGCGCGCCGACATTCCCCGTGATGAACGGGTGCGACGGAACACGCTGTTCTACCGCGTGCAGGTCTGGCTCTACAGCGTGTTCTCGCCCATGCAGTCGGGCCTGCCACCGATCGATTCCGACCCACAGGTGGCGTTGAAGCAGGCCTACACCCGGCCGCGCCGCCGCCTCTTCCGTGCTCCCGAACTGCCTGCCGAATATCTGGGCACTCCAGATCTCGGCTCATTGGCAGTGCGCGGCCCTTTCGCCGGCTACACCACGCGCGTCGATGACTCCACCTGGGTCTGGGACCTCCGCATGCTCGATGACTACCAGCATCATCCGGGGCTGCTCAAGATCGGTTCGCGCGTGCTGTTCGACCGTGATCCGGTGCGTCGTTCGCTGCGGGCCCGCCGCATCGAATGTGCACTGGGCTCAATCGAACCGACAGATCCGCTGTGGACCCAGGCGTGCAAGATCGTGTTGTGCGGGGCCTCGACGCATACCTCGCTGGTGCGTCATTTCAACTGGGTGCACTTGGCGGGCGGCGCGCAGTTGTCCATCGCGACGCGCAACAACTTCTCGGCCGGCCACCCCCTGTGCAGGCTGCTGTGGCCGTACATCTATGGCACGCAACAGAGCAACGACATCGTGACCCGCGGGCAGATGGCACGCGGTGGTGATTTCGAGAACGTCTTCAGCTTCACGTTCGGCGGAATGTGCCGGCTGTTCGACGACGGCTATCTGTCCTACCCACACCTCGTCAACGACCCAGAGGCCGACGGCGAGGCGCGCGGTGTCCGCGGCGCCGGCTTCGACACACCGACGCAGGACAACCTGGAGGCGCTGTTCGACGTGATGCACCGGTTCGTGTGCAACTACCTCGCGATCTACTACCCGCGGAATTCCGCCACGGGCGCGGATGCCGTACACAACGACGCCGAGACATTGGCTTGGCTCGAGGAGCTGAACACACTGGTTCCCAACGGCGTTGGGGTAAATCCCGACGATGTCACCTGGAACAGTTTCGCCCGGCTGCTGGCGCGGCAGCTGTACCTGGTGACCGCGCAGCACGACATCCTCGGCAGCCACATGTGGGACTACCAGCTCTGGACGCACCGTCAGCCGGCGCGGGTGTACGAAGATTTCCGGCGCGAGCCATTGGACGTGTACCAGCGGTTGGTCAACGCCAACTACAACCTGAATGTGCATCGGCGCTCGTTGATGGACGACTTCACCCACCTCGCGCTTGACTACCGCGCCAAGGCGGTGATGTTGCAGTTCCAGAGCGAGCTGGCCACATTGCAGGCAGCGATGGACAGCCAGCCACGGGCGGTATGGCGACTCGACCCACGCGAATTGGAGGTCAACATCAACGCCTAGCTTCGGACCACATCCACCGCACCCCGGGTCTCGGCGAACGGGCCCTGCGGAACTGGATGGAACAGGCGGGCGCTGCTGACGATCGGCAGGGTTTCCACACAACGGCGGAGGTGCAGGTTCGACGTGTGCGGTATTCGTCAGCGGTTGGCTTCGACGGCCCGGAAATGTCGGACCCCTCTGTGATGATGGGGTCATGTCTTCGAGCGCAACATCTTTGGCCGCCGCTGGGATGACTCCCGCGCAGCGGCTGGAGGTGTTGTTCGACGAGCTCGCGGAGCTGACCGGTCACCGCAACTCCATTGACGGCCGCATCGTGGAGATCGTCGCCGAAATCGACCACGACGGATTGTGGGGTAACACCGGGGCACGATCGGTCCAGGGGTTGGTGGCGTGGAAGCTCGGGATGTCATCGGCGAATGCGGGCGCGATCGCCACCATCGCCCACCGGTTGCCGGAGTTCCCGCGTTGCGCGGAAGGGCTGCGGGAAGGCCGATTCTCGCTGGATCAGATCGGCGTCATCGCCAACAAGGCCGCCGACGGATCCGATGAGCATTACGCGCAATTGGCCGAAAACGCGACCGTTGGCCAACTGCGCACCGCCATCAAACTCGAACCGCGACCCGAACCCCAACCAGCACCTGAGAAGGAGTCGGAGTCGCGGCACGAGCCGCCACGGTCGATCACCAAAACCTCCGACGATCAGTCCGCCACGTGGCACATCACGCTGCCCCACGACGAAGCAGCGGTGTTCGACGCCGCGTTGCAGTCGCATCAGGATGGGTTGGTCGCCGAGTGGAGGCGCGCCCACGCCGACGCGGTGTCCGAACACACCCCGCCGTTTCCGAACGCTGTGGATGGGTTCATGAGTTTGGTGCAGGCCGGGTGGGACACCGATGTGGCGGCCCGACCTCACGGGCAGCGCACCACCGTCGTCGCGCACGTCGACGTCGAAACCGGCATGGCCTCACTGCATCTGGGGCCGCTGCTCTCCGATGACGACCGCCGTTACCTGTTGTGCGATGCGACCTGCGAAGTGTGGTTTGAACGTGCCGGCCAGGTGATCGGTTCGGGACGCGAGACCCGGACCATCAGCCGCCGACTGCGCCGCGCCCTGGAACACCGCGACCACGGCACCTGCGTGATACCGGGCTGCGGAGCCACCCGCGGTCTGCACGCCCACCACATCAAACACTGGGAAGACGACGGGCCCACCGAGCTGGCCAACCTGGTTTTGGTGTGCCCATTTCATCATCGGCTGCATCATCGCGGCGGCATCACCATCACCGGCCCCGCCGATCGCCTCATGGTCACCGACGCGTCGGGCCGCACGCTCGAAGCGGGGTCGTTGGCCCGGCCCCCGACCACACCCCCACCCCAGGTTCCACCGTGCCCGGGGCCTACCGGAGAACGGGCCGACTGGTGGTGGTACACACCCTTCCAACCACCACCAACAACCACCAACTGATCTCCAGATCATGTGAGATGGGGGTAACGGCTGGCGCAGCCGGCCATCAGAGGTCCGCTCGGTGTGCTCGTGCGTTCTAGAAGCCGATGGGCAGGCCCGCGTAGTTCTCCGCCAGACCCGTCGCACCCGCCTTGCTCGCGGTGACCCAACGCAGTTGGGAGAGCTGCAGTTGCTCGTCGAACGGATCCTGCCCGTGATGCAGCATCGTGGTCATCCACCACGAGAAGTGGGTGCACCGCCAGACGCGCCGCAGGGCGGTGTCGGAATAGCTGTCGGCGAGCCGGTCATCGTCCTTGTGAACCAGGTCCACCAGCGCGGGTGCGAGCAGGGCGACGTCGGCGACGGCGAGGTTGAGACCCTTGGCCCCGGTCGGCGGGACGATGTGGGCGGCGTCGCCGGCGAGGAACAGGCGCCCGTGTCGCATCGGGGTCTGGACGAATGACCGCATCGGCAGCACGGTCTTGTCGGTGATCGGCGCGGTGGTGAGTTCCCAGCCGTCCTGGCCGTGGCCCAGTCGGGTCGCCAGCGCTTCCCAAATTCGTTCGTCGGACCAGTCTTTGGATTCGGTGCCGTTCGGCACCTGCAGGTAGAAGCGGGAGACCGTCGCCGACCGCATCGAATGCAAGGCGAAGCCGTCGCCGTGCCAGGCGTAGATCAGCTCGTCGGTCGACGGGGCGACGTCGGCAAGGATGCCGAACCAGGAGTACGGGTAGACCCTTTCCCAGCGGTGGCTGGCGTGCTGGGGCACCTGGTCGCGGCTGGGGCCGAACGACCCGTCGCAGCCCGCCACCACGTCAGCTCTGACCGTCCGCCGGCGTCCGTCGACGTCGGTGAATGTGACTGCGGGGTGGACGCTTTCAATGTCGTGCAGGTTGGTCTCGGCGACTTCGTAGTGGATCTGCTGGCCGGCGGCGGTCCGGGCGTCGATCAGGTCCTTCTGCACCTCGGTCTGCCCGTAGACCCAGACCGAGCGCCCGGTCAGGTCCACGAAGTCGATGTGGTGGCGCTCGTGCGGCCACTGCAGGTAGATGCCGCGGTGCCGGTCACCTTCGCGTTCGAGCCGCTCCCCCAGACCGCAGCTGCGCAGCAGGTCGACCGTGGACTGCTCGAGGATCCCGGCGCGGATCCGGGATGCGACGTAGTCCTGCGAGCGGGTTTCCAGCACTATCGATTCGACGCCGTCCGCGGCGAGCAGGTGTGACAGGAGCATGCCGGCGGGGCCGGCGCCGATGATCACCACCTGGGTGCGCAAGTCGGCGGTCATGGTGTCAGACGACACCGTCTACGTGCGCCGGAACCGTCGCCAGGGTCAGCGCGGCGAGGACGGCCGCCAACGTGAAGGCATAAAAGCCCCACGGGTAGGCGACCCCGGCCGTCACCAACGCGCCGCCGAGCGAGGGGCCCACGATCGCTCCGACCCGGCCGACCCCGGCTGCCACACCCAGAGCGGTGCCGCGGATCTCGGGCGGGTAGAGGTGACCGACGAACGCATAAACCAGTACCTGGGCGCTGAACACGAAGATTCCTGCCATCAGTACCGTGGCGTAGACCAGAAGCCGGGTCTCCATCTTGATCGACAGCAGCGCCAGAAACACTGCGGCGAGCCCGAACCACGCCAGGACCGCACGCTTGTTGCCCCGGGTATCGGCGATGTGGCCCGCCACCAACAGGCCCAGCACCGCGCCGATATTGAGGACCAGGATCAACGTGGTGCCCTGCTGAATCGAATAGCCCGCGTCGCGCATGATCGTCGGCAGCCAGGTGTTGAGCCCATACACCAGCAGCAGACCCATGAACGAGGCAACGCACAGGCCGATGCTGATCCGTAGGTAGCGACCCTTGACCACGTCGGCGCTGCTCGCCAGGGTGCCTGCTCCGGACTGCTCGCTGCGCTCGACGGCGCGGAGGTAGGCCGCGGACTCGGGCAGCTTCGCCCACATGAACGGGAGCGTCAGTATCCCCAGGGCGCCGCCAACCACGAACATCGACCGCCAGCCGTAGTCCTCGACCAACCACAGCGCCAGCAACGCGGACAGCACAGCCCCCACGTGGTAGCCGGTCATCATCCGGGTGATCGCGGAGCCGCCGCGGCCGGTCGGTGCGTGCTCACTCATGAACGCGAGTGCGGTCGGCAGACAGCCGCCGAGGCCGAGCCCGGCCAGGAATCGGAAGGTCGTGAACTGACCGACGCTCTGCGCGAGGCCGGTCGCGACCGTGCAGAGCGAGAACACGGCGACGCTGATGATCAGGCTGTGGCGCCGGCCGAACCGGTCGGTCAGCGGCCCGATCAGGATGGCGCCGATACCCATGCCGACCAAGCCCAACGTGGAGGCCGTGGTGATGGTGGGCCCGGTGAAGCCGAGTGCCTCGGAGTCGAGGAGGGTCGGGATGACGACGCCGAGGACGACGAGGTCGTAGCCGTCGAGGGCGACCGCCAACCAGCAGAGCAGCACGGGCCAGAGGCCGGCCGCTCGGGAAGTGGCGCCGGTCTGCGCCGCCCGCGGAAGTTGTGTGGACATCGTGATTCAGCCCCTGCCGTGAATCCTGGGGAACGGATTGCCGCATCAACCCGCATTCACACCGCCCCGGAGAACACGTCGCACATCTGCTTCCGAACGCAAGCGGATGTGGCCGTTCGAACGGTTCTCGGGTTCGGGTCAGCGCGGACAGGTGTCGATCGGCTCACCGGCCGTCACGGTGTCCACGAAGTTCTGCATATCTCCCAGTGAGGCGGCGATGACGCCACGGTGGTCCTGGCCGGGGTACACCCGATAGTCGAGTGCGATGTCCTTGCCGCACATGGCCTTTGCCAACTCGTCGACACCGGCTGGGGACACCGCAGCATCGGCGGTGCCCTGTACGAGCATGACCGGAACCTGCGGGGTGAGGCGAATGGGATCCTGAAGATCGAGGTAGGCGCTCAGCCCGACCAGATCCGCATCGGGTGTAAACACCTGCGCCGACGGCACCGGAGGAAGGGCATTGATCTGGGCGACGCACTCGGTACGCGCCGTGGTCAACAGCGGGCGTGCTTGACTGGTGAAGATCTGATCAGGCTTGATCGACGGGTCCACCACCGCCGCGCCGAGCACCAGCAGCGGCAGGAACCTCTGTGCCGCTTCGACTTCCGGGCTGCCCGCGCGGATGAGATCGACGGCCTGGTTCATCCCCACCCCGCCGGGGGCGATCGACACCACCCCCAGCAGGTTGAGCTCGGGGTCGCGGCCCTGGGCGTCCTGGGCGGTGAACAGGACAGCCTGCCCGCCCTGGCTGTGGCCGATGGCCACCCATTCGGTGCCGATGTTGGAATCGAGACGCCTTGCCGCGCGCACGATGTCGGTCACCGTGTTCGCTTCACTGACGCCGTCGACGTACGGGTGCCCGCCGGGGGTTCCCAATCCCTGGTAATCGGTTTGGACGACGGCGTAGCCGCGCGCCACCCAACTGTCGAGCATCGAGTTGACCAGGCCGACGTAGTCGTGGACGAGTCCGTCTGCGGTATCCGCCGAGGGCGCACAGGTGTCCGCGTAGCCAGTGGTGCCGTGTGCCCAGCTGATGACCGGCCACCCGCCTTCGGGTGGGGTCGACTTCGGCACCGCCACGGTGCCCGAGACGACAATTGGTTCGCCCTGGGAGTCGTCGGAGACATACGTGATCAGCCGGGTGTCGGCGCTGGGCAGTGCGGCGGCGGTGGCCAACGGACGGGCGGTGAGCAGCTGCCCGGCGCGCAGTTCGGGTTCGGTGGCATCGGGGTTCGTGGCCGCGGTGCAGCCGGTCAGCACGGCCACCACGGCCACCCCGACAAGCCCGCGCCGGAGGCGACCAGTCATCAACCAACCATAGGACAGCACGACCAGGAAAGTGACGTAGTAGCCGTTAGGCCGATGTCACCAGGTCGGCCAGCGGCGAGGTGCTCATCGCAACGCGCAGCCACACGGTGAACGCGAGAAATCGGTCAGCAGGAACCGCCAGGTCCAGGCCGGTCAGTTCGGTGATCTGTTGCTGGCGGTAGTGCAGCGTCGTGCGGTGCACGTGCAGGCAGAGGAACGCCGCATGTTCGGGGCCGGCGTCCAGGGCCGCGAGCATGTTCGGTTCGCGGCCCACTACCTGGACAAGCTGGAGGAGATCGTCGTCTACGACCGGTTCCCGGAAGTGGCCGAGAAGATGGTGTCGCAGATCCAGGGCGAGGTCAGCGTGCCCATCCGGGTCGGGAACTCGATCGAGGAAATCGTCAAGGAGTGCGAGGTGCTGAGCTCGGCTACGGTCGTGGTGCGTGAGCCCCAGTCACACGTGAAAGACGAGTGGGTGTCGGCCGGGCAGACGATCACTCCGTGTGACCTGAACACGTTCTGGGCGCCGGAGATCTCCCACCGCGCGGACGCCTACATCGTCGATTCGACGGAAGAGCACGACCTGTTCGTCGAGATGGGCTACTACCCCGCTGGCAGTCCCACGATCACCGCCGAGACGGGCGAGGTTCTGGCAGGTCTCAAGCCCGGCCGAACCAGTCGCGGGCAGCTGATCGTCAACAGCAGCATCGGAATAGCCGTGTGCGACATGGCCGTTGCGCAGGCCATTCACGAAGCCGCACTCGAAGCAGGGGCGGGCGTCACGCTCGAACTCTGAGCACCTGCAGGTGACGTCAGAGCAGACCGAGCAGCTCCAGGTCGGTGATGTATTTGAGGATCACCGGGGCGGAGACGTGCGGGATGTCTTTGTCCGGTCCGATCTTGTTGTCCTGCACTGCCGTCCGGAAGTGCTGCGCGGGTGCCATTGAACCGTTGATCGGCCGGTCGGGTGTCTGGTAGTTGTGCAGGAGCGGCAGCAGCGACGCCTGGCGTTGCTTGTCGGGCAGGGCGCGCAGCGCCGTCTCGAATCGCGCCAACCAGTGGCCATAGTCGGGCACCCGGGTGATCAGGTAGCCGGCATCGATGAGCCAGTCGACATAGGTGTCCATACTGATGCCGTCGTCGTAAGGGTTCATCACGTGGTAGGTCTCGTAGCCCGCAACCACATTGGCGCCCAACGTGGCCATGGCGTCGGCGATGAACTCCACGGGCAGCCCGTCGTAGTGCGAGCGTTGCCGGTTGCCGCTGGCGTCCAGTTGGTAGAACGAGTACGGCGCGATCCCGGTGGCCACCAGCGACAGCATCATCCGGATGAACATGTCGGGCACGTTGAGCTGTCCGGCGTAGGTCGTGTCCGCGAGGATCATGTCGCAGCGGAACGCCGACACCGGCAGGCCGCACAGGTCATGGGCTTCACGTAGCAGCACCTCGCCGGCCCACTTGCTGTTGGCGTAGCCGTTGGCGTAGCCGTCGCTGACGTTGCGGGTCGGGCTCATCTGCCGGACGTCGGCCTCCTCGACGAATTCGTCCGGATCGATTTGGTCGCCGATACCGATCGTGGAGACGTAGAGGTAGGGCTTGATCCGGGTGGTCAGTGCGATGCGGATCAGTTCCGCGGTACCGACGACGTTGGGCCCGAACAGTTGGCTGTAGGGCAGAACGTGGTTGACGAGCGCAGCGGGGTCGACGATCAGGTCAACGCTGTCGGCCAACCGTTGCCACGTGGCGCCGTCCAGACCGAGGTTGGCATCGCCTTTGTCGCCGGCGATCACTTCGAGATGGTCGGCGGCCAGCGACCGGTAGTGCCCGAGCAGCGTGGGATCACCACTGTCGAACGTCGCGTCAACACGGTGGCGGGCCGCGGCGTTGTCCTTGGCGCGCACCAGGAGAATCACTTTGCCGTCCACCAGGTTCATCCGCTCGAGCCATTGCAAAGCGAGGTAGCGGCCGAGAAATCCGGTTGCCCCGGTCAGCAGGACGGTTCGAATTTCCCGGCTCGGTCCGGGCAATGACGGTGCGGCGGCCAATGTCGCGTCGTCGAGGAACTTGTCCAATGTCAGATCGCGGGCACGCACTTCGGTTGCGTCGCGTCCGTGCACCACGTCGAAGGTCGGCCTCTTGGTCCCGCCGGCACGCTGTGCGTCGACGTAGGCGGCGATGCCCGCGAGGTCGCTGGCCGGGCTGACGATGACCCCTACCGGTACATCGATGTCGAAGATGTCACGGAGCAGATTGCCGAACGTCAATGCCGACAATGAATCGCCGCCGAGTTCGGTGAACGCCACATCGGGCGCCAGGTCGGCGGCTGCGGCGCCCAGAAGCGCACCGGCTGCCCGGCTCACCGTCTCCAGCGTCGGCCGGTTCGCGCCGTTTCCGCGCAGGGAGCGAAGCACGTCGGCCTGGCCGTCGGTGAGGTCGGCGTAGAGCTGCTCGAGAGCCGGGCCGTAGTGCTCCTTGAGTCTGGGGCGGGCCAGCTTCTGTATCCCGGTCAGCAGTCCGTTCTCCAGCGTGAACGGCGTTGTCTCGACCAGGAAGTCGCGCGGAATCTCGTAGGACTGCAAGCCCGCGTCGCGCGCGACGCTCTGCAACGCTTCGCTCAGCAGCGCCTTGACCCGCGTCGGGTCGCCGTCAGCGCCGGCGAGGGCGTCATCGGTCGGCACGATCACGGCGAGCAGGTAGGAGCGCGCACTGTTTCCGTATACGAAGATCTGACGTACCGACGGGTGTCCACCATAGGCTGCCTCCAACGTAGAGACGGTGACGAACTCACCCTGCGAAAGCTTGAGCACGTTGTTGCGGCGGTCGACATAGACCAACTGATCGGGGGCGATCTCGGCCATCACGTCCCCGGTGTAGTACCAGCCGTCTGCGTCGAACAGTTCGGCGGTGACCTCAGGTCGCTTGTAGTAGCCGGGAATCAGAGTCGGTGTCCTGACCACCAATTCGCCGCGCGGGTGGGGCCTGTCGGTGCCGAAGTACCCAAGGTCTGGCACGTCCACCAGCTTGTAATCGATCACCGGGGGCCGCTTGATGTGGCCGTCGACCAGGACGATGCCGTCTTCGGTTGAGCCGTACACCTCGGTCAGGGGGATGTCGAGAAACGCCTCGACCCAGTCATACAGTTCGGGCGAGATTGGCGCCGAACCCGTCAACGCCGAAAAATGGCGTCCGCCAATGCGTTTCTCGCGTTGCTCGGCCATCACCTGCAGTTCGATGGCCTCACGGTCTTCGCCGTCGGTCCAGCGCTGGTCGACCTCGCTCTGCACCTCCTGAAACAGCATTTCCCAGATGCGAGGGACGAAATCGAGCCTCGTCGGGCGGACCAGCGCCAGATCCTCGAGCAGGGTGGACATGTCACTGCGTGCAGCGAAGTAGGCCGTGCCGCCAGCTCCCAGAGTGGAGTACAGGATCTGTCGACCCATGATGTGGCTGATCGGCATGAACGTCAGCGCGATCGCCGGTAGCTCGCCACTCGTGCCGAATTCCGGGCTGTACCAGGGTCGCCAGCATGTCGCCATCAGACGGTCGGTGTACATCGCGCCTTTAGGCGTTCCCGTTGAACCCGACGTATAGATCAACAGCCGTAGCGTCTCAGCGTCACCGCGGTCGATTACCGGACCGACGGAGTGCGCCGGCGCGCTGTTGATCAGGTCGTCGAGAGCCTCCACCGGGACGCCTCGACCCGCCAGGCGTGCCGTCGCGGACTCGACGGCCTCGCGCTGCTGATCCACCTGCGGGCGGTAGTCGAAGACCACCAGCCGCTTGGGCGTGTAAGCGGCGAGGGAGAGTTCGACAGCATCCTCGAGATGGTCGACGCTGGAGAGGATCGCGACCGGTTCGGTTTCGACGAGGACCGGGTGCAGTTGTTGAACCGGCGCGCTGGTCTGTAGCGGGACGGCGACGGCCCCGACCAGCGACAACGCCATGTCGACGATCGCGTAGTCCGCGCTGGTGAAGCCGAGTGTGGCCACGCGGTCACCGGGCCTGACCGGATTGTCTGCCAGCGCATCAGCGAGCGCGCGGACGCGCCTCCACACCTCGCGGTAGGTCAGCGTCTCGAATTGCGGCTGTAGCTCGGCAACGGTCCGCCCGGCTGCGTCGGTGACGAATCCGACGGCGCGCTGGCCGAGTGCGGGCCGGTCGGCATAGGCCTCCATCACCGTGCGAATCGTGTCGGTGAGGTGGACGTCGGGGCGGTTGAGTGCCTCGCTGGTGGCTGGATCGGGCTGGGCGGCAAAGAATTGCGCGTCGCTGGTGCTGATTTTCTCGAATCGGCGCTGGAACCGGAGGTCGCGTGCACCATGTGAAGTTGACATTCAACTTCTCCTTCAACGACAAGAACTGCGTCTGCGCAGGGCAATCGCTCTACCCCAACAGCAATACCATTGGGAACCTATACATTCCTGGGCACTTGCTGCGAGGTACCGTTGCGGCGCGCACTCGGCCCAGCGTGGATGCCTCCGATCACCTTGCAACACAGCACCTTTCGCACCACCCCCGGCAAAACAGGACGCGCTGACCGCGCCAGCGCCCGACAGAGTGAGATCGGTCACCGGCACCGGGCGGCGAGGCGATCCCGGCCGAAAACCCGGTGACACGCCGTTGACGCCACGACTAGCGTGGGCTCGGTGCGTACGCCATTCTTCGTGGCCGCCCTGCTGGCGCTGGGCCTGACCGCGACGCCGACTGCCAACGCCGAACCCGAAGCACGCCTGGCTGCCCTCGACGAAGTACTCACCCAGGCGGTAACCGAGGACTTGCCCGGCGCCGTGGCCGTCGTCCGCGACGGCGACACCCTCACCCACCACTCGGCCGGCCTTTCCGACGTGGACACCGGCGCCGGGTTCGCACCGGGCACCTTTGTCCGCGCCGGCAGCATCTCGAAACCGTTTGTCGCCGCGACGATCCTGCAACTGGCCGCTGAGGGCATGGTCGACCTCGACGCCCCGATCGAGACCTACCTGCCCGGCCGGATCCGCGGCGCGGGGATCGACCCCACCAGAATCACTGTGCGCCACCTGCTGCGCCACCAGAGCGGGCTGCCCGAATACTTCGACGCCACTACTGACGTGCCCACCGAACCGGCCACCGGTGACCAGCTGCTGGACATGGCCTTGGCGCGGCCGGCCCGATTCGCCCCCGGCACAGCGATGGTCTACACGAACACCAACTATGTCATCGCGGGATTGATCATCGAGGCGGCCACCGGAACACCGGCCGCCACCGAGGTAACCCGGCGGGTGATCGCCCCATTGGGACTGCGCGACACCTACTTCCCTACCCCCGGTGACACCGGTCTGCGCAGTCCGTTCGCCCACGGGTACGAGTTGAAGGACGGGGTGCGCACCGACGTCACCGCGTTCAATGCGTCCGCCGCCGGAATGGCGGGCTCACTGGTTTCCACCAACGAGGACATCTCGGCGTTCCTGACCGCCCTGCTCGCGGGACGGGTCGCCCCGCCGGCCCAGCTGACGCAGATGATGGACACCGTCGAGGACCCCGCCAACGGACCGGGCTTTCGATACGGGCTCGGACTGGCCAGCATCGACCTGCCGTGTGGCGTCCGCGTCTGGGGTCACGGCGGCGATATCGAAGGCTTCCACAGCTTGGTTCTCAAGCCGATCGACGGGGCGGCGCTGGCGATGACCGTCACGCAATCCCCCGGGGCCGACGACGTGCGCGACGACCCGCGCGCAGCGGCGACGGAGGCGCTCTACTGCCGGTGAGCGCGGTGCCGCCAACACCGACGGCATGCGCGCTACCGTCAAATCGCCACGGTCTCGATGACCGCGAATGCGGCAGCTCGGCCGACGGTGGTGCGGCGAAGTCCGGCCGATTGGAAGAGAGCGTCGAACTCAGTGATGTCACGCTCCCTGCCACCGGTCATGACGAGCATGTTCATGTCCATGATCGGAGCTGTGCCTGGTTCGCCCAGTTCGCCGACGATGTAGTCGATGACGACGATGCGGCCGCCTTCCTGCAGCGCCGCGCGGCAATTCTTCAGGATCCGTATGCAGCTCTCGTCGTCCCAGTCATGCAGGATGTACTTGACCACGTAAAGGTCTGCGGGCGGGATTGATTCGAAGAAGTCGCCACCGATCGCGGTGAAGCGTTCCTGCAGTCCGTCGTTGCGTGCCGCCTCCAGCGCGTCGGGCACGACGTGTGGCAGGTCGAACACCCCGCCCTGTAGAACCGGGTTGGCCCGCATCATCGCGCGGATGACTTCGCCGTTCGCGCCGCCGATGTCCAAGGCGGAGTCGACGCCCCGGGTGTCGATCACCTTGGCGGCCTCGATCGCCGCAGCGGCGCTGAGGTTGGACATGCCCTCGGTGAACAGGCCCGCTTCGTCGACGTTCTCGGCGTAGTAGTCGAAGATCGTGTCGAATGTCCCGAGCGCAGCCTTGATCTGCGGGTCACCGCTGCGGACGGCGTCCGGAAAGCGGCTCCAGGGCAACCAATGTCCAGGTGCCCCGGTGGCAAGGACCATGCCGCGCAGCGAGTTCGGATCGTCCTTGCGGAGCGTGCCGAGCAACGGAGTGGCGATGAAGTGGACGCCGTCAGTGGAGGTGACGAGACCCAGCGAGGCGCAGGTTCGCATCAAGCGCCGGGTGGCGTCGGGGTCGGTGGATTCGACGTCGGCGATCGCATCGGGTGTGTCAATACCTGCGGCGAGATGATCCGCCAGGTTGAACACCGCAGCGGCACGGACTATTTGGCTGACCCAGAATCCGGTCAGCATGCCCATCATGCGGTCGTGATCCTGGAGTGCGGACGGTACGAGGTTGGTGGTCATGTCAGCATGCCTTTCGTGTCGGTTCATCAGCACCGGGGTCGGCGCTGACGGGTGTTCGGATAACGGCGGTCCGCAGGCTCACCGGCAGTGCCTGCAGGCCACGCATCAACGTGCTCGGGCGGTATATCAGCGGGTCGGTGGCCGCCAGTCGGATGTCGTCGTAGCGGGTGAGCAGTCGGTCCAGCGCGACCTCCCCTTCCATCCTGGCCAGCGGCGCGCCGACGCAGTGGTGGATGCCGTGTCCGAATGCGATGTGCCGGCTCTCGGGTCGGAACACGTCGAACCGATGGGGTTCCGTGAAATGCCGCTCGTCGCGATTGGCGCCGAGCAGCGCGATCAACAGCAGTTCTCCGGAAGGAATCTCGCTGTCTCCCAGGGTGATCGGTGGTGAAGCGGACCGTCGCGGTGTTGAGTGGGCTCTCGTAGCGCAGAGTCTCCTCGACGGCGGCCAGCAGCAGCGTTCGGTCGGCGCGCACAGCCCGCAGCTGGTCCGGATGCTCCAGCAGTGCCAGGATCCCGTTGCCGATCAGGTTCACCGTGGTGTCGTATCCGGCGACGATGAGCAGGAATGCGGTGCCGAGCAGTTCCTGCTCCGACAGCTGATCGCCGTGATCGCGGTGATGCACCAGAGAGCTCAGCACGTCGTCGCCCGGCGCGCTCCGCTTGGCCGCGATGATGGTCTGCAGCAATGCGGTCAATTCGGTTTGGGCAGTGCGTAACTCGTTGTGTTGTGTGCTCGTGAAGATCGGAATGACGAGCGACAGAAAGGTGTCCTGCTTGACGGGTGGCACTCCGAGCAGCTCGCCGATGACGCGAACCGGCAGCGGTTGCGCGTACGCCTGCATCAGGTCCACATTGCCCTGAGCGCCGATGGCATCGAGCAGTTCGTCGGCGACCCGCACGACGGTCGGGCGCAGCCGCTTGACCGAGTGCGCCGTGAACGCCGCGGTGACGAAGCGGCGCAGCCGGGTGTGGTCCGGCGGGTCCTTGAACAGCATGTTGTCGCCGAGCACAGATCCGATCGAGCCGTCGGTTCCGGGCGGGAACAGTCGGGTCGCCGTGGGCCCGTCCTTCTTGACTGTCGGGTCGGCGAGCAGGGCTCGGGCCTCGTCGTATCGCGTCACCATCCACACCCGCACGCCGCCCCACACCATCACTGGTTGGGCGGGCCCCTGCAGGCGCATTTGCTCGTAGGTCGGATGCGGGTTCTGGATGAACGAGTTGCCAAGACGCAGCATGCTTTCGGGCCTACTTCGGTCGGTGTCGGAACGTACTCGACCCAGTTTGGCGGTGGCGTGCCGGTCCAACCAGGCTGAACTTTTCCTAGCCTCAGCCCGGCTAGTCTGGGGTTTACAGGCCGGCGGCCAACCGGCGCAGCGCGGCTGCCGACGGCGACGACGGGTCGGCCCAGTAGACCACCATGATGTTGTCGCTGCCGCGCAATGTCAGATGCTGGAAGTGCAGGTCGAGGGCGCCGACCACGGGATGGTTCAGCAGTAGCAGGCCGCTCGCGTGCCCCTTGACGTCGTAGGCTTCCCAGAGGGTGCGGAACCGCTCGCTCTTGGCGGTGAGATCGTCGATCAGCGCGTACAGGCCGGGGACCGGGTTGTCACCCACGAAGGACCGCAACCACCGCACCGCCCAGGCGGTCAGACCGTCCCAGCTGCGGTAGAGATCGCGGGTCGTCGGGTCGAGGAACAGGCCCCGCAGCGGACTGGCCCCCTGCGCGAAGGTCGGTGACAGCGCGGCGGCCAGGTCGTTGGCCAACACGACGGTGGCGGTGACGTCGTGGATGTGCGCCGGGGACAGGGGCCAGCCGTCGAGGAGATCCTGCAGCGCCGGGTGCAGCGGCCGGTTGAGCCTCGGCGTGTGATCGCGACTTCCGTTGTCGGAGGCCAGGTTACACATGTAGGCCGCGGCGTCCGGGCTCAGGCGCAGTGCCCGCGCCAGCGCGTTGAGTACCTGATCCGACGGCCGTTCGCGGCCTTGTTCGATCCGGTGGTAGTAATCGGTGCTGATTCCGGCCAGAATCGCCACCTCTTCGCGGCGGAGGCCGGCGACGCGCCGCCGGTTCCCCCGGGGGAGCCCCACGTCGTCGGGTTGGACCTTGCTGCGGCACGAACGGAGGAACTCCGCCAGCGGATCGTTCGCCTTCGCCACGTTCGCAGTGTATTCACAGGTTCAGAGCCAGGAAGGTAATCGCGGAATCGCCCTAGACATCCGCGAGCAGGACGCCCTTCGTTTCCTTCATGAAGTAGCACGCGACACCGGTGAGCGCCGCCAGAACCATGATGTAGACGCCGAAAACCCAGCCGAGGTCGAAGCCGAGAAGCAGTTGGTTCAGGTACGGCGCGGTGCCACCGAAAACCGCGACCGAGAACGAGTAGGCGAACCCGATGGCCTGCGTCCGAAGGCGGGTGGGAAAGCTTTCCGACAGCGTGGACGACAGGATGGAGGCTGGAATCGATACCACCAGCAGCGCCACAGTTGTCGCCAGCAGCAGCGTCCATCCTTCCGACGAGATGAGCATCGTCAATGGAATCTGCAGGGCAAACATCAAAACCGCGAACGCGGCCAGCATGGGTCGGCGGCCGATGGAATCGGAAAGACGGCCCAAGAACGGCAGTGACGCCAACGCAACCAGCTGAGCGATCACCAGCATCCAGTAGGCAGTATCCGGATTCATGCCCTGCTGCGTGATCGCATACGTCGAAACATACGACGTCCACGTGTAATGCGCCGCAGTGATTCCGGAGGTCATACCGATCATCAGCAGCACCGCCCGCACCACCGTCTTGCGCGGTATCGCAGGTTGATCGTCGCGCTGCTGGTCGGCGTCGAAGACGTCACTCTCGTCCATGGTCCGCCGCAGATACAGTGCGAACAGGGCGAGAAGAGCGCCCAGGAGGAACGGGATGCGCCAACCCCACTGGCCCACTGCCGATTCGGTCAGGGTCGTCGTGATGACCCCTCCGACGGTGTACGCGAGGACAGAACCACCGAAGATGGCGATGAAGGCCACACTTCCCCACATGCCGCGACGATTCGGAGGGGCGATCTCGCCGACGTAGGAGTACGCGGTCGCCGATTCACCGCCGTGCGCAAAGCCCTGCATCATTCGCGCCAGCAGCAGAAGACCCGATGCCCAGGCCCCGATCCCGGCATAGGTGGGCATGAGTCCGATCAGCAAGCTGCCGGTGGCCATCATGAGCATGGTCGTGACGAGCACGAACTTTCGGCCGCGTTTGTCTGCTATCCGTCCGAACACTATGCCGCCCAACGGCCGCATCAGAAAACCGACGGCGAACACGGCGAGCGTAGACAGCAGGGCCGAAACGGGATCGTCCTGGCTGAACATCGCCGCCGCGATGAACGGCGCGAACACCGCGTAGGCGCTCCACTCATACCATTCCAGAACGTTGCCCACCGAGCTCGCGAAGAGGGATTTCTTACGCGAGGACATGGTGGGCGTGGCCTGCGTCTCGCCGGCGGTCCTGGTCTTCATGAAGGGTCGCTTTCCAAGGAATGTTGCAGTGGCAGTGTGGTTTTCATCGACGCAGTTCGGCTCTCATGATTTTTCCGGTAGGAGTCTTGGGGAGTTCTTCGATGACGCGCACGGTCCGCGGCCGTTTGTAGGCAGCGAGTCGTTCGCGGGTGAAGTCGACGAGTTCTTCTTCGGCGACAGTCGCGCCCGGGCGAAGCGCGACGTAGGCGACCACGGCTTCGCCCTGGTAGTCATCAGGACAACCGACGACGGCGACTTCGAACACGGCAGGATGCTCGTAGAGGACGTCCTCGACTTCGCGCGGCCACACTTTGTAACCGGACACGTTGATCTGGTCCTTCAGCCGATCAACGAGATACACCCATCCCTGCTCGTCGATGATCGCGACGTCACCCGTACGGAGCCGACCATCAGGCATCGTCGAATCAGAGGCCTCGGCGTTGCGCCAGTATCCCGAAACAACCTGTGGCCCAGATATCTCCAACTCCCCGGCGACTCCGGTTGCGGTGGGCTCGCCCGCCGGATCGACAGTACGGAGCCGCACTCGGGGTAGCGGGAGTCCGACGGACAGTGACCCGCTCGTCGCATCCACCGGGGCGCGAGTGCCCGGCGGTACGGCAATCACGCCGGCGGTGGTCTCGGTCATGCCGTATGCGTTGTGGATGTAATGACCGAACCGGGCCTCGAAGGCCTGCACGGTAGCGGGAGGAATGGGCGCACCACCTGAGTACAACGCCTTCACCGACTCGAAGTGGGTGGCCGCCGCGTCCGGGTGGGCCGAGATGGCATTGAACACCGTGATCGAACCGATTGTGTAGGTCACCCGGTGCTCGACGAAGGCCTCGAGCGAAACTGCAGCATCGAATCGGTTCGCGAAAACCAGCAGACAATCGCGGACGAGAGCCACCGCGGCGTTGAGCATGGCACCGGTGATGTGGAACAGCGGAGCGATGGCGAACACCACGTCACCGTCCACGAGCCCGGCACGATCACCGAAGTCGAGTGCCGTCGCGAGCGCGTTCGCATGAGAATTCAACGCGCCCTTGGGCGGACCCGTCGTACCCGAGGTGTACGCGAGAAGGGCGAGATCATCACCGTCAAGTTGGGGATTGGCAGGCCTGCGACCGTGGTTCCGTCGGATGAGCTCCACCAGATCGTCGACGGGCGGTGTGAGCCGCGTCGTCGACCGGAACACCCGGGGATCGTTACGGGTCTGGAAATCGAGAGCGCTGGTACTGATCGTGAACCGGACGGTGCTTCCGCGGAGTGTCTCGGTGGTGGCATCGACGTCGTGTTCGCCGCAGAAGATTCCCACTGGTTGCGCGTCATCGACGATGGCGCGGAGTTCGCGTCCGCGGTACATCGGATTGAGGAGCAGCGCTACCGCGCCGATCTTCCAGAGCGCCAGGAACGTGATCGCGTACTGGGGGATGTTCTGTAAGTAGATTCCCACCCGGTCACCACGCGCGACGCCGGTGTCGGACAGCGCTGCGGCGAGTGCGTCGGATGCATCGTCGACCTCGCGTGCAGTGAGCACGGTGTCGAAATACGCGATGGCAGGGTTGTCGGGGAAACGCTGGACGCGGGTTCGCCACGCATCGATAACGGTCCGGTGGGGTGACGCGATGTCGTCGTTCGGCAATTTCGGCTCCGCTCGTGGGGGCTCTAGAACGGATCCGAGCCGACCGAACACTCGCTCGGTACTCCTTAAAGTGTCGCGGACCACATCAGATGTGTCAAGCACCTCAACGCTGCTGTGATCGCCGAGCGTGCATCTACGGTTGTCGGATGACGGTGCGGCAGTCCTGGCAAATCTACGAAGGGGCAATCCTCAATCCAGCCCTCGCGTCGGCACTGGCCGCGTTCGTCGAAAAGGGCTATCACGGTTCGTCCATGCGGGAAGTTGCGGCGGGAGCCGGGTTGTCCGTTCCGGGGCTGTACCACCACTACCCCTCCAAGCAGGCCCTTCTTGTGGGCATCACGGAGTCGGCAATGGACGAGCTGCTGGACCGCTCTCGACGCGCCGAAGAGGAGGCCGGCCCGGCGCCGACCGACCGGTTCGCCGCGGTGGTGCAATCGCTGCTGCTGTTCCACATTCATCGCCGCGACGTGGCGTTCATCTGCTCCACCGAGATACGCAGCCTCGAGCCGGCCCATCGTGTTGCGTACGTGGCGAAACGGGACGAGCAACAGCGGATGCTCGACGCCATCGTGGCCGACGGCGTCCGATCAGGGGATTTCGACACCGCTCACCCGATGGACGCGAGCCGCGCCGTGACGACGATGTGCGTCGGCGTCGCCAGTTGGTACCGCCCGGACGGCGCCCTCTCTCCGGAGGAGTTGGTCACCATCTACCTCGACATCGCTCAGCGCATCGTCGGTGCCTGAACGTCCCTGATTGTCCGGCGTTCTTGACCGCCGCTGCTGAATGTGTCACGGTTAGTCACCGAGCGAGTGTTCGGTCGGCACGACGTAGGACGCATTTAGGGAGTACACAGTGGCCATAGATCTGACCTACGAACCCACCGTCCAGAAGCTCATCGATAAAACCCGTTCGTTCACGCGTGAGTACGTGCTGCCGATCGAGGACCGTCACCGCGGCAACATCGCCGAGGCCGGTGGCGACCACCTTCGTGTCGAGATGCAGGCGGCAGCCAAGGCCGCAGGTGTGTTCGCGCCGCACGCACCGGTCGAGTACGGCGGACACGGTTTGAACATGAGCGACCGCGCCCCGGTGTTCGAAGAAGCGGGTTACTCCCTGTTCGGACCGATCGCTTGCAATCTCGGCGCTCCGGACGAAGGAAACGTCCACATGCTTGCCCACATCGCGTCGACGGCGCAAAAAGAGCAGTTCCTCGCGCCGCTCGCCCACGGTGAAGTGCGTTCCGCTTTCGCCATGACCGAACCGGCGCCGGGTGCCGGCTCGGATCCGGCCGCGCTCACCACAGCCGCTGTGAAAGCCGAGGGCGGATGGAGAATCGACGGCCACAAGTGGTTCATCACCGGCGCCGACGGCGCGGGATTCTTCATCGTCATGGCCCGAACGTCGGGAAAACCCGGCGACCGCGGCGGCGCCACCATGTTCCTCGCACCCGCAGACACCGCCGGCATCCGGGTTGGCCGGCACATCGAAACCCTGGACAACGCCATGATCGGCGGACACTGCGAAGTCTTCTTCGACAACGTTTTCGTGCCCGACGAGAACGTGCTGGGTGCCGTCGACCAAGGTTTCGACTACGCGCAGGTCCGCCTCGGCCCGGCCCGCATGACCCATGTCATGCGGTGGCTCGGTGCAGCTCGGCGGGGCCATGACATTGCGGTGTCACATGTCGCGCAGCGCGAAGGGTTCGGGGGCAAACTCGGAGACCTCGGCATGGTTCAGAAAATGATCGCGGACAACGAGATCGACATTGCGGCCACCCGCGCGCTGCTGACCAAAGCCTGTTTCGAATTGGACCGAGGTGGACACGCCGCCAACGAGACGTCGATCGCCAAGACCTTCGCCGCCGAGGCTGTTTTCCGCATCGTCGACCGCGGTATCCAGATGTGCGGCGGACTCGGGGTCTCCGGCGATCTTCCGTTGGCGAGACTCTCGCGCGAAGTGCGGCCGTTCCGCGTCTACGACGGTCCGTCCGAGGTGCATCGCTGGGCCATCGCCAAGCGCGCCGTTGGGGCAGCCAAGCGCGCGGCGCGCGAGGTTCAAGGATGACCGAGCTGCCGGGCATGGACACCCCCGCATTGGAGCGCTTTCTCCGCGAGAGCGGGGTCAACCTGCAAGGGGCCCTGCGGGTCGAAATGATCAGTGGGGGCCGGTCGAACCTGACGTACAAGGCCTCCGATGACGTTTCGTCCTGGGTCGTACGGAGACCACCCACCAGCGGCCTGACGCCATCGGCACACGACATGGCGCGCGAGTGGGCCGTGACCCGAGCACTCGGTCCTACCGGCGTCCCCGTTGCCGGTGCCGTCGCGTTCGATGCGGACGGGACTGTGCTGGGTGCGCCGATGACGGTCGTCGACTTCCAGCCGGGTCGGGTCATTCGTACCGGCGACGACCTCTCCGACCTCTCCGATGCCCAGATCGCCGCTAACGCAAGCGAGCTGGTTCACGTGCTCGCGACGTTGCACGCAGTCGACTACGTCGAGGTGGGGCTGGGGGACTTCGGCCGTCCCGATGGCTTCGTCGCTCGACAGGTCAGCACCTGGGCTCGGCAGTGGAAGCGAGTCAAAACCCGCGATCTACCCGATATCGACCGACTGCACGCAGCGCTCGCGGCATCGGTCCCGTCCGAAACGGCGGCGTCAATCGTGCACGGTGACTTCCGGGTCGACAACACGATTCTGAAGTCGGACGATGTGGGAACTGTTGCCGCAGTGGTCGATTGGGAAATGTCCACGCTCGGCGATCCCCTCACCGATGTCGCGCTGATGTGTGTCTACCGGCAGCCGATCTTCGACGCCGTGCTCGGCGTCAGCGCGGCATGGACCAGCCAACGGTACCCGTCTGCGGATGCCCTTGCGCAGCTCTATTCTTCGACATCCGGGCGCGACCTCGATCACTGGAACTTCTACCTGGCGCTGGCCAACTTCAAGCTCGGAGTCATCGGAGAGGGCATCACACACCGTGCCCTTTCCGGTTCCGACACCGGCGCCGGCGCCGCCGAGGCCGCACACGCTACCGCCGAATTCGCCGCGGCCGGTCTGCGGGCACTCTCAGGAGCGACCGCATGAGTACGAAAACAGCCCTCGTGACCGGGGGTTCGCGAGGTATCGGACTGGCCGTCGCAACGGCGCTGGCGCGACAAGGTTGGTCGGTCATGATCACCGCTCGCCATGAGGACACCCTCGCCGACGCGGATCGGTCGCTGCGAGAAGCGGGCTCCCCCCACGTGGCTACCCTGGCCTGTGATCTATCGGATCATGCTGCGACGCAGCGCATCATGGACCGGTATTCGCAGGATTTCACCTCGATGGACGCGCTCGTCCTCAACGCCGGCGTCGGAACGGCCGGTCCCATTGCCGATTACCCCATGTCTCGCTTCGACAAGACCGTCGACGTCAACCTGCGGGCTCCGTTCGAGTTGCTGCAGCGAGCTCTTCCGCTGCTCAAGGAGGCGGCCAACACCAACCAGTTGACCGGCGCCAAAGTCATCGCTCTTTCCTCGTTGACCGGTGTCTACGCGGAAGCGGGTCTGGCAGCCTACGGCGCCACGAAGGCCGCGATGCTGTCGCTGGTCGAGACCTTGAACGCAGAGGAGAGCGCGCACGGTGTCACCGGCACGGCCGTGGCCCCCGGATACGTGCACACCGAGATGAGCGCCTGGATCACTGACCGCATCCCCGCCGAGACGATGATTCCCGTCGAGGACATCGTCGAGATCGTGGTTTGCATGCTGCGGATGTCGTCGAGAACAGTCGTGCCCCGCATCATTGTCACCCGCGCGGGAGCCGGGCTGAACGCCTGATTCATCACTGCAAGGAGATTTAACACCGACGCTATAACAATCAGGTCCGTGGATTGCGCTAGCTGGTGGTCGTGAGGGTCATCAATTCCCACGGACAGCCGCGATCCTGCGCTGATGGTTCGCGGTCATCGGCCAACAAATATTCGTAGTCATCAAACGACTCGCGTGCGAAAGCAATCGCCGCCCCTGAATGGTGCGGGAATTGATCGGCAACAGCTTGGACGGCCTCGCGAATGCTCGATGCCAGATATGAGCCAGAGCGGTAAGCCTCAGACTCCCCGCGTTCGATGCCCATCTTCGCTGGACTCTGTACCTCCCTTTGTTGCGCTGTTGCAGTGCTGTTGGCAGTCAACTGATGAGCTGACCGGCTACCTGCTGGTTGTGCTCACAAACGCTGTTGACCTGCATTAACAGAGGGGGACCAGAACCATTGTCCACAACACCTTTAGCAACCGAGGTCAGCTGCCCGGCGTGAGCGGGAAATTGTTTCGGGACACTTTCGTCGCGCCGAAGAGCGCTTGAAGTGACAGGCACACCGACTGCCGCTCCGCGCCATTGACTTTGGTCTGCAGAGCAGCGCCCGTCGCCATTGAGCAATGGCAACATCGTTGCGATGCCCCAATGCGCACTGAGCGGTTGACCGCGGAAGGGAGAAGAAATGCGCCTGCGCAGAGGAGAAATTGTTTCCCGTCGCAAGATGGCCGCGGAATTTGCTGCTCGACCCGGACGATTCAACCGCCGCCCGCGAGAATGCCGTGGCACCATATCAGCCACCGCTAGGAGCCTATGTCTGAGACTGCGTCACGCGAATCGACCCCGCCGGTCAGCACGGAGGCCCGCCTGCTGTCGCCGTCGGCGGCGCACTGGGCCGACGTCCTGCGGCGCACCGACCATGACGTGTACCACCTGCCCGAGTATGCAGGCCTGGACGCGAAAGTGACCGGTGGAACACCGGCAGCCTTTTGGTACCAGGAGGAGGAGCACGCCTTCCTGCTGCCGCTCATCCTGCGTGGCATCCCCGACTCCGACCTGCTTGACGCCGTCTCGCCCTACGGGTACACCGGTCCGGTCAGCGACGCATCGCACGAGGACACCGCCTTCTGGCGGCGGGCCTGCCACCAGATGGTCGAAACCCTGTGCGCCAACGGGGTGGTGACGACTTTCGTGCGACTGCACCCGCTTCTGCCCCCACCACTGGACGTGCTCGACGGAGTAGGTGCCGTCGTCCAGCACGGCGAGACTGTCTCGGTCGACCTGTCGCTCAGCCGCGAGGCGATGTGGCGCGAGACCCGCCGGGACCACCGCAACCAGATCAACCGCGCCCGGCGGGCCGGCGTCGAGGTGGTGTTCGACGACTGGGAGCGGCTCGAGGAGTGGGTCACCATCTACCACGAGAACATGCAGCGGCTGGGCGCGTCGCAGTACTACTTCTACCCCTGCGAACACCTCACTGCCCTCCACGAAGCGGTCGGGGACCGGATGCACCTGGCAGTGGCGCTGGTCGACGGCGAGGTAGTCGGTGGCAGCACGTTCTTCGAGTACCGCGGAATCGTCGAGGGGCACGTCGCCTCGACCCGCCACCGCGAGGGTCACCACGCCGACAAGCTGCTGTACGACGAGATACGGCTCTGGGCGAAGGATAGGGGCAACGCGATCATGCACGTTGGGGGCGGCGTGGGCGGTGCCGAGGACTTGCTGTTCTCCTACAAGGCCGGCTTCTCCAGTGGCCGGCATTCGTTCCACACCTGGCGGGTGGTGACGAACGGGGCGGCCTACGCGAACCTGCTGGCGCGTCGCGGGATTACGCCCGAGTCCGTCGACATCTCCGGCTACTTCCCGTCGTACCGCAAGCTGGGCTAGATCCGGCGAGCCAGATTTATGAGTCGAGGTGGACGCGGTGGGGCGAGTTGGGATCAGACGTCGAAACCTGTTGGCTCGCAAAGCTTGACGAAGAAAGGCCGAATCGGTTGAACCACACCGCCACCGACCGACGTTCACGCTGCGAGTCGCGGCGGCCGCGGCGCTCTCTCACGCAGACCAAACTCGATCTACGGCTGAAGTACTAGGAGGTCACTCGTGCGTATCGTCTGCGTGGGTGGCGGCCCAGCCGGGCTGTACTTCGCGATCCTGACCAAGCTGGCCGACCCGGACCATGAGGTAACGGTGTTCGAACGCAACCCATCCGGCGTCACGTACGGCTGGGGCGTGACCATCTCCGACGAGCTGCTCGACGACCTGTTCCGCTGCGACCCGGTGAGTGCCCGGGACATCTGGAACAGTGCCGCCAAGTGGGACGAGTACGAGGTGCGCGCCGGCGGCAAGCCCACGATGTTCCTCGGCGGCTACTGGTTCGGCCTGAGCCGGCGGCAGCTGCTGTCGATCCTCACGGTGCGCGCCACCCAGCTGGGTGTCGACGTGCGAACCCTCGAAGTCGAGGACCTGTCCACATTCGACGACGCGGACCTGGTCGTCGCCTGCGACGGCGCAAACAGCCGAATACGCCAGCTGCACGCCGATACCTTCGCGACGAACGTCGACGTCGGCCGCAACAAGTACATCTGGCTGGGCACGCGCGCAGTCTTCGAGACCTTCACCTGGGCGTTCGAGGAGACTGAGGCCGGCTGGATCTGGTTCCACGGCTACCCGTTCACCGCTGATACCAGCACCGTCATCGTGGAGTGCATGCCGGAGACGTGGTCGGCGCTCGGCTTCGATGTGCTCAGCTCAGACGACACCAGGGCGGCGCTGGAGAAGATCTTCGCCCGCCACCTCGACGGAAACCCCCTGATCGACCAGCTGGACGGGCTGGGCCGGGCCCCGTGGTCGAGCTTCCGCCGGGTCACCAACGAGCGCTGGCACAACGGCCGGGTCGTATTGATGGGCGACGCCGCGCACACCACGCACTTCGGGATCGGCTCGGGCACGAAACTTGCCATGCAGGACGCCATGGCCCTCGCTGCGAGGCTCACTCCCGGCGCGAACCTCGAAGCTGCGCTAGACGCCTATGAACGGCAACGACGCGCCGACATCGCGCCACCGCAGCAGGCCGCGCTGAGCAGCAGCCGATGGTTCGAGGACTTGGACCGGCACGTCGATCAGGACGGGGTGCGGTTCGCCTACTCGCTGTTGAGCCGCCTGGGCGAGTACCCACGGTGGCGTTACTGGATCGTCGTCGCCACCCAGCGCGAGCCGCTGCGGCAACTCCAGCGGGGGATTCTGTCAGTGCGCCGGTGGGCGCGCGCGCGGCGCCGCAGTGCCCGGTTGCCAGGTGGACTGGGAGTTGAGGACGGGGTCGTTCGACCAGCGCCAGCCCCCCGCTGACCGACGTGGTTGCCCCTGAGTCGGGGCGTGCGGTGCCCCCAAGTCGGACTCCGGTCACGGCGCGATGGGCAAGCCCGAGGCGGCTTTCGTCAGCATGGCGTGCAGTGAAGCTTGCTCGTCGGCGGTGAGGAGCCCGATGCTTTCGGCAAGGATGCTGTCGACGATGCCCGAACCAGCCTGATAGGCGGCCTCGCCCGCGTCAGACAGGCGGTGGCGGACGGCGCGGCCGGGGCCATCGACGCGGGTCAACAGACCGCGGGCGACCATCCGTTTGGCCAGCTCGCCCATTGATTGGTCGGTCTGAAACGTCTGCATCGCGAGGTCGTGCAACGACAGGTCGGGATCGCGGTGCAGGTCACGCAAGACGTCCCACTGAACCAGCGATATTCCAACTTCCAAGCGCAGGCGGCGATTGGCCTCGCGGTGATGCCGCCACTGCAGCTGCTTGACGGCGAGGCCCACGTCCTGCATCGACGGCTCCATGCGAGTCACCGTAGGGAACGTTCACGCTGGATACAAGCTCCTTATCTAAGGAACCTTGCATGACTAAGGAACCTGATCTAAGGTTCCTTATATGACGTGCAGCGCGAGTCGACATTGGTCGATCGACCCAAGGCGGTCCTAACCGTCCACGCCGTCAAGCACGACTACCGGCAGACGTGGTTCAACACCTACGTACCGGTTCGGCCACCTGACTGATCCACCACCTTCGAAGGGAAACACCATGAGCACCACCGTCGCGGCCGGAAGCCTCCGGCCCACCCGCACCAGCACCGTCGCCGCCGGTGACGTAGAGATCACCGTCGACCACCACGACCGCACCCGCCCGTTCCTGGTACTGCATGGCGGCGGGGGCGTCGCCACCGTGGGCGGCTTCGCCGACCTACTCGCCCACCGCACCCACTCCCGCGTGCTGGTTCCCACCCACCCCGGTTTCGCCGGCACCGCTCGGCCTGCGAAGTTGGCGACGACCCGCGATCTCGCCGCCGCCTACGTGAGGCTGCTCGACGAGCTCGACCTCGCCGACGTCACCGTCATCGGCAACAGCTTCGGCGGATGGGTCGCCGCAGAGATGGCGCTACTCGACAGCCCGCGGGTCTCGGGCGCGGTGATCGTCGACGGCATCGGCATCGAGGTGGACGGCCACCCGATGACCAACGTCAGCGGCCTCGCGCCGGCAGAACTGGCGAAGTTGTCCTTCCACGACCCGGCCAACGCGCCGCGCCCACCGGCCGGTTCCGGGAGCGGCCCAAGCCCCGACGTCACCGCGCTGTCCTCCTACGCCGGCCCGACCATGTCCGACCCCACCTTGATGAAACGCCTGGCCAACCTGCATCTCCCGGTCCACGTGATTTGGGGTGCCAGCGACGGCATCGTCGACCCCGAGTACGGCAAGGCCTACGCCGACGCCATCGCGACGTCCGCCTTCACCGTGCTGCCCCGCAGCGGCCACCTGCCCCAGCTCGAAACACCCGAGGAACTGCTCGGCGCCATCACCGACCTCGGCAACTGAAACTCCTACCCCAAGAAGCACTCTCACCCCGGAAGAAGAGGACCATCGTCATGACCACACCCCTGACCGTCACCCGCATTGCGCACGCCTGCCAGCTCATCGAGATCGGCGAACTACGCATCCTCACCGACCCCTGGTTCACCGAGACTGCCACCTACCACCAGGGCGAACCGCTCGCCGTTGAAGTCGCCTCCCTCGGCCAGCTCGACGCGCTCGTCATCAGCCACGAGCACTACGACCACTGCGATCTCGATGCCCTCGTCGCAGGCGGGTTCGACCTGAGCACCCCGCTGTTTGGCCCCGGCACCGTCACCACCCTCGCCGCGAGCAAGGGATTCACGAACGTGCACACGATTGAAGCCTGGGAGTCCGCCACACTCGGCGAACTCACCGTCACCGCTACACCCGGACAACACGGCGTCCACGAGGTCACCTTCGTCATCCAGGCCAGCGGCCGCACCGTGTTCTTCGGCGGCGACTCGTTACGCGTCCCGGAACTCGACGAGATCCCCGGACGCTTCGGGAAAGTCGATCTCGCAATCCTTCCCATCAACGGCCTGTGCGTGCGCCCGGCCAACATGCTCCAGGTGGTCATGGACGCCGAACAGGCCGCCGCCCTGACCGCCGCGCTCGATCCCACTGTCGCGCTACCCCACCACTACGCCTTCCACAGCGGACGGCTCGGCGACCAAATAATCACCAAGTGCGACCAGGACCCGCGCCACTACACCGACGCGCTCACCCGCCTCGCACCGCAGGTCGCCAGCCGGATCGTGCTGCCCGGGACGCCGGTGATGGTCCCGTGACCGGGAACCCCGGAGCCGACTGGTCGTTCATGCCGACCGGTGTATTGGCGCTGATCAACCGCGGTGGCACCCGCCCTCCATGGAGCCCGCCATCCGGCGCACCACGCGTCGGCCCCGGTGTAACGCCGATGGGAACGAGGGTTGAGGCATAGTTCCCCAAAGTGTTCTTGCCCGGCATGAGGACGGCCCCCGGAGTGACCTTCCGGGGGCCGTTTTTCGCAGTAGCGGGGACAGTGCGCTGTTCCATTGTGCTGCTTCAGGATTCGAACCTGCGGCCTGAGTTATAACATTTGCGCCGCCATACGCAGAGGTTGGCCAAGTCTCATCTAGCCCAGCTCGGAAGGCGGTCGCAGTGACTTAGGCAGACCGCGCCTAACGCGGGGCGCGAGAGAAGACCGGTGCCCCCAGTCGGACTCGAACCGACACTGTGCGGATTTTAAGTCCGACGGCGAGGTCGGTCAGCAAACGATCTAGAGACCAGAAAGATTCTCAGCAGGAGTCAATCTCTGCTCCAAATATGTTGTGAATCAATATCTTTAAATAGCCAGCAAACCTCAACCAAGGGCGGTTGCGGCTATTGCTGCAGGTCAGCACATGACCTCGGCAAACACCAGGGCGGTGCTGCTGTGCGCTGCTGGCCTGCTGTTGAGGCAGGTTTGCTGGGGCAAGTTCGCGAAAAGATTCGCACCCATACAAACGGCTTCAAACGGGGCATGTCTCGATGAAGCTCTAAGAGCGTCGGCGCGGCGACAACTACCGTGTCCGACACACCCGCTACCGTGATCGGCGTGTTGATGGCGGACAGCTTCATCGAGCGCAACGGGACCATGCTTCAAATACTTGCTGCCCTCGTCATTGCAATTGGAAGCGGTTTGATAGGTAGATACGTCAGAAATCGCAACAAAGAAATAAAGACGTTCGACTATCGAGTAATAAGCGACGTGCCGCTCATTCTTTCGAAGACCAAACCGGAGAGGCTTAAACTCACGGTTGGCGATCTTGAAGTTAAGGCACCTAGGGTCACTGAGATACGATTTGCAAACACCGGCAACAAAACAATCGATGAAGAAGACTTTTTGGGCGAACCATACGTAATTCAGCGACCCGACGCGCATCTTCTAGAGTTCAACGTGGCAGCGAGTTCAAGTGAGCATTTGTTGAATACTCCCGAACTAGTCATTAATTTGGGCGCGAAAGCAAAACAACGCGGTGACGAAGAAATATGGTTACGCCCAAGAACTCTCAACAAACAAGATTGGTTCATAGTACAGATTTTTTACGATGGAGGTACGTCCAGTAATCCACCAACCGTAACAGGCAGAGTAAAAGATCAAAGCCGATCGACCGCTATTTACCCAACCAAATCTGACCTTCAGGCAACGCGCGTATACTTACCATCAGGCTTGATGTTCGGCGCAACACTAGCGTTCTTGGGTGCCTGGTCTATTTCGGCCGCTCACGCAAGAGGCAACAGTCTAATTGTACCCATTATTATCGCTGTCGCCGCGGCCGTGCTCATAATCTGGTCCCTTGTCGCTTGGTATCGTGGTCGGCAGAAGCTCTTTGAACGTCTCGGACATAAGAATAAGAACTAGTTGATCACGTACATGAGAACTTTGGACAGCCGAACCCCCGCGAAATTCACCGACAACCTGCCTCACGCATGATCGGCGTGGAAGGGGAAAAAAGCACGGCTTCAAGCGAAAGACCATCCTGGCTTTCAGGTTTGATTCGCGATCACATCGTCTGGATTCTGGGTCTCATTCCGTTCGTTCTCGCAGCTTTCAGCGTCTTGTTTACTTCCGCCGGTGATCCACAAATCTTCGGCTACATAATCCAAAACCTCAACGTTGTTTCCTTATTTCTAACGGTCACCTTGCCACTCATTCCCGTATCTTTAGTCTTCATTTCGCTTTATTATCTGGCCCGTTCGATACAAACACCAAAAGACAAACGAGATAGTTTCTCTTTCGAACGCAACATTCTTGCAGTTGCAGTAATCCTTCTCGGCGCGCTTATGATGCCCTTGATTGCAGTGTACTTTTTTACTGGAGTATTTTTTACGCTGATCTCACAGGCGGTGACAGCTCGCTGTCGTAACGAAAAGTTCACCGTGTTAGCGGCAAACTTGCGCAATCTTTTTCTAGGGCTATCGGTAGTTGGTGGCACGCTAATTGTGACATTCAGCTGGAATTGGTTACCGACTGAGGCATTAGACGTAAAAGGACAACCGATCACTAGTGGCCAGGTTCTATCATCAGATGGTGAATGGACCAAGTTCCTAGAAGATAGCCGCGCAAGACGGACAGTTCATATAGTTCGCACCTCTGACATAAAGTCACGAACACCGTGCAACGCTAGACAAGGCAGTCAGTACAACTCAGTTATCAACTTCTTTGTTAAAAATAGGAAATCAGGTCCGCAGATCGATTGCCCTAGTTAGCCTGACGATTGATCGGCACAACATTGTCTGTTGCGTCAGCTTTCCGGGGAACAGCGACCGGCCTAGCCAAGGGGGCAGCTTTTCCGCCCTCGTCGCTGGCGATGTAATCGCCGTAGGTGTCCAAAGTCAGGGTGAACGTTGCATGCCCCAACCATTTGGACACCTGCATGTGGTACGTAGACGGTAGAGCTGGCCTATGTGGTGCCAGGAACCGGGGGCGATGAGATAACGGTGGTTGCGGTCGATGAACTCGATTCCGGTATCGCGTTGGTCTTGGCCTTCCCAATCAGCGGGCTTTCGGTACAGCCGGATTCCTGAGCCATCAGTGCGCGCCGTCACGATATAGGTCGGCGGAAAACTCGCCAAGCTCATCAGCCCACGATTTCAGCGTCACTAGCCCTTGCTTGCCGTCGTAGGCATCAACATCAATGCCCACGACATTGGGCGGCAAGACCAAACCAAGGGAAAGAATGCCGGGCTTCCCATCACGGGTGCGTTTGTCCACCAGGGCGGGCCAAGAGGCGATTGTGTCTGGTGACGCTGATTCATGGTTATAGGCGGTATGACCACTAATCCACGGCCGTGTGACTCGAACGTGAGCGTACGCCGGAATTTTTAAAGAAGTTCACTCGCTGGCGTAGAACACACGTAGTTGACCGTCAGTGTCAGTCATCCTCAGTAGCTCAAATGAACTATCTGTGAGTACAGTTCGCTGTTTTGCCAAATCATAGATGCTCACTGTGTTGGACTTGCTGTAGGCAACCTTCAGCATGAATATATAAGGCGTGGCAGACGCAAAGGATATTGCTGGCTCCCCATCGGGACCTGCGTCCATACCTGTTGCAATGACGCCGCAGACAGAGCCATCGGGTTGAAAGACAGGTCCACCGCTCATGAGCGGATCAAAAGCTGCCGTCGTCTCGTATGAGGCGGTTGGCAAACTAACCGAGTCGCGTCCATTCCGAAAAATATTCGAAACGATTCCGGGCGCAACCTTGAGCATTGGCAGTCCGTCTTGAAATGACGGATATCCCAGTCCACATATCGGTGTGTCGATTTCTGGTACGAAAGCATTTAATCGGGTTGCGGGAAAAGCTATTTCAGGTCTGTCGATCCGGAGCAACGCAAGGTCGCTTCCGCTCGCAGGATGCCGCGTGAACCCCGAGACGAAAATCGGAGTCCGACGCTCGTCATCCGGTCCTGTCCATAGGATGGCCAACCGCGAGCTTGGGTACTGACCTTTGTAGTCCTCATAGCTGTTGCGGCCCTCGAAGATGTGCCGCGCGGTAATCCATATGCCGCTCGAAGAGACGCAAAATGCGGTTCCTATATGTTGCAGGTCTTTTGGGGTCACTACGACTACTGGCGCGACTACTGTCGGTGCAAGTCTAGAGAACGTATTCCGGTCCATATCACTCATTCTTTGTGGATTCGCCCTCCTGTGTGCTGTCGGACGACTTTGCCGACCGTAGACGTGGAGCAACCCACTTCGGCGGCGATCGCACGATAAGACGTGCCCTGCTGGTGCAGTGCGACGATCACCTTGTCTCGGGCGGCTTTGGCCCGTTTCTTCGCATTCCGCTTCGCCCCGTCTGGAACCGGAATGGAAACTTTTAGCTGACGGGACTCCGGTCCGTACGTTCCCCGATTTGCGCGCAAGATGTCCATGATGACCGAAAGCTTGTGCATGCGAGACAATCCCGCGTGTTCGTTGTGGTGCAGTATCCCAGTGTCGTTGTAATGACTCGCGTTGATTCCTACAAGAAACGAACGACGGTAGCGATGAAATCCTAGTTGGAACCTAAGACCGGGTGACCCGTCAGCGAATGTAAACGGAAGATCCGCCGGTGGTAGACCACGCTGTGCAACGTAGACGGGACTTCCTGAGTTACCGCTTGTGGAGTAGGCATCGAACAGCACCTGGTGACTACTGTCCTTTTTGGTGCGCACACCGGATGTAGATCGGTAATCAGTTTGCGGATCGCTTGCTATTAGTCCAGATCGCATGACCGGTCTAATTTGTAGGTGGTCATGCCAGACTGGATAACCAGGAAACACCACAAATTCCCCGGGCTCCAGTTGCGACCAAAGGGATTCGCACTCCGATAGATTTTCCCAACTTATCGCGTGTTCGAAGGCGAATTCTTCTGCGCTGTTTTCATCAACGAATTGGTCCAGATCGCCAAAGAGTTCTCCGACTATTTCAATACGTGCGTCGGGTGTCGACGCGATAGGAATCACCGCGACATCAATCAATGGGTCTACATTATAGAGAGGACGCGGGTTCACAATAGTGTGTTCGAGGCGTAAAGCCTTGCTCTGCCACCACTGTACCCTGACAGATGTTAGCGAAGAACCGTCGTTCAGATCTTCGTCGTAAAATACCGCATCCGCTATATGCCGGTTTGTCACTAGCGCTAAACGGCTGTCATTTTCAGGAAACTCGACTAAAAACCCACTGCCTTCGAGGTCGATGCAATGGCTACCTCCGACCTTGAAATGGTGCGCGGCTTCCACTCGGCAAGCTGAGTACAGTTGAAGTGAGCCGAATCCGGTATCCACGTCCTAGGCCACCGAGCACTGTCGCTGAAAACACTCCCGTGCGTAGGCCACAGATTTTTCGGTCACGTTCGGATGTTCGGAACCAACAGCCACGATTGCGTCCCACACGGACGGATTCAAGCCCTGGCAGCTTGTAATGGACCGATCCCCGAAATATTGAGCGCGGCGCAAGAAGTGCTCAAAGTTAGCCACAGTCTCATCACCCCTCAACTGAGCGAACCGGCACATACCGACCATTTTACCTTGCCGTGGTCGCACGCACGTTCGATACGACACGCTTGGCGCGTTGACTGGTGAACTGCGGCAATGCCCCGCGCTGGCGCTGTGGCGTACGTCCACCAGCGGGCCGCACTCCCAGGTCTAACTGCCCCAGAGCGGTCGGGGAATCGAGTAGACGCGACTAGGAATTTCCTTCTGCAGAGAATTGTGCGAGTTTGCTGGATTTTGTACCGTACATTGTTGCGCTGTTGGCGTGCTGTTGGAACTCAAATCCGACCACCTAGCAGCCCCGCTAGTAGCACTACTTATAGCCATATAGCTGGAATAAGATGCCCGTGCCCCCAGTCGGACTCGAACCGACACTGTGCGGATTTTAAGTCCGCTGCCTCTGCCAATTGGGCTATGGGGGCGTTGCAGTTCAGAGCGTACTTCAGGCTGTTTCGGCCTCACTCTAAGTCCGGCCTACCGCAACGTTGTTGATGGCCTTGCCCAACGCGTCAGCCACCGCTCAAATCGTCTTTGGGCAGGTGACCGTACCGGTCGAGCGCCATCGCGGCGGTGGCGTGAATGTCACAGGCCCGCCCTTCTCTTCGGTGCATGCCCGAGCCGTTGTCCGCTGGCTTGTGGTCACATGCGCGAAAGGAGGTCCGCCTTCTTCGTGTTGAACTCGTCGTCGGTGAGGATCCCAGCGCTGTGCAGCTCGCTCAGCTTGCGGATCTGGTCTGCCAGGTCCAGTGCAGGCGCCGTCGGCTGCGCGGGCGCCGATGCGGCTGTGGCGGCCTCGGACCGCACTCGCCGAAACGCCGCGACGAACGCCGCGCCACGACCATGCGCGATCTGCTTGATTTCCGCGGAGCGCCCCGAGATTGAGATGTTGATCGTCTCGCCACTCAGTTTCGTCGAGAACCCCAAGGAGCCGATCGCCTTGAAGTCGAACTCCTCGACTGCCGCACGTATGAGGCCCACGTCGAAGAAGAACAGCCGCTGCGTGGTCAGTACCAGCATCCCCTGGTGCTTACCGTAGATGCCCTGGGCGAGCTCCACGACTCGCTCGTCGGGTTGCACGAAGTCGGCAAGAGCGCTCGCCTCAAGAGCGCCGAAGACTCGGCCCATCTTCCCCAGTCGGCTGAGCGCGTCCCCCACGCCGTGGTCGTCGACCCCCACGCCGCGGTCGTCGCCCGGCGTTCCGATGTAGTCGACCGGCGCTTTGAGGGCGTCGAGGATCTCTCCACGCAGCTCACTATGCTTGCCGCCCTGCATGTCCACGGACCATTCGACGATGGTCGTAGTCGGCGTCTCTGGACGGAGGGCCGCAGTCACCGTGGCGGCCCAGCGATTCTTTCGCAGGGACCTTTGCACCTCACCAACGATTGGGTTGCCGGCTACAGTGACGTCGATCCCGGCGGCCTGGAACGCGGCGACCACTGCGTGGTACGCGCTCTCATACGGAGCCAGGATGCGGGTAGACGAGTTTTTCACTATGCCCATGCGCCGGATCGTAAACCGGTGCCCGACGCCTGCGTGGCCCGGCGTGGTGAGCGACGCAACCAGCAACCACACCAGCAGCCTCAGGTCATCGCCGAGGGGCGTTCCGTAGCGCGGACCTTCACCACCTTCCTGAACCGGCCTTCGCAGCTTCGGCGAGTCATCGAACCCCAAGACCCGTCATGGCGCACAGACAGCGCAGTGCGCGGCTTACTCTCCGCCAGTGAAATGGAGATTGGCGAATGGCTCCGAAGTGGGGCACAAGCGCCCTAACCCATCAGCGTATGCGGGTGAAGCTCAGCACCAGTGACAAGCGGCGAGGCGCAGGCCAATTCGACCCACTCGGATACGACCTGTCCGCCAGTAACAGTTGGCCAGTTATCGACGGATGAAATTGTTACGCTTCCGTTTCCGGTGCACTTGTAGCATCGGTATGCGACGGTTGCGAGGCCGCGAACGTCGCCAATCTTGTCGTGGATGGCTGCAGGGCAGGTCAACTGGACGCCCCAACGAAGCATCAGAAGGACGGCACCCGGGCCCTGTCAACTGCAGCTGAATTTTGATTGGTTGTCGGACAGGCTGCGCATTTAACCGGAGCTGACACAGCCTGGAAATGTGCCCACGGCGGATGTCACCCGGATCGCCGATATGACCCGTCGTAGCAGCTCAATGTGCGATCAGAAGAATGCTTCCGTTGGAATCTTGTCCAGCACCGTCGCCACCTGATCATCGATCCAACGAGCAAGCTCGACCAGGTTCGGCGCGGGGAAGACCGTGACGTCGAATTGTCGCGCCATTGCTCGTTTGTGGTTCTCCAGCATGGCTTTTCTGGTTCGATCAGAGCCATTTCCGCGTCGAAGAAGGTCCTCGTCCGGGACTAGCGACTCGATGAAGTTGACCGGCAGGTAGCGTTCTATGCCAGCCCAACCCTTGCCGAGTCCGGGAGTGCACATGCTTTCGGGCATCGTGACTGCCTTCGAATGCGCGTGCCCTTTGAGGTGCTTCGTGTAGGTCTCTTCGTCCTTGGTTTCCCAATCGCGCACAACGATGATCGAGGCAGAGTCTGGGCGCGACTTGATAGCGGCTGCGTTGTACCGGAGATACGACTTGAACGTATCTCCGCTCGTGAGATCTCCGGTCAGCTCGTCTGGGTCCGCGAGTCGCCACCGCGGCTTGATCCCCGCTGCGCTCAGGCCTTGCCGGATGTAGACGGCCCCGCAAGCACCAGCGGGAGGTCGGTGCAACTGGATAAACCGAGAAAACCCGATGTGCAATGGACTTTCGGCACCTCATAGGCCAGCGACCCGCCCAGGTTCTCCATTGGACGACAATGCGAGATCAGATCCTTGAACACGTTCGGGTTGATGAACCCGTACTTCCAGGAATCTTGTCACCCGAACCCTTCGTCTGTGGCGGCGTGCACCCGGGGAGCCGGCTCACGACAACTGCCGGATGACCTCTTTCAAGGGCTCTGAGGAAGTCCCGATGTCGCCGAGGAATGGGTGTGAGAGTTCCATGACCAGGAACAGGTTCGCCGCCACCAGCACACCCAGGATGGCCACCATCGAGTAGTGCGTGGAGGGCTTCTTGACGTCGTAAATGATGGCGCACGCCAGAAGGAGGGCACTGGTCAGCCAAATGACCGCCCACAATGACCACGGTGGTCCGGTATCTGTGCGCGCTTGCAGCACTCGTTGCGTACGGGCCTGACTGAGGCTGTCCAGATTGTTGAAAGAGGCTGACAGCAAAGTCTTTTGAGCATCGGTACGCGCTTGGACCTGTTCGTACGCCGAATAGAGTCGCGTCAATGCGTCGTCAGCCTCGGGGTAGGAACCGCCCGTGGCGTTTTCGTTCCATTCAACCAACGCCGCCTGCTGATAATCCAGCAGCGCCTTCCGGATCCTGTCGCTGTCAGGCTGGTCGAACACCGTGGCGTTGCGGGCCAGCTGCACACCCGCCGCGCCTTCGGTGCGCGCTCTTGCGTCCGCATTGCCGATCTGTCCCCACATTGCGGAAACGACGAAGCCCAGGAAGAACGCGAACACGAAGCCGATCACCCCGAACGCAAACTTGATGACGTCGTTGTGCTCTTCGCCCTTGAGGCTGGGGAACTTACGGCGCACAAGCGTTTGGATCAGCACTGATCCGCCTGCGACGACGATGATGATGCCCAGCAAGAGCAACCACGACGGAAGGTTGCTGACCAGCCATTGACTAATCACTCAGCTCTCCTACGGCCGCGCCGGGCACTCGGGCGGGCGCAGTTACCCGCTCGCGCCAGACGTTGCTAGCTGGCGGGCTTCTCGACTGTAGGAGACCGTCGCGGTTGGGGCCATGCGAATAGGACACAAATCGGCCACAGGCACCCGGCCCGTAAGCGAGACAGGCGAGCCGAGATTGCGGTATCCAGGAGAGGATGAACGAAGCCGGATCTCATCACCGCAACCAGCCCGCACCACCGCCAGTGGTGTTCGACGATCTCTGCGACCCCCACCGTCAACCGGTGCGCCCGTGGCTCGACCTTCGAGACGACGAGATCGCCCCGACCGTCATTGACTCCGAGCGACCCAACTACGTTGTCTGGTCGTCACTGTGGCCGCAGTGCCCCGACGCCTCCGTGCGCTTCGACCTGGCCGCCGACCGTGGTGGAACCGACCTGCGCTGGACGCTCTACGTGGACACCTCGTTGCTCGACACCACCGTGATCGCGCACATGCGACACCGGCTCAACGAACTCATCAACGCCAACCTGCGATACACCTACGGCCAATGACCGTCCACCGGCTCACACCTACGCGACGGCCCCCGCACGGCGGTGCACACCGTAGGGCAGCGCCTCGAGCAGGGTGATCGCCACCGTGGCGCCACCCGGGGTCAGGTAGCTGCGCTGCTGCCCAGTCCGCGCACCCAGAAGTGCTGTGCCCAAAGGTGATTCGACGGAGTAGATCTCCAGCTCGCCGTGTTCGGAACCGCGCACCCCCAATAAGAACGTCTCGGTGTCGCCGGTGTCGTCATAGCGGACCGTCAGCACCATGCCGGGCTCGGCGACCCCGTCGTTGGGCGGGTCCTCCCCGACCACGGCGTTGACCAGCAGGTCGTGGATCTGCTGGATCCGGCTGCGGCGGGCCTGTTGGATGACCACCAGGTTGGGATCTGCGGCGTCGACACCGCCATCGCGGTGCAGGGACTGCAACTCGACGAGCTCGTCGCGCAGTCGTTGGTGGGCGTGCTCGGAAATCCACACCCGCTGTGTTGTCGTCATGTCAGTTCTCCTTCATCAGCAGGCCGGAACCTGCGGGTATGTTGTCGTCCGGGGCGGGTGGATTCACCGCCCCGGACGACGGGGCACGCCCCGTCAAGGGCGTTGGTCAGTGCGGTCCCACGGGCTCAGCGCGCGGGATCGAACGGCTCGAGCGCGGTCGGCGTCTTGCCCGTGGTGATCTGCTCGGCCAGCAGCCGGCCGGTGATCGGCCCCTGCGCCAAGCCCCACATCCCGTGTCCGCCAGCGACATACACCCGCGGCCCGATCGGCCCGATCACCGGGCGCCCGTCGGGGGTCAGCGGGCGCGGGCCCACCCAGACGTCACTGCGCTCCTCCCAGCGCACGCCGTCGAGCAGCGGACTGGTGGAATCGACGATGGCCGCCACCCGTTCGGGCACCAGCGGCGCATCCGGACTGCGGAACTCCATGGTTCCGGCCACCCGCATCGCGCCGCGATACGGCGTACACGCCACCCGCACGTCGGGCAGATAGATCGGCGCGGGCATGGGCCGGTCGATCGGCACGGTGAATGAGTAGCCGCGCCCGGCTTGCACCGGCTGACGCACCCGACCCCAGGCCAACTTCGGCAGCCATGCCCCGGTGGCGATCACCGCGGCCTCGGCGGCCAGCACGTCACCGGAGCGGGCATCCACGGTGACCCGCGATCCGGACCTGCGCACGTCCCGCACGTCGGCGGTGACGATGGCCCCGCCGCGCTGCTGCACCGACCGGGCCAGGGCCTGCACGAAGCGGCCCGGATCGACGAACCGCTGGTTCTCGATGTTCACCGCGGTGGTGATTGCCGGTGAGGCCAGCGGAACATGTTCGCGCAGCGCGCTTTCCGACAGCGTCGTTGCGGTGATGTGCTGTCCGCAGTCCTGCATCAGCGACACTTCATGCAGCAGGTGCGCGGCCTGTCGAGGGGTCCGGAAGACGGCGGTGATCGGACCGTCGGTGACGGGCGCATCCACCCCATTGCCGACGAGCACGTCGTAGGCCTCGATGCACTCGTCGTTGAGCGGCAGGTTGGCGCGGACCGCGCGGCGCCACGACGAACTGCGGCACTGCGCGGCGAACCGCAGCAGGAACGCCCACAGCCGGGCGTCGGCGGTCATCGGAATGTGCAGCGGCGCGTTCGGGTCGCGCAACGCCGAGAGCCCGTAACGCAGGATCGCCGGCTGATTCAGCGGCATGCTCAGCCCCGGGGCCACCCAGCCCGCGTTGCCCCAGGACGCTCCGGCGGCCACACCGGTGCGATCCACCACCGTGACCTCCACACCACGCTCCTGCAGGAACCACGCCGTCGACAACCCGACGATGCCCGCGCCGACGACAACCACCGACCGCGGTCCACCGTCGATCTGCACGTCGCTGCCCACCACACACCTCCACACCCTGTTGCTCTTGAACTCCCAGGATGTCGCAGGACAGCGGGCTTGGATTGCCGGATTACGACAACGCGGTGCGGCACTTTTGTCGGGATCCTACAGTTAGTCAGGTCAGGTGGGGTCAGCGGCGGCCAGTTCGACGATCAACGCGACCCGCGTGCCGGGATCCTTCAGGTCCAGGGCGGCCACCTCGGTCATCTTGCGCAGCCGGTAGCGGATCGTGTTTTCGTGCACGCCCAGCGCGGCGCCGGCCTGCGCCAGGTCGCCCATCGCCTCCAACCAGGCGCGCAAGGTCACCACGTACTGCGTCGAGTTCTCACGATCGTGGCGACGCAACTCGGCGACGGGCCCCCGGTCAGGCACCCGGCCCGCGCGCGCCGCCGTGCGCAGCCGTTGCAGCAGCACGTCATGCCAGGCTTCCTCATAGGCCGGAGCCGGACCGGTCGAGGACCGCACCTCGTGCAACGCCAGGCATTCGTCGGCCTCGGCGCGGGCGATCGCCGCTTCGGCGGCGGTGACTGCGCTGCTGATCCCCGCCGACACCGTGGCCTGCTCGGGCAACGCCGCGCGCAGCGCGCTGATCCACCGCCGAGCGGTGGCCACGTCCCCGGCCGGCAGCACGGTGTACACGGTGTTACCGGCCAGCGCGCTACGGCCGGGCCGCGACCACCCGAAGCCGGCGGTCGCCTGCTCGAACAGTTGCAACAGCACCGCGTCGCGATCGTCATCGAGATAGCCACGCACCGCGATCACCCGCAACAGGTCCGGCGCCAACCCGAGCCGGCTGGCCACCGTGGCCGCATCGGCGGCACCTTCGAGCAGGCGCAGCACCAGCTCGGACTCGACCTGACGTTCCAGATCGGCGCTGGCCCGCGAACGCAACAGGTGCACGGCCACGGTCTGGCCGCCGTCGACCAACGCCGAGAGCCGACGTCCCTGTAGGGGCGCCGGCGTGCTCACCCACACCGACCCGAGCAGCTGGCGGCCCGCGCGCGCCGCCACCACCATCCGGCCGGAGAAGTTGCGCGACGGATCTCCTGGAACAAACAGCGGCGCATCACTTTTCGCCAGATGCGTGAACACCCCGCGCTGCTCGAGCAGAGCCCGCAGCTCCTGCGGAGGTTCACGGCGCAGAATCGTCTGCACCCGCGCGTCATCGGCGTCCTGCTGCAGTCGCGAGTAGGCCAGCACCTGGGAGAGCCGGTCCTCGATGGTCACCGCGGCGCCCACGGCATCGGCAACGCTGTCGGCTAGGGCGAACAGGTCGGTGGGCCCGCGCCCCGATTCGGTCTCCCGGCCCTCCAGCACCAGCCCGTAGACCACCGCGGCCAGCTCACTCCAGGCGACGTCAGGGTCCACGGTCATCACCGCCACGGGGGCGTCGTCAAGTGCAACAGGGCCGTCGGTCTCACCGCGGAACAGCACGACAACCGCTTTCGCCGCCACTGCCCAGGCCACGGCCTCCTCGACCGAACTCGCACCCGTCGCCAGCAGGACGTCCCCGGTCACCACGCCGCGATCGCCGACGGTTTCGGGCAGCGCCACACTGCGCAGTTCACTGCTGCGCGGCACCGCGCAGAAGCGCAGCCGAACACCGGTTCCCCCGAGCACATTGACCAATCGGTCCAAGGTCACCATGGGTGCATCCTCACACCGCGACGTGGTGGAGAACAGCATCGGGCCCGAAGTTCGGGATCGGGCCGTCAGCGGCGACGAATTCCCGGTGCGGTGTGTGCCGTGACTTCACGCCACCGCGACCCGGCCTGCTGGTCCGCATGCTGCACACTCAGATTTCGCGGATCACACGGCATGGATTACCAGCGGCGAGAACCTTCGGCGGAACGTCCTTGGTGACGACGCTGCCAGCCCCGACCACAGCTCCTTCACCAATTGTGATACCTGGCAGGACAATTACGCTCGACGCTAACCACGCATTGTTCTCGATCCGGACCGGAGCGGCTGATTCCAAGCCTGAGGCGCGCGCCTTCATATCCAACGGGTGAAGGCCAGTGATGAGCTGTGACCGCGGCCCGATAAGGACGTCGTCTCCGATGTAAATCTCAGCGCAGTCCATGAGGATGCAATCGTAATTAATGAAGGTGCGGTCGCCGATGTAGACGTTCTTGCCATAGTCGCACGTTATCGGCCCACGGATAACCGAGTCGGTGCCGATGCCGCCTAACAGCGCGTTCAGGGAGGAGTACCACTGCGCACTCTGAAATCGCGCCGCGTTGAAGGCCTCCAGCGCCGCCACGCAGCGCGCTCGGTCGGCCTGCAGTTCCGCATCGCTCTCGTTGTATAGATCGCCGGCCAGCATCTTCCCTTTTTCGGTCTTCACTTTGATTTTCCGTTCATTTGGCTTCCCCGACTCGCGGGGGCTTCGTTGCGCTGCGGCCGGTTGGTCCCTGCAGCGAGTATCTCGTATGAATTCATGACATCAATGCAATCTGGTGGGGAGCGACGGGATGGTCTTCTTGATTGCATCGCGCGCAACCAGGCGTCGGCATTATCCGAAGGTGTAGCGACTGGCGCGGGTGTAGGTCGATCATCAAGACCAAAACGAACTTGCCTGCGCAGGTGGGGATCTCGGTTATCACTGCCATACTTCACGCTGGGCAACAGCCTGTTGCCGTCACGACACACCCCGTCAGGAACTCCGACGCTGTCCGGTCCTGGCGGTCAGTCAGCGGCGTCGCTCAGGATGTGACTCTGCAATTCTCGGCGGTGCACAGGGTCCGACGCGGTTCACTCTCTCCACCTCACCGCCTTCGTGCGGGGCGCGATCGCTCTGCATGATTGGGATCACCGCCCGAGTCGCCCACAAGATTTTTACGCCTGAAACGTCGGTACACATTCCCGCAACCTGAATATTATTCACTTTACTTGTTCGGCGCTATGCGTCGTAGAACAAGGAGATGACAGATGAGCGAGAAGTATCACCTTCCCAACACCGCCACGATGGAAGAGATCTCGGCAGCGCTGCGTGAGGACGGCTTCGTCGTCGTCGAAAACCTGGTCCCCCCTGAGCTGATGGATCAGATCGCCGAGGAACTCACCGACTACATCGACACCACCCCCGCCGGCCGCGACGACTTCGTAGGGCGGCTCACCCGCCGCACCGGCGGCCTCATCGCCCGCTCCCCCGCCTCACGCGAACTGGTCATGCACCCACTGGTACTGGCCGTCGTCGGCGAAATGCTCAAAAAAGCCACCGCCTACCAGCTACACCTGACCCAGATCATCAGCGTCTACCCCGGCGAAACCGCCCAACCCCTGCACCGCGACGAACTCGCCTGGGACTTCTTCCCCTTCCCCGAGGACTACGACGTGCAGTGCAACACCATCTGGGCGATGACCGACTTCACAGTCGAAAATGGCGCCACCCGAGTAGTTCCCGGCTCACACAAGGTCTACGACAAACAAGGCAAGGACTACACAGAGGCCGACGAGGTGCGCGCAGTCATGCCCAAAGGCTCGGTGTTCTTCTACACCGGCAAGGTCTACCACTCCGCGGCACCCAACGTATCCGACATGGTCCGCCAAGGCATCAACATCACCTATGCCGTCGGCTGGGTACGCCAAGAAGAAAACCAATACCTCTCCTGCCCAATAGAAATCGCCAAAACCCTCGACGACGACCTCCTCAAAGTCATGGGCTACCAAATGGGCGGCCTCGCCATGGGTTACCTGACCGATTTCCTCGACCCGCTTGCTGCCGTGCGACCCGAACTCGGCGGTCAACAGTACGACTTCGCCGCGCTCGCCCAGACCGCCGGCCATGTCGACCCCGACGGGCAGGAAACTTTCGTGGACGCCATGGTCAGTGCCGAAACTCCCGACGTTGCAAAGGAATCTGTCTGATGACCATTTCCTACAGCAGCCCGGAGGTCGGGTATCTGGACCAGACGGCGTTCAAGAAGTTGGGCTTCACGCAGAATGTCTGGGCTCACGACACGCTCTATCTGTCCGGCCTCGCACCGTTCACCGGCGGCGACCCGGAGTTCCTGGTGCACGGCATCGGCTCGATGAAAGAGCAGACCATCTTCATCCTCGACATTCTCAAAAAGCTTCTCGAGGCCGAAGGGTTGACCTATTCGAACCTGGTGGCACTGACGATTTATGCCACCAGCGCCAAAGAGTTCTTCGGCGTCGCGCCGCTGATAGCGGAAGCATTCGGCGACCAGGCTCCGACCCAAACCCTGGTCGGTGTCACCGAACTGGCGCACCCAGAGCAGCGCATCGAGATCACCGCGATCGCCGTCAAGTCCTGATTCCCGCAAAAAGCTGTTGCAGAAAGAGAAGTGCACATGAGCCAGAAGTATCACCTGCCCAATACCGCGACGATGGAGGAGATCTCCTCAGCGTTGCGCGAGGACGGCTTCGTCATCGTCGAAAACCTGGTCCCACCCGAGCTGATGGATCAGATCGCCGAGGAACTCACCGACTACATCGACGTCACCCCCGCCGGCCGCGACGACTTCGTAGGCCGGCTCACCCGCCGCACCGGCGGCCTCATCGCCCGCTCCCCCGCCTCACGCGAACTGGTCATGCACCCACTGGTACTCGCCGTCGTCGGCGAAATGCTCAAAAAAGCCACCGCCTACCAACTGCACCTGACCCAGATCATCAGCGTCTACCCCGGCGAAACCGCCCAACCCCTGCACCGCGACGAGCTGGCGTGGGACTTCTTCCCCTTCCCCGAGGACTACGACGTGCAGTGCAACACCATCTGGGCCATGACCGACTTCACGAAAGAAAATGGCGCCACCCGAGTAGTGCCCGGCTCCCACAAAAACTTCGACAAACAAGGCAAGGACTACACAGAGGCCGACGAGGTGCGCGCAGTCATGCCCAAAGGCTCGGTGTTCTTCTACACCGGCAAGGTCTACCACTCCGCGGCACCCAACGTATCCGACATGGTCCGCCAAGGCATCAACATCACCTATGCCGTCGGCTGGGTACGCCAAGAAGAAAACCAATACCTCTCCTGCCCAATAGAAATCGCCAAAACCCTCGACGACGACCTCCTCAAAGTCATGGGCTACCAAATGGGCGGCCAGGCCGTTGGCTACGTCACCGACTTCCTTGATCCACTTTCGGTGGTCCACCCTGAACTCAGCGGTCAGCAGTACGACTTCGAATCGCTGAGCACCAACGAGAACCACATCAACCCGCAACTGCGCGACGACCTGCAATTTGAGGCGGCCACTGCCGACGTCCCGGGCGGCGCCACGGTATAACCGCGATCCCTGGCGATACATGCCATCAACGTGCCCACCATGCGCAGGTGGGCACGTTGGTGGCATGTTGCTGCGTTTGCAGCATCCAATCGGTAGGATTCCCCTGCGGCGCGGAAGAGAACGCCAAGTGACATTTCAAGCGCAGGGGGCGTCGGAAGTAACCATGGTCGGAGCTGTCCGTCGACTGCGCGCCGCAAACAGCGGTCGCGATTCTGCGCTGCCCTCGCATACCCCCGCGTCAGCGCCCCTACGTGACCTCATGGTGGCGATCGCGCAGGACGCCGGCGCACGCCAGGCCACCCAGGCGCGCAGCCAGGTGAAACTGGACCGAGTGCTCGCCGCCACCAACGATCTGCTGGTCGCCGCCGGCCCGAGCGCCGTCACCACCACATCGGTCGCAACTCGGGCAGGGGTCTCCGTCGGCTGGATGTACACCTTCTTCACAGACCGTGAGGCCCTTCTCGAAGAAGTCCTCATTCGGGGGCTTGTCGATCTGGACAAGCGCTTTGAAAAGGCGGGATTCAGCCTGGCCGGACCGGACTGGCGCACGACAGCCGCCGCCGGCATCGACGCACTCATCCACTTTCTCCTCACCGCGACGGGAATAGCCGGGTATCGCGCGCTGTGGTTCTCGACGGAATTCTCCGGACGGATGGTGCAGGTGAACCGGGCCCATGACGACGCGCTCGCGGCTTACCTGTGTGAGGGGGTCACCGCGTTACGCCCGGACGCCCCTGACATCTCCCCCTACCTGATGGCACAAACATTCATCGGGATACTCGACAAAGGATTCGACATCGCGTTCCGCACCGACCCCAATGGCGACAAGGCGGCGCTTGCCGAGTTGCGACGGGCTGCGTTGGCCTACCTGGAGACATTCCTCGAGTAACCACCGGCACGGTTCCCCGAAGTCGAAGGTACGCAGAGCTTTTGCGCCGTCGACGTCGGGGCTCCCGGGTTCAGTGGGCTTCTACCGCCGCGTTCGGTTTCACCGAAGGTGTGTGATCGTGCGGGTGGGCGTGCGCCAAGTCCTCGACGGCAATGGCGTCCTCTCCGGAATGGCCGTGGTCCGACAGAGCCCTCAGCGCGTCGGGCTTCTTGACCATCAGATACGCCATGATCACGAACCCGAGGAGATAGACGCCCAACGAGATCGGCGCGGCCAGGTTGATGGGCCAGCTCAACTCCGGGACGAAACTGAAGACGCGAATCCCCGCGCCGACGAAGAAGCCCGGGATGAGGAAGAGCACGCCGAGTACAGGGATAATCAGGTGCACAACAACTTTGAACTCGCTGCGGCGGAACCGCCAGTAGTACACCGGGCAGGCCAAGGCCGCCAGCATGTGCACCGGTAGCGCGATGACCGCGATGAGAGTCCCGAAGAGCCCCAGGGAGGGGATCGGCCCCCAGAGCAAGCCACCGACCACGGTGGCGACGGCGCCGATACCGAACATGAAGTAGATGGCCACCACCGGCGAGCGCCACTTGTGGTGCGTCTTGGCGAAGATCTTCGGGATGGCCCCGGCGTGGGCCATCGCCCAAATGTGCCGTGTGCCAGCCATGGAGGCCCCGTTGGCGCAGGCAACCGAGCTGTTCAGCAGTGCCACGAGCATGAGGATCCATCCGGCGCCCCACAGGTTCTTGGCCATCCCGATCCAGCCGTCGCCGGCGTTGAAGTTCATGAAGTCGAACAGATTGCCGGGACCGAAGTAGACCGACGCCGCGTAGCTACCGATGATGTAGAAGAGGCCGACGATGATCGCTGACCAGACGATGGCGCGCGGCACGTTGCGTTTGGGATTCTTCGTCTCGGCTGCCAGCGGCGCACCGGCCTCGAAGCCGATGAAGGCCAGGAAGCCGAAGACCGAACCGGCGATGACCCCCGACATGCCACCGAAACCCTCTGCGTTCGCATGCTCGGTGGTGAAAACAGACACCGTGTTGTGGCTGCCGGCAGAAATAATCATGTGCACGCTCAGGGCAAGGAGCACAACGATTTCCAGGGCTCCCAAGACCACGCCGGCCTTACTGCTGAACGAGGCCCCAAAGTAGTTGAAGGAACCCGACAGCAGCAGACAAGCGAGTCCGGCGACGACCCAGGCAATCGTGTAGGACGTACCGCCGTCGGGAAAGACCGCGGCGGCGATCAGGTTTCCGAAGACCAGCGCCAGATATGGCAGTGCCGCCAGATAGAACATCGGCGCGCAGAAGGCGATGACAAAACCCAGAGCGGGGTGGAAAGCCCGGCCGACAAACGAGCCGAGACCGCCAGCCGTCGATATGTGTTTGGCCATCTGGGCAATTCCGACCGCCACCAGCACGCAACCGATCGTCGCGCCGACCACGGCCAGCGGCAGCGCCCCGCCGGAGAACAGCGACCCGGTCATGATCGAATAGGCCAGCCCAGCGCCGGGGGCCATCGTCGCGATCGATACGAACAGGACGCCCGACAGCGAAATGCTGCCCTTTGCCAGCGCCTGCTCTCCTTCGCCGACGTCAACTGGGGCATCATTGGTTTCCAATGAAGTTGTCATGGGTACCTCCTGAGGTCGAGACACGCTGTTACAAAGCAGGTTTAAAGAGGTCCAAGAAGCACGCCACAATGCGCGCATCGAGCTACGTCAGCGCCGAAGCTGACTCAAAGAATGCTGTGCGAGAGATAGTTCTCAGGGCAGTGACTGGTATCCAAAGTGAATAGGTTTCATATTTCTCACGCGGATCTGCCCGGTAAAATACTGATGTCATTGACCACAAACGGGCGCTGAAGGGACCTTCGGTCACCAAGCCCGCACACCGGGTTTGGGCACGCAATAAGAGGCGGCCGGGCGGGGTCGAGAATGCCGATTGCCGAACCCGGCTGACCGGCAACAAACACGCACAGCTCCCGGCGAGGTTCGCCGTTCGCAGCAAGCACCGACCCGCATGCACTGTCGCTAGATGTCGCTGGAGAGGCGGGCACCAGTTACGTGCCCTTCCGAGCGGCGACGCACGTGGGGTGAGGCCTAGGACACTCCCCCGCAAGGACGCCGTAAAGGAACAACCCCGGGGCGTCAAGAAACCGTCAAGACCCGCGGCTGCCGCCAGCACGGCGCGTTGACTCCGTACGGGCCCACCGAGGGCCGCGAAACGGAGTTGAGATGTCTGTCGTCATCTATGCCGTGCTGACCATCGCGATGTTCGCGGTGTTCGGCGCTGCAGTGCGGATGCTCGAGCGATGAGCCTTGCCAACAGCGTCGGACTGGCACTGGCCGTCCTGGCCGCCTTGTTCTTGATCGCCACCCTGTTGTTCCCGGAGCGGTTCTGATGAGCACCACCGCGGCCGGGATCGTTTTCCTACTCGCCCTGATCCTCGCGCTGGCCGCCGTACATGTGCCATTGGGCAACTACATGTTTCGCGTCTACACCACAACCAAGGACTCGCGCCTCGAACGCGCCCTCTACCGGGTGATCGGCGCCGACCCCAAGGCCGAGCAGACCTGGGGTGCCTACGCGCGCAGCGTGCTGGCATTCTCCGCGGTGTCGGTGCTGTTCCTGTTCATCTTCCAGCTGCTGCAGGGCAGGCTGCCACTGCACCTGAACGACCCCGCCACCGAAATGACGCCGGCGCTGGCGTGGAACACCGCGGTCAGCTTCGTCACCAACACCAACTGGCAGGCGTATTCGGGCGAATCCACCCAGGGCCACCTGGTGCAGATGGCCGGCCTGACCGTGCAGAACTTCGTCTCCGCGGCGGTCGGTATGGCCGTGGCGATCGCACTGGTGCGCGGTTTCGCCCGCACCAGAACCGGCGAACTGGGCAACTTCTGGGTGGACCTGGTCCGCGGCACGCTGCGCATCCTGCTGCCGATCGCGTTCCTCGCCGCGATCGTGCTGATCGCCGGCGGGGTGATTCAGAACTTCGCGCTGCACACCCAGGTGATCGACACCCTTGCCGGGGCGCAGCAGACCATCCCCGGCGGCCCGGTCGCCAGCCAGGAAGCGATCAAGGAGCTGGGCACCAACGGCGGTGGCTTCTTCAACGCCAACTCCGCCCATCCCTTCGAAAACCCCACCGCCTGGACCAATTTCATCGAGATCTTCCTGCTGACGGTGATCGCGTTCTCGCTGCCGCGCACCTTCGGCAAGATGGTGGGCGGCCCCCAGGGCCTCAAACAAGGACGAGCGATCGTCGCCGTCATGGGCGTCATCGCCACGATCAGCGTGAGCCTGACCATGTGGTTCCAGTTGCAGGCGCACGGCACGGTTCCGACCGCGGTCGGTGCCGCCACCGAAGGCGTCGAAACCCGTTTCGGTGTCGCTGATTCCGCGATATTTGCCGCCAGCACCACGCTGACGTCCACCGGCGCGGTGAACTCGTTCCACGACTCGTACACCAGCCTCGGCGGGCTGATGACGATGTTCAACATGCAACTCGGCGAAGTAGCACCCGGCGGTGTGGGGTCCGGCCTGTACGGCATGCTGATCCTGGCGGTGATCACGGTCTTCGTCGCCGGCCTCATGGTCGGGCGCACCCCCGAATACCTGGGCAAGAAGATCACCCCACGTGAAATCAAGCTGGCCGCAAGCTATTTCCTGGTGACACCCCTGATCGTGCTGACCGGAACCGCGACGGCCATGGCCATGTCCGGGCAACGGGCCGGCATGCTCAACTCCGGCCCCCACGGCCTGTCCGAGGTGCTCTACGCCTTCACCTCGGCCGGCAACAACAACGGCTCGGCGTTCGCCGGCATCAGCGTCAACACCGAGTGGTACAACACCGCGCTCGGCGTGGCGATGCTCGCGGGTCGCTTCCTGCCGCTGGTCCTGGTGCTCGCACTGGCCGGTTCACTGGCCAAACAGGGCAGCACCCCGGCCTCGGTCGGCACCCTGCCCACCTACCGCCCGCAATTCGTCGGGATGGTGGTCGGCGTGACGCTGGTCCTGGTCGCCCTGACATTCCTGCCCGCGCTCGCGCTGGGCCCACTCGCTGAAGGAATTCACTGACATGACGGTCACCATGGTCACGTCAACGGCCCAGGCCGCTGACCAGCCCCCCACCTCGAAGTCCCGGGTACAGGGTGGGCTGCTCGACCCCAAGATACTGCTGCGCTCCCTGCCCGACGCCCTGCGCAAGCTCGACCCACGCACCCTGTGGCGCAACCCGGTGATGTTCATCGTCGAAGTCGGCGCCGCGTGGTCGACCATCCTGGCAGCGCTACAGCCATCGTGGTTCTCCTGGCTGATCGTCTTCTGGCTCTGGCTGACGGTGATCTTCGCCAACCTGGCCGAGGCCGTCGCCGAAGGGCGCGGCAAAGCACAAGCCGACACCCTGCGGAAAACCAAGTCCGACACCGTCGCCCGCCGGATCACCGGATGGGCCCCGGGCCGCACCGGCACCGGCACCGAGGAAAGCGTCGCCGCCGCCCTGCTGGCCCAGGGAGACCACGTGGTGGTCGAAGCCGGACAGGTGATCCCCGGCGACGGCGATGTCGTCGAAGGCATTGCCTCAGTGGATGAATCGGCGATCACCGGAGAATCGGCACCGGTCATCCGGGAATCCGGCGGTGACCGGTCGGCCGTCACCGGCGGTACCACGGTGCTCAGCGACCGCATCGTCGTCCAGATCACCCAGAAGCCCGGCGAAAGCTTCGTCGACCGGATGATCGCACTGGTCGAAGGTGCCAACCGGCAGAAGACGCCGAACGAGATCGCACTCAACATCCTGCTCAGCGCGTTGACGATCATCTTCGTCTTCGCCGTCGCGACCCTGCAGCCGCTGGCCATCTTCTCCAAGGCGAACAACCCGGGCGTGCCCGACACCTTGGCACTGGACGGCAACGGTGTGACGAGCATTGTGATGGTGGCGCTGCTGGTGTGCCTGATCCCGACGACGATCGGCGCACTGCTGAGCGCCATCGGCATCGCCGGCATGGACCGCCTGGTGCAACGCAACGTGCTGGCCATGTCAGGCCGCGCGGTCGAGGCCGCCGGGGACGTCAACACCCTGTTGCTGGACAAGACCGGCACCATCACCCTCGGCAATCGTCAAGCGGGCGAATTCATTCCACTGCCCGGCGTCTCCCCCGAAACGCTCGCCGACGCCGCACAATTGTCCAGCCTGGCCGATGAGACCCCCGAGGGCCGCTCGATCGTGGTGTACGCCAAGGACACCTACGGTCTGCGGGCCCGCCAACCCGGTGAACTGACCGGCGCGCAGTGGGTGGCATTCAGCGCCACGACCCGGATGTCGGGCGTCGACCTCGAGGATGGGCCCGCGCTACGTAAAGGCGCGACCGGTTCGGTCGCGGAGTGGGTACGCAGCCTCGGCGGTACCGTGCCCAGCGCCTTGACCGATATCGTCAGCGAGGTCTCCAATGCCGGTGGCACCCCACTGGTCGTGGGCCGCGTCCACAACGGCACCGCCGAGGTGCTCGGCGTCATCCACCTCAAAGACGTGGTGAAGCAAGGCATGCGCGAACGCTTCGACGAGATGCGGCGCATGGGCATCCGGACGGTGATGATCACCGGCGACAACCCGTTGACGGCCAAAGCCATTGCCGATGAAGCCGGTGTCGACGACTTCCTTGCCGAAGCCACCCCCGAGGACAAGCTGGCCCTGATCAAACGCGAACAGCAGGGTGGACGGCTGGTCGCCATGACCGGCGACGGCACCAACGACGCACCCGCACTGGCGCAGGCCGACGTCGGCGTCGCGATGAACACCGGCACCTCGGCGGCCAAAGAGGCCGGCAACATGGTGGATCTGGATTCCGACCCCACCAAGCTGATCGAGATCGTCGAGATCGGCAAGCAGCTGCTGATCACCCGCGGGGCGTTGACCACGTTCTCCATCGCCAACGACATCGCCAAGTACTTCGCCATCATCCCGGCGTTGTTCGTGACGCTGTTCCCCGGCCTCGACCTGCTCAACGTGATGCGGCTGCACAGTCCGCAGTCGGCGATCCTGTCCGCGGTGATCTTCAACGCGATCGTCATCGTGGTGCTGATCCCCCTGGCCTTGCGTGGGGTTCGCTACACACCGGCTAGTGCCTCAAAGCTGTTGAGCCGCAACCTCGCCATCTACGGACTGGGCGGGATCATCGCCCCGTTCGTCGGCATCAAACTGATCGACCTGGTAATCCAACTCTTCCCCGGGATGTCCTAGATGAAGCTCTCCACCATCGCCCGCCAGCACTGGGCGGCACTGCGTACGCTGCTGGTGCTCACCGCCATCACCGGCCTGATCTACCCGGCCCTGGTGTGGGCGGTGGCTCAACTACCCGGTCTGCAACACCGCGCCGACGGCTCGATCGTCGAGGTCCAGGGAAAGGCAGTGGGCAGCAGCCTGATCGGGCAGCTGTTCACCGACGCCGACGGCAACCCGCTGCCGCAGTACCTGCAGCCCAGACCGTCGATGGCCGGAGATGGCTACGACCCCCTGGCCACCAGCGCCAGCAACCTGGGCCCGGAAAGCATCGTCGACAGCGCAGACAAGCCCAGCCTGCTCACGCTGGTGTGCACCCGCAGCCTCGAGGTCGGCGAGCTCAACGCAGCCGACGGCGCGCGGCCGTTCTGCACCAGTGACGGTATGGGGGCGGTGCTGTCGGTGCTCGGTCCCCGGGATGCACGCGGCAACGTCGTGCACCCCACGCAGGTGATCAGCGTCAACCAGCCCTGCGCGACGACGACCGAACCGTTCCTGGCCACCTACGCCGGCGCCCGGGTGCACTGCAATGACGGCCAGGACTTCTCCCACGGCCAGTTGGTCGCCGTCGAGGGCGCCGCCGTCGATCCGCAGGTACCCGCCGACGCCGTGACCGCCAGCGGCAGCGGCCTGGACCCCGACATCTCCCCGGCCTACGCCGACCTGCAAGTGAACCGGGTGGCGGCGGCCCGCGGGCTGAGCGCGGACCAGGTGCGCCACATCATCGCCGAGAACACCACCGGGCGCGCACTGGGCTTCATGGGCGAACCGGCCGTCAACGTCCTGGGCGTCAACGTCGACCTCGATGAGCTCACCTCGGGTGGATGATGGTCAGGTGAGCACCAGTAAACGGGGTGAACTGCGCATCTACCTGGGCGCAGCCCCCGGCGTCGGCAAGACATTCGCCATGCTCGGCGAAGCGCACCGACGCCTGGAGCGCGGCACCGATCTGGTGGCGGCCGTGGTCGAAACCCACGGCCGCCCCAGAACCAGCGAACTGCTCGAGGGCATCGAGGTGGTGCCACCGCACTACGTCGACTACCGCGGCGGCACGTTCCCCGAACTGGATGTGCCCGCCGTCATCGCCCGTCGACCCGAGGTGGTGCTGGTCGACGAACTCGCCCACACCAATACCCCCGGCAGCAAGAACCCCAAACGCTGGCAGGACGTCGAAGAACTTCTCGACGCCGGTATCACCGTCATCTCCACCGTCAATGTCCAGCACCTGGAAAGCCTCAACGACGTCGTCGCACAGATCACCGGCATCGAACAGCAGGAGACCATCCCCGACGCCGTGGTGCGCAGCGCCGCCCAGATCGAGCTGGTCGATATCACGCCGGAAGCATTGCGGCGCAGACTGTCCCACGGCAACGTCTACTCCCCCGACCGCATCGACGCGGCGCTGAGCAACTACTTCCGTCAAGGAAACCTGACTGCACTGCGCGAGCTGGCCCTGCTGTGGCTCGCCGATCAGGTCGACACCGCGCTGGCCAAATACCGGGCCGAACACCAGATCAATGCCACCTGGGAGGCGCGGGAACGCGTCGTCGTCGCGGTCACCGGTGGCTCCGAGTCGGAAACGCTGGTGCGCAGGGCATTTCGTATTGCATCGCGGTCCAGCGCCGAGCTGATGGTGGTCCACGTGGTGCGCGGCGACGGACTGTCCGGGGTGTCGGCTCCGCAGATGGGCAGGATCCGCGAACTCGCCTCCAGCCTGGGGGCGACGGTGCATACCGTCGTCGGTGACGACGTGTCCACGGCGCTGCTGGATTTCGCGCGTGAGCGCAACGCCACTCAGCTGGTGCTGGGAACGTCGCGACGCTCCCGCTGGGCGCGGATCTTCGACGAGGGCATCGGCGCCAAGACGGTGCAGAAGTCCGCCAAGATCGACGTCCACATGGTCACCCACGAAGAGGCCAGGACGGGCTGGATGCTGGCGGTCCTGTCGCCGCGGGCCCGGCATCTGACGTCGTGGCTGGCGGCCCTGATCGTGCCGTCGATCACCTGTGCCGTCACCGTGCTGCTCGACCCCCTGCTGGGCATCGGCGGAGAGAGCGCACTGTTCTTCATCGCGGTGCTGGTGGTGGCCTTGCTGGGCGGGGTGGCCCCCGCCGCGCTGTCCGCCGTGCTGTCCGGGCTGCTGCTCAACTATTTCCTGGTGGAGCCGCGGTACACCTTCACCATCGCCCAACCCGACAGCGCCATCACGGTTGTCGTGCTGCTCGCGGTCGCGGTGGCGGTGGCGGCGCTGGTCGACGGCGCCGCCAGCCGGGCCAGGGAAGCCCGGCGCGCGTCGCAGGAAGCCGAACTGCTGGCCCTGTTCGCCGGGTCGGTGCTGCGCGGCGCCGACCTCACCGCGCTGCTGGAACGGGTGCGCGAAACCTACCTGCAGCGCGCCGTCAGCCTGGTCCGCGACGGGCAGGGCGTCATCGCCTGCGTGGGCGAGGCGCCATGCGTGGACGTCGACGCCGCGGACACCGCCATCGAAGTCGGCGACGACGAGTTCTGGCTGCTGATGTCCGGCCGCCAGCTGCTCGCCAAGGACCGGCGGGTGCTCGGTGCCGTGGCCGTCCAGGCCGCGGGCCTGGTGCGGCAACGCGAGCTCACCGAGGAGGCCAGCCGCGCCGAGGCGATCGCCCGCGCCGACGAACTGCGCCGTTCACTGCTGTCGGCGGTGAGCCACGACCTGCGTACCCCGCTGGCAGCCGCCAAAGCCGCGGTATCCAGCCTGCGCAGCAGCGACGTCGATTTCTCGCCGGAGGACACCGCCGAACTGCTGGCCACGGTCGAGGAGTCCATCGACGGGCTCACCGCGCTGGTGGGCAACCTGCTGGACTCCTCGCGTCTGGCGGCCGGCGTGGTCAGACCGAACCTCGGCCGGGTGTATCTGGAAGAGGTGGTGCAGCGAACCCTGGTCGCCATCAGCCGGGGCACCACGGAGCCGGGTTCGGTGCTGGACCGGGTCAAGGTCGAGGTCGGTGACGCCGTCGTACTGGCCGACGCCGGACTGCTGGAACGGGTGCTGGTCAACGTCGTCGACAACGCACTGCGCTACTCACCCAACGGCCTGGTGCGGATCAACGCCGGGCGGGTCGGTCAACGGGTGCTGATCAACGTCGCCGACGAAGGGCCCGGCGTCCCCCGCGGAGCCGAAGCGCAGTTGTTCGAGCCGTTCCAGCGCCTCGGCGATTCCGACAACAGCAGCGGCGTCGGTCTCGGCTTGTCGGTGGCGCGCGGATTCACCGAGGCGATGGGCGGCACCATCGCCGCCACCGACACCCCCGGCGGCGGCCTGACCCTGGTCGTCGACCTGCCGGCCCCCGTCGAGGACCCGCGATGAACAAGACCCGGGTGCTGGTCATCGACGACGAGCCGCAGATCCTGCGGGCGCTGCGGATCAACCTGTCGGTGCGCGGCTACGACGTACACACGGCCGCCACAGGCGCCGAGGCACTGCGGGTGGCCGCCGAACACCGGCCCGATGTGGTGATCCTCGACCTGGGCCTACCGGACATGTCGGGCATCGACGTGCTGGGCGGTTTGCGTGGCTGGCTGTCCGCCCCGGTGATCGTGCTCTCGGCCCGCACCGACTCCTCCGACAAGGTGGAGGCACTCGACGCCGGAGCAGATGACTACGTCACCAAGCCGTTCGGGATGGACGAATTCCTGGCCCGGCTGCGGGCAGCGGTGCGACGCGGTGCCGCGGCTTCCGACACCGATCAACCGGTGATCGAAACCTCCTCGTTCACAATCGATCTCGCGGCCAAGAAAGTCACCCGCAAGGGCGCCGAGGTGCATCTGACACCCACCGAATGGGGCATGTTGGAGATGCTGGTTCGCAACCGCGGCAAGCTCGTCGGCCGCGAGGAACTCCTCAAAGAGGTGTGGGGTCCGGCGTACGCCAAAGAGACGCATTATCTGCGGGTCTACCTGGCCCAACTCCGACGCAAGCTCGAAGACGACCCGTCCAAGCCCAAGCACCTGCTCACCGAGGCCGGCATGGGATACCGCTTCCAGGAATAGGCCTACCGGCGCAGCGGCGCTGAAAGCACCCGGTTACCAGCGGCTTTCACACTGTCAGGCAGCACCCGGTTGACCGTTCCCATGATCTTGGACAGTGGGGACGCCGCGACCACCTTCTTGTCACCGCGCATCAACGCCTCGAACCCCTGCCGCGCTACATCGGCGGGGTCATCTTTGGGCATCTTGCCCATCGGGGTCTGCTCCATCTCGGCGCGGTGGACGGTGGACCGGACATTCAGGTCCACGATCGAGAGGTCGTCGTCCAGATCGGTCTCCAGGAACAGCCCGCCCCGGCCGATCCCGGCGTTGAACGCGGCAACGGAGAGTTCCCGACCGTCGGCGATCGTGCTGGCGTAGAGGTGCTCCACACCTTCGGGAGTCCGCAGGTCGACCTGCACCGGGTGCACGTCCGCGGCGGTGTCGGCCAGCCGGCCGGGAACCTCGTTGATCCCGTCGCCGTCGGCGCCGACCACCAAGTCGTATCCATTGTCGGCGAACAGGCGCGCCAACTCGAACCCGATACCGCTCGATGCACCGGTGACGAGTGCGAGTTGGGTGTCTGTCACAGCTCACGGCTACCCGGCAAGTGTGGCGCAAAACGCCGAATCGAGCCGCTGCGCCCGATTAATACCCAGCGCCCGGGGGTATGCGGGGGGCCTACGTGGCCGTCAATACGCCGGGTATGAGGAGGGGGCCATGGCGACCAGTCATCCGCGAGCGCGACGGCGTCGCCCTCAAGTAGGCCTGTTGGCGGTGCAGTGGGCGGCCATCCTGGTCGGCTCGCTGTTCCTGATCGTGGGCGTACTCGGATTCGTCCCCGGCGTCACCAGCAATCTCGACGCGCTGGCGATGTCCGGGACCGGGTCCAGGGCCGCGCTGTTCGACGTCTTCCAGGTGTCGATCCTGGACAACCTGGTGCACCTCGCCGTCGGGGTGGTCGGCCTGGTGCTGGCAACCTCGTTCGCCCGGGCGCGGGCATACCTAGGTGTAGGTGGACTGCTCTACCTCGGGCTGTGGGTGTACGGTCTGCTCATCGACCTCGCCGGCCCGGCAAATGTGTTGCCCATCAACGATGCCGACAATTGGCTGCACTTCGGGGTCGGAGTAACCATGGTGCTGCTCGCGCTGACCTTGGCCGGGACCCGGGTACCCACCGGCGCCGGCGGTGAAGTGCTGGTGCCACCCGAATAACCGCTCGGCAGCCGCGAGCCTCAGCACCCACGCTGAAGCAGCGCCTTCGCGTACCCGGCGCTCTGGTAGACGTAGATCCAGGCCCAGCCGAACGGGCTGAGTCGCTGCGACGCCGGCACCATCACCAACTCACCGTCGAAGCATTGGTCCAGGATGTAGCGCGCCCGCGAAATGTGCGAAACAGAAGTGACGACGATGACTGTGCGCCAGCCGTTTTCACTCGCCAGCCGACGCAGCTCACGGCCCTCACCCAGCGTCGTCGGCGGATCCGGATCAAAGCACGTCACGGTGACGTTGCGCTGCGGACGTGCACATATCCCGTCGAGCACCGGGTCGGTGGGACGGTACGGATCGGACAGCACCAGATCGTCCGCGAACCCCTGGTGCGCCAACTCCAGCCCCAGCAGATAGCGCTCCGCCGACACTGTGCCGCCCAGCACCAGAATCGCATCGGCGGGGCGCGGCGGGTCGGTCTGCGGGCGGACGTAAACCGGGTAGCCGGCGACACCGAACACGATGGCCAGGACTAAAACCGGAAGTATCACCCCGGCGAGCGTGCGCAGAGCCAGGATTTTCACGGCGTTTCGGGGCGGGGACACGCACGCTCGCGATTAGGGGGCGATCGAGTAGGCGATGCCGTCGAGGATGTCGTGCTCGCTGACCGTCAGGGTGGCGATCCCCGCCCGCGAGCCCAGCGCCTCGGCGAGTTCCTCCACCACGATCGCGCCACCGCCGATCACATCGACCCGTCCCTCATGCATCGGGCCGAGGGCGGCGCGCTGCTTGCGCGTCATCGAGATCAGCTGGTCGCACACCTGCAGCAGCCGACCGAAGGGCGCCGTCGACAGATGAATGGCCTCCGAGTCGTAGGTGGTCATGTCCTGGGCCAGGGCCGCGATGGTGGTGAACGTGCCGGCCACTCCGACCCAGGTGCGGGCCTGCTCGACGGGCACCACCCGCAACGCCTCACCCAGCCGCTCCCGCACCACCTCGCGTGCTGCCGCCACCTCGGCCGCCGTCGGCGGGTCCGACTGCAGACACCGCTCGGTCAGCCGGACACAGCCGATGTCCGCGGAGTACGCGGCACTGACTCCGCTGCCGTCGCCGAGCACCACCTCGGTCGATCCGCCACCGAGGTCCACCACGACGAAAGGTGCGTCCGCGGAATCCAACTCAGCTACCGCGCCGTGGAACGACAGCCGCGCTTCCTCGTCCCCGGAGATCACCTCGGCCACCGCACCGGGCTGTATCTGGCCGAGGATCTCGGAGGTCATCGCGAAGAACTCGGCGCGGTTGCCGACATCACGCGCCGCCGAGGTCGCCACCATCCGCACCCGGGTCACCCCATGCTGGCGCATCAAATCGGCGTAATCGGCCAGAGCCGCGCGAGTGCGCGCAATGGCGTCCGGCGCGAATTCGCCGGTGGCGTCCACCCCTTGCCCGAGACGGACGATCCGCATCTCCCGGTGCACGTCATGCAGACCGTCGGGACGAACGTCGGCGATCAACAACCGGATCGAGTTGGTGCCGCAGTCCACCGCCGCTACGAGCTCGCTCATACCCACTGCTCCTTCACCAGGATGCCGGCCATACCGGGCTCGACGGCCAGAATGGCCAGAGCCTCATCACCGAAGGGGTTGACGCCCTTGCCTTTTGCCAGCGAGTGCGCGATCACCACATGCAGGCACTTCACCCGGTCCGGCATGCCGCCGCCGGAAAAGGTGGTGCCCAGCGGCTCGATCGCGTCCCGTTCGGCCAGGAACTGTTCGTGCGCCCGGCGGTATGCCGCGGCCAGCTCCGGATCGGTGGCCAGCCGGTCTGTCATGTCTTTCATCAGACCCGAGGACTCCAACCGGCTCGCCGAAGCCGTCAGCGCCGGATGGGTCAGGTAGTACAGCGTCGGAAACGGTGTCCCGTCGGGCAGTCTCGGCGCGGTCTTCACCACCCCGGGCTCCCCATTGGGGCAGCGGTACGCGATCTCCAGGACACCCCGCGGCTCCCTGCCGAGTTGGCGGGCCACGGCGTCCAGGTCGGCGGCGTCAACCACCGGGCGCCGGAGGTGGTGGCGGGACAGGAGCCCCCGGCGGCGGCGGGGCAGGCGCCGGGGCCGGCGGGCCGTGCGGATCATCGGCGATGGTTTTCCACAGCGCGCTGTACCAAGGCCCCTGGGGTACCGCGGAGGTACCCGGCAACGCCTCGGACTCCTCCGGTGCGGCCGCCGACGGCGGCAGTTGCACCTGATACGGGATGTCGCCGGGCATGACGAAACCCAGCCGTTCCCTCGCTTGCGCGGCGATGTAGGCCGGGTCGGCCAGCTTCGCCTTCTGCAGCTCCAGCTCGCCGATCTGCTCGCGCAGCGCCGCCTCGGTGGCCACCAGCTGACTCATCTCCGTACGTTGAGCGAAATAGGTGCGTACCGGCCCGGCGATGGTCAGCGTCAGGACGCACACCACCGCCGCCAGGATGGCGGCACGGCGGGCCGTGAACCCCATCCGCTGTTCGGACTGCCGTTCCGCCGAGATGACGATCGACTGCCGGACCGGCTCGTTCGGGGGCAGCTCAGGGTCATCGGCGGCCCGCGGCTGTTCCCGACGAGCCAGCGACGTCGACTTCGCGGCCTTACGGGGACGTCCCTTGACGTCCCCGGCGCGCCCCGGACCGGAGGTCGGGGACCGCCGTTTCCCGTCGGGGCGCTTCGCTTCGGCCATCGTTGTCAGAGCCTACTCAACCGGCCCGGAAACCCAGGGCGACCGGACGGGCATCAATCGATTATTTGGTCTCCACGACGAACCGCGGGAACGCCAGGTCGCCGGCGAACCGCGCAGCGTCGCCGAGGGCTTCCTCGATGCGGAGCAGCTGGTTGTACTTCGCGACCCGCTCGCTGCGGGCCGGCGCGCCGGTCTTGATCTGGCCGCTGCCCACCGCGACCGCCAGATCGGCGATGGTGGTGTCCTCGGTCTCGCCGGAGCGGTGGCTCATCATGGTGCGATAGCCGCTGTTGTGCGCCAGCGCCACCGCGTCCAAGGTCTCGGTCAGGGTGCCGATCTGGTTGACCTTGACCAGCAGTGCGTTCGCCGCGCCGCGCTCGATGCCCTCCTCGAGCCGCTCGGGGTTGGTGACGAACAGGTCGTCGCCGACCAGCTGCACCCGATCGCCGATCGCCGCGGTCAGCGCGACCCAGCCGTCCCAGTCGTCCTCGGACAGCGGATCCTCGATGGACACCAGCGGGTAGGCGTCGATCAGGCCGGCGTAGAAATCGGCCATCTCGGCCGCCGTGCGGGTCTGCTTCTCGAAGGCGTATCCGGAGCCCTCGGTGTAGAACTCGGTAGCGGCCACATCCAGCGCCAACGCCACGTCGGTACCGAGCTTGAAGCCCGTGGTCTCGATGGCCGAGCTGATCAGATCCAGCGCGGCCGTGGTGCCGGCGACGTCAGGGGCGAAACCACCCTCGTCGCCGAGGCCGGTGGCCAGGCCCTGCTTCTTGAGCACCGACTTCAGCGCGTGGTACACCTCGGCACCCCAGCGCAGCGACTCCTTGAACGTGGCCGCGCCGATCGGGGCGACCATGAACTCCTGGACATCGACACCGGTGTCGGCGTGGGCGCCGCCGTTGAGGATGTTCATCATCGGCACCGGCAAAATGTGGGCGTTGGGTCCGCCCAGGTACCGGAACAGCGGCAGACCGGCCGACTCGGCCGCGGCCTTGGCCACTGCCAGTGACACCCCGAGGATCGCGTTGGCACCCAACCGGGACTTGTCCGGGGTGCCGTCGAGGTCCAACAGTGCCTGGTCAACGAGGCGCTGGTCATCTGCGGAGAGCCCGATGACGGCCGGAGCGATCTCGTCGAGGACAGCCTCGACGGCCTTCTCCACACCCTTGCCGCCGTAGCGGTCGCCGCCGTCGCGCAGCTCGACCGCTTCGTGCTCGCCCGTGGACGCTCCCGAGGGCACCGCAGCGCGGGCAAAAGTTCCGTCCAGGAGCGCGATCTCGACCTCGACTGTCGGATTGCCGCGCGAGTCGAGAATCTCTCGGGCGCCGACCTGCTCGATGATGGGCACGGATCTCTCCTAGCGTCGTTCTGCGGATGCAAGTGCAGTGTCGAGCCTAGTTGTTGGGCTCCGTGATCGCTGCCACGGCTACAACGCGCGACCGCTGGCATAGGCGGTGGCCCAGTCACGCACCGTCCGGGCGTACTGCTCGGAATTGTTGTATGCCTTCAGCGCGGACATCCACCCTCGCGGACTGGCCAGGTCACCGCCCCGCCAGCACAGATAGCCCGCCGCCGACAAGGCGGCATCGTCCATGTTGTCCGGGCTGATCACGGTGTCGTTGTTGGCGTCGACGCCGTAGAGCCGCCAGGTCTCCGGGATGAACTGCATCGGACCCATCGCCCGGTCGAGGTGGGCGTCGCCGTCGAGCTTGCCGTGGTCGGTGTCGTCGATCTGCATGTTGCCGGCCGTTCCGTCGAGCCGGACGCCCCGGATCGGCGGGGTGATATCGCCGTTGGTCGCGATCACCGCGTTGCGGTAGGTGCCATGGTGGCTCTCGACCATGCCGATCCCGGCCAGCGTCGTCCACGCCAGGTGACAGTCCGGGTTCTCCACCTCGGCCACCCGGGCGGCATAGGCGTAGGCCTCCAGCGCCGGCACCGGGATATTGAGTGCCGGAGCCCGTTGCAGTGCCCATTCGTGCAGCTGATCAGCGCCACGGCCGTCGGCATAGGTATCGACGGCGGGCACCGCGTCACCCGTCGGCGGCGGCACCCCCTCGGGGACCGGAATGCCGATCTGCCATGAGCAGCTCGATGCCATCAGCAAGGCCGCCGCGCCTACCGCCGCGGCAGCTTGTAGCCAGCGCATCGACACAGGACTCCTCAACAACTCTGGTGTGTCCTGACCATGGTCCCATGTGTTTGGAGTACTTCCCCCTCCCTTGGGGACCCTGCAAAGGTGTAACGTCCGAATCGCTCTCCGTTAGGTGAGCCACACCTTTCTTTGGTGAGCCAAACCGAGGTGTGTGTCGCGCCATCGCAAGGGATATCTACTTTTGACCGCGCCGGGGGATCTCTCCATTTCCGTGCTCGCCGCAGCTCCGAGCGTGTCCACGCAGATCTTCGGCAGCATGTTGATCGGGCTGCGCGAGGGCCTCGAGGCCGCGATCGTGATCAGCATCCTGGTGGCGTTTCTGGTGAAATCGGAGCGCCGCGACGCCCTCAAATGGGTGTGGCTCGGTGTCGGCGCGGCAATCATCATGACCCTCGGCGTGTTCCTCGGAATTCAGTTCGGCGAGAACACCATCAGCGGCCTCGGCGCCGAAGCGATCGCCGGTGTCGCGTCGGTGATCGCCGTGGCGATCGTGACGACGATGGTGCTGTGGATGAAAAAAGCCGCCGCCGGCCTCTCCGGTGAACTGCGCGGGGAGATGTCGCGCGCGCTGGAGACCGGTGGTGCCGCCGTCGCCGCGCTGGCTTTTCTGGCGGTGGGCCGCGAGGGCGTGGAGACCGCACTGTTCATGGTGGGCTACGCCGAGGCCCAGACGGCGTGGCCGCTGACCGGGCTGATCATCGGAGTGCTGATCGCCGCGGTCATCGCCTACGGCATGTACGCCGGCGCGGTGCGCATCGATCTGGCCAAGTTCTTCAAGTACACCGGGGTGCTGTTGATCGTGGTGGCCGCCGGGATCCTGTCGTACGGCATCGGCGCGCTGCAGACCGTCGGCTGGCTGCCGGGGTTGTCGAGCCGCGCCTTCGACATCAGCTCATGGATGGACTGGTCCGCCTGGTACGGCGAGGTCATCCAGGGCATCTTCAACGTCACGCCCACCCCGACGGTCCTGCAGCTGGTGTGCTGGCTGGCCTACCTCGTGCTCGTCCTCGCGCTGTTCCTGCGGCCCTCGGCTGGGGCCCGGCCGTCGCGGCCCCGCGGCACCACAGATGTCACCCCTGACACCGCTGATCCCACGTCGGGCAGCAAACCCACTTCCACAACCGAGAGGTCGAATACGTGAACCGGAGTATGTATCCCTTTGCCGCCGCCACGGCGGCATTGCTGGCGGGCATTTCGTTGACCAGCTGCACGGCGAAGGAGTCCACGCCGTCGGCCGACGAGTCAGCCAGCGGTACCGGATCGTCGGCTCCGGCGGAGGTGACGGTGGAGGCCACCGACACCGAGTGCACGTTGTCCGGTACCGAGGGCGCCACCGGTGCGAACACCTTCGTCATCACCAACAACGGGTCGAAGGTGACCGAGTTCTACGTCTACGGCGAGGGCGACCGGGTGATGGGTGAGGTCGAGAACGTCTCCCCGGGTCTGCAGCGCAAGCTCATCGTGCAGCTGACCCAGCCGGGCACGTACCAGACCGCCTGCAAGCCGGGCATGATCGGCGACGGTATCCGCAACGACTTCACCGTCTCCGGTGAAGAGGTCAAGGTCGACACCGAAGGCAAGTTCAAGGAAGCCTCCGACAACTACAAGCGCTACGTCGGCAGCCAGACCGACGCACTGGTGCCCGCCGTAGAGGCCTTCATCGCTGCGATCAAGTCCGGCGACATCGACGCCGCCAAGGCGCAGTACCCGACGTCGCGGGTGTACTACGAGCGCATCGAGCCGGTGGCCGAGTCGTTCCCCAACGACCTCGATCCGCGCATCGACCTGCGCGAGGCCGACCTGGAAGAGGGTCAGCCGTGGACCGGCTTCCACCGCCTGGAGAAGGACCTGTGGGTCGACGGCCTCAAGCCCGACACCAACGCCATCGCTGACCAGCTGCTTGCCGATGTGAAAGAACTCACCGACGGGGTCAAGGCCCCCGATTTCACCGTCGACTCCACCCAGATCGCCGGTGGGGCGCAGGGTCTGCTCGACGAGATCTCGATCAGCAAGATCTCCGGTGAGGAAGACATCTTCAGCCACACCGACCTGTGGGACTTCAACGCCAACCTGGAGGGTTCGCAGACCGCCGTCGCCTCGGTGCGCCCCATCCTCGACGAGCGCAACCCGGACCTGGGCAAGCGGGTCGACGACCGGTTCAAAGAAGTTGAAGCTCTACTGCTGAAGTACCGTGAGGGCGACGGATTCGTGACCTACGACAAGGTCACCGAGCCGGAACGTCAAGAGCTCTCGCGCGCTATCGACGCGCTGAGCAAGGAAGTAAGCCAGGTGCAAGGTGTCATCGCCCCGCAGTAACTCTGAGAACCACCCGCCGTCTGACGCTGATCAGCCGCGCCCCGGGTTTTCCCGGCGCCGGCTGATCGGCGCGGCCGGTGTGGGTGCCGCCGTCGTCGGGGCCGCCAGCGCGGGAGCGTTGGCGGGCCGGGCTTCGGCGGCAAACCCGTCTACCGACCACCTGCAGGTCGCAGTCCCGTTCCGTGGTGAACGCCAGGCCGGAATCGTGACCGCCCAGCAGGACCGGATGACGTTCGGGGTTTTCGACGTCACCACCGACTCCCGCGACGATGTCGTGGCGCTCCTGCAGGAGTGGACCGCGATGGCCGAGCGCATGACGCAGGGTGGCGAGGCGTTCACCGACGGCGCCGTCGGCCTCAATCCCTATGCGCCACCGTCGGATACCGGTGAGGCGCTGGGACTTCCGGCCTCACAGCTGACGTTGACCATCGGGTTCGGACCGTCGTTCTTCCTCAAGGACGGCAAGGACCGATTCGGCATCGCGTCGCGGCGGCCCGAGCTGCTGAAGAACCTGCCGAAGTTTCCCAACGAGACCATGGATCCCGCGCGTTCCGGGGGCGACATCTGCGTGCAGGCCTGCGCCAACGACCCGCAGGTGGCGTTCCATGCGATTCGCAACCTCGCCCGCGTCGGTTTCGGCACCGTCGCGGTGCGCTACGCGCAGCAGGGGTTCGGGCGCACCAGCTCCACCACTCAGGATCAAGCCACGCCCCGGAACCTGTTCGGGTTCAAGGACGGTACCAACAACATCAAAGCCGAGGACCCCCGCAACCTCGACAACCACGTCTGGGTGGCCGACGGCGACGGCCCGGCCTGGTTGACCGGCGGGACGTATCTGATCACCCGCCGCATCCGGATGCGGATCGAAAACTGGGACCGGACAACACTTCTCGAGCAGGAGCGGGTTATCGGACGGCAGAAGGGCAGCGGCGCTCCCAACGGCCTGACCCAGGAGTTCCAGGAACTCGACTTCGATCTGACCGATGACAAGGACAAACCCCTGATCGACGTCGACGCTCATGTGCGGTTGGCGTCACCCGAGCACCTCGGCGGCATCGAGATTCTGCGTCGCGGTTACAACTTCACCGACGGCAACGACGGTTTCGGACACATGGATGCCGGACTGTTCTTCATCGCTTTTGTGCGCAACCCCGAAACCCAGTTCATCCCGATGCAGGCCGAGTTGGCCCGCAAGGATGCCCTCAACGAGTACATCACCCACACCGGCACCGCGATCTTCGCCGTGCCGCCGGGTCTGCCCGAGGGCGATCCAACCGCGTTCTGGGGCTCGACTCTGCTGGTCTGAAGCGACCCCCTGCCGTCACTCCTGCGGTTCGGCCGACTCCGGTACCGGCACCAACTCCTCGGGAGCCACCTCGTCGGCAACTTCAGCCGGCCAGCACGATCTCCACTCGTCCTCACCGACCGCGCCGAGCTCGCCGTCCGACAGCTCGCCGGCCCTGCCGGCGCGCGCGGCAGCCACCGCGGCCTCGGCACTGCGGAAATCGTCCATGAACTCCAGAACCGCTGTCCGCAAGGTGTTCTCGGCGTCAACATCGGAGGACAGCGTGATCGCCAGCATCCCGGAGGGGATCAGATCAGCAGGAACACCGGCCTGCCGGGCCCGCGAGATCACCTTCTGCGCCAACGCCAGGGCGGGCTGGGCAGTCGGCAGATCGGCTACGGCCGACTGCTTGGACAGATTCCGCTTCTCGAAGGCCTTGCGCTCTTCCCACTGCGCCAACTGCTCGTCCAACGAGATGGATTCGCCGGCCAGTACCGCGGGTGCCCGGTTGCGCAGCTTACGCACCAGCGCGTCGGCGACATCATCGATGGAGAAGGGGTTCTGTGCGGCGTCCTCGGCGATGCGTGCATGGAAGAGCACCTGCAACAACACATCCCCGAGCTCGTCGCGTAGCTCTTCGGTGTCACCTCCGCGCATCGCGTCGAAGAGTTCGTAAGTCTCCTCCAACAGGTAGCGGCGCAACGACTCGTGAGTCTGCTCCCGCTCCCAGGGACCGTCGGTACGCAACTTGTCCATCACCGCCACCGCGTCGAGCAGTCGTTCCCCGGCCTGCGGTGGTGGCGCTGAAATGACCGTGTCCCCGGCCTTGATGCGGGCGACGACGGCGGGATGCTTTGGGTCCGAAGACAACAGCACCGCCGAAGCGTCATCCTGGTCCCCCACCAGGACGGGCCGCGCCGACGGCAACGACCACGGCACCTTCACCGGCATCTCCTCGGTGTAGCGCACCTCACCGGTGAGCAGTTCCACCGCTTCGACGGGCACCAGGGTGGGACGCCGGGGATCGACCAGAATGACCGTCATCGTCGTGCGCTCTCCGCTGCCGGCGCCAGCTTGGTGATGTCGACCTCACCCTGCGGTTTGCCGTCCAGGGCGAGCACCAGGTCGGCGACCATCTGCGCCAGTTCCAGGTCCCGGATCCGTGGCGCGGCGATACCACTGCCAGCGCGCGGGATCGGCACCTGGATGGTGGAGGTGGTGGCCCGGTAATTGGCGCCCGGGTACATCCGCTTGAGGCGCAGCTGGCCGGAATCCTGCAGCGTCATCGGCGATATCCGCAGTGTCGACGGCTGACCCGCCGCACCCGTGGCCGACACCTCGGTGATGCCGTAGCTGCGGCACAGCAGCCGCAGCCGCGCCACCGCCACCAGTCGCAGCGCGGGTTCGGGCAGCGGCCCGTAACGGTCCACGAGTTCATCGACCACCGCGGTGATGGCCGCGTCATCGTTGGCTGCGGCCAGCCGGCGGTAGCCCTCCAGCCGTAGCCGGTCACTGTCGATGTAGTCCGGCGGCAGGTTGGCATCGATCGGCAGGTCGATCCGCACCTCTTTGGGTTCCTCTGTGCCCGAGACGGTTTCACCGTCGGCGGCAGCGCGGTAGGCCTCGACGGCCTCACCCACCAGCCGCACGTAGAGGTCGAAACCGACACCGGCGACGTGGCCGGACTGTTCAGCGCCCAACACGTTTCCGGCGCCGCGGATCTCCAGATCCTTCATCGCCACGGCCATACCCGCACCGAGCTCGTTGTTCTGGGCGATGGTCGCCAACCGGTCAAAAGCCGTCTCGGTCAGCGGTTTGTCCGGCGAGTACAGGAAGTAGGCGTACCCGCGCTCACGGCTGCGGCCCACCCGGCCACGCAACTGATGCAGCTGCGACAAGCCGAAAGTGTCGGCGCGCTCCACGATCAATGTGTTGGCATTGGAGATGTCCAAACCGGTTTCGACGATCGTGGTGCACACCAGGATGTCGTACTCGCGGTTCCAGAAACCCTCGACGGTCTTCTCCAGCAGCTCCTCGGGCATCTGCCCGTGGGCCACCACCACCCGCGCCTCGGGCACCAGCTGGCGCACCTTCGCTGCCGCGGAATCGATTGAGCTGACCCGGTTGTGGATGTAGAACGCCTGCCCGTCGCGCAGCAGTTCCCGTCGCAGCGCCGCCGCCACCTGCTTGTCGTCGTGCGGCCCGACATAGGTGAGCACCGGGTAGCGCTCCTCGGGTGGGGTGAGGATCGTCGACATCTCGCGGATGCCGGCCAGGCTCATCTCCAGGGTGCGTGGAATCGGGGTGGCGCTCATGGTCAACACGTCGACGTGGGTGCGCAGGCTCTTGATGTGTTCTTTGTGTTCCACACCGAAACGCTGCTCTTCGTCGACGATCACCAGACCGAGGTCCTTCCAGCGGACCCCGGTCTGCAACAGCCGGTGGGTACCGATCACCACGTCCACCGACCCGTCCGCCATGCCCTCGATGACTTTCTTGGATTCAGCGGTGTCGGTGAACCGCGACAAGCCCTTCACCGTCACCGGGAAACCCGCCATCCGGTTGGTGAACGTCTGGAGATGCTGGTCGGCCAACAGCGTCGTCGGCACCAGCACCGCAACCTGCTTACCGGCCTGGATCGCCTTGAACGCCGCCCGCACCGCGATCTCGGTCTTGCCGTAACCGACGTCACCGCAGATCACCCGGTCCATCGGAACCGGCCGCTCCATATCGGCTTTCACCTCGGTGATGGCCGTCAACTGGTCGACGGTCTCGGTGAACCCGAACGCGTCCTCCATCTCGGCCTGCCACGGGGTGTCCGGCGGGAACGCAAATCCCGGCGCGGCCTGACGTTTGGCGTACAACGCCACCAATTCGGTGGCGATCTCACGAACTGCCTTGCGCGCCTTGGTCTTTGTGTTCTGCCAGTCACTGCCGCCGAGGCGGCTCAGGCTGGGCGCCTGCCCGCCCACGTAGCGCGACAACTGATCCAGCGAATCCATCGGCACATACAGTCGGTCCGACCCGCCGCCACGCTTCGCCGAGGCGTACTCCAGCACCAGGTACTCACGGCGGGCGCCACCGACGGTGCGTTCGGTCATCTCGACGAACTTGCCGATGCCGTGCTGATCGTGGACGACCAGATCGCCCGCGGTCAGCGCCAGCGGATCGACGGTGTTGCGACGTTTGGCGGCCAGGCGTTTACCCTCGGCGGCCGTCACCCGGTTGCCGGTCAGGTCGGTCTCGGTGATGATCACCAGGTTCGCCCCGGGCAGGACCAGACCGGTGTGCAGCGGACCCTTCAGGACACCCACGACACCGGGTTTGGGGGTCGCGCCGGGCTCCAACAGTGCCGCCGGGGTGTCGGCGTCGCCGAGCTGCTCGACGACACGGTTCGCGGTTCCGGTGCCCGGGGTGACGATCGCCGCCGACCCGCCCGTCGCACAGTGCGCCCGCAACATCGCGAAGATCTCTTCGACGTTGGCCTGGCTGCCGCGGGCCGAGGGAGCCGGCCGGACGTCGAGCTCGAATGCCGACTCGTCAGGCAGCTGGCTCAGCGTCCACCAGGGGTGACCGGCCTTGCGGGCCGCGGCGCGCGCCTCGCCGAGTTCCCGGAAGCCGGAGCCTCCCAGTTGTTCGACGTCGATCGGTGCGTCCCCACCGACCGCGGCCACCGACCACGTCGCCTCCAGGAACTCGCGGCCGGTCTTGATCAGGTCCGCAGCCCGGGTGCGCACCTTCTCCGGGTCGCAGATCAGCACCGGTGTGCCCGGCGCCAGCTGATCGGTCAGCAGCGCCAGGTCGTCGGGCCGCAGCACTGGCAGCAGCGCCTCCATCCCGTCGACGGGGATGCCGTCGGCGAGCTTGGAAAGCATCTCCCCCACGGTGCCGGTGACGTGATGGTCGGCCGCGGGGTGCTCGGTGACCAGCGCGGCGGCGCGCCGACGCACTTCGTCGGTCAGCAGCAGCTCGCGGCAGGCGACGGCCACCAGGGAGTCGACCGGGATCTCCGGGATGGACCGCTGGTCGGCGACGGCGAACATCCGCATCTCGGTGATCTCGTCACCCCAGAATTCGACACGCACCGGATGCTCGGCGGTCGGCGCGAACACGTCGAGAATGCCGCCGCGGACCGCGAACTCACCGCGCTTGCCCACCATGTCGACGCGGTTGTAGGCCAGTTCGACCAATCGGGTGATGGTCTCGTCGAAGTCCATCTCGGCGCCCACGCTCAGGGTCACCGGCTCGACCTTGGCGGCGTCCGGGGTCATCGGCTGCAGCAGGGAGCGGGCCGTGGTCACCACCACCTGCAGCGGCGGCCCCAGGCGGGCGTCGTCGGGGTGCGACAGCCGGCGCAGCAGCATCAGCCGCGCCCCCACGGTGTCCACGCCCGGGGACAGCCGCTCGTGGGGCAGGGTCTCCCAGGAAGGGAACATCGCCACCGCGTCGCCGAACACTCCGCGCAGTTCGGCGGTCAGATCGTCGGCTTCCCGGCCCGTGGCTGTGACCACCAGCACCGGACCGGTCTGGGCCAACGCGGCAGCCACGTAGACCTGCGCACTGCTCGGGCCCACCATCTTGAGTTCCTCAGGCCGCTGCTTGGCGCGGTCGATGAGGTCAGTGAATGTCGGCGCAGTCAGCGCCAATCCAACGAGCCCCGCAATCGGGGTCTGGACAGAAGGGTGCCCCGGTGCGGTCATGATGCACCCATTCTAGGTCCGCGGACCGGCATCAAAAATCTGGCTGTCAAGACCCCGTCAAGACCTGTGTCAGCTCCCAGCTGCCGGGCGCACCTTGGACCCATGACTCTTCTGGACATCCTGCCCTCCCTGCGGGCGGTCCTGAGCCCGCCCGTCGATCCCGCGCGGTGGCCCCACACCACCGCCATCGACCCGGCAGGGCGACTGACGATCGGTGGCGTGGCGCTGGCAGACATCGCCGGTGAGTTCGGCACCCCCACCCACGTCGTCGACGAAACCGACTTCCGCAACCGCGCTCGGCGCTACCGCAAGGAACTACCCGGCACCAAGGTGCTCTACTCCGACCGGACGCCTTTGATCCCGGCCATCGCCCGCTGGGCCGGCGAGGAGAACCTCGGCGTCGAGGCCCGTTCCGGCACGGAGCTCGCCACTGCACTGAACGGCGGCGTCCATCCGGCCCGGATCGTCTTTCACGGGTCCGCGCAGTCGCGCGCCGAGCTCAGCGACGCCGTGGCTGCCGGGGTGGGCCGCATCGTCGTCGATTCTGCCGAGGACGTCGCCTGCCTGGCCGGCCTGGTGTACCGGACACAGCACGTGCTGGTGCGATTCATCCCGGGCCGTCGCATGGCCGCGACCATCGCGGCCCTCCACACCGCGCCGAAGCTGACACTGGCGGGGCTGCACGGCCACATCGGCGCGGACATCACCGGTGTCGAGCTCTACAGCGCCGCGGTGCGCCGGATGGTCGGCGCGATGGCCGACGTGCGGCGCGCACACAAGCAGGTGCTCGGCGAGCTGAACATCGGCGGCGGGCACACCATGACGCACCCCGAGCTCGGTGTCCGACAGCTGGCGGTTTTCCTCGACGACGCCCTGGACACCGCGTGCGCCGCCGAACGGTTCCCGAGGCCCTTGGTTGTCATCGCACCGGGCCGGGCCGTCATCGCCCGCGCCGGCGTCACGCTGTACCGGGTGCAGGCGGTGCACAGCCATGCCATCGCGGGCGCGCCGTGGTGGCCATCGAAGGCACCGGCGACGGCACCGGCGGCAGCGTCCGGCACCACACGGCCCTGCTCGCCAACCGGACTCCAGAAGGTCCGGCGAGGGTGACGGCCGTGGTCGGCGACTGCGACTCCGGCGACGAGATCGTCCGCGCCGCGGATCTGCCCGTCGACGTGTGCGCCGGCGACCTGATCGCCGTCGCCGGCACCGGGGGCTCCCAGCACAGTCACGGCTCGCCCGTGGTGGCGGTGTGCGAGGGCCACGCGATGCGGGCTCGCTGAGTCAGAGGCCTGCGGCCCGGAACTCCGCGTGAGTTCTATCGCAACGCGGTCACTCGTCGCGCAGGTGCGGATCAGCCTCGAGATGAGTCAAACCGTTCCACATCAGGTTCACCAGATGGGCCGCCACGACTTCCTTCTTCGGCTCCCGGGTGTCGAGCCACCACTGCGCGGTCATCGACACCGACCCGACCAGGGCCTGCGCGTACAGCGGAGCCAGGTCAGGATCCAGGCCGCGGCGCGCGAAGTCGCCGGCCAGGATGGACGCCACCTGGGACACGGCGTCGTTGAGCAGTGACGAATAGGTGCCCGAGCTGATCGACGCCGGCGAATCGCGGATCATGATCCGGAAACCGTCGGTGCGCTCCTCGACATAGGTCAGCAATGCCAGCGCGACCAGCTCCAGCCGCACCCGGGACCGGTTGTTGGTCAAGGAGCTGGTGATCGCGTCCAGCAACGCCGACATCTCCCGGTCGACCACCACGGCGTACAGGCCTTCCTTGCCGCCGAAGTGCTCGTAGACCACCGGTTTGGACACATTGGCCCGCTGCGCGATCTCCTCGATGGACGTGGCGTCATACCCTCGTTCGGCGAACAGAGAGCGCGCGATGTCGATCAACTGGTGTCGTCGCTCACTGCCGGTCATTCGGGCCCGCGGTGCACGCACCTCTTTGTCCGGAGCTGCCACGGCTCACAGGCTAGCCCCGTCGCCGAGATCCCACCGACGAACTCCTCCCCCTCCTCGTTCCTCGGAGGGCTCGTCGTCCGACTAGACTCCGTGCCGCGATAGTCCGTCGTGGTGTAATCGGCAGCACCTCTGATTTTGGTTCAGATAGTTCAGGTTCGAGTCCTGGCGACGGAGCTTCTATGACAACTCAAGGCGAAACCGCGGTTCTCGTGCTGGCCGCAGGTGCCGGAACACGTATGCGTTCGGACACCCCGAAGGTGCTGCACCCACTGGCGGGTCGCAGCATGCTGGCGCATGTCATCCACGCCGTGGCCAAGGTCTCGCCCCAGCATCTCGTCGCGATATTGGGCAAGCAGCGCGACATCATCGCCCCCGCGGTGGCCGAGCTTGCCGGGCAACTCGGCCGCCCCATCGAGGTCGCGGTGCAGGAGAATCAGCTGGGCACCGGCCACGCCGTGTTGTGCGGTCTGACCGCGCTGCCCGAGGACTTCGACGGCGTGGTGGTGGTGACCTCCGGGGACGTCCCCCTGCTGGATGCCGACACCCTGGCCGAGCTGATCGAGACACACCGTGCCCACCCCGCCGCCGTCACCGTGTTGACGACGACCCTGCCCGATCCCACCGGCTACGGCCGCGTCCTGCGCACCCAGGACGGCGAGGTCATCGCCATCGTGGAGCAGTCGGATGCGACACCAAGCCAGCAGGAGATCTGCGAGGTCAACGCCGGCGTGTACGCATTCGACGTGGCCGCGCTGCAGTCAGCCCTGAACCAGCTGCGCTTCGACAACGCCCAGCACGAGCTGTACCTGACGGATGTGATCTCCATCGTGCGCGGCGACGGCCAGATCGTGCACGCCAACCACGTCGACGACAGCATGCTGGTGACCGGCGTCAACGACCGCGTTCAGCTGGCGGCACTGGGCGCGGAGCTCAACCGGCGGCTCGTGGCCACCCATCAGCGCGCCGGCGTCACCATCGTCGATCCGGCCACCACCTGGATAGACGTCGACGTCGTGATCGGCCAGGACACCGTGGTCCAGCCCGGCACCCAGCTGTTGCGGGCCACCACCATCGGCGCGCACTGCACGATCGGCCCGGACACCACCCTCGACGACGTGACCGTCGGTGACAGTGCGTCGGTGATCCGCACTCACGCCACGTCGTCGGCCATCGGCGCGGGCGCCACCGTCGGCCCGTTCAGCTATCTGCGTCCCGGCACCAGCCTGGGTGCCGACGGCAAACTCGGCGCATTCGTCGAAACCAAGAACGCGGTGATCGGGACCGGCACCAAGGTGCCGCACCTGACCTACGTGGGAGACGCCGACATCGGCGAGCACAGCAATATCGGCGCCTCCAGCGTGTTCGTCAACTACGACGGGGAGACCAAACGCCGGACCACCGTGGGTTCGCACGTCCGCACCGGGTCGGACACCATGTTCGTCGCTCCCGTGACGGTCGGGGACGGGGCCTACACCGGAGCCGGAACCGTCGTCCGTGAAGACGTCCCTCCCGGCGCGCTGGCGGTGTCAGCGGGGCCGCAACGCAACATCGAGGGTTGGGTGGAGCGCAAACGCCCGGGTAGTGCCGCGGCCGCCGCCGCCCGCAAGGCCAAGGACGCCGACGGCACCGCCGGACAGGACACCGAATCAGACGCCTGACGTTGGCGATCTGGTAACCCGGCAACGAAGACCTGGGAACGCTACGTACGATTGGCTCGTATCGATCCCCGACCTGCGAGGGCAATGTGAGTCACGACTGGACCGACAACCGAAAAAGCTTGATGCTCTTTTCGGGTCGGGCACATCCCGAGCTGGCCGAACAGGTCGCCAAGGAACTCGACGTCCCTGTGACGGCCACCACGGCGCGGGATTTCGCCAATGGTGAGATCTTCGTCCGCTTCGACGAATCGGTGCGCGGCAGCGATGCATTCGTCCTGCAGAGCAATCCAGCGCCGCTGAACAAGTGGCTGATGGAACAGCTGCTGATGATCGACGCGCTCAAGCGCGGCAGCGCCAAGCGGATCACCGCGATCGTGCCGTTCTACCCCTATGCCCGCCAGGACAAGAAACACCGCGGCCGCGAGCCCATCTCCGCCCGCCTGGTGGCCGACCTGCTCAAGACCGCCGGCGCCGACCGGATCGTCACGGTCGATCTGCACACCGACCAGATCCAGGGCTTCTTCGACGGCCCCGTCGATCACATGCGGGCACAGAAGCTGCTCACCGGCTACATCGCCGAGAACTACAGCGATCACGACATGGTGGTGGTCTCCCCCGACTCCGGCCGGGTGCGGGTGGCCGAGAAGTGGGCCGACGCCCTCGGTGGCGTTCCGCTGGCCTTCATCCACAAGACGCGCGATCCGTTGGTGCCCAACCAGGTGGTGTCCAACCGCGTCGTCGGTGACGTCAAGGGCAAGACCTGCATCCTCACCGACGACATGATCGATACCGGCGGCACCATCGCCGGCGCGGTGAAGCTGCTACGTGAGGACGGCGCGCGAGATGTGATCATCGCCGCCACTCACGGCGTGTTGTCGGATCCGGCGCCTCAGCGCCTGGCTGACTGCGGGGCCCGCGAAGTGATCGTCACCAACACCTTGCCGATCAGCGAGGACAAGCAGTTCCCGCAGCTGACGGTGCTGTCCATCGCGCCTCTGCTGGCCAACACCATTCGCCAGGTGTTCGACAACGGTTCGGTGACCAGCCTGTTCGACGGGTCTGCATAGATGGTCGATGACGCGACCATCTACCACAACCCTCGGTGCACGACGTCGCGAAAAACGCTGGATCTGTTGCGCGAGCAGGGGATCGAGCCCAAGGTCGTGCAGTACCTGAAGACGCCGCCGTCGCGCTCGGAGATCGCGACGATGATCGCCGACGCCGGTATCGACGTCCGCACCGCAGTCCGCAAGCGGGAAGCGTTGTACACGGAACTGAACCTGGCCGACGCCACTGACGACCAATTGCTCGATGCCATGGCCGAACATCCGATCCTCATCGAGCGTCCGTTCGTCGTCACCGCCAAAGGCACCCGGTTGGCCCGACCGATCGATGCGGTCCGCGAGATCCTGTGACCTGGCGCCGCCTGGCTGCTGCGCTCGTCGCGGTATGCGCGGCGGCCGGCTGCGCAGCGGAAACACCTGACTACCAATCGATCTGGACCGACAGTCCGACCGCGGCAACTCCACCACCGGCGACCACCGCCGAAACTCCGGTGCCGTTCTACGACTACCTCGAAGGGGTCGGGGTCACCGGTGAGCCGGTGGCTGTCGGTGCGCTCAAAGACGTCACCGTGACGCTGCCGGTGCCCGCCGGCTGGGCGAAGGTCAACGATCCGCAGTTGCGCGATGTCGAGCTGCTGCGCCCCAAGGGCAGTCAGGACCACTACCCCAACGTCATGGTGATGGCGTTCAAGCTGTGGGGCGGCTTCGATGTGAACGCTGCTATCACGCACGCCAACGCCGACGCGATGATGTCGCCGCGGTTCACCAAACTGGGTGAATCGTTCACGGACTTCAAGGGTTTCCCGTCGGCGATGATCGAGGGCAGCTATGACGGTCCCGACGGTAGGCGGGTACATACGTACAACCGCGTCGTCATCCCCGTCACCCCCACCTTCGACCGCTATCTGATCCAGTTCACCGCCAGCACACTCGCCGATCAAGCGGTGGCCCAGTCGGATCCGATCGAGGCGTCGATCCGGGGTTTCGCCGTGGCAGTCAAGTAGGACCCGGCTAATGTGAGCGAATGACCGACTGGAGCGCCGCTGACCTGCCCTCATTCGCCGGGCGCACCGTCGTCGTCACCGGAGCCAGTAGCGGCCTGGGCAAGGTCACGGCGCACGAACTCGCCCGAGTGGGTGCCCACGTGATCCTTGCTGTCCGCAATACCGCCAAGGGCGAGGCCGCCGCAGCCGAGATGCCGGGCAGAGATTCTGGCCGGGTGGAGGTGCGTCCGCTGGACCTGACTTCACTGGCATCGGTGCGGGCCTTCGCCGAAGCCACCGACCAGGTGGATGTGCTGGTCAACAACGCGGGCATCATGGCGGTGCCGTACGCCGAGACCGCGGACGGATTCGAAAGCCAGATCGGCACCAACCACCTGGGCCACTTCGCGCTGACCAACCTGCTGCTGCCCAAGATCACCGACCGGGTGGTCACGGTGTCGTCGATGATGCACCTGTTCGGCCGGGTGAATGTCAAAGACCTGAACTGGAAATCGCGGCCGTACTTCGCCTGGCCCGCGTACGCGCAGTCGAAGTTGGCGAACCTGCTGTTCACCAGCGCACTGCAGCGCCGCCTCGAACGCGTCGGGTCCCCGCTCACCGCCTTGGCTGCTCATCCGGGCTATTCGGCGACCAATCTTCAGGGCAAGACCGGCAACAAGCTGGGCACCCCCGTCTGGCTGGCCGCCAACAGATTCTTCGCCACCGATGCCGCATTCGGCGCTCGCCAGACATTGTTCGCGGTGTCGCAGGACCTGCCAGGTGACACCTTCATCGGTCCGCGATTCCTCAGCTACGGCCCCACCGGGCCGGTCGGACGCAGCCCGCTGGCGCGCAGCACCAAGACCGCTGAGGCGTTGTGGAGTCTGTCTGAGCAGCTCACGGGCACTGCGTTCACCCTGTAGCGGATTTCCGGTTCGGCCCCGCGATGAGATAACCTTGCCAACGATCACGGCGAGGGTGGCCAGGCCACCGTTATCGACGGGACCTCCGCGCAATTGAGATTGCGCGTGACCCTGGCCGTGCGATGACCGCGCAGGCACACAGGAGTAGATGACAATGGCCAAGACCAAGGCCCACGCCGCAAATAATCTGATCGCTGAAGTTCGCAGCCGGACCGGTAAGGGCGCCTCGCGCCAGGCCCGCCGCGACGGCAAGGTTCCCGCCGTGCTCTACGGCCACGGCACCGACCCGCAGCACCTCAACCTCCCGGCCCGCGAGCTGGCCGCCGTGCTGCGTAACTTCGGCACCAACGCGGTGCTGACCCTCGACATCGAGGGCACCGAGGCGCTGGCACTGCCCAAGCAGCTCGAGATCCACCCGATCAAGCGCAACATCCAGCACGTTGACCTCATCATCGTGCGTCGCGGTGAGAAGGTGAACGTCGAGGTCACCGTCCTCGTCGAAGGTGATGCCGAGCCGGGCGCCCTGGTCACCCAGGAGGCCAACACCATCGAAATCGAGTCCGACGCCATGTCGATCCCCGAGCAGCTTGTCGTCTCGGTCGAGGGCGTCGCAGCCGGCACCCAGATCACCGCTGCCCAGGTCGAGCTGCCCGAAGGCACCACGCTGGTGTCGGATCCTGAACTGCTGGTGGTCAACGTCGTCAGCGCGCCGACCGAGGAAGATCTCGAGGCCGAAGGTGGCGGCGAGTCGATCGAAGGGCAGGCCGAAGCGGCTGCCGAGGCCGACGCTGCCGCTTCCGAATAACACCGGTTGACACACGCCACCATGGCCGAACCGATGCTTGTGGTCGGCCTGGGTAATCCTGGGCCGAACTACGCCAAGACCCGGCACAACATCGGGTTCATGGTGGTCGACATCCTGGCCGACCGGATGGGCGAGAAGTTCAAGGTGCACAAGCGTTCTGGCGCCGAGGTGGCCACCGGCCGCCTCGGCGGCAAGGCCGTGGTGCTGGCGAAGCCTCGGGTTTTCATGAACGAGTCCGGTCGCCAGGTCGGCCCGTTGGCCAAGTTCTACTCCGTCCCCGCAGCCGATGTCGTGATCGTCCACGACGAGCTCGACATCGACTTCGGCCGGATCCGGCTGAAGTTCGGCGGCGGGGTGGCCGGTCACAATGGTTTGCGATCGGTGTCATCGGCGCTGGGTACCAACGACTTTCACCGGGTCCGGGTCGGCATCGGCCGTCCCCCGGGTAGCAAGTCCGGCGCGGCTTTTGTGTTGGAACAGTTCAATTCCCGGGAGCGCCCCGAGCTGCCGGTGATCTGCGAGCAGGCGGCCGACGCCGCCGAGCTGTTGGTGGAGTTGGGCATCGAGCCCGCCCAGAACCAGGTGCACGCCTGGACCTGAGCGGGCTCGTCCCCCCTCCACTTCCCGCGAGCGTGCGTGTCCCCGGCCGACTCGCCGCTCGTTTTTCGTGGTTTGCGCCCGCTGGCTGCGGAACGCGGTAGCGCAGCCGACGAGAGATTCGCACCCGATGCGCGATTCGCACCCCACGAGCACAGCGCACCCGACGCGCGGTTCGCTGGCAGCCCGGCCCATTTGCCCGCCAACGAGCGTGCGCAGAACACGAGAATCAGTTGGCGCGGCGGGCGGGGACACGCACGCTCGCGCAGGTTGTTACTAGCGCAGGTTGTTACTAGCGCAGGTTGTCACTAGCGCCGGCCGCGAACTCCGCTGTCGACCACCTTCACCGGCTTGTGCGGATACCGCTTCTCAGCGTGCGCCTTGGCCTTTGAGTTGGGGAGGACGTACAGCGTTTCCACCTTGTCCTGCAATGGCTTGAGCACCCGGTCCATGAAGCCCTTGCGGTCCTCCAGGAAGGGCTCGATCACCTCTTCGCCGGCCGGGCAGACCGCCAGGCAATAGGCGGCTTTGTAATTCGCCTTGAAGGACAGGCTTTGCCACATCGAGGCGTTCTCGGAATCGGTTACCCGAGAACGGAAATCGTCGGCGTCAGCACTGTCGGCGATGGTCTGCGCCCAGTCGGTGAAACCGCCCATGAACTCGCGGTAGTTGTGCACCGAACAGGCCAGGAAGTCGAACTCCCCATCCTTGCCGATGGCGCCTATCGGACACGCAGCGACGCACAACTTGCACTCCAGACAGGGTGAATAGTCCAGCGGCTCACCGTAACCGGTGTCTCGGCGTCGACCATGATGGTGGCCAGCAGGATGAAGTTGCCGAACCTCGGGTGGATCACATTGCGGTGGATGCCCATCACACCGAGCCCGGCCGCCACCGCCACCGGCTTGTGCGCCACCACCCAGATGCGGCCCGGGAAACGGTCCATCTCCATCGGGAAGGTAGCCGACGGGTTGAGCGCGCGGTAGCCGCCGTCCTGCAGCGTCCGGGTGATCCGGTGGGCCGCTTCGTTGATGATCTCGCCGCTGCGGTGAAACTCCTGGTTGGCGACGCTGCGGGCGGTCGAGCGCACGTTGTCCCGGTTCATCTTCACCACCAGCGAGATGAAGCTCCGCGCTCCCGGCAGTGCCGCCTCGACGTGCTCCTGCTCGGAGGCCAGGTCAGGGTTGGCGACGCTGGCGAACGCCGCGTCATCGGCGCCTGCGTCAAGACACACCTGCCTGAGCCAGTCCGCGTCGATGATCCCCGGCTTGCTGCTGGGTCGCGCGCGGACGGCACGCACTGTGGGGTGATCGGCGATGCGCGGGGAGATCTTCCTGGGCGGCATGATGCTGAGTATAGTTCTCAATACCCAGTTGTCGAGTCCTGCTCCTCGAGCCGCCAGCCAACACGCTCTAGTCAGAGGTGCGACGCGCATAGGCGCGCAGCGCGAACGGCGCGAACACCGCCGTCAGCACCAGCGACCACAGGATGGTCGCCAACACCGGGTGATGCAACGGAAGTTGGGCGTCCGGTGCCGCGGCGGGGCCGTTGCCCCACAGTTCACGCATGGCCTGCGCCAGCGACGAGACCGGATTCCACTCGGCGATCACCCGCAGCCAGTGCGGCATCGGCCCGGTCGGCACGAAGGTGTTGGCCAGGAACGTGACGGGGAACAGCACCGTGAACATCACGCCGTTGACCGCCTCCACCGAGCGCATCAGCGAGCCCACCAGGATGCCGAACCAGATGATGCCGAAGCCGAATATCAGCACCAGGGCGAACGCCAGCACCGCTTCGCCGATGCCACCGCGGATCCGCCACCCGATCGCCAGGCCGGTTATCGCCATGACGACGATGCCGATGGACGAGTGCACGAGGCTGGCGATGCTGCGGCCGATCAGCACTGACGAGCGGGAGATCGGCAGGGACCGGAACCGGTCGATGATGCCCTTTTCGACGTCGGCAGTGATACCGGAGGCGACGACGAACGCCGAGAACACGATCGTCTGCGCCAGGATGCCCGGAAGCAGGAACTCGCGGTAGGACGCTCCCCCGGTGTTGGTGATGGACGCGCCGAAGACGAAGGCGAACAACAGCACGAACATGATGGGTTGCGCGGTGACGTCGGAGAGCATCTCCGGCATCCGCTTCGTGTGGATCATGTTGCGTTTGACCATGATCCACGACTGATATGCCAGCGAGGTGCGGCGTGTCTGCGGACGCGGACCGGTGATGGTGCCGGCACCTCCGCCGGTCTGGATGGCGGTCATAGCGTGGCCTCCTGTTCGGCGGTGTGTCCGGTCAGCGAAAGGAACACGTCATCGAGGCTGGGTCTGGCCAAGCCGATGTCGTCGACCTCGATCCGGCTGTCGCGCAGCCACCCGGCCACCCGGGTCATCTCGTCGAGACCCTCTGCCGAGGCGGTGAGCCGGCGGGCGCCGACGTCGACATGCACCTCGACACCGGTCCTGGCGATGATCGACTGCGCAGCCGGCAGGTCCGCCGCGTGTGAGACGGTCACGACCAGGCTGGCGTTACCCGCCTGCTCTTTGAGCTCCAGCGGCGTACCCGCGGCAATGATCCGACCGCGGTCGACGACGACGATCCGGTCGGCCAGTTGGTCGGCCTCCTCGAGGTACTGGGTGGTCAGCAGCAAGGTGGTGCCACCGGCGACCAGTTCGCGCAGCACCACCCACAGCTCGCTACGGGACCGCGGGTCCAATCCGGTGGTCGGCTCATCCAGGAACAGCACCGGCGGGGCGGCGATCAGGCTGACCGCGAGGTCGAGCCGGCGCCGCATACCGCCGGAGTACCCCTTGACCACGCGGTCGGCTGCATCGGCGATGGAGAACTGCTGCAGCAGTTGATCACCGAGGCGATCGAGGTCCTTGCGCCGCATGCCGTAGAGGCTGCCGATCATCCGGATGTTCTCCCGGCCGGTCAGCAGCTCGTCGACGGTGGCGGCCTGTCCCGTCAGCCCCATGTTGCGGCGCACCTGGTCGGGGTCGCGCAGCACGTCGAACCCGGCCACCCGCGCCGTCCCGCTGGTGGGCGCGGTGAGGGTGGTCATCATCCGCACGGTCGTGGTCTTCCCAGCCCCGTTGGGCCCCAGCAGCCCCAGCACCGTGCCCTGGGGCACGCTGAAGCTGATGCCGTCGACGGCGGTCTGCCCACCGAATCTCTTCACCAGGTCGATCGCCTCGATGGCTGCCTCGGACATGGCTCCGACGGTAGCCGCTCGCCTGCGGTCGGCTACGTCGAGACTGCGGCCACGCCCTGACTCAGGCGGCGTTGTCGGCGCCGGGGGCGTCGGCGTACCGGCCCGGCGACATCCACGAGGCGATGGCGCCGAGCACCATCATCACGGCAGCCGCAATGAACACCACGGTGAGTCCCGAATGGAACGGCTGGGTGATCAGCTGGGGGAAGAACGTCTGCCCGGTGAGTTCGGCGGCGTTCACCCCGGGTTGCTGCAACGCATGGGATGGCTCGAGCAACTCTGCCATCGGGTTGTATCCGAGGAATGCCGCGAACAGGCTGCCGACCGGCGGCAGGCTGGACACGTCGTGCGCCACGTCGGCGGACACCCCCTGGGCCTGCAGGCCGCTGGACAATGCCGACGGCAACGTATTGGCCAGCCCGACGATCATCAGCGAGAAGAAGATGCCGATGGACAACGAGGACCCGGCGTTGAAGAACGTGCCACGCACCCCCGAAGCGGATCCACGCTGGGAGGCGGGAACGCTCGACATGATGGCCGCGGTGTTGGGTGCGGTGAAGATACCGCCGCCCAGTCCGTTCAGGAACACGATGACGGCGAACATCCAGTAGTCGAAGTTCACCGGAATCAGTAGTAGCGCAACGAATGTCACCGCCATCAGCAGCATGCCGCCGACAGTGAACGGACGCGCACCGAACCGGTCGGACAACGACCCGGCGATCGGACCGGCAAGCAGGAAACCAAAGGTGATCGGCAGTAGGTAGATACCGGCCCACAACGGCGTCGACTCAAAGCTGTAGCCGTGCAACGGCAGCCAGATTCCCTGCAGCCAGATGATGAGCATGAACTGCAGGCCGCCGCGGCCGACAGAGGACATCAGGCCGGCGAGGTTGCCCATCCCGAAGGACGCCGATTTGAACAGGCGGATGTCCACCATCGGCTGCGCCACCTTCATCTCGACGAAGCAGAAGAGGACCAGTAGAGCCACGCCGAGGCCGATCGCGCCGAGCACCATGGGGTTCGTCCAGCCGGTCGTGGAGTTGCCGTAGGGCTGGATCCCGTAGGTGATGCCGATGAGCAGGACGGTCAAGCCGATCCCGAAGGTCAGCGTGCCGGCCCAGTCGATGCGCCCGGGAGTGCGGGAGCCGAGTTCCTTCAGGGAGCGCACGCTCCACACGGTGCCGACCAAGCCGATCGGAACGCCGACCCAGAAGATCGCCTGCCAGTGCCACTCGGACAGGAAGCCGCCGATCAGCAGGCCCAGGAACGATCCGGCGACGGCGGAGACCATGTTTACGCCCAGCGCCATGCCGCGCTGATTGGCCGGGAACGCGTCGGTCAGGATGGCCGACGACGACGACATCAGCATGGCACCGCCGACGCCTTGGACGACGCGCCAGGCGATCAGCCAGATCGCACCACCGTCGAGATGGAATGGGTCGAACGACAACGCGACCGCGGCCACGGTGAACACCACGAAGCCGTAGTTGTAGATGCGGACGCGGCCGAGCATGTCACCGAGTCGGCCGAACGGCACCACCAGCACCGCTGTCACCACCAGGTACCCCATCAGCATCCACAGCAGGTAGCTGACGTTGCCGGGGGCCAGCGGGTTGAGGTCGATGCCGCGGAAGATTGCGGGTAGTGAGATCAGCACGATCGAGGCGTTGATCGTGGCCAGCAGCGTGCCCAAGGTGGTGTTGGACAGGACGATCCACTTGTAGCGGGGGTGTTCGTGATCCATCCGGACCCGACGGCTCGCGGTGTCGTTCAGGCTGGTGTCGTTCCCGGGCGTCGTGAGCTCGGCAGTCATCGGCGTCTTCGATTCGTATCGGTGTCGTCAGCAGGAAAATCAGCGACGGCACGCTGCGCTGCGGGCCGAAGAATATATACGTTACCTATGCAAACCACGGCGCGGCAATTCCTGTTCCCCGTCTACCGCAGTCGGGCGCTGCGCTAAGTTGAATGCGTAACCCACACGGGAGTGCACACCCAGTGCGCTGAGAGGACGGCTATAGGGCCGTCGACCGTAGGAACCTGACCGGGTAATGCCGGCGTAGGGAGTGAAGTGATGAGTGTGGTTCCGGTAACGACAACGACCGCCGCCGTGTCCCCACCCTTGGCAGAATCGTCGTGGTGAGCCAGAACATGCGCTTCCTCCCGTTGACGCCGCCGGGCCAGACGCCGCCACGGGTGATGACGATCGCCGGCTCCGACTCCGGGGGCGGTGCCGGCATCGAGGCCGATATGCGGACGTTTGCCTTACTCGGCATACACAGCTGCGTCACGGTCACCGCGGTGACGGTGCAGAACTCGGTCACCGTGAAGTCCTTCCACGAGATTCCCGTCGACATCGTCGCGGGACAGATCAGCGCGGTGGTCACCGACATCGGCATCGGAGCCGCCAAAACCGGCATGCTGGCGTCATCGGAGATCATCACAACGGTGTCCGACACGTGGCGTGCCGAAGGTTTGCACGGCACCGTCCCCCTGGTCGTCGACCCGGTATGCGCCTCGATGCACGGTGACCCGCTGCTGCGGCCGAGTGCACTCGGTTCGATGCGGACCGAGCTGTTCCCGATCGCGACGCTGGTGACGCCCAATCTCGACGAGGTGCGGCTGCTCGTCGACATCGACGTCGTCGACGAGGCGACCCAACGTGATGCCGCGCGTGCACTACACGACCTGGGACCGCAGTGGGCGCTGGTCAAGGGCGGGCACCTGCGTACGTCGGCCACCAGCGCGGACCTGCTCTACAACGGCACCGATTTCTACGAGTTCTCCACCGATCGACTCGACACTCCTCATGACCACGGAGCGGGAGACACCCTCGCGGCGGCCACCGCATCCGCTCTGGCACATGGCTATTCGGTCCCTGATGCGGTCCAGTTCGCAAAAGGCTGGGTCACCGAATGCATCCGGGCGGCCTATCCGCTGGGCCACGGCCACGGCCCGGTCAGCGCGCTGTTCAGGCTTGCCCAGTGACCCTCGACGATATTGCCGGCGTCGCCCACGAACCGGACGGCACCGCTAACGGCGCGGTGATGCTCACCCACGGCGCCGGCGGCAGCCGGGATGCGCCGCTGCTGATTCGCCTGTGCGACGAGTGGGCCCGTCGGGGCTGGTTGGCGATCCGCTACAACCTGCCGTACCGGCGTCGCCGACCGAAGGGCCCGCCGTCGGGATCAGCGGCCACCGATCAGGCGGGCATCGTCGAGGCCATCGAGTTCGCGCACACGCTGACCGACGGCCCGGTGCTGGCCGGTGGTCACTCCTACGGCGGGCGGATGACATCCATGGTGGCGGCCGCAGGGTCCGTCGAGCTGGCGGTGTTGACTCTGTTCTCTTATCCGCTGCATCCACCCGGCAAGCCCGAACGTGCGCGGACCGAGCATCTGCCGGACATCGCGGTGCCTACGGTGTTCACCCACGGCACCGCCGACCCGTTCGGCTCGATCGATGAGCTGAGGGCCGCGGCGAGCCTGGTGGGTGGTCCCGCCGAGATCGTCGAGATCACCGGCGCCCGCCACGACCTGGGCTCCAAGACGCTGGATGTCCCGACGCTCGCCGTCGATGCGGCGCTTCGGGTCATGCATTCACCCTGACTCCCCCTCGCTCAGAACTTACCCGCGAGTAAGTTAAGGTATCGTCGTCGCATGCCTTCGGAGCAATTGGACGTCGTCATCGTCGGCGCCGGATTCGCCGGTATCGGCGCCGCGATCCAGCTCAAACGACTCGGATTCCGCGATTTCGTCCTGCTGGACCGCGAAGACGACCTGGGCGGGACGTGGTACGTCAACCACTACCCCGGCCTTGCCGTCGACGTCCCCACCACCACGTACTCCTACTTCTTCGAACCCAACCCGAACTGGTCGCGGCTGTTCTCCACCGGGACCGAGATCAAGAAGTACGCCGACGACGTGGCCGACAAATACGACGTGCGGCGACACATCCGGTTCAACACCACGGTAGAGAGCGCCCGCTGGGACGAGGACGCCTCGTTGTGGCGCGTCGCCCTGGCCGGCGGTGACACCTTGTCGGCCCGCTACCTCATCACCGCGACCGGATTCTTGTCCCAACCAAGGCTCCCCGACATCAAAGGCATCGCAGACTTCGCCGGCAAGATCGTCCACACCACCGAATGGGACGACAACTACAACCCCGCCGGCGAACGGGTCGCGGTCATCGGCACCGGCGCCACCGCCGTGCAGTTGATCCCCGAACTGGCCAAGTCCGCGGCCGACCTGACGGTGTACCAGCGCACCCCGATCTGGGTGGCACCCAAACTCGACTTCCACTTCTCCGACCGCGCCAAGCGGCTGTTCTCCCGCTTGCCGTGGACGCAGCGGGCGATCCGGGCCATCACCGACACCATCTACGAGCTGATGATCAACGTCGGCGTGGTGCACTACAACGTCCCACTGTTCCGCCGGCTCAACATCTCCGCGATGGACCTCTGCAAGATCAACCAGTTCCTGCAGATCCGCGACAAAGAACTGCGCCGCAGACTCACCCCCGACTACGACATCGGCTGCAAGCGGCCGACATTCTCCAACAGCTACTTCCGCACGTTCACCAAGCCCCACGTGCACCTGCAGAGTGACGGCATCGATCACATCGCAACCGATGGGATCGTCAACTCCGACGGCACCAAGACCGTCATCGACACCCTGGTGCTGGCCACCGGTTTCGACCTGTGGGAAGCCAACTTCCCAGCCATCGAGGTCGTCGGTCGGCAGGGCCGCAATCTCGGAAAGTGGTGGCGCGAAACCAGGTTCCAGGCCTATCAGGGCGTGTCGATGCCGTACTTCCCGAATTACCTCAGCCTGGCCAGCCCCTACGCATTCCTCGGATTGAACTTCTTCAACACGATGGAATATCAGATGCGGTTGATGGACCGGCTGTTCGGCGAAGTCAAGCGCCGAGGTGCGAGCACCTTCGAAGTCACCGAAGAGGCCAATACCGCCTATCTGGACCGGATGACCGAGCTGCTCGGCGACTCACTGTGGACCCTGGGTAACTGCGCCTCGTCGCGGTCCTATTATTTCAACCCGAAGGGCGAACCGAGCCTGCTGCGACCGATGTCCACGCAGGACGCCATCGAGGAAGCCTCGGAATTCCCTTTGTCGGACTACCGGATCGCCTGAGAGAAAGCGTTTTTCGATGACTGCACAGAAGCAGAGTTCACGTATCCCGAGCATCGCCGGACTGGGGCTGGCCGCCACCGGTGTGTCGCATTTCCTGCGCCCGCAGGTGTTCGAGTCGTTTACCGCGCCGGCGTTCCCACGCAACACCCGCAAGCACATCTACGCCAACGGCAGCTTCGAAACCGCGATCGGTCTTGCCATGGTCAGCCCGAAGACGCGCAAGTTCGCCGCCATCGGTGGGCTCGCCTACGTGGTGTACGTCGGCGCCAATGCAGCGCGCAACCGCTAGCTAGAACCCCGAGGTAGCGCCACTCCCACCGGTACAGGACACCTGGGGTGGGGTTTGCGAATGCGATAGCGTCCGCGAGTTGGTCCCCCAGACCGAGCACCGCGTCGCCGGAAAGTTCGTACTCGCCCTGGTAGTGCCGGTACGTCGCGGCGCGTGCCGATACCGACACGCGCCGCGATCCCGTCCATCCCCACAGCAGGTGCGCTCGTCGACACGTCCCGCACCCTGGCCCCGCGCACCCCACCCAAACCGGGAATCCCAGACCCACCATTCTCGGCGAAACCGCGGACACAAATGCAGAACCGTCATTAACATATGGGCTCGGGGCCGGGTCGGGGAACCCGCGCCACCCTGAGGGAGGCGGCGCATGCTGGAGAAACTCCGCTCGGTACTCAGCTATCAGCTCACCATCGCCGAAATCATCGGTCTCGGAATCATTTTGGGAACCCCGTACCTGGTCATCGGGACCATTTGGTCGATCACCCACACCGCCCACCTGTCCACGTTGCAAGGCACCGATCTGGTGGTTTCGTTCCTCGGATCCATCGTGTCCTGGCCGGTACTGCTGTTCTCCAACGTCTGCATGACATGACTGTGCTGAGCACCGAGCAAACGCGGATACGGATCACCCACCGAACCCGCCGCTGGCACGATCGCGAGGTGACGGTCGCCGACGCGATGGACTTCTGGTCGTTTGCCGCCGGCGCCGCCAACGTGGTGATGCAACTGTCGTGGCCTGAAGTGGGCCACGGCGTGGCCGAGTCGACGGTAGTGTCCGGCAGCCTGATGCACCACCCCTGGAAGCGGGCGCGAACCACATTCAGCTACCTTGCGGTGGCCATCATGGGCACCGACGCCGACCGCCTGGCTTATCGCACCGCGGTCGACGGCGCACATCGCCAGGTCCGATCCACTCCGCAAAGCCCGGTGCGCTACAGCGCCTTTGACCGCGACCTGCAGATGTGGGTGGCAGCCTGTCTGTACGTCGGGCTCGAAGACACCTACCAGCTGCTGCGCGGTGAGCTGACGCCCGAGCAAGCCGAGATGTTCTACCAGTCCGGCGCCACCTTGGGCACCACGCTGCAGGTCCAGCAAGACCAGTGGCCGGCAACACGGGCGGAGTTCGACGACTACTGGAACGCCGCCTGCGAACGTGTCGCCATGGATGAGACCGTGCGTGGCTACCTCGACGACCTCCTCGGGCTGCGCATGGTCACCGGCGCGCTGCGACCCGGATCTGTTCCGCTGCTGCGTTTCCTGACCACCGGCTTCTTGGCCCCGGTCTTCCGGGAAGCCCTGGGGGTGACCTGGACGGACCGCCGACAACGGCAATTCGAGCGCTTGTTCCTCGTGGTGGCGTTCGCCAACAGGTTCCTGCCGCGGTTCATCCGCCAGGGCGGAAGTTACCTGCTCCTCACCGATATCCGGCGACGAGTCCAACGGGGGAAAAGGCTGATCTGATGGGCGGTGGCCGGCCCACTGCCCGACACCGACCTGCACGGGTCCGCCTTGGGTCCGGCGCCACCTGCTGCTCACCTCCGCGTGCTATGAGTGGGCGGTGAGCACACCGCTGTCGCGACGGTTGGGTCTCACCGACGCCGTCACCATCGGCCTCGGGTCGATGGTCGGTGCCGGCGTTTTCGCCGCGTTCGCCCCGGCGGCAGCGGCCGCAGGACCGGGGTTGTTGCTCGGACTCGCCGTGGCAGCGCTGGTGGCGTACTGCAATGCCAGCTCCTCTGCCCGACTCGCGGCGTTGTACCCGCAGTCCGGCGGCACGTATGTCTATGGGCGCGAACGCCTCGGACCCTTCTGGGGGTATCTCGCCGGGTGGGCGTTCGTAGTCGGCAAGACGGCATCGTGCGCGGCCATGGCCATGACCGTCGGGATCTACGTGTGGCCGCAGCAGGCGCACGCGGTCGCCGTCAGCGCCGTGGCCGCACTGACGGTGCTGAGTTGTCTGGGGGTCCAGCGTTCAGCACTCCTGACCCGGGTGATCGTGGCTGTGGTGCTGGCGGTGCTGACCGCGGTGGTCGTCGGCATCGCGGCGAGCGGGTCAGCCCGCCCGCTGTGGGCCCAAAGCGGTGATACTGCAACGGTCCTCGGAGTGCTTCAGGCAGGCGGCCTGCTGTTCTTCGCGTTCGCCGGCTATGCCCGCATCGCCACCCTCGGCGAAGAGGTGCGCGATCCGGCCCGCACCATTCCGCGGGCGATCCGGTTGGCACTGGCCGTCACCCTGGTGGTGTACGCCGCGGTCGCCGTGGCCGTGATGTCTGTCCTGGGCAGCGCCGGCCTTGCTGTCGCGCACGCACCGATCGCCGACGCCGTGGCCGCGGCGGGGCTGCACTGGCTGGTGCCGGCAGTGCGCGCGGGGGCAGCGCTGGCAGCGCTCGGCGCACTGCTGGCGCTGATCCTGGGGGTGTCGCGCACCACGCTGGCGATGGCTCGCGATCAGCATCTTCCGCCGGTGCTGGCCACCGTGCACCAGCCCTCCGGCGTCCCCCGCTACGCCGAGATCGCGGTCGGCACCGTGGTGGCCGTGCTGGCCGCTACCGTCGATCTGCGCGGTGCCATCGGCTTCTCGTCGTTCGGGGTGCTGGTGTACTACGCGATCGCCAACTGCGCGGCGCTGACCCTGGGACGACGGATGATCCCGGTGGTGGGCTTGGCGGGCTGCCTGCTGCTGGCGCTCACCCTGCCGCGGGCCGCGGTGCTTGCCGGGGCGGTGGTGCTGGCCGCCGGCGCCCTGATCTATCTGGTGCGCTCGAGGACCCGCCGAGATCGACGTTTTGGTGCGCGCTAGTCGACCTTGCGCACCCAACCCTCTTTGTCAGGCTGGCTGTGAGTCAGTTAGTGGACAGGGTGAGGAGCGGTGCGGTGTCGATTAGTCCGGGTTATTCGGCGGCGGAGATGGTGGAGTTGGTCCACGAATATCACCTGCAACCTCAGGGACAGAAGGGTCCGTGGCTGGTCAGTCGTGGTTTGACGTATCACCGGTTGAGGCGGTGGCGGGAATCGCTGTATGAGGGTGACCTCGACCGTGGCCTGATTCCGCGAGAAGGTAGTGATGTGACGACTCCACCGGTGAAACGGACCGCCATAGCCAGAGCGCGGGCCGCTGAAGCAGCGCGACACGAGGCCGAGCTCGCGCGTCTTCAGGCGCGTGTCGATGAGCTTGAACAGACCAATGCCGCCTTGGGAAAAGCTATCGGGCTCTTGCACGACAGGAGCGAACAAGAGCCCGACACCACCATGACGACCGATCTGAGCAGTTCCTCGACCTCGAAAACGGACTCGTCGCCGAGTTGACTCGGGCGATCGGATCGCAACGCCAAGCGTTGAAGATGATCGGCTTGTCACGCTCGACGTGGCATTACCGATCCAAGCCCCGCCCTGCGGTGGCCGATCCTGTGCCGCAGAAAGATCGGGCTTACCCGTCACGGATCCCGAAAGCCGACCGCTCAGTGATCGCGGCGGTGATCACCGCCGGCTGGGCGGCCGGCCAGTCAGTGGATCACTCGTTCGCCTCCTGCTGGGATGACGGCCTGATGCTCGCGTCACGGCGGTCCTGGTGGCGAATCGCGACGACCATCGAAGATCAAAGTGCGCGTCCAGTCGCACCGACGCGGCGCTCGGGTCACACAACACCGAGGCCTGTGCCGGTACTCAAAGCAACAGGACCAAACCAGATTTGGAGCTGGGACATCACCGATCTGCGCACCCCCTGGCGCGGTATGGCATTCAAGGCGTATTCGATCATCGACATCTACTCCCGCAAGATCGTGGGCTGTCGCGTCGAGGAACGCGAATGCGACCAGCTCGCCGTCGACATGTTCGAAGACGCCTTCGCCGAACATGGCCTGCCGCAGGCCGTGCATGCCGACTCCGGACCGGCGATGCGGTCGACCTTGCTCAAAGATCTCTTATCCGGTCTCGGTGTCGACCAGACCCACAACCGGCCCCGGGTCAGCAATGACAACCCGTTCTCCGAATCAGAGTTCCGCACCATGAAGTACCGGCCGAACTATCCGGGCGCCTTCGATGACCTCGACGCCGCCCGCGCCTGGGTCGGCGCCTACATGCCCTGGTACAACCAGCACCACCGCCACAGCGGCATCGCCCTGTTCACCCCGGCAGAAGTCCACAACGGATCATGGGTGCAGAACTGGCAGCAACGCGACGACGTTCAACAGGCCTACTACGCCACCCACCCCGAACGGTTCCGAAACCGCCCACAGACCCCAGCGCCCAGCACCATCGTCGGCATCAACCTCCCCACCAAAAATCAACCCGACCGACTCCAAGCAGCTTGACAATGACCGCAAACGTCGGTTTGGGCGTACCGGGGTGGAGGTCGGGATGTTCGGTGTGCGGCCCGCGCCGCGGTGGTGTGTAGTCGACGGATGATTCCACTGACCTGGAAACCAGTAGAGAGCCGCACCGATCCCGGCTTCGTCGTCGCCCCCGACGAGCGGCTGAGTTGGCCGAGGACCATCGGCCTCGGGGCCCAGCACGTGGTGGCCATGTTCGGTGCGACGTTCCTGGTACCGGTGCTCACCGGTTTCCCGCCGGCCACCACCCTGCTGTTCTCGGGGATCGGGACCATCCTGTTCCTCGTCATCACCGGCAATCGGCTGCCGAGCTATCTCGGGTCCAGCTTCTCGGTGATCGCGCCTGTCACGGCGGCCACAGCAGCCGCGGGCACCGGCAGCGCGCTTGGCGGGTTGATCGCGGTGGGGGTGCTGCTGATCCTGATCGGCGCCGTGGTGCACCTGGCAGGCACCCACTGGATCGACCTGATCCTGCCGCCGATCGTCACCGGCGCCATCGTCGCGCTCATCGGTTTCAACCTGGCTCCGGCGGCGAAAAACAACTTCGTCGAAGGCCCGCTGGTGGGAATCGTCACCCTGGTCCTGCTGGTGGCTGCGCTGGCGTTCTTCCGGGGCATCCTCGGCCGACTGGCGATCTTCCTGGCCGTGGCGATCGGATACGTGCTGGCATTGTTCCTCGGCGATGTCGACACCTCGAGCATCGCCTCCGCCGCCTGGATCGGACTTCCCGAGTTCCAGGCGCCGACGTTCACCTGGGCGGTACTGCCGATGTTCCTGCCGGCGGTGATCGCACTGGTCGCCGAGAACATCGGCCACGTCAAGTCCGTCGGGCAGATGACCGGGGTGGACACCGATCCGCTGACCGGGCGGGCGCTGGCCGCCGACGGCATCGCCACCGTGCTGGCCGGCGCCGGTGGCGGGTCGGCCACCACGACTTATGCCGAGAACATCGGCGTGATGGCTGCCACCCGGGTGTACTCCACCGCGGCGTACTGGGTGGCAGGCGTCGCCGCGATCCTGTTGGCGCTGTGCCCGAAGGTCGGAGCGACCATCTCCGCGGTCCCACCCGGCGTGCTCGGCGGGGCGACTATCGTGCTGTACGGCCTGGTGGGTGTGCTCGGTGTGCGGATCTGGCTGACCAACAACGTCGACTTCTCGCTACCGATCAACCAGATGACCGCGGCCATCGCATTGATCATCGGCATCGCCGACTTCACCTGGCAGATCGGCAATCTCACCTTCACCGGCATTGCGCTGGGGTCGATCGCCGCGCTGCTGGTCTACCACGGCATGAAGGGGCTGGCCGCGCTGCGGGGACGTCCCACCGCGCCGGACGTGGCCCCCGCCGAACCGTTGACGTGATCAGGTTGTGTGCGGTTCAGGTCAGCGTCGGGACGGAAGTAACGTCGCAGCAAAGGTATTGGCACCGTCCCACTGCTTCTTGACGTCGAGCAGCCGCTCCGCATTCGGCCCGTAAGCGGCATCGGCCTGGCTGCGCTGGTTCGGCCCCATCAGGTTCGGATAACCACCGGGCAGGGCGTCGACGCGAAGCGCATCGAACAGTGCTTGCGCCCAATCCTGATGCACCGTAGCGTCACCGGACTCCCACGCCGCGATGATCTCGACCATGAAGTGCGGGGTTCGGATGCCGAACGCAGTGTCTGCGAGGCCGATCCGCGTCGATGCACCATGGAAGTGGTGAATGGCGACCATGCTGAATGGACTCGTCCTCGTCGAGCCGGCCCGTACCAGAGCATCGATGGCGCCCGTCGACAGCGCGGCGAGATTGACCGTGCGTAACTCGTAGGACCGGCCGCGGGGAACCATCTCGTCGAGCAGGTGCAACTGGAGGCTCGGGGACATCGACGCAACCTGTTCTACGACGGGGCTGCCGAGCCGGCTCACTTCACCGATCCAGCTCGACGCCTCCTCGGAGTCCCCGACCCAGGTCGGCGCGAGGAACACCGCCGGCTGACCGTCCGGAGTGGAGATGACACCGCTCTGCACCGTGAGGTGGTCGGGCATCGACGGGATCAGGGCGTCGTACCCTCTCAGCACGTGATTGGCCTGCTGCCACGGGAACACAAGCACACCCGTCGTCACCGCACCCACCGGGTGCAGCCGCAGTCGAATGCGCGTCACCACGCCGAAATTCCCACCGCCGCCACGCAACGCCCAGAACAGGTCTGGTTCAGTGGCCTCGGTCGCGGTCACCGACCGTCCGTCCGCGAGGACCACCTGCGCCTCGATCAGGTTGTCGACGCCGAGTCCGGCGATCCCGTTCAGGGGGCCGTATCCCCCGGCGAGGGTGAAGCCGACCATGCCCACGTCTCCGACGGTTCCTGTGGCGGCAGTCAGCCCGTGCGACTCGGCGGCGCGAACCACGTCATCAGCGGTCGCCCCGCCGTCGACGACCGCTTCACGAGCCACCGGGTCGACGCGCACCTGTCGCATACCCGACAGATCCACGACGAGTCCGCCGTCATTGAGGGCGCGGCCCGCCCAGTCGTGTCCACCGCCTCGGACGGTGAGCGCGAGGTCGTGTTCACGGGCGAACCGGACGATCTGCTGCACTTCATCGGAGGATCGTGGCCGCGCCACAGCTGCTGGGCGTGCCGTGACGGCACCATTCCAGATAGCCACGCCGCGCGAGTAGTCGTCGGAGCCGGGAAGGTGTACGCGCCCGGGAACGAAACTGGTGAGATCTGCGAGGGCGGTTGGGCGCGCTTCCAGCATCTGGACTCCTAGCCTGAAATAACTGAGCTTCGGTCAGTTGCGAACCCCCCAAAGACGGTGGGATGTCAAACAACGCTGGGCGGCACGCCGTTACCTGTTTCCATCGAAAACATCGCTACGATATCGACGGTAGCATGAGAGCGGCGATATTGCGCCTGGGCGGCGCGCCTCCGAAGGAGACTTGACCGTCACATGACAGCAGAGGAAGAGTGGGGCACGAACATGCGTAGGACAATTGACGTCGGCGGCACGGTGCGTACGTACACCGTTGTGGGCGAGCAGAATTCGCCGCAGCACCGGGATCTGGTGCTGATCTTCCACGGCTCGAAGCAGAATGGGGACACACATCGTCGTTTCACCGGGCGAGCCTTCGATGCCATGGCCGGCAGTGGGGCCGCCGTGGTCGCCTACCTCGATGGGTACAAAGGCAACTGGAACGACGCACGCAAGGAGAGCTCCTTTCCGGCTCGCCTGGAGAATGTCGACGACGTGGGTTTCGCGGCCGGCGTGATCAACGACCTCGAAGCCTCATACGGGATCGACCGGGAGCGCGTGTTCGCCCTGGGTTATTCCAACGGCGGCCAGATGGTGTTTCGACTGATTCACGAGAGACCCGACCTGTTCGCCGGAGCGGCCGTGTTCAGTGCCACGATGCCGGCCCCGGAGAACTTCCAGCTGCCTTTCCCCGTCCCCCAGACCGTGGCAATGCCCCTGCTTCTGATCCACGGCACCAAGGACCGGGTCGTCCCGTATCGGGGAGGAACCATGAGCGGTTGGGCCCGCCGGATGTTCAAGGTCGGCGGGGTGACCCGGTCAATGCCGGCAACTGCCGAATACTTCGCCCGTCGTAACCAGATCACCAGCGACCCGGTGGTGAATCGGGTGCCGAAGGCCGCCGGGGCGTCCTCCACGACCTGGATCGAGCAGACCGACTACCGCCAAGCGGACCATCCTGCGGTCAGGCTCTTCACCGTCCACAACGGCGGGCACACGATTCCGGGCCCCGCGAAGGCGCCATTCATCCTCGGGAAGACCGGGCAGGACATCTCCGCTGCCGCTGCTACCGCTGCGTTCTTCGACATCGCCCCACGCCGCGTCCGTGTGTAAACGCCTCGGCACCGATGGGCGCGTCGGAGTGCCATCTGAATGATTGGTGCTCCTCCGGCGTTCCCACTGGTATGAACATCGCGGAGAGGTCAAGTCGCGGAAGTACCGAGTCACTTCTCACCGGCGATTGGACGGCCAGACTGGACGCGCTCTCGGCGCTCCCGCGCGCTACTCAGCACGCGGCACTGGCGGACTTGCGGGCACACCTCGGCAAACCCACCGACGAAGCCTGGAACACCACCTTCGGTTCCGACAGTCTGTACGAGGCGTGGACGCAACTGCCCTTTGTCCACGACATCTACGCGCACAACCGCGCCGTCATCGCCGGCACCTTGCAAGAACGCACCGACTGGCACGTGGTGGAGGTCGGCGGCGGCAACGGTGCGTTGTGGGATGGGCTACTCGACGCACTGGCTCCGGGGACTTTCACGCTCATCGACCCGAACCCCAACGCGCACGACGTGGTGGGCCGACGCCTACCGGCCACTGTCGACTTCCGACCAGTCATCGCGGACGTGAAGGACGCGACGATCCCCGATGCCGATGTCATCGTGTGCAGCCTGACCCTGCATCATCACCCCGGAAGAGATGCTGCCCAGCGGGCTGAGTTCGGGATGAAGGGTGACGGCAAGCTCGAGATCGCACAGCGATTCGTCGAAGCGCTGCGACCACGCAACGGTATCGGGATCCTCAACGAAGCCGACTGCTACAACGAGATCGACTTGGGACCCGGCGACGAGGTCCTCGTCGACCACTTTCTCGATGTCTACGTGCGCCGCACAGCGCGGGCAGTCGCCCGCGCCATCGACGACGCCCCGCCGGACTCGACGTTGCGCCGCCGCTGGGAGGCAATCCTTCGGCAGTGGTGCCTGGACCAGATCGACTACGCCTACGCGCCTCGCAAGGCACGCGACGTCTACGAACTCGACGCGGCCAGCTGGCTCCGCCTGTTACGCTCCGCCGGCGCGACCCACACCGAGCATCGCTATTCCGATCAATGGAATCTGTTCGTACAGTATCTGTTTCGTTGATCTTGACGCTGATCTGGACCGGGACGGTGCGCGCTCTCCTGAGCGCGGTACGGACCAGATTGGCGCAGCTGCAGTGGTCAACCTGCGGAGCGCGGTGTCATCGAGCCGGTTGACGCGTGGCGTCGTTGATATCGGTCAGGGCGTCGCGCAGTAAGGCTTTGCCGCGGTGCAAGCGCGAGCCCACGGTACCCACCGGAATGTTCAACAGCGCGGCTATTTCGGTATTGCGATAGTCGGCGATGCAAGCGTAGTACACGATTTCGCGTAGCCCATCAGGAAGCTTCAGCAGGGCCAGTTCGGCGTCGCTCAGAAGTGCCTCCAGCACTTGACTTTCGGCGGACTGTACGCCGCCACGGATGCTCGGGTGGGATTCATCGGCGGTCAATCGCGTGTCGGTGAGGTCGGGGCGGAGTTGCTCTGCGGGGCGGCGTTGTGTCCACCGATACTTATCTATCCAGGTATTGGACATGATCCGTAACAGCCAGACCTTGAGGTGGGTTCCTTCCCGGTAGCTGTCGAACGATGTATAAGCCTTGAGCAGGGTTTCTTGCACGAGGTCTTCGGCGTCTGCGCGTTGGTGGGTCAACCGGGTGGCGTTCCGGACCAGGAAATCGCGTAGCGACTCGGTTTCGCGCACAAACCGTTCATTCGCGCGGTGTCGGTCCATCGAGTCAGTGGGTTGCCCGTCGGCGCTATCGCCGGTGGAAAGTGTGCGTTGACGAGTTTGTCGCCTTACAGACATCGGATCGATCTCCTTGATCGGCGTGTATCCGGGGGGTTCGTGAGCCGAACGGGTTCGCAAACCAATTCCTGCCTGGCGGTGGCGTCATTGCCACCCAGTTACGGCCGCATTGCCCAACGCCTGTGTCGATCGGCCCCGACACTGCACGCATCGCGTGTCATCGCCGAGCTCTCGGCTCGCTCGCCGGCTCGAGAGGGAATGTCGAGACCGGGACCGACACTTGAACAACAACGTCCGAACCCAGTCGAATTCCCCTGCGCCTCACCGTTCATGAAAAATTCAAGTGCATGCGCGTCACCGATGATCAAGTCCTAGAACTCTTCGACTGGGGACAATCGCCCCCTTGGGCAACTTCGTTCTACAAGAGCCTCTCGACAACAGCAGATCGATATCCGCCGCAGGAATGTTTTCGCGGATATCGGCGAATCGCTATCGACGTTAGCACTTTCTCCCGCCGGTGTCGCGCGGCCACTAGCCCCATCTGCTCCCGGAGCGAGCAGATCTTCGTCCCTGTCCGCGGCCCGACATCATCCGCAGCTACGTCGACCAACCGGATGCTGATGGGGAGCCGACCTACCCCTGCCCGCCGACGGTCAGCCGGAGCTACTGGGCACATCAGCGACACTCATGCTGGCGTCCAAGCGTGGCCGCGCCAGGCCGGTGACCCCGGGTGTTATCGTCGGTAACATGTCGGTCGACACTCAAACACTCGTATCGGACCGTTTGCTGGAGGCGGCGGCCGAGCTGCTACGCGAGGGAGGCGTCGAGGCGGTGTCGACGCGCGCGGTGGCCGCCGCCGCCGGTACGCAACCGCCGATCCTCTATCGCCGGTTCGGGGACAAGGATGGGTTGCTCGAAGCGGTCACCCTGCACGTCCTCGAGGGCTACATCGCCAAGAAGCGCCGGTTGCTCCGGCAGTCGGAGGATTCGGTCGCCGATCTGCGGCGGCTGTGGGACCTGTTCGTGTCCTTCGGCTTCGCGCAGCCCGAATGCTTCGCCTTGATCTATGGGAATGTCCGCCGCGGTGAGGCGATCTCTGCGGCCGCCGAGACGACGGTGACAATGCTTGCAAGTGCGATCGGTCGAATAGCCGACGACGGCAGGTTGCGGATGAGCGTCGAGCGTGCGACGGCCCTTTTCCAGTCCTGCGGTGTGGGTTTCGTCATCACGCAGCTGATGGTTCCCGCGGCCAAGCGCGATCGGGAGCTCAGTGAGATCGCTCGCGAGAATGCCCTCGCGAGCATCATGGTCACTTCGGGAGCGGCAAAGGCACGCAATACGCTGACCGGACGTGCCACGGCACTGCGGCAAGCCCTCGGAGACGACGATGTGCCTCTGACCCTGGCTGAACGCGAACTGATGATCGAATGGCTCGACCGTATTGCCGACAAGCGGCGACGGTGACGCCCTGCCGCTGACACCCGAAGCCGGGCTGGAGTCCCTCGATGCCGCCGGAGCCGGGAACCCTCAGGATCGACGGCAGTGACGAGGCGACATGAATGCTTCTCGACCCCCGTTCGGCACATCGTTCACTGAACCACCGACCGCAAACTCGCGTCGCACTGCGTGCCGCAAGCCACGCGTTCGAATACCGAAGTCGCGCCTGGTGGCGCTCTCGACTGAGGTCATCACCCGCGAGGAGCCGCCGACTTCGCACGTGCGAGCAGACATGCGGGTGACGCGGTAGCTACCAGGTTTCGTCATCCGAACGCCTTGACCCGCAACGTATTTGATCGCGGGCAGACTATTTCTGGGTGGTGGAGGTGCCGGTGTTGCCGCTGGAACGCTTGTCCGCCCGCTTTTCTTTGAGTGACTTGCCAGATTTCTTGGACATTCCTTGACGCGGAGACTTGTCGGACACAGTGGGCCCTTCATCGAGGGGCCTGAGTGGTCCCTGTCCTGGCGACTGTACGCCCGCGCACCCCGCAGATGGCAGACGGGCACTCCTGTGAACGTGACGCGCGTCGATGGTGGAACAGACGAGTACGCCAGGTATGGGGACGCCTACGTCAAGCACAGTGACGGGACGTTGGATGTGGTCCGAACCGGATCGAGGGTTCCGCACAGCTACCACCAGGGCGAGTGGATCGACGTCGACGGTGACGAGCGCCGGCCGAAGGTACGGCGCTTCTAGGGCTGATCGCCGGAGCGATCCGCCGGGTAGCCCGTCGTGCCACCATGGACATGTTTGTTGGTGACATGAATCGGAGGTGGCCCGTGGCGGTCAGGGGTGCATCGCGACCGACGAAAGCCGATGTCGCGCGCCTGGCCAACGTTTCAACCGCGACGGTCAGTTATGTCCTCAACAATGTCGAAGGCCAGCGGATCTCCGAGCAGACCAGGGCCGCGGTGCGCAGCGCAGCCGCGTCGCTGGGTTACCGGCCCAACCTCGCGGCGCGCAATCTCGCCAGCGGCGGTAGCGGTGTGGTGCTCTATGTGGTTCCGCGAATGGCGTTGGGGGAGTTACCCATTGAAGTGGGAAGCCGACTAACGACGGCGCTTGCCGCACACGGGATCGTATTGTCCCTGCAGTTCGAGACCGACGACGATCAAAACGTCGTCGACTCGATCTCGAATCTGCACCCGATGGCCGTCACATCGGTTTTCCCGCTGGGCGGCCGGGCATTCGCGGCGGTCAGGGAGGCGGGCATCCCGCAGATCCACCTCGGCAGCGACGAGCTACGTGGCCTGGGTTCACTGCACCTCACGGTGGGACAGATGCGCGTGCAGCACCTGGTGGACCGCGGGCACCGCAATCTCGGTTTCGCCTTCACCGACAATGCCAAGCTGCGGCCTCTCGGTGATTACTGGCTCGAGGGTGTCCGGGTCGCTGCCCGCGATCACGGCTTGCCCGAGGTGGTGGTGCGTACCGTCGCCACCGACGGTGCCGATGCCGGCCCGATGGTCGACCAGTGGATCGGCGAGGGTGTCAGCGCAGTGTGCGCTCAAAGTGACGAGACGGCATTCGTGGTACTGCACGGCATCCGGCAGGCGGGCGTGCGCTGCCCTGACGATCTTGCGGTGATCGGTGTCGACGCCACCCCGCTGGGGGCGGTGAGTGCCCCGCCGCTGACCTCCGTCGGCTTCGACCCCGAGGGCATCGTCGATTTCTCGGTGGCGGCGATCATGGCCGAGCTGGGCTATCCCGTCGCCCCCATTTCGGCCGGAGCGCACGTCGCGCGGTTGATCCAGCGCGCTTCGACCTGACACGAATATCAAGTTCTGTAACGCAGACACTGGACTTGGTTACGCGCGTAACCTACGCTCGGCTCAGCGCGTAGAGAGGCGATTCCTGTGACAGTCACCACCTCCAATGAGGTCTATTTCGACCCGTACGACGTCGGCATCAACACTGACCCGTATCCCACCTTCGCGCGGCTGCGCGAGGAAGCGCCGCTGTACTACAACGAACAGCACGACTTCTATGCGGTCAGCCGCTTCGCCGACGTCAACAAGGGCTTGGTCGATTTCGAGACGTTCAGTTCGGCGCGCGGCGCCATTCTCGAACTGATCAAGGCCGATATCGAGATCCCCTCCGGCGCACTCATTTTCGAGGATCCGCCGATCCACGGCATCCACCGCAAGCTGCTCTCGCGGATGTTCACCCCGCGCAAGGTCAACGCACTGGAGCCGAAGATCAGGGAGTTCTGCGCACAGAGCCTGGATCCGCTGGTCGACGGCGGCTCATTCGACTTCATCACCGATTTCGGTGCGGTCATGCCGATGCGGGTGATCAGCGCGCTGCTCGGCATCCCCGAGGGCGACCAGGAGAAGATCCGCGACCACGGCAACGCCCAGCTGCGCACCGAGGAGGGCAAGCCGATGAGCGCCGCCCAGGACGGCCTGGTCACCGGCGAGATCTTCGAGGCTTACATCGACTGGCGCGCCGACAACCCGTCCGACGACATCATGACCGAGCTGCTCAACGTGGAGTTCGTCGACGAGCATGGGCTCACCCGCAAGCTCACGCGCGAAGAGATCCTGATCTACATCAATGTGGTGGCCGGGGCCGGCAACGAGACCACCACCCGCTTGATCGGTTGGGCGGCAAAGGTTCTCGCCGAACACCCGCAACAACGCCGCGAGCTGGCCGCCAATCCGGAACTGATTCCGCAGGCGATCGAGGAGCTGCTGCGGTTCGAACCGCCCGCACCCCACGTGGCGCGCTATGTCACCCGAGATGTCTCCATCCATGGGCAGACGGTGCCCGAGGGCAGCGTGATGATGATGCTGATCGGGGCTGCCGTGCGTGATCATCGTCAATTCCCGCCTGACGGCGACGTTTTCGACATCCACCGGGAAGCGCGCCAGCACCTGGCGTTCAGCGTCGGCACGCACTACTGCCTGGGTTCGGCATTGGCGCGGCTGGAGGGCCGGATCGCACTCGAGGAGATCCTCAAGCGGTTCCCCGAATGGGAGGTCGATCTGGACCGCGCGAAGCTGTCGCCCACTTCCACGGTGCGCGGCTGGGACTCGATGCCGGCGGTCGTTCGATGACGACCGCAGACGTGGTGGTCCCCGGTGACTGGGACGAGGTCACGCCGAGCTGGATGACGGCTGCACTGTCGCGTCACCACCCCGGTGTCGAGGTCGACACGGTCACCGTCGCGTTGCGTGACGACGGCACCAACCGTCGTGCTCGCCTGGCGCTGACGTATGCCGCGGGCACCGGGCCCGCCACCGTCTTCGTCAAGGGCGTCGACCCCGGCCACAAGGACCTCATCAAGCTGACCAGTGGCCTGCTGCACGAGCCGCGCCTGTTCTCGGCGATCAACGAAGCGGATCTGGTGCTGCCGCTGGAACATCCGACCGTCTATTCGGCCGTCATCGATGAGGTGAACGAGGACTTCATCCTCGTGATGGAGGATCTCACCGCCCGCGACGCCGACCCGCGTGACGCCACCCGTCCGCTGACAGTGGAACAGGCCGCCAGCGGGGTCCGCGGGCTGGCCCGGATGCACGGCGGATTCTGGAACCATCGAGTCGACACGGAACCGGCCCTGTCGTGGCTGGAGCCTTTTGTGCCCTGGGACGGCATGGAATACGCGCCGCTGCCCGCTGCGCTGGAGCGCCTCGGCGACGACGCCCCGCCGGCGGTACACGCGCTGTCGATCGGGGACCTGATCGAAAACGTCTGGAAGCCCTACATCCGGACTCTCACCACCAGCTCAGTGACCCTGCTGCACGGTGACGCGCACATCGGCAACACCTACCTGCTGCCCACCGGCGAGGTCGGTTTCCTGGACTGGCAGGTGGCGCGCCGCGGCAACTTCTCGTTGGACCTGGGGTACTTCCTGCAGGGCGCGCTGACCACCGAGGACCGTCGCGGCAGCGAGCGTGCTCTGCTCGAGGAGTACCGCGAAGCCCTCGGGCTGCCCGCCGATGAGCTGCCGTCACCGGAGGACATCTGGCTGCGTTATCGGGCCTCGGTTGCCCACGGACTCACCCTCTGGCTGTGTACCGCCAGTGCCGGGGAGTTGTGGCAGCGGCCCGATATCGCACTGGCGCTGGCGCAACGTTATTCGGCGGCCTACGCCGATCTGCACACTGCCGAGGCGCTGGCGGACCTATCATGAGCCAGCTACTGGCCACACGTCCGAACAGAATTGATCACCGCAGTGGCCAGCAGATGGGGCTTCTTCCACCTCGGCCGCTTCGCCCAGCAGTACCGCGCCCGCTACGGCGAGTCGCCTTCGGAAACCCTGCGAGGTTGAAGGCGTCGCCAATGATCTAGGGCCCCATCGCCGCCCGGTGCCGCTTGTCGCGCACCGGCAGCCCGTTGGGTCCCTCGATCGACGCGGCATAGGTGCCGACGGCGAACGCGACCGCAGGGCCCATGATGGCCAACGCATCCCGGTTCACCGCCTTCACGGTGTCCCGACTGCTGTGGTAGTTCGGATCGAACGGTACCCCGGGCTTACCTCCCCACAAGCGCGCCTGGACATTGGTCTTGTTCGTCGGGCCACCGGTGGTGAGCCCGCCGATCGGCACCCCGGCCGTCAGAAACGGGCCATAGTCGCTGTTGGCCGCCAGCGGCATGTCCGCCGGTCGCTTGCCCGCCAAGTTCAGGTAGCCGGCCAGGGTGCGCTCGACGCCCGCCGACCCGATGGGCACATCGTCGGCATCGACATCGGGGCTCGGAGTCCCGGACTGGTCACCGTCATAGGTGAAGAAGCCTGCGTTGGGTGAGCCGAGCATGTCGAAGTTGAGGTACACCGCTATGTCGTTGAGCTCATCGCGGTCCAGTCCGAACACGTAATCGACCGAGCCGGCCAGCCGCTTCTCCTCGGCGCCCCAGAACGCGAACCGCACGGCGTTGGTCACCGACGGTTCAGCACCCAGCTGCAGAGCCGTCTCCAGGACCGCCGCGACGCCGGTGCCGTTGTCATTGATGCCGGGCCCCAAAGGCACGCTGTCGAGGTGCGCGCCCACCATCACGACATCTTTGGTTGATCCGGTCTTGGTCTGCGCCACGATGTTTCGGGATTTCACTTTGACGGTGTCACCGTCGAGGACCACCCGCGCCGGGCCGGTGGCGCGGCGCAGCGCCGCACCGCCCTCGGTGCCGATGACAGCAACCGGAATGGTCAGCTCTTCATAGTAGCCACGCTCGAAAAGCCCTGCGGGACTGCCGTTTCGGCCACCGGCGCTGATCACCACCAAGGCCGCCGCACCTTTTGCCGACGCCGCTTTCTGTTTGGTGACGATGGAACACAGGGTGTCGTCGACGACTGCGACACCACCCTTGGCCACCGTTGCGGGGTAGTCCGCGGGTGCGCACCCCGGACTGTCACTGGGTTTGACGACGGGCCCGGTCAACCCCCCTCGAGGAGTCGGCAACAGCAGCGAGGCCTGGTCGACCAGGAACGCCCGGCCGCCCACATTGAGGGTCGGCTTTCCGGAGTTCCGCGTCTCGAGCCGTTCGAACTCCGTCGCCTGTACGTCGAAGCCCTTCTCCTGCAACGCATTAATGACGTAATCGGCGCTGGCGTCGTAACCGGGGGACCCGTCGGAGCGATTGCCGCCATGGGCATCGGCGATCTCCTGCAACTTCTGCAGGTGCACATCCATGCCGGCACCGGTGACCCGTTCGGACAATTCGGCGGCCAGGTCGACGGCCGGCTCAGGCTCGGATTGGTCGGCCTCGGATGAGCAGCCGGACAGTAGAGCGATCGCCAGCAGTACCGCAGTTGCACGCCTCACCCGCCCCAGGCTAGCGCGCCGACGTCACGACGGGGCGATCTCGTGCCGGGTGCGATCATCACGAATCGGCATACCATTGCGGCCGCTTTGATCCTGCGCGTACAGACCGACCGCATACCCGACCCCGGCACCCTGGATACCCAGCGAGGTCTGGTCGATGTTGTCGATGTTGTCGCCGGGCTTGTGGTAGTTCGGATCGAACGGCACACCCGCCTGACCACCCCACAGATCAGCCTGCTCCTGGGTCATGTCCTCCTCGGCGCCGGAGAACAGCCCCCCGGAAGGAATGCCCGCCAGGGTGAAGGCGTCATAGTCCGAGCGTCCGTCGAAGAAGGTGTCCTGTGCGGGCTTGCCCGCAGAATCCAGATACGCCACCAACGTTCGTTCGATACCTGCAGAGCCTTCCGGCACCCGAGGTGGTATCTGGTTGCTACCTACGGGCGACGACTGGTTCCCGTCGTAGGTGAAGTAGCCGGGGTTCGGGGATCCCAGCATGTCGAAGTTCATGTACAGGGCGATGTCCTTGAGCTGGTCTTCGTTCAGCGATTCCACGTAACGCCGGGAACCGACCAGACCGATCTCCTCGGCACTCCAGAACCCGAACCTGACGGCGTTACGCACCTGGGGTGAGCCGCCCAGTTGCACTGCGGTTTCCAGAATCGCCGCAGAGCCGGAGCCGTTGTCGTTGATGCCCGGACCCTCGGGCACGCTGTCGAGGTGGGCCCCGGCCATCACGACGTTCTGGGTGTCCCCCGTGGTGGTCTGCGCGATGACATTGCGGGTCGTCAACTCACGCTTGCTGGTCTCGACCTTGACCGTCGCTTCCGGGACCGGGACCTCGCCGGCCATCTCCCGCATCTGCACGCCATCGGCCTTGGTGACGCTGACGACCGGGATGGTGACGTCGGTGTCCTCCCCGAGCGTGCCGCCCGTCAACGGCCCGTCGACGTTGTTCACCACCACCATCGCAGCCACGCCACGTTCGGCGGCGGCCGCGGCCTTGTCGGCGAACGGACACGTGCCGCGGTCGACGAGCACCACCGCCCCCTTGACCGGAAGACCGTCGTAGTCCGCAGGAGTGCAGCCCGGGCTGTCCTCGACCCGAGCGGGTACCAATGCTGCGGTGACCCCCGCCGGCGGGGTGCCGGTGGTGAATTCCAGCGCCCGCGCCTCGAAGGTCTTACCGCCCAGGCTCACTGCGCCGGGCTTGGCATCGAACACGGTTGCGGTGAACTCCGGTGTCTGCACTTCGAAGCCCGCATCGCGCAGGATGCCGGCCACGTAGTCGAGGCTCGCGTCGTAGCCCGGCGTCCCGGCGGCGCGATTGCCGTCGTTGGCATCGGCGATCTGCTGCAACGCACGCAGATGGCCCATCAGAGCCTCGACGCTGATCTTCTGCTGAAGTGCGGTGGCGAATTCCACTGCCTCGGGGAGGGCATCGCCGGCCTCCGGGACCGGCTGCGGCGCCCGGGCCTCCTTGCCACAACCGGTGAACCCACCGACTGTGAACGTCGCGATGGCCACGATTGCGGCTAGTCTCCTGCGCCTCATTGGGTCCACGTTAACCGCCGAGAAATGTGGTGCACCCAGCTGTCGTGGGCCGGACACCGGGTCAGGCGTCGCGTCGGTTGACGACGACCAGAGCTGCAGTGAACACCACGGCGGTGACAACGACGAAATACACCAGGCCGCCGAACGGACCCCACCGCATGTCGTAACCCTGGTAGAGCCATTGGACCTCGATGAATGTGTACGCGTTCGCGAACGGAAGATAAGGCCCTACCCTGGCCCCGGTTTCGGGCAGGATCCCGAGCACCGTCTCGATCACCATCGGCCACAACAACAAGACCGCCACCGTGCCGGGCGCGGCGCGGATCAGCGCGCCGACCCCGACACCGAGAGTCGCTGCGACGGCCGCGTAGACGGCGAACGCACCGACAGTGCGCCAGGTGTGCGGATCCGACACCGCCAGCGCGTCCGTGGCCAAGGGTGGGGCCAGCGCGCCCGCGACCAGCACCGCTGCCAGCACCATGATCGCGGTTGCGGTTGCGGCGAAGACGCCGCTGAGCACGGCCTTTGCGGCGAACACCAGGGTGCGGTTCGGAACAGCCACGAAGGTGGTCCGAATCATCTGGGTGCGGTACTCAGCGGTGACCGTCATCGATGCCACCACCATCAGCACCGGCACCGCCACCACCGCGACCCCGAGTGCCGCCTCCTGTGGTGCCACCGCGGACATTCCGCGGTTCGACGCCTGCAGCGCCGCCAGACCCAGGCTGAACAGTGCCGCCACCAACACCGCCACCGCCGGGGCCCTGGTGCTGAACAGTTTGATGCGCTCTGCTGCCAGCGCCGACCACACCGGACTCATGACGCCGACCGGTAATCGGTGACGTCCTCGGTGAGTTGCAGATAAGCCTCCTCGAGCGAGGCACGCTGGGGAGTCAGTTCGTAGAGCGTCAGGTGGTTACGGGCCGCGAGCTCACCGATCACCTCGGCGGACACGCCATTGACCGACAACGCATCCACGTCGTCGGTGACCTCGATTCCCGCGTCCAGCAATGCGTTGCGTAACAGTTCCAGCTGCGGGCTGCGCACCCGGACGACATCGGCACGGGAGCGCGCCACGAACTCGTCGACGGTCGTGGCAGCCACCAGCCGACCACGGCCGATCACGATCAGCCGGTCGGCGGTGTTGGCCATCTCGGCCAGCAGGTGACTGGACACCAGGACCGTGCGCCCCTCGGCAGCCAGCTCCCGCATCAGGGTCCGCACCCAGCGGATGCCTTCCGGATCAAGCCCGTTGACGGGCTCGTCGAACATCAGCACAGGGGGGTCGCCCAGCAGCGCCGCGGCAATGCCCAGCCGCTGACTCATGCCCAACGACAGCTCCCCCGACTTCTTCGCAGCGACGTCCTGCAATCCGACGATGCCGAGCACTTCGTCGATCCGTTTGGCAGGGATCCGGTTGCTGGCGGCGATCCAGCCCAGATGTGCCCGCACCGACCGGCTCGGATGAGTCCCCCGGGCGTCCAGCAGCGCCCCGACGGTGCGCAGCGGATCCCGCAGGTTCCGGTACTGCTGACCAGCCACCGTCGCTGTTCCCGAGGTCGGGCGGTCCAGCCCGAGGATCAACCGCATCGCGGTGGACTTGCCCGCACCGTTGGGTCCGAGAAATCCGGTGACCACTCCAGTTTCGACGGTGCACGTCAGATCGTCGACGGCACAGGTGGCGCGCGCACCGCGGCCGAACACCTTGGTCAGCCCCTGGAGTTCGATCACTGCCCGGACCTTACGCGGCTCACCACCATCTCGGCGACTGCCGCCATCCCGGCGGCGTTGGGGTGAAACGGTGCCGGGCGCCGGGGCACGGGAAACCGTGCACCCACCGTCCAGGGCGCAGCTGACCAGGCATGATGGTCGCGGCTGGCCTCGGCGGCGCCCACCACCTCGCAGCCGGTGGCTGCCGCCGCCGCGGCCGTGGCGGAACGCAGGTGGTCCGCCAGTCGCCTGCCCAGGTCGGCGTCAACTTGAGCGAGCGGCGGAGCCGGCTGGCCGGCGGGCGGCAGCAGCGTCAGGTAGTCGACGAACAGCACCCGCGCTTGCGGCGCCCGGGCCCGGACCGCGCTTCCCACCGCGCGCAGGGCGCCGTCGATGTCTGCGAGCGCCCGCTCGCGGGCGCCCGGGTCGAGCATGTTCTGCAGCGCCGGCCCGAGCACCGGTAGCCGCTGCGCCACCGCAGGCAGGCTGGCGGCCATCAACAGCGGTACATAGCCGATGTCGTTTCCGCCGATGGTGACGGTGACCAGGGATTCGTCGCCCTGCAACGCCTCGATCTGCGGCGGGGTTCCGTGCTGGGGCTCGTGCAGCAGGTTCGCCGTGGTCGCACCCGAATACGTCACGTCGGTGAGGTCCAGCTGCAGGGCCTGCGCCACCAAGTGGGGGTAGTTGTGCTGCGACCTGCCCGCCCGCCGCGGCGAGTGCGCGACCCGGGGCGTGATCCCGGGGCCCGCCGCCATCGACGAGCCCAACGCAACGTAGCTGCCCCTCAGCATCGGCACGTCACGGGACCACTGCACCGGTGGGGCTGGACGCCTGCGCCCAGAAACGTTTGGGGATCCGGCCGGCGTGCCGGGCCAGGTGGCCGGCGGTCACCGCCGAGGCCATCGCCGCCGCCATTGCCGGCGGGTCGGCGGCCCGGGTCACCGCCGACGCCAACAGCACTGCGGCACAGCCTAATTCCATTGCCAGCGCCGCGTCAGAGGCGGTGCCGATGCCGGCGTCGAGGATCACCGGGACACCGGCCTGCGCCACGATCATCTCGATATTATGCGGATTGGCGATTCCCAGACCGGTGCCGATCGGCGATCCGAGCGGCATCACCGCGGCACAGCCGATGTCCTCCAGCCGCCGGGCCAGTACCGGGTCGTCGGTGGTGTAGGGCAGCACGATGAACCCGTCGTCGACCAATTGCTCTGCGGCACGGACCAATTCGACCGCATCCGGCAGCAGGGTGCGCTCGTCGGCGATCACTTCGAGTTTCACCCAGTCGGTACCGAGCGCCTCCCGCGCCAGTTGAGCCGTCAGCACCGCCTCGGCCGCACCTCGGCAGCCGGCGGTGTTGGGCAGCGCCATGATGTTCAACCGCTCCAGCAGGCCGAGTACTCCGGTGCCTGCTCCCGCATCAACCCGGCGCATCGCCACGGTGGTCAGTTCGGTGCCGGAGGCGATCAGCGCCTGCTCCAACACCGCAAGGTTGGCCGCACCTCCGGTGCCCAGGATCAGCCTCGACCCGAAGCTGCGCCCGGCGATTGTCAGTACGTTCGCCTCGGTCATCGCTCAGCCACCCTGCACCGCCGTCACCACTTCGATCCGCGCGCCTTCGGAAAGAGCTGCATCCCAACGGGACCGGGGAAGCACCGTCCAGTCCACCGCAACTGCGATCCCCTTGTCCGGGATGCCCAGCTGCGCCAGCAGGGTCTGCACCGTCGCGTGGTCGTCGACGTGCAGTTCTTCATCGTTCACTGTCACCATCATGGCTGTTTCAGACCTTTGTCGTCTCGGGCTGCACACCGGCGGCCAGCTCGGCGGCGATCTTCTCCGCTGTCCATGGCGCAAGCAGGAAACCGGATCGGCCATGGCCGGCGGCCACCAGGGTGCGGGCATCGAGGCGGCCCACCAGCGGCAGGTTGTCCGGTGTCATCGGCCGCAGGCCCGCCGCGCATTCACTCAGTTCGTACTCACCCAGCGCGGGCATCACCGCGCAGGCGTCGTCGAGCAGTTCCCGCACCCCGGTAACCGTCGGGCTGGTGTCCCGGCCGTGCTCGTACTGGGTGGCGCCCACGACCACACCGTCACCGCGGGGCACCAGATACACCTGCCGACCCCGCACCCTGGCCCGGATCACCCGGTGCGGCACGGGCAGGCAGCCACGACGCCACCGCAGCCGCAGCACCTCGCCCTTGACCGGACGGATCGGCAGGCCTGGCCACAGTGCCGGGGCATCGATGCCGTTGGCGATCACCACGGTGTCGGCGTCCACCCCGGCCAGTGAATCGACCGGCCCCGCCCAGGACACCCCCAGGCCGTCGCAGTGGGCCGCCAGCGCTTCGACCACGGCGCGGTTGTCGACGGCGAGTTCGGTGACCGCCAGGAACCCGTGGCGGATCCCCTGCGCCAACATGGGCTCCACGTCGCGGGCGGTCGTGGTCAGTTCCACCGGGTGGCCCTGCGTCGACAGCCACTGCCCCACAGTGCGCAGGTCCGCGGCATCGGCACGGTCGACGGCCACCACCAGCGACTCCCGCGCGGTGACCACGTGCGCCGGCAAGCCCTCGAGGTAGCACCCGGGCCCCTGCGCCCGCCACAGCGCCAGCGACTCCATCCCGATCTGCAGCAACCGCTCCTCGCCGGGCCACCCCTCACTGTGCGGGGCGAGCATGCCGCCGGCCACCCAGGAGGCGCCCGGCTGTGGCGAGAGGTGCACGCGCACCTGCCAGCCGTCCTGGGCAGCGCGGCGCGCCACCGACAATCCGATGACTCCGCCGCCGATGACGGCGAGCGATCCGCGCTGGGTTGCGTGCTGCATGACTCGAAGGCTCCCTATCGCCGGCATGACCCGGATCAGGTGTGACGGTCAGGGTCGTTGACGCGGCTGCGTCGCCGTGGACCCACTCTCAGCCCCGCTACCGGGACTCCCGTGTTTCTGACTTCTCCTGGAATCACAGTACCTTTGCGGCATGCCAGAACAGTCCCAAGCCGACCGGCTTCCGCTGGACCGACTGTCGACAGCCCGGCTGTACTTGTGCACCGACGCCCGCCGCGAGCACGGAGACCTGGCCGCCTTCGCCGACGCGGCACTGGCCGGCGGCGTCGACATCATCCAGCTGCGCGACAAGGGTTCAGTCGGTGAACAACGGTTCGGTCCGCTGGAAGCGCGCCACGAACTCGAGGCACTGCACGTCTTGGCCGACGCCGCGGCACGGCACGGCGCGCTGGTGGCGGTCAATGACCGCGCCGACATCGCCCGGGCCGCCAACGCCGATGTGTTGCACCTGGGCCAGGACGACCTTCCGCTGCTGGTGGCCCGCGACATCATCGGCGCCCGGCCGTTGATCGGCCGTTCCACCCACGACCGGGCGCAGGTGGATCGGGCCGTGTCCGAGGACGCCGAGGATGTGGACTACTTCTGTGTCGGTCCGTGCTGGCCCACCCCCACCAAACCGGGTCGGCCCGCTGCGGGCCTGGACCTGGTGCGTTACACCGCCGATCTGGTCGCAGCCCGCGGTACCGACCGGGCCTGGTTCGCCATCGGTGGCATCGACGAGCAGCGACTGCCCGAAGTGCTGGCTGCCGGTGCCCGCCGCGTCGTCGTGGTGCGAGCCATCACGGGCGCTGACGATCCGGGAGCCGCGGCTAGGCGTCTGGCTTCCGCTCTGCGGGCTGTTCACCCGGAATAGCCCACGGGATCTCGGTCGTCACCTCACGCAGCCGTTGCCAGCTGGCCGCGAACCCAGGATGCAACGGCAATGTCACCACGTCGTCGACGGCCACCCAGCGGAGTTCGGAACTCTCCCGGTTGGGCACGGTGTCCAGCATCGAGGCGGCGTCGGCAATCACCGTCGTATAGGTCCAACCGGGCATCTCCGCGGTGACCACGGTGGTGCGCACCACCAGCGCGTCGGCGCCGAGACCGGCCTCCTCCTCGGCTTCACGCACGGCTGCCTGCTCCGGGGTTTCGTGGCTGTCGCGAGCGCCTCCGGGCAGCGCCCAGGTCCCGCCCTGATGACTCCACGGGGCCCGGTGCTGCAACAGCACTGTCAGGGAACCGTCCGGCGCGGGGGCACGCAGCAGCAGACCGGCGGCCCCGTGCCGCCCCCAGAAATGCGCCCCGGTTTCCGACACCACCCAGCCGTCGCCGTCTCCACGCACGCGCTCCACAATAAGCGGCGCACCTGCACCGGTGTGATCCCCCGGCGATCCTGCCCCACGCGTCACACAGATGCTCTTAGAATTCACTTATACAGTGGTGGCGAGTCCGGACAAGAGCAAGCGGGAAACGAGGTCCGCACAGGTGACGGTTGAGTTAGCGCACCCGTCGACCGAGCCGCTTGCGTCGAGGTCGCCCACCGAACCAGCGCACCCGCGGTGGTGGTTCCTCTGGACCACGCCCGGGCGCATCCTGGCCATCGGTGTCATCCTGGCCACCCTCGGGGTGATCAGCGCGTTCGCCACCTCGACCACCATCGATCAACGCCAGCAGCAGCTCACCACGGTCCTCGATCACACCGAGCCGCTGGCGTTCGCGGCCGGGCAGCTCTACACCACTCTGTCGGTGGCTGACGCCGCAGCAGCCACGGCCTTCATCGCCGGCGCCGAACCCCGCCCGGTGCGGCAACGCTACGAGCAGGCCATCACCGATGCCGCCGTGGCGCTGACGCAGGCCTCCAGCGGGCTGACCGACCAGGAAATGCAAGAACTGCTCGGCACCATCAACGCCGAGCTCACGGTCTACACGGGGCTGATCGAAACCGCCCGGACCAACAACCGGGCCGGAAATCCCGTCGGCTCGTCCTACCTGTCGGAAGCGTCGTCGCTGATGCAGGAGACGATCCTGCCCAGCGCGCAGCTGCTCTATGAGGAAACCTCGTCGCGGGTCGACGCCGAGACCACGGCGTCCACCCGCATCCCGGCACCGGTGATCCTCGTCGTGGCGGTCACGATCCTGTTCGGTGCCTTCGCGCACCGCTGGCTGGCCCGGCGCACCCGGCGACGGGTCAATATCGGGCTGATCGCCGGAGGTCTGGCCATCCTGATCATGGTGATCTGGGTGGGGACCGCACTGGCCATCTCGACGGCGGGCAGCCGCAGCGCCAAGAACACCGCGGCCGAATCGCTGAAGACCATCACCACCCTGGCGATCACCGCCCAGCAGGCCCGCGCGGACGAGACCCTGTCGCTGATCCGCCGCGGTGACGAGGATGTCCGTAAGCAGTCCTACTACCAACGCATCGACACCATGCAGCAGGAACTCGCGCAGTATCTCGAACGTGACGACGCCATCGACAAGAGCGATCTGGCCAGTGCCGACAGGCTGCTGGCCAAATGGAGATCGGCTGACGAACGGATCAACGCCTACATCTCGGTGGGCAATTACCAGGCCGCCACCCAGGTGGCACTGGGCACCGGCGAGGACGACTCCACGCCCGCGTTCGACAAGCTCGAGGAAGCGCTCACCGCCGGCATCCGGGAAAGCCGCAACCAACTGCGTGACGACATCGCCAACGCCCGACGGGTGCTCTCCGGGGCCACCGTCGGCGGCGTGGTGTTGTCCTTGGGGGCCGCGGTAGCGGTGGCTCTCGGTATCTGGCCTCGACTGAGCGAGTACCGATGACGCCCAAGACCGTGCTGGCCGCCGTCACCGCCGCGCTGATGGTGACGCTCACCAGCTGCACCCAGTCACCGCCTCCGGCCTCGGCGCCGGCGCTGACCCTTCCGCCTCCCACACCGGCCGGCATGGCCGAGATGGTTCCCGAGGCCCCGCTGCCGCCGAGCGCGGACGACGAGGACTGCGACCGGACGGCGAGCCTGCGGCCGTTCCCCACCAAGGCCGAGGCGATGGACGCCGTGTCCAACATCCGAAGCCGGGGCAGGCTGATCGTCGGCTTGGACATCGGCAGCAACCTGTTCTCATTCCGGGACCCGATCACCGGCGAGATCACCGGTTTCGACGTCGATATCGCCGGTGAGGTCGCACGTGACATCTTCGGCACCCCGTCCCAGGTCGAGTACCGCATCCTGTCCTCGGCCGACCGCATCAACGCGCTGCAGAACAACGAAGTCGACATCGTGGTCAAGACCATGAGCATCACCTGCGAACGTCGCAAGCTGGTGAACTTCTCGACGGCGTATCTCAATGCGTACCAACGCATCCTGGCGCCACGCGATTCGGCCATCACCCAGGCGGCCGATCTATCCGGAAAGCGGGTGTGCGCGGCCAAAGGCACCACCTCGCTGGAGCGGGTCCGCCAGATCACCCCGGCACCCATCATCGTGACGGTGGTGACCTGGGCGGACTGCCTGGTGGCGCTGCAGCAGCGTCAGGTCGACGCGGTGTCGACCGACGATTCGATCCTCGCGGGACTGGTCTCCCAGGATCCGTATCTGCACATCGTCGGACCCAATATGAACCAGGAGCCGTACGGCATCGGCATCAACCTGCAGAACACCGGGCTGGTTCGGTTCGTCAACGGTACTCTGGAACGCATTCGTCGGGACGGCACGTGGAATACCTTGTACCGCAAATGGTTGACGGTGCTCGGCCCACCCCCGGCCCCACCGAGCGCACGGTATGTGGATTAGGTGAGTCGAATGGGAGACCCCCGCGAAGGGACCGCCGACCCCACGCATCCCGACGTCTGGCGCGACGAGGACCCCGATGAGGGTCCGGCCACCATGCGGCACGAACGGGTACTGCCCGACGAGGGCCCCGGCCGCTCGGTCGACGAGGGACCGGGCACCCAACCCGCCGACTCCCTGTTCGACTCGATGTCCACGATGCGGCCGATGGCCACCCAGGCCATCTTCCGGCCGAACTTCGACGATGACTCCGAAGGGACCTACAGCGGCGGCAACGGCACCACCGCGCCGCACGACCACACTGTCGCGCTGACCCGCGCCATCTCCCCGCGCGTCGACTCGGCGGCGGGCTGGTGGAGATCCCCCGGGTACCGGAGATCGATCCACTGTCCGCGTTGATGTCGAATCCCGTTGTGGCGGAATCGAAACGGTTCTGCTGGAACTGCGGGAAGCCGGTCGGTCGGTCCACCGCCGACGGAAAGGCCCTCTCCGAGGGCTGGTGCCCGCACTGCGGCAGCGCCTACTCGTTCCTGCCCCAACTCAGCGCCGGCGACATGGTCGCCGACCAGTACGAGATCAAAGGATGCGTGGCCCACGGCGGTCTGGGGTGGGTGTACCTGGCCGTCGACCACAACGTCAACGAACGCCCGGTGGTCCTCAAAGGCCTGGTGCACTCCGGTGATGCCGAGGCGCAGGCCATCGCGATGGCCGAGCGGCAGTTCCTCGCCGAAGTGGTCCACCCGTCGATCGTGAAGATCTTCAACTTCGTCGAACACCCTGATTCCCACGGCGAACCCGTCGGCTACATCGTGATGGAGTACGTCGGCGGGACCTCGCTCAAACAGGCCGAGGGCACCCGCTTGCCGGTCGCCCAGGCAATCGCCTACATGCTCGAAATTCTTCCCGCCCTGGGGTATCTGCATGCGATCGGGCTCTGCTACAACGACCTCAAACCCGAGAACATCATGCTGACGGAGTCGCAGCTCAAGCTCATCGACCTCGGCGCGGTGTCGCGGATCAACTCGTTCGGCTATCTCTACGGCACCCCGGGTTACCAGGCGCCGGAGATCGTCCGGACCGGCCCGACGGTAGCCAGCGACATCTACACGGTGGGCCGGACCCTGGCATCACTGACACTCAAAATGCCGACCCGCAGGGGCCGTTACATCGACGGATTGCCCGAAGACGATCCGACCCTCAAGGAATACGACAGCTTCCGACGGTTGCTGCGCCGTGCCATCGACCCCGACCCGCGGCGGCGGTTCGGCAGCGCCGACGAGATGTCGGGCCAGCTGCTCGGCGTGCTGCGCGAGGTGGTGGCCAGAGACAGCGGCATCCCCCGCCCCGGCCTGTCCACGGTGTTCTCACCGTCACGCTCGACGTTCGGGGTGGACCTGCTGGTCGCGCACACCGACGTGTACCTCGACGGGCAACCCCATTCGGAGAAGCTGACGGCCGCCGAGATCGTGACCGCGCTTCCGGTGCCGTTGGTCGACCCCACCGACGTCGGCGCCAAGGTGCTCAGTGCCACGGTGCTGTCGCAGCCGGTGCAGACCCTGGACTCACTGCGGGCCGCCCGACACGGCACGCTGGACTCCGAGGAGATCGACCTGTCGGAGTCCACTGAGCTGCCGTTGATGGAAGTGCGTGCGCTGTTGGATCTCGGCGATGTCGCCAAAGCCACCCGCAAACTCGACGACCTTGCCGAGCGCGTCGGGTGGCGCTGGCGGTTGATCTGGTTCCGGGCCGTGTCGGACCTGCTGACCGCCGACTACGACTCGGCGATCAAGCATTTCAACGAGGTGCTCGACACGCTGCCCGGCGAGCCCGCCCCCAAGATCGCCCTGGCCGCCACCTCCGAACTGGCCGGCGATGCCGACGAGGCGCAGTTCTACCGGACGGTGTGGAACACCGACAACGGTGTCATCTCAGCGGGTTTCGGGCTTGCTCGCGCCCAGTCTGCCCACGGTGACCGAGAGGGCGCGGTGCGCACGCTCGACCAGGTGCCTGCCACGTCAAGGCACTTCACCACCGCCCGGCTGACCAGCGCCGTGACGCTGCTTTCCGGCCGGTCCAACAGCGAGCTGACCGAGCAGCAGATCCGCGATGCGGCGCGTCGGGTGGAGGCCCTGCCCGACACCGAGCCGCGGGTGCTGCAGCTGCGCGCGCTGGTGCTGGGCACCGCGATGGATTGGATCGCCGACAACGAGGCCAGCACGAACCACATCCTGGGCTTCCCCTTCACTCAGCACGGCCTGCAACTCGGGGTGGAGGCGGCACTGCGGGCGCTGGCGCGGGTGGCCCCCACCCAGGCCCACCGGTACGCCCTGGTCGACATGGCCAACACCGTGCGCCCGATGAGCACGTTCTGAGCCTTTCAGAGGACGTCGATACACGCCCTGGCGATCGCCAGCTCCTCGTTCGTCGGGATCACCAGGACCGTCGTCGGTGAGCGTTCCGCGGAGATGATCCGCGGCCCGCGTGCCGGACTGTCGTTGAGGTGTTCGTCGAGTTCGATACCCAGAGGCGCCATTCCACTGAGCGCATCACGCCGCACCGCACCGTCGTTCTCGCCGACCCCGGCGGTGAAGGTCAACACGTTGGTGGTGCCCAGCAGGGCCAGATAGGCGCCGATGTACTTGCGCAGCCGGTGAATGTAGACGTCGTAGGCCAGCTGCGCGTCCGTGTCACCGGCAGCGATCTGCTTGTGCAGTTCGCGGAAGTCGATCTTGCCACCCAGACCCAGGACACCGGATTTGCGGTTGAGCATGGTCTCGATGTCTTCGACGCTCATCTGCGCCGTCCGCCACAGGTACATGACGAGGCCGGGGTCGACATCGCCGCTGCGAGTTCCCATCACCAGCCCCTCCATGGGTGTCAATCCCATCGAGGTGTCCACGGGTCGACCGCCGACGATCGCCGAGGCCGAGGCGCCGTTGCCCAGGTGCAGCACGATCTGATTCAGACCCTCCAGTGGCACGCCGAGGAACACCGCGGCCTGCTGGCTGACGTATTGGTGTGACGTCCCGTGGAACCCGTAGCGACGAATCTTCCACTGCTCGGCGACATTGCGGTCGATGGCGTAGCTGGCCGCCGCCTCCGGGAGGTCGTGGAAGAAGGCGGTGTCGAACACCGCGACATGCGGCAGGCCGGGCATGATGCGCTGAGCCACCTCGATACCGAGCGCCGCCGGCGGGTTGTGCAGCGGCGCCATGGGGGCCAGATCCGTGATCGCGGTGAGCACCGAGTCGTCGACCACCGTGGGCCGGTACAGGTCTCGTCCGCCGTGCACCACCCGGTGCCCAACCGCAACCAGACCGTAGTCGGAGAGCTCACCGCCGCCCTCTCTGAACAGTTCGAACGCGGTGCGCAGCGCGGCCTCGTGATCGGCGATGGTGCCGTCGCGCTGCAATTCCTGTTCTCCGAGAGTCAGTTTGGCCGTGGAGTTGGCGTCACCGATGCGCTCGACGATGCCGTGTGCCACCGAGGTTCCGGTGTCGGGTTCGATGAGCTGGAACTTCACCGATGAGGAACCGGAGTTCAGCACCAGTACCGTGCGCGTGGAACTCACTTTTCCTGCGCCTGAATCGCGGTGATGGCAACGGTATTGACGATGTCGGACACCAATGCTCCTCGGGACAGATCATTGACCGGTTTGTTGAGACCCTGCAGCACCGGCCCGATGGCGACGGCCCCGGCGCTGCGCTGCACAGCCTTGTACGTGTTGTTGCCGGTGTTGAGGTCGGGGAAGATCAGCACGGTGGCCTGACCGGCGACCGGCGAATCGGGCATCTTGGACGCGGCGACCGACGGTTCCACCGCGGCGTCGTACTGGATCGGCCCCTCCACCAACATCTCCGGGTCGCGTTCGCGGACCAGTTCCGTTGCCGCACGGACCTTGTCGACATCGGCACCGGTTCCCGAGGTGCCGGTGGAATACGACAGCATCGCCACCCTTGGTTCGATTCCGAACTGTGCCGCGGTGCGAGCCGAGCTGATCGCGATATCGGCGAGTTGCTCGGCGGTGGGGTCGGGAACGATCGCGCAGTCGCCATAGGCCAGTACCCGGTCTTCCAGACACATCAGGAAAATACTGGACACCGTTGACACATCCGGCAGGGTTTTGATGATTTCGAACGCCGGTCGCACGGTGTGTGCGGTGGTGTGTCGGGCACCGGAGACCATTCCGTCGACGAGGTTGTTGTGCACCAGCATCGTCCCGAAGTACGAGGCGTCGTGCATGACTTCACGGGCCTGTTCGACGGTGACGCCCTTCTTTTTCCGGATCTCGGCGTACTGCTGCGCAAACTGATCACACAGTTCACTGGTACGGGGGTCCAGCACATCCGCCGCCGTGAGGTCGACCCCCAATTCAGCCGCCCGCGCCCGGACTGTGGCCTCGTCGCCGAGAACGGTCAGCTCGGCGACCCCGCGGTCCAGCAGCCGGCCCGCCGCTTTGAGGATGCGGTCGTCATCGCCTTCGGGCAACACGATGCGCTTGCGATCGGCACGGGCCCGATCGAGCAGGTGATATTCGAACATCTGCGGCGTGGTGACGACGGGAATCTCGATGGCCAACTGATGCAACAGATCTGTGGTGTCGACGTAACGGTCCATCAGCTCCAGCGCGGTGTCTATCTTGCGGGCGGAGTTCACCGTCACCCTGCCCGCGCGTTTGCCACCGCACTGGCGGTGGCAAAAGTACCCAGCTCCGTGGTGATGATCGGCAGGCGCAGACGGAGCCCGTCGACGAGTGCGGCGATCGAGTCATGCAGTGGCAGACCGCCGTTGAGGATGACCGCCGACAACGACGGAAACCCTTCGGCCGCATGTGCGCTCATCACCGCCAGCACCACGTCGGAACGATCACCGGGGGTGATCACCGCGACACCCTCGGTGAGACGTTCGACGACGTGTTCGGCAGTCATGCCGGCCACCAGCACGTCGAGCACCTCACGCCCAAGCAGCGTTTCATCACCTTTGATCAGGGTCCCGCCGACTGCGGTGCGCAGGTCGCTCACCGAGGGCGCCACCAGCAGGGGCTCCTCGGGGAGCACATAGGACTTGGGCTCGAAGCGGTCGAGCGCGGCCGCGACATCGGCCAACTCGCCGGGCGCGCAGCGGTTGGCGACCACGGCGGCGGTGTGCGCGTGGTGGGCGTGCAGTTCGCCCAGGCAGAGTTCAACGACTTGTGCCACCTCGTCGGGCGTGCGGTTTTTCGCCCGGACCGCCAGGACGACGGGCGCGCCGAGGTTGACGGCGATGCGGGCGTTGACGCCGAGCTCGCTCGGGCTGGCCACGTCGGTGTAGTCACTGCCCACGATGAGGACCGCGTCGCAGCGATCGGCGACCCGATGGAAGCGATCGACGATCTCCGCTATCGCTGCGTCGGGATCCTCGTGCAACTCCTGGTAGCCCACACCGACGCACTCGTCGTAGGACAGCCCGGCCGACGTCTGGGCCAGAAGCAGTTCCACGATGTAATCGCGCTCTTCGCCGAGGCGGGTGATCGGGCGGAAGACGCCGACCTTCGGAACCATTGCCGTCAAGCGGTTCAGGATGCCGAGCGCGATCGTCGACTTGCCGGTGTCGCCTTCAGGTGAGGCGACATAGATGCTGGAAGCGAAACCCTGGCCGGTAGGCACCGTCACAGCCTTGCGCATCTGGGCGATCCGATCCAGTAACGGTCGATGAACCGCCGCCGAGAGCTGTTGTGACTAACATCACAGCTACTTCGCTTGGTTTGCTGTAATCACGTCAACTAGCCTTTTTTCCAGTTCGTCAATACCGTCCCGTGGTTGGACCACGACGCTGGATAGGGTGATGAACGTCAGACTTTCCGCAGGTGACACCCGTCAAACAAAGGAGCGAGACCCGAGATCGACGTCGTTCGACCTTTGAACGACGGGGGGATTTTGGACGTGCAGTCAGGTTGCGGGGGCGCCCGGCTCGATCACGGCGGTTAGCCGCGGACGAGTGCGGACCTACAACGCGGAGTGAAGTTGACCACTCATTCCGCACAGCGCTCGACAATCGACCTCGCTTTTTCCGCGGGCCAGGCAAACGCCGGAGGTTCGCCCGACGGAAAAACGGTGTCGACGGTCGGACATGTTGATCTTTGCCACCACCTCGTGGCACATAGCCGAAACAGAGAAGATGGCCACCGAATCCCCCGCATATGGAGCAAGTTCGCCCCAAGTCGGCACCCGCGATGACGATCTGGATCAGTTGCCCGATTTTGCTACTAGCGCCCGCCCAGGCCTCAACCCGGAACTGTGGGCGCGGATCTGGTTCGTGCTGGCAGTCGGCGCTCTCGCGTACTTCGTCCAATTGAACGAGGTGGGCCGGAGCGCTTTCGGCGGATCGCAATCGGCCTACCTGGTCGTCGCGCCGATACTGGCGGGCCTCGTCGCTGCCGGCTACAGCCGGGCACCCCGCGGCGTGATCGACGCCGAATCCGACTGGATCGGGGCAGTACTGCTCTGCGTCGGCGGATTCGCTGCGATCTGGCTGATCGAAGACCGGTTGCCGACCATGGCGGCGCTGTGGCACGTCGACAACCTGGGCCTGCTGGTCTGGGTCGCGGCCTGCGGCATGGTCGTGTTCTCCGCGCGCCACGTGCTCCGGATGTGGAATGTCTGGTTGCTGGGCTTACTGCTGGCGCCGGTGATGCCGTTTCTGTTGATGACGGCCCAACTCGGCGGCTCCGATACCGCCAATGTCACCGTCTCAGCCCTCGTCGGCACTGTGGCCGTGTACCTGGCCGCGCGGTTCGTCGGCGTCCGACGGCGCCTGCTCGCCACCGCCGTCAACCTCGCCCTTGCCGCCGCCACGGTGTTCGTGCTCGCCGAGGCCGGCCTCTACCTCCGGGTCATCGTCGCCGCGGGCGCAGTCCCACTGGTGGTCGTGCTGGCCCTGCATCGGATGCATTACCTGTCTCGTACCGACTGGGAACTCTCAGCAGGTGCGACGCTGCCCCGCTGCAAGCCCCAGTCGTATGCGCTGCTGCTGGTGGCTGCCATCGCGTTGCTGTGCGTTCACCTTCCGATGACTCGGCCGGCCACTGTCGATGAGGCGCGCCCCGATTGGATCCAGGCAGGCGCTCTCGACCCGGTGGAGGAGTTCCCCTTCATCACCCGCTTCCTCGGTCCCGACGCCACGTTGACGCGCTATCGCGCGCCCGGCGGGGCCGGCGAGTACAGGACTGTGGTCGACGTGATGTCCTCGCCCGATCTGGCACGGTTGCAGGACTTTTCCGACGCGGTCTGGTACCCCTCACCCACCCCGGTGAACTACACCCCGTACGAAGCGCTGGCAGACCGGCCGGCCGGTATCAAGACAGCCCACAGCGACGCGGACTCGGCGACAGCCCAGGACACCACGAACTGGAGTGCGGTGACCTGGGTTTGGCACAGTGGCCGGAGCTATCAACAGGTCACGGTGATCACCAGTCAAACCAGGGGTCTGCCCGCACCCTCCCCCCGGCCGTTGAACGTGATGAACAGTCTCATCGAACCCGCCCTGTGGGTGGCACGCCAGCAGCCGTCGCAGTACAGCGCGGTTGACCCCATCGTCGCCGCGAGCGGCGAGGTGGTTGTGCAACGGCTCGTCAACGCCGCCGGCGGCCCGTCTCGAGGAGGCCTCGCCCCATGAGGGGCGAGCCTTACTCGCCGCAACTCCCAGCCCACCTGTCTGCACGGACCGCTCTGAATCGACGCTCGATTCTGCGCATCGTGATCGCGATCGGGTTGATTGCGGCGGCCTTCGCGGTGGCGCCGACAACGGCGGCCACGGTCGTGACCAGTGTGATCGCCGTGTGTTATCTCATAACGTCCTTGGACCGGAACTGGTTGCTGATCAAAGGATTCACCTCCCCGTCGTTGATCACGATCAGCGACGAGGAGGCGCGGGCGATTCCCGACGACGAGCTGCCCTACTACACCGTGCTCGTCCCGGTCTTCGCTGAGCCCACGATCATGCGGTACCTCCTGGCCGGAGTCGGCCGACTGGACTACCCCGCGGACAAGCTCGAGGTCCTGCTGCTGATCGAAGAGGACGACATCCCGACCCAGCAGGCGGTCGTTGACATGACCTTGCCGTCGATACGGGTGGTCCTGGTGCCTCCCAGCCTGCCACGCACCAAACCGAAAGCCTGCAACTACGGAATGACGGTGGCCGATCCGCGCAGCGAGATGATGACCATCTACGACGCCGAGGACATCCCCGAACCATTGCAACTACGGCGCGCGGTGGCCGCCATGCGCCAGGCCGGTTCCGACGTTGGCTGCGCACAGTGTCGGCTGGCGTATTTCAACGAAGACCAGAACCTGCTCACCCGGTGGTTCGCCATCGAGTACGACCAGTGGTTCGGCGTCGTCCTGCCCGCCATCCAGGACGCCAAATGCGCTGTGCCGCTGGGCGGCACCTCCAACCACATGCCGACCGCGGTGTGGCGCGAAGTGGGTGGCTGGGACGAGTACAACGTCACCGAAGACGCCGATCTCGGGGTACGCCTGGCCCGGTACGGCTACCGCACCATCATCCTGGATTCAATCACGCTGGAGGAAGCCAACTCCGACATCATCAACTGGATCCGGCAACGGTCGCGCTGGTACAAGGGCTACCTGCAGACGATGATCGTCCATCTTCGGCATCCTCTTGTGCTGCGGCGGGCCATCGGCACGAAAGCGGTCCTGCGGTTGATCTCGATGACCGGTGCCGTCCCATTGGGTAACGCGTTCAACCTGCTGTTCTGGTTCGCGCTGCTCTGCTGGGTCGCGGGCCGTCCGCCGATCGTCGACCTGCTCTTCCCTCCGGTGACGTACTACCTCTGTCTTGTGCTGTTCATCGTCGTGGCCCCGCTGGCGGTGTTCGTCGGGCTGGTCGTCTGCCACGCGCAGCACAAGCCGTACCTGTGGTGGGCCGCGATTCTGGTTCCCCTCTATTGGTTTCTGCAGTCGGTGGCAGCGATCAAAGCCATCTATCAACTCGTCTTCCGCCCGTTCTTCTGGGAGAAGACCGTGCACGGCCTGTCCCACAGCCCGGTCGCCGCAGATCATTCCCCCGCTACTGCCCATGGAGAAAAACAATCGTGACAGCATCCCTGCGCCGTTTGAGTTGTGCGATAGCGGCATTCGCCCTCACAGCCGGTCTGGCTGTATCTGAGACCCCGAGCGCACTCGCCGCACCCGGGGACTCGCCGTCGAATTCGTCGTCCGGCACGAAACCACGCACGTCGCCGACCGGTGCCACCCCGGCAATCACCTGGGCGCAGCTCGGGATGACGAACCAGGTGGAGCTCATCGGCGCCAATCAATCCAGCGACGTCCGAATGCCGGTACCTGACGGGGTGACGCCGCTGCGGTTGACTGGGACGATCAGCACCGCCATCGACACCGCCGGTCGTGTCGACGTATTCGATGCCCAGGACATGCAGATAGCCAGCATTCCGATCCCCCAGGATCTTTCGACGGCACCGTTTTCGGTGAACATCTCGAAGGCACGCATCACCGATGACGCCAGCACCCTGAAGTTCGTCATCAGGGATTACGACAACGATCGCACCGACAGCTGCGTGCATCCACCCGAGGTGACTCTGAGTCAGATCGCCACGACGTATTCGGGCACCGTATCCGACCCGACCACCGTGGCAGATTTTCTCCCCGGGTACCTGGACGCGATCACCATTCGGGTCGGCCCCGACCCCTCCCCCGAACAGCAGCAGGCAGCAGTCGCGTTGGTAGCCAAGCTCACTCACATGTACCGCCCGCTACCACTGCGCATCGACGTCAACACGTCCACGGGGCGTCCGCCCACTGAAACCGGCACCGCCCGGCGGGTCATCGACATACGCGATGGCGGCAAGGCGGGCATCGCAGTCGAGCACGGCGGTACTGCCGGTGCTGTACTGGCAATCACCGGCGAAGGTCCCGCGCTGCTGCGCCAGGTCGAGTTGTTCGCCGATCGCCGCGTCGCGTTGGCGCAGACCGACTCGGTGTCGGTGATGTCTGCCTCGGAAAAGCTCACCTCGGCCAACGACACGATGACGTTCTCCCAGCTGGGCCTCAGCGGCCAGGCCTCGGTACTCAACACCGCGATGCTGTACTCCGGTTTCGACGCCGGCGCGTTCGGCGTAGGCCAGATCCAGTCGGCCAAGGTGCACCTGCTGGCCGACTACACACCGGTCGTGGACAGTGAGGCCTCGATGCTGGTGCGCGCCGGCGATACCGTCTTGGCTTCGACCCGCCTCGACGACACCGGGAAGGTCGACCTGGACCTCGACATCCCTGCTGAGGCCATCTCTTCGAATGTCGGTCTCGCATTTGAACTTCGATACTTCCCGAAACGGCAGTGCGCCCCGTTGACCGATCGGATGACGTTCGTTCTCGATCCGAACTCCACTGTCACAGTGACGCCAGGAACGAACAACCGGGGTGGATTCCCCGCGCTGCCCATGGCGTTCACGCCCGACTTCAACGTCTCGGTGCAGGATCCCGCACAGATCCGATACGCGGCGCAGGCGATCCATCTGATGGCCCAGCAGTCCACGGTCGCATTGCGACCGAACGTAGTCCCGCTCGATGAAGCCGCACGCGACTCCGTTGGCCTGATCGTGGTAGCCCCCAGTGACGAGTTGACCCGACTCGGCATGAATCCGCCGATCGATCCTGCCGACCCGCTGCGGGTCGACGGCAGCACCATCACCGAGGTGGACGTCAAGAGCACTCTTGGTGTGGTGCAGGCCTTCTCCCGGGGCGACAAGATGATTCTGGCCATCTCCGGTGACGATGCTCTGCTGGAACACAATTTCGACTTTGTGTACGGCCTCCAGAGCAGGTGGGCGTCCCTCGACGGCGACGTGGTGGCGACCGGAGTCGAGGGGGCCACCGTCAATCTCACGATCCGCGCGGGCGGCTATCTGGAGAACCAGGTGGTAACCAGCGACCACTGGCGGATGTGGATGTGGTTCACGCTGGCGGTGTCCGGAATCGCCGCGGCGGCCGTCGCCGGGGCGCTGGTGGTGCGTCAACGACGCACGAAACGCCCTGCGGCGTGAGCATTTTGGCCCCGCCGGACACGATGACCCCGGCACCGGGTGGGCTAGATGAGCCCACCCGGCGCCGGTCACGCCGGCCGGCGGTGGCCCTGTTCATCGCACTGATGACCGGGTACTTCACCGCCGGAGCACTGATGGTGCTGCGGTACGACTTCTACGAGCCCGACGCGTTCAGCCGCGTCGCCAACGCGGCCTACACATTGATGAGCCGAGATCCCCACCTCGGGGCCGTCGGCTTCGTGTGGAACCCGCTCCCCAGCCTGGTCCAGATTCCGCTCCTCCCTCTGAGCCACTGGTGGCCGGAGATCCGCAACGACGGTCTCGCCGGGATTCTGCAGAGTGCTGCTTTCATGGCCGGCGCGGTCGTTCTGGTGCGTCGGATCGCCCTGGACCGCGGCGTCGGAAGTCTGTGGCTCTGGATTGCGGTGGGGTGCTTTGCCCTCAACCCGATCATCATCGCCTACGGCGCATCTGGGATGAGCGAAGCAGCGATGCTGTTCTGTCTGCTGTGGTGCGTTCGGCGACTGCTGTTGTGGATCGAGACCCGCTATGTGGGCGATCTGGCCATTGCCGGAATCGCTTTGGGAGTCGGCTACCTGACGCGATACGAAATGATTCCCGCCGCCTTCGGTGCTGCGGTTCTGGTGGGGGCCATTGCGTACCGCCGTGCGCCGCAGCATTCGCGGAAGAGCTTCGCCTTCTCCAGCATGATGATCGTCCTGATGCCCATTGTGATGGCAGTCGGGCTGTGGGCCGCCACCTCATGGATCGTGACCGGGGAGATGTTCGCCACGGTGTCGTCGCAGTACGGCAACGCCAGCCAGGTACACACCGCAGTCGAGCGCGGTGGCATCATCACGAACGCCAACTGGTACGTGATCGGGCAGCGGATGCTCGGCATGCAGCCGTTCGTCGGACTGGCCGTCACGCTGGCCGTCGCCGTGGCGGCACTGAAGAGGCGAGTGGATGTGTTGGCTCCGTTGGCCACATTCGGCGCGGTGCTGGCCTTTGCCGCCTGGGGGCACTTTACGGTGTCGACCTTCGGATGGTTCCGCTTCTACATGCCGGCGATTCCTCTGGTCATCGTTGTCGTCCTGGTGTGCTGGACCCCGATCACGGGCGCGCCCGGATCACTGCGCCTGGATTCCGTTCCCGCGCGCCTGGCCGCCGGACTGCTGTGCCTCTCGGTCGTGGTGGGGATGCCCGTGACGGCGTACGCGATGTTGGATCGTGGCAACACCACCAATCAGCCACTGCTGCTTGGTCTGAACTCCCTCATCGATCCCCGGCAGTATCCGCCTGAGGAATACCGGCGAATGACGGCTTCCGACCAGATCCTGGCCGACTGGCTGGATCGGCAGAACCTACCCGCCGGGTCGGTCCTCACGGACACCTTCATCAGCTCGCCGGTGTGGCTGGCCTCCGGCAACCCGGCACAGTTTGTGGTCACCAGCGACTATGACTTCACCGCGGCGCTGAACCGCCCCTGGGATTTCGGCGTCCGCTACATCCTAGTGTCCAATCCCGCCGGCAACGCCGCCAAAGACGCCATTACCCAGCGTTATCCTTCGATCTGGGATGACGGAGCCGGGCTGGGCAGGCTGGTACACGTAGCCGGACCCGCAGGCCGGGAATGGCGCCTGTACCGCGTCGAAGAGCCGACCGACGAACTGGCCGAATCCGAAATACCGACCGACGAAACTCCGATGGTGCGACCGGGCGGTTAGCCCAGTCGGCGCAGTCGCGGCTCGAGGTCGCGCTGGAACAGCTCCAGAAAGCGGCGCTGGTCGTGACCGGGTGCGTGGAACACCAGGTGGTTGAGCCCCCACTTCACGTAATCGGCAACCTTCTCGACAGCCTCGTCGGGATCAGAGGCGACGATCCAGCGCTTGGCGACCTGCTCGATGGGCAGTTCGTCGGCGGCCTTCTCCATCTCCAGCGGATCGTGGATGTTGGTCTTCTGCTCAGCGGTCAGCGACAGCGGCGCCCAGAACCGGGTGTTCTCCAGCGCCAGCTCCGGATCGGTGTCGTAGGAGATCTTGATCTCGATCATCCGGTCCACATCATCCGGGTTCTTCCCGGCGGCCTCAGCACCCTCACGCATCGCCGGAATGAGCTTGTCCTTGTAGAGCTCCTCGCCCTTGCCGGAGGTGCAGATGAAGCCGTCACCCGCGCGGCCGGCGTACTTGGCCACCTGCGGCCCGCCGGCGGCGATGTAGATCGGGATGCCACCCTCGGGCACGTCGTAGATCGAGGCGCCCTTGGTCTTGTAGTACTCACCGTCGAAATCGACACGGTCGCCGAGCCACAGTTCACGCATCAGCCGCACCGACTCACGCAACCGGGCGTAGCGCTCCTTGAACTCGGGCCACTCCCCCTGGTATCCGGTGGCGATCTCGTTGAGCGATTCACCGGTACCCACACCGAGGAAGATCCGGTCCGGGTAGAGACACCCCATGGTCGCGAACGCCTGGGCGATCACCGCCGGGTTGTACCGGAACGTCGGCGTCAACACCGACGTGCCCAGAATCAACCGCTGGGTCCGCTCACCGACTGCGGTGATCCAGGCCAACGAGAACGGCGCATGCCCACCCTCATGCCGCCACGGCTGGAAATGGTCGCTGACCGTCGCACTGTCCATCCCGTGCGCCTCGGCCAGCACCGCCAACTCCACCAGCTCTCGGGGTGCGAACTGCTCTGCCGACGCCTTGTACCCCAGTTTGAGTTCAGCCACGATCTCATTTCTACTCCTCGCAGCGGCATAGGTCACCGTCGCCCGGCGCTGGAACCCGCACGGACGATTCGGCGGCCGGCGCTTAACCTGTTGCCATGGCACCTGCCAACCCCCTCGTCCAGGTGACGGACAACGTGCACCTCGCCCAGACCCCCCTTGTGAACTGGACCCTGGTGACCGGGGCCGACGGCCTGATCCTCATCGACGCCGGCTACCCGGGCCAGTGCACGCAAGTGCTGGACTCGGTGCGACAACTGGGCTACGACACCGGTGACATCCAGGCAATCTTGTTGACCCACGCACACGTTGACCATTTCGGCGCCGCGATCTCGCTGGCAGCGCAACACCAGATTCCGGTGTATTGCCACGCCGCCGAAGTCGGCCATGCCAAGCGGGAGTACCTCGAGCAGGCTGCGCCCATCGACGTCGCACGACAGGCCTGGCAGCCGCGCTGGCTGAAGTGGTCCTGGGACATCGTCCGCCAGGGCGCATTCGTCCACGACGGCATTCCATCCGCGCAGGCACTCACTGCCGAGGTGGCGGCGACTCTGCCCGGGCGTCCGGTTGCCATTCCCACCCCCGGTCACACGGGCGGACACTGCTCCTATCTGGTGGACGGCGTGCTGGTCAGCGGTGACGCGCTGGTGACCGGACACCCGACGTCACCGACACGTGGGCCACAGCTGCTGCACCAGGTGTTCAACCACGATCAAAAGGCCTGCGAGCAAAGCCTTTCCGTGCTCGCAGGCGTTGATGCCGAGGTCCTCGTGCCCGGGCATGGCGATATCTGGCGGGGACCGATCAAGGAGATGACCGAACGGGCCGTCCCGCGGCGGTGAACTGCTGGCAGGTCAGGCGATTCCCCAGCCCCGGGCGACCAGTTCATGGCTGCGCAACCGGTCCCGATGATCGTGTGCCACCGAGGTGATCACCATTTCGTCGGCTTCGGTGACCCGCTGCAATGTGGCCAGACGCTGGACCACTTCATCGGGGTCGCCGACGAACTGTGTTGCGATGCGGTCGGCGACCAGCTCACGTTGGGCCGCTGTCAGCGGTGCGGTGGTTCCGGGGTCGGGATAGGGCACCGCACCACCGCCGGCCCGGATCGAGTACACCCACTGGCCGTACGTCGAAGCCAGCCGTTGCGCCGTCGCGCTGTCGTCTGCGGCCAGGACATCCGCCGATACCACCACATAGGGTTTCTCCAGTGCGGATGAAGGGCGAAACTCATTGCGGTAGAGCTCGATCGCATCCAGGGCGGTTGCCGGGGTGATGTGGTAGCTGGCCACGAACGGAAGCCCCAGCCGGCCGGCGACGACCGCGCTCTGCCCCTTACTGCTGCCGAATATCCAGGGTGTCAACCCACTGCCTTCTCCCGGCACCGCATGCACGTCGAGCCCCGAGACGACGTACGTGCCGTTGACCATCGCGAGAATGTCGGCCACCTGGTCGCCGAAATCCGGCGCGACAGCACCCGGTTGCTGCAGGAGCCCGGTCGTCGTGCGGAACCGCTCGCTACGCATCACCACACTGACATCGAACGGCGGCGGCACCACCACACCGTCGACATCACGCCAATCATGCTCAGCAGCAGACACTTTCGGTGCTTCCTGCTGCGCCTCGAGCCGTCGCTGGCCGGCACGCCCCACGCCGAGGTCGATGCGACCGGGATGGAACGCCGCGAGCATGCCGAAGCTCTCCACCACCGCGGGCGCTGTGGTGAAGCCCAGTTGCACGGCCGCCGCACCGACGTGAATGGTTTTGGTGGCCGCGGCGATCTGGCCGATGAGCACGGCGGGCGCCGAACTGGCGACGGCGACGAAATGGTGCTCGGCGACCCAGTACCGCGAGTATCCCCAGCGCTCGGCGTGCTGAGCGAGATCAACGGTGTGGTGCAGTGCGGTCGCGACGTCGGATCCGGCGCTGACCGGCGCCAGGTCGAGGACGGACAGTGGCACGTTCACAGCTCGACCTCCTGAGTAACCGGCTGGGGCACCGATTTGGCGAAAGCGATCGGGTACACCGGCCCCGACGCGGGCAAGGGCGCTTCGAGCCGCACATAACCGAGGGATTCGTACAGCCGCTCGGCCTCGGGCTGGCGGTCACCGGTCATCAGGTAGATCCGCCGATACCCGCGCCGTCGGATCTCCTCCTCGAGTTCGGCCATCATCGCTGTGGCCAGCCCCTGCCTGCGCCACCGGCGGGCGGTCCAGATTCTCTTGAGCTCAGCGGTCGGCTCACCCTCCACGTCGCCGAAGCGCCGGAAAGCGCCACCGGTGACCGGCGTGCCGTCCGCCGACACACCGACGATGAGCCCACCGTCGGGTGGGGCGAATTCCTGCGCGGGGTAGCTCTGCATACCGTCGAGCAGGGCCCGCTCGGATCCCCCGTAGCGCTCGGCGTATTCAGCGGCGAGTTCCGCCAGCAGCGGCGCCGCCACCGGGTCGTTTTGCGCGGCGCGCACAAAGCGGGGCGCGGCCTGCCTCTCGGTCATCACTCAAGGGTCCAACGCTGCGGCGGTACTCGCATTCCTGACCTGCGATTCTGCTCGCGGTGAGCTGAAATCGGCCGTGGTCACAGCCAAAGCAGCCCCTTGTCGACCAAAACTTGACACGTGTAAAGTTCGTCACATGGACAACATCATGGGTAAGACCGTCGTGATCACCGGCGCCGCCCGCGGCATCGGCCTCGCCACCGCGAAGGCACTGCTGGCCCGTGGCGCACGAGTCGTCATCGGCGACCGCGACGTGACCGTGCTCGAGAAGTCGGTCACCGATCTGAGTCGTCTGGGCCAGGCCAGCGGCTACCCGGTCGACGTCACCAACCGCGAGTCCTTCGCGATGTTCCTCGACAAGGCCCGCGCCGACGGTGGCGGGCACATCGACGTGCTGATCAACAACGCCGGTGTGATGCCCATCGGACCCTTCCTCGAAGCGTCCGAGGAGTCCATTCGGACCTCGGTCGAGGTCAACTTCTACGGAGTGCTGACCGGCAGCCAACTGGTGCTGCCCGAGATGGTCAAACGCGGCAGCGGCCACATCGTGAACATCGCCTCACTGGCCGGTCTCATCGCACTCCCCGGACAGGTGGTGTACGCGGGAACCAAGTTCGCCGTCGTGGGTCTGACCACCGCAATGGCCGACGAGTTCGCCCCGCAGGGCGTGAACGTCAGCTGCGTCATGCCGACGTTCACCAACACCGATCTGATCTCGGGCACCAAATCCACCGGAGCACAGAAGCCGGTACAACCGGAGGAGATCGCCGCCGGGGTGGTCAAAGCGCTCGACAACCCCAAGATCACCCACCTGTCGGTGCCCGGGCCGCTGCGATTCGTCGGCACGCTGAGCGCTGTCCTGCCGCCCAAGGGTCGGCGCTGGCTGGCCAAAAAGCTCGGCAATGACACCGTGTTCCTGAAGTACGACGCCCAGGCCCGCGCGAGTTACGAACAGCGTGCGCAGACCGCGATCGGTGTGGTCGAGCACAAAGCCTGACACCCGCTCAGGTGTGGGCGCCGAAGCCGCGTCGGCGCAGGATCTCGGCGAGTTCCTCGCGAGAGCACGCGCCGACGCGCTGACAGGCGCGGTAGATGTGTCCTTCGACGGTGCGCACCGAGCTGAACAGGCGGTCGGCGATCTGCTTGTTGGTCAGCCCGGCGGCCACCAGCTCGGCCACCTCACGTTGCCGGCCGGTCAGTGGTGTCGGCGTGACCGGGGTGTGCATCGCCGGAGAGCACAGGCCACCACACTCCTTGGCGAGCTGCTGGGCGATGGCCGCGGCGAACAAACCGCGGCTCCGTAGCTGCGCGCCGGTGAAAGTGACCGCAGCCTGCGCTGCCGCGTCCGCGGCCGAGGTGCGGTCGCCCACTGCCTGGTAAGCCCGCGAGGCCGCCAGCAGGCCCTCGCCGTCTCGTCGCTGTAGCGACTCCGCGTGCAGCGCCACCGCATCAGCCAACGGAAAAGACAGTTGGTCGGCGAGTTCCCTTGTCCGCGAGGTGATCTCGGTCATTCCGCCGGTGGCACCCCACAGCGTCGCCGCCTGCAGACAGGCGAGCTCGTGTGTGGGTTGTCCGCGCTCGGCCGCCATCTTGGCTTCGGCCAGTACGGTGTCGATGCCCTCGGCCAGCGAGCCACCGGCGACCAGCGTCCACCCGGTGGCCAGCGCCAGGCCGGTGTGCATGAACAGGAAGTCGGGCCGGACCGCGCGCCGCGCCTCGGCCAGCCATTGCGCGGCCGCTTCCGCCTGACCCAGCTTGGCGTGTGTCTCGGCCAGCGCAAAGGTACAGGCTGGTCGCAATCCAGTTGTGATGCCGTGCTTCTCGACACCGGCGAGGGCCTCATGGAGCATCTTTTCCGCGGTGCGCAGGTCACCACGCATCAATTCGGCCTGTCCCGTCAAGAACACCAGGTTGGCGTAGGCCAGACTCGGCATGTCCTTGGCCAGCGCCGACAAATACTCGGCGGCCGAGACGAATTCGTCGATTCGCCCCGTCAGACGGCAGGCGCGTCCATAAACCCCGCCGAACCAGAACCGCATGTGTGAGGTCTCGAAGGAATTGCCGGCGCGCTCCAGTGCTCGGCGTGCCACCGGGGTGATCTCCTCCGCATGTCCCAAGGCGCCGCAGGCCATCGTCATCGCCACCGACGCCATCATCGCGTTGAGATCGGACAGCTGCCCGGACTCCAACGCCGCTCTCGCCTTCTGTTGCGCCTCGGCGCACCGTGCGAAGACCGCATCCACACACGCCTCGACAGCGAAGCGGGCCGCACGCTCGGCATCGCTTTCCCGCGCGGATGCCAATTCGGCGAGGGTATCCGCGGCGGGGCCGGGATCACCCAGCATCCAGATCAGATTCGCCGCCCGCAGCGTCACCCAGCGGTGACGTTCTCCGTCTTCGGACTGGCCGAGCACCTTCAGGAATTCCTCGGCCTCGGCTCCGCTGCCGGCCAGGAATCGGTTGACGGCACGAATCCTGGTCGCTTCCAACGATCCCGCCGCATGGGCGGCCGCGGCGAACCGTTCTGCCAGATCGAGATCGAGCAGGGTCATCGCATGCCGCGCCGCATCCAGGTACAGGTCCACGTCCGGAGGCAGATCGGACTCCACCGTGAGCAGGGCGCGCTGCACCGTGGTCTGAGGATCGGGATCTGCCCGCTGCGCCAGCCGGGTCGCCAACCGACCGCGCACTTTCGACAGGTACATCTCACCGGCGCTGCCGCGCCGCAGTTCACCGAACAGCGGATGGGCCAACCGCACCCATACCGACTCCCCGACACGCTCGACGGCGATCAGATGCATCTGTTCGGCCACCTCGAGTTGCTTGCGCCCGACGAGATCGATGAGTACGTCCACCTCCAGCGGCTCGCACTGTGACAGGCTGTCGACCACCAGCGCGAGTTCGGGAGGCAGCCGATCAAGCTGGTTGCCCACCAGGTCGCTCATGCTCTGGGACACGGCCACCCCACCGTCCCAGATCCAGACCCCGGCTACCTTTCTGAGGTTGCAGGCGGCCACCTGATCCTTGATCAATTGCCGCAGGAACAGCGCGTTGCCGCCGGTGAGCTTCCAGAACCGTTGGGCGCTGCGCGCATCCGCCGGCGCGCCGAGTACGGCCTCGACCATTGCCCGCGTCGACTCTGCCGACAGCGGCTCGAGGTCAAGCCTGGCCAGCAGCCCGTCCTTCCACAGTGCTTTGATGGCGTCGGGTGCGTCCGCGCCGGCGCGGACGGTGACGACCAGCCGAGCCTCCCGGGTCTGGGCCAACTGATGCACCACGTGCGCCGAGAAACCGTCCAGCAGGTGGGCGTCGTCGACGCCGATCACGATCCTGCCCTGACGTTGCTGAGCGACAAGCGAATTGATCACCCGGCGCACACTCGGCGCCGGTTCGGAGATGGAGTCGCCCAGCGTGGCGGAGAACGCGCCCAGGGGAATCGGGCGTGCCGAGGCCGTACCGACTATCCAGTTCGTTCGGGCGCCGGTCGAGCATGCCTGAAGCAGAAGCTCGCGAGCGAGCCTGGTCTTGCCGACACCGGCCGCACCGGCAATCACCACACCCGCGTAGTTTCCGGCTCCACCGAGCGCACGGCGCATGGCCGTGAGTTCATTGTCCCGCCCTGTCAGCGCATCGCCGCTGATCACCCGCCCAGCATAACCGCGCAGCTGGGGCTGCGGGCCGATTCGGGCGTCGCATACCGGGCTGTCATCACCTCGCCATGGAGGCCGACGGGAAGAACAAAGTCAGGTACCCGGATTGGTTGCCTTACAAGGTCTTTGATTCGCGGGCGCGAACTCCCCGGGATTTTGCTAACTCAGCGCGCGATCCAGGTCGGCAATCAGATCCTCGGTGCCCTCGAGGCCGATCGAGATGCGCACCACCCCGTCCCCGAGCCCGATCGCCGCACGCCCCTCCGGGCCCATCGCTCGGTGGGTGGTGGTGGCCGGATGGGTGATCAGGGATTTGGCGTCCCCGAGGTTGTTGGAGATGTCGATGACCTGCAACTTGTCGAGCACCTCGAATGCGCGCTCCTTGCCGCGACCTTCGGGGGCGTCGATCTCGAAGGTGATCACCGTGCCGCCACCGCGCATCTGGCGCTTCGCCAGGTCGTACTGCGGGTGCGACTCCAGGAACGGATACTTGACCCACTTCACCGCCGGATGCTGCTCCAAGAACTCCGCGACGCGCTGCGCCGACCGGTTCGAGTAGTCCACCCGCACCGACATGGTCTCGAGGCCCTTCAACATCGTCCACGCATTGAACGCGCTGATCGCCGGCCCCGTATGGCGCATCAGCTTCTGCACCGGGCCGTCGATGTACTCCTTGTCGCCGAGGATCGCCCCGCCGAGCACCCGCCCCTGGCCATCGATGTGTTTGGTCCCCGAGTACACCACCACGTCGGCCCCGAGTGGCAGGCCCTGCTGCAGCAGCGGTGTTGCAAAGACATTGTCCAGCACCACTTTTGCACCAGCGGAATGAGCCATCTCGCTGACCACGGCGATGTCGACCAGCGACTGCATCGGATTGGACGGCGTCTCGAAGAACACCGCCTGGGTCGGTACCGACAGCGCCTCTTCCCATTGCGAGAGATCCTCGCCGTCGACGAACACCGTCTCCACACCCCACCGGGGCAGGATCTCGTTGCACACCACGAAACAGGAGCCGAACAGGCTGCGGGCAGCGACCAGTCGGTCGCCGGCTCCCAACAGCGCACCCAGCGAGGTGAACACCGCCGCCATGCCCGTCGCCGTCGCGAACGCCGCGGGTGCACCCTCGATCAGTCGCAGTCGCTCCTCGAACATCGAGATCGTGGGGTTGCCGTAGCGGGAGTACACGTACCGGTCGATCTCGCCGGTGAAGGCCTTCTCCGCGTCGGCGGCACTGGCGTAGACGTACCCCGACGTCAGGTACAACGCCTCCGAGGTCTCCTCGAAGCCCGATCGCAACAGCCCGCCCCGCACACCGATGGTCGCCTGGCTGACGCCATCCGGCAGGGGCGCGGGAATCCGGACGCTGGGCACCTGCGGGTCGTTCATGACTGCACCCACGGCAGGCCCCGCGCACGCCAGCCACTGGCGCCGCGGTGCTTGTTCTCGTCGAGATGCCCCTCGAAGCCCTCCAGGACGTTGTAGGACGGGCCGATGCCGGCCGCTGTGGCGGCTTCGGCGGCGCCGATGGACCGATTGCCGGACCGGCACAAAAAGATCACCGGGCGCTCGGCGGGTTCGATCCCGGCGGACACGAGGTCGTCGACGAAATGCTCGTTACGGGTGCCGTCAACGCTGTTCCACTCGATCAGCACAGCTTCGCGACCCAGGCCAGAGAGGTCGGGCACTCCGACGAACTTCCATTCGGCGTCGGTACGACAGTCGACGAGTACAGCGTCGGGGTTGTCGCTGAGTATCTTCCACGCCTCTTCGGGAGTGATATCGCCTGCGTAACTCACCTGATCGAGTTTTCCACATCGCGAGAGTGGGCGACGAGACGGTGGGGCCGGGGACCGGTGCGTCACGGCCCCGGCGAACACACCTTCCAGACGCCGTCCTCACGCACGAACATCGTCGGGCTCTCGATCTTGTCGTCCGGGGCCTTGTCGAAATGGTAGATGACGGTGCCGGTGGCCTTCTCGCCGTTGATCGACACCCCGGCCACACCATCGATATAACGGGCACCCTTGGTGTTGACCGAATTCTGTTGCCGAGCAAGGAGATCGGATTCCTCACCAGCTTCCGCCGCGCAGGTGTAGGCCCGAAAATCGGCGTAGTCGGAACGCTGCAGTGCATCGTTCTGCGCGATCGCGGCCTGCGCCACCACGTCCACCTCGGGCACGTCGTCGCCCTCGAAAAGCTGCGACAATCCGATGCCACCGACCACCAGCACGATGACGCCCAGGGCGATCATGAACGGCACCGGTGTGGACCCGGTGGAGTCCTCGTCAGGTTCTCTCATTCGTGCCACAACCTACGTAGTGCCGTCGATACCTGGCGCACCCGGTCCCGCGCGGTGGTGACGTCCGGCCCGGTGGACAGGCCCAACCCCAGCCGGCGGCGGGACAACACCGGATATCCCGGCGACCGGCGGTAGAGCCGGGCGTCACTTTCCGGTACCTGCAGTGCGGCAGCCAGGCCGTCGATCAGGCCTGCGCCCGTCACCGCGGTGGTGGAGGTGCCGTAGACCAGCTCGGCGGCCGCGGGCGAAATCATGATGGTGTCCACCGGCAGCCCCAGCACCGCACGGGCATGCAACTCGTACACGTTGAGCCGCTGCGAGCGCAGCGTCACCACGCTGCTGTCCGCCGGGCGGGCGCTGACATCAGAGAAATACACCTCGTCGCCGCGGACCAGCAGTTCGACGGCGAACACACCGCGCCCGCCGAGGGCGTTGACCACCCGGGCGGCGATCGATTTCGCGGCGTCCAGTGCCGCATCGCCCATCGGCTGCGGCTGCCAGGCTTCGAGCACCAGCTCACCGGAGAACCCGTCGACCTGGCGGTGGCCGATGGGTTCGCAGAAGTAGAGGATCCCCGGCGCGTCGCCGGTGCGCACGGTCAGCAGCGTCAGCTCGTAGTCGATCTCGACAACTGTCTCCGCCAGCACCCGGTTATGGGTGAATCGTCCTCCTGCAGAAACCGCTCGATCCCAGGCCGGCTCCACGTCGTCAGGGCGAAGCAGCACCGACTGCCCCTCGCCGGGCAATGCCACCAACGGCTTGACCACCAGCGGAAAACCCGCGTGGTCGGCGATGGCTGTCAGTTCCTCAGCCGAGCCGGCGAACCAGAACGGGACGGTCGGCAGGCCGAGGTCGTCGGCGGCCAGCCTCCGCAAGCCCTCCCGGTCCAGCGACAATCTTGCGCTGCGCGCGCTGGGCACCACGTCGGCGAGTTCGCCGTCGGCGGCAGCGGCCAGCGCATCGGCGGCCACCGCGTCGGTGGCGGTGACCACGTAGTCGGCCTGCGTGTCCCTGATGAAAGCCGCCAGTTGTTCGGGGTCGGTCAGCTCGACCACCGCCGACACGTCGGCGACCGAGTGGCCCGGAGCGTCGGCGTAGGTGTCGGCGGCCACCACCGTGGCCCCCAGGTGCTGGAAGGCGATCACCAGATCGCGGCCGTTCTCGCCGCCACCCAGCAGCAGCACCGTCGTCCCGCGCTGCGCCCTCCTGCCGTCGTCGACGACCCCCTCGCCGGCCTCGGAGCCTTCCGGCGCCGTGGTCTCCTCAGCGCCGGGTGGGCCCTCGGTGGACTCGTCGGTCATGCCATCAACTCCAAGTCGACATAACACCAGCGCCAGCGCTCTCCTGGCTCGATCGACCGCATCACAGGATGTCCCGTCGCCTCGTAGTGCGCGGTGGCGTGCCGCCGCGAGCTCGAATCACAGCAGCCGACGTGTCCGCACGTCACACACATCCGCAGGTGCGCCCAGGTGGAGATGCCTTCCGTGGCGCAGTCCTGGCACAACTGGGCGGGCTGGAGATGGTCGGCGGGGTCGCCGGCCTCGGCGGCCGCCACCAAGTGTGCGCAACCCCCGGGGGCCCCTGCGGCGCGGCCGGTTCGGTTGGCCCTACGCCGGCGGGGCAGTCTCACAGGACCAAACAAGGACTGCACCTCCTGGCAGTGGATCCGGCATGCTGCTGTCCAAGGATAGGTGGCGGGGCGAGGAGGTCTGTCGGACGTGGGTGCCCAGACGTTGGCGGTGCTGGTGGGTGCGGTGTTGATGAGCGCACTGGCCCGGCACTTCAAGCTGTCCTCACCACTGTTGCTGGTGATCGCCGGGCTTGCAGTCGGGCTGATCCCCGGCATGCCGACGATCACTCTGGAACCCGACGTGGTGCTCTTCGTCCTGCTGCCCCCGCTGCTGTGGTCAGCGGGGTTGGAAAGCTCGTATGTCGACCTGCGCCGCAACAAGCGGACGATCGGGATGCTGGCCGTCGGACTGCCGCTGGTGACGACGTTCGCCGTCGGCGTCGTGGCCTACCGGCTGGTTCCCGATCTCACGTTGGCCGCCGCCCTCACCCTGGGCGCGATCGTCGCGCCACCAGATGCGGTGTCCGCGACGGCGATCGGCCGAAGGCTGGGATTACCCCGCCGGATGATGACACTACTGGGCGGTGAGTCGCTGCTCAACGACGCGACCGCTCTGACGGCCTACAAGGTGGCGCTCGCCGCAACCATCGGCGCGGCGACCAGTTGGAGCAGTGCTGCGAGCACCTTCGCCCTGGCGGTCGTGGTCGGGATCATCGTCGGCGTCGTGATGGGCGTGCTGATCGTGTTCGTGCGCACCCGCCTGCAGGACCCATTGGCAGAAACCGCGATCGGGCTGGTGGCGCCGTTTCTCATCTACCTGTTGGGCGAGGAGCTGCACGGTTCGGGGGTGCTTGCCGTGGTCTCCGCTGCCCTGGTGGTCGGACAGCGGGCAACCCGCGCCGGCTACGCCACCCGTCTACAGGACGACGCGGTGTGGCGGGCACTTCAACTGCTGCTGGAATCGTTTGCGTTCCTGCTGATCGGCCTGCAGCTGCCGCGGGTCGTCTCCGAGCTGGCAGGGATCTCGGCGACGACGCTGGTGGTGGCCTCGGTCGGAGTGCTGGCCACGGTGATCCTGGTGCGAATCGTGTGGGTGTTCCTGCTCTCCTACCTGCCCCGGCTCTCCCGCCGAGAGCGTGAGGGCGCCCCGGGGCCGGCGCAGGTGTTCATCGTCGCCTGGGCAGGCATGCGCGGGGTGGTGTCCCTGGCCGCGGCGTTCGCGGTGCCGCTGACCACGCTCACCGGAGACGAGCTACCCGGACGTCCGCAGCTGGTCTTCCTCACCTTCGTCGTGGTGATCGGCACCCTGCTGCTGCACGGATTGACCCTGCCGTGGCTGGTCCGCGTGCTGGGCGTGCAGCGAGACGACATCCACACCGACGCCGTACGCGCCGCGGCCGCGCAGAGTCGCGCCGCGGCCGCGGCGGCGAAACGGCTCGACGAACTGCTCGCCAAGCAGCGGGAGTCCGGCGGTCTGTCGGAAGTCCAGGAACGCGCCGCTGAGGTGCTGCGCCGATGGAACACCAGCCGAGGCGATGCCGCCTGGGAACAGCTGGGTCGGGATCCTGACGAGATCGGCGAGAGCCCGGCCGCGGCGTTCCGCCGGCTCCGGCTGGAGATGCTGGCCGCCGAACGGTCTGCGCTGATCAAGGAACGCGAGGAGGAACGCATCGACGACGAGGCGTTGCGCGACCTGTTGCACGGGCTGGACCTCGAAGAGGCGACCCTCAACCGAGACTGACCTGGAAGGCGCGCATGGCATCCGCGAGGGCGGCGAACACCCGGTGCGCAGCGGCCAGGTCCTCGTCCGGCAGCTCGGCCAGTGCGGTGTGCGTGTGCTGCGCCAACGGGGTGAAAAATCCTCGCGCTACGGCCATCCCATGCTCGTCGTACCGCAGGATCACCTTCCGCCGGTCACGCGGATCTGATTCGCGGCGCAGATGGCCGGAGGCGATCATTCGCTCGACAAGATAGGTGATCGCCGACGCCGACACCCCCATGCGCTTCCGTAGCTCCCCCGCCGTCAACGGGGCACCGCCGTCATCGGCCACCATCACGTGCACCAACGCCCGGAAGTCGTTCATGGTCAGGTCATGTGACGCGGCGAAGGAGCGGCCGATCTGTTCGGATTCAGCGGACAGTGCGCGGACATCGGTCGCAATCAGCCCCTCGAGGTCGGCGCGCTCGGTCACCCCCAGAGTTTAACGACTAAACCATGAGAAGTTTCACTTGATTAATAGTTCATAAACTGAAACATTGGAATGCATGGCTTGGAACCGTCTCGCCGAATTCGTGACCGCACGTCGCTCGTGGGTCCTCGCGCTGCTCATCGCCGTCGCGGCGGGAGCCCTGATGGGCCTGGCCGGCAGCGACGAATCCGCCGGCCAGTCGCCGGTGTCGCTACCGGATTCCGCCGAGTCGGCCCGCGCAGCCGACCTGATGGCGGACTTCCCCGGCGGGGACCAGGCACCCGCGATCCTCGTCATCACCCGGACCGATGATGCCGTGCTGAGCCCCGACGATCTGGCGGCCGCCGAAGCCGCCCGGGTCCGCGTCACCGGTGACGGGCAGGCAGCGCCGCTGATGGTGTCCGACGACGGGAAAGCCGCGCTGGCGATCGCGCCGTTGAGCACCGGGTTGTCCGGCTTCGCCCTCGACGACGCCATCACCACACTGCGGCAGTCAGCCTCTGCCGACCTGCCCCCGGACCTGCGGTCCGAGGTCACCGGCGGGCCCGCCTTCGGCGCCGATATCGCCAACGCCTTCGCCGGTGCCAACATCACGCTGCTCGCGGTGACAGCATCGGTGGTGGCGCTGTTGCTGATCCTGACCTACCGCTCGCCGGTGCTGTGGCTGGTGCCGCTGTTGGTGATCGGACTCGCCGACCGCCTCGGTGCCGTGGTCGGCGGGAAAGTCACCACACTGGCCGGTCTCACCTCCGACGGGTCGACGGCGGGAATCACCAGCGTGCTGGTCTTCGGCGCCGGCACCAACTACGCGCTGCTGCTGATCTCGCGTTACCGCGAAGAACTGCACCGCAACACCGATCATCGTGCGGCGCTGCGCACCGCCGTGCGCACCGCGGGGCCGGCCATCGTGGCCAGTAACGCCACCGTGGTTCTGGCGCTCCTCACCCTGCTGTTCGCCGCCTCACCGAGCACGCGCAGCCTCGGCTTGCAGGCCGCCTCCGGACTCGTTGTCGCAGCCGTGTTCTCACTGTTCGTATTGCCACCCCTGCTGGCGGTCTGCGGGGTCAAACTGTTCTGGCCGTTCATTCCCCGCCATGGCGGCCCCGACCTGGCCGATGCCGGGGTATGGCACCGCATCGCCACCGCAGTGGCACGCCGACCCGTCCAGGTCCTGGTGGCGTCGCTGGCCGCGCTCGCCATACTCGCCTGTGGATTGTTCGGGCTCCACATCGGGCTGTCGCAGACCGAGCAGTTCCGGGTCAAGGCCGAGTCGGTGACCGGCTTCGAGACACTGGCCGACCACTTCCCGAGCGGCCTGACCGACCCCACCTCGGTGGTTGGTGCCACGGACCGCGCCGCGGCGATCCAGCAGGCGATCCAGGACACCTCCGGCGTCGTGTCGGTAACTCCGGCCGGCACATCACCGGCAGGTCTGACCAAGTGGTCGGTGGTCCTCGAGGCAGCTCCGGCCACCGATGAAGCCTTTGACACTGTTGCCGCGCTGCGCGATTCGGTGCACTCAGCTGATCCGGACGCGCTTGTCGGCGGGTCGGACGCCCAGGCACTCGACGCCCGCAGCGCCGCTCAGCACGACCGCGCCCTCATCATCCCGGCGATCCTGGCCGTGGTGCTGGCAGTGCTGTTCCTGCTGCTACGGGCGGTGATCGCACCGGTGCTGCTGATCGCGGTCACGGTGCTCAGCGCGCTGGCAGCGCTGGGCCTGGGCGGCTGGATCAGCGTGCATGTATTCGGATTCCCCGGCCTGGACAACAGCACCCCGCTGTTCGCGTTCCTGTTCCTGGTCGCCCTCGGGGTGGACTACACGATCTTCCTGGTCACCCGGGCCAGAGAGGAGAGCCACGAATTCGGTACCCGGGCCGGCATCGTGCGTGCGGTCTCGGCGACCGGGGCCGTGATCACCAGCGCGGGCATTGTGCTGGCGGCCGTCTTCTGCGTGCTCGGGGTACTGCCGCTGATCGTGCTGACACAGCTGGGCATCATCGTCGGGCTGGGAATCCTGTTGGACACCTTCCTGGTTCGCACGGTCGTGATTCCCGCGCTGTTCACCCTGATCGGGCCGCGAGTGTGGTGGCCCGCCCAGGTCGAGCCCGCGCGAAGTCACGCCGATACCGTGTGACCGTGCGATCCGATGGCGTCCGTTGGCGCGAACGCAGCAGACTGGTGCGTGCCGCGCGGCTGTGGCGCACGCGCAACCCGCACACCTTCCGGGACAAAGTGCGTTACAAGATGCTGCGCGACCACCGTGCGCTCGTCGTGACGTTCGCCGACAAGGCCGCAGTGCGCGACTACGTCGCCGCCGCAGTCGGATCCCGGTACCTCCCGCACGCGTACGCGATCGTCGACGACCCCGAGGCGCTGCACGAGGTGCACCTGCCGGAGGCGTACGTCGTCAAACCCACACACGGCAGCGGTGCTGCCATCGTCGTCTCCGACCGGGCGCCCGGGGAGGCGCGACTGCCGTCGGAGCCGGGCAGCTGGGTCTACCGGCACGTCCGCCCCGAGTTCGCGGCCCGCGAGGACGTCGTCCGCATCGCGCACGGCTGGCTGACCCAGCTCTACGGCCAGGGCCCCAACCGCGAGTGGGTGTACGGGCAGGTCCCGCGGCGTGTCATCGTCGAAGAAATGCTGACCGGCGCAGACGGCGGCGTCCCCGATGACTACAAGTTCTTCGTGTACCACGGCACCTGCGTGTTCGTGGAGGTCGACACCGGACGCTTCGGCCGACGGACCCAGGACTTCTTCCACACCGACTGGCAACACCTGCCGCTGAGCGGGGGATCACCGTGGGCAGATCCCGAGCCCCCCAAACCGGCTCTGCTCGGCGAGATGATCGAGATTGCCGAACAACTGGGCGCAGATACCGATTTCGTTCGTGTCGACCTCTATGACGTCGACGGCCGAGTCGTGTTCGGCGAGCTCACCAGCTTCCCCGCCGGCGGCGACAGCCCCTTCGATCCGGAGTACTTCAACGAGGAGTTCGGCCGGCCGTGGACCGTTCCCCGGCGCTACGGTCGGTGACCTCGGGTCAGCGGCACGCGTAGCGTCGAAGCATGACTCAGGCACCGGCGCTGCCCCCGCTGCACATGCGACGCACCGACTTCGACCCCATCCCCGAACTGCGCGAGATCCGGGAGGGCGCCGGGGTCCGCACCGTCGTCAACGCCTTCGGCATGCAGGTTTACCTGGTCACCCGGCACGACGACGTCAAAGCGGTGCTCTCCGACCACGAGCGGTTCTCCAACGAGCGCCCGCCCGGCTTCGCCGTACCGGGTGCCCCACCGGTCTCCGCGGTGGAACAGCAGCAGGCGCAATCGGGCAACCTGCTGGGGCTGGACCCGCCGAAACACTCGCGCCTGCGGCGCATGCTCACCGGGGAATTCACCGCCCGTCGGATGAAGCGACTGGAACCACGCATCGTCGAGATCGTCGACATGCACCTCGACGCGATGGAAAATGCCGGGCCGCCAAGCGATCTCGTCGCGGACTTCGCCCTGCCGATACCGTCTCTGGTGATCTGCGAGCTGCTGGGTGTGCCCTACGAGGACCGTTCTGACTTCCAGCACCGGACCACCCGCCAACTGGATCTGTCACTGCCGATCGAAGAGCGGTTCGAGCTGGCCCGCCAAGGCCGCGCCTACATGCAGTCCCTGGTGGCCCGGACCCGTCAGCACCCCGGGGATGACATGCTCGGCATGCTGGTGCGCGAGCACGGCAACGAGCTCACCGACGACGAACTGGTGGGCATCGCCAGCCTGCTGCTGCTGGCGGGCCACGAAACCACCTCGAACATGCTGAGCCTGGGCACGCTGGCGTTGCTGCGCCACCCCGACCAGTTGGCCGCGGTTCGCGACAACCCCGACGTGGTGGGCCCGGCAGTGGAGGAACTGCTGCGGTGGCTGTCCATCGTGCACTCCGCCGTTCCCCGCATCACCACCACCGACGTGGAGCTCGCCGGTGTGCCGATTCCGAAGGGCCAGTTGGTTTTTGCCTCCCTGCCGGCTGCCGATCGCGATCCCGGTTACATCTCCGAACCGGAGACCTTCGACATCAGCCGAGGCGCCATGGGCCACCTGGCCTTCGGGCACGGTGTGCACCACTGCCTCGGCGCGCCCCTGGCGCGGATGGAGATGCGGATCGCCTACCCCGCGCTGCTGCGCCGATTCCCGACGCTGCAGTTGGCCGAACCGTTCGATGACGTGGCGTTCCGTTCGTTCCACTTCATCTACGGCCTGCAGTCGCTGGCGGTGAGCTGGTGAGGGTCCTCGCCGATCGCGACGTGTGCATCGGCGCCGGAGTGTGCGTGATGTCCACCGACGCGGTCTTCGACCAGGACGACGACGGCATCGTCGTCGTCCTCGTGGACGACGTGCCCGACACCGAGCACGACAACGTGCGCAAAGCGGTGCAGTTGTGCCCCTCTGGGGCGCTGAAGCTGGCGGACTGATCAGTTCGGCGCTACAGATGGTCTTCTCGCGGGCGTCATCAATTGATGACGCTCTGGCCGCCATCCCGGTGCAGGTCGATGACTCCGGCCTCACCGAAGGTGCCCACCTCGGTGTGTGCGGCGGGGTCCAGAGCACCCGACCGGCTGGCAACCAGGGCGAGGCCCACCGCCGAAGACGCGAAAACCATTGCCAGGAAAAGCGATCCGCTGCCGAAAAAACACCGTGGCGAAGAACTTGTCCTCGAACCGGCGAACCCGGCCGCGCGTGGCGTGGTCAGTCGGCGCACGGCGCGGTCGATCAGGGCTGTCCGGCCAGCAGCCGGATCATCAGACCGTTGGCCTCGGCAAGCAGGTTGCCCTCGGGATCGCGCAGCTCGGCGTTGACAAACGCCTTACGCCCCTCGGCTTCCCGGATCCAGCCCCTGGCGGTCAGCGGAGTCTCGATCGGAGTGACCTTGCGGTATTCGACGTGCAAGAAGGCGGTGCGGCTGATGGGCCTGCCGGCGGCGTGGATGACCATGCCGAACACCGAGTCGAACAGCAGTGGCAGCACCCCGCCGTGTACCGCCTTGTTGCCGCCGACGTGGAACCGGCTGAACTGCACGCTGACTTCCACGACGTCGGGCTCGAACTTCGTGACGTGATAGGGCGGCATCAGCAGGCTGCCCGCACCCGGCAGCTCCACAACCCGGTTCGCCGGCCCCACCCCTTCGGGGGCTTCGAACGGATCCAGTATCGCCACCAGCGCCTCAACCCGGTCCGCCACGTCATTCCAGACCGCGGGATCGGGATCGGCCGATACCGCCAGATCCTGCAAACGTCGCATCGACGTCAGGAATCGCCCGAACCCTGGTCCGGGATCGACAGGCTCGAACAGCGGGAACCCGCCGTGCTGGTCGTATTCGGGGTCGGTGCCGCGTGGATCCAATCCCTGCTCCGACACTACGGCGCCGCCAGGATGTCGCGACGCACGATCGTCTGCTCGCGCCCCGGCCCCACCCCGATGCACGAAACATGGGCTCCGGCAAGTTCTTCCAGGCGCAACACGTAGTCGCGGGCCTTCGCCGGCAACTCGTCGAAAGTCCGGGCGTCGGAGATGTCCTCCCACCAACCCGGCATCTCTTCATACACCGGCTCGGCGCGGGCGATATCGCTCTGCGTCATCGGCATCTCGTCGGTGCGCTTGCCGTCGACCGTGTAGCCGACGCAGATCGGCACCGTCTCCAGGCTCGACAGCACATCCAACTTGGTCAGGAAGTAGTCGGTGATGCCGTTGACCCGGGTGGCGTAGCGGGCGATAACAGCGTCGAACCAGCCACAGCGGCGGGCACGCCCGGTCGTCACACCCACCTCGCCGCCGGTCTTGGACAGATAGGCGCCGTACTCGTCGAACAACTCCGTCGGGAACGGGCCCGAGCCCACCCGTGTCGTGTAGGCCTTCAGGATCCCCAACACGGTGGTGATGCGCGTCGGCCCGATCCCGGAGCCGACGGCGGCGCCGCCGGAGGTCGGGTTCGACGACGTGACGAACGGGTAGGTGCCGTGGTCGACGTCGAGCAGCGTGCCCTGCGACCCCTCCAACAACACGGTCTGCCCTTGTTCCAGCGCCTGGTTGAGCAGCAGTCGGGAGTCGGCGATGCGGTGCTTGAAACCCTCGGCCTGTTCCAGCAGCGACTCCACCACCTCATCGGGGTTCAGTGCCTTGCGGTTGTAGATCTTGACCAGGATCTGGTTCTTCAGCTCCAGAGCGGCCTCGATCTTCTGCGCCAGCAGGTCGGGGTCCAGCACGTCGGCCACCCGGATACCGATACGGGCGATCTTGTCCTGGTAACAGGGGCCGATCCCCCGGCCCGTGGTCCCGATCTTCTTGCTGCCCATGTACCGCTCGGTCACCTTGTCGATGGCCACGTGATAGGGCATCAGCAGGTGGGCATCGGCGGAGATCAACAGCCGCGAGGTGTCGACGCCACGCTCCTCGAGCCCCGACAGCTCGGTCAGCAGCACCCCCGGATCGACCACCACCCCGTTGCCGATCACATTGGTGACCCCCGGCGTGAGGATCCCCGACGGGATCAGGTGGAGCGCGAAGTTCTCGCCCGTCGGCAACACCACGGTGTGCCCGGCGTTGTTCCCGCCTTGATAGCGCACAACCCACTGCACGCGACCACCGAGTAGATCGGTGGCTTTACCCTTGCCCTCGTCGCCCCACTGGGCGCCGATCAGGACGATTGCCGGCATGGCGTTTCTCCTGCTTATTGTGGTTCCAGCCGGTGAGTCACCTTATCCGAACTTTCCCCGGACCATTTGCGAGGAGTGCGATTGACTGCCTCATCGGGCGGTACAGCGGCGATTGTGCTGCGGTTCGGTGACCGCCCCACACCGCGCGCGCTGGCCACCGTTCCCACCGTCGCGGTGTCAGAACCGGGTGCGATCGACGACGCCGCAACCCGGGCGCGCCGCCTGGTGGTCGTAGGCTCCGAGACCGATCTGGCGACCGTGCTGACCCGCTTGCTCAAGACCGACCAGCTGGGGGTCGAAGTGGCCCACCAGCCGGGCCGGTTCGGCGCCGGACGCGCGTTAACGGCTGCGGCGCAACGGGTTCCGTTGGTCCGCGACGACACCGGCCAGGCGCTCGTCGGGCGTGCATTCTGGCGGCCCGCGGCGGCTGGGCAGCCACTCGACGGCGAAGGCATCGTCGATGACACGGTGCTGTTCGACGGCGCTGTCGCCGGGGTACAGATCGAACCGTTGACCGAACTGCCGGGCCTGCGGGCCCGGGTACTGGGCACCGGCTGGCGGTCCGGACCGTGGGTGAGCGGGCGGGCCGCGCAGTTGGGAACGCCAGGCGCGATCGTGGTGCGCGACGGTATCGCCGCGGCCCGGCCAGTTCGGCGATCCACCTTCTACCGGCACGTCGAGGGCTGGTTGCGGGTCACGTGAGGGCCGGGCCGCGCAGGTAGCGCACGTACAGTCGTGACGTGAGCAAACGCCTCGTCGGCCAGTCCGTCCGGCCCAGCCCGGTCTTCCTGGCCATCGTCGCGGCCACCGCCGTCGGGGGCGTGTTGGCATGGGTTGCCGCCGGTTCGATCACCGCGTTGGCCCACATCGGCGTGTTCCTCTTCGTGATCGCGGGCTGGCTGGTGTCGCTGTGCCTGCACGAGTTCGGCCACGCCTTCACCGCGTGGCGTTACGGGGACCACGACGTCGCGGTGCGCGGCTATCTCACGTTGAACCCGCTGAAGTACTCCAGCCCGCTGCTGTCGCTGGGGTTGCCGCTGCTGTTCATCGCACTCGGGGGGATCGGACTGCCCGGCGGTGCGGTGTATGTGCGGACCGGGTTCATGACGCCCCGGCAGCGCTCCATCGTCAGCCTCGCCGGACCGTTGGCCAATGTGGTGCTGGCAGTGCTGCTGTTGACACTGACCAGCCTGTTTTACGACGCGGACCACGGGGTGTTCTGGTCCGGCGTGGCATTCCTGGGCTTCCTGCAGGTGACCGCGGTACTGCTGAACCTGCTGCCGGTACCGGGGCTGGACGGCTACGGCGCGTTGGAGCCGCACCTGCGGCCGGACACCCAACGCGCTTTGAACAGCTTCAAGCCGTGGGGATTCATGATCCTGCTGCTCCTGCTGCTCACGCCGGCACTGAACGAGTGGTTCTTCGGGGCGGTGTACTGGGTCTACGAGCTGTCCGGTGTGCCGACTTACCTGTCGGCGGTCGGCGGTCAGCTGACCAGGTTCTGGTCTGCGTGGCTGTGACCATCCTGCAGTCACTGCCCGCGCCTACGGGGTAGCGGCGCGCCAGGCGGCATCAGACCCCTCGCGGGCTCACACGACCCCCCTACCGTGCGTCCCGCTGATGCCGCCGCGGCGCACCACCACCACGGGAACAAACATACAGGCGTGTATGTAAGTGCGTCCAGCCGAGTGGTGAATTTTGGGTCAGAGTGCGGTTTGGGTCACAGCCCAGTCCGCGATGGCCGGGTCGACGATGCGACGGAGGTTGACAGTGGCACGTTCCCAGCGGCGCCGGGCCCGGGTCGGATCGCTGTCCACGAAGCTCGAGATGAGGATGCCGCGCAGCGCGTCCATCGCGGTGTAGACGAAATCGGCCATCGACCGGTGGATGCCCTCGGGGGCGAACTCGGCGATCACCGACATCAGCGTGCTGGTGGCCACCGATTCGAACTTCGCCACCTCACGGCCCAAGTCGGAGTTGGTGCGGCCGGCCACCCACAATTCCACGATGGGAATGAAGATCGGGGCGCTGTGGATATCCCACAGCAGCTGCAGGATGGCGTCGATCGGGTCGTCGGAGGCGGCGAAATCCATCGAGAACCTGGCCACCTCGGTCGAGATCCGCTTGGCCGTCAGATGCTGCAGCGCGGCCAGCATCAGCTCGTCCTTGGAACCGAAGTGGTGCGCCTGGGCCCCGCGGGTGACGCCGGCGAGCTCGGCGACCCGGGGTGTCGTGGTTCCGGCGTAGCCGTACCGCAACAGACATTCGATCGTGGCGTCCAGCAATCGGGTGCGCGTCTCGGCGCTGCGCGCTTCCTGGCTGCGCCTCACCCCCGACTGCCGAATCACCACTCCACAATACATTCTGACGTGTACGCAACTAGGGCAGCGAGGAGATGCACGGTTGCAATACATGCGTCATCGCGCATATATTTCACGGCATGGGTGCCGGCCACGATCACAGCCACGGCGACTCGCGGGTCAGCCGGATGCTGCTCTCGGCGGCAATACTCACCGTGTTCTTCGTCATCGAACTGGTGACGGCGCTGCTGATCAACTCCATCGCCCTGCTGGCCGACGCCGGCCACATGCTCACCGACCTGGTGGCGATGTTCATGGGCCTGACCGCCGTGCTGCTGGCGCGGCGCGGTTCGGCATCCGCCGCGCGCACCTACGGCTGGCACCGCGCCGAGGTGTTCACCGCGGTGGCCAATGCGGCGCTACTGCTCGGGGTCGCCGCGTTCATCCTCTACGAGGCCGTCGAACGCCTGGGCCACGCGCCGGCAGTACCCGGAGTCCCGATGATCGCGGTGGCGCTGGCCGGACTGCTCGCCAATGCCGTGGTGGTGCTCGTGCTGCGGGCAGACTCCGAAAAAAGCCTGGCCGTCAAGGGCGCCTACATGGAAGTGGTGGCCGACACCGTCGGCAGTATCGGCGTTCTCATCGCCGGCATCGTCACCGTGACCACCGGATGGCCCTACGCAGACGTCGTCGTCGCCATCTTGGTCGCACTGTGGGTACTGCCACGCGCAGTGTCCCTGGCGCGCTCGGCACTGCGCATTCTGTCGGAGTCCTCCCCCACGCACATCGACGTCGACGAGCTGCGGCAGGCCCTACGCGCCGTTCCCGGCGTCACCGAAGTGCACGACCTGCACGTATGGACGCTGGTCCCGGGCAAAGACATGGCCACCGCGCACCTGACCAGTACCGCGGACTCAGCGCGGGTGCTCGGCGACGCGCGCGCCGTGCTGGCCGCCCGCGGACTGGCACACGCCACCGTCCAGGTGGAACCCCCCGGTTGCACCGGAGACTGCGATGGCCCGGCTGAGCCAAGCCATCACTGACGACGCACTCAGGTCAGGCCGAGCTGCTCGCGTGCCTGCGGGTCGCAGTCGTCGAGCAGGTCCAGGCACCGCGCGTACTCAGGCGTCTCACCGATCGTGTCCGCCGCCCGGGCCAGCGCCGCGACGCACCGCAGGAACCCGCGGTTCGGTTCGTGGGAGAACGGCACCGGCCCGAAGCCCTTCCACCCGTTCCGGCGCAACTGGTCCAGACCCCGGTGGTAACCGGTGCGGGCATAGGCGTAGGCGGTGATCGCCTTGTCGTCGGCGAGCGCCTGCTCGGCCAGGGTCGCCCAGGCCACCGAGGCCGACGGGTGTGCCGCGGCGACGATCGCCGGGTTCTCACCGGCCGCCAGGTCCCCTTCCGCCTCGACGTCCGCCGGCAGAAGCACCGGCTCCGGTCCCAGAAGATCACCCATACGCGTCATGGCGACTATTCTGCCGTGCTGGATGGGAGTGGGACGCGCCGGCCGGCGCTAGTCTCAGATGCACCATCGCACGGCAGCGGAAAGTCGCCGACGCCGTTTCACAGCGCATGTAGCACGGGAGGACGCAGATCCATGTCAGACCCCTCAGGGCCCGACCAGGACGCCGAACCGACCGTCCGCCCCGGTGCCGAACCCGATACCGAGGTGACCTCGACGCACGAGGAGCCGGCCACCGAGGTTTTCGTCGCGCAGAGTGATGCCCACACCCCGGGGACCGAGCCGGCGATCAATCCCGGCGAGCGACGCTTCACCGCCCCGTCCGGCATGGACGACGGCTCGACGCAGATCATCGACAGGGCGCCGGAACCCGCCACCGAGATCATCTCGGTTCCTCCCGGGAGCCAGGACCCCAACACCGACCCCGCGTTCGCGCCGCCGATGATGGCGCCCCCCGGGGGGCAGCCGCGCACCGCGGCACCGCAAGCGATTCCACCCCGGTCCGAACCGCCGAAGCTGCCCGGCAAGAAGCGCAGCTGGGGCTGGGTGGTGGCCGTGGTCCTGGTGATCGCCGCGCTGGCCGCGGTCGCGATCCTGGGCACCGTGCTGCTCACCCGCGGCGACGACTCGCAGGCCACGCAGGAAGACACGGTCCGTCACACCATTCAGAGCTTCGACAGTGCGATCCAGAACGGTGACCTCGCCACCCTGCGCAGCGTCACCTGCGGCGACACCGCCGCCAGCTACATCAAATACGACGACCAGCAGTGGTCGGACATCCACACCCGGGTGGCCGCGGCCAAGCAGTACCCCGTTGTGGCCAGCATCGATCAGGTGGTGGTCAACGGGGAGCACGCCGAGGCCAACGTGACGACCTTCATGGCGTATGACCCGTCGACCCGCTCCACCCGCAGCTTCGACCTCGAGTTCCGCGACGACCAGTGGAAGATCTGCCAGAGCTCTCAGTGAGCCTTGTGATTTCGGCGCGCTCATCGTCGCTGGGCGACGATGAGCGCGCCGAAATCCCCAACTAGCTGCCGGTGACGCTGCGGCCGGCGCTGTGCAGGTCGTTGCAGGCCTCGATGACCCGCTCGGTCATCGAGGCTTCGGCCTTCTTGAGGTAGCTGCGCGGGTCGTAGACCTTCTTGTTGCCGACCTCACCGTCGATCTTGAGCACGCCGTCGTAATTGGCGAACATGTGACCGGCCAACGGGCGGGTGAAGGCGTACTGCGTGTCGGTGTCGACGTTCATCTTCACCACGCCGTACTTCAGCGAATCCTCGATCTCGGACTTCAGCGAGCCCGAACCACCGTGGAACACGAAGTCGAACGGCTTGGAGCCCTCACCGAGCCCCAACTTCGACGCCGCCACCTGCTGGCCCTGCGCCAGGATATCGGGACGCAGCTTCACGTTGCCGGGCTTGTAGACACCGTGCACATTGCCGAAAGTAGCTGCCAGCAAGTACCTTCCGTGCTCGCCCGCACCAAGGGCGTCGATGGTCTTCTCGAAGTCCTCGGGCGTGGTGTAGAGCTTCTCGTTGATCTCGGCCTCGACGCCATCTTCTTCACCACCGACGACGCCGATCTCGATTTCCAGGATGATCTTCGCCTGCGACGCCAGCTTGAGCAGTTCCTTGGCAATCTGCAGGTTCTCGTCGATCGGCACCGCGGAGCCGTCCCACATGTGGGACTGGAACAGCGGGTTCTCGCCCTTGGCGACACGCTCGGCCGAGATCGCCAGCAGCGGGCGTACGTAGGTGTCGAGCTTGTCCTTGGGGCAGTGGTCGGTGTGCAGCGCGACGGTGATCGGGTACTTGTCGGCGACGACGTGGGCGAACTCCGCCAGTGCCACCGCGCCGGTCACCATGTCCTTGATGCCCAGCCCGGAACCGAATTCGGCGCCGCCGGTCGAGAACTGGATGATGCCGTCGCTACCGGCGTCGGCGAAACCCTTGAGCGCAGCGTTGATGGTTTCCGACGACGTGCAGTTGATGGCCGGGAACGCATAGGAATGGTCTTTGGCGCGGCCCAGCATCTCGGCGTAGACCTCGGGTGTAGCGATCGGCATGAGCGGGCTCCTCCTGGCTGCTGACGTGCTTGGCGGCGGATTGTCTATCTCCTTACGAGTATCGCAAGTCACTCCCGTAGCCAGCAGCGCGGACCAGGTCACACGCGCTCCGCCGGTAGTCTGGTCGCCGTGACCGCCCTGGCCTCGACCGAATCCGTGACCTATCTGGCATTGCTGCCGGACTTCATGGACCCCCTGACGCTGCTCAGCTATTTCGGCACCTGGGCATTGATCGGCCTGCTGGTGGTGGTGTTCGTCGAGTCCGGGGTGCTGTTCCCCGTCCTGCCGGGAGATTCCCTGCTCTTCGTCGCCGGCATGCTCGCCGCCGGCACCGCCGCACAGGGCGCCGACTACGCCAATTTCCAGCTCTGGCAGCTGCTGGTGTTCATTCCCATCGCCGCCGTGCTCGGCGGCCAGGTCGGCTACTGGATCGGCCGTTCGGTGGGTACCTCGATGTTCAAGCCGAACGCCCGAGTGCTCAAGCAGAGGTACCTCGACGAGGCGCACCTGTTCTTCGAGGAGCGCGGCCCGTTCGCCATCGTCATTGCACGTTTCGTCCCGATCGTCCGGACGCTGGCTCCCATCACCGCCGGCGCCGCCCGGATGGGCTACGCCACGTTCACCGCATTCAACGTCCTGGGCGCCGTGGTGTGGGGCGTGGGCATCACCCTGCTCGGATACTGGCTGGGCAAGTTCGAGATCGTGCAGAAACTGCTGGAGCCCATCTTCATCCTGATCGTGCTGGCGTCCGTCGCTCCCATGCTCTGGGAGTGGTACAAGCGCCGAAAAGCGGCCCGAGCGGCAGGCGAGCTGCCGTCCGGACCGCTCCCCGAGCAGAACTCCTAAGCGCTCGCGGGGTTGAGCACCGCCGCGAGCTCCCGCAGCGCGGGCCGCGGATCCGCCATCGGGTTGTCGCCGAGCACCTGCACCACCACGTGGTCGGCTCCCGCGTCCAGATGCGCGCTGACCTTCGCCGCGGCATCCTCGACCGAGCCCAGCCCGACGATGCCCCGGGCCAGCCGGTCGGAGCCGCCGCGCACCAGGTCGGACTCGTCGTAACCCTGACGCAGCCACGAATTGCGGTAGTTCGGCAGGCCGCTGTAGACGTCCAGATGCTGGTGGGCGTACTGCAACTGCTGCTCTTGCGAACCGCCGACGACGACGGCCTGCTCGGAGACGATCCATTTGTCCGGGCCGAGGATCGACCGGGTGGTCGCGGTCTGCTCGGGGGTCACCAGATAGGGGTGCGCGCCGTCGGCGAGCTCACCGGACAGTTCGATCATCTTGGGACCCAGCGCCGCCAGCAGCCGGACCGGGCGGCCCACACCGGGTTCGATCTGTTCGGGCAGGGCCGCCATCCGCTCGAGGTAACCCCGCATGGTGGCCAACGGCTTGGCATAGGAACCGCCCATGGCGTGCTCGACCAGCGGAGCGTGGCTGACACCCAGTCCGAGCACGAACCGCCCCGGGTGCAGCGCGGTCAACGTCCGCGCACCGGATTCGGCCGCCGACGGCAGCCGCACATGGATGTTCGCGATTCCGGTGCCGACGACCAGGCGATCCGTGGCCGACAGAAAGGCCGCCGACTGGGTCAGGCATTCCTTGCCGGCCACTTCCGGGATGAACAGCGAGCCGTAGCCCAGCTCTTCGATATCGCGGGCCACCTGCTGGGCGTCGATGATGGACCACGTCTCGCTGGCCCACCAGACCCCGACACGGGCTGGGAAATCGATTCGTGCGCGCTCGTTACTGGTCATCGCTCTCCACTACTCTGTGCGATTATCAAGGGCCTCAACGGTTTTGGTGCGACCCCACCCGACTGGATGCGGCCCGTCGCCCGTCAGGCTCGACATGGATACGGCCGCCCGTCTCGGCCAGGGGGCGACCACCACCACCCCAGCGGCGGGCGATGATCTCGGCGGCTATCGACACCGCGGTCTCCTCCGGCGTGCGGCCACCGAGGTCGAGTCCGATGGGGCTGGACAGCCGGGCCAACTCGGCGTCGGTCAGTCCGGCTTCCCGCAGCCTGGCCATCCGGTCGTCGTGGGTGCGACGGGACCCCATCGCCCCCACATAGGCGACGTCTATCCCGGCTGAGGGCAGCCGCAGGGCCACCTCCAGCAACGGCACGTCGAATTTCGGGTCGTGGGTCAGCACGCAGATCACCGTGCGGGCGTCGATGGCCGAACCGGCGGCCTGCGCCGCGAGGTAACGGTGCGGCCAGTCCACGATCACCTCGTCAGCGGTCGGGAAGCGCGACGACGTCGCAAACAACGGCCGGGCGTCACACACCGTCACGCGGTAGCCGAGGAAGGAGCCCTGGGCGGCGACGGCCGCGGCGAAATCGATCGCTCCGAAGACGAGCATGCGCGGCCGCGGTGCGTAGCTGGCGACGAACACCTCCATCCCCTCACCACGACGCTGACCGTCCGGCCCGAAGGTCAACACCTCGCTTCGGCCCGCTGCGAGCAGTCCGCGCGCGTCATCGGTCACGGCGGCGTCAGCACGCAACGACCCCAGGGTGCCGTCCACACCGTCGGGACGCACGACCAACCGGCGGCCCACCCACTGCGACTCCGGATGGGCGATCACCGTCGCGATCGCGGCCGGCCGGTGCGCGGCGATGTCCTCGGCGACCGCCGCCAGTTCGGGAAACGTCGCCTGCGATACCGGCTCGACGAACACGTCGAGGATGCCACCGCAGGTCAGACCCACCTGAAATGCATCGTCGTCAGACACCCCGTACCGCTGCAGCATCGGCACGCCGGACGCCGCGACCTCGGTGGCGAGGTCGTACAACGCCCCCTCCACGCAACCGCCCGATACCGAACCGGTGACAGTGCCGTCCGGGGCGACCACCATCGCAGCGCCGGCCGGTCTGGGCGCGGAGTGGAACGTGCGCACCACAGTGGCCAGGCCGGCGGTGGCCCCGGATCGCCACCCAGCCAACAGATCGCTCAGCACGTCACGCACGTCACCAACCTAGTTGACTAGCTGCGGGTGGCTTCCAAAGCCCGGATCAGGCTGGCCGCGTCCCAGGGCCCCTTGTGCCGCCTGCCATTGACAAAAAACGTCGGCACAGACTGCAAATCCATCAGTTCGGCGTCCTGCAGATCGTCGTCAACCCGGTGCCGCACCCGCGACGACTGCAGGTCCTCGTCGAATCTGCGGATATCGCAGCCCGCGGTTTCGGCGTAGCGGTACAGGTGTTCCCATTCCAGGTAGTCCTGGAACTGGAACATCAGCATGCCCATGTCGAAGTACTTGCCCTGCAATCCGGCGGCCTCGGCCGCCAGCGCGGCGTCCATGGCGCGGGGGTGCACCTTCTCCAAGGGAAGGTGGCGCCACACATATCGCAGGTCATCCCCGAAGTGGTCGCGTACCTCATCGATCGCCCCGGTGGCCCGGCTGCAGAACGGGCATTCGTAGTCGCCGTACTCCACCAGCGTCAGGGGTGCGTTCGGATTGCCGCGGATGTGGTCACGCGCAGGGTCGATCGGCCGGATCAGCTTGGCGCCGACCGGTTTTGGTGGACTGATCCGGTCGGTGACCCGGAACATCAGCCAACCGAGACCGAAGGCCACCACCGAGGCCATCAGCACGCCGACGCGCGCTTCGTCCTGTGCGGCAGGATCCTTGATGGCCAGGTCGATGATGAACAACGAGATGGTGAACCCGATCCCGGACAACGCTGCCCCACCGGCGACCCGGCGCAATGTCAGGCCTGGGGCCAGTTCGCCGATACCGAGCTTGCGCACCAACGCGGTCGCGCCGGTGATACCGACAAATTTGCCCAATACCAGGCCCGCCACGATGCCCCAGGTCAGTCGCGAGCTCATGGCCGCCGAGACCGTCTCCTCGTCCAGTCGCACCCCGGCGTTGGCCAGCGCGAACAACGGCAACACCAAGAAGGAGACATACGGCCCGAATCCGGTCTGCAGCCGCTCGTTGATCGAGATCGATTCGCGCAGACTGCGGCTGGCGTCCCGGGCGTACTCGGAGTTCGGTGACTGCCGGAACGCCCGGATCACCCCGACCGCGGCCTCCACCCGCTCGCGCTGCGGTCGGAACACCGGGGTCAGCAGCGCGACACCGACACCGGCCAGCGTGGGATGCACTCCGCCGTTGTAGAGCGCCAGCCACAGCCCGAACGCCAGCACCGCGTACACGGGTCCCCGCCACATCGGCAACAGCCGCACCGCAGCGAGCGCGGCCAACATCACTACCGCCGCCAACAGCGGCAGCAGCCGGATGTTCTCGGAGTAGAACAGCGCGATCACCGCCAGCGCTCCCACGTCGTCGACCACCGCCAGTGTCAACAGGAAGGTCCGCAAGCGCGCCGGGTACTTCGGCCCGATGATGGCCAACGCGCCAACGAGAAACGCCGTGTCGGTGGAGATCACGACGCCCCAGGCGGTGGCGTTGTCGCCGCTGGGATTGAACAGCAAGAAGACCACGGCCGGCAGGATCAGCCCGGCGAGCGCGGCCACGACGGGTACCACCGCCCTGGCCCGGTCGGTCAGCTCGCCGATCTTGAACTGGCTGGTCACCTCGAGACCGACGATAAAGAAGAAGAACGTCATCAGCCCGTCGTTGACCAGGTGTTTCATCGTGAGCTCGACATGGGCGTCGCCGAAGCTCAGGCCGACCGGCGTGCCCCAGAACGTGTCATAGCTGGCGGCCCACGGCGAGTTCGCCCACACGATGGCGGCGACGGTGAACACCAACAGCATTGCCGCTGCGGTGTTCTCGCCACTGCGCGGCGCGGTGGGGTCTCGACCGAACCTGCGCGGCGACAATTGTGCCGGCTCCTTGCTCCCGGCTTCACTGGACTGATCGGCGGTGTCGGTCACGTCGGTGCGTACTCCGCGAAGACGGGGAGCAGTTCGGGGTGGTCGACCGCGCTGGCGGAGACGACATCGTCGGGGTGGGCACCGAGAAGAATCCGTTTGATGGGTATCTCGAGGCGCTTGCCGGTCATGGTGCGAGGCAACCCGGGCACGACGAGGATGTCGTCGGGAACGTGGCGTGGAGAGGCGTGGGTGCGGATCGCCTTGATGATCCGGGCCCGGAGGTCGTCATCGAACTCCACCCCGTCGGACAGCGCCAGAAACAACGGCATCCAGTAACCGCCGTCTGCCTTTTCGACGCCGACGACCACGCAGTCGCGCACCTCGGGCAGCCCTTCGACGGCGTTGTAGATCTCGGCCGAGCCCATGCGGACGCCGTGGCGGTTCAGGGTGGCGTCGGAGCGGCCGTGCACGATGACCGAGCCCCTGTCGGTGATGGTGAGCCAGTCGCCGTGGCACCACACCCCGGGGTACTTGTCGAAATAAGCTTCGCGCAGTCGGGAACCGTCGGCATCGTTCCAGAAGGACACCGGCATCGACGGCATCGGCTTGGTCAGCACCAGCTCACCGGCTTCACCGGTCACCGGCCTGCCCTCGTCCTTCCAGGCCTCGACCGCCGCGCCCAGGGACAGGCACGACAATTCTCCGGCGAACACGGGCATGGTGGGGGCCGAGCCGATGAACGCGGTGACCACATCGGTGCCGCCGGAACACGATTGGACCGGTATCTGGCGCCCTACCCCGTCCTGCACCCAGCGAAAACCCGAGGCCGGCAGCGGGGAACCGGTGGACCCCACCGACCGCAGCGCACGCAGATCGAAACCACCGTCTTCGGTGATACCGGGCCGCAGTTCGTCTTTGGCGCAGCCCAGCAGGTAGCCGGCACCGGCGCCGAACACGGTGACCTGGTTGTCCGCGACGACCTGCCAGAGGCTGTCGGCGTGCGGATAAGTCGGGCTGCCGTCGTAGACGACGATGGTGGACCCCACCAGCAGGCCGCCGATCAGGAAATTCCACATCATCCAACTGGTGGTGGAGTACCACAGGAACCGGTCCTGCGGGTGCAGGTCCAATTGCAGGGACAGGTATTTCAGATGTTCGAGCAGAACACCGCCGTGGCCGTGCACGATTCCCTTCGGGGTGCCGGTGGTCCCGGAGGAGAACAGCACCCACAACGGATGCGCGAAATCCACCTCGGTAATCTCCAACGGCACGTCCGCGCTGACGGCATCGGCCCAGCTGACGGAACCCTCGGGCAGGTCCAGCCCCAACCGGGGCACTACGACGGTGGCCTTCAGAGTCGGCAGCTGACCTCGGATCTCAGCCAATTCGGCGCGTTTGTCGTGACGTTTGCCGCCGTAGACGGTGCCGTCGGCGGCGAGCAGGACGGACGGTTCCAGCTGGCCCAGCCGGGCGATCACCCCGTCGACGGCCAGATCGGGGTTGCACACCGCCCACGTCGCCCCGACACTGGCCGCCGCCAGGAACGCAACCACGGTCTCGCCGACGTTGGGCAGATAGCCCACCACCCGGTCACCGGGTCGCACGCCCACCCGACGCAGATAGTGCGCAAACGCCGCCGTCTGGGTCTGCAACCGCTGCCAGGACCACTCCTGTGAACCGTCCTCGCCGGCGGCGATCACCGCGGGCCGGTCACCGCCGGCGTGCCGGAACACTTGTGACACGTAGTTCAACCGCGCGCCCGGGAACCATGACGTGCCAGGCATTTCCGCGTTGGCCAATGCAGTGGAGGCCCGCACGCCGGCCTTCACGTCGAAGAAGTCCCACACCGCCTGCCAGAACCAACCCACGTCGCTGACCGAGGCCTGCCACAGCGTCGGATAGTCCGGGTAATCCCCTCGCCCGTTGTCCCGCAACCAGTCGGTGAAGCGAGTGATGTTGGCCTGGGCCACCGTGTCCGCGTCCGGAGTCCACCCGCCAGGCTCAGTCATCAGCATCGCTTTCTGTCTCAGGTGCGGGCGTCGAACCATTGTCCAGTGTGCGGACGGCATCCACGGTGTGTGCGGCCTCCAGCAGCATCCAACTCGACAGCTGTACAGATAAGTCCCGCTCGGGCACCTCGGAGGCGTTCACCGCACCTTCGACGAATTGGGCCTGCCTGCCCGCGGCTGTCGGGATCACCGCGGCGCGGTCCCAGAAAGGGCCGAACAAGGGCAGACCGTCCACCGTCTGCCGGAACTCCCACGCCGATTCCGCCGAGCGCAGCACCAGCGAGCGGGCAAGTTCTCTGGTCGCGCGGTCCTCGGTGGTGTCTCCCGGCAACGCGGTGGCCGCCAACGCGAGATACCGGGCGGTCACCCCGTGGAACAGGCCGCCGTCCCCGCCGCCGGCACCGGCGAGAACGCCGTCGGGACACATGTGTTCGTCGATCGCGGCGACGAGCCGGTGCACCCGGGCGGCGTGCCGTTCGTCCTGCGTACGTACCGCGAGTTCGGTCTCCAGCCCCACCACCACGCCCTGGCAGTACGTGTACTGCGCCCGTACCAGCGACCCACCCTTGATGCCGTCGAAGATCAGGTGGGTGTCAGGGTCGACGAGGGTCGAATCGATCCAGTCGGCCATCTGCTGTGCACGACGCAACCGGTCGCCCCGGGGCGTCACGTACCGGGCCAGGAAGATGCCGGCCGGTCCGTTGGCAGGCGCGTTGAAGAACTGATCCTGCTTGCGCCACGGGATGCCACCACCGTCCTCGGGCACCCACGCCCCGACGAACTGATCGTCCAGTTTGTCCAGCGCCCGCGGTTTGCTGACATCGACGAATCTGGCGGCTCGTTCCAGTGCCAGGGCCAGCCAGGCCATGTCGTCGTAGTAGTCGTTGGTCCAAGACAGGTTGTTGCGGAAGTGATGGCCGCGGATCTGGCGGATGATCCGGGCCACCCGCTCGGGTTGCGGGTCGCGGATCTGGGCGTCGATCAGGCAGTCCAGCAGATGGGCCTGCCACCAGTAGTGCCAGGTACGGAAGCGCTTGTCGGACTTGGCAGGCGGCCACGCCACGACTCCCAGTTGAGTGCCGGGCAGGCCCCAGAGTCTGGCGAGATGGCGGGTGGTGACGGCGGTCTCGGCGGAGGCCGCACGATTGCCCCATACCTGATCCATGCTTGGCATCTTGCCTCATCGACTTTCTACCAGGCCGTCTTTAGGTCACCCCATTGTCTGATCCAGGAGTGCATCGCGATTCCGGCGGCGACCGAGGCGTTGATACTGCGGGTCGACCCGAACTGGGCGATGGAGACCACCAACGCGGCGCCCCGACTGGCGGCCTCGGTGATCCCGGGCCCCTCCTGACCGAACACCAACAACGCGTTGCGGGGGAGGTCGGTTTCCTCGAGCCTGGTGGCCCCGGGAACGTTGTCGACCGCGACGACGGTCAGGCCGGCCCCACGGGCGAATGACAGCAGCTCGTTGGTGGTGTCGTGGTGCTGCAGCCGCTGGTACCTGTCGGTCACCATCGCTCCCCGACGGTTCCACCGGCGGCGTCCGACGATGTGGACGGTGTCGACGGCGAACGCGTTGGCGGTACGCACCACCCCACCGATATTGGCGTCACTGCCGAAATTCTCGATGGCGATATGGAGTGGGTGCCGCCGCGTGTCGATGTCGGCGACGATGGCTTCCCGGGTCCAATACCGGTAGGCGTCCACCACATTGCGGGTGTCTCCGTCGCGCAGCAGAGCATGGTCGTAGCGCGGATCCTCGGGCCACGGACCGATCCAGGGGCCGACCCCGTTGATATTGGCACCCCATTCCGTGGGGCCTGGCTCGGTCATTTGGTCCACACCGCCGCCCGGGTTCCGGTCACCGACACCGTGGCATAGAGCAGGGCTGCGTTGATCTCGCCCTGCGCGCACAGTGACACGTTCAGGTGCACCGAGTTGAGTGAGGCGTCCGGCAGGACGAGCACCGAGCTGCCGTAGGTGGAACACGCCGGGTTGATCCCGGGCGGGGGTAGTGAGGGCGCCACAGTCACCATCATCGGTCCGCCCCGGCCGGCGGACTCGTCGCGGTACGCCTGCGCCACCGCATCGATCTGCAGACCGAGCAGCATGTAGCCATTGCCGACGAATGCGACCGGATCACCGAGAGCCTCGGGCGTCAGCTGTTCCCCATCGGCCCGCCAGGCTTCGACGCTGGTGGTGCTCACGGTGAGCCCGGTGTCGTTGGTGTTGGTCGGTGGCAGTCCCACCGGAAACGCCGCGGCGTAGGCAGCCGTCGTCCCAGGCAGCCGTTCGGCCGGCGAGTAGACATAAACACCCCTGACCTGCGTTTGGTCGCGGATGGGTCCCACGCAGACCGTGCCGGAGAGTCGTTCGGGTTCACGCACCGACAACGGCGACAGTCCGACACCGCTCACTCCGTCGCAGCTGCCGAGTCCGGTGCTTTCCATCGGGTGGACGAGCGCGCCGTACAAGCCGAATCTGAGGTCTTGCGGTTTGGCATGGGGTGCCGCGGAATCGGCCGGGGCGGCGTCGATGTCGACCAGCACGTGGTCTGCCTCGAAGCGCAGATTGGCCACGGACATGTTCCAACCGAGCACCGCCAGGGATTCGCCGATCCGCGCTTCAACGGCGCCATACGGCTGCGGGTGCGCGTCGTCAGCTCCACAGCCCGTCAGGGCCAGCGCGGCGATCGCCACGAGCGCAATGCAGGTGCGCAGAACCCTTGGGACGTACACATCAGCTCCAGGACAGGTCATTCGGTGGACGGCGAACTCCGTTGCACTGTACGGTGCTCGCCCATCAACCGATGCCGTGGGCAACGTTTGCAATATTCGCTAGATGTCAATGCCGACGTCATGTAAGGAAGGGCACCACCGCTCCAGAACCGCCTCCACACACTTTTCTCAGCAAACTTTGGGTGCACGCGGCGATCGCCGCGGCAGCCAGTTCCGCAGCCGACGCCGAGGCGGCCTCGGCGCTCCTGTGAATTCAAACTTTCATGCAACGAGTAGATAAAGCTCCGACTTCCGGGAAGTTACGGATTGACATCGCCCTGGGAGCCCTTCCAGCCCCCTCCGACCCTGGTCGGACAGGCCGCGAAAGCGGCATTTCTGACTATCCCGCAAATTTTGAATTCAGCTGCTGTCAGTTGTCACACGCCACTTCGCCGCTGCGCGTACTGGCGAGTAACCGCGGCAAACACTCAACCACTGTGATGTTCGAAGCTCAACCGAGCAGGCACTACTTGGCATTCGCGGTCTGAACAGCACTAACAGTCGGAAAAGTCGGCGGAAACCGGAGATAATTGATCGTGCACAAATGCACGTCGGGGGGACGCGCAAACCGAATAACGCTGTGGCAAACCAGTTGCCGCATGCCCGACTGAAACGGATACCCAGTGACCATTCTGCACGAGGACTTCACCACCCAATCACTCCCGATGCCGGCGACCCCGAGTTGGCACGACTCGGAAAGCGGCTGCACCATTGTGGCTGCCAAGCCACATGCGGAACCGACTCTCTGGGCCGAATACCTGGAGGGTGCTCAGCGCAGCTATCACAAATACGGTGTGGACGCCGCGCTGGATTGGGCGGAGATCGCCGATGGTAGCGACACCGGAGTTTTCTTTGCCGCAATCGACGAGTCCGGCAAAGTGGCCGGCGGATGCAGGGCCAAAGAACCCTACAGCAGCGCCGAGCAGTCACATGCCATTGTCGAATGGGCGGGTCAGCCCGGGCACGAGCTGGTGCACAAGATGATCGACGACCGTATCCCGTTCGGGCTGTCGGAGATGAAGACAGCGTGGGTGTCCGACGATCCCAACCGCAGTAAGTCTCTGACAACGACGCTGGCCCGAACCGCGATGCACACTATGGCGATGCTTGATGTTCAATTCATTATGGCCACTGCCGCCGCACATGTCTTGGACCGCTGGCGTTCCTCTGGAGGTGTCGTGGTGTCCCGCATCCCCGCCACGCCGTACCCGGATGAGCGCTACCGCACCAAGATCATGTTCTGGGACCGCCGGACGTACGCCAACCATGCACAACCGAACCAGGTTGCGAAGGTGCTCGCGGAGGCGGCGTACCTTGCCCCCATGACGTATGGACTGCGGCCCGTCCCTGCTACCTCCTCAGGGGCTCGTCTGTGAGTCGACCGCCCCACGACGACGGCGCTGCCAGACCGGTCCACACCGCGACACTGCTCGACGAAACAGACGAACGCCAGGCAAAGGTGCTCGAGGAGCTGCGGGCTGATCCGCGTATCGAGTTCCTCGACACCCTTGCCGAGCAGCGTGAAACGTTGTCGCGGCTGCGTCCTGTGGTGTCCGAAGAGCTGAGCAACGAACCGCACCGGTGGGCGTACTACCCCTGGCGGCGGACCGTGGTCGGTGTGCTCGGACCGCAGTCGTTCGCGGTGCTCCGCCTGGACCGTAACCGGAACCTGATCACCGCGCAGGAGCAGGCGCGGCTCAGCCGACAACGGGTCGGTGTGGTGGGACTCAGTGTGGGCCATGCGATTGCGCACACCCTGGCCCTGCAGGGAGTTGTCGGCCACCTGCGGTTGGCGGACTTCGACACCCTCGAGGTGTCCAATCTCAACCGGGTGCCGGGGACGGTGTTCGACCTCGGCGTCAACAAGGCCGTCATCGCCGCGCGCCGGATCGCCGAGCTGGACCCGTACCTGTCTGTCGAGGCCTGGACCGACGGTGTGACCCCGGAGTCGGTCGACGAATTCCTCGCCGATCTCGATGTCGCGGTCGAGGAATGCGATTCACTGGATCTGAAAGTGGTCGTCAGGGAAGCCGCCCGGGCCCGTCGCATCCCCGTACTGATGTCCACCGCTGATCGCGGGCTGGTCGATGTCGAGCGCTTCGACCTCGAACCCGATCGGCCGGTCCTGCACGGACTGTTGCGGGAGATCGACTCGTCCCGGCTGGCCGGATTGTCCACCCGCAACAAAGTTCCCCACATGCTCAGGTTCCTGGAGATCACCAGGTCTTCGGCGCGCGGTGCCGCGTCCATGCTGGAGGTGAACAGGACACTGACCACCTGGCCGCAATTGGCGGGTGAGGTGGTGCTCGGGGCGACGTCGATCGTCGAGTGCGTGCGCCGGATCGGTGTGGGTCAGCCCCTACCGTCCGGTCGGGCACGCGTCGATGTGGAGGCTGCTCTGGACGCGCTGGAAGAACCGGCGGTACCGCGCGATCTCCCTGTCGCCGAGCCGGTCACCGAAGCCCATGGAGAGGCCGCCGCCGATGTCGTTGCCGCGGCAGCCGTACGGGCGCCGTCGGGTGGCAACACCCAGCCGTGGCGCGTCACGGTGACCACCGACGCGGTGACGGTGCAACTCCTGCCCGAACGGACGTCGCGGATGGATGTCGCATACCGCGCGAGCGCAGTGTCGTTGGGCGCCTCGGTGTTCAATGCGCGGGTGGCCGCGGCCGCGGTCGAGCACCATGCGGTCGTGGAGTTCGAGGAACCGGCACAGCCGGACGACGGCTGTCCGCTGCGCGCCACCGTTCGGCTGGCGACCGGGGCCGAACCCGGGCTTGGCGCGCTGTACGGGCCGATGCTCGCGCGGAGCACCAATCGCCACCTCGGGACCCCCGAAGTGCTGCCCTCCGAGACGATTCGGCAGCTGCGGTCGGCCGCCGAGAGTGAAGGCGCACAACTACAACTGCTCACCGAGCTCGCAGCCGTGGAGTCCGCGGCCCGGCTGATGGCCGCCGCCGACCGGATCCGATATCTGACCGCGACCCTGCACCAGGAAATGATCTCCGAGCTCCGCTGGCCAGGAGATCCGCATCCGGATACCGGGCTCGACATCGCCAGCCTGGGCCTGGAACCCAACGACCTCGTGATGCTCGATATCCTGCGTCGTCCCGACGTGATGGCGTGGCTGGAGAAATGGGACGCCGGCTCGGCGCTGGGCGAAGACACCTTCGACCGGGTGGTGTCGAGCTCCGGCCTGGCGGTCGTGACGATCGCGGGTGACACTCTGTACGACTACGCCCGTGGCGGCGCGGCGACAGAGGCGGTCTGGATCGCCGCGCATCAGGCCGGGTTGGGTGTGCAACCCGTCTCGCCGGTGTTCCTGTACGCCCACGACGACGCGGATCTCGAGGAATTGTCTCCGCGGTTCGCCACCGAATTACGGCGTCTTCAAGACGCATTCACCTCGCTCACCGGCACCGGCGGCGCCCGGGCTGCGTTGGTATTGCGGTTGTCCCACACCTCTGGCGCGCCGATCCGCAGCCGCCGCGAGGCTTACACTCGGTCGATGGTTGAGGCATGACTGAAATGTCCAGGTCCTTGGACCTGTTGGTGACCTCGGTCGCGACCCGACTGATGGCAGCCACCTCCGAGACCTCGGTGGAGTTGAGCACCGAGGTACTGGCCCACCTGGTCGAATACCTCGGTGTCGACGTGAGCTTCCTGCGCTACAACGACCATGACATCCACGCAACGAAATTGGTGGCGGAGTGGCCGGTGCGGGACGTCATCCCCGACCCCGATCCGATCGGAGTGGTCTACTTCGCCAACGCTGATCCGGTGTTCGCCCTCGCCGAGAATGCCACGGAGCCGTTGGTCATCCGCCCCGCCGCGCAACCCGGTGACTATCAGAAGAAAATCGAAGAAGGCAGCGGCGTCAACGCCATCTCCGGCGCGTTCGTTCCGCTGCTCTCTGGTGAAGTCACCACGGGAACAATGGGTTTCATCAAGTACGGCGACCGCGAGTGGACCACCGAGGAGCTCAACTCACTCAAGGCCATCGCGTCGTTGTTCGCCCAGGTGCAGGCGCGCATCCAGGCCGAGGAGCAGCTGCGCTACCTCGCCGACCACGACGACCTGACCGGGGTGTTCAATCGCCGCGCCCTGATGGCCCATCTCGACCAGCGGTTGCAGTCAGACGAGCCCGGGCCGGTCCCTGTGCTGTTCCTGGATCTCGACCGCCTCAAGGCCGTCAATGACTACCTCGGTCACAACGCCGGCGACTGGTTCATCCGAATCTTCGCGGAGCGGCTGCGCGCCAAAGGTGGTGAGGAGAGCTTCATCGCCCGCCTCGGCGGCGACGAGTTCGTTGTGGTTCCCAAGGCCCCGATCGATGTGCTGAGGGCCGAAGAACTGGCCTTCCGGCTGCAGTCGGCGCTTCGCGAGCGGGTGGCGATCGACGGCGAGATGCTCACGCGCACCGTCAGTGTGGGGGTAGCGCTCGGTGAACCCGGCCAGGACACCGCCTCGGATCTGCTCCGGAAAGCGGACCAGGCCGTGCTGACCGCCAAGAGTTCGGGCGGCAACAAGATCGCCGTCTACTCCGAGGACATGGCGCTGAAGACGGCGTTCCGCAATGACATCGAGCTGCACCTACAAGGTGTCATCGACAGCGACTCGCTGGTCTTGCACTACTTGCCCGAAATCGATATGCGCACCGGCGAAGTGCTGGCCGCCGAAGCGCTGGTCCGGTGGCAGCATCCCACCAGGGGACTGCTCTACCCGGATTCGTTCATCTCCGTGGCGGAGTCGATCAACCTGGCCGGCGAACTCGGCCGTTGGGTGATGCGCGCGGCGTGTGCCGAATTCGGTGAATGGCGTTCGCGCGGTGTAGGACTCGACGCAGTTCTGCGGGTGAACGTATCGCCGGTCCAGCTGGTAGCCGACGGCTTCGCCGAGGCCGTCGCCGACACGCTCGAAGAGTTCGGCCTGGCCGGCGAGTCGGTGTGCTTGGAGATCACCGAAAGTGTTGTCGTGCAAGACATCGAGACCACCCGCATCACGCTGGGGGCGCTCAAGAAGGTGGGCGTACAGATCGCCATCGACGACTTCGGCACCGGTTACAGCGTGCTCTCACACCTGAAGTCCCTGCCGGTGGACACCTTGAAGATCGACAAGAGCTTTGTGCACGACTTGGGAAGCAGTCCAGGAGATCTGGCGATCGTGCGGGCTGTCATCGCACTCGCCGAGGCGTTCGACCTGGAGCTGGTCGCCGAAGGGGTGGAGACCGAGACCGGAGCCCGCACCCTGCTGCAGCACGGGTGTTACCGAGCTCAGGGCTATCTGTTGTCGCGGCCGCTGGTCGGTCCGGCGATGGAGGCCCTGTTCGCCCGCAGGCACATCAGCCTGCCAATCACACCTGGGTGACGCCCCGGTGATCAAGGCAGGGTGAGCAACTCCAGCCGGGCGAAGCGGCTGGCGGTCCGTGACACCAGCGCCACCTGAGCCGTCTCGCGCAGGTTCAGATCAGCGCCGTTGCCGGACTGACGCACACCGTCACCGAAGGACAGCATCACGCCGTGGCGGGCGCGTACCGTCCGCGCTCCTGTGGGCGACTCGACAACCGCGCCGACGACGAGTCCGTTGTCGAACACCAGCCGCTGGAAGGACCCGGCGGCGACGGGGACACCGTCGGGAGTCCCCTCCAATGAGGTGAGCCAGCGTTCCACGCTGTCGGTGGCGCGGTCGGGGTCGATGTCGATCGTGTCCAGCACTGCAGCCTCCACCGGGCCGTCCACCCCGGCGTAGCTCGCCGACACCACGGGATCGAAGACTCGCGTGTACAGCACGCCATACGGCGAGGACACGCACGCCATCCCCCAATCACGAAGGGTCGCACCGTCAAACGTGCCGATCGGTCGTTTCGGCAGTTCCGGACGCAGCGGGCCGTCAACCACCCGCGTGACGATGTCGGCCTCGACGGCAGGCAGCGGGGTGAAGTCCGCGGTCAGGGCGCGCAGATAGGCGACAGTCTCCTCGTCGGTGATGCCCAACACGGCGTCGAGGTGCTCCGGGTCAGATCCTGCGTCAGCGGCTGGGCCGTCAGCCAGCATCACATCGAGCCCGGCCCGTTCCGCCGCAGCGGCGACGGCTGCCACCAGTCGCCCGCGACCGGTACAGATGACGTCGACGACCTCATCCCAGTTGGCGTCGTCGGCCTCGTCAGCATCGTCCTCGTGGACGTTGTGGGCGAATCGGCTTTGGCGCCTTCGGCGGTCTTCGGCGAATTGGCTGGCCATCATCACGTCTGCATGTGCTGCGCGGTCGTCGGGGTAGGCCATGAATACAGTGTGCTTCCCGTCCGCGGTCTCCAAGTGTCCGACTGTAGCGGCCGCCTTCGTCGACGAAGAACTGGGAGTCTTCACACTCTTCAGTTTACATACCGTTCGGCTGTTTTCTGACACACTTGATGACTTAGAGTATTCAGGTGGTGGGCGATCAGCCCGAACGGCCACAGGGCCCGGACGAGGAGACGACGCATGACGTGCGCGACGGGTGTCTGGCGGCGCCGGTGGTGAGCGAACCCAGAGACCTCCGGACCGAGTCCGCGCGCGAACAGATTCTCCGCGCGGCTGCGCGCCACTTCGCCACCCTCCCCTACCACCTGGTGAGCCTCGACGAGATCCTCGCCGAGGCCAAGGTGACAAAAGGCGCGCTGTACTTCCACTTCAAGTCCAAACATGCGCTGGCAGTGGCGATCATCGACAGGTACACCGAACTGTCCCGCGGCATCATCGAAGAACAGGTGCGCCACCAGCGAGCCGCCCTCGAGACCCTGATCGACATCTCGTACCAGAGCGCGGTGCAGGACATCACCCAGGACACCGCGCGCGCAGGCGTGCACCTACTGGAAGCCATCGGCCGTACCGACGGCCTCCAGGCCGGCCGCATCACCGCCTGGACCGCAGCACTGCGCGATATCGCCGGTCGCGCCGTCGACGAAGGCGACATCCGGGCCGGGATCGACCCTGCGGACGTCAGCCGCCTGCTGGTGGCGGTGTCCACCGGGCTGCGCCAGATCAGCCCCGTCGCCGACGGTGCCACCCTGCTCAACGACATCGGCAACACCTGGGTCCTGATGCTCCCCGGTCTGGTCGAGTCGACGCGGCTGGGGTACTTCACCGAGTTCATCCGGCGGCGCACGCGGGTCGCGATAGCCAAGATCAACCGTTGTTAGGCTGGTCGAGCGTCGATCCGGCCGCCTCGGAGGTGCAATGACGAGGCCTCAGCAGGCGCGCTCGGCGGCCACCCGGCAGAAAATTCTCCAGGCTGCCGTCGAACTGTTCAACGAAGCCGGCTACGCCCGCGTCGGCCTCGGCGACATCATCGAGCGAGCCGAACTCACCAAAGGCGCCCTGTACTACCACTTCGACTCCAAGGAGTCCCTGGCCGGCGCCATCATCGGCGCAGCCTCGGGGGCGGTGTACGCCGCGGTGCGCGGCATCGACGACTCGCCGGCCCCGGCGCTGGAAAATCTCATCCACCTCTCGTTTGTGATGGCCGATCTGGTCGCCGACGACCCGATCGTGCGTACGGGCTCGCAGATGATGCGCGCACTCGGCGAGTTCAACGAGGTCGCGGTGCAGACCTACACGTCGCTGGGAGCTCTGATCACCACCTTGGTCCGGACCGCCGGCGCCGAAGGTGACCTCCGGGACGGGGCCGATCCCGATGCCGTCGGCGAATTCTTCATGAGCACCTACCTCGGCGCCGAACTGCTTTCCATCGGCACTGCGGGCGGCCAGGACATGGCTGAACGGCTGCGGAGCGCCTGGGGCGTCCTGCTGCCCGCCATCACCACCGACGACGCACTGCCCTATCTGCTGGAACTCGTCAGCAGGTCCGCCGAGCGCCGCCGGAGCCGCGTCCCCAAGGACCCGTGACAGCCGTCGCTCATCCCAGTCCCAGGTCCTCGAGTCCCAGTGCGCTGCGGTACGGGACCCCTTCTGCTTCGATCACCTCGGCGGCACCGGTGGCGCGGTCCACGACAGTCGCCACGCCGACCACCACGCCGCCGGCCTCTCGAACCGCCCGCACGGCCGTCAGCGGCGACGCGCCGGTGGTACTGGTGTCCTCGACAACCAACACCCGCTGGCCCGCGACGTCGAAGCCCTCGATCAGCTTCTGCATGCCGTGGGCTTTCGCCGATTTGCGCACCACGAACGCGTCGACCGGTCGGCCTTCGGCATGCATGATCGCGGTGGCCACCGGATCGGCACCCAAGGTCAGGCCACCGACCCCGGCGTAGTCCCAGTCGCTGGTCAGCTCACGCATCAGCGAGCCGATGAGGCGGGACGCACGGTGGTGCAGCGTCGCCTTGCGCAGGTCGACGTAGTAGTCAGATTCTTTACCCGAGGACAGCACAACCCGCCCACGCACCACGGCGAGTTCACGGACCAGCGCGCCGAGTTCGGCGCGGTCGGCTTCGGTCACCACGGGTGCTGCAGTCACAGGTTCGTTCACGACCCTTGCCTATGTGTCGACGTGAAATCCGGCGGCAACCGGTCGACATCACAAGCCACCGGAACCGGCGACAAGCCTAACTACCGCTGGAAGTGCGGCGCCTGGCGGCCGGTGGCCGGGGGTGTGCGGCGGGTGGCCTCGCGAGTCGCCTCCGGGCGGTTCGGCTCACGCCGAACAGCTTCGGGCGAGACGGCGGGGGCATCCGAGCGGGCAGGGGGCAGTTCGGCGGCGTGCCCCGCAGGGGCCAGCGGCCGACCGGGCGCGGCGTTACGGCGTGGCGGCCCGGCCAACGCGGCTTGCTGCGGATTGGGCGGCAGCACGCGGAGAAGATCGTTGAACTGGCGCACCGTACGCAGACCCTCGTCCCACTGTGCCCGGGTGCTGCTCGTCGGCATGGACACCAGCGTCCAGTTCTGCTCGTTCCACATGATCTCGGCGCAATCGGGAGCAGTGTGGGCGAAGGTGACCATGCGGCGATCGCAGGCGCGGCGGGCGGCGTCGAGGTTGGTGGAGTACACCATGCGGGGCCCGATGGCGCCGAGGAGCCACATGTCGTTCTCGCGCGGCTCCTTGATGCCCTTGAGGCGCAGATCGACGACGACGTTCGTGCCCACCTTGCGGTGCAGAGCGATGACGGTGGCGACGTCCTCCAGATCGAAGATGTACACCGCCTCACCGCGGATCTGTCCGAGCACGACATTGCGGGCGGTGACATCACCGACAGTGGACATCACACCGCGCTTCCAGCGCTTGAGGATGTCGGCGGACTCGGGCTCGAAGTCGAAACCGTGGGACCTGGCCCACGACTTGCGGCGACGGCCGAGGCCACGGCGTCGATCGAGGTCGACGTACAGCAGAACTGCCGCACCCACGAAGCAGAGTGCGGACAGCGTGAACCAGAGCGGGACCATTACCCCCAGCCTATCTGTTACTGCCCGCTAACCAAGAACGCAAGCAGGTCACAACCGCGTTACACCCTGGTCAGGATGCACAAGATCCCCGCACCCGGAGCGGGTGCGGGGATCTTTGGTGGGCAGATCAGCCGAGGATCAGGCCTTCGCCGTCGGGGCTGACGTTGACCGGAACGGTGTCACCGTCGTGCACCTCGCCGGCCAGCAGCATCTTGGCCAGCTGGTCGCCGATGGCCTGCTGGATCAACCGACGCAGCGGACGCGCACCGTAGAGCGGGTCGAAGCCGCGCTCCCCCAGCCACTTCTTGGCGGGCAGCGACACCTCGAGGGTGAGCCGCCGCTGACCCAGCCGCTTCTGCAGTTGCGCCAGCTGGATGTCGACGATCGACACCAGCTCCTCGGGGTTCAGTCCGTCGAAGACGATCACGTCATCGAGGCGGTTGATGAACTCGGGCTTGAACGCCGAGCGAACCGCCGCCATCACCATCTCCTCCGACCCACCGGAACCCAGGTTGGATGTCAGGATCAGGATGGTGTTGCGGAAGTCGACCGTGCGGCCTTGCCCGTCGGTCAGCCGGCCCTCGTCGAGGACCTGCAACAGCACGTCGAACACATCGGGGTGAGCCTTCTCGATCTCGTCGAACAGCACCACCGAGTACGGCCGCCGGCGCACAGCTTCGGTGAGCTGGCCGCCCTGGTCGTAACCGATGTAGCCCGGAGGGGCACCGACAAGCCTTGCGACCGAGTGCTTTTCGCCGTACTCACTCATGTCGATGCGGATCATCGCCCGCTCGTCGTCGAACAGGAACTCCGCCAACGCCTTGGCCAGCTCGGTCTTGCCCACGCCGGTGGGGCCCAGGAACATGAACGATCCGGTCGGCCGGTTGGGGTCGGCGACTCCGGCCCGGGTACGGCGAACCGCATCCGAGACGGCCTGGACGGCCCTGCGTTGACCGACGACGCGCTTACCGAGCTCGCTCTCCATCCGGAGCAGCTTGGCCGTCTCGCCCTCGAGCATCCGGCCGGCCGGGATTCCGGTCCACGCCTCCACGACATCGGCGATGTCGTCGGGGCCGACCTCCTCCTTGAGCATCACGTTCTCCCGGGCCTCGGCCACGGGCAACGCCGCCTCGAGCTTTTTCTCCATTTCCGGGATACGTCCGTATCGCAGCTCCGCAGCCTTGGCCAGGTCACCGTCGCGTTCGGCGCGTTCGGATTCGCCACGCAGCGTGTCGAGCTGTTCCTTGAGCTCGCGGACGACGTCGATGGCATTCTTCTCGTTCTGCCACCTCGTGGTGAGTTCGGAGAGCTTCTCCCGGTGATCAGCGAGTTCGGCGCGCAGCTTTTCGAGGCGTTCCACGGACGCTGCATCGGTCTCTTTGGCCAGCGCCATCTCCTCGATCTCGAGGCGACGCACCAGACGTTCCACCTCATCGACTTCGACGGGGCGGGAATCGATCTCCATCCGCAGCCGCGACGCGGATTCGTCCACCAGGTCGATGGCCTTGTCCGGCAGGAACCGGCTGGTGATGTACCGGTCGCTCAGCGTGGCGGCGGCGACCAGAGCGGAGTCGGTGATCCGCACGCCGTGGTGCACCTCGTAGCGGTCCTTGAGACCGCGCAGGATGCCCACGGTGTCCTCCACCGACGGCTCGCCCACCAGCACCTGCTGGAATCGGCGCTCCAGTGCGGCGTCCTTTTCGATGTACTTGCGGTACTCGTCGAGCGTGGTGGCACCGACCAGGCGCAGCTCGCCACGGGCGAGCATCGGCTTGATCATGTTTCCCGCGTCCATCGCCGACTCGCCGGTAGCACCGGCGCCGACGATGGTGTGCAGCTCATCGATGAAGGTGATGACCTGGCCGGCCGAGTTCTTGATGTCATCGAGAACGGCCTTGAGGCGCTCCTCGAACTCACCGCGGTACTTGGCACCGGCCACCATGGATCCGAGGTCCAGGCTGATCACGGATTTGTCCCGCAGGCTTTCCGGGACGTCGCCGGCGATGATGCGCTGGGCCAGCCCTTCGACGATGGCCGTCTTACCGACGCCGGGCTCGCCGATGAGGACCGGGTTGTTCTTGGTGCGCCGGCTCAGCACCTGGACCACCCGCCGGATCTCGTTGTCACGCCCGATGACCGGGTCGAGCTTGCCCTCGCGGGCGGCCGCGGTCAGGTCGGTGGAGTACTTCTCCAACGCCTGGTAGGTGGCCTCGGGGTCGGCACTGGTGACGCGGGCGCTACCGCGGACCTTGACGAACGCCTCGCGCAGGGCCTGCGGTGAGGCGCCGCTGCCGGAGAGGAGTTTGGCCACTTCGGAGTCCCCGGTGGCCAGACCGACCATCAGGTGCTCGGTGGAGACATACTCGTCGTCCATCTCGGTGGCGAGCTGCTGTGCGGTGGTGATCGCCGCCAGTGATTCGCGGGACAGCTGCGGCGTCGAGTTCGCGCCGCTGGCACTGGGCAGTCGGTCGACGAGCCGCTGCGCTTCGGTGCGCACGGTTGTGGGATCAACTCCGACCGCCTGCAGCAGCGGGGTGGCGATACCGTCGTTCTGCGTCAGCAACGCCATCAGTAGATGGGCGGGCCGGATCTCGGGGTTGCCGGCAGTGGTTGCCGCCTGCAACGCCGACGTCAGCGCCGCCTGGGTTTTCGTGGTCGGGTTGAACGAGTCCACGACACCTCCATTTCAGTCACGAAGGGGGCCTTGCACTGGCCCCGTGAATGCTTCTCGCCTTTCACAACGCCGTCAAGGTTGAGTCTGTTCCGCTCAACTTTACAATTCGCTGCCGACGCTCCGTCGGGGGCCCGCGGCAATGCACCCGGCAGCCGGGTGGCTGCGGCCCCCGACGGGCGCGCGCTCGGCCTCGGCGGGCCTTAAAGTGACTTCAAATCATTATGAATTCAACCCTTGACCCCAGGTCGAGCCGCTGCCACGCTGTCGCAGCCCATCGACGTACCTGGCACCTCGCGCTACCCACACCATCGACAGCATCCGGGTCCAACCGGTCGGTCACTGGCCGGTCGTCTTGTGCTGCCGCCACCGCGCCCTAGGAGGCTTCGTGTTCCACCCGTCCGATCTGTCCCCGGGCATCGGCTTCGCGCTGATGCTGGGCTTGGGCGCGTTCATGTTCGTTGTGGCCTTCACCGTCCGGTCGATGGTCAAGAACACTCACGACTTCGTGATTGCCGACCGCCGTATCGGATTCGGATTCGGTGTCGGCTCCGTCATCGCGGTGTGGACCTGGTCCATGGCGGTGATGATGTCGTCGGCGCAGGCTTTCACCTTCGGCACCTCCGGCCTGATCTGGTTCGTCGTGCCCAACGGACTGGCCGTCATGGTGATGGTGCCGTTCGCACTGCGACTCCGCCGCCAGATGCCGGCCGGGTACACCATCGTCGAGTTCATCCGTGAGCGCTTCCAGAACAGGCCTGCCACCACCGTGATGCTGGTGGCGATGCTGCTGGGCCTGCTCGCCGAGATCTTCATCAACCTCTTCGGCGTGGTGCTGGTGATGGGCGTGATCTTCGGGATCAACCCCACCGTGGTTCTCATCGTCACCTTGGCCACCGTCACCGTGTACTCCTACTTCGGCGGCCTCTGGACCTCGGCGATCACCGCCACGTTCAACACCCTGCTGATCACCGTGCCCGCGGCGATCGTGGTGCTCTATGTGCTGCAGAAGGTCGGCGGCCCCGATCTGGTGTTCCGACGCGTCGAAGAGGCCGGCGCCAACAACCTCAACGCCTTCGACGGTTCCGCCGCAGCCGCATTCGGCATCTCGCTGGCATTGGGCCTGCTGGCCTCGACGATGGCGGACCAGACCTTCTGGCAGAAAGCGTGGGCCCTCAAGCCCGCCACCGCGGCTCGGACCTTCGTCTGGGCGGGCATGTGGTTCTATCCCATTCCGATCGTGCTCGGCCTGCTCGGTCTCGTCGGCCTCGGATTCGGCGTGACTCTCGACGATCTCGGCGCCGCCGGATCCGGCGGTATCGGGCCGTATGTGATCAGCCACCTCGGCCTGCCGATCATCCTGATCGCGCTGTACGTGCTGATCATCCTCAACGCCTGCTACTCGTCCATCGACGGCGCGTTTTCGGCATTGTCTTCGGTGGTCGCGGTGGACATCCTCAAGCGCGCCAAACCCGACATCGCACCGAAGTCGTTGTTCCGCTACACCAAAGCGTCGATTCTGGTCGCCGGTGTCATCGGCGGCATCGTGGTCAGCTCGGGCATCGACTATGTCGAGCTGGTCAACACCGTGTACTTCCTCAAGGCGGCGCTGATCATTCCACTCGGGCTGGCGATCTTCTGGAAGCGCATGACCTCGACGGCATTCGTCACCAGCCTGGTGCTGGCGATCGCCGTCGGCTACCCCGTCCGGGAGCTCGTCGGCGAACTGCCCGGAATCATCACCTTGGAGGCGATTTCACTCGTGGCCGCAGTAGGCATCAGTTTGTTGTCCAAGCAGTACTTCGACTACGGCAGGCTCAACCGGCGCAGTGAAGCGCTGGTCGAAAGCGGCCCGGTCGTCACCGACGCCGCCACCACCGGCGAACCGGACCCGGTCCGATGATCGCGTTCTGGATCGCTGTGGTCGTCGGTGCCGTCGTCGCAGTCACCTACTTCGTCCTCGGCGTGCAGGCGTTCCTGCGCGTGCGCCGCGACGTGCTGGCCCTGGCGGAGTCGGGCACCACCGCTGAGCTGGACACTACTGGCCTCGACGACGACAACGCCACCTTCACCTGGAAGGCGCTCGCCGCCGTGCTGGCATCCACCGCGGTGATCGCCCTGCTGGGTGTGAGTCCGGTGTTCTGGTACCTGCCAGCTATTCTCGCCATCGGCTCGGCGGTAGCTGTCGCGAGTGCCTTCATCATCGATCGTAGGAGTGCAGTGTGACCAAGAGGAAAGCGCACCTGCTGGGCTTCGTCCAGCACGGCGTGATGAACCACGCGTCGACCATGTGGGCACATCCCCGCGACAAGGTCGGCTACCACTGGTCACGGCCGGAGTACTGGCGCGATCTGGGCCGCACGATGGAGCGCGGGCTCTTCGACGCCATGTTCATCGCCGACGAACTCGCCCCGTACACCACCTACAAGGGCAATTCCGATCCGGTGGTCAAGTTTGCCGGCCAGTGCCCGGTGCACGAACCGGCCAGCGTGGTGCCGATCGTCGGCGCCTTCACCAAGAACCTCGGCATCGGCATCACACTGTCGACTTCCTTTGTGCCGCCGTACATGATGGCCCGCCAGCTCTCGACGCTGGATCACCTCACCGGTGGTCGCGTCGGCTGGAACATCGTCACCTCTTACTCCAAGAGCGAGTTCCAGGCGATGGGCAAAGAGAACCTCACCCCGCGCGACAAGCGCTACGAGGTGGTCGAGGAGTACATGGAGCTGCTGTATCAACTGTGGGATTCCTGGGATGACGACGCAATCGTCTACGACCGCGAGAACGGGATCTTCGCCGACCCGTCGAAGGTGCGTGAGGTCGACTTCCAGGGCGAGTTCTTCCAGTCCAAGGGCCGCCATTTCGTGGCCCCGTCACCGCAGAAGCGTCCGGTGCTGTGGCAGGCCGGGTCGTCGGATCAGGGTCGCGAATTCGCTTCCAAACACGCCGAATCCGTGTTCGGCATCTTCCCGACACCGAAGAGCATGCGGGCCTACGCCGACGACATCCGCACCCGCGCCAGCGATCACGGCCGCGACCCGGAATCGGTGAAGCTCATCTACGGGCTGCAGACGATCATCGACCGCGACAAGTCCAGGGCCAACGACCGTTACGCGGAGTTCGTCGAGAACGTCCAGATCGAGAGCGCGCTCGGAATCCTTTCCGGCCACACCGGTTTCGATTTCTCCACCTTGGGCCTCGACGACAACGTGGTCGACGCCGACGTGCAGGGCATCCGCGGGCTGTTCGACGCGATCCTCGAGGCCAAAGACGGTGCACCGGTGACCGTCCGGGAAGCCGCTCAGATCTACGGTGTGTCCATGGGCGCGCCGGTGGCGGTGGGCACGCCGTCGGATGTGGCCGACCAGATGGAGCAGTACCTCGATGACGGCGGCTGCAACGGCTTCATGATGCTGGCCACCGACACCCCGGGTTGCTTCAACGACATGACCGAGCTGCTGGTGCCGGAGTTGCAGCGCCGCGGGCGCTTCCGCACCCGTTACCCCGGGACGACGCTGCGCGAGAGCCTGCAGGAGTACTGATTTCACGGCAAGCGCACTTTCTGGCGTTCATGCAGCACGGCGTCAGCAGTCACTCTGTCGGCATGTGGCGCCACCCGCTGGACAAGGTCGGCTGGGACTACGCGTCCCCGCCGTACTGGCAGCATCTGGCCCGCACGCTGGAGCGCGGATTGTTCGACGCGGTGTTCCTGGCCGACGAACTGGCCCCGTACAACTCGTTCGAGGACAGTTCGGACGCCACGGTCCGGTACGCGGTGCAGGCGCCGACGCATGAACCGGCGGCGCTGACACCGATCCTGACCGGGGCCACCGAGCATCTCGGTGTCGGCATCACGCTGTCGACGGCGTTCGAGCACCCCTACTCGATGGCGCGGCGGCTCTCGACGTTCGACCACCTCTCCGGCGGGCGGATCGCGTGGAACATCGTCGGCTCGTATTCGCCGTCGGAGTTCGCCGCCTACGGCCAGGACATGCCGGACCGTTCCACCCGGTACGAGCGCATCGCCGAGTACGTCGACCTGTGCTGTCAGTTGTGGGATTCCTGGCAGGCCGACGCAGTGGTCGCCGACCGCGAAACCGGTGTGTACGCCGACCCGGAGAAGATCAAAGAGGTGGTGTTCGACGGCAAGCACTTCAAGTGCCGCGCGCGGCACTTCGTCGCGCCCTCTCCGCAGGGCCGGCCGGTGTTGTGGCAGGCAGGCGCCAGTGAGCAGGGCCGCCAGTTCGCCGCGGGTACCGCCGAGGCGATTTTCGCGATCCAGCCCACGGTGGCGTCGATGCGCGCCTACTCCGACGACATCCGTACCCGGGTGGCCGCGGCGGGGCGCGACCCCGAGGCGGTGAAGCTGTACTACGGCGCCCAGGTGATCATCGGCGCCACCGAGACAGAGGCCCACGAGAAGGCGGACTACCTGCGGTCGCTGCTGCGCCCGGAGGCGTCGTTGGCAATGCTGTCGGGTCAGCTGGGGGTGGACTTCTCGACGTTCGACCCCGCCTCCCCGCTGGACGCGATCCCGGTTCCCGGCATCCAGGGCGTCAAGGATGCCCTGGTGGCCACAGGCGCCGGCGAGGCCGTCACGGTGGCGGAGGCCGCCGATATCTATGCGTTCCGCTTCTCGATGCCGCAGGTGATCGGCACTCCGGCGACGGTTGCCGACCAGCTCGAGGTGTTTCTGGACGACGGCGGCGCCGACGGCTTCATGCTGTTGGCCACTTACACCCCGGGCTGTTTCGAAGAGTTCGTCGACCTCGTGGTCCCTGAGCTGCAGCGACGCGGCAGATACCGCACCCGGTACCCCGGCCGCACGCTTCGGGAGAACATCCGCGCGGACTAGGACCGGTGCACGTTCGAACGTATGATCGAACAGTGGGAAAGCTGCCGTCGATCGGCTACAACGGGCAGCCGCTGCGGGACCCGTTCCGGGTGGTGCGGCCGCCCATGCCGGTGCTCGTCGACCTGACGGTGCTCTTCCCCCGCGAGCCCCACCGCGACGGCCGCTACCACCCGCACGGTTTGCAAATGCACAAAGTCGTCGAAGGTCAGCTCAGCTGCTGGGCCCTGTGCGAGCAGGGCGACTGGTGGGGTCTGGTCACCTACGACATCGCCTACGGGTCGCGCCACAAACCGGTCACCCACTGGGTGCCCGCGTGGACCCTCAAACCCCGACCGCCGACCGGCCGGAGGGTCTAGCCGCCGGTACTGCGACCAGGATCTGTAGCACGGCGGCGCCGGCCAAGAGGATCAGCGCCGGCGTCCACGATGCGGTCCACTCGTGCAACAGGCCGGCTGCGAACGGGCCCGTTGCGGCCAGCAGATAGCCACCGGAGTTGACCATCGCCGACAGGCCGGCAGCGTCGCGGGCGTCGGCGGCGTGGTAGGCCATCAGCAGGAACGCCACCGACAGCGCTCCCGCGCTGCCCGGCGCGGCGATGGTCAACCATGGCAGCGCGCTGCCGTGGTCGACCAACAGCCCGACGGCGCCGACGAGCATGGGGACGCTGGTGAGTACGGACACCAGCAGGTAGCGGCCGGTCCGGTGCAGCCACCAGCTGATCAGCAGCCCGAAGGGCGCGCCCCACAGCTGGAAAACCAGCAGATGCAGCGCGGCGTCGTCGGCGCCGATCCCACGACTGAGTTCGATGCTGGGCAGCCAGCTGATCACCAGATAGAACGTCAGCGACTGCAATCCCATGAACGCCGTCGCCGCCCACGCGACCGGCCTTCTCAGCTGGTTGGTGCGCCGCGGCAGGGGCCCCACAAAGGACTCCTCGACCGGATCCCGACGCAGGAACCACACCACCGCGATCACCACCGGCAGAATCGCCCACAGCAACAACGTCCGCCGCCAGTCGCCGGTCCAGGCGGTGAGCACAATGGCGAACCCCGAACCCAGCGCAGCGCAGGCGCTCATCACCAAAGCGTTGACCCCCGACGCAATGGCCGGCCGGGCGGCATAGTCGCGGCGGACCAGCACCGGCACCAGTACGTTTCCCACCGCGATGGCAGCGGCCAGGACCACCGTGCCCAACCACAGCCCGGGCACGCCCGAGGTGGAGCGAACCACGATGCCCAACACCAGGATCAGCGCGACCCAGCGTGCGACGACCGCGGGTCCGCCGTAGCGCAACGCGACCGCACCGAACGGAGCGACGACGGCGAACAGCAACAACGGCAACGAGCCCAGCAAGCCGAGACTGCCATAGCTCAGACCGGTCGAGAGACTGATATCCGGCACCAGGGGGCCGACTGCGGTGATCGCCGGCCGCAGGCAGGCCGCCAACCCGAAAACCGATACCGCTGTGAGCGTCCGCGCGCCGACTGTCTGGGCGGGCGTGCTCACCACGTCACGACGGCGGGTCGGTCGCGGTCAGCGCTGGATCTCGGGGTGCCTCGCCATCGAAGCCAGTGATCTCGCGGCCGCACCTGTCCCCCTCGCCTGAATATCGTTCGGAATGAAAGCTACCCGAGAGCCATATCACCGAAGCCGGCGCAGGCAAGGCGCTGATGGTCGGCGCCGTCCTGGCCGTCGTCAACCCGAAGGTGCTGTTCATCTGTGCCGCAGCGGGTTTGGCCATCGGCTCCGCCGGCCTCGGTTCGGGAACGCCAGGTGCTGTCGCGGTGTTCGTGATGCTGGCGGCGTCCACGGTCGCGCTGCCGGTGCTGGCCTACACGGCTACCGGCGATCGGCTGGATCCGACGCTGATGAAGGTCAAGATCTGGATGGAGATGCACAACGCGGCGTTGGTGGCCGCAATTCTCGTGGTGATCGGCCTGATGGTGCTCTACAAGGGTATCCACGGGCTGTAGCAATCTGTCGGGCCCGCCGAAGCCGTTCGGCGACATATTCTCCTGCTGGTAGGCTGCGTTTTCAGCAAAGATCATCAGGGGCCCGTCGGGACGATTCACGCCTGTCGCCTCGGCGGTTGATGCGGGGGATACGCATGGTGGGTTCGGCCAGACGGTGGTGGCAACAGGCGGACCAGTTCGACTGGTTCAGCGCCTACATCAGGGACCGTGGACTGCAGACGCAATGGCGGATTGTCACCGTCGCCTTCGCCGCATCGCTGATGGCTGTGCCGGTCGTGTTGATCGCCAGCCCCACCGGGCCTGACCATCCCCTGACCATCGCCGTTTCGGTTCTTGCCTCGCTGTGCGGCGCCGCGTCGGGAAGTCTGTGGCTGATCCGGTGGCCCACGCGTCGGCAATCAGTCCTGTTCACGGTCGGGGCCTGCGCCGCCATCGCAGCGACATGTTTGTCGCAGTCTGACCCGTACGCCACCTTGATGGGGTGCACGACGTTCGCCATCATCGGCGGGTTCGTCGCGTACTTCCACACCGCGGGCCTGGTTGCGGCGATCTTCGGCACTTCAGTGGTGTGCGCGACGGTGGGTATGGTCCGACTGATCGCGAGCACTGGTGACCTGGCCCTGGCGACGTCGGCCTTCGTCATAGTCCTGGCCCTCAACCTCGGGGTGCCGTTCGGCATCTATACATTGGCGCACGCGCTCAGAAGCGATCTGCGCAGCTCGGGTCACGACCCTCTCACCGGGCTGCTGAACCGGGGAGCGTTCTACCAATCGGCCCACGAGTTGGTGATGCAGCACCCGGGTGGACGGGACGTACATCTGGTCGTCGCGCTGATCGACCTGGACGACTTCAAGAGTCTCAACGACACCCAGGGCCATGCGGTGGGCGACGAGGCGCTTGTGGGTGTGGGTGCCGCACTACGTGAGAGTTGCCTCACTACCGCAGTGATCGGCCGCATCGGCGGCGAGGAGTTCGTGGTCGCCGAACTTGGCATCGCGGCGGCTCCGGCCGTCATGGCCGAGAAGATCCGTAAGGCCGTCGCCGACATCCCGTTTCCGATCACCGCCAGCATCGGTACCGCCAGCGCGCCCCTGACCGGCGCGGGCACGGCCGACTTCGACTTCGTCGACCGCCTCGTCCGCACTGCCGACGCGGCGATGTATGACGCCAAACGTGCGGGCGGAGATCGGGTCAGCCACCGATCCGAACTGGTCCTCGGCGATCAGGTACATCAGGGTCCGGGGCGGTAGGTCTCTGGGGGGCCACGTGGCCCCCAGAGCGCCCCGGACACCGCCGTGAGGACGTTGGGAACCGGGCCTAAACTCAGGCTCTGTGGGTCTGGAAGATCGCGATGCACTCGCCGCGCTGCAGGCTGCGGTGTACCCACTCGCGCATTCCGACGAATTGATCGCCAAGTTCTACACCACGTGGTTCGCCATCGACGAGTCCGTGCGTGACATGTTCCCACCGGACATGGCGGGGCAACGGGCCGTCTTCGCCCACGCGCTGAACTGGCTGTTCGGGGAATTCGTCGCACAACGCGCCGACGAGCCGGTTGCCTTCCTCGCCCAACTCGGGCGCGACCACCGCAAGTACGGCGTCACCCCCGAGCACTACAAGACGTTGGCCCATGCCTTGTACGCGACCCTGAGCAGCGAGCTCGGCTCCGCGTGGACCCCTGCGGTCGAGGACGCCGCACGCCAGGCCATCAACCTGATCGGCGGCGTGATGAGCGGCGCCGCCGCCGCCGAGCAGGGCCCCGCGTGGTGGGAGGGCACCGTGGTGGAACACCACCGGGTCTCCCGCGATCTCGCCGTTGTCCGCCTCTACCTGGACCGTGCCATGGACTATCACCCCGGCCAGTACGTCAACGTGGAGGTTCCGCAGTGGCCGCGGCGGTGGCGGTATCTGTCGCCGGCGATCCCCGCGCAGGCCGACGGGGCCATCGAATTCCATGTCCGTGCGGTCTCGGGAGGCATGGTCAGCACCGCGATCGTGGCGGAGACCCGACCCGGCGACCGGTGGCGGATGTCGAGCCCCCACGGCGCTCTGGAGGTCGACCGCGACGCCGGCGACGTGCTGATGGTCGCCGGCAGCACCGGTCTGGCGCCGCTGCGCGCGATCATCATGGACCTGTGCCGGTTCGGGGTGAATCCCCGGGTACATCTGTTCTACGGAGCGCGCTACCCCTGCGAACTGTATGACCTACCCACGCTGTGGGAGATCGCCGCCACCAACCCCTGGCTGTCGGTGACGCCGGTGTCGGAATACGACACCAACCCGCCGTGGGCCGCCGAGTACCCCGACCCGCAGCCGCCCCGAGGGCTGCACGTCCGACAGAAGGGCCTGCTGCCCGATGTGGTCACCCGCTATGGCGGGTGGGGCGACCGGCAGATCCTGATTTCCGGCGGGCCCGGGATGATCACCCGGGCACGGGATGCGTTGATCGCCAAAGGGGCGCCACCGGAACGTATTCAGCACGACCCCGTGGGCGGTTAGGCTCGAGCGGTGCACATCGTCACACTGCGCGACGCCCACTCCCCCGTCACCGCCAGGTTCATCCCGGACGCGGGGATGATCGGGATCTCATTGGCCGATGACGGGGTTGAGCTGCTCGGCCAACGCCGCGGCCTCGACGCCTACATCTCGGATGGCAAGACAATGGGTCTACCGGTGCTGCATCCGTGGGCTAACCGGTTGAGCGCCAACAACTTCGATGCGGGCGGCACCTCGGTGCAGATTGCCCCGGGAGCTGCCGGCGTCCGCCTGGACCCGAACGGCCTGCCCATCCACGGGCTTCTCGCCGCGCACCCGGACTGGCGAATCGCCTCGGAAACCCCCGACGAGCTGATTGCGACGTTCGACTTCGCCGCCCATCCCGAGTTGCTGGCGAGTTTCCCTTTTCCGCACACGCTGGACGTCACGGTCACGCTGCGGGCTCGGACGTTGACAGTGCGCGCCGAAGTGACCGCCACCACCGACACCGAGGTGCCGTTGTGCTTCGGCTTTCATCCCTACCTGCAGCTGCCCGGTACACCGCGAGCGCAGTGGATGATCGAGACTCCGGCCATGCGGCACCTCGACGTTGATGAACGTGGCATTCCCACCGGCGCGGTCAGCAGGCAGGAACCGTCACGGGAGCTGTTGGGTGACAAGTCGTTTGACGACGGGTACGACGAGGTGGCCGACGGCTCACTGTTTGTGGTGTCCGCCGCCGGTCGCCGGATCGAGGTACGGTTCCTCGAGGGTTATCCAGCCGCCCAGATCTTTGCCCCCGCCGGCGAGGATTTGATCTGCTTCGAGCCGATGGCCGCCCCCACCGACGCCCTCATCCAGGGCACATACCGAACTGCGCGACCGGGCAGTCCCGCGGTCGCGCAGTTCTCGATCAGTGTGTAGCGGCTCCGCAAGCTCCGAGCGTCATCGTCGGTTGCGGGTCTTATGCCGCACTCCTCCGACGCTCTCCGCAAGCTCCGAGCGTCATCGTCGGTTGCGGGGCTTATGCCGCACTCCTCCGACGCTCTCCGCAAGCTCCGAGCGTCATCGTCGGTTGCGGGGCTGCCAGACCACCAGTGCAGTACTGGTCGAAGTCGATCCGGCATCGCGCCTCGGACCAGATCGCAGTTTCTCGATTTCCTGAACCATCTCCTGCAGCCTGGCCTGCAGCGCCTCGACCTGGTTGGTCAACTCGATAATCCGCTTGATGCCGGCCAGGTTGACCCCCTCGTCCTGGGAGAGGCGCTGGACTTCCCGCAGCAGGTCGACGTCGCGTTGGGAGTACCGTCGGCCGCCGCCCGAACTGCGTTGCGGGCTCACCAGACCGAGCCGGTCATAAGTCCGCAACGTCTGGGCATGCATACCGGCGAGCTCGGCAGCGACGGAGATCAGAAACGTCCGTGGGTCCGGACGGGACGAGTCCGACTTGCTCATAGCCGGCTCCCAGCCCATCCGGCCCGCGGGTCGAATCCACTGGCCCGCTCGGCCGCCGCGTACGCCTCGAGCGCCTCGAGCGCCTCACCTTCGAGGTCCGGCGGCACTGCGACCTTCACGGTGACCAGCAGGTCACCATGCCCGCCGCTGCGCTTGGGCACTCCCCTGCCGCGTACCCGGAGAATCCGGCCGTCGGCAGTGCCCTTGGGCACCCGCACACCGACCTTGCCCTCCAGCGTCGGCACAGAAAGTGTTGTCCCCAAAGCCAACTCGTGGAAGCTCACCGGTACCGCGACGGTGAGATCGTCGCCGTCACGGCCGAACACCTTGTCAGGACGGACATGGACGGTGACATACAGGTCACCCGAGGGTGCGCCTCGCAGCCCCGCCTCGCCCTGTCCGGCCAGCCGGATGCGTTGCCCGTCCTCCACCCCCGGCGGGATCCGCACGTTGATGGTGCGGGTCCGGGTCGTGACGCCGGTACCACGGCATTCGTCACACGGATGCTCGATGATCGATCCGCTGCCACGGCATTCGGTGCACGGCTCGGAGAATCCGAATGCGCCCTGATTGCGACTGATCACGCCCGAGCCGTTGCAGTTGGGGCACACCTTCGGGCTGGTGCCCGGACGTGCTCCGCTGCCATGGCAATTGGTACATGGAGCCGGGCTGGTCAACCGCAGCGGCATGGCTACGCCTTTGGTCGCCTCCAGGAAATCGAGTTCCGTCTCGGTCTCCAGGTCATTGCCGCGCCGGGGGCGGCTCGGACGCGGCGGTTGTGCACCGCGCCCGAACAGCCCACCGAACAGGTCACCGATATTCGAGCCACCGGTCTGCCCGGCGGCGTCGAACAGGTCACCCAGATTGAATTCGGCTCCGTCGGAACCGAATCCACCCGGGAACCCGCCAGTTGTGGCGCCGCCGCCCCCGTTGTACCGCCGACCGAAACCCCCGCCTGCGAACAGGCGTCGGGTCTCGTCGTACTCCTTTTTCTTGGCGTCGTCCGAGAGGACGCTGTACGCCTCGGACACCGCCTTGAACCGCTCAGTCGCGGCGGGATTGTCGGGGTTCTTGTCGGGGTGCAACTCCGAGGCCAGCTTGCGGTACGCGCGCTTGATCTCGTCGGCGCCGGCATCAGAGGAGACGCCGAGCACCTTGTAGAAGTCCTTCTCAACCCATTCTCGGGGGGCCACCACGCGTCACCTCCTCACCTGTCTTCATGGTCGTGTGTGCCTCACTTACGATTCTGTAGCCTCATCGGCCGTTGTGGCGGAGTTCTTGCCCGTTTCGGGGTTCGAGTCGGCCGCCGCGCCTTCCGGAGCGTCGACCACACCCACCAGCGCATGCCGTAGCACCTGCTCGCCCAGTCGATAACCCTGACGCATCACGGTTCCGATCACCGGATTCGATCCGTCGCCCTCGTGCTGCACAGCTTCGTGCAGTGACGGGTCAAACGGATCCCCTTCGGCGCCGAACGCCGCCAGACCCACGCCATCGAGGGCGGTGGCGAGCTTGTCAGCCACCGACTTCAACGGCCCGGTCTCCAGATCGCCGTGGCTACGTGCCCGGTCAAGATCGTCGAGGATCGGTAGAAACTGGCTCACGACAGTCGCTTTGGCACGGTCGGCCGCAGCTTGTTCCTGACGGATAGCGCGCTTGCGGTAGTTGTCGTACTCCGCCTTCACACGTTGCAGAGTCGCCTTCAAGTCAGCGACTTCGGTATCATCAGGGGCGGCCGCCGGCGTGGGTGCCGCCTCCGGCGACGGCCCGCTGGGGGCCGCGCCGGAGGTGGGCTCACGTACCTCGCCGGTGGTCGGATCGATGCGCCGTTTGTCGGTGACAGTCACCGGCTCCTGCGGATCGCTCTGGCTCACTTGCGCTCCTGGTCGTCGTCGACGACCTCGGCATCCACCACGTCGTCGTCACTGTTGCTGCTGGACGAACCATTGGAGGAGCCGCCGGCGGCCTGCTCGGCCTGAGTGGCCTCGTAGATCGCCTGACCCAGGGCCTGGCTCTCCTGCCCCAGCTTCTCCATGGCGGACTTGATGGCCGAAATGTCGGTGCCGGCAAGAGCCGTCTTGGCCTCGGTAACCGCGCCGTCGACCTTGGTCAAGGTCTCCTCGGGGACCTTCGAACCACCCTCGGCTTCGCGCTGTTCCTTGACGAACTTCTCCGTCTGGTAGACCAGCGACTCGGCCTGGTTGCGGACGTCGGCCTCTTCACGACGCTTCCGATCTTCGTCGGCGTGCGCTTCGGCGTCCTTGATCATCCGGTCGATCTCCTCCTTGGAGAGGCCGGAGCCCTCCTGGATCTTGATCGTGTTTTCCTTGCCGGTGCCCTTGTCCTTGGCCGTGACGTGCACGATGCCGTTGGCGTCGATGTCGAAGGTGACCTCGATCTGCGGCACGCCGCGCGGGGCCGGCGGGATACCGGTCAGCTCGAAGCTGCCGAGCAGCTTGTTGTGGGACGCGATTTCGCGCTCACCCTGGAACACCTGGATCTGCACCGAGGGCTGATTGTCATCGGCGGTGGTGAAGGTCTCCGACCGCTTCGTCGGGATCGTGGTGTTGCGCTCGATCAACTTGGTCATCACGCCGCCCTTGGTCTCGATACCAAGCGACAGCGGGGTGACGTCAAGCAACAGAACGTCTTTCACCTCACCCTTGAGCACACCGGCCTGCAGGGCGGCGCCGACGGCGACGACCTCATCGGGGTTGACGCCCTTGTTGGGGTCCTTGCCACCGGTGAGTTCCTTGACCAGATCGGTCACCGCGGGCATGCGGGTGGAACCACCGACGAGCACCACGTGGTCGATGTCAGAGACCGAGATACCGGCATCCTTGATCACCGACTGGAACGGCTGACGGGTGCGGTCCAGCAGATCCTGTGTGATGCGCTGGAATTCGGCACGCGTGAGCTGTTCGTCGAGGAACAGCGGGTTCTTGTCGGCGTCGACGGTGATGTACGGCAGGTTGATCGAGGTGCTCTGCGAACTCGAGAGCTCGATCTTGGCCTTCTCGGCAGCTTCACGCAGCCGCTGCATGGCCATCTTGTCCTTGGTCAGGTCGATGCCGCTGCTGGCCTTGAACTTGTCGACGAGCCACGTCACGACGCGCTCATCCCAGTCGTCGCCACCGAGGTGGTTGTCGCCGGAGGTCGCGCGGACCTCGACCACACCGTCGCCGATGTCGAGCAGCGAGACGTCGAACGTGCCGCCACCGAGGTCGAAGACCAGAATGGTCTGTTCCTTCTCACCCTTGTCCAACCCGTAGGCCAGGGCGGCCGCAGTGGGCTCGTTGACGATGCGAAGGACGTTGAGGCCGGCGATCTGACCGGCTTCCTTGGTGGCCTGACGCTGGGCGTCATTGAAGTACGCAGGCACGGTGATCACCGCATCGGTGATGTCCTCACCCAGGTAGCTCTCGGCGTCACGCTTGAGCTTCATCAGCACACGGGCGCTGATCTCCTGAGCGGTGTAGTGCTTGCCGTCGATCTCCACGGACCAGTCAGTGCCGATGTGTCGCTTTACCGAACGGATGGTTCGGTCGACGTTGGTCACCGCCTGGTTTTTGGCGGGCTGGCCGACCAGCACCTCACCGTTTCGTGCAAACGCGACGACGGACGGGGTGGTTCGGGAGCCCTCAGAGTTGGCGACGACGACGGGGTCGCCGCCTTCGAGAACCGCCACAACGGAGTTGGTGGTCCCGAGGTCGATACCGACCGCACGAGCCATGGTGTTGCCTCCTGAATAGCTTGTTAGGGGTCTGAGTGGACCGGACTCAAGATTGCTCTCATCAACCGTCTGATGTCAACTCAGAGTTGAGTCGGTGCCACTCAAGTTGTTGTTCGATTGCGTCAACGGGACCTCACGCAATTTTGTTCCCTGCCCGACGGTTGCGGACCTGGGGCCGACCAAGGCTGGGGACGCCATGGGATCGGACCCTTCTCGACTTCGATGATCGGCTTCAGCGAGCACCGACCGGCACTGAGTGTGAATCGACAATGCACAGACGCCCCGGGGCCATCCCCACAGCGGACCCCGGGCGATTCTCAACGGATCGGCGCGACCATCACCTCGACCCTTGGCCCCCCTCCTCCAGGTGGTCACTCCAGTGGTGTTCCCCGTTCGGAGGTGTACTCACGTGTTGCAGTGCGCGGATCTGTACACCTACCGGCCATTCGTCGGGTCCCGGGTCGCCGCATACCGCGGCGCCGGACAGGTCGACCACTTCTTGCCGCTAAATGACACCCAATGCCAACATGGCGTCAGCCACCTGGATGAACCCGGCGATATTGGCACCGGAGACGTAGTCCCCAGGCCGGTCATACTGGTCGGCGGTCGTCAGACAGCGTTCGTGGATTCGGCTCATGATCTCAGCGAGGCGGACCTCGGTTTCCTGGAAAGTCCACGAGTCGCGGGAGGCGTTCTGCTGCATCTCCAGGGCGCTCGTCGCCACCCCGCCGGCGTTCACCGCTTTGCCGGGCGCAAAGAGCACACCCGACTCGCTGAAGACCTTGACCGCCTTCGGCGTGCACGGCATGTTCGCACCTTCGACAACGATCCGGCACCCGGATTTGGCCAGTCGTAGTGCGTCGTCTTCGTCCAACTCGTTCTGGGTGGCGCAGGGCACGGCGATGTCGCAGGGAACCTCCCACACCCGGCCGTGTTCGACGAACGTGGCCTCGTCGCCGCGCAATATGGCGTAATCCGAGACGCGGCCGCGACGTGCCTCCTTGACCTCCTTGAGCAGCTCCACATCGATGCCGGTCTGATCGCGGACGTAGCCACCGGAGTCAGAGCACGCCACGACGGTGCCACCCAGTTGGTGGATTTTCTGGATCGCGTAGATCGCGACGTTGCCCGAGCCCGACACCACCACCTGCTTGCCTTCGAAACTCTGCCGACCGGCCCGCAGCATCTCGTTGAGGAAATACACCGTGCCGTACCCGGTGGCTTCGGTCCGCACCTGTGATCCACCCCAGGTGAGGCCCTTGCCGGTCAGGGTGCCGGATTCGTAACGGTTGGTGATGCGCTTGTACTGACCGAACAGATAGCCGATCTCGCGTGTGCCCACACCGATGTCCCCGGCCGGCACATCGGTGTACTCGCCGAGATGCCGGTAGAGCTCGGTCATGAACGACTGGCAGAACCGCATCACCTCGCTCTCGGAGCGGCCTTTCGGGTCGAAGTCCGACCCGCCCTTGCCGCCGCCGATCGGCATTCCGGTCAGCGAGTTCTTGAAGATCTGTTCGAACCCCAGGAACTTGACGATCCCCAGGTTGACCGAGGGGTGAAACCGCAGACCTCCCTTGAACGGGCCGAGCGCCGAGTTGAACTCGACGCGGAAGCCCCGGTTGATCTGCACGTTGCCGTCGTCGTCGACCCACGGCACCCGAAAGATGATCTGGCGCTCAGGCTCGCAGAGCCGCCGGATCACTGCGGAGTCGACGTACTCGGGATGCTTCGAGACGACCGGGCTCAGGCTGTGCAGCACCTCGAAAACTGCCTGATGGAACTCGTCCTCACCGGGATTTCGCCGCGCCACCTCGGCATAGATTCGTTCGACGTGCTCGTGTAGCTCAGGCATGTGGCTCCGGTGTGCGAAGGGACTTCCGTTCCGGATAACTCTATTTCGGCCATGTAAACCAGCCCATCCGCCTGGGTGTGCTGCGCGACGACACCCTCATCACGCCGGACCTTTGCCGCAAGCATTCCTCAGCGGAGCACCACGGGGAATAAACCGTGGATCAGGACGGCTTGAACAGCCTCTCAGTACTGCCGGACAAGCAAGTTCCTGCCACCCAACGGCCAATTACTGCCAGCGGAATTAAACCCCTGACCTGCTGGTTTAAGCCATCAGACCGGAACGAGAACCTCCTCAAACCCGATCCGAACCGCGACTTTCGCAGCCACGATTCGACCCCCCAACGAATCAAGAGAGAAGCACGATCATGAAGAACCTAGGATTTGCCACCATCGCCGCCACCGCCCTGACCGCCGGCTTCCTCGGCCTGGCAGCCCCCGCCCTGGCCGCCCCCACCGGCGCCGGCAACGCCCAAGACACCATCAGCTCACTGCAGCAGCAGGGCTACAAGGTCATCGTCAACCGGCTGTCCAACGCCCCCCTGGCCCAGGCCAGCGTCGTCTCCATCGGCGAAGGCGCCAGCTTCAGCCACACCGACCAGAACGCCAAGCACAACCAGAGCTACACCGGCTACGACCGCCAGTTCGCACCCAAAACCACCAAAACCGTCTACGTCAACGTCAAGTAACACCCCACCCACCAAAGACACCCCGCCACCGCGGGGTGTCTTTTTTTGTGCCTCAACGGTGTCGAATGACCCTTTGCCGCAAGGGGCCTCCAGGTATGAGCACCACGGGGAATAAACCGTGGATCAGGACGGCTTGAACAGCCCCTCAGTACTGCCGGACAAGCAAGTTCCTGCCACCCAACGGCCAATTACTGCCAGCGGAATTAAACCCCTGACCTGCTGGTTTAAGCCATCAGACCGGAACGAGAACCTCCTCAAACCCGATCCGAACCGCGACTTTCGCAGCCACGATTCGACCCCCCAACGAATCAAGAGAGAAGCACGATCATGAAGAACCTCGGATTTGCCACCATCGCCGCCACCGCCCTGACCGCCGGCTTCCTCGGCCTGGCAGCCCCCGCCCTGGCCGCCCCCACCGGCGCCGGCAACGCCCAAGACACCATCAGCTCACTGCAGCAGCAGGGCTACAAGGTCATCGTCAACCGGCTGTCCAACGCCCCCCTGGCCCAGGCCAGCGTCGTCTCCATCGGCGAAGGCGCCAGCTTCAGCCACACCGACCAGAACGCCAAGAACAACCAGAGCTACACCGGCTACGACCGCCAGTTCGCACCCAAAACCACCAAAACCGTCTACGTCAACGTCAAGTAACACCCCCCCACCAAAGACACCCCGCCACCGCGGGGTGTCTTTTTTGGCGTCTCCCATCCGGCGAAAAGAGATCGCAGCCCTGTTCACAGCTTCATAACCATCAGCAGCCACAGGTTTAACTCCTGCAACACGCTGGGTACGGTGGTGCACACGGCCTAGGGAGATATCGTGCGGGCAATCAGATCACGGGCAGCACTCGCCGGCGTCGCTCTCGCGGCCGCCGCGACGCTGATCAGCTGCAGCAATACCACCGAGGGCACCCCCGCCTGCCCGGGTTGCGGAAGCAACGCCGAACCGGAGTTTCCGACTCCGAAGCCGACTCCGTCGAGCCCCACCCCCACCGCAGCACCACCGAAAACCCCCTCCGCTCCGGCACCGTCGGCCACCGCGGCACCTCCGCCTGGCGCCGAGCAATTGCCCGCCAACGATCAGGGCTACGTCTATGTCGCCACCAAGTCCGGCAAGACCCGTTGCCAGCTCAACACCCAGACAGTCGGCTGCGAATCCGAGTTCGAGAATTCACCCGTCATCGACGGTGCGCCTGCAAACGGCGTGAGCGTCACCTCTGACGGCACAGTTCAGTGGATCCTGGGAAACCTGGGCGACATCCCGACCGTCACCCTCGATTACCGCACCTACCGAGCCGTGGGATGGACCATCGCCGCCGACAGCGAAGGAACCCGGTTCACCAACGACGGCACCGGCCACGGCATGTTCGTCGCCGTCGAAGGCGTTGACACCTTCTAGGCCGAGGACGTTTAAGCTTGCGCGGGTGGACTTCCGCGTATTCGTCGAACCTCAGCAGGGCGCCTCGTACGCCGACCAACTCTCCGTGGCCAAGGCTGCCGAATCCCTGGGCTATTCAGCGTTCTTCCGATCTGATCACTATGTGGCCATGAGCGGTGACGGGTTGCCCGGCCCTACCGACTCCTGGGTGACCCTGGCGGGCCTGGCGCGCGAGACCGAACGGATCCGGCTCGGGACGATGGTGACCTCGGCGACGTTCCGGCATCCTGGCCCGCTGGCGATCTCGGTGGCGCAGGTCGACGAAATGAGCGGCGGCCGCGTCGATCTCGGCATCGGCACCGGGTGGTTCGAGGCCGAACACCAGGCCTACGCCATTCCGTTCCCGCCTCTGGGTGAGCGCTTCGAGCGGCTCGCCGAACAACTCGACATTCTCACCGGCCTGTGGTCGACCCCAACCGGCGACACCTTCGATTACACCGGCACCCACTACACGATCTCGAACTCGCCGGCACTGCCCAAACCCACGCAGCAGCCGGGGCCGCCAATCATCATCGGCGGCAAGGGCAAAAAGCGCACTCCGGAGCTGGCCGCGAAGTTCGCCGCCGAGTTCAACGTGCCGTTCTCACCGCTCGACGAGATCACGACGCAGTTCGAGCGGGTGTCTGCCGCCGTCGCAGCCGCGGGCCGGACCGCCGATTCGATGACGTATTCGGCGTGCTTCGTCGTCTGCGCCGGACGCGACGACGCGGAGGTGGCCCGACGCGCGCAGGCCATCGGTCGTGAGGTCGACGAACTGCACACAAACACGCCGTTGGTGGGCACACCCGCCGAAATCGTCGACAAGCTGGGCGCGTTCGCCGACGCCGGTGTAGAGCGTGTCTATCTGCAGGTGCTTGATCTGTCAGACCTCGATCTCCTGGAATTGTTCGCCGATGGTGTCGTCCGGCAACTGCGCTAACTGAGCTTTTGCCGCATTTACGCTGGCGACAGCGTTAAACTCCGTGCTTGTGGCTACACACGAACCCGAGCGGGGAGCCGGGTTCTTCGCGAGCAATCGCGAGGACGAGCTCGCGGATGCAGAACGAGGCGACGACGCAGCGGCCGGGAACACCGAGGACACCCCCGACAATCCCACCGGAGTCGACAGTTCCGATTCGACGGGGCATCAGGACGGATTCTTTGGCCTCCAACGTGGCGAGCCGGGCGCCGGGTTCTTCGGTACTGCTTCCACAGCAGCCCCTGCCCCACCGACGCCCACCTCGCCTTCGGCTACCCCACCGCCCGCACCTGTGGAAACCGAGCCTGCCCCCGACGAGGGTTTTTTTCGCGGGGCCGGACCCACTCCTGCCGAGCCGGAGGCGGCTGAACCCGCCCCGCCGGAAGCGGAGCCGGCCCCTGCGGCCGAACCCAGCCCGGTCGTTGCGAGCCCCGCTGAAGAACCCCAATCTTTCGGAACCGAGCGCAGCACTGGGTTTTTCACCGCAACCCCGGCCGCGGAACCGCAGCCGCCGGAAGCCGCACGTACCGCCCCGCCGCGCTACGTCGAGCCCGACGACCCGCCCACCGATCCGGCGATGCGGGTGCCGTTCGTTGCGCCGCCGCCCTACCTCCCCGAGACCCCCTGGCATCGCAAGTCCTCGGCCAAGCTCGCCTTGGCAGCGATCAGCACGGCCGCCGTCGCGATCGTGGTCGCAGCGGCGCTGCTGTTGGTAGGGGGTTCCGACGAGGAGCAGGTCGAGCAGGGTGTTGCTCCGAGAACGTCGGCAGCCAACTCGTCGACCCCTGGTCCGTCGGGCACCGACACCACCTCTGCTCCCCAATTGGCACCGTCGAGCATGCCGCCCCCGCCACCCCCTCCGCCGCCTCCCCCGCCACCCCCTCCGGAACCGACGGCCGCCACCCGGACCTACAACCCGCAGCCGCAGTACACGCAGCGGCCGCGCAGCACCTGGACGCGGCGTTCGACCCCGCCCGAGCAAGCAAAACCGACACGAGACGCGCCGACGCAAAAGTTCCCTCACCAGGGCAGAAACGATCTCGGCTGATTCGGCTGCTACAGCTCGCTACTATCAGCCCGTGGCGCGCAGCGATGATCCAGATGAATATTCGGACCAGGAACCGACGCAGTACGCCAGCTACGGGGGTACGGGCGGGCAGGCCTACAGCGAGTACCAGCAGCCGGATACCGGCCAGACCGGGTACGGCGGCTACCCGCCGGATTACGGGCAGCCACCGAGCCCTGAGCCGACACCGTGGTACCGGAAGCCGGCGGCCCTGGTCGGCCTGGGTGCGGTCGCCGTCATCATCATCGCCCTGGTGATCTACGCGGTCGTCTCCATGTCAGGCGAGTCCTCGAGCACCACCGACTCCAGCACGACCACGGCGACTCCGCCGACGTCGACCACCGCGGAGAACTCGGAGCCGGTGGCGCCGGCGCCCGTTCCGGCGGAGACCGTCACGGCTCCTCCCACGGTCACCGAGAGCACCGAGGCGCCTCCGACCACCACGACCACCACCGAGGCGCCCACCACCACCACGACCACGGCGCCATCCACCACGACCACGACGGCGCCGCCGAGCACGGTCACCGAGACCGAGACGGTGACCCAGTCACGGACCCTCCCGACGTTGCCGACGCTGTTCCCGCCGCCGGGGGATGCCGGTTAACGCCTGGCGTTGAACTGGGCGACCATCGCCTCGGCGCTGCGGACCGCGGCCCGGCATGCCCTGGTGGTGAACGGATCGTTGAGCGGATGTTCCGCGCGCCGCCGCCAGCGTTGGGCGGCCGCGAACGCCGCCCGCGGCCCGTCATAGGGTTCCTCGGGCGTCAGGCCCAGCCGACTGGCCGCGTCGGTTCCTGAGCCGCCGATGATGCGACGCAGGGATGCCATCTCGTCGTCGTTGAGTGTCGTTGGCCGGGAACGCAACTGAGACAACAACCGCAGCTCTTCGAACGCGTGGGTGTCGGCCAGCAGCGGATCGATGTCGGCGATGATGTACGGGGTCGCGCGGATCGGGTTGACCTCGACGAATCTGCGCAACGACAGCAGTGCGGTGTGCGCTTTGAGCAGCTCGGAGCGCTGCGCGAACTGTTGGTCGATCACGTCGCGCAGGGACACCAGCCCGCTGCGCTCCAGCAGCTCGTCGGCCAGCGCGACGGAATCGGACACCCCGGCGCGCAGCACGGCGATCGAGATCCGGATACCGAACATGCCGAACCGGTCCAGCAGTTGCGCGCGGGTGGTGGCATCGACGGGCAGCGTGCTGTCCTCCCGCACGAATCGGTCGACCGAGAGCATCGCCTTGTTCAGTTCGGCGGCGTCGACGCCGGCCAGCTTCTCCAGGGCGACGTATTCACTCTGTCGCAGAGTGCGCGCGGTCAGAGCCAGCAGACCTGACACCGGCACCACCGCCTGGCAGATGCCGGTCTTGTCCATTTCCGTGGTGAACCGGGCCGCGACGTCCTTGGCCGACAGCATGGCGTCGAGTCGGCCGGCACCGATCTCGTCGGCACGGGAGGCCACCCCGATGACACCGAGTGCGCCCGCCGAGCCGCCGACGAGTTCACCGATCTGTTTGAGCAGGGCGATGTCCGTGGCGTTCAGCGTCCGCAGCAGGAACACCACCGCATCAACGCGGGGCACCCCGTCATCGGGCACCAGCAGCCGCAATGTGCGCTCGGAGACATCACGCGACAGCGAGGACGTGCCGGGCGTGTCGATAATCGTCGCGTCGATCAATTCGGCCGCCGGCCATTCCACGTCCAGGTCAGCGACGTCAGCAGGGTCGACGCTGCCCAGATCGAAGGTCAGTCCGTCGTGGCGGGTGATCGGCACATTGGTGCGACGTCCGCCGAAGTGGTTGGCCGTCACCTTCGGGGTGGGGCCGTGACGGAACCACGTCACGATCCGGGTGGCCTCGGTGGCATCGGTGGGCGCGATGTTCTCCCCCACCAGCGCGTTCACCAGGGTGGATTTGCCGGCCTTCAGGGTGCCTGCCAAGGCGATCCGGATCGGCTGATTCAATCGCCAGCCGATCCGGTCGAGTTCGTTGAACACATCGGGGCGCTGTCGATACGCAGGCTCACCCTGGTAGGCGCGGATGGTTCCGCCGAGGATGGCGCGCACCTGGTCACTCGTGCTCATTGTCGCCTGAGTTTACGGCCCACGCCTGCGCCGCCCGCCCAACAAGTTGCTCTGGCCCCCAGGATCGATAGGATCTGCGCCCGTGGCCGCAACCTCGAAACCGGATCCGGACAGGCAGCCGGACCCGTGGTACCGGAGTGGGGCGGCAATAGCGACGGCCGGGGTCGTCGGTGCCGCGCTGGTCGCCCTGCTCGTTGTCACGGTGGTGAGGATGTCGGATCAGTGGAGCAGTCCCATGGTCTCCACCGTGATGACGACGGCGGTCCCGACCACCCAGCAGACGTTGCGTTCCACCGAGCCCTTCATCGCGACGCCCTCCTCGGAGTCCTCGACGTTCCCCACCACCGCGAGGGTGTCGACGACGGACATCGGTATCCCCGGGGAGACGACGACTCCGGACACCACTTCCGAGACCAGTTCGGGAGAATCCTCCACCACTACCGATGCGCCGCCCACCTCCAGCGCACCAGAAGGTGACGAAACGTCCACGACAACGACGACAACGCGGAAACGCCCGCGGCTCAACCAGACTCGTACTCTCAGCCCTTAGCCGGTGGCGGCTGCCGGGCGAGTGGTCCGCAGTTTCTCCACATTGTCGGTGACCTGCCGCAGGATATTGAGCTGGCGTTCCAGTTCCCTGACGCGGGTGTTGCGCTCGGTCTCTTCAAGTCTGGCGGCGGCCATCGCCGCGTGCAGCGACTCGTTGAGCGAGCGTGTCGTCTGGTTGGCGATTTCGCGGTAGTGGTCACGCATCTGACGTTGTACACCTTTGAGCCGGTCCCGGGATTCCTTGCTGACGACGAACATCACGTCGTCGACGAACCGGCGCAGATTGGTCTTGGCTTCATTGCGCACCCGCAGCATCCGGTTCTCCATGTCTTCCTTGTAGGCCTTGCGCCCCAACAGAAGACCGGCGCCCAGCGAGAGCGGATTGAACATCCCGAGCCCGGCGACTGAGGTCAGCATGCCGAACATCAGGACGCCGCCGTAGGAACCACGCATGCTGGTGATGGCCTTGTGCCCTACGCCGATCGGCTTGGATTCCAGTTTGGCCAGCGATTTGAGCCCTTCGAAGCCGGCGCCCATTTCCCGGGCGCTGACCTCGGGCATCTCGACCGCGTCCAAACCGGCCGCGACGAAGGTCCGGGCCACCTCTTCGGCAAGTGCCTCGGCGCGCTGATAGGCCCACACGAAGTTGTCACCGACGGCGGTGGCAACCGCGTTCTCCACATCGGCACCGATCTCGGCCCAGTGCACGGTGGGATCACAGGAGTCGATGACACGTTCGGCGTGCTGGGAGATGTTGCGGAAGCGGGACCGCAGATCATGGTCGACGTCGGCGGTGAGGTCGGAGATGCCGTCGTTGAGAATCTGCTGCCATAATGCGCTGTGTGCCAAGGCTTCCTGCGCTTCCTCCTTTCGCCGCTCGAGGTCCTGGGTGAGTCTGCGCACATCGTCGGGGTCGTTGATCGCTGACAGCTCGGAGCTGATGGCCATGGTGAGATGCTCTGCGGCAGCGGCGATGTCGCCGATCACCTGGTCCCGCACCCGGTCGTTCTCCCGGGACAGCACCTTCTCGGAGAGGAACTTCACGATGGCGGGGAAATTCGATTCCTCGTTCAGTTCTTTGTCGTTGTGCGTCACCGCGTGACTGCGCAACAGCGATGACGCCGGAATCACCGGCAACTCGGCCAGCCCGGCCCGCTGCAGATGCGCGATATCGGTGTCCACCACCTGGCGCCAGTGCGGGTACAGGTCGGTCTTCGTGGCGATAACGGCACCGACGGGGCAGATTTCGTGCGCCTGCCGAATAAAACGCATCTCGGGTTCGGTGAACTCCTGGCTGGTATCGGAGATCATCAGCATCGCGTCGGCGTCCGGCAGCAGGCCCAGCGTGGCCGACAGATGCGGTTGTCCGTGGCCGCCGACTCCCGGAGTGTCCACAAACGCCAACCCGCCCTTGAGCAGCGGGCTGGGGGCGCTCACTTCCACCCGGATCACCTCACGGCCACCGGCCGCCGGCGCGCGGCGCAGATCGGTCTTGATGTCGGCCACCGGGATCTCGATCACCTCCGGCTCGGTACCACCCGGCCGCGGAGCCACCACCAGCCGCGCTGAGGCTTCCTCGGCGTAGGAGACGATGGTCACCAACGCCGTGGTCTCGTCGTCGCCGACGCGGGCTACCGGCATGTTCAGCAGCGAGTTCAACAGCTGGCTCTTGCCCTGCTTGAGCTGGCCGGCGATCACCACCCGGATCTGCGGGTCGGCGATGCGGATCCGCGCTGTCGCCAACCGCGCCCGCAGGTCCCCACGGTCGTTGAGTTCGGCGATCTTGGCGGTGTGGTCGATGAGTTCAACGATCACCTTGACTTTCCTCGGGTCGACCTTGCGGGGGTCGTCCGGTTGTGCCACGTTGCTCTCCTATCGACTGCTCCACGGTATGCGCCGAAACGGCGGGGACCTTGACGGTCCCCGCCGATCCGCGAGGGTTCTGGTGCAGTGGCGTCAGAACCCGAGGTTGGCGACGTTGGTCTCCGGTGCGGTGACCACCGACGTATCGGCGTCGAGCGCCGAGTCGTTATGGGAGAACAGGTCGGTGGACACCCCGGTGTCGTTGCCACTGAACATGTCGTTCGAGTAGCTCTGGTCGTTGGAGAACGAGGTGTCGTTGTTGCTCAGCAGGTTGGTGTCGATCAGCGAGCTGTCCGAGTGGTCGGACTTGTCGACGACCGAGGTGCTGCTGTCGGTCTCGACCTGCGTGTACTGCGAGCTGTCGGCCGAGTTGCCGCTGCCGTAGTCACCGCCGATCTGGGTCTGGTCGCCACCGACGGTGTTGGTGTCGGTCCGGTTGTCCACCAGGATGATGCCGCCGCCACCGGCGTTGCCACCCTCGTTGCCACCGCCGATGCCGATCAGGCTGCCGCCGCCGCTGGCGCTGCCACCGTTGCCGCCGGAGGCGTCGACGTCCTGGAACACCGGGGCGTCGTTGTCGGTGATCACGGAGCCGCCACCGGTGACGGTGTTGCCGTTGTCCTCGATGTCACCCTCGCCGATGGTGACGTTGGAGCCGGTGCCTGCCAGCACGTCGCCATTGTTGACGTGGTTGTTGTTGCCCAGTACCGCGCCGTCGCCGCTCACGATGTCACCGGAGTTGTCGCCGTCTACCACGACGCCGCCGTTGGTGGCGGTGTTGGTGGTCTTGTTGCCCAGGGTGATGTCGCCGAACCCGAGGTTGAAAGCGCCCTGCTGGGCGTTGGCGCCGGCCGACTGGTCCGGGCTCAGCAGCGGAACGTTGTTGCCGCTCAGCAGGTCGGTGTTGTTGCGGCTGGCCAGTTCGGTGTTCGTCTCGGGCGCAAAGGTCGGAGACAGCAGGCTGTTGGTGGGCGAGTAGCCGGTGGCCGGCGCGAAGCCGTAGTTGTTGGACACCGCGCGCTGCAGGCCGACGATCGGGTCGCCATCGCCGAGGACCAGGCCCGGCACCGCGGTGGATGCGACGGCACCGAGCTGGGCGGGGACACTCCGGCGAGGCCGGCGTCGCGCAGGGCTTGCTCGGGGGCAGCGACGAAAGCACGGGCGGTGTCTTCGCTGCGGAACAGGTCGAGGATCCAGTCGATGATGCTCATGTGAGTGCCTTTCGCTTGCTTGCTCCGGCATATCCGGTGCGTTGAGATACACGTTATGGACTCCGCAAGGCCCCGGAAACGGGGCGCAATCCCCTGTCTGCGTTGGCCCTGTCCGGGCTGCCCCGACGGGTGCCATTAGGGGATTAGGGGATCCCTAGGGGATCCGGTCGGCAATGATGTTTTTGCTGCTGGTCTGCACAAAAGGAACCGCCGGCAACGCGTCTGCGTTGCCGGCGGTGCGGTGTCGAGCTACGGCCCCCTAGTCGAAGAGGTCGAAACCTGCGTGCCCGTGGTCGACGGGGCCGGGGTCGGTTGCGGAATCGTCCCAGCCCGGCTGGGCGTCGCTCAGTGCGTCGATGTCGACGTCGCTGAGCAGGTCGGATTCCTCCGTCAGCAGCGAGCCCGAATCGGAGGTCGACTCGGCGAATGCCGACGGCACTTCGACCGGGGCCGGGTCGGCGGTATCGATGACGCCACCGATGTCGGTGCCGTGGCCCCCGAGATCGACCGGCGGTAGTGGGGCGAATGCGTCGAAGGCCGCCGTTGCGGCCCCGCTGGTCCACACATTGCTGTCGATCACGTCGTCGATGGCGGTGTCCGCACCGAACGCCGGCGCGGCCATCGACAGCGAGTCGGACACCATGGGGATGAGATTGTTGACGTCCGCGCTGGTCACGTCCGACAGATGGGCGTCGGCGATAGCCTGCGCCGGATCAGCCGCATAGCGGGTAGCCGCTTCGGGATCGCGTACCAGCGCCATCACAAAATCCAGTAGTTCGTTTGCCATTGCGGCCCATCTCCCCTAGCGCTGTCAGTCCACCCAGTGCTTTCGATGGTATTGACCGGCGACACCGATGGGATCGGTGCGCAACCCACCTGCGTCGGCCAGGCGTTAGGGGGTGCCCCATTAGGGGATCGCGATCCGTTGGGGGATCGCGGCCCGGCCTCGCCGTGGGACGGTCGCCCAGCGGTTAAGGTGAGCCGGTATGGCCCCGGCAAGGGGGCATAGTTGCCGGCTCAGGTGAAAGACCAGCCGAACCCCACGTGAGATTAGGTAGGCGATATGAGCGACTCGTTGGGGTTGTCGATCGGGGCGACGAACCTGGTCGCAACTCGCACCGGCAGGCCTTCGGTCACCCGCCGGTCGGTCCTCACCCTGTTCGAGCATCGCGCCCCCGAGGTGGGCCTGCCGAGCGAGAACCCCAACCTGACCGAACCCGGGGTCGTCATGTGGGGCTTCGTCGAGCGTGTGGGCGACCCCGTGCCGCTGGTGGCCCAGGACGGGTCCTCTCACCGCGGCGACGCCCTGACCGTCGAAGCCCTGGACGCGATGGCCCGCGCCGTCGCCGGCGGGCCGGCACCGGAGCGCGTCGCGGTTGCCGTGCCTGCCCACTGGGGACCGGCGACCATCGGCGCCCTCCGCGGCGCGCTGCGCACCCGGAGCAGTCTGTTCTCCGACGGCGCCCCGCCCGAGCTCATACCCGACGCTGCCGCTGCCCTGGCGGCGCTCAAGACCGAACACGGCCTGCCCGAGACCGGTGTCATCGCGCTCTGCGATTTCGGCGGCAGCGGAACCACTTTGGCGTTGGCGGACGCCGGGGCGGGCCTGAGTCCGATTGGCGAGGTCGTGCGCTACAACGACTTCTCCGGTGACCTGATCGACCAGGCGATCCTGACCCACGTGCTCAGCGGTGTCAGCGACGCAAACGGTGCGGACACCTCGGGCACCGCGGCGGTGGGTGCTCTGACCCGACTGCGCGGCGAATGCAAGCTCGCCAAGGAGCGGTTGTCCGCCGAGACGGTCGCGGTGATCCCGGCTCAATTGCCCGGTGCGACCTCGGACGTCAGGTTGACCCGCGGCGAGCTCGAGGCACTCATCGCGGAGCCGTTGACAGGTCTGCTCGATGCGCTCGGAGATCTGCTCGAGCACAACCGCGTTGCGGCCGCGTCACTGTCCGCCGTGGCCACAGTCGGCGGCGGAGCCGCGATTCCGCTGATCACCCAGCGGCTCTCGGAGGAGCTGCGGGTGCCGGTCATCACGTCCCCCGATCCGGTCGCCACGGTGGCCCGGGGCGCGGGACTGCTGGCGCTGCAGGGCCCTTCCCCGGACGCCCCGACCGGGCTGGCCAGCGCGGTGGACGCTGCCGATCTGCCCACAGGTCTGGCTCCGGCAGCCTGGGCGGTGGGGGCAGCCGGTGCGGCGGCGGCTGAATCCGCTTCCGACGGTTCACCTTCGGCGACGTTCCGGGCGCTGGCCTGGTCGGATGACGATGCGGTGAGCGCGGATCCGGTGCCCTACTCCGGCGAGGACTACACCTTCGATACCTATGCCCAGCAGGGCGCCACGGGTGCGCGGCCGGCGGTGGACTTCGAACGCGACGACGACCCGACATACGCGATGGAACCTCCGCCGCTGCCCTGGTACAAGCGGCCTCCCGTGCTGTTCGGGGCGGCTGCCGCTGCGGCCCTGCTGGCGGCTGGTGGGCTTGCCGTGACGTTGACGGGCACCGACAGCGACACCGGTCCGGTGACCGAAACGACAATGCTGCCAACTGAATCGGGGGCTCCGACCTCGGAGATCCCGAGCACCAGCGAGACCGTGACGGTGACCGGTGAAAACGGCCAGGTCACCACGTCGCTGGTGCCGCCACCACCGCCGGCAAGCACGACCACCACCAACCCGACGACCACCACGACGTCGCCCACGACCACGACGACCACCACCACGACCACGACCACCACAACGCCGACCACCACAACCACCACGACTACGCGGCCGACGACCACGCAACCGACCACCACGCAACCACCGACCACCACGCAACCACCACCGACCACCACCCAGGCCCCGCCGCCGACCACCGTCCCTGATGTGCCGGACGTGCCCGACGTGCCGGACGTGCCGATCGAGCCCGTGATTCCGGACGTGGGATGAGCGCCGCCGACCCCGCGGATAACCCTCGGTGGTCGCCCCTGCTCACTGCCGTGGGTCAGGCCCCGGTCACGCCGGTCAAGGCCTTGATCATCGGCGGCATCGGCACCGGCAAGAGCACGTTGCTAGCTGAGGTTCGAAATGCTCTGCGGGGCAACGGGATCGAAGTACGAAGCCGGGTCCCCGACGACGGCGCATCACCAGTGGCCGTGGTGATTGATGATGCCCACCTGCTCGCCACACAAGAGCTGACGGCGCTCACCACCCAGGTCGTACTCCCCGACAGCACGGTCATCATCGCCACCGAGTCACGCGAACATGACCCCGCGCTGAGAGAACTCATGACAGCGCTCGAGCGGGAGAACCCTCGGATCTCCCTCGGGCCACTGTCTCGCTCCGAGGTAGCAGCACAACTGCCCGGGCCCACACCAGAGCGCCTCGATGCCGTCATGTCGGCCACCGCCGGATTGCCGTTCCTGGTTGCCGCCGCCCAGGCGGGCGGCACCGACCTACCCACTGCCACCCAGAACGCGCTCACCGAACGCCTCCGCCGCATCGACGGGCCGGTGCTCGACGCATTGCTCGTCGCGTCGCTGAGCCAGGATCTCGGACCGACGGATGTCGCTGCGGCACTGGGAGTCACCGTCGAGGAGGCCGCCTCGCTGGTGGCCGGCGCCCATGCCACCGGACTGCTCGACCCCGCTCACGGTGACGAATTCCTGTCGGCGGTCCACAGCGCCGCCGCCCGGATCCTCGGGACAGCGCGGCACCACGACGTCGAAACAGCCCTGCTCCGTTCGCAATTGGACATGGGCACCCTGGGCGCCGACCTCGCGCTGCGACTGGCTGAGCACGGTGTCCGCGATCCCGCGTTGGCCACGGCACTCGGCGACGAGGCTGCGCGCACCCGGGGGCGGCCGGAGGTCGTCGCCCGTCTACTACGAGCGGCGGCGGCGTCCGGCGCGGATGCACCTTCCGTGGCGCTGGCCGACGCGCTCGCCCTCACCGGCGATTGCGCCGCGGCGGTCGCTCTTGCCGACGAGCTGCTCACCTCCCCGAACCCAGACGAACAAGCCGCCGCCGTGCGGGTCGCAGCGGCGGTGGCCGCCCACGACGGTGATACCGCGCACGCCGCGGAGTTGTTCGGCTGGATCGGGCCGCAGCCGGACGCGGTCCTCAGCGCAAGCGCGGTCGTCGTCCTGGTCGCCGCCGGGGATGCACCCGCCGCCCGTCAGGCATTGTCGGCCCCCTCGGGCCCGCCGACGGCCACGGCACGGGCGGCGCGCAGCCTGGCCGAAGGAGTGCTGACCACCGTCGAGCAGTCCTATCCCGCCGCGGTTGTCCGGTTGGGCCAGGCTGTCGGGACCGAGAAGCCGATGACCGAGGCCCTACCGGACAGCCCGCCGGCGCTGGTGAGCCTCGCTGCGCTGCATTCCGGCGACGCTGTGCGCGCCCGCAGCGTGTTGACGCGGGCGCTGCGGACCTCGGAGTCGGTGATGTTCTCCCACCGGCACCGGCTGTTGGCGGCGTGGGTGGCGATGCAAGACGGCCAGCTGGGCGCGGCGGCAGCGGACGCGGCCGCGGTACCCCTGTCGGGCCTGCATCGCCGCGACGCCTTGTGGGCCGCGGCACTGCGGACGGGGTTGGCACGGCGCTCCGGGGACGCGGGCGCGCTGCACACGCACTGGTCAGCCGCAATGGACGTGCTGACCGAGTACACGATCGACCTGTTCTCGTTGCTACCCCTGGGAGAGTTGTGGGTGGCCGCGGCGCGGCTGCGCCAGACGGACCGGCTCACTCATTCGCTCGGTCAGGCATTCGGTGTGCTCCACGCACTGGGTGATCCGATCGCGTGGTCGCTGCCGCTGCACTGGGCCGGCGTGCACGCCGCGATCCTGGCCAACTCGCCGGAGTCGCTGGCACCCCACGGCCAGGCACTGACCACCGCCGGGGCCGACAACGACTTCGCCCGGGCGCTGGCCGTCGCCGGGCGCTCCTGGCTGCGGGTACTTGCCCGCCAGGTCGACGTGGACGACGTGACTGCCGCCGCGCGCGGGCTCGCCCGCTTCGGCCTGACCTGGGACGCCACCCGCCTTGCCGGCCAGGCCGCGCTGCAGGCGCCGGATCCGCGGGTGTCCGGCGCGATGTTGCAGATCGCCCGCGATCTGAAGCTGACCAGCAACGGCCCGGACGCGGTGGACGCACATCCGGAGACGCAGGCGCCCGCACGCCCGTCGAACACGATCGGCTCGCCGCTGTCGGATCGGGAGCGCGAGGTCGCCGAATTACTCATCCTCGGGATGCCGTACCGCGATATCGGTGCGCAGTTGTTCATCTCGGCCAAGACCGTCGAGCATCACGTCGCCCGGATCCGGCGGCGCCTCGGGGCCGAATCGCGTTCGGAGATGCTGTCGATGTTGCGGGCCGTGTTGTCCGCTCCGGAGTGAGACGTGCGCCACACCCAAACCGAAGTTAGGTAAGCCTCCGTAGCGGACATGTTCGCCGTGGTGTAACTATGGGCTGGACAGAGGTTAAGTTACCGACCGGTAACTTCCATTAAGTTACTGATGAGTAACTTAGAATTCGGGAGAGTCTCGTGGGCACCTTGGAATGGGTGAGGCTGGTAATTGGCCTGCTCGGAACGCTGATCGTGCTCGGGCTCGCCGCCAAGCGAGTGCTGTGGCTGACCAAGCTGATCCGGTCCGGCCAGCCCATCAGTGACGCCGCCGGACGCAAAGACGACGTCCCGGACCGCATCAAGGCGCAGTTCACTGAGGTTCTCGGGCAAGCAAAGTTGCTCAAGTGGAACCTGCCCGGTATCGCCCACTTCTTCACCATGTGGGGGTTCTTCATCCTCGCCTCGGTGTACCTCGAGGCGTACGGCGTGCTGTTCAATCCCGAATTCCACATTCCGCTCATCGGCCGGTGGGACGCGCTGGGCTTCCTGCAGGACTTCTTCGCCCTGGCCGTGCTGTTCGGCATCATCGTGTTCTCGATCATCCGGTTGCGGTCCGAACCCAAGGAATACGGCCGCGACTCGCGCTTCTACGGATCGCACACCGGCGGCGCCTGGCTGATCCTGTTCATGATCTTCAACGTCATCTGGACGTATGCGCTGTTCCGCGGCGCGGCCGTCAACAACCTCGGTGAAGACTTTCCCTACGGCTGGGGCGCGTTCTTCTCCCACGGTGTCGGCGCGCTGCTGGCACCCCTGGGCCACTCCGCCAACCACATCATCGAGAGCGTGGCGCTGATCCTGCACATCGGCGTCATGCTGGTGTTCCTGCTGATCGTGCTGCATTCCAAGCACCTGCACATCGGCCTGGCGCCCATCAACGTCACGTTCAAGCGCCTCCCCGACGGCCTGGGCCCGCTGCTGCCCATGGAGTACAAGGGCGAGCTGATCGACTTCGAGGATCCGCCCGAGGATGCCGTGCTGGGGCGCGGCAAAATCGAGGATTTCAGCTGGAAGGGCTACCTCGACTTCACCACCTGCACCGAGTGCGGCCGCTGCCAGTCGCAGTGCCCCGCCTGGAACACCGGCAAGCCGCTGTCTCCCAAGCTCGTCATCATGAACCTGCGCGACCACCTGTTCGCCAAGGCCCCGTACATCCTCGGCGACAAAGAGAGCCCGCTGGAGAACACCCCCGAGGGCGGCCTAGGTGAGGAGCTGCGCGGCGAGAAGCACAGCGAGAAGCACGCGCACGACCATGTGCCGGAGTCCGGCTTCGAGCGGATCCTGGGTTCGGGTCCTGAGCAGGCCACCCGCCCGCTGGTCGGCACCGAAGAGCAGGGCGGTGTCATCGACCCCGACGTGCTCTGGTCCTGCACCACCTGTGGCGCCTGTGTCGAGCAGTGCCCCGTCGACATCGAGCACATCGACCACATCGTCGACATGCGCCGCTACCAGGTGCTGATGGAGTCGGAGTTCCCGTCCGAGCTGGGCGTGCTGTTCAAGAACCTGGAGAACAAGGGCAACCCCTGGGGCCAGAACGCCAAGGATCGCCTGACCTGGATCGACGAGGTCGAGTTCGACGTCCCGGTTTACGGCAAGGACGTCGAGAGCTTCGACGGCTACGAGTACCTGTTCTGGGTCGGCTGCGCCGGCGCGTACGAGGACCGCGCCAAGCGGACCACCAAGGCCGTCGCCGAGCTGCTCGCAGTGGCCGGGGTGAAGTTCCTGGTGCTCGGTGACGGCGAGACGTGCTCCGGCGACTCCGCCCGACGTTCCGGTAACGAGTTCCTGTTCCAGCAGCTCGCCGCGCAGAACATCGAGACCATCAACGACCTGTTCGAGGGTGTCGAAACCGTCGACCGCAAAATCGTCGTGACCTGCCCGCACTGCTTCAACACCCTGGGCCGCGAGTACTCGCAGGTGGGCGCCAACTACACGGTGCTGCATCACACCCAGCTGCTGAACCGCCTCGTCCGCGACAAGAAGCTGACCCCGGTGGCGTCCGTGTCTCAGGACATCACCTACCACGACCCCTGCTACCTGGGCCGGCACAACAAGGTCTACGACGCTCCGCGTGACCTGATCGGCGCATCCGGCGCGACACTCACCGAGATGCCCCGGCACGCCGACCGCGGCCTGTGCTGCGGCGCCGGCGGTGCCCGGATGTGGATGGAAGAGCACATCGGCAAGCGCGTCAACGTCGAGCGCACCGAAGAAGCGATGGACACCGGAGCCTCCAAGATCGCCACCGGGTGCCCGTTCTGCCGCGTGATGATGACCGACGGTGTCGACGACGTGGCAGCTACGCGTGACGTGGACAAGGTCGAGGTCCTCGACGTGGCTCAGCTGCTGCTGGGATCCCTGGATCTGAGCAGCGTGAAGCTGCCTGAGAAGGGTGCCGCCGCCGAGGCGGCTGCCGCCCGAGCCGCAGCCCTGGCAGAAGCAGAGCCTGAGGCACCCGCTGAAGTCGAAGCCGAACCCGAAGCCGAACCCGAGGCCGCCGAAGCGCCCGCGGCCGCGCCGGCCGAAGCCAAGACCCAGGCTCCGGTGAAGGGGCTCGGCATCGCCGGCGCCGCCAAGCGACCTGGTGCCAAGAAGGCCGCTGCCACCGCAGAGGCAGCGCCCACAGCGCCCGCGGCACCCGCCAAGGGTCTCGGCATTGCCGGTGGGGCCAAGCGCCCCGGCGCCAAGAAGACCGCCGCCGCACCGGCCGCCGAGAAGTCGTCGGATGAGACGGCACAGGCGTCGGCACCGGCAGCACCCGTCAAGGGCCTCGGCATCGCCGGCGGGGCCAAGCGCCCCGGCGCCAAGAAGACCGCCGCCGCACCCGCTGCCGAAGCGCCGAAGGCCGCTGAGTCGGCGCCGGCGACAGAGGACGCACCCAAGGCCGAGCAGCCGGTGAAGGGCCTCGGTATCGCCTCGGGCGCCCGTCGTCCGGGAGCGAAGAAGGCGCCGGCCGCTCAACCGGCACCGAATGAAGGTGCGGCGTCGGTGATTCAGCCCGCCAATGTCGACCCCGACAAGGCCAAGGCCGGAACCGTCGACCCGGACAGCGCCGACTCCGATCTGGGTCTGCCCGACAAGCCAGAGCCCCCCGTCAAGGGCCTCGGCATCGCTGCCGGTGCCCGCCGACCCGGCGCCAAGAAGGCGCCGGCGGCGGCTCCCCCGGCCGAGCCTGCGGCCAAGGCAGAAGCGCCATCGGAGCCCGAGCCGGAAACACCGTCGGAGCCGTCCGAGCCCGCAAAGCCGGTTGCCGAGGGCAACGATGAGGCCCGCGTCGTCGGCGACGAGCCGCCGGTCAAGGGTCTGGGCATCGCGAAGGGCGCCCGCCGACCCGGCAAACGCTAGAAGTCACAAAGCAATTCGGCCGGCCCGATCACGGGCCGGCCGAACTGCTTTCAGCTGATCTTGGTCAACGTGAACGGCGCGGTGGTGACGTTGCCACCCGGGCAGCTGTAGTTGTCGTCGGTGGTGATCGTGCCGTTCAAGGTGACGGGGCTGACCTCGAGTTCGATATACGCCGGCGCGTAATCGCCGTCGTCGCAGATGACGCCATCCGGCTTGGTGATGATGAACTGCCACATGCCCTGGACCAGCTTCGCAGGCACCGCCCACCCCTGGTTGCTCGACACGGTGCCGGTGCAGCCCTCGGTCTGGCATTGGGTGGCCACCGTCCAGACGTTCTCGGCGTCGCCGGCGGTGTAGGTGCCGTTGAAGGGGACGCTCGCCGGCGCCGGCTCGGCGCTGGCCGGCGCAGCTGATCCGGCGGCAAACGCCGCCATCGCGACAGCCGCCGTCAAGGTCTGTGTGAGTGTCCGCTTCAATTCCTGTGCCTTCCGCGACCGATAATGACTCCGCCAGTTAACAGCGCCACCAGGTCGGAATGGCCGGAGAGCACTCGGCAAACCGCAGTCGTGTCCGGAATGTCATCCCGATGAGCACGGATCGCAATCTGAGCCCACCGGCTCCCTGCCTGGAAAAATGCGTCGACAGCCGTGGGACAATCGTTCATGTGAGCACTCACCAGCTGCCTTGGCATTCAACCGGCCAGGGGAACCGGCAGCGCATCTTCACGCAGTCGGCGAAGTTGCAGGACGTCCTCTACGAGATCCGGGGACCCATCCACGACCACGCCGCCCGCCTGGAGGCCGAGGGACACCGGATCCTCAAACTCAACATCGGCAACCCGGCTCCGTTCGGCTTCGAAGCCCCCGACGTGATCATGCGCGACATCATCGCCGCGCTGCCGAACGCGCAGGGGTATTCCGACTCCAAGGGCATTCCCAGCGCCCGCCGCGCCGTGTTCACCCGCTACGAACTGGTGGAGAACTTCCCCCGCTTCGACATCGACGACGTCTACCTCGGCAACGGCGTGTCCGAGCTGATCACCATGACATTGCAGGCGCTGCTGGACAATGGCGATCAGGTGCTGATTCCGGCGCCGGACTACCCGCTGTGGACCGCGTCGACCGCCCTGGCCGGCGGCACCCCGGTGCACTACCTGTGCGACGAGACGCAGGGCTGGCAGCCCGATATCGCCGATCTGGAGTCGAAGATCACCGAGCGCACCAAGGCACTGGTGGTGATCAACCCGAACAACCCCACCGGCGCGGTCTACACCCGCGAGGTCCTCGAGCAGATAGCCGAACTGGCGCGCAAACATCAGCTGTTGCTGCTGGCCGACGAGATCTACGACAAGATCCTCTACGACGAGGCCAAGCACATCAGCCTGGCCTCGCTGGCCCCCGACGTACTCACCCTCACCTTCAACGGATTGTCGAAGGCGTACCGCGTCGCCGGTTACCGGTCGGGCTGGCTGGTGATCACCGGCCCCAAGGAGAACGCGAGCAGCTTCATCGAAGGCATCAGCTTGCTGGCCAACATGCGGCTGTGCCCGAATGTGCCTGCGCAGCACGCCATTCAGGTGGCCCTCGGTGGTCACCAGAGCATCGACGACCTGGTACTGCCCGGCGGGCGCCTGCTCGAGCAGCGCGACGTGGCCTGGACCAAGCTCAATGAGATCCCCGGGGTGTCGTGCGTGAAGCCCGTCGGGGCCCTGTACGCATTCCCACGGTTGGATCCCGAGGTCTACGACATCCAGGACGACGAGCAGTTGGTGCTCGATCTGTTGCTGCAGGAGAAAATCCTGGTGGGTCAGGGCACGGGCTTCAATTGGCCTGCGCCGGATCATCTTCGGATCGTGACCCTGCCGTGGGCCCGTGACCTGTCCAACGCGATCGAGCGCCTCGGCAACTTCCTGGTCAGCTACCGTCAGTAGGGTGCGTTCACCCCTGCGGATGCTCACCGCCGCCGTTGTGGTCCTCGGACTGCTCGTCGGTTGCCAGTCGACGCCCGGGCCGGTGGCCGACATCCCACGCGCGCAGGCGCCGATGCAGTACAGCCGCGACATGCCGGTCATCGCAGCGCCGGATTGGGCGGCGCGAGGTGAGGTGCTCTCCTCGAGTCAACAGACGGCTTTCGATACCGACGCACTGCCCACCGGCTCTGCTGCCAATACGTTTGTTTATCAGTCAATCTCAGGGATCACCGGAGCATCGACCGTCGTCGGCGGCGCCTTGTTCACCCCGCCGGGCGCCGCTCCTGCGGGTGGCTGGCGGGTGGTCGGTTACGCCCACTACACCACCGGTGCCACACCGGACTGCGGCACGCTGGGCGATCCTCGACTCTCCGGTGTCCTGCCCGGAGTCGCGGCCCTGCTGGAGCAGGGCTATGCGGTCGCATACACCGATTACGCCGGCCTCGGTCCAGCCGCCGCCTTCGACGGCGCCGACGAGGTGCATCCGTACCTGGAGCCGAAGTCCGAGGCGTTCAATCTGATCGACGCGGTACGGGCCGCCCGGACGCTGGAGCCGCGGCTGTCGAACCAGTGGGTGGCATACGGCGCCTCCCAGGGCGGCCAGGCGGCATGGGCCGCAGCCGAGTACGCGCCGGTCTACGCCGAGGGCACCGAGCTGCTGGGCGCAGTGGCGCTGGCCCCGGCCGCTGATCTCAGCAGGCTCGGCGAGTTGACCGACGGCACGTTCACCACCGACCAGGAATTCATCTATCCAACCCTGATCACCGGCCTCGCCGCGGTCGACCCGGGCATCAATCCGGATGACTATTTCAGCGGCGAACTCCGCCGCGGCCTGGGTGCCGTCGTTGCCTGCCGCGGGCCAAACGCCGAGGAGAAGGACGCGGTGCTCGATGCCGTCGACCGCTCGCAGATCAAGACACCCACACCTGAGGCCACCGGACGCCTCGTCGGGCGGCTGCAGTCCTACAGCCTGCCGCAGCGTCCCACGCCGACACCGTTGTTGGTCACCTATGGAAGTGAGGACGCTTTGGTGCTGCCCCAGTGGACTGCTCAGGCAGTCGAGCGAGCCTGCGGTCTGGGCGACAACATCATGGCGATCGAGTTGCCGGGGCAGGGTCACGCACTGGATGCCGGGCAGCGGGATTACGCCTGGATCGCTGACAGGTTCGCCGGTGTTCCGGCCGTGGGTAACTGCTGATGACCCACGGCCACAGCCACTCCCATTCATTACGGGGTCCCGCGCCGCTGGGGCCGCTGGCGGCTCGGATCGTGGTGGGGCTGCTCGTTGTGATCGGCGCGGCCGTGCTCGCCGGCGCGGTGGTGTTGTGGCCCAGCCAGCAGAAGGTCGACATTCCGTTGCCGTTCCAGGACGCAACCGGTGGAGCCGTCACCACCGAGGCCGGCCACGTCACGTCCAGCAGCCTGGGTCACTGTGGCAGCTCCTCGGCCGGCAGGGTGCTGACGTCGGCACCGACCCCGGGCCTTCCCGAGGCCGGCGAGTGTGTGCAGTCCGTGGTGGAGATCGCTTCGGGTCCCAACGCCGGGGCCACCACCCTGCTGGAGTTCAGCCTGACCCCGGGCCAGCCCAATCTGGCTGCTGGTGAAGACATCCGGATCATCCGGGCGGTCGATCAGCACGGCTCCACAACGTATGCCTTCTACGACTACGAGCGCACGTGGCCGCTGGTGGCTCTGGCGCTCGCCTTCGCGGTGGTGGTCGTCGCCGTGGCCCGCTGGCGTGGATTGCGTGCCCTGATCGGCATCGTCGTCGCATTCGGCGTGTTGATGGTGTTCCTGCTGCCGGCGTTACGGGACGGCGCCTCGGCGGTGCCGGTGTCGTTGGTCGCGTCGGCCGCCATCCTGTACGCGGTTATCTACCTCGCGCACGGGGTCAGCCTGCGCACCTCCGCCGCGCTGCTGGGCACGCTGACCTCACTGTTGCTGGCGGCGGTGTTGAGTTGGTCGGCAATCGAATTGGCACAGCTGACCGGGCTGTCGGAAGACCAGAACAACGAAGTGGCCGCGTACCTGGGCCATGTGTCGATCACCGGCCTGTTGTTGGCCGGGTTCATCATCGGCTCACTCGGTGTGCTCAACGATGTCACGGTGACCCAGGCGTCGACGGCGTTCGAACTGGCAGCTACCGAGAACACCTCGCGCCGGGCGGTTTTCACCGGCGCGATGCGGGTCGGGCGCGATCACATCGCCAGCACCGTCTATACCTTGGTGCTCGCCTACGCGGGTAGTTCGCTGCCACTGCTGTTGTTGTTCAGTGTCGCCAACCGGTCATTGTCGGACGTGTTGACCAGTGAGAGCGTGGCCATCGAGATCGCGCGTTCGGCGGTCGGCGGTATCGCGCTGGCATTGTCGGTGCCGTTGACCACCGCGATCGCCGCAGTACTCGCCACTCCCGGTGAAAGCCCTAACGTCCCAACAACTCCAGCAGATATCCCCCGTAACCGGACTTGACCAGGGTTTCGGCCCGGGCCGCCAGTTGCGCGTCGTCGATGAAGCCCATCCGCCAGGCGACTTCTTCGGGAATGGAGATCTTCAAGCCCTGGCGGCGTTCGATGGTGCGCACGTAATCGCTGGCGTCCAGCAGTGAGTCGAAGGTGCCGGTGTCCAGCCATGCGGTGCCGCGCGCCAGCACGTCCACGGTGAGACGACCCTGGTCGAGGTAGATCTGGTTGATCTCGGTGATCTCGTACTCACCGCGCGCCGAGGGCCGCAGTGTCCGGGCGATATCCACCACGTCGTTGCCGTAGAAGTACAGCCCCGGCACCGCGTAGTTGGATTTGGGAGTCGCAGGTTTTTCTTCCAGGGACAGTGCGGTGCCCTCGGCGCTGAATTCGACGACGCCGTAGGCCGACGGGTCGGCTACCCAGTAGGCGAAGATCGCGCCGCCGTCCACGGCCCGGAACCGGCTCAGGCTGGTGCCCAGGCCGGGGCCGTAGAAGATGTTGTCTCCCAACGCCAACGCCACCGAGTCGGTGCCGATGTGTTCGGCGCCGATGACGAACGCCTGCGCCAGCCCGTCCGGGTGGTCCTGCACGGCGTAGGTCAGGTTGATCCCGAAAGCCGAGCCGTCACCGAGCAGACGCTGGAACGCAGGCGCGTCCTCGGAGGTGGTGATCACCAGGATGTCGCGGATTCCGGCCATCATCAGTGTGGACAGCGGGTAGTAGATCAGCGGCTTGTCATACACCGGCAGCAGCTGCTTACTGGTCCCCAAGGTGATCGGGTACAGCCGCGTGCCGGACCCGCCGGCCAGGATGATGCCGCGCATCAGGCGTCCAGGTCGTCCTCGGTCAGGTCGGTGGCCCGCAGTGCGGAAGCGAGATCAGGGTGGCGGAACACCGACGTCACCTTGTCGTGGACGACACGGAACGCCGACGCCCAGGTCTGTTCGCCTGCCGTCTGTTCCACCACGACGACACCGTCGTGGACGTAGAGCCGACCCGTGGTGACGGTGCCGGTGAGACCTTGCGCCCACTCCTGCAGGGCTTCGAGGCCCTGGGCGGCGCCGTGCGCGTCGCCGATCTCGATGTCGTCACTGGACAGGTCGACCAAGGTGGCCAGGTCTTTGGCATTGAGGGCGTCATGCCAGGCGAGAACGGTCGCGATCTCCGATGTGCTCATGGTCTGCAACCTACCTTCGCAGGGGCGGTCAGAACGTCACGTGGTCCACCCAGGACTGCCAGACTGTCTCGTCACCGAAGGTCTGGATGTCCGATGATTCCCGGGGGCGACGCCGGGTCAGCGCCAGCAGCAGGTCAGCGGCGGCACCGCGCAGGGCGACGCTGCCCTTGCCGTGTTCGTACCGCCAGGACACCGACTCACCCTGCCGGGACAGCGTCCACTCCCCCACGTCACCCAGTCCGTCGTCGGTGGCGTGCAGGTGGATCGAATGGCCATCGGCAAGTGCAGTTGTCGCGGTCGGGGTGTGGACGACGATGTCGAGCCATTCGCTGATGGCGTCGCCGGCCAATTCAGGTGACACCTCGAAGGGTTGTCCCAAGGCGAGTGCGGCATCGGCGCGGTGCACCAACACCTCGTACAGTCGCCGCCGGATCCACCACGCCGCGGGTCGCGGGCCCACGAACGTCCACACCGGCACCTCACCACCGATCTGGTCGACGGCAGCGACGAGTTTTTCTCCGCCCGCGTCGAGCCATTGCGTTTCGGCACCCTCGGGAGGTTTACCGTCCGGCACCGCGCGCGGGTCCAGCGCCTCGCCGGCCTGCTCGAGCACCATCTGAGCCGCCCACCGGTTTCCGCGTCCGACGTGGCGGAAAAGTTGTTGGAGATTCCAGCCGGGACAGGTCGGCACCTCGGCCGACGGGTCACCGTTGGCGATCAGCGCGCCGAAGCTCTTGTTCTCGGAGAGGAATTCCGCAGCGAAGTCCACGTCGGTCAGGCTACGCGCCTGCCCAGGCAGTGCACCTGCCAACCGGCGCCGCGCCAGCGGTCGATGTCGAGGCAGTTGCGGCCGTCGACGATGACCTTGGCGCGCACTGTTTCGGCGAGGACGGCCGGGGCGAGGTCGACGAACTCCTGCCACTCGGTGAGCACTACCACGGCGTCGGCGCGCTCGCAGGCCTCGAGAGCCGACGTGGCGTAGTTGAGTGTGGGAAATACCATGCGCGCGTTGTCGAGTGCCTTGGGGTCGTAGACGTTGACGGCCGCGCCGTTGAGTTGCAACAGACCGGCGACGTTGAGTGCGGGCGAGTCGCGCACGTCATCGGATTCCGGTTTGAACGCCGCACCCAGGACGGCGATGTTGGCGCCCAGGAGGGAACCTCCGCACGCGCTGGTGATCAGTTCGACCATCCTGGTGCGACGGCGCATGTTGATGCTGTCGACCTCGCGCAGAAAAGTCAGGGCTTGGTTGGCGCCCAATTCGCCGGCGCGGGCCATGAAGGCGCGAATGTCCTTGGGCAGACAGCCGCCGCCGAATCCGAGTCCGGCGTTGAGGAATCGGCGACCGATTCGGGCGTCGTAGCCCAGCGCATCGGCCAGGACGGTGACATCAGCACCCGAGGCTTCGCACACCTCGGCCATGGCGTTGATGAACGAGATCTTGGTGGCCAGGAAAGCGTTGGCGGACACCTTGACCAGTTCGGCGGTCTGCAGGTCGGAAACCAGAAACGGCACCCCGTTCTCGAGCAGCGGGGCATACAACTCGCGCAGCATTGCCTCGGCCCGGGCTGAATCACCCTGGACGCCGAGCACGATGCGGTCCGGGCTCAGGGTGTCGGTGACAGCGTGCCCTTCCCGCAGGAACTCCGGGTTCCAGGCGATCTCGACGTCGACTCCGGCGGGCGCCACAGATGTTGCGCGCTGGGCCAGTTCGGCCGCAGTGCCCACTGGCACCGTCGACTTCCCGGCGATCACCGCCGAGCGGGTCAGCCGCGGCACCAGTTCGTCGATGACGGCGTAGACGTGCCGCAGATCGGCGGCGTATTCGCCTTTCTTCTGTGGAGTTCCGACTGCGAGGAAGTGCAGGTCGGCGAACGCCGCAGCCTCGTCATAGTCGGTGGTGAACTGCAGCCGACCGGCGTCGAGGTTGTCGCGCAACATCTTTCGCAGACCGGGCTCGTAAAACGGGATCTCGCCGGCGGCCAGTTTGGCGATCTTGCCTGGGTCGACGTCCACGCCCAGCACGTCATGGCCGAGTTCGGCCATTCCTGCTGCGTGGGTCGCGCCGAGGTAGCCGGTCCCGATGACGGTGCAACGCATACCACCATCTACCCCGACGTCGATGAGCTAACCGCATCGCGACACTGAGCAGTACGCGAACAGCAGGTGACCACTGACCGCCGGGAAACCGACGTCAGTTGAACGGCCAAACCGGCAGGAGTCCGCCGCCCGCAGGGCCGGAACCGCCCGAGTTGCCGCTGCCGCGACCCGAACTGCCCGGTCCGCCTGATCCACCCGGTCCGCCACGGTCACCGGAGCTACCGCGCTCACCGGAGCCTGAGCCCGAGCCCGGCCACTGCACCTGCGGCACCTGCGGCGCCTGCGGCTGCTGAACCTGGGGTACCTGCGGCACCCGTGGCACGTCCGGCACTGCCGGGGCGACGGTCACCATCGGCGGTCTCGGCTGCTGGGTCTGCGTGGGCCGCCACGGCGGCGTCCAGTCGTCGTCGGGCTCGGGCTGGTTCCGCGGCGGAGTCCAGTCCGGCCAATTGTTCCGCGGCGGTTCCCACGGCGGCCGGAAGATCGACGGCAGCCGCGGAGCGGGCAGCTGGATGATCGGCGGCGGGACCACGACGGGTGCGGGCACCACGGGAGCGACCACCGGAGGCGCAGCGGGGGCCGGGGCGGGAGCCGCAGGCGCGGGAGCCGGCGCCGGGGCGGCCGGTGCAGGTGCCGCCGCGGGAGCGGGCTTTTCCACGAACACCGTGCGCGGGGACTGCGGTTGCGGGGCCTGTTGAACGACGGGCACCGGGGCTTTGATGGTTTCCGGGGGCGGAGCCGGAGCCGGCGGGACGGCTGCCTCCGGCGTCGCCGGGCTCGCGTCGCGGACCTGGGTGGGCACGATGGCACGCTCAGCCGGGGCGGGGCGCTGGTCGACGGTCGGGCGGATGCTGACCGCGAGCGAGATGACCAGGGCGGTGACGCCAAGGACGAAGATCGAGGTCAGGGCGCTGCCGACCAGCAGGAACGGCTTGCGCTCCTGCTGCTGGGCGGCCACGGCCTGCGGCTCCGGCTCGGCGTAGACGGGGAATGCCTGCGATTCGGGGTCGACATCGCTGTAGGCCAAGGCGGCCGGGGCTCCGGTGTAGTCGGCGCCGGCGGCCTGGGTGACATCGGCGGCAGCCAGACCTGCCAGAGCCGCGCCCGCGGTGGTGCCGTCCACCCCGCCCTGGGAGTAGGCCAGGCCGACGGTGGATGCCTCGAACAGCGGGGCGTTGGCGCTGGCCAGCGCGGCACCTCGGGCCAGAGCGACCTCGGGTTCGTCGGGGGCGCTGACCGGCAGTGAGGTCGCCGATTCCAGCTGGAGTTTGATGGCGCCCACGGCGACGCCGGAGCCCACCACGAAGACGCCCTGCGGCGGTGATTCCAGCGATTCCAGGCCCGCCACCATCGAGGCCATCTCAGCCACTGCGTCGGTGGTGTGCAGATCGTGGCGCTGGACCTTGACGATGGAGCCGTCCGCGGTCTCGACTACCGACAGCGTGGCGGTGTTCCGTTCCAGGAACATCAATGCGGTGCGTTCGTAGCCGACCGCCTTACCCACAGCCTGGGCCAGCGCGCCCGCAGCGTGCAGCTCCGAGACCAGCATGACGTCGTCGATGTTGCGCGCAGCCAGCGCGTCGCGCAGCGCTGCTGCTTCTGCATGGTCCCGCCAGGTGACGCCGGTGCCGACCAATTGGTGGCCGCCCTCGACAGCGCTTTCCCGGGTACCGAGAATCGCCGCGACCACCCTGTCGGGAGCCGTTGCTGACGGATCACCCGCGGGGATGTCGAACACATCGTGATCGACAGTGACGCCGTCCGCTTTTGCACCTTCGACCAGCACCATACGTACCGTCGTCGGTGTCATGGACACACCGAGTACGATGTCCACTACCCCTCCAAATTATTTGCTGTGGCGCGTTCCCGACCCCGTTCGGCCACGCCACTATTGCTGCCAGCTAGATGTTTCATCGCCTTCAACGAAGCCGGTGTTACACCCACTTCGATTAGCTGGACACCCCGCGGCCCGGCAGGTTTCAGGGTACGCGGACGCGAGCCGTCGGTGGTCAGTCGCTTTTGAGGAAGTTGAGGTAGGAGCGCGACGGGGTGGGTCCGCGCTGGCCCTGATATTTGGACCCGACTGCGGCGCTGCCGTAGGGGTGCTCGGCGGGGCTGGTCAGCCGCAGCAGGCACAACTGGCCGATCTTCATGCCCGGCCACAACGTGATCGGCAGATTGGCCACATTCGACAGTTCCAGGGTGATGTGCCCGCTGAAGCCGGGGTCGATGAACCCCGCCGTCGAATGTGTCAGCAGACCCAGCCGGCCCAGCGACGACTTGCCTTCCAGGCGGCCCGCCAGGTCGTCGGGCAGGGTGCACAGCTCCAGGGTGGAGCCCAGCACGAACTCGCCGGGGTGCAGCACAAACGGATCCCCCGCAGCCGGTTCCACCAGGGTGGTCAGCTCGTCCTGCTGCAGAGCCGGGTCGATGTGGGTGTAGCGCAGGTTGTTGAAGACCCGGAAGAACTTGTCGAGGCGGACGTCGACGCTGGATGGCTGGACCATCGTGTCGTCGAAGGGGTCGATGCCCAGCCGGCCGGAGGCGATTTCAGCGCGGATGTCGCGGTCAGAGAGCAGCACCCGACGAGCGTATCGGCCGAGGTGCTAACCTCACTGACCACGTGCCGATGTAGTTCAATGGCAGAACATCAGCTTCCCAAGCTGAATACGCGGGTTCGATTCCCGTCATCGGCTCCACGAAACACCTGCTCAGCGGCTTTTTCGCTTTCATCGAAGCCCGTCACCGGCCGTGCCGGACCGGCCCGGTGGCAATGCCCTCTGCTCGGTGCGGTCCCGCTGGTACGCCTCGCGGGCTGCCAGCGCGTCGCGCTGGTACTCGGCTCGGGGCGGCATAGGCGTCGGCGCGAGTCATCATCGCGTCAGGAGGCGGGCCGCTGGTGGCGAACGGGTGAGCGAGTCGTCTTCCTCGTCGGTTCCTGGCGCTGTGCGTGGCGCTCCCGGCCCAAACGTCGCCATCTGGTGTCACCGGTGTAATCGCGATCATGTTAATTGCGCAGAGGGGCGTACCCGTTGAAATCCTCGACCCCTTCGGCGTCGACCGGCTCTGCATTGACCGCCAGGGCGGGTGTGTCGAGCTGAGTCGGATTGGTCTGCGATCCCACGGCGGTATGCGTCACGACTACCGCCTTGTATCGCGCCGGTCTGATCAATGATGTGATCCACGGGCTTGGTCGTGATCTCACCTTCAATGCCGGGCTTGAGTCCCGCCGGTCGAGAGCGTCGCGAATTGCTCTGAGCTTCAGCACATCCGAAACTTTCTCGTCGGTAGCCATGTTGAGCAATTCCTTGGCCATGCGGTCGGCTGCGTTGGCAAGTCGCACGCGCGCTGCATTGCGCACGTGTCTGGCTGCGCCGCCGTGGAATTTGCAGACCGTCCCGCCGAGGATCGCGGCGGGGCGGGCCGATGCTGGAAGTCATTCAAAGGGGCAGAGACGGATGCTCACCAGGTTCCGTTGCTATTCGTGCAACCCCGCCACTCAGGGCAGCGATATCGCCGCGAAGACCCCGGTCGGGTCGTACCGTGCCTTCAGCCGTAGTAACCGATCGGCATTCGGGCCGTAGGCCACCGCCGCCTGCTCGGGGCGGTCGTTCCCAAAGTAGTTGGGATAGGCGCTTTGAAGCGCGTGCGGGCGTAGCGCGGCAAGGGTCGCGTCAGCCCACGCCCGGTTCTCGTCGTCGGCGTCGTCTGTCCACATCGCGAAGATCCCGATCATGATGTGTCGTTGCCGGATGCCGAAGGCCGTCGACTCCAGCGGGATGCGCTCAGGTGCGCCGTGGAACGGGTGCATCCCGATGTAGCTCAACGGCGACGGCCGCTGCTTCATGGCCTCGGCCATGATTTCGATCGTCTCAGTGCTCAGCTCTGACACGGTGACGGTGCGAGTGAGCAGTTTCGACTTGGTCACTGCCAACATCTCTTCCGCCTCGCGAAGCATCTGCGCCGGAGATTGTCTCGAAACCTGGACCAGCACCGGATCGCCAAGTCCGGCCACGAGGTCTAGCACGCGTGCGTCCTCGGACTCGGCACCGCTCCAGGCGTGCAACAGGACGACCAACACGCCTCCGTCGGGGCCCTGCATGAAACCCAACGTCTCGGTGAGCTCGTCCGGGTACCGCTCGACCAGCGCGCCGTACCGGTTGAGAACCCCAACGGCTTGGTCGAACGGGAATGCAATCGTCCCGGCCGACACCGATGGGATGGTATGCAGCCGAATCCGCATCGCGGTGACCACACCGAAGTTGCCACCGCCGCCGCGCAGCGCCCACAGGAGATCGGGCTCGTTGTCGGCATCGGTCGACACCACGCGACCGTCGGCCAGCACGACCTCCGCGCCGAGCAGGTTGTCCAGCGCCATGCCGATTCGTCCGGTGAAGGGACCGTAGCCGCCGCCGAGTGTCAGGCCGGCAACACCGACGCTTCCCGTCGACCCCGTGGCCGCTGCCAGTCCGTGCGGCTCGGCGGCCTGCGCGAGTCGTGCGATCGTGGCACCGCCGCCAACCACCGCAATGTCCCCGTCGATCAGGACTTGCTGCATTCGCGTCAGGTCGACGACGACGTCGCCACGTACCGATCGCCCCGACCAGTCATGGCCGCCTCCCAGTACGGACAGTGTCACGTCGTGCTCGGTCGTCGCGAGTACCGCCGCACGGACATCAGCGGCACTTTCGGGCGTCACGACCAGCCGGGGAGCGAAGTCGATCCCGGCGTTGTAGATGCGCTTGCGCGCGTCCTCGTAGCCCGGACCGCCGAGATGCACCTTGGCGGCGCCGAGGTCACTGCTCAGCGTGGCGCCGACGCGCGCGATCCGGTCCTCGAAGTCGTTCGCCATATTCCGTCCCTTCGGTCTCCGTTGGTCTGCTGACTTCTGTCACAGTCACCAACGCGTTCGGGTATCGAACCGTTCGCTGCCCTCCGACGTCACCATCGGGGCAGCCACCACGACGAACAGATGGTCGCCGGCACCGCGTCGCAGATCTAAAGAACTGAGACACCGCGCACGGGATGGCCTGCACTGAACCACCGTGTATCAGGTGCTCGCAGAGGTTCTTTCGCAATACCTGGACTATGGCGGATCCATTGGTCGCGCGCCCGAGGACGTTCGGCGTGCCTTACGAGCGGCGGAGCCAGGTCACTCCGGACCCGTGCCCACCGTCCGCAATCCGTACGTCCCGTCGGCGAGCTTCTCGATCTTGGGGCCCATCAGGTCCGACAGCGCCATCGCCGCACGGATCGGCCGCAGGAACACCGTCAGATCGGCGATCCTGTCCTCGTCGTCCAGGCGCAGGACCTGCGTGCCTTCGGCTTCGAGTCCGGAGATGGTGGCCCGAAACACCAGGCCGAGTGTCCCTGCGCCATGCAGCTGGTCGGTGATCCGAACGTCGGAGAAACACGCCCGCAGGGCGCAGCAGCGGCGCCACCGTCTCGCGTCCCACGAGCGGAGCATGCAGGACGGGGCTGTGCAGCACCGCCTCCGGCGCCAGCAGGTCGAATAGGCCTCGTCGTCGGCTTTCTCGATCGCGGCGACGAACGCGTGCTGGTCGCTCACGCAGCACCGCCGGCGGTGGTGAGTACCGCCGCCCCGCGGTCGACGGACAACTGGTCCTTGACGTCGCGGGTGAACTGGTCGGCGATCACCTCGGTGAGTCCACGTTCGAGTCCGTCCAGCGCGGCCGCGGCGACGACCGCCGGGTCGGCCTTGGCTTCTCCGATTTGGTGCGGCGACTGAGCGTCTCACGCAACGTGCTCGCCAGTCGGTTGCCCAAGCTCATCGAGATCGGGGTGGTCGAGACGTCGACGTACGACGAGAACCACGACTGGAACAGCTACCGCCTGACCCCGATGGGACGCGAACTCTTCCCCGTCATCAACGCGCTCATGGCGTTGGGGGGACAAGTACTTCGCTCCCGACGGCCCACCCGTGGTGTTCATGCACGAATGCCACGAACCCGCTGGTCACGTGGTGGTGTGCCAGGCCTGCGGCGAGGATGTCACCGCCGACAACATCTACGCCGAAGTGGGCCCCGGCTTCCGTACCGGCTCGAAGACCCGAATCCAGTCCACCAGCATCTCCGCGGGGTAGGTACCGCCCGCGGGCTCTCGTCCGCCGGACCACCGCCGGCGATGTTGAATACCGGAGCCATCGTGTATCCCGGATCGTTGAAGGGTTCGAGGTGAGGAGCGCGGTGATATGCGGCGGACGCTGTCGATGCAAACCTTCGACGTCCGTTCCAGCCTTGGCCAGGAGCTCCCTTGCGGCGACCAAGGCTGCGGAAACGGCACGACAGCCCAGGGCTTCGCGGCCGAATAGCGCTGGCCAGCAGGATCGAGCGGCAGCCGCCCACCCTAGGAGGACTGGGTCCTGCCATCACCGCGCCGACGGATTTACGTTCGGTGCTATGACAAATCAACTCACCCGGGCCGGCACACGCGTCAAGGCCGCCCCTACTTCAACACTTACGCCTGGGTGTTGACCATGCGCGACGAACGGGTGGTGCGCGCGACGGCATTCCTCCACCTCGTGGTTCTCAACGAGCTGCTGGAACGAGTGGAGCCGGCCTGACGTCCCGAGAAAAGCACAACGACAGAGAGTCAATTGTGAATAACAATCGCCCAAAGTTCCTGTATTTCAATGGAATTACGAACCGCCGCAGCGGCCGACGCACGCTCTGGACGTCCGTCGCCGTGGCCACCGGGTTGTTCTTGACCGTCGCATGTCAGTCAGCAGCGCTATCCCCGGGCCGCTCACCTGAGCCGCCACCGGAACGAGAGCAGGCCCAGGTCGGTCATCCCTATGTCGGCATGTGGGTCACCGGCGACGGACACATCCGGCAAGAACTTCTACCGAACGGCCGGTACGACGAAGCCAGGGGTGAGCGCATGAGCGCCTACACCGGTCGTTACGAAGTGCGTGGCAATCACATCGATTACTGGGACGACACCGGATTCACGGCGGACGGCACCTTCGTCAGTGAGGACGTGCTGCACCACGGCGGCATGGTCTTCTACCGGGAATGACGGTGCGATCACTTCGTATCGCCGTTGACTAGCAGCGCCGTACCGGTCTCGCTCCGACCGTCGATGACGGCTCGTCACGACCACCGCTCGTCCAGCTCGCCCAACGAAGCGATCAGGGCGCTGTTGGCGCTGTAGTCGACGGGGCAGGCGATGACGCTGACGGTGTTCGCCGCCAATGCCTCCTTCAGGGTGGGCAGCAGCTCGGCGGCCGCGGTAATGCGGTACCCGGTGGCACCGAAACTCTGGGCGTAGGAGACGAAGTCGGGATTCCCGAAGCGGGTATCGACGTTGTGCCCGATCTCCAGGTCCATCTTCCAGCTGATCAGGCCATAGGCGTCGTCCACCCAGATGAGGATCACCATCGGTGTCCCCAGACGCAGTGCGGTCTCGATCTCTTGTGAGTTCATCAGGAACGACCCATCACCGGTCGCGACCAGCACGTTGGCTGATGGGCAGGCGATCTTGGCGGCAATGGCACCCGGCACCGTCCACCCCATGGTGGACAATCCGTTGGATATCAGGCAGGTGTTCGGTTCATAGGTGGGATAGAGCCGCGCCATCCACATCTTGAGTGCACCGGTGTCCACCAATGCGATGTCTCCCCGCGCCAGCGCCGCGCGGGTGTCGGCGACGATCCTTGCCGGCGCCAAGGGAAAGCTGTCATCAGCGCGGCCGCGGTCGAGTTCCTCGGCCAGCAGACTTCGAATACGTTCCTGCCCAGAAGAATACGGCTCATCCCGGTCTACCGCAGCGGCCAACTTGTCCAGGCACTGACCGATGTCGGCGTGCAACCCCACCGCGACGTCGTAGTGGACGTCGACCTCGGCGGGAAACCGGTGCACGTGAATGATCTTGGTCTCCGCGCGCGGGTTGATCCGGACAGGGTCGAATTCCTGCAGTTCGTAGCCGGCAGCGACGATGACGTCGGCCTGATCGAAGCCGAAGTTCACATAGTCGTGGCGCATGAAGCCGACAGCACCGAGCGCGAGAGGGTGGTCGTCGGGCATGACGCCTTTGCCGTGAAAGGTGGTGGCCACCGGCATTCCCAGAGTTTCGGCGAACCTGCGCACCGCCCCGGATGCCCCGCCGCGCGCCGCGCCGTGTCCGGCAAGCAGCACGGGGTTGCGCGCCTGATTCAGGATCGCGGCCGCCCTCGCAATCTGAGCCTCCGATGGGTCGTCCGGCCGTGGCACGTTGATGCGCAGCGGTGCGGCGTCCTCCGGAGCGGCGGCGTCCTCGACGTCCTCGGGCACAGCGAGATAGACCGCCCCTGGCCGTTCGGTCTGCGCGAGCTTGAAAGCCTTGCGCACCATCTCCGGTACGGCGCCCGGCATCGCGACCAGTGCCGACCACTTGGTGACCGGGGCGAACATCGACACCAGATCCACGCTCTGGTGGGACTCCTTGAAGCTTCGCCGCATTCCGACCTGTGCCGAAAGTGCCAGCACTGGAGTCGAATTCGTGGTCGCATCGGCAACGCCGAGCAGCAGGTTGATCGCCCCGGGACCCAGCGTCGCCGAGCACACTCCGGCCTTGCCGGTCAGGCGGCCGTACACCTCGGCCATGAACGACGCACCCTGCTCATGCCGGGTGAGGACGTAATTGATCGAGGATCGTGACAGCGCCTCGACCAGCCGGATGTTCTCTTCACCCGGAATGCCGAACACATGCGTGACGCCCTCGTTCTCCAGGCACTTGACGATCAACTCGGCGGTGGTGCTGCTGGCGTCTGACACTTCTTGAGCTAACCACACAGGTCAGCTCTGGGATCGCTGCGGACGTCAGTCCTTCAGCGTCAGGATCTTCCCATAGCCCGGCCACCGGTGAGGCCCGCTCAGGCCTGTGTCCACAAGCGCAACACCGCCGTGACGGCGGCGGCTGCGACCACGGCGGGAAGAAAGGGCACCCTCAACCAGAAGAGCACCGCGGCGGTCGCGACGCCGGCAAATGGCGGCCCGATAGCGAGATGCTGGTTCTCAACCGCGATCCCTGTTCCTATGAGGCCGGCGAGGAGCGCCGCCGGTAGGAGATCCGCGGTGCGCCGGACGGGCCCGCTTTTCACGAGATCCTCCGGGATGAGGTAACCAATGATCTTCAACAGCAGGCAGGCCAGCGACGCGAGCACGAGGATCGACCACAGTGTCATTGCGCGGGCCGGCTTTCACGGAAGGCGTTTGTTGTCCCGACCAGAACGGCGATGACGACGGTGAGCAACACCGGTAGTCCGGCCGGAACCAAAGGCGTCGCGGCAACTGCCACCAGGGCCGAGGCGATCGCCACGATCCGAGCCTGCCGCCGCTTGAGTTGCGGCCACAGCAGTCCCAGGAACGCGGCCGGTGCGGCCGCGTCCAAGCCGAGTGCCCGCACGTCGCCGATGGCTTGGCCCAGCAGGGCACCCAACAACGAGGTGACGTTCCAGACGACGAACACCGCGGCGCCAGTCACCCAGAACCCGAGCCGCTTCAACGGCACCGTCGCCTGCGCCGTCGCCACGGCGGTGGATTCGTCGATGGCCAGGTGGGCGGCGGCCAGCCGTCGCCACTTACCTGGCCGAATGATCGGTGCGAGCGTCACCCCGTAGAACATGTTGCGTACTCCCAAGAGCGCGGCGTTGGCGATCGCCGGTCCCCCCGCCGCGGTTCCGCCTGCGGCGATGATTCCCACCAGGGCGAACTGTGAGCCACCGGTGAACATGACCAGGCTCAGAAAGCAGACCTGCCACACGTCCAGACCGGCCGCGACTGCGACCGCACCGTAGGGAATGCCGTAGGTGGCTACGGTGAGCCCCACCAACAGTGCCGTACCCCGTACCCGGGCACGGTCACCGTCAGCGTTCATCGACCGCCCCGTGCAGGGGCTTCCTCGGCTGGTCCATCCCGCCTGCAACGCTGATGTTTTAGGAATTATTCGCGATATGCGGAGATGGGCGGAAGCTCAAGGAGCGCAACCTCGTCCCGCAGTCAGTCAATCGGCGGGAAGTCGGCGCCGCGGGACAGCGCCTCATGAGCGCAGATCTCGGCGAGCGAGTCCTCGAGCGTCGCAACGACGGCGTCGAACCCGCCGCTGCCGAGAACGAGCCGACGAGGAGGCGGGTCCTGGGCCATCGCGGAGATCACCGCGCGGGCGCCGCGTTGTGGATCTCCGGGCTGCACGCCGTTCTCTTCGATCATCGCGGCGCGGACCTGCTCCAGCATCGGCCGGTACTCGACGATGGATTCTGCGATGGGCTCGTCGGCGAAGCCGGCATACGCGCGGGTGCGGAAGGCTCCGGGCTCCACCGCCATCACCCGAATCCCCAGCGGCGCAACCTCTTCGCGCAGCACCTCGGTGACTGCCTCGACGGCGAACTTGGTCGCGCTGTAGTAACCGAATCCGGCGATACCGCGTAGCCCCGCCACCGACGACATGTTGATGATCCACCCGCTGCCTCTGGCACGCATGCCCGGGAGCGCGGCCCGGACGACAGACAGCACGGCGAAGAAGTTCAGCTCGAACATCGCGCGCACGTCCGCATCGGCCATGCCCTCGATCGATCCGTACCATCCACGTCCGGCGTTGTTCACCAGGACGTCGATGCCGCCGAAGTGCTTCTCCGCCGCACGAACCGCGCTCTGCACCTGCCCCGCATCGGTGACGTCGAGGGGTAGAACAATCACGCGGTCACCATGGGTCCGTGCCCACGTGTCCAACTCCTCGGGCCGGCGCGCAGTGAGCGTCACCCGATCTCCGACCTCCAATGCGGCGTCGGCATATGCCATTCCGAATCCACCGGGGGTGCCGCCGGTGATGAACCAGTTCTTCGTCGCCACCGGTCAGGGCTCGATCACGAGTCGGCTGATCAACTCGCCGTCGAGCGTGAACCGGTAATGCAGGTCGGCCACACCACCGGGAAAGTCTCCCTCCAGGCGTTGGAGCACGTCGACATGCCCTGCGTCGGTCGTCGTGGCGCCGGTGAACTCGGTGATGAAGGTGTATTCGGTGCCCGCACTGCCCAGCCAGGCCGCAATCGCGTCCCGTCCGTGGACGGTGTGGCCCTCGTCGGTGACTGCGGCATTTTCGGTGAAGGCGCGGATCGCCGTGGCCACGTCACGCGTCCGGTGCGCGGTCAGGTACGTCGTCACCACCGCGGGCAGCGCGTCCCATGTGGTGCTGGTGCTTTCGGTCTTGTTCACGGTCATACCGCCACAGTGAGGCCTCCCCCAAGGGGAGGGTCAAGCTGAGCCGATTGCGGTCAATCGGTCGGTGCCTCCGAGTGGCGCCTCTACAGCTCCCACCCCCATCCCCCGCAAGGTGCCTCTTTCGGCTGTCACAAATTGTGACGGCGCCGATATGACCACCTCGCCCGAGCTCCAACGATTTTGGCCGAACCGTTGTGATCGGCATCACGTGACAGTGTATGTTGTCACCGGGTCGGTGCCGGTGGTGGCGCCAGGGGGGAGCCATCCGCGTGCAACACGTCACGCCAGCGAGACGCACGGACAGGCTTTTTCGCTACAGCGTCGCGGCAGTAGCGGTCTGGATAGGCATCGCGGGCGCGCCCGTACCGGCCGTGGCGTGGGCCGACTCCCCCGCCTCCGAGTCGACATCGGACACGAACGCCAAAGCCGGCCCCGCGGAGCGCGCCGACAAGCCGACAACCCACGACAAGGCCAAGAGCGACGACGACGCACCCGCGACGGACGATCCGGACAGGGCCAGCGACACCAGCGACACCGAAGTCGACGAGGCTCCGGACACCGCCGAGGAACCCGGCATTGCCGAACCCGTTGGCGCGGAGCATGATTCGAGCCCAAATCAGGACCCCACATCGGAATCGGAGGAGGAACCCGCCCGCGGCAAGCTCTCCGCTTACCGTCCCGTAGCGAAACCAGCAGCGGCCCAGGAGAACAACGCCCCGCTCACCCGGCCGGTCGAACCCGTGAGGGTGAAGGTCCCCAGCGCGCAGACCAGCACCACGGCACCGGCGCCGGCACCGGCACCGGCAGCCGTCGTCGTAGGTCCGAGCACTCCGGCGATAACGACGCCCCGCCCGCCGGAACCGTTGTCGCCGATCGCCGAGTTGGTGGAACTGCCCGGCCGCCTGGTCAATGCGGTGCTGCAGGCACTCGATCTGACCTCAGCGGTCAACGCCCCCAGCAGTCCGATCAACCTGGACCCGATCAATCACCTGCTGTTCGGCACGTTCCGCGAACTGGAGCGGCTGATCGGCCTCCACCGCACACCACCCGTGCAACCGGTGGTTCCCACCCTGACCTACACCGGTCCGACGACGAGACCGACCCCGACGGTGGCCCAGTTCCTCAACGCCTCCGCGGCCGGATATGTCCTCGGCTCAACCCCCGGCGGATTGGTCCCGTTCACCGTCGACGGATTTCAGATGTCCGCCACCAACAACTTCACGGGCATGGTGGGCGACGTCTGGGTGACCCCGGAGGGGCAGCTCATCATCGCCTACCAGGGCACCACAGGCGGGACGCATCTGCTGTTCAACCCGCTGATCACGGTCAGCCAGATCGTCGCCGACCTGCAGGTGGTCTTCACGGGGTCGACGCCATTGGCGTTCTACGATGCCCTCGATTTCGCCGAGCGAGTGCAGGCAGAGGCCGCCTTGCAGGGCTACAGCTCCGACGACATCTTCGTCACGGGTCACTCTCTCGGCGGCTGGGAGGCCCAATTCGTCGCGCAACAGACCGGGCTTGCCGGCATCGGGTTCGAGTCCCCGGGTATCAACACCATCGTGCCGGGCAATGGCGCCGACTCGATGTTCGTCAACATCGGGACCTACGGCAGTTCCGCACCCTTCCTGGCCACCGATCTGCCGGGGCTGCAACCGTTAATGCCGCCCTACGTGCCCGGCGGCGGGAGCAAACCGCACTACGGTCCGATCGTGATGATCGGCGACCCCGCAGCGATGACGCCGTTGTACAACGCGTCAACCCTGTGGGGTGCCGGTCCGATCGGCAGCGTGATCTTCCTGGTGGACTTCCTCGGGAACTTCTTCCAGTACCACCTGCCCGGCGTGCAGGCCTACCACCTCGATGTCACCCCCGACCCGGGCGTGGTTCTCTTTCTGGGCACGGCACAGGGACCGGTCCACACCGGTTACGGAACGCTGACCATTCCGCAGTTGATGCAAGCGGCCTCAGATGACGGGATTCTTTTCCGACCCTGACGACTTGACGGGAATCGGCTTCGAACAGCAGGAGCGGCAACGCGTCTCGCGTCAGCCCTGGAAGACTCTGATCCAGTCGATGAGCATCTCCGCCGGGTAGTTACCCGCAGCGGGTTCCCGGCCACCGGAGCCGCCGACGGCGATGTTGAACACCGGCGCCAGCGTGTAGCCGGGGTCGTTGAACGGCCAGTCCTGCAGGGAATTCGCCGGAACCTGGAAGAACGGCTCCATACCTGGGGCGTAGTCCTTCCAGAAATACATCCCCGTCGGCATCCACGACATCCGCCAGGTGTGCCAGTCACTGTCGATGGGGTGCCGGTTGGTCGCAAACGACTCGCCGTCCAGGCGGGCGTGCACCGTGGTGCCCGACGGCCAGTCGCGGTTGCCGTACCACTCCACCAGGTCGACCTCGCCGCCGCGGACGGGATCTTCATTGACGAGCCAGAACGCCGGCCATGCCCCGTCGGTCAGGCAGTTCAGCTTGACGCGTGCCTCCCAGGTGGTGCCGATGGCGCCCCGCCACAAACCGACGACCTTGGCGCTGGCGTACTTCTCCTGGATCGTGGTCCCGGGCCCCCGCGTCGCTCGGATGACGAGGTTGCCGGCGCCGTCCTGGAACACGTGTTCCTGATCGGTCACGTACCGCCCCATGTTGAACGGTTTGTCCCACTCGTTCGGATTCCTGATGAGCTCCCGCGCCGGCACGATGTGCCACCACGCCGGATCCGGCGGCGCACCCGCTGGACCGTTGAACTCTTCCTGGAACAGAAAGGCCGGTGCTGGTGCGGCTGCCTCCGGCGGTGTAACCACATCGACCGGCCCCGGTGGGCTGTCTCCGATCACAGGCTCGGCGCCGGCCACCCCGACGGGCAGCGCTGCGGCTGCCGCCCCCAGACCCATCATGAACATCACACTGCGGCGATCCATCTCAGGCACAGCCACACAATAAAAGGACAGGCGAGCATTTCCGTGCACATTCGGTGTGGCGAATGCACTGATGTTGATTGGGGCTGCGTGTTTGCACATGCTGTGGGTACTCGGTGTGGTCTCCCCCGCTCCCGGCATAAGGATCCGACATGAGCAACACCAGCCAGCGTGAGCTCGGCGAGTCCGACAGTCCCATCGAGGACGAATTGGAGGACGCGTTCCAGCGGCAGATCACCGAGGGCACGCAGCGCCTGCACCGCAGTTGGCGAGAAGTGCTGATCACCGGCTTCTTCGGCGGTACCGAGGTCGCCATGGGTGTGCTCGCCTATCTGTCGGTGCTGAACGCCACGGGAAATCAATTGCTGGCAGGCTTGGCCTTCTCCATCGGATTCCTTGCGCTCCTGCTGGGCCGCAGTGAACTGTTCACCGAAGGCTTTTTGGTGCCGGTCACCACCGTCGCCGCCAAACGGGCCAGTGTCCGGCAACTCCTCAAGCTCTGGAGCGGCACCCTTGCGGCCAATCTGGCGGGCGGCTGGGTGATCATGTGGCTGATCATGGCCGGCTTTCCCAAACTGCACGCCCAAACCGTGGAGTCGGCCTCACACTTCGCTACCGCCGGAATCTCCCGGGAAACGGTTGTGCTGGCGCTTCTCGGAGGCATGGCCATCACGCTGATGACCCGCATGCAGCACGGTACCGATTCGGTTCCCGGCAAGATCGCCGCAGCGGTGGCCGGGGCCTTCCTGCTGGCCGGCCTCCAGATGTTCCATTCCATCCTCGACTCGCTGCTGATCTTCGGGGCACTGATCACCGGTGACGCCCCGTTCGGATACCTCGACTGGCTGGGTTGGTTCGGCTACACCGTCGTCGGCAACATCGTGGGCGGGTTGGCTCTGGTGACGCTTCTTCGCCTGCTGCGCAGCAAGGATCGGCTACAGGAGGAGCGCAGCGACGCCGAGGCCGAGGCCGAGTAGACACAGCCCGCGGCGACGCGCTAAATCCGCGTCCCTGCAGGGTCGCCGCCGATGCGCTGCGACAGCCACACGGGCACGATCGCGGCCAGGGTCAACGCGGCGGCCACCACGTTGATCACCGGAGCCTGGTTGGGGCGGAACAGGTTTCCGAAGATCCAGATGGGCAGGGTCTGTACCGTCGGACCGGCCGTGAACGTCGTCACCACAACCTCATCGAAGCTCAGCGCGAATGCCAGAATCGCACCGGCGACCAGTGCGCCACGCATCATGGGCAGGGTCACGAACCGGAACGTCTGCCAGGACGACGCACCGAGGTCGGCCGAGGCGTCTTCCAGGCTGGTGCCGAGGCGCCGCAGCCGGGCCTGGGTGTTGTTGAACACGATGACGATGCAGAACGTGGCGTGCCCGACGATGACGGTCGCCATGCCGAGGGTGACCCCGAGCGCGGAGGTGAACGTCGCGTTCAGTGCGATACCGGTGACGATGCCGGGCAACGTGATCGGCAGCACCACAAGCAGATTGACGGTCTGCTTGCCGAAGAAGTCGTAACGTTGCACGGCGAACGCGGCCATGGTTCCCAGCACCAGGGCCAGACCGGTGGCGACCAGTCCGACCACCACCGAGTTGCCCAGCGAGGCCCACATGCCCTCGCTGTGCAGGGCGGTGCGCCACCATTGCAGTGTGAACCCCGACGGCGGGAACGCGAACGTCTTCGACGCGTTGAAGGCGTTGACGACCACCAACAGCAGTGGCGCGTAGACGAATACCAGGACCAGGACGGTCCAGGTGCGGGTCACTCCGCGCAATCGCGAAGACAGCACTACACGTTCTCCAATGCACCGGTGCGCCGCATCGCCAGTAGGTACAGCACGATCGCCAGCAACGGAATCAGTGACAGCGCCGCGGCCATGGGCTGGTTGTTGGCCGTGACCAATTGGCCGTAGATGACGTTGCCCAGCAGCTGCGTCTTGCCCCCGACGATCGTCACCGCGATGTAGTCGCCGAGCGACAGCGAGAAGGTGAAGATCGATCCAGCCGCGATGCCCGGAAAGACCATGGGCGCCACCACCAATCGCAGGGTGCTCAGGTCGGACGCTCCGAGGTCGGAGCTGGCATCCACCAAGGCATCGGGCACCCGCTGAAACGCGGCGAACACCGGGATCACCATGTAGGGCAACCACAGATACGTCAGCGTGATCACCGTCGCCACCAGACCGTAGCCCGGCGAGTACCCGGTGGCCCACGACAGCGGCCCACCCTCGGGCGACAACAGCATCCGCCAGGCGTAGGCCTTGACCAGGTAGCTCGCCCACAGCGGGGTGGTGACGGCAACCACCAGCGCAATGCGTGCCGTCGGCGAGGCGAACTTGGCCATGAACAGTGCCAACGGGACGGCCAGTATCGCGCACAGCACGGTGACTGCCAGAGCCACCAGGACGGTCCGCACGGTGACTGTCCTGAACACCTCGTCAGTCAGGACCCGCACCAGATTGGCGGTGGTGAACTTGTGTACCACCGCACCGGTGAAGCTGTTGGTGCCCCAGAAGGCCGACACCATCAGTACCGCAAGCGATCCCAGATACGCTATGACCAACCACGCCAGCGGCGGGACCAACAGGAACGCCAGCGCCGCTTTCTCCCGCACCCGCGGCACCGGCGCCGGCGTCATCAGCCCTTGATCTCCTGCCACTTGTCGACCCACTGGTCATAGCTGGTGCAGTTGTCCCCGCTGCCGTCAACGCATTTGGTCTGCGGCGTGGTCCAGTAGTGGATTTGGGCCGCATACGCCTCGTCGGTGGCGTGGTAGGTGGCGCAGTGCTGCTTGTCGGCAGTCAGGTCGCAGGACTTCGTCTGCGCCGGCGCCTCACCGAAGTATTCGGCCACCTGGGCGTTGGCCTCCGGGGAGATGATGTAGTCCATCCATTTGTACATGCAGTTGGGGTGGGCAGCCTTCGCCGCGAGCATCCAGGTGTCCGACCAGCCGGTCGAGCCCTCCTTGGGCAGCACCGTGGCGATCTTGACCTTGGCGTCGGCTTCGATCGTGTTGGCGATGACCTGCCAGCTGGTGCCGATCACCGTCGTGCCGGATTCGAAGCCCTGGACCTCTTTTGTGTAATCCGACCAGTATTCGCCGATGTTCTCCCGCTGCTCCTTGAGCAGATCGGTGGCGGCATCGAGCTGCTCGGTCGTCAGCGAGTATGGGTCCTTGATACCGAGATCGGGGTTGGTCTTCGACAGGTACAGCGCCGCATCCGCGATGTAGATGGGCGAATCGTATGCGGTCACTTTGCCTTTGAACTCCGGAGCGCCAGGGAACACTGCACCCCAGCTATCCGGGGCGTCTGTGACCACGTCGGTGTTGTACATCAGCAGATTCGCACCCCATCCGTGCGGGACGCCGTACATCTGACCGTCGACGGAGTTCCAGGGTTTGTCCTTCAGAAACGGCACCACGGTCTCGTAATTGGGCACCAGGTCGGTGTTCACCGGGGCCACATCCCCGGCGTAGATCAGCCGCAACGTGGCGTCGCCTGAGGCGGATACACCGTCGTACTGGCCAGTGCGCATCAACTGCACCATCTCGTCGGAGGTGTTGCCGATCTTGACGTTCACCTTGCACCCTGTCTGCTGCTCGAACGGGGTGACCCAGTTGACCGCCGGATCGTTGGACCCGTTCTCCGCATAACCGGGCCAGGCGATCAGGTTGAGTTCGCCCTCGCCGTCGCCGACTTCGGTGGCAGCCTCCATCTCGGGTGGCCCCTCCGAACCACCGCCGGAGTCCTCTGAACTCGAACAGCCGGCCATCAACAACGCGCCCGCCGCCAGCGCGACGCCCAGGCTGCGAAAGGTGAGACTCATTGCGACTCCTTAGGTTGGACCGGTGTGAGATCGAGGACGGCCGTGTCCGGCCAGGCCAGAACGACGCGTGTTCCGTGTGCGATCGCGGTCGACGCTTCGGCCGACAGCAATGTGGCGGTGAGGCGCAGTCCGTCGGCACCCGTCACGGCTGCCGCGATCCGCGTGATCGGCCCGGCGTACACCACCTCGGCGACCTCGGCGGACACGCTGCGGTGGCCGGCAGGAACGGGGGTGGCCCCGTCGAGCACGGCGATGCGCTCCGGGCGGATCGCGAACGTGCCCCGCCTGCCGAGCACTGCCTCGGCGGATTCACCGTCGAGCACGTTGGAGGTACCGACGAAATCGGCGACAAACCGGTTGGCGGGGTTTTCGTACACCTCGCGGGCGGGGCCGATCTGCTCGATCCGGCCGTCGTTGAGCACCACCAACCGGTCGCAGAGCGTCAACGCCTCGTCCTGGTCGTGGGTGACGATGACGAACGTGATGCCGACCTCACGCTGGATCGCCTTCAGCTCGACCTGCATCTGCTCGCGCAACTTGAGGTCAAGCGCCCCCAGTGGTTCGTCGAGTAGCAGCACCCGGGGACGTCCGACCAGCGCCCGGGCCAAAGCGACCCGCTGCTGCTGCCCGCCGGAGAGCTCCGCGGGTTTACGCGCGCCGTAGCCGGTGAGCCGGACCATCTCGAGTGCCTCTGCGGCCCGGCGTTGCCGCTCGGCCTTGCCGACACCGCCCACCCGCAACCCGTACTCCACGTTCTGCGCGACGCTCATGTGCGGGAACAGTGCGTACTGCTGAAACACCGTGTTGGTGTCCCGTTTGGCGGGTGGAAGCGCGGTGACGTCTCGGCCGCCCAATTTGACGGTGCCTGCGGTCGGCTGTTCGAAGCCTGCGATCAACCGCAGCAGGGTTGTTTTGCCGGAGCCCGACGGGCCGAGGATCGCGAACAGCTCACCGTCGTCGACGGACAGATCGGCACCTTCGACGGCCACAGTTCGGTTGCGGCTATCCCCGAATTCCTTGCGGACACCGATCAGTTCGATCTGAGGAACGGCCGCGTGGCGGTCGGGCTGTGCACCCCGCGCTGACACGGCGGTTCCAGATCGCATGCAGGCATACTAGGAACTTCGTTGCGATACCGCAGATGTAGCGGGATATCACTCTGTCTCCGGCGAGAGATTCGACGAAATCCGTAGCCCCGGGCTGGGGTGTTCAGCGCAGGTAGACCTCGTCGCCGTCTGGATATCCCCCGCCGGTGGTGGTGATGTGAACGTGGTCGTAATGCCCGTGGCCGCCGGCCTGCGCGCCGCCGGGGGTGTAGTAGACACCGCGCCAGATGGCGTCCTGGATGCCGAGGCGGCCAGCGTGCTTGAGGGCGAAGGCGACGATCTCGTTGCCCAAGGCGATACCCGAGGCACTGGTGGGATCAGGAATCGTCACGTCGAGAGCCAGTCCACCGGGATGCCAGCGCAACGAGTCCGGTCGAACCCCGCCGATGCTGTTGATCTCGGGGAACAGCGCGCTGATTGCGCGGGCCACCAGGATCGTCTTGACCTGAAGACCTTGCTCGGGCGCGTCGCCTGCGGGCAGCACCTGCTCTACCCGGGTGTCGATCACCCGCCACCGGGACGCTGTTGACGCCGCTGCTGGGGCGACGGCCAGAAGGTCGCCGGCGGTTGCCACCAGCTCGGCGCAGCACATGTCTTCGACGACAGGGGGCTCGGCGACGGCCTTCACCGGAACCGAGTGCACGTCACCGCCGACGGCGAACAACACCGCTGCCGATGTTCCGAGGACAGCCAGCACTGCCGGTGACTTTCGCCGTCTGCGGGTCACAGAATGCCTACCCACGCATTGGACTGTACGACGAAAATCTCATTTTCATAACGAGCTCACGAACTTTTTTCGGCTACTGGACGAGCCCGGCCAGCACCTTGTCCAGCGTGACCGGTAGGTCACGGACTCGTACGCCGGTGGCGTTGTAGACGGCGTTGACCACCGCGGCGGCCGCACCGACGATTCCGATCTCACCTGCCCCGCGCGAGCCCATCGGGTTGAACTTCTCGTCGGCCTCGTCCAGCCAGATCGCCTCCACGTCTTCGACATCGGCGTGGGCGGCGAAGTGATAGGTCGCGAGGTCCTGCGTGACGACGTGGCCGAATCGGTGATCGCGGACGCTCTCTTCATGGAGTGCCATCGACAGACCCATGGTCATCCCGCCGATGAGTTGCGAGCGCAGTGTGCGCCTGTTGATGGCACGGCCAATGGAGAACACGCCGAGCATTCTGGGCACCCGTACTTCGCCGGTATCCCGATTGACGTGTGCCTCCACAAAGTGGGCCCCGAACGACTGCACCGTGAACTCCTCGGCGACCGTGTTCTCCGGCGCTGCGGTGGTGGTTGTCGCGCCGATGGTCGGCGGGTTCCCGTGGTCGGCGCGAAATTGGTTGGCCGCGGCCACGATTGCTGATCCCCAGGACGTCATTCCCGAGGAGCCACCGGCCACCGACGCGGGGGGCAGGTCGGTGTCGCCGATCTGGAGGTCGATCGCTTCGATGCCACACCCCAAGGCGTCGGCGGCGATCTGCGTCAGCGTCGTCCAGGTGCCGGTCCCGATGTCGGCCGCACCGATGTGCACGGAGTAGCGCCCCTCTGCGGAATAGGTGATCCGTGCGGAGTTACCGGGCATCGCCATCCCCGGGTACGTCGCCGACGCCACCCCCAGCCCGGTCAGCCAGTCGCCCGACCTCTGGGAGCCGGGAGCTGGATCGCGGTTCGACCAGCCGAACCGTTCCGCCCCCAGGCGCAGGCACTCGACCAGATGCCGCCCCGACCAGGGATTGCCCGTCTCGGGATCGACGTCCGGTTCGTTGCGGACACGCAGTTCGATCGGGTCGATGCCGCAGGCGTGGGCGAGTTCGTCCATCGCCACCTCGGCGGCGTAGGTGCCTGGGGCTTCACCGGGGGCGCGCATCCAGAACGGTACGGGCACATCGAGTTTCGCCAGCCGGTGGGAGGTTCGCCGGTTCGGCGAGGCGTACATCTTGCGCGATGTCACCGCGGTCTGTTCAGCGAATTCCTTGACGGTCGAGGTTTGTTCGACGACCTCGTGGGCCAGTGCCGTCAGCCTGCCATCGCGCCCGGCGCCCAGGCGGAGTCGCTGGATCGTCTGGGTGCGGTAGCCGACGAGGGAGAACATCTGTTGGCGGGTGAGTGCCAACTTCACCGCGCGGCCGCCGGCGCGTTGGGCGGCCAGCAGCAGCAGGACGTTGTGGGCGTGGGGCCGGCCCTTCGAGCCGAAGCCGCCACCGACGTGCGGAGCGACCACCCGTAACTGTTCGGGGTCCAGACCGAACAGCGGTGTCAGGGTCTCGCGGACCACGTGTACGCCCTGGGTGGAGTCGTACATGGTGATCGCGGGCGCCCCGTCGCGGGTTTCCCATTGCGCGATGCAGGCGTGGGGCTCCATCGGGTTGTTGTGCTCGATCGGCGTCGAGTACACCTGGTCCACCGTGACATCGGCAGCGGCGAGCGCGGCATCCACATCACCCTCGTCGGTGTCCGACGGAAAGGAGGGATTGACAGACTCCGGTGTGTACAGCGCTGGGTGGTCGACCGTGAGTTCAGTGTCATGAGGTTCTTCGATGTACTTCGGCTGAACCAAACCTGCTGCGTGCCGGGCGATTTCAGCGGTCTCGGCAACCACGGCGCCGATAAGCTGGCCACGGAAGTGCACCCGGTCGTCTTGCAGGATCGCCAGCTCACCATCGGAGGTGTCCGCCAGCTCCGGTGCGTCAAAGACCGTCAGGACGTCGAGAACGCCATCGAGCTCGCGGACAGCGGCAGAGTCCATCTCGATGACCCGCCCCCGGGCGATGGTCGATTGGATCGGATGCAGGTATGCCGGGTTCTCCACGGAGTGCTCGAAGGCGTACGGCGCGCGGCCGGTGACCTTCAACCGACCGTCCAGTCGTGCCACCGGGGTGCCGATCGCGTGGGGTTCCAGCAGGGTCATGACTGCCCCCTCCCGCAAAGCGCGCGCAGCTCCGCGATCAGCGCCCGGCGGGTCAGAGTGACCTTGAACTCGTTACCGGGCAACGGCTCCGCAGCCTCCAACTCAGCCTCAGCCGCGGCGGTGAACGTCTCCTCGGTTGCCTGCGCGCCGATCAGGACCTCTTCGGCTTTGCGGGCGCGCCACGGCTTGTGCGCGACTCCACCCAAAGCAATTCTAGCCGAACTTATTTCGCGCGAGGGCGCCAACGCTACCTCTGCCGCCACCGAGACCAGGGCGAAGGCGTAGGACGCCCGGTCGCGCACTTTGCGGTAATTCGACACCGCACCGGCGACCGCCGGGGGCACCTCGACGGCGGTGATCAGCTCGCCGTGGCTCAGCACCGTGTCACGCTGGGGCTCGGTGTCCGGCAGCCGGTAGAAGTCCTCCACCGCCACCCGACGCTCCCCGTCCGCACCTTGAATCACCACCTGCGCGTCCAGCGCGCACATCGCGACCGCCATATCCGACGGATGTACGGCGACACATTCCGGGGAGGCGCCGAGGATGGCGTGATAGCGCAGGTAACCACCCACTGCCGAGCAGCCGGTACCCGGGGTGCGCTTGTTGCACGGTGTGGTGACGTCCTGGAAGTAGACGCAACGGGTGCGCTGCAGCAGATTGCCCGCCGTGGTGGCCACATTGCGCAACTGACCGGAGGCGCCGGACAGCAGGGCTCGGGTCAACACGGGATAGTGCGCACGGATCATCGGGTCGGCGGCCAGATCGCTGTTGCGGGCGGTGGCACCGATGCGCACTCCCCCATCGGGCAACGCAACCACCTCGGCCAGATCAAGCCGGCTGACGTCGACGAGCATGCTCGGGCTGGCGACACCGAGTTTCATGTGGTCGACAAGGTTGGTGCCGCCGGCCAGGAAGGCCGCCTCGGGGTGGCGCGCCAACGTGGCCACCGCGTCGGCCGGACTCTGCGCCACGTGGTAGTCGAAGGGTTTCATCGCGTCGCCGCCGCCTCGATCGCGGCGACGATGTTCGGGTATGCCGCACAGCGACACAGGTTGCCGCTCATGCGTTCCCGGATCTCGTCCCGGCTGAGCTCCGGTGTGCTGTCCAGGTCGTCGGTGACGAAACTGGGGGCACCTGCCTTCGCTTCGTCCAGCATGCCCACCGCCGAACAGATCTGGCCCGGGGTGCAGTAGCCGCATTGGAAGGCGTCCTCGTCCTGGAACGCCTGGGCAACCGGGTGCAACTCGTCGTCGGGACTCAGACCCGCGGCGGTGGTGACGCGTGTGCCGTCGGCGGCAACGACGAACGACAAGCAGCTGAGCACTCGTCGGCCGTCGACCAGGACGGTGCAGGAGCCGCACTGGCCGTGGTCACAGCCCTTCTTGGCGGTCGGCACCCCGAGGTGTTCTCGCAAGGCATCCAGCAGCGTCACGCGATTGTCCACCCGAAGGGTGTGAGTCTGCCCGTCGACTTCCAGTGCCACCTCGGTGTAGGGGTCCGACTGAGCCATTCCCGGCAGGTACCCCGGCCCGGACCTGACCAAACGTCACCCCACCGGGGTCGTTACCGCCTCCAGGTTCCGTGGATGATGGCAGGCCGCGGCATGGGCGGGCTCCCGGTCCAGCAGGGCCGGCTCGTCGGCCTTGCACACCTCGGTGGCCCAGCGGCACCGGGTGTGGAACCGGCAACCGGTCGGCGGGTTGATCGGACTGGGCACATCGCCCTCCAGGATCAGCCGTTCACGCGCAGCGTTGCGGCGGGGATCCGGAATAGGAACCGCGGACAGCAGCGCATTGGAATAGGGATGAAACGGCCTGTCGTACAGATCATTAGCGGCGGCGGTCTCCATGACCTTGCCCAGATACATCACCGCCACCCGGTCCGAGACATGTCGGACCACACCGAGGTCGTGCGCGACGAACAGGTAGGACAGCCGGAATTCCTCCTGGAGCTCTTCGAGCAGGTTGATGATCTGCGCCTGCACCGACACATCGAGCGCCGACACCGGCTCGTCGGCGATGATCAGCTTGGGTTGCAGCGCCAGTGCCCGCGCGATCCCGATGCGCTGCCGTTGCCCGCCGGAGAACTCGTGAGGGAAGCGGTTGTAGTGCTCAGCCTGCAGACCGACCCGGTCCAACAGGCCCTGCACCCGGGTCTTGACCTCGTTGCCGCTGGCCAGGCCGTGGAGCTCCATGGCATCGCCGATGATCTGCCCGATCCGCTTACGCGGGTTCAGCGAGGCGAAGGGGTCCTGGAACACCATTTGGATGTTTCGGCGTATCGGACGCATCTCGCGACGTGATCGGCCCACCAGTTCCTGGCCCTCGAAGCGCACCGAGCCTGATGTCGGGGTCAGCAGCTGCATGATCAACCGGCACAGCGTGGACTTCCCGCAGCCCGATTCACCGACCAGCCCGAGGGTTTCGCCTTCGTGCAGGACCAGGCTCACCCCATCCACGGCACGCACCCGCGCCACCTCGCGCTCGATCACCGTCCCGGACTTGATCGGGAAGTGTTTGACCAGATCGGTGACTTCCAGCAGCGGCTCGCCCTGGCCGGTCATGAGGCCACCGGCTTGCGCAGCCCGATCCGGCCGTCGACGTCACGCAGCGTCGACTTCAGGGCCGGGTCCAACCAGCACCGGTCGAGGTGGGCACCCCCGGCCCGGGCTTGCAGCGGCGGCGGCTCGCTGCACGCTTGGAAGGCGTGCGGGCAGCGGGGCGCAAAGCGGCATCCCGTCGGCAGTGACAGCAGCGACGGCGGGGCGCCGCCGATCTGCGGCAACCGGCTGTGCTGCGGGGCGTCCAACGGCGCCAAGGAGCCGAAAAGTCCCCAGGTGTAAGGGTGTTGCGGATCGTAGAAGATCTCGTCCACTGCCGCGTCCTCCACCACGTGCCCGGCGTACATCACCACCACCCGATCAGCCACCTCGGCCACCACCCCGAGATCGTGCGTGATCAGGATGACCGCGAGGTCGCGCTGGGCGTTGAGATCGTCGAGCAGCCGCAGGATCTGCGCCTGGATCGTGACGTCCAGCGCGGTGGTGGGTTCGTCGGCGATCAACACCGTCGGCTCCAACGACAGCGCCATCGCGATCATCACCCGCTGCCGCATGCCTCCGGAGAACTCGTGCGGGTAATCACGCACCCGGCGCTCCGGATTCGGGATGCCCACCGACCTCAGCAGTTCCACCGCGCGGTCTCTGGCCTCGGCGCGGGAGACATCGCGATGCGCCCGGATCATCTCCGCGATCTGATCACCTACGCGGTACACCGGGTTCAGCGACGTCATCGGATCTTGGAAGACCATCGCAATGTCTTCACCGCGGATACGGCGTAAGTCGTTGTCGCCGAGACTGACCAGGTCCTGTCCGTGGAATCGCACCGATCCGCTGATCGTCGCGTTGGGGGCGCGGGTCAACCCGATCAGGGTCTGTGCGGTCACGCTCTTACCGCTGCCGGATTCTCCGACGATCGCCAGTACTTCGCCGGCCGCCAGGCCGAACGAGACTCCGTCGACGGCGCGGACCACACCGTCCTCGGTGGTGAAACCGACTCGCAGGTCTTCTACTTCGAGGATGGGGCTCATACAGGTGCCGCCTCTCCCAATCTGATTCGAGGGTCCAAGAACGCATAGGCGACGTCGACCACAGTGTTGAACAGCACGATGAAGAACGCGCCGAACATCGTCACACCGATCAGCGGTGGCAGGTCCAGCGTGCCGATCGCCTGCCCGGCGTACAAGCCGACGCCGTTGATGTTGAACACCGTTTCGGTGAGGATGGCCCCGCCACCCACCACGGCACCGAAGTCCAGACCGAACAGCGTGACGATCGGGATCATCGAATTGCGCAACACGTGTTTGACTCGGACCTGGCGTTCGCTGATGCCCTTTGCCCGGGCAGTGCGGACGTGGTCGTCGTTCATCACGTCGAGCATGTTGGACCGCAGCACCCGGCTGTAGAAACCCACATAGAGCACCGCCAGCGTGATCCACGGCAGGATCAGGTGGTACGCCCAGTCCAACGGGTCCCGGGTCAATGGCACGTAACTACTGGTAGGGAACAGTTCGGCCTTGAAGCTCAAGTAGTACAACAGGATTGCGGCAAGCCAGAACACCGGCATCGAGATGCCCACCAAAGACAGAATGGTCAATGCGCGATCGGTGAACTTGCCGGCGTGTACCGCGCTGAGGTACCCGAACCAGATCGCCAGCGCCATCCAGAGCACTGCCGCGCCGATGCACAACGACAGTGTGGCGGGCAGACCCTTCCAGATCTGGTCGACAACGTTCTGTGAGCTGGCATAGGAGGTCAGTTGCCCGGTGAAGATCTGTTTCATCATCGTCAGGTACTGCACCGGCAGTGGCTGATCGAGGCCGAGATCGGCGCTGACCCTGGCGATCAGCTCCGGATCGGCGTTCTTTCCCGCGATACGCGCAGCGGGGTCGGAGTTGGGTATGACATTGAAGATCAGGAAGACCAGCACCGAGATGGCGAACAGCACCGCGCTCATGCCTGCCAGTCGTCTGGTGATGAAACGAAGCATCTGCTCAGTGCTCCAAGCGGATCTTGGCTCGCGGATCCATCGCGTCTCGTAATCCGTCCCCGAACACGTTGAGCGACAACACTGTCAGCACAATCAGCAAGCCGGGGACAATGGTCAGGTGTGGTGCGGTGTAGATCGTCTGGTACCCGTCGGCGATCATGGTCCCCATGAGGCGTTCGGCGCACGCACACCCGCACCCAAGAACGACAGCGCCGATTCGAGCAGCATGTTGTTGGCGATGTTGAGGGTGAAGAACACGATGATGGTCGAGATCACGTTGGGGAGCAGCTCGCTCACCATGATCCGCACCGGGCCCTTACCCTGGGCGACTGCCGCCTCGACAAACTCCTTCTCCCGCAATGCGAGGACCTCACCGCGGATCGGCCTGGCCATGTACGGCACGTAGACCAGGGCGATGATCAGGATCGGGATCCACAGCGAGTCGCCGGCAAGCTGGAAATCGCCGACCTTGATGCCGCCCAACGCGAGTGCCGTCCCCAGCGCAATGCCGAGCAGCAGCACCGGGAACGCCCACACCACATCCATCACCCGCGACAGCACCGCGTCGATCCAGCCGCGGTAATAGCCGCAGAGCATTCCGACCAGCACGGCGAGCACGGTGGTGATGGCCGCCGCGGCCACACCGATGAGGATCGATGTGCGCCCGCCGTACATCAACCGCACCATCACGTCGCGGCCGTTCTGATCAGCACCCAGCAGGTAGCGCCCGCGCAGGCCGGGGCCGATCGGGGTTCCACTGGCCGATACGACGTCGGTTTCCACCCCGTGGATCAGCACCTTGTCGGTGATGTGGTTCTGGTTCGGCCCGGTGTGCGCCACGTGATCGGCCCACAGCGGTGCCGCCAGGCAGAACAGCACGATCAGGATGAACAGCACGCCGAAGCCGAGCGCAACTTTGTTGCGCCGCAACCTCAACCACCCGAGGTACCAGGGGCTTCGGCCTTCGATCTGCGCCGCGGGGACTCCGGCCGGAAGAACCGGGTCCCCGGGCGCTTCGACGACCTCTGTCGGGGTGGACACTACTTCAGCGCCAGCGCCGACCAGTCCTGAGTGAACAGGATGTGGCTGGAGGCCTTGTCGAAATCGATCCGGTCAGACACAAAGGTCGCCGTCTGATCGTTGCCGTACGGCGCCCACACCGCCTGCTCCATGAACGCCTTGTCCAGCGCCGCGTACTGCTGCTCGGTGTCACCGTCGCTGAGCTGCTTGGTCAACAGCTCGTTCATCTTCGCGTCCAGCCCAGGGATGGATGCTCGCGAGTAGTTGTTGCCGTTGGTGGGCAGGATCGACGCGCTGTTGAGCAACGGCCGGAAGAAGTCGTCCGGGTGCGGGAAGTCCTGGTACCAGTTCCCGAAACCGGTGTCCAGATCCGGGGTGGAGTTGTTGCCGATGGTGGTGAAGTAGACGTCGCCGGCGATCACCTTGAGCGTCGCGTTGAACCCCAACTGGTTGAGCACGTCGTGGTAGTACTCGCCGATCCGCTTGCGATCGGGCTCGTCATTGGTCCACACCGTGATATCACGATCAGCCGGATTGGCTTCGGCAATAAGCTGTTTCGCCTTGTTCATATCCGGACCCGGGTACAGCTTGTACTCCTCATAACCAGGCATGCCCGGCGGCAGGATCTGCTGGGTCGGATGGAGCCGGCCGCCGAACACGCGGTTCAGTGCCTCGGGATCGATCGCGTAGTTGACCGCCTGACGGACCCGGAGATCGTTGAAGGGCGCGGTCTGGGTGTTCATCCAGAAGTAGAAGGTGTTGATCGACTCTTCGAGCCGGAAGCGGTCACCGAATCGGGAGGTGACCTCCTGCATGCGGTCCGCGTCCGGTGGGTCGACCATGAAGTCGATGGTGTTCTGCTCCACGCCTGTCACCTGTGCGGTATTGCTCTTGTTCTGCGTGACAGTGACCTTGTCGACATTCACGTCGGCTACCTCGGTGGCGCCCGCGTCCTTCACGGTCTGGAAGTTCGGGTTGCGCTCGAGCGTCAGAGTCTGTGGTGCTTCGACGTTGGTGATCATGAAAGGGCCGCTGGACGGCGGCGGGTTGTTGGTCGCGTCATCGGACAGCGGGGTGCTGGGCGGGACGGGAGCCGCGAACATCAGCCCAAGCAGGTTTTCGAAGGTGCCGTTCGCGTCTTTCAACGTGATCGTGATGTCACCGGTGGTGTCGTCGGTGACGATGCCGCTGATGGTGTCGGCGCTGCCGTCCGCATACTCGGTGGCGCCCACGATTCCGTCGAAGAACACCGAGCCACCTGAGTCGGCCTTGAACAGCCGCTGGATCGCATAGGTGAAGTCCGAGGCCTTGATGGGCGTGCCGTCGGAGTACTTCATATTCGAGCGCATCTTGAGCTTGTAGATCTTGCCGTCCGGCGAGACATCTGGCATCGCCTCGGCGAGGCCCGGCACCACCTGGGCGCCGTCCTCACCTTTGGCGTGCTTATAGGTCAGCAGTGGGACGTAGGTGTTGTAGAGCGTCTCCCACCCTTCGACCGTGTAGGACAGCTGCGGGTCGATGTAATCCGGGAACGAGGTCATGGAGATGTTGATCTCTCCGCCTCCGGATCCCTCAGCGCCGTCGTCACCACCGCACGCCGCGACGCCGAACGTGGCGACGGTGGCGGTGGCGAACAGAACGGCTGTTTTGCGCAGGGTGGTGCGCAGCGCTCTCATCTGTCTCCCTTGGTTTGCAGAATGGACGAAGTCCGTCCACGCGTATGCCTCTTCGAGTTTCGGGATGAATCTTGAACGCAAACGGGCCACCCGGCACGCCGAAAAGCGGATATTTTGCGGTCTCTCAGGGAATTGCCAGGAAACATTCCTGTAATTTGCGATTATCTAGCGGCTAGTGCGGCTTTGCCGAGACCGGCACTTTCTCGCACATCGGCACCGCCGGCGAGCCCGCACGTCATTCCTTCGCCTGCTCCCCAGCGTCTCCGACAATCCGGGGCGCGGACCATCTCCTTGCCGCACCGATGGTGTTCGGAGGCGTCGTCAGCCGTGGGTTGATCGCTCCGGCCATCATGCTGATCGCGCCCGGAGCGGGACGGGCTTTGTCGGCCCGGGGTTCGTGTGCTGCTCGGGTTGCCACGGGACGCGTCCCCTCGGCCCAGCCGACACCAGCTGGGGTCTACTGGGGCACTGCCGCCCGCCGCTAGTGGCCCGCCCCGGCCATCGCGTGGGGTGCATAGACAGCGAGGGCGAGACGCTCCGCAGCTGACACCACCGTGTACGCCAGGGCCGTGACGATCGTCAGCACCACCACCGAGGCCCAGATGGCGCCATAGTTCAGGCGCGACTCCGCGGTGGTCATCAGGTGCCCCAAACCGTTGCCGGTGATCATCCATTCGGCCATCAACGCGCCTATGACGGCATTGGGCACGGCAATCCGGAGCGCCGCGAAGATGGCTGGGATCGCGGCCGGCAGCCGAATGAGCCGGAACACCTTCCATCGGTCCGCTCCGTACGCGCTGGCCACGTCGATCATTTTCGTCGACGTGGATTGCAGGCCAGTCAGCACCACGATCAGGGAGGAGAACAGAATCGCGACGACACCCATCAACGCGACTGCGAGGGTGTTTCGCCCGAAGGTAACTGCGATGAGTGGGACAAATGTGACCGTCGGGACAGTCTGGAACACCATCGCGAAGGACATCAGTGGCTTCTGCGCACTGGGAAGCAGGAGAAACACCGTAGCCACGACCATGGTCGCGGAGATCCCCGCGGCCGCCCCGATCCCAATGTGTCCCAATGTTATCCAGAGCTGTTCGGCAATGACTGCCCGATTTGATGCCGCCCGGGCTTCGACGAAGAGGTAGTCGTACAACGTCAGCGGATCTTTCATCAGGATCGGGCTGACCCCTACGGTGTGGACCGCCAACCACCACAGACCCAATAAGAGAAGCGTGCTGGCGATGCCGACAAGACCGCCCGCCAGCGCGCGGTGGGTCGCCGTGGCCTGAACCGCCGAACTCGACATGTCGTCACCCGCGCTGAACCCGACTGGCAGCAGCCGCTGGATACCTGCCGAGATCAGATACCCGGACGCAGCCAAAGCGGCAGCTACCACTGCCGTTGCATAGGTCCGATCGATGTCGAGCGTGTGCTGGGAGCTGAGCATCAATACTCCGAGACCGCGTTCCGCACCGATCAATTCGCCGATCAGCGCCCCGAGTACCGCTGCGGGTGCGCCGATCTTCATGCCGGCTACCAACCCGTGGAGCGCCCCGTTCGCGCGTACATAACGCAGTTTCTGCAGTCCGTTGCCGCCGTACACGTGCACCAGTTCCAACGACACCGCCGGGGCGCTGCGCAAGCCGGCCAAAACTGAGATCAAGATGGGGAAGAACGCCATGAGTGCGGCGAGCGCAACCTTGTCCCCGGTACCGGACAAGATCAGATTGAACAGTGGAGCAACCGCAATGAGCGGAAGACAGTAGATCGCGAGGGCGATTCGGGCCACCGTCCGCTCGGCCCAGCTCAGCAACACGCAGACAGCCGCGATACCGACGGCCACAGCGATGGCGATGGCGAATCCCGAAAGTGCCTCCGTCGCAGTGACCGCTACTGGCCCGGGCCACAGCGCCCGGTTGTCCCAGAGCGTTGCAACGATGGCACTCGGCGGCGGCAGTGAACCCGAACCAACTCCGAAAGCACCGACGACGAACTGCCAAGCCAGCAGAAGGCCGAGGGTCAACGAAGCCGTGGAATTCGGACGCAACCGCGTCAGGCGGTGTCTCCCTCGGTGATAACCAGCCGGAGGGGGCAGCGCAACTGCCGAACCCCCGTCAGTTTCGTGCCGATCACCGAGGATGCTGGTCATGCGGCCCCGTCGGTCTTCAGATAGTCGTGCGTGGCCGCGAAGCGACTGAGCATGTACTCGCCGGCCGTGACCGGTGGATAGACCGGCAGCTCACCCTCTCCGATGCAGGTGGGAATCGCGGCGATCGACGTGTGGAAGTCGGGTGCGACGAAATAGGGGATCGAGTAGCGATCCCGGCCAACCGGCCCCAGCACCCTGTGCTCAGTCGAGACATACTTGTGGTTGGTCCACCGTGCGATCATGTCCCCGAGGTTCACGACAAGTGCGCCCGGCGGTGACGCGACATCGATCCAGCTGCCGCCACGGCTCTTCACTTGCAGGCCTCCCACGTCATCCTGTGCCAACAGGGTCAAAGAGCCGTAATCGGTATGGGCGCCGGCGCCCGACGTGCCGGCAGCAGACACTGCGGGGTAGTGGATGAGACGGATCGAGGAGATCGGGTCGGTGAACATCGGCGCGAAGTAGTCGTCACGCACACCCAGGGCCACCGCCATCCCACTCATCAACTGGGCATTGACCGCCAGGCAGGCACGCGCATATTCGTACGCGGTCTCCTTGAATTCAGGAAGTAGCGACTCCGGCCACTGCGCTGGGCCGTGTAAAGGCGTGCCCGCCAACACCTGTGGATGTTCGGGTGAGCGATCGGTACCGATGTCGAGTGTCTCCTTGAGATCCCCGCCGACGGAATCGTCGAGGGTCTCCGCGGCCATCGGGGCATAACCACTGTGGCAATCGGACTTCGCGATTGCTATCGCCATTTTCTCTTCCACTGGTAACGCAAAGAAAGCACGAGCGTGGCCGAACATGGCGTCAATGAGGTCGCCCGGGATGCCGTGCCCGATCACGGTGAAGAACCCGAGGTCCATGCACGCATGATGAAGAGCCTGAGCGACTTTCGCGACATCAGCACCGTCGCGTAGGGGCCGCAGGTCGATTGTGGGTAACGAGTCCATTGCTTCCTCTTCGTCGAGCTGGTTGATTCACCCCGCCGTCGCTTCCAAGCGGCCGAACAGCAACCCCTCCACATAGTCGTGGATGCGCCCGAACTCCTCGCTGCGAAGCATTTCTGGGGTACGGGGGCGCGGCAGCGTGACCTCGACGGTTTCGCGGATCCGCCCCGGACGGCTGGTCATCACCACAACGAGGTCCGAGAGGAAAATCGCCTCGTTGATGCCGTGAGTCACCATGAGAGTGGTCACTGCCCGCTCTGACCAAATCCGCTGCAGTTCGATGTTCAACCGTTGGCGCGTCATGTCGTCGAGCGCACCGAACGGTTCGTCGAGCAAGAGAACCTCCGGCTCGGTGGACAACGCACGCGCGATCGACACGCGTTGACGCATACCGCCGGACAGCTGGGCCGGCTTGGCCTTTTCGAAGCCCTCGAGCCCGACCAGCCCGATCAGATCTGCGATCTTGCGACTGTCGACGGGACGTCCCGCGATCTGCAGAGGCAGCCTGATGTTGGCCTCGACACTGCGCCAGGGCAACAAGGCGGAGTCCTGGAACGCGATGCCCAGATCACCCGCTGAACGCAGCTCTCGTGGACTCTTACCGTTGATCAGCATCTCGCCGGCAGTCGGTGTTTCAAGTCCAGCCGCGATGCGCAGAATGGTGGATTTGCCGCATCCGGACGGCCCGATCAAAGCGCAGAAGGTTCCTTCGCTCGTACGGAGATCTATCCCCTCGAGGGCCAGGACACTACGCCGGCCTGCTTGGAAACGCTTCTGCAGGCCGGTGACGTCAAACCCGGTTCCGGCGGGGCGCTGGGTCACGGAATGGCCGCCGTGTCAGCCTCCACAATCGCAGCAATTCGCCGCGTCGCCTCTGTCCGCAAAGACTGTTTGTCCGACTCATCGAGCCATACCGCGTCAATTGCGTTGTAAGTGAAGGCGGTTAGCTGGTCGAGGCCGTAGCCCAGTGCTTTCGCCAACACCAGGTAGTCGTTGCTCGGGTCGGTACCGAACATGGGTGGGTCGTCGGAGTCGATGGTCACGCACAACCCGGCATCTACCATCTCGGCGATCTTGGTGTGGGTGCCGTCGCCACTGCCGGAATACCGACCGATGTCCGAGCTCACGGGCGTGCAGGTGAATGGGACGCGTTCGGCCACGCAGCGAGCGGTGATGTCGGGATCCTCGACCACGTGGTAACCGTGATCGATTCTGCTGCAGCCCAATAGATCCAGTATTGTCTCGATGTTCTCAGGTGGGCCGGACTCCGAGTGTGCAGTCCGATTGAGTCCCGCCTCGGCGGCTCGTCGGTACGCTTTCCAGAACTTCTCTGGGGGCCCGTTGACCTCTGCGTAGTCGAGGCCTATGCCAACCACTTCATCGATGCGGTTCGCGATCACCTCCTCCACCAGTTGCAGTCCCTCTGCGGCACTCCGTTCGCGGTTGATCGCCACAATCAGTCTGCTGTCGATACCGGTGTCAGCACGTGCGTCCCGCATACCGGCGACCACTCCTTCGAGCATTGTCGGATACGACGAGTGCGCGTGTCCTGGAGGGCTCAGGAAGATCTCCCGATACAGCACATTGTGGTCGGCGCCGCCTTGGGTCAGCGATTCATACGTCACCCGGTGGAAATCGTCGACGTCGCGAATCACCGATCCCGCAACGTCGAGAACCCGCAGGAACTCACCCAGATCCTCGTAGCTGTCATGATCGAAAAGGTTGTCCGCATTCCTGCCGCCTTCCATGACGACGCCGTGCTTGGCGGCAAGCTCGAGAAGTGTTGTCGCCGAGATGGTTCCGATCAGATGACAGTGCAGACTGACTTTCGGAAGGTTGTGCGCCAGGCTGATCACAGATGCGTCGATAGCACGCGGAGTGTCGGAAATGGACATACGGGGCCCTTTCCTGCCCGCATTACGGCCAGCTCTGCGGAGCATGATCCCAGATAAGTGACAGCGATCAGATTGGGCTATTCAAATGTCATGACTATTGAGCTATCGTTTCCGGTAAGTAAACAGGCGCTCCCGCACAACGTGCGCTCAACTTGCCGCCGGCGCGGTCCGGATTCGTGAGTTCGACTGCTTCATCGGAACCAGAAACGCAGCCGTTGCGAGCAACAGATGAACCATCTCGTCGCCCCTGGTTTTCCATCTGTCGCGCGAGCCTGCGGGGAAGCTGATGAAGTCTCGCGGCCCCAAATGGTGAGTCCCCGAACCGACTACTTCGACATCTATATGGCCGGATATCACGTAGAGCCCGCACTCCCCCGCGGACTCGAACCATTCGTCTGCCCGCTGGCCAGGCTCGATGACATATTCCACGACTTCCAGTGCACTCGAATCACGAAGTAGCAGTGCCCTGCCCGCAGCACTGTCGGGATGGTCAGAGACAGGAATGTGTACGCCCTCGCTCGCTCGAACTACCGAGACCCCGGCCGGATCCACCGCTGGCATCAGATCGCCGGGACGCACTCCCAGTGCGTGTGCCAGGCGGTAGGTAGACGCCATGGAGGGACTGCTGACGCCGCGTTCGATCTGGCTCAGAAACGGCTGGCTGAGCCCTGCACGCTCAGCGAGCTCCCGCATCGACAGCCCCGCCCCTTCCCGCAGACTTCGAATGGTGTCGCCAATCAGCCGCCCGAGAGTTGCCGGATCGGAATAAGTGGGATCAGTCATATTTACTCGCTCGTAACAGTCAAAAAATGCTTCTGACATTCACACTCCCCAATATCACTGCAAGCACTTATCGAGTCCTGACGAGTGTGATTAGCAGGAGCACTCGCCATCATATGCACGTCGTGACCACGCCGCCACGCGCCAGACCCGCGGTTTCTTCCCCGTCGAGAGGACAAACACTCATGGGCTTCCGTCCGCCGACACGTCGGCATCGTGCTCTGCGGCAACTTTCCGTCGGCGTCGCCATCGCTGCCGTCACCTCTCTCGTAGCCGCCTGCGGTGCCGGCGATCCCGAACCTGACAGCACCTCAGCAGCAACGGATTCGGGAAAGCTGCGGGTCGCATTGAGCTGGATCAAGGACGTCACATTCGCAGGCGACTACATCGCCGATTCCAAGGGTTACTACCGCGATGCCGGGTTCACCTCGACGGAACTCGTGCCGACCGGCGGAGCCAGTCCCGACGCGCAGTTGATCGCCAAACAGGTACTCGTTGCGTTCACAAGCCCCGAGACCACTGCCGAAGCCGTTCTACAAGGCGCGGATTCGAAAATCGTAGGCAGCCTGTTCCAGCAGAGCCCCATGGCCGTGATCTCCCCCGAGAAGGCTCCGATCACCACACCCAAAGACGTTGCGGGCAAACGCATCGCAGTGTCCCCAGGCAACGAGCTGTACCTGAGCAACTTTCTCACCGCAAACGGAGTGGACCCGACAACAGTCACCTACGTACCGTCCAACTACGACCCGGCCATCCTCACCACCGGAGAGATCGACGGCTACCTGGGGTACTCGTTCGACGAGCCGAACACGCTTCAAGCGGCAGGCTTTCCCACCAAAACCATGCTGCTCGCGGACTTCGGGTTTGTCGGCTTGAGCCAGGCCTACGCAGTTCGAGGGGAGGATCTGCGCGACAATCGCGAAGCCTTGAAGGCGTTCTTCGTCGCCGAAATCAAAGGATGGCAAGACAACATAGCCGACAACAACCTCGGTACCGAGCTGGCGATGAAGTATGGCGCGGACGCGGGCCTCGATGAAGGACACCAGGTATCCCAGAACCGGGACCAAACGCCGCTGATCGCCGAACCCGGCCCTCTGCTGACGATTTCACCTGATCGAGCAGAGGCGGTGGCGAAGAACATCGCGGTGTCGGGCACCGAAATATCGACCGAGGAGCTGTTCGATCTGAGCCTGTTGGAAGAGGTCTACGCGGAAAACCCCGATCTGGCGGCGTGAGAGGAGGAAGCAACATGCACACAATTCCCGTAATCGACGTGGCTGACGCCTTTGCCGGCCGCAAGGTCGACCAGGCCGCGAGTGAGATCGACCATGCGCTGCGCACCTACGGCTTCTTCCAGATGGTCGGCCACGGCATTGAAACCTCGGTGTTCGACGCCGCATACGACCAGATGAACCTGCTCGTAGAAGACCAGCCCGAAAGTGTGCGAGAAGCTCTGCGCAACAAGTCCGGACACCCCTTCTACGGCTTGGTGAAGAAATACGATCCCGTGGAACACCGCTACGTGGCTGAGCAATTCGAGATCAACCGCTTCGAGTCTCCAACCGAAGCACTAGCGGCGGGCGTCAGTGTTGAGCACATCGGGCACTTTGGAACCAATCTGTGGCCTGGAACTGAGATGCCGGACTTCCGCCCGGCAGTCTCGGAGTGCTTCAACCGCACCAGCGCTCTCATCTCACCGCTGTTGTCGTTACTCGCACATGCACTAGGTCAGGCCGGCGATTTCTTCGAGCCTCACATGCGGCGGCAGAGCACGTCGTTCGCGGTGAGCAGGTACCCCTATCACCACTTCATGGCACCGGGCAGTCCCGTCCTCGAATGGCACACCGACCGCGAGACAATGGTCAACATGCTCCACCAACGCGGGACGTACGACGGATTGCAGCTGAAGGTTCCCGAGACCGGCGAGGTGCTGGCCGTCCCCCGCGTCCCTGGAGCACTCGTTGTCAATGTGGGCCAGTTGATCGAGATGTGGACAAATGGCCGGTGGCCGGCCGTCGTACACGGGGTCGTATCCGGTGACATCGATCAATGGAGGCAGTCCATCGTCACCTTTACAGCCCCCGATGTCGAGATGCCCATCACTCCGCTGCCAGGAACCGACGGGGCGCAGGGCACGCCGTTCCGGGTCTACGACCTGGCCGCCGACCTCCCGCGCCAGGAACTCAATGCCTGAGACGTCGGTCGCTACTGGGCTTCAAGGGAGTCGGCAGGGCCGTCGGATTCATCCAGCGCGCTGACCGCGATTCCGTAGGGCAGAAACCGCACCTTCCGCTTCGGATCGGTGTTGTGCTTGTTGGCCCGCAAGGCGTCGAGTTCGGTCGCAAACACCTGCTCCACGGTGGCCGAGCCGTCGTCGGTGACCGCGTAGATGGCCCACACACCGTCGCCGGCGTCACCGGTGGTCTCCGGCTCCGGCCGCGAACGGGGGCCCCCCTGATCGAAGAAGGTGTTCCAGCCGCCGCGCTGGCCGGTGGCGTCGAAGACCCGTCCGAAGGCGTCACGCAGACCTTCGCCGGCTTCGCGGACCATCCGGTCGAGATCCTCAGGGTCGAACCCGAAGGGATTATTGCTGCTCATGACACCAGTGTGCGCGTGATACCGGCGACGTGCCAGCACCTCAGGGCTGCTGCGGTACCTGAATCGGGATCGGCACCGGCAGGAACGGGATGTTGAGGTGCGTCGTCGTCAACGGCGGCCGCGTCGTGGTGGGCTGCGTTGTCGTCGGCGGTTCCGTTGTAGTCGGCTGCGTGGTTGTGGGTGGCGTCGTGGTCGTGGTCGTCGTCGTGGTGGTGGTCGTGGTGGTGGTTGTCGTCGTCGGGGTTGTGGTCGTCGTGGTCGGCGGTGTCGTCGTGGTCGGCGGCGGCGGTGGCGGCTCCTCACTCGGTGGGATGGTCACGTACGTCGTCTCCGGCGGCGGAACGTACATCGTCTCCGGCGGTGGCGGCTCGACCGGGGTTTCCGGCGGCGGTGGCGGCAACTCACTGGTTGGCAGCACAGGTGGCAGCATGCTGGTCGGGGTGGTATCCGTGCTGGACGAGTCACCGGTCAAGGTGTAGGCCACACCGCCCAACGCGACCACAGCGAGCAGGGCCGCGGCGGCGAAAGCCAGCTGCGGCAACCGGTACCAGGGCCGCGGCGGATCCTCGAAGGCTCCCGTCGCCGGGGTGTACTCGATCTGCGGTCGGGCGCCGGTGTCGAGCGCGTACGGGTTCGGTTCGTCATAGGGCCCGTCGTAGCCGCCCTGGTAGGGGCCGTCATAGGGCACCGGCTCGGCAACGCTGTCATCGGCCTGCGACCACGCCAACGCGCGGAACGTCGCAGATCCGGGCGCGTTCGGGTCAGGCCCCAGAGCCGCGCCGCCGAGGCCGAATCCAGCGGTCGCCGCGTCACCCAGGGCCGTCGACAGCCCGGTGGGAGCGTCGGCGTCGGGGCCGCGCGCAGCGATCAGTGCCGCGCCGACGGCAGTGTCGAAGGCCGGCATCGGCGTGGTGACCACCGCTGCAGCAGACCGCTCCGAAAGTCGCTGTGTGACAAGCGGGATCGACGCGCCGCCACCGGCAGTGGCGATGGCGGTCAGATCCGACCAAGCGATGCGGTTGCGCTGCAGCAACTCATCGAGGGCGGCGATCGCGCCGTCGAGCGCGGGGCGGATAAGGTTCTCGAGTTCCGTTCGGGTAAGCCGAGATTCGGTCCTCACCCCAGGCAGTTGGACGCTCACGGTGGTGGCCGTGTCGCCGGACAACCGTTCCTTGGCCCGACGGCATTCGTCGCGCAACCGCGCCAACGATCCGACCGCCGCGGTGGCTCCCGGATCGACGTCGCCGCGGCCGGCGATATCAGCCAGCACGGCGGTCAGCAGCGCCTGGTCGATTTGGTCTCCGGAGAAATCCGGGTAGCGCACGGTCTCGGCGACCGGCTGGAAGCCCGAGGCCGCGTCCGCCAGGGTGATGCTGGTGCCGCTGCCACCGAAGTCGAGCAGCGCGACAATCCCGCGTGCGGCCAGACCCGGGTTGACCTGCAGGGCTGTCAGCGCGGTCACCGCATCCGACATCAGCCGAGGGGCCACCCCGGAAGACGCGAGTTTCCGGTTTCCGCGCATGGCCGCCTCCAGCGCGCGGACGGCGGCCGGCGACCAGTGTGCGGGCACCGCCACCACCACGTCACTGGCGGGACTGAGACCTCCAGCGACGTCGGTCATCGCGCCCAGGGCTTCGACCAGGAGTGCGTCGGCGAGGTGGGGCGAACCGTCGACCGCGATCAACGGCACCGGATCACCGATGCGTTCGACAAAACCGCGCAAGACCAGCCCCGGTTCGGTCAAATTCGGATTCTCCGACGGAAGTCCCACTTCGGCTGGGCGGTGCCCATAGAGGGTCAGCACGGAGCGGCGCGTCACGGGCTGGGCTCCAACACGCGCCGCGACCAGGTTGGTTGTTCCGATTGACAACCCGTAGGGGTCGCTCACTGGCTACACCTTGTATTCGAACCTGTTGGCTGGCGGTCGAGAGGCCACCCTAACCGGTAGACGTCGAATCCGGGCAACCCGACACCCCACCGCCCCCAGGCAGCCAGGCCAGGGGCAGTTGCGCCATCGTCACAAACCCCGCCGACGCCGCGCAGACAGCCGGTACCGCGTTCACGGCCTGCATCGCGGTGGCGACGCTCGCTGCGTGTACATGCTCGCTCAGTGGGACATCCCGACGGAAGCTCGCCAGGGTCACTACATGAGCCTGCAGTGACGGGGATCCCTCGACGGTGATGGTCCAGCCGTGCTGGGGCGACGGCCAATGTCCGGGCTGCTTCTGCCCCAGCATCCACAAGGTCTCGACTTCGATGACGGTGACACCGGCGCGACGGCCCGACCATCGCCACCGCTGACCCGCCACGGTCCCGGCCGCGAGCGTGCGGCCAAGGAACTCGCCATCGGCCGCGGCGGGCACGGTTTCGAGGTCGATGCTCACCTCGTCGAGGTTCACCCCGAGCGCATCGCCGAGCAGCCAAACCTGTTGCTGGAACAGTTCACTGGTGTACCGCAGGGACGGACTTTCGGGGGTGACATCGGCAGGGTCGGCGCCGAACATCATCTGCCCGAACGTGATCTCGGCGCTGTCGTACATCGACCAGTCGGCGCGCTCTTGAATGGTGATCTGCTCGATGTCGCGGCACATCCCCGCCATCGCCAACGGCAGCACCGCGCCCAGATTGCCGGGGTTGAGCCCGGTTCCGTGCAATGAACTCCCGCCCCGCAGGCACGCCTGGAGTAGCGTGTCGCGGTCTCGGGCGTCGGCGCGGGCCTGATGGAAAGCGAACGAGGTGGTGACCACGTTGATGCCGGCCTCGAGAATGCGGCTGACGTCGGCGACCGACGGTGTTCGTGGCGTGTAGAGCACGCAGTCGACCGGTCCGGCCAACGCATCATCCACGGATTTCGTCGCCAGGACGCCGACTTTCGACCGTCCGATCAGCTCCCCGGCGTCGACACCGTGCTTGCTGTCGACATAGGCCTTGACGCCGGCCAGTTCCAGACCGGGGTGGTCGAGGATGCCACGCAGCGATTCGCAGCCGACCTCGCCGGTGCCCCACTGCACCACGCGGTAGGCCATCGACTCAGACCACGGTGAGCGGCAACGACTTACGGCTTTCGAACTCGAAGGTCGCTCCGCCACTGAACTTGACGACCTCGACCTCGGACGGCTCCTTGGCCGCGGTGTCGCTGTGCTGCAGTTCCAGCGTCCAGTCGGTGTCGGTGCCGGTGACATGAACCGCCAGGTGCGGGTCGACCGCGGTGGCGATCGCCTGCAGCGACTGGGTGGACGCCGGGGTGCACAACGAGATCCACGCCCCATCCTCGTGGGCGGCGGACGGGCGCACGTGCACCCTGCCGTCTTCGACGTCGGCGTCGACGTAACCCACCGGATTCAGCAGCGGGTGCAGTTCGAGGACGCGTTGCGCACCTTCGATGTCCTTCGGCAGGTTCAGTGCCTTGTGGATGCGTTCGGCAGCGATGCCGGCGAGGCCGGTCAGCTGCTTGGTGCAGATGTCCTTGGCCAGAGCGTCGTCCGCGCGCTTGCGCACCGCGACGATGAAGGACAAGTTCAGCAGGTGCATCTGCAAGCACACCTCGTCAGCGATCCGGACCAACGCCGAATGCGAGAACGCGGCGAAGTCCAAGTCGGCCAACAACGGGCCGGAGTAGTCGGATTCGCCACTGTCGCTGGCATCGATGGGCGCCAATTCCCAACTGGCCGCTTTGGTTTCGGCGACCAGCGCGAGATGCGGATGATCCTCGACCGGCGGATAGGATTCGTCGATCTTCACCGTCCACGCGCAGTGCGGGTGCCGGTCCGCCGGAGTACGCGGCGGCCGGTGGATGGGCCGTATCTGCGCGCGCCGGTTGGTGGCGACGGCGGTCGCATCGAAGGTCGGGTCCTCGATGTCATGGCACATGCCGCGCACGTAGTCCTCACCCATGGGCTCGACGTCGAGCAGGGCGCCACAGTGGTCGAGGTGGAACTCCCCGTTCCACCGGTCGTGCACGGTGTAGCGGAAGTCCATGAACTGAGGCGGGGCACCGATGTCGAGTTGCAGGCCCTTGAAGACAGTGAAGATGTCGACGCCTTCGTACTTCAGCGCCTTCTGCATGCGTCGCGTGTAGATCGGGCTGGCGCCCATCCACTCTTCGATGGCGACCTGCAGCATCTCGGCTCGGCCGAAATTGCTGATGCACCAGGCCATTCCGGATCTGTCGATCAGCTGGCCGATCAGCAGGAGTTCGGGCACGAGGGTGGCCAGTTCGTCTCTGGACAACGACTCGTACCGGCTGTGGGCTGCAGTCACGTTCCCAAACATAGAGCTGACAATGTTATAAAGTCAACAATGACAAGTGCATCTCCTACCCGTAAGACCACCGCACCTCGCAAGCGCGGCGACGACACCCGCGCCCGCATCATTGACGAGACGGTGCTCTGCATTGTCGAAGAGGGTTTCTCGGCGGCCACGGCCAAGCACGTCGCCGAGCGCGCGGGCGTCACCTGGGGCGTGATCCAGTACCACTTCGGCGACCGAAACGGCCTGCTGATGGCCGTCGTCGACGATGGCGTGGCCAAGCTGCTGGAAAGCCTGTCGACGGCCGAGGTGAGCGATATGCCCCTGAAGCAACGCATCGAGACCGTCGTCGACATCGCGTGGAACTGCTACACCAGCCCGACGTCGCTGGCCGCGTTCGAGATCTTGCGTGCCACCCGCGGCACTCTGGGGGACTCCTCGATGCGGCACCTGCTCGAGATGAACGACGCAATCAGCGGCCTGGGGCGACTGATCTCCGACGACCCCGCGCACCGCGACGTCGCCGAGGTGATCTGGGCCGCGCTGCGCGGCATGGTGTTGGCGGAGATGATCGTCAATCAGTCCATCGACTGGCAGCGGGAACGACGGACTCTGGTCGACATGGCTAGTCGCTACTTGAGCCGGTGAGTCGGTCGGCGACCGAGACGACACGGCTCATGATTCAACCTTCTGTGTCGGCGGAGAGAGCTTGCTGACGACGGCATTCCCGGCGATGCCCACGACGATCATTGCGATGCCTGCGATATCAGGCAGGGCGTCGGTGACCCAGCCGAAAATGCCGGCGATGAGTACGAACATCGGAACCCATTCGAAGAGTTTGATCAGTGACGCGGGCTGATCACCCGTTGCATGGTCGGGATAAACCTCGGTGAAGGCGATCGCGAAGAACGTCGCCGCCAGTTGCAGCACCCACCCCGTCCAGAAATTGCCGGAGTCATGCAGTACGGCGTCTCCGATGAAGCCCATGACGGCGTTGAAGACAAACGCTCCCGCCCACACTCCGGAGATCACATAGTTGATCTTCAGGAAAAGCGGTGTGTCCCAATACTCTTCGTCGGCTTGCTTTTTGGCGTAGGCCAACGTGAACGGCCGGCGCATGATGATCGTCGCGATGACGAAGACCGCCAGCACAACGTTGGTGATCTCACCGGCCCACACTTCGAGGAACTCGATGGTCCCAGTGCTCGCCACCAGTCCGACCACTGCCAGCACGGCGAAGAACGTCACGCCCAGTACGTCGAGCGCGTAGACACCCACGCCGCGACGGTGCCCGAGCCACATCGTGACCAGCGCCAGGCCCCAGGCGACGCAGACTGCAATCTCGAAGTGGCGCGGCGTCGAAAGCACTGAGAACAGAATCCACGGCGCGATGCCTGACAGCGGCGACTTCAGATACCCGTCGAGAAGTTTGGTCACGACGTGACCTTATTGGGACGCACATGAAAATTCAGCAGGTGTGCTAAATGTTTTTCATGGGCGACCGCGAAAACATCGAACGAGTGAAGTACCGCTACCTACGCGCGTTGGACACCAAGCACTGGGCGGACTTCGCCGACACGTTGACCGAGGACGTCGTCGGCGCATACGGCTCATCTGTCGGCGAGGAGCACCATTTCACCGATCGCGACGCCCTGGTGGAGTACATGCGAGCGTCACTGCCTGCCAACGTCATCACCGAGCATCGGGTGACGCACCCGGAGATCGTCGTCGACGGGGACTCAGCGACAGGCACGTGGTACCTGCAGGACCGGGTGATCGTGGCGGACTTCGATTTCATGCTCATCGGTGCGGCGTTCTACGAAGACACCTACCGCCGTACTGCCGACGGCTGGAAGATCGCCTCGACGGGCTACCAGCGGACCTATGAGGCGACGATGTCGTTGAAAGGGTTGGACTTCAAGCTGACTCCCGGGGAAGCACTGGCGTTGTAGGCGGCAGCGCGGGCCGGCGGTATCTACTTCGCGACAGCGATGACGGCGCCCGGCTTCAACCACCGCATGATGTCAACCAACGTGGCGTCGTCGATGGCCACGCACCCGGCCGTCGGGCCGCCGTCGGTGCTGTGGACGAAAAAGGCGCCGCCCTTGCCGGGAACGCGTTCCTTGTTGACGCCCATGACTACGGCGTGGGCGTACTGCGGGATCTGCAGGTTCTCGGTGCCGTCGGACAACGATGTGCTGAACGGGCATTGGTCCTTCTTGCAGACCTGCATCGTGTTGTAGGTGGGGCTCTTCATGTCGCCGTCCCACCAGTGATCCGGGCCCACTTGGACGTACTGCAGGCCACCGCCGGGATTGGGCTCGGTGCCGAACGCGAAGTCCAGGGTGTAGACGCCCATGGGCGTCATCATCGAGCCGTCGTAGTGGTCTGCCGACATGCCCTTGGCGCCGATCTTGGCCGGGATCGCTGCCGCGACGGCTTGCCACCCGGCGTTGGTGCGTTGGTAGACGTCCATCTTGGCGTCCGACCCGCCGACGCCGACGACCGAGATGACCTGCGTGGCATTGCCGACGCTGCGGCCGAACCACGGCTCGGTCAGCGCCCCGCCCGCCGGGGCAGATGCCAGCGCCAACATCGCCACGCAGGCAGCAGCGCACAGCACACTCAGCAGTCGGCGCATTCATCCATCGTTGGGTGTGCCGCCGCCGAGGGTCAAGTCAAGCTTTAGACACGATTTGGTCGAGGTTGCCGAGATGGCGCTCGGTCGTCCTTGGGCGACTTCGTGCCCGTGGCGTCAGCCTCGTTCTTCGCTCAGCGCAGGCGGTCGGTCAGGGCCGCGATTGTGCGCGAAGACCGAGTAGATGCGCCCGCGGATCTTGAGATGGCGGGTCCACCTCACAGCCATTGCGGTCATTCCGACAGCCATACCACCGGCGAGGAACAAGGCGGATCGCCAGTCGGGAAGCTGCGACAAGAAAAGCATCGCCAAAGCGAGCACAGTCCCAATCCAGTATGAACGGCGCTGGATTGAATCCGGTGACAGTCGCGCGGACTTCCACAGCGGGTACCCAACCGCATAACACTGCGAGTCCCATCAGAATCAGTCCAGCCCACCCAGCGACATGCGCCATGCCGATCCCTAACCCCCCGCGCGAGGTGAGTCGAACGTCCTACCCACGGCGCTCCCTACAGACTCTCCAACCTCACTGGACATTGACACGAAGACGCCAGCCGCGATTGCGGCGGTCACAGGGTTACTGAAGGCTCCGGCCGTCGCCACGACGAAGGCTGCCCCGCCCATTCCTCCAGCCACATTGCCAATAGCTCCACCAAATTCTTCGTGTCGGCGCTCGTTCTGCGTGTCAGTCAAATAGTCATGCCAGCCACGCCGAGTTGGAGCAAATCCCCTGCGACGCCCACCCGCCCACGACCTTTTTGAGCACTTCCATGTCGCTGGCCGAAAGCAAGCCACTCGGCAAAGCGTGCCGTGCCGGCTGCAACGAATTGGCTCCGTAACCTTCCAGGCCGGCCAGCGTCGGACCTGAGCCACCTACGGACCGTTGCCCAATTCGCGAAGTTAATGGCCCTCGGATTCCGAGGCGTACGTAATGCCGGGCAGCAACGGCGCCAACTGGCCCAGGGACGGCCCGGCGGCGCGCGGCCGGCCCACGCCGCACCCATACACACCCGCAACGTGTCCAGCCGTTTCTCCAAGCTCCTCGTATCCCTAGCTATTCCCTCTGGGCTAGGAGAGAACATCGCAGCACGCCCCAGATTGACCGCCGCTGGCTCGATTGCCGCCGCATTCGCAACCGTGAAGCGGAGCCGATGACACCCCTCGCCTCCGGCAGCGCTCGAAACATTCTCGTCAACATGTGAATGGCGCATTGGCAAATGAGGGCTACCATCGACCGCATGACTGGCCTGCCTTACGGCACCACACCGGGGGGATCTTGGCAACCATCGATCGGCCCGCCGCCCGGAACGCCGCTGGCGCCCAAACAATCACGCGTCGCGGTAACCATCTCTCTGGCCGTCGCCTTCGTCGCGCTTGTCGTTGCTGTGGCGTCGTGGTTCCGGCCGAACAGTGCCGAAAGCCCACCGCCTGTTGCAGCGACGACTCACTACAGCGACCAAGAAATGTCAATGTCTAGGAAAGCGATGTGTGACGCGTACACAATAGCTGCTAGGGCAGTAGAAGGGGCTGGAGGGCAGAGCAGCGAGGAGCCGAGCCTTAAATACGGGATGGTAGTAAACACCAGGCTCGCGTTCCACGTTATGACCGACTATTTTCGTTCCAAACTGGCGGAAAACCCCGCAGCTCCGCCGGACATGACCGAAGACTTCCGCGAACTTATAGCCGCGTATGACGACATGATTTTGACGCAACTCGCCAACGCGTCGTCGCAGGAACTGCAGTCCGTCTACGCGCGCACGGAGTCCGCGGACGCCGCCGTGGTTGCAGCTTGCAAATGACGGATTACCCACCCGGTGAGTGGTCCCAGCTTCTCGTAGGAGCGTGGTGGCCAAGTTCGGCGGCGACTTACTCAGCTCGGATATCAAGCGGTAAGCGTGGCGCGATCCGCGACACTTACGACGGGTATGAACACCTCCTATACCAGACACGAACTGTGTCTTTAGCTGAGCAAGAAGGTGCGACTGCTCAGACCGCTAAAGATGCGTTTCACAAAGGCGAACTTCTAGCGCGTACCACTTCCGAAAAGAACGACACGAAAGCGTCGTCTTATCGTGCCGCAGCCGACGCGATAGAGGGTTTAAGGTCGGAGCTAAGAGGGACGGCAGAACGAGGTAACGATGCGATATATAAGATAAGGAACAGCAAAGCTAGATTGGATACAGTCGCTGCAATAACCGCAGTTATCACGAAAGCGAACGAAGAGGCTGAGCGCATCAGCACCGACTGGTCATCGAACGTTAGGGACGCAATAGCGAAGGTGCTTGTTGCCGACGGGGATCTTAGAAGTCCTGACGACTTCGCACAGGCGAACGGCATTGACCTGAAGCATGGCCCGAGAAAGCCGAGCGAAGATGCGGTTCGACAAGAAATACAGCGACTTCTGTCCACGCAAGAGTCTGGGCCGTTCGACGACGGCGCAGCCCAAGGGGGTATCTCGAAGCTCAACACCAAGTCGCAAGGGCAGACAGAGAACGCAGCATCTGGCGCGCCCGGTTCCGAAACGCACGCCTCGCCAACGTCTTATGTGACTAGTGGCGAATCGCTCAAGAACGCGAACGACGCCGCGGTCGCGCCTCGCCGTACAGACCCGGCGCCCACTTCCAATTTCGTTCGAAGCAGCGAATCACCGATCGCAGTTAACGCGGCACAGACCAGTCCTGGGGTCACCCAAGCCGCAACCGCTACCCCCATAACTACCGGCGGTGGTGCGGGCGCTCTCTCTGGCGCAACCAATTTCGGCACCACCACCCCCAGCACTTCCGCCCTCCCCTCAGCCGGCTCCCTAGCCCCCAGCTCTCAGTCACTGGGCCCCGAGAGTCTGGCCCAGAGCTTCAACAGCGGCGTGCAAGCCGGAGCACCGGCATCCGCTGGCGCGGAGGCACTTTCGCAGGGCATCTCAGACACCGTGCAGTCGCAGGCCCCGCAGCATCCTGTCGCGCCGGCCCCTTCAGCCGCCACGGTTCCGACATCCGGCTTTGCTTATGAAGCACCGCAACACTATTCAGAGACGGCCGCCGCGCCGCCCCCACCGGTCGATACCCAGGCACAGCCTATGTACACCGCCCCGGTCGCAGCGCCACCCCCGATGGCCGCAGCACCCATGGCACCACCACCCCCGGCAGCCGCCGGCCCGCTACCCACCTACGGCTCAGACCTTCGACCCGCGACACCAGCGGCGACTCCCGCACCTCCGGCCGCAGCAATGCCCGCCTCAGCCCCCGTCCACCCCGCCAGCGGAACCGCCGCAGGCACCCAACCCGCCGTCGTCCGTCAGCAGCCCACCTCAGCTGCGGCGGCCACCACACCCCCCACCGGCCTCGTCGAGAACGCCCTGACCTCGGCAACAGCCGGAGCCGTCGCGGGCGCAGCCTCCGAGCAGTCGATAGCCCAAGCCCGTCTGGACCGCCTCCTGGAAGCCGTCGCGCGCCAGGAACCGAAACTCAAGTGGGCCATCGCCGACCGCGAGGACGGCTCAACAGTGCTGGCCACCGACCTGGCCTCCGGCTGGATCCCGCCGCACATTGAAATACCCAAGGGCGTAAGCCTTCTCGAGCCCGCCCGCCGCAGCGGCACAATCCAGCATCTCCTCGGCGACGTCACCAACCTGGCAGTGTGGACTCCCGGACATTACTTGCCGCCAGCCAAAGATGCTGAGCCCGTGCAGATGTCGTTTCGCGCACGTCAGGTCCCCGACATCGACGAGCTCAATTGGGAACTCACTCAGGCCACCAACTGGCGCGACGGCCTACCGCGCCTGGCACACACGCTCACCAAAGCGGGCATCGCGGGAACGGGCGTGTTGGAGTCCGAGGCCGACCTGCTCTACGAGCATCTGACAGCCGTCAGAGACAAAGTCGTCAAGGCCTACCCCGAGCACGTCGACACCACCGACGTCGGGAATTGGCAGCTGTTGGCAGCCATCAGCGGCCTCATCGCCTCGGACAAGACCACCCTGAAATACCACTTCGCCTGGTTCCAAGCTCTGAGCATGGCAACGCAAGGGGGCGCACGTTGAGCGAAGAGAACATCGCCTTTGACCTGCAGAACTGGGCGGCCGCCAACGGAGTACCGCCGCCACCGCCGATCACGCCGGACGCAATCCCCCCGGGCAGCACACCGATCGAGGCATGGCTGCAAGCGTTGGTGGCCGCCGCTAACGAAGGTGACATCAAGGACAACGCCGAAGCCCAGAAGGGCCACGCCGAACGCGAAGCGTTGACTGCCGAGGCGATGCAGAATTTCCCCGCCCAGGACGAGGCTGCGCAAGCCCAGATGAAGGCCGTCGATCCCACCTCACAGATGGCACAGCAGTTGCCGCAGATGGTGGGCGGCATGGCCGGCGCCATCTCCGGAGCCTTGGGCGGCGCGCTGCAGCCGCTGTCGCAGATCCCGCAGCAGCTCGCCCAGACCGGCCAGCAGCTCCTGCAGCAAGGCATGGGCATGATGCAGAAAGCCGGCGGTGAAATCAGCCCGGAAGACCTCGGCGGCAGTGGGCTGAGCGACGAATTCCTCGCCGGCGACAGTGAACTCGGCGCTGGTGGAAGTGGCGGGTCGGCGGGTGGTGGCGGTGGCGGCATCGGTTCCACGGCCCCCATGTCGATGCTCGGCCCGGCCGCGACTCCCACCGGATCAACGGTGCCGACATCAGGACGCTCCGCGGGCACTGCGGTGCCCGCTCCTGCGGCCACGAACGCGACACCCCAGAGCGGCATGGGCGGCTACCCGATGATGCCGCATGGCGGTATGGCCGGCGCGGGTGGCGGCGGTGACAGCAAGGACGAGAAGGCCCCGACCAAACGCGTGTCGGTTCCGTCCGTCAAGAACGGTGCACCGGTGCAGGGACGCATCGCCACCCCTCCACCGGCGGCCCCGACCGTCACCAAGAACGTCGACGGCAAACCAGTGGCGACCAGGCGCATCATCGTGCCGAACGAGCGAACCGAGGCCAAGGCCGACAGCGACGACAAAGGCAAGTGAGCGCGAGCCCCTAGGGTGGGGTGAATGAACCGCTGGCCCTGGCAACGCACCCGAGGCATCCACCAGATCACGCAGGGCCTCGGCACCCTGGATCGGGAGATCTTCGAAGCCATCGCGAATTCGCCGACTCCACTGCTGGACACCTTGATGCCGCCGTTGACGCGCGCCGCTGACCACTCGAAGCTCTGGTTCGCCGTCGCGGCGGCGCTGGCGGCATCGGGCCAGCCCAAGGCGACGCGGGGCGCAGTGCGGGGCGTCGTCGCACTGGGCGTCACCAGCTTGTTGACCAACCAACTGGCCAAGCGGATGTGGAAGCGGCAGCGGCCGGCGCGCACCTCGGTGCCTCTGCCCCGCCAGATCCGCCGCTTCCCGACGTCGAGCTCACTGCCTTCCGGCCACTCCGCCAGCGCAGCGGCGTTCGCCGTGGCCGCCGGCATGGAGAGCCCACCACTGGGTTTCGGTCTCGCGCTGCTCGCCGGGCTGGTCGGCCTGTCGCGCGTGGCGACCGGCGCGCACTACCCCGGTGACGTCGTGGCGGGCTTCGGCATCGGCGCGGGCGTCGCGGTCCTCGGCGGCAAGCTCGTGCCGCCGGTCGTGGAGACCCAGCTGCCCAAGACCGAGCCGTTGTTCGTTCCCACCGTCAACCGCCCTGAGGGAGCGGGTCTGGTCCTGGTCGTCAACCCTGCGTCCGGCAGTGGCACCGGCGCCCGCGTGATCGCCGAGGTCCTCGAGGCGTTACCGAAGGCCGAGATCGTCGAACTTGCCTCCACCGATGACCATGAAGAAGTCCTGCGCGACGCCGCCAAACGCGCCGAGGTCCTGGGCATCGGCGGCGGCGACGGAACGGTGTCCACGGCGGCGGCTGTCGCAGTGGAATCGGGCCTGCCTCTGGCCGTCTTCCCGGCCGGCACGTTCAACCACTTCGCCAAGGACATCGGCTGTGACACGGTGGGCAAAACCGTCGAGGCCATCCGCAAGGGCGCCGTGTCCTGCGTCGACCTGGTGTGCATCAACGAGAACCGCATAGTGATCAACACCGCCAGCGTCGGTGCCTATCCCATGTTCGTGCAGACCCGCGAGAAGTACGAGCGCCGCGTCGGCAAACCGCTGGCGGGCATCTACGCCATGCTGTACACGCTGCGTCACGCGACGCCGGTCAGGATCCGCTACGACAACAAGACCATTCAGACGTCGCTGTCCTTCATCGGCAATTCGGTGTATCTGCCATCGGGATTCGCCCCGGCCCGCCGCACCCGTATGGATGACGGGCTCATCGACGTGCGCCTGCTGGAGACCGGCAAGCGACTGTCGCGCACCCGGATCCTCCTCGCGCTGTCACTCGGCCGCTTGACCCGCAGCCCGCTGTATCACGAGATGCAGGTGCCGGAGTTCACGTTCGAGTCGCTCGACGGGCCGATTCCGGTGGCGCGGGACGGCGAAGTGGGCGACGAGTTCGACAAGGTGCGGTTCACCGCCCGTTATCGGGCGCTGCCGGTATTTCGGCCGACGCCGTAGTCGCCGGGATCGGCCGCAGCATCACCATCCAGGCCAGATACCACAGGTAGCCCAAGGCCCACCCGGCGACGACATCCGACGGGTGATGCACATTGAGGATGACGCGGCCTACACCGACCAGGATGACGATCGCGGTTCCGGCCACGATCAACGGAACCCGCCAGCGTGTGGAAACGGCTGGCATCAGCAACGTCGAAAACGCCAGCACCGCAGCCATCACCCCGAGGGCGTGCCCGGAGGGAAACGACGTGCTGTAGGCGTAGACCATCGCCGAACCCGGGCGCGGTCGGTCGGCGAGCAGCTTGGCGAACTCGGTCACCAGGCCGCTGAGCTCCACACTGAACACGAGAAACAGGGCAGCTCGCACGTGGCGGCGTAGCAGCAACCAGATGATGACAACGACGCCGACGATGCGGAAGGCCATCGGCCCCAGCAGCGTGCAGAGCACGTCCCACGCGGTCACCCATCCCGAGAAACCGGCGCCGACCGACGACGCGACACGCAGCGACCATGAGTCGACGGCGTGCATCCAGGCCCATTCCTGCCAGTAACCCAGCCCCATCGCAGCAAATATCACCACCGCGACAATGGCTGTCACCCACGCTCGCCGACTCACCCCTCAGGGGTATCACAAACTCGTCATGCCGAATTCGCGCGCACCCCCTATCCGTTTGGCCTGCGAAGGGACGCCATGCCGTCAGCAAAGTAAATCGGTTACCTCAGCGGCGCGGCGTGGGGCTGCGCCCAGGCGGTGGCGGCGCCGGGTCCAGTCCCGTGGAGTCCCAACCCATTCCGGCCGACGCCGCCGGAGCGCGCGCCGAACGACATGCCGGGCGGCGCCGCTGCCTGTGCTGCAGCCGATCGTGCGCGAAGGCTCGTTTCGTTGGCAGCCAGGTGATCCCATTCGCCAACGCGGCCATCCCCATCACCCCAGATAACGCCCGCAATTCTGCACAACCTCGGTGAATCGGGTCTGGGTCCGCCTGAGCTTGAGTTGCCTTACACAAGGAACACGAGCGTCACACCGACGCAACAGGACGAACTTAGTGTCCTCCCAGCGCACTAACGGGGAGGACGTGCCATGACCCACGACATCAACAAGGAGCCGCTGCCGGATAGCGACATCGGCGAGGCCGACCTCGACACGATGACGGCCACCAAGGAGACGCTGGAGGACTACACCCTCCGATTCGCGCCTCGGAGTTACCGGAAGTGGTCGACCCGGGTGGTCGGGATCTCGGCCCTCGGAGGCATTGCCTACCTTGCTGATTTCGCCATCGGCGCCAACATCGGCATCTCCTACGGCACCACGAACGCGCTCTGGGGAATCCTGATTTTCGCAGTGGTGATCATGGCGACCGGTTATCCCGTCGCGTACTACGCCGCCCGGTACAACATCGACCTCGACCTCATCACCCGCGGAAGCGGTTTCGGTTACTACGGCTCGGTGGTCACCAACGTCATCTTCGCGACGTTTACATTCATCTTCTTCGCACTCGAGGGCTCGATCATGGCCCAGGGTCTGGAATTGGGCCTGAACGTACCACTGCCCATCGGTTATGCCGCCTCGACCATCATCATCTTCCCTTTGGTGATCTACGGCATGAAAGTGCTTTCGACACTTCAGGTCTGGACGACGCCGCTGTGGTTGATCCTGATGGTGGCCCCGTTTGCCTACCTGGTCATCAGCCATCCGGAGTCCGTGGGCGATTTCTTCGCCTACCAGGGCGAGGAGGGCTACAGCGGGTTCGATTTCGGTGCGACACTGCTGGCCGCGGGCGTGTGTTTGTCACTGATCGCTCAGATCGCCGAGCAGATCGACTACCTGCGCTTCATGCCGCCCCGGACGCCGGAGAACAATCGCAGCTGGTGGACCTGGATGTTCCTGGCCGGCCCCGGCTGGGTGATCTTCGGCGCCATCAAGCAGGTTGTCGGCCTGTTCCTGGCGGTCTATCTCATCGCCAATGTCGCAGACGGCGCGGGTATCGCCAACCAACCGGTGCACCAATTCCTGGAGATCTACGAGAACTTCCTGCCGGCCTGGTTGGCGATGACTCTGGCCGTGGTACTCGTGGTGATCAGCCAGATCAAGATCAATGTCACCAATGCCTATTCCGGTTCGCTGGCGTGGACCAATTCGTTCACCCGCCTCACCAAGCACTACCCCGGGCGTCTGGTGTTCCTCGGTGTCAACCTGTTGATCGCATTGATTCTGATGGAAGCCAACATGTTTGACTTCCTGAACACCATCTTGGGCTTCTACGCCAATTGCGGTATGGCCTGGGTGGTGGTCGTCGCCTCCGACATCGTCTTCAACAAGTACCTGCTGAAAATCTCGCCGCTGCAACCCGAGTTCCGGCGCGGGATGTTGTATCCGGTCAACCCGGTGGGCTTCGGCTCGATGCTCATCGCCGCAGGGGTATCGATCCTGGCCTTCTTCGGCGGGCTCGGCGACGCCATCCGGCCTTACTCTCCGCTGGTGGCAATCGGTCTCGGATTGGTGCTGCCGCCGATCTTCGCGGTGGCCACCAAGGGCAAGTACTACCTGCGCCGCACCGATGACGGAATCGACCTCCCGATGCACGACGAGTTGGGTAACCCCTCGGGCGAACATCTCAGGTGCCATGTGTGCCACCACGAGTACGAACGCCCGGACATGGTCAAGTCCGCGGCCCACGAGGGATTCATCTGCTCGCTGTGCCTGAGCACCGACAAGTCCGGTGACCACGTACTGCCCGCACAGGGCGGCTAGAAGGGCGGAGGATCTTCATCCGGGCAATCCTCGCCGGCATGGGGTCCGATGATCTTGCGGTTCTTCTCGCGGGCAGCCTGGCGGCTCTGCTGATTCAGTCGGCGCTCTTCGGCGATGGCGGCGTCCCGGTTCTGGCGTCGGGTCCGACTGCGGCGCGGCATCTTCGCCATCCGCTCCGCCAGCCCCGCCGCGGTACCCGGCTTCCCGATGCCCCGCCCCTGGGCGGCAGAGAGCACACCGGTGGGAGCAGACAGACCGGGGAACAGCAGTGCGCTGCCCGGGGTGGTCACGTACACCTGCCCGCCCGGCAACGTCCACACGATGGTGCCGTCCGGCAACTGTAGGTCCCGCCAGCCGCAGAACGTCTTCAACAAATGGTGAGTTACGCAGAGACACTTGATGTTCGAAGCATGGGTGGCGCCGCCGTCGGCGTACGGAACCGTATGATCCAGTTCGCAGGATGTCGCCGGTTTGTCGCAGCCCGGTGCACGGCAGGTGAGATCCCGACACCGTACAAAGTCAGCCAACGCCTTGGACGGAACGTATGACGACTCGGGCACTGCGTCGACCGGCGGAATGACGGGCACCTGCTTGGCTACCGCCGCCAACTCTCGTAGCAACTCCGCCGGGATCAGACTGTCGGCATCAAAGGTGTAACCGGGGGCATCGCCGCTGCCTTCGAGGGTGGCCTGCTCGGCTACGACGTGGATCACGATGCCCGTTCTCGGCGGCTTCATTCCCGCCATCGGGCATGCATCCAGGCCGCACCGGCAGGCCAGTCGATCAGCCCTGTCCGCCAGCGGTTGTAGGGCGTCGGTGCGGCGCTGATCTTTCGTACGTGGATCCTGGTCGCACACCGTGGCCGCCAACTCGTCCAGCCGCTTGTCCAGTGCCCGGCCCACGACATCAAAGGCCCGGCCTCGGATCTCGCACACCCCGGCGTCGGTCTCGCAGATTTCGACATAGCGGTCCCCGCCGGAGTCTTCGGCGCGACGGCGTACCGCATCCGGGTCGGCCTTGGCGACTGCCTTGTCAATGGCCTTGTCCAGCTTGCCGCGTGAAAGGGTGCCCCAGCGTGGTGCGGCCAACGCCAGATGTTCGTCCGCGCTGGCCAATCGGCCGTCGTCGACGATCAGGTCGGTGCGGAACACGATCCGTTTGAACGTGTCGTAATCGATGCCGCCGCCCTCGAACACCCTGCCCACCTGCGGCAGCCGCTCCTGCATGGCCAATGCGTACCGCAGGTGGGACGAGCCCATCGCGAGACTGCACCGCAGCGTCGCAGCGACCTCGGCCGCGACGGCGGCGTAGGTGTCCACGGCGTAGTCCTCGCACTCGCCGAACTCCGCGAGCCGCGCCCTGAACAGCTCCCCGATGCTCACCAGCATTTCCGCCTGACACTGTGCCGCGGCCCGAGCAGCATCCACGATGCGGGTCACCAGATGTGACCGCAGCGACGGAGTGGAGGACTCGAACATGTGTTCTATTGTGCCAGCGGGGTGTGATATCGGTTGCGCCACAAGCACACCCTGTGGAGGAAAGTCGGACTGTGGACAGGCAAGCTGGGACGGTGACCACCGACGAAAACGTCCTGATCGTCCACTGGCACGACCTCGGTCGCCATCTCGGCGTCTACGGTCACCCGGATGTCTCGAGCCCGCGGATGGACCAGCTGGCCGAAGAGAGCATCGTGTTCACCCGCGCCCATGCCACCGCGCCGCTGTGCTCCCCGTCGCGCGGTTCGATCTTCACCGGCCGCTACCCCCAGACCAACGGCCTGGTCGGCCTGGCACATCACGGCTGGGAATACCGCACCGGTGTGCGCACCTTGCCGCAACTCCTCGGCGAGGCCGGTTGGCACACCGCCCTGTTCGGCATGCAGCACGAGACGAGCTTTCCGAATCGGCTCGGTTTCGACGAGTTCGACGTCTCCAATTCCTACTGTGAGTACGTGGTGGACCGCGCCGGCGAATGGCTACGCCACCCACCCGGGCAGAAGTTCCTGCTGACGGCCGGGTTCTTCGAAACCCACCGGCCCTACCCCCACGAGCGCTATCAGCCCGCCGATCCCGGCGCAGTCGAACTACCTGACTACCTGCCGGACACCCCCGCCGTCCGGCAGGACCTCGCCGATTTCTACGGGTCGATCACCACCGCAGACGCCGCCGTCGGCCAACTGCTGGACACCCTCGAGGACACCGGGCTGGCAGAGTCCACCTGGGTCGTGTTCCTCACCGACCACGGTCCGGCGCTGCCCCGGGCAAAGTCGACACTCTACGAAGCTGGCACGGGCGTCGCGATGATCATCCGGCCGCCGCGGAGCCGTCGGCACCCTGGCCGGGTGTACGACGAGCTCTTCAGTGGGGTCGACGTTGTGCCAACGCTGTTGGATTTTCTCGGCATTCCGATTCCAGACGATATCGACGGGCTGTCACACGCACCGGAATTACTGAACTCCGACGGCGGCGCAGAGGTGCGCACCGCGGTGTTCACCACCAAGACCTATCACGATTCCTTCGACCCGATCCGGGCCATTCGAACAAAGGAATACAGCTACATCGAGAATTACGCGCAGCGCCCATTGTTGGATCTACCGTGGGATATCGAAGAAAGTGCACCCGGTCAGATTGTGGGCCCGCAGGCATCGTCGCCCCGTCCGGAACGCGAACTGTACGACCTGATTGCCGATCCGACGGAAACGCACAATCTGCTCACCGGTGAGGTCAGCGAAAAGAGTGAGGCGATTGCCCGGGAACTCGCGCTGCTGCTCAACGACTGGCGCGTGAAGACCAATGACGTCATCCCGTCGGAGTTCGCCGGCACCCGAATCGCTGAGCGTTATACCGAGACCTACGCCCACATCAAGGGGCTGAGATTGCCCAGCCGGTCGGCTATCGCCGCTGAACGCGGCATCGAAGTCAGCGACCGACAATAGTTTTGTTCACGATGATGAAAACCGGCTATATGCAGCGCAATTGAATTGCAGTTAGGCTCTCGCGCATGGCATCGAGCCCCACCGCGTATTTGGTACTCGCGTCCCAACGCAGTGGTAGCACACTGCTGGTGGAGTCGTTGCGCGCGACAGGAATGGCGGGTGAACCGCAGGAATTCTTTCAGTACCTGCCGCAGACGAGTATGTCGCCGCAGCCGCGGGAATGGTTCGCCGGTGTCGAGGACGAGTCGATCCTGCGCCTGCTGGACCCGCTGATCGAGGGTAAGCCCGATATCGCACCCGCCGAGATCTGGCGTGACTACATCCGCACCGTGGGCCGCACTCCCAATGGCATCTGGGGCGGAAAATTGATGTGGAACCAGACCCCGCTGTTGCTGCAACGAGCCAAAGACCTGCCCGACCGTTCCGGGGACGGCCTGCTCGCCGCCATCCGCGACGTCATCGGCAGCGACCCGGTGCTTATCCACGTCTACCGGCCCGACGTCGTATCGCAAGCAGTCTCGTTCTGGCGGGCAGTCCAGACCAGGGTGTGGCGGGGGCGTCCGGACCCGGTCCGCGACGCCCGCGCCGAGTATCACGCCGGTGCCATCGCCCACGTGGTGTCGATGCTCAAAGAGCAGGGGGCGGGTTGGCGCGCCTGGTTCGCCGAGGAGAACATCGAGCCGATCGAGGTGCCTTATCCGGTGCTGTGGCGCAACCTGACCCAGACGGTCGGCACCGTACTCGAGGCACTCGGCCTCGATCCGCGACTGGCCCCCTCCCCCGTCCTGGAGCGACAAGCCGATCACCGCTCCGACGAGTGGGTGGAGCGCTACCGCGCCGATGCCGAACGAGAGGGGCTCCCGCTATGACTGGCACGGACACCACGCGGGTCGACGAACTGCGACTGCTAGAAGCCGAGGCTGTTCACATCATCCGCGAGGTGGTCGCCGAGTTGCAGCGTCCGGTCCTGCTGTTCTCGGCCGGGAAAGACTCGATTGTGCTTCTCCGCCTGGCGGAGAAGGCTTTCCGGCCGGCTCCCTGCCGTTCCCGGTGCTGCATGTGGACACCGGTCACAATTTCGCAGAGGTCATCGAGTTCCGCGATCGGCGGCTCAACGAGTACGGCCACAAACTCATCGTCGGATCCGTCCAGGAGACCATCGACAGCGGCCGGGTGCCCGACCCCGGCCCGGGTGCCTCCCGCAACCGCCAGCAGACCCGCACCCTCCTGGACGCCCTGGAGGCCGGCGGGTTCGACGCAGCATTCGGCGGAGCCCGTCGTGACGAGGAACGTGCCCGCGCCAAGGAACGCATCCTGAGCTTCCGCGACGAGTTCGGGCAGTGGGACCCGAGATCCCAACGGCCAGAACCGTGGTCGCTGTACAACGGCCGGATAAAGAAGGGCGAACAGGTCCGGGTGTTCCCGCTGTCGAACTGGACCGAGCTCGACATCTGGCGCTACATCGAGCTGGAGAACCTCGAACTGCCGTCGATCTACTTCGCACATGAGCGCGAGGTCGTCGCCCGCGACGGGATCCTGCTCGCCGTCTCGGAATACGTCGCGCCGCGCGAGGACGAGCAGTCCGCCGTGGAGTGGGTGCGCTACCGGACCGTGGGCGACCTCACGATCACCGGCGCCGTCCGCTCCCGCGCCACCGACATCACCGGTGTCATCCGCGAAATCTCCGCTGCCACAGTGTCGGAACGTGGTGAGACCCGGGCTGACGACCGGACTTCGGTGGCGGCGATGGAAGACCGCAAGCGGGAGGGCTACTTCTGATGGGGCGAGCGAAGCGACGGGGGATGTAATGGGGCGACAGCTACTCCGGATCGCCACCGCCGGTTCGGTAGACGACGGCAAGAGCACCCTGATCGGGCGCCTGATGCACGACACCGACAGCCTGCCGCTGGATCATCTGGAAGCCGTGACCGACTCCGACGGTATCGCCGACCTCGCGGCGCTGTCCGACGGGTTACGTGCCGAACGCGAACAGGGCATCACCATCGATGTCGCCTACCGGTTCTTCTCCACCGCGTCGCGCAGCTACATCCTGGCCGACACCCCCGGGCACGAGCGCTACACCCGCAACATGTTCACCGGCGCATCCAATGCCCACGTCGCGATCCTGCTGGTGGATGCGCGCGCCGGCGTACTGCGTCAGACACGCAGACATGCCAGGATCGCAAAGCTGTTGGGCATCAAGCACTTCGTGGCCACCGTGAACAAGATCGACCTGGTCGACTTCGACGCTCGACGTTTCGCCGAGGTACAGACCGAACTGCGCCAGATGGCGGACCGCCTGGGCGCTGCCGAGCTGACCGTGATCCCGATCGCGGCCAAACACGGCGATAACGTGGTGGTGCGCTCCGAGCGCACGCCCTGGTACCAGGGACCGACCCTGCTGGAATATCTGGAAGCCGTCGAACTGGCTGCGCCGCACCCGGAGCCCTCGAAGCTGCGGCTTCCGGTGCAGTGGGTATCCCGGCCGACCACCGACCAGCGCCGCCGCTACACCGGGCGGCTCTCGGCGGGCACGCTGCGCGTCGGTGACCCCGTGGTGTCCCTGCCGTCGGGTACCCGCTCCACTGTCACGGCGCTGGACACCCTCGATGACAACCGCACCACGGCCGTGGCCCCGCTGTCGGTGTCGATCGAACTGGCTGATGACATCGACGTCGGCCGTGGTGACGTCTTTGTCAGCGGCGCCACGGAAGTGGTGTTACCGGTCCTGGCCCGGGAGTTGTTCGCGACGGTGTGCTGGTTCACCGACACCCCGCTGCGCGCGGGTGACCGGTTGGCGCTCAAGCAGGGCACCAGGACGGTGCGGACCACGGTCCAGGAGCTGCACACCCGTCTGGATCCGGAGACGCTCGACGATCTCGACGGTCCAGTTAAGTTGGTTCTCAACGATATCGGGGCGGTGACATTGCGCACCAGCTCGATCGTCGTGGCCGACCCGTACGCCGAGAACCGCGACAGCGGCGCCTTCATCCTGATCGACGAGGCCACCAACGACACCGTGGGCGCGGGCACCATCATCGAAGCCCGCGAGATCAAGGCGGGAGCCCAGACCCGCAACGATATTCGCTGGCATCCGTCGAGTCTGGACCGCGACTACCGCTGGCAGAAGACGGGCCAGCGCGGCGCCACCATCTGGTTCACCGGGCTACCCGCCTCCGGCAAGTCCACGGTCGCGGTCGCCGTGGAACGCGCACTGGTGGAAGCCGGTGACGTGGCCTACCTGCTCGACGGCGACAACCTGCGACACGGACTGTCCGACGACCTCGGGTTCTCCGCCGGTGACCGGGCCGAAAACATCCGCCGCGTCGGCCATCTCACCAGGTTGCTCGCCGACGCCGGCGTCGTGGCGTTGGCGTCGTTGGTGTCGCCGCTGAAGTCGGACCGGGAGATCGCCCGCACGCTCAACGAAGCTGCCAAGCTGCCGTTCATCGAGGTGTACATCGCCACCTCGGTGGCCGAATGCGAAAAGCGCGATCCCAAGGGTCTTTACGCGCGGGCGCGGGCCGGTGAACTCCAGGGCCTCACCGGGGTGGACGCGCCGTACGAGCCACCCGAGAACCCCGACCTGGTACTCGACACCACCGGAGCCGATATCGATGTCCTGGTCGCCCGGGTTCTCGAGGCACTGCAAAAAGCGCGCGCTTAGTCCTTCCGCGCGACGACGAAGATCCGCCGGAACGGGAAGAACGTGCGGCCGTCCGCGCGGGCCGGGTAGGCGTCGGCCAGCAGGGGCGTCAGAGCATGTCGATACTGCTGCCACGCTTCCTCTGAGAGCCTGCTCTTGACCGCGGTCAAGGCGGACCCGGTGATCCAGTCCAACACCGGTGTCGCACCGGTGAGTTCGTGAACATAGGTGGTCTCCCACGCGTCGACGGTGCAGCCGGCGTCAGTCAACAGGCCGGCATATCGGCTCGCCGTCTGCACCACCTCTCCCCCTTGAAACGGCATGTCCCGCAAGGCTTCGGCGAAGGGTTCGCGGCGAGCGACGGCGAGCATCGACTGGTGCGACGGCGCGTCGAAGTTGCCCGGCACCTGGAAGGCCAGCCACGATCCCGGCGCCAGCGCACGCGCCCAACGCGTCACCAATTCGGTGTGCCCGGGCACCCAGTGCAGCACCGCGTTGCAAATCACCACATCGGTATCCGGTGCCGGTGTCCACGTCGTCACGTCGCCGAGCACGGCGTCGATCCCGCGTTCCCGGGCGGCGGCCACCATCTCCGGGGAGTCGTCAACGGCCTCGAGCGCCGCGTCCGGCCACCGCTGAGCCAGAGTCTGGGTCAGGTTGCCCGGCCCGCAGCCGAGGTCGACAACCCGCCGCGGCTGCCTGCAGTCGATACGCGTTGTCAGGTCGAAGAATGGCCGGCCGCGGTGGTCGGCGAAGGCCAGGTACACGTCGGGGTTCCACATAGTGCCATCATCTATGGCGATGCAGGAAGCACAATCAGTCCGCAGAATCTGGCAGTCTCTGGGACTGCCGGGAATCATCGACGTGCACACCCACTTCATGCCGAAGTCGGTGATGGACAAGGTGTGGCAGTACTTCGACGCCCAGGGTCCGCTGATCGGCCGGGAATGGCCGATCACCTACCGCGCCGACGAGGCACAACGGGTTCGGACACTGCGGGACTTCGGCGTGTCGGCCTTCACCTCGTTGGTCTATCCGCACAAGCCGGAGATGGCGGCGTGGCTGAACCAATGGTCGGCGCAGTTCGCGGCCGCGACGCCGGACTGCCTGGCAACGGCCACATTCTTCCCCGAACCCGACGCCGCCGACTACGTCTTCGCGGCCATCGCGTCAGGCACCCGGGTCTTCAAAGCGCACATCCAGGTCGGCGGCTACGACCCCAACGATCCGCTTCTGGACAACGTGTGGGGCAGCATCGAGGACGCGGGGATCCCGGTGGTGATCCACTGCGGTTCCGGGCCGGTGCCCGGCACCCACACCGGCATCGCGCCGGTGCAGCGGCTGCTGAGCAGGTACCCGCGCCTGCCGCTGATCATCGCCCACCTGGGCATGCCGGAATACGGCGAATTCCTGGCGCTGACGGACCGCTACGACGAGCTACGCCTCGACACCACCATGGCCTTCACCCGGTTCTGCGAGGAGACGATGCCGTTTCCCCGGGACCTTCTTCCCCGGCTGCGCGACGCCGGCGACCGCATCCTGTTCGGCAGCGACTTCCCGAACATCCCCTACGGCTACAGCGAGGCCCTGAGCTCCATCACCGAACTGGACGGGGTCGACGACGAATGGGCCCGCGGCGTGCTATTCGACAACGCCGCGCAGTTGTTCGGTCTGCACTGACTGCGGATCAGATGCTGAGCGCCAGGCGTGCGGTCGATTCGGGGTGCAGTGTCGCCAGCGTCCTGCGCTGTTGTCCCCGCAGCGGCCGCAGGTTGGGCACCGGTGCGGCGTCGGGCAGTTCGTCGGTCCGGATGGCACAGACGGCTGCGACATCCGGTCGCGTCGGCATGCCGCTCAGTTCGACCACCGTCCACACCTCGCTGGACGACGCCGTGCGCACCTCGTCCAACGTCTCGGCCAGACTGTCACCGGCGGGCACCGCGTAGCAGGTGAGGTACCCATGCTCGCCGTCCTGCACCGACCGCCAACGCTCCTTGGGGGCGGGACCGAGCAGGTCGGGGATGTTCGCATCGACGGTGCTGACGGACCAGCCCAGCTCGCGCAGGTGGTCGGCGAGCCGCCGCAGGGTGACCTGCGCGGTTTCGCGCAGCGGGATGTTCGCAGACCGTGCTTGCAGCGCACCGAGATTCGCCGCCGCCGACAGCGTGAGCCCCACCCAGGTGCTACGCCCGGCTGGGGTGTCACGGTGTGTGACCCGCACCGCGTCACATCGGATTCCGTACCTGTCGAGGTACCCGGCCAGTGTCGACAGCAGCTGCTGGTCGTCGTCGCCGGAGAGCACCTGTAGGACGGCCGTGGTGCGGGCGTCGGTGTCGCTGTGCTGCACCTGATGCCGCGGTTCGTCTCGGCGGCGCAACAACGCGGCGCGTCGCGCCACCAGGGTGGTCACGAAGGTTCCGCGCCACCATGCGAACACCACGATCAGCACCGCGACGGCGATCCCGAACACCCACCAGTCCAGCGTCGACTGCCACGGGTAGGCCATCGCGGCCGGAATAACGGCCAACAGCGCCAACATGATTCGGCCCGTCATCGGACTCGTTCCTCTCCTGGAGACTCTTGTCTGCGGCGCTGCACCACGAGTGCGGTCACGGCTACCGCCAGCACCAGCGCTGCGGTACCGCCGAAGGCCACATTGCGCGGGAGGTGGTTGGCCGGTTCCGGATCCACGGGTGCCGCGATCCGGGTGGGGGGTTGGTCGCCCGCAGCGGGCACGGGCAGTTGCCAGGTCAGTGCGGCGACCGCGTCGACGGTACCGGCCCCCACCAGGTTCGACGGGGTGTGCGCGCCATTGTGGGCGGTAGCAGTCAATCGTTCGACCACCTGGGCGGCGCGCATCTCCGGAAAACGGCTGCGCACCAGCGCAGCAACACCGGACACGTATGCGGCGGCATAACTGGATCCGTGGACCGCGGCGAGTTCGTTGCGGTTGTTCGGGACACCGTTGGCCAAGCCCCCGTCCGGCGCATTGCTGACCGACACGATGTCCTGCCCCGGTGCGGCGATGCCGACCCACGGGCCTGCCATCGTGAACGCCGAGGGCTGGCCCTGCGGAGTCAGCGATCCCACCGACAGCACGTAGGGCTGCCACCACGACGGTGCCGAAATGGAACCCACACCGGCCCAGTTGCGCGGGTCCTCCGAGGGTCCGACGTTGTTCAGGGGGTTGGACTGGCAGGCGGGTCCACCGGTGCCGCCACCCGGGCCGGTATTGCCTGCCGCGGCGACGATCACCGCATCCTTGTCCAACGCCGCGTACCGCAGTGCCGCACCCAGGGTGGCCTGGTCGATGGTGCTGTCCGTGCCGAGGCAGGTGACGGCCGAGATGTGGATGACGCGTGCCCCTTCGTCGGCGGCACGCACCACCGCTCGGGCCAGCGACGCGATGTCGATGCGGGCCTGCGCGGCGGCCTGGTCCTCGGCCGGGGCGCTCGGCGAGAACATCCTCGAGGTCTGCCGGATCGACAACACCCGCGCTGCCGGTGCCACGCCGGCGAAACCGTCGTCACCCGGTTGTCCTGCGATGATGCCGGCGACCATCGTGCCCTGCCCGTCGCAGTCGGTGAGCCCATCGGTCTTCCCGACGTAGTCACCACCCCCGTCGACGTTGGGCAGCCGCGGTCCAGGCTGCACACCCGTGTCGATCACCGCGACCGTCTGCCCCTCGCCCCGCGAGAATCGCCAGGCGCCAGGCACATTCAGCATGGTTTGACCCGTGGGAACGGCGGCGGCGGCGAACACCGGGGTGAGCCCGGTGATGATGCACTCACCGCGTTGCGTCATGGGCGCAACCGGTCCGGTGCTGCCCGACGGTGGCTGCGCGGTGGGGTCCACCACCGGAGGGCTGACCGCCCACGCCGTCGGGCCCGCCGCAAGCAGCACCGCCGCCCCGGCGGCCACGCACCGCAATCCGGCTCGGATCATCGATTGAGGATCCAGGTGAAGATACCGACCAGGTATGCCATCACCGGGATCAGCGAGGCGTCGATAGCGGAGGCCAGGAAACCGACCACGCGGCGCATCGGCAGTGAATAGCTGTCTGCGGAGGCAAGTCTGGGGTTGGTGGCGACAAAGCACCAGATGGCCACCAACGCTGCCAGCACCAGCGAGGACCACAGTGCCGCCAGGTAACGCTCTTGGACGATGAACAGCACCGTCAGCAGCACCGTCACCAGATGTGGCTGGGCCAACAGCCATGCCTTGCAGGACACGGTGTCCCACACCCGGGCCCGCAGCACCGCGGCAGCACCTACCGCGGCCACCACGTACCAACCCCACACACCCGGGGCCTCGGGCCGTCCGGCGATCGCCAACACGCCGAGGACCGACAGCAGCACCGCGCCGGCGATGAATCCCGTCTGATGGGCTTCGCTGATCCGTACGCGCCGCGGCAGGTCCCGCAGCACGCTCAGGGGTGGCGCCGACGGTGCGGGGTCACCCGGGGCGGGAATGACCGGTAGCGGCAATCGCGCGCACATCGCCGAAAGCTGGGCAGCCTGCACCGTCACCAGCAGCGCCAGCACGATCAGACCGCAGCCCAGCGTGAGCAACGGCAGCGACCAGATCAACGCCGCGCCCGCGGCCAACAACACGCCGAAGCCCACCACGCTGGTGGCGGTGAAGAAGGCCCGCGACCGCTGCGCCTCTTCAGCACTGCCGGGGGAAGCCAGGATGACGCTGATCAGCGACCAGGCCGTCACGCCGGCAGCGCCCAGTAGTACCTGCGCCGCCCCGAAGTCACCGGGTACGGCCAGCGTGAACGCGGCGGCGATCGGCGCCAGCGCGACGATGGAGATCTCGGCCGCAGGCCGCTGCGAGCGGGCCCGCAGCAAGAGCGCGGCCACCGCGGTGGCCGCTGCGAGAACGCTCACCACATAGAGCCCGATGGGCTCGTCCGCGGCGACGGTATGCGCGACACCGAGGCCGGTCGCAAGGAGGATCAGGGCCACCACCGCGGCCCTGGCGCCGAGCTGGATGTGGCGAAGTCCCCAGGGCTGCAGCCGTGCCGCGGAGAAGATCACTGCGGCGTCGGCGATGTCCTCGACGATCCCCGGCGCGGCGGGCCCGGCCGGGAGCGATTGCAGCGCAAGCAGGTCACCGTCGACCACCCCTACGGTGTCCAGGCTGGCGTCCAGACTGAACGGCGCACCGCCGATCGGAGCCAGACTCAGCCCACCCGGCGTGGTGGCTGTGTCCTCGACGTCGGTCGGCAACAGCCGCTGGACGGCCGGAAGCACCTCGCGTAGCGGAAGTTCCGCGGGCAGCGCCATCTCCGTCATCCGGCTGTCGCTGAGGATGGCCACCCTGACGATGGGCAGGACCGGGGACTCACTCATGTATCGGTTCTTCTCTTTCAGCTGACAAATCAACCCTGGCGCGCAGTGAAGTCGCGGGCCAGGTGGGTGGACGGGAACCACTGCCCGTCAGGCAGTGTTGCGGTGAGGTTCTCGGCGGCGAGCGCGATCGCGAACGCAGTGCCGGGTGCGAACGTCGACACCCATTCGCCGTCGGCCGCTCTGCTGGGGCTCACCACCACCCGTCCTTCGGTGGTGTCCACCACGGCGATTCCCACCTCGGACGTGGCGTGGCTGCCATCGCGGCGTTGACCGGCCACGACTTCGACGTAGCTGCGAGGCCCGTTGAAGACAGCGCGGACCACGGGCCGGGCAGTGGTGGGCACTCCCAGATAGTCGAGCACTGCGGCCAGGTCTGTGCCGGCGCGCAGTTGTTCGTCGGCCCGAGCCCCGACCCGGGCCGGCATTGCGAACTCGGCGAATCGGGCCGGCGCCCGGTTGTCCAGCCCTGCAGCGAGGATGGGTACCAGAGCGTACGGGTCGTCGACACTCAAGGCGGTGAACGTCACCAACTGCGCATTGCGCAGCGCCACGACCGTGTGATCGCCGCGCCGGGCCACGATGCCGCGGAGCAGCTCGGTGGTGTCCGAACCGCTGCGCACATAACGCATTTCGAGCCAACGGTCCGGAAAGCACACCACGCGGATCCACTCCGCGACCGCCGGTGAGATCTGCCCGGACGACGGGGAGATCACGCCCAGCGCCGTCAGCTCAGCGGTCTGGCGTGCCACGAACGTCGAACGGGCCCTGGCGTCACGGTACGGCGTCGTGATGCCCAGAACCCACGGAAAGGCGCCTGCCTCAACCGCATCCGCGATGAACCAGGCAGCCTCGACCGTCAGCTCGACAGCGTTAGGTGCGCCCATTTCCCCGGCACGGCCCTCCCGCTAGCCCCACTTCGCCCCTTCGGCCTGATCGCGGGCCTGCATGGACACCGTGTTGGTCTCATGGGTGGTGGCCATCGCGCGGTACGCCCGCACCAGCTCCTCCATGGCGGTGTTCCACTGTGCCTGCCAGGCCTGGTACGTCATGCCGGTTTCACCCTGCCAAGCCCCCTGCAGCGCAGCCTGTTCGGCGGCGATGTCGGCGCCGATGGCGTGCAACGCGCCGGCATAACCGGACATCTCGCCGGCGTGCCCGAGCATCGCCGGGTAGTTGTACATGATCTGGGACATCAGATTCCTCCGTACGTGCTGGCGGCTGCCGCGTCCTCGGCGACATAGGTGGCACCGGCATCACCGAGATTGACCTGGGCGACGTCGAGCAGGGTGTTCACTTTCGCGGCAACTTCGAGGAAACGGGCGTGCGCTCCCTGGAAGGCCACGGACGACTCGCCCATGTGGAATGCCTGCGCCGACATCGCCGCCTGTTCTGCCTGGGCGATGGTGCTGCGCATCACGGCCGTCTTGGCCGCGAAGGCCGACTCCGAGGCGATGATCTGGGGAATGTGAGCGTCCAACATACTCATACGTGCTCTCCAATCTGTGTTGCCGACAATGACTTCGATGCTTACCCGGTTTCTTCAGGTGGGGCCCCCTGTTCTGCCTCCGCGCCGGAACCCCACGTGTTCGGCAACATCGGGATGGTGGGTCCGTTGCCGAAGGAGTCCCCCTCCAGCGCGGTCATACCCGCGGCGTCCACGGCCCCGGTCTTGGTCTCGGTGCCGGTCAAGCCGGACGCACCCAGCGTTCCTGCGCCCTGCGCCGAGGCCCGGGTGGTGGTCGGCCGGGACGCCGGCGCTTGGTCCTGCGGAGGCGCGACGGGCCCGTCGTCCATCGTCATGTACTCGTCGCGGTAACCGCGATCCTTGGCCTCGGCTCCACGGCGACGTCGCGCCTTGCGCCGTGCCTGGGTGGCCGCCAACGCCGCGGCCGAGCTCGCCGCCGCCATGTCCGAGGCGGGTGCTTTGGCGCTGAGACCGTCATTCAGCGTCGGTCCGACGCCCTCGTCGGGGTCGATGCCCTGCACTGCGTAAGGCACCACCGGCGCAGCGGCCGCAGACGCCGCGGTCCCGGTGGGAACCGCAGCTGACGACGGTGCCGGCGCCGAGGGCGCACTCACCCCGGGCGAGCCGGGCGCAGTGATCCCGGCCGCGGGGTAATTCTGCTGCTGCTGGCCGGGTGCCGGCGCGGCCACGGGGGCGTCCGCAGCAGGCACAGGGAGCTGCAGCTGGAGTGCACCCAGCAGGCCCAGCAGCGACAATGCGGTGGCGATCAGCGCCGGGATCAGCAGGGGCGCCGCCAGGATCAGTCCCCAGGTGGCCCACCCGAGCGGCTGGGTGATCAGCTGATACGCCACTGCCATCAGCAGCGGGCCCCACGTGGCCAGGGCCGCCGAGGGGTTGGTCGAGAAGTCGGTGATGATCTGCTGGATGGTGCCCAACGGGTCCTGGAGGAACTTCCAGATCTCGTCACCGCCGGGCAACGACTTGATGTAGTCCTCGAGCAGGTCGGTGATGGCGTTCGAGTTCTGCAGTGCCGAGCCCGATTCGGTGGCCTGCGCCTGTGCGCTTGTTGCGGTCAGCGAGGCCATCATCGAACCGGCCTCCCCGACACCCGGGGCCAGCACGAACGGCGCGGGTGTGGTGCGGGGTGCGGATGCCAGTGCGGTGCCGGCGACGGCCTGATAGGTGGCCATGCTGGTGGCGGCCTGGACCCACATCCGCACGTAGTCGGCTTCGTTGATCGCGATGGGGATGGTGTTGATACCGAAGAAGTTGGTGGCCATGAGCACACCACGCATGGTGTGGTTCGCGGCGAGCTCGGCGAGCGTCGGCATTGTGGCCAAGGCGGTCGTGTAGGCAACGGCTGCGGTCTGCTGCTGGGCGGCGACCATCGCGCTGTTGGCACTGGCCTGGGTCAGCCAGGCCAGGTACGGGGCGTGTGCGGCCACGTACTGTTCGGCGCTGGGGCCTTCCCAGGCGCCGGCCTGCACGGTGCCGAGCACTGAAGTCAGTTCAGCTGCCGCAGAGGAATATTCGCCGGCCAATGCCGTCCAGGCGCCGGCGGCGGCAAGCAGCGGGCCCGGTCCGGGGCCCGCCGACAGCAACGCGGAGTGCACCTCGGGGGGCGAGGCGATCCACACCGGCGCGGTCATAGCCCGCCGCTGCGCGAAAGATACACCGGAGCCCAGGAGTTCGCGGCCTGCGCATCGCCGGTGGCATAACTGCTTCCGGACTCACCGATACCGGCGCCGGAGCGGCCCAACTCCTCAACGCCCTGGGCGGCAACAGTCTGGTGTTCGGCACCCTGGGCGCTGAAGCCCACCGCTGTCTGCAGCGATACCGGATCGGCGGCGGCAGGTATCACCGCGGTGATGGCCGGTGCCGCGGCCGCGTGGGCTGCCGCGAGCCGGGCGGCGAGAGCTTCGACCGCCGCGCTGGCGGCGGCCATTCCTTCGGGAACGACGCGAAGAGTCACGATTGGTTCCTGCCTCTCATGTGCGAGCCGTCTTCGACTTCGGTTCCGGCCAATGGGTTCACCAGCTGGAGATGGGTGGGGGTGTCGCCGTCATCGAGGAGCACGGCGCGGCCTGCGAGCTGACGTGCGAACCGATGACCGCGGATCTTTCCACTCTCGGCCGGGTTGCCGGAGAGCATCAGGGTGGTGGCCTGCAGGTCATTGAGCCGGCGCAACAACGGGTTGGTCATCAGCGCATGCGCCGACCCGGTGGCCCGGGCGGTGACGATCACCCGCAGCCCGAGATCAGCTGCCTGCGAGAGCAATCCGATGATCGGTGTCCACGGACGCTGCCCCACGTACTGGCCGCTCATCGCCGGGCCGTCGGGGATGGCGTCCACGTCGTCGATGATCAGGTAGTGCAGTTGGCCCGACCGGGAGGAAAGGGTCCAGCGCTTCAATTCGTCCGAGGACAGGCCCTGCGGGGGACGGCGCTGTTCGATGATCGCCGCCAGACCGAGCATCGCCGGGGTCACCCGGTCGATGTTCGCGGTGTACTCGTTGTCCGGGAACAACGGCTCCTCGACCAGATGCAGGCGACGGTCGAGCACCGTGAACGCCACCCGATCTGCGGTGGAATTGTCGCGCACGGTCCGGATGAGGTGCCGTAGCAGGGTCGTCTTGCCCGACTTGGTGTCACCGAAAACCATCATCAGCGGCTGGTCACCGAAGTCCACCACCACCGGCGCCAGGTCGTCCTCGCGCTGGCCGAGGACCAACTGCTCGGGCCCGCGGTACAGCGGAGCCACGACCGCCGCTTCCAGATTGGTGGGCAGCAACCGCACCGGCGGTGCGCTGACTCCGGAATGGCGGGCGCTGATGGCCGCGGCCCGGTCCAATTCCGGTGCGGCGAACAGGAACTGCTCGGCGGCCATGGTCAGGCCGCGACCCGGCTGGTCAGCCGGAACACTTTCGGCGGGCCGACGCAGCGCCCCCGGAACACGGACATTGCTGTCACGGGGATCGGGTAGCCGCAGCTCCAGCCGAAGCCCCAGGCCGTCGCGCATCGCCAGCGGGACCTCCAGCCAGTTCGGTGTGGTGATCACGACGTGGATCCCGTAGGCCAGACCCGAGTTGGCCAACTCGGTCACCTTGGCCAGCAACGGGTTGCGGGTGTTGAACTGGTCGGTGTTGTCCCGGCTGAACGCGTACAGGTTGTCGATCACCAGAAAGACATGGCCGTAGCCATCGTCGCGAGCACGGTCACCGCCGCGCTGCCGTGACCGCAGCAACGCCTCGATCTCACCGAAGGTGCGTCGGATCCGCTCACCGTCCAGCGGCGAGGCCACACTGCCGACGTGGGCCAGCTCCGAGGCGGCCTGCAGGACGCCGCCGCCGTAGTCGAGGCAGTAGAAGCTCACCTCACGGGGACTGTGCAGTTCGGCTGCCGACTGGATGAACGTCAACAGTGCGGTCGACTTGCCCGACTTCGGGCCGCCGTGAATCAGCAGGTTGCCCGCCGCGGAGCGGGCGTCGAACACCAGCGGATCCCTGCGCATCTCGAACGGGCGGTCGATCTGGCCGAGTGGCCAGCGCCACTGCCGTTCCTCGATCCCGGCGTGTGCAAGCACCGAGGTGAGCGCAACCGGCTCGTCCAACGGCGGCAACCACAGTGGGGGTGCCTGCGGACCGTAGTGCGCCAGCTGGTTGCCGATGGTCGCGATCAGCTTCTTCGGCGGCCCAGACACCGTTTCACCCTCAGGCAGGAACACCACGTCCTGGTCGAGTTCGACAGCACCGGCGGTGAACAGTTTGGGCTCCGAAACCGTCGGCACCACAAAAGAGGTGGGCGTCCGCGGCGGTTCGTAGATTCCGTCGACGTAGGTGCTGCGGAACTTGATCGGCTCAGCGCCGGGAGCAGGCACCAGGAAGCCGACGCCTTTGTGTTCCTTACCGGATTCGATGTGGTAGGCGTCTTCGACACCGATGATCTGCCGTGACACCGACGGGCTGGCCACCTTCAGACCGATCCGGTACGACGTGTTCTTGTCGATGTCCTTGATCTTGCCGACGTCGAGGGTCTGCGACGCGAACAGGATGTGGATGCGGAACGAACGACCCTTGCGGGCAACGTAATCGAACAGCTCAGCGTACTCGGGATGGTCGGCGAGCATCAGCGTGAATTCGTCGGCCACGACGAACAACGTCGGTATCGGTGCCAGGTCATGACCCGCGTCGACCGCCGCCTCGTACTCGGTGACCGAGTTGAACGCGCTGCCCTGGATCCGTCGCCCCGCTTCACGCAGCAGCGTCTCGCGCCTGGCCACCTCGCCGCGCAGCGTGTCGGCGAACCGATCGGCGAGCGACTTCTTCTCCGCCATGTTGGAGATGACCGCGACGACCTGCGGGAAGTTGCGGAAGATGTCGGCGCCGGCCTCGCCCTTGAAGTCGGCGTAGATCACGATGAGTCGGTCGGCGGAGTGGGTTGTCAACAGCGACAGCAGGATCGACATCAGGGTCTGGGACTTTCCGGAGCCCGTCATGCCGATCATCAGACCGTGCGGTCCCATCCCGCCTTCGGCTTCGTCCTTGAGGTCGAAGTACAACGGTTCGCCGGTGGCCGTCACCCCGATGGGAACCCGCAGCTCGTCCTCGCGGCGACGCGGCGCCCACAGTGTGGGCACGTCCAGCTGCGAGGCATCGGCGATGTCGAGCAATGTCGTGAAGGAGGCACCCCGGGTGGCGGCCGACCGCAGCCCTGCGTGGGTCGGGTTGGAATCCCACCGCGACAACTGACGTGCCAGGTGGTTGGCTTCGGCGGTCCCCATCACATCGGCACGATCCACGTACGGCTGCCAACCGCCGGTCAACCACCGCTGGATACGCCCGTCGCGCACCAGCAGCTGCGGGCGTTCGGGGTCGGGATACTGATCGCCGGCCGGTTCGATGTCGGCGATCTGCACCACCGTGACACCGGCCAGTCCGGCTGAGAGCACCGAGCCGCTCAGGTCATAGCCCGGGTCGTCGACGATGATGACCAGGTGCCGCAAGGCCTCGTCGTGGGATCGGGTCGACCCTTTGAAGAGCGGGCGGTCGGCCAGCGCCGGTCCGATTTTCGCGATCAGCTCGTCGGTGTTGGCGGCCAGAAAACGGGCCGGCCCGGTGCCGTCGACCTCACCGGGAATGTCGGTGTGCGGCAACCACTTCAACCAGGACCAGTCCGGCTGCTCCAGCTGCGGGCTGGCCAGGGCGACACCCAACACGCCGGTGTCATGCCAGGTGACCGCCTGTGCGATCCACGCCCGCACTGCGGCCCGGGCCTCGTGGGGGTCGCCCACCACGGTGATGCGGGAGACCTTCGTCAGGTCGATGCCCACTGGCGCATCGGACACGGTCCGCTGGGTGTCGAGCAGGGCGCGGAGCGCGCTGTAGGACACCGGTTCGAGATCGATCTCGTCGGCGGCGTCCTTGACGCGCAGGGTGGTGTCCAGCGCCACGTCGGCCAGGCCGGCGCGCAATACCAGGAAGTCGGAATCCTGCGGGTCACGCTCCCACTGCCGCCGAGAACCCGGGATCTGCGCCAGCACAGCCGGTTCGGGATGCGACCACTGCAGCGCCGCCCGTTGCGCCTCGGCCTGCGCGCGCACGTTGTCCCGGACCACCGACAGATATCGCAGGTAGTCGGCACGCTCGGCGTCGACCTCTTCGGTGCGCATCTTGTTGTCGTTACCGCGGTAGAGGGCGGTGGCGGCCAACAGCAGGACGAACGGGAAGAACAGGGTCGTCGGCGAGATCAACCGCATACCGGTGGCCACCAGGGCGACGATCATGCCGACGATCAGCAGCACGATCAGATAGGGCAGCGCCCGGCGCAGCAGTGACGGCGGCACCACCCGGGGCAATTCCGGCGGTGCCTCGATGGTGATGGTGCCCTTGTGGGAGGTCGGTCGCGGCAGCCGTCGGCGCGACTCGAAAATCAACCGGCTCATCGGGTGGTCTCCAGACCGCTCGCAGACGTGTAGGCGGTCAGTGCGCCGTCCCTCGACAACGCCGGGCCCGGCGTCAACAGCGACAGCACCGACCACGGGATCGGAGTTGCCGGCTCATTCAATCCCAGTGCGGCAACGGTTTTGGACAGATCACCGTCACCCTCGAGGCCGTAACGGACGCCGGTGTCAGACACCCAGAACAGCGCGCCGGCCGGCGGTGCCGTCGGTTCGGACCCGACGGTCTGCACCAGGTACCCGCTGCCGGCGGGGATCGCCACCCGGGTGGCCGTGCCGCCGTTGACCAGCTCGACGGTGCTGGTCGCCTCGGATACCGGCAGCGCCGCGCCCGAGAGCAGGGTCAGTGAGCTCGTGCTCGCATCAGCGGGCTTGGCCCAACTGGCGCAGGTCACCGGTGAGCTCTGGGCGTCCACCAGGTCGAGTTGGCGGTCGGGGTAAGCGTCGGCGTCGAGCATCTGCGACACCGGTAGTGCGGCGATCTCGTCGGCACCCAACCGCGGAGGCTGTTGCAGGCCATAGGAATCGGTGTTACGCAGCAACGCCGCCAGCACCGGTGAGATCTGCTGCAGACCGTCCGGCAACACCGCGTAGTAGAGCATCGTGTTGTCGGCGCCGTAGGCCACGATCACAGAACCGACCGGTGCGCCCACCGGCAGCGGGAACTGCGCCCACTCGCCCGCGCCGGCGATCTGCGGTGCACGCAACGCCACGCCCTCGGGGATGGCATTGAACAGTCCTGACGAGATTGGCCGCGGCGCAGGGATATTCGCACCGAATCCCAGCGCGCCGGTGACGGCGCGGTCTGCGAGATCGATCGGGCTGCGGCGTCCGCCCCACAGCAGCCAGGTGCCTGAACCCGTGTCCACCAGTACGGCGCGATCCTCGGCCAAGGTCCCGGCCCGCTCGCCACCCTGGGCGGGCGCGCCCGCGATGACGGTGACTCCCGGTGCCACCGAATCGTTGCCCTGGCACACCGTCCAGCTCGCGCCCTGCTCCCGCGCCTGCACCATACGTTCCGGTGCGCCGGGGATGCCGATCAGGCCGCCGCGCGGAAAACGGTCCAGCTCTGCGCTTTTCACCTGGGTTGGGTTGACCGGCTGCCCGGCGATCAGCCGGGCCGAGGTCAGATTGAGCACCGGGTGCAGCTCGTCGTTGACCCGGATGTAAAGCGCAGCGGTGTCCCGGTCGGCGAGCACCGCGTCGTTGCCCGCGGCGCCACTGGGACGGATGAACGAGAACACGAAGCAGCCCAGCACGCCGGTGATCAGGAGCAGGACTCCCATCAGCACTGCCCGTGACTGCGAGCGCAGCGGATCCACCAGCATTCTGGTGTCGTGCATCGCCACCCCGGAGGCGATGCGGCGCATCACGAAGCGCCACCCGGTGACCTGATGGCGGGTGACGAAACCCCGCCGGTAGGTCACCCGGTCGGGATTGGAGTTCTCCGGAGTGCGTGAGGAAAAGGACTGCCGCTCGCTCATGACGGCACCGTCAGGCCCAGTCCGCGCAGCAGCGGCACCACTGAACTACGGACGTCGCCGGCAGTGATCGTCATCAGCTCCTCGTCGGTGAAGTGATGAGCGGCCGCCTGCCCCGAATGTTCGGTGTGGTCGAGGCGGAACTCGCGCTCCTCCTCGGACCGTTCCACCACGTTGCGCACGAAGCGGCCGTTGCCTGCGATGTCGAGCTTGCGGCGTTCCACCCCGAGCGCGTCGGGACTCGACGACGTCGCCAGCTGGCTGAACAGGCCTTGCATGTCGTCGAGTGCGGCCTGCTCGAACAGGCTGTCGCGCTGCTTGGCCATCGAATTGGCGATCTCGACGAGTTCGGCGGCGGTATACGACGGGAAGTCGATGCTGCGGGTGAAGCGCGAACGCAGACCTTCGTTGGTGTCCAGAAACCGGTCGAGGTCCGCGCGGTATCCGGCGATGATGACAACGAGCCGGTCACGGTCGTTCTCCATGCGTGCGAGCAGCGTGTCGATGGCCACGAGCCCGAAGTCGTTCTTGGCGCCGGTCGCCACCAATGCGTACGCCTCGTCGAGGAACAGCACGCCGTCGAGGGCGCTGTCGATGACGGCGTTGGTCTTGGCCTCGGTCTCGCCGATGTGCTGACCGATCAGGTCGGCGCGATGCACCTCACGGACGTTCTCTTTACGCAAAAGGCCCAGACCGCAGTAGATCTTGGCGACCACGCGCGCAATGGTGGTCTTTCCCGTCCCGGGTGGGCCGGCGAACACCAGGTGGTGCGAGCGCTGGGCGACGGCCAGGCCGCGTTCCTGCCGCAGCAGTGCCATGGCGACGGAGCTCTTCAGCCGGGCGACCTGGTCCTTGACCTCGTCGAGGCCGATGAACTCGCCCAGTTGCTGCTCGGCTTCGGCGAGTAGCTCGGCCTTGCGTTCGTGGGCATCGGGGTCGACGAAGTCGGCCTCGCCGGGCTCGGTGTCGACATCCCACGGATCGGTACGGGCCTCGATCCGGGCGGCGGTGGTGGTGACGATGTGGAAGCTGGGGTCCGACAGGGCTATTTCGACCTGCGCGTTCTCCGGGTGCGCGGCATAGAGATCCTGCAGTGTCTCCGCGGCGGCTGCTTCCTCACCGTGCGCCCGCAGCGCCAGCGCCTTGGCCAGCGCGCCGTCGGTCGCGGCCAACTCGCAGGGTCCCTCGGGCTCCTCCAGATAGGACAGCGCGGGTGCGAACATCCCCAGGCGCGCCAGCGCAGTGCCGAGAGTGACCTTTGCGGCGTGGCCGAACACCGGGTCCAAGCTGGAGTCATTGACGATCGGATTGAGGAGTTTGATGACGTCGGACCAGCGCTGTGCGCGGAAATGCAGCGCCGCCCCCACCCAACGTGCCTCGGGCCACTGCGGCCGGCGGGCGACCACTTGGGCCAGCAGCGCGTCGGCTTCGACGAAGTGTCCTGCGCCGACCAGCGCAGCGGCATAGGCCAGATGGAATTCGTCGGGCTCAGTGGCGCGGAACTGAAGGTACAGACCGGTGTCGTAGTCGAACCCCAGCGCCTTGGGCGCCAACTCCACCTTCTGCTGTAACACACCCGCGGTCTCGACGGTCGACGAAACCGCCTGCAGGACCGGCAGAGAGCTGTCGCCGGCGGCGGCGAGCCCGGTCCAGGCGTCGCACTGGTCGTGCGCCACTCGGGTCAGCGCGACGAAACCCGAACGCGCAGCGGCCAAGTCGGCCGGCCGTCGCCGGTCGTAAACCGCCAGACCCAGCCCTTTGCAGCACGTGGCGAAACGACTGACGATGTCGCCGTCCACACGCAGGGTGTCAACACGAATATTCATGGGCTCCTGTTCGGGCGCAGCACGCGACCACCCCCGCCGTCTTCTCAAGTCAGTATTGCCTAAGCTAACTTGGCTGAAGTTAGCATTGCATAAGCTAACTGTCGAGACGCTGGTACGGCACCCAGGGTCCCGCTGGACCATGTCCCTGCTGGGCGCGGGTCAATCAGGGAGCCATCGCGTCACACCAGCGGGCGACCCGTCCGGATCCGCCAGTCCACGTCCTTGAGCAGCACGTTGAAGGGGAATTGCCGGATCGGCCGCGGCAGGGCGCTGTTGACCACCCGCAGCCCCCGCATGATCCGGTGGAATCGGCGCTGCCGCTGCACGTCCCAGGGCAGACGCATCTCCTCACGAAATCGCTGGGGCAGGAACCCGGTGGTGATGAGGACGGCCAGATCCTCCGAACGCTGCTGAATCGGCCGCGGCAGCCGCACTCCCTTGATGCGGTTGGCGGCGATCGGATACAGGTACTCGCGCACCGCGTCGTCGATGTGGACCTTGTCCAGGGATTCCTGCCAGTACTTGTCGAATGCCGCCCGATCGGCCGGCCACTTCTCGGCCGGCACCTGCAGGGTGGTGCCCAGGGTCACGCTGTCGGCGTAGTGCTGGTCGGCGGTCACCTCGTCCATCTCACCGACGAAGGTCCGGTAGGCGTCGACAGATCCTTTGTAGAGGCACGCCGCGACCCACAGCTGCAGGTCGGTATCGAAGGCGTTGTACTTCACCGGGCTTTCGTCCGTCGAATACACCTGTGCGTGCGCACGGTTCACCGCCCGCCGGAATGCGGCCTTCTGGTCGTCACTACCCCAGCCGGCCACCGCCAGGTAGGTAAACGTGGTGCGCGCCCGCTTGATCGGATGTAAGTCCACTCGGCCGCTCTCGACCCGGCTTTCCATCACTCCGTAACCGACGCCGGGCCGGGCCAGCTGCATGATCACGTTCGCAGGACCGAGCAGCAGTGCGATTCCCATCAGGCCCTCGTCAATGCCGCCCGCACGGCGCGCCCACCTGGGCCGGGGGAAGCCAACGGCGCCGGAGGCGTCACTCACGGGGCGTTCAACGGTGTCCACGGGATCGGTGATCGTCATCATCCACCTGCCAGCTAAATGTGAGAACGCGCGTTTCCCGATCTTGCCTCCACGGGCCGACACGCGTCAAGATGGTCTTCGTGGCTCAGGTACGTCCCTACCGCGGCATCGAGGCCCGCGTTCGCGACGCGGACCGCCGGCAGCGGTTCATCGATGCCGGCCTGGATCTACTGGGCAGCGGCGACACTCCCGACGACCTCACCGTGCGCGCCATTTGCCGACAAGCGGGTCTGACCGTGCGCTACTTCTATGAATACTTCTCCGACAAAGACGAATTCGTCGCCGCTGTCTTCGACTCGGTGACCGCCCACCTGGCCGCCACCACGCAGGCGGCCGTCGCCGCGGCCCCGTGGGCCGAACAGAACCGGGCGGGCATCACCAATATCGTGCGGATCATCTCCGCGGACCGGCGGGTGGGCCGATTGCTGTTCAGCACCCGACTGTCCAACGGCGTGCTCCTGCGCAAACGCGCCGAACAGGGCGGCATCTTCGCGATGTTGTCCCGCGAGCACATCCAGGCCGCGCTGCAAATCCCCGGCAACAGCCGCATCAGCGCGACTGCGCACTTCGTGGTCGGCGGGGTGGCGCAGACGTTGTCGGCGTGGTTGTCCGGGGAGATCGCGCTGTCGCCCGAGGAACTGGTGGATCAGCTGCAGGCAATCCTCGATCAGCTCAATGAGCCCCGACTGTTCCGGGCGTGACGCGGCGCGGGGCGGCGTTCCGACAGCCCGGAGGGGGCGGGCCGATACGATCGCCCCGTGGATAACGAAACGGTGAGAGTTCTCGCGCATTTCAAGCCCAGCAGCAAAGCCGCCGAACAGGTCGCCCAAGAATCCGAGTGGCTCGATGTGCACTGGGTGGCTGAAGACGATGACGAGACGTTCTACCGGGAGCTTCCCGAAGCCGAGGTCATCTGGCACAACCTGCGGCCGCTGAGCGCCGACGACATCGCCAAGGCCCCGAAGCTCAAGCTGATTCACAAGCTGGGATCGGGAGTCAACACCATCGACGTGGACGCCGCCACGCAGCGCGGAATTTCCGTGGCCAACACTCCGGGCGCCAATGCCCCCGCGGTGGCCGAAGCGACGATCATGCTGATGCTGGCCGCGATGCGTCGACTGCTCGAACAGGATCGAGCCACCCGCGAGGGGCGGGGCTGGCCCGCTGATCCCAGCCTGGGCGACACCGTCCGCGACCTCGGCAGCTGCACCGTCGGGCTGATCGGGTACGGCAGTGTGGCCAAACGTGTCGAGCAGATCCTGCGCTCGATGGGCACCCCGGTACTGCACACGAGCAGTCGCCGCGATGAGCACAACGTGAACTGGAGATCGCTGAACGAACTGCTCAAAACCAGCGACATCATCTCGGTGCACGTGCCGCTCAACTCCGACACCGAGGGCCTGCTCGACGCCGACGCGATCGCCAAGATGAAGCCGGGTGCCATCCTGGTGAACACCTCACGCGGACAGGTCGTCGACGAAGCCGCAATGGTCGAGGCGCTGCGCAGCGGCCAGCTCGCCGCCGCCGGCCTCGACGTCTACGCCGAAGAGCCGGTGCCCGCCGACAACCCCCTGTTGGCACTCGACAACGTCCTGCTGATGCCGCACGTCAGCTTCTATACCGCTGACACCGTGACCCGGTATCTGACCATGGCTGTGCGGAACTGCCGCCGACTGCGCGAGGGCAAGTGGCTCTACTCCGTCGTCAACGGGGCCAAATAGCCGGGTACGCTCGTCCCAACCGACCGGTTAATTGGCGCGGAAGGATGGCAACGAATGCCGATTGCGATCAACCCTGAGCATGTAGACCTGGCCGATTCGGTGCGTTCTCTGGTGTCCCGGGTGGCGCCCTCAGAGGTGCTGCACGAAGCCCTGGAGACGCCGCTGCAGAATCCGCCGCCTTACTGGAAGGCCGCCGCCGACCAGGGACTGCCGGGTCTGCACCTCGCCGAGACTGTCGGCGGTCAGGGCTTCGGCATTCTCGAACTCGCCATCGTGCTCGCCGAATTCGGCTACGGCGCGGTGCCGGGCCCGTTCGTGCCGTCAGCCATCGCCAGTGCCCTCATCTCGGCGCACGACCCGGAGGCCGAGCAGCTCGCCGGCCTGGCCTCCGGCGAGGTGATCGCCGCGTACGCAATCGATTCCGGGCTGACCGCCACCCGCCAGGGTGACTCATTGGTGATCCGCGGCGAGGTGCGTGCGGTGCCCGCCGCCGCCCAGGCATCGGTGCTGGTGCTGCCCGTCGCGATCGAAAGCGGCGAAGAGTGGGTGGTGTTCGACGCCGACCAGCTCGAAGTCGAGCCGGTGCAGAGCCTGGACCCACTGCGACCGGTAGCGCACGTGCGTGCCAACGCCGTCGAGATCGCCGACGACCGGGTGCTGGGCAACCTCACCAGGCCGATGGCGCGCGCGTTGATCACCACCCTGCTGGCGGCGGAGTCCGTCGGCGTCGCGCGCTGGGCCACCGACACCGCGGCGGCCTATGCCAAGATCCGCGAACAGTTCGGCCGGCCGATCGGACAGTTCCAGGCGATCAAGCACAAGTGCGCGCAGATGGCGGCGGAAACCGAGCGTGCCACCGCGGCAGTGTGGGACGCCGCCCGCGCCATCGACGAAGTACGCGAGAACAGTTCTGCTGACCAGGCTTTCGAGTTCGCAGCGGCGGTGGCGGCCACCCTGGCTCCCGCCGCGGTGCAGCACTGCGCCCAGGACTGCATCCAGGTGCACGGAGGTATCGGCTTCACCTGGGAGCACGACACCAACGTGTACTACCGGCGGGCCCTGGTGCTGGCTGCGTCCTTCGGTCGCGTCGCCGACTATGCACAGCTCGTGGTCGACACCGCCACCACCACCGGAATGCGGTCGCTCAATATCGATCTCGATCCCGAGACCGAGAAGCTGCGTGCAGAGATCCGCGCCGAAGTGGCTGGGCTGAAGGCGATTCCACGCGAGGAGCGCACCGTCGCGATCGCCGAGGGCGGGTGGGTTCAGCCGCATCTGCCCAAGCCGTGGGGCCGGGCGTCCAATCCGATCGAGCAGATCATCATCGCCCAGGAGTTCGCCTCCGGCAAGGTCAAGCGGCCGGCGATGGGCATTGCGGCGTGGATCATCCCGTCCATCGTCGCGTACGGCACCGACGAGCAGCAGCAACGCTTCCTGCCGCCCACCTTCCGCGGCGAGATGATCTGGTGCCAGCTGTTTTCCGAGCCGGGTGCCGGATCTGATCTGGCCAGCCTGACCACCAAGGCGACGAAGGTCGACGGCGGCTGGCGTATCACCGGCCAGAAGATCTGGACGACGGGTGCGCACTTCTCGCAATGGGGCGCACTGCTGGCGCGTACCGATCCGAGTGCACCGAAACACGGTGGCATCACGTACTTCCTGCTCGATATGAAGAGCGAGGGAGTGCAGGTGCAGCCGCTGCGCGAGCTGACCGGCAATGCGATGTTCAACACCGTCTTCATCGATGACGTGTTCGTGCCCGACGAGATGGTCCTCGGCGAGGTGAACCGCGGCTGGGAGGTCAGCCGCAACACGCTGACCAATGAGCGGGTGTCCATCGGCAGCAGCGAGCCCCCCGGCATGGCCAGCCTGGACGGCTTCGTGGATTTCCTCCGCGACGGCCAGTTCGATCAGATCGAACAGAACGAGGCCGGCCGACTGATCGCCGAGGGCCACGCCGCCAAGATCCTCAACATGCGTTCCACGCTGCTGACCCTGGCCGGTGGCGATCCGATGCCTGCCGCTGCGATCTCGAAGCTGCTGTCCATGAAGACCGGGCAGGGCTATGCCGAGTTCGCGGTGTCCTCGTTCGGCACCGACGCCGCGGTCGGCGACCCCGGGCAGCTCACCGGCAAGTGGGACGACATGCTGCTGTACAGCCGTGCCACCACCATTTACGGCGGTACCACCGAGGTGCAGCTCAACATCATCGCCGAGCGGCTGCTCGGGCTCCCCCGCGACCCGTAGGCCTCGGTAGCCGGACTGGATATCTAGGGCACTGCGAGTCGACGTAACCGCCGTCGACTCGCAGTGCGCCACCTGTCGTCGCTGACGCCAGCGGCGAGGCGAGATACACCACCATGTTGGCGATCTCTTCTGGCTCGATGAGGCGCTGCAGAAGTGATTGCGGCCGGTGCAGTTTCATGAACTCGCGCTGGGCCGCATCCCACGGCATGGACTTGTCGACCAACTGGTAGACGAAGTCCTCCACGCCCGCGGTATGGGTGGGGCCGGCGATCACCGAGTTGACCGTCACGCCGGTGCCCGCCGCATCCTTGGCGAAGCCACGTGTCACCGCCAGCAGTGCAGTCTTCGACACCCCGTAGTGGATCATCTCCGTCGGCGTCACCAACGCCGAGTCGCTGGCGATCTGAATCGCTCTGCCCCAACCCTTTTCGACCATGCCAGGCAGGTAGGTGCGCGCGGCGACTATTCCGCCCCGCCGACGGTCATGTCCTTCAGTTCGCGCTTGAGGATCTTGCCGGTGGGGTTGCGGGGCAACTCCTCCAGAAAGACCACCTCGCGGGGCACCTTGTAGCGGGCCAGATTTTCCTTCACGTACCGCTTGATGGCGTCTTCGTCGACGCTGGCGCCCTCGATCTTGACGACGAAGGCCCGTAGCCGGTGTCCCCACTCCTTGTCCTCGACGCCGATCGCGGTGGCCTCGACCACCTCGGGATGCCCGCTGATCAGGTCCTCGACCTCAGCCGGGAACACGTTCTCCCCACCGCAGACGATCATCTCGTCATCGCGGCCGCTCACGTAGAGCAATCCGTGCTCATCGAAGTAGCCGACGTCACCGGAGGACATCATCCCGTCGATGATGGCCTTCCCGCCGCCACCGGTGTAGCCCTCGAACGGGAAGGTGTTCCGCACGAAGATCCGGCCGACCTCGCCGCGGGGCACTTCGTTGCCGTTGTCGTCGAGCAGCTTGACCGTGATGCCCTTGACCACCGGGCCGACGGTCGACGGGTTCTTCTGCAGGTCCTCGGGGCGGGCGATCGAGGCGAACGCGATTTCGGTGGAGCCGTACAGGTTGTAGACCACCGGGCCCAGATCCTTCAAGGCGCGGGTGGCGAGCTCGGCGCCCAGCTGAGAGCCGGAGACGAACACGATCCGCAGCTTGGACAGGTCGGGTTTCGGTTCGGTCTTCTCCAGCTCGTCGAGCAGACGTGACAGCATCACCGGTACCACGACGATCGCTGTGACCTGGTACTTCTCGAGGTCCGCCAACACCGTCGCCGGCTTGAACTTGCGGCGCAGCACCAGGGTGCAGCCCAGCATCATTGCGATGGTGGCGTGCAGGAAGCCCAGGGCGTGGAACATCGGTGCGGGCAGCGAGGTCACTTCCCCCGCTTTGAACGGCACATGCGAGAGCACCCCGCCGACCGGCGCCAGTGACGGTGGGGTGCTGCGATTGGCTCCCTTGGGGGTGCCGGTGGTGCCGCTGGTCAGGATGATGATCTTGGAGTGCTGGGTCGCCTTGGGCGCCGGAGTCTTCGCGTTGCGCGCGATCAGGTCCGTCAACGTCTCATCCGCGGACCCCGACGGTTCGTCACTGTCGGGGTTGGTGGCCAGCGCCCGCAGTTTGCCCAGCGGTGGTTCGGATGCCGCGACGGCGGAGGTGTACTCGTCGTCGTAGATGATGACCTTGGCGCCCTCGCGCTCGGAGACCTCTTTGATCTGCGGGCCGGAGAACTCGCTGTTGAGCAGGATCAACCGCGCACCGACACGCGCGGCGCCATACAGTGCGATCAGGAACCAACGGTGGTTGCGGATGAGCAGGGCCACCCCGTCGCCACCCTTGACCCCCTTGGCCAGCAGGCCGTTGGCCACCGCGTGCGCGGCCTCGTCGAGTTCCTTGAACGTGATCTCGCCGTCGTCGTCGATGATGGCGGTGCGGCCCGGGGACCGGCGGGCATTGAGCGCCGGGATCATGCCGAACTCACCCCAGCGGCGGATGTCGGCCAGCATCGTGATCATGATCTGCGGATCGAGCTTGAGTGCCCCGGCCTCGAACATCTTGCGCGCGTAATGCAACTCGGCCGAACCACGCTCAGCCAGTTGCTGGACTTTGGCTGCCGCCTGGAACGGGAGGTCAGTGAGGTTAGGCATGGCCACACCTTATGTGACTGCCGTCGCATCCCGGTTTGAAACTACGACGCAATTACCATGAGCTCATGGCCCGCCCACAGTCACTGGAGGTGGCCGGCCGCGCGGTCGCCGTCACGAACCCGGACAAGGTGGTTTTCCCGGAGGCCTCGGTGACCAAGCTGGACTTGATCCACTACTACCTGGCCGTTGCCGACGGGGCGCTGCGTGGTGTCTATGACCGGCCGATGATCCTCAAACGGTTCGTCAAGGGCATCACCGAAGAGGCGGTCTTCCAGAAACGGGCACCGGAGAACCGCCCCGACTGGATCGACGTCGCCGAACTGAAATACGCCTCGGGCACCTCGGCGAGAGAGGCGGTACTGCACGACGCGGCCGGCCTGGCGTGGGCGGTCAACCTCGGTTGCGTGGACCTCAATCCGCACCCCGTGCGCTCCGGAGACCTGGACCACCCCGATGAACTGCGCGTCGACCTGGACCCGATGCCCGGCGTGACCTGGCCGCAGATCATCGACGTGGCGCTGGTCGTTAAGGAGGTCCTCGAAGATCACGGGTTGACGCCGTGGCCCAAGACCTCCGGATCGCGGGGCTTTCACATCTATGCGCGCATCCACCCGCAGTGGCCCTACAAACAGGTGCGCCTGGCCGCCGAGACGGTGGCCCGGGCGGTAGAACAGCGTGCGCCGCACCTCGCCACCAGCCGATGGTGGAAGGAAGAACGCGAAGGCGTGTTCGTCGACTTCAACCAGAACGCCAAGGACCGCACCGTGGCGTCGGCCTACTCCGTGCGTTCACGCCCCGACGCCCGGGTCTCGACGCCGCTGCACTGGGCCGAGGTCCCTGGCTGCCGGCCCGAGGAGTTCACCGTCGCCACCGTGCCGGACCGGTTCGCCGAGATCGGCGATCCCTGGGCGGGGATGGATGACTCGCCAGGGGATCTGACCGCCTTGCTGACGCTGGCCGAAGAGCTGGGCCCGCCGGAAAAGGCGCCCAAGGGTGCCCGCAAGATGCCCCTCATCGAGATCGCCCGCACCAAGACCAAGGACGAGGCGATGGCGGCATTGGACACGTGGAAGGCGCGGTATCCGACGGTGGCCGAGCGGCTGCAGCCGATAGATGTTCTGGTCGACGGCATGCGGGGGCCCAGTTCCATCTGGTACCGCATCCGGATCAACCTCCAGCACGTGCCGGAGGGACAGCGCCCGCCGCAGGAAGAGCTGATCGCCGACTATTCACCATGGGAGAACTACGGCGGCGCGCAGTTCAAGCGCTGAAGTTCTTAGTGAAGCGTTAGTCCTTACTCCCCGGGGCCTTACAAACGGTCCTTACTGTCAAAGACACGTGAAGTTGATTCACCGAGTCCCGATGGGAGCCGTCACATGGCCACTGCTTTCCGCTATGGCAATCCGGTTGTCGAATTCGCTGGCGCACAGGTGCGTTCCCAGTGCCGGCAGCTCGCGACGGTGGTGACAGTGGTGGGTGACATCGACAGCAACAATGTCGACCTGCTCATTCGCCACGTCACCCGGTCCATCATCAGGGAGAAGCCGTTCATTCTCGATCTCAGCGGGGTGGCGTCGTTCGCGCCCATCGCGACGGCCCTGTTGACCGCCGTCGACGAGGCCTGCCGCCGGACCGCCGACGAATGGCTGCTGGTTCCCAGCGAGACGGTCTCCTGGGAACTGGAGGGCGACTTCCCCACCGCGTCATCGGTTCCCGATGCGCTGCACTGCTTCTCGGATGCGATGACCGAACGTCGTCAGCTCCTGCCCATGCTCGCCAAGTCCGCCTAAGTAAAGGATTCTCACTCATGTTGATCGACGTTCGCTGGCTCGCATTCCTCGTCAAGGGTCGCAACAAGGCCGCCGCACAGCTCGACACGATCTGAGCACCACGCGGATCTGATCCGCACCCGGTTCACGTGCGTACGGGGTGGGTAGCCCTGTCCCATGCGCATCGTGATCACCGGCGCCAGTGGCAATGTAGGAACCGCGCTGCTGCACACGCTGACCGCAGCCGGTGGCCACGAACTCGTCGGCATCGTCCGGCGGCCTCCTCCGCCCGAGGGTGTCTACCAGCACGTTGACTGGCAGTCCCTGGACTTGGCCGCACTCACCGCGACCGCAGAGCTCGAGCGCCTGTTCGAGGGCGCCGATGCTGTTGTCCACCTGGCATGGGGTTTCCAGCCGACCCACAACATCGACTACCTCCGCCAGCTCGCGCTCGGCGGGACCAAAGCCGTGCTGGACGCCGCGCACCACTGCGGGGTCGGCCAGTTGGTGCACATGTCGTCGGTGGGCACCTATGCCGCAGGTCGGTACTGCCACCGCGTCGACGAATCGTGGTCGACGGCGGGGATACCGACGTCGCCGTACAGTCGGCACAAGTCGGCGGCGGAGGCGATGCTCGACCGGTACGAACGCCAGCACGGTGACAACGCGGTCCCCATCGCGCGGGCCCGGCCTGGATTCATCGTCCAACGGGCCGCCGCCAGCGGACTGATGCGGTACTCGTTGCCCGCCTACGTGCCGATGCGCCTGGTTCCCCTGCTCCCGCTGTTACCGCTGGACCACAGCCTGTGTATTCCGCTGATCCACGCCGACGACGTCGCCGACGGACTCGCGCGGATGATCGAGCGACGGGCGGTCGGCCCATTCAACCTGGCCGCCGAACCCCCGGTGAATCGCGACGACGTCGCCCACGCGCTGCACGCACGAGCGGTGCATCTCCCCTCGTCGGCACTGGGCCGGCTGGTGGACCTGAGCTGGCGGCTGCGACTGCAACCTGTGGATCGTGGCTGGCTCGACATGGCGTTCTCGGTCCCGCTGCTGGATTGCACCCGGGCGCGCACGGAATTGCAGTGGAAGCCCACCTGGTCGTCGACCGAAGCCCTGGCCGATGTACTCGACGGGATTGCCGCGCGGGCCCACACCGACAGCGCCCCGCTACGCCGACGGTCGGCGGTTGACCTGCTGCGCCGCAGCATTTCTGACGGGCTGATCTCGTCGCGCCGAGAGCCGTGACTCAACCAGCGGGTTCGAGGCGCACCGGAACGCCGTTGAGTACCGACATCCCGGCGAGACGTTCGAGGTCTTCGGGTCGGTTCGAAGTCAGCTCGTTGACGTTGGCACCCGGTACGGCGTTCGCCAGCTGCCAGCCCCCACCCCGGTGTCCCCACCCCTGCGGCACGGCGATCGTGCCCAAGACCACCTCGTCGGTGATCAGTACACCCGTCTCGATCGCACCCTGAGCCGAGACGATTCGCACTCGTTCGCCCGTGATACCTGCGGCTGCGGCGTCGGCAGGGTTGATCCGGGCCCGGTGCTGTCGATCGCCCTTCATCAGGGTCGGGCTGTTGTGCATCCAGCTGTTCTGCGACCGCATTTCACGAATCCCGATGAGCAGCAACGGGAAAGCGGGATCCCGGTCGGCATGACCGTCAAGTCGTTTCACGTCGGCGACGATCTCCGCGGGATCCAGACACACCTTGCCGCCCGGTAGCCGCACCACATCGCCGAGCACGCCCGTGGGCGCATGGTCGGCGAGCACGACGCCGTGTGGGTGGGCGCGCAGTTTGCGCAGGTTCAACCCCGAGCGGCGCAGCCCGAAGCGGTCCCCATAGGGCCCTGCCCGCAGTAGCAGGCCCATCATCGCCTGCGGAGTCACCCGGAGCACTCCGCGCCGTTCCAGCCACGCCAGCCCCCGGTTGAGCCGTTCCAGCGGTCCGGTGGCGAACAGCGAGAGCCCCATCCGGCGGGCGATCTCGGCATAAACCTGCCACTCCTGCCGCGCCTGGCCGTAGGGCTGCAGTACCGCCTCGGTGGACTGGGCGAACAAGGTGGGCGAGCACGCGGCGAACGCGATGGGCAGATCATCGCGTTCGAGCATCGTGGTGCCCGGCAGGATGTAGTCTGCGTGCCGGTTCGTCTCGTTGACGTACAGGTCGAACGCGACGAACAGGTCGAGTTGGCGCAGAGCGGATTCCAACGCGGCGCTGTTGGGCACCGACAGCACCGGATTTCCGGCGATGATGAACAGCGCGCGCATCTGGCCGGGTCCGGGGGTGCTGATCTCGTCGGCCATCACCGCGGCCGGAAAGGTGCCGTTGACATCAGGCAGGTCACCGACCCGCGAGCGCATGGTGTCGTAGCTGAAGCTGCCGAGACGCTCCCCCATGGCCTCCAGCGGGATGACGGGGTGCGACATCAGCGTGCCGCCGGGACGGTCGAGATTACCGGTGACCAGCGTCAGCGCGTCGAGCAGAAAACTCACCAGGGTGCCGTGCCGGCCCAGACAGGCGCCCGTTCGCCCATACGCCGAAGCCGAAGGCGCAGCAGCGAAATCACGGGCCAGCCCGCGGATGGCGTCGGCGTCGATGCCGGTGCGGGGCGCCGCCACTTCAGGAGGGAAACCGGCGCACAACGCGCGTAACCCGGCCGCCCCGCTCGCTTGGGCCGCAATGGCATTCGTGTCGTGTAGGTCTTCGTCGAAGATGACGTGCAGCATCGACAGCAGCAGCCAGGCGTCGGAATCCGGTGTGATCGGCAGATGCTCGTACAGCCGGGCAGTTTCGGTGCGCCGGGGGTCGATGACGACGACCCGACCGCCACGGCGCACGATGTCGGCCAGATCGTCTTTGATGCGGGGTGCGCGCAGCGCGCTGCCATGCGAGACAAGAGGATTGGCGCCCAGCATCAGCAGGAAGTGGGTGCGGGGCAGATCCGGGAACGGAAGTTGGCTGGCGGCACCGTAGAGCAACTTGCTGGCGACGAAGCGGCTGTTGATGTCTTGTGAGCCCGCCGAATACAGGTGCCGCGATCCGATGCGCGCCATGAACACGCCCGGCCACAGGCTGGTGGCATATCCGAATGCAGCGGGGTTGCCGAAGTACTGGCCGACACTCTGGCCGCCGTGCGCGGTGATGACGGCGCCCAGGCGGGCCGCGATGTCGGCGAGCGCGACGTCCCAGCTGACTTTGTCGAAGGTGCCGTCCGCACGCTTGCGAAGCGGTTCCAGCACCCGGTCCGGATCGTTCTGGATGTCGGTGAAGGCGATGCCTTTGGGGCACGCCCGGCCCCGGGACAACGGGTGGTCTTGGTCCGGGCGCAAGGACACCAGTCGGCCGTCGGACACCGTGGCGATCAGTCCGCACATCGGCTCGCAGATTCGACAGTAGGTGACTCGCTGCGTTGCCTCGGCCGGCGCAATCGACATGTGTAGACACACTAGGAGAACTGTCTACCCGCCGTGGCGGAATGGAGCCGCCGGTCAGCCAGATGCGGCCGGTAGCCTACGTGTCATGAGGAAGACGCAGTGAGCGCCGGCCTGTTCGGACTTCTCGACGATGTTGCGGTGATCGCCAGGATGGCGGCGGCCTCCATCGACGACATCGGCGCCGCGACCGGGCGCGCGACAGCCAAGGCCGCAGGTGTGGTGATCGACGACACCGCCGTCACCCCGCAGTACGTCCAGGGCATCGAGCCGGCCCGCGAGCTGCCCATCATCAAGCGCATCGCGATCGGCTCGCTGCGTAACAAGCTGGTGTTCATCCTGCCGGCGGCACTGCTGCTCAGTCAGTTCGTCCCGTGGTTGTTGACCCCGATCCTGATGCTCGGCGCCACCTACCTGTGCTTCGAGGGCGCCGAGAAGGTGTGGGGCCGCATTCGCGGACACGACACCGACGCCGCGCCGGTGGCTGTGAGCGGGGCGGACGCCGAGAAGAGCATGGTGTCCAGCGCGGTCCGCACCGACTTCATCCTGTCCGCCGAGATCATGGTCATCGCGCTCAACGAGGTTGCCGACCAGGCGTTCTTGCCGCGGTTGATCATTCTGGCGATCGTGGCCGTGGTCATCACCGCGGTGGTGTACGGCGTGGTCGCCGGCATCGTGAAAATGGACGACATCGGCCTGCATCTGGCCCGGCGCACCTCGAAATTCGTGCAGAAAATCGGCCGCGGCCTGGTCACCGCGATGCCGAAGTTACTGGCCGCCCTGTCGTTGATCGGCACCGTGGCGATGTTGTGGGTCGGCGGGCACATCCTGCTCGTCGGCACTGACGAGCTCGGCTGGCACGGGCCCTACGGCCTGGTACATCACGCCGAGGAGTACGTCCACGACGTCGCGGGCGTGGGCGGCGTGCTGGCCTGGCTGGCCAACACGGCAGCCTCGGCGGTGATCGGGCTGGTGGTCGGCGCCGTCGTCGTCGCCGTCGTTCACGTGCTGCCCTTCGGCAAGCACCAGAAACACACCGACTGATCAGCGCAGGACCGCTGCCGCGTCACGTACCGCCGCGGTGATCTCGGCGACCGTCGGGCTGTCGAGCTTCCAGCATTGCCAGTACAGCGGGACATCGAGATAGGCGTCCGAGACCCGTACAAACGATCCGTCGTCCAGCGCGGCCGCGGCCAGCTGTTCGGGGTACATGCCCCAGCCCAAACCGGCCCGCGCGGCCGCGCCGAACCCGTCGGCGGTCGGGACATAGTGCACCGGCCGCGGTACGGAGCGGCGGAAGATCTTGCGGACCAGCATGTCCTGCAGGGCGTCGTCACGGTTCCAGGCCAACGACGGCGCCTGCGCCGCGGCCTCGCGGGTGAAGCCCTCCGGTAGGTACTCCTGACGGAACCGCGGACTGGCCACCGGCACATAGCGCATCACCCCCAAGGCCTGCACCCGACAACCGGGCACCGGCGCACGCTCGGTGGTGACGGCTCCCATCACCGCGCCCTCCCGTAGCAGCTGGGCCGAATGGTCTTGATCTTCGATGCGGATGTCGAGCAGGACCGGCGGCAAACGCTGCAGTACCGAGGTGAACCACGTCGACATCGAATCGGCATTGACGGCGACGGCCACCCGGGTGCGCTGAGTCGAGCCCCCGGCCGTCTCCGCGAGGGCTTCGGCCTCCAGCACGGCCAGCTGCGCCGCCAGCCGCAGCAGCGGCACCGCCGCCGCGGTGGGCCGGCAGGGCTTCTCCCGAACCACCAGCACTTGACCGACCCGCTGTTCCAGAGCTTTGATGCGCTGGCTCACCGCCGAGGGAGTCACATGCAACCGCTGGGCGGCGGCGTCGAAGCTGCCGAACTCGATCACTGCCGACAGTGCCGCCAACTGGTCGGCTCCCAGCCGACTCTCGAATTTCGGGGCCATCAACGTCCAATCTGATCACAACTCGGTCACAATCGACATTCGCAAATGCCTAAGGATCGCGGGCGAACTCTGAGAAGTCTCAATCAAGTGGAGCTTTCTTCGCCCGTGGCGTAGCCGCCGACCCTGGATTGCGGCCAACATCACTGCCCTTCGGTGTAACGCTCACCGACAGCGGGAATTCGGCGTTTTCAGCGTGATTGACGGTGGGTTCCTCATGGGTACTTTGGTTTTCGGGTACGGGGAATTCGCGACATCCGCAATGTGAAAGAGAAGTGATCATGAATTTCAGTGGCATCTCCACGCGTCGGCGCATCGCCGCAGCCGCGGCCAGCTGCCTCTTTGGGGGCATGGCAGCAACGCTGGTCGCCCCGACGGCCTCGGCGGCTCCCGACTGCAGCCCGGCAGCTATCGACGGCACCGTTGACTCGGTGACCGTGGCCGCCCAGCAGTACCTGGTCAGCCATCCGGGCGCCGGCGGAGTGGTTTCGGCCGCGATCACGCAGCCCCGGGATGTGGCATCTGCCAACATCCGGAACTACTTCACGGCCAACCCGTCGGAGTACTACGAGCTGCGCGGCATTCTGGCCCCGATCGGCGATACCCAGCGCGCCTGCAACACCACTGTGCTGCCGCCGTATCTGGCCACCGCCTACAACGAGTTCGTGGCCGGCTAAACACCAGCGACAGCGACGGCCCGTCACCGCACTCCACGGTGGCGGGCCGCCTGCTTCCGGGCCCGGCGTTTCGTTTCCGCGGGCTGCGGGTACTGGCCGGGGGGCGCACACCGGCGTGGGCCCGCTGCAGAAAAACAGATGGGGTGCGGCCGTGCAGGCGCTATGGGACTACGTCACCGCCCACCACTCCCAGCTGCTGTTCGACTCCTATCAGCACGTCAGCGCCGTCATCCAGAGCGTCGTCATCGCCACGATCGTCGGCGTCGCCATCGGGGTTCTCACCTACCGCAACCCCGTCGCGGCCAACCTGGCAACCGCCACTTCCAGCGTGATCCTGACGATTCCCGCCTTCGCGCTGCTGGGCCTGCTGATCCCGCTGTTCGGCCTCGGCGTGGTGCCGAGCATCGCGGCGTTGGCGCTCTATTCACTGCTACCGATCGTCCGGAACACCATCGTCGGACTAGACGCCGTGGACCCCGCCCTGATCGATGCGGCCCGCGGTCTCGGTATGGGCCGGGTGGCGACGTTGAGCCGGATCGAGCTGCGCCTGGTGTGGCCGGCGATCCTGTCGGCGATGCGGATCAGTACTCAGATGTCGATGGGTGTGCTGGCCATCGCCGCCTACGTCAAAGGCCCCGGCCTGGGCAACCTCATTTTCGCCGGTCTGGCCCGCGTCGGCAGCCCCACCGCGCTTCCGATGGCGCTCACCGGGACCCTGCTGATCATCGTCCTTGCGCTTGCGCTGGACGCTATCCTGGTGCTCATCGGGCGCCTGACGACATCGAAAGGTGTTCGATGACAATCCAATCCGAGGCAACCCGGAAGACCGGGCATGACCCCACCGGAGTCCGGATCGTGTTGGACAACGTGTCCAAGGTTTACCCGGGGTCGGCTCAGCCGGCCGTCGAAAACGTGTCCCTGGAGATCCCCGCCGGTGAGATCGTGGTCCTCGTCGGTCCATCGGGGTGCGGCAAGACCACCACGATGCGGATGATCAACCGACTCAGCGAACCCACCTCGGGTCGGATCCTGGTCGGTGACGTCGACGCGCTGTCGATCAAACCCACCACCCTGCGGCGGTCCATCGGCTACTCGATCCAGCAGGCGGGGCTGTTCCCGCACATGACGATTCGCCAGAACATCGGCCTGGTACCGGGCCTGCTGCGGTGGGATCGCAAACGCATCGCCGCCCGGGTCGACGAACTGCTCGATCTTGTCGGGCTGGAGCCGGCGCAGTACGCCGAGCGCTATCCACGGCAACTGTCCGGCGGTCAACAGCAGCGTGTCGGCGTGGCGCGGGCCCTGGCAGCCGACCCGCCGGTGCTGTTGATGGACGAACCGTTCGGGGCCGTCGACCCCATCACCCGGAGCACGCTGCAGGATGAACTCCTCCGGTTGCAGGACGAACTGCACAAGACCATCGTCTTCGTCACCCATGACTTCGGTGAGGCAGTCAAGCTCGGTGACCGGATCGCGGTGCTGAGCGAACGTTCCAAGATCCTGCAATATGACACTCCGCAAACGATTCTGGCCAGCCCCGCCGATGACACCGTAGCCGGCTTCGTGGGTTCCGGAGCGTCGCTGCGGCAACTGGGTCTGATGCGCGTCAAGGATGTCGAGCTGCGTCCACACCCCGCGGTGCATGTCCACGACACCGCGGCGCAGGCGCGAACCACGCTGGCGAGCAGCGAGTTCGATTGGGCTGTGGTACTCGATGACCGCGACCGTCCGGTGAGCTGGGTGCGCAAGAGCCGGCTTGCGCAGGCAGCCGAGCTCAGCGACGCCGTGGAGGCTTTGGATGTGGTGAGCACGCAGTCGACGCTCGAGGACGCACTGGAAGCCATTCTGGCGCAACAACACGCCTCGGCGGTCGTCACCGGGGGCGGCAACCGTTACGTCGGCGTGGTCACCCTGGACACGCTGATCGACACCATCACCGGTATCCGCGCGGACGCCGACGCCAAGACCCGCGACGGGAACGGCTGAGGTGACCAGCACCATCGAGGCGGCCGCGCCGACGAACACGCCGGGTGAGCGGCTCCGGCTGTTGGTACAGCCGGCCCTGGTGCTCATCACCGCTGCGGCCGTGGTCTTCTGGGCCTTTCACCGCGACCTGACCGCGACGCAGCAGGAGAACATCAACCCCGGCAATGTGGCGACCCTGATCTGGCAGCACCTGGTGATCACCGCTGCCGTCACGGCGATCGTGCTGGGGGTGGGGGTTCCGTTGGGAGTTCTGGTCACCCGCCCGGGTGCAAAAGCGCTGCGCCCGTTGTTCGTCGGTATCGCCAACGTCGGGCAGGCGGCGCCGGCCATCGGCTTGCTGGTGCTGCTGTTCCTGTGGACCGCCAAGACCGGATTCTGGATCGGGGTGCTCCCGATCGCGCTCTACTCGCTGCTGCCCGTGTTGTCGAGCACCATTCTGGGCATCAGCGAGGTGGACCGCGCCTTGATCGACGCCGGACTGGGCCAGGGCATGTCCCGGCGGGCGCTGCTGCTCAGAGTTGAACTGCCCCTTGCCGTTCCGTTCATCCTGGCCGGCCTACGCACGTCGTTGGTGCTGGCGGTCGGTACGGCGACGTTGTCGTTTCTGGTGAATGCAGGCGGGTTGGGGATCCTGATCGATACCGGTTACAAACTGCAGGACAATGTGACGCTGATCCTGGGCAGTGTGCTGGCGGTGTGCCTGGCCCTGCTCGTCGACTGGTTCGGTGGACTCGCCGAGTTCTACCTCGGCCCCAAAGGCCTGCGCTGATGTGGGCCGCACACGTCCTGCGTTGGCCGGCAGCGGTCATCTGTGCAGTGGTCGTGTCCGGGTGCGGTCTCGGCGCCGGTGGCACGGTGCCACTCGAAGTCGGACCGGGGTCGGTCACCCCCACCCCGGGGCTGGAAGGGGTCGCAGTCACCGTGGGCTCCAAGGAGTACACCGAGCAGGTGATCATGGGCTACATCCTGGAGTACACCCTCACCGCGGCCGGGGCTGACGTGCGGGATCTGACCGGCATCGTCGGCTCCCGCAGCACCCGGGAAGCGCAACTGTCCGGGCAAGTGGACATCGCCTACGAATTCACGGGCAACGCCTGGATCAATTACCTCGGCCACGAAAAGCCCATCCCGGATTCCCGTGAACAGTACGAGGCGGTACGCGCCGAGGACCTCGAGCGCAACGACATGGTGTGGCTGGCTCCGGGTCCGATGGACGACACGTACGCATTGGCGGCCAGTAGACAGACCGTCGAACGGACCGGTGTGCGAACGTTGTCCCAGTACACCGACCTGGTCAAAGGCGACCCTGCGGCGGCGAAGACCTGCGTCGACACCGAGTTCCGCGCCCGCCAGGACGGCTTCCCCGGGATGGCCGCCGCCTACGGCTTCGATCCCTCGCGGGCGCAGACCCCCATCCTGCAGGTCGGCATCATCTACCAGGCAACCGCCGATGGCGATCAATGTGACTTCGGCGAGGTCTTCACCACCGACGGCCGCATCGCCGCGCTCGATCTGGTGGTGCTGACCGACGACAAGCAGTTCTTCGCGCACTACAACCCGTCGGTCACGATGAAGCGCGACTTCTTCGATGCCCACCCCGAAATCGCCGAGGTGACGGCGCCGGTGACAGCCGCGCTGACCAACGAGGCGATCATCGAGATGAACAAGCAGGTGGATGTGGAAGGTCGCGACCCGAGTGTGGTCGCCCGCGACTGGATGGTTACGCAGGGTTTCGTGACGGCCCGTTAGGACAGGTGCGGGCGCGAAACTGCGCTACCGATCAGTGAACTGGTGTCACGAACCCGCTCGAGCAGGCCCGACCGGAGCAGCCGTGCCCGTTCCCGGGCGGTCATTGCGCCCCAGACGCCGAACCGTTCGGGTACCTGCAGTGCGTGGCTTCGGCACGCTGTCACGACCGGGCACGCCCGGCAGATCCGTTTGGCCTGCTCCTCGCGTTCCCGCAGCGCTTGCCCGCGGTGCTCGTCGGGAAAAAAATCCTGGTCTGGATGAGTCCGGCAGCGACCGTGTAGCTGCCACTCCCAATTCGATTCCAAAGCCGGGGGCAACCCCCCGTCGTCTCGTCCCTGATCAATGCTCAACGAATGTCCTCCCCAGCCTCGTTTCTGCAATTGAGGTTGTACCCATCGTCGTCGCCACCAACACGCGGGCCCACAGATCTGCTCGCCGTGAATCTGGCACCCCTCAAGCGTGGGCGGGGGTGCTCGCGATCTGTTCGGTGAGAGCCTGGCAGAACGCCGGCAGGTCCTTCGGCGAGCGGCTGGTGATCAGGTTCCCGTCGACGCACACCTCCTCGTCGACGACGGTCGCACCGGCGTTGCGCAGGTCGGTGCGGATGCTCGGGTACGACGTCAGCGTCCGGTCCCGCACCACGTCGGCTTCGACCAAGGTCCACGGCCCGTGGCAGATGGCGGCGACGGGTTTACCGGAGCGCACGAATTCGCGGACGAACGCCACTGCCGATGCGTCGATTCGCAGTTTGTCGGGGTTGACGGTGCCGCCTGGCAGCACGAGTCCGTCGAACTCCTCGACGGTGGCGTCGCTGACGACGCGGTCCACCGGGATGGTGCCGGCGGGTTCCAGATCGTGGTTGCGCGCCTGGATCTCACCCGGCTGCACCGACAACAGTTCGACCTGTCCGCCGGCGTCCAGGACTGCCGTGCGCGGCTGCTCGAATTCGACCTTTTCAACTCCGTCGGCGGCCAGAAAAGCGATCTTGCGGCCCTGCAATTCGTTCGGCATCAGTGGGTCCTCCCGTGTCGTCTCCACGGCTGACTACCCGCGGATCGGGGATCGAATCCGCCGGCTCGATCCGCGTCGGCGTGCTCGGCGTTGTGAGATTCGTCGCCTCTGACCTGCAGAACTGGCACCACCTAATGCACCGGTGACAGCATCGAAACATGTCTGTAACAAGGCTCGGTCACTGCTCTGGATCGAACTGATGAGCCAGATGCCGTTCGTTTCGCGTTGCCGGTGGGTGCTGCGCGCATTGGGGCGTCGCAACCCCTTGATCCGGACCAGCGATCGGTTGGAGGCGCTGGCGATCGTGATGGTGTTCGTTGTCGCTCTGCTGGCGATCCCGTTCGCCTCGCAGGCTGGTGACAACGCCTACGACGCCCATATGCGTCTCATCGACGAGCAGTTGCGGACGCGGCACTCGGTGGAGGCTGTCGTGGTTCCCGCGGCCGACTCCTCGGTGACCCCGGTCGCCGGGCGTTACACCCGCACCGGACCAACGCGCGCCCAGTGGCGAGAGGGCGACGAAGTCCGTACCGAGGTGGTGCCCAACCCCACGGCGGCCGCCAAGGGCGAGCCGGTGACGGTGTGGCTGGACAGCACGGGCAAGGTCGTGGCCGCCCCGGACACCCCACAGACCGCGAGCGCCGTTGCCGCCGGACGCTCCTGGACTGTCTGGAGTGCGGCGGTGGTGCTGGCGGTCCTGATGGTGTGGGCACTCCGCAAGGGCTTGGACCGGTTTCGTGCCACGTCCTGGGAGCGCGAGTTGCAACTGCTGGCCCGCAACGACGACGGCTGGGCGAACCGGCACACCTGAGCGCCGTCTCGGATTCTGCTCAGTCGAGTCCCCGGGCGATGAGCGCCTCGGCGAAACCGTCGGCGGTGCGCAAGGCCGAAACCACCACGGGTGCAACGACAATCCTGGGCGAGAAACGCAATCCACGGGCCCGGCGGGCCTCATCGACCTGGCGCACCGTTTCGACCATCAGCGGAATAGACCGGATGGCAAGGGCCAGAGCGAGCGCCACCTGATCAACCGGCACGCCGATCCGGGCCAATGGTCGCATCGCCGTGGTGAGCGCATCCAGCATGTCGGTGGTGCGGGTGGTGACGGTGACGACCGCGGCCAGAGCCACCGACAGCAGCAAGATCCCGCAGACCACCAGCGCGCGCTGCCAGTCGGTGAACAACAGCTGGAAGCCGAAGATGAACACCACCACCCAGAGCACGGGACGCAACTGCGCTATCGCGGTCCGCAGGCCGATACGCGCCAACGCCCACAGCGCGACGACGACGAGTGCGGCGATGCCGAGCCGGGCCGGTGTGGTGACGAGGACGGACATCAGCACGATCAACGCGCCCAGCCCCAGCAGTTTGAGCCCGGCGGGCAGTCGGTGCACGGGCGATGTTCCCCGCTGGTAGATCCCGAGCACCGTCATGTCATCAGCCGCCGGTAGTCGGCCAACGCCACCGCCGGGACGTCATCGGACCGGATCCGGCCGCCATCGACGACGATGACCCGATCGAAATCGTCGACCAGGTCCAGGTCATGGGTCACCACGATGAGCTGATTGTCCAGCGTCGCGAAGGCTTGCCGCAGCATCCGGGTATTGCGCAGATCCAGCAGGGTTGTCGGTTCATCGGCGACCACGATGCGGGGCTCGGTGACCAGCACCGCGGCCAACGCCAGGAGTTGTTTCTGACCCCCCGAGAGCAGATGGGCCGGGTGCTCGGCGTGATCTGCGAGACCGAACCGCGTCAGCACCCGGCGGGCGCGGGCACCACGTTCGGCACGGCTCAGGCCGTGGCGGGCCAGCGACAACTCGATGTCCTCGGCCACGGTCGGCATCAGGATCTGCCGGTCGGGGTCGGTGAAGACGAAACCCACGAGGCGACGGACTGCGCGCGCGGCGCGGCGGGTGTCGAGGCCGTGCACACGTACCGTCCCGCGGTCCGGCACCACCAATCCGTTGATCATCCGCGCCAGTGTGGATTTCCCGCTGCCGTTGGCACCGACAACGGCGATCCGCCGTTCGGTCAGGATCAGCGAGATATCTTGCAGGACAGCGCGTTCGCCGAAGGAGTGGCTGACCCCGTCGAAAACGACATCGGCAGGGTCGTCAGCCATCCACTGCTCCGGCGCGGCGCCACCGCCACGGGGCGATGAGACCGGGCCGGGCACGGTGCACCTGCGCGGCGACGAACGCGGTCATCACCGCTTTGGCGATGTCCCCGGGGACATAGATGCCGTTCGTCGACAACGCGGCCCACCACGACATGTCGGTCCGGATCATCAGGCCGGCGGTGCCAAATGCGTAGATCAGCACCATCCCGCCGACGATGTTGATCACGATCCCCCACAGGACCCGGTACCGCGGCATCATCGTCGCCGTCAGCGCACCGATCACGAGCACCGCGGGCAGCCAGCCGAGGAAGAACCCGGCGGTCGGGGACGCCAGAGACACCAGCCCGGTACGGGCGCCGGCCAGGATGGGCAGGCCGGCGATTGCCAGGATCGCGAACAGCCCGACCGCGAGCGCGCCTTTACGGGGGCCGAGAATCGACCCGGCGAGCATCACCCCGAGGGTCTGCAAGGTGATCGGCACCCCGCTGGGACCGAGGGTGATGGTCCCCGGCAACCCGAGCGCGGCGATCAACGCGGCGAACACCGCTGCCTGGGTCAGATCACCGGGCGTGACGGCAAATCTGCCGTCGGCACTGCGCTCCCTGTCCATTCGGGAAAGTATGGTCGCCGTTCCCGGTTTCCTCGCAATCCGGTGTGCACTTCCTGCTAGCCGGTAGCAGTCGTTGGCGCCAGCGGCGATGTGCTGCGGTACCGGCCGCGAGAGGCTCGTAGCCATGAACATCACTCGATCCAGTGCCGTAGCCCTAGCCATTCTCGGAGCCGCCGTGGTCGGTCCCCAGGCCGCAGGTGTGGCGTCAGCCGCCCCTGCCCCGGGGTGTCCGGACGTCGAGGTGGTGTTCGCCAGGGGCACGTTCGAAGCACCCGGCATCGGCGAGACCGGGCAGGTCTTCGTCGACGCACTCAACGCGCGCCTGGGAGGTACGCCGGCCGAGGTCTACCCGGTGAACTACCCGGCCTCATTGGACTTCCAGGCAGCCGCCAACGGTGTGCTGGACGCCAGCAACAAGGTCGAGTCCATCGCGGCCAGCTGCCCGGACACCAAGATCGTGCTGGGTGGCTACTCGCAGGGCGCAGCGGTGGCTGCCTACACCACATTCGACGCGGTGCCGGCCGGCCTGGCATTGCCGCCGGGCCTCACCGGGCCGATGCCGCCCGCGGTCGCCTCCCATGTGGCCGCCGTGGCACTGTTCGGCACCCCGGACAATTGGTTCCTGAACCTCGTCGACCACAGTGCACCCCCGATCGCGGTCGGTCCGCTGTACTCGGCCAAGACCATCCAGTTGTGCGCGCCCGGGGATCCGGTGTGCTCCCCCGGTGGTCTCGACCGGGCGTCCCACAGCTCCTACAAGACCAATGGAATGACCGACCAGGCAGCCGATTTCGTAGCCAAGGCGCTCGGCGCAGCCGCGGCCCCCAGCGATGCGCCGGTCTGAGCTGCCGCACCCGGACGCCGCGGGTCAGTCGGCTGAGGTGATTTCGCCGAGCACGGCGAGGACGTTGCCGATCAGCGGCGACACACTGGGGCTGCGGTACGCGGCCACCAGCTCGATGGCCGCCGCCGCAGACAGCGGCCGGTAGCAGACGCCGGCGATATCGAGTGCCGACGTCGGTTCCGGGACCACGGCAACCCCGAGTCCGGCGGCGACCAAGGTGACCAAGGTGGAGGTCTCCGCCACGTCGTGCCGGATTCGCGGTGTGAATCCGGCATCGGAACACAACGTGGTCAGCAGTGTGCCCATCCGGGAACGACCGCGACCGGCATGGCTGATGAAGTCTTCGTCGCGCAGGTCCACGATATCGAGCTCCGCCCGCTGGGCCAGCCGATGTCCGACGGGCAGGGCCACCAGCAGTCGGTCGCGCCGGATCACCTCGACGGTGATGTCGGGGTCCAGCACCGGCGGCCGCAGCAGTCCGATGTCGATCTCGCCCGCGTGCAGGGCGGCCAACTGAGCCGGGACCAGCATCTCGCCGCGCACACTCAGGTCGACATTCGGCAGGGCTTGTCGGAGTTCGCGGACCAGCCGCGGCAGCAGCGAGTAGGTGGCAGATCCGACACAGCCGATGACCAGCCGCCCCTCGACCCCCTCAGCGATCCGGCGGACCTGTTCGGCGGCCTCGTCCACCGCTTCGAGGATCGTGACCGTCCGGGCGAGAAAGGCCTGACCGGCGGGAGTGAGCTGGACGCTACGAGTGGAGCGGATCAGCAGAGGGGCGCCGAGCTCGCGTTCGAGTTGGCGGATCTGCTGTGACAGTGGCGGCTGTGCGATGAGCAGCCGCTCCGCGGCGCGGCCGAAGTGCAATTCTTCGGCGACGGCCCGGAAATACCGGAGATGACGCAGTTCCATGGGCACCTGACACTAAGAGTTTCTACATATCAATCGACCCTATTTAAGTATTTCAGAATATCGGTTGCGCGGCCTACCGTCGAAGACATGGATGTGGTGATCTGCACTCCGGTCCGTACCCCGGTCGGCCGAATGGGCGGCGCCCTCTCGACGCTCACGGCCACCGACCTCGCCACCGCCACCTTGCGGGCGCTCCTCGAGCGGACCGGCCTCGGTGAAGCTGACGTCGACGACGTGGTGCTGGGCAACGGCTACCCCAGCGGGGAAGCGCCCGCGATCGGGCGGGTCGCCGCACTCGACGCCGGACTGGGCACCGGCGTGCCCGGTCTGCAGATCGACCGACGCTGCGGTTCCGGACTGCAGGCGGTGCTCTACGCCGCGGGCCAGGTGGCCACCGGCGCCGCTTCGGTAGTCATCGCCGGCGGCACCGAATCGATGTCCAACGTCGAGCACTACGCCCTCGGCCTGCGCACCGGGGTCCGGCAGGGTGGCATCACAATGCTGGACCGGCTGGACCGGGCGCGCGAAACTGCCGGCGGTGCAACACATCCCATCAGCGGCGGGATGATCGAGACCGCAGAGAATCTACGGCGGGAGTACGGCATCTCGCGAACCGAGCAGGACGAGCTGTCCGTACGCTCCCATCAGCGTGCAATCGCCGCACATGAGTCCGGCCGATTCGCCGACGAACTGGTGCCGGTCACGGTCACCGGGAAACGCGGCAAGCCCGACGTGGTGGTGGACCGCGACGAACATCCGCGCGCCGACATCAGTGTCGAGAAGCTGGCGGCGTTACGGGCGGTGCGGGCGAAGGTCGACCCCGACGCCACCGTGACCGCGGGTAACGCTTCCGGGCAGAACGACGGCGCGGCGATGTGTGTTGTCACCACCGCGGCAGCCGCCGGGCGGCTGGGGCTGACGCCGATGCTGAGCCTGCGCTCCTGGGCAGTGACCGGCTGCCGGCCCGAAACCATGGGGATCGGTCCGGTGAGCGCCTCAGCTGCCGCGCTCGAACGGGCCGGGCTCACCATCGACGACATCGATCTCATCGAGCTCAACGAGGCGTTCGCCGCGCAGGTGCTGGCGGTGCTGGCCGAATGGAAGGTCGACCCGCTCGACGAGCGGCTGAACCCGAACGGTTCCGGCATCTCGCTGGGCCACCCGATCGGCGCGACCGGAGCCCGTGTACTGGCCACCGCCGCCTACGAGGCGCACCGGCGCGGTGCGCGCACCGTCCTGGAGACCATGTGCATCGGTGGCGGCCAGGGCCTGGCGGCGGTGTTCGAGGTACCGCGATGATTCTGGAGAAACAATGACTGTGAACAAGGTCGTGGCGTCACCGGCCGATGCGGTGAACGATATCCCCGACGGAGCCAGTCTGGCAGTGGGCGGATTCGGTCTGGCAGGCATTCCCTGGTTCCTCATCGACGCACTACTGGAACAGGGTGCGGCAGATCTGACGATCGTCAGCAACAACTGTGGTGTCGACGGCGGCGGGCTGGGACTGTTGTTGGAGGGCAAGAGGATCAGCCGCGTGATCGCGTCCTACGTCGGGGAGAACAAGGAGTTCGCCCGCCAGTATCTGTCCGGCGAACTGACGGTTGAGCTGACCCCGCAGGGCACCCTCGCCGAACGGCTGCGTGCCGGTGGCAGCGGCATCGGCGCGTTCTTCACTCCGACCGGCGTCGGGACCCTGGTCGCCGACGGCGGACTGCCGTGGCGCTACCACCCCGACGGCAGCGTGGCACTGGCGTCACCTCCCAAGGAGGTGCGCGCGTTCGCCGGGCGTCAGATGCTGCTCGAAGAGTCGATCGTCACCGATTACGCGTTGGTGCGCGCCGCTGTGGTCGATACCGCAGGCAACTGCGTATTCCACGCCGCGGCAAGGAACTTCAACCCCCCGGCCGCAATGGCCGGCCGGTTGACCGTCGTGGAGGCAGAGAAAGTGGTGCAGGTCGGCGAACTCGGCCCCGACGAAGTGCACCTGCCGGGGATCTTCGTCCAGCGTGTTGTCGAACTGACTCCGGAACAGGCGGCGCGCAAGGGAATTGAGAAGCGGACCACCCGCGCGCGGCCGGCGCAACAACCACAGGAGGCACTGTCATGAGCTGGACCCGTGACCAGATGGCGGCCCGCGCGGCCCGGGAACTACACGACGGCGACTACGTGAACCTCGGGATCGGGCTTCCCACCTTGATTCCCGACCATCTACCCGAAGGCTCGGATGTCACGTTGCACTCCGAGAACGGCATCCTCGGAGTGGGGCCGTTCCCCTACGACGACGAGGTGGACCCCGACCTGGTGAACGCGGGCAAGCAGACCGTGTCGGTGGTCGAGGGGGCGTCGTATTTCGACTCCGCGACCAGCTTCGCGATGATCCGCGGTGGCCACGTCGACGTCGCGGTTCTGGGCGGCATGCAGGTGGCCGCCAACGGTGACCTGGCCAACTGGATGGTGCCGGGATCCATGGTCAAGGGGATGGGCGGCGCGATGGACCTGGTCAGCGGTGCCGGGCGGGTCATCGTGCTGATGGACCACGCGTCCAAATCCGGTGCGGCGAAACTCGTTCGCGACTGCGACCTGCCCCTGACCGGCAAAGCGGTGGTCAGCCGGGTGATCACCGATCTCGGCGTCTTCGATGTGACCGGGGCGGGTTTCGACGTCGTCGAACTTGCTGACGGCGTGGCCTACGACGACGTGGTGGCCAAGACCGCCGCCCCGGTGACCGACGGCCGTCAACGCCGCAGCGCGGCGAGCTCCGAGCCGGATCGCACCCCGAGCTTGGCGTAGATGCGGGTGAGGTGGTACTGCACGGTCTTCGGGGACACGTACAACTCGGCGGCCACCTCACGGTTCGAAAGACCCTGGGCGACAAGGGTGGCCACTGCCTCTTCCTGCGGCGTCAGACCCTCGTCGTCGCGGGACCCGCGGGTTTGGTGCAGGCCACCGGCTTTTAATTCGCGGTCACACCGGGCGACGTAAGTGTGCGCTCCCAGCGACAGGTAGATTTCCCTGGCCGTGCTGATCACCGCATCGGCCTGGCGCCGCTTACCGGCGCGCCGCAGCGTCTGCCCGAAGGCGAAGTTCACCCGCGCGGTGTCATACCGCAAGGGCAACCCGGACAGCAACTCCAGCGATTCTCGAAGGACCGGCGGGCGGCGTGGATGTCGCCGAGCGCGCCGTGGAGGCGACCGCGGGCATACCCGAGCCGAGCCAGCGCCGAGTGGTGTCCCCGCGCCCGGGCACGTTCTTCGTGCGGTTGCAGGAATCCATCGGCCGCGTCCAGTTGCCCGTCGAGCACCAGCGCGTTGGCCTGCAGATCCGGCCACGGCCAGCACCCGGGTTCCATCAGTGAGGTGGTGGGCGAGTACGCCAACTACTCGATCCTCGATGTGGAGTCCAATGACGTTCTACATCAGATACTTTCGAACCTGCCGCTATTCCCCTACATGGACATCCAAGTGACTCCCCTGGCGACGCACCCTTCCGATGTGAAGGCGGAACAGCCACCACGCTGACCCCGCCCGGTCACCGGACTGGGGCACTCGGGGGCATGGTGGCCGCCCGCCACGCCAGCGGGTTGAGATGGCGGTAGGGGTCCTCGTCGCGAAGCTGCTGCAGGTCGGCCAGATCTCTGGCGAGCTGAGCCTGGACGCGGTCCCGAATGGTTTCGGCCCATTCGTCCTGGGAGATGTCGCCCCGCCCAGTGGTCTCGATGGGAGCGCCGAAGCGCAGGTACATCCGCTGTGGACGCGGCACCAGCGTAGGGCCGATCCCGCGAACCAGCGGAAGAGCCATATCTGTTCTGCCACTGAAGCGTTCAGCCAATTTCTGGCTGAACCGCCCCCACGTGCCGTCACGGCTGGTGAAGCTCGTGTACAGGTCGTCGCCGCCGACCTGGGCAGCCGTCACGATCGGATACTCGTGCCGGATGGCGGCACGGGCGAATCCGGTGCGGTTGCCCCAGCGCAGGCCGTATTCCTCCCCCTTGAACTTGGCGATCTCGCTGCCCCCTCCCGGGAAGACCAGGACGGGCTCGTCGGCCTGCATCAACACATCGGCGTTGTCATGCGAACCCACCAACGCGCCGTAGGCGGTGAAGACATCGGCCTGAGGTCCCCTCATGTCGCCGAATCTGCGGTCTGCCAACGGGCGCACCCGATGGCCGATGGCGTGCCGGACGTAGTACGAGATGAGGATGATCTCCACACCTGACTGGGTGTGGTTGCCTACCAATAGGAACCGCCCGTCCCGCGGGAGAGTCTCCAGACCGTCGACGTAGGGCTTGGACAGACTCATCAGCGGAGCCGCGCTGTCTGCGGTGCGACTCAACGCTTTTCGCCAGAGTCTGACGCTCAGCGATTCATCTGGGACTGGCGTGCTCGCCGTCATGGCCTGACCTTCCGTCGCGGTTCAGCGAGAGCGCAGAAGGTCAGCAATCTCCGTTTCGGCCCCGCACCGTCCGCGGCAGTGGCCCTCCGGATCTCCTGCGGTCCAGCCTACGCCCCGCCACGGAGCGGCGTCCGCGGCGTGGGGCTGTCAGGCCAGGCTGATCGTGAGAGTGGCTGCAGTGGCCGCGATCACGTCATCGGCGCGGACCCCGGGAGCGAGCTCACGCAGCAGCAAGGTGCCATCACCCACCACATCGATGACGCCGAGGTTGGTGATGATCCGGTCGATGACACCCTGGCCGGTCAGTGGCAACGTGCACGCATCGAGGATTTTCGGCCCCCCGCTGCGGTCGGTGTGTTCCATCAGGACGATCACCCGCGCGGCACCATGTACCAGATCCATCGCCCCGCCCATACCCTTGACCATTTTTCCCGGAACCATCCAGTTGGCCAGGTCACCCATCCGCGACACCTGCATGCCCCCCAGGACCGCGGTGTCGATGTGGCCGCCGCGGATCATCCCGAACGACAACGCGGAATCGAAATAAGCGGCACCCGGGTTCACGGTGACCGTTTCTTTCCCGGCGTTGATCAGGTCGGCGTCAATGGTCTCTTCGCTGGGATACGGCCCTGTTCCGAGGATCCCGTTCTCGGAGTGCAGGATCACCCGCACCCCGGCATGCAGATAATTCGGAATCAGGGTGGGCAGGCCGATGCCGAGGTTGACGTAGTCGCCGTCTTTCATGTCGGCAGCCGCCCGAGCGGCCATTTGGTGACGCGACCAACCGGGCGTGGTGCTGGTGGCGGTCATCGATCGGCTCCCTCGGATGCAGTGACGGTTCGTTTCTCGATCCGCTTGGCTTGCGGGCCGGTATGCACGACCCGCTGCACGAAGACACCGGGCAGGTGGACGCGGCCGGGATCGATGGCGCCGGGTTCGACGAGTTCTTCGACCTGTGCGATGGTGATCCGCCCCGCCATGGCTGCGAGCGGGTTGAAGTTCATGGCGGTCTTCTCGAACACGAGGTTGCCGTCGGTGTCCCCGAGCCTGGCGTGAACCAGGGCGAAGTCGGTGGTGATCGCCTCCTCCAGCACGTAGCGCTTCTCGCCGAAGACTCGAGTCTCCTTGGGCGGTGAGGCAATTGCGACCGAACCGTCAGGGGCGTAGCGCCACGGCATTCCGCCCTCGGCAATGGGACTGCCGACACCGGCCGGGGTGAAAAACGCCGGGATTCCGGTCCCGCCTGCGCGCAGGCGTTCCGCGAGGGTGCCCTGTGGGATCAATTCGACCTCCAGTTCACCGGCCAGATACTGGCGCGCGAACTCCTTGTTCTCACCGACGTAAGAGGCGGTGACCCGCGCGATCCTTCCCAGCGACAGCAGAATGCCCAGGCCGTGATCATCGACGCCGCAGTTGTTCGAGAACACCTTCAGGTCGGTGACCGGCGTGTCGGCGAGCGCTGCGATCAGCGCATCCGGAATCCCGCACAAACCGAAGCCGCCCACCGCAAGGGTGGCACCCGTGCCGATATCGGCGACTGCGTGTTCCGGCGTGTCGTACACCTTGCTGGACATCCCTCTCCTCACCTGACGTTCGCCTGCCAGACGCGCCCGCCGATCGCACCGATAGTGCATCCGAGCACGTCGCCGACGCAATAATCCGTCCCCGATCCGGTGCGATTGCTCAGATGGTGGTCGAACCGGTCAGGTGCGTTCACTGTGTGAACGCCTAGGCTGGACCGTGTGGAGGAGCAAGGGACTCAGGTGATCGCCCGGGCGGCAGCGCTGTTGCGGGCTATCGGCTCTGCTGATTCCGGAGCCTCCACCACCGAACTCGCCCGCCAGGCCGGGATACCGCGTCCGACAGCGCATCGTCTACTCAGCGCCCTGGCCGAGGAAGGCCTGATCGATCGCGAGCACACCACGGGGCAGTGGTCGCTGGGGCCGGAACTGTATCTGCTCGGCGCCGGTGCAGCGGACCGCTACGACATCACCGAGCAGTCCCGAGACATCATCGACCGGCTGGCCCGCGAATCCGGCGAGAGCGCGTTTCTGTCTGCCCGGCGAGGGGACGAAACGGTGTGCGTGTACAGCCAGGAGGGCAGCTTTCCGTTGCGCTCGCACGTGCTGCACGTCGGCATCCGACTTCCGCTGGGGGTGGCCTCAGCCGGGCTCGTCATTCTCAGTCACCTGCCGGACAACGACATCTCCGGTTACCTTGCCCGTACCGACTTGGTATCTCGCTGGGGTACAGAACATTCCGAGAAATCCGTCCGGAAGAGGATCACGGCCACCCGGCGCAATGGTTACGCGGTCAATCCCGGCCTCCTGGTTGAGGGCAGCTGGGGCATGGGTGCAGCCGTCTTCGACCGCGGAGGCCGGCCTGCGTGGGCACTCAGCCTCACCGGGGTGGAAACGCGGTTCCGTGCCGAGCGGCGGCTCGAGTTGGGGAAACTCCTGCTCGACCAGGCACACGAACTCTCGATGCGGCTGCGCTGATCTGGCAGTGCGAAGCCTCGGCCCCGGCACTACTCGGCGTGGCGGCGCAACTCCCGGCGTGACGTCAACCGGGCTGGGTGTAGACGAACATGTCCTGTGCCGCGTGGTGGGGCAGGATGCGGTCGATGCGGGTGTAGTTGCCGGACTCGCGCCGGTCATGGCCACGAAGTTCCCTGGAGGTTTTGATGTCTGTGCTCCTGAGGATCCTAGGTGGCGACATCGATTCGGGTTGCCTTGGCGGGCTGGTTTCAGCGTTCGGCGCAGTCGGCTGATCTTGCACGCGAGCACCGTTGAACGACCACTGCAGCCAAGCCAGGTAGGGGTCGCTTCGGCTTCGGACCCGAGTTGTTCGATCGCCTTGCCTGTCAGCAGCGCGAGGGCCATTGAGACAGGTCCGGGTAGGTCCCGTCGCGCTCGATCGTGCCGTCCTGCAGCGTCAGACGCTCTCGGACACTAGATCGACAGAAACGATCCAAAAAGCCGGATCTTCGCGATTTACCTGTGCTACGGAAGATCCAATACTGAGGTCTCGCTGCCACCCAGCCATATGAACCACCACGGAAGCTGGTGCCCATGACCGAACCCGTTGCATCCGAGGATTCCATCGAGCGTCGAACCATCGAGCACATACCGCTCGACGAACGGCATGGTCGTGCGCGTGATCTGTTCACGGTGTGGTTCGGCTCTAACATCATGCTGCTGACGATCATCACGGGCGCCCTGTCCACCACGGTGTTCGGTCTGCCACTGTGGGCCGGCGCTGCGTCGGTGGTGCTCGGCAACGTCATTGGCGCGGTCGTGATGGCCCTGCACGCTGCCCAGGGCCCGCAGATGGGCGTCCCGCAGATGCTGCAGACCCGCGCCCAGTTCGGGTCCTACGGCAGCCTGCTGGTCGTCGTCCTCGTGGTGTTCATGTACCTGGGCTTCTTCGCCTCCAACGCGGTCCTGGGTGGCCAGGCGCTGGCGCAGGTCACCGGACTGCCGACCAATATCGCCATCGTGGTAATCGGCGTGATCAGCGTGGTCGCCACGATCGTCGGATACCGGCTGATCCACAAGGTGACTGCCGTGCTGTCGGTGGTCGCCGGTGTGGCGCTCGTCGTCGCGTTCGTCTGGATGATCGGCGTCAACGGTGTTCCGGCGGCGACGTGGCATTCCGGTGGGTTCACGTGGGCGGGGTTCATGGCCACGCTATCGGTGGCTGCATTGTGGCAAATCGCCTATGCCCCCTACGTTTCGGACTACACCCGGTACATGCCGCGCGATACCGGTCAGCGGGCAGCCTTCTGGGGCACGTACTCCGGGTGCGTGCTCGGGTCGGTCCTGCCGATGCTGCTCGGCGTTCTCGTCGGCGCCGCCCTGCCCGACGACGACACGTTGGACGGGTTGTCCACGCTGACTCACGGTGTCAGCACCGGGATTTTTGCGGTCTTCGCAATCGGTATCACGGCCACCAACGCGATGAACCTGTACTGCGGGACGCTGTCGACGATCACCGTCGGGCAGACTTTCTTCCCGCGCTGGAAAGCCCGTGCCAGCGGCCGTGCCGTGGTGTCGATAGCGCTGTTCGCGATTACGCTGTTTCCCGCGTTGCTCAGTGCCGAGGACTTCCTGGCCAACTACGCGAACTTCCTGGCTCTGCTGCTGTGTGTGCTGATCCCGTGGACGGCCGTCAATCTGGTCGACTTTTACCTGCTGCGGCACGGCGACTATGACATCGACGCTCTGTTCGAGCGTGACGGCGGACGCTACGGCCGGTTCAATTGGATCGCGATCGGCTGTTACTTCGCCGGCATCCTGGTGCAGATCCCGTTCTTGTCCACCACCCTGTTCACCGGCTTCATCGCCGAGAGAATGGGCAAGGTAGACATCTCCTGGATCGTCGGGCTGGCGGTGATCTGCCCGCTGTACTACGTGCTGATGAAGCCCAAGATGCGCACTCAGATCGTTCCCGAGACCCACCGCGCAGGAAGCGCTGCATGACGACGGCCGACTATGTCATCGTCGGCGGTGGAACTGCGGGATGTATTGTGGCCGCCCGGCTCTCGGAGGATCCTGATGTCACGGTGACGGTGCTGGAGCCTGGCCCTTCCGACGCCGGCGAACCCCGTGCGCTGGACATCCGTCGCTGGGCGGAGATGCTCGAAGGGGAGTACGACCTCGACTACCGCAGCGTCACGCAGGGACGGGGCAATTCGAACATCCGGCAGGCACGGATGCGGATTCTGGGTGGCTGCTCGACTGCCAACACCATGATCACGTGGCGACCCCTCCCCGCCGATCTCGACGAATGGGTCGGTCTCGGCGCCCAGGGCTGGGATGCTTCGACGGTCCATCCCTACTACGACCGGCTGGCCACCCCGATCGCGCCGGTGGCCGAGAAGGACCAAAACCCCTACGTCGCCGACGTCGTCAAGTCGGCGCGACGAGCCCTGGACCTGCCCGCCCGCACACACTGGAACAGCGACGCCGACTTCGCTGAAACAGGCAGGGGAGCAGGATTCTTCGAGATCGGCTATACCCCCGACAGTCATCTCCGATCGTCGACGTCGGTGCATTACCTTCACGAGGCGATCCGCACGCGCGACAACCTCAGTGTCCGCCACGGTATGCACGCCAACCAAGTGCTCATCGACAACGGGTCCGCGGTAGGCGTGCTGGCCGCGGGCGGCGACGGAACCGAGCACCGGTTCGACGCTACGCGCGAAGTGATCGTCTGCTGCGGCGCGATCGACACCCCGAAGCTGCTTCAGCTCTCCGGTATCGGGCCCCGCCGGTTGCTGTCGGACGCAGGCGTCGAGGTCGTCGTCGACAGCCCCGGCGTGGGGGAGAACCTGATGGACCATGCCGAGGGCTTGATTGTGTGGCAGGCGGTGCGTGAGGTCCCCGAGACCTGTGCAACAGGATGGGATGCCGGCGCCGCGGTGCGCTTGCATGAGGACGGCCCGGCCCGGCCGGATGTCTTGATGCACTTCCCGGTTGAGGCGGTTGCCGATCACGCGGTCACCTACGGTGCCGAGCTTCCGGACCGGATCGTCTCGATCGCTCCCAATGTCGCCAAGCCGAAAAGCCGTGGGCGGGTCTGGATCACGTCGAAGGATCCCACCGCGGCGCCCAACATCGACTACCGCTACTTCACCGACGCCGAAGGGGCCGACGAGGCGACCTTGATCGCAGGCGTCCGGTTGGCCCGTCGAATTGCCGCCGAATCGCCGATGTCGCAGTGGATCGGACCGGAGGTGTTTCCCGGGCCGGATCTGACGTCCGACGACGAGCTCTCGGTGGCGCTGCGGGCGACACATCAGACCGTCTATCACGTCTCGGGAACCTGCCGGATGGGGGCCGGCGACGACCCAATGGCAGTGTGCGACCCTGAACTGCGGGTGCGCGGTGTTGACGGTCTTCGAATCGTCGACGCGTCGATCTTCCCGACCATTCCTTCGGTCAACCCCGTGGGAACGATCATGACGGTTGCCGAACGTGCAAGCGACCTCATCCGCGCTGACCGTCACAACCCTGTGAAAGCGGCTGCAACGCAGCGCGTCTGACTACAGCCTAATCCAGGTGGTTTTCAGGCCGGTGTACTTGTCCAGCGCGTGCAACGAGAGGTCGCGCCCGAAGCCGGACTGCTTGAAGCCGCCGAACGGGGTTTGTGCACTCAGGGCGTCGACGGTGTTCACCGAGACAGTCCCGGCGCGGAGCGCGGCGGAGACCCGGTGTGCCCGTCGCAGGTCGTTGGTCCATACCGAGGCCGCCAGGCCGTAGACGCTGTTGTTCGCCATGCCGATGGCCTCGTCCTCGTCATCGAAGGTCTGGACCGCGAGAACGGGACCGAACACCTCGTCAGTGATGAGTTCGGCGTAGGGGCCAAGCCCGGTGACGATAGTCGGCTCGATGAAGCAGCCGCGTCCGTCGACGGTGCTGCGCTGTCCGCCTACGCGGATCTCACCGTTCTCTCGCGCCCGGTCGATGAAGCCGAGGACGTGCGCGGTGTGGGCTTCGTCTACGATGGCGCCCTGGGTCGCGTTCGGGTCCAGCGGGTTGCCCGGGAGCATGGCGGCGGCGCGTTCGACGAGCGCGGCGATGAATTGCTCGGCGATCGAAGTGTGCACCAGAAGGCGGGAATTCGACGAACAGACCGCGCCTTGGTTGTAGAACGCGCCGAAGGCGGCCATGTCGATCGCTTGATCCAGTTCGGCGTCGGCGAACACCAAATTGGGGCTCTTGCCGCCGCATTCCAGCCACACCTGCTTGAGATTCGATTCCGAAGCGTAGCGAAGGAACCGTCGACCGGTGGCGGTGGAACCGGTGAATGCCAGGACGTCGACGTCAGGGTGCAGTCCGAGGGCGGCGCCCGCGGTGTCGCCGAAGCCGGGGACGACGTTGAGGACGCCATCGGGCAGGCCGGCCTCGGTCGCCAGTTCGGCGAGCCTCAATGACGAAAGAGGGGCGCGCTCAGAGGGTTTGAGGACCACAGAGTTCCCGGCGGCAAGAGCGGGCGCGACCTTCCAGATAGCCAGATCGAACGGGAAGTTCCACGGTGTAACGGCTCCGACGACGCCCAGTGGCTCGCGCGTGACCAGCGCCAGGTTGCCGGGTTCGGTGGGGGCGATCTCGCCATTGATCTTGTCCAGGGCTTCGCCGTAGTACGCGAACAGGCCTGCCCCTGAGGGCACGTCGACGGTGTGCGCCTCGGTGACGAGCTTGCCCATGTCCAGAGAATCCAGCAGTGCCAGTTCAACCCCGTGGTCGTTGATCAACTGTGCGAGCCTCAGCAGAACCTCTTTGCGCTCGGACACCGCGGCCTGTGACCAGTCGCCGCCGTCGAAGGCCCGGCGGGCAGACGTGACTGCTACGTCGACGTCTTCAGACTGCCCCGATGCCACCGCCGCCAGCACGCGGCCCGTCGCGGGATCCAGGGAGTCGAACGTCGCGCCGGATCGGGCCGGACGAAACGATCCATCGACGAAGATTCCGTCGCGTGGCTGCAGAGCGCTCGCGTGGCGGGTCCAGTCGTGCAGCGTGGCCGGGGTGGCTTCGGAAGAGGTCACGGCCTTACCCTGCCGCTCCAGCACGCACCTGTACAGCCGGTGTTTCCGAACCTTAAGATCAGTTTTCTCAATGCACCGGAGGTCACATGCCGGATTACACGCTCAGGCAACTCGAGTACTTTGTCGCGGTCGCTGAGGCAGGCAGCGTCACCAAGGCCGCCGCGGCGGTGCATCTGTCGCAGTCGGCGATGTCGGCAGCGTTGGCAGATCTGGAGAATGCGTTGTCGGTACAACTGCTGGTTCGCCACCATGCCCGGGGTATCAGCCTGACGCCGGCAGGTCGGGAGCTGCTCGTGGAGAGTCGTCGGCTGCTGGCCTCGGCTGCGGATCTGCGTGCGGCCGCGCAGGGGTTGGGTACCTCGTTGAGTGGAACGCTGTCGGTCGGCTGCTTTCAGGTGGTGGCACCCTACCTGCTGCCGGAACTGCTGGCCGCCGCCGCCGAGAAACTGCCGAAGCTATACCTGCACACCACCGAAGCCGATCTCGCCGAGCTCGCCGAAGGCGTCGCCAACGGAACCTTCGAGCTCGGAATCGGCTACGACCTGGTCGACGATGTACGGCTGCGGCGGTGGCCGTTGTTCAGCCTGCCGCCCTACGTGCTGGTGGCCGGATCGCACCCCTTCGCGAATCGCGAACACATCGATTTGGCCGAACTGACCAAGGAGCCGATGGTGCTGCTCGATCTGCCGCACAGTCGCGACTACTTCCAGAGCGTGTTCACCGCCGCAGGGGTCACGCCGAACATTCGCTATCGGTCCACGACCGTCGAAACCTGCCGCGCCCTAGTGGGCCGTGGCCTCGCCTACTGCGTGCTCAACCTGCGCGCGGCCGTCTCCACGGCGCTGGACGGCCACGCCGTCTCGGTCGTTCCGATAAGTGGTGACGTGCCGAGTCTGACCGTCGTCCTGCTCGATGCGATCGCAGCCAGGCCCACCCGGCGCGCCAGTGTGGTGGCTGAACTGTGCCGCAGCTTGTTCGCGAGCCCACCCAATAGCTGACACGCGTAGATCGATTTTACCCATGCCGTACATCGGATCTACGGGTTGTACAGATGTAAATCATCGTTGAACGATGGAGGAGCGAGTAACACTGCCTAGCTTGTGGAGGTCATGTTGTCCGATCCAACAGTCGAGGTGCTCATCGTCGGCGCCGGTCAAGCTGGGATCGCGATGAGTGAGCACCTCGGATCGAAGGGCATCCCGCATCTCGTAGTGGAACGTGACCGCGTTGCCGAGCGCTGGCGCTCATGGCGCTGGGACTCCCTGGTGGCCAACGGGCCTGCCTGGCACGACCGCTTCCCCGGCCAGGATTTCAACACCGACCCCGACGGCTTCCCCACCAAAGATGAAGTCGCTGACTACTTGGTCTCGTACGCAGACCGTATCGACGCCCCCATCCGCACCGGCATTGCCGTGACCTCGGCGCGAAAGGTCAATGGCCGCCCCGGTTTCCGGGTTGAGACATCTAAAGGCACGATCGACGCTCGCTACGTCGTTGCCGCGACCGGTGCGTTCCAGAAGCCGATCATCCCGCCGGTCGTCCCCGACGCATCGGGTCTGCATCAGATCCACTCCAGCGGTTATCACAATCCGCAGCAGTTGCCCGACGGGGCGGTGCTGGTCGTGGGCGCGGGATCCTCCGGTGTCCAGATCGCCGACGAACTCCGCCGAGCGGGCCGGCGCGTCTACCTGGCCGTGGGCGCCCACGATCGCCCGCCGCGCAGCTACCGTGGTCGTGACTTCTGTTGGTGGTTGGGGGTTTTGGGTAAATGGGACCTGGCCGCGCCGCCGCTGGGCGCCGAGCATGTGACGATCGCTGTCAGCGGAGCCCACGGTGGACACACGGTCGACTTTCGCGAACTCGCGGCCACCGGCGTGACGCTGACGGGGCTGGCCGGGCCGTTCGTCGACGGGATCATGCACTTCGCCGACGACCTCCGCACCAACATCGACAACGGCGACGCGAACTACCTGTCCATGCTCGACGAGGCGGACGCCTACGTCCTGCGCAACGGACTCGAACTGCCGGAGGAACCGCAGGCCCGCGAATTCTTGCCGGATCCGGACTGCCTCACCGATCCGCTGCGCGAACTCGACCTCGCCGCCGCCGGCGTCACCTCGATCATCTGGGCGACCGGCTTCGGCTTTGACTATGACTGGCTGGAGGTCGATGCGTTCGACGAACGCGGCAAGCCGGTACACCAGCGGGGCGTCTCGAGCGAACCCGGAATCTATTTCCTCGGTCTGCCCTGGCAGTCCCGACGCGGATCTAGTTTCATTTGGGGTGTCTGGCACGACGCCAAATACCTCGCCGACCAGATCGCGATTCAGCGTAGCTACCTGGCCTACGACGCGCCGGCACTCGCCGAGCGCTGACAGAAAGGAGCGTCAGAACGTGAGCGACGCGACACCCCCAGGGGCGACTCACCGTCGGATCCGGCCCTTCAACACCAAGGCCACCTACCCCGAACAGAACCTCGATAACGACCTTTGCCAGGCCGTCGTTGCCGGCGGTGTGGTGTACTTGCGCGGCCAAATCGGTCAAGACCTCGACACCAGGGAATCGGTCGGCATCGGCGATGTCGAAGCACAAGCAGACAAGGCGATGGCCAACATCGCGATGCTGCTCGACGAAGTGGGCAGCAGCCTCAGGGACATCGTCAAAGTGACTGTGTACCTTACCGATATTCGCTACCGCGAAGTGGTCTACCGGGTCATGGGCCGCTGGCTCAAGGGCGTCTACCCGGCGTCCACCGGGTTGGTGGTCGACGCCCTTGCCCGTCCCGAATGGCTGGTGGAGATCGACGCCACCGCCGTGCTCAGCCAACCCGCGGACCTGTCGTGACGTTCTCACTCGTCGTCCGCGACGGGGATGCCTTCGGCATGATCGTGTGCTCGTCGAGTCCCGCAGTGGCGTCGCGGTGCGTACACCTGCGGGCCGGGGTCGGAGCGGTGGCGAGCCAGAACGTCACGAACCCAAATCTGGGCCTCATCGCGTTGGAGGCGTTGGCCGGCGGTGCGGACGCCCTGGCAGCACTCAAGGCCGCGGTCGCCGCCGAACAGCATCCGCAATACCGCCAGCTGATCGTCGTCGACCGCACCGGTGGCACCGCGATCCACACCGGCGCCCAAGCGTTGGGCATTCGCCACGAAGTGCGCGCGGAAAACGTTGCGGCAGCCGGCAACATGCTCCGCCACGAAGGTGTCATTCAAGCCCTAGTCGACGGGTATTCGACTTCGAACGCACCGGCGCTGGAGCGGCGTCTGCTCAACGGTCTGGATGCGGCACTCGCCGCCGGTGGGGAAGCCGGCCCGGTGCACTCCGCCGGGCTGCAGGTGACCGAGGACGTGCCGTGGCCCGTCACCGACCTGCGCGTCGACTGGCACGACGCCCCAATCGGAGAATTGCACCGGCTGTGGGCAGTGTGGGAACCGCAGAAGGCGGACTACCGCGTCCGCGGCCTCGACCCCACCGCCGCCCCGTCCTACGGAGTACCGGGGGATTTGTGAGCACAACTCTGGAAGACGCCATCCGCACTACCGGCGACCGGGCGGTCGACGGGATCCTTGCGCTGTCGCACGACCTGCACGCACACCCCGAAATCGCCTGGGAGGAAGTTCGGTCCTGTGCCCGCGTCGCTGCTGATCTTGCTGACGCCGGATTCACCGTGCAGGAGAGCTTCACGGATCTGCCGACAGCGTTCCTGGCGCGCCGGGGCACCGGCCCCTTGCATCTGGCGGTATGCGCCGAGTATGACGCACTGCCTGGAGTGGGACATGCCTGCGGGCACAACATCATCGCGGCCATCTCGACAGGGGCGGCGATCGCGCTCACGCCTTATGTCGACGACCTCGGAATCACGCTATCGGTGTTCGGCACGCCCGCCGAGGAGGGAGGTGGTGGCAAGATCGAAATGCTCGACCGCGGCGGGTTCGGCGGAGTACACGCCGCCGCGATGGTGCATCCCGGCCCGGTCGACGTGGCCCTTGCCGAACCGTACGCGGTGTCGCATAGCCATATTCGCTATGCCGGCAAGTCCGCTCATGCTGCGGCCTACCCCGACCGCGGCATCAACGCCGCGGACGCCTTTACTATCGCGCAGGTCGCCATCGGTCTTCTGCGCCAGCATTTTCCGCCCGACACCCGCGTACACGGGATCATGACGAACGGGGGCGACGCGCCCAACGCCATTCCGCAGCGCACCGAGGGACGCTGGTACGTCCGCGCTCGATCGCTCGCCGACCTCGACGCCTTCGAGCCGAAGGTTAACCGTTGCTTCGAGGCCGGTGCCCTGGCGACCGGCTGCGAGCTGACGATCACCCCGGAAAGCAAGCCCTACTCCGAGTTCCGCACCGACGACCGCCTGCTCGACCACTACGTGCACCGCGCCGAGCAGCAAGGCAGACGCTTCGAGACGGGGTCTGACTCGCTGATGAACCGCGCCTCCACCGATATGGGCAACGTTTCGCAGTGGGTGGCGGCCATTCATCCCTACATCGGAATCGACTCGCTGCCCGCGGTCAACCACCAGCCCGAATTCGCCGCTGCCGCAATATCTGCCGCGGCCGACCGCGCGGCAGTCGAAGGTGCACGCGCGTTGGCGCTGACTCTGCTGGATGCGGCGCTGGACCCAGGTACCCGACAACATCTGATGCTCGGCGCGAGCAGCTCGGTGTGAACTCGATCGAACCACGGAAGAACACGATCTGCTCGGGACTTCGAGGTGCCGACGGTTCATTTACAGGGCGCACTGCGCCAGCGCTGGAGAACTTTCCGATCACCGGCACGCCCATCGCACTGTTCTTGACGACGACGCGCAGTGCGTCAGCCGGTGAGTGTCCCCTCCCTCCGGATCGAGGATCTATGCCGTACCGCAGCGGTGGCGTACCACCTGCCGCCGGCGGACTGTGTGGCGGCCGCCCCTGGCCGGAGGTCGCCAAAGAATCATGACGGGATATCGCCGCTAGGCTGCCGCGCGGGTCACGACCCCGCCATCGCGTCCTGCATCAGGAACAGGAATGCGCCCGGCTCAGATTGCCAAATCATGTTGTCCCCGTCGAACTTGACGTTGATAGGCACACTGCGCGGGGTCTGATTGCTGTAGGTCGTGACAGAAGCCACTCCGCTGTCCCCTCTGTGTGATTCGGCGAGATTACGTGACCCTTTGCCAGCATGGTCGACAACCACCTGGCGGTTTCATAATTTTCGGTCGAACCCGACCTTTGCGAGCACCCGTCGACACTTCTCGGACCCGCCGCAGCATCTGCAGCAGGTTCAACGTCAGTTTGCGTACCGGTTCGATGAGGGCTGCACCGAATTGGGTGCCCGCATCCGGCCGCCGCTCTTGGACCACTTCACGGTTCACACCTGTGGCCGCTCGCGGGTAGCGAGGTCGCCCGCCGGAAGTCGTAGTCGTCGTGGAGCTGACCACTACACGAGTGACGTACGTCGGCCACGATTTGAGCGTGCCTAAGGGGAGAAGAGTTGTCACGCGGTTGTCACAACCGGCCAGTAGTCCGGCGACGCGCCTTAGCCCCAGCTTTCTTGTCGTGTGACTGCCGCCTGCTCACCGCGGCTTCCGGTCCACTGCCGCACTGTGGTACGGCCGCTTGCACGCGCCCGACTCCCTGGTGGCCAGCGGTAAGGGTTTCTTCATCGGCGACGTCACTGTTCCGCGCAATCGGATCCCCGAGATGCAGGAGGCGATTCAAGCCACCGCTACCCGGCACCGGGACGGATTGCTGTTCATCGCGGTGTGCGGCCACGCGGGTGACGGGGATCTACACCCCACCACCTTCTACGACAAAGACAATCCGAAGGCTGCTGCAGCGCTGGCGGCGGCCAACAACGAGATCATCGAAGCGGCACTGCGTTTGGGCGGGACCATCACCGGCGAGCACGGTGTGGGCACCGAGAAGATCCAGTTCATGACCCAGCGTTTCACGCCGGTCGAGATCGCCGCGCAACGTTCGATCAAGAAGGCGTTCGACCCGGCCGGGCTGCTCAACCCGGGCATCATGCTGCCCGAGCAATCTCTGGATGAGCCCGACACCGAGGTGTTCGGCGCTGCCGTCCGAGCGGCCCTCGCCGGTGACATGCGACCCGATCCCGACGCCGCGCTCACCACCGGAGGCAACACCGACATCACCGTCAATCTCGGCAATCTGAGCCTGGTCGTCGGCGCCGACGTCTCCGTCGACCAGCTCAGCAACTATCTCGACGAGAATCACCTCACCTGCAGCGCCGTCCCCGCATCAGGGGGTCAACGCAGCATCGGTGAAGTGGTGGCGACCGCCACCGGAGACGAGCGAACCGGGGTCAGGCATGCGCTTCTCGGCGCGGACGTCACCATTGTCGGCAGCCAGGCACCGGCGCGCTTCGGGGCGGAGACCATGAAGGACGTTGCCGGCTTTGACACCAAGCGGCTCTATATCGGTGGCCACGGTATCTTCGGGGCCTTGCGGATCTTCGCAGTCGGCGTCAGGGCCTGACCGCCGTCCAATCCTGGGTGTCGGCCCACCCGCGGTTGGTTAACCTGGGTCGGTGACCGGCGACAACGCACTCGGCGAGTACCTCAGGCGGCGCCGGGGCCAGGTCCGACCAGAAGATGTGGGCCTCATCCGTGGGTCGCGACGCCGCGTCGAGGGACTGCGCCGGGAAGAACTGGCCGCTCTGGCCGGTATGAGCGCCGACTACTACCTCCGTATCGAGCAGGGCCGCAATGCGAATCCGTCCCTGCAGATCCTGGAGGCGCTTGCCCGGGTTCTCCGACTTGACGCTGCCGCTACCGCACACCTGCACGAACTCGCCCGGGACAACCGGGCGACCTACAGCGATCCCGAGGTCGTCAGCGACGACATCCTGACCCTGATCGACCAGCTTCCGATGCCAGCCTTCGTGGCGGGCAGGTGCCTGGACTGCCTGGCCTCCAACCCACTGGCGCGAGCACTTTCCCCGAACTTCACGCCCGGACGCAATCTCCTGCGACAACTCTTCCTGGACCCGGCCGAGCGTGAACTCCATGCCGACTGGGACGACGCCACCGCGGGCGTGGTCAGCGGTCTCCGCCAAGTCGCCGGCGGCGAAACCACGGATCCACGCCTGCACGCCCTCGTCGAGGAGCTCTGCGCCAGCAGCCCGCGATTCGAAATGTTATGGGAGCGAGCCGATATCGGCTATCGGCCGGCAGGAGCCAGCCACATGCACCACCCCCGAGTCGGCGAGCTGCACCTTCGCCGGAATCGACTCACCGTGCCCGACTCCGACGGCCAGCATCTGCAGATCTACCACGCACTCCCCGGTACCGATACCGCCGACAAGCTCGCCCGGCTGCTCCGATCGTGACTAGATGTCGGAGCTCTCCCGCCACAGGTCGATACCGGAATCCGATGCGTACTGGTCGATTTCGGTCAGCTCTTCCGGCGTGAAGTCCAGATTGTCGAGGGCTCCGAGGTTCTCGTCGAGCTGGGCGACACTCGATGCGCCCACCAGTGTCGAGGCCACTGCCGGGTCGCGGAGCACCCAGGCAAGTGCCAACTGCGCCAGCGTCTGACCCCGACGCTCTGCGATGCCGGCGAGACCGCGGAGTTGGTCACGAACCTGATCGGTGACCAGATCGTCGTCGAAGGTCGGCCGCGCGGTGGCGCGCCCGATGTCGCCAGCGGGCTGCTGCAGGTAACGATTCGTCAGGAGCCCCTGGGCGAGCGCGGTGAACGCGATCGCACCCATCCCGGCATCGGTGAGCTCGGTGGTGAGGCCGCCCTCGATCCACCGGTTGAGAAGCGAGTAGGACGGCTGATGAATCACCAGGGGTGTGCCCAGTCGCTGCGCGATCGCCGCCGCTTCACGGGTTTTGGTCGCCGAGTACGACGAGATACCTACGTAGCGCGCCTTTCCGGCGCGCACAGCGGTGTCGAGTGCGCCGATGGTCTCCTCGAGCGGCGTCACCGGATCGATGCGATGGGAGTAGAAAATGTCGACGTAGTCGAGGCCGAGGCGATCCAACGACTCATCAAGGCTGGCAAGCACATACACGCGTCCACCGAGTTGGCCGTACGGACCGGGCCACATGTCCCACCCTGCTTTGGTGGAGATGATCAACTCATTGCGGTAGGGCTTGAAGTCACGTCGGAGCATCCGGCCGAAGTTCTCCTCGGCGGAACCGTAGGGCGGCCCGTAGTTGTTCGCCAGGTCGAAGTGGGTGATCCCCCGGTCGAACGCGTGCCGTAGCACTTCTCGTTGCACGTCGAATGGCCGGTTGTCGCCGAAGTTGTACCAGAGGCCCAGCGAGATCGCCGGCAACAGCAGACCCGAGGTTCCCACCCGCCGGTACGGCATCGCGTCATACCGGTCCCGGGCCGCTACCCAAGGGTCATGAGTGAACGGAACATCTGCGATCGCGAGATCCTCGGCCATATCTGCATCGTAGGCCTCCCGTAGCCCGTCATGTGGCACTAGCTGCGGCTTTGCCGGATTCTGACCACGGATGGCGCCAGTAATTCCACCTGCGGCATCTCGGCAGCAGAGCGAACGCACCGCGGATGCGCGGACATCTTTGCCAGGACAAATCGGCTCGATTCCGGGGTCGGTTACCCTCAATCACAGATTGTTGTCTTGTATGCGAGACGGGCGCGGTGCGGGAGAGGTGCGGCTGTGGCGACTGCGAGTCGTGTGAAGTCGGCGGAGCGCGTCATGGACGTGCTGGACTTGTTGGCGCGCCGCGGAGTCCCGATGGCGACCATGGAGATCGCCGAGACGCTCACCCTGCCGAAGAGCACCACCCATCATCTGCTCAATGTGATGCGGGAACGCCGGTTCGTGTCGTATTGGCCCGATCAGCGGGCGTGGACATTGGGGGTGTCGGCCTTCGAAGTCGGCGCGTCATACATGCGCTCGGGGCCGTTGCATCGCGCCGGTCAGCGCTACATGTTGGCCCTGACGAATGCCACCAATGAAACGTCGCATCTCGCAGTCTTGCAGGGCACCGATGTCATCTATTTGGACAAACGGGAGCCGCTGACACCCGGCGTACGTCTGGTGACCGAGGTGGGGTCGCGCCTACCTGCACATTTGACCGCCGTCGGCCGCGCCATCCTGAGCCGACTGGACTTCGAGCAGCTCTCCGCGCTCTACGACGGCTACTCCTGGACGTCGCGCACGGGCGAAGGCCCGTCCTCGTTGTCGGCGCTGCGTGAGGTGCTCGGGGCGGTGCGCGACAACGGTTACGCCTACGAGCGAGGCACCACCACCTCGGGCATCGACTGCATCGCCAGTCCTGTGCTGACCCGGGACGGTCGTGCCGTCGCTGCCCTCGGTGTCGCCTACATGTCGGCAACCAAGACCGCCGAACAGACCAAAGAGATGGCCCGGGCCGTGGTTTCGACGGCGGCGGAGTTCTCGGCCAGCTTCGGCGCGCGGGTCGACGAGGCGCACGGCGACGAAGACGCCCTGGGCATCGCCTGAGGGGCGTCCCGCCAGTCCCCAGCACCACAACGTCTGGTATTCAAGACTTATGTCTAGCATCACAGAACCGGGCGGGCCGGTTCACACGACCGCCTTGCTGCTGGGCGAGGATTTATCGCTGACCGTCGGCACCCGGGAGCTCAGCGAACTTGCCGACGGCGACGTTCTCGTCGACGTCGACTACGCCGGGATCTGCGGGTCCGACCTGCACGTTCTGCAGACCGGCGACTGGGTGGCCTACTGGCCGGCCACGCTGGGCCATGAGGTCGCCGGCCGAGTTCGCCAATCGCGGCACCCGCAGTTCGCAGCCGGGGACCGGGTGGTCGCCGATTCGCGAATTCCGTGCCGCGTCGTGGATGGACGCAAGGAGGCCGACCGGCTCGCCCAGGACCTGCAATGGCTCGGCGAGGCCCGCCCGGGTGGTTACGCGGGAGCGATGGCGATTCCGGGCGACAGCCTCTACCGCGTGCCGGCCGACCTCGACGCCGCCGATGCGGTACTGGCCGAGCCCCTGGCCGTGGTCATGTGCGCCGTCGACCAGCTTGCCGTCCAGCATCCCGAGACGGTCGCCATCCTCGGTTACGGCCCGATCGGCGCCCTCGCACATGCCGAGATGTCCCGCCGATGGCCCGCAACCGCGTTCACCGTCGCCGAACCGAATCCCCGGCGCGCCGACCTCGCCCGCGCCCAGGGCGCCAGCGTCGGCGCACTGGCCGAAGGGACGCGGTACTCGGTGGTGGTGGACGCCGCCGGCTACCCCGGCTCGTTGAACGCCGCGATCGACGCCGCCGAGTTCGGCGGATCCATCTTGCTCATCGCGCTGGGGCACGCATCGGCCACCGTCATGCCGGCGACCATCGTGGAACACAGCCTGCATGTCGTGGGCAGCGTGGGCTTCGACGACCGTCATGTCGACGAAGCCCTGGCCGCACTGGCCACTGAACCGGGCCGATACAACGCCATCGTCACCCACACCGTCGACCTCGCCGAGATCCCGGAATTCATGTCCGGCGGCGGTATCCGCGAGGCCATCAAGGTCCTGATCAGGTGTGGCCGATGACGACGCCGCGCCGGTATCTGATCACGGGCGGAACCAGCGGAATCGGAGACATGTGCGCACGGCACCTCACCGCCGAGGGCCATCACGTGTGGGTCACCGGCACCCGGGAGCAGTCCGTCGCTGCCGCTGTCGACCGTGGCGTCGCCGTCGGGGGCAGTGTGTGCGAAGCCGCCGATGCCGACTCGGTGAATCAGGCTTTTGACGACGCCGTTGCCGCGCTCGACGGGCTCGACGGCGTGTTTCTCAACGCCGGCATCGACGGCGAAGGCAAACCTGCCGAGCAGCTCGATCCCGCTACGTTCCGCCGCGTGCTCGACGTCAATGTGGTCGGGATCCTCAACGGTGCGCAGGCCGCGCACCGCACCCTCGATCGACCCGGTGCAATCGTGGTCAACGCCTCGGTGAATGCCGTGCGCCCCGAAACACACTTCGCCGACTACAACGCCAGCAAGGCGGCGGCGGCCGCGCTGGCCAGCACGTTGGCCATGGAGTGGAGTGCAGAAGGGCTGGCTGTCACGTGTGTCTGCCCCGGATACTTCCGCAGCAATATGACCGCCCAATACCTCGACGATCCGCAGATCCGCCGCGAACTGCTCGCCCGGATTCCGGCCGGCCGGTTCGGCGAGGCCGCCGACATCGGCACCACCGTCGCCTTCCTGCTGTCCAATCAGGCCCCGTTCCTCACTGGGGCGCTGATACCGGTCGCAGGAGCGAGCAACCTCTGATCTGCCGTCGACATTCAGGTCCACCGTTATTAAAGTCTTGCACTGGAGATCAAAGTCTCGTATACAAGACCACGGCGAATGTGATGCCTACCTCACCGTCAGACCGAACCACTGGGAGCCATGGACATGTCAACCGACCGCCCCATCCTCGAGCGCGGCCTCTGGCAGGCGATGTCGGCCGCCGATCGCGCTGACCTGATCGACCGCGGCAGCGCGAACATCTTCGATCCCAGTCTGCGTGAAGGCGTGCTCGAGATCATCGAAGACGTGCGCCTCAACGGTGACGCCGGCCTGATCCGCGCGCTGGAGAAGTTCGACAAGATCTCGATCACCCCGGATCGCATCCGCGTCTCGGCCGAGGAGTTCGCCGCCGCACGCGAGAAGATCAGCCCGGAACTACTCGCGGCGATCCGCGATCTGTTGGCGCACCTGAAGTCCTTCAACGAGCAGCTGACCAAGCATGGCGACTGGAGCTTCGAGAGCGAGCCGGGTCTGACCGTCGGCGAGAAGGTGTCCCCGATCGCCAGCGCCGGGTTGTTCGTGCCCAGCGGCAAGGGTTCCTACCCGTCGGTGATGGCTCAGCTGGGCACCCCTGCCGTAGTGGCCGGTGTGCAGAAGATCGCCGTTGTGGTGCCGCCGATCCCAGGTGGCGACGGCGAGGTCGACCCCGCTGTCTTGGTCGTGGCCGATGAGCTGGGTATCCACGACGTCTTCCGGGCCAACGGCCCGGCCGGTATCGCGGCGTTGGCGTTCGGTACCGAGAGCGTCCCGCAAGTCCGCAAGGTCTGTGGACCCGGCAGCCCGCCGGTCACCTGCGCACAGGTCGAGGTACAGCGCTACGGCACCGTCAGCGTCATGCTGCTGGGCCCCAGCGAGTCACTGATCCTGGCTGACGACTCGGCCGACCCCTACCTGCTCGCGGCGGATCTGCTCAATGAGGCCGAACACGGCGCGGATTCGACCAGTGTCCTGGTCACCGACAGCCAGGCCCTCATCGACGCCGTCCAGGTCGAGGTCGCCAAGCAGTTGCTCGACCTGCCCGACAACCGCGCCGAGTACGCCCGTCAAGCGCTGGGCAAGAACGGCGGCGCGGTTCTGACGACCTCCGTCGACGAGTCTGCCGAAGTCGCCAACGCCTTTGCCCCCGAGCACATGCAGATCGCGGTCCGCGATGAAGACCACGTGCTGGACCTCCTCGTCGACGCCGGCGAGATCCTGATCGGTCAGCACACCACAGTGTCCATGGCCAACTTCATCATCGGCTGCCCCGCGGCGCTGCCCACCAGCGGCTACGCCAAAGTCAGCAGCGGCGTGACCGCCGATGCCTTCCGCAAGCGGACCGCCGTCGCCAAGTCCACCCCCGAGGCGCTCAAGCGGATGTCGGACACCGTCATTGCCTTCACCCGACACGAGGGCTTCCCCGCCCACGAGTTCGCGGTCACCCGCCGGCTCGAACAGCGCTAGTCTGGTCGACCAAAAGCTCAGCAGCTCAACCTCTTTCCAGGGTCCACCAAAGGAAACCAACCATGTCTGTGCTCAATCCCGAACAACGCTCGATCGAGTACGTACCGCACGCTGAGCGCCACGGCCGCGCCCGCAGCCTGTTCACGCTGTGGTTCGGCGCCAACCTTCAAGTCACCGCCATCGCCGCCGGCGCCATCTCGGTGAGCATCGGACTCTCGCTGCCGTGGGCATTGTTGGCCAGCCTGGTCGGCAATCTCATCGGTGCGGTCTTCATGGCTCTGCACTCGGCGCAGGGGCCGATCCTCGGGATCCCGCAGATGATTCAGTCCCGCGCACAGTTCGGCTTCTACGGCGCCGTGCTGCCGTTGATCCTGGTGATCCTGATGTACCTCGGGTACTTCGCCACCACCGGCGTGCAGGGCGGTGCGGCGTTCTCCAGCCTGACCGGAGTCAACATCGACGCCTCGATCATCATCGTCGTCGCGCTCACCGTGGTACTCGCCATCTTCGGATACCGGCTCATCCACGCCTCCGAGAAATGGCTCTCGGTGATCAGCGGGCTGGCGTTTGTCTACCTGAGCTACCGCCTGGTGAGCACCAATGACTTTGCGGCGGCCTGGAATACCGACAACTTCTCGTGGGCGCTGTTCCTGGCGGCGACTGCGATCGCGGCGACCTGGCAGCTGACCTATGCGCCCTACGTTGCCGACTACTCGCGCTACCTGCCCGCGGACACTTCGGTGCGTGCGTCGTTCTGGTTCACCTACGCCGGCGCCGTGCTGTCGACGATGTTCATGTTCGCTTTCGGTGCCGCCGCCACCGCCGTCGCCGCCGACGCCTTCGCGGGTGGATCCGTGGACTTCATCGTCGACCAGGCCGTCGGGTTCCATGCGCTGTTCTTCCTGATCATCATCGCCGGCGTCATCGGCGTGAACTCGTTGAACCTCTACGGCATGTTCATGTCCACCACCACGGTGCTCAACTCGGTTTTCAAGATCAAGGTGTCCCCGCTGATGCGCGCCGGGTTGATCGTGGTCGTCGCCGCGGTCGCCACCACGATCGGCATCGCGGGCAAGGACAACTTCTTGACCAACTTCAGCAACTTCATCCTGCTGCTGGCCTACTTCCTGATCCCGTGGACCTCGATCAACCTGGCCGACTTCTATGTCGTGCGCAAGGAGCGCTACAGCATCGATGACATGTTCAAGCCGCGCGGCCATTACGGTGGCGTCGACTGGCGTGCCATGACCGCTTATCTCGTGGGCATCGTCGTCGAGATCCCGTTCATCGCCAGCCCCTTCTACACCGGACCCATCGCGACTTGGCTTGATGGTGCGGACATTTCGTGGATCCTGGGCATCTTCGTCGCCGGCGGCCTCTACATCGCGCTGATGAAGCGCTACCCCCACCGCACCGGCTACCCGGAACCCACCTTCGCCATCCCGTCCTCGGCGAACCCGCACGCCGACGAGCCGGAATCAGCACCTGCATGAAAGTCGGTGAAGTCCGCGCCCTGATTCAGGTCAAGCCACCCCGCCTCGATCGCCGCGTCGCCCGGCTCGAGGCGTGCAAGACCGTCGAGGACCTGCACCGGCTCGCCCGCAGGCGGCTGCCCCGCCCGGTAGCCGATTACGTCGACGGCGGCGCTGACGAAGAACTGACCCTGGCCAACAACGTTGCGGCGTTCCGTCAGTGGCAGTTCACCCCGAGCGTGCTGGTGGATGTGGCCCATGTCGACACCGCCACAACGCTGTTGGGCCAGCGCGCCGCAGTGCCGCTGGGGCTGGCGCCCACCGGCTACACGCGGATGATCTCAGCGCTCGGCGAGCCGGCAGTCGCGGGGGCCGCCGGCCGCGCCGGAATCCCCTACGTCCTGTCCACGATGGCCTCCACCGCCCTGGAAGAGCTCGCCGGCCACCACGGCGCAGGCAGCACCGACCGGTGGTTTCAGCTCTACATCTGGAAAGACCGTGACCTCACCGCGCGACTGGTGAGCCGCGCCTGGGCGGCGGGCTATCGAGTGCTGGAGATCGCCGTCGACACCGCGGTGTCCGGATACCGGGTGCGAGACGTGCGCAACGGTCTGACGATTCCCCCGCAGATGACTCTCAAGGGCCTCGTCGACATCGGGCTGCGCCCGGGTTACTGGACCAAGATGCTGACCAGCCCCGCCTTGGAATTCGCCAATGTCGCCGCCGGCTCCGGCGGTGACGGATACACCATCGACAACATCACCAAACAGTTCGACCCCTCGGTCAACTGGGAGGATCTGGCCCGCATCCGTGACCTGTGGCCCGGCCCCGTGGTGCTCAAGGGGCCAGTCGGTCCCGAGGATGCTGCCCGCGCGCGCGAACTCGGCATCGACGGCGTGCACCTGTCCAACCACGGCGGCCGCCAACTGGATCGCACCGTGGCACCCATCGACCTGGTAGCACCCGTGCGCGCCGCGGCCGGCCCGGACTTCGCGGTGTTCGTCGACTCCGGTGTGCGGCATGGGTCCGATATCGCCACCGCACTGGCCCTGGGTGCCGACGCCGCCTTCATCGGCCGGCCGTATCTCTGGGGACTCGTGGCCGGGGGCGAGGCGGGTGTCGACAAGGTGATTGGGCTGCTCGCAGAGCAATTCACCCGCACCCTGGCGCTGCTGGGGGTCACCAGCGTCGCCGAGCTCCGCGAACGCGGCAGCACCCTGCTCCGCCCTCGCTGAAGTCACCCTGTGTCACACGGCCAGTCCAGCGCTACCCTCAAATGCAAGACTTGAGTCTGCAATACAAGACAGAAGGTTACGTTCACGATGCTTTCGACCTCCCCGACAGCCGCGCTGCACTCCGTTGTCACGGTGGGCATTGGTCCGGTCAGCGTTGCTGACGTCATCGCGGTAGCCCGCGGCGATGCCGCGGTGCAGGTGTCCGACGAGGCAATGGCTGCCGTCGCCCACAGCCGCGTGCGCATTGACGCCCTGGCCGCCAACCCGACTCCGGTCTACGGGGTGTCCACCGGCTTCGGCGCCCTGGCGACGCGTCACATTCCCCAAGAGCGGCGTACTCAGTTGCAGCGCAGCCTGATTCGCAGCCACGCCGCCGGTTCCGGCAGCGAGGTCGAACGCGAGGTCGTACGTGCTTTGATGCTGCTGCGGTTGTCCACCCTGGCCACGGGCCGCACCGGAGTGCGCCCCGAGGTGGTGGCAGCCTATGCCGGGCTGCTCTCGGCCGGCCTCACGCCGGTGGTCTACGAATACGGCAGCCTGGGCTGCTCGGGGACCTGGCCCCGCTGGCGCACGTGGCGCTGGCCCTGATCGGTGAAGGGCAGGTCCGCACCCGCGAGGGTGAACTCACCGCCGCGGCCGACGCGCTGGCCGCGCACGGACTGCAACCGTTGGTGCTGGCCGAGAAAGAGGGCCTGGCACTGATCAACGGCACGGACGGGATGCTCGGCCAGCTGGTTCTCGCACTCGCCGACCTCGATGTGCTGTTGCGATTGGCCGACGTCGCCGCGGCCATGAGCGTAGAGGGCCTGTTGGGAACCGAACGGGTCTTCGCAGCCGACCTCCAGGCATTGCGCCCGCACCCCGGGCAGGCGCTGGCCGCGGCGAATATGACACGGCTACTGGCTGATTCGCAGATCGTGGCCAGCCACAAGACCGACGACTGCACCGTCGTCCAGGACGCGTATTCGCTGCGCTGCGCTCCCCAGGTCGCCGGCGCTGCCCGAGACACCGCCGAGCACGCCCGGCTGGTCGCCGAGCGTGAACTCGCCAGCGCCGTCGACAACCCGGTGGTCACGCTGGACGGCCGCGTCGAGTCCAACGGCAACTTCCACGGCGCTCCCGTGGCCTATGTGCTCGACTTCCTGGCGATCGTGGTGGCCGATCTGGCGTCCATCAGCGAGCGGCGGACCGACCGGTTCCTGGACCCCGCGCGCAACCACGGCCTCAATGCCTTTCTGGCCGATGACCCGGGGGTCGACAGCGGCCACATGATCGCCCAGTACACGCAGGCCGGGATCGTCTCCGAACTCAAGCGCCTGGCCGCTCCTGCCAGCGTGGATTCCATCCCGTCCTCGGCCATGCAAGAGGACCACGTGTCGATGGGCTGGTCAGCGGCACGCAAGCTGCGGCGCGCGATCGACGGGCTCACCCGGGTGCTGGCCATCGAGGTGCTCACCGCCGCCCGCGCCCTGGACCTGCGCGCCCCGCTGGCTCCGTCGCCGGCGACCGGGGCCGTCGTGGCCGCGGTCCGCGAGCATGTTCCCGGTCCCGGCACCGACCGCTACCTGGCGCCGGAGATCAGTGCTGTCGTCGACCTGGCTCGCAGCGGGGCGCTGGTGGCAGCTGCAGAGGCCGCGATCGGCGCGCTGCAGTGACCAACCCCGTCCCCACCGTGCGGCCCCGCCCCACGGTGGCCGAGTTGCCTCGCTATTCACGCCCTGCCGGGCTGAGCCAAATCCGTTGGCGGGCATCGTCGAACGAGTCGACGGTGCCGCCGTCTCCGCTGGTGCAGAAGGCCATCGTGGACGCCGCTGCACACGCGAACCTGTACCCGTCGTTGCAAGGAGACCAACTCGTCGAGGACCTCAGCGAACGCCTGCAGGTCACCCCCGAGCAGATCGTCGTCGGTGGCGGATCGCTGGCCCTGCTGCAACACACGCTGGCCGCCTATACCGGGGCGGGAACGCAGGTGGTGCACGCCTGGCGCAGTTACGAGGCGTACCCGATCCTCATCGGTGTCGTCGGTGCCACCGCGGTCCCGGTGGCCCTGGACGCCGACCACACCCACGACGTCGACGCCATGCTGGCCGCGGTCACCCCCGCCACCCGGGCGATCATCGTGTGTAACCCCAACAACCCGACGGGCACCGAGCTGCCGCGCACCGAGATCGAGCGGATCGTCACCTCGGTGCCCGACAACGTGCTGGTGTTGCTCGACGAGGCCTATCAGGAATTCGCCACCGCCGATGTCGACGGGTTGGGCCTGGTACGCCACCATCCCAATGTTGTTGTGTTCCGTACCTTCTCGAAGGCCTACGGGTTGGCCGGACTGCGGGCGGGCTACATGATCGCCCACCCCGACATCGCCGACAACGTGCGTGCTGCCGCACCGCCATTCGGTTTGAGTCTGCTGGCCGAAGCCGGCGCCCGGGCTGCCTGGAGCGATATCACCCACACCGATCACATCGTCAAGGTAGTGTGCGACGGCCGGGAGTACCTACGTCGAGAAGCCGCCAGGCGCGGACTGAAGACTCCGGTCAGCGGCGCGAACTTCGTCTGGTTCCCCGTGGGGTCACGTGCGCTCGAATTTGCCGATGCCTGTGTGGAACAGGGTGTTTCGGTACGCGCCTTCGAAGGCGAGGGGGTGCGTGTCACCGTCGGCGACCGTGATGCCGAGGACGCCGTGCTGACCGCCATCGACAGCCTTGACTGGCAGTCAGCCAAAGCTGCTGGTTTGCAAGGGCTTTGAGTCGCCACGGCGCTGTCCGGATCAATCGAAGAAGCCAGGCGGGGCCACCCCCGACATGGCCCAGGTCAGCTGCTGGGCTGCATGGCGCACCGCGCGCACCATATCGGACACCGCCACCGGGGACCGGTCAGCGCGTCTCGTCACGCTGATCGCCGCCGCCGGGCGGCTGGAATGGTCGAACGCGCAGGCGGCCACCGAATGCAGCCCCTCGGTGATCAAGCCGTCCTCTTCGGCCCAGCCCTGGCTTCGTTCGGCAGCCAGCAGCTGCCGCAATTGCGGCAGGGACGACGGACCGCGGCCGGTCCGGACCACGAACGCGGTGTTCCCGGGAAACAGAGCGCGCACCTGCGGGGCGGGCAGGTGCGCCAGGATGGATCGCCCGCTTGCCGTCAGCTGCGCCGGCAGCCGCACGCCGACGTCGGTCACCAGCGTCACCGGCACTCGCGCCACGGCAGGCTGTTCCTTGATGAGATACAGGGTTTCGGCGCCGTGAAGCACCCCCAGATGGGCGGTTTCGCCGATCTGGTCGACCATCCGCCGCAGTATCGGCCGCGCGAGCAACTCCAAGGGCTCGTGGCGCATGTAGGCCGAACCGACCTCGAAGGCCGCCACCCCGAGCCCGTAGCCACGCTGCTCGGGTAGATGCACCACGAAGTGGTGATCGACGAGGACCTCCAGCAGGTGGTACACGGTCGACCGGGGGATGTTCAGCTCGCGGGCCAGTGTCGCTGCGCTGACCGGTCCGGTGCGCGCCGCCAGCGCCATCAGCACATTCAGTGCCCGGCCCACGGCCGGGGAAGCACTCGACAACGCGGTATTCCTTCCGTCTCGGATACGAGACGGTATCGCCGACGCACGCCTGCGGCAAGGCGGTCGGATGAGGTGTGCTGGGACCCAACAACGCCACCACCGGCCCGTCCTTGCGAAGGAAGATCATGACCGAGCAGATCTCAGGCCCGCGCCCCGTGCGCGCCCCCCGCGGAACCACGTTGTCCTGCAAGGGCTGGCAGCAGGAAGCCGTGCTGCGGATGCTGTCCAACAACCTCGACCCCGAGGTTGCCGAACACCCCGACAAACTCGTCGTCTACGGCGGCACCGGCCGGGCCGCGCGCAGCTGGGAGGCCTTCGACGCGATCGTGGCCAGCCTGCGCGACCTCGAGGACGACGAGACCCTGCTGGTGCAGTCGGGCAAACCGGTCGGCATCCTGCGGACCAGCGAGTGGTCCCCGCGGGTACTCATCGCCAACTCCAATCTTGTTGGTGATTGGGCGAACTGGGAGTACTTCCGCGAACTCGAGGCCGCCGGGTTGATCATGTACGGCCAGATGACGGCCGGGTCGTGGATCTACATCGGCACCCAGGGAATCCTGCAGGGCACGTACGAGACCTTCGGCGCAGTGGCCAAGAAACGCTTCGGCGGCACGCTGGCCGGCACCATCACCCTGACCGCCGGCGTCGGCGGCATGGGCGGCGCCCAGCCGCTGGCGGTCACCATGAACGAGGGGGTGGCCATCTGCGTGGACTGCGACGAGACCCGCATCGACCGCCGCATCGCCCACCGCTACCTCGACACCAAAGCCGCTGACCTCGACGACGCCCTGCGCCAGGCCATCGAGGCCCGCGACGCCAAGCGACCACTGTCGATCGGACTCGTCGGCAACGCCGCCGAGGTGTTCCCCGAACTTCTGGCCCGGCAGGCGCCCATCGACATCGTCACCGACCAGACCTCGGCCCACGATCCGCTGTCCTATCTGCCCATCGGCATCGACCTCGAGGACATGGCCAAGATGGCCGACAAGGATCCGGGCTACTTCACCGAACAGGCCCAGGCTTCGATGGCCCGCCAGGTCGAGGCGATGGTCGGGTTCAAGGACCGCGGTGCCGAGGTGTTCGACTACGGCAACTCCATCCGCGACGAGGCCCGAAAAGCCGGTTACGACCGCGCGTTCGACTTCCCCGGATTCGTGCCCGCCTACATCCGGCCGCAGTTCGAAGAGGGCCTCGGCCCGTTCCGGTGGGTGGCGCTCTCGGGTGACCCCAAGGACATCGAGGCCACCGACCGCGCCATCTTGGAACTGTTCCCCGACAACGAGCACCTGCGACGCTGGATCACCATGGCCGGCGAAAAGGTGGCCTTCGAAGGCTTGCCGGCCCGCATCTGCTGGCTGGGCTACGGCGAGCGGCACAAGGCCGGCCTGAAGTTCAACGAGATGGTGGCCAGCGGCGAGCTCTCCGCGCCCATCGTCATCGGCCGCGACCACCTGGATTCCGGGTCGGTGGCCTCCCCGTACCGCGAGACCGAGGCCATGGCCGACGGCTCCGACGCAATCGCCGACTGGCCGCTGCTCAACGCGCTGGTCAACACCGCCTCCGGCGCCTCCTGGGTATCCATCCACCACGGCGGCGGCGTCGGGATCGGGCGCTCCATTCACGCCGGGCAGGTCTGCGTCGCCGACGGCACCGAGCTGGCCGCACGCAAGCTGGAGCGCGTCCTGACCAACGATCCGGCCATGGGCGTCATCCGTCACGTCGACGCCGGTTATGAGCACGCCGCCGAGGTCGCCGTCGAGCGCGGAGTACGTATCCCCATGCAGGACACCAAGTGAGCAAGTTCGACTCGTTGTGGGAGTCCATCCTCGACGTCGGCCGGGATCCCACCAGCGGTGGGTATCGTCGATTCGCTTGGAGCACAGCAGATCTGACGTTGCGAGAATGGTTCACCGGCGAAGCCCGACAGCGCGGCATGAGCGTCGACGAGGACCGCAACGGCAACCTCTGGGCCTGGTGGCTGCCACCCGGCCACACCGGCGACCCTCGGGACGCCTTCGTCACCGGCTCGCACCTGGACTCGGTTCCCGACGGCGGCGCCTTCGACGGCCCGCTGGGGATCATCACCGCCTTCGCCGCCATCGACCAGTTGCAGGGCCGGGGCGTGACGCCGCAGCGCCCCGTGGCCGTGGCCGCGTTCTCCGACGAGGAGGGGGCCCGCTTCGGCGTCGCCTGTGTCGGATCGCAGCTCTCGGCCGGGGCCGTCACCGCCGAACGCGCCCTCGGGTTGCGTGACGCCGATGGCACCACCCTGGCCGAGGCGATGGCCGCCGCAGGCCGCGACCCCAAGCACGTCGGCGCGGATCCGACGCTGACCAAGCGGGTGGGGGTCTACGTCGAACTGCATGTGGAACAGGGCCGCGCGTTGGATCTGGTGGACAAACCGCTCGCGGTGGCCTCGGCGATCTGGCCGCACGGCCGCTGGCGGTTCTCATTCTGCGGGGAGGCCAACCATGCCGGGGCCACCCGGCTGGTCGACCGCCGCGATCCGATGCTCACCTTCGCCACCTCGGTGCACGACGCCCGCACCCGCGCGGCCGCCCATCAGGCCGTCGCCACGTTCGGCAAGGTTCGGGTAACCCCCAACGGCGCCAACGCGATTCCCTCCGAAGTACTGGCGTGGCTCGATGCCCGCGCCGCCGACGAGGACACCCTGCGCGCCCTCGTCGAGGACATCACCGCCGACGCCGCCCGCAATGCCGGAGCCGACAGCACCTCGGTACACATCGACGTCGAGTCCGTATCGCCGGCCGTGCACTTCCCGGGAGAACCGCGCGAGCGCATTCAGCGCATCCTGACACCCCGGTTCGGCGAGCTGCCGGTGCTGCCCACCGCGGCCGGCCACGACGCGGGCGTGCTGTCGGCGGTGCTGCCGACGGCGATGTTGTTTGTGCGCAACCCCACCGGCGTCTCTCATTCGCCGGACGAATACGCCGAGATCAGCGATTGCCGTACCGGCGCCGACGCGCTCGCCGACGTGATGGCCGACTGGATTTCGCAGTGACCGCACAGCCGAACCGTTATTGGTGTGAGCACGCCTGGCTCGGTGGCGACACCGTTGCCGATGCGGTCACCATCGAGGTGGCCGACGGTTACATCACCGCGGTCACCCCCGACACCGACCGCCGCGAGGGTGACCTCACGCTGGCCGGCCTGGTGCTGCCCGGGCTGGCGAATGCGCATTCCCACGCCTTCCACCGGGCGCTGCGCTCGCGTACCCAGCGTGATCGCGGCACGTTCTGGACATGGCGCACGGTGATGTATCAGGCGGCGGGCCGGCTGACACCTGAGGCCTACTACCGCCTCGCCCGCGGTGTGTACGGCGAAATGGTTCTGGCCGGTATCACCTCGGTCGGCGAGTTCCACTACCTGCATCACGACCACGGCGGCACCCCGTACGCCGACCCGAATGTCATGGGCCACACGCTGATCGCCGCCGCCCGTGATGCCGGGCTCCGCATCACCCTGCTCGATACCTGCTACCTCAGTTCGGCTGTCGACGGCTCACCCTTGGCCGACGGCCCGCAGCAACGGTTCGGTGACGGCACCGGGGTGCAGTGGGCCGAGCGGGTCGAAAGCCTGCACCAGCACTACCGCGATGCCACCGATGTCGTCGTCGGCGCTGCTTTGCACTCGGTGCGCGGGGTGCCAGTCGAGCACATGGGCGCCGTCGTCGACTGGGCTGCCGGCCACGACGCGCCGCTGCATGTGCACTCCTCGGAGCAGACCGGCGAGATCGACCAATGCCTGGCTGTGCACGGCTGCACCCCCACCGCGCTGCTGCGTGACCACGGAGCACTGGGGCCGCGCACCACCGCGGTGCACGCCACCCACCTCACCGACGCCGACATCGCCGATCTGGACACCACCGTCACCGGCGTCTGCTTCTGCCCCACCACCGAACGCGACCTCGGCGACGGCATCGGGCCGGCCACCGCGCTGATGCGGGCCGCGGGACTGTTCAGCCTCGGCTCCGACAGCCACGCCGTGGTGGACATGTTCGAAGAAGCCCGCGGCGTGGAACTCGACGAACGCCTGGCGCGCCGTGAACGGGGCTTGTTCAGTGCCTCCGACCTACTGACCGCGGCCACGGCCAGCGGGCATCAGACCCTCGGATTCCACGACGCCGGCCGGCTGCGTGTCGGCCAGCGCGCCGACCTCGTCGCCGTCGACCTGGAATCCACCCGCACCGCCGGCAGCCCACCCGCTGCCGAAACCGCGGTATTCGCCGCCACTTCCGCCGATGTCACCGACGTCGTCATCGCCGGTCGTGCGGTGGTCAGCGACCGCCGACACGCCACCATCGAACACCCCGCGCGCGAACTCGCCCACAGCATCACCACCCTGCTCGACGACGAACACACCCGGAGCGCCCCATGACCCTGCTCTACGACAACATCGGCGAACTGGTCACCAACGACCCCACCCAAGGTGACCACAGTCCACTCGGAATTCTCACCCGCGCTGCGCTTCTCGTCGACGAGGGCAGGATCGCGTGGGTCGGGGCAGGCATTGACGCCCCGGCCGCCGATGAACGCGTCGACTGCGAACAGCGCGCAGTGATCCCCGGCTTCGTCGACAGCCACGCCCACCTTGTCTTCGCCGGCGATCGCGCCGCCGAGTTCGCCGCCCGCATGGCGGGACAACCCTACGACGGCGGTGGCATCGCGACCACCGTCACCGCCACCCGCAGTGCCACCGACGATGCCCTGGCCGCCAACGTCACCCGGCTCAGCCGAGAATTGCGCGCCGCCGGTGTCACCACGTTCGAGACCAAGAGTGGCTACGGCCTCACGGTCGACGACGAAGCGCGGAGTCTGCGGGTGGCCCGCAGCTTCACCACCGAGACCACCTTCCTCGGCGCGCACGTCGTACCTGCTGAATATGCCGCGCGCCGTGACGAATACGTGGAGTTGGTGCGTACGACCATGCTCGACGCATGCGCCCCACATGCCCGCTGGATCGACGTCTTCTGCGACCGCGGCGCCTTCGATGTGGATGAAGCACGCGCGATCCTCACCGCGGGGATCGCCCGGGGGTTGCACCCCCGGATGCACGCCAGCCAGCTCGGCCGAGGCGACGGAATCAAGCTGGCCGTAGAGCTGGATGCCGCCTCGGTGGACCACTGCACCTACGCCACCGATGACGATATCGACGCCCTCTCCGGCTCCTCGACGGTCGCCACCCTGCTGCCGGGTGCGGAATTCAGCACGCGCGCACATTGGCCCGACGGGCGCCGCTTCCTCGACGCCGGAGCCACCGTCGCGCTCGCGACGGACTGCAACCCCGGCAGTTCCTACACCACCAGCATGCCGCTGTGCATCGCCCTGGCGGTTCGCGATATGCACCTCACCCCCGCCGAGGCGTTGTGGGCAGCCACCGCCGGTGGCGCGGCTGCCTTGCGCCGCAACGACATCGGCGCACTGACACCCGGTAGCCGCGCCGACTTCGTACAGTTACAGGCACCTACCTATCTGCACCTGGCCTACCGGCCGGGGGTCAACATCATCGCCGACAGCGTGGTGGCGGGCCAAGGCCGGCCTTCGGGTCGGTAGCTTCCGTCCGGAATTCGAGCAACCGTAATGCATTCATTCGCGACACGAAAACCTGCGTTGTGGCGCGCATTTCGTCTTCGGAACCACCGGTAGGGCAACTTGGGCGAACTGCCGTGCCGCACCACGACAGCTGGCTAGGCTGCATTCATGCAGTGGTTCGTAGAAAGTCCCCTGCTCACGATCTTCTTCTGCCTTGGAATCGGCAGTCTGTTCGGCAGAATCCGCTTCGGTCCGGTGGCGTTCGGCCCGGCCGGGGCGTTGTTCGTCGCTCTCGCGCTGGCCGCGATCGAACCTGACATCTCACTGCCACCGATCGTCACCAGCCTGTCGTTGTGCGTGTTCTGCTACATGGTGGGCATCGCCGCGGGCCCGTCATTCGTGGCCTCGCTGCGCACCAGCTGGCAACCGATCGTGGTGTCGGTGATCGCGATCATCGCCATGGCCGCGACCGCCCTGGGTGTGGGCTCGGCGTTCGGGCTCGACATCGGGACCGTCGCCGGTGCGTTCTCCGGAGCCGGGACCGCCACCCCGGCACTCGGGGCCGTCCAGCAGCAGCTCGCCGCCGGTGGCGACATCCCCCTGGGCCGGCGATCGGGTATGCCGTGGCCTATCCGATCACGGTGTGCCTGACCATCCTGGCCTGCTCGTATCTGGTGAGCGCCGGACGCCGCAAGCCCACCCCGGAGGACCGCGAGAAGGTATCGCCCATCGTGGTACGCACCTTGGAACTCACCGGCGATCCTGACCTGAGTGTGCGGGGCCTCGCGACTCGCTACCAAGCCGTGGTGTCGCGGCTGACGCGCGACGGGCGGACCGTCGTCGCCCATGATGCGGAGCGCTTGGCCCCGGGCGACCTGCTCACCATCACCGCGCGTGACGACGAGGTGCAGCGCCTGATCAAGGATCTGGGCCGGCCCGCCGAGCAGGAGCCGTGGCTGGACCGCAGCGAAATCGACTTTCGCCGGATCACGCTGTCGAACCCGCTGTATGTCGGGCGGGAGCTGCACGATCTGCGTTTGGACGAGCGATTCGACGCCGTCGTCAGCCGGGTCCGCCGGGGCGACACCGACATCATCGCGACGCCGGACCTGATACTGCAGAGCGGTGACCGACTCCGGGTGACCGCGCCGCGCGCCCGGCTCGCCGAGATCAACAAGGAACTCGGCGATTCCGAACGGGCGGCGGGCGACATCAACCCGATCGGGTTGGGCCTGGGCCTCGCGATCGGCCTGGTGCTGGCGTTGGTGCAGATCCCTCTGCCCGACGGCGGCACCCTGGTGCTGGGCACTGCAACCGCGCCGTTGGCGGTTGGTGTCATCCTCGGTGCGCTCGGCCGCACCGGGCCGGTGGTGTGGACACTGCCGGGCAATGTGTCCAATACCTTGAATCAGTTCTCGCTCTTGATCTTTCTGGTGGCCGTCGGCACGGGCTCAGGAGGTGGCTTGGTATCGGCGTTGGCGGCCGAGGGGCTGGGGCTCGTGGTGCTCGGCATCGCGATCTCGGTCGCCCACGCGCTCGTCTGCGTGATCGGGCTGCGCACCGTCCTGGGCTTCGGCACCGCGCGCGCCCTGGGTGGGCTCACCGGATCCCAGCTCAACCCCGCACCGTACGCGTATGCCATGAGCAAAATGCCCGAGCAGCGGGTGGCGGTGGGGTACGCCGTGCTGTTCCCGTTGTCAATGATCATCAAGGTTTTCGTGGCGCAACTGATGGTGGTCTACTTCTGACCGTGGTGGACCGCGTTCAGCCGCTCGCGTTGAGACGGTGTCCTTCTACAGTGGCCAGAGGGCTACACATGGGGAGCAGCGGATGACATCGGCGAGCACATCGACACCGTCCACTTCGACATGGGCGCCGCTGGCATCGCCGGTCTACCGCTCACTGTGGATCGCCCAGTTCGTCTCCAACCTCGGCACCTGGATGCAGACCGTCGGGGCGCAGTGGATGCTCGTCGACGATCCACGCGCGGCCGTCCTGGTTCCGCTGGTGCAGACCGCCACGACGCTGCCGGTGATGCTGTTGGCGTTGCCGTCGGGCGTCCTTGCCGACCTCATCGACCGGCGGCGGCTGCTCATCGCCACACAGGGGGCGATGGCCGCGGGCGTGGGTCTGCTGGCCACCTTGACCGGCGCCGGGCTGACCACCCCAGCGGTACTGCTGACGTTGTTGTTCGTGATCGGCAGCGGACAAGCACTGACCGCCCCGGCGTGGCAGGCAATCCAGCCTGATCTCGTTCCCGCTCAACAGATTCCGGCGGCCGCAGCACTGGGAAGCATGAGCGTGAACGGTGCCCGGGCGATCGGACCGGCGGTCGCAGGCGTGCTGGTGTCGTTGTCCGGCCCGACCCTGGTCTTCGCGCTCAACGCAGTGTCCTTCATCGGAATCGTGTTCGTGCTCATCGCGTGGCGCCGCCCTGCCGTCAAGCACGATTACCCGCCCGAACGGGCGCTCGCAGCACTGAGCGCGGGTGGAAGGTTCATTCGCAGCTCGCCGATTGTGAGGCGAATCCTGCTGCGGGCGGCGCTGTTCATCGCACCCGGGAGCGCGATCTGGGGGCTGCTGCCGGTGATCGCGCGGGAACGGCTGGGATTGTCGTCGTCGGGGTACGGGTTGCTGCTCGGGGCGCTCGGTGTCGGTGCCGTGGCCGGCGCCTTCTTGTTGTCAGGGCTGCGGGCACGCTTCGCCCAGAACACCTTGCTGTCGGCTGGGGCGGCGGGCTTCGCCCTGGCCACCGTGGTGCTGGCGCTGGTGCCCAGTTTCACGATCGTGTTGGTGGCACTGGTCATCGGGGGCGCGTCGTGGCTGCTGTCCTTGTCGACGCTCAACGCATCGATGCAGCTGAGCCTGCCCGCGTGGGTACGCGCCCGCGGATTGTCGGTGTACCAGCTGATCTTCATGGGCGGGCAGGCGTTGGGCTCGGTGGTGTGGGGGCTGATCGCAGGAGCTACCACCAGCTCCACCAGCCTGCTGGTGAGCGCGGCGCTGCTGGTGGTGTGCGGGCTGTCGGCACTGTGGTGGCCACTGCACGCGAACACCAACAATCTGGACCTGACGCCGTCCTCACACTGGCCCGAGCCGACGCTGATCTTCGAGCCCGAGCCGCTGGATGGGCCCGTTCTGGTGCTGACCGCGTACCGGGTGGCGTCCTCGGACGAGGAGGGGTTCCTGGCGGCGATGGCGGTGATGGGGCGGTCCCGCCAGCGCACCGGGGCCTCGGAGTGGCGGCTCTTCCGCAGCGTCGAACACGAGTCGACGTTCGTGGAGACGTTCATCGTGCGGTCCTGGGGGGAGCACATGCACCAGCACTACACCCGGCTCACCGGTCAAGACCGGCTGATCGAGGAGGCCGTCGAGAGGTACACCGATGGCGTGCCGGTCTCTGAGCACTACCTGGCGGTTCGCGACGCGCGGTGAGACGCGTCGTCAGGGCTCACCCCTGGCGGTCACCATCTGCCGTGGTGGACAACTTCCTCGAAGGGCCGCCGGGCCGGCTTGAGCAGTGGCTTGAGCGGACGGTCGGCGGGATAGCCGACGCCCAGGAGGTAGGAGACGACGTAGCCCTCAGGGACGCCGAGAATCGCACGCGCCTTCTCCTGGTCGCCTACCGCGGAATGCCCGGTTCCGATGCCGAGATCGGTGGCGGCGATGGCCATCGCCATCGTGGCCTGTCCGAGGTCGTACTGGTCGACGAGCTCGGTTCGTTCGTCGGCGGGCTCCGGCACCACCAAGGCGATTGCCGCCGCCGCGTTGGCGATGTGCCCTGCGCCGCGCCACACCGTCGAAAGTTCCTGCAGCTGAGACGGGTCGGTCACGACCACGAAGTCCCAGTGCTGGCGGTTGGATGCCGACGGCGCACGCCAGCCGGCCTCGGCTATGCGGTCGAGATCGCCGTCGGCTACGGGGTCCTGGCGGTAGGTCCGCACGTTGCGGCGGGCTCGGATTGCGTCCCACGTTTCCATCGCATCCTCCGTTTCGGTAGTCCATGCTCTGGGGCCAACGGTTCGGACCGACGTCCTATTTCCCGCCGTCGTCCCAGCGTCCGGTGAGGTGCCGCGGGCCGCGGGGCAACACTGCTGAACGCGCCCCACTCGAGTGCTGCCTGTGAGTCAATGTTGGATTGGAATAGCAACCGGTACTTGGAAAGCTACATCGCGACCCCGATGATGGGGCGACACTATTCACAGGGAATGTACGGTTCGCCCGCACCAGATCGCTTATGCGCTAAACAATTCGGAAACCGAGACCACACTGATGCATGTCGCAGGTCATCAAAGGACGACGGAGTGCGCAGGGTCGCCGCGAAATACCTGGCCACCAGAGACGACCGTCAGCTTCCTCAACGTTTACTTTCGCGCGCTTCCAACCAACCATTGACTCTCGGCCTGATCGGAAGGCGTGCCCCACTGCCTGTCTCGGGTCCGTGTCGTCAGTGGTAAATGCGCTAGCTCGGCGTTCTTAGCCGTCCATAGCGGCCGTCCACGCCGTACCGCCGGACTCTCATCGGATTGGCGGACACACTTTTCTCATCTTGGTGGCGGATCCTAGAACCTGCGGACTCGATCGCTTGAGGCGAATAGCCCGAATTCTGGCTGAGGTCCATGCCCAACTGTCGCAGGTCCCATCGGCGCTGCGATTTAGCGGGCCGTTACCGTGCCGATGAGTTCGAATGCGCGCCAACGACTTGTGGGCGTGTCTCGGTGGTCGGGGTCGATGCCGATGAGCCGACCGCCCGCGAGGTGAACGGACTCGTGCTTGGCGTCGGCGTCGATCGTGACGAGCGCTTCGATGCCCGCCGGCGGAACGGTGGAGTCGTCCCCACGCCATGGGGTCAGGGCGTTATGACCGTGGATCTGACTGAACGGCATCTGCCGGTCCGCCCATCCGGGCAGAAGTTCGGTCATGGTGTCCGCCCACAGCGGCCCGGCATCCGGAGCGGAAGTTCCGTGCAACATGACGCCGGCACAGAACACCGCATCTGCGTTCGCATTTGCGAGGTCGTTGATCCGGCGGACGGCCTCGGCGGCAGTGAGTGGACCGCCGAGGACGCTGGCCCAGAATTCGGCGGTGATGCGGGCGTGGGTGATCAGGAATGATTCGTAGGAGGCGTCGACCGCGGCGGCCACGGCCATCGTGCCCTTGCGCCACCAGCGGTTGACGATGCGAATGTGCCTTCTGCTCAACGATTCCGGCCACGCGAAGACCGGCGGCTGGAGATAGTTCGCCTCATGGTTGCCGATCAGCTGGATCCACTGGGCGGGCTGCGTGGTCAGGTAGCGGTCGACGAGGTCGACGACCTGGGCGGAGTGCGGGCCGCGGTGGATCAGATCGCCGACCTGGACCACGATCAGATCGTCAGGTAGCGAACCGTCGGGGTGAGCTGCATTGCAGTCAGGTTGCCTTCCGCCGGATGGGCAGGAGCAGTTGAGCGCTGTCTGTCTTGAGGTGTTAACCAGTGACCTCAACGATGCCTCGGCGCGCGTGGCAGCTCTCAACGCCCTGGACTCGAACATGCGGGAGATGGAGAGTTTGATTGCGGCGAGCTTGCCCGACGCCGACTCATTTGACGACGCGATAGCGGTTATGCGCGAAGTTCACGAAAGCCGCGAGTCCATCCAAAAGGCTGCTCAGTCACTGACATAACCCCGGGGAACGGGGCGCGCCAGGCTACGAATCAGTAGCCGTTGTAGCCGCCGCCGATGCTGGCGATATGGACGTGGTTGAAATGATTCTGGTTGGGATCACCGCGGTCCTCCATTCCCGAGGAGCTGCCGTCAGCGTTGTGCATCGTTTGGCGCCAGATCGCGTGGTCGAGTCCGAGTTCCTGCGCGTTGGCCTGGACGAACGCCACCATCCGGTCACCAAGCGCCTTGCCTCCCGGCGTATCCCACTGCGGGGTGAGCACCGGCGACACCGACGTCGATGAAGCGTCCGAGCTGATGATCAACCTGTTCTGGCTGGGTCTCAAGGGCGCGCCGCAGGCCGCGGTCGATATGGATACAGACGCCACCGCGGTGATCTCCAGCTGACGGTTCCGGCGGCGGCGCTGAAGTTGCCCGCCTAACTTCTGGTGGCCGTGCCCGAGTCGACGTCCACGTCGACGTCCTCGGTGGTGGTCCCCGACCGGATGTCGAACGAGTAGCGCGGGTGTCGCTCACGACCCCGTTCATCCCTGCCCTCCTATCGCGGGACTCGTTGGATGCCGAGACGACTTGCGGGCCCACCCGGCCGTCAGCGCTGATCACGTTGTCCAGCGCAGTGATCCCGTTGCCGCCGGCCTGCTTGTAACCCTCTCCCCCTCTGCCGCCCCAGGTCGCGGGCACGGTGTCCAAGGAGGTACGCAGGTCAGTCTTGAGGTTTTGCAGTCCGCTGGTGGAGGGCAGCCCCGTCGCAGTGGGAGCCTGGCCGTACAGCTCTCGGGCGCCACCGAGGGCCGTCGCGGTCGCGTCAACCAGGCCCTGCAAGGACATGCTCGGCAGTATCACCTATCACCTGCGCGAATGACCACCACCAGCGGGGGAATCGCTGTGCGAGGAGTGTGGTGTCGCTGCGGTTCACGGCCTGGCCAGCGTTAACGAGGTCGTAGGTGGTGCGGGGTATGCGCACCCCGGCCTCGGCATAGGCCGCCTGCGTGAGGCCTGAGCAGTCGAAAGAGTTGGGTCCCTTGGCTCCCCATACGTACGGTGCGCCGAGCTTGGATTTTGCGTAGGCGACGGCACGGGCGGCAGCTCCGCTCGGAAGGCCGAGTCCGCCGGCGAGTCGAGTTCGTCCGAGCGCTGCATTGTGTCCCCGGTCGCCCGAGCCTCCAAGCCCCGACAGCATTCCGGGTAAGCCACCGAGCGCGCTCATGGGTGAGCCGCCACCCATGCCACCCATAGGCATGCCGCCACCGCCGCCCATGGGCATGCCACCACCCATGCCGCGGCCACCCCCGTAGCCACCGCCCGCGGCGCGAATCATGTTCGCCAAGGCGATATTTCGCTGCTCGGATTTGGTGAGTAGGGCTTTGGCGCGGTCGAGTTGACCTTCAAGGTGGTTGACCCCACCCACGTGTCCTCGACCGCTCAAAGCCTTGCACCCTCTCCTAAGAACTGCTAATGCCGATGAAGAATCATTAGCTGTACTGACATCGGCCACGGCCCTAGCGTTGAGCTCATGACTATTGCCGTCGCGGTGCTGGGTACCGGCTTCCTCACCTCGCTGACACTCATCGCCGCGATCGGCGCCCAGAACGCGTTCGTGCTGCGGCAGGGAATCCGCGGGGAACATGTGCTGCCGGTGGTGGCGCTGTGCACGGTGTCGGACATCGTGTTGATCGCCGCAGGCATCGCCGGATTCGGCGCCTTGGTCGCCACGCACCCGAGCGTCGTCACCGTCGCGACCCTCGGCGGCGCGGTGTTCTTGATCTGCTACGGGCTGCTGGCCGCACGCCGGGCACTCAAGCCTGGCACGCTCACCCCGGCCGATGCCGCCCCTGCCGGGCTAACAGGTGTGGTCGCGACCTGCCTGGCCCTGACATTTCTCAACCCGCACGTGTACCTCGACACAGTGATCCTTCTCGGCGCGCTGGCCAACAATCACGCAGACAACAAATGGTTGTTCGGTATCGGCGCCGTCTCTGCGAGCCTGGTGTGGTTCACCACACTCGGCTTCGGTGCCCGCCGCCTCCGCACGGTGTTCGCAACCCCCCTGACGTGGCGCATTCTCGACGGGGGCATCGCGACGACCATGATCGCCCTCGGCGTCGGGCTTGCCTGGGCCTGACCACATCGCCGTGTCGATAGGCGATAATTGACTCATGTCAGTTATCGACCCATCTCTAGGGTTGCGTGAACGCAAAAAGATCAAAACCCGCCTGGCCATCCGTCGGGAAGCGTTTCGCCTTATCGAGAAGCAGGGTTACGGCAACACGACTGTCGAGCAGATCGCTGACGCCGCAGATGTGTCGACGAGCACGTTCTTCCGCTACTTTTCTTCGAAAGAGTCCGTCCTCCTCAACGACGAGCTGGTCGAACCGATCATCGACGCCTTCATCGACGCACCGGCCGAACTGCCCCCGATCGCGGCGTACCGGCACGCAGTCGAAGTCACCTTCGGCGCGCTGACGGATGCACAGCGAGAATCCGCGATCGCCGGGCAGCGGCTGATGTACTCGGTCCCAGAAGCACAGGGGCTGCTCTACGGCATGTACATGCGATGTCTCACGCTGATCACCGATGCACTGAAGTTCCGCCTCACCGAGCCGGCCGACGAGTTCGAACGCAGGATGATCGCCGGTGCCATCGTGGGCGTGCTCATAGCGGCCTCGGACGGCACACCACTGCCGGACGATCAACTCTCGCGCGGCCTGACATTCCTCGAAGGTGCGCTGCCGCTTCGTTAATCGTTGTGCCGCTTTTCGTTCGCCGGCTATTCCCCGCAGCGGCTCCGGAAGTCGGCCATGGGCTGACGGACGCCCTGTAAATCCGTCTTCACCTGCGGGTTGGCGTCCATGTACTGCTGTACCCGCGCTTTCATGTCCTCCTTCGGCAGACCCTTCAACCCGGTGAAGAAGTTGTTCACATCCGGGTGCGCGAACATATAGTCCGACGTGGCCGAGGTGACACCACTGGCCACCCTGGCCAGGTCCGCGGCTGTGCAATTCGGCGGTGGCGGCGGTGGCGGCTCGGCGACCGCCACAGTCGCTCCACAGATCAGCATCCCGCCCACCCCGACGGTGATCGCGAGCATACGACGCCCATTCATCCACAGTGACATTGCGATTCCTCTCAAATGTGTTGCATGTCTGGACAAATCGGCGGTCAGCCTCCGCCGCCCGGCCGGTTCGGTCGATCAGGACGGTCTGGGCGGTCGGGCCGGTCTGGACGGTCTGGGCGGTCGGCGTCCAAAACGATCCCGACGCTGCCATCGTCATCGCAGAGATAATCCATCTCGCAGGGGTACGGGTAGTTCAACCCGGTGCCCGGCCCCTGCCCGGTATCCGCCCCGCGAGAATCACCCTGGGAACAGAGCGTGACGCCGCCGGCACTGGTGCAGTCGGCAACCGCAGGACTCGCGGTGAACATGCCGACGGAAAAAATGGGTGCGGCCAGAACGGCCGCGACGGACAACTTGATGATCTGCACGGCACTTCCCATCCGCATGTGCCGACCGGGCGCACAAAACTTCCCGGCGGTCGCACGCCGTTCAGATATGACGGCCGTAATGGACCGCTGATTTGAGAATAAATCGTTAACCGGAACTTAACGCCGGTTTGAAACAATCCATGGCCATCCCCTCGCGATACATTCGAAACCTTTGAATACATATCCGCTGGCAGGACCCCATACTGCCCTTGGGGCCCGTTCCGCCAACGTGACCGTCGGAAAGAAATTGCCACTGGGCTTCAGCATTGTCGAGCCAATTCTGCGAACAAGTGCACGACTTCAATATTCGGATTCGGCCCAAATAAAGCGCCGAAAATGAGCCGGTCGATTTCTACACACCGCCGGGCGACTGCGCGTCCGCATGGCCACCGGCGACAATGGGCTGATGACCAACTCCCCATCCGTGTTCATCACCGGCGCAGCGGCGGGTATCGGCAGAGCCACCGCCCTTGCGTTCGCCACCAAGGGTTACACCGTCGGCGCCTATGACATCGACAACGACGGCCTGACATCGCTTGCCGAAGAAATCCGGCTGCGTCACGGCAGTGTTGTCACCGGCCACCTCGATGTCACCGACGCGGACGAAATGTCGCAGCGGATAACCGAATTCGTCGAATTCGCGGGCGGCCGCCTCGACGTGATGATCAACAATGCGGGCATCCTGCTCGCCGGCCGATTCGAGGACGTCGACCTCGGGGCCCAACACAAAGAGATCGACATCAACACCAAGGGCGTGGTGAACGGGCTGTACGCGGCCTTTCCGCACCTGCGGTCCACACCGAAGTCGGTGGTGGTGAACCTCTGTTCGGCCTCGGCGATCTACGGGCAAGCCGAACTGGCCACCTACAGTGCGACGAAGTTCTTCATCCGCGGCCTCACCGAGGCGCTGGACATCGAATGGAGCGACTACGGCATCCGGGTGATCGCCATGTGGCCGCTGTACGTGCAGACGGCGATGACCCACGACATCAGCACCGGCACCACACGGTCGTTGGGTATCAACTTGACCGCCCAAGATGTCGCGGCAGCCATCCTGGCCGCAGTCGCAGGCACGCGGCTACAGAAGACGCTGCACCAGGTGCACTTCCCGGTGGGCACCCAGACCAAGATGATGACCCTGGGCTCGCGGTTCTCCCCCGCCTGGCTGACGCGGGTGATCAACAAGAGGCTGGCCAGACAGTGACGCACCGCTTCGGTTCTGCCTGAGTAGAACCGGCAGCAAGTCGATCGTGGTGTTCGGCTCAGCCACCGTGGTGCACATCGTCGTCGCACTGGGACTCGCCGTCGTGTTGTTCGGTGTTTCGAGGTGAGTTGAGCCGCCGCGCCGATACGCTCGCCACGTGCAAACACAGTGCACCCGGCGGGGTTTCCTCGGTGTCGCGGGTACAGCGGGGCTGCTGCTGGCAACGGGGTGTACTCCGGGAGGCGCCGCGGGCGGACAGAGCGGCGAAGTCAACATCGCCCACGCCTTCGGTAAGACCACACTGCCCGGCCCGCCGCAGCGGGTTGTCAGCGCCGGGTTCACCGAGCAGGACGACCTGCTGGCTCTCGGAGTCATCCCGATCGCGACCACGGAGTGGTTCGGCAACGAACCCTTTGCGGTGTGGCCCTGGGCCAGGGCCCGACTGGGCAATGCCCAGCCGCAGGTCCTCACCCTGGCCGACGGCCTCCAGATCGATCGGATCGCCGCCCTGAAACCCGACCTCATTGTGGCCACCAACGCCGGTGTGGACGCCGACACCTACGACAAACTCGCTGCGATCGCCCCGACTCTGCCGCAATCCGGGCGAGACGCCTTCTTCGCGCCCTGGAAAGACCAGGCCGGAACCATCGGGATCGCCACCTATCAGCAGGACGCGATGAGGTCGCTGATCAGTGGGATCGACGACAAATTCGCCGCCGTCGCAACCGACAAACCGCAGTTCAAAGACAAGTCGGTGGTCCTGCTGGCCGCCACCCCGTGGCAGGGGACCATGACAGCGACGCTGCCGGGCTGGCGCACCGACTTCCTCACTCAGATGGGCTTCGCAGTACCCGACAACCTCTCCTCCTACGAGGACGACGGTCGAGCGCGCATCCCGTTGGCAGAGCTCTCTTCAGCCCTCGACGACGCGGATCTCCTGATCTGGACCACTGAGAGTGACGCCGAACAGGCGGCCCTGCTGGCCGACCCCAGCGTCGCCGCGCTGCGGGCCACCCGCCACAACCGCAACGTGTTCACCACCAGAGAGCTCGCCGCCGCGATCGCTTTCTCGTCGCCGCTGTCCCTGCCGCTGGTGGCCGACCAGCTGCCGCCGCTGCTCGCCAGGGCGGTGGGCGGCTGATCCCAGCCGCGTCTGTTTGGATGTCCGGGTGAACAACGACCGACCCGACGACGTCGACGGCCCCGGACCGAGCCCCGGATTCGCGGCGATGGGCTCGGCGTACTACCCGATTCTCGTCGCGGTGTTCACCGGGCTGGTCCTGATCTCCAACATCACCGCCACCAAAGGGGTGGCCTTCGGCCCCTTGCTGACCGACGGCGGATTCCTCGTCTTTCCGGTGACCTACGTGATCGGCGACGTGCTGTCGGAGGTATACGGCTTCAAGGCGGCCAGGCGCGCCATCTACGTCGGGTTCGTGATGCAGGCCCTGGCGGTGACCGCGTTCTGGGTCACCGTGCGCCTGCCCTCGGCACCGGGCTACGAGAACCAGGAAGCGCTGGCCACCATGGTCAGTTCGTTCACCCAGCTGGCGGTAGCCGGCCTGGCCGGCTTCCTTGTCGGACAGACCGTCAATGCGTACATGGTGGTGCGAATCAAGCAGCGCACCAAGGAAAGTCATTTGTGGGCCCGGCTGCTCGGTTCCACCGTCGTCGGCCAGTTCGCCGACACCCTGGTGTTCTGTGCCATCGCCGCGCCCGTCATCGGATTCGGTAACGTGCCCGCGTTCGCCACCTACGCCGCTATCGGCTGGTTGTACAAGACCGCCGTCGAAGCGGCGATGCTGCCGATCACCTACCGCGTCATCGGGGCGATCAAGCGGCGTGAGCCCAGTTACGTGCCGATGACATGAGAGCAGTGCCCTCTGAGCAGTCCTTAAGGCTCCTCTGGCGAGCTTCTAAAGAGGCTCGCCACGTTCCCTACTCGACGGTAACTTCGTGTCATGAGCGCCACCATGGATGCCCGAGTGACCAGCACCGTGCGCGATTACGGCGACCAGGCGCTGCTGGTTGAGTGCACCAGCACCGACGAGGTGCTGGCGTGGACCGACGTACTGACCCGGGCAGAGTTGCCCGGCGTCCTCGACATCGTGCCTGCCTCGCGCACGGTGCTGCTCAAACTGGCCAGGCCGGCGTTCCAGGCGCCCACCCGGCAGCGGCTCGGCAAGCTCTCGATCGCGGACGCGGACAGCACCGCACCTGCCGGCGGCCACGCCGACGTCGTCATCGATGTCACTTATGACGGCGCCGACCTCGCCGAGGTGGGCCGACTGACCGGCCTCGACGCCGCCGGGGTGATAGCCGCCCACACCGGCACCCTGTGGCGCGTCGGATTCGGCGGTTTCGCGCCCGGATTCGCCTATCTGGTCGGCGGTGACCCTCGCCTCGAGGTACCCCGGCGCGCGGAGCCGCGTACCAAAGTGCCCGCCGGAGCCGTCGGGTTGGCCGGCGAATTCAGTGGCGTCTACCCCCGGGAATCCCCCGGCGGCTGGCAGCTGATCGGGCACTCCGACGCCGTGTTGTGGGATATCGACCGACCCAATCCGGCGCTGCTGACGCCGGGCATGTGGGTCCAATTCCGAGCTGTGTGAAAGGACCACCGCGATGACCAGCCACACCACCCTGGAGATCCTGCGCACCGGACCGCTCGCACTGGTGGAAGACCTGGGCCGGACGGGCCTGGCCAACATGGGCGTCGGCCGATCCGGTGCCGCTGACCGCCGCGCTCACACCCTGGCCAACCGACTCGTCGCCAACCCGGACGACTGGGCCACCGTCGAGGTGACCTTCGGCGGATTCGCGGCCCGGGTGCGCGGCGGTGACCTCGACATCGCCGTCACCGGCGCCGACACCGATCCCACAGTTGACGGAATCCCGTTTGGCACCAACAGCATTCAGCATGTCCGCACCGGTCAGGTGATCGAGCTGCACACTCCGTCCGCCGGGATGCGCAGCTACCTGGCCGTGCGTGGCGGTATCGACGTGCCGCCGGTGCTGGGGTCGCGCAGTTATGACGTGATGTCGGCCATCGGACCCCAACCGCTGCGGGCCGGCGATGCGCTGCCCGTGGGCAGGCACACCGACGACTACCCCGAACTCGAGCAGGCGCCCGTCGCCCCCATAGAAGGTCGGATGCTCGAGCTGCGCGTGGTCCCAGGCCCCCGAGACGACTGGTTCGTCGATCCGGATGCCCTGGTGCACACGGTGTGGGTGGCCTCCGAACACAGCGACCGGGTGGGGATGCGGTTGAGCGGGACGCCGATGCGCCACCGTTGGCCGGATCGTCAGCTGCCGTCCGAGGGCGCCACCCGCGGGGCCATCCAGGTGCCACCGAACGGTCAACCCGTCATTCTGGGTCCAGATCACCCCGTGACCGGCGGATACCCGGTGGCAGGCGTGATCGTTGACGCCGACATCGACAAGGTGGCCCAGGTGCGCCCAGGGCAGCCGGTACGACTGCACTGGTCCCGCCCCCGAATGGCTGCCTGACCGCCGCGAACCTGGTAGACCTCAGGTGGTGCACACCCAGGTTCACACCGCCCGCCTGGTCCACACCTCCGATCTCGACAACGAGACCCGCGACGGTGCCCGCGCCATGGTGATCGAAGCGTTCGCCGACGTTTCCGACGTGGAGTTCACCGACGCCGACTGGGAGAACGCCCTGGGCGGGATGCACGCGCTTATCTGCCACCGGGGCGCATTACTGGCCCATGCCGCAGTGGTGCAGCGTCACCTGCTCTATCGGGGTAAGGCGTTGCGCTGTGGCTACGTCGAAGCGCTGGCCGTTCGCGAGGACTGGCGCGGACAGGGCCTGGCGCACGCGTTGTTGGACGGCGTCGAGCAGGTGATCCGCGGGGCCCATCACATCGGCGCGCTGTCGGCGACCGCGCTCGCCCGGCCGGTCTACGAACGGCGCGGCTGGCTACCCTGGCAGGGCCCGACGTCGGTGCTGGCACCTGGCGGACTGACCCGCACCCCAGACGACGACGGAGCGATCTACGTCCTACCCGTCTCGGTGGACGTGGACACGACCACCGACCTGGTGTGCGACTGGCGCGACGGGGACGTCTGGTAATCCGGCGTACTTTGGGTGCAGCGGGGGAAGCTGTGGGGCAATAATGTGGCTCCCTGGGGTCAGCTGAATGCACAGGTCACATGAGTGAGATCGACGGAACACCGCTCACGGGCTACCGGGTGGCGGTGACCTCTGCCCGCAGGTCCGAGGAGCTGTCGGCACTGCTGCGCCGTCGTGGCGCCACAGTGGCCAGTGCTGCCGCCATCACCATGGTGCCGCTGCCGGACGACGAGGAACTGCTCCGGTACACCGAGGAGCTCATCGAAAACCCGCCGGACATCGTGGTCGCCACCACCGGAATCGGCTTCCGGGGCTGGGTGGCTGCCGCCGACGGCTGGGGTCTGGCCGACGAACTGATCGAGACGCTCTCGAAGGCCCACGTCGTGTCGCGAGGCCCGAAAGCCACCGGGGCCCTGCGGGCTGCCTCCTTACGGGAGGAGTGGTCACCGGAGTCCGAATCCTCGCGGGACGTGCTGCGGTACCTCCTGGACAAAGGTGTCGGCGGGCAGCGCATCGCCGTCCAGTTGCACGGTGCGACCGACGAATGGGACCCCTTCCCGGAGTTCCTCGACGAATTGCGCAACGCCGGGGCCCAGGTGGTCCCCATCCGGGTGTACCGCTGGCATCCCGTGCCTCCTGGCGGTGCGTTCGACGCCCTGGTCACCGGGATCGCCGAGCAGCAGTTCGACGCGGTGAGTTTCACCTCGGCGCCCGCGGTCGCCGCGACACTGATGCGGGCCCGCGAGCTCGGCCTCGAGGATCAGGTGATCACTGCGCTGCGCACCAACGTGCACGCGATGTGCGTCGGCCCGGTGACCGCCCGCCCGCTGGTGCGCCTCGGCGTGCCGACCACCGCCCCTGAGCGGATGCGGTTGGGCGCCTTGGCCCGTCACATCACCGATGAGCTGCCGGCCCTGCGATCGCGGGTACTCACCGCCGCCGGACATCTGGTGGAGATTCGCGGCACCTGCGTGTTGGTGGACGGTGTGGTCAAGCCCCTGCCACCGGCGGCGATGGCGGTCATGCGAGCACTGGCGCTGCGGCCCGGCACCGTCGTCTCCCGCGGAGACCTGCTGGCCGCCATGCCCGGCGCCGGGACCGACACCCACGCCGTCGAGAGCGCGGTGCTGCGGTTGCGAACAGCTTTGGGCGACAAGAACATCGTGGCCACCGTCGTCAAACGGGGCTATCGCCTGGCCGTCGACCTCCCGGTGGCCCCCTGAGGCCGTCGGATGGTCGAATCAGGTTGCCGCCCGGTCGATTCCGTCCGTGTTCGCTCCCGGCGAACGGCCAAGCGGAAGTTCAGCGTGGTCGACTCACGTTCTACCGGGTGAGAGACCGGCGCCCGCCGGTCGGACACCACGAAAGGAGAGTTCACAATGAGCCGCAATCAAATGACCCTGTGGTCCCGCCCCGCCTGGAATCCCGAACGCTGGGCGCGCGAATTCTTCGGGCCTGCGGCCGCTGAAGAGTGGTTCAAACAACTTCCGGCCGACTTCAACCCGGCCGCCGAGATCGTCAAGGACGGCGAGGACGCGCTGGTGCGGGTGGAGCTGCCGGGCATCGACGTCGACAAGGATGTGACCGTCGAGATCGAAAACGGCCAACTGGTCATCCAAGGGGAACGTCGTGATGAACGCTCCGAAGAAAGCGAAGGCCGCACCTTGCGGGAGGTCCGTTACGGCTCGTTCCGTCGGTCGTTCGCCCTGCCTGAGCACGTCACCGAAGAGAACATCTCCGCCACCTACGACGCCGGGGTGCTCGCCATTCGGGTAGCCGGGGCGCACGCAAAGCCCGCGGTACCCGATGCGAAGCGAATAGCGATCGAAAGTAAGTGACCGCACGAGAAGCCCCTTTCTGACACGTCAGAAAGGGGCTTCTCCGCGTTCAGCTCCAGCGCCCGAGGATCTCTTGCGCCCGCACCGCCAGCGCCGCCTGCAAGAACGGCCCGAAGCTGATCCGGCCCACGCCCAACGGACCGAACGACGCCGGATCGTCCTCCTGCGGCAGCGCGATCGCATTGACCGGAAGGGGCAGCTCCGAGGTCAACCGCCGCAGCGTGTCCGGATCGTGCCGGCCGACGGGATACAGGCTGTCGGCACCCGCTTCGGCCGCTTCGGCCATCCGCGCGATCGCGCGATCCACCCGATCAGCCTCGTCACCGTCCTGTCGTAGGAACAGGTCGGTGCGCGCATTGATCACGACGTGTACGCCGGCGCTGTCGGCCGCCGCACGCAGCGCGCCCACCAACGCCGCATGCTCACCCGAGGAACGCAATCGCTTTTCCTCGCTGTGCACGGTGTCCTCGATGTTGAGACCCACCGCCCCGACGCGCAACAGCCCGGCGATCAGCTCTTCGGCGGGCAGTCCATACCCGGATTCGATGTCCACCGAGACCGGGACGTCCACCTTGTCGGTGATCTGTGCGACGCGCGTCAGCAGATCGTCGAACGACATGCCTTCGTTGTCGGGCTTGCCGATGGAGTCGGCCACCGGGTGACTTCCGACCGTCAGTGCCGTGAAACCCGCGTCGACCGCCAGCGCCGCCGACCACGCGTCCCAGACCGTCGGCAACACCACCGGGTCGCCCGGCTTGTGCAGTTCCAGCAGCGTATTCGCCTTCTCGGCGAGCGCCTCGATTGATGTGTGGCTCATCAGATCTCCTGTCGGTGGGTGTAGCTCTAGCAAATCGCTGTGCCGTCGATAGCATTCCGATACGTGACGGGGGTCACGTTCCGTTAGTGAACTGGCTAGCATGGGGTGTCGTAATGTGATCCATGACACTTCCGGCCAAGGAGGTCACTTGTCCAGCACAACCGAACTCACCGAACTGCACGATCTGATCGGCGGTTTGCGCCGCTGCGTCACCTCGCTGCGGAGCCGCTACGGCGACAGCCCGGCAATGCGCCGCATCGTTCTCGACGCGGAGCGCATCCTCAACGATGTCGAACTGCTCGACCTCGACGCCAACGATCTGGACCTCGCCCGCTGTGTGGTTCAGCACGCCGGCGAGAAGATCGGGATCCCGGACACCCAGTACGACAGTGACTTTTGGCGGGACGTCGACGACGAAGGCGTGGGCGGCCACCACCGCACCCGATGAGTCCACCGCTCATCGGGCTGGGTAACACCGACACCAGCGGCGGGTCAGCCCCCCGCCCCGATGCAGGAGCCACGAGATGAGCGCGCCCACATCCGACCGCCGTCGCAGCGGAGTCTTCTCCCCTGGGCGCGCTCAGATCGCCCAGCGCACGTTGCGCACCGACAACTGGCTCAAATCACCGATCGTCACCGACCTGGGGTTTGCCGCCTTCGTTGTCTACGCGACCGTGCGGGCTTTCATGCAGAACAACTACTACGTCCCCGAATACCACTACCTGACTCCGTTCTACTCACCGTGCATCAGCACCGGGTGCGTGCCGGAAGCCAGCCACTTCGGACAGTTCCTTCCTGATGTGTGGTGGCTGCCCTACGCCGCGTTGTCCCTGCCGTTCCTGCTGTTGTTCCGACTGACCTGCTACTACTACCGCGGGGCCTACTACCGATCGGTCTGGCAGGCGCCGACCGCCTGCGCCGTGGCCGAACCGCACGCGAAATACACTGGGGAGACCCGGCTTCCGCTGGTCATCCAGAACACCCACCGGTACTTCTTCTACATCGCCGCCATCATTTCGGTGATCAACACCTATGACGCCATCATCGCATTCCACTCCCCGACAGGATTCGGGTTCGGGCTGGGCAACGTGATCCTGGTGGCCAACGTGATCCTGCTGTGGACCTACACCATCTCCTGCCACTCCTGCCGCCACGTCGCTGGTGGCCGGCTCAAGCACTTTTCCAAACACCCTGTGCGGTACTGGCTCTGGACACAGGTCAGCAAGCTCAACACCAGGCACAAGCTGTACGCCTGGATCACCCTCGGCACCCTGATGCTGACCGACTTCTACGTCATGCTGGTGGCCAGCGGCACCATCTCGGACCTGAGATTCATTGGCTGACAATTACTTTCATCAACACATAGTTCACAAAAGATGAGTGAGGTTTGATGGCTGAGCTGGAACGGCACTCCTACGACGTGGTCGTGATCGGTGCCGGCGGCGCGGGACTGCGAGCGGTGATCGAGGCCCGGGAGCGCGGCCTGCGAGTGGCGGTCGTGACCAAGTCGCTGTTCGGTAAGGCGCACACGGTGATGGCCGAGGGCGGGTGCGCCGCCTCGATGAAGAACGCCAACGCCAAAGACAGCTGGCAGATCCACTTCGCCGACACCATGCGCGGCGGGAAGTTCCTCAACAACTGGCGGATGGCCGAACTGCATGCGCAGGAGGCACCCGACCGGGTGTGGGAGCTGGAGACCTACGGCGCACTGTTCGACCGCACCAAGGACGGCCGGATCAGCCAACGCAACTTCGGCGGCCACACCTACCCACGGTTGGCCCACGTCGGCGACCGGACCGGTCTGGAGATCATCCGCACCCTGCAGCAGAAGATCGTGTCGCTGCAGCAGGAGGACATGCGCGAACTCGGCGACTACGACGCCCGGATCCGGGTCTTCCATGAATGCTCGATCACCGACCTGATCCTCGACAGGGGTGTGGGCGGGTCCGAAGACAGCGACGGCAGGATCGCCGGCGCCTTCGGCTACTACCGCGAGACCGGTAACTTCGTGCTGTTCGAGGCACCGGCGGTGGTGCTGGCGACGGGCGGCATCGGCAAGTCGTTCAAGGTGTCGTCGAATTCCTGGGAGTACACCGGCGACGGGCACGCCCTGGCGTTACGGGCCGGGTCCAGCCTGATCAACATGGAGTTCATCCAATTCCACCCGACGGGCATGGTCTGGCCGTTGTCGGTGAAAGGCATCCTGGTCACCGAGGGCGTGCGCGGTGACGGCGGGGTGCTGAAGAACTCCGAGGGCAAGCGGTTCATGTTCGACTACATCCCCTCGGTGTTCAAAGGCCAATACGCCGAGACCGAAGAAGAGGCCGACCAGTGGCTCAAGGACAACGACTCCGCACGCCGCACCCCTGACCTGCTGCCCCGCGACGAGGTGGCCCGTGCCATCAACTCCGAGGTGAAAGCCGGCCGCGGGTCGCCCCACGGCGGGGTCTACCTCGATATCGCCTCCCGGATGCCGACCGAGGAGATCAAGCGCCGGCTGCCCTCGATGTACCACCAGTTCATCGAGCTCGCCGAAGTCGACATCACCAAGGACGAGATGGAAGTCGGCCCCACCTGTCACTACGTGATGGGTGGCATCGAGGTCGACCCCGACACCGGCGCTGCCGCCACCCCCGGACTCTTCGCCGCCGGCGAGTGCTCCGGCGGGATGCACGGCTCCAACCGGTTGGGCGGAAACTCGCTGTCCGATCTGTTGGTGTTCGGCCGACGGGCCGGATTGGGCGCCGCCGACTACGTGCGGTCGCTGACGGATCGGCCCTCGGTCTCGCCCGAGGCCGTCGACGAGGCCACAAAAATGGCGCTGGCGCCGTTCCAGGAACACCCCGACCCGGAGAACCCGTACACCCTGCACGCCGAACTGCAGGAGTCGATGAACGACCTGGTCGGCATCATCCGCAAGGAAGAAGAAATCGAGGAGGCCCTGGCCAAGCTCGACGAGCTTCGTCAGCGCGTCCAGAACGTCACCGTCGAAGGGGGCCGCGCCTTCAACCCGGGCTGGCACCTGGCCATCGACATGCGCAACATGCTGCTGGTCAGCGAATGTGTGGCCAAAGCGGCGTTGCAGCGCACCGAGAGTCGCGGCGGCCATACCCGCGACGACTACCCGGAGATGGACGCCAAATGGCGCAACACGCTGCTCGTCTGCCGCAGCAGTGACGTCGCCACTGTCGACGCGATGGTCCCGGGAGTGACCGTGACACGTGAGGAACAGGTGCAGATGCGCGATGACCTGTTGGAGTGCTTCGAACTCGACGAGCTCGAGAAGTATTACACCGACGGTGAATTGACCAACCATCCCCAACGGAAGGGCTGAGATGGCTGCCTACGAAGCGCATCTTCGCGTCTGGCGTGGCGACGACACCGGTGGTGGATTGCAGGACTTCACAGTCGAGGTCAACGATGGCGAAGTGGTGCTCGACATCATCCACCGCCTGCAGGCCACCCAGACTCCCGACCTGGCGGTGCGGTGGAACTGCAAGGCCGGCAAGTGCGGGTCGTGCTCAGCGGAGGTCAACGGCCGACCGCGGTTGATGTGCATGACCCGGATGTCGACATTCGGCGAGGACGAGACGGTGACCGTGACGCCGCTGCGCGCCTTCCCCGTGATGCGCGACCTGGTGACCGACGTGTCCTTCAATTACGAGAAGGCCCGCAAGATCCCGGCATTTGCGCCCCCCAAGGAACTGCAGCCGGGCGAGTACCGAATGCAGCAGGAAGACGTCAACAGGTCACAGGAGTTCCGCAAGTGCATCGAGTGCTTCCTGTGTCAAAACGTGTGTCACGTCGTCCGTGACCACGAAGAGAACAAGGAAGCCTTCGCCGGCCCGCGGTACCTGATGCGGGTGGCAGAACTCGACATGCACCCGCTGGACACCTTGGACCGCAAGGACATGGCTCAGGACGAGTTCGGACTGGGCTACTGCAATATCACCAAGTGCTGCACCGAAGTGTGCCCCGAACACATCAAGATCACCGACAACGCGCTGATCCCGATGAAAGAGCGCGTGGCCGACCGTAAGTACGACCCGATCGTCTGGCTGGGCAACAAGCTCTTCCGGCGATGACCATGGGCCTGCCGGAAGTACGCCGCGGATTCACACTCAACCCCCTGGTATCGGCAGGAATCGCGCGTAGTCTCGTCGTAGCGGCCAGTCACCGATGAGAGGCAGCCTGAAAATGCGAGTAACCACCAGCGTCAACGACATTCGCACGGCGATCCGGCAATTGAGCCTCCGGGCTGAACTCGCCCGCAAAGAAGGCCGGGACGACGATGCGCGGGAACTCGATCGGCGGGTCCAGGGCTACCGCGACGAGCTCGCCTCCAAACCCTGACTTGGGTGGCGCCTGAGGCGATCTACGAACCCAGCTTGCGGAATGTGCTGCGGTGGAAGACGATCGGCGCGATGTCGTCGTGCACGGTCAGGGAGATGACCCGTAGCACCACGATGGTGTGATCACCCGCGGGTACCAACTGATCGATGGCACTTTCGATCCATACGCTGGTGCCCTCGATGAAGACCGCACCGGCCTCCGTGGACAAGGTGCTCAGCCCGGCGAAGCGGTCACCGGTCTTGGCCGCCAGAGTCCGGGCCGCCGAATCGTGAGCCTCGCCGAGCAGACTGATGCCCAGCACGGGCAGATCCTTGAGCTTGGGCCAGGTGGTCGAGCTGTTCTGGACGCAGAACGACACCAGGGGCGGGTCCAGGGACACCGGGACGAACGTGCTGGCGGCCAACCCGATCCGGGTGCCGTCGGCTTCGGCGGCAATGGCGATGACACCTGACGGAAAGTGGCCGAACGCTTCACGCAGGGTCGTCGGAGACAGGTCGCTGGGTGCACTCACGTCTTGAAACTACGCGATCACCGCGTCATATTCAGCGCCGGGAATCGTGGTGATCGGAAGTGCCAGTCCGGCGACCATCGCAGCGGCACGTCGGTCGCGGTGGCGGGGACGCCGGCGGGGGGCGTCAAGCCCGGGAAGGCGCGTAGCGACCGGGTGACCGTCGCGCTCATATTGCCCGTTCTCCACGCCGCTGCGCGCACTCCATCGCGCCCCGCTAACCCGCCCCGGCCTGCGGATTCAGGGGTCTGAGCAAACCCCATCCGCGGCCTAGCCAACCGGTGGGTTGATTAGCGCACACAACTAGCTCACACTGACTTGCGTTTGGGTTACCGGCCGGTATAGTTGGCACGGTTACTGGTGGGTAACTTATGCGAGTATCCAACCGGAAAAGCTTTCTATCAGCCCCAGTGGGATCTCATCGAGGAGGAAACACGTGAGCCACTACAAGTCCAACGTGCGCGACCAGGAATTCAACCTGTTCGAGGTACTGGGCATCGACAAGGCCCTGGGCCAGGGTAGCTACAGCGATGTCGACGCCGACACGGCGCGGGAAATGCTCCACGAGATGAGCCGTCTGGCCGAAGGCCCGGTCGCCGCATCGTTCGTCGAGGCAGACCGCAATCCGCCGGTGTTCGATCCCGCAACCCACTCCGTGAAGCTTCCGGAGGCCTTCAAGAAGTCCGTCCAGGCCGTCAAAGACGGTGAGTGGGACAAGGTCGGCATCGAAGAGGAGCTCGGCGGTACGCCGGTGCCCCGCGCGATCGTCTGGGCGCTGGCCGAGCACGTTCTGGGCGCGAACCCCGCCGTCTGGATGTACGGCGGCGGCGCAGGCTTCGCCAGCATCTTCTACAAGCTGGCAACCGAAGAGCAGAAGAAATGGGCGATCCTCGCCGCTGAGCGCGGTTGGGGCTCGACCATGGTGCTCACCGAGCCCGACGCGGGCTCAGACGTGGGCGCCGGCCGCACCAAGGCGGTCAAACAGGAGGACGGCTCCTGGCACATCGACGGTGTGAAGCGGTTCATCACCTCCGCCGACTCCGACGACATGTTCGAGAACATCTTCCACCTGGTGCTGGCCCGCCCCGAGGGCGCAGGCCCCGGCACCAAGGGTCTGTCCCTGTTCTTCGTACCCAAGTTCCACTTCGATCCCGAGACCGGCGAGCTGGGCGAGCGCAACGGCGCCTTCGTCACCAACGTCGAGCACAAGATGGGCCTGAAGGCCTCGACCACCTGCGAGTTGACCTTCGGCCAGCACGGCGTGCCGGCCAAGGGCTGGCTGGTGGGCGAGGTGCACGACGGCATCGCGCAGATGTTCGACGTCATCGAGATGGCTCGGATGCTGGTGGGCACCAAGGCCATCGCCACGCTGTCGACGGGTTACCTCAACGCGCTGGAGTACGCCAAGGACCGTGTCCAGGGCGCCGACCTGACCCAGATGACCGACAAGACCGCGCCGCGCGTCACCATCACCCATCACCCGGACGTGCGCCGCTCGCTGATGACCCAGAAGGCCTACGCCGAGGGACTGCGCGCGCTGTACATGTTCACCGCCTCCTTCCAGGACGCCGACGTCGCCCAGGTGCTGCACGGGGTGGACGCCGAGCTGGCGGTGAAGGTCAACGACCTGCTGCTGCCGATCGTCAAGGGTGTCGGATCCGAGCAGGCGTACGCCAAGCTCACCGAGAGCCTGCAGACGTTCGGCGGGTCGGGCTTCCTGCAGGACTACCCGATCGAGCAGTACATCCGCGACGCCAAGATCGACTCGCTGTACGAGGGCACCACCGCCATCCAGGCCCAGGACTTCTTCTTCCGCAAGATCATCCGGGACAAGGGTGTGGCGCTGGGTCACGTGGCAGGCGAGATCGAGCAGTTCATCAAGAACGAGTCCGGCAACGGCCGACTCAAGGCCGAGCGCGAATTGCTGGCCACCGCGCTGACGGACGTGCAGGGCATGGCCGCCTCCCTGACCGGCTACCTGATGGCCGCGCAGGAGGACACCGCCAGCATCTACAAGGTGGGGCTGGGCTCGGTGCGCTTCCTGATGAGCGTGGGCGACCTGATGATCGGCTGGCTGCTGGCCCGCCAGGCGGCCGTCGCCATCGCGGCGCTCGACGCAGGCGCCACCGGCGAGGAGAAGTCGTTCTACGAGGGCAAGGTCGCCGTGGCCTCGTTCTTCGCCAAGAACTTCCTGCCGCTGCTGACCAGCACCCGGACGGTGGTCGAGAACCTGGACAACGACATCATGGAGCTCGACGAAGCCGCCTTCTGAGACGGCCTCCGACAGACGAAAACCCCCGCTGCGGCGGGGGTTTTCGCGTTTCACACCCGACCGATGTCCCGACACGCGGCGGAACCTCTCGTGCGGTTGGCGGGTACTGCAGCCGCGATGCGCAGTGCAGGGTTGGACCATGACCACTGCTCCCCCACCCCCGTTCGACGCCGAACTGGTCGCCGGCAGCGGTGGGGAGGCCGCAATCGTGGGTGCGGGCGGCTGCGGCCACGCTCCACATCACCACTCGACTCTGCAGGATCGGCTCGCTCAAGCTCAGCGGCACCACCTGGGGTGGTCGATAGCGGAGCCGGCCGGCCAGGCTTCGACCGCAGCTGGTGCTGGCCGAAAAGTTGCTGCGACGCACCTCATCGGTCGAATAGGGACAGGTGATCCGCGCATGAAAACCGCCGCCGGAATCCCCTCATCTCCAGCGGCGGTCGTTCATCCGGGTCAACGCCGACCCGGATAAGGAGGACGCCCCGTGTTGCCGTCGGGTCGGGGGGTCAGACGGCAACACGGAGCTATCCGGTACATCGCTTACCCTTCGCCGCGCGTTACGAAACTCAGAAAGATGTTCCAAGATTCTCCTGGCTACCGGGTAAAACGTCTTGAACTCAGACTTCGAGGATTGCAGCGACGCCCTGGCCACCGGCTGCGCAGATCGAGATGAGGCCACGCGCCGGTTGGCCGGTCTCCCGTTTGCGCTCAGCGAGCTGCTTGGCCAGCTGGGCGACGATCCGGCCACCGGTTGCGGCGAATGGATGTCCGGCCGCCAACGAGGACCCGTTGACGTTCAACTTCGACCGGTCGATGGAGCCCAGTGCCGCGTCCAGGCCCAGCCGTTCTTTGCAATACTCGTCAGATTCCCAGGCCTGCAACGTAGCCAGCACCACCGATGCGAACGCCTCGTGAATCTCGTAGAAGTCGAAATCGCCCAGCGACAGCCCGTTGCGCGCCAACAACCGCGGCACCGCGTACGTCGGGGCCATCAGCAGGCCGTCGGCACCGCTGACGTAATCCACCGCAGCCGTCTCGGCGTCGACGAAGTAGGCCAACGGTTCGTGACCGTGCTCGACAGCCCAGTCCTCGCTGGCCAGCAGCGCCACCGAGGCGCCGTCGGTCAACGGGGTGGAGTTGCCGGCCGTCATGGTCGCGTCGCCGTTTCGGACACCGAAAACCGGCTTGAGTTTCGCCAGCTTCTCCGCCGTCGAATCCGCACGCAGGTTGTTGTCCCGATACACCCCGAGGAACGGAGTCACCAGGTCGTCGAAGAAGCCGCGGTCGTAGGCGGCAGCCATCCTCTGATGGCTGGCGGCGGCAAGGGCGTCCTGGTCGACGCGCTTGATCCCCATCTGCTTGGCAGTGATGGCAGCGTGCTCGCCCATCGACATACCGGTGCGGGGCTCGCCGTTGGTGGGGATCTCCACACCCAGCGACGCCGGCAATTTGCCGACCAGCTTGAGGCGGGCGACGTTCGACTTGGCGCGGCGCAGTCCCAGCAGGGTGCGCCGGAGGTCGTCGCCGAAACCGATCGGCGCATCCGAGGTGGTGTCCACCCCGCCCGCGGCAGCCACCTCGTAGCGACCCGCCGCGACACCATCAGCGGCCGCGATGGCGGCCTGCAGTCCGGTGTCGCACGCCTGCTGGATGTCGAACGCCGGGGTATAGGGCGACAGGGATGAGCCCAGCACGCACTCCCGCATCAGGTTGAAGTCGCGACTGTGCTTGAGTACGGCACCGCCGATCACCGCGCCGAGGCGTTGCCCGGCGAGATCGAACCGTTCGGCCAGGCCGTCGAGCGTCGCGGTGAACATGTCCTGGTTGGACGCCTCGGCGTAAGCACCGTCGGAACGTGCGAACGGGATGCGGTTGCCACCCAGGACTGCGACGCGGCGTCGGGATTGGCTGTTTGAACTCGGGCTGGACACGGGAACCTCCGTCATTGTCGAGGTGAGATCAGTCGGGGTTTGACTCAGTGTGGGGTAATACCCGTTGGGCCAATACTACCCACTGTTCTTACTCTGGAGTAAGTTCGTGGTGGACAGCACCCGAACACGACACGAGAGGCAGTTTCTGTGGCTTCCGACCTGTTCTCCCAAGTGGTCAACTCGGCGCCGGGCTCGTTCCTGGCCAAGCAACTCGGCGTGCCGAAGCCCGAGTCGCTGCGCCGCTACCGTCCGGGCGATCCGCCGCTGGCCGGCGCCCTGCTGATCGGTGGCGAGGGACGGGTCGCCGAGCCCATGCGTACCGCCCTGGCCGACGATTACGACCTGGTCGGCGACAACCTGGGTGGCCGCTGGGCGGACTCCTTCGGCGGACTGCTCTTCGATGCCACCGGGATCACCACGCCGGCGGAGCTGAAGGCGCTGCACGATTTCTTCACCCCACTGCTGCGCAACCTGGGCTCCTCCGGGCGCATCGTCGTCGTCGGCACTACTCCCGACCAGGCTTCGACCACCGACGAGCACATTGCCCAGCGCGCCCTCGAGGGATTCACCCGCTCACTGGGCAAGGAACTGCAGCGCGGCGCCACCATCTCGCTGGTGTACCTCTCACCCGCCGCCAAACCGGCGGCGACCGGGCTCGAATCGACCCTGCGGTTCCTGCTGTCGGCGAAGTCTGCCTACGTCGACGGCCAGGTGTTCCACGTCGGTGACGCCGACTCCACTCCGCCTGCCGACTGGGACAAGCCATTGGCCGGCAAGGTCGCGATCGTCACCGGCGCCGCACGGGGCATCGGCGCCACCATCGCCGAGGTGTTCGCCCGTGACGGCGCCAAGGTGGTGGCCATCGACGTCGAGGCAGCTGCGGAACCACTCGCCGAAACCGCCGCCCGGGTGGACGGCACCGCGCTGACTCTCGACGTCACCGCCGATGATGCGGTGGACCGCATCACCGCCCACCTCCGCGAGCACCACGGCGGCAAGGCCGACATCCTGGTCAACAACGCCGGCATCACCCGCGACAAACTGCTGGCCAACATGGACGACGCCAAGTGGAACTCCGTGCTCGCCGTGAACCTCCTTGCACCGCAACGCCTCACCGAAGGGCTGGTCGGCAACGGCAGCATCGGCGAAGGTGGCCGGATCGTCGGCCTGTCCTCGATGGCGGGCATCGCCGGTAACCGTGGTCAGACCAACTACGCGGCCACCAAGGCCGGGATGATCGGCCTCACCGAGGCACTGGCACCGTCGCTGGGCGAGAAGGGCATCACCATCAACGCCGTGGCGCCCGGCTTCATCGAAACCAAGATGACCGAAGCGATCCCCCTGGCCACCCGCGAGGTGGGTCGCCGACTCAACTCGCTGTTCCAGGGTGGGCACCCGGTCGACGTCGCCGAGACCATCGCCTTCTTCGCCAGCCCCGCCTCCAACGCCGTCACCGGCAATACGATCCGGGTCTGCGGCCAGGCCATGCTGGGAGCATGACCGTGACCGAACAGCCCAGCGGACTGCGCAACATGGCCCGCGCGGCGGCGGGCGCGCTGCCGTTCGTGCGCCGCGGTGACACGCTGCCCGAGCGCGCGCTCACCGTGTCGGAACTGCCGATCAATCGCGCGAATGTCGCCGAATATGCGGCGGTGACCGGTCTTCGTTACGGCGACACCGTGCCACTGACCTACCCGTTCGCCATGACCTTCCCGACCGTCATGGCATTGATCACCGCATTCGATTTCCCTTTTGCGGCAATGGGTTCGGTGCACGTCGAGAATCGCATCACGCAATATCGCCCGATCGCGGTCACCGACACCGTGGACGTGAAAGCCCACACCGAGAACCTTCGCGAGCACCGCAAGGGACTTCTGGTCGACGTGGTGGCCGATGTCAGCGTCGGCAATGACGTGGCCTGGCATCAGGTCACGACGTTCCTGCACCAGCAGCGCACCAGCCTGTCCGACCAACCCAAAGCCCCACCGCAGAAGCAGCCCAAACTGCCCCCGCCGAGCGCCCTGCTGCGTATCTCGCCGGGGCAGATCCGCCGCTACGCCTCGGTCGGCGGGGACCACAACCCGATCCACACCAATGCGTTGGCAGCCAAGCTGTTCGGGTTCCCCACTGTGATCGCACACGGGATGTACAGCGCCGCAGCGGTGCTGGCGAACATCGAGGGCCAGCTGCCCGATGCGGTGAGCTACCACGTCAAGTTCGGCAAGCCGGTGATCCTGCCCGCCACCGCGGGCGTGTACATCGACCGCGTGGCGACGGGCTGGGATATCTCGGTGTGCAATCTGCGCAAGGGTTACCCGCACCTGACCGGGACGGTACGCGCGCTCTAGTGCTCCGGGGCCACAGCGGCGTCACGCTCGCTCGGCTTGCCCTTCAGTCCACGCCAGAACAGGTTGATCATCAGCTCGGCAGCATCATCGACATCGACATCGCCGGTGCTGACGCGGGCGGCGACGGCCTCGCCGGCACCCACCAGCGCGATCGCCATCATCTGGAAGTCGGTGTCCGGCTCCGGATTTCGCGTACCTGCACTGAGCAGCCGCGCTACCAGGTCGATGATGCGTTCGCGGCCTTCACGCACGGTGTGCGCAAACGCCGCGGAGCTGGTGGCCTGGGTGTACAACACGATCCACGACGCGCGGTTGGCGTCGATGTACCGCAGGAACGACAAGATGGTGTTGCGCAGCATGTCCTTCGGCGGCAGCGTGAAGTCAACCGAGGCTCGCACCGCTTCGACGAACCGCCCCAGCTCACGAGCCAGGCAGGCGCCGAACAGTTCTTCCTTGGAGCCGTAATAGAGGTAGAGCATCGGCTTGGAGATCTCGGCTTTCGCGGCAATGGCGTCCATCGACGTCTCGTGATAGCCGTTGACCGAGAACACCTGCACGGCGGCGTCGAGCATCTGTTGCTCGCGGACAGCGCGCGGCAGCCGCTTGGTACCACCTGCCATGTCTCACTCTCCCGTGCGTCACCCTCGCTGCCGTGCTCCCAGGTTAACCGCCGCACCGCGGATTAGCGCCCTTGACCTGCGCGATTCGCAGCACCGAGGCATCTACCGCGGACATCGCCAGTTCGCCGTCGGCCACTGCCTGCTCCAGCCGGTCCAGCACGGCGGGCACCTGGCTGGTGCTCACCCACAGTGCAACGTCCGCGCCGGCCTGCAGTGCCTTCAGCACTGCCTCGGGCACGCCGTAGCGGTCGGTGATCGCCGCCATGGAGGACAGGTCGTCGGTGAACACCGGTCCGCCGAACGGTGGCCCGCCGTAGCCGCCGCTACGCAGCAGTTGGTAGGCCGCCGGGCTCAGGCTTGCCGGATCGGCTCCGGTCAGGCCCGGCACCTCGAGGTGGCCGACCATCACCGCGACGGGGCTCTGGGTGGTGAGAGTGCGGTACGGCACCAGGTCCGAGGCCTGCAGCTGGTCGATCGGTGGTGTGGTCACCGCGCCGGTGTGCGAATCCCCCGAGCCGCTGCCGTGGCCAGGGAAGTGCTTGAGCACCGGAAGCACTCCGGCCTCGCGCAATCCGCGGGCGTAGGCGCCGGCGAACTCGGTGACGACGGCGGGATCCGAGCCGAAGGACCGGTCACCGATCACGCTGTCGTCGCCGGCGGTGGTCACCACGTCCACGACGGGAGCGAAGTCCACAGTGATGCCGAGCGCCCGCATGGCACGGCCACGGTCCAGCGCGATCTGATGCACCTGCTCGGGTGTGCTGGTCTCCGCCAACGACTTGGCCGACGGCTGGCTGCCGATCAGTGACGACAGCCGCTGCACCCGGCCGCCCTCCTCGTCGACGCTGACCGCCACGGGAAAGGGCCCGGACACACTATTGAGTTCGTTCGACAGACCTGCATTCAGCATCGACCGGTCCGTCCAGCTGCCGATGAAGATCCCACCGACATGCTGGTCGGCCACCACGGCCTGGGCATCGGCGCCGTCCCGCACGCCGACCATCAGCAACTGGGCCAGCTTGTCCCGCGTCGACATCACCGCGATCTGGCCCTGGAGATCGCCGCACGCGGCCGGCGCAGGAGCGGCGGGCAACGGGTTCGACAACGGTGTGTTGGTGACCCCCTGCTGCGGCGACGGCGCTGCCGCCGACGATGACGGCGGCGCCTCCGCAACAGACGTGCACGCCGCCAACATGGCCGGCAGCGCCGCGAGCGACACCAGGGTGCGGGTCAGTGCTCGGGTGTTAGGCATGACCTCACTGTGTCATGCCCGGTCCAGCCGGATCCGTTCGTCCTCCGACCAGAACACCTCGAATGCGCAATCATGGGGCATGACGATCTTGATGATCGCCTACGACGGAAGCCCCAACGCGCGGCGCGCAGTGCACTACGCGGGCAAATTTCTCGCCGCTGAACTCGCCGTCGTCCTGACCGTGTGGGAACCGTTGCGGGGTGGCGTGGACACGGTGAGCTTCGATCTCGACGGCCCGCCTGATCCCTATGACGAGGACGACCTCGACATCGCGTTCACCGACGCGCAGCGCACCAACGACGAGGGTGCGGCGCTGGCGCGCCGGGCCGGACTGAACACCGAAACGCTGTGCGTCGCGGTCACCGGCACCGTGTGGCGCACCATCATCGATGCTGCCGACAAATTGGACGCCGACCTGATCGTGACGGGCACCCGCGGCACGACGGGTGTGCGATCACTGGTGCAGTCCAGCGTGGCCGACCGGGTCTTGCGCTTCGGCGGGCGACCTGTGTTGATCGTCCCACCGGGACAGTGAGTGACCTGCCGCTCGGACCTCCCGTGCTAGGTTGGCGAGCAATCCCTGACCGTCCGATCCATCCGCTGAGGAGCCCCACATGACCCGGTTCGTGGTGCCAGCCGCCGCCAGCATCGTGGTCGGTTTGTTGTTGGGCGCGGCCGCGGTGTTCGGCGTGACGCTGATGGTGCAAGAGGACACCAAGCCGCCGCTGGTTTCCGGGGATCCGGCGTCGTCGGTGCTCAACCGCGTTGAGTACGGCGACCGCAGCTAGCCTGAGCGCTTCGTCGACAAGGCTCGATCCGGTCGAGCCTGCACAGCTTTCCCGCCGCTGGCTCTGGCTCGTCGGTGCCTTGTGTCTGGCGTTGACGTTCGCCCAGTCTCCGGGCCTGATCTCACCTGACACCAAACTCGACCTGACGGCCAACCCGCTGCGATTCCTGGCGCGGGCGGCCAATCTGTGGAACAGCGAGCTGCCATTCGGGCAGGCACAGAACCAGGCCTACGGCTACCTGTTCCCGCACGGAGCGTTCTTCCTGGCCGGCGACGTCCTGGGCATTCCGGCGTGGGCGATCCAGCGGCTGTGGTGGGCGCTGTTGCTGGCGGCCGGCTTCTGGGGCCTGCTGCGTGTGGCCGAGGCCCTCAAGATCGGCACCACCGCATCGCGGGTGGTGGCGGCCACGGCGTTCGCGCTCTCGCCCCGGGTGCTCACCACACTGGGCTCCATCTCCTCGGAGACGTTGCCCATGATGCTTGCCCCGTGGGTGCTGCTACCGGTGATCCTGGCGCTGCGCGGCGACAGCGGCCGGTCCCTGCGAGTGCTCGCCGGCCGCGCCGGTGTGGCACTGGCGTTGATGGGCGCGGTGAACGCGGTCGCCACCTTCACCGCGTGCCTGCCGGCGCTGATCTGGTGGGCCACGCACCGTCCCAACCGGAACTGGTGGCGATTCAGCGGGTGGTGGCTGCTGGCCAGCGTGCTCGGCGTCGCATGGTGGGTGGTCGCCCTGCTGTCGCTGGGCCGGATCAGCCCATCGTTCCTCGACTACATCGAGTCCTCCGGTGTCACCACCCAGTGGACATCGCTGACGGAGATGCTGCGGGGCACCGCGGCCTGGACGCCGTTCGTGGCACCCAATGCCACCGCCGGCACCTCACTGGTCACCGGCACGGTGGCCGTGTTGGCCACCACGCTGGTGGCCGCGGCCGGGCTCGCCGGGCTGGCGCTGCGCACCATGCCGGCCCGCGGACGCGTGGTGACCATCCTGCTGGTCGGACTGGTGCTGATGGGGCTGGGTTATGCCGGCGGGCTGGGCTCGCCGGTGGCCCACCAGGTGCAGCTGTTCCTGGACGACGCCGGGGCTCCACTGCGCAATGTGCACAAACTCGAACCCCTGCTGCGTATCCCGATCGTGCTGGGCCTGGCTCACCTGCTCGGTCGGCTCCCGCTTCCCGGCAGCGTGGCCCGCCCGGTCTGGTTGCGGGCCTTCGCCCACCCGGAGCGGGACAAACGCGTCGCCGTGGGGATCGTCGCGCTGGCCGCGCTGCTGGCAGGCACCTCACTGGCCTGGACCGGGCGGCTCACTCCACCGGGCGCGTTCGACGCCATCCCGTCGTACTGGCAGGAGGCCGCCGACTGGCTCTCCGAGCACAACACCGGCACACCCGCCGCGGGCCGGGTGCTGGTGGCCCCCGGGTCTCCCTTCGCGACCCAGGTGTGGGGCGGCACCCACGACGAGCCCCTGCAGGTCCTCGGTGACAGTCCCTGGGGCGTCCGCGACTCGATCCCGTTGACCCCGCCGCAAACCATCCGCGCACTCGATTCGGTCCAGCGACTGTTCGCCGCCGGTCGGCCATCCGCTGGCTTGGCCGACACCCTGGCCCGGCAGGGCATCTCCTATGTGGTGGTGCGAAACGACCTCGATCCCGACAGCTCACGCTCGGCCCGGCCGATCCTCGTGCACCGGGTGATGGACGGTTCACCGGGGCTGCAGAAGGTCGCCGAGTTCGGCGATCCCGTGGGGCCCGGCCTGCTCGAGGGCTTCATCAGCGACAGCGGATTACGGATGCGGTATCCGGCCGTTCAGATCTACAGGGTCAGCGGTGCGGACCGGCCCGGCGCGCCGTACCTGGCCGAGACCGACACCATGGCCCGCGTGGACGGTGGCCCCGAAGCGCTGCTGCGACTCGACGAACGTCGCCGTCTGCTCGGCCGGCCTCCGCTGGGCCCGGCCCTGCTCACTGGAGATGCGGAGAGTGCCGGGCTGGCGACACCGGTGGTCACCGTGACCGACAGCCCCGTCGCCCGCGAGACCGACTACGGACGCGTCGACGACCACTCGTCGGCGATCCTGGCCGAGGGCGACACTCGGCACACCCACAACCGGGTGGGTGACTACCCCGCGCCCGGGCAGGACCTGGTCTACGGCAGCTGGGAAGGTGGCCGGGTCACGGTGTCGAGTTCGGCCGCCGACTCGACGGCGCTGCCCGATGTCGCACCGGCGTCGGGTCCGGCCGCGGCCGTGGACTCCGACTCGGCCACCAGCTGGGTGTCCAATGCCCTGCAAGCCGCCGTCGGGCAGTGGCTGCAGGTCGACTTCGACCACCCGGTGACCAACGCGGTCCTGACCCTGACCCCGAGCGCGTCGACGATCGGCGCCCAGGTGAACCGGATCCAGGTGTCCACCGCCAACGGCACCACCAGCGTGGGCGTCGACAAGCCCGGCACTCCGCTGACCATCGCGCTTCCCTATGGGGAGACGCCCTGGGTGCGGGTCACCGCCGTCGGCACCGTCGATGGCTCCTCAGGGGTGCAGTTCGGCGTCACGGACCTGACCATCACCCAGTACGACGCGTCGGGCTTCGCGCATCCGGTCAATCTGCGCCACACCGCACTGGTGCCCGGACCACCACCGGGGGCGCAGGTCGCGACGTGGGATCTGGGTTCCGAACTGCTGGGCCGGCCCGGCTGCATCGACGCCCCCGACGGTGTGCACTGCGCCGCACCACTGTCCCTGGCACCGGAGGAACCCGCCAGCCTCAGTAGGAAATTGACTGTGCCGCAGACTGTTTCGCTGATGCCAACAGTCTGGGTGCGGCCACGGCAGGGCCCGGAACTCGCCGGCCTCATCCGCGAACCCGGCACCACCCGCGCCGACGGCGACGCCGACTCGTTCGACGTGCTGGGCACGGCCTTCGCTGCCGCCGACGGCGACCCCCGCACGTCATGGACCGCACCGCAGGGCGTGGTGCAACACCGCACCGCCCCCACGCTGACGCTGACGCTGCCGGCCCCGACCGAGGTGACCGCCGTCGAGCTCACCCCGAGTTCCTCACCCCTGCCCACCCATCCGACGCTGGTGGCCGTCAACCTCGGCACCGGCCCGCAGGTACGCAGCATGGCGCCCGACGGCCCGCAGACCCTGACACTGAAACCGACGGTCACGGACACCATCCAAATCAGCGTCCTGGACTGGGTTGACGTAATCGACCGCACCGCACTGGGATTCGACCAGGTAAAACCCCCCGGCCTGGCCGAGGTGGTCGCGTTGGGACGCGCCGGAACACCGGTCGCTCCCGCCGACGGAGCCCGGAATCGGGCCCGCACGGTCACCGTGCCGTGCGGACGCGGCCCGGTGATCGCCACGGCCGGGCGGTTCGTGCAATCCTCGGTCACCACCACCGTCGGCGAACTGCTCGAGGGAGCCCCGATCGCCGCGCAGCCGTGCGACGCGACGCCCGTCACCCTTCCCGCAGGCGAACAGGAAGTGCTGGTCAGCCCAGGTAGGGCGTTCTTCGTTGACGGCATCCAGCTCAACTCGCCCACCGCCGCCACGCTGCCCGTCGCGCACGCCGAGCCCGCCCGTACCGGAGCCTGGGACGCCGACCATCGCGAGATATCCGTCACCTCAACGAATTCCGAGCGCGTGCTGGTGGTACCGGAAAGCGTCAACCCCGGCTGGACCGCAACCGCCGCGGACGGCAGCGCGCTGCGAGCGGTCACCGTCAACGGCTGGCAGCAGGGGTTCGTCGTGCCCGCAGGCACCGACGGCACCATCACCTTGAGCTTCCCCTCCAACGGCTTCTACCGCGCCGGTCTGGCGACCGGCCTGGCGTTGTTGCCGCTACTGGCGCTGATGGCACTGCTACCGGGGCGGCGGGTGAGCATGGGAAGTACGCCGGCGTGGCACCCCGGCGCGTGGGCCGTGGTGGGCGTGGTCGGTGCCGGAGCCCTGATCTCCGGGCTTGCCGGGGCTGTGGTGTTCGGTGCGGCGGCAGCATTGCTGTGGTGGTTGCGCGACCGTCCCCGCGCCCGCAAGGCCGTCACGCTGGGCGGTGTCAGTGGCGGAATGATCCTCGCCGGCGCCGTACTGTCGCGTAATCCGTGGCGATCGGTGGACGGCTACGTCGGCTTCTCCCCCGGCGTCCAGCTGTTGGCCCTGGTCGCCGTCGGCCTACTGGCCGCGTCTGTGATCAACTTCAGCCCGGGCCGCGAATCCACCAACGAGGAGCCCACGGCCACCTAGCATCTCCTTGTGTGCCCCAGCTGAACACTGCCCTCGGACCGCTCGACACTGCCGATCTCGGCGTCACATTGATGCACGAGCACGTGTTCATCATGTCCCCCGAGATCAATCAGAACTATCCCGCGGGCTTTGGTGATGAGGCCCGCCGCGAAGCCGATGCCATCACCCGGCTCACCGAACTGAAATCCCGCGGGGTCGACACCATTGTCGATCTGACGGTGATCGGGCTGGGGCGCTACATTCCGCGGATCGCGCGCATCGCCGCGGCAATCGACCTCAACATCGTCGTCGCGACCGGCCTGTACACCTACAACGACGTCCCGATGTACTTCCACTACCTCGGGCCCGGCACTGAGCTGGGCGGCCCCGAGACCATGACCGACATATTCGTCCGCGACATCGAAGAGGGCATCGCCGACACCGGAGTCAAGGCGGGAATCCTCAAGTGCGCCACCGATAAACCCGGGGTGACGCCCGGTGTCGAGCGGGTACTGCGGGCGGTCGCCGTCGCCCACCGCCGCACCGGGGTGCCGATCTCCACCCATACCCACGCGGGCACCCGGCGCGGGCTGGAACAGCAGAAGATCTTCGCCGAGGAGGGCGTCGATCTCAGCAGGGTGGTGATCGGGCACAGCGGTGACACCACCGACCTCGGCTACCTCGAGGAGCTGATCGCCGCCGGCTCCTACATCGGAATGGACAGGTTCGGCATCGACGCATACCTCTCCTTCGAAGATCGTGTGGACACCGTGGCGCGCATGTGCGAACGCGGCCATGCCGACAAGATGGTGCTCTCCCACGATGCTGCGTGCTACTTCGATGCGCTGCCTGAGGAGCTACTGCCGGTGGCGATGCCCAACTGGCACTACCTGCACATCCACAACGACGTGATCCCCGCCCTCAAGCAGCGGGGCGTCACCCAGGAGCAGTTGGACACCATGCTGATCACCAATCCCCGCAAGATCTTCGAGCGCCAGGGCGGCTACTGAGGTGGATGAGTTCCCCACCATCCCGGCCCAGCTCGCGGCGCTGGCCACCCAGTCCCCGGGCACCCCGCCGTCACCTGTGGGCAACGCACCCTGAGCCGAGCCGAATTGAACAGCTCCACCAACCGCCTCGCCCGCGCGTACGCCACCCTCGGCATCAGCGTCGGCGACTACGTCACGATCGCCGTGGCCAACTCGATCGAGTGGCTGCAAGCCGTCATCGCCTGCTGGAAACTGGGCGCGGTGCCGCAGCCGCTGCCCCCGCGGATTCCGGACGCCGAGTACGCCGCGCTACTCGACCTCAAACCCCGCGCCCTGCTGGTCGGCCGCCCCGACCCGCGCGAACTGGTCATCGATGTGCCCGCCGATTTCACACCCGATGCGGCACTGTCGGACGAGGCACTGCCGGATGTGGTGTCACCGGTGTGGAAAATGATGGCCTCCGGCGGCAGCACCGGTAGGCCGAAGCTCATCGAAGCCGGCGGAACCAGCCGGATCCCGGCCGCGATCGGGTATCCACTGGGCGCCGAACCTGGTGATGTGAACCTGATTTCGGTGCCGCTGAGTCACAACACCGGATTCACCACGGCGGTGTTGGGGCTGCTGCTGGGGCATCATCTGGTGCTGATGCCGCGGTTCGACGCTGAGGAGTTCCTGCGCCTGGTCACCGACCATCGGGTGAGTTTCCTGATGACAGTGCCGACCATCATGCAGCGGGTGCTGCCGGTGTACCGCGCAGATCCGGGGGCCTACGACTTGTCGTCGATCCGGCGGTTCTGGCACGTCGGCGCGCCGTGTCCGCCGGCGGTCAAGGAAGCGTGGATCGATCTGATCGGCGCGGACGCCGTGTGGGAACTCTACGGCGGCACGGAGTTACAAGCGTTGACTTTCATCTCCGGTACACAATGGCTGGCCCACCGCGGTTCGGTGGGGGTGGTGGTCTCGGGTGAGATGACGGTGCTCGACGACACCGGCCGGCGCTGCGAGCCGGGGGAAGTCGGCGAGATCTTCATGCGTCCGGCGCCGGGCAGCGCGCCCACCTACCGGTACGTCGGGGCGACCCCCAAGACTCGCGACGGCTGGGACTCGCTGGGCGACCTGGGCTACTTCGACGCCGACGGGTTCCTCTACCTCAGCGACCGCCGGGTCGACATGTTCACTGTCGGCGGCCGCAACACCTATCCGGCAGAGATCGAGAACGCCTTGTCTGCGCATCCAGATGTGCTGTCCTGCTTGGTTGTCGGGGTTCCCCACGACGACCTCGGTCAGGTGCCGTACGCCTTGGTGCAGGCGGGTGGCAACCTCGATGCGGTCGCGCTGCGGGAATTCCTGCGCGACCGACTGGCGGGCTACAAGGTGCCACACACAATCGAGTTCGTCGACCGGCCACTGCGCGACGATGCCGGCAAGGCCCGCCGCTCCGCGGTGCGCGCCGAGGTCATCGCACGCAACCGGTGAACATCGTTGCGGTACACGGCGCCTTCGTCGACCCCCGTGTGACTAGAGCAGCCGGATCGGCGCGCCGGCCAGCCAGGCCTGGATGTCCTCCACGGCCTGCGGGTAGGCCACGCCGTACGACTTGTCGGTGACGAAGCCGATATGGGGTGTGGCAACAACATTGGGCAGCGTCCGCAGCGGATGGGAGGCCGGCAGCGGCTCGATGTCGTAGACGTCGAGGGCCGCGGCGCCCAGCACACCGTTGGACAGGGCCTCGACCAGTGCCGCTTCCTCGACCAGCGGGCCGCGGGAGGTGTTGACCAGCAGTCCGGTGGGACCCAGCAGTGCCAGGTCGTGCGCGCCTACCACACCGCGGGTGCGCTCACTGAGCACCAAATGCAGTGACACCACGTCAGATTCGGCGAACAGTTTGTCCTTGGGCACCGCGGCGACGTTCAGTGCGGCGGCCCGGTCGGCGTCGAGATTGGGGCTCCACGCCTGGACCGTCATGCCGAATGCCTGCCCGTACCGGGCCACCTGGGTGCCGATGTGTCCCAGACCCACGATGCCCAGTGTCCGGCCGTTCAGCTCCGTACCGACGGTCGACTGCCAACCTCCCGACCGCATCCCGGCCACTTCGGCGGGGATATGCCGGGCTGCCGCCATGACCAGCGCCCAGGTCAACTCACCGGCGGCATGTTTGGACATCCCGGTGCCGCTGACCAGGATCCCGCGCTCAGCAGCGGCCGCCATGTCGATGGCCGCGTTACGCATCCCCGTGGTGACGATGTATCGCAGCTTCGGCAGACACTCGAGAACACTGCGGCTCAGGCGGGTTCGCTCCCGCATCGCCACCAGCACCTCGGCGTCACCGAGTTCGGCCACCGTTTCCTGCTCGTCGGCGAAGGCACGTTGATAAACCCGGATATCGAAATGGGCTCGCAGCGAGTCGAAGTCGGCGCAGGACAGGGCCACGCCTTGATAGTCGTCGAGGATGGCCAGTAATGGCTTCACCGAGTTCGGTCTCACCGGGCGACGGCCGGCTCAGCCTGGTCGGTGACCGAGCTGTCCAGCGCGGGCACTCTGCGACGGCGGTACTCCCAGCGGCGCAGCGCCTGCCGGCACGGTGCTTCGACCAGCGCATAACTGACGGCGGCCATGGCGAAACCGAACAGCAGAGTCAGCACCAGCACCGTCGGCAGGTGCCCGTTGAAGGCGAACTCCCCGATCACCGGGAACACCATCGCCAGCGCCGCCAGGTGCCAGACGAACAACCCGTAGGACCAACGGCCCAGCGTGACCATCACCGGGCTGCCCAGGATGCGGTGGTTGGTCCCGGGCCGGTCCAGCGCCAGCGGCGCCAGCAGCGCGGCGGCCAGCACCGCACCCATCGCGGTCTTGACGGCGAACTGGCTCGCCGTGCCCGGGATCAGGCCCTCGGGCCCGGCCACCGGCGACGCGGCCACCAGGAAAGCCACCGCGGCGATACCGGCCATCAACAGCCGGCGGCGGGCGAGCCGGTGCAGCCACCCGACCGGGCTGACGGTGAGCTCGGCGATCAGCATCCCCGCGGCGAACCACGACGCGAACGCCGGCGGCCAGTTCAGCGGGTTCAGCCCGGACGGGGCGATGTCCAGTGCGGCAACCGCCCAGGCCCACCCCCAGCTGGCGACGGCGACACCGGCAATCACCGGGATCCGCGCCCGCACCGGCAGCCGGCGGGCGAACAGCGCGAGCAGCGGCAACACCAGGTAGAAGCTCACTTCGACCGACAGGCTCCACATCTGCGTGAGCCCCGCGGTGAGCGTCAAGGGCACGTAGATCTGGGTCAGGGTCAGGTTGGCCCACCACACCGTCGAGCTGGCCCCGGTGGCGTCGGGCATCAGCAGCAGGATCACCGCGACGGCCACCAGATAGCCGGGCATGATGCGGACCAGTCGGGAGCGCAGGTAGTGCCCGGTCGGCGGGGTGCCGCGCAGGCCGCGCACGGCGGCGGCGTGCCCACGCCACAACAGGAAACCCGACAACGCGAAGAACAACGCGACCGCGAGGTCGAACCGGCCGAGCAGACGGCCGTCGACGCCGGTGGAGTGCCCGGTCTGGAACGCGACGTGGGTGATGACGACGCCGATGGCCGCGCAGGCCCGCATGCCTTCCACCGCAGGCAGGAAGCTGCGGGTGCCCCCTACCGCTTCGCCACTGTGTCCGTCCTGCATCCGCTCCAGTGTGCCTTCTCGGGAACTGCGGTAAGTAATCGACTTAGAGTCTGCTGTTAGGGTCAACTTCGGTTTGCCCTCATCAGCGGTGTGTCGGAAGGAAGGTACTGCAACTTGAATCGAGCAGTCATGTTGCGTATCGCCGCGTGCGGCATCTTGGGCCTCGGCGCCGCGCTGTTGATCGCCGCGCTGCTGCTGTCCACGTACACCGCGAGCAAGATCAAGCGGATCCCGCTGAACGTGGACGCCTCTCTGGTGAGCGACGGCACCGGTACCGCCCTTGACCCCGCGTCACTGCTGGGTGAGCGGTTCATCATCGACCGGGATGTGCCGCTGGTGTCACAGCAGCAGGTCACCGTCGAGTCGCCGGCCAACGCCGATGTGGTGACCCTGCAGGTCGGGACCACGGTGCGGCGCACCGACCAGCAGCAGGACAACGGTCTGCTGCTGGCGATGGTCGACACCGTGACGCTGAACCGTGAGACCGCCTTGGCCGTCTCCGATGACACCCACCCCGGTGGTTCGGTGCAGAAGCCGCGCTCCATCGAAGACACCAAGCCGCCGACCAACATCGCGCTGCCGCACGAGGGACTGTCCTACCGGTTCCCGTTCAACACCGAGAAGAAGACCTACCCGTACTTCGACGCGATCGCCCAGCGCGCCTTCGACGCCAACTACGAAGGCGAAGAAGACGTCAACGGGCTGACGACGTACCGGTTCACCCAGAACGTCGGCTACGACGCCGACGGCAAGCTGGTCGACCCCATCAAGTACGCCTCGCTCTACGACAACGACGAAGACGGCGTGGTCACCGCACGCGCGTCGCTGTGGGGCCTCGAAGGGGACCCCGAAGAGCCGATCACGATGACCCGGTACTACGCCGCACAGCGGACGTTCTGGGTGGATCCGGACTCCGGCACCATCGTCAAGGCCGAGGAACACGCCAATCACTACTACGCGCGTGACGAACTCAGGCCGGAGATGGAACTGGCCGACTACACCGTGACCTCCACCGAGGAGACCGTCGAGTCCCAGGTGGCCGCCGCCCGCGACGAGCGGGACCGGATCGGTCTGTGGTCCCGGGTGCTGCCCATCACGTTCACCGCCGCCGGACTGGTCGCGTTGGTCGGAGGTGCGCTGCTGGGATCGTTCAGCCTGCGCGCCGAGTCCGCACTGATCGACCCGGGCTCTGACGGCGAAGGCGGTTTCTTCGCCGGCCTCGGTGGCCGACGTGCCGAGGACACCGGCCCGATGCCGGCGGCCGAAGCCGAGACCGAGAAGCTGCCTGCGCAGCGCCCGGACCTACATCCCGACCCCGGTCCGCCCGACCGTCGTTAGCGGCGTGACCCGGCTGCGCCGTGCGGCGCTGCCCGGGTATGCGTTGGCGCTGAGCCTGCTCGTCACGGGCCCGCTGCTGGGGCCCGGTTACCTGCTGCTGCGGGATGCGGTCTCCACACCCCGGTCGTATCTGTCCGATGCTGCGCTGGGTCTCACCGAGGCCGCGCCCCGGGCCCTGCCGCAGGACTTCGCGATGGCGTTGTTGTCTGCGGTGGTGGACGGCGGCATCGTCGTCAAACTCCTGCTGATCGGCGGGCTGTGGGCCGCTGGGTGGGGTGCGGCCAGGCTCGCGGCGACTGTGCTGCCCCAGGCGGGTATGCCGGGACAACTGGTCGCGGCGACGGTGGCGATCTGGAACCCGTATGTGGCCGAGCGACTCTTGCAGGGTCATTGGAGCCTGCTGGTCGGGTACGGCTGTCTGCCCTGGGTGGCGCACACCGTACTGCGGTTGCGGTCCGGAGGATCCGGTTTCCCCGCGCTGGCGTGCTGGCTGGCCGTGGCCGGCCTCACCCCGACCGGCCTGCTGCTGGCGGCGGCGGTGGCGGTGGTCTGCCTGGCCGTCCCAGGCCCCCGACCGCGGTGGCGTGTCGGTGGCGTGGCGGTGGCGTTCTCGGCGCTGGGGGCGCTGCCCTGGTTGGTGGTGGCGACACCCTTCCTGACCGGGGCCTCGTCGCTGTCGACGTATCAGGCGGCCGGGGTCCCCGGTGTGGCGGCCTTCGCGGCACGTGCCGAACCCGGGCTCGGCACCCTGGGCAGTTTGGCGGGGCTGGCCGGCATCTGGAACGCCGAAGCGGTACCAGGCTCGCGCTCAACCCTGTTCGCACTGGTGGCGACGGCCGTGCTGCTCGCCGTCGTCGCGATCGGCTTACCGGTCGCCGCCCGGACGCGCGCTGCGGTGCCGCTGCTGGTGCTGGCCGCGGTGGCGGTGGTATTGCCCGCCCTGATGGCCACCGGCCCCGGTCTGACTGCCACCAAGGCGGTGGTGGAGGCGCTTCCCGGCCTCGGGGTGCTGCGCGACGCGCAGAAGTGGGTGGCGCTGGCGCTGCCCGGCTACACGCTGGCGGCCGCGGGCGCGGTGGTGACCCTGCGGCGCTGGTTCCCGGCGCTGAAGCCCGTCGCCGCGGCGGTGGCCTGCTGTGTCGCGGTGATCGCCGTCCTGCCCGACCTGGCGTGGGGGGTGTGGGGCAAGGTCACACCGGTGCGGTACCCGGACGGGTGGACGGCCGTCGCGCAGTACATCAATGCCGACCCCCGACCCGTGGCCGTGCTCCCCGCCGATTCGATGCGCCGATTCGACTGGTCGGGTCCGGCTCCGGTGCTCGACCCGCTGCCCCGCTGGGTTCGCGCCGAGGTGTTGACCACCGGTGACCTGACGATCTCCGGTGACACGGTGCTCGGTGAAGGCGGTCGCGCCCGCGCCGTGCAGCAGGTGTTACTCGACGGCGCCGACGCCGCCCGACTCGCCGACCACGGCGTCGGCTGGGTGGTATTGGAAGCCGACTCCGCAGGTGAACTCGGCTCTGCGACAAGGACTCTCAGCCAGCTTCCGGTGGTCTACCAGGACCGCGAGATCGCCTTGTACCGCGTCGGCGGCGACAGCTCCGGTGCATCAGCAACGCAGCGCGCGGCCGTGCTCGCTGCGCATGCTGCGTGGTTGGCGCTGCTGATTGCCGGAGGTGTGGCTGCCGGTTTCGGCGCCATCCGGGCCCGCCGGGCCACACCTCCGGCGACAGTCACGGCCTGACGCTCGGCGACGCAGCGGGTGTTTCGCCCCGCGGTCGGTCCTCCACGTGGGCCATCGGTGCCAGGTCGATGCCCCGGGTTTCGGGCAGTGCCAGCACCGCTACCAGGCCGGCCACTGCCACGGCGACCATCGCCCCAGCGAGCAAGGTGGGTGACCCACCGGCCAGGCTCACCAGCCCGACGGAGATGACGGGCGCCGGCCCGGCCAACACCGCCCCCGGGATCTGGGCGCGCGATGCAGTGAGCCTCAGACCAGGCCGCTGACCCGGGTACCGCGGTGCACTGCATCGAGCACGGTACGCATCGCCCGCGCGCTCTGCGGCCACGAGAAGTCGCCGCTGCGTGCCTGCGCCTTGTCACCCAGACCGGTACGTAGCTCCTCGTCCCGCAGGAGCAACTCGAGCTTGTCGATCATCTCGTCACGGTCGGCGACCAGCGTGCCCGTCACCCCGTCGACGATCGAATCGGCCAGCCCCCCGGAGGATTCGTAGCCGATGGTCGGCACCCCGTGCTGAGCGGCCTCGACGACGGCAAGACCCCACCCTTCTTTGCGCGACGGCAGCACGTGAACCCAGGCACGGTGCACCACTTGGTGTTTGGTGGCGTCATCGACGTGGCCGTGGAATGTCACCGCATCGGAGATCCCCAGCAGAGCCGCGTAGTCGACCAGGGGCTGATGCCACCACCCGCCACCCACGATGTCGAGGTGCAGGTCCGGCATCCGGGGGCGCAGCGCCGCCACCGCGTCGAGGGCGTCTTCGATCTGCTTGTGCGGCACCAGCCGGGACAACACCGCGACCCGCGGCGTCGCCGACCTCCCGGCCTGCAGAGCCGCTTCGGGAACCTCGTCCAGGCCGTTGCGCACCACGGCGATGCGCGGCGGTGCGACACCGAGTTCGGTCAGGTCGCGGGCCGAGGGCAGGGACACCGTGACGTACTGGTGGCGGTTGTGCATCCACGGCGAGAGTTTCGACTCGATGAACCAGCCCAGCCGTCCGAGCACGGGGCCGGCGACGGGCCACTGCTCGCGGTGGCAGTGGTGCACCAGCAGCACGACCCGCCGGCCGTAGGCCAGCCGCGCCAGGAACGGGATGCCGTTCTGGGTGTCGATCACGACGTCGGGGCGCGCACGACGCAGCGGACCGAGCCCGATCCGGGCCAGCACCATCGCCAGGCCCGCCCAGATGTACACCGAGTAGGGGCCGCCACCGCGGCTGATCCGCACACCGTCGACCGTTTCCCGGCGCGGGGCACCCGGGTACTGCGCGGTGCGCAGCGTCACCCGTACGCCGTCGGCGGCCAGCTGGGCGCCGATCCGCTGTAGGTAGGCCTCGCTGCCGCCGCCCTGCGGATGGCCGCTGTCGCGCCAGCACAACAACAGCACGGAACGGACTCCGCGGTGTCGGTCAGGTGTGCTGGTCATCGGAGCCAGCCTAGCTGCGTAGGGTGCCTGGGATGGGCGTTGGTAGGACGGCCACCGATACGTTCGCGAGGCGCGCAACACTCGCGCGGTCGGTGCGGCTGCTGTCACAGTTCCGCTTCGAGCAGCGCGACCCCGCCCGGTTCTACGGCGCCCTCGCCGACGACACCGCGGCGTTGGTGAGTGATCTGTGGCAGGGCGCTGTGGGCGGTACCCCCAGCGGCCTGACCGTGGTCGACGTGGGCGGCGGGCCGGGGTATTTCGCCGACGCCTTCGGCGCGCGTGGGATGTCCTACATCGGCGTCGAGCCCGATCCTCGCGAGATGCACGCCGCCCCTGGGCACCTCAACGGGTCGGGGCGGTTCGTCCGGGCCTCCGGGATGGCGTTGCCGTTCGCCGACGGCAGCGTCGACATCTGCCTGTCCTCGAACGTCGCCGAGCATGTTCCTCGGCCCTGGCAACTGGGCGCGGAGATGTTGCGGGTGACCCGCCCGGGCGGCCTGGTGATCCTGTCGTACACCGTGTGGCTGGGCCCGTTCGGCGGCCACGAGATGGGGCTGACCCACTACCTGGGCGGTGCGCGGGCCGCGGCCCGCTACACCCGCAGGCATGGCCACCCACCGAAGAACAACTACGGCTCGTCGCTTTTCGCGGTGTCCGCCGCCGACGGGCTGGAGTGGGCGGCCGGCACCGGCGCGTTGATCGCCGCATTTCCCCGCTACCACCCGCGATGGGCGTGGTGGCTGACCGCGGTGCCAGGGGTTCGCGAGTTTCTGGTGAGCAACTTGGTGTTGGTTTTGCAGCGTTGAATTGGAACAGGTTCTCGTCGCGTCAGTTTCTCGGTAATGTGACGCTCATGACACAGAGTCTGGATTCTGCCTTCAAGACCGATTACGACAAGCTTTTCATCGGCGGCCACTGGGTGGATCCGTCGAGTTCCGACGTCATCGAGGTCTTCTCGCCGGCCACCGGCGAAAAGGTCGGCCAGGTGCCGTTGGCGGCCCAGGCCGACGTCGACGCCGCGTGCGCTGCGGCCCGTAAGGCGTTCGACGAGGGCCCGTGGCCGCACACCTCTCCGCAGGAGCGCGCCGCCGTCCTCGGCGCTGCCGTCAAGCTGATGGAAGAGCGGGCCGACGAGCTGAAGTTCCTGCTGGGCGCCGAGACCGGTCAGCCGCCGACCATCGTCGACATGATGCAGTACGGCGCGGCGATGTCGTCGTTCAACTACTACGTGGGCGCCGCGGACAAGTACACCTGGCAGGAAATCCGCGACGGCATCTACGGCCAGACCTTGGTGCGCAAGGAGCCGATCGGTGTCGTCGGCGCGGTCACCGCCTGGAACGTGCCGTTCTTCCTGGCGGCCAACAAGCTCGGCCCCGCTCTGCTCGCCGGTTGCACCGTGGTGCTCAAGCCGGCCGCCGAGACCCCCCTGTCGGTGTTCGCGATGGCTCAGATGTTCGCCGAGGCCGGGCTACCCGAAGGCGTGCTGTCGATCGTGCCCGGCGGCCCGGAGACCGGCCGCGCGCTGACCGCCAATCCCGAGCTGGACAAGTTCACCTTCACCGGCAGCTCCGCCGTCGGCAAGGAGATCGGCAAGCTGGCCGCCGAGAAGCTCAAGCCGTGCACGCTGGAACTCGGCGGCAAGTCGGCCGCGATCATCCTCGAAGACGCCGACCTGGACTCGACGCTGCCGATGCTGGTGTTCTCGGGGCTGATGAACTCCGGGCAGGCCTGCGTCGCCCAGACCCGCATCCTGGCACCGCAGTCCCGCTACGACGAGGTGGTCGAGAAGCTCGCCGGCGCCGTCGCCGCCATGCAGGTGGGGCTGCCCGATGACGCCGCCGCGATGATCGGCCCGCTGATCAGCGAGAAGCAGCGCGACCGGGTGGAGGGCTACATCAAGAAGGGTGTGGAGGAAGGCGCCCGGATCGTCACCGGCGGTGGCCGACCGGAGGGTCTGGACTCGGGCTGGTACGTCCAGCCGACGGTGTTCGCCGATGTCGACAACTCGATGACGATCGCCCAGGAGGAGATCTTCGGCCCGGTGCTGGCGGTGATCCCGTTCGAGACCGAAGAGGACGCCGTTCGGATCGCCAACGACTCGCCGTACGGTCTGGCCGGCAGCGTCTACACCACCGACATCCCGCGGGCGCTGCAGATCGCCAACAAGATCCGGACCGGCACCTACGGGGTCAACATGTACGCGTTCGACCCGGGTTCCCCGTTCGGCGGCTACAAGAACTCCGGCATCGGCCGCGAGAACGGCCCCGAGGGCATCGAGCAGTACTGCGAGTCCAAGAGCGTGCTGCTGCCGTTCGGGTACACGCCTGAGGTGTAGTCCGGAGGACTGCAGTCCGGCCAGTAACAACGAGCCACCACGAAAAGGCACCCCCGGAGTCCCCGGGGGTGCCTTCTTTGGTGTTGGTGGTCACCGGGCCGTAGAGCTTGTCACTCCATCGGGAAGGAATGATGCTCGTGGGCGACCTGCCAACGTCCGTCGCGCTTGCGGAAACCGATGGTGAACCGCAGTCGCCGCTCGGGCTTTGCGGTCAGTTCCACCGGGGTGCCACAGCGCAGCAGGCCATAGGCGAATCCGGCGCTGTCGCCGGCGATGACGTTGAGTTCGACGAGATCGAGAAGGGCACCGCCGGCCAGATACTCGAAGAACATCGGCCAACTGTCCCGGTAGGCGCCTATGCCCCGGATGCCGTCGTAGGGCGGGGGCACATCGAAGAGCACGATGTCGTCGGCGTGATCAGCAGCCACCCCGTCGAGGTCGCAGGCCTGGATGGCGGCGATCCAACGGTGCACTCGGGCGCGGAGGTCGTCTTCGTTTTCGGTCACTCCAGGACAGACCGGCCGTGGCCGCCGGATTCATCGCGTTACGGTAATATCGTTTTCTGTAAACCAGAATCAACTTCTCGGCTCAAGCCCTCGGAGATCCCATGCCTGCAAGCAGCAGTAAGGCCGCGATCATCGCGGCGGCCCGCACCGCGATCGGCACCGCCCGGAAGGGCACGCTGGCCAACACCCCCGCGATCGAACTCGCGAAGCCGATCGTGGCCGCCGTGGTCGAACGCTCCGGCCTCGAGCCCGCCGACTTCGACGACCTGGTGCTCGCCGAGAGCCTGCAGGGTGGCGGCGACAGCGCCCGTTACATCGCAGTGGATCTCGGTTTCCAGAACATCCCCGGCCTGGCCGTCAACCGGCAGTGCGCCTCCAGCCTCGCGGCCGTCGCCGTCGGCGCCGGGCAGATCGCGGCCGGCATGAGCCAGGCGATCCTCGCCGGTGGCATGGAGTCGCTGTCGACCATGCCGCAGATGACCAAACGCAAGGCGTTCACCACCGGGAAGGCCCCCGAGGACTGGGAGCGTTGGTCGCCGATGTCGAATCCGTGGACCGACGATGCGCCGCCGTTCGACATGTCGATCACCGTCGCGCACAACTGCGCCGTCGAATACGGCATCAGCCGTGAAGACCAGGACGCCTGGGCGCTGCGCAGTCACCAGCGCGCGGTGAAAGCCATCGACGCCGGGTCGTTCGTCGACGAGATCGTGCCCATCCAGGTCACCAAAGAGGACGGGTCGACGGCACTGTTCGCCCAGGACGAGCACCCCCGTCGCGAGACCTCGATGGAGGTGCTGTCCGGGCTGAAGGTGCTGCACCCGGAAATCGAGGGTTTCACCGTCACCGCGGGCAACTCCTCGGGCACCAACGACGCTGCTGCCGTCGTCGCCCTGGCCAGCCCCACCACCCAGCAGGACGTGCTGGCCAACATCCTGTCCTGGACACAGGTCGGGGTGGCCCCCAAGCGCACCGGCAGCGGCCCCATCTACGCCATTCCCAAGGCGCTCGAGCTGGCTGGGTTGAAGATCTCCGACGTCGCCCTGTTCGAGATCAACGAGGCCTTCGCCGCACAGGCCGTCGCTTGCACCCGCCAGCTGGGCCTCGACGAGGAACTGGTCAATGTGTACGGCTCGGGCATCAGCATCGGCCATCCGATCGCCGCGACCGGCGCCCGGATGATCACCTCGGCGATTTATGAACTGCGTCGCCGCGGCGGCGGCATCGGGGTGCTGTCGATGTGTGCCGGCGGCGGCATGGGTGCCGCGATGGTGATCGAAGTCAGCTGATGCCCTGCGACTGGCCCCGACTCGTCGGGGTCAGTCGCTGGCCGGCAGCGGCTTGGCTTCTTTGAGGGTCAAGGGGGTCTCGCCGACCGACAGGCTGCCCTTGCCCGCCTTGGTCACCAGCACTTCGGCACCGGCGTCGTCCACGTAACGCTTGCCCATGACAGTGCCCTCGGCGAACGTCGGATCCAGTTCGGCAGTGGCGTTTCCGGGGTCTTTGGGTGAGCCCAGTTCCACCATCGGTGCACCGCCACAGCGCAGATCGTCGAGGCTGTCGGCAGACTTGACCACGATCACCTGGGTGTCGTCGACCTGGCTCTGCAAACGGCTGCCGTTCTTCACCATCGTGTTGTCCTCACTTCACTTCGCTTTTCTCGAGCTACGCTGGGTCAAGGCTTGCGACGATCTCGCGGCGCAGGATCTTGCCCGTCGCGTTGGTCGGCAACTCGTCGCGGAAGACTACGCGGTCCGGAGTTCGTGAGCCGCGCAAGGCCTTTCGGACGTATTCGCGCAACTCGTCGGGGTCGGGTTCGGCGCCGTCGGCAGGCACCACCACGGCGACGATGGCCTGGCCCCACTGCGGGTCCTCCACCCCGACCACCGCGACCTCATGGACATGCGGATGCTCGATCAGCACGTCTTCCAGCTCGGCGGGTGCGATGTTCTCGCCGCCGCGGATGATCGTGTCATCGGAGCGGCCGCCGATGAACAGGTAACCCGCATCGTCGAGCATGGCGACATCTCTGGTGGGAAACCAGCCCTGCTCATCGAGCACGGATCCGATCCCGGTGTAGCGGCCCGAGACCTGCTCGCCGCGGACGAACAGCTCACCGGTCTCCCCCGGCCCCAGCACATTGCCCGCCTCGTCACGGATCTGCACCTCGATACCGGGGACCGGCTGACCGACGGACCCGAGTCGTTTGGCGGCGTCGGCGTCGGCGTTGCCGAAGGCCGCGCGGTGGTCATCGGGGGTGAGGACCGCGATCGTGGAGCTGGTCTCGGTAAGTCCGTAGGCATTGACGAAACCGACATGCGGCAGCAGCTCAAGAGCATTGCGTACCAATGGAAGTCCTACCTTGGAACCGCCGTAGGCCAAGTTTCGCAGGCTCGGCAACCGGTCTTCGTCGCCGCTCTCGAGCACCCGGATGATGCGGTCGAGCATCGTCGGCACCACGGTGGCGGTGGTGACGTTCTCGTCGCGGACCAACCGAACCCACTCGGTGGCGTCAAAGTTGGGCAGGTACACCATCTTTCGGCCCGCGTACAGATTCGACAGAGCGGCGATGACACCGGCGATGTGGTACGGCGGCACGCAGATCAGTGCGGCATCGGACTCGTCCGCGGACGCGAATTCCACTGTGCCAGTGACATAACTGGTCAGATTGTTGTGGGTGAGCTCGACGGCCTTGGGCGCCGACGTGGTGCCCGAGGTGAACAGCACCACCCCGACCGAGTCAGGATCGGCGAATTCCGCCGCGGGTTCGTGACCCCGAGCGGCGGTCAGGAAGTCCTGGGAATCCATCCGCGCCTTGCCGGTCGCCCCAATCATGTCGGCGTAGCGGGCGTCGGCGATCACCAGCGGCGCCGGCAGGCGTTCGATCAGCGTCTGGATGCCGTCCGCGGAGAGCCGGTAGTTGATGGGAGTGAACGTTTTACCCGCGCGCGCCGAGGCGAACAACAGCAGCGGCAGCATCACCCCGCCGGCCCCGACGTAAGCAACGTGGTCCGCGTCGGACTCGGCGATCACGCCTGCGGCGCCGTCGGCCAGATCGCTGAGCTCCTGGGCGGTCAGCCTGGTGTCCCCAGACACCACGGCAACCCGCTCCGGGTCGCCGGACATCGCCATCTCCAGCAGCAGCGAAATGCTCATTATCGAATCTCGCTATCAACGCTCGCGACACGGAAGAACATGATTCTCCGATTAAACCACAGGCTCGCGGCCCTGCTCAGGGGCTGGTGGCACCGGTTTCACCCGCCGGCTCCCACCGGGCGACGAGAAATTCCCCGTTGACCGCGGATTCGGCCAGCCGCCATTCCGACCGCAGCGGCAGCACCTGGGAGCCGGCACCCAGGCTGCACGGGGCGTAGCTGACGATCATCTGGTCCACCAGCCCGGCGGCGACGAACTGTGCGGCCACCTCGCCGCCGCCCATCACCCACACGTCCCGCCCACCCGCGGCCTCGACCAGCTCCGGGTGCAGATCCGCCACCGCGCCGGCATAGGTGTGCACCGGATGGCCGTCGACGATGATGTCCGGGCGATGGGTGAGCACCCAGCTGGGCTGGGGGTACATCCAGGCGCCGGGCTGGTTCTTCACCAACCATTCGTAGGTCGCCGAACCCATCACCACCGACCCGACCGACGCCAGGAGCTCGTCGATCCCGAAGGGGCCGTTGTTGTCGATGGCCCGAGAGGTCAACCAGCCCAGGCTGTCATCGGTGTCGACGATGAAGCCGTCCAGGCTGGAGGCGGTGTAGTAGACCGTGCTCATCCGTTGCCTCTCATCCATTCCAAGGGGTCACCTGGGTGCGTCTGCACCCCGAGGCGCGCGAGCATGGCGCGGACCAGATGCCTGCGGTGCGCGGAGTACGTCAGGACATGGGCCACGATGCCGTACAGCTGGAACGACTCCGGCGGGTCGCAGAGGGCGTCGATCACCGTGTCACCCAGGCGGCCCGCGGTGGCCAGCGCACTGATGGTGGCCGACCAGTGCGCGCTGATCTCGTCGTGGTGGGCGGCCAGTCCGGCAGCGTAGGTCACCGTGGGATCGGTGGCCGACCGCGACGGGAAGTCGCGACCTTCGATACTGGCCAGCCACACTTCCTTGGACCAGACGAGCGTGCCGAGCACCGCCCCGACGCTCGATTCCGTTCCGTCCCATTCCAGCACCACCTGGCCGGGCGAAACGTCTTGCAACCATTGGTCTTCCGACAATTCTGCGGCACGCCCCAGCAGGTACCGGACATCGGCGGTGTCGTGAGCGAGCATCAGGGCGGTGACGTCACCCTGCTCAACGGCGGGCGCATCACGTTCAGAGTCCAGCCACAGCGACTGCGGCGGATGAAAGTGCAGACCGTTGGGCGCGGGCAGGCGGAACCCGGCACCGACCCGCCACGGCGGCGTGCCGAAACTTCGCCGGAACGCCCGGGAGAACACCTCGGCCGAGGACCAGCCCTCGCCGGCGGCTACCGCGGCGACCCCCTCACCGCGCTGCAGTCGCCAGGCCGCGCGTTCCAACATGATCCGCCTGCGGAGCGCGGCCGGGGACTCGCCGGTGAGGCGGCGCACCTCGCGAGAGAAGTGGAATTCGGAGACGAAGGTGCTGCGCGCCATACCTTCGACGTTGGTGTGGGATTCCTCGACGATGGCGTCCAGCAGCTCGCGGAGCCGGTCGCGGCGGAGTTGTCGCGGAGTGGGCGGCTCCGGGTCTGCGGTCATGTTGTCGAGTATCGTCGCCGAACCGTGTGGAGAACATGACGATTCCTGCTCTCTGAAGAGTTGGTTAGTCTCCACGCATGAACGACGCGGGCCACGACATCGAAACACCGGACACCATCCTGCGGCGTTTCGCCATAGCGGATATCAAATCCGATGTGGAACAGGGTATTTCGGTGATGTCCATGCCGGTCGCCGATCTCGTCAACCCGTTCACCGGCGCTCCCACCGTCGGGCCGTTGGCGATCCTGCTCGACGCTGCCGGCGGCAACAGCAACCATTTCCGGCGCACGCCACAGGAGTGGACCGTCACCAGTGAGCTGGCCGTCGAGATCAGCCCCGACGGTATCGACGTGCTGTTGTCCCGGCCCCGGGAACCCGTGGTGGCCAGCAGCCGCCCGCTCGGCCCGAAGAGCGCCACCGCGTTGTCGGTGTGCACCTTCACCGTCGGGGACGTCGTCATCGGCGGCGGCACGGTCCGCTCGTTCTATCTGCCGTCAGGACAAGAGGTGGTGGGCCCACCTCCGCTGTCGGCTCCGGAACCGCGGCGGCCGCTGGCGGATCTGATGTCAGTGGACGTGCGCCGCGCCCACGACGGGGCCGCCGTGCTGGCGCAGCGCGTGGATCCGATCCTGAACAACTCGCTGGGCATCGTCAACGGCGGTGTGGCATCAGCGGGCCTGGAGCTGGCCGCCGCGGCTGCGGTGGCCGACGCGCTGCCGTCGGGGCAGTCGATGCGGACCGCCTCGCTGCGGGTGAATTTCCTGCGGCCGTTCTTCGCCGGCGCGGACTCGCGCTATGTTGGCACTCCGATGCGGGTTGGACGCCGGACCGCGGTCGGCGACGCCGAGGCGATCGGTGACGACGGCAAGGTGGCGCTGACTGCCCGTATCACCACCTACGAGTGACACCGAGGGGCCCGATGACCGGTTTCGCCGCGCTGAGCGCCCACGAGCCGGAACTGGCCGAGCTGCGCAGCCAGGTGCGGGACTTCCTGGCAGCCGATCGTGCCGAGTTCGGGTGGCTCCCCGAAGTGGACGCCTGGCTGTGCGGAGCTGACCCGTCATTCAGCGTCCGGCTCGGCGAGGCCGGTTATCTGGGCCTGACGATCCCGACGGAATACGGCGGCCACGGGTTGGGGCATCTGCACCGCTACGTCGTGACCGAGGAGTTGCTGATCTCGGGCGCCCCGGTGGCCGCACACTGGTTCGCCGACCGTCAGGTGGCACCGGGCCTGCTGACCTATGGGACCGAGGACCAGCGCCGGCGCATCCTGCCGCAGATCGCGGCCGGCCGGTTCTACTCGGCCATCGGGATGAGCGAACCGCAGGCCGGATCCGACCTGGCTGCCGCGTCGACGCGGGCCACCCGTACCGACGGTGGCTGGGTGCTCAACGGCCGCAAGGTCTGGACCAGCAGTGCGCACCTCGCGCATCAGATCGTGGTGCTGGCGCGCACCAGCCCCGCCGATCCGGAGCACCGGCACGCCGGCTTCAGCCAGTTCCTGGTGCCGACCGAGAACCCGGGGCTGACGATCGAGCCGATCGTCACGATGGACGGCGCGCACCATTTCAACGAGGTCGTCTTCGCCGACGCGTTCGTCCCCGACGACGCGGTCCTCGGTGAGATCGGCGCCGGCTGGCATCAGGTCACCTCGGAGTTGTCCTTCGAACGCAGTGGGCCCGAACGCATTCTGTCGACGGCCCCGTTGCTGCTGCCGCTGCTGCGCGCGCTGACCGGTCGCGCCGACATCGACGACGGAACCGCCGCCGCCATCGGCCATCTGGTCGCGCGGCTGGTGTCGCTGCGGCAGCTCTCGGTGTCGGTGGCCCGTGCGCTGGCCGACGGTGAAGCGGCCGCCAATCAGGCCGCGTTGGTGAAGGATCTCGGCACCCGGTTCGAGCAGGACTCGGTGGAACTGGCCGCCGACCTGCTCGATTTCCTCGACAGCACCGACGAGTCGTATGCGCGGCTGAGCTTTCTGGTGCGGGCCTCGCGGCTGCATGCGCCGATGTTCACGCTGCGCGGCGGCACCAACGAGGTGTTGCGAGGAGTGGTGGCACGGGGAATGGGGTTGCGATGAGCGCACTTTCGGGCGGCGTGTTCGCCGGCACCACCGACGACGACCTCGCCGAGCTGCGCCAACTGGTCGACGAGATCGGAAAGCAGTCGGCCGAAGCCCGGTTGGGGCAACGGGCACTGCCCGAGACCTTCGACGCCGCCACCTGGGCACACCTGGAGGAGACCGGCCTGAGCCGCCTCACGAGCAGCGAAGAGGCCGGCCCGCAGGAGGCCGCGGTGGTGCTGCGCGGGTTGGCCCGGCACGCCGTCGCGGCTCCGATTGCCGAGACCGACCTTTTGGGAGCCTGGCTGGCGGCGGCCGCGGGCCTGGACGTCCCAGGGTCGGGGCCACTCACCGTGGCTGTTGCCGACGCCGATGTCGAGGGCGACCGGCTGGTGGGCACGGCCCGCGAGGTGCCGTGGACCCAGGCGGCGGACCGGGTGCTGCTGGTGCTGTCGGCCGGTGGCCGCTGGCGGGTGAGCGCGGTCGAACCCGGTGAGCTGGACATCGCTGCCGGGCACAACCTGGCCGGGGAACCGCGCGACACCGTGAGCTTCGACGTGCCGGTGAGCGCGACAGCCGAGGTCGAGTCAGCGTTGATCGCCGAGTTGAACCGCCGCGGCGCCTGGGCGCGTTGCGTGCAGATCATCGGCGCACTCGACGCCGCGGCCGAACTGTCGGTGTCCTACACCCGTGACCGGGTTCAGTTCGGCCGCCCGCTGAGCAAGTTCCAGTCGGTGCAACACGCGCTGGCCGGGATGGCCGGGGAGATCGAGCGGGCCCGCGCCTGCGCGACCCTGGCGGTGGCTGCCGCCTCCGACCACGGATTCGCCGGCGCGCCCACCGATTACGCGGTCACCCTCGCGAAAGTGGTGCTGGGCCGGGTGGTCCCGGCCGTCAACACCGTGGCCCATCAGTTGCACGGCGCCATCGGGGTGACCATCGAGCACCAACTCTGGTCGGTGACCAACCGGGCCTACAGCTGGGCCGGTGAGTACGGCAGCACCCAGTCCCACGCCCGCAAGCTGGGCCGGGCCGCACTGACCCCCTCGCCCGACGACGGCGCGATGTGGGATGTGCTGACCGGAGCCGAGCTTCGGGCCTGGGAGAGCTGAGCTCGCTCAGGTACCCGTCCACTTGGGCGCACGCTTCTCGGCGAAGGCGACGGCACCCTCCTTGGCGTCGTTGGACGCGAACACCGGCATCAAGATCTCGAACTGCTTGTTCCACTGTTCCTCGGCGGACCAGTCGCCGGCCTGCACGATGATCTGCTTGGTCACCGCCACCGCGAGCGGACCGTTGGCGGTGATCTTCTCGGCCAGCGCCAGCGCGGCGTCCAGCGCGCCGCCCGGCTCGGCCAGCACGTTGACCATGCCGAGCGCGTGAGCGCGTTCAGCGGACAGGTTGTCACCCGTGAGCGCCAATTCCATTGCAACGGCATAGGGGATGCGGCGCGGCAGGCGCAGCAGCCCGCCGCCGCCGGCCACCAGACCGCGCTTGACCTCGGGGATCCCGAACGCCGCGTCACGCGCGGCGACGATCAGGTCGGTGGCGAGCGCCACCTCGGTGCCGCCGGCCAGCGCATAACCCTCTACGGCCGCGATCAACGGCTTGGCCGGCGGGCTCTGGGTGAACCCGAGCCCGCGGCCCTCGATGTCGACCCGCTCACCCCGGGCGAATGCCTTGAGATCCATGCCGGCACAGAACGATCCGCCGGCCCCGGTCAGCACGGCGACGGACAGTCCAGGGTCACCGTCGAGGCGATCCATCGCGTCGGCGAGACCGCGGCTGACGGCCGCGTTGACCGCGTTCCTGGCCTTGGGTCGGTTGATGGTGATGAGCAGGATGCGACCGCGCTGCTCGACCAGCACTTCGTCGTTGTTATCGGATTGGGGGCTGACTTCTTGGCTCACGCCGCTGATCGTAATCCCCAACGGTAAGCGCAACGGGACTGTGGGTCGGTAGGCTCTCGCCGTGGACGACGAGCTGGTGCGGCGAATCGGCGACGAAGCGTTTGTGTCCTTGACGACGTTCAAGAAGGACGGCTCAGCGGTGTCGTCACCGATGTGGATCGCCCGTGACGACCAGCTGCTGGCAGCGTGGACCCCGGCGCAGGCGTGGAAGGTCCGGCGGATTCGTCGGGACCCGCGGGTCGAGCTGACTCCGTGCAACCGGTCGGGTCGGGTGCCTGCGGGAGCACCGGTGCTGCGGGCGCGCGCCGACGTGATCGCCGACCCGTCGTACGTGTCGCAGGTGGAGGCTGCGATCAAGGACAAGTACGGGCTGATGTTCCGGCTGGTCACCCTCGTCGAGACCGTGCGGTCGCGGGGGCGCAAGTCGCGCGTGGCGTTACGGATCACCCCGGACGCATGATTCGGTACGATCAGCAAAACTAGAACACGTTACAACTCGACAGGGAGCCTCCGTGAACACCTCCGACGTCGATCCGGCCGACGTTCCGATCCGGGACGTCGCCAAGTGGGACCCCAGCTTCACCGAACGGGTGTTCGGTCTACTCCGGCCGCTGATCAAGGGTTATCACCGCGCCGAAGTGCGCGGACTCGAGACGTTCCCCCCTGGCGGCGCCCTGGTGGTCGGCAACCATTCCGGCGGCCTCTTCGCGATGGACATGCCCGTTTTCGCATCCGGCTTCTATGACCACTTCGGGTATGACCGGCCGGTCTTCACCCTGAGCTTCGATCTGATCTTCACCGGCCCCACCGCGGATTTCTTCCGCCGCATCGGCTTCATCCGGGCCAATCCCGAGAACGCCCAGGAGGCGCTGCGCTCCGGTGGCGTGGTGATCGTCTTCCCCGGTGGTGACTACGACGTCTACCGGCCCACCGCCGCCCGCAACAAGATCGACTTCGGCGGCCGGACCGGCTACGTGCGCGCCGCCCTGGAGGCCGGGGTGCCGATCGTGCCCGAGGTGGCCATCGGTGGTCAGGAAAGTCAGATCTACCTGAGCCGCGGCACCTGGCTTGCCAAGACGCTGCGGCTGGACAAGTTGCTCCGGGCCAAGATCCTGCCGATCGGTTTCGGGTTCCCGTTCGGACTCAGCGCAGTGGTCCCGGTCAACGCACCGCTGCCCACCAAGATCGTCATGCAGGTACTCGAACCGATCGACATCGAGGCCGAGTTCGGCGAGAACCCCGATATCGACGAGGTCGACGCCTACGTCCGTCTGGTGATGCAGCGAGCACTCGATCAGCTCGCCGCAGAACGCCGCCTACCGGTGATTGGATAAGCCCCGTGGTTGATCTGCCGCTGATAGACCAGGTTGTCAGCAAGGCGGCCGCGACGGCCGGGCTGGTGAGCACCATGGTCCGCGCCGGGGTGATAGCGCCGCTGCGGCCGGACAAGTATCTACGGATCATGGCCGCCGCCCAGCGCGACGGTCTTTCCGTGACAAGCGGATTCGCGATGTCGGCGCAGCGGTGCCCCGACCGCGCCGGACTCGTCGACGAGCTGGGCACCCTGACTTTCCGGGAGATCGACTCCCGCGGCGACGCCTTGGCGGCGGCACTGCAGGCGCTGCCGGGTGAGGTGGGCTCCATCGGGATCATGTGCCGCAATCACCGCGGCTTCGTCGAATCGTTGATCGCCGCCAACCGTGTCGGCGCCGACGTGCTGCTGTTGAACACCTCCTTCGCCGGGCCGGCTCTGGCCGAGGTGGTCAGCCGTGAAGGTGTCGGGGTGATGATCTACGACGAGGAGTTCACCGACAGCGTGGACACCGCACTGGCCGACAACCCGGACACGGTGCGAATCCTCGGCTGGACCGACAGCCATCCCGCCGATGTGCGCACCGTCGAAGCGCTGATCGCCGAACACGCCGGCGAACATCCCCAAAAGCCTTCGAGCAAGGGCAAACTCATTCTGCTCACGTCCGGGACTACGGGCACCCCGAAGGGTGCCGCCCGCACCGGCGGCGGGGTCAACGAACTCAAGGCGATCTTGGAACGCGTTCCGTGGCGCACCGAGAAGACCGTCGTGGTGGTGGCCCCGATGTTCCACGCGTGGGGATTCTCTCAGTTGGTGTTCGCCGCATCGATGGCGTGCACGGTGGTGACCCAGCGACGTTTCGACCCCGAAGCGACGCTGAAATTGGTCGACGAGCACGAGGCATACGGATTGTGTGTCGTGCCGGTGATGTTCGATCGCATCGTCGACCTGCCCGAGGAGGTGCGCCGCCGCTACCGCGGCCGCTCACTGCGCTTCGCCACGGCCTCGGGGTCCCGGATGCGGCCCGACGCGGTGGTCAAGTTCATGGACCAGTTCGGCGACATCATCTACAACAACTACAACGCCACCGAGGCGGGCATGATCGCCACCGCCACCCCGCAGGATCTGCGCGCCGCACCCGACACCGCCGGCCGGCCCGTGATCGGCACCGAGATCCGAATCCTGGACGACACCTTCACCGAGGTGCCGGTCGGCGAGGTCGGCCAGATATTCGTGCGCAATACAAGTCAGTTCGATGGGTATACAAGCGGCACCACGAAGGACTTCCACGACGGTTTCATGGCCTCCGGGGATCTGGGTCGCGTCGACGCCGAGGGTCGCCTGTTCGTGGTGGGCCGCGACGACGAGATGATCGTCTCCGGCGGCGAGAACGTGTACCCGATCGAAGTGGAGAAGACCTTGATGACACACGCGGCCGTCGCCGAGGCCAACGTGATCGGTGTCGACGACGAATCGTACGGCCAGCGTCTGGTGGCGTTCGTGGTGCTCAGCGAGCACGCCACCCCTGAGGAACTCAAACAGCACGTCCGCGACAACCTGGCCAATTACAAAGTGCCGCGCGATATCACGGTGCTCGACGAACTACCCCGCAACAACACCGGCAAGGTGCTACGCCGCGAACTGCAGGCGCTGGCCACGCCGGATGCCGACCGTGGCTAGGCGTCGCTGGCCGCTGGTGCGGGCCGTCGCCGAGGTCACCAATGCCGCCAACGGTGTCCGCCCGCTGGCCCGCAAGGGCTACATCACCATCCCGATCTTCGCGTTCGGCTGGCCCACCACCGAGATGGCCCCGCTGTATCTGGTCGGCTCGGTCCTCGACGCCGTGCGCCGCGGAATCCGTGGTGATTTCCGCGGCACCCAGGGCCGACTCGCCCTGGGGACCACAGCGGTGGCGTGGGCCCTGTTGATCCTCATCCAGCGCCGAAATGTGCGCAGCGAGCCGGTGTTTGACGCGGCTCTTCGGGAGGCGCTGGGCGATGACTACCGCGCGATCGCCGAGTCGTCACAACCGGCGCGCGATGCACGCCGGCGCAAAGGTGTGTTCACCACCGGCTGGTCACGTCGGCGCTACGTCGAGAAGAAGAGCACGGTCCGCTACGGGCCCCATGGCCGGGCCAACCTTGCCGACGTCTGGCGTCGCTCCGACCTCCCGCTTGACGGCCGCGCCCCGGTGCTGCTGCAGGTGCCCGGCGGCGCCTGGGCCATCGGCATGCGTCGCCCCCAGGCATACCCCTTGTTGAGCCACCTCGCCGAGCGGGGCTGGGTCTGTGTCTCGATCGCCTACCGGGTGAGCCCGCGGCACAGCTGGCCCGACCACATCGTCGACGTCAAACGCGCGCTGGCCTGGGTCAAGGAGAACATCGCCGACTACGGCGGCGATCCGGACTTCATCGCGATCAGCGGTGGTTCTGCCGGCGGGCACCTGACGGCCTTGACCGCGCTGACACCGAATGACCCTGCCTACCAGCCCGGTTTCGAGGATGCCGACACCTCGGTGGTCGCCGCCGTGCCGGTGTACGGCCGCTACGACTGGTTCAGCACCGAAGGGACCGGCCGGCCCGAATTCATCAAGTTCCTGGAGAAATTCGTCACCAAGACATCCTTCGAGGAGCACCGCGACGTCTACGTCGATGCCTCCCCGATCGAACGGCTGCGCTCCGATGCACCACCGTTTTTCGTGCTGCACGGCACCGACGACTCGATCATCCCGGTGCCGGAAGGCCGCGACTTCGTGGATGCGCTGCGCAAGGTCTCGGAGTCCACCGTCGCCTACTGCGAGGTGCCGCACGCCCAGCACGCGTTCGACTTCTTCGGATCGCCGCGCGGCCACTACACCGCCGAGGCCATCGAGCGGTTCCTGTCCTGGGTGCACGCCAAACATCATCCAGGCGCCACCGACGCGGGGTGAGGTCAGGCCTGCGCCATCGCCTTTTCGACGGCGGTCAGTTCTTCGGAAAGCCCTGCCGCCCGCCGGATCTCGATGAATTCGTCGAGCAGCGCCGAGGTCACCTCATGCGGGTCGTCGACGGTGGCACCGTCGGCGATCACCGAGATGTTGAACTCGTCGACGTAGCTCCAGACAGTGATGTTGAGGCCACTGCTCGCGGTCAGCGGACCCACGCTGTAGATCTCGGTGACCAGCGCCCCGCCCACCCGGCCGTATTCGCGGGGGCCGGGAACATTCGAGATGTTGAGGTTGAGCACCTTGTTCTCACCGTCCCGGTTGGACAGCCAGCGGAACAGTGACTCCGCGGCGACCGGCGGCATGTAGTTGGACCAACGGCTGATCAGTTCCGGACCGATCAGATTGTTGCTCTCTTTGGCCGAAGTAGCAGCTTCATGTGCCCGCTGTACCCGCTCCAGCGGATCGTCGCTGTCGACCGGAACCGGGATCAGCACGCCGGTGAAGTAATTGCCGGAGATCCGTTCGCGGGAGAAGTCGTAGCTCATCGGTACCGACGCCAGCAGCGGGTGGTCGGCCTTACCGTCGTACTGCAGCAACAGCTTCCGCAATGCACCGCCCGAGATGGCCAGCACCAGGTCGTTGATGGAGACGCCGAGGTGCTTGCTGGTCTCCTTGATGTCGGCCAGTGCCAGCGAGGCCGTGGCGAACGTGCGGTCGGTGGTGAGGATGTGGTTGATGAAGCTCGGCGGTGGCGCGAACGGGCGGGTCAGCTCCGGTGAGAGCTTGCGGGTGCTCCTGCGGACCCGGTTGACCCCCTCCGAGGTGTACTTGAACGTCGCAGGCACCCGGCCTATCTGGCGAAGATGATCCCGCAGAGCGGTGCGGAGCAGCTCGCTGCGGGAAGGGGGCGGGTCGGGGACATAGGTGTCGTCGTCGCCGTGCGGCCCCGCCTGCAGATCCATCCCCTGTGCCATGAGGTTGGCTGACGCGACACCGTCGGCCAGCGCGTGGTGGATCTTTCCGACCACGGCGATGCGCCCGTCGGCCAGCCCGTCGATGAAGTACATCTCCCACAGCGGACGCTTGCGGTCCAGCGGCGTGCTGGCGATCCGCCCGATGGCCTCGTCGAGTTCTCGGCGTCCACCCGGGGCCGGCAACGTCACCGGCCGGATGTGGTATTCGAGGTCGACGTCGCAGTTCTCCCGCCACATGGGGCGATGGAATTTGTACGGGATGTCAACGAGCTGGTAGCGGAACGGGGCCAGCTTGTGGAGTCGGCCGCGTAAGACGTCCCGGAACTCCTGGACCCCGAAGGTGCGTCCCCCGATGTCGCCGATTTCGATGATGGCGATCTTGAGGGTGTGCATGTGCACGTTGGGCGTCTCGCTGTACAAGAGCATGGCGTCCCAGCCACTCAACCGCTTCATGCAAGGGACGATACAAGCGGCCGGGCGTCAGATGACCTCTTTAGCCGGGATCGTTGTGTGGTTGCGATGAATGTGGTTCAGGAACAGTCCGATTGCCGTCGACATCGCACCCGTACGGGCCCCGTCGGTCATGTCGAAGGCATGCCCCGCACCGGGCAGCTCCATGTAGCTGACCACCGAACGCGACACGGACTGCAGGCGCTCGACAAAAGCGCGGGCCTGCGGGACCGGAATCACGGTGTCTCCACTGCCGTGGATCACCAGAAACGGCGGGGCGTCGGGATGCACCATCGCCAAGGGCGAGGCACGACGGAAGACCTCCGGGTGCCGGTCGATCTTGCGCTTGACCACCACCCGCTCCAAGAAGTCCACGAAGCGGGCACGTTCCACCGTGGAACGGTCTTCCCAGCAGTAGCGGCCGTAGATTCCGACCACGGCATCCACCGAGGTGTCCGAGCCCTCCGGTACGCCCGGTTGCAGCTCGGGGTCATTGGGGGTCAGGCCGGCCAGCGCCGCGAGGTGACCGCCTGCCGAACACCCGGCGATGGCGACGAAGTTGCGGTCGCCGCCGTACCGATCAACGTTCGCGCGGGCCCACGCGATGGCCGCCTTGACATCGGTGATGTGTTGGGGCCATCGGTGATTCGGAGACACCCGGTAGTCGATCGACAGACACACCCAGCCGGCGGCGGCCATGTGGTCCATCAACGCGTAACCCTGCAGGATGCGGCTGCCGTGCACCCACGCCCCGCCCGGAACGAACAGCAACACCGGGGCCGGTTCGGTGGGTAGGTCATCGCGGCGCCACACGTCCAGCAGCTGGGAGGGGTTGTCGCCGTACTGCACCGACGAGCGGTGGATGTTCTTGCGGTGCTCCAAGGCTTTCCACAGCGGTGGCGTGCGCTCTGGTTCGGGCCAGGTGATGTCGAGATCCGATGCGGGCACCACCCCACGCAGGGCCGCCTCGGATACCGAGTTGGTCTGATCGCGTTCGCGCTGCTTGATCTCTGCGATACCCGGGGTGAACCAGGACTTCGCGGACGCGGCGAGGAACTCCGGTGCGTGCCGACAGCCCCAGATACTCATTGCCGTCATGCCGCCCAGCGGCTCGAGATATTTACCGACCACCGGTAGTGACGCCGATCCGACGCTCATGGCCAGCAGATAGTCAGATGGGCGTGCTTTAGCCAGCCAGCGGGCGCGGGTCCACATCGTCGGGCCGGGATACCGGACATCCGGTCGTGCCGTCGTCACGAAACGTCCCCCCTATCACCGGTCAGTATTGACAAACCTAAAAAACTGTCTACCACACTGTGACAAACACCGCACCATCACGCTTGCCCCTTGCGACATCCCGTGGTACATCGGACGATTCGTTGTCGCTCGGACGTCTGCCGGGGTGTGCATATTGCGCACGACCACGGGTGGATAGATAGGTGATAGATGGATCCGAAACCGCCGACTCCTTGAATAGTTAACTTGTAGTCTCGGCCGGGTGGCGATCACCGACTTCCATCCCGAACTCCGTGCTGCCGCACGGAGACTGCCCCGCGCCCCCATCCGGCCCGGTGTACTTCCTGCGGTCCGGCGGCTGCAGAATCTGCAGAAGCGCCTTCCCGCTCCCGGCGTGGAGGTACTGACCACCGCCGAGGGCATCAACATCCGGCTGCACCGCCCACCCGGTCGCACCGAACCGGGCCCGGCGCTGTTGTGGATTCACGGCGGCGGATATGTCATCGGCACCGCCCAGCAGGACGACCGCATGTGCCGGCGACTTGCCCGCGAGCTCGGCATCACCATTGCCGCCACCGAATACCGCCTGGCTCCGGAACATCCATACCCAGCCGGGCTCGAAGACTGTTACGCAGCGCTGCAGTGGCTGGCCCGACTGCCTGCCGTGGACCCGACGCGGATCGCCATCGGTGGCGCCAGCGCAGGCGGCGGACTCGCTGCCGCACTTGCCTTCTGGGCCCGTGACCACGGCGAGGTCAAACCCGTCGCACAGCTGTTGGTGTACCCCATGCTCGATGACCGCACCGGCCACCACACGCATCTCGACAAGGTTGAAGCGCGATTGTGGAACCGCCGATCGAACCGGTTCGGCTGGTCCGCCTACCTGCGCGACGCCGACCCCGACAGCGCGGTGCCGGCACGGCGTACCGATCTCGCGGGCCTGCCGCCGGCCTGGATCGGCGTCGGCACACTGGATCTGTTCCATGACGAGGACATCGTCTATGCGGAACGCCTGATGGCGGCCAACGTGCCGTGCGAGCTGGAGGTGGTCGAAGGTGCCTTCCACGGCTTCGACCAGATCGCCGCGAAATCACTTGTGTCCCAGGAGTTCTTCGCCAGTCAGGCCGAGCACCTGCGGACCGCTTTCGCAGTCTGAGCGTGCCGTCCGCCACCGCTGCGTCGACTGTCTTGGGTTCGGCGCCTCAGCGGATGTCGAGAGGTATGCAAATTCTCAGTGCACCGAGCCCTGAGAAAACTGCCCAGGACCCGTCAATCGCCACGCTGCCACCACAGTTTTCCGTCGATCACCGTGGCGGCCACGAGGTCTGAGGACAGCTCGGCCAGCACCTCCGCCGCGGGCGCGGCGAGGACACAGAGGTCTCCGCGCTCCCCCACCGCCAGTCGACGCGGCGTCCCCGGGCTGTCGGGCGCACCGAGAAATCCGAGCAGCGCCTCCAGCGGTGTCACCCGTTCGTCGGCACCGAGGACCGCACCGCCGGGCGTCCTCCGATGTACCGCCGCCCGCATGGCCGCCCAGGGATCAGCGGAGCCGAAAGGCGCATCCGTGGACAGTGCCAGCCGCACCCCGGCCCGGCGCAGGGAGCGCACCCGCCACAGTTGGTCATGCTCGTCAGCGGGGACATCGGTCAGGTACTCGTCGCCGCGTTCGGCGACGAAGTTGGGCTGCGTCACCACGGTGACCCCGAGATCTGCGAGGTCGTCGAGACAGTCGGCAGGTACGACGGCGGCATGTTCGATGCGGTCGTCGGGATGTGTGCCGGCGCTGCGCAACGCTGCCAGGGTCACCACGAGCTGACCGGTGGTGACACAGTGCACGGCTACCCCACGCCCCGCACCGTGACAGTGCGCGATCCAGTGTTCGAGCGCGTGCAGATCGAGGGTGCCATCATCGAGGATCCGCTTCGTAGGGCCCAACGTGACACCGCGCACCGGACCGATCCCCGGCGGCGCCAGACAGTGCAGCCGCGGCGCGAAATCGCCTGAATGTCGGGCTGCACCAAGGGCTTCGATATCAGCCTGGGTTTGTCCGGGGGTCGCATCGGTGGCCCCGGTGACCCCGTGAGTCAGCAGTGCGTCGCTGAGGCCGCGCAGCGGCGGTGGGTGCCGGGGCAGCACCGGTGACACCTCCGTGCGCAGCAGTCGCCCATCGGGGTGGTCAGGCAGACCAACCAGCGCCAGGCCCGCGGAATTGAGTATCCACAGCGCACCACTGCGATGTTGAATGCGCAGCGGCACAACAGGTACCAACGCATCGAGCTGGCGGCGGTCCAGCGGCCCCGCGACCGCCTCGTGGTATCCCACCGCCCGGATCCACCCGTCCTGCGGCGCCGCTGCGGCCAGCGCCTGTGCAAGACCGGTGCGGCTGCGCACCTGCGGTGGGCCCACCGCCACCGACTCCGCGGCCGCAGCGGCCGATCGGACGTGCATGTGGTGGTCATGCAGCCCCGGCACCACCAGGCCCCCGGCGGCATCGAAGACCTGCTCACCGGTCTTCGGCCGCAGCGTGGGTGCGATCTCGGTGATGCGCTCGCCGACCCGGATATCCACCGCACCATCCGACAGCACCGACGCCCGCCGAATCAGCATGACCAACACGATCTTTCGGCTACCAATCGCACCACCTCGGCGTTGTCCGCGCCTGATGCGGCGGCCGCAGCAACCGGGTGCGGGACCGTCGCCGCGATCCTGGCTGCCGGGGTGGGGGGCAGCGCCGCATAGGTCGCCGCCACCGCGGCCATCGACACCTCGATCAGCACCCCGCCGCCACGACCCACGGCCTCGAGCACCGCCGCCGTGGCGGCCAACCCCGAAAGCGGGTCGGCGATAGCGTCACCCACGAACCCCGGCTCGCCCTCGCACCAACCGACCAGCCCGCCCGCGACGGCCGCATCGTCACCGAACGCCACCCGTTCGGCATGCGCGCCGTCGGTGCCGTGACCGGTGATGCGCAGCCACACGCGGCCCGGGCGGGGCGGGATGTCGTGGGGGCCGAGCCCGCGGCGACTCAATGCCGCGGGGCGGGAGCCCTCCAGCACCACATCAGCGACCTCCAGCAGTCTACGCAGTGCTTCATCATCGAAATCAACGCTGTAGCAGAGCTTTCCGGTGTTCATCCAGTCGAAGAAGGCGCGCTGGCCTGCCCGGGTGCCATCCGGGCGGCCGGGGCTTTCCACCTTGACCACCGTGGCACCGGCATCCGCCAGCTGCCGTCCGCACAACGGCCCCGCCCACATCGACGTCAGGTCGACCACCAGGAGTCCGGCCACGGCGCGTGCGGGTCCAGCTGTGCCGCAACCGAATACCCGCGGCGGCGCCGGGTCGGCTTCACCCAGGGCCGCAACCGGTAAACCGAGCAGCTGCGCGCGGCCGACCACCTGCTCGACGGTGCGTCGAGCGGCCCAGGCCTGCACGGCCTGCCACGGCTCCCCGGCGGAGGACTCAACCAGAGCAGGCACCGCGGCGATGTCGTCGGACCGCGACAGTGTCAGCGCACACCAACCGTCGTCGGCCGGAAACAGTCGCGTCGCCCCGCCCGCCGAGATCCGGCCCTGCGGCGCGATCCCGAGCAGTGCCGCCCGTCCGGTGATGAGCTCGGCGGCATCAGGGGCAATCTGCGCCGCACGCGTCAGCACTGCCTCCGGTATCCGCAGCCCGCTCATCGGCTCCATTGTCCACTAGCAGACACGGTCGACGAGGCCCCAGGACAGGGCCGTCGCAGGGCGGATGGTGTGGCCCGTCAGCACCAGATAGGCCGTACGCCAGCGGCCGATGCGGCGGGTGATGCTGACCGTGCCGCCCGCTCCGGGGATCAGCCCCAACGCCAGTTCCGGCAGCCCCAGCACGGCGTCGGGCGCACACGTCACCTGCCCGCAGTAGGCCGCCATCTCGAGCCCACTGCCGAGCACCTGGCCATGCACCTCGGCGCGACACGCCGCCCCCAGCCGATGGGTGAGCTCGTCGAGCGCCAATGCCGGGCTGTGCCGGGTGCGGGCCAGATGGGCAGTGGCGGGGTCGGCGAAGGTGCCGAATTCAGCGAGGTCACCGCCGCTGCAGAACGAGTTCCCGTTCCCCGAGAGCACCACGCCCGTGATCGAATCGTCCAGCTGGGCAACGGCAAGCGCGTCCAGCAGGGCGGCGCGGGCGTCCGTGCTGAAGGCGTTGTGCCGCTGCGGCCGGTTGAACCGCACGCGCAGGACATCACCGTCGCGCTCGACGAGCACCGGGTCGGCAAGTGCGACCGGCGCGGCCGGACCCCGTGCGGCGAGCCAGCACGCGAACTCCGGCCCGGACTGCAAGGTCGAGTAGGCCAGCGATTCGGTGATGACCCCGCGTAGCGCAGGCGCCGCGGTATCCACGGTGCGCAGCACGTCGTCACACACCGCTGCCGCCTGCGGCCAGCGTTGGGTCCGCTCCTGCAGCTGAGTCAGTGTGTCACTCACCGAAGGCACGACGACGATGCGACGGTCGTCGGTCGGTGCCTCAGTCAGGGTGAAAGTGGCGTGCTCCAACCAGAATTCGGCGTTCGCTGCGGTGTGGTCACCAGTGGCGACGACGACACCGGTCGCCGGTCGCGGCGCTTCGGAGAGATCGAGAACCTGCAATCACACCGCCGAGTACTTCTGCACCAGCGACTGTTTGTACAGCTTGCCGGTGTCAGTGCGTGGCAGCTGCGCCTCGAAGGAGATGGAACGCGGGCACTTGTAATGCGTCATCCGCTCCCGCAGCCACGCAATCAGCTCCTCGGCGAATTCCTCGGTGGCATCGGCAGGGTCGACGGTCTGCACCACACCCTTCACGCTCTGGCCCATCTCGTCATCCGGGACGCCGAACACCGCTGCGTCCATCACCAACGGGTGAGTGACGAGCATGTTCTCGGCTTCCTGCGGGTAGATGTTCACCCCGCCGGAGATGATCATGTGGTGGCGGCGGTCGGTGAGGTAGAGGTAGCCGTCCTCGTCGAGATAGCCCAGGTCCCCCACCGTTTTCCAGCCGAGCGGATGCCGCGATTTGGCGGTCTTGTCCGGATCGTTGAGGTATTCGAAGTCGAAGCCACCCTCGAAGTAGATCTCGCCAGCCTGCCCCGCCGGGACCTCCGTACCCTCGTCGCCGACGATGTGGAGCTTTCCGGCCAGCGGCCGCCCAACCGAACCCGGATGGGTGAGCCACTCCTCGGCGCTGATCAAGGTGGAGCCGTGCGCTTCCGAGGAGGCGTAATACTCGTCGACGATGGGTCCCCACCAGTCGATCATCTGCTTCTTGATCTCCACCGGACACGGGGCTGCAGCGTGCATCACCCGCTCGAGGCTAGACACGTCATACGAATTGCGCACCTGCTCAGGAAGTTTGAGCATCCGGGTGAACATCACCGGCACGAACTGACCGTGAGTGACGCGGTGCTTCTGGATCGCGTCCAGCGCACCCTCGGCGTCGAACTTCTCCATGATGACGGTGGTGATGCCCCCGGCCTGCGTCTGCATCGACCACACCGACGGCGCCGTGTGGTACAGCGGCGCGGGGCTGAGGTAAACGGCGTCCGGGTGCATCCAGAAGGACACCAGCGCGGCCATCAGGCCGGGCGATTCCGACGGCGGCACGTGCGGCAGCGCCCGCTTGATGCCCTTGGGCCGTCCGGTGGTGCCCGAGGAATACTGCAGCAGATCGCCTTCGATCTCGTCGTCGATGGGCGTATCAGGATGGTGGGCAACACATTCCGGATAACTCTGCCAGCCGTCCAGCGGGGCGTCGCCGTCGTCCGCGGCCATCAACAACAGGCCGGGCAACCCACCCGGCAGGTGCTCGCCGAGATCTGCCAGCGTCTTGCGCATCGCCGCGGACCCGACGATCGCCTTGGAGTTGCTGTTGTCGATGATGTAGGCCGCTTCGGCCGGCGCGAGGTGGCTGTTGATCGGCACGTAGTAGAGCCCGGCGCGGCGTGCCGCCCACATCACGGCGTGCATGTGGGCGTTGTTCTCCATCAAGATCGCGACGGCATCACCCTCGACGAGGCCGGCCTGCCGGAAGTGGTGCGCCAACCGGTTCGCCCGCGCTTCCAGTTCGCCGAAGGTAACCAACGTCCCGGACGGATACATGATGATGGCGGGCTTGTCCGGAGTGGACTGAGCGGTCTGGCGGATCTGCATGGGCTGACTTTACTCGGCGATAGTTGACAGGTGTCAAGCGTGAATATTCGGATGCTGGCGACGCACAACGGCCCCGGGTCGGTGACCCGGGGCCGTTGTCGCCGGCGAAGTTGTCAGTCCGCTTCAGCCAGGCGCGTTTTCAGCGCGTCGTACTCGTCCTTGATCCCCGTCGGCAGCCGGTCACCGACGAACTCGAACCACTCGTCGATCAGCGGCAACTCAGCACGCCACTCATCGGGGATGACCGCCAGCGCTGCGTCCACGTCCACGGCGTCGACATCCAGACCGGACAGGTCCAGGTCCTCGGCGGTGGGCACGATGCCGATCGGCGTGCTTCTGCCGCCGGCCTTCTGCTCGACCCGCTCGATGATCCACTTCATCACCCGGCTGTTCTCGCCGAACCCGGGCCACAGGAAGCGACCGTCATCGCCGCGGCGGAACCAGTTGACGAAGAAGACCTTGGGCAACTGGGACTCGTCGGAGTTCTTACCGATGTCGATCCAGTGCTGCATGTAGTCGCCGACGTTGTAACCGATGAACGGAATCATCGCCATCGGATCGCGGCGCACGGTACCGACCTTGCCCTCGGCGGCCGCGGTCTGCTCACTGCCCAGCGTGGCACCGATGAACACACCGTGCTGCCAATCGCGCGCCTGGGTCACCAGCGGCACCGTGGTCTTGCGGCGACCGCCGAACAGGATCGCCGAGATCGGCACACCCTGCGGGTCATCCCACTCCGGGGCCAACGTGGGGCACTGCGACATCGGGGTGCAGTAACGCGAGTTCGGGTGGGCGGCCTTCTCCGGGGACCCAGCTTCCCAATCGTGACCCTTCCAGTCGATCAGGTGCTGCGGGTCGCCTTCCAGACCTTCCCACCAGACGTCGCCGTCATCGGTCTTGGCGACGTTGGTGAAGACGGTGTTACCCGCGGCGATGGTCTTCATGGCATTCGGGTTCGACGACCAGTTGGTGCCGGGCGCGACGCCGAAGAACCCGAACTCCGGGTTGATCGCGTAGAGCCGGCCGTCCTTGCCGAAACGCATCCAGGCGATATCGTCGCCGACGGTCTCGGCGCGCCAACCCGGGACGGTGGGCTGCAGCATCGCCAGGTTGGTCTTACCGCAGGCCGACGGGAACGCCGCGGCGACGTAGTACGCCTTGTTCTCCGGCGAGATCAGCTTGAGGATCAACATGTGCTCGGCGAGCCAGCCCTCGTCGTGTGCCATCGCCGAGGCGATGCGCAGCGAGTAGCACTTCTTGCCCAGCAGCGCGTTACCGCCGTAACCCGAACCGTAGCTCCAGATCTCGCGGGTCTCGGGGAAGTGAGTGATGTACTTGGTGTCGTTGCACGGCCACGGCACGTCTTCTTTTTCCTGGCCTGACTCATCCACCAACGGCGCGCCCAGCGAATGCAGGGCCTTGACGAAGAAGCCGTCGTCGCCGATCTTGTCCAGCGCCGCCTGACCCATCCGGGTCATGGTCCGCATCGACACCACGACGTACTCGGAGTCGGTGATCTCGACACCCAGCTTCGGATCCTCGGCGCCCAGGGGCCCCATACAGAACGGGACGACCCACATGGTGCGACCGCGCATCGAACCGCGGTAGAGGTCTTTCATGAGGGACCGCATCTCGGCGGGGTCCATCCAGTTGTTGGTGGGGCCCGCGTCGCTTTCCTTCTGCGAACAGATGTAGGTCCGCGATTCCACGCGGGCGACGTCCGACGGATCGGACAGCGCCAGATACGAGTTCGGCTGCTTCTCGTCGTTGAGCTTCTGGAAAGTGCCGGCCGCGACCAGATGGGCGGCCACGCGCTCGAACTCCTCCGCGGAGCCGTCAGCGAACACCACCCGGTCCGGCTGTGTCAGTTCGGCGACCTCTCGGACCCATGCCAAGAGGCCCTCGTGTTTGGTCGGTGCTGTGTCCAGACCTGGAATGGTCGCTGAGGTCATCAAAATCTCCTGGGTAGGTTTTCCCGCCAGAACGTCTGGTTCTTTCCGCCATGCCCCGCCTCGGCAGACACCAACGCAGTCGGCAGTCCGAACGTCCCTTGTTATAGAGGTTAACGCGGGTGACTTACCCACGGTGAATCGACAGTATGTCCATTGACTCACAGGAACGATTCAGAAAACGGCCATCTGCGGGAGTAATCGATTCAGTTGGCCGGCCCATTTTCGGATTGAAACGTTTTAAGCGAATTCATCGGCTTTGCAGTCCGTTTTCTGAATCGTGATAGGCGTCGAGTTCGGCGCGAACCGCCGTCAACGCCGCGGCAATGGCCGGCGCGGCCGCCTCACGTGCCGCCGCCGCCCGCGCCCGTGACAGCGCCAGTTCCCGCAGCCGGGCATCGATGCCGTCGATCCCCTCAGCAAGCTCGCGACGGTCGGACTCCTCCTGCTCGGCCAGCGCCGTCGTCAACGCCGCCTCGGCAGCGACCACCCGGGTGGCGACCAGTTGGTCGACAGCGGCACGGGTATTTGCCATGACCTCCCCGACCCAGCGGTCCAGGACCGCCCGATCCTGCAGCAGCCCGCGGGTACCGACCACCCACACGGTGACAGCGAGCCCGACCAGCACGCACACTGCCACCCCGCCCACCGCAAACCCCGGCGCCAGATCGGCAAGCAGCCGTATCAATGTCAGTGCCACTCCCAGACCGAAGCCGGCCCCGAGCAAAAGCACCAGCCGCATCTCCAGCCGACGAGACCGCAACGGCGGCTGCCCGACAACGGGCCCAACCGCAACGGGGCCCGGCGGCACCGGCGGCAGCTTCAGCTCGTGCGCGACGTCGGCGAGGTGCTCGGTCACCCCCTCGTCGACTTCGCCGACCACCTCGTCGACCCGCCGCGCCACGTACGGCCCGAACGCCGGCAGTCGGCGACGGGTCATCGCCGCCGCGTCGTCATGCAGTTCGGACAGCACCGAGGCGCACCGGCTGCGGCCGAAATAGGACAGCTGCACCCGGGCCTGCTGAATCTTGCTGCGCAGTGCGATGGTTCGCTGTCCGCGATCGAGCCGGCTTTCGCGCAGCAGCTCGGCCCGCCTGCGACGTAGCCGTTGCGCGGCGACCTCCCGGTCATCGGCGGCGTCGTCATGACTGCTACGGGTCTTGAGAAGTTGGTATTCCCAGTGCCGCAACCGGTTTCGTCTCACCAGGTCCGGATCGGCCAGCTGGTCCCGCAGTTCGGCGACCAGACCGTCGAGCTGCGGCTCGCCCAACTGCGGTGCCGCGGCGACACCGACCCAGGGCATCTGCCGGTAGCGCGCGCTGTGCTGCCGCAGGGCGCTACTGTCGGCCTCGAGCACCTCCCGCCAGCGTTTGTGCACGTCGATCTTGGTGACCACGCCGACAACGGCGTCGGTGCGTGCGGCCGCGGCGTCGAGCAGCGCACAATCCGACAGCGCGACGGGCGCGGCCGCCGACACCACGAACACCACCACGACGGGCACGTCGTCCTGGGCCAGTTCGTCCGGCTCGGCGAACACCACATCAGGCATCCGGGTGCGCAGCGCCGCGGCCAGGCTGGTGCTTCCGGCCAGCCACGGCCCGGTGACCAGAACGGTGCCGCCGGACCCGGGCCCCGGTGCGGGCACCTCCGGCGCCAGAGCGCGCACAAGGTCATCAACCTGGTCGACGGAACCATCCGCGCTCATCGGATGGCACCCCACAGTCGCAACGACCCCCTGCTGACGTCGGCCGCGCAGGCCCGATGCAGCAGTGTCACCGGGCCGTCACCGTATCGGCGCCACCGCAGCGCCTCCCGCAGGTGCTCCTCCGCACCGGTTGCCGGTCCGATCTGCACACCGGCCGCCCGCAGCACCCGACTCGCCGCGGCCATTCGGCCCAGCAGCACCTCATCAGTGGTCAGGAGCTCAGCCAGCGCTGCATCACCCACGGCGCCCGCAGACAGCTCAGCGACCACCCCGGTCAGCCGTCGATACCGTGCTTCCGCACCCAGCGCCGCGATCCTGCCCGCCACCGCGTCCACGCCGCTGGCCTCCCGCAACGCGGCATGCACGTCGCGGTGCTGCCGAACTGCGATCACCGCGTGCGCAATACCGAACACGTCCAACGCGTCGACCAGGCGCAGGCGCACCGGAGCCGGCAGCTGATGCGGGCCCCCGACAAACGTTTCGGCGGTGCGTAGGTCGGCGGGCTGCACCGCGAGCACCCGGACGGCGTCGAGCAACGGGGCGTCAAGCACCCCGGCATCCAGCGCTGCCACCGCCAGCAGCCCCACCAGTGGCTCCGCCGGCACCGTCCACTCCGCGCAGCGCCGGCGCGCGGTCGCCACCGGCCCACCGGGGCCCAGCGCGCAGGTGTCTGCCTTGGTGAGCACCATGAGCACCGGACCCGCGGCGTCCACGGCGGCCTGCCGGTCCTCGGGCCGGGGGACCTCGGCGACCACCCGGACAGTCACGTCGGGCCGCCTTGGCCCTGAGCCGCACACCCCGGCGCCGAGCACCTCGAAGCGGCCGAGCGCGGTCAGTGCCGCCGCCACGGTGCTGGTGCCGACCCCGGGCAGCCCGTGCACCGCTACCCGCAGCGGGGTGTCCGCCAAGGCGTCGGCCAACCGCTGCCGGGCAACGGCGAGCGGGGGCTGCTGTTGTCCGGTCATGTGCAGCCATGGTGGCATCCGCCGGACAACCGCGCGAGCCGCCCGGATCCCGGCTGTGGACAGCCGCCACGCCGCCGGTGAAGGCAACTGTTGGGTATCAAATCGCACCACGATGCCGGTTCCCGGGCTGCGATGAGAGACCATGGACCAATGTGTGCCCAACGGGGAGCCGAGTCGGTGGCTGCGTCCACCAGACCGCCCGAGGACTCGGGAGACGGATCCCGTGACCTCACTCACCGCCGGGTGACCAGTTTCCGGAACCGCCGATCCACCATCACCGAGCCGCAGCAGGAGACCTGGGACCGGCTGTGGCCGAAGCTGGGAATGCAGGCCCGCGTCGGCGATCAACCCGCTGACCTGCTGGATGTAGCGGCCTGGTTCGGCCGCCGGGCACCGCTGATCCTGGAGATCGGCTGTGGCACCGGCACCTCGACCCTGGCGATGGCCCAGGCCGAGCCGGACACCGATGTGCTGGCAGTCGAGGTGTACAAACGCGGACTCGCCCAGCTGCTGTCGGCCATGGACCGGGAGGACGTGACGAACATCCGGCTCATCCGCGGTGATGCCGTCGACGTCCTGGAACGCATGCTGAAACCGGCCATGCTGACCGGCGTCCGGGTGTTCTTCCCGGACCCGTGGCCAAAATCACGCCACCACAAACGCCGCCTGCTGCAGCCGTCCAACGTCGCGCTGATCGCGGACCGCCTACGTCCGGGCGGGGTGCTGCACGCCGCCACCGACCACGCCGGGTACGCCGAGCAGATCGCCGAAGTGGGCGACAACGAACCCCGGTTGCGCCGGGTGCCGGCCGAGCGGATCGCCAACCTGCCCATCTCCACCAGCCGGCCGGTCACCAAATACGAGACGAAGGCCCGCCATGCGGGCAGCGCGGTCACCGAACTCATCTGGGAGCGCGTGTGAGCACCCTGGAGACCGACGACACCGCCGCGTTCGGCGCTGACGCGGTCCAACTCGACCCAGAGCCGACGGCGGCGGTGGCGGCCCCGGAACGGGTGCTGCTGGTGTGGGACGCACCCAATCTGGACATGGGGTTGGGCGCCATTCTGGGTGGCCGCCCGACAGCCGCACACCGGCCGCGTTTCGACGCTCTGGGCCGGTGGCTGCTGGGCCGCACCGCCGACATCTCGGCAGCCCACGCCGGAGCGTCCCTGGAGCCGGAAGCCACCGTCTTCACCAATATCGCTCCCGGCAGCGCCGACGTGGTCCGGCCCTGGGTGGAAGCCCTGCGTAACGTCGGTTTTGCGGTCTTCGCCAAACCCAAGATCGATGACGACAGCGACGTCGACATCGACATGCTCAACCACATCGCGCTGCGGCGCCGTGAGGGGCTCGCGGGACTGATCGTGGCCTCGGCCGACGGGCAGGCGTTCCGGCAGCCGTTGGAGGAGATCGCCCGCGACGACGGCACCCCCGTTCACGTGCTCGGATTTCGCGAACATGCAAGCTGGGCGCTAGCGTCGGATACCTTGGAGTTCGTCGACCTGGAGGACATTCCCGGTGTTTTCCGGGAGCCGCTTCCACGGATCGGGCTGGATTCGCTTCCAGACGAAGGTGCCTGGCTGCAGCCATTCCGGCCGCTGTCGTCGTTACTGGCGAATCGGGCCTGACGTGCCCGTGCAAAAACTTCAGAACCATCAGCGCGCGGCCCGGCTGCGCATCAAGACTTGTAGTGAGGGTTAGGAGCTTAAGTGTTCGCCTGGTGGGGTCGGATGGTGTATCGCTTCCGATATCTGGTTATCGGAGTGATGGTCGCACTATGCGTCGGCGGCGGCATCTACGGGTTCAGCCTGGGACAGCACGTCACGCAGAGTGGTTTCTACGACGAAGGCAGTCAGTCTGTCCACGCGTCGCTGCTGGCGGACGAGGCATACGGCCGCGACACGTCGGGCCACATCGTGGCGCTGTACACCGCGCCCGAGGGCAAGACGGTCGAGGACCCGGCGTTCCAGAAGGAAATCGTCAGCAGCCTCGATCAGCTCGAGAAGGACCACCCCGATGAGGTGCTGCGGTCCATCGGCTACTTCAAGAGCCCGGAACTGCTGGCCAACATGTCCGATGCGGACAAGCAGCACGCGTTCATGTCGATCCAGCTCAAGGGCGACAACGATGACACCATCCTGAACAACTACAAGACGATCGAACCCGACCTGCTGAAGGTCCGCGACGAGGGGATCGACGTCCAGTACGCCGGCCTGCAGCCGCTGGCCGGGGAGCTCACCGGCACCATCGGTGAAGACCAGAAGCGCGCCGAGATCGCCGCCATCCCACTGGTCGCCGTCGTGCTGTTCTTCGTGTTCGGCGGCGTCATCGCCGCGGCCCTGCCCGCCATCATCGGCGGCCTGTCCATCCTCGGCGCGCTGGGCATCATGCGACTCGCCGCCGAGTTCATCCCGGTGCACTTCTTCGCCCAGCCGGTGGTCACGCTGATCGGGCTGGGTATCGCGATCGACTACGGCCTGTTCATCGTGAGCCGGTTCCGAGAAGAGATCGCCGAGGGTTACGACACCGAGGCGGCCGTCCGACGAACGATGATGACCTCAGGCCGGACCGTGGTGTTCTCGGCCGTCATCATCGTCGCCTCCTCGGTACCGCTGCTGCTGTTCCCGCAGGGCTTCCTGAAGTCCATCACCTACGCGATCATCGCCTCGGTGATGCTGGCCGCCATCTTGTCGATCACCGTGCTGTCGGCGGCATTGGCCATCCTCGGTCCGAACGTCGACGCCCTCGGCGTCCGCACCCTGCTGCGCGTGCCCTTCCTGCGTAACTGGAAGCCGATGAACTGGTGGCTGAACTGGCTGGCCGACCGGCTGCAGAAGACCAAGACCCGCGACGAGGTCGAGAAGGGCTTCTGGGGCAAGCTGGTCAACCGCGTGATGAAGCGGCCCGCCGCATTCGCCATCCCCATCGTCCTGGTGATGATCGTCCTGATCACTCCCCTCGGAGGGCTCGCCCTCGGCGGTATCAGCGAGAAATATCTGCCGCCGGACAACTCGGTGCGCCAGGCGCAGGAGGCGTTCGACCGCACCTTCCCCGGTTTCCGGACCGAGCCGCTGACCATGGTGATCGAGAGCACCGACGGTGAACCGGTCACCGACGACCAGGTCGCCGCGGTGCGCAACAAGGCCATGGAGGTCCCCGGCTTCATCGATCCAGACAACGATCCGGAGAAGATGTGGCAGGAACGCCCCTACCTGGACGGCGCGACCAAGGACCCGTCCGTCCGAGTGATCCAGAACGGTCTGGAGAACCGCAACGACGCCGCCAAGAAGCTCGAGGAGCTGCGCGCGCTGTCCCCGACACCCGGTGTCACCATCTCGGTGGGCGGTACCCCCGCGCTGGAACAGGACAGCATCCAGAGCCTCTTCGACAAACTGCCCGTGATGGTGCTGGTGCTGATCGTCACCACCACGGTGCTGATGTTCCTGGCCTTCGGGTCGGTGGTGTTGCCCATCAAGGCCGCACTGATGAGCGCGCTGACCCTTGGCTCGACCATGGGCATCCTGACGTGGATGTTCGTCGACGGCCACGGATCCGGCGTGCTGAACTACACCCCACAACCACTGATGGCGCCGATGATCGGCCTGATCATCGCCGTGATCTGGGGGCTGTCCACCGACTACGAGGTGTTCCTGGTCTCCCGCATGGTGGAGGCCCGGGAACGCGGTATGTCGACAGCCGAAGCCATCCGGATCGGTACCGCGACCACTGGGCGCCTCATCACCGGCGCTGCCTTGATCCTGGCAGTCGTCGCCGGGGCGTTCGTCTTCTCCGACCTGGTGATGATGAAGTACCTGGCGTTCGGCCTGCTGATCGCACTTCTGTTGGACGCCACCATCATTCGTATGTTCCTGGTGCCCGCGATCATGAAGATGCTGGGCGACGATTGCTGGTGGGCGCCACGCTGGATGAAACGCATCCAGGTCAAGATCGGCCTCGGCGAGACCCACCTTCCCGACGAACGCAAACGTCCCAGCGTCACCGCCGACGATCGAGAACTCGTCGGAGCCTCACAGTCGTTGAGCGCGGCACCGGTGCCGGAGCGGCCACGACCGCCCCACGACCCGACCCATCCCGCGCCTGCGGGCGGGGTGCGGCCGCGGCCCACTCCCCCGGGTCCGCAGGTCCAGCCGGCACCCGGCGCCGAAGCGACCACCCGCATTCCGACCGCAGCGGTGGGGCCGGTGCCCGGTGAGAGCGACGCCCCGACCACCCGGTTCTCGTCCGCCAAGAACGCCGTGCGCAATGCGGTCAGCAGCGCGGTGAGCACCCCCACCGCGAGGCCGTCGCGGCCGCCGCAGCCCGCCGGCGAGCGGGAGATCGAATCATGGCTCGGTGAGTTGCGCGGTAAGCCGGGTTCCGGTGCCATGCAGCCGCCGGTGCAGCCGCCGTCCGCTGAACCCACTCGCACCATGGGGTCCGGTCCCAGCGACGCCACCACCGCGATCCCCACACAACGCCCGGACGGGCCTAACGGCAGCGGCTCGGCCCCGGTCGACGAACCCGACGAGACCGCCACCCGGGCCATCCCGGTGGCCAAGCCCGCCAAGGATTCCGACGCCGCCACCGAGAAGCTCAATGCCCGCGGCGACGCCGACGACAAGTCACGGCAGCGGCGGGGCGGCGGTGTCAGCGCTCAGGATCTGCTGCGCCGTGAAGGTCGCAAGCCCTAACGGGATTCGGGTACCTGGTCCGGCTCGGAGTCCACGATCGGCCCGTCGTCGGCTTCCTGCCGGGCTTCCTCGGCGGCTGGATCCTGGGCGAGCAACACCCGGATCGCGCTGTTGAGGAAGGCGATCAGCGGCACCGCCAGCAGCGCACCGACGATGCCTGCCAACACCGCGCCGCCGGCGATACCGAGCACGACCGCCAGCGGGTGGATCGACACTGCGCGGCCCATGACCAGGGGCTGCAGCACGTGCGCTTCGAGTTGTTGCACCGCGATGATCAGGCCCAGTGTGATCATCGCGTAGACGACACCCTTGGCCAGCAGCGCCACCACCACGGCCAGGAATCCGGTGAGCACCGCGCCGACCAGTGGGATGAACGCGCCCAGGAACACCAGCGAGGCCAGCGGCAGCGCCAGCGGAATGCCCATGATGGCCAGGCCGGTGCCGATACCGATGGCGTCGACAAGGGCCACCACGAACGTGGCCCTGATGTAGCCGATCAACGAATGGAACCCGGCCCGGCCGGCGTCACTGACCCGGTGCCGCACATCGCCGGGGAACACCTTGGCGACAAACGCCCAGATATTGCGGCCGCCGTGCAGCAGGAAAATCAGCGTGAAGAAGACCAGTAGCGCCCCGGTCACGATCTCGGTCACCGTGGCGGCCGTCGACAGCGCACCGCTGGTCAACCGTTCCTGGTTGTCGCGCACCGCTTCGATGGCCGAGTTTCCGAAGTTGTCAATCTGCTCGCGGCTCAGATGCAGCGGCCCTTCGACCAGCCACGCGCGGGCGGAGTCGATACTGCGGGTGACTTCGTTGACCAGCTGCGGCAGACCTGAAACAAATTGGCTGACAACAAAACTCAGCAATCCGCCCAAAATCGCGAAGCTGCCCAGCAACACCAGCGCCACAGCGCCGCCGCGAGGTGCTCCCCGGCGGTCCAGCCAGTCGACGAGCGGCAGCAGCAACGCCGCCAGCATGGTGGCCAACGCCACCGGCACCACCAGCACCAGCAGCTTCTCCGCCACCCACAGCGTCACCAGCAGGGCTGCGAACAAAACCAGCAACCGCCACGCCCACGCAGCAGCCTTACGGACAATCGGGGTGACCGACTCGTCGTCGGTCGCAGGCACAGCCATGGCGCAACTGTATCGGTCGTCACCCGCAGAAATTGGCGCGCCGCGGCGCCAACGGCCCGGAGGTACCGCCCCACGCCGTTACGCTGAAGCACGTGTCCCCCGACGCGCAGGCCGGCACGGCCACCGAGCAGCAGGAGGGGACCACCCGCGGCAAGTACTGGTGGGTCCGTTGGGTGGTCCTGGCTGTCGCGGTCGTTGTGCTCACCGTCGAAGCGGCCCTGGTGTGGGATCAGCTGGCCAAGGCGTGGCGGAGCCTGCTCAGCGCCAACTGGTGGTGGGTACTGGCCGCCGTCGCCGCGGCAATGCTGTCGATGCACAGCTTCGCCCAGATCCAGCGCACCCTGCTCAAGTCGGCCGGCGTCCAGGTCCGGCAGTGGCGCTCCGAGGCGGCGTTCTACGCGGGCAACTCCCTGTCGACCACGCTCCCCGGCGGGCCCGTGCTGTCGGCGACGTTCGTCTACCGCCAGCAGCGCATCTGGGGCGCCTCGCCGGTGGTGGCGTCCTGGCAGCTGGTGATGTCGGGTGCACTGCAGGTCGTCGGCTTGGCCCTGCTGGGCCTGGGCGGTGCATTCCTGCTGGGCGCCAAGAACAACCCCTTCTCGCTGCTGTTCACCCTCGGCGGTTTCGTCATCCTGCTGCTGCTGGCTCAGGCGGTGGTCTCGCGGCCGGAGCTGCTCGACGGCATCGCGGTGCGGGTGCTGTCCTGGTTCAACCAGCTGCGCAGCAAGCCCCTGGACACCGGCGTGGCGAAGTGGCGGGAGATCCTGGACCAGCTGGAGTCGGTGAGCATGAGCCGACGCACCCTGGGGACCGCGTTCAGCTGGTCACTGTTCAACTGGGTCGCCGACGTCGCCTGCCTGGCATTCGCCGCCTATGCCGCCGGCGGACATCCGTCGCTGGCCGGGCTCACCGTCGCCTATGCGGCGGCCCGCGCGGTGGGATCCATCCCGCTGATGCCCGGCGGCTTGCTGGTGGTGGAGGCGGTGCTGGTGCCTGGCCTGGTGTCCAGCGGCATGACCCTGCCCGCCGCGATCTCGACGATGCTGATCTACCGGCTGGTGAGCTGGATCTTCATCGCGGCGATCGGCTGGGTCGTCTTCTTCTTCATGTTCCGCACCGAAAGTCAGATCGACCCCGACAGCTCACCCTCCAACCCCGCCGAGGTCGAGACCGCGGCATCGCCCACGGTGTCCGATGCCGAATCCCCGGACGACAACCACGATCGGTGACCGCTGCCCAATGACTCTGCCTGACCAACCCACGTCCGAGACCGCCACATCCCGGACAGCCGCCGCGGTCGGCGCCGACGTGCTGTGCGTGCTGGTGTTCTGCGCGTTGGGTCGCCGCAGCCACGCGGAGGGCCTGACAGTGGCGGGAGTTGCCGAAACGGCCTGGCCTTTCCTGACCGGGACCGCGGTGGGCTGGCTCCTCAGCCGCGGGTGGCGCCGCCCCACTGCCGTGACGCCCACCGGTCTGATCATCTGGGCGTCCACGATCGTGGTCGGGATGGTGCTGCGGAAGCTGACGTCGGCGGGGGTTGCCGTCAGCTTCATCGTGGTGGCGTTGTCGGTGACGGCGGTGCTGCTGCTGGGCTGGCGAGCGCTGGTGCGGTGGGTGCCCTCAGTCCGGGGGCGCCGCGGCCACCGCGACCGTCAGGGTCGCGCGTAACCCACCGAGTGGACCGTCGGACAACTCGATGGTCCCGCCGTGCAGTACCGCCTGCTGTTGCACCAACGCCAGGCCCAGACCGGAGCCCCCGACATCGGCGGTGCTGCCGCGGGAGAACCGTTCCAGCACCGCGGCGTGCTCCTCAGCGGGAAGGCCGCGGCCGTTGTCGTCGACCACGATGACCATGTGGTCGCGCTGCCGCCGCGCCGAGAGCAGCACCCTGCTGGCGTGGCCGTGGGTGACCGCGTTGCGCACCAGGTTGTCCACGGCCAGCCGTAGCCCGGTGGGCCACCCCACGATGATGCCGCCGCCATCGCCGTCAACACAGATCTCCGCGGCGCCGGCGGTGCGGTTGTTCTCCCTGGCCACGCGGTCCAGCAGCTCGTCGATGTCGATGACCTCCCGGTCCTCGACCTGCGCCAACTGCCCGGAGGCCAGTTGGCCCAGTGCGGTGATGGTGGCCTCGACGCGGCGCTGGGCCCGGGACAGGTCGGCGACCACTTCCTGGCGTTCGTCCGGGGGCAGGTCGTGGATCCGCAGTGTGTCGAGGTCCGCGCGCATCGCGGTCAGCGGTGTCCGCAGCTCATGCGCGGCGTTGGCCGCGAAATCCTGCGCCGCCTGCAGGGAATTGGTGGTGGACAGCTGCGCGTCGGCCAGCCGCTTGAGCATGCCCATCATCGCTTCGGAGAGGTCTTCGGCTTCCTTGACGCCGTGCACTGGCGTGATCTGCTCGACCCCGCCGTCACCGAGCTGTCGGGTCTGCTCGGTGAGCTTGCGCAGCGGACGCGTCGCCGCGCCCGCCAAGAACCACCCCAGCACGCCGGCGAACAGCACCGCCGCCACCCCGACGAACACGTACACCGGAATCCGCGCGCTGGACAGCAGAATGCTGTCGGCCCGGATGCCGATCGACATCAACACGTCGACACCCTGTTGTTTCAGCGACACGGTGCGCACCCGGTAGTCCACCCCGTTGACCGTCACAGTCTCGGTGCCCTGCTGCAGCGGGGGCAGCTGGAATCCGCGCTGGAACACCACATCCCCGGATTCCCGGGACCGGCCGGTGGTCAGCACCCCGCGGCGCGGGTCCTGCACCTGCTCGGGGTACATGCTGGCGTCGACGATGGAATCGAGCCGGCGGTCCAGCTGAGCCTCATCGTTGTTGGCGAGCACCACCGACGTCAGCACCGCCAGCACGGCCACCACCAGCGCCGAGGCGATCCCGGCGGCCAGCGCGACCCGGGTGCGCAGCGACACCCGATAGGTGAAGCGCTTCCACAGCGAGACCGACGTGTGAGGCTCAGCCGTCACGCGTTATCCGTCATCGCGCAGCACGTAGCCGATTCCGCGCACGGTGTGGATGACGCGCGGCGCACCTTCGCGTTCCAGCTTGCGCCGCAGGTAACTGACGAAGACATCCGCGACGTTGGTGTCGACGTCGAAGTCATAGCCCCAGACCAGTTCCAGCAGGCGCTGTCGGGAGAGCACCACCCCGGCGTTCTCCGCCAGCACGGCCAGCAGGTCGAATTCACGTTTGGTCAGCTCGACCCGCTCACCGGCCACGAATACCAGCCGACGGGCTGTGTCGATGGTCAGCGGTCCCACCGTCATGGCATCCGAGCGTTCCTCGGAATGGGCGCGACGTCGCAGCAGGGCGTGTAGCCGCGCGACCAACTCGCCGAGATCAAACGGTTTGGTCAGGTAGTCGTCGGCACCGGCTTCCAGACCGGCGATCCGGTCGTTGACCGTGTCGCGAGCCGAGAGCACGCAGATCGGGATGTCATTGCCCAAGGCACGCAGGGCGGTCACCACTGCCACGCCGTCGAGCTCCGGCATCTGGACATCGAGAACCAGAGCGTCGTGAGTTTCGTTGGAGAGCAGCCGAAGCGCTTCCTTGCCGTTGGCCGCCACCCGGACATCGAATCCCGAATGTCGCAGCCCCCGAGCTACCGAGGTGCGCACATCCGGGTCGTCGTCGACCATCAACACCATATGGCCCGCGGTCCCCCGCGCGGGCGAATCGGTTCCGGCCGGCACTACAGAATGTCGACCTGTCCGTCCCCGTTGGTGTCACCGCAGCGCAGCCGGACGTCCTGCAACGGTTTGCGGATGCCCAAGAGCTCGGACTTCACCTGCGGGTTGGCATTGAAGTATTCGTCGACCTTCGGCTTGATCTCATCCGGGGTGAGGCCATGCAGGCTGGTGAAGAAATCGTTGACCGGCGGATGGCTGAACAGGTAGGCCGACGTGGACGCCGACACGCCGGACGCGACGCTCGCGAGATCGGCGGCACTGCAGTTGGGCGGCGGCTCGGCGATGGCCGGAGCGGCGGCGAACAGAATTGCACCGGTGACTGCGCCGGCACCGAGAACTCCGGCCACCGCACTTCGAGCTGTGAGCAACATTGATCGGCTCCTTCAAGGATGAGTGATGCCATGCCAGCGGTCCACCCGCGGTGATACTGACACCACAAAGCTAATCGATTCCGCGGGCAGATTCTTGACTTGTGGGATGTCTAGCGCCGGTGCGTGGGTCAGCGCACGCTCGCGGCGGCCCGCGGCGCAGTTGCCGCAGGTGCGGCGGCCACGGACTCCGCAGCGCCGGCGACCGCGGCAGCCGCGGTATCCGGCACACCCCCCTGTTGCGCCGCCTGCATCAGGCCGAGAACCTGTGGCAGCGAGATCGGCAGCTTGCACTTGGCGGTCAGCGACGTCAGCGGCTGCTGGATGGCCTCGAGGTCCTTGGCGGCCTGAGGATCGCGGTCGAAGTACAGCTTCAGCGCTGCGACCGATTGCGGGCCGGCCGGCTGCGCGGCCAAGGTCGTGAGCACGTCGTTGGTGTCGGGGTGGGCTTCCAGGTAGATACCGGTGTTGGTGCCGACCGAACCCACGGTGCGGGCGATGGTGCTGGCCGCGCACGGCGCCGGAGCGGCGACCGCTGACGGTGCATTCGGCACCGCGAGCACAGCGGCGGCCGCAACGGCGCACGCCGCGGCCCGGCCTGCGGTTCTGCTGGTGGCGATGGCACAACTCCTAGGGTCTGGTCCCCCGACCTGGAAACGGCCCCCGCCATACTGCCATCGGCCGCGCCGGCCCTGCCAGTCGAAACCCGCGGCGCCGCACCACGCAGTCGGTCCTGCAGCCCCTCACCAGAGCTCGCTTGCAGGTTGCTGCGGTACGCTCGCGGCACGTCATTCGGGGAGAATGCGGGGAGATCGCCATCCAGCAGTTCATGATGCGGTTGAGCAGCCTGCTGCGCAGGTTCCGCTGGCTGGTCTTCACGGCCTGGTTGCTGGTGCTGGTGCCGGCTGTGTGGCTGATCCTGACCCAGGCGAGCAATCTCACCGGCGGTGGTTTCGAAGTCGAGGGTTCACAGTCCCTGCGGGTGCAGTACCAGATCGAAGACCACTTCCCCGATGAAGGCGCCTCGCCGCTGGCCCTGGTCGCAGCCCCTCGCGCCGACGCCAGCTACGCAGACATGAACGCCGCCGTCGCCGAGTTGGAACGCATGGCCGCCGAGGTGCCCAGCGTCACCGCGGTGCCCAACCCCGCCCAGCCCGCGCCGCAACCCGACCGGCCATATGTGGTGTCGCTGCGACTGGGCTTCGACAACACCGGTGCGGTCGATACCGCCAAGCAGTTGCGCGCCAAGGTCGGCATCAGCGGTGACCAGCCAGGTGAGACCGCGAACGGCAAGGTCCGGCTGTATGTCATCGGGCAGGGCGCGCTGGGGGCAGCCGCCTCGGAAACCACCAAACACGACGTCGCCGAGGCCGAGAAGTGGAACCTGCCGATCGTCCTCATCGTGCTGCTGGCAGTCTTCGGATCATTGGCCGCCGCGGCCATCCCGCTGCTCATCGGCATCTGCACCGTGGTCGTCACCATGGGCCTGGTCTTCTGGCTGTCGATGTTCACCACCATGTCGGTGTTCGTGACGTCGACGGTGTCGATGTTCGGTATCGCCCTGGCCATCGATTATTCGTTGTTCATCCTGATGCGATTCCGCGAAGAGTTGCGCGCCGGACGCGACGCCAAACAGGCCACCGACGCCGCCATGGCCACCTCCGGACTCGCGGTGGTGCTGTCCGGAGCGACGGTGATCGCCTCGGTCACCGGGATCTACATCATCCACACCCCGGTGCTGTCGTCGATGGCCACCGGCGCGATTCTGGCTGTTGCTGTCGCCGTCCTGACATCGACGACACTGATTCCGGCGGTGCTGACGACATTCGGACGGGCTGCGGCGAAACGGTCCCGGTTGCTGCACTGGGGTCGCCGGGCCGAGACCACGCAGTCCCGGTTCTGGACCCGGTGGATCGGCAGTGTGATGCGGCGGCCGTGGGTGGCCGCGCTGGGCGCAACGGTGTTCTTACTCGCGCTTGCCGCCCCGGCCATGTCGATGTCGCTGGGCAACAGCATGCTGCGACAGTTCGACTCCAGTCATGAGATCCGCGGCGGTGTCGCTGCGGCCGCCGAGGCCTTGGGACCCGGCGCTCTGGGCCCGGTGCGCGTGCTGGTGACCTTCCCGGACGGCGATGGGTCTCCCGGGGCCAACTCGCCACAGCACACGGCGGTGATCGACGCCATCTCCGCTGAGATGGGCCGCACCGCCGACATCGCCTCGGTCGCGCCGCCGGTGTTCTCCGATGACAACCGCAGCGCGCTGATCAGCGCTGTCCTGGCCGTCGACCCCGAGGACGCCGCTGCCCGCAGTGCCGTGGACCAGCTGCGGGAGACGCTGCCGACGGTGCCCGGCGCCGAAGCCGCGTCCGTCGACGTCGGCGGTCCCACCGCGTTGATCAAGGACTTCGACGACCGGGTCGCCGACACCGAACCGTGGGTGTTCCTGTTCGTCTCACTGATCGCGTTCGTGATGCTGCTGGTGGCGATCCGGTCGGTCTTCCTGGCGCTCAAGGGCGTGGTGATGACCATCCTGTCGGTGGCGGCGGCCTACGGCAGCCTGGTGATGATCTTCCAGTGGGGCTGGCTGCGGGATCTGGGCTTCGAGCCGATGGCCTCCATCGACAGCACCATCCCGCCGCTGGTGCTGGCACTGACCTTCGGCCTGTCCATGGACTACGAGATCTTCCTGCTGACCCGCATCCGTGAGCGGTTCCTGCAGTCCGGTGACACCAGGGACGCGGTCGCCTACGGCGTCTCGACCAGCGCCCGCACCATCACCAGCGCGGCGCTGATCATGATCGCGGTGTTCATCGGGTTCGCGTTCGCCGGAATGCCGCTGGTCGCCCAGCTGGGGGTGGCGTGCGCGGTCGCGATCGCCGTCGATGCCACCGTGGTCCGGCTGGTGCTGGTACCTGCACTGATGGCGATGTTCGACCAGTGGAACTGGTGGCTGCCCAAGGGGTTGGGCCGGGTGCTGCCGTCGGTCGACTTCGAAAAGCCGCTGCCCAAGGTGGATCTCGGCGATCTGGTGATCATCCCCGACGACATCTCCGCCCTGGTCGCCCCCGGCGGCGATATGCGCATGGTGGTCAAGTCGGCTGCCAAGCTCAAGACCCTGGCGCCCGACGCCATCACCGTGGCCGACCCGCTGGCGTTCAGTGGGTGCGTGGGATTGTCGGCGCTCACCGATGCGATCAAGGACAAGGTCAAAGGCAGCGACGAGGCCCGCGCCGTGAGTGCACGGCAGGCGCGGTTGGGTCTGCCCCTGGGCAGGGGCCGGGTGGCCCGCCGCCAGAACGCCACCAGCAATGGCAACCGGAACGGGAACGGACAGGCGACGGTCCGGGTGAAGCGCCCGGTTCATCCGGTCACCATGTGGCGCGGCCGGCTGGCCGTCGCACTGGACGCGCTGAGCGACGCCACCGAACGCGACGCCGAATTCCCACCGATGCTGCGCCGACGGTGCCCGGTGGAGACCACCATTGTGCAGTTGCAGACCGGGGACCGGCTGCAGATCCCGACCGGCGCGGAAACGCTGCGGTTGAAGAGTTATCTGGTGTTGTGCCGCAACAGTCGCCGCGACTTCGAAGAGCTCGCCGAACTGGTCAACACGATGGATCCGCAAACCGCGGCCGTCGTGCTCACAGGCATGGATAGGTACTACGCTGGGCACCCATCTGAGAGACAGTGGGTTGCGACACAGTTACTCCGTCGACTCGCCGACCCGCATCCCGACGATGCGGACGACGAATCCGCCGGCGCTGAGTCCGCAGCAGACTGGGAAAAGGTCCGGCAGCGTTGTCTGTCGGTCGCGGTCGCAATGCTGGAGGAGGCGAGGTGACGTTGGCCGCTGACGCCCACCATCCCGGTAGGCCGCCCGGCCGCCAGTCCGGGCCGGGTGCGCGGGATTCACGCCAGTCCGAAAGCCGTGCACACAGCAACGAGGCCCCCACCGACCGGCCCGTCGAATTCTGGTCCACCGCGGCCATCCGGTCGGCGCTGGAGACCGGCGACATCACCGTCTGGCAGCACATCGTGGTCGCGATCAAACGTGACCCGTACGGCCGGACCGCCCGTCAGGTCGAAGAGGTGCTCGGCAGCGCCGAACCCCACGGCATCTCCAAGGCGCTGTCGGAAGTGCTGGTTCGAAGCCGTCAGCACCTGGAAGCCAATGAACGCGCCGAAGCGGCCCGCCACGTCCGCCTGCTGTTGAACCGCTCCGGCCTCACCGAACAGGAATTCGCGTCGCGTATCGGAGTTCCCGTCGCCGACCTGGCCGTGTACCTCGATGCCACTGTCAGCCCGCCGGCATCGCTGATGATCCGGATGCGCAGGCTGTCCGACCGGTTCGCCAAGATGCGCTCGCATCGCCCCGACTCCGCCGGAAGCTGAGGGCATGGGACTCGAGCAGATCCTGCGCCAGACCCGGACCGTCGCCGTGGTGGGCGCCTCTGCTAATCCGGCCCGGCCCAGCTACGGCGTGTACGCCTATCTGCGGGCCAACACCGACTACGAGCTGTACCCGGTCAACCCCACGATCACCGAGATCGACGGCGAGACGGTCTATCCGAGTCTGGCGGACCTGCCTGTGGTCCCGGATCTGGTCGACGTGTTCCGCCGCTACGAGGAGCTGCCCGCGGTGTTGGACGAGGTGCTCGCCCTGCCGACGCGACCGAAGACGCTGTGGCTGCAGCAAGGTCTCTTCCACGAGCAGGTCGGCCGGGACGCTCAGGCCGCCGGGATGCAGGTGGTCATGGACCGATGTCTGAAGGTCGACTACGACTTGTTGATCAGGCGGGGTTGATCAGGCGGGGTTGACCGGCGCGACGTCGATCACCAGCCACCGGTCGTCCTGTTTGGTGAACGCCACCCGCAACGACAGCACCGCCCGACTGGGCTGCTGCCCCGGAATGTTCTGCGTACCGCGCATCACCACCACCACGCTGGCCGCGGCGGGCCCGATTGCCTCCACCCCGGCCGAGATGGTCTGCGCCTGCGCCGAGATGTTCTTGCGGACAAGGTCTTCGGTGGACTTGCCGAAGTTGGCTTTGAATGCCTTCGCCTGCTCAGGAGCCATCAGTGCCGCCGCCCGCTCGATCGAGGAGTCGGGGTCCTGCGGTGAGAACGTCGCCGTCGCCTCCGAGACCGCGGTTGCCAGCCGCACCACTTCGGCGGAGTCGGTGCCCAGGTTGTCGTCCGGGACGGTCCAGTAGGTGTAGCCGACCACGGTGGCCGCGGCCAGCGCAGCGGTGGCCAGGCCCACGATGGTCAGCCGCAGCACGGGGCCGTCGTCGTCGGTGCCGAAGGTGACCCGGTCCCGGCGCAGCAGGTAGGCGTTGATCATCGAGGCTTCCACGATCAGCAGGCACAGCATCGCGCACGCGGCCACCCACCACAGAGGCCAGCCGAGGAAGACGCCGATCAGCAGCAGTGCCGCTATCGCCCCGAGCGGGGCCAGCACGTCGAACATCAGTACCCGCCAGGCGTTCCTCATCGCATCGACTCCAGCCGCGAGATGAGCAGCCGCCCGTCGACGTCGGACACGTCGAGACGCAGATTCCACCGCACCGTCTGCGGTTTGCCCCCGGCGTTCTCACTGACGGAGGTGGCGATCACCAGCACGGTGTCGGTGCGGGTGGCCATGCCGGGTGACAGGGCCGGCTCATCTGGTGGCCGGCTGGCGCCCGGGTCGAGGTCGAGGTTGTTGTGTACGGATTCGACGGCGACCGCCTCGATAGTGCCGGTGGTGCGGGATTTCAAGGTCTGCACCACCTCCCGGTAGGGCGCCACCGCGGCGTCGAAATCGGCGTTGAGCTGGCCCGCGGTCCCGTCGTGCAGGGTTTGCAGGCTGGTCTCGACGTTGTCGGCGTTCATGTTGATCAGGACGCCGGTCCAGTCGGCGGCGGCCTGCATGGCCTGGGCGCGGTGGCCCAGGTCGTCCTCGGCACTGCGGTGTCCCGTCCAGATCAGGGTGAGCAGTACCACGGCCGCGACACAGAGCAGCCCCAGAATGGCCGAGCCGATGCCGTATCCGGAGAGCGACCGGTGGTCCGGTTGTTCCGGTGCCGTGGTCGGCTCCTTCAGGTCAGCCTCGGGCATGGCCGTGAGGCTACCTGCCGCTTCTGGAAGACTGGCGGCGTGACGGTAGAAGCTATTCGTTCGGGTATCGACCTGAGCTACGTGGACTCCTCAGCCCGGCCGCAAGACGACCTCTTCGGCCATGTCAACGGCCGCTGGCTGGCCGACTACGAGATTCCCGCCGACCGGGCAACCGACGGCGCGTTCCGTTCCCTGTTCGACCGGGCCGAGGAACAGGTTCGCGGCTTGATCGATGACGCCGCGGCCGCCCATGCCCCCAAAGGCACCGACCAGCAGCGCATCGGCGACCTGTACGCCAGCTTCCTCGACGAGGACGCGGTGGAGCGCCGAGGTGTGCAGCCCCTGCTGGAGGAGCTGGCGCAGGTCGACGACGCCGCGGACGCCGACGCACTGGCTGCCGTGCTGGGTGCCCTGCAGCGGACCGGCGTCGGCGGCGGTACCGGCCTGTACGTCGACACCGATTCCAAGGACTCCACCCGCTACCTGGTGCACCTCACCCAGTCCGGGATCGGGCTGCCCGACGAGTCTTACTACCGCGACGAACAGCATGCGCAGATCCTGGCCGCCTACCCCGAGCACATCGCCGCGATGTTCGGCCTGGTCTACGGCGCCCCCGCGCTGGATTACACCGCCACGGCCGCCAAGATCGTCGCGCTGGAGGCCAAACTGGCGGCCGCGCACTGGGATGTGGTCAAGCGTCGCGACGCCGACCTGACCTACAACCTGCGCCGCTTCGCCGATCTCGCCGAGGAGGCGCCGGGCTTCGACTGGTCCGGCTGGATCTCCGCGCTGGGGAGCTCCCCGGACCGGGCCGCAGAACTGGTGGTCCGCCAGCCCGACTATCTGACCTCGTACGCGGCGCTGTGGTCCTCGGAGTCGCTGGACGACTGGAAGCTGTGGGCGCGCTGGCGGCTCATCCACGCCCGCGCCGGGATGCTGACCGACGCCGTGGTGGCCGAGGACTTCGCGTTCTATGGGCGCACGCTGAGCGGCACCGAGGCCATCCGCGATCGCTGGAAGCGCGGCGTGGCCCTGGTGGAGAACCTCATGGGTGATGCGCTCGGAAAGCTGTACGTGGAGAAGTACTTCCCGCCGGAGTCCAAGGCGCGGATGGACGTGCTGGTGGAGAACCTGCGCAAGGCGTACCGGGTGAGCATCAGCGACCTGGAATGGATGACCCCTGAGACCCGGCAGCGGGCCCTGTCCAAGCTCGACAAGTTCACCCCGAAGATCGGTTATCCCGCCAAGTGGCGCGACTATTCGGATCTGGTGATCGAGCGCGACGACCTCTACGGCAACTACCGGCGCGGCTACGAGGTGGGTTATGACCGCGAGCTGGCCAAGCTCGGTCAGCCCGTGGACCGCGACGAGTGGTTCATGACTCCGCAGACCGTCAACGCCTACTACAACCCGGGAATGAACGAGATCGTCTTTCCCGCAGGCATTCTGCAGCCGCCGTTCTTCGACGCCGAGGCCGATGACGCCGCCAATTACGGCGGGATCGGCGCGGTGATCGGCCATGAGATCGGCCACGGTTTCGACGACCAGGGCGCCAAGTATGACGGTGACGGCAACCTCGTCGACTGGTGGACTGATGCCGACCGCACCGAGTTCGGTTCTCGCACAAAGGCGCTCATCGAGCAGTACGAGCAGTTCACGCCACGGGGGCTGTCCAACGGTTACCACGTGAACGGCGCGTTCACCGTCGGGGAGAACATCGGCGACCTCGGCGGTCTGTCGATTGCGCTGCTGGCCTATCAGATCTCACTGAACGGGCAGGAGGCGCCGGTCATCGACGGGCTCACCGGGGTGCAGCGGGTGTTCTACGGCTGGGCTCAGGTCTGGCGCACCAAATCCCGTGAGGCTGAAGCAATCCGGCGACTTGCCGTGGATCCACACTCACCGCCGGAGTTCCGCTGCAACGGCGTGATCCGCAATATGGATGCGTTCTACGACGCGTTCGACGTCACTGAGACCGACGCGCTGTACCTCGAGCCCGACCAGCGGGTCCACATCTGGAGCTAGCCCCCCCCCCGCCGAGCAGACGCGAACTCGTGCCCGAGCGCCCCGCTCCACACGAGTTTGCGTCTGCTCGCCGAGAAAAAGTGGCCCGGCTCAGAACAGCTGCCAGTCCTGCGCGCCGTCGTTCTGGTCGTACAGGCCGGTCGAATTCTTGATGACGATCGGGTCGCCGCTGCCGAAGTTGTCGTAGAACCACTGCGCATTGGCGGCGCTGAGGTTGATGCAACCGTGGCTGACGTTGCGCTCGCCCTGGTCGGCTACCGACCACGGCGCGCTGTGCACGAAGACACCGCTGTTGTCGATGCGGACGGCGTCCTCGACGTCGAGCTTGTAGCCCTCGTCGTCGGTCACCGGGACGCCGTAGGTGGAGGAGTCCATCACGATCTCGGGGAACTTCTCCAGCACGTAGTAGGTGCCGTTCTTGGTCTCGTAACCCTTTTTGCCCATCGACACCGGGAATGTCTTCTCCAACACCCCGTCGCGCATGATCTCCATCTGCTTGGTGTCGTTGTCGACGGTCGCGACCAGTGATTCCCCGACGCGGAAACTCGACTTGGCGCCGGCGGCGTCGATGTTGACGACGGTGTTGGCCGGCCAGAAATCCTGGGGCCGCCACCGCACCTGCGAATCGCTGGTCCAGTAGAAGCGGCCCGGCACGGGCGGGTTGGACGAAATGTGGATCGCGTCCTCGGCCATCTGCCGGTTGGCGATCGGCACGGCGAAGTTGATCATGATCGGCTTGGCCACGCCCACCATCGAACCGTTCACCGGGTTGAAGGTGGGCGGCCGGAACGGCGCGGTGCCGGTGAACGGCAGCGGGTTCTGGCCGGCAACGGTGCCGGCCGTGGTGGTGGTGCTGGACTGGCCCGCAGCGGTGAGCGGGTCGACCGTCTGGGCCGGCGCCAGCAGGTTCGGCGGCGGCGGCGCAAACGCGTTCGTCGGCACCGTCGGGTCAACCGGCGACGGTGGTGGCACAGGCACTGGTTCTGCAGTGGCCGGCCCCGAGGCCAGCACCATGGAGGCGGCCATTCCGGCCGCTCCGATCACGGCGATGAATTTACGACGCATAATCCGTCCTTTGCTCTCTCGAGGACCAGTCTGGCACAGCCGGGAGGCCAGCTACGCCCGTGATCCGGGGCAGGTGTCCGCGCGCAGGCCCGGCTCACCGCGGTGAACTGTGGAGATGATCGCGCGAGTCAGTCGCATCGTTACTCAGCGCACATGGGAGGGCTCCCACCAGCAACATAAATTCATCCCGGATCGGAGGTTTGGGCGGGGATTTCGGCCTCGTTCGTCGACGGGCTGCAACCCAGGGGTGTGTCACGCTGAACTGATGATTGTGGCTTTCAGCGTCAGTCCCAGCGCCGGCGACGAGACCGGAGGTGTCGGGGCGGCGGTCGCCGAGGCGGTCCGCGTCGTGCGGGCCTCGGGGCTGCCAAACGAGACCAATGCGATGTTCACCAATATCGAAGGCGAGTGGGACGAGGTGATGGCGGTGGTGAAGCAAGCCGTCGAGGCTGTCACCGCCGTGTCCCCCGGGTCAGCCTGGTCCTCAAGGCTGATATCCGCCCGGGTCACACTGGCCAGCTCACCGCGAAGGTGGAGCGCCTCGAGCGCAACCTGGACGGCTAGGTGTCGTGACGGCTTAGGTGTCGTGACGGCTAGGAGCGCACCAGCCGTGCGATCGCCGCGGACGCTTCGGCGAGTTTCTTGTCCGCCTCCTCGCCGCCTTCGGCGACAGCATGGGAGACGCAGTGTCCGAGGTGCTCGTCGAGCAGTCCCAGGGCCACCGACTGCAAGGCGCTGTGCACTGCGCTGATCTGCGTCAGCACGTCGATGCAGTACTTGTCCTCGTCGATCATCTTCGCGATGCCGCGGACCTGACCCTCGATACGACGCAGCCGCTTGGCGTAGTTTTCCTTGTTCGGTGAGTAGCCATGCGCCACCGCTGTCAGGTCATCCATCGGGTCACCCACCTTCGAGCATTGTCCTCATCTGGTCGATCTCGGCCTGCTGGGCGTCGATGACGTGCTGGGCCAGGTTCTTGGCGTCGACGTTCTCGCCGTTGGCGAGTTCGGCCTTGGCCATCTCGATCGCACCCTGATGGTGGCCGATCATCGAGTCCAGCCATAGTTTGTCGAACTCCGGGCCCTTGAGCGACTCGAGGCGTGCCATGGTCGCCGGATCCACCATCCCCTGCATGCCCGACATGTCATGCCCCTCGTGCCCGGTCGCGGTGTCGGGGTTCTCGTTCCACTGCACCAGGAACGCCTTCATGGTGGCGATCTCGGGTTCCTGCGAAGCTTGTATGGTCTTGGCGAGCTCGAGCACCTCGGGGTTCGTGGAACGGTCCGGCACCAGCGCCGACAGTTCGATCGCCTGTTGGTGGTGCGGCACCATGTGGGTGGCGAAGCTGACGTCGTCGGCGTTGTAGGCCGCGGGTTCGCCGCTGATCACCGGGGTCTGCGACTCCTCGGGATGAACGTGGTCGGTGTGCCCGTCGGAGGCGGGTTCGGACTTGGTGCAGGCCGACATGAAGACAGTGGCGGCCAGAGCTGCCAGGGCCGCAACGATGCGCGTGGAAGTCCGAGTCGTCATGAAACTCACCGTACTCCATACCCCCAAGGGGTATCTAAAGAATTTGGGCGGCCCTCGCTGCCAGGGCATACTGGCAGGATGCCCGAAGAGACCACCCCCGACATCAAGCCGCGCAGCCGCGACGTCACCGACGGCCTGGAGAAGACCGCTGCCCGCGGGATGCTGCGGGCGGTAGGGATGAAGGACGAAGACTTCGCCAAGCCCCAGATCGGCGTCGGCTCGTCCTGGAACGAGATCACCCCGTGCAACCTGTCGCTGGACCGCCTGGCCAAGGCCGTCAAAGTGGGCGTGTTCGAGGCCGGCGGGTTCCCGATGGAATTCGGCACCATCTCCGTCTCCGACGGGATCTCGATGGGCCACGAGGGGATGCACTTCTCGCTGGTCAGCCGTGAGGTCATCGCCGATAGTGTCGAGACCGTCATGATGGCCGAGCGCCTCGACGGCTCGGTGCTGCTGGCCGGCTGCGACAAGTCCTTGCCGGGCATGCTGATGGCCGCGGCCCGCCTCGACCTGGCCAGCGTGTTCCTCTACGCCGGCTCGACGCTGCCCGGGCATGCCAAGCTGTCCGACGGCACCGAGAAGGACGTCACCATCATCGACGCGTTCGAGGCGGTCGGCGCCTGCGCCCGCGGGCTGATGTCCCGCGAGGACGTCGACACCATCGAGCGCGCCATCTGTCCGGGCGAAGGCGCCTGTGGCGGCATGTACACCGCCAACACCATGGCTTCGGCCGCTGAAGCGCTGGGGATGTCGCTGCCCGGCTCGGCCGCTCCCCCGGCTCCTGACCGCCGCCGTGACGGGTTCGCCAAGCAGAGCGGCGCGGCCGTCGTGGAACTGCTGCGCCGCGGCATCACCGCGCGCGACATCATGACCAAGGAGGCGTTCGAGAACGCGATCGCTGTGGTGATGGCGTTCGGTGGGTCCACCAACGCGGTGCTGCACCTGCTGGCCATCGCCTGGGAAGCCAACGTGAAGCTGAGCCTCGAGGACTTCACCCGGGTGGGAGCGAAGGTCCCGCACCTGGCCGACGTGAAACCGTTCGGCGCCTACGTGATGAACGACGTCGACCGCATCGGCGGCGTGCCGGTGGTCATGAAAGCGCTGCTGGATGCGGGTCTGCTGCACGGTGACTGCCTGACGGTGACCGGCAAGACGATGGCCGAGAACCTCGCCCATATCGCTCCTCCGGATCCGGACGGCAAGGTGTTGCGCGCGCTCTCGGAGCCGATCCACCCGACCGGCGGTATCACGATCCTGCACGGCTCGCTGGCCCCCGAGGGGGCGGTGGTGAAGTCCGCCGGTTTCGACTCCGACGTATTCGAAGGCACCGCAAGGGTTTTCGAGCGCGAGCGGGCAGCGCTGGACGCGCTGGAGGACGGCACCATCACCAGCGGGGACGTCGTGGTCATCCGCTACGAAGGCCCCAAGGGCGGCCCGGGGATGCGCGAGATGCTGGCGATCACCGGCGCGATCAAGGGCGCGGGCCTGGGCAAAGACGTGCTGCTGATGACCGACGGCCGGTTCTCCGGTGGCACCACCGGACTGTGTGTCGGGCACGTCGCCCCCGAAGCCGTCGACGGTGGGCCGATCGCCTTCCTGCGCGACGGTGACAGGATCCGCCTCGACGTCGGCCAGGGCACTCTCGACGTGCTGGTCGACGCCGACGAATTCGATTCTCGCAAGGCAGGTTTCGAGCCGTTGCCGCCCGTGTACACCACCGGCGTACTCGCCAAGTACACCAAGCTGGTGCACTCTGCGGCCACCGGCGCCATCTGTTCCTAGTCACCGCTCTGAGAAGCCATCTGGAGACCGATATCCCACGACGGGGTGTCTCCAGGTGGCTTCTTTGCGCGGTAACCGTCACGACATGACTCGGTAACGGGGTCCGGCTTATGTAGCCCTGGTGACGGACAAATTCCATCTGGGCTGGTTTCTCAATTTCACCGCCGACGAGTGGAACGGCACCTGGGGCGACGGCGGGCGCGACTTCACCGGCGACTTCTACGTCGAGGTCGCCAAAGCCCTCGAGCGCGCCAAATTCGACTACGTGCTGATCGAGGACAAGCTCATGGTCTCCACCGCCTTCGGCGGCACCATGGAGTACGACCTCAAACACGGCGTGAACCCCAAACACGATCCGGTGCCGCTGGCGGTGCTGATGGCCGCGGCGACCAGCCGACTCGGTGTCGTACCGACGATGTCGACTAGCTTCTACCCACCGTTCCTGCTGGCCCGGCTGTGCAGCACCGTCGACCACATCGCCCGCGGCCGGTTCGGCTGGAACGTCGTCACCTCCGCCGAAGACCGCTCGGCGCAGAACTTCGGCCTGGACAAGCTCTACGAGCACGACGAGCGCTACGCCCGCGCCGCCGAGTACCTCGAGGTGGTCACCAGGCTGTGGGAGTCGTGGGAACCCGATGCCATCGAACGGGACTACGAGACCGGGACCTACGCCAATTACCAGAAGGTCAACACGATCGACTTCGAAGGCAAGTACTACAAGTCCCGCGGGCCCCTGAACACCGCCCCGTCCCCGCAGTACCGGCCCACCATCGCCCAGGCCGGCGCGTCTCCCCCAGGGCGCGAGCTGGCCGCCCAGCACGCCGACACGATCGTCACTCCCGCCAACGATGTCGACGCGATGAAGGCCTACCGCGACGACATCCACGCCCGGATGAAGGCCAACGGCCGCGACCCCTCCCACTGCAAGGTGCTGTACCTGGTGTCGCCGGTCGTTGCCGACACCCACGAGGAGGCGCTGGCCAAGCGGGAACGCTGGTTCACCGACCCCCTCTACGTGGAGTACATGCTGGCCGAGATCTCCTCGATCACCGAAATCGACTTCAAACAGTTCGATCTCGACAAACCCGTGCCCGAGGTGTGGACCAACGGGGAACGCGGCGCCCTGGAGAGTTTCCTGTCCGGCGGCAAGGACAAGACGCTGCGCGAGCTCGTCACCGGCAGCGGATTTTCCAGCAACATCCCGTTCGTCGGCACGCCCGATGAGGTCGCCGACGAGATGGGTGAGGTGATGGCCGAAGTCGGCGGCGACGGCTTCCTGATCACCAGCCCGGTGATGCGGCTCAACCGCCGCTACGTCACCGAGATCACCGACGGCCTGGTGCCGGCCCTGCAGCGGCGCGGGTTGACCCGCACGGAGTACAGCACCAGCATGCTGCGGGAGCACCTGCGCGAGTTCTGATGTCGGCTATGTGACCAGCGCCAGCGCGAAGCCGTCCCATCCCTTGGCGCCGACGGTCTGGATCGCGGCCGTGTCCAGGTGCGGGTGCTCGCCCATCATGGTGAGCATGTCCCGGACGGCGACGGCCTGGGTGTCGTCCGCGGCCGGTTCGAGGACGCGGCCGTTGCGAATGATGTTGTCCACCACGATGACTGTGCCGGGGTGCCCCAGGTCGACGGCTGCCTGCACGTAGGCGGAGTTGTTCTCCTTGTCGGCGTCGATGAACACGAAGTCGAATTCACCGGTCAAGGTGGGCAACGTGTCCAGCGCCGCGCCGACGACGATCTGCACCCGGTCGGCCACTCCGGCACGGGTCAGGTTCGCGGCGGCGATCTCGGCGTGCCGCGGCTCGTACTCCAAGGTGACGACACTGCCCTCGGGCCCCACCGCCCGCGCCAGGCAGATGGTGCTGTAGCCACCGAGGGTGCCGATTTCGAGGACCCGCCGCGCCCCGGCGATCCGCACCAGCAGGCCCAGCAGCTGGGCACTCTGCGGTGATACCTCGATCGGCGGCAGGCCGGCCGCCGTGCTGTCGGACAACGCGGCCGCCAGCACCGGGTCATCGGCCAGCACGACCCGGTTCAGCATGTCGTCAACGACTTTCGGGGAGGCTTGCGGACTCACGTCGCTCACCGTAACCGGACCCCGTGCTTGTCGTACAGCACCCGCAGCACAAGCCCGGCCTCCGGCCCCATCACCGTCTCGGCCAGTTCGCTGAAGGTCGAGGCGAACTCGGGGCCGTGCGCGGGTTCGGTGGTGCACATGTGGTGGGCCATCTCGTGCAGGACGACGAGCTCACGCAGCGCCCACTGGGTGGAGCTCTGCGGAACCGCGATCACACCGTCGCCGTCGCGGACCTCGTAGTGGGCGGCCTTGGCGCCGCGCCGGGGTCGCACCGTCAGCGGGCGCAGCCCGGGCCAGCGCGCTCTGACCGTGGGCAGCGCCAGCACCTGGTCGACGTAGCGCTGCACGGCCGCCATCGAACCGAAGCGCGCTTCGGGCGGCAGGGTCAGCGCGGTGCCGAAGAAGTCCACCACACCCGAGCCGTGTTCAGCGGCACGGTCGAACAGGGTCCGCGCGAACTCCTCGGCGCCGTAGACCTTGGAGCGTTGTGCGTCGCGTTCGCTCACCGGTCCAACGGTCTGCGGGCACCGGGCAGTTCCGGGCTGTTGCCCAGCCGGGCGCGGCGGCCGGCCCGGTCACCGGCCCGGCGCGCCGCCGAGGAATACCCTGCCGACGCCCGGGTGGCCCGCCAGGTGCCACGTGCCTGCGACGCGGTGCGGTAATGATCCTGCAGCTCGATTTCCTTGTCGCGCAACGCCACTGCGGTGCCGGCCGCACGCTGGCTGTCGTTGGCGACCTCACGCTGCGCCTCGTCGCGGGCCTCGGCGAGGCGCTGCCCGACCCGGGCGCCGAACGCGAGCTGAAAATTCAGCCGGGCGGTGATGGTGGGGGTGGGACGGTGAGCACCCGAGGCGATGTAGGCGTCCGAGGCGCGCACCATCTGCACCACCAGGCTGGCATACAACGCGTGGGTGGTGTCGATGTCCTCGGTGAAGCCGTAGGCGTAGACGAGCGCCGAATTCGACGCCACGTCACAGCGCACATCGTTGGCTGCGGCGATCACGGCGAACAGCTGCACATACGTCCGCAGCCCCTTGGTTCCGGGCTCGCCGATGGTGACGGTCCGCTGCGTCGGCGCCTGTGCCGCTTCACGTTTGGCGGAATGCGAACGCGCCACCGCCAGGTCGATCGAGGTGGCGGTGGCCAGTCGCTGCGCGGCTGCCATGAACGCGTCGGCCTCGTGGCTGTTGTCGGTGCCCTCGGCCTGGCGTAGCAGAGCCGCGATGCGGGCAAGCATCTTGTCATCGGTCATGGTCGGGAATCTAGGGAACCAGTACGACTTTTCCGCGGGCGTGTCCGCTCTGCAGATAGCGGTGGGCGTCGGCGGCCTGCTCCAGTGGAAACACCTTGTCCACCGCGACCTTCAACTCACCGGCCGCGGCGAGTTTGATCAACTCGGGGCGCGCGGCGTTGCGGATCGCCTGCCCGTCGCCGGCGCCGGTCAGCGCGGCGATACCGAGTTCCCCGGCGCGACCGAACCCGGTGATGGTGGCGATGCGCGCGCGGTCGGGCACCAATTCCACTGATACATCGAGTGCTTCGTCGGTGCCGACGAGATCGAGCGCGGCAGTGACGCGGCCGAGTTGGCGCACCCGGTCGGCGAGGCCGGCGCCGTATTCGACAGGTTGAGCGCCCAGGCGCCGCAGCTGGTCGTGGCGGGCGGAGCTGGCGGTGGCGATCACCGTGGCGCCCCGTAGGACGGCCAATTGCACCGCCATCAGTCCCACGCCGCCGCCGGCTCCGTGGATCAGCACGGTGTCGGCGCTCCCCACCTCGGTTTTCATCAACAGGTGCCAGGCGGTGGCGCCCGCCAACAGCAGACCCGCGGCCTCCTCGAAGGACAGCGTGGCCGGCTTGTGGCCGACATCGGCGGCGTCGACGAGCACCTGGTCGGCGTAACCACTACCGCGGATCCCGGTGGCGATCACCTCGTCACCGACCTGCAGGGGTCCGGTGTAACCCACGGCGCGGCCGGGCGCTTCGGCCACCACCCCGGAGATCTCCATGCCGATAGGCAGCGGCAGGGCCGCCGGATTGTCGCCCATGGCTCCGCTGTACAACTTGTAGTCGATCGGGTTGGCCGCGGCCGCCCGGACGGTGACCAGGACCTGCTCCGGCGATGGCGGCGGCAGCTCGACATTCTGTAACGCAAGCACTTCCGGACCGCCGTACGCCGTTGCGACCACCGTTCGCGTCATGGGTGAAATTCTAGTTACTCGGCGATGAACCGACCGAGCGGTTCGGTCAATTGTGCTGACAGCGGATCCTGCTTGGCGTAATTGGCAACGTTGTCGCTGGGGTCGTCGCGCAGAACGTGGTTGACGCCTTTGAGTTTCACCAAGGTCAGCCGGGTGTGCTCGAGGGCAGCGGCCAGCGGCGCGACGTCGGCGCAATTGGCCTGACCGTCGGAGTCTGAACAGGTGAGCAGCACGGGGGTACCGGCGGGAACGCTGGCAGCCAACGCCAGAGGGTCGATCGCGTCCTGTTCGACAACGGCTTTGACGTTGCCGGGGTTCAGGATTGCGCTCAGCCCGTCCGGTAGCTGGCCGGGTGGCAGTGTTCCGTCCTTGCGCACCTGCTCGACGGCGTGCAGCCAGGCGGCGAGCACGGAGTCGGCCTCCTCCTGGGTCTTGCTGCCCGCTTTGAGTTGCGCGGCATTGTCGGCGCGCACCCGGTTGGTGATCAGATCGAGGTAGCGCCCCGTCAGCGGCTGCAGCAGTACCAGCGAATGCACCAGTGGCGCACCGGGATCGGTGCTGGTCGCCAAGGCCATCGCATGGGTGGTGCCCTCGCCGAGGGCGTACACCGAAACCCGGGCCTTGTCGGTGCCGGCCTGTTCGGTGAGGAAGCGAACAGCCGCCTTGGCGCCCGCGGTGTACACGGCGGCGCCCACGTCCCGGGGACGGTCGGCGTACGGGCCCAGCCCGGTGTCGCCGGTACCGATCTTGTCGTACCGGAGGCTGGCAATGCCGTGGTCGGAGAGATACTCGGCGAGTTGGCGCATGTTCCCGACGGGACCGGCGACAACGTTGTCGCCGTTGCGGTCGGTCTGTCCGCTCTCGGAGATGAGCAGCGCGGCGGGCCCCGGCTGGTCATCCGCAAGATGCCGGTAGGTGCCGTGGATGGTCAACCCGTCGGAGTCGAAGGTGACCTCGTCGTCGGTCCAGCCTGTCTCGGGCGCAGATCCATTGGTCTGCTCCATGCTGGGTTCCTCCGCCGAGCAACCCACGGCGAGCACCATGAGCAGCGAAAGGAGTGCAGCGGCAAAAGCTTTCACAATCGGGCCTCGATCCAGGACACCACGTCGTCGAGCACCCGGTCACGTTCGGGCTCGTTGAACACCTCGTGGTAGAGCTCGGGGTAGATCTTGAGATGCACGTCATCGGAGGCTGCGCACTCGACCAGCCGCTCACTGCCCGAGGCCGGCACCAAGGTGTCCTGTGCACCGTGGACCACCAACAGCGGCTTGGTGAATCCGTTGGCCCGCTGGGCCATGGTGTCGGCGACACGCAGGAGAGCGCGTGCCACCCCCGCGGGCACCTTGCCCTGGTGCACCAGCGGGTCCGCGCGATAAGCGGCCACGACGGCCGGATCACGGGATACCGCGGCGGCGTCCAACTCCTGGACCGGCACCCCCGGCAGTACCGCACCCACCGCCTTGCCGACAGCGGCGAGCAACCGCGACACCGACGCCGAGGCCGCGATGGCCGGGCCGGAGAGCACCATCAGGTCGTAATCGGCGGGGTGATCGGTGCCGTAGGCGTACACGATCGCACCGCCCATGCTGTGGCCCAGGACCACCAACGGCAGCTCCGGGTGTTCCCGGTGCGCGATGTCGACCAGGGTGGCGAAGTCGTCGGTGTACTCGCTGAGGTCCTTGAGATACACGCGTTTGCCGCCGGAGCGGCCGTGCCCGCGGTGGTCGAGCGCATAGGTCACCAGACCGGCGTCGCCGAGCCGCTGCGCCACGTGGTCGTAGCGCCGGGCATGTTCGCCGAAGCCGTGCGCCAACACGACCACCGCGCGGGGAGCGCCCTCGGGGGTCCAGGTGTCATAGACGATTTTCACCTCGCCGACGCCGGTGAACGTGTGTTCCGTCCGGGTTGTGGCCATCTGGGCAGAGTAGCCGCGTATTGCACTCAAATTTGTCGGGGCCACTGCGTAAGGTGGGCCCGGTGAGCGTCCTCGCACCACGGCTGGGCGACGGTAGCAGCGCAGACGGCCCAGATGCCTTCCTGGCTGATGCGCAACGGTATCGACGCGAACTGCTGGCGCACTGCTACCGGATGACGGGCTCCCTGCACGACGCCGAAGATCTGGTCCAGGAGACCTACCTGCGGGCGTGGAAGGCCTACGACCGTTTCGAGGGCAAGTCGTCGATCCGGACCTGGCTGCATCGCATCGCCACCAACACCTGCCTGACCGCGCTCGAAGGTCGCCAGCGACGGCCACTGCCCACCGGCTTGGGCGCCCCGGCATCCGAACCGGCCGACGAGCTGCACGCCCGCACCGAGGTGCCCTGGCTGGAGCCGCTGCCCGATGTCAGCGGTGACGATCCAGCCGACCCGTCCGTCATCGTCAGCTCCCGGGAATCGGTGCGGCTGGCGTTCGTCGCCGCGCTCCAGCACCTGTCGCCACGGCAGCGCGCGGTGCTCGTCCTGCGTGACGTGTTGCAGTGGAAGGCCGCCGAGGTTGCCACCGCCCTGGACACCAGCACCACCGCGGTGAACAGCCTCCTGCAGCGTGCCCGCGCCCAGCTCGACGAGGTCGGCCCCAGCAGGGACGACACGATTGCGACGCCGGAGTCACCCGAGGCCAAGGAGCTGCTGGACCGCTACATCGCGGCGTTCGAGGCCTACGACATCAACGCACTGGTGCAGCTGTTCACCGCTGACGCGGTCTGGGAGATGCCACCGTTCGACAGCTGGTACGTGGGTCCGGAAGCCATCGGTGCGCTGACGCGCGAAAAATGCCCGGCGGAGAAGGCCGGTGACATGAAGTTCGTCCGCACCATCGCCAACGGTCAGCCCGCAGCGGCGATGTACATGCGCTCACCCCGTCCGGACGGCGACCGGCATCTGCCCTTCCAGCTGCACGTGCTCGACATCAGCCCCGGCGGGGTGTCCCACGTCGTGGCGTTTCTGGACACCTCGGTGTTCCCCAAGTTCGGGCTCCCCGCGGCGCTGTAGGCCCTCAGGGCGCGATGGATTTCCAGGCGTCGGTCAGCGTCGCCGCGGAGGCCTGCAATCCCGCCAGTTCGGATTCGTCCAGCGGCACGTCCAGTACCCGCCCGGCGCCCGCGGCCGTGACCACCGTCGGCAGCGACAGGCAGACATCGTTGAGTCCGTGTGTGCCCGATTGCAGTGTGGATACCGGCAAGACCCGGTGCTGGTCACCGAGGATCGCCTCGATGATGCGGGCTGTGGACAACCCGATGGCCAGGTTGGTGGCCCCTTTACCCGCGATGACCTCGTAGGCCGCGTTGACGACGTCGTAGGAGATCGCCTCGCGGGTGGCTTCGTCGAAGACGTGCACACCGTCGACGTCGAATTGCCCGATCGGGACCGAGCCGACGGTGACGCTCGACCACAGCGGGATCTCCGAATCACCGTGCTCACCGACAATGAAGCCGTGCACGTTGCCCACGGCCACTCCGGCACGCTCGGCGATGAGGAAGCGGAATCGGCTGGAGTCCAACACCGTGCCTGAACCGAAGATCCTGCCCACAGGCAGATCCACCGACTGCGCCGCCGCGTAGGTCACCAGGTCGACGGGGTTGGTGACGTAGACGATCACGGCCCCGGGTGAGCGCGCCACCAGTTGGGGGGTGAGCTCGACGGCGATGGCGACATTGGTGGCCGCCAGCTCGAGCCGGGTCTGCCCGGGCTGCTGTTTGGCGCCCGCGGTCACGATCACGACGTTCGAGCCCGCGGTCGCGTCGATGTCGTCACCGCCGGAGATCACACAGTGGGGGGCGAACTGCCTGCCGTGGCTGAGGTCGAGCACTTCGGCCCTGACCTTCGGGGTGTTGGTGTCGTAGAGCGCAATGGAGTTTGCCGAGCCGCGGATCAGGCACGCGTATGCAGTGGCCGTCCCGACACTGCCGGCGCCGACGATGGCGACCTTCCCGCCGACTGGTTCGCTCATTCGTCCATCGTCCTCGTCATCGCGTCCCGCCGTGCGAGTTATGCAGCACCGGCAAGAACACGACGGCTGACGAATGAGTATTCTTAGTCTGGCGTTTTCGCATGTCAGGTCCGCTGGCCAGCACCGTACTGGAACGTGTTCTAGATCTTGATTATGATCGCCACATGAAGACCAAGGGCGCACTGCTGTGGGAGTTGAACTCCCCGTTCCGCATCGATGAGATCGACCTCGGCGACCCGGTGGCCGATGAAGTGCAGATCCGGATGCACGCCGCCGGGATGTGCCATTCCGACTATCACCTGACCACCGGTGCGACCCCGATCGCCCTGCCCGCTCTGGGCGGCCACGAGGGCGCCGGCGTCATCACCAAGGTCGGCAAGAACGTGCAGGGCCTCGCCGAGGGCGATCACGTCCTCCTGGCGTTCATCCCCGCCTGCGGCGAGTGTCCGCCCTGTCTTAGGGGTTTCCGGTCCCTGTGCGACCGAGGGGCGCTGCTACTCGGCGGCAAGGCCATCGCCGACGGCTCCGCCAGGGTGCACGCCGGTTCGCATGAGGTGTCCCCGATGAACCTGCTCGGCACCTTCGCTCCGTACATGACCGTGCACAAGGATTCCGTGGTCAAGATCGATTCGGACATCCCCTTCGAGACCGCCGCCATCATGGGTTGCGCGCTGCCCACCGGGTTCGGATCGGCCACCAACGTCGCCGAGGTCCAACCCGGCGAGACCGTGATCGTGGTCGGCGTGGGAGGTATCGGGATGAGCGCACTGCAGGGGGCGGCGCTCTCCGGTGCCCGCCATGTGATCGCCATCGATCCGGTGGAGTTCAAGCGCGAGCAGGCGATCAAATTCGGCGCCACCCACGTCTACCCGACGATGGCCGAGGCGATCATGCCGATCATGGAACTGACCTACGGGATCATGGCGCAGAAGACCATCATCGCCGTCGGCGAGATCCGCGGGGAGATGATCGAAGAGGCGATGACGCTGACCGCCAAGACCGGCACCTGTGTGGTGACGGGTATGGGGTCGATGTTCGACGCCGACGTCAAGCTCAACCTGTTCCTGTTCACCATGCTGCAGAAGACGTTGAAGGGCAACATCTTCGGTGGCGGCAGCAGCCATATCGAAACCCCGCGGCTGATCGGACTCTACAAATCCGGACTGCTGAAGGTCGATGAGATGGTCACCAAGACCTACCGCCTCGAGGACATCAACCAGGGTTACCAGGACATGTTGGACGGCAAGAACATTCGCGGTGTGATCACCTACGACGAGTCGGACTGGTAGCTCACGGCCAACCGGCTCAACGCGGTGGTGGTCCAGCGCTCCAGCACGCGGAGTTCGTCGACCCCGACACCGTCGAACATCACTGACTGAACCAGTGCGACGTGGCCGGGGGCGGCGGCTTCCAACGCGGCCCGCCCGGCGGGGGTCAGCGATACGGTCGCGCCGCGGCGGTCCTCATTGCTGCCCTCCCGGGTGATCAGGCCCCGGTCCCGCATGCGGCGCAGCTGATGCGAGAGCCTGCTCTGCTCCCACGCCAGGGTCTCGCTGAGTTCGAACACTCGCAGGGTGCCGCGTTCCGACAGCGCCACCAGGATGTCGTAGTCACCGAGGGTGATGCCGCAGTCGGCCTGCAGCTGGCGGTTCATCGCGCGTTGGAAGGCGGTGACCATGGTCAGATAGGAACGCCACACCCGTTGCTGGTCGGTGGTGAGCCACATGGCCGCAGCCTACCGGAATACATGACGTGTCATCCACGTTGTCGCGATCGTCGGCCGCGCTAGGCTGGCGACCACGTCACGAGGAGTGCAGATGACCACCGCAACCGCAGTTGATATCCGCCGTGCCGGCGACCGCGCCAAGACGCAGATCGCGTGGCTCGATTCCAAGCATTCGTTCTCGTTCGGCCACAACTACGATCCGGGGAACACCCACCACGGTCTCCTCTTGGTGAACAACGACGATATCGTCAAGCCGGGCAGCGGTTTTGACACCCACCCGCACCGCGACATGGAGATCATCACCTGGGTGTTGCGCGGCTCGCTGGTCCATCAGGACTCCACCGGAAATTCCGGGGTGATCTATCCCGGCCTGGCCCAGCGGATGTCGGCGGGCAAGGGCATCATGCATTCCGAGAAGAACGACTCCTGGCGCCTCACCGGCGGCGAAGACCATGACGAGCCAGTCCATTTCGTCCAGATGTGGGTGGTTCCCGACGAATCCGGGATCACTCCGGGCTACCAGCAACTCGAGATCGACGACGAGTTGATGCGCGGAAAACTGGTCACCATCGCCTCCGGCATGCCCGAGCATCAGGGCGAGACGGCCATCGGCATCCGTAACCGGTATGCCGCGCTGCACGGTGCGCGGTTGCAGTCCGGCGAGACAGTCCACCTTCCGGAAGCGCCCTACCTGCACCTGTTCGTGCCGCGCGGCGAAGTCACCCTCGAAGGAGCCGGCCCGCTGCACGAAGGCGACGCGGTGCGTTTCACCGCCTCGGGCGGACAGCGGGTCACCGCCACCGAACCCGCCGAGATCCTGGTTTGGGAGATGCATGCCGGGCTTGGCGGGTAAGTCCTTCGTCGCCGCCGTGGCCCTGACGGTCACGGCGTGCTCGTCGACGGCCACCTCGCCGGAGTCCAGCCCCGCCACCCCACCGTCTGCGACCGCACCGGCCGCCACCACACCGTCGGCTTCCGCGCAGCTCACCGCGGTGACAGTCACGGTGCCCGACGGTATGGGCGCCGCACCGCTGGACGTGCCGCGCCAGGCCATGGTGCCCGCCGGTTGGTCGATGTCGGTGTGGGCCCGGGTACCCCGCGCCAGGCTGGCGGCATGGGCACCGGACGGCGCCCTACTGGTGTCGGTGCCCAACGGTGGCCAGGTGGTGAAGCTGACGCCAACTGCGGATACCGGGCGATCCGAGGTGCTGCTCGAAGGTCTCGAGCAGCCGCACGGCCTGGCGTTCGCCGGCGACACCCTCTATGTGGCCCAGAGCAACCAGGTGGATGCCTACGCCTATCGCGACGGCCGCGCCGTCGAGCCCCGAGTCATCGCGGCCGGGCTGCCGGATGCCAAGAGCCCGGACCTGGGAGGCGCCTACGCGCACGCCCTCAAGAGCGTCGCGGTGACCCCCGATGGCGCGGTGTACTTCTCGATCGGATCCACCGGCAACATCACCGCCGCCGACCGTGAGGCCACCCCCGCGCGGGCGACCATCATGCGGGTCCCGCCGTCGGGTGGCCCCGCCGCGCCCTTCGCCACCGGCGTCCGCAACGGCACCGGCCTGGCGGTGGCGCCGGACGGGGCGGTGTGGACGGCGGTGAACAATCGCGACAACGTGCAATACCCGGTTCCCGGACCGGATTTCGGCCAGGTTCTCCGGGACTACGTCACCGAGCATCCGCCTGAATCAGTCGCCCGCCTGACCCCGGGGCGCGAGCTGGGGTGGCCGTTCTGCAATCCCGATGGCGGCCCGGCGGACCTGCCGCTGATCCGCGACGTCCAGACCAACGCGGACGGCTCGCAGATGGACTGTGCGGCGCTGCCACCGATCGAACAGAGCCTGGGTGCGCACTCCGCGCCCCTGGGCATGGCCTTCGGCGAGCTGCCCGAACCGTTCGGCACCGGCGCGCTGATCGGCGTGCACGGTTCGTGGAACGCCTCCCCTCCGCGGGCGCCGGAGGTGTCCTTCTTCGGCTGGCGCGACGGTGTACTGGGCGATCAGCAGACTTTGGTCGGCGGGTTCCAGGCTGACGATGGCTCGCGCTGGGGCCGCCCGGTGTCCGCAGTCCTGGGACCTGACGGCGCGGTCTACATCACCGACGACTACGCCGGCGCCGTCTATCGCCTGGCCCCGCCCGGCCGCTGACCCGTCCGCCTCAAAAACGGCAGTACGCACCCTCAGCAAAGTCGGCCACACCGGCGTGACCCGGGCGGGTCCGAACCGTCATCCCCGCGTTACCAAAGTTGACAGTGTGTCAGCTGTGATTATTGTGGTGTTTGCCGTAACGCCCCGTGCGCGCCGAAAGGGCAACCGTGAGAAGCACAATCGCCGTCGCCCGGCGCGCCGCCGCTGCCGGCGCGGCAGTGCTGCTGTGCGTGGGACTGACCGCGACATCGGGCCAGCCGGTTGCCCGGGCCGGCGGCATCGATCAACTGGCAAACGCGATCGCCACCACGCGCGGCACGTACCTGGTGTACAACTTCGGCGGCGGCCATCCCGCGCCCATGCTCAGCGCCGACGGACGCGCCTACGAGATGGACAACGGCGGGCACCTGATGATCATCAAGGCCGCCTCCCAACGCCTCGCACCGCGACTGCTCGTCGATACCCATGCCGGTTACCAGGCCCGCTGCGAGCGCACCCCCGGTGCCCGCACCGGCGAGGGCCTCTGGCAGTCAGCCGAGATCTACACCCCGGCGGCGGCCTGGCAGGCGCTGGGCCAGCCGACCATCGCGATCAACGCAAACTTCTTCGACGTGCGGGGACAAACAGGCGGCTCGTGGAAGACGACCGGCTGCAGTTCCCCCCTGGGCGCCTATGTCGACAACACCCGCGGCCAGGGCAAGGCCAATGTCGCGGTGACCGGCACCGTGCCCTACGCCGGCAAGCAGGGCCTGTCCGATGGAAACGAGACGTGGACGGCACTGTCGACGATGATCCTGCCGGTCGGTGGCGCGCCGTTCATCGTGTCGCCGAAATCCACCGATGACTACGACGCCGCGGGCCCGGTGATCACCCGGTTGCTCGATGAGGGCACGAAGTTCGTCGCCGTAGCCGGCATCGGGCTGCTGGCTCCCGGCGACACCGGCCAGCTCAACGACCCCGGGCCGTCGGCGGCCCGCACCGCGATCGCCTACTCCAAGGCCAAAGACGAGATGTACGTCTTCCAGGGCGGCAACTACACGCCCGACCAGATCCAGGATCTGTTCCGCGCGTTGGGAAGTGACACCGCGCTACTGCTGGACGGCGGCGGCTCGTCGGCAATCGTGTTGCGTCGTGACACCGGCGGCATGTGGGCAGGCGCCGGGGTGCCACGCGGATCGTGCGACACCTATGCGGTGCTCTGCGACTCCCGCGAACGCGCGTTGCCGAGTTGGTTGGCGTTCAACTGATTTCAAGGCTCGCGGCGCGGCCGTGGGCCTCGGGTGAACTCGGTGTGCCACAGGTCGTCGACCCGGCCGGCGCGGGTCACCAGCAATGTCTCCCACCGGCTGAAAGCCGAGCATGGATGGGAGATGCCCAGGTGGACGACTTGGCCTACGGCTGCGGCCGGGTGTCCCCGTAGCACGGCGTGGTGATCGTAGAGCCGGATCAGCTGCCCAGCGTTCGGGTCTGCGTCAAAGCCCGGGTGTGCCAGTGGGACCGGCAGGCCGGCGTCGTCGGGGAGATCGCGTTTGCCGGCACCGAGCACGGCCAATCCGGGCTCAGGGACAGAGACGACGAGCGCTGCCACGCTGAGTGCGGGTCGCAGTTGGGGCAAAGGGGTGACGGCAGCGTAGGTACCGTGATCGTGGGTGACGTAACACCCCGCGCGGACAACGACTTTCGTGCAACCGGACGGCCGGTGGACGACGGCCCGGTCCGGGAACGCCGACCCGCCGATGGAGAAGATCGGCTCGGGGAGGTCGTACACCTCACGCAGGGAAGTGAACACTTCTGCTGCCTGCCGGCAGTGAGCGTCGACGCCGGCGAGAGTCTCCGCGTCGCGACGGTTGGCGGCCACACCCTCGTATGCCGCCACGCCCGCGAGGAGTACTTCCGGACGTGCCCGGACCGCAGCGGCAAGGGTGCGGGCCTCGTCGGGGTCGCGGACGCCCGTACGCCCGCCCAGCACCCCGATGTCGATCAGCACCTCTAGCCGCCCGGGCAGGTTGGCAAAGGTCGAGGCGAGCAGGTCGAGACCGGCCTGGGAGTCGACGAAGCACTGCAGGCGCACGTCGGGATCGTCGGCCAGCAGGTTCCGCAGCACGGTTCGGTCGACCTCACCGACGACCTGGTTGGCCAGCTGGATCTCGCGAATACCCCAGGAGTGGGCGGTGATCGCCTGGTCCACGGTGGCCACCGTCACCCCGCGGGCCCCGGCCGTGAGCTGACGGTCGACGATGGGCCGGCACATGGTGGTCTTGATGTGGGGGAAAAGCCCGACTTCTTTCGCGGTACACCACTGGGCCGTGGTCGCGATGTTGTGTTCGAGGGCGTCCAGGTCGAGGCGCAGCTGCGGGTAACTCCAACGCGCGGGGTCGGGCTCCACGTCATACTCCGTGCCGGCGTAACCACTGCAACGCCAGTGGCCATGCCTTTTCGGCTGACGGCAGGTGATAGGTCTCGCGGTAGTCGGCGAAGAAGGCGTGCCCGGCGTCCGGGAACACCACGATTTCGGCGTCCGTTCCCTTCGAGCGTCCGGCCAATCGGTCGGTCAGGGTGGCGATGGTGTCAAGCGGGATCGCGACGTCTTGGCCGCCATAGAGACCCAGGGTCGGGGTCTGCAGGTCTTCGGCGAGGTCGGCGGGGTGGCGGGGGAAGTGTGCCGGGTCGGGGTAGAGGCCGCTGGCGATACCGTCGACGATGCCGTACCAGGCCACCGCGGCGTTGATCCGACGATGGGCGGCGTAGAGCCATGTCCAGCGTCCCCCCCAGCAGAATCCGGTGACGGCGACCCTTCGTGCGTCACCTCCGTGCTCAGCCGCCCAGGCGATGGTCCGGTCGATGTCGCGCATCACATCGGCGTCGGGGATCGTCTGCAGAAGGCCTGTCACGATGTCGTCTGAGGTGCTGAAGGAACGAGGATCGCCGTGGCGGGCGATGGGGTCGACGGCGACGGCGAGGTAGCCCTCATGGGCGAAGCGGCGGGCGATGTCGGCGATGTGCTCGTGCAGCCCGAAGATTTCGGGCAGGACGACGACCGTCGGCAGGTTGCGGCCGCCGGCGGGCTGGGCGACGTAAGCCGGGAGCGGCCCCGCCCCTGCCACGGCGGGGATGGTCACGTGCTCGATCTCGAGTCCCTCGGCGCTGGTGTGCACCGCGCTTGCGGCCACCTTCCCGGCGGCGGCGTTGTACTCGCCGTCGCGGTGAACAACGAGGTCGTTGGTGTGGTGTGGTTGCTCGTTCATGTCGCGCCTTTGTGTCGGGTCAGAACTTGCCGTTGTCGTTGGCCCACTGCTCGCGCGGCGGGATGTGCTCGATTACGTCCCAGTGCTCGACGATGCAGCCCTGCGCCACGCGGAACAGGTCGTAGCACGCAACGGGCGCGCCGCCCGCGAGGCCTTCGGACATGGTGAGCACGAAGTTGCCGGCGCCGAGCACGCGGTGCAGATGCCGGTGGATCAGGCGTTCGGAGTCGATGTCGGCGACCAGAGCGTCCGGGTTGTCACCTCGTCCAGGATGGTGTTCGCGGTACGCCTCGCGGTTGAGGTATTGGTCCAGTCCGTCGACGTGGCGCCCGATGAGCACGGTGCGCACGAAGTCCTCGACGAGGTTCTTGTTGTCCGCGGTGAGGTGCTCGTCGACGACCTCGGTGGGTCCGTCGAGCATTCCGCCCCCCGCGGCAGGATCGGCCGGAATGGGCTGCAGGTTGTCCCAGTGCTCGACGATCCTGTCGTTCTCCCATCGGTGAACTTCGAAGCCGGCGACGTGGCCCATCGGAGCCAGGTGGTACTCGAGGTGGGCAACGCTGATGTCGCCGTCGGTGAAGGCCCGGTAGGCGTGCACGCGGCTGCTACCGGGCGGCAGGGAGTCCAGGAACTCCAGCAGGGCGGCGAAGCCGTCACCGAGCAACAGGTTGTGCTGGATGTAGGTGCGGGTGTCGAACCAGGACAGCGGGCGGCGCTCTCCGGTCTCGATACTCTTCTGAATCGCGGCGGTGCGCTCGTGCAGGGGGATGGTCATGATTCCTTTCCGTAAAAGACGTTGGTAGGACAGGTGATTGGTGGGGAGCGGACCTCAGCTCCGTGGGGCGCGCGAGTGAGCTTCGGGGCGCAAACGAAGACCTGCGCGCGGTGACAAGGCTCGGCCGGACGCGTAGGCGGGCCGACCGCCGAGGACGACGAGTTCGATGCCCTCGGAGAGTTGGTGGGGCTCGCTGAACGTGGCCCGGTCGGTCACCGTATCCGGGTTGAGCAGAACCAGGTCTGCGATCGCCCCTCGGCGGAGCACCCCGCGGTCGCGCAGTCTGAAGGCCGCCGCGGGTCGCGAGGTCATCATCGCGACGGCCTCGGGCAGAGAGAGCAGTGCACGTTCGCGGACATAGCGGCCCAGTACGCGGGTGAAGGTCCCGTACAACCGGGGGTGCGGCTTGCCCCCGGTGCCCGGCGGCAGCCCATCGGAACCGATCATCGCCCCGGTGCCGAGCAGTGCTGCCTCGACGTCACCCTCATCCATGGCGAACACGCACATGGAGGCTGAGAGCTCGTTCTCGAGCAGCAGAGCGATCAGCGCGCCGAACGCGCTGACACCTCGAGCGGCCGCCACCTCGTCGAGAGTGAGGCCCTCCTCCAGGTGGGTGGCGGTCGTTGCCACGACGATGTTGTGATAGCCAGAGCCGCCGACCCAGTTCTCCCATGTGCCGTCGTCATGAGCGAGGTCCGTCTCAGCGCGAGCGAGCGCCGCCGAATCGTGCAGGCGGCGCATGGTGGCCTCGTGTCCACCGTCCTGAAACCATGGCGGCAGGCAGGCGGAGAGCATGGTGCTGTTGGCCACGTAGGGGTAGACGTCGTGATGCACGATGACGCCCTGTGCCCGGGCGGAGTCCAGGCGCTTCAGCGCTTTCGGAACCAGACCCCACGCTCCGCGCCCGGCGGCTTTGAGGTGGGAGACCTGCAGCCGGCAGCCCGCGCGCCGCGCAACCGCGACAGCTTCGTCAACGCTATCGAGAATTTGGCGGCCCTCGCCACGCATATGGGTGGCATAGACCGCACCTTCGGGCAATTCCGCGGCCAACGCGACGAGTTCGTCAACGTCACCGAACATTCCCGGCGGGTAGATCAGGCCGGACGACAGACCCCACGACCCAGCTTCGATCGCCTCCCGCAGCCCGGCTCGCATGCGGGCCAGTTCGTCGGCGGTGGGAGCGCGGTCCTCGAGACCCATCGCCGCGGTACGTACTGTGCTGTGACCGGTCAAGGGCACAGCGTTGATGGTGTACCCGGCACGATCGGTGGTCCCATACAGCTCGGACACCTCGCTCCACGCGAAGTCCAGCGGTGGGAAGATCCGCCCGACGAGGGCCCGCATCTCGTCTCGGCGCTCCGGCGGGCAGGGCGCCAGGGAGAAGCCGCAATTGCCGGTGACTTCGGTGGTCACTCCCTGACTGATCTTGCTGAGATCAGGTTCGGGGAGGAACGCGGCGTTGTCGGCGTGGGAGTGTGTGTCGATGAAACCGGGGGCCAACACGAGACCGTCGGCATCGATCACCTGCGCGCCGTCGGTGACGGCGGAACCCGTGCCGGCGATGTCGGTGATGTGCATCCCTGTGGTCGTCACATCGGCGCGGTACGGATCCGCGCCCGTGCCGTCCACCACGGTAGCCGCGCGCAGGATCAATCGGCTCACGCGAGTTCTCCACTCGCGGGCGGGGCTTCGATCATCGGTGCTCCCCTCGCTCGAACTGACGGCCCATTCGACATGGCCGACACAATGGTCTGACCTGCAACTGCCGCGTGGTTCGAGGCGCACGAAATCCACGCCGCCGGCATCGCTGGTGTGGGATTGTGTGTCGAGTCGTGCCGGGAGGGTTAAGTGTTGACCGAAACTGACCTCGAATTGGTCGACGCCGTTCAGGTCAACCCGCGCGCCAGTTGGTCGAAGATCGGGGCGATCCTCGACGTTTCAGCGATGACCGTGTCCCGTCACTGGGCAAGGCTTGTGGCGGAGCGCGTCGTGTGGAGCGGTTCCACGATGGGTCCGCGGCTGTTCCGCGGAGCCATCCTCGAGTTCTCCTGCCAGCCAGGCGCGACCGAGGACGTGATCGATCAACTCTGCGCGATGCCACACGTCTTCACCGTCGCCCGCACCACCGGCGACTTCGATGTGTATGCGTTGACCGTCGCTCCCACCCCGGATGCCCTGGCCCGGTCACTGTTCGGGCCGCTACAGCACGTGCAGGCCCTGGCGCGGCGCTCGACGGTCTACACCCGTCTCTACGGCGGGCCGCACTGGCGGCTGAGCATCCTCAACCGCACTCAGTCCGAACAGATGCGTCCTGACGCCGAACGCCCACTGCACCACGTCACGGTGGATTCCACCGACCGGGCGCTGTTCCTCGCACTCGCCGCCGACGCGAGGCGCAGCTTCACCGAGCTGGCGGGAGCTCGGCGAGACCCCGCAAAGCGTGCGACGCCGTCTGGAACGTATGCGCCGCTCGGGTCACTTCGCATTGCGCGCGGACATGGCCCGCCCAATGGCCGGCTGGCCACTGGCCGCTTTGATCTGGGCCAGTGTCCCCCACCAAGAACTCGACACCGTCGGACACCACGTCGGGTCCTGGAGTGAGATCCGATTCTGCGCAGCGGTGGTGCACAGCAGCAACCTGCTGCTGGTCGTCAATCTGCGCGCCGCCGAACACCTCGCCGACATCGAAACCCGCCTGCTCGCGGCCCATCCCGCACTCACGATCACCGACCGGCGGCTCGTTCTGCGGATGTCCAAAGTCAACGGCCACCTGCTCGACGATGAAGGCCGCACACGCGGCGTCGTGCCCGTCGACCCCTGGTCCCCCGGCGGCGTCTAGCTCCGTCGTATCAGTCCGACGCAGACTTCAGTCGCCGGAATCGTCGGGGAGTCAGCCGGGCCGTCACGCCGGGCATCGACGTGGCACGCAACGCTATCCGCGTGCCGGAGCCGCCGGACCATAGCGGAAAATCAGCAACGCTGCCCCCACCACCACAGCCGCCAGCGTGATCACCGGAGCCACCGCCACCAGCGTCATCGTCGCGCCCACCGCCGCGCCGGCGAGCATCGTGAAAACCACGCCGTACCGCAGCTTTTCACGATCTCCCGTCCCCCCGGCCAGCCGGCTGTCCACCCCGATGCCCACGATGGTCTGCGTCAGGACCGTGGTGCTGAGCTCCTGCACCCCGAACTGGCGCGCCGCGGCATTCTGATTGCCGAACGCCACCGCCAAACCGGCGATGAGGACCAGCTTTCCGTTGTCCTGATAGTCGAGCACGCCGGTGCCGGCCAGGATCGACAACACCAGCAGCAGCACCACCTCGGTTCCCAGCGCGACCGTCAACCACAACCGCACATCGTGGTCGAGGTGGCGGGTGAACCGGCCGCCGATGACTGTGCCGATGAGGAATCCGAGGAATGCCACCACCGCGGCGGTCAGGTCGACACCGGAATGCGGGACGAACCAGAACCCCAGGAAGATCACATTGCCGGTCATGTTGGCCACGAACACATGGCCCAGCGCCAGCACGCTGACGGCGTCGACCAGTCCCGTGGCGAAGGTCATCAGGAGAAGTGCGGCGGTGGTGAACTTTTCAGACACCGGGGAGGCCGTGACATTTCGGCCCATGGCCACCACGCCCTTCCCCGGTGTCCGCCCCCGACTCAGATGGGGCTGAACCGCCCGAGTCGTGCCCGCTGCGGCGGACCGGTGCGGCGCCCCGACACGGCGCACCTCAACCGCCCACAGCGTGCCGTAGGAATGTACACGACCGCGACCAGTTTATTGACGTTTCGGAAGGTCCGGCGGCTGCCAGACCCTCAGATCTGGGGTGTGAGATCCAGGGAGGTGATGGTGTTCATGCTGGTCACCAGCCAGGTGGACGCGTTCCGCTGCAGGGTGAGCCGGTAGGACAGGTAACGCATGGACGGAATGCCCTTGGTCAGCGGACTGGTGGCCGTGGAGTTCGTGTACACGATGGCGGTGGCGTCGGCACCGTCGAGCGACTCGACGGCTGTGCCGACCACCTGGGTGTTGTTGGTGACCTGAGCCTGCTTGTTGGTCGGCGCGATCGCGTCGACGTACTTGCGGTACTGCGCCTCGAAGTCCCCACCGAGGAACCGGGCCGATCTGTCGGCCAGCGATTCCATATTGTCCGGGGTGTAGGTCCACAGCGTCGTGATGGCTTCGGCCGCCGTGCGCGCGATGTCGAGTTTGGTGTCCACCAGAGCCCGCTGCGCCAGATACGGCTGGGCAGTCGCGCCGGCGAAGGCACCGGCGCTGACGAACAGTGTTGCGGCCACGGCTATCCCGGCAACAGCCCACCGGGGAGCGGGCTGCCTCCCGGCATACGCCACCGGGTCCCCGTCGGGCTGCGGGCCGGTATCGGCGGTGGCTTCCTCATCCAGACCCTCTGGCGCAACCGGGTTTTCCGCGCTCGGCGGTTCCGCCGTGGCGGCCGCCCGGCGCGCTTTGCCGACCGGCATCCGGTGCCGACGGGAGGAAACCTGCTCCGCGGTGGCCTCCGCGTCCTGATCGGTGTCCTGCGGAGTCAGATCACCTGCAGCAGATTGCTGATCTTCCACTGGTCTCCTTCCTGGGTCGCGGTGGCCACCCACCGGGAGCCGCCCTCGAAGGTCTTTCCGTCGGGCATCGTGGTCACCGTCTTGGTGGCCACCACGACGTCGGCGCTGCCGTCACCATTCCACCGCTCGACGCCGGCATCGAGGACCGTCCCCCGGGTCCGCTCGGCCTGGGCGACCTGCACCACGATCTCGTTGATCCGCTCCTGGTAGACCTTCGCCAGCTGACCGGTCGCCTGCGCCAGCACCTGATCGGCATAGTCGTTGGCGTGCAAGGGATCTGGCGAGGTGTACTGCGTCATGAAGGAGCGCACGTAGCTGATCACCGCTACGTCTTTGACAGCCGCGCGGCGGTGTTTCTCATGGGTGATCAGCAGCAACGTGCTCACGGTGAGCGCGGCGATGACGATCGCGGCCGCTGCCGACACCAGCACGGCCAGACCAACACGACGCGGACGCGGCGGCGGCCGGTCACTGAACGTGTCCGGGGCGGCGGGATCGAGCTTGCGGCGCGGGCTCACTGCGCCGGCCCCTCGGCCTTGGGCCTCGCCAGCACCGCCAGGGAGTTGACCCGCCACTGTCCGCCGGACTTCTCGAAGTCGACCTTCACCGTCGCCGTGATGAACCGCTGCTGTGGTGGTGTCCCCCGCTGGCCCTGCAGGGCGAGCAGCATGGTGCCCCGGTCGGTGGTGTTGGTCAGTACGGCACTGTTGGCGGTCCAGTAGTCATTGGCCACCGCAACGGATTTCGAGATCGCCTCCTGCTGTGCCACCAGTTGCTCCCGGTAACCGTCGGTCACCAGGCCCCGGGCCCGCTCGAAATCGGCCTGCAGGGTGGCGGTGTCGTAGCTGAGCATCCCCTCAACGACCTTCGGCCCCTCTACGGACAACTGTTCCCGCGCCTGTGCCACCCGCAGATCTGTTTGGTACACCACGAAATAACTCAGAACGGCGGCGGTGACGGCGACCACGGCCGTAGCCGTCACCGCGATGGCGGTGAACGCACCGGCGCGGGCCGGCCGCTGCGCGGTCCGGTGTACTTCGGTGCCCACGAGCAGATCGGCCAAGGTGCGGTTACGCGAATCCCACAGTGGCCACAGCCAGCCGAGGAACACCGCCGCGGTGTCGAGCAGATGGCCGAGGTCGCGCAGCAGCAGCAGCCACGGCCCGGCGGCAGCACCGTCGCGGCGCACCACCCGCAGACCCAGCAGCGCACGACCCAGGCTCCATCCGGTCAGCGCCGGCAACAACAACCGGTTGACCGCAACGGCGAGCAGCACCACACCGGCGGTGAGCACGCACACCCACCACAGCCAACTGCGCTGCTCGGTCGACCAGGCGACCAACGCCAGCGTGACCACAGTGAGCGTCCCGATGAGGACATCGATGGCAAACGCACCGACCCGTGCCCACCAGCCCGCCAGTGCCGGCGTTACGCCGGCCGCAACCCCTTCAGCGGGCGGAGCCTCGGGGTGCGCATCGGTGGTGTCGTCGAGCACGGTGGTCACGTCGTCACCTGGTCGAGGCGGGCGATCTTGTAGGTGCCGCCGTCCGGTGCCATCTGGACCCGCAGCCGGTAGCCGGTCTCCTGTTGCTGCACTTCGGAATTCGAGAGTTTCACCCGCAGCGCCACCAGCACGTCCATGGAGCCGTCGTCGTTGTGACGCTCCACCGCCGCCCGCATGTCGGTGACTTGGACCTGGGCGTTGGCGGCCTGGTACGCCTCCACCAGCACGCCGCTGTAGAGCGTGGCCTGGGCACCGTAATCGCCGGTGGCGCAATTGATGATCTTTTGCTGGCTCTCGGCCATCGCCGCGGTGTCCGGCGCCTGCGTGGCTGCCACGCAGTCCTTGGCCGCCTGGGTGGCTTCGGCCTCGGCCTGTGCCACCGCACCGGCGTCCTGGTTCGAACGCAGGGCGAGGTAGCCGGCGGTGGCCACCGCGGCCGCCAGGACCAGCAGGGCGGTGCACACCCCGACGAACCAGCCGCGTGAGGCCAGACGCGATGTCGGCCCACCTGCGGTGTCGGTGGTCAAGGCAGGTGCTGCCGATTCGGCCGCCTCCGGCGCATCTGCGCGTTCAGCCTGGCCCGGGTCGTCGGGATTCAGCTGGCGGGCGCCAGCATCTCCTTCCATCCCTCTTCTCCTGTGTTCGTCGAATTGCGCACGGAGTACCTGACCCCGTCCGGGCCCACTACCTCACCGGCCTGCGGGTTGTAGATCGCAGCGCCTGGTGCCGGAGTGTAGATGCAGGGATTGGGTTGTTGGCCACTGCACTGCACCGAACCGCTCCCCGGCGGGCTCAGCGGATCGCTGACGGGGGGCAGTGGCGGCGGCAGCATGCCCGCCGGTAGTGGGTTGACGCCGCTGTTGACCGACGGCGCCGGGATGACCCGCCCCGGATTGACCGGCTGGTCACAGCGCGCACCTGGGGCCGGACAGTTCAGCACCTGGTTCGGGTCGCCGTACCACGGGTTCGTGCCCAGCGGCACATACGGGTCCTCGCTACGGCACTCCCGCGGGGTGGCCGCCGTCTTACCGGGGACGTCGGCGCAGGGATAGTTCCGGGCGCCGCGCACCACGTTGGCCGGGGTGTCCTTCGGAATCTTGCAGTAGGTGTTGCTCGGCAGCGGCAGCGTCGTGGTGTCCGCGGGTGAACGCCATTCGCTGGCCGGCAGGAACCCCGTCAGGCACGGTGGTGGTTGGTTGATCGTCAAGCTGAAGTTCAACGCGGCGGCGTCCTTGAACGGGGCAGTCACCGTCTGTGCAATCGCTGCGCCCTGCGGCAGGATCACCAGCGTCTGCTCCAGGCCCTTGTTGTATCGCTTGAGCATGTCCAGCACGATCGACAGGTTCGCCAGGGTCTGTGGCAGCGCCTCCTGCACATTGCTGAACACCGACGTCACCTGCTCGGCGGTGGGACCGGCCTTGGCCAGGCCGCTGCGCAACGCCTGGTCCTGCTGCGCAGCCTGGCCCGCAATATTGTTCAGGTTCGCAGCCCAGCGCCGAATCGCGTCGCCGGAGTTGACCTGGCTGTCGATGATCGGCGCGGAATTGTCGATGATGTCGTTGACGTCGCCGATATTGGTGTCGAAGTCGTTCACGATCGCCTGCGTGCCGTCGACGAGACGCTGCAGGGCCGGGCCGAGCCCGCCGACGGCCATCGCCGTCTCGTCGAGTAACCCCGAGATCTTCTCCTTCGGCAGCACGGACAGACCGCGGTCGGCGGCATCGAGGGCCGGCCCGATCTCCCGCGGCACCGTCCCGGTGGTGATGGTCTGACCGGACGAGAAGAACTGTCCCGGATTGCCTTCCGACACCAGGTCAAGGTACTGCTCGCCGATCGCCGATACCGAGTGCACATTGGCCGACGCATCCACCGGGATCTGGTACCGGTTCTCGATGCTCATCGTGGCCTTGGCGCCCGACTCGGTGGGTTCGACATCGGTCACCTTGCCGATGGTGATACCGCGGTAGGTGACGTTGGCGGTCGGGTACAGACCGCCCGAGGCGGGCAGGTCCGCCTTGAGCGTGTACTGGCCGATCCCGGCCATGCTGGGCAGCCGCAGGTAGTACCAACCCAACGCGACCAGCGCGATCACCGTCAGAACGGTGAACAGCACCAACTGGATTCGGATGAAGCGCGTCAGCACGGTTTATTCACCCCGCTCCACCAGCGGGCCGCCGGGCACCGAGTTGGGACTGGGGGTGTACCGCACATCCGGGATCATCTGGTTCACGTCGCGGCCCCACGCCTGCTCCAGAGCGCGCAGCGCGCCGGAGAACCCGGTTCCGGTGAGGAACGCGTTGTCCAGTGTGCTCAGTGTCAGGTCGAATGTCGCCGAGGTGTTGATGTAGTCACCGCGAACCAGTTTGGGCACGTTGTCGATGTTGAACGGCACGGTCAGCATCAGACTCAGTGCGCCGACGAGGTATGGCGAACTGCGCGCGAGCTGGGCGAGTGGGCGCTGCAGCAGCTGCAGGTTGGTCTCGAGGTCGCCGCGGACCGCCGACAACGTCTCATCGGTGGCCCGGCTGAACCGCCCCAATGCAGTCACCGCGTCGGCGAAGAGGTTCCGCTGGTCGGCGAAGTACTTGATCAGCGGCGGGAATTCGGTGAGAACCCGGTCCAGGGTGGCATTGCGGGAGGCGACCACGGTCAACAACTCGTTGGTGGAATCGATGGCGCGGGTGAGATCCTCACGCTGGGCATTGAGCTGCTCGGTGAACACGTCGAGCTTGCCGAGGAACGCGCGGACCTGTTCGGCGTTGCCGTCGAGGATGTTGTAGACCTCGGTCTGGATCACCTCGAGGCTGGGGATCCCGCCGCCGCGGAGCACGGTGGCGATGCTGGCAAGCGTGCGCTCGGTGGTCGGGTACGAAGAGGAGCGCTGCAGCGGGATGGTGTCTCCGTCGCGCAGCTCCTGCGGCGACGGGTCCTGCGGTGCATCCAATTCCACGTGCTGGGTGCCCAGCAAGCTGGTCTGCCCGATCCGCGCGACGGCATTCTCGGGCAGCTGGACGCTGGGATCGATATCCAGCGTCAAGGTTGCCACCCAGTTCATGAGCTCGATCTTGCGCACCGAACCGACGAACACATCCGCGACGCGGACCCGGCTGTTGACGTTGAGGGCCAACGTATCTGGCATCTGGACGTAGATGGTCATCTTGGCGCCGCTGGTACCGGGGCCGCCCGGCAGCGGAACGTTGGCCACACCGCGCCAGCCGCAGGACGCCAGCACCATTGCCACGACGGCCAGAACCAGCGTGCGCCACACCACGGCCCGGGCGACTCTCACTGTGCGCATCACGGGGCTCCCACCTCAGCGGGCAGCCGCGGGCCGGGCTCCGCGGGGGCCGCAGGAGCGGCCGGCGCCGGGCCGGGGACCTGCTCCGACAGTGGCAGCGGTCCCGGGATCACGTTCGGAGCCGGGGCGGGCGGCGGTGGCGGCTGCGGGTACCACGGCGGGGGCAGCGGATTGTTCTGGTCGTAGGCATTCGGCGGGGCACCGCCGCGCGGCCCTGCCGGCGGGATCGTCGCGGGGTCGGGTCCGCCCATCAGCGCCGCCAGCGAGTCCGGTGTCAGCATGTTCTTGGTGAACTGCTGTACCTGCAGGCCTTGCATGCCCGGCGCCACAATCCAACCCGGCTCATGGTTGCCGTGGCTGAACAGGGTGTCTCGGGACCAGATGCCGGGCACGGTGGTGTCCTTGTACCCCGGCGGGGGCTGTAGCCGGGGCTCGGAGTATGCCACGTACTTGGGCAGCGTCGCCGCCGTGGAGGCCGCGTTCACACCGAAGGGCAGGAAGTTGAACTTGATCGCATCCAGCACCGGCGCCAGGTACTGCGCACACAGTTCGGCTGATTCCTGGTAGCCGAGCCTGCTGCCCGCCTGGATGGAGCTGCAGATGAACTGCAGTGGGTTCGCGAAGTTGCCGATGACCGGGACGGCGCTCAACGAGCCGTTGGTGGGCTCGTAGATGTTGACTAGGTTGGCCGCCAGGTTCGGGAAGACGTGCAGCGCGGTCTCCAGGCCGTCGCGGGGCTCCGGCTGCAGGATCGCGTTCGTGGCCGAAGCCAGGTTGTTGATACTCGTGGACAACTCCGAGCCATTGTCGTTGATGAATTGCTGTGCCGTAGTGAGCAATCCGTCGACGTCCTGGAGCGCGGTCGCCAGCTCCTGGTCGCTGTTGGTGAACGAGTCGGTGAATTCGGCGAGATTGCTGTTGAGTTCGACGAACTGTTGGTCGCTGCGGTGCAGGGCGTTGACGAACAGCGCCAGGCTCTTGGCGACGGCAAAGAAATCACCGCGTCCCTCGTTGAGCGCAGTGACGGCCTCGGACAAGGCATTCAGGGTGGTATTCAGCTGTTCACCCTTGCCCGCCAGTCCGTTGGCGAACGAGTCGATCACGTCGCCGAACGGGCCCTTGGGCTGCTCGGGTGTCGGCCCCAGCTCCGAGACGATGTCGGTGATCTGATTGCGCAGCTCGTCCCATTCGACGGGTACCTGGGTGCGCTCGATCGGGATGACGGCGTTGTTCTCCAACTCTGGGCCGCCGGTATAGGCCGGGGCCAACTGGATGGTCCGGGATGCCACCAGGCTCGGGTTCAGGATCGAGGCGGTGACATCCGCAGGCACCTTGTACTTGTTCTCGTAGCTGAAGGTGACCTTCATCCGGTCCCCGGCCGGATCGATGCTGTCGATGGTCCCGACCTTGACGCCCATGATCTGGACCTTGTCGCCCGGGTAGAGGGCCAGTGCCTCAGGGAAATACGCGACGACGGTGTTGTAGGTCAGCTTCTTGTAGAGCTGCCAGCCGGCCACGGCCCCCACCAGGCCCAGCACCAGGAGGAGTGCGCCGATGATCACCGTAATCCGGGACACCCGCGGGATTTTCATGTTGCGGACGTTGAAGATCGTGGACATCTGTCAGCCTCCCGTGCTGTCGATAGTGGTCGACGGGATGACGAAGGGTGGGTTACCCGGCAGCGGGGCAACGGTATTGGGCGGGAGCTGCTGACCGGGGCCCGGCACCGGCGGTGTGGCGGGCGGTACCACCGGCACCGGCACCGGAGTCGGTCCGGGTCCGGGCGGCGGGCCCAGCGGCAGCGTCCGCGCACCGGGCGGGCCCTGCTCGATCGGCACCGGCGTGCCGGGCACAGTGGGCGGCAGCTGTCCCGGCTCTCCCGCGATCGGCACTCCGGGCGCCGGTGGTGGGGCGTTCGGATTCGGCGGTGAGGTCAGAACCCCTTGGGGCGGACCGTAGTTGGGCCCATAGGGGTTGTCACCGAACGGCCCGGTGGTCAGCGAGGCGCACGGCAGCGGGTTCGCCGGTGACGGGATACCGTCCGCGGGCGGGGTGTATGAGCACGGTGAGCCCTTGGGTACGGCGGGGCCGGGGAAGTCCGGTGTGCCTTCGAGCACCCGCGGTGCCGGCGGCGGCGCGCCGTTGGGTTGCCGTTCCCCGTTCGGGTCGGGGAACTGGAAGGCCGGCAGACCGGCGTTGCGCCAGAACTGTTCCGGGTCGATGCCGCGCTTCTTGAACGCCGCGTCGATGAACGGTTGCAGGGCCTGCCCCGGGAGCAGGTTGATCAGGATCACCTTGAAGTACGGTCCCGAACCGATGGCTTCGGCCAGGGAGGCGGTGAACTTGCTCAGCGTCGACAGTGAATCGGCCAGGTCGAACTTGTGGCGCTCCAGGATGCCGCTGACCGTTTGCAACTGTTCGAGCACCTTGTTCAGGTTGGGGTTGTCGTTGACCAGTCCCTGGAACTGGCGGGAGACCTGCGAGACGTTCTCCAGGAGGTAGTTGACCGCAGTGCTGCGTTCATTGATGGCCGCGAGCAGCGTGCGGGAGTTGACCAACAGCTCATTGATCTGACCGCTGCGGTCTCCCAGCACACTGGCCACCTTGTTGGCGTTGGCCAGCAGCTGTTTGAACTGCTCGTCGCGCTTGCCGATGGTGTCGGAGAACCTCGCGACGCCATCGAGAGCAGCACTCAGGTGCGGGTATGTCTGGTCGACGGTTTCGCTGAGCACGTTCAGCGACTGCTTCACCGTCTGGATGTCCCATCCCGCAGCGGCTTTGGTGACGTCGAAGAATGCGTCGTAGATCTGATACGGCGTGGTGCTCTGTCCGATGGGCAGCACCCCTGATGCCCGCAACGTCTCACTTCCGCGCGGCTCGATCTCGAGCACCTTCTTGCCGAGGATCGTTTCGGTGCGGATCGCCAGCCGGGAATCGGTGCCGATCTGGTTGCCGTTCAACGAAAATCCGAGCTTCACGTGGTCGCCCTCGATGGCCAGGCTCTGCACGGTACCGACGTCGGTACCGGCGATGCGCACTTTGTCGCCGGTGGTGAGGCCGCCGGAGTCGGCGAACTGGCCGAAGTAGGTCGGCTGCGCGAAGAGCATCGGCACGCTGGAGAAACTCTGTCCCACGCCGATCACCATGACCAGGATCAGGATGCCCAGTACGCCCATCTGGACCCGGTTGGATCCCTCGAGTGTCCTCATTGCGGTGTGCACCGACCCGTCGGCTGAGTGAACACCTTGACGGTACGAACTGGCCCGCCCGGCTGTAGTCCGTTGAGCTTGAGGGACAGATCGCAGATGTAGAAGTTGAAGAAATCGCCGTACACGCCGCCGGCGCGGCCGATGATCTTCAGCGCGTTGGGGAACTTGACCAAGACGTCCTCGACCTGGGCCTGTTGGTCGACCAACGGCTGTTGGACGGCCTCGAGGTGACCGATGGTGTCTTTCAGGATCGGCCGGTTGTCGGCCAGCAGGTCGCCCAGAGTGCCTGCGGCATTGCTGATGTCGGCCACCGACTCCGCCAACGGATCGGCCCGGTTCTTCAATCCGGTGATCAGCACCTCGAAGTTGTCGACCGTCTGGTCGAACTCCTTCTGGTGTTTGACGGTCGTGTCCAGCACGGTGTTGAGGTTGGTGATCACCTCACCGATGGCCTGGTCCCGGTCAGCCAGGGCGGTGGTCAATTGCGCTGTCTGGTCCAGGATGTCGCTGATGGTGCCACCTTGTCCCTGGAACACCGTGATGAGCGACTGGGCGATGCTGTTGACCTTGTCGGGGTCCAACGCACGGAACAGTGGTCGGAATCCCCCGATGAGGGCGTCGAGATTCAGTGCCGGTGTGGTTCGCGACAACGGGATCGACCCGCCGGGCGGCAGCACCCGGTCGGAGCCCTCTCCCTGACCGCGCTGCAATTCCAGGTAACGGTTGCCGATCAAATCCTGGTAGCGAATCTGCGCGGTGGTGGACTGGTACAGCGGCAGGGTGCGGTCGACGTTGAATTCCACCCGGACCCGCTGACCCCCGTCGATCAGCTGCACCTTGTTGACCTTGCCGATCTCGACGCCGGAGGCCCGGACGAACTGACCGGCGCGTAATCCGCTCGCATTGGCGAACTCTGCGGAGTAGCCGCTGGTCCGGTCGAATCGGATCTGACCGAACACGATGATGATGATCGCGGTGAACATCAGCAGCACCAGGGAGAAGGCGCCGAGCTTGATCGCAGTACCGGTGGTTTTCATGGGTTGATCGTGTTCTCCCCGCCTTGGCGGCCCCAGACGTATTCGGTGAGAATCGGCTGGCCCAGCTCGAAGTGGTTGTACGGGGCGATCGAGGCGCCGGTGTCCAACACCAGATACGGTGCCGGCCACAGCTCCCTGGTGATCTCCTGCCAACATCCCGGTGCGCCACCGGGCCCACCCTTGGCATTGAGCCGCGGCAGGTTGTCCGGATAGACGTAGGGGTTCTCCGCGCCCAGGAATGTGGTGTTGGTGTTCAGCGAGTATCCGTTACCGCCCAGGGCCGTAGCGACTTTCGGCGCTGCCGTGGCGTAGTTGCGGATGGTGCAGAACAGCGCGGGGCTGTTCCTGTCCAGGACCTGCGCCGTGGGTACCAGATCGTGCGCGCCGCGCACCAGGTACGGCCCGCCCCGTTCGAAGACGTCGCCGCCGGTGTTGCCGAAACCCACTGCGCCCAGCAGCGCGGCATCCAGATCACCGCGCTGCTCGTTCAGCGAGCGCACCGTCACCACGGCGTTGTCCAGCGCGTCGAACAGGTCGGGTGAGGCTGAGGTGTAGACGTCGGACAGATCGGCCAATCGCTGCAGGTCATACCGCAGTTGCGGCATCCGCGGGTTGATGTCGTCGAGGATGGTGTTGCCGCTGACCAGCGACTGGCCGAATTTGGCGCCCAGCCCGGTCAGTGCCTCCGCTGTCGCCGAGAGCGTCATGTTCAGCTTCACCGGATCAACCTGCTCGGAGATCGAGGTGATGGTTTCGAACAGGGTGTTGAATTCCGTTGTCACCCCGGACACGTCGATCACGTCGGCTGACGAGATACGGGCGGATGTGGGGTCTTCCGGTGAGGTGAACGAGACGTACTTGTTGCCGAACACCGTCGTCGCCTGGATGTTGGCGTTGACATTGGCCGGGATCAGGTCGATGTAGCGGGGGTCGACGTCAAGTGTCAACTGTGCCTTGGTGGTGCCGTCGCGGTCGACCGGGTCGACCTTGGCCACGCGCCCGATCTCGACGCCGTTGTAGGTCACCTTCGATCCCGGATCCATCACCAGACCGGCGCGATCCGACACCAGGGTGAGCGGCGTGGTGGAGGTGAAGCCGCCGCGGAATTGGACGTAGACCATCGCGACCACGACCAGGACGATGACCAGCAGGATCACCCCCGCCAGCTTGTAGGGCGGCGTGCGCTGCTCGTTGGGTGGTGAGGTGACTTGCCCGGGTGCGGTCATGGCTACACCGTCAGGTTGAAGTTCGGGTCGACGCCGTAGAGCGCCAACGAGGCCAGCAGGACGACGACGACGATCAGAACCAGCGAGGAGCGCATCGAACGGCCAACGGCCTCACCGACACCGACCGGGCCGCCGCTGGCGTTGTAGCCGTAGTAGCAGTGGTTGAGCATGACGATGACCGAGATGATGATGGCCTGCACGAACGACCACATCACGTCGTCGGGCCGCAGGAACGTGCGGAAGTAGTGATCGTAGGTGCCCAGCGACTGTCCGTAGAAGAACGTCGTGGTGATCTGGGCGGACAGAAAACTCATGATGATCGCCATGGCGTACAGCGGGATGATGACGACGAAGCCGGCCAGGATCCGGGTGGAGACCAGGTACGAAATTGATTTGATGCCCATGACTTCCAGCGCGTCGATCTCCTCGCTGATGCGCATCGCGCCCAGTTCGGCGGTGGCCCCCGCGCCCACCGTTGCGGCCAGCGCCTGACCGGCCACCACCGGCGCGGCAATGCGCACGTTGACCAGTGCGGCGAAGAAGCCGGTGAACGCCTCGACTCCGATATTGCCGAGTGAGGCGAAACCCTGGATGGCGATCAGCGAGCCGCCCGACAGTGTCACGAACCCGACAATGGCCACGGTGCCGCCGATGACTGCCATGGCGCCGGTGCCCATTCCGATTTCGGCGATGAGCCGAAGCGTTTCCCGCCGGTAGAAGCGCAGCGCGTGCCCGATCGATCCCATCGCGGTGATGACGAACCAGGCGACCTGCCCCAGGGAGTCCAGGAATCGCGCCGGCGAGGCGACGAGTCGCCCGGCGTTCTCGTAGGCGCGCGGGAAGCGGCTGCGCAGGACCTGTGTGGTCGACATGTCAGCCCCCCGTACCGAACCGGACGCCGATGGTGGTCAGCACAACGTTGACCGCGAAGAGCGCGACCACACACAGCACCAGCGTTTCGTTGACGGCGGTGCCCACACCCTTGGCACCACCGGCGACCGTCAGGCCGCGGTAGCACCCCACCAGGCCGGCAATCAGTCCGAAGGTCAACGCCTTGATCAACGAGATGATCACCTCGGGCAGTCCGGTGACCAATGTCAGGGTCGAGACGTAGGCGCCGGCAGAGACGTTCTGGATGTAGACGCCGAAGATGAACCCGCCTACCAGGCCGATCGTGATGACTGCGCCGTTGAGTAGGAACGCCACGAACGTCGACGCCACGACGCGCGGGACGACGAGGCGGTGGATGGGGTCGATACCGAGGACCTCGAGGGCGTCGATCTCCTCGCGGATGGTCCGCGCGCCGAGGTCGGCGCAGATGGCCGTGGACCCGGCGCCGGCGACCACCAGCACGGTCACCAACGGCCCGAGCTGTGTCACCGCGCCCAGTGCGGCTCCGGCGCCGGAGACGTCGGCGGCACCGAACTCGGCCAACAGGATGTTGAGGGTGAAGATGATGAGCACGGTCAGTGGGATCGAGACCGCGACGGTCGGCAGGAACGCCACCCGCATCAGAAACCAGCTCTGATCGATGAACTCGCGCCATTCGAACGGCCGCAGCAGCGCTCTACCAGTGAGCACGCACATCCGGAAAAAGCCGCCGACGAGTTCCAGCGGGGTGCGCAACTGCTCGCGTACGTAGCCGGTCAGGCCACTGGACGATGCAGTCACGCGGACACCCGGAACGGGATCTGCCGGTTGTGGCGGTGCAATGTCGAAATGCCCGGCACGCTCCCTCCTTGGCCCGACCCGGAGTCAGTGGTGTCCGCCTCCCTACTCTCCAGTAGTAAGACGGACCACAGGAATGTACCCGATGGCACCGCGGGCGTGTACCTCATCGGCACGATTAACCCTCCCCTGTCGCGCGCGCAAATATTGCACACCCGTCAAGTTTTAGAACTTGATTCGAGAAGTGGTACCGCTCAGGGGCTTTCAGGAAGAGAATGGGGTTCTTCCGAAGTCCCGAATCGCATCCGCAATTCCGTCTTCAACACTTTGCCAGCAGGATTGCGCGGCAGGGCGTCGACGATCTCGAGGCCGCGGGGGTGCTTGTACCGGGCCAACCTTTCGTCGAGGAACTCGATGAGGTCCTCGAGCCGCAGGCTCACCTCTGCTGCCGCGGCTGTCACTGCTACCACTGCCACCGGAACCTCGCCCCACTTCCGGTGGCCGCGCCCGATCACCGCCACCTCGGCGATCGCCGGGTGGCCGGCCAGCACGTTCTCCACCTCAGCGCAGTAGATGTTCTCGCCGCCGGAGATGATCATGTCCTTCTTGCGGTCCACCACCCAGACGTAACCGTCGGAGTCCATGCGGACGAGGTCGCCGGAGTGAAACCAGCCGCCCGCGAAGGCTTCCGCGGTCGCCTCGGGATTGTTCCAGTAGCCGGCCATCAAAGTCGGTGCGCGATAGACGATCTCACCGACCTCGCCGACGGGGACGTCGTTCATGTTCTCATCGACCACGCGAGCCGCCACGGTCGGAATCACCTTGCCCACCGAACCGAGCTTGCGGATGGCGTCCTCGCCCGACAACATGCACGTCACCGGTGACATCTCGGTCTGCCCGAACGCCGCCAGGATCAGGGTGTCGGGGAACGTCGCCGACATCTGCCGCAGCAGCGTGTCCGACGCCGGCGCCGCGCCCCAGGACATCACCCGCAGCCGCAGGTCCCGCGGCCTGGCCTGCTGGGCAGCACACACCGCCTGCCACTGGGCGGGCACCAGGAAGATACCGGTGACCTTTTCCGATTCCAGTACGTCCAGCAGCTGACCCGGGTCGAAGGCACCGAGTGGATTGAGCACCGTCGGGATGCCCAGGGTGAGTCCGGTGAGCATGTTGCCGATACCGGCGATATGGAACAGCGGCACCCCGATGAAGCCCACGTCGCTGTTGACGTCGGCGCCGTTGGTGTAGAAGCCCGTCATCGTCTGACCGGTCAAGTTGGTGTGGGTCAGTACCGCCCCCTTGGGGCGTCCGGTGGTCCCGGAGGTGTACATGATCAGCGCCGGGCTGTCATTGGGGATGTCCACGGGCTGATGGGACTCCCCGCCCTCGGCGATGAGATCCTCGTAGCCCAGGACCCCCTCCTCGGAGGGGGCACCTGCGACGATGACGGTCTCGAGGGTGGGGGCGAGTCGACGCACCCCGACCGCGACCGGCGCGAGCACCGGTTCGGTGATGACCACCCGGGCGTCACAGTCGGACACCAGGAAGGCGATCTCGGGTGGGGTGAGCCGGAAATTCACCGGTACGGCGATGGCTCCGAGCATGTTGGCGGCCAGGAAGGACTCCACGAACTCGGTGCGGTTGAGCATCAGGATCATCACCCGGTCCCCGGAGCCCACCCCGCGGCGCGCCAGCGCGTCGGCAAGGGCGCTCACCCGGCTTTTCAGGTCCCCCCACGTCGTGCTGCGCCCGAGGAACCGCAACGCGACGGCGTGGGGTTGCATCAACGCGTGGCGCTCCAGCTGGGTGACCCAGTTCTGGCGGCGCGCCAAGTACGGCTGCGCCACCGGAGTCTGACTGATCGCCTGCCCGGCCAGCTGTGCGGTCACGTCGTGTCGCCCCCTTCGATCAGACTTGCGGGAGTCTTACATTTGATCAAACATGGTGTTGCCCCGGTCACAGTAAATGCTGCGCGCGAGGCAGACAAGCCCGTCAGACTCAGTGAGCAGAGGTCGCGAGGAGCGCGTGAAGGCACCCGTCGAGACGCCGCGGGGCCGCCAGTCCGGGCGGGGGTTGCGGCGCACCCAACTCTCCGATGAGGTAGCGGGCCGGCTGCGCGCCGAGATCATGTCCGGTGTGCTCAAACCGGGCACCTTCATCCGGCTCGACGAGACGGCCGCACAGCTCGGCGTGAGCATCACCCCGGTGCGTGAGGCGCTGCTGACGCTCCGCGGCGAGGGGATGGTGCGGCTGGAGCCCCACCGCGGCTACACCGTGGTACCGATGTCGCGCCAGGACATCGAGGACATCTTCTGGCTGCAGTCGACGATCGCCAGGGAGCTCGCCACCAGCGCGACCACCAGGATCACCGACGCGGGGATCGACGAGCTCGAAGAGCTCAACGACGCGCTCGCCACGGCCGTCGCGGCCGCCGACTCCGAGGCCGTGGTCGCCGCCGAATTCGCTTTCCACCGCGCGTTCAACCGGGTGGCGGGCCGGATCAAACTGGCGTGGTTCCTGCTGCACGTCGCGCGGTCCATGCCGGCTCTGCTCTACGCCGCCGACCCCGGCTGGGGCGCCGACGCGGTCGGCAACCACCGCGATCTGATCGCCGCGCTGCGCGCGCGGGATGCCGAGGCCGTGGCGACACACACGTCGTGGCAGTTCACCGACGCCGCGAACCGGCTCACCGCGGTGCTGGAGCGCAGCGGGATGTGGCGTTAGCGCTTCGCGAGTTCCTCGGCGCGGGCCTTCAGATTGTTCGCCAGGTGGTCGAGGGCCTCGTTGATGACCTTCTTGACCATCATCGCGGGCACCGGAACTGCCATGGACACTTCGACATCCATGTCGACGGTCAGCAGCGACACCGGGCCCATGCCCACGACGGCGAACAACTGCTCCTGCTTGGAGAAGTGCTCACCCTGCTGCATCACCGTCTGGATCTGGTTCGGCTGCGGGTAGTAGACCGCCTGGATGTAGGTGCCCTCATTGCCCTGGATCGAGGTGTCCAACCGCAGCTGACTGGGGCGGCCGTCGTCGTAGCGGTGCAGAACCCAGCACCCCTTGACCTCGTCGTTCCACTGCGGATAGGCCTCGAAATCGGAGACGATGCCCAGGATCACCGATTCTTCGGCGGCGATCTCGACCGTTTTGCTCACCAGCGGCATGGCGCGATCCTATCGGGGAGAACCGGCGTCTCCGCCCAGCGGCGACTCCGCACGGATCCTCTCGTCGCGGATCAGGCCCCGAAGCAGGGCGGTACTGAACTCCGCGGCGATTTCCTCGGCAGAGCGGCGTCCGTGCGGCCGCAGCCACCGGTAGGCCCCGAGGGTCATCCCGATGTAGCCGAGTGCCAGGACATGGGAGTCGCAGGGATAGAACTCATCGCTGGTGATGCCCCGGTCGATCAGGCCGTGCACGTGCTCGTAGACCTGGGACTCCTTCTCCCGGATCTCGGCGACCTGCTCCTCGGTGAACCATTCGCTGATGTAGGGCTGCTCCTGGAAGTACACCGCCGCACCCTCGGGGTTGGCCGCGATCTGGGTCAGCAGCCGCACGGTGTACTGGTAGAGCGCCTCGCGTGCGGTCCACGACGGGTCATCGTGGACCGCGGCCAGAGTATTGTCGGCCGCCCGCTGGTAGATGTCATAGAGGATCAGCGACTTGCTGGCGTAGTAGTGGTACACCGTCGCTTTGTTCAGCCCCACGACATCGGCGACATCGTCCATCCGGGTGCCGTGGTAACCACGGGCCGCGAACAGCTTGGTGGCGACGGCCAGCAGCTCCTCGCGGCGGGTCAGCCCGTTCTCTGATGCCATGTTCCACTTCCTGCCACGGCGACGTCTCGAGCCGCCCACTCAATCAACTGGTTGGCCAGTCTAGGCCCCCTGCCGGTTTCGTCCCCAGTTGTATCCAGCGTGGGACGTGCCCCTGGACACTCTGCGTACACTGCAGAGACCAGTACTACTGGGCCTATCACTGGGAGGCGTGCTGATGGATCCGAACCCGGATTACGACGCGAGCGACGAGATCGAGTACTTCTTCTCCTGGTTCCCGTGGGCACTGCGGGGGGTCTACCCACCCCCGGCCTACCCCCCGGTGTGACCCCGCTCAGCTCATGAAGCCGTGCACGATCGCGGCGACGGCGACAGCCCCCAGCACCCCGAGGTAACCGATCACCAGTCGGGTGTCGCGCAGGACGCACTTGCTCTGCAGCAGCCCGGCTCGTCGTGCGCGGACATAGCCCACCACCCCCAGCACCGCGAACACCGCGACGGCCCACGGACCCGACAGCCAGGCCAGCAACGCAACGGTGGCGTACACACACAACCGCAGCGGGTCGTACGGCTGACTACTCATCCCCTCTCCACCGTCAACGGCAGCGCGGCACCGGCGCTGATCGACAGCCTCTGCCGGCCGAGTGCCGGCCAAGCCTGCACCGCGCAGAACGGGGCGCACTGATCCTGATCGGCGCGGGTGCCGACGTGTACGCAGCACTGCAGCAGCCGCTCTTCGAGCATCGTCGAGATGTCCATGAACGGTTTGACGGTGATCCGGACGACCCGCTCGCCGAGCAGCCGACGGATCTTGCGGCGACGTCCCGGCAATGCCGAGGACGCCAGCGTCAGTAGCGTCGACATGCCGAGATCGCAGTTCTCGCAGATGTTTCGCCACACCTCGCCCATCTGCGGATGCGACAGCGAAGACTGTTCCGACAACAGCCCCAGCAGCGATTCCTGAACCGCGACGCGCAGTTGCCGCGGGATCTCGGGATCGGCGATCCGGTTGGCCACCAGGCCCAGTTTGTCCTTGAGGTTGTCGTGGCCGATCAGCGACACCAGTGACCGCCACTGCGCACTGTCGTCGCGGATGAGATAGCCGACCGAGCAGCAGTGCGGATGCGAGCACGGTAAGGCCGTGAGGTCGCGCCACGTCACCAGACTGCCGGTCTGCGGCCCGAGGCGTTTGAGCACCCCGGTGTGTGTCAGCCGCTCCATTGGATCGATGAGCCCGGACCGGCCCGAGCCGAACTGCGGCTGAATGGTGATGCCTCCGACGTAGGGGGTGTCCAGCGCGAGCTGGACCATCGGGCCGATCTCGGCGTCGTTGACCCCGAGCGCCGCCGTCATCACCAGTGTGGTGAAGATCTCGCGCTGCGACAGCCGTTGCAGCGCAATGCTCTTCATGCGGCGCAGATCGCCACCGCGGTGATACCGGTGGGCCGCCTCGCTCAGGCCGTCGTACTGCAGATACACCTCGACACGGTCGGAGTGCCCGGCCAACAGGTCCAGCAGGCCGTCATCGGTGGCCAATCGAATACCATTGGTGTTGACCAGAATTCGAGTTATCGGACGGTCGGTGAGCTCGGTGAGCAGTTCGGCCAGCTCAGGATGCAATGTCGGTTCGCCTCCGCTGAGCATCAGCACGTCCAGGCGACCGTTCTCCCGGGCCAGGCGCTGATCCACATTGGACAGGATGTCGGCCATCGGTACCACGTTGCGCAGATCCGGCGAGGAATCCGTGAAGCACGTGGGGCAGCGCAGATTACAGGTCTCCGCGATGTCCTCGAGCAGGATGCAGGTGTGCTGGGTCTGCATCTCCGGAAGCCCCCGCAGATAGGCAGACGGCACGGGGTCGTAGTTGCCGGGCACATCGGGGTTGTGCGCCTTGGTGGGTGCCGTCCACTCCTCGAGATAGGACAGGATCTCCGGGTCCTCGTCGTACAGGGTGCGCACCAATCCGTGCGTCGGGCACCCGCGTTCCAGCCATACCCGGTCGTCCCGGGCGACCAATCTCGCGCTCAGGCGGGCCACCTCCGCCAATGGCCGTTCGGCGGCTTCGTCGTGGCAGCGCGGACAGAAGGCGGTCACGTAGCGCAGCAGCCGGTCACCGCGCAGCGACATCCCGGACGTCATTGCGTGTACAGCCCGGGATTGAGGGCGGTACAGAAGCCGACGGTGAACACCGAGGTGAGCGCCCAGCCGATCATCAACCCCAGTCCGATTCCCTTGACGTCAGGGCTGCGTCTCTGCAGTAACACCGCGCCGCCGCCGAAGGCGATGAGCAGCAGGACGACCGCCGTTACGCCGAACACCACATTGGACGCCTCGTTCGAGGTCGAACCGGCGACCATGAAGGCCATGAACCCGACGGCAAGGTTGATCATCGCATAGATGAACACCCCGAGGAACGCCATGCCGACGGAGATCCGCCGCCGCGGCTGCAGCGGATAGTGCGGCGGCGGCTGGTACCCGGGCGGCCAGTCGCCGTTCGGATTTTCCCCTGGCGGAGGCTCCGAGGGGGGCATGGTCATACGCGCACCTCCTGATCGCGGGCCGAGGGGCGATAGTAACCGTGCCGGTGGCCGTACCACAGCCGAACACCCAGGATCACCATCGTCGGCAGCAGAAACCATTGCGGCCGAGTGAGATTCGCCCACACCGTCTCGTTGGCACGGAAGAACTCGACGAAGAACCGGAACAGCGCGTAAGCGGCGACGTACAGCACGAACAGTTCTCCCGGCCGGGTGATCCGGGACCGCAGCGCCAGCAGCACCACAAAGGCCGTCAGCTGGAACACGACCTCATACAGGAAGGACGGGTGTATGGCTTGTCCGACAAGGCATCCCGGGCATTCCGGAGTGCTGACGGCGGCGTGGATCCCCCAGGGGAGATCGGTAGGCCGGCCGGGCGCCTCGGTGAGGTGGCAGCCGATCCGGCCCACAGCCATCCCGAGCGCCACCGCGGGCGCGAACAGATCTCCGGTCTTCCCGCGGTAACCGCCGATCCGCTTGGCGATCAACACTCCCAGATAGGCACCGAGTAGCCCACCGAGGATGCTCTTCGAGCCGAATTGCCACGCCTGCGCCAGATTTGGATTGGCCTCGAAATCGAGGTGGCGAATCCAACCGGACAGGCGCATACCGATGGCACCGCCGATCAGGGCACCGGCGACGGCGACGAGGGATTGGTCGTTGACCGCGCCCCGCCGCCGGGCTTCATAGGTGAACACCACCGTCGCGGCCAGCACACCGAGTGCGACGAAAAGTCCATGTACCGGCACCGCGACCGAACTCCCGAGGAAGGGCAGGCGCCAGACGGGAGACATCCGCGGAATCTATCGGCAACACCACCCCGCTGCAATGCCGCATGCGTCTATCGCCGGCGCCGCGCAGCTGACACACTCGGTGCATGCGCGATTCGGCTGAATGCTGGCTCACCGATATGGACGGGGTTCTGGTTCGGGAGGATCAGGCCTTGCCGGGCGCCGCCGAGTTCCTCCAGCGGCTCACCGACAAGGAACGGCCGTTCCTGGTGCTGACAAACAATTCGATCTTCACGCCGCGCGATCTGGCTGCGCGGCTGACCCGCACGGGCCTCACGGTGCCCGAGTCGGCGATCTGGACATCTGCGCTGGCCACCGCGTCGTTCCTGAACGACCAGCTGCCCAACGGGGCGGCGTACTGCATCGGCGAGGCGGGCCTGACCACCGCATTGCACGAGGTCGGTTACACGCTGACCGACACCGATCCCGATTTTGTGGTGCTCGGCGAGACCCGGACGTATTCGTTCGAGGCCATCACCAAAGCGGTGCGGCTGATCGGCAACGGAGCCCGATTCATCGCCACCAATCCCGACGTCACGGGCCCGTCGGCGGAGGGACCACTACCCGCCACCGGGTCCGTCGCGGCGATGATCACCAAAGCCACCGGGCGGGAGCCGTACTTCGTCGGTAAGCCCAACCCGATGATGTTCCGCAGCGCACTCAACCGGATCGAAGCCCATTCGGAGAACACCGTGATGGTGGGCGACCGGATGGATACCGACGTGGTGGCCGGCATCGAGGCGGGACTGGAAACCATCCTGGTGTTGAGCGGGTCGACCACCGAAGCCGATATCGAGCGCTACCCGTTCCGGCCCAGCCGGGTGCTGCCCTCGATCGCCGAAGCCATCGAGCTGGTCTGAGTCGACAGGGCGGGCGCCACCGGTCGGGTCACGGTTTGGCGATCATGCATCGAGAACCAGGTCGCCGCACGGCACCGCGACACACGTGAGACAGACGTCGCCGGAAGGATTTTCGCCCAGGTGCGCGACCACCCCGGAGAGCACCCGAAGGGCGCAGCTCTCACACTGGCCGACCCGGCACCCGCTGGGTAGCCGTCGCCCCTGCCGCTCGGCGGCATTGAGAATCGAGCCGTCTGAAGGCTCCCAGGTGATCGTGTCCCCGCTGGCACCGAACTTGATCGTTGCCGGCGCCAGATCCGACGGTACCTCGACCGCTGAGTAGAAGTCCTCCCGGAAAATGTCGAATGTCGGCACTCCGCGGGTGATGAAGTCGCTGGTCACCTCGTTCATCAGTTCGGATGCACCGCACAAGTAGATGAGCGGACGCCGGTCCACCGGCAGATCCACGTCGATCACGGACAGCCGTCCCGCGTCGCCGTAGTCGACGCCAAGCCGGTCGTCGGGCAGTGGTTGTGAGTACCAGGTCCGGACCGTCAGCTCCGCTATGTCGTTTTCGAGCTGCCGAAGCTCGTGCCGGAAGGGGTGCTCTTGGGAATTGCGGAAAACGGCCAGCAGCGTCACAGACTGCGGACGGTCAAGGACGCGGCGCAGCGACCTCAGATACCCGATGAACGGCGTGATTCCGACGCCGCCGGCGACGAGTATCACCGGCCGGTCGACCGAAAGCGGCGGTGTGAACGTTCCCTGCGGTCGCTCGAGCCACAACTCCGACCCTGGACCGACGTCCGCGTGGAGGAAATTGGAGATGACACCATCGGGAATGCGGCGCACCGCGATATCGAGCGTCTCGTGGCCTTCCCCACCACGGGTCACCGAATACGCCCGGGCGGGCCCGTCCTCGTCCGGTGCCAGCAGGATGTGTTGACCGGGGCGGACATCCGGCATGGAGAACCCGGCCGTCGGCGCGATGGTCAGGCCCCGCACGGTCGCTGATTCCGGCCAGGTGCGCAGCACCGTCACCTGCCTACGCCCGGTCCAGGTGACGGGGCTCGGCGGGCCGAGCGGGCGTACCTCGCATGCCACTGCACGTAGTGGAACCGATCCGCTGGTGGGGTCGTGGTCGTCATCGCGAAGGGCGGCGTTGATGTTCAGCGTCCCGGCACCGGTCGCCGGCGTCCGGGGCAGGCCCAACGGAGGGCAGTCCTCCCACCACCCGAAGTCGGCGAGAACCACCGTGGGGTGAAGGTCCTTGTCCAGACGAACTCTGGCCCGGGTCGTCCCGCTTGCCGTCTGGACGGTTGCCCAATCGCCTTCGATCAACCCGCGGCCGGCGGCGAGTTCGGCGCTGACGTCGATGTGGGGATCGGGCGCCCTGCGGCGCAGCGACGCCACATGTCGGTGCGAAGTATGTACGTAGACACCGTTTTTGTGGGTGGACAACACGAGCGGTAGCGGGTCGCCATCCTCGCTCGTTTGCGTCTCGTTGGGTGGTACGAAGCTGGGTAAGGGCTGGTAACCGTGCTCGAGCAGTTGTTGGGAGTACAGCTCCACCCGGCGGGTGGGCGTGCTGAAACCGGTGACCACCCCGTCGTCGCGCGCGGCGGCGTACTTCTCGCGCGCGGTGTGTTGCGGCACCCGAACAGCGTGCTCGCCGTCGGTCAGGTCATTCAGTCGGATCCCGGTGGGTTCCAAGTGCCAGTTCCACCCGGCTTTCACGTCCCCGCCGAAGAACTCGTCGGCCAAGCCCAGTCTGACGGCGAGGTCCACGGCGATGTCGTAGTCGGCCCGGGATTGACCCACCGAGTCGATCATTCGGGGCCGGAATTGGACGTATTCCACAGCCTCCTGGGTGATTTCGAACCCGACTCGCAGCGCGTCGCGTTCCCAGGGACTGTTCGCCGGCAGCACATAGTCGGCCAGCTCGGCGGTTGGGTTCATGAACATGTCGACGTGGACGTAGAACTCGAGGGCCTCGATCGCCGCCCGGGTGCGCTCGCCGTCAGCCTGGGAGACCATCATGTTGTTCCCAAAGCTCACCAGAGCGCGCACCCGGTATGGATCGGCGTCGAGGACGGCTCGGCAGAAGTGCCGTGCGGTGACCCAGCCGAGTCGCGGCGGGCCGAGCGGCAGTTCTTTCAAGCCGAGGGCCTTGTCCCGTTGTTCCTGCGGCAACAGGTCGTAAGGGGACAACAGGTTGACCGGCAGTGGATGCAACCAGAGATTCCCGCCGGGACGGTCGCACGCGCCCAGCAGCGCATAGAGAGTCGCGATGCAACGTTCGGTCTGTGTGGCGTTGGAATGCTGCCCCACCCCGGTCCACGAGTGATACGCCACCTTGTGCTGTCGACTCAGCAGCTCGAAAAAGGCCTCGAGGTCGCCGACCTCGATGGTGGTCGCGTCCGAAACAGCTTGGGCTGTCCATTGTTCGCAGTGCTCATCCAGGAGGGCGAGCGCCGGCCGGGCCATGATCTGGCGGCCCGCTGTGGTCATCAGGACAAAGGTGCCCTCGACACTGACGTCGTTCGGTCGCTCCAGCTGACGTTCGGGGTCATAGGGTCGGGGGCTGTCAGTTACTGAGTCGTGCACGACGAACGTACCGGGCGTGGCCTGGTTCCACAGCTGGTCGGCGGTGATGAAACGTCCCGTCGCGTCGTCGACGAGCATCGGCGCATTGGTCCACGAGCGTACGAAATTCGTGTCGTATGTGTTGGTGCGCAGTAGGTGTCGGATAGCTCCGAGCGCCAGGGCGGCGTCCGCCCCCGGACGTACCCTCAGCCACAGATCGGACTGCTGTCCGCTCCCGCCCTTCTTGGGGTCGATCACCACAACCGCAGCTCCGCGGCCGCGCGCTTGCGCGATGCGGCTGGCCTGCGCCAGCCACGTCCGAGCCGGGTTGTGCCCCCAGAGGATGATCGTCTCCGCCTCGTCATAGTCGGGGACGCCGATACCCCTACCGAAGGTGAGTGCGTGGGCGTAATCCTTGTGCCACCCGCAGTTCTCGACGGCGTAGACCAGGTTGGGGCTACCGAACTTGCGGACCAGACGCTCGATCCACTCGATACTGTCGACGATCGGTGTGCCCGATGGCGTGGTCGCAGCGAAGGCGACCGCCTCAGCCCCTGATTCGGCCTTCACTGCGTTGAGGCGCCCGGCGATATCTGCGAGCGCCTCGTCCCACGTGACCTCGACCCAGCCCGGCTCGGCCGAGGTGCGTGGATTCGTCCGTCGCAACGGAGTCGTGAGCCGACGCGGGCTGCCGGCGATCTCCGGGGCCGCGCGTCCCTTGGCGCACAGAGCTCCCCCGGTCGGGTGCCCGGCAAGTGGTTGCACGTCCACCAACCGGCCGTCCTGGACGACGTTGAGAGATCCACATCGCGAACGACACAGGGTGCAATAGCCGGCGAACTGCTCCGTCATACAACTACCTACCTGGGGTTGGCCTCGTCAGAAGAACAGGGGTGCTAGGAGAAAAGCAGCGGTCCCGATCGTGCATGTCACCAAGGCGAAGATGACCAGGAACCCCATGATGTGCCGGAAGGACAAGCCACACAGCGCGAGCAACGGCAGCGCCCAGAACGGCTGCAAGGCATTGGTCGACATGTCTCCCCAAATGTAGGCGATCACCGTCAGATCCAGAGGTACGTCCAGGGCCTGGGCGGCTTCCCCGATGTAGGAGGCCTCGATGGCGAACTTCGATCCGCCCGAGGGCACAAAGAAGTTCACGATCCCCGAGTACCAGTACACGAACAACGGATAGGTGTGTTCGTTGGCAATGGCCTGGAACCAGGATGCGATGCGCTCACTCAACCCGGATACCACGAGCATCCCGAGGATGCCTGCGTAGAAGGGGAACTGCAGCAGTACTCCCCACACGAACGAACCACCGGTCTGCGCGGCTGCGAGCAGTGCCTTGGGTGTCCCGTGCAGCAGGATTCCGACGAACAGGAAGATGAAGTTGACCGAATTGAGGGTGAGGCCATTGAGGATGCCGTCCTCGAGAGAGCTGAAGTACAGGACGATGTAGACCAACCCGAGTACGCCGATGGTGCCGTTGACCCAGCGGGAATTCTCGATGATGTCCACCGGTGTGCGCTTGCCCGCGGTGTCGCCGGAGTTCCGCGCTGCGTCTTCCTTCGCGAACTCCGCGGCGATCCTTTCGCGGACGTCCTCCGGGGCGCTGACCGTCTCCTTCGGGCTGGGCTGAAGCGCCACCGCCGTGATCGTCCAGGCCACGATGGTGATGGCCACCAGAGCCAGGTTGAACGGGGAGAAGACGGTCTGGCTCATCGGGATGATGCCGAAATACTCTTCGGCGAAGTGGCCCGGTGTCGCCACGAGAAGTCCCGCCGACGAGGACAGTCCGGCATGGAAGGTGCCGGCCATCCCCAGATAGGCCGCGGCGACCAGGAGACGGTAGTCCGCCTTGGTTTCCCGCGCGGCGAAGTAGCGGACCAGGATTCCGGCCGCGATCAGACCCACGCCCCAGTGGACCCACATGAGGATCATGCTGGTCAGTGCGACGGTGGCGACCGTGGCCTTCGGCCCGGACACCCGGTCCGCGACCCAGATCAGCGCGCGTCGGACCGGCGGGGAGCTGGCCACCACATAGCCACTGAGCAGCATCAACGACATCTGCATGCCGAACTGCATCAGGTCCCAGAAGCCGTCACCCCAACCCCGGACCAGTGTCTCGGCTTTGCCGAGGCCCAGATCACCAGGGGTGAGGAAGAACGAAGCGGCGCCGGCGACGATCGTCAACAGCACGACGATGACCCACGGGTCTGGAATCCAGCGCACACAGATGTTGCTCAGAGAGTTGGAGAGCCTGTCTAGCGGCTTGCGGGGAGGGCTCTGCTCCGCAGCGATGGTCATGATGCTCCTTGCAATGTGGATGGAGAGGTTTACCGGGCTGTCTGTAGTTGGGGATGGCTACCGAGCTTCATGGCTGCTGCGGAAGCGATGGCGACATCCGCCCAGGCCTCGCCCACCCCTTTGAACAGGCGCAGTCCCGCCGTGTTCGTCCGTGGTTCTCTCACCACGTCTGCGAGCTCTGCGTTGACCGCCTGTTCCCTGGGGATGCCATCACTGCAGGCGAGAAGGATGTCGCCGGCCTCGGCGAAGGCCGACGCGCGGGTTTCGACGACGACGAAGGCCCGTCGGACGAGCGAGGTGTCGACCTCGCGCGCCCGGGGAGAGTGCGAGCCGATTGCCACGACGGTGGCGTCATCTTTGAGGGCAGCGGAGTCGAACAGCGGAGAGGTCGCCGAGGTGCAGCACGCGACGATGTCGGCTTCGGCCACGGACCCGGGTGCGCCCGCCTCGGCAGCGAGCCCCGTCGCGCTCACCCGTGCGACGAGGTCCGACGATGGCCCCACCGAGCGGCCCACGATGACGACCTTCCGCAACGGGCGGACGGCATTGATGGCCTGGATGTGCCCCCACGCCTGGGGACCCGTGCCGAACACGACGAGTGTCGAGGCTGCTGCTGGAGCGAGGTGCTGCACCGCCACTGCCGACAATGCCGCTGTTCGCAGCACGGTGAGTTCCGCGGCGTCGAAAATCATCACCGGTTGCAGGGTGAGGCTGTCGGACAAGATGAGGAGGCCGTTGATCCGAGGAAGGTCACGCTCGTGATTTGTCGGCGAGACCGACGCGATCTTCACGCCGACGAAACCTCCGACCTGCGCCGGCATGTACAGCAGGTGCCCGTTGGACAGGTCGGTCTGGGTGCGCAGCGGGGTGCGCACGGCCAGACCCGTCCGGAGCACTTCTTCCAGCGTGCCGATGGCCTCCGGATACGAGATCAGGCCGCCGAACTGTGCCGCGGTGACGAACGCTGGAGCCTGGGAAACGCCCATCAGTGCAGGGGACCTCGCCCTCGTTATGGCGCGATCTCGAGCCCTGACCGCTAACCGGCTATCGGTTATCGGTAACCTACAACCGGGTTTCGGCCCCGTCAATGGATGACGGGTACGCAATCGACTTCCCTCGACGGCACCTGTCATCGCGGCTGCACGAAGGCCAGCAAACGCCCTGTTCACGGCGGTAAACTGCCTGAGGGGCGGGCGCTTCGCGCAGCCCCGGTCGATGTGTAAGGTCCGAGGAACAGTTCACGAGCGTGTACAGAGGCCCAGGTGGAGCAACTTAATCGGGAGAGCTTGCGCGAACAGTCCCTGAGGATCGTGCGGCAGGCGATCGCCTCGGGGGAGATTGCGCCAGGCGAGATCTACTCGGCCTCCGCACTGGCAGCTCGCCTCGGAGTGTCCAACAGTCCGGTGCGGGAGGCCATGCTCGCCCTGGTCGACCAACGCATCATGGAACCGGTGCGGAACCGCGGTTTCCGAGTGGTACCGATCAGCGCGCACGATCTCGATGAGATCGGGGAGATGCGTCGAATGTTGGAGGTTCCCGGTGTGGTCACGCTGGTTGAGCGGGCCAGCGATGCCGATATCGAGAAGCTGCGGCCGGTGGCGGCCGAAATCGTGGAGGCGGCCAACGCGGGCGAGGTCGAGCGGTTCCTCGACACCGACCGCCGCTTCCACCTCGAACTGCTGGCGCTCACCGGCAACGACCGGCTGGTACAAGCGGTCGCCCAACTGCGTGATCAGAGTCGCCATTTCGGCGTCAACACTTTGGCGGCACAAGGCTTTCTGAATGAAACCGCCCCTGAGCACTTCGAAATCCTGGACGCATTGCTGGCCAGGAACGCGTCGGCGGTGGAGGCCATCATGACTGGGCATCTGGCCCACATCCGAGGCGACTGGGGCGCCGGCCGGACACCCTGAGCGGCAGGCGATGCGTCGGTTTCCGCCTGCTAGGCGGCCGCGGCCTTGACGGCTCTGCCCACCTCGGCGCGTAACTCGGTGTACTCCGGCGACCGCCGCAGATCGTCGGGATCCACGCCGGTGCGTGGCAGGTGCACCGGGATGTCGAGCGCGACCTGCCCCGGCCGGCGGGTCAGCACCACGATCCGTGATCCGAGAAAGGCTGCCTCGTCAGCGCTGTGGGTGACGAACACCGTGGTACGGCCGGACTCGGCGCTGACCTGGCGGACGTCTTCCTGCAGCCGCTCGCGGGTCAGGGCGTCCAGCGCCGCGAACGGCTCATCGAGCAGGAACAACGGGGTCTCCGCGGCGAGAGCCCGGGCGATCGCCACCCGCTGCTGCTGACCGCCGCTGATCTCCCAGATCTTGCGGCCGGCCGTTCCTTCGAGGCCGACCCGCTCCAGTAGCTGGTCGCGACGCTGTGCCCGGCGCTCCCGGGGCACCTTCGCGTACTTCAGTGCCAGGTCGATGTTCCCGCCGACCGTACGCCACGGAAACAACCGCGGCTGTTGGAACACCACTCCCGCGCTGACACCCGGGGTGGGCGCTGCACCGGACACGGCCACCTCGCCATCGGTGGGCTCCTCGAAGCCGGCGAGCAACCGCAGCAGCGTGCTCTTGCCACAGCCCGACGCCCCGACCAGGACCAGGAATGCGCCGGGTTCGACCTCGAGATCAACAGGCCCCACAGCCGTCACCTCATTGCTGCCACGGCCGTAGCTGTGCTTCACATTGACCAGGCGCACCCCGCCGGTGACGGCGTTACTGGTCGAGGACATCCGGTAACCCCTTGGTGTACACAGCTTTCTGGAACGTCTCCAGCGGCGCCGCCTCCGGGATCTGCTGCTGCTGCGCCAGGAACCGCGAAGCGCTCTCGAGGTTGACCGCGAGGTTGCCGGGGTTGCCGTCGGTGCCCAGCCATTCTTCGGAGGCTACCTCGGCCGGTGTCAGATAAACGCCCTGTTTCAGCTGTCCGGCGACGTCCTCGGGTGTCAGACCGATCTCGGCGGCGATGGCTTTGGCCGCGGCATCGGGTTCGTCGTGAATGGTGTCCAGCGCGCGTGCCTGCTGTTGGCGCCAGATGTCGACCACCTCGGGGTGGGCTTCGGCGAAACCGGTTGCCACCGCACCCAGATCCAGCGTCGGCTTGCCGTCCGTGGCGAGCTGTCGGCTGGTGATCAGATCCTTTCCGGTGGAACGCAACTGGTCCAGCGTCGGCAGCCAGGTGTAGGCGGCATCGATGTCACCACGCTCCCACGCCGCCAGGATGGCCTGCGGTTGCAGGTCCACCAGCGAAACGTCCTTGGGCGACAACCCGGCCTGGTCGAGCGCGGCCAGCAGGCTGTAGTGGGCGGTGGAAGCGAACGGTGTGGCGATCCGCTTGCCCTTCAATTCGGGAATCGTGTTGACGCCGCTGCCATTTCGGGCCACCAGCGCTTCGTTGTCGCCGGCGACATCCAGGACGAACGCGACCTGGTAACCGATGTTCAGTGGCGCCGACAGGCCACGAGCCACCGGACTCGATCCCAACGCCCCGAAGTCCAGCTCGTCGGCGATGAACGCGGTGTTGACGTCGGCACCGGAGTCGAACTTCGTCCACTTGATGTTGTAGTCGGGCAGCGCCTCCTCGAGCCACTTGTTGTTCTTGACGATCAGGTCGCCGCTCGGAAAGGTCTGGTAGCCAATGCGAATGGTCTGCTTGCCGGCCTCCTGACCCGAATGGTCCACCGAGCAACCGGCCAACGCCAATGCCGAGGCGGCCACGGCCGCAAGCACTGCCTTGATGTTCATATCTTTCCTCTCCAGGGGACGCTACGGCGCTCGATGGCGCGAAGCAGACTGTCGATGGCCAGGCCGGAGATCCCGATGGCGAAGATCCCGACCAGGACGACGGGGGTGTTGTTGTAATTGCTCGCGTCTTTGACCAGACCGCCGACACCGGGGATGCCGTTGAACAGCTCGGCCGCCACCACCGATGAGTAGGCCATTCCCACGGCCAGCCGGATGCCGGTGAAGGTCTCTGGAAGTGCCGAGGGCACAACAACATCGCGGATCACCTCGGCGCGGCTGGCACCCAGTGCGCGGGCCGCCTCCTGCAGGCCGACCGGGGCGGCGACGACGGCGGCGGTGGTCGCCACCGCGGCCGGGGGCAGCGCGGCCAAGGCCAGCAGCGTGATCTTCGGCGCCTCGTCGATGCCCAGCCAGATGACGAGTAGGAAGAAGTACGCCAGCGGCGGAAGTGCACGCAGGAACGTCAGCCACGGTTCGAGAACACTGCGAACCCAACTGATCGAGCCCATCAGCAGTCCCAGCACGACCCCGACCGCCACGCCGATCACCACGCCGACGAGGACCCGGCGCAGGGTCATATAGAGGTGTTCCCACAACAGGTAGCCGGCGTAGCCGCGAATACCGTCGTGGGTCGTGGAGACGTCGACGAACGCATGCCAGACCGTGCTCGGGTACGGCACGAACGTCGGGTTCCAGATGCCGCTAGCCGCTGCCAGCTGCCAGACGGCGAAGAAGATCACGAGTGAGAGCAGCGGTAGCAGCCCGCGCGTCACCCGGCCTTTCCACTGGCTGGACGCGCTCGCCCGTGACGTGGCGGCAGCCGGTTCTTCGGCTGCGGTGATATCGACGAATACCGACACTGATCGACTTTCTGTGCGCTGGAGTTGCGGTGGCTAGAGCACGTCAGCAACAGCAGGAGTCAGCGATCGGTGTCCCAGGCACAGGGTGATCAAACAGGCATCCGTCCAGGCGGGAGAAGATTCCCGCTCATCGCGAATTTAAGTGTCGGGCCGCATCCCCGGAGCGATCTACAGCGGGATGAAGTTGTCCCGGTTCAGCGCCTGCCAGCATCGGCGCAACCCCGACGTCAATGCGCGGCGCAGCGGATTGCCGCCGAGCCGGTCGATGAGTTCCAGATCGGAGACGACGTAGCCGTCCCGGGCCCGGTCCCACAGACCGGCGAGGGTGAGTTCCAGCGCGGCGATGGTGGTGACATGGCCCGGGGCGATCTCGTCGAGCAGGGCGTCGGAGACGAACACCGGACAGTCGGTGTGGACGCTGCGGTCGATCGCCCGAACATGCAGCTCGAGGGCCATCGGGGACACCCCGCGGCTGCGCTTCCGCGCGCGCAGCACCGCCACCTCGTCGTAGATAGTCTTGTCCCGCACCTCGCGAGGGTAACACCCCCGTTACACGCAATTTACAAAGTTAGCCGCCACTGGTTGGTGGACCAGCGGGCCGCGTCCGGCACCGCATCCCGGACCGCGGCGACAACGCCCGGCCAGGCGTGCTCGTCGTAATCATCGCCGGAAAGCCAACCCCCGGCCGCCACCTTCGGCCGCCACGCCTCGATGTCGGCGACCACGCTGTCGTAATCGTGCCGGGCGTCCAGATGCACCCACGTCAGCGACGCATCCGGGAACAACGCGGCTGCGCGCAGGGAATCGGAGATCAGGATCTGCACCGAATCGGCGAAACCGCAGGCAATCACATTGCGGTGCAACAGTCCCGCCATGGTGCCGGCGCCGTGTTCCACCGCCGGGCCGTGGGCGTCGATGTCGCGCACCCCCTCCGGTCCACTCCCCCGGCAGGTGTCCACCCCCAGCACCGTGATGTCGCGGCCGCTGTCGGCCACCACCTCCGCCAGCGAACACAGGCTCTTGCCGAGGTAGACGCCGACTTCGACGAACCGGCTCCCATCGGGAAAGTGCGCGACGGCTTCGCTCTGCCCGTCGCGCCACTGGAACCAACCCGGGATGTCCTGCCAGTGGGAGACCGGGGCGTCGAATGTGGCGCTGCCCGTCATCGTTCGGTCATTCGGCACGTGGAGGTCACTTCTCTCTGTCGGTCGTCGGCTCAGTCACCCATACCCGCGAATGCGGCACGCCACCCCGGCCGCCGGCGCACACCCTCACGCAACAACTTCCCTGGCCAGGGACCTGCTGTACACCTGGGCCATCTGGCGTCGCACCCAGTTGCGCTGGTGCTCCCGATGTTCCCGTAACACCGCGCCGGAGATGCTCGGCGGCTGGGAGGCCTGGTCGATCGCGACCTCGACGGCCCGCACCAGCCCGGCGGTGTCGAGGCCCGCCCGGTCGTACCGATACACCGGGAACAGATGTTGCTCGTGCAGATGGCCGCAATCCGGCACCACAGCGCGCACACCGGCGTCACGGCAGGCCTCGACCCACCCCGAGTGCGTACCGAACCGGTAGGGCAGCACCAGGACGTCGATGTCGCCGAGGTAGCCACTCAACTCCGCGTCACTGAACCGCGGGTGCACGCGCACGTCCACGCCCGCGGCCCGGTATGCGGACAACCGCTGGTCTGACACCTCATCAGCACGGGCCGAGGCCAGCGCGGACTCGTCGAGGTCCAGGCGCAGGTGCCGGCCGGTCAGCGGATGGGCCATCAGCGCGTCGAGCACCGGCCACGGGTCGATATTGGCCCGCAGCCCCTTGGCGTGGATCGCGACGACCGGCTCCCGGTGCACCCGCGGTGCACCGATCTCCTCGAGCGGCACCACGTTGGGGTGGGGTAGCACCACGCTGTTCTTGCGCCAGCGGTGCTCGATCTCCCGGGCGGCACCCTCGGTCAGGGTGACCACCGCCGAGGCGGCGGCCAGCAGTACCCCGAGTCGCCGGTGGTGCTCGGTCTGATCGAGGAAATGGGGATTGTCCAGATCGTGCACGGTCACAATCAGCGGTATGCCGCTGCGGTCGAGCAGCGCGGCCACCTCGGCGAGCGTCTCAGGCGGTGTGGCGTCGAAACCGAAGTGCACATGCAGCAGGTCGAACGAGCCGAGCTGAGTCGACAGGTAAGCGGGATCCAGCAGCCGCGGCGGCCACCACCGGTCAGGCTCAGTCACCCCCGGCGGCGTCGGATCCGGAAGTAGCACAACACTATTGGGGTCGACGACTGCGGCGACGTAGGGATGCCCGGCGGGCACCGATGCCACAGTGATCACGCACTCGCCTTTCGTAGTCAGTTGTTCAATCCGTGGCACGGGTTCCCCGCCTGCTCGGCGATGCGCCCCGCCAGCTATACCCCGATGGCGCGACAACTATTCTCGAGGAAGTGAACGCTGACGCCGGCCGCACCTGGCACTACCGAGATTTTTACCGGCCCGCCGGAACGCCGCCCGCAGAGCGCCTTCCGCTGTGGCTGGTGATCGGCAACTGCCAAGCCGAAGCGCTGCGGCTCACTTTGGACGCTGTTGTCGACCGCCCGTACCGGACGGCGCGGATCCCCCCGGTGCACGAGCTCGAGCCCGCAGACCTGCCCTACCTGCGCGTATTGCTCTCCGAGGCCGCCGTGCTGGTGAGTCAGCCCATCCGGGACAACTACCGCGGCCTGCCGGTCGGCAGCGCCGAACTTCGCGCGCAGTTGTCGCCGGGAGCGACGGTGGTGCGCTGGCCGGTCATCCGGGATGCGAGCCTGTATCCCTTCCAGGTCATCGTCCGCCACCCCGCCGATCGCGCCGCTACCCCGCCGCTGGTCCCTTACCACGACCTGCGCACCGTGGCCGCGGCCCGCGACGGACGCGATCCCGATCAGCCGTGGGACGTCGAGGTGACCGAGGAACAGATCCGGGCCGCGGCACAGGCGAGCCGCGCCGAACTCGCGCGCCGGGAGCGCCGCGACACCGATGTGGGCATCTCGGATGCGCTGGCCTCCTTCGGAGCGCAGGCCGCACACACGATCAACCACCCGGGCAACCCGGTGTTCTACGAACTGGCGACCCGGATCCTGGATTTCCAGGGTGTGCGCGGCGACGTGCCGTCTCGGGATCGGCAACTGCTGTCCTCGGCTTACGCGCCGCTGGAACCACGCGTGCTGACAGCGCTCGGCATCACCGGCACTGCCCGCCCCCAGTGGTGCCTCAACGGAGAAACGCTGACACCGGACCAGGTGCACGCCGCCCAATTGTGCTGGTATCACGCCAATCCCGACTACATCAGGCTGGCCGTGGAGCGGCACGGCCATCTCATGGAACTGCTGGGGCTCACCGCCTCGGCCCGCCGACCACCTGTGGCGCGCCGATGACCACCATCACCCACGTCGTTGTCGGCCCGCCACAGCATGGTGTGGTGCGGTTCGGCCGTGAACTCCATGACGCCATGCTCGGCGTCGGCGCACCGTCGGCGTTGTGGCACGCCGAGCGGCCCGACGCACTCCTTCGCCGACCGCTGGAGTCGGGGATCCACCTGCAGTTCACCGACCGGCTTTTCGGCCCGACACCGGAGCAGGCGGTCGAAACGGTGTCAGCGATCGTCAGCGATGCCCGTGATGCGGGCCTGCGCGTCACCGCGACACTGCACGATCTCCCGCAGCGGTTCGACTACCGAAATTACCAGCGGCGGTCTGCCGCCTATGCCGAAGTCTGCTCTCGGCTGCACGCGGTCGTGGTCAGCAGCGAGCACGAACGCGATCTGCTGGGGGCATCGGCTCCCTCCCGGATTGCGGTGGTGCCCTTGCCGATCCGGCATGCGCGCCCGGCGGTGCGGCCGACACAACAGGCACTCTCGATCGGCATCTTCGGATTCGTGTACCCGGACAAGGGGCACCGCGAAGTGCTCCGCACGGTGGCGCGGCTGGACGAGGACATCGAGGTCGTAGCCATCGGCGAGGTCTCCACCGGCCACGCCGACCTGGCCGCCGAACTGGACCATCGGGCCCGCTCCGCCGGCGTCACGTTCCGGGTGACCGGTCACGTGCCGGATTCCGACGTGCCGGACGCCCTGCGTGCGATCACGATTCCGGTGGCCCCGCACCGCCACATCTCGGCGTCCGGATCCTTGAACAGCTGGCTGGCCGCGGGTCGGCGGCCACTGGCGCCGGTCAACCGCTACACCGAAGAGATCGTTCGGCGCAATCCTGATGCGCTGGAACTGTATCCCGATTCCGAGGTCGGGCTCAGAACAGCGATCAAGCGGGCAGTTGACGAGCCGGGGCTCACCTGGTTGCCCGACTCGGCGGTGTGCACCCCCAGTGTCGACGACGCCGCGGGACAGTACACCCGTCTGCTCTCGGACTGGCATCGGTGACGTTCCCGGAAGCGCCGATTCCGTTGACGGATGGTCGGTTCACGCTTCCCGGAAACCGCTGGGATCTCCTGGCCGCCGTCGCGGCCGGAACCCCGTCGGTGGCGGTGATCATTCCGTACTACAACCAGCAGCACGATCTCGATCTGGTGCTTCATGCCCTCGAGCTGCAGGACTACCCACTGGACGCGATCACCGTCGTCGTCGCCGACGACGGTTCGACCCAGGCACCGACGCTACGGGCGCCACGGTTGCGGGTCGAGGTTGTGCAGCAAGCAGATCGGGGCTTTCGCGCCGCCGCAGCACGCAACCTCGGCGTATCGCACAGTGCCGCCGACATCCTGTGTTTCCTGGACGCCGACACCGTCCCCGAGCCGGGCTATCTGCGAAACATCACCCGGCTTCCGGCGCTGGCACCGGATGTACTGGTGGTCGGGCACCGCATGCACGCCGAACTCGACGACTGGACGCCCGCGGACCTACCGGACTGGTGGTCAGGCAGACGAGCGCCCCGCGTACTGGACGAACCGCAGTGGTTATCCGATGAGTACCGGCGCAGCTCCGATCTACTGCGCATCGACCACCGCTCGTACCGTTACCTCATCAGCTCGGTGATGTGTTGCAGTCGAACACTTTTCGAGTCCGTCGGCGGCTTCGACGAGACCTTCTGCCACTACGGCGGAGAGGACTGGGAGTTCGCCCACCGCGCGCTTGCCGGTGGGGCGCTGTTGCACCACGCCCGCGATGCGCTGGCGTGGCACAACGGTCCGGACTGGGCGGGGCGGGTCACCGAGGACCGGGTGGCCGGAAAGAACATCGAGGCGCTGGCGCTGGCGCGGCGCATCACCGACCCCGACGCCCGCACCACCGGACTGCGCTACGAGCTGCCCGACATCGCCGTCCGCATCCCCGCCGACGAGCACACCGCGGGGTCGCTGGTCGCCACGATGAGCTGCTTCCTGCACGAAGACGTCGGCATCTGGGTCAGCGGCCCGGAAGCCGAGCGGCTACTCCGCGACGCCGGGACCGAGGATCAGCGCATCCGCAGCGGCCCGATCCCCGATTCCGTGCTGCAGCGGTGCCGTTTCGTCGTCGATACCGCCGGCCGTCCCGTTCTGCCGAGATCGTCGTTCACCGAACTGGTGCGCCGCTGCGGTGAAACGGACGTCGGATCCGTCACCGTCACGACCCCCGGCGCCCACCTCGGGTGCCGGTCCTCGTGGTCGGCCAACCGCGCGCGCCGGTGGTCCGACGGCGACGTCCGCTTCTGTGACCCCGCCGATGCCCAGCGCCTGGGCCACAGCCTGGCGATAGCCGCAGACCAGGTGCGCCTGGTTTGTGGGGACTCGGCGCCGGACCTGTCGTGGTGACGGCCCATCGGTCCCGCTGACCGCGGCGTCGATACAGTTCAGGTGCTCCAAGCTAGGGAGGTAACCATGTCTGTTGACCGCTTGCTGCCCTCGGAAGAGGCTGTCGAACTGGTCGCGCTGACCCGCGAGATCGCCGACAAGGTGCTCGACCCCATCGTCGACCAGCACGAAAAGCACGAGACCTATCCCGACGGCGTTTTCGCCCAACTCGGTGCCGCCGGGCTACTGAGCCTGCCGCAGCCCGAGGAGTGGGGCGGCGGGGGCCAGCCGTTCGAGGTGTACCTGCAGGTGCTCGAAGAGATCGCCGCACGCTGGGCCGCGGTGGCTGTCGCCGTCAGCGTGCACAGCTTGTCGTCGCACCCGCTGCTGATGTTCGGCACGCAGGAACAGAAGCAGCAGTGGCTGCCCGGAATGCTCTCCGGAGAACAGATCGGGGCCTACAGCCTGTCCGAGCCGCAGGCGGGCTCCGACGCCGCCGCCCTGCGCTGTGCCGCGCGCCGGGTCGACGACGGCTACGTCCTCAACGGTTCCAAGTCCTGGATCACCCACGGTGGTGTCGCCGACTTCTACACCCTGTTCGCGCGGACCGGGGAGGGCTCCAAAGGGGTGTCCTGCTTCCTGGTGCCCGGCGAGCTCCCCGGCCTGAGTTTCGGCAAGCCCGAAGAGAAGATGGGCCTGGCGGCGGTGCCCACCACGTCGGCGTTCTACGACAACGCGGTCATCGATGCCGGCCGGCTCATCGGCGCCGAAGGCCAGGGCCTGCCGATTGCGTTCTCCGCCTTGGATTCCGGCCGCCTCGGCATCGCCGCGGTGGCTGTCGGGATCGCCCAGGCGGCACTCGATGAAGCCACCCGGTATGCAAACGAGCGAACGACCTTCGGCCGCAAGATCATCGATCATCAGGGGCTCGGTTTCCTGCTCGCCGACATGGCTGCCGCGGTGGTCAGCGCCAGGGCGACCTATCTGGATGCCGCCCGGCGCCGCGACCGCGGACTGCCGTACTCCCAGCAGGCCAGCGTCGCCAAGCTGATCGCCACCGATGCGGCCATGAAAGTCACCACCGACGCGGTGCAGGTGTTCGGCGGGGCGGGCTACACCCGCGACTACCGGGTGGAGCGGTTCATGCGTGAAGCCAAGATCACCCAGATCTTCGAAGGCACCAACCAGATTCAGCGCCTGGTGATCGCTCGCGGGCTCACCGGCGGGTGAGTTCGCCGACGCGACCGCTGCCCGGCTGGTCGGTGCCGCTGTTCTTCATCGTCGGCGCGGTGTCGCAGTACCTGGGCGCCGCCATCGGGGTGTTCCTGTTCGAGACGATCGAGCCGGCCACCGTCGCCTGGCTTCGCGCTGCGGCGGCCGCCGCGGTACTGGTGTGCTGGCGACGGCCCTGGCGCGTTCGCTGGACCCGGCATTCGCTCCTGGTGACAGCCGGCTTCGGCCTGGTGACCGTGTGCATGAACGTCGCGTTCTACGAGTCGATCTCGCGCATACCCCTGGGTACGGCAGTGGCAATCGAATTCGCCGGACCGGTGGCAGTGGCGGCGTTGGGATCTCGGCGGGTGCGGGACGGCCTGGCGGTGCTGTTGGTGGCCGCCGGAGTGGTGCTGTTGGCCGGCACGCAGACCCGTGGCCAGTCCGATGTGTCCGCCGATGTCCAGTGGGTGGGCGTGGCACTGGCCCTGATCGCGGCGGTGATGTGGGCCGGCTACATCCTGCTGGGCAAACGGGTCGCCGACACCGGTGACGGCGTGGACTCGCTGGCGGTCGGAATGGCTTTGGGCGCAGCCGTTCTGGCCCCGATCTTGGTGACCACACAATCGCTGCGGGACGCTTCGGTATTCGCCGACCCGCGGACCTGGCTGCTGGGTGCCGGCATCGGCGTGCTCTCCAGCGCCATCCCGTATGCCCTCGATCAGCGGGTGCTCGCCACGATCGGGCGGGCGCGGTTCGCGCTGCTGTTGGCGCTGCTGCCGGCCACCGCGGCCGTAGTGGGCGCGGCGGTGTTGGCACAGCACCCCAGCGTCGGCGAGATCGGGGGTATCGCTTTGGTGATGCTCGCCCTGGTGATCAGTGCCCGGGCCGCTCCGGCAGCACAGGGGCCTGCTGCACCGTGATTGTCGCGGTGGTGCCGCCGCCGGGGGTGGTGTCCAGCGCGATGGTTCCGCCTGCGGCTTCGACGGCCACGATCAGTGACGCCAGCCCGATGTGGCCGTCGGCCACGGATTGCGCCAGCACACCGGGGTCGAACCCCACCCCGTCGTCGGCGACGACGAGCATCAGCTTCGCGCCGTTGCGGTGCAGCCCCAGCGACAGTCGGTCGGCCCGCGAGTGCTTGTGCGCGTTGGCCAGAAGCTCCCGGGCCGCCCGGTAGAGCAACGCCTGCGACGGGGGCTTGCCCACCTCGTCGATATCGCCGTCGACGCGCACCCCGGTGCGCTGCTCGTGCTGGCGGGCCAGCTCACCGAGCGCGGCGGTCAAGCCGACCTGCGCCAACACCTGAGGGTGCAGGGTGCTGACCGTGCTGCGCAGCTGGGCGACGGTCTCCCGCAGCGCGGATTCGATCCGGCCCAGGGTGGCGTCGGCGCCGGCCCCGTTGCACGCCTCCCGGAGATCGTCGAGGTCGAGCCGCACCGCCAGGAGGTTCTGCAGTGGACCGTCATGCAACTGCTCGGCCAGCGTGCGGCTGTGCCGCTCCTCGGCAAGCATCGCTTCGGCCACCAACCGTCGGCGCACTTCCAGCAGCCCACGCACCCGCGCTGAGCGGCGCACCAACACCACACACAACGCCGTCGTCGCCGCGGCCAGCCACAGCAGGCAACCGAACTGGACGTACACCACGTCCGGCATGTCGACGGTGTCATCGCGCGCGGCGTAGACCACCCAGGCGAGCAGGAAGCCGACGGCGCTTCCCACCCCCAACCCCGCCGTCAGGACCGGCCGGTCCAGAAACGCCACCGAGATGGGTACCAGAAAAAACACCGGCAGCAGCCACGCCGTCGCACCCCCGGAGACCACACACACCGCCAGCACCGCGGCCACGTCGATCCCGGTGGAGGCCCAGCCCGCCCACCCCGGCACCGGCCGGGTCATCACCAGTACCAGCCAGCCCGTCGCCGCGACGGCGTAGAGCACCAGCACCGCCGCGTACACCACGGGCAGCCAGTGCTCGACACCCTGGACATACCCCAGCAGCGCGATGAGGCCGATCAACGGCAGTCGCAGGCAGGCCGCGACGCGCACGGGGTCCGCGGCGAGATGCCGTGCCAGTTTGTCCGGATCCGCCAGCACGGCTATTCCAGCAGTCCGCGCCGCATTGCCTCAGCGACCGCGGCGGCCCGATCGCCCACGCCGAGTTTGTCGTAGAGCCGCTGCACATGGGTTTTGACGGTCGACGGCGCCACGAACAACTGCTCGGCGATCGCCGGGATGCTGCGCCCGGCGGCGATCAGGCCGAGCACCTCACGTTCCCGCGAGCTGAGCGTGGGCCCGGCCGGTTCGGCCCGGCGACGGATCTCCACGGCCAGCCCGGACGCCAGCCGGGGGGCCACGACATCGCGGCCCTTCGCGCAGTCCAGAACCGCGCTGACGATCTCGGCGCGCGTCGACTCCTTGGGCAGAAAGCCGGCCGCCCCCTGTTGCAGCGCGTGGTAAACGATCGCCGGATCGTCGTGCGCCGACACCAGCAGCACGCGGGTGGCCAGGCCGTCGCGGACCACGGCGGCGGCCACCTCGCTGCCGTCCAGGTGCGGCATCTGGTAGTCCAGCAGCGCCACATCGGGGCGGTGCTCGGTGATCATCTGCAACGCCGCGCGGCCGTCAGCGGCCTCGGCGACCACCATGATGTCGCTGCTGCTGCCCAATGCGCGCACCAGGCCGTCTCGGAACAGCGGGTGGTCATCGCCGACCACCACCCGCACCTTCTGGTCCGCGTGCATGGCAGGCAGCTTCCCACAATCTCCTTCCCCGGCGCGGTATCCCCCGATCGGTGGACACGAGGTTCATCCCCGTCATCCACCGGTAGGTGGACAGACAGCGGAGGCCCGGCGCGCGAGAGTTGTCTCAACGCAAACGCCCAAGACAGGGAGACACCATGAAGCTTCTCACCAACCAGAAGGTCGCCCGCTACATCGCCGCACCGATGATCGGGATCGGGATCCTCGGCGGCACGGCCCTGGGCGTAGCCGACCCGGCCACCGCGGCCACCGGCGACCCCGGCACCAGCCAAATCACCTACAGCGCACCCGGATTCGGTGGTATCGCGGCCTGAGCCCGCACCGGCCCATCCTGTAGGCCCCGGCCTATTTCCCGCCCATCATCCCCGACACGAAGGAGGTACCTATAGCACGAGACATCGCATCAATTGCCGTATTTTCGCAGTGCCCCGGCGCATCCCCCTCGCGCCGGGGCACTGTCGTGTCACCGCGTGCCATATCGTGACGGTCATGGATTTCGCGATGTCGGCTAAGGCGCAGGATTACCACCAGCGGCTCACCGCGTTCATGACCGAGCACGTGATCCCCGCTGAAGCGTCCTACGACGCCTACCGCCACGAGGCCGGGCCCGGCGATTTCACGGTGCCACCGGTGATCGAGGAGCTCAAGGTCCTGGCCCGCGAGCAGGGGCTGTGGAATCTGTTCCTGCCCGCCGTCTCAGGTCTGACCAATCTGGAGTACGCACCGCTGGCCGAGCTGACCGGGTGGAGCATGGAGATCGGCCCCGAAGCCATCAACTGTGCGGCCCCCGACACCGGCAACATGGAGACCCTGCACCTGTTCGCCACCGAAGAGCAGTCCAAGCAGTGGCTCGAGCCGCTGCTGGCCGGCGAGATCCGCAGCGCGTTCTCGATGACCGAGCCCGCAGTCGCTTCCAGCGACGCCCGCAACATCCAGACCTCGATCACCCGCGACGGTGACGACTACATCATCAACGGCCGCAAGTGGTGGACCTCCGGCGCCAACGATCCGCGGTGCAAGCTCCTGATCGTGATGGGCCGCACCAACCCCGACGCGGCCAGCCATCAGCAGCAGTCGATGATCCTGGTGCCCGTCGATACACCCGGGGTGAACATCCTGCGGTCGACATCGGTGTTCGGCTGGCAGGACCAGCACGGCCATGCCGAGATCGTTTACGACAATGTGCGGGTGCCCGCGTCGAACCTCTTGGGCGAGGAGGGTTCTGGCTTCGCCATCGCTCAGGCACGACTGGGGCCGGGGCGGATCCACCACTGCATGCGCGCCATCGGCGTGGCCGAGCGGGCGCTGGCATTGATGGTCGAGCGGGTCAACACCCGTATCGCATTCGGCAAGCCGCTGGCCGAGCAAGGTGTGGTCCAGCAACAGGTTGCCCTGTCCCGCAACGAGATCGATCAGGCCCGGCTGCTGTGTGAGAAGGCGGCGTGGACCATCGACCAGCACGGCAACAAAGAAGCTCGCAACCTGGTGGCACAGATCAAGGCCGTCGCGCCGCAGATGGCGTGCAATGTCATCGACCGGGCCATCCAGGTGCACGGTGCGGCGGGGGTCAGCGATGACACCGTGCTGGCCCGGATGTACGGCTGGCACCGCGCCATGCGGATCTTCGACGGGCCCGACGAGGTGCACCTGCGTGCCGTTGCCCGAGCCGAGATCGGCCGAGAGAAGACCGCTCTCGCGACGGCGGTGACGAAATAGTGGCCGGCTCGGCTGGTGCCCTGGGTGGAACCTGGAACTTCCGCGACGTCACCGAGTCCACCGACCGCGCTGTCCGGGCGGGACTGCTTTTCCGTTCCGGTGAGCTGAGCAACCTCGACGAGGAGGGCCGTGCGGAGCTGCGCCGGCTCGGCATCACCGATGTGGCCGATCTGCGGTCCGCCGTCGAGGTCGAACGCCACGGCGGCGGACTGGTGCCCGACGGCGTCGAGATCCATCTGCTGCCGTTCATCGAAACGGTTCCCAGCGCCGACGGAGACGCTCCGCACGAGCACGCCTTTGCGCGGCTGATGACCGAAAAGCCCGACGACGAGTCGATGGATCATGCGGCCAGGCGGTACATGGCCGAGGAGTACCGGGGTTTCGCCAAGTCCGCCGGTGGTCGCCGCGCGGTGCAGCGCGTGATCGCCCTCCTGGGCGCGCAACGTCCGCTGCTGGCGCACTGTTTCGCCGGTAAGGACCGCACCGGGTTCACCGTCGGGGTGGTGCTCGGAGCCGCTGGCGTGGATCGGGACGCGGTGATGGCCGATTATCTGGCCAGCAATGGCGCTGTGCCGCAGCTGCGGGAGCAGATCATGGCGATGATCCGCCGCCGGTTCGACGGCGAGATGCCCAACGAGATGGCTGATTTCACCGAAGCCCGACTGTCCGACGATGTGCTCGGCGTTCGTGAGGAGTATCTGGACGCGGCGTTGCAGACCATCGATGCCGAGTACGGATCGCTGGCCGCTTATCTGACGGCCGCCGACGTCACCGCCGAGGACGTCGACAAGCTGCGCGCCGCCCTGCTCCCCTAGCTCCCCCGCCGAGATCGACGAAATGGTGCGTTCTACTCGCACTTCCACGCCCAACGGTCATTGTCAAGCTGCTTGGAGTCGGTCGGGTTGATTTTTGGTGGGGAGGTTGATGCCGACGATGGTGCTGGGCGCTGGGGTCTGTGGGCGGTTTCGGAACCGTTCGGGGTGGGTGGCGTAGTAGGCCTGTTGAACGTCGTCGCGTTGCTGCCAGTTCTGCACCCATGATCCGTTGTGGACTTCTGCCGGGGTGAACAGGGCGATGCCGCTGTGGCGGTGGTGCTGGTTGTACCAGGGCATGTAGGCGCCGACCCAGGCGCGGGCGGCGTCGAGGTCATCGAAGGCGCCCGGATAGTTCGGCCGGTACTTCATGGTGCGGAACTCTGATTCGGAGAACGGGTTGTCATTGCTGACCCGGGGCCGGTTGTGGGTCTGGTCGACACCGAGACCGGATAAGAGATCTTTGAGCAAGGTCGACCGCATCGCCGGTCCGGAGTCGGCATGCACGGCCTGCGGCAGGCCATGTTCGGCGAAGGCGTCTTCGAACATGTCGACGGCGAGCTGGTCGCATTCGCGTTCCTCGACGCGACAGCCCACGATCTTGCGGGAGTAGATGTCGATGATCGAATACGCCTTGAATGCCATACCGCGCCAGGGGGTGCGCAGATCGGTGATGTCCCAGCTCCAAATCTGGTTTGGTCCTGTTGCTTTGAGTACCGGCACAGGCCTCGGTGTTGTGTGACCCGAGCGCCGCGTCGGTGCGACTGGACGCGCACTTTGATCTTCGATGGTCGTCGCGATTCGCCACCAGGACCGCCGTGACGCGAGCATCAGGCCGTCATCCCAGCAGGAGGCGAACGAGTGATCCACTGACTGGCCGGCCGCCCAGCCGGCGGTGATCACCGCCGCGATCACTGAGCGGTCGGCTTTCGGGATCCGTGACGGGTAAGCCCGATCTTTCTGCGGCACAGGATCGGCCACCGCAGGGCGGGGCTTGGATCGGTAATGCCACGTCGAGCGTGACAAGCCGATCATCTTCAACGCTTGGCGTTGCGATCCGATCGCCCGAGTCAACTCGGCGACGAGTCCGTTTTCGAGGTCGAGGAACTGCTCAGATCGGTCGTCATGGTGGTGTCGGGCTCTTGTTCGCTCCTGTCGTGCAAGAGCCCGATAGCTTTTCCCAAGGCGGCATTGGTCTGTTCAAGCTCATCGACACGCGCCTGAAGACGCGCGAGCTCGGCCTCGTGTCGCGCTGCTTCAGCGGCCCGCGCTCTGGCTATGGCGGTCCGTTTCACCGGTGGAGTCGTCACATCACTACCTTCTCGCGGAATCAGGCCACGGTCGAGGTCACCCTCATACAGCGATTCCCGCCACCGCCTCAACCGGTGATACGTCAAACCACGACTGACCAGCCACGGACCCTTCTGTCCCTGAGGTTGCAGGTGATATTCGTGGACCAACTCCACCATCTCCGCCGCCGAATAACCCGGACTAATCGACACCGCACCGCTCCTCACCCTGTCCACTAACTGACTCACAGCCAGCCTGACAAAGAGGGCAAACTCACGTTTGGGCGTTAGAAGAAGGCGACGGCGCACACCCAGACGACGGTCGAGGCCAGAGCGCCGACGAGTTCCACGCCGACCGACAGCGCCACCCCTTTGAGCGCGTGCAGAGTCGACACCCAGGCCCGCGTACTGTCGTGGCGGACACTGAGTTCGGCCAGGAACACCCCCAGTACGAACCCGAGCACCAGGCCCAGCACCGGTATCACGAAGAACCCGATGACGCCGAGTGCCCCACCGGCCACCAGGCTCAGTGTGCGCACATCGGCGCGTCGCATGCGCTTGACGGGCCAGGTGTATTTGACCACCTCGGTGGCGATGAACAGCGCCGCGACGACACCGAGGGTCACCCAGGCGACGGTGGTGCGTTCGACGATGGCCCAGACGGCGATGGCGCCGAACACCAGCAGCCCGCCGGGCAGGATCGGCACGACGATGCCGGCGAGGCCAACGGCGATCGCCAACGCGACGAGGACGACCCCACCGGTGCTCACGGTTCGAGGACCAGCTTGCCGAGCACGCCGCCGTCACCCAGCGACTGCAGCGCGGCCGCGCCCTCCGACAATGGGAATCGCTGTGGCGGCGGCGGACGCAATCCCGCGGCCACCAGCGAAGCGACGCCGGCGCCGATCTCGGCCTGGGCCCCCGGGGTGCGGTTGACGAATTCGCCGTAGCCGACACCGAGCACGCCGACATTGCGCAGCAACAGTCGGTTCACTTTGACCGTCGGGATGCCGCCTGCGGCGAATCCGATGACCAGTAACCGACCTTCGGTGGCGATCACCCGGATGGCGTCGTCGAAGGCTTCGCCGCCCACCGGGTCCACCACCAGGTCGACACCGCGGCCATCGGTCACATCCCGCACCGCCTGCGCCCAACCGTCGGTGAGCGGCAGGACCACATCGGCGCCCAGGGTCGAGACGAACTCCATGGCTTGCGGGCGGTGCACCATCGCGATCACCCGGGCACCGAGCGCCTTGGCCACCTGCACGGCCGCGGTGCCGACGCCGCCGGCCGAACCGAGCACCATGACCGTCTCGCCGGGCTGCAGCGCCCCGCGGCGGGCCAACGCGAAATACATCGTGTAGTAGTTGCCCAGCAGCGCGGCCGCCTGGGCGTCGTCAACGCCGTCGGCCGTGGCAACGACGCTGTCCGGCGTCACCGCGACCTGTTCGGCGTAGCCGCCCATCATGGTGAACGCTGACACCCGCTGTCCGACAACGAATCTCGAGTCTTCGGGCGCCATTCGCACCACGCCGGCGACTTCCATGCCCGGTACGAACGGCGGCGGGAGCTTGAGCTGGTACTCCCCTTTGGTCAGCAACAGATCCGGGAAACACACCCCTGCCGCCCGCACGTCTATCACCACATCGCCGGGCCCACCTGCCACGTCGGGCACATCCATGAAGGACATGCCCGACGGACCCGAAAGCTCCTGTACTACACAGGCTTTCATCTAAAGCTTCAGCGGAGGTTGAATGCGGCCTGCTTGGCCGCAGACAGGTCGGTGATCTCCGACCACTTCGCGGCGATGTCGTCGACCGTCGGCGGGGCGGAGAAGGTGACACCCTCGTTCTGGAATAGCGCCGTGCGCTGCACCTTGCCGCCGCCGACGATGAAGATCGAGTCGGTGTCGGCCAGCTCCTCGGTGCACAGGTGGGCCACCACCGGCGCGACGAACTCGGGGGTGAGGTTCTTGAGCACCTCCGGCGGCAGGATGTCCTCGGTCATCCGGGTCGCGGCGATCGGCGCGATGGCGTTGGCCTTGATGTTGTACTTGGCGCCTTCCTGGGCCAGCGTGTTGATCAGGCCCACCAGGCCCAGCTTGGCGGCACCGTAGTTGGCCTGGCCGAAGTTGCCGAACAGCCCGCTGGTGGAGGTGGCGACGACGATGCGGCCGAAGCTCTGCTCCCGGAAGTGCGGCCACGCCGCCCGGATCACGTTGTAGCCACCGTAGAGGTGGACCTTGAGCACGGAATCCCAGTTCTCATAGGTCATCTTGTGGAAAGTGCCGTCGCGCAGGATGCCCGCGTTGCTCACCACGCCGTCGATCTTGCCGAACTCGTCGATCGCGGTCTTGATGATGTTCTCCGCGCCCTCGGGCTCGGCCACACTGTCGTAGTTGGCCGCGGCCCGGCCGCCGGCTTCCCTGATCTCGTTGACCACCTGGTCGGCCATGGCCGACCCCGACCCGGTGCCGTCACGCGAACCGCCGAGGTCGTTGACCACGACTGCGGCACCCTCACGGGCCAGTGTCAGCGCGTACTCGCGGCCAAGACCACCACCGGCTCCGGTGACAACGACGACACGATCTGCAACTCCGGGCATGTGCTTCCTCTCTGAAATCTGGCTCGATCCTGGCGAGTGTCAGAAGATCCGACGTGCCAGCTTCCACGCCTTCTCTGTATACGGGGGATAGATCACCGCGGATAAGTCGGGTCGGGTCGGCTTGGTCAGCACCGCCTTGCGGTGACTGAACTCTTCGAACCCGAACCTGCCGTGGTAGGCACCCATTCCGGAGGGGCCGACCCCACCGAACGGCAACTTCGTGGTGCCGAACTGGAAGAGCAGGTGGTTGACCAGCATGCCGCCGGCCGGCACCTCCTTGATCACGCGTTCACGGATCGCCTTGGACTTGGTGAACAGGTAGGCCGCCAACGGTTTGGGCCGCGAATTCACGAAAGCGATTGCCTCGTCCAGAGATTGAACGGTCACCACCGGCAGGACGGGCCCGAAGATCTCGTTACGCATCAGCGGCTCGTCCACATCGGGGTCGACGACCACGGTCGGCTGGATCTTCAGTTGCGCGGCGGAGCTGCCGCCGCCGACTGCGACAGTGCCCGTGGTCGCGGCCAACGCGGTGGTCAGCCGGTCGAAGTGCCGCTGGTTGACGACCCGCTTGCCGTCGGGGTTGCCGGCCTCGAACCCTGCGACCGCCTCACCGATCTTGTCCACCAACCGATCCCGGATGCCGGCCTCCGCCAGCACGTAGTCCGGCGCGATGCAGGTCTGTCCCGAGTTGATCAGCTTGGTCCAGGCGATTCGCTTGGCCGCGACGTCGATATCGGCGTCCGCGGCCACGATCACCGGGCTCTTGCCGCCGAGTTCGAGGGTCACCGGCGTCAGATGCGGTGCGGCACTTTCGTAGACTTTGCGTCCGATCTCGGTGCCGCCGGTGAAGCACAGCTTGTCGAAGCCCTGGGCGATCAGCTCCTGGCTCACCGCGCCGTCACCTTCGATGACGGCGATGGCGGAGCTGTCGAGATAGCGCGGCACCAGTTCGGCCATCAGCGCCGACGACTCCGGCGCCACCTCTGAGGGCTTCAGGACGACGGTGTTGCCCGCGGCGATCGCACCGACAGCCGGGCCGAGGGTGAGCGCGAACGGGAAGTTCCAGGCGCCGATGATCAGCACCGTTCCGTAGGGCTCGTACTCCACCCAGCCGCGGCCGGGCAACTGGGAGAACTCCAGCATGCGGTGCTTGCGTTTGGTCCACTTGCCGACGTTCTTGGCCGCATCACGCGCCTCGCCCGCCGTGCTGGCCACATCGGCCAGCCAGGCTTCGAACGGACTCCGGTCCAGGTCGGCTGCCAGGGCGTCGGCGATCCGGCCCTCGTTCTCGGTCATCAATCTCTCGAGCGCCCGGAGCTGGGCACGGCGCCACTCGACCGATCGGGTTCGGCCTGAGGCATAGGTCTTGCGCAGGTCGGACACGAGAGCGGGGATGTCAACAGTGGGAGTTGACGTCGCTGCGGAATCTATGGTCATCGGAGTCCCTTCCTGGCCGGCCGGACCGGCTGAGGATGCCCGTCCTGGGCGTCGCCCAAAAAAACACATGGTAGCCAACCATCCGGTTGGGCGACAGGGGGTGAGGGGCCCGATCCGTGGGGGCTGATCAGCCCCGTTCGGCGACCACGAACCGCGAAAACGAGTCGTCGGTGTTCTGGAAGGGCAGGTCCATCCAGCGACCGAGCCGCTCCATCTCCTGCCTGGAGTCGATATCGGACGCCTGCCAGCCGTGCGCGTTGAGCCACTCGGCGAGGTCCGCCCGGTCAGGATCGTCGTAGGTCAGGTCCGAAATATCGGGCAGCTCAGTCAACCCCAGCTGCTCGGACACCCGCGCGAATCGTTCGCGCATCTGTTCGCGACGATCAGCGGCCTGGTCGCGCATGGTCTCGGCGGCGATGCGGCTACCAGGCGCGCTGAGTTCGCCGATGTGGGTGAACAAGCGGTCCTGCGCCTCGGCGGGCAGATACATCAACAGCCCTTCGGCGAGCCAGGCGGTCGGCTTGGTGGGGTCGAAACCGGCCGCCTTCAGCGCTGCCGGCCAGTCGAAGCGCAGATCCACCGCTACTTCGTGCCGACGGGCGTTCGGCGTGACGCCGTGCTCGGCGAGCCGCTGCGCCTTGTACTCCAGCACCAGCGGCTGATCGATTTCGAACACGTCGGTCTCCGCCGGCCACTCCAGCCGGTAGGCCCGCGAATCCAGGCCCGAGGCCAGGATGACAACCTGCCGGATCCCGGCGGCCACCGCGTCGGCGAAGAAGGCGTCGAAGTAGTGCGTCCGGACCGCCTGGTAGTTACGCATATGGGTGAAGATGGTCGCCATCTCGGGGTCGACGGTCGAGAGCCGGGCGGTCAATTCGGCATCGAGCATGCCGTCCCACACACCAGTGCCGGTGCCCGCGACCAGGATTCGCGCGTAGGGGTCGCGGATCAACGGATCGGGCTGGTCGGTCTCGTAAGCGCGGGCGGCGGCGACCATGACCGCGGTACTTCCGACGCTGGTGGCGATGTCCCAGGTGTCGTCGTCGCTACGTAAAGCACTCATCGAAGATCCCCTGATCGCAGGCCGGCCAACTGCCGACGTTCGCCACCCATCCTACCTAACAAGTTAGGGGAGCTAGCAGATTTGTCGAGTAGGCGGCGGCCTCAGGCTTGGAATTCCCAAAGCTTCTGCTGCAGAAGCAGTTTCAGTTGCTCGGTGATGCGCTCCAGGCCGTCGCTGTCACCGACGAAGCCGGCGTAGAAGCTCATTCCCCACAGGACCGCCACCAGCATCTCGACCAGGGACGCCACATCGGTATCGGTGCGCAGTTCACCGGAGTTGATCGACTGCGTCACGGCCCAACCCACGAACTGACGGGACGCTTCCAACGAATCGTTTTTCGCCTGGTTCAGCTCAGGGTGGCGTTGGGACTCCAGGACCGCGGTCACCAGGAAGGCAGCCGCCGACCGGTCCTTCTCGTCTGCCTGCACGGCCGCGGAGATGAACGCGACCAGTCGGTCCACCAGCGAGGTCGCCGACTGGGCGCGGTCGGCCCCGGCCGCGACCACCATGCTGTTGGTCTGCTCGACGAGTTCCTGGTAGAGCACCCGCTTGCTGGCGAAGTAATGGTTGATCGCCGGGCGGGTCAGATCCGCCCGGATAGCGATGGCCTGGAACGTGGCGGCGTCATAGCCGAGTTCACTGAACACCTGCCGGGCAGCCTGCAAGATGCGTTCCCGGGTTTCAGCAGCTTTTGCTGCCGGAGGACGGCCGGGCCCCCTACTAGCTGTATGCGGCACGGTCAAATTGTGCCACAGGACACGGGACCAGCTTTTCGGAAATTCACAAGGTGTCGTTGTGCGGCGATTTCAGCCATAAATGGTTACCCCCGGGATTCGCCTATCGACGTCGACTCGCCGATTGTCGCACTGGGCCGCGGCCACGCGCGGTCGGGAGCGATCTGGCGAGCCGATGCGTCACCAAAACGTCACACTATCTGCCCCGATGGCGTTTCCGTATCTCGAGCGCCGGTGAAATCAGCAGCCGAAAGACGCCTTTGCAACGAAAAGCGCACGAAAAACTCCAGCGGGCGCGGCGAATATGGCAATTGATTTGTCAGCGATAGCCATGGGGTATAACCGGCCCAGGGCTAATTCAAGGGTGGGGGGTTTATGGGGACGGCTGTATCCAGGGAGGCGTACTTCGCGACCGGAGTCGACGTGCTCGCCGATGTCGGTTACGGCGGGCTCAAACTCGCCGAAGTGTGCACGCGCCTCGGCGTTACCACCGGCTCCTTCTATCACTACTTCAGCAACTGGGCCGAGTACACCCACCAGCTGGTGGAGCACTGGCTCACGGCGGTGGCGCTGGACCGGTTCGCCGACCTCGCCGCCGAACCCGACCCGCACCGGCGCATCGAGCTGATGATCGATCTCGGCCTCGGTCTGCATCATGACGCCTGTGCCGCGGTGCGCGCCTGGAGTTCGGTGGATCCCCGTATCCGCACCGCCGTCGTCAAGCTCGACCACCTCAGGTACGACATGGTCTACGCCTCTGCCCTGGAGATCCTGGGAGACGAGCGCCGAGCCGACGTCTTCGCCAAATGGGCGCTGTTCATGCTGGTCGGTTACGAGCAGTGCGCGCTGCCACGGGATCAGGACGCCTTCGCCTCGCTGACCAAGGAGCACGTCCGGCGAGCCCTGCAGGGCGACAACATGGCATCTGTACCTGACTGACCCTGTCGACTGCCCCGGCTCTACGGTTGGACCATGAGCACCGCGGGCACTCTGCTGCAGCGGGCGCTCGACCGGGTGCGAAACCGCGACCCCGAATTGGACGCGTTGCGCCGCGCCGCTCGCGCAGCGTTGGTGATCCCGGTGTCGGCCGGGCTCGGCTTTGCCGTCGGCAACGGACAGACTCCGATGTTCGCGATCTTCGGGTCCATCGCCCTGCTGATCGTCGTCGACTTCCCCGGTAACCGGGCAGGCAGGGCGGTGTCCTATGCGGGCCTGGGGATGATCGGCGCCGCGCTCATCACGATCGGCACGCTGGTGGCGCCGTCACCCTGGCTGGCGGTCGCCGCAATGTTCGTCCTCGGCATCGCCATCACGTTCTCCGGCGTGCTGAGCACGTCGATCGCCGCGGGCCAGCGCGCCACCCTGCTGACATTCGTGCTGCCGGCCTGCACGCCCGTCGGGCCGGTCACAGAGCGGCTGCTGGGCTGGGCCATCGCGCTGGCGGTGTGCGTGCCGGCGGCGCTGTTCCTGTTCCCGCCCCGCCATCATGACGATCTGCGTCGTCACGCCGCCCGGGTGTGCGCCGCGCTGGCGCTGAACCTCGAAGGTCATGAGGACCGTAGAGAGGTGAACCGCGCGATGAACGCCCTCTGGGCCAACTACGTCGGCAGCGACTTCCGACCGGTCGGCCTGACCGCGGGCAGCCGGGCGCTGGTGCGGGTGATCGACGACCTCGAGTGGCTGTGCGACCGCGTACAGGAGGAAACGGCCGACAACCTCGGAGTGATGACCGACCCGGCGGTTCGCGTGCTGCACGCCAGCGCCCGGCTGCTGCGGATCGCCCGGGTCGCTGACCGGGCCTCGGCGCGCGCCGAACTCGATGAGGCACTGCTGCAGATGCGCGAGGTGGCGCAGGGCCGGTACCGCGAGGACATCGCCGAGATGCTCGGCGGCGCCGCTGACCACGAGGCCGTCGAGGTCGGGCGGCGGCTGCTGACGCGCCGCACCTTCGGCGCCACCGTCGGGGCCACCGGGCGGGTGATCGCCGCATCCGCGGCGGCCGACGCCCGGCCGGTGTTGATGCGGGTCCTGGGACGCCAACTGCCCGAAATGGGCGCCTCGGTCCGGGTGTTGTCCGAGGCCCAGGCCGTCGCCAACATCCCGTCGGGGTACGTCGCAACCCGCGCCGTGGTGGTCCGCAACTGCCTGCGCACGGGTCTGGGACTGGCCGTGGCCGTCGCCACCACACACGTGTTTCCCGTGGAACATGGGTTCTGGGTGGTGCTGGCCGCGATGTCCGTGCTGCGCAGCAGCGCACTGACCACCGGCACCAAGGTGTTACGCGCGGTCGGTGGCACCGTGCTGGGTTTTGTCCTCGGCGCGGTCATCATCGCGTTGATCGGAGTCTCCCCGGCCGTGTTGTGGCCGATACTGCCGCTGGCGGCATTCGTCGCCGCCTTCGTGCCCGAGGTGGCCTCCTTCGCCGCCGGGCAGGCCGCGTTCACCATGCTGGTACTGATCGTGTTCAACCTGATCGCCCCCAGCGGATGGCAGGTGGGCCTCATCCGCATCGAGGACATCGTGGTCGGCGGGGCCGTCGGGATCGTGGTGTCGCTGCTGCTGTGGCCACGCGGGTCCGGCAAAGCGGTGGCCACCGCCGTCGATTCGGCCTTCGCAGTCGGAACCCGGTATCTGCAGGCGGCGGTCTCCCGCATCACCCAGGGCACCTCCGCCCACATCGTCGACGAACTCAGCTATCAGGCGCTCACCGCGTCCCGAACCGTCGACGACGGCATCCGCCAGTACCTGTCCGAAAGCGGCGGCCCCACCGACAGCCGCACTCCCGTGGTCCGGCAGGCCAACCGCGCGATCCGGTTACGTATCGCCGCGGACCTGATCGCCGATATCGCCAATCCGCCCCATCCTGATGCTTACCCCCGCGCCCGTGCGGTGCTCGACCGGCATACGGCGCTGGTGTCCGACCGGATGTCCGGACGTACCGACACACCGATCGGCGCCGACGCCATCGTGGCCGATTTCGTGGGGGCGTTGCGCACCGAAGCGCCCTCGGAGAACCGCCCCGTTGCCGATGCCCTGCCCCTGGTGACCGTCGCGGCCAATCTGGGTGAACTGGAATTGCTCTATCCGAAGGCACGGCAGACGGAGTCGGCGCGCTAGCCGTCACCGAAACCCCTGTGCCGGCGGCGTTCTCGAAGTACCTGCGGGGCGTGCTACCCCCGCGCCGAGATCACAGCGCGCGCAGGATGTCGTCGACCCGCTCCTTGGCGTCGCCGAACAGCATGGCGGCGTTCTCCCGGAAGAACAGCGGGTTCTGCACGCCGGCGTAACCCGATGCCATCGACCGTTTGAACACCACCACATTGTCGGCGTTCCACACCCGCAACACCGGCATGCCGGCAATCGGGCTGGAGGGGTCGTCGGCGGCAGCGGGGTTGACCGTGTCATTGGCGCCGATGACGAGTACCACCGCGGTGTCGTCGAAATCGTCGTTGATCTCGTCCATTTCGAGGACGATGTCGTAAGGCACCTTGGCCTCGGCGAGCAGGACGTTCATATGGCCGGGCAACCGGCCGGCCACCGGGTGGATGCCGAACCGGACGTTGACTCCCCGGTCACGCAGCTTGCGGGTGAGTTCGGCAACCCCGTACTGGGCCTGCGCCACCGCCATGCCGTACCCGGGCGTGATCACCACGGTATCGGCGCCGGCGAGCAGCTCGGCGACACCATCGGCGGTGATCTCCCGGTGCTCGCCGTAGTCACGGTCTTCGGAAGGTCCTGCCTCCAAGCCGAATCCGCCGGCGATGACGGAGATGAAGGACCGGTTCATCGCCTTGCACATGATGTACGACAGGTAGGCACCCGAGGATCCGACCAAGGCGCCGGTGATGATCAGCAGGTCGTTTTCGAGCAGGAAGCCCGACGCGGCGGCGGCCCAGCCCGAGTAGCTGTTGAGCATGGACACCACCACCGGCATGTCGCCGCCGCCGATGGAGGCCACCAGGTGCCAGCCGAGCAACAGCGCCACCGCGGTCACCGCGACCAGCAGCCAGATGCTCGGGGTGATCACGAACCACACCGTCAAGGCGACAAAGGCCGCCAGCGCACCGGCATTGAGGTAATTCTTGCCCGGCAACATCAACGGCGCGGACTTCATCCGGCCCGACAACTTCAGGAATGCCACCACCGACCCGGTGAACGTCACGGCCCCGATGAACACACCGATGAACACCTCGGCGTGATGGATGCCGAGAGTGCCCGCAGCACGTAGATGCTCGGCTTCGGCAGAGCCCAGGTCGGCTTCGACGTGCAGAAAACCGTTCCAGCCCACCAACACTGCCGCCAGGCCGACGAAGCTGTGCAGCAGGGCGATCAGTTCGGGCATGCCCGTCATCTCGACCACCCGGGCCCGGTACAAGCCGATCGAGGCGCCGATCACCACGGCGACCAGAAGCAGGATCAACGCCGTCGAGGAGAGCTGCCCTCCGACCGCCAATGCGACGGTGGCCACCAGCGCCACGGTCATGCCGGCGATGCCGAAAGTGTTGCCGGCCTTGGCGCTGTCGTGCTTGGACAACCCGACGAGCGCCAGGATGAACAGCAACGCAGCAATGAGGTATGCCGCCTGTGCGGCGGTTTCAAGCGTGATCACGGGTCAGCTCCTGGTAAACATCGCGAGCATGCGCCGCGTGACGGCGAATCCGCCAAAGATGTTGATACTGGCCAACAGGATGGCCACGAATGACACCACGGTGATGGCAGGCGCGCCATGACCGATCTGCAGCAGCGCACCGACGACGATGATGCCCGAAATAGCGTTGGTGACCGACATCAGCGGTGTGTGCAGGGCATGGTGGACATGGCCGATGACATAGAAGCCCACCACGATCGCCAACGCGAACACCGTGAGATGGCCGAGTAGGCCCGCCGGAGAGAACGCCGCGAGGAAGAACAGCAGTGCCGCACCGATTCCCACCAGTTGGTACCGGCGCGCGGCCGGCATCGGCCCCTTGGGTACCTGCGGTGCGACGGCCGGCGTCGCCGCAGCCGGTGGTGCCGCCGATACCTGCACCGGCGGTGGCGGCCAGGTCAGTTCGCCGTCGCGCACCACGCAGATCGACCGCTGCACCACGTCGTCGAAGTCGAGTGCCAGACGCCCGTCACGCTCCGGGGTGAGCAAGGTGATCAGGTTGACCACGTTGGTCCCGTACAGCTGCGAGGCTTGGGCGGGTAGCCGGCCCGCGAGGTCGGTGTAGCCGATGATGGTGACGCCGTTGGCGGTGACGGTCTTCTGCCCGGCGACCGTACCTTCGACGTTGCCGCCGTTGGCCGCGGCCATGTCGACGATGACACTGCCCGGCTTCATCGCAGCGACCATGTCCGCGGTGATCAAGCGGGGCGCCGGTCGCCCCGGTATCAGGGCGGTGGTGATCACGATGTCGGCCTTCGCGCAGTGCTCGGCGTACAGCCGCGCCTCGCGGACCTTGTAGTCGTCGCCCATCTCTTTGGCGTAGCCGGTCGCCGACACTTCGACCTCGGCAGCCTCGATGGCGAGGTATTCGCCGCCGAGGGATCTCACCTGGTCCGCCACTTCGGGTCTGGGGTCGGTGGCCTGCACGATGGCGCCTAGGCTGCCCGCGGCGCCGATGGCCGCCAGTCCGGCAACCCCGGCTCCGGCCACCAGTACCCGAGCGGGTGGCACCTTGCCCGCCGCCGTCACCTGTCCGGTGAAGAACCTGCCGAATTCGTGTGCGGCTTCGATGACCGCGCGGTAGCCGGCGATATTGGCCATCGACGACAGCACGTCCATCGATTGGGCACGGGAGATCCGCGGTACGGCGTCCATCGACAGGGCCGTGATGGGCCGACGGGCCAGGTCGGCGACACGATCCGGATTCAGCGCCGGGGCCAACAGCCCGATGACGGTGGTACCGGGACGGAGGGCATCCAGCTGCGCGTCGGAGAGCGCGTTGACGGCGATGACGATGTCCGCGCCTACCGCGTGGCCGATCGCGGCGCCCGCATCGCTGTATGCCTGGTCAGGGAAGCTCGATGCGGCCCCCGCTTCGGGGTCGACGACTACGTCGTAACCCAGCTTCACCAGGCGCGCGACGGTGGTCGGCGTCGCCGCCACCCGCGTCTCACCCGCCGCCGATTCCTTGACGACCCCGATCAGCACGGACCGCATCCCCCGTCTCGATCTCGACGTGTTCGAGGGCGATCGCTACTCATCGCCCCACACTGACGTACCACTGCATCACTCCCACGATCCGTGATCGAACCCTGTCACCTGCGATTTGCGCAACATTAGCCTGGGGACCGGGCGGCGTGGACGACCGCGTTGACCCTCACCGGCGTTCGGCAAGGGCCGCGCGGGTGCGGATGAGCAGGTGAGACCTCAGACTCGGTGTGGCATCAGCGCATTCGGCGGTACGGTGCCGAACTTGCCGGCGTTGAAGTCCTCCAGCGCCTCGACGAGTTCGGACTTCGAGCTCATCACGAACGGTCCGTACTGGAAGACGGGTTCACGGATGGGCTTCCCACCGAGCAGCAGCACCTCCAGCGCGGGCCGGTTGGAGTCCTGACCGGCGTCAGCGCTGACGGTGATGCGGTCGCCTGGGCCCAGCACGGCCAGCTGACCCTGTTGGATCGGGTGCTGCACCGGGCCGACGGCTCCCCGGCCACTGAGCACGTACACCAACGCGTTGAACTCGCGGTTCCAGGGAATGTTGAGCTCAGCAGCGGGCTCGATTGTCGTATGCGCCAACGTGATCGGGGTGTGGGTGGAACCGGGGCCGTGGTGACCGCCGATGTCACCGGCGATGATCCGTACCAGTGCGCCGCCGTCGGCTGACGCCAGCAGCGCGGCTTCGGCACCTTCGATGGACTGGTACCGCGGCGACGCGAACTTGTCCTTCTTGGGCAGGTTCACCCACAGCTGGATGCCGTGGAAGAGCCCGCCGCTCTCGACGAGTTCCGCCGGCGGGGTCTCGATGTGCAGAATGCCCGAACCCGCCGTCATCCACTGCGTGGCGCCGTCGGCGATCAGACCGCCCCCGCCGTGGGAATCCTGGTGGGCGAATCGACCGTCGATCATGTAGGTGACGGTCTCGAAGCCGCGGTGCGGGTGCCAATCGGTGCCACGCGGCTCGCCCGGCTGGTATTCGATCTCACCCATCTGGTCCATGTGGACAAACGGGTCGAGGTCGGCGGCGCGCGCCCCGGCGAACGCACGGACGACGGGAAACCCCTCGCCCTCGTAACCGCGGGGGCCGGTGGTGATGGACCGGACGGGGCGTTCCGTGTCGGCCGCGGACGGCAACGGCACCCGGGGCAGGGTCAACAACGTGGCGGCGTCTGCGGTGATGGCAGGCATCTGAGCACCTCACTTCGAGTCGATGAACTGCCAGATATAACCGGACTACGGTCCGATTATTCCAGAACCGCATGCGCGGCCGCCCGCGCCTCCCCGGCACTCGCGGCGGCCAGCACGGCCTGCGCAGCTTCCCGGCACTGTTGTGCTGTCACCGAGGCCACCTTGGCGCCCACCGCACGTACGGCGGCAGCGGCCGCCGACAACGAACTGACCCCGAGTCCGGCCAGCACGCACGCCAGCAGCGGGTCGGCGGCAGCCTCGCCACAGACCCCGACACGCTTGCCCGCCTTCATCCCCGCACGGGCAGCCATGTCGACCAGCATCAACACCGCGGGCTGCCAAGGGTCGGTGAGTGTCGCCAACTCGGAGGACATCCGGTCAGCGGCCATCGTGTACTGCGCCAGATCGTTGGTGCCGATGGACAGGAAATCCACCTGCGCAAGGATCTGGTCTGCCAGCAGTGCGGCGGCGGGGACCTCAATCATCACCCCCGGCGTCAGCCCGTGCGCCCGCACCTGCTCGGCGAAGGCCCCGGCCTCCTGGGCGGTGGCGATCATCGGCGCCATCACCCAGGGGGTGTTGCCGGTACGCTCGGCGGCCACCGCGATGGCTTCGAGTTGCCGCGTCAGCAGCTCAGGATTGGCCTCGGCGATGCGGATTCCCCGCACTCCCAAGGCCGGATTCTCCTCCTCCACCTGGCGGGCGAACTTCAGCGGTTTGTCCGACCCCGCGTCCAGTGTGCGGATAACCACTCTGCGGCCGGCGAACGCTTCGAGCACCTCTCCGTAGACGCCGGCCTGCTCTTCCACCGTGGGCTCGGTATCCCGGTTCAGAAAACAGAATTCGGTGCGAAACAGGCCCACCCCCTCAGCCGGCACATCCCGGGCCGCCCACGCGGCTGCGGCGTCCTGCACATTGGCCAGGATCGTCACCGGATGCCCGTCCGAGGTGGCACCGGGCCCGCTCCAGTTCGCCGTGGCCGCCGCAGTCTCGTCCGACCGCTGCACCGCCGCGCGCGCCTGTGCAGGGTCCGGTTCGACGGTGACGGTGCCGCGGGTCCCGTCCACCAGGATCTGCACCCCGGCAGCCACGTCGTCCAAGCCCGCGACGGCCACCACGCAGGGGATGCCCAGTTGGCGGGCAATGATCGCGGTGTGGCTGGTGGGCCCGCCCAGCGCGGTTGCCAGCCCCACAACCAGGGACGGATCCAGTCCCGCGGTGTCAGCCGGGGCCAGGTCATGGGCACAGAGGATGGAGGGGACGTCGGGGACCGGAACGCCCGGTTCGGGCAGCCCGCTCAGTTCGGCGAGCACCCGGTCACGGATATCGTGCAGATCGGTCACGCGCTCGGCCATCAGGCCGCCCATCTGGGTGAACAGGTCGGCGAACTGCGCCACGGCCTCGACGGTGGCCCGGGTTGCGGGCGCCCCTTGGTTGATCCGCTTCTCGGCGGCCCCCAACCAGGCCCGGTCCTGCGCCAGCATCGCGGTGGCACCCAGCACTTCGGATGCCGCCCCACTGGCATGCGCGGCCCGCTCGCGGAGCCGCTCGGCGACCGCCGCAGCGGCGGCGCTGAACCGACCGACCTCTGCTGCACGGTTGGATTCATCGAGGTCAGGCTCCGATGGCAGCTCGTCGACCTGCACTGATCGACCCGGGCGGATGACCGGTCCGTACCGCACGCCAGGAACTACCGGCACGCCTCGAAGATCGGCCGACGGGGAGGCGGGCGATGTGGGTACAGATGACAGAGACATGTGAGCCAGATTACAGGAGATCCTCTACACTCAACATAAACAAGCGCAAATCAACACATATCAACACATCATGAGCGGGCAAAACCACATAACCGGAGAATCGTGTATCCCGAAGAGCGTCAACAGGCCATCGCCTCACTGGTGATGTCGCGTGGCCGCGCCTCCGTCACCGAACTGGCCGCCACCTACGCCGTCACCACCGAGACGGTGCGTCGCGATCTGTCAGTGCTGGACCGGGTTGGCGTCCTGCGCCGGGTACACGGCGGAGCAGTCCCGGCCCGCGCGCTGCACGTCGTCGAATCCGGCGTCGCCGACCGGGAGAGCAACCGGGCCGACCACAAGGATTCGATCGCCCGCGCGGCTCTGGAATACCTGCCGGGCAGCGGTGCCAGCGTGTTGTTCGACGCCGGCACCACCACCTCGAGAGTGGCCGCCCTGCTTCCGCAGGACCGCGAGCTGACCGTGGTGACCAACTCAGTGCCCATCGCCGCCTCGGTCTCATCGTTTCCCGCGGTGTCACTGCACCTGCTCGGCGGGCGGGTCCGCGGCCTGACCCAGGCCGCCGTCGGCGAGCACGTGTTGCGGGTGCTTGACACGCTGCGGGTCGACGTCGCGTTCATCGGCACCAACGGCATCAGCATCCGTCACGGCCTCTCCACACCGGACACTGAGGAGGCCGCGGTGAAGCGAGCCATGGTGAGCAGCGCGAGTTTCGTTGTGGTGGTGTCTGATTCGTCGAAACTCGGCCGCGAGGATTTCGTCAGCTTCGCCTCGCTCCGCGACGTGGACGCACTGATCACCGACGCCGAGATCGACGATGCCACCCGCGCCGCGATCACCGACTGCGATGTCGAGGTGGTGGTCGCATGATCGTCACCGTCACTGCCAATCCCAGTAACGACCGCACCGTCGCGCTGAACACACCGCTGACCCGCGGCGCGGTGCACCGCATCGTCTCGGTGTCCACCGAACCCGGCGGCAAGGGTGTGAACGTGGCGCGGGCGCTGACCATGGCCGGCCTCGAGGCTGTGGCGGTGCTGCCCGCGGCCGCCGACGACCCTTTCGTCGCTGCGGTGGCCGGCGCCGCAGTTCCGTATGCGACGGTGCCCACCACCAGCGCGGTACGCACCAACCTCACCATCACCGAAGCCGACGGGACCACCACGAAACTCAACGAGCCGGGCGCATTCCTGGGCTCTTCGACACTGGATGCGCTCGCCGACGCCGTGATCACCAGGGCGCGCACCGCCAACTGGGTGGTGTTGTCGGGATCGCTGCCGCCCGGTGTACCCGACAACTGGTACGCCGAGATCGTCGCGGCGCTGCAGCCGCTGCGGTGCAAGGTGGCGGTGGACACCTCGGAAGGCCCGTTGCTGGCGTTGGCCGCCGGATTCGGTCGGGCCGCGCCCGATCTGATCAAACCGAACTCCGAGGAGCTGGCCAGCCTGGCTGGGCTTTCGGCGATCGAGCTGGAAAACGCCGTGGCCCAGGGCGATCCCGAACCGGTGGTGTCTGCCGCGTCCCACCTGGTGGAGCTCGGAGTCGGAGCCGTGCTGGCCACTCTCGGAGCAGCCGGGGCGATCCTGGTGGACCACGCGGGGGCGTGGCTGGCCACACCGGCACCCATCGTTCCGAGGAGCACCGTCGGCGCCGGTGATTCCTCGCTCGCCGGTTACGTACGCGCCGATGTCGGAGGCGACCCGCCGCCACGGCGCCTGCAAATGGCGGTCGCCTACGGTAGCGCCGCCGCCGCGCTACCGGGCTCGGCACTCCCGTCACCGGCCGACCTGGATCTCGATGCCGTGCGGGTGGTCTCGATCTTCAGCCAGTCTCCTGACAACCCGGCTCCTCAACCGCACCAACCCAAAGAAGGTGTCTGACATGACCAATCCAAGCCAGCCTGCCCCGCCTCCGATCACGGAAACCGGCCTGGTGCTGCTCGACGTCGACGCGGGTGCGGACAAGGAAGCGGTGATCGGGCGTCTCGCCGAACAGCTCGCCGCGGCCGGCCGTGCCAATGACGCCGAAGGCCTGCGTGGCGCCGCGATGGCCCGGGAAGGACAGTCGGCGACCGGCTTACCCGGTGGGATCGCCATCCCGCACTGCCGGTCCCCCTACGTGGACTTCCCCACCATCGGGTTCGCCCGGCTGTCGCCGAAGGTCGATTTCGGCGCACCGGACGGCCCGGCCGATCTGGTGTTCCTGATCGCCGCGCCGGAGTCCGGCGGCCAAGAGCACATGAAGCTGCTGTCGAGCCTGGCCCGGGCTCTGGTCCGGCCGGACTTCGTCGCGTCCCTGCGCGCGGCGTCCTCGGCCGAGGAGGTCGTCGGCCTCGTCGATCAGGTTGTCAACCCGGCGCCACCGGCCCAAGCCACCGGCACAGCCGCAGCCACGGCCACACCGGCGACAGCTGCCCCGGCGGCGCCCGCGACGGCGGCCCCCAAGGCCAAGTCGATCGTCGCGGTCACCGCCTGTCCCACCGGAATCGCCCACACCTACATGGCGGCCGATTCCCTGGCCGCCGCCGCCGAACGCGCCGGCGTCGGATTCACCGTCGAGACCCAGGGCTCCTCGGGCAGCACGCCGATGTCGGCGGAGACCATCGCCGCCGCGGACGCCGTCATCTTCGCCACCGACGTCGGTGTCAAGGACCGCCAGCGATTCGCCGGCAAGCCCGTCATCGCCTCCGGTGTGAAACGCGCCATCAACGAACCGGACCAGATGATCGCCGACGCGATCGCCGCGTCCGAAAATCCGAATGCCAGTCGTGTCGAGGGTTCCGCGGGCAGCGCAGCCAGCGCCGCGCCCTCCGGCGACGTCGGCTGGGGCACCCGGACCCGGCAGATCCTGCTCACCGGTGTGAGCTACATGATCCCGTTCGTCGCTGCAGGTGGTCTGCTGATCGCGCTGGGGTTCCTGTTCGCCGGCTACGAGATCGCCAACACCCCCGACGGCGGAACCGAGTCCTTCGGCAACATGTACGCGCTGAACAACTCGCTGACCAATCTTCCGCCGGGCGGGCTGATGCAGTATCTCGGCGCAGTTTTGTACACCCTGGGCGGACTGGCGTTCGGGTTCCTGGTCCCGGCCCTGGCCGGCTATATCGCCTTTGCCATCGCCGACCGACCCGGTATCGCACCAGGTTTCACCGGCGGTGCCGTAGCGGTCTTCGTCGGTGGTGGCTTCATCGGCGGCATCGTCGCCGGTGTGATGGCCGGCTTCGTCGCGCTGTGGATCAGTCGGATCGACGTGCCGAGGTGGCTGCGTGGCCTGATGCCGGTGGTGATCATCCCGCTGTTCGCGTCGCTGGTCATGGGCCTCCTGATGTTCCTGCTGATCGGTCGGCCGCTGGCCTGGATCAACACCAGCCTCACCGACTGGCTGAACGGGATGTCCGGCGCCTCGGCGGTTGCCCTCGGAGTCATCCTGGGCTTGATGATGTGCTTCGACCTGGGCGGCCCGGTCAACAAGGCGGCATACGCCTTCGCCACCGCGGGGCTGGCCACCGCCACTCCGGCGTCCTTCCAGATCATGGCCGCGGTGATGGCCGCCGGGATGGTGCCACCGCTGGCGTTGGCGCTGGCATCGACGGTGCGCCCAGGACTGTTCACCGAACCAGAACGGGAAAATGGCCGGGCCGCATGGCTTCTGGGGGCGTCGTTCATCTCCGAAGGGGCCATCCCGTTCGCCGCCGCCGACCCACTGCGGGTCATCCCGTCGATGATGGCCGGCGGTGCCGTCACCGGTGCGCTCGCCATGGCCTTCGGCGTCACATGCCGGGCACCGCACGGCGGTATCTTCGTGCTGTTCGCCATCGATAACAAGCTCGGCTTCCTCATCTCGCTCGTCGCGGGAACTCTGGTCGCCGCCCTCGCGGTGGTGGCCGCCAAACAGTTCATCGGCGCAAAACCCAAGGAGAAGGTCACCGCCTCTGAACTCACCGCCGCCTGAACCGCCGCACCCACCAATGACACTTCACCGATCTCGACAACCCCCAACCCAAGGAGAACCACCCCGTGTACACCAAAACCGTCATCGTCGGATCCGCCGTCGGCCTGCACGCTCGCCCGGCCGCCATCATCTCCGAAGCAGTCGTCAAAGCCGGTGTGCCCGTTATGCTGTCCGTCGACGGCGGTGAGCCGGTGGATGCGGGCTCTGCACTGATGATCATGACACTCGGGGCGGGCAACGGCGCGCTGGTCACTGTCGCCTCCGAAGACGAGGCCGCAGTCAACGAGATCGCGGGCCTGGTGCAGAAAGACCTCGACGCCTGAGCACCTGCCACTGAGGTGGCATGGTTGAACCATGAAGTTCCGCAGGATCCGTGCCCAGGATGGATTGCACACCCAGTGGTGGGACGACGGACAGTGGAAAGCGCTGTCCGGTCCTGCTCCGCTGGCGCCGTCGGTGTTTCGCCCGGACTGGGAACTTGCCACCGCTGACCGGCACCTGCAGCAGTCCGACGCAGTGCTGCCGTTCACGCCGTTGTCGTTCCGCGATTTCCTGCTGTCCGAGGAACACAACGTCGCCGCCGCCCGCGGCATGCTGGAACGGTTCTATCCCGCCAGCTCGCGTATCACCGAGGCTTTCGAAACCGTCACGCACAGAACATTTCCGGCGTTCCGGCCGAAAAAACTGTTCTACCGTCAGCCGATCTACTACATGTCCAATGCCATGACGATCGTGCCGACGCGGACGCCGGTGAAGTTCCCGAGTTATTCCCGGGGTCTCGATTTCGAACTCGAGATCGGGTTCGTACTCGACAAACCTCTTCTGGATGCTGACCCCGCCGAGGCGACCGCGGCCATCGGTGCGTTTGTACTGCTGAACGATTTCAGCGCCCGCGACATTCAACGCGACGAGATGTCCAGCGGGCTCGGACCCCAGAAGTCCAAACATTTCCTCAGCTCGATGTCGGAGACCGCGGTCACGGCCGACGAAGTACTGCCGCGTCTGGAACAGCTCACCGGCTCGGTGATCATCAACGGCCACACCGTGAGCACCGTTCGCGCAGCGGGACTGCAGTGGTCTGTCGGGGAGGTGCTCGCTCATGCCTCCAAAGACGAACAACTGCTGCCTGGGGAGGTATTCGGGTTGGGCACGCTGGCCGGCGGGTCCGGCATGGAAACCGGCACGTGGCTGCGCCCGGGAGACACGCTGCGGCTGGTGCTCGACGACGTGGGAGAGGTAGAGCACGTCATCGGCAAGTAGAGTCCCCCCATGCCGGACTCCCGCCTGGGGCCGCGCTCAGCACTGCCCGCACGTCCGACTGATCCCCCGACCACGCTCGGTTGCGTTCTCGAAACGATTTCGCACAATCGGGGGCCAGTTCGAGGATTTGTGCGATTCTTGATGGACGCCCCATTCAACGGCGAAGGTGATGGCGGACATGAATCCACCCACAATGTTGCATCGATTGACTGCCGAGCTGATCGGCACATTCTGGTTGGTCCTCGGTGGTTGCGGCAGTGCCGTTTTCGCGGCCAAATTCCAATCCGACGGCACCTCGGTCGGTATCGGATTCCTCGGCGTTGCGCTGGCGTTCGGCCTCACCGTGCTCACCGGGGTTTATGCGTTCGGCACCATCTCCGGCGGCCACTTCAACCCGGCCGTCACGCTCGGTGCCGCATTGGCCCGGCGTGTCGAGTGGAAGGTCCTTCCCGCCTACTGGGCCGTTCAGGTCATCGGCGGCTTACTCGCCGGCGCGGTGATCTACGTAATCGCTTCGGGCAGACCTGAATTCGAAGCAACGGGCAACATGGCCGCCAACGGTTACGGGGACCATTCCCCCGGCGGCTACTCCTTGCTCGCGGTGATCGTCACCGAGATCCTGCTGACGTTCATCTTCCTGCTCGTCATCCTCGGCTCCACCGACAACCGGTCTCCGAGAGGGTTCGCCGGGCTGTCAATCGGCTTGACGCTGACCCTGATCCATCTGATCTCGATACCGATCTCGAATACCTCGGTGAACCCGGCGCGCTCCACCGGAGTCGCCTTCTTCAACGGTGCCGGTGCGCCGGCGCAGTTGTGGGTGTTCTGGGTGGCGCCGCTGATCGGCGCGGCGATCGCGGGCGTTGCTTACCCCTACCTGTTCGGCCGGACAGCAGAGTTGGCTGATCGGCCGGTGCGCGATGACTCCCTGGAAGACGACTCAGGCCCGCACCCCACGGGGCGGGCCTGAGTCCGGCTGGCTCGGAGTTACGACTTCTTGGACTTGGCCTTGCTGGCCGCACCCTTTTCCGTCGACTCGCCGCCCGCGAGCAACTCGCCGCCGGAGTTCTCCAGGTGTGCGCGCACGAACCACTGGAACTTTTCGAGCTCACCGGTGTGGCTGATCATCATGTCCTGCGAAACGAGGTCGAGCTCCTCGAGGTCCTCGATGGCTTTACGGGTGTCTTCGATGACGCCGTTGTAGACCAGGTTCACCGCCGCCAGATGTGCCAGGACGCTGTCACGGCCCACCGAGTAGTCGTCCCACGTGCGGTCTTTGATGATCGCGCCCGGCGTGCCCTGCGGCGAGGCCCCCAGCGCGGCGATCCGCTCGGCCACCTCGTCGGCGTAGCCGCGGACCAGTTCCACCTGCGGATCGATCATCTCGTGCACGCCGATGAAGTTGGGGCCGACGACGTTCCAGTGCACATGCTTGAGGGTCAGGTGCAGATCGTTGTACGTGCTGAGCTGTTTCTGCAACAAGCCGGTCACCTTGCGGGCCTTCTCGTTCGACAGTCCCGGAACGGTGAATTTAGGCACAATGGCTCCTTTGCCTACGAAGTTCGTTGAGTCGCTGACTTGCTGAGGTGTACCCCAGTCGCCCTCGGCCTTAACAGGTCAGAATCAGAGTGCGCTGATGTTCTGCACCGGAAGCCGCGCACCGCGCCGCGGTTCCTGAGCCAGCCCACTGGTGTACAGCAGGCGCACCACGCGGTGCCGGTGCGGCGCCATCGGGGCCAGCAACTCGAGCATCTCGGCGTCGTCGACGGGATGACCCAGCAGCGTCCAGCCGATCATCTTGCTCACGTGGTAGTCGCCCACCGACAAGGCGTCGGCATCCCCGAACGCACGCTGCGCGGTCTCGGCGGCGGTCCACACACCTACCCCCGGTAGCGATGTCATCGCGGCCCGCGCCACCGCCGGCGGGCGACTGACGAGACGTTCCAGGGACTCGGCGCGCTGCGCGCAACCGATGACTGTCCGGGCCCGACCGGGATCGACATTGGCGCGGTGGAACTCCCAGGAAGGGATGCGCCGCCACACCTCGGGCGCCGGTATCACCCGCATCCGCGCCGGGGCCGGACCCGGCGCCGGAGTCCCGTATTTGGTGACCAGAATCCGCCAGGCGCGGAAGGCGTCCACGCCCGGCACCCGTTGTTCGAGTACGGCCGGGATGAGCGCCTCGAGCACCCGCCCGGTGCGGCCCAGCCGCAGGTGGGGAGCTTTCCGCCAGGCGGCTGCCACGGTGGGATGGGTAGGTGCGAAGCCGGTCGGATCGTCACCGGCGCCGAGGAAAGCGGGCAACCGCTCAGCGAATTCCGCTGCGCCGACGCCCCACATCTGGGCCCGGACGATATTCGGGCGCAGGCGGGTGATCCGCGCCGTCACCGGCCCGGTCGGCATCTGACTGGTGCGCCAGATCGAGCCGTCGGCCGCGAACTGGAAGGTCGGGTCGCCGGGTCCGCGGCGCAAGGGTGACAGCGTCGCTTCCGGGGTGGCCGGGCCGTCGAACGTGACGGTGCGCTCGAGGGTCACCGCATCATCCTGGCACCACTGCGGTCAATCTTTGCTAATGGTGATCTCGGCCTTGTCGGGATAGAACGCAACGTGGCCGGCAATCTGGGCGACGGCGGGATACGGATGCTCGTAGGCCCAGATGGCGTCGTCGACCACGGTGTCGCCGACGGCGACGCTGTAATACGTTGCGTCGCCCTTGTAGGGACAGTGTGTGGTGGTGGGAGTGCACGTGAGCGCGTGATAGGCCACGTCTTTGAACGGAATGTATTGCACCGCAGGATAAGTCGATTCCTGAAGCGTCAGCGCGTTCCGGGTGTCGGCAACGACCTCGCCGTTGATGCGGACGACGACGTGACCCGCGGTGGGCTCGATCGTGATGGGATGTTCAGCGCTGGGCTGAAAGATGTTCTGCTGACCCATGATGGCTCCTCCCGGGATCCTTCAGCCTAGCCGTTCGACCAGATGCGGCCAGTTCGATGCGGCCACATCGAACTCACCTTGCGGCGGCTCAAGGAACGCGCCGAGAGCCGGCCAGCGGTCGCCCGGTGGACGACGTGGAGTCGTCGCCGATGTCGAGGCCGCGGTATTCATGCAGGTAGTGCGCCACTTCCCGGCGATCGGACTCGGGAACCATCGGGTCGAAGTGGAGCACCGTCGCGTCCGAGGGGTCCGCGTGACGCATCTGTCGTCCGCGGAACACGAAACACCCAACGCCGGCGGCGTAGCACAACAACGTCACCAGTCCGAAGTAGAGCGCCTGCGGCAGGCCGTACGCAGCGGTCGCTACGCCCACTCCAAGGCTGGCGAAACCGAGCAGGATCAGCATGTAGCCGACGAAAGGGAATGAAAAACGCTGGATACGAGCTTTCATCGGGACCTCCACTAGTCGATACGCTACACGGATCGTAGCGACATCCACGGGTAGTTTATTCCCGTGGCTGCAACCGGTGACGACGTGGACGCCGGCTCCGTCGATGCCCGGATCCTCGATGCCGCGCTGGAGCTGCTGCGGTCCGGTGGACCCCGCGCGGTCACGATGCAGGCGGTTTCGGAGTCGACCGGCATTGCCAAGACCACGATCTACCGGCGACACCGAGACCGGCGTGCCCTGCTCAACGACGCCCTTCAGCGGTTGGCGCAGCAACCACCGATCGATCCGCGGGCCAGTCGTGAGCAGCGGCTGAAGTGGGCGATCCGGCAGTCCATCGACGTGATCGCCAATGGAATCGGAGTCGGCGGGTTCGCGGCGCTACTGACCAATGAGGACCCCGAGTTCAGCGAGGTGTTCCGGACCATGCTCGTCGACTACCGCGAGCAGGCGGTCGCCGCGATGGCGGCTGATGCACCTGACCTGGACACCATCGTCGACATGGTCGTGGGTAGCTACATTGCGGAGTTTGCGCGCAATGGCACGGTCGATCCGAGTTGGGGTGACCGGATTTTCGCGCTACTGAATCGCTGAGACCTGTACTGGAAGTCTGGCTTGGCGCCCTCAGACCGCACCGAATGCGTAGCGGTGATAGGTCGCCATACGGCGCAGCACAGGCACCGATGACATCACCCGGCCCATCAGCGGGTAGGGCCACGGCAGTTGCTTGAACGTCGCCGCTTCCACCACCGGCAGCGCCGCGAGCAATCGCAACCCGGGCACCACGCCCGCGATGTCGGCGGGGGAATCGATACCCCAATACAGCCGCGACCCGGACCGGCGCACCACCGCGTTGGTGAACTGCGCGCGAATCCCGGCCCGGCTGAAAGCGTCGAACTGCAGTTCGCCGGACGAAAACCGCGCCACGACGCGGTTGAGCAGCCCGAGGCCGTCGTCACGGGTGAGATACATCGTCAGGCCTTCCCCGATCAGCAGCGTGGGGCGGTCCGCGGGGATATCGGTGAGCCAGGCCGGGTCCGTGACCGAAGCGGCCACCAGATGCGCGTGCTCGCGGGCCGAGTACACCTGCTCGCGCAGCGAGATGACCCCCGCGTGGTCGATGTCGTACCACTCCACTTCGGGGCCCGGATCGATCCGCCACACCCGGGCGTCCAGACCGCAGCCCACATGCAGCACGACCGAACGCGGGTGGGCGGCGACGAACTGGCCCACCCAGAGGTCGAAATGCGCGCTTCTGGCGGCGACCGCCGGTGCGGATCGGCGGGTGATGGTGGTCTGTGACCAGTCGTAATCGAGACGGTCGACGGCGGATTTGGCGTGCTGGTCGTGCAGGATCGAGTGTGGTGAATCCGCATCGAGCGCCTTGGCGTACAGCGTCGCCAGCATCGTCTGCGGCGGCCCACAGAGGTCGACGTGCACCTTCGGCTGGCTCACTCCGCCCAGATTAATCCGGCTGCGCTGCGCGGGCCTTCTTGCGCGCCGCCCGCATGTCCGCCCAGAACCGGGCGGCTTCGCGGACGGACTCCTGAACCGGACTCGGCTCCCAGTGCAGCTCACGCCGGGCCTTGGCACAGTCGACATCGGCCTCGGCGCGCATCAGCCGGACCGACTCCAGGGTGAGCCGTTCGTCGGTTCCGCGCAGCCGCGCCTTCAGGGTGCCTGCGGCTCCCATCGCGTACAGCGCGGGCACCGGAATGGTCCGCGAGGGCGGCGGCACCCCGGCTTCCTCCGCAGCGATCCGCACCACCTCGGCGTTGCTGATCATCCGCTCGGAGATCAGGTAGCGCTCCCCGGGGCGGCCGTGTTCGGCGGCCAGGATCAACGCACGCGCCGCATCCTGCACCCCCACCGCCTCCAGGGAGACCCCGCCGAGGACAAACGGCATCTTGCCGAACACCGTTCCGGCGATCAGCGCGCCGTGCGGCGTCATGCCGTAGTCGCCGCGGCCATAGGTACTTGCCACGCACATCGCGACCGCAGGGAGCCCGTGGTCGCGGGCGTACTCCAGCACCAGATCCTCGGCCTGCACGCGCGAGCGGACGTAGGCGCTGAGTCCGCGCCGGTCGATCGGGTCATTCTCGGTGGCGACCCGGCCGCGCTTGCGGCCCACGGTGGAGTAGCTGCTGGTGAAGACGAACTTCGTCAGCGGCTGCCGCGCCGCGACGTCGAGCACGCCGCGCAGGCCGTCGACATTGGTGTGGAACAGCGGCGCCGGGTCGCGCAGCCATGCTCTGGTGTCGACAACGCAGTAGTAGACGACATCGCAGCCGTCCATCGCGGCGCGGACCGTGTCCAGGTCGAAGATGTCGCCGACGAACCGGGTGACCTCGAGGTCGTCGATGCTGACGGTATTGGCGTTCTGGCGCACCATGACGCGGACGTCTTCGCCGGCGGCCACCAGCTGCCGGGTGACATGGGAACCCAGAAAACCGTTGGCGCCGATGACGAGCTTGGGTGCGCTCATTTTCCTGCCTTTCCGAACTTCGCGTACCAGGCCGCTGCCTCGTCGTCGAGGGTGCCGAGTTCCTCGGCCTTTCGGCACCACTTGAGACTGGCCTGGACAAAGCGCAGCGGGTTGTAGATGTCCTCTTGCCGGCGCCACAATCCGTCCCCGGCGTAGGTGACGATCGAGATGTTGGTGGCGCTGATGATGGTGCCGTCGCCGGGGTCGCGCATCGGGTTGTCGAGCTCGCAGATGACGCGGCCGGTGGCGTCGTCGATGACCGTCCACAGCGAGGGGAACGACGTCATGTAGCTGCCGGGGAACACCGTCATGGTCTTCCAGATCCAGGACCGCACCTCGTCGCGCCCGTGCATGGTGCCCGCGGCGTGCTCGATGTATGTGACGTCCTCGGTGTAGTGCCCCACCCAGGCGTCCCAGTCCTGCGTCCTGGCAGCACGGTCGACCGTCTGCTCGAAGGTCGCGAACGCAGCAGTGAGCTCATCGCGGGTGAACATGGCCGAAGCCCCAGGAGTTGACGCAGCCGTCACACGCAGAACTAGAACACGTTCCAGCCGTGTTTGTCGAGAGTGGTTACCGTGGATGAGGTGGCGCCCGAGTGCGCCGACCTGCACCGGGGCCCCGCCCGACTCAGGACTATCTGGATGCCGCTTCAGGTTATACAAGCGCCTGACTAGGAAGGATCTATGAGCACCTCGAACAACAGGACCTATGAGAAGAACCCCGCCGCCATCGACGCGCTGACGCCGGAGCAGTACCAGGTGACGCAGAAGAACGGGACCGAACGCCCCTTCACCGGTGAGTACTGGGACAACCACGAGCCGGGCATCTACGTCGACGTGGTCTCCGGCGAGCCATTGTTCTCGTCACTGGACAAGTTCGACAGTGATTGCGGCTGGCCCAGTTTCACCCGGCCCGTGGACGCTGAGAACGTCCTGGAGAAGCGCGACTTCAGCCATCTGATGATCCGCACCGAGGTGCGCTCGGCACACGGCGACAGCCATCTGGGGCACGTGTTCAACGACGGTCCCCGCGAGGCCGGCGGGTTGCGTTACTGCATCAACTCCGCTTCGCTGAAATTCATCCACCTCGACGACCTCGAGGAGCAGGGTTACGGCGACTACCGGTCGCTGTTCGACACCAAGGAGGCACAGGCGTGAGCGAGTACCAGACCGCGATTCTGGCGGGCGGCTGCTTCTGGGGCATGCAGGATCTGATCCGCAAGCAGCCCGGCGTGGTGTCCACCCGTGTCGGATACACCGGCGGCACGAACGACCACCCCACCTACCGGAATCATCCGGGCCACGCCGAGGCCATCGAGATCGTCTACGACCCGGCGAAGACCGACTACCGCGCGCTGCTGGAGTTCTTCTTCCAGATTCACGACCCGTCCACCAAGGACCGTCAGGGCAACGATGTCGGCAGCAGTTATCGATCGGCCATCTTCTACCTCGACGAGGAGCAGAAAGCGGTGGCCCTGGACACCATCGCCGACGTGGACGCCTCCGGTCTGTGGCCGGGCAAGGTGGTCACCGAGGTGACCCCCGCGGGTGACTTCTGGGAGGCCGAGCCCGAACACCAGGACTACCTGTTGCATTACCCCAACGGCTACACCTGCCACTTCCCGCGTGCCGGGTGGAAGCTGCCCAAGCGGGCCACGCAGAACGCCTAGGGCAGCCGGTGGGCACGGCTACGCAGTGACCCGGGTCCGCGCCCACTGCGCCAACGCACCGTGCGTGGTGAGGTGGTCCAGCCCGCTCAAGACGGCACCGTGCAGCGGCGCGTCGTCGCCGTGGATGCCGTCGCGAACCGGCGGCGGCGTCGCCTTGCGGTAGGACATCAGCCCGTCGAAATAGGCCTGTTCGAAGGCCTCGGGTGCCGCGGCGCGCAGGCCTACAGCCAGCCCCCCGAGGGTCACCACGTCCGGATCGTGCAGGTTGACCAGGCCCCCAATGCCGGCTCCCAGCGCGGTCGCGACCTGGCCGAAAGCCTGGCCCGCACGAGCCGTCCGGCGCTTGTGCAGCAGACCGTGGGCGTAGCCCACCGGGTCGGCGGGTTCGGGTTCGCCGAGATGGCGCGCGAGTGCCCGGCCGTCGATCGTGAGGTCCCAGCAGGCGCGCGCGCCGCACGGGCACACCAGGGCGGGGTCGCCGAACGGGATGTGGCCGTATTCCCCTGCCGCGCCGTGAGCGCCGGCCACCGGCACACCGTCGACCACCAGGGCCCCGCCGAGGCCGACCGCCACGATGAGATGCAACGCCGTGCCGGCGCCGCGGGCCGCCCCGGTGCGGGCTTCGGCCAAGCCCGCCAAGGTGGCGTCATTGCCGATCAGCAGCGGCACCTCGGCATCGGCGGGCAGCGCGCCCGCCAGCCCGGCCAGCTCCACGTCCCGCCAGCCGCGGGTGGTGAACTGGAGCAGCCGGGAATCGCTGACCGTGCCGGCCACCGACACCGACAGCACGCCGACGCGGTCGGGCGCGCGCCGGTAAGCGGCGCCGATCGCCGAGGTGAGCTCGGCCAGCAGCTTGGGCAACTGCTTGCGGGCATGCTCGCCGTGGTCGATGACCTCCGGTTTTCCGTCGAGATTCGCCGTCGCCAGCCGCCAGTCCCCGGCCCGCACCTCGGCGGCCAGCACCATCGGCCCCCGCGGGTGCGGGACCAGCACCGTGGTGGGCCGGCCGCGGCCCTGCACCGGCGCCGGGCGTTCGTCGAGCAGTTCCGCCCGGCGCAGCCGCGATACCAGGTCGGTGGCGCCCCCGCTGCCGATGCCGAGCCGAGCGGCCGCCGCAGCCCGGGTGATTCCCGGTTCGGCGCGCACCAGGGTCAGCAGTTGGCCGGCACTGAACCAGCGCAGCTGATCGGCCGACCGTTGCTCCTGTGGCATCGCCGCTCCCCGAAAGTCCCTGCCACCATACTCAGTTGAATAAACTCGCGTTCTGAGTATATTGGGGGCGATGGCCCTCCTGCACGGCACTGCACAGCAGAGCTTTCGGCAGCGCCTTCCCAGCCTGCTGTCGCTGGCTCTGGCCTCCTGCCTGGCAGTCACCACCGAAATGCTGCCGATCGGACTGCTGCCCGCTATCGGCCAGACGTTCGGCGTAGCCGATGCCACCACCGGCCTGCTGGTGAGTCTGTACGCGCTCATGGTGGCGGTGCTGGCGGTGCCACTGACCCTGGCCACCGCCCGCTTCCCCCGCAAGCCTCTGCTGCTGGCGACGTTGGCGTGTTACGCGCTGAGCAATGTGGTGGTGGCACTGGCGCCCAGCTTTTCCGTCATTGCCGCCGGCCGGGTGCTCGGCGGGGTGACCCATGCACTGTTCTTCTCGTTGTGCATCGGCTACGTGCCGCGACTGGTACACGGCTCCGAAGTGGGGCGTGCGCTCTCCGTGGCCACCGGCGGCGCATCGGCGGGATTCGTTCTCGGAGTGCCGATTTCGACATCGCTGGGTACGGCGGTGGGCTGGCGCGCATCATTCGGCCTGCTGGCCGCGCTGGCGGTGCTGACCCTGATGCTGGTCGCCCGGCTGTTACCCGCCGTCGACTCGACCCCTCCCCCGCCGCCGGAGCAGACCAGCGGACGCCGTGGCTTGGCGGCGGTGGTCACCGCGAACGCGGTGACCTACCTCGGTCAGTTCACGCTCTACACCTTCATCAGCGTGCTCCTGCTCAGCGCCGGCGCGCGACCTGCGCTCCTGGGTCCGATCTTGTTGGTGTGCGGCAGCTGTGGCGTGATCGGGCTGTGGCTGGCGGGCCGTGGCCTCGACCGCTACCCCCGCCGCACCACTGCGGTGACCCTCGGAGTCGTGGTGGCCGCGGTGGCGGCGTTCGGCGCCGGTTATCCGGCGCTGTGGGCGGTGGTGCTGGCAGCGGCCGTCTGGAACGGCGCGTTCGGCGGTGTGCCCCTGATCTACCAGGCGTGTTCGGTACGCGCCCACGCCGTCTCACCGGAACTGGCCGGGGCGTGGGTGAACTCGACTGCCAACATCGGGATCGCCGGCGGCGCCGCACTGGGCGCCGCGCTGCTACCGACCCTGGGGCTTTCCCTTCTGCCGTGGGTCGCGATGGCGCTGATCGCAGCCTCCTTGGCGCTGAGCATGTTCGCCCGCCAGGCGTTCCCGTCGCGGCCGTGACCGTCGCTCAGGCGCGACGGCGCAGCGTCACCCGACCGCCTCGCTTCGGCGTGAAAGCCACGCCGCGGGAGTGCCACTTCTCGCCGGATGCCGTCGTGGTTTCGATGGTGAAGTGGCGCAGGATGGTTCGCAGCACCACGTCCATCTCCATGTTCGCGAAGGCCGCGCCCACGCACCGGCGGGTACCGCCGCCGAACGGTATCCAGGCAAAGGTGTTGGGCCGCTTGCCCAGGAACCGGTTCGGATCGAAGCGCTCCGGCGCCGGGAACTCGTCCTGGCTGCCGTGCACTTCGCCGATGGCAACGCTGACCGAGTAGCCCTTCGGGATGCGCCATTCACCGAGTTGGAATGACGGGGCCAGAACGTGCCGGCCGGCGAAATCGATGACGGTGCGGTTGCGCTGCACCTCGAGGATGACGGCCTGCCGGTACTCGTTTCCGTCGCCCTCGGACTCGGTGACCAGATCGGACAACACCGCCGGGTGCCGGGAGATCCGCTCGAAGCTCCACGCCAGCGTCGACGCCGTGGTCTCGTGCCCGGCCGCCAACAACGTCAGCAGTTCGTCACCGATGTCACTGCGCGGCATCGGTGACCCGTCTTCGTAGGTGCTGCGCAACAGCAGGGCCAACACGTCGGTGCGGTCGTCGAAGGCAGGATCGCGACGGGCGTTTTCGATCAGCTGGTCCACCACGGCGTTGTAGTCGTTGCGATAGGCCGCGAGCCGGGCCCAGGGTGTCCACGATCCGAGGTTGCGGCTGGGAGTGGGCAGCACCGCCAGCCGGGATCCCAGCGTCACCCACGGGGGGATGATCCGCCGGAGAGTCTCGAGCTGTGCACCCTCGGCCCCGAAGATGGTGCGCAGGATGATGTTCAGCGTGATCCGCATCATCGGTTCGAGGGTCTCGAACTCTTCGCCCTCCGGCCAGGTGGCCGCCTCGCGCAGCGTCTCCTCCTCGACGACCGCCTCGTAGTTCTTCATCGCCTTGCCGTGGAACGGCGGGGTGAGGACCTTTCGCCGGCGGCGGTGCTGCGCACCCTCGAGGGCGAACATCGAACCGGGGCCGAAGATCCGGCTCAGGTTGGGCTGAATATTGCCCAGGTCGTCGGTGCTGGCCGTGAAGACCTGTTTGGCCAGCACCGCGTCGGTGACCACCACCATGTTGCCGAAAACCGGGACACGGATGGTGAACGCGCTCCCGTGGCGGGCGGTCAGCAAGCTGATGGTCTGCCGGCGGAACAGTGCGTAGCCGAGTCCTTGGAGGAACTTCGGTGCGCGGGAGGTCGGCGGCACCTTCAGCTGGTCTGCGACGGCGACCTCCCCGGCACGCTCTGCATGTACGGCCATCGAATGGACCCCCCTCGGCTGACGGTACTGCTACGTACCGTATCGTGGGTAAAACGGTACCGGCTGGTACCACAAGTTGCAAGGGTCAAGCGGCTTTTCCGCGGCCGACATGCGGGAGGATGTGCCGGTGACCGCTACCGATCCAGCCGGCGAGGATCTCTCCGATCCGTTCCACGTGCGCCTGCTGGACGGCTTGGCCGCCGCGATCGAAGAGCGCGGCTACCGCGAGACGACCGTTGCCGATGTCGTCCGCCACGCCAAGACCTCCAAGCGCACGTTCTACGACCAGTTCGCCAGCAAGGACGACTGCCTGCTCGAGCTGCTCGACAAGGAAAACGCCCGGATGATCGCCGACATCAAAGCGGCGGTGGACCCACAGGCCCCCTGGCATGACCAGATCGCCCGTGCGATCGACTCCTACGTCAACACCGTCACCTCCCGGCCGGCCATCTGGCTGGTCTGGATCCGCGAATTCCCGGCGCTGGGCGATCGCGCCCGGCCGGTGCAGCGCCGTGGCATGGAGCGGCTCACCGACATGCTGCTGGACATCACCGGCAACCCCGGGTTCCAGCGGGCCGACTTCCCACCGGTGACCCGGCCCCTGGCGCTGATCCTGCTCGGCGGACTGCGCGAACTGACCGCCTACACCATGGAGGACGGCGCAGACGTCTGCGGAATCACCGAGACCGCGGTGGCCGCGTGCGCCGCCCTGGTCAGCCGCGGCCAGCCGCCCACCGCCTAGGAATCCGGCACCACATACCCGAACACCTGGGGAAACCCCAGACCGCCGCGGAGCTCGGCGACCGTCGCCAGCAGGACGTCACCATGCCCGGGCTCGTAGATGCGGAACCGGCCCTCCTCGAACCCGACCACCAGCACCCAGTGCCGCGGAATCACCCGTCCGAGCAACATCGGGACCGGCCTGCCCGCCAGTGCGGCCGCACGGACGTCGTCGAGCGGATCGCCAGGACCCTGGGCGAACCGCCACCGGTAGCGCACCCCGAGACCCGTGCTGTGCGCATTGAGTGCCTCGACCATGGCCCACGGCGTGGTCCCCAGAGCTCGCGGCCACACCACATTGAGCCGGCGGTGCAGCGCCTCCTGCTCGGCTTCGAACCACCCGGCCTGTTCCAGCCGGGCCGCGATCTCGGGGTCCAGCAGCGCAGCCGCCACGATGGCAGCACTGGGCCCACAGGTCACCCCGTCGCGCTGCCGCAACCTCAGCTTCGTGAAATCAAGCGCCATCAGGCTCAGGTTATGCCGGGCCGCGCGATGATGATGCGATGGCCGACCCGGAGGTGGACGAGCTGTACACAGCCCGGCCCGAGGACTTCACCGCACTGCGCGCCACCCTGGCGGCTGCGGCCAAGAAGCGCGGCGACAGCGAAACGGCGAAACGGTTGTCGGCCGCACGCAAACCGACCACCGCGGCGTGGGTGGTGAACCGCCTGGTGCAGACCGACACCGAGGCCCGCGATCGTCTCCGCGACCTGTCCGATCAGCTGCGCACGGCGCATGCCGAGATGGACGGCGAGCGCATCCGCGCCCTGTCCGCCGAGCAACGACAGCTCGTCGCCGGGCTGACACGGGAGGCCCTGAGCGCCGCCGATCAGACCAATCCGTCGGCGGCCCTGCGCGACGATGTGTCCGCGACTCTGCAGGCCGCCATCGCCGACCCCGAGGTGGCAGCCCGGCTGGGCAGGCTGGTCAAGGCCGAGCAGTGGTCCGGCTTCGGCTTCGGCGAGTCTGCCAGCACGAAGACAAGGGCCGGGTCCGGTACGGCCAAGAGCACGCCCGCCCGGAAGGCGAAACCGAAGCCGGAGACGAAACCGAAGGCAGACCTGAAGAAGGCGGCGACGTCGAGAGTCTCCGACGAGGAGCGGGCCCGCCGCCGTGAACTGGAGAGCGCCCGCGCAGCGATGACCGAGGCACGACAGGCCAAAGCCGACTCCGACGAAACCCTCCGGGACCGTCATCGGGAACTCGCTGCAGCCCGGACCCGCCACGAAGAGGCCCAACGCAAACTACGTGCGGCAGAGAAGGACCTCCAGGACGCCGAGCGGGTTTACCACGACGCCGAACAGGCCGGGCTGGACGCCGCGGCCCGCATTGCCGAGCTCAGAGACCGGCTGGCCGAACTCAGGGGGTGATCACTGGTTTTCCGGTGGGAAACCGCCGGTGGCCACCGGCCCCCACCGTCGCGGCGTGATTCGGATCAGGCACTTTCCCTGGTCGCGCATCGCCTGGCGGTATTCGTCCCAGTCCGGGTGCTCACCGGCGATCGCCCGGTAGTAGTCGACCAGCGCGTCGGCGGCCTCGGGCAGGTCGACCACCTCAGCGTCGCCGTCGACCTGCACATACGGTCCGTTGAACTCGTCGGAGAGCACCACCACGCTGGCGGTTCCGGTGCGCCGGATGTTGGTGGTCTTGGCGCGTTGCGGGTAGGTCGAGATCACCAGATGACCGTCGTACACACCACCGGTGACCGGCGAACTCTGCGGGCTGCCGTCGGCCCGGAACGTGGTGAGCACCATGTGGTGCCGGGGCGTCACGAATTCGAGTAGTTCGTCGAGGCCGACGCGGTCGGCGGTTGCGTATTTACGGGCCATCTGCCCCACGGTAGTCAGCGATCTCAGCGCCGAATGCGGGTGCCGCTCACTTCTGCTCCGGCGTTGCGTGGCAGGCGCATCGTTTCGATCAGCGTCACCGCCAGCAGCGCGGCCAGCACCAGGAAGGTCGCTGAGTAGGCAGCCCCCGGCCCCCCGCCGACAAGTGGGGTCAACTGACTGATCAGCAGCGCGGCGACCGCGATTCCGACACCGGAGGCCAGCTCCTGTACAGAGGCGTTCAGGGTGTTGCCGTGGGTGAGGTCGTCACCGACCACATCGGCGAATGCCAGGGTGTTGTACGCGGTGAACCCGATGGACCGCAGTGCGCCGCTGACATACAGAATCACCGCAATCAGCCAGATCGGCAGCCCCGGATGCAGCACCGCCAACAGCGCGAACCACAGCACTGACAGCACGCCGTTGACCAGGAGCACCCGCTTGATACCGAAGCGCCGCATCAGCGGTGTGGTGGCCGGTTTGATGGTCAGGTTCCCCACGAACAACGCGGCGACCATCAACCCGGCCCGCAGTGGCGTCCACCCGAACACCAGCTGGAATTGCAGCGGCAGCAGGAAGGGCACCGCCGTGATGACCATCCGGTACAGCGACCCCGCCGTGACGGTGATGCGCAGGGACCGGAATCTCAACACGCTCAGGGTGATCAACGGGTGCGGGGTGCGCAGCAGGTGCACCACCGCCAGCACCAGCAGCACCACCGCGACCGCTGTGCCGGTGGCCACCTGCCACCAGTTCGTGCCGGTGACCCGGACACTCTCCAGCGCGATCAGGGCTGCGGCGATCCCGCCGCCGAGTGCCAGCATGCCCCGCCAGTCCAGGGGCCGCGCCGCTGATGCGGGTCCGCCACGAATCAGCTTGAGCGCCAACAGGAACCCGACGACGCCGATGGGAATGTTGACCAGGAAGATCCAGCGCCACGACCCCACCGTGGCGATGGCACCGCCGAGTGCGGGGGCGATCACCGGTGCGGCCAACGCCGGCCAGGTCAACAAGGCGATGGCCCGAACCCGGTCGGCCTTGTCGCTGTAACGCAATACCGCCAGCCGGCCCACCGGCACCATCATCGCGCCGCCGATGCCCTGCAGGATCCGCATCGCGACCAGCATCGGCAGCGACACACTGAATGCGCAGCCGAGCGAGGCGAGGGTGAAGACCGCGATGGCGGCGATGAACACCGGGCGGATTCCGAACCGGTCCGTCATCCATCCGGTGGCGGGGATCAGCACCGCCACGGTGACCAGGTACGCCGTGATCGCCACGTTGACGTCCACCGGTTCCACCCCCAGCGACGTCGCGATCAGCGGGATCGCCGGGGTGATGATCGTGGCGTCGAGGATCTCCATGAAGAAGGCGCCGGCCACCAGCAGTGCCATCCCGAGCGGGAATCCGGCCCGTTCCGTCGTCACTAGCCCCCTCTTCCCGCCGACCGTGCGCGTCCCCGCGCAACACGCCGGGCAAGTCTCGCAGTCTGCGCACGTTCGCGCCGGACAGGGGCGGACCAGTTGCGATACACCCAGTAACGCAACGTGGGTAGGGTGGCGACGTGACCGGCCGACAGCAGAGCACACCGGGCCGTCCACGTGATCCGGAAAAGGACATCGCCGTGATGGCGGCCGCCCGGGAATTGCTGATGGAAACCGGCTACCAGGGTGCGACGGTGGTGGCGATCGCCCGCCGCGCCGGAGTGGGCACGCCGACAATCTACCGGCGGTGGCCGAGCAAGGAATCGCTGATCGAGGATGCGGCGTTCGGGCACGCGCAACCCGCCCCCCTGCCGACGCCCACCGGCGACCTGCGCACGGATCTGCGGTCGTGGGTGACCCTGTTCCTGCAGTCGCTGGCACACCCGGTCACCCGTGCGGCACTGCCCGGGTTGTTGGCGGCCTATCACCGTGACGAGGAACTCTACGAACGCCTGGTCGCGCGTACCGAACTGGACGTCCGCGCCGCCATGACCGGCATGCTGTCGCCCGCTTTGTCGGATCTCACTGTTACACAGGCCATTACGCGCGCCGATGCGGTATTCGACTTCCTGGTCGCCTCGACTGCCACGCGGGCGATGACCCGCGGCCTGGCTGATGCGGAAGACTACTGCGACCGCACCGCAGATGCGCTGGCCGTGCTGGCGCAGGCGCCCGCCCCGTCAGCCGCCGAATAGCAGATACAGCCCGGTGAACGTGTAACCCACCATCACCAGCATCATCGCCAACTGCCCGGTGAGCTGATGGCCCTTCGGCAACAGCCGCAGCGCCGCATCGTGTGCTGCCAGTACGCCGGCCATGTGGCCGAGGACCACGCATCCCACTTTGATCGACGCCAGGACCGACGGATGTTGTGAGAGCAGGTAATTGATGTCCCAGTCCCACCCCAGGGGAGCCCCGAGCAGGAGCAACGTCTGCTGGCCGCGTTCGACCAGATACGAAAGGTAGTGCGCCAGCACATAACCGATGACGATCGGGATGAGCGAGTGCGCCAACCGGCCCGGCAGCAGCCGGCGCTGCCCGGCGTCCACGCCGCCGGTGGCCCTCGCTGCGATACAGAACGTGGTCGCGACCACCGCGATGAACACCAGCAGCCCGACGGTCCGCAAGACCGTGGCTCCCGCCTGGCCACCGCTGTGCGCGTCGACGAAGCCACGCCAGCTGGGCATCGCCGAAAAGCTGTCGAAGGCCGTGGATCCCAGCAGCACGGCCAGCACCGTGACAGTGCCGGGCCGGACCGGCATCGTCGGCAGGTGATCGAACGGGTTGCCGACGATGATGCGCCCGTCGTCGCGACGTCGCACCGGCGCCAGCCGTGAGGCCACCACGCTGTACACCTCGAACGGGTCGGCGCGGGCGAACCAGCGCGGGCCGAATGTCGCCGCACCGGCGGCCATCACCACCGCGTAGCCCAGCAGCCACGTCGTGATCGCGGGCAGTGATCCTGGATCGGGGCCGGCCAGTTCCAGCCACACGAAGGCGAACAGGCCTGCGGCCGCAGGCCGATATCCCCAGCTGTCGGGGTAGGTGAGGATCCCGGAGGCGAGTCGAGCCGGTAGTGCCCGCCACCATGTCCGCACCGGTGAGATGGCACGCCAGATCGGCCCGCACAGCATCGATATGACTGGCACCCCGACCCACAACAGCACATAGAACACCCCGGGCAGGGGGTTCTGTCCGCTCTGGGTGCTCGTGCCCGCGACGACGAGAACCCAGATGGTGAACGCCAGTGCGAGCAGCGCGACAACCCAGCGGGTGGCACGGGCGTCGATGAACGTCGTCACGCCTGCCGGTAGTGGGCGCCCCGGTTTGTCCGGGTCGAATCGTGGTCGGCGCCAGGCCAATGCGACAACCGCAAAGGTGAGCGTCAACGCCCATGCCGCGCCGATCAGGGCGTACGTGTACGGAATGGGGAGGTCTGTCGAGCCACCGAGCCCGTGCGCGAGCACCGTGGCTGGTGTCACGGGCGCACCTGGATGGTTGCCACTGTCCGGTGCAGCCCGTGCAACTCCACCTCCACCCGTCCCGGCACGTCGGCGGTGAATTCGAACCGCTGCCCGGCCGCGGGCTGGATCGTGAAGGTGTGCTCGGGAATTGCGTGGACGTGCAGTTCGTCCTCGGTGTCGCTGGTGACCTCGAGGGTGATGGGGGCTCCGACGGTGGCGTCCAGCTCAGCGTTGGTCGGGGTCACCTGACCGCCGGCGATGGTGACCTGCAGGTCCGGCTGCTTGGGTGGAGGTTGCTGCGCCGCAGCCGAACGGGAAGGAGCCACCGAAGTCGAGGACGCCGAACTGGAGGACGCCGCCGGGTCGGCCTCGGGTGACCCGCAACCGGCGAGCAGCACCCCGGCACAGCCGACGGCGGCGAGCCATGGACGCCCGATCATCACACTCCTTCACCGTCGTCGCTCGAGGCCACCGTCTCCTCGTCATCGTCCCCGCGCCGCCGGTCCCTGACCGCTATGCCGATCACCACGGCAGCCACGATCACCGCCGGAATCAGTGCGGGCAGGGCCAGCAGCAGAGTGTGGTCTGCGAGGTAGACGACGCTCGACGGGTCCGTCATGCCCCGGGTGACACTCGCGGTCGGACGTCTTCCCGGCGCGCGGGATGCGGCTCTGTGCCGTTGATCCGGCCGGCGCCCCACGTCAGGGCGGCGATCAGGATCAGGGTGCAGATCAACACCACGATCGACCCCGCGGTGAACAACCACGCCGGGTGGTCGAAGTTGCGCTCCCGCTGCAGGATCGTGATCTCGGGGACGAAATCGCGGGTGGCGGACTCGGCGGCCACTTCTTGTGCGCCGATGCCGGGGTCGGCGGCCAGGTAGATCGGGACGCCGGCCATGGTGGTGCCGTCCTGGACCCGCAGCAGCGTCTTCCAGCTGCCCCAGACCGGGATGGGCACCGTCGTGCGGTAATGCCCGGGTCCCACCTGCTCGAGGCGGTCAACGACGATCCCGCGCTGGTGGTCCAGCCCGCCCTGCCAGGCCAGGATGTCCACCCATTCCGGGTTGTCGCTCACCAGATCGGGTGGGTTGATCTTGACGTCCGCGGAAACCATCCGCTGGCCGCTTTCGCTCGGCAGGTCCGTCAAGGTGATTGTGGCAGTGGCGTTCTCGGGCACCTCGGTACGCAACCCATTGGCCACCGCGCCGGCGGTGACGAGGACCGTGAGGACCACGCAGGTGATTCCGACAGCGCGTCGCGGCAGCTTGACCCCGGTGAGCACCATCCCCAGCAGCGCGCCACAGATCCCCATGAACACCGCCACCGGGATCGCCATCGCCAACGCCTCGCCCCACATGGAGGTCGGCCACGGGTAGTGGTACACCGCGTCGATCCAGAACGACTCCAGCCAGAGCCCGGCCGTCGCGATCAACACACCGCTCACCGCGCCGAAGGCAATGTGCCGCTTGATGAGTGGGGTGAGGGCGAGCAGTTCCACCACGATCGCCGGGCCGAGGTACAGCGGGAACCAGCTGATCGGGGCGCCCAGCACCGGACCGACCACCACCGCGACCGCGCCACGCAGGACGATCGCGATCAAGGCAGCGGCGATGGCGGCGCCGCGGCCCAGCACCAGCCGCGCCGCGACGAGCGCCAGTGCGGCGGCAGCGGCGATCATCATCGGTTGCAGCACCAGCCGGAACTGCTCCACCCCGAAGTCGTATTCGATCTGGTAGACCGACATCCCGATGAGCAGGCCACCGAACGACAGGTACTGCACGAATTTCAGGAAGCGGGTGTCCGGCGGTGCGTCGGGTCCCATGGCCCGTCGGCCCTCGTACTCCAGGAGCAGCACGGCGATCAGCGAGAGCCCGGCACCGCCGATCAGCATGAGGTGCGTCGGCCCCCACAGCGTGACGTCTTGACCGAAGATGCGGTGCCAGACGTCATCAAGTGGAAAGCCGATCAGCGCGTACAACCCGCAGGCGGTCATCAACACACCGCCGACCGGGGCGAACCAGGTGCGGGTGATCCGCACCGCCGCCGAGCCGGGCTTGTCGTACGGCAGCACCACCGCCAGTGCGCCGGCGATGAACAGCAGGAACAGTCCGAACAAGATGAAGTAGTGCGCGGGATTGGCCAGCGGGCCCGAGTCGCGGCCCTTGCCGATGTGCAGGCTGACATCCCAGATGAAGCCGAACAGCGCGCAGATGATGGTGCCGGTGAACAGGAACACCTGCAGCGCCACCCAGGGTGGGCGGTTGAACTTGGTGCCGATGCGTTCGGCGAAGTTGTTCAGCCAGGTGATTTTTCGGGCCCGGTGCTGGTATCCGATCCACAGCAGCACCACGGTGACCACCGCTGCGGCCACCGAGAGTCCGAGCACCTGGTCCAGTGCGGCGCCGCCGGCTTCCGATGCGGCGGCGAGGATGGTCCGGTCAGACGCCAGTGTCATAGCGGTCACGTCCTGAGTATGGAGGGTTCACGGGTCACTGTGGTGGCGTTGCGATTATTACCCAGGACCGCCGGTACCGAATCATCTGGTCCGGGCTTGGGCGGGTCGCCGGCTCCCCGACTTGGTTCTCGACGGCAGCGCCAGCTTCACGATTTTGCGGACGACGGTGCCGAACTGCCTGGGCAGTGGCCCCGCGTTGTACGGGATTCCGTACCGCTCACAGATCTTCTCCACCTCGCCGGCGATGGTCGCGTAGTGCCGGGCGGGCATGTCGGGGAACAGGTGGTGCTCGATCTGGTGGGACAGGTTGCCCGACAGCAGGTGGAACAGCGCGCCTCCGGTGAGGTTGGCCGAGCCGAGCACCTGTCGGAAGTACCACTGTCCGCGGGATTCGTCGGCGGTTTCTGCGATGGAGAACTCCTGGGTGCCATCCGGGAAGTGGCCGCAGAAGATGATCATGAACGACCAGATGTTGCGGATCAGGTTCGCCGACAGGTTGCCGGCGAACACCAGCGGCGCAGCGGGTCCGGCCAGCAGGGGGAAGACAACGTAATCCTTGAGCACCTGCCTGCGCGTCTTCTGCCAGATCTGCTCGAGGACCTCCCGCTTGTCGGCCAGCGAGATCTCTCCGGATCGGATGCGCTCGGTCTCGAGTTCGTGCATGGCCACCCCGTACTGGAACAGCACCATCAACAGGAAGGCGTAGACGGGGTTGCCCAGGTAATAGGGGTGCCACCGCTGGTCCTCGCTCATCCGTAGGATGCCGTAACCGATATCGCGGTCCATGCCGACGATGTTGGTGTGGGTGTGGTGCATGTAGTTGTGCGAGTGCCGCCACTGGTCAGCCGGGCAGGCGGTGTCCCACTCGAACTGCTTGCTGGACAGCACCGGATCGCCCATCCAGTCGTACTGCCCGTGCATGACGTTGTGGCCGATCTCCATGTTGTCGAGGATCTTCGACAGTCCCAGCATGGCGGTGCCTGCCAGCCAGAACGGTGGCAGCGCTCCGGCGAACAGCAGCCCGCGTCCACCCACCTCGAGGGCACGCTGGATCTTGATGACACGACGGATGTATTGGGCGTCGGCCTCGCCGAGGCTCGACATGACCCGTTCTTTGATGGCGTCCAACTCAGCGCCGAACTCGTCGGCCTCTTCGCGGGTGAGATCGATCGTGGGATGTGACACGACAGCTCCTTCCAAAGGTATTGCGGTCATTGGTGGTTCACAGGGCGACTTCAACGTCGCCGACAGGTGCCGATACACAGATCTGGACGTCTTCGGCCTCGGTCCCGGACACCGCGCCTGTGGTCAGGTCGCGGACGGCACCGCGGGTCTTGCGCCGGGTGCAGGTGTGGCAGATGCCCATTCGGCAGCCGGACTGGGGGGCCAGACCTGCGGCCTCAGCCTGGTCGAGGAGAGAGCGCCCGTCGTCGGTGACCTCGACGGCGCTGTCGGTGAACCTGAGGCGTCCGCCCGCCGTGTCGATGGGCGCCAGTGCCGCCGGGGGCACGAAGCTCTCCGAACGGGTCCCCGGGCACAGTTCGCCGACAGCCTCCACCAGACCCGGTGGGCCGCAGACAAACACGGCGTCGGGGTCGGCCATGGCCGAAGCGAGGTGCGCCGGACCGAAGCGGCCCACCACGTCGGTCCCGTGGGCGTCCCGGGTGAACCCGTGCAGCACAGTGACATTCAGCCCCTGCAGCTCATGACGGTACGCGGCCTCCACGGCCGAGGGGGCATACCGCAGGACGGCCGCCTGCCCGGTGAAGCCCTCGGCCCGCAAGGTGCGCAGCATCGACACGATGGGCGTGATGCCGCTGCCGCCGGCAACGAAGAGAATCCGGCGTGGTCGCGGCGTCGGCAGTACGAAGGCGCCCTGGGCGGCGGAGAGACCCAACACCAGTCCGGGCGCGGCGCGGTCGTACAGATACCCCGACACCCGTCCGCGGTCGTGTCGGCGGATCGTCAGTTCGAGCAATGCGGAGCCTTCGGCGTTGGCCGGCGAGTAGCACCGGGTGTGCCTGCGGCCGTCGACCTCCACCGACACCGTGACGTACTGCCCGGCTTTGAAGCCGGTGAAAGCGGCGTTGGGTTGCAGCATCAGCGTGACGTCGGAGGCGGTATCGCGGCGCACGTCGAGCACCGTGGCGCGGGCTTCGGCCAGGGTCCAGGTGGGCCGTAACAGCTCGGTGTAGCGGTCCACACCGTGCGGCCCGGTGAGCAGGTCGACCAGAGGCGAACCCAGCACTCGCTGCACCAGCATTTGAGTGAACATGTGTACACCGTGTTTGGCGAAGCCGCAGCTCGTCAAGGGGTTTGTGCATCCTGTGGTAAATTTCACACAGTGAACAGTCGTACGCCGAAGCCGAGTTCTTCGCGGCGCAGCCGGTCCTCGCGTGACCCGGCGCAGGAAGCGGTCACCCGAGTGGAGCGCAAAGAGGCGACGCGGCGGGCCATCGTCGCGGCCGCCCTACGCCTGCTGGAAGACCGCAGCTTCGGCGGACTGAGCCTGCGCGAGGTCACCAAAGAGGCCGGGATCGTGCCTACGGCGTTCTACCGGCACTTCGAGTCCATGGAGGCACTCGGGCTGGTCCTGATCGACGAGTCATTCCGCTCGTTGCGCGACATGTTGCGCGGGGCCCGCGCCGGCAAGCTCGACCCCAACCGCGTCATCGAGTCCTCGGTGGAGATCCTGGTCGCCGGTGTCGCCGAACGTCGGGAACACTGGCTGTTCATCGGCCGGGAGCGCAACAGCGGGGTTTCGGTGCTGCGCTACGCCATTCGCACCGAAATCCGATTGATCACCTCGGAGCTCACCACGGACCTGGCACGCTTTCCCGCCCTGAGCGACTGGAGTACCGAGGACCTCAACATCCTGGCGAACCTCTACGTCAACGCCATGATCTCGATCGCCGAGGCGATCGAGGAGGCACAGAATGCCACCGCGCTGGACGAGATCAAACGGGTGGCGATCAAACAGCTGCGGATGATCGCCGTCGGCGTCGCGGGTTGGCACACGCAGAGCTGACGGGATTCCGTCCGCCTCGAGATTGTGTGCGCACCTACCGAGCAGATGGCTCAATTGGGCTCGCTCGCCCGGGAGCACATGAGCAGGTGCGCAGAATTGGCGGTGTCCTTCGAGCCCCATCTCTACCTGGTGGACTCGGTGCATCACAGATAAGCCGCCGTCAAAGCGGGTATGGCTGCTAGGTGTCTGCCAACGAATCCGCCGCGTCCGCGCGCGCCGTCCTCTTCGACGTCGACGGCACCCTCGTCGACTCCAACTATCTGCATGTCCACGCGTGGACCCGGGCATTCGCGGAGGTGGACATCCCCGTCGCCGCCTGGCGGATTCACCGGTGCATCGGCATGGACGGCTCCACGCTGATGTCCACCTTGACCGGCGACGCGCCGAAGGACGTGCAAACCCACCTCAAGGACCTGCACTCGAAGTACTACGAGCAGACGGCCAACCTGCTCAAGCCCCTGCCCGGTGCCCGCGACCTACTGCACCGGGTGGAGAGCCTCGGGCTGCAGGTGGTGCTGGCGACGTCGGCCCCCGAAGACGAACTCACACTACTGCGCCGTGTCCTCGACATCGACGAAGTGCTCTCGGCAGTGACGTCCTCCGAAGACGTCGAAACCGCGAAACCGGAACCGGACATCGTCGAGGTCGCGTTGCAGCGCGCCGGGGTCGGTACCGACGAGGCGGTGTTCGTCGGCGACGCGGTCTGGGACGTTGAAGCCTGCGTGCGTGCCGGCTTGCGCTGCATCGGCCTGCTCAGCGGCGGGTTCTCCCGCGGCGAGCTCGAAACTGCCGGTGCCGTAGCCATTTTCGAGGACGCCGAGGAACTGCTTCACCATCTCGATGACAGCCCGATCGGAGAACTTGCGCGCGCGCAGAGTGGCGGCCGGCAAGACAGTCCACGCTGATGTCCGCCGACCTCGACGAGGATGGCCTGAGCCGGCGCCCACCAGGTGTCGACGATGCCACCGTCGAAGCGGTCGGCAAACTGTCCGAAGCACTCGAGACCGTTGAGCGCGCCCGGGGGGCGCTGTACACCTTCCACCAGTTGATCGGGCACGCCGATCTTCAACTCGGACAGGCATGCGAGATGTTGCGCGCCGCCGGCCACCCCACAGTCGCCGCAGAGCTGGACCACGACCTCGTGGGACGCAACGTGCTGTCGGGTCGATGGACATTCCAGGTGGTCGACGAGTTCGACGACGGGTACTGGTCGGCGTTTCGCGACCACGAATCAGCTGTCCGCGGACAGCTGATGCAGGGCGTCAGGCACGTTTTCGAAGCCGAGATGAAGCAATCCCGGCGGACCGTCGGCCACCCGGACCACGACGCCGTTCCGGACTGACTGCGGCGCTGGTCACGTCGGTTTCGCCAGACACCTTTCGGGTACTCCGCACCGTATTCAATATCGGTATCAGTTCACGGCGCACCGCGGGGAGGGCGACATGGCGAACACCACACCTCACTACCCACCAAGTCAGGATCGCCTGACGGTGGGAGACGCGCCGATCGCCAACGACAATCTGCTCTTCGGCGACCCTGGTCTGGCGTTATTCGGAGGCAGCGGGTCTGTTTCGGCAATCCCGCAGCGGTTCGCCACCTACGACGATCCCCTTTATCACGGTCGACACCGCGCTGCCGACTGATGCCGGCTCCATATCAGGCACCATCCCTAAACCAATGTGCACTCAGAAAGGTCGGTCGATAGGTTGAACCCCTCATCCACTACTCGAGGAGTTGACGGCGATGACCGCCCGGTACAAGCGACGGCCCAGGTGAGCTCCGCACCCAACCCGGCCGAGGTCTGGCCGGGCAAGGCGTACCCGCTCGGCTCGACCTACGACGGCTCAGGCACCAACTTCGCCGTATTCAGCGAGGTCGCTGAACGAGTGGAGCTGTGCCTGTTCGACGCCGACGGCAACGAAACCCGCTACTCGTTACCCGAGGTCGACGGGTTCGTCTGGCACGGTTTCCTACCCGGCATCGAATCCGGCCAGCGGTACGGCTACCGCATCCACGGACCCTACGATCCCGCCGAGGGCCACCGCTGCAACCCGAACAAGCTGCTGCTCGATCCGTACTCCAAAGCGATCGACGGCAACTTCCAATGGGAGCAGTCGCTGTTCGGCTACAACTTCGGCGACCCCGACAGCCGCAATGACGAGGACTCGGCAGCGGCCATGCCGAAGTCGGTGGTGATCAACCCGTTCTTCGACTGGGGGAACGACCGTCCGCCACAACGCGAGTACGCCGACAGCCTCATCTATGAAGCCCACGTCAAGGGCCTGACGGAGACGCATCCGGCCATCCCCGATCAGATCCGGGGCACCTACGCCGCGATCGGGCATCCGGCGATCATCGAGCACCTCAAGGGGCTCGGTGTCACGGCCATCGAACTGATGCCGGTGCACCACTTCGCCAACGACTCGACACTGATCGACAAGGGCCTGTCGAACTACTGGGGCTACAACACCATTGGCTTCTTCGCACCCGACTCCAAATACGCCAGCAGCCCGACACCCGGTAATCAGGTGCAGGAATTCAAGGCGATGGTGCGGGCCCTGCACGAAGCAGGCATCGAAGTCATCCTCGACGTGGTCTACAACCACACGGCCGAGGGCAACCACATGGGACCCACCCTGTCCATGCGCGGCATCGACAACGCCGCCTACTATCGGCTCGTCGACGACGACAAGCGGTACTACATGGACTACACCGGCACCGGCAACAGCCTCAACGTCGGGCACCCCCATTCGCTGCAGCTGATCATGGACTCGTTGCGGTACTGGGTCACCGAGATGCACGTCGACGGTTTCCGATTCGACCTGGCGTCGACGCTGGCGCGGGAGTTCTACGATGTCGACCGGCTGAGCACGTTTTTCGAACTCGTGCAGCAGGATCCGACGGTCAGCCAGGTCAAGCTGATCGCCGAGCCGTGGGACGTCGGGCCCGGCGGGTACCAGGTGGGCAACTTCCCGCCGCAGTGGACGGAATGGAACGGCAAGTACCGTGACACCGTTCGCGACTTCTGGCGGGGCGAGGATGCCAGCCTGGGTGAATTCGCTTCCCGGATCACCGGTTCCGCCGATCTGTACGAGCACACCGCTCGCCGGCCAGTGGCGTCCATCAACTTCGTCACCGCCCACGACGGGTTCACGTTGCGGGACTTGGTGTCCTACAACGACAAGCACAACGAGGCCAACGGCGAGGACAACAACGACGGCGAGAGCCACAACCGCTCGTGGAACTGCGGGGTCGAGGGCCCGACTGATGATCCGGAGATCGTGGCACTGCGAGCACAGCAGCAGCGCAACTTCCTGACCACTCTGCTGCTGTCGCAGGGCGTGCCGATGATCTGTCACGGCGACGAGCTCGGTCGTACCCAGGGCGGTAACAACAACGGTTACTGCCAGGACAACGAAATCACCTGGGTGGATTGGGAAACCGCCGACCAGGCACTGCTGGAGTTCGCGGGCACGGTGTCGATGTTGCGCGCCGACCACCCGGTGTTCCGGCGACGGCGGTTCTTCACAGGCCGCCCGCTGCGCCAGCGCGGCGCCAAAGGCCGGCCCGACATCTCGTGGTTCCGTCCAGACGGTACGGAAATGAGCGAGGAGGACTGGGACTCCGGCTTCGGCAAGTCCGTGGCGGTGTATCTCAACGGCCAGGGCATTCCTGATCTGGATCAGCGCGGTCACCGGGTGACCGACGATTCGTTCGTGGTGTGCTTCAACGCTCACCACGAGCCCATCGAGTTCACAGTGCCGTCGGAGGAGTTCGGCGACCTCTGGCAGCCGGTGGTCGACACGGCCGCCGAACCCGGCGCCGAGCCCGCTCCCGTGCCGGCCGCCGAGGCATTGAAGGTCGGAGCCCGGTCGATCGTGGTTCTGCAGGCAGTCTCGAAGTAGCGGTGGCCGGCTGACGTGCCCCACCCGGGTGCGTCAGCCGGTTTCCGTTCCGGCCGAGCGGTTTCGGAAGTATGCGGCGATGAACGGCGCGAGGGCCAGCACGATCAGCATCCGCACGATCTGCGCGGCGGCGACGACGCAGAGCCACGGTGACTGTCTGCCCCCTGCTGAACCAACGGCATATGTCCATTCCTACGGCCTCCGACGGTGCCGCGCGTAGCCGCTTGGACGGTCTCGAGGTCGTACCCTGTGGTCACGCGTAACCGGCCTGGGCGCTGGCATGGACGTCACCGGCGCCGGAGACCACGGACAGTTCCGCACCGGACCCGTCGGGCGCGGGGGTGCCTTGTGCGCGGATCCCGTCACCGACGAACACTGGCCGCATGAGCCGGAAGTCGAAGGTGCGCAACGGCCTTTCGCTGCGCGTGCGGGCAAGTTCCGACATGAACAGCGCCAGCAGCGGACCGTGGACCACCAGCCCGGGGAAACCCTCGACCTTTGTCGTGTACTCCTGGTCATAGTGAATGCGGTGAGCGTTGGAGGTCAACGCGCTGAACCGGAACAGCAGCGCCGGGTGGGTATGGGGCTCCGCTGCCCACGGCGCGCTCGGCTCCGGCAGCGGTTCGGTGACCCGCCGAAATGGCGTGCTCGACCCCGGGTCGCTGCGGTAGACCAGATCATGTTCCTCGGTCATTCGGGGCGTGTCATCCTGGCTGTACGCGTATCGCACTGTCACAAAGAGCAATTCGCCGGTCTTGCCCTGTTTGACCCTGGTGGAGGTCACGGTGGCGTCGCGGGTGGCGGGTCGACCCAGCACCAACGGCTCGTGGATGGTCAGCCGGGCTCCCGCGAACATCCTGCGGCGATGCGGGATCGGCGGCAGGAAGTGGCCGTCGCGCGGGTGGCCGTCGGCCCCCAGTTCTGCGGTGGGCGGCCACTCGTTGAAATACACCCAGTGCCACATCGCCGGCAAGGCATCACCGGGTTGCGGGGAGAAGTCGAGATCGAGGGTGGCGGCCAGTTCCTCGGCACGCTCGGCACTGAGAACCTCTGTGCTGCTGACGGGTTCGGGCTGCCAGTCGGTCACGTACTGTTCCAGCCCGGTGCTGTTCGGTTCGACTGACATCTCAGCTCCTCGATTCATCATGGTCGAGCGCGGCCAGGATGGCGGCGGTGTGGTCACCCAACAACGGGACGGGTCCATTCTCGCTTCGACGCCCAGGTCGATCGGTGGCAGCAGGGCCCGGGTGCTCCAGGAACTCGGCGACGGTGTTGACGCCGCCGAACGCGATCCTCGCCGTGCTCAGCCGCGCCTCGAGTTCCGGGGTGGGCAGCGTCGCGAACACGTCGGCGATCACCTCATTCACCTCGGCGCGGTGGGCCATCCGCAGCGTGCGGGACCCGAACCGCGGGTCCTCCGCGACGTCCGGGCGTTGCAGCACCGCGGGGCCCGACGACCGTGCTGGCGTCACTGGCCCAGGCCTCCCCGTTTTACCAGTTGTTTGGCGATCACACCGCGCTGGATCTCGTTGGTGCCTTCACCCACGATCATCAACGGTGCGTCGCGAAAGTAACGCTCCACGTCGTACTCGGTGGAATACCCGTAGCCACCGTGGACGCGCACCGCATCGAGCGCGACCTCCATACCGATCTCCGACGCGAACAGCTTCGCCATGCCCGCCTCCATGTCACAGCGGGCACCGGAGTCGAATTTCTCTGCGGCACTGAACAACAACGCACGAGCGGCCGACAACTTGGTGGCCATATCGGCAAGCAGGTTGCCCACCGACTGGTGCTGCCAGATGGGTTTACCGAAGCTCTCCCGCTCCTGGGAATACCGCAGCGCGTCGTCGAACGCAGCCCGCGCGACCCCGGTGGCGCGGGCGGCAACCTGGAGCCGCCCGACCTCGAGGCCCTTCATCATCTGCGCAAAGCCGCTGCCCTCGGTGGCACCGAGGAGCGCATCAGCAGGCACCCGGCAATCGGTGAAATTGAGCTCGCAACTCTCCACGCCCTTGTAGCCGAGCTTGGGCAGGTCCTTGGACACGGTGAATCCCGGCACCTTCTCCACCAACAGGATGGACACGCCGCGATGCGCCGGCTCGGCGGCCGGATCGGTTTTGCACATCAGGGCAATCAGTCCGGCGCGGCGGGCGTTGGTGATCCACGTCTTGCTGCCGTTGATCACGTATTCGTCGCCATCGCTGTGACGTTCCAACCGGGCCACCGTGCGCATCGCCTGCAGGTCGGACCCGCCGCCGGGCTCGGTCAGCGCCATCGTCGTGCGCAGCTCGCCGGTGGCCATCCGCGGCAGATAGCGCTGCTTCTGCTCGTCGGTGCCGAACAGCATGATCAGCTTCGACACCACGGTGTGGCCGCCCATCGCGCCGGCCAGGCTCATCCAGCCGCGGGCCAGCTCCTCGGTCACCGACACGTAGCAGGGCATGGACACCTGCCCGAAACCGTAGGGCTCGGGGATTGCCAGCCCGAAGATGCCGATTTCCTTCATCATCTCGATGAGCTCTTCGGGGTAGGTGTTGGCGTGCTCGAGCTCACGCACCACCGGCTTGACCTGCCTGTCCACGAACTCGTGGACGGTGTCGACGAGAGCCTGCTCTTCAGCGGACAGCACCATGCCGCCACCTCCTATCTCGATAGAAAATATCTATTCAAAGTGCCCTTAAACGCAATACCGCTCGGGGCCGTCTCTCGGGCGGCTCCAATGGGAAACCGCTCCGAGTCGACAGGGGGCATCACGTATTCCTCGCAGCGGCCGCCTGGGCCGGACAGCAGGCCGGTGGTCAGTCGGCAGTGTCGTCGGCTTCCCCGGCGGAATCCCTTCTCGCGCTGAGAACACCGGATCCAGCGGTGCCGAGCATAACCACGGCCAGCATGATGTAGGCAGCCCGAACGCCGAACCATCCAGACACCGCCCCAGCCGTGACAAGGATGACAGTCTGGCCGAGACGGTTGGTCGCGACGCGCAGACCCAGCGCGGACCCGCGACTGGTGTCGTCGACGAGGTTCACCACCCAGTCCATCGTGGTGGTCTGTGACAGGCCGAGTGCGAAGCCGAGTAGCGCCATGGCGATGATCAACACGGATATTTCGCTGCTGACCGCGATGAGCACCAGACACGCCGACGCCACCGCCGTGGCGCTGACGGTCAGGCGCAACGTGGGAATCTGCCGCACGAAAACCGGTGTAGCAGCACGGGCCAACACCGCGCCCGTGGAACTCACGCCCAAGAGAAGCCCGACCTGTGACGGTGTGAGGCCGACCGTCGTGCCGAGCAGCGGCAGATACACCAGTAGCAGGTCGATGCCGCTCTTGGCCGAGAAGCTCGTCATAAGTGCCGCGGGCATACCACGCCGCCGCAGCAGGTGCCATACCCGCTGAGCGCGCCCAGCACGGATCGTCGACTTCTGAATCTTGCTGCGCCAGGCCAGAACCGCTGGAGGTACACCCGCGAGGAACACCCAAGCGGCAATGAACAGAGCAGACGAAGTAGCCTCGATGCTGGGTTGTTCGGAGTGCCCGATGATGACGCCGCCGACAATGGGTCCGGCAATCTGGCCGAGTGCCGAGACGGTGGTCAACATGCCGAACCGGTTGATGCGGGTCAAGGAACTCTGCGACTGAGCCATGATGCTCTGGGCGCCGATCGTGCCGGACATGTGGCCGACCCCCAGAGCTGTGGTACCCACGGCGACGGTCGGAACGGTCTCGGCCACCACAAGCGCTGCGCAAGCCGCCGCGGCGACGATCAGACCGAGCCAGAGAAGGACGGCAGGGTGGTGTTTCTCGGCCCACCGGCCGAAACCGACAGCGAGCAGCATCGGAGGCACAGCGAAGCACGCCGCTGCCAGGCCGAGCGCAGTGCCGTCAGCACCCAGGGCCAGCAGTCGGTATGTGGACACCGGGCGGGCCAGTGTGACCGCAACTTGAAGCAGGAAGATGCTGACCACGGTCGCAAGGAGCCACCACGGCGGCACAATGCGCCCCGAGAAGACCTTCATGACTCCGTAGGCTCCCGATCGGATCGCTGACAAACCGGCGACTGAAGCACGTGCATCCGCCGTGCTCAGGTGGCGGGACCCACCTCGATGATCTGACCGGTGACACCGAACGCGGCGGGGGAAGCCAGAAACGCGACGGTTTCCGCGACCATGCCACGGCGGCGCTCGGCTTCCTGCTCACTCGCGTTGTCGGGCCGCATCTTTCCGGGCGACACGGCGTTGACGGTGATGCCGTCGTCGGCACAGGCCGCCGCAAGCGCCTTCGTCATTCCGATCAACCCGTGCTTGGCCGCCGAGACATGCACGCGGCCCGGGTCGCCACGCAGCGCGTTGCCACCGATCATCGTGATGACCCGGCCGTTGCCTGCGGCCCGCAACCGCGGCAGCGCCGCCAGAGCGCAGTGCACCGCACCGTCCAGTGTCACTGAACGCACTGCCTGCCAGTCCTCGATCGTCAACTCCGACAAAGGCACCCGGGTGCGCAGGGCAGCATTGTTGACCAGAACTCGCAGCTGACCGAGCCGGTCGACGGCATCGAACAATCGCGCGACCTCCGCCGGGTCTGCGACGTCGGCGAGCGCAGCCGTCGCCGACACGCCGAGGGATCGGGCCTCCGCTGCCGCTTTTTCAGCACCCTCGGCATCGGTCTTCGCGTTGACGACGACGTCGAAACCGGAGCGCGCCAGCGCCAGGACCAGGGATCGGCCCAGGTTACGGGCGCCGCCTGTAACCACCGCGACGCCGCTCACGGCAGTTTCTGCGTAAGCCGCACGATGGCTGCGAAGTCATCGGTATCCTCTGTCGCCCAGCACGCCGCGGCCAACGCTGCAGCTGCTTGCGCGCCGAGACGCGGCGCGACGTTGTCGGTGAACTTCTCAGTCAGCTCCTCGTCGGAGAGCGGATTGTTAGGGGTGCCCTTGTTGTCGTCGATCTGGCATGTCACCGAAGTGCCATCCGCCAACTCGACCGTCACCTCTGCCGCACGCTTACCGATCGCGGCGTCGGACAACACGTCGACGAGCTCACGGACAGCGCCGATCTCGGGGTCCAGTGCTGCCGAGTCGGTGAAATGCTCGGGTTGAGGACGACGGGCCAGAAGCGCCACCGCGACAGCATGCGTCAAGCTGAACTTGGCATCGAGTCCGGTACGCGGATCCACCTTGCCGGTAACTGTCGCGGCCTTCGTGTTCACGCTTGCGCGAACACGTTTGACGTCGGCCGCGACGAAACCGTGCTGCGCTCGCAGCTGGAGTACGGCGTCGATCGCCGGATGCGTGAGCGACCCGTTGGGGTAGGCCTTGTAACCGTTGGCCAACAGGTGCCAACGGGTGCCGAGGCCCTCCAGCAGCTTCGACGGTGCCGGATCCGTCGACATCACGGCGAGGATGCCACGTGGGCCCTCGACGATGTCGGACGACGAGGTGATGCCTTCCTGCGCCATGACAGCCGACAACAAACCGTCCATCGCCGCCTTGCCGGCGTGCAGAGGCTTGCCATCGGTGCCGTACACCGACTTCAGGCCCGCCGCCTGGGTGCCCGCGCTGCCCAGCGCCATGGTGAGCACATGCGGGGAGAGTTTCAGCACTCGACCCGCTGCAGCCGCGGCGCCCACATGTCCGACAGTTCCCGTGACGTGCCAACCGATTTCGTAGTGCGCATCCCCCGCCGCGCGACCCAGTCGGCACTCCGTCTCAAAACCGGCAACGAAGGCCGTCAACGCCTCCCTGCCGGTAACCGTCTGGCTCTCGGCCAGCGCGAAGATCACCGGCCACACCGGGGCGCTGCCGTGGACGGTGGTGTCACCGGGGTTGAAGGTGTCGTCGTAATCCAGCAAGTGCGCGGCAAAGCCGTTGGCCAGCACCGCGTAGGGCATCGTCGCGGTCTCCCCACGACCGACCACCGTGTACGGGCCAGGTCCGGTCAGCCGGGCCGATACCCGAACCAAGGCGTCGACCGGGGCCTCACCGGACGCGGCGACCGCCACGCCAACGTGGTCGATCAGCGCACGCTTGGCTTCGTGAATCACCGCATCGGGCAGATCGACGAACTGCAACTCCGCCGCATATGCCGCCAGCGCCGAGGTCAAGCCGGATGCTCGGGCGGATTCGGTCACTGATCCTTCCTCAGGCCCAGCTCCCCGAGCAGGTTGCCGATGATCTCTTTCTGGTCTGCCAGATAGTCGCTGAATTCTGCGCCCTGCAGGTTCTGCGTCACCAGACCATCATTGGTGGCCAGGGTTTTCCAGGCTTCGGTCTCGACCATCTTCGACAGGTCGTCCTGATAGCCCTCAACAGCATCCTCGGGCATATCGGGGGTGCCCATGATGGCACGGAACTGCACCGGCACCTGTGAGGAGTCGATACCTTGCTCCTCGATGGTCTGCACCTCGGGGAAGATGTCCAGTCGCTTGTTTCCGACCACCGCCAGCACCGAGAGTTGTCCCGCTCGGACCTGTTCGGCGACGTCGGACGCGCTGCCCAGCATGATGTCAGCGTCGTCGCGCAGCAGCGCGGTGATGCGAGAACCGGTGTCCTCGAAAGACAGGAACTTCCACTTGGCGTCCACAGTCTCCTGCAGCACCGAGCGGGTCAGGGCGTCGTTGGCGGTACTGGAGCCGCCGGCCTGCACGAGGGTGTCGGGCGCGGCCTTGGCGGCATCGACGAAATCGGCGAATGAGCCGAACTTGCCGCCCGCTTTGGTCACCACAACCTGCGGTTCGGTGGCGACAAGCGCAATGGGGGTGAGCTGATCCAGGTTGACCGAGCTCTTGGCGACGGTCATCGGGGTTGCCAGCCACGTCGGTGTCACCTGGGCGAGCAGGTCAGGGTCCCCGGCCCGATCGATGAGGAACGACATCGCTCCGATCGCATTGCCTGCTGGCACGTTACGTACCGGCCACTGTGTCGGAATGATCTTGTTGTCGTACAACACCTTGACCATCTGGCGGGAGAAGACGTCAGCTCCACCGCCGACGGCGGTGTGCGTGACCACCTCCACCTTCTCTGAGCGGCCCCCCTCGGCCTGCTCAGAACTACTGCCGCAGGCAGCTAGTCCGAGCACAGACAGGGCCGTGGCCGCGACCGTGAGGAATTTCTTGGTACGAATCATTTAATCCACCTTGGGAATCGTTGTTGTGAATTGCGGAAGATCAGGCATCGGCGTCGATTAACTGCGCGCGCACCTTGCGATTCCGGCGGCCGAGGGACAACACCAGCATCAGCACCACCGACAGGCCGACGAGTACCGCGGAGATAGGACGCTCCAGGTAGATCATCGGGCTGTTGTCGCTCAGCAGCAGCGACTGTCGGATCGAGTTCTCGGCGATCGGGCCGAGTACGAAGGCGAGAACCAATGGCGCAGGTGGTATGTCGAGCTTGCGCATCGCGTAGCCCAGAAGTCCGAAGATCACCAGCAGCCAGACGTCGAACACCGAGAAGTTGACGCTGAACACGCCGATCACCGAAATCAGCAGGATTCCCGGGTAAAGCACCTTGTACGGAGTGTTCAGCAGCTTCGCGAAGAATGGCACCATCGGCAGGTTCATGATCACCAAGACGACGTTGCCCAGGTACATGCTGGCGATGATCGGCCAAACCACGTCGGCATGCTCATGGAACAGTAGCGGACCCGGGTTCAGCCCGTAGAGCACCAACGCACCCAAAAGTACTGCGCCGGTACCGGATCCGGGAATTCCCATGGTGAGCAACGGCACCATCGCGCCGCCGGTCTCGGAGTTGTTCGCCGCCTCCGGTGCCGCGACGCCCTCGATGGCACCCTTGCCGAACTCCTCCGGATGCTTCGACGTCCGCTTGGCGATGATGTAGGACACGAAGGAGGCCACCGTCGACCCGGCGCCGGGCAGGATCCCGATGATGAAACCCAGGATGCCGCCCTGCAACATGGCCGGCGTCGACCGTTTGATGTCTTTGGCCGACGGGAGCATCTCGCGAAACTTCTTGGGAGCTGCGAACAACGGCTTCTGCGTCTTTTGCTCGATGTTGACCAGCACCTCACCGATGGCGAAGATACCGATCGACAAGGCGATGAACTCGACTCCGCCGGCCAATTCGATCTGGCCGCCGGTGAATCGTTGTTCGCCGGAGAATAGGTCGGTACCGATCGTGGCCAGGAACAGCCCGATGAACATCGAGATGAAACCCTTGATCAACGAGTCGCCCGCCAGCATGATCACCAACAGCAAAGCGAAGACCATCAAGGCCGAGTACTCCGGCGGACCGAAGTTGACCGCGACATCTGCCGCGGCGGGTGCCAGGAACGTCAGCCCGATCACGCCGATGGTGCCTGCGACGAACGAGGCGATCGCCGCAATGCCCAGAGCCTGTCCGGCCCGGCCCTTCTTGGCCATCTGGTAGCCGTCGATACAGGTGACGACGGAGGACGACTCGCCCGGGATGTTCATCAGGATCGAGGTCGTGGAACCGCCGTACTTGGCGCCGTAGTAGATGCCGGCCATCATGATCAGTCCCGTGGCCGGGTCGAATCCGGTGGCCAGCGGCAACAGGATCGAGATCGTCGCCGGCGGCCCGAGGCCGGGCAGGATGCCCACCAGGGTGCCCAACAGGCAGCCCACGATGAGCCACATCAGATTCGTCGGCGTGAGCGCGGCCGTGAAGCCCGATAGCAGACCGTTTAGCGCGTCCATTGACTACCTCCGGTCACAGTCGCCTGAGAAGAGCTCTTGAATGCGTTCATCGCCAGATGGCCCCAATCGGGAGGTCGACGTCGAGCAGGACGGCGAACAGCAGATACATCACCGGTGGCAACAGCACCAGCGCGATGATCTGGGGGATTGCGCGCATCCGTTCGACGAGGAGGATGATCGCCAACATCAGCACCTCGCCCGCCAGCATGAAGCCGACGGGCTCGAACAGCACAGTGCATACCGCCAGCGCCAGCCACACCATGAGCGCCCGGCTGATCTCCGTCCGTCCGAACGAGAGCACCGGCGCCTCGGCGCTGCGCGCGCCGGGTCCGAACGCCGAAACCACGGACAACATCAGTCCCAGCGCAACCAGGCAGATCGTCAACAGCACCGGCAGCAAACCCGGCCCTGGCTCACCGTTCTCGCCACGGAACGGCAGTTCGGTCACGCTGCGGTACAGCAGCCACGCACCCAGCACCGCTACGACTGCGCCGAGCACCACATGCACCCGCCGGGTCAGCCGGAGCTCCTCTTCCGTCGCGGGTTCCGGGTCGGCCTCGAAGTCGGGAAGCTCCAGATCGAGAGGCTCCTGTCGAGCATCGACTTTCCCGTTCGAGTCACTGCCCATGGTGTACCTTCTCGAATCGAGTTCCTGCGTCGAAGGTCGACGGAGCGGTGGCACCCGGCGCCATCAGTGCGAAAAGGCCTCGGCGGCCAGTCAATCCGTCCGCCGAAGATGTGAAGCCATTGGACACGAGCAGCGCGGCCTCGACCGCGTCGGACGCGGCCTTGGCGACCTGTCGCGCGCCGGCTTCGGTGTTGTCGAGGCTCCGTAGACCCGTCGCTTGTGTTGCGCACAGACCCAGTAGGTGGCGCAGCTTGGCCTCGTCGAAGTCCAGCAGCCGACCGACTGCCGCGCCGGCACCGATGAGTCCAGCGCTGCTGCGCCTGCTCCATCCGTCGGCGGCCTCCGCCGAATCCAGTACTTCTGCCACCTGTTCGGCGACTTCGCAGCCAACCGAGTAGGCCAGCGACCTATCGGCCTGCGGGGCGTGCTCGGCTGCGGCGTCGACGGCGGCCCGAACCGCTCCCCAGTCGTGCTCGGACGCCTGAACGTCAGCCTTCGGCCCAGCGGTCGCAATGAACGTCACGATGTCGTCGATGTAGGTCATACCCGTTCTCTCTCCTGCGCCGGGAGTGCTGCGGCCAGCACATCGGCGAATCCGGTCGGCGTGTTGATGTCCTCGATCGCACGAAGAAGCGCTGCGCCGCTACCGGCTCCCAGAACCGGCTCGGTCAGGGCGCTCACTTTCGCCAACAATTCGGCGTCGGTGAGAGGGCGGGCCAAGCTGCCCCGGGCGTGCGGCACGTGCGCCACAACGTCGTCGCGGTCGGACGAGTGCACTGTCACCGTCGCGGCGTCGCGGGCACAGTCGTCACCCGGGACCAACCTGGTGATCGCCCGCAACCGAGTGGCGTCGGCTGACGTGGCCCGCGTGTCGCTGAACTGCGGCAGACCGACAGTGCCGTCGAGCAGCCCGACAGAGACGCCATGCCGGGCCGAGAACCGCGCCTGCAGCCCGTCTGCGGGTTGCTCGATCCCCATCAGCTCCGGCACGAGGGGGTGGCAGCTCACGTCGATGCCGACGACGGTGTCCGGATTCACCTTTGCGCTCGCCTCGATCGCCGCGTCGATCGCCGGGTGCGCCACGATCCCGCACGGATACGGTTTGAACGCGTTGCTCTCCAACTCCCAATCGCGATCCCACGATCCGAACAACTCCGTCTCATCGACGGCATCGGCGAACATCGTCAGGATGCCATCATCACCGAGGGCTTCGACGGCGGCATCGCCGTCCGCTCCGCGCTGGGCCGCGCGGATCCCGTTGGCGGCGGCCTTGCCCGCATGGAACGGCTTGGTCATCGAACCGAACGCCTCACGGTGACCGAGTGTCATTGTCGATGCCGCAGTCAAGGCGGCTTCCAGTCGCCGGGCGTCGTAGCCAAGGATTACCGCGGCGGCCACCGTGGCGCCGAACACCCCGCAGGTACCCGTGATGTGCCATCCACGGTCATAGTGGTTTGGCGAGATGGCGTTGCCGATCCGCAGTTGCGCCTCGCACCCGAGGGCGAATGCACGCAGGAACACCTCCCCAGAGGTAACCGGTGTGTCGTACAGGGCGACAAGCGCGCCGAGTGTCGCCGCTCCGGGGTGGATCACCGTGGCCAGGTGCGTGTCGTCGAAGTCGTCGTAGTGACCGGCGGTTCCGGCGATCAATGCGCCCCAGTGCTGGTTGAGCGTGTCACGCCTGCCCAGAACCGGAACCGACCCGGTTATGTCGAGTCCGCGCGCAGTCTCGAGCATCACCTCGACTGCCGGTGACGTGGCCGCCCCGACCGTGGTGCCGAGCACGTTCAACAACGACCGCCGCGCGGCCCGATCGGCACCGTCGGGCAGCGGACGGGAGGCCGCATGAGCCAGGTCATCACAGAATCGGAATGTGCGCTGAGACACAGTGGTGAACATGACGATGACGTTACGAACGCCCCTCGGGCCGAACAACGCCGCGCGTGGACTGAATCATTGCATTTTCTGAAACGATTCCTGGCGCGTGCGACCCCGCAGTAGCGCGATCTTGCTCAGCACCTGCACGTTGGCGTACTGGGCGCTCGCACGCGGGTATACCAACAGGACCGTCCGGTCAGGGATCAGCGGGGAGATGGGCAGCCGCACCACACGGGGATGCTGATGATCGGTCATCCCCTGCGGCACCAGGGAAACGCCGATCCCCGCACCGACCATCGACTCGACGACGAACAGGTCGTTGCCCTCGGCGGTGATACGCGGGACGAATCCAGCTCTGGCACAAGCATTCACCATCGATGTGCGGCTACTCGCGCCAAGCTCCATGGCCACGAAGGGTCGATCGCGCACCTCATCAAGGGCGGCGCTTCCTGCCGAAGCCAACGGATCGTCTGCGGGCACGGTGAGCAGTAGTGCCTCAGTGAACAGCGGCTCCACCACGAAGTCGCGTTCGGACGGCGCCACGGAGGTGAAGGCGACATCCGCCTCCCCGCGCAACAGCGCCGCGATGACATCGGTCGCTGACCCCTGCCAGCAGCGAAAGCGCATTCCTGGGACACTCTCGAGCAGTTCGGCCAGCACGTCAGGCACAAAGCCCAGTCCAAGTGAGAAGGTATGGGCAATTCGCAGCAGACTCACGTGGCCGGCGTCGGCGCGAGTATTCGAGATCGCGTCCTGCCTGCCGCGCAGCACTGCGTGCGCCTCGCGCTCGAGCACCCGTCCCGCCGGCAGCATGCGCACCCTTCGGCCCGACTGCTCGACCAGCGCCACCCCGAGCTTGCGCTCCAGAGACCGGACCACACGCTGCACAGTTGCAACACTGACCCCGAGGTCGGCGGCGGTGCGGCCGAAATGCTCCGAGCGTGCAAACGCCACGAAGGTCTCCAGATCGACGAAAGTGACGTCCTTGCCGCCTTCGTGCATCATCGACTGCTCACCGTTGCCGCCATCCCCTTCACCGGTGTCGAGCCATCAGAGGAGCTGCGCAGATCGGAGGTCGATCAGGGCGGGAGACATCGCGTACAGAGTAGGCCTGCCCAGAGTCGGCAGGGACGGCGGCAACGGCGGCTCCGGAAGAGACGCAACCGGCCCCGAGTAGACACTTCGGGCAATCTGCACACTGACGCCGCCAGATCACCTAACGTCTCGCAACAAGATGTCCCAGAATCGGCGAGGTGTGATGCGTAACAGGCATGCGGGTGAACCGTTCACCAGTTCGGACGACGAGATCCGCACCGCCCTGGAAGACGTGTCGATCCCGGCACTCATGCTGTCGTGTGTGCACATGAGCGGTGACTTCACCCTGCTCGACGGACCGGTCAAGCCCGCCGGCATCTTCCTCAACGAGGTCCAGGGATTCATGTCCGAGGAGGACAGAGCAACCGCACGCGCGCTGGCCTTCGACATCATCTGCGACTACCGCGACCGGGGTTGTCCCGAACCTGCTCCGGTGAGCGCGGTCCAGTTGAAACGCATGATGAACTGGCTGGTCGCCGCCGAGCTGCCCGACGAGTACGTGCCGATGATGCTCGAGGAGATGGAGCTCGACGGGCGCGATCAGCGCGACGTCGACTTCGAGTCCGACCCCGCCGACCGCGCGACGTTCCCGGTGGTCATCATCGGCGCCGGACAGTCCGGACTGTTGGCGGCGATCAGATTGCAGCAGGCCGGAATCCCCTACACGGTCATCGAGAAGAACTCCGGTGTGGGCGGGACCTGGTGGGAGAACACCTATCCGGGTGCGCGTGTCGACGTCGGCAACCATTTCTACTGCTACAGCTTCGAACCCGACGACCACTGGACAGAGTTCTTCGCCCAGCAGCCCGAGCTGCAGGCGTATTTCCAGGCGGTGATGGACAAGCACGGCGTCACGCCACACGTCCGGTTCCAGACCCAGGTGACGCGCGCCGACTGGGATGAGCAGGCCAAGTCGTGGACGGTGCAACTCACCCGCCCCGACGGCACGGCCGAAACCGTGTCCGCCCGGGCGGTGATCAGTGCCGTCGGCCAACTCAACGCCCCGCACACCCCAGCGTTCGACGGCGCGGAAACCTTTGCCGGCCCGGCCTTTCACACCGCCCGCTGGAATCACGACGTGTCACTGGCCGGCAAGGACGTCGTCCTGATCGGCGCCGGCGCCACCGGTTTTCAGCTCGCGCCGGCGATCGCCGACGAGGTGGCCAGCCTGACGGTGTTCCAGCGCACCGCCCAGTGGATGTTCCCCAACCCGAACTACCACGCCGAGGTCGGTGACGGCGTGCGGTGGGCGTTGCGTCACCTGCCGTTCTACGGCCGCTGGTACCGGTTCCTGTTGTTCTGGCCGGGTTGCGACACCGGCCTGGCCGCGGCGAAGGTCGATCCCGAGTGGCCAGATCAGCAGCGGGCCGTCAGTGCCGCCAATGACCTGGCGCGCATGATGTTCACCGAGTGGATCACCAGTCAGATCGACGGAGACGTCGAGGACGCGGAAGCGCTTCTGGCCAAAGTCATTCCGGACTACCCTGCCACCGGCAAACGCACGCTGCAGGACAACGGCAGTTGGCTGCGCACCCTCACCCGCGACAACGTCGAACTCGTCCGCGACGGTGTGGCCCGCATCGAACCCGATGCCGTGGTGGCCGCCGACGGCAGCCGGCATCACGCCGATGTCATCGTGTACGCAACGGGGTTCCGCGTCAACGACATGTTGTCATCTCTGACGGTGTACGGCCGCAACGGAATCGAACTCCACGACTTCTGGGGCCCGCGGCCGTCGGCCTATCTCGGCATGACGGTACCGGGGTTCCCCAATTTCTTCTGTCTTTACGGCCCGGGCACCAACCTGGCCAGTGGCGGCAGCCTGATCTTCCACTCCGAGTGCGAGGTCCGCTACATCATGGGCTGCCTGGACCTGCTGATCGCAGCGGACAAGACAGCCATCGAGCCGCGGCAGGACCGCTACGACGACTGGTACCGGCGCTGCCAGGCGGAACTGGCCACGCTGGTGTGGTCGCAGCCGACCATCAAGCACAGCTTCTACAAGGACGAGGCCGGCCTGGTGCACTCCCTGAGCCCCTGGCGGCTCGTCGACTTCTGGTCATGGACCCGAACCCCCGAACCCGACGACTTCATCTTCTTCTAGCCACATGCTCTCCTAGCTACCAAACACAAGGACCTCATGCGCACTGTTGTGATCGACGCTCCCGGCCAGATCCGCATCGACACGGTGGCCGATGCCACCCTGCCCGGACCCGACGGCGCCGTCGTCGCGGTGGAGACGACCGCCATCTGCGGCTCCGACCTGCACTTCTACGAGGGCGATTACCCACTGCCACAACCGGTTCCGCTGGGCCATGAGGCGCTGGGCACCGTCGTCGAAGTGGGCCCGGACGTGCGCAGCGTGCGGGTGGGCGACCGGGTGCTGGTGTCCTCGGTGGCCGGCTGCGGCAGCTGCGCCGGCTGCGCGACACGGGATCCCGTGACCTGTGTGTCGGGTCCGCGGATCTTCGGCTCGGGCGCACTCGGCGGCGCACAGTCGGACCTGCTGGCCGTTCCCGCCGCGGATTTCCAGTTGCTGCCGATTCCCGACGGTATCGACGACGAGGCGGCACTGCTGCTCACCGACAACCTCGCCACCGGGTGGGCCGGAGCCCAGCGCGCCGACATCACGCCCGGGGCGACGGTGGTGGTGTTCGGTTTGGGCGCGGTCGGGCTGTGCGCGGTACGTAGCGCCATCGCCCAGGGGGCGGGCACCGTGTTCGCCGTCGACCCGGTTGCAGGCCGTCGCGCCCGCGCGGCGGGGTTCGGCGCGACGCCGTTGGAACCCCCGGCCCTGGCCGCGGTCTTCGACGCCACCGACGGGCGGGGGGCCGCCTCGGTCATCGACGCGGTGGGCAACGACACGACCATGACCGATGCGCTGACCTGTGTCCGGGCCGGCGGCACGGTGTCGGTCGTCGGGGTGCACGACCTGAACCCGTTTCCGTTCCCAGCTCTGATGAACCTGGTACGCAGCGTGACCCTGCGGATGACCACCGCCCCGGTACAGCGGACCTGGCCCGAACTGGTCCCGTTGATCACCTCCGGCAGGCTGGACACCAGCGGTATCTTCACCCACTCGATGCCGCTGGACGAGGCGCAGCAGGCCTACGCCGCGGTGGCGTCGCGGACGGCGGACTGCGTGAAGGTCGCGCTGCAGTTGTGAACCCGCGTCGGCGGGCCGTGCCTCAGGCGGTCGGGTCGTCGTCGTCGACGATGTTGAAGAAGGACTCGCCGTCTTCGGGGGTGCCGTCGATCTGGCCTTGGGTGCGGCGTGCAGGTCGCTCGGACTCGTCGGTGCCGGTCAGCACGTCGGGGACCTCGGCGGCGAGCCGCTCGTCGAGGGTTTCGTCCTCGTCGGCCTCGATCCACTGATCCGGCGGATCGGTGACGATGTCACCGTCGTCGTTGCGTACTTCGTCGGAGTCCAGCGATTCGCTGGGGCTCAGCGTGTTGTCGGGCCCAGGGTCGTCGTAATCTCCGTCCACGGGCACGAGGGTGCCCCATCTGCACCGGCTCAAAACCTGCGCGGGCCCGGCGCCTGGAGGTATCCGGTACCGCAGGTATTGACTAACCGGTCGACAGCTCCCTAACGTGGGAACATGGTTGCGCCGACTGCCCCGGGGGACCGCAGCTCCCGCGAAGAATTCGCCCAACGCCTGCTCAAGGGGTCGGCCAAGTTGTCCTACGCGCCGATCGTCGATATCGACTGGGACGCGCCGCTGGACCCGGACAAGTTCTTCCTGCCCCCTGAGGTCGTCACGTTGTATGGCACACCCGAGTGGGACGCGATGACCCGCGCGCAGCAGATCGAACTGTCCCGCCAGGAACTGGTGAACATCCTCTCGGCCGGCATCTGGTTCGAAAACATCCTGAACCAGGCGTTGCTCCGTGATCTGATGCACAAGAACCCCACCGCCAGCGCCACCCACTATGCGCTCACCGAACTCGGTGACGAAACCCGCCATATGGTGATGTTCGGCAAGACCATCGCCCGCATCGGCGGAATTCCGGTGCGGCCCAAGCTCGTTCCACGAATGTTCATCAATGCGCTGCCGCTGGCTTTCCGCGGCAGCGTGCTGTGGAGTGCCGCGCTGGTGGGCGAGGAGATCTTCGATGCGCTGCAGCGCCAGATCATGGAGGACCCCGACCTGCAACCCATCGTCCAGCGGCTCATGCGAATTCACGTCACCGAAGAGGCACGCCACATCCAGTTCGCCCGCGACGGGCTGAGGAAGATGGTGCCCACCATGCCGCGTTACCGAAAGGTGCTGTTGGCCAACGTCCACGGACTGGGCGGCCCCTTCTACCGGATGCTGTTCACGCTGCCGATCCAGTACCACCGCGCCGGACTGGACGGGGCCGACATGCGGCGCGTCGCGCGGCAGAATCCGCACTTCCACGCCATGTGCGTGACGTCCTTCGCCTCCCTGAGCGCCTTCTTCGACGAGGTGGGCCTGATGGGTCGCCTCGGACGGCGCTGGTGGCGCCGGGCCGGTTTCCTGTGACCGTTCTCGTCATCCGAAACAGCGCCGACACGGCACGCTTCGACCCTGCCACCGAAACCTGGACCGTCACCACCGCCAACGGGCGGTGCGAGACTGCCCCGGTGGTGATCGACACCCGACCCGGCCGGGACGACACGATCGCTGTTCACGGCCTGCCCAACTACTTCCGCATCCCCGGCCCCGACGTCGAGCGCCAGACCCGACTGGTGCAGCGCTGCCTGGACCTGTTCGCGCGCTCCGGCGCCACCCGGATCGAGGCCCGCTCGCGGATCAGGGTGCGCCGGGGGCTCCGGCGCTCGCGCCCGTTGGCCCGGCAGTTCTACCTCAGCGACACCGCACCGGTGGACGACGACGGCTACGACGGCCCGGCGAGTGTCACCCTTGCCGACGGCGCCGTGGAGGTGCACGCCCGACTCTGCGGGCATCTGGACCCCATCGACGGCCACTATCACTGGCGTGGCACCGTCGTCGGTGACCTGCCGGCCGACATGCTGCGCGGCGCCCGAACCATCACCATGGCGACACCCGGCCATCAGGCGCAGGCCCGCATCTCCGAGCCCACCCCGTGGGGTGGCTTCACCGTCACCGGGGTGGGCGACCCGCCGTACCCGCTGCACTGACCGTCAGCCCGAAAACCCTGTGGAGATACCCGCCGCCCGGGCTTCACACCGCGGCGGCCATGCGGATTACCGGGTCAGGTCGAGTGCCGCAGTGACGATGCTGTCGGTGTCGATGCCGTGGTAGCGATAGACGTCGTCCAGTGAACCGACCTGCCCGAACCGGCTCACCCCCAATGCGATACCCCGGACCCGGTGGACACCGTGGAGGAACGACAGCGTGTGCGGGTGGCCGTCGAGCACCGTCACCATGGGGGCCGCCCTCTCGGCCGGAAACACCTGCTGCAGTATCGAAGTCGGCGCGTCGCCGAGGCCGTTCCGGGCCTGGGCTGCTTCGAACAACAGACCGGGGCTGGTGACACAGACGACGTCGGCGTCGATGCCCTGGGCCGCGAGACGGTCTGCCGCGGTGAGCGTCTCGGTGATCACCGCGCCCATGCCGACCAGCGTGACCGCCGGCTCGACCGCTCGACGCAGCAGATAGCCCCCGTCCACGACCTGTCGCCGACGCCGTTCGCGCGCCGCCGGGTCTGCCGGCACCGCTGCCAGTTTCTGATCCACCGGCCGCGTCGACAATCGCAGGTACGAGGAGCTTCCGTCGGGGCGGCCCAGCCGCGCGATGCACGACAGCAGTGCCCACTCGACGTCGATGGCGAACGCCGGTTCATAGCTGACACATCCCGGCTGCTCGAGACCGATCGACGGGGTTTTGATGGACTGGTGCGCGCCGCCTTCTGCGGCCAGCGTCACCCCGGACGGGGTGCCGACCAGGATTGACTGGCCGCCGGCGTAGATCCCGTAGGACCATGGCTCCAGCGCCCGCTCCACGAACGGGTCGTAGAGCACCCCGATCGGGAACAGCGGCTCACCCCACCGGCTCCAGGTCGCGCCGAGCTCACTGATCAATCCGACGAGATTGGTCTCGGCGATCCCGAGCTCCATGTGTTGGCCGTCCGGGTTCTCCCGCCAGTGCATGATGGTCTCGGCGTCGTCGTCGAACCAGTCGCGTCGCTCCGTCGGCGACCAGACCCCCACCTTGTTCAGCCAACCGGCCAGGTTGGTCGTCGAACTCACATCCGGGCTGACCGTCACCACCCGGCGAGCAGCGGCCGGGGCCTCCCGGGTGAGGTCCAGCAATGTACGGCCCAGTGCGGCCTGGGTGGTGGACGTGCCCGTCGGGGTCCGACCGATGTCGGTCGGGATGGCCGCCGGAGCGGGTTGCGGTACCGGGGGCCGGGCCAGCCGTTCCCGCGTTGCGGCGCAGAGTATTCCGGCGTCGCTGCCGGCGGCGAAGCGCTGCCACGGGTTCTTGGGGTCCATTCCCAGGGCATCAGCGAGCTCGTCGAACTGCCCGACGGTGAGCAATGAGGAGTGATTCTGCGGATGTCCTTGTATCGGAAGGCCGTACCCCTTGATCGTGTACGCGATCACCACGGTGGGCCGGGTGTCGTCGATCTGGGCGAAGGCGTCCCGCAGCAGGCCCAGGTCGTGGCCACCCAGGTTGCGGATCGCGGCCAGCAGTGTGGCGTCGTCGAGGTCGGAGGTCAACGCGCGTAGTGCCCCGCTGTCCGGGCCGTCGCCGGGCAACCGCGAACGCAATTCGTCGGCTGCGCACCGGAGTAGACGCTGGTATTCGGCATTGGGCATCTCGACTATCCGGCGCCGCAACGTCGCCCCGCCCGGCCGGGCGAACAGCTCTTCCAACAGGCGGCCGAATTTCAGGGTGATCACCTGCCAGCCGGCTGCGCCGAACATCCGCTCCAGCCGATCGGCGGCGATGTGCGGGACGACCCGGTCCAGCGATTGGCGGTTCATGTCGACGATCCAGACGATCTCGCCGAATTCGGTGACCGCGGGATCGAGGATGGCCTCCCACACCGCGCCCTCGTCCAGTTCGGCGTCACCAACCAGCGAGTACTGCCTCCCCAGCGCGGTGCCGCCGGTCCGGTCCGATGCGATGAGTTCCTCGGCCGCACCGTCGAACCGGGTGTGCACGTATCGGCGCGCCATCGCAGCCCAGATCGGGGCTGTCGCTCCGATGCCCACTGATCCGGTCGAATAATCCACCGGGTCGGGGTCTTTGGTGCGGCTGGGATAGCTTTGCAGGCCACCGAATTCACGCAGCGTCCCCAGGTACGCCTCATCGAGTTCACCGATCAGATAGTTGATCGCGTGCAACACCGGGGAGGCGTGTGGTTTCACCGAGACCCGGTCGCCCGCCCGGAGCTGGTCGAACCACAGCGCGGTCATGATCGAGGCCATCGACGCCGACGACGCCTGATGGCCACCGACTTTGAGGCCCGACGGGTTGGGGCGGACCCGGTTGGCGTGGTGGATCATCGCGGTGGACAACCAGAGCACCCGCTGTTCGATCACCGACAGCACGTCCGCGCCCGAAGCGGCTGTCATGGTGGGCACGGACCGGACGGGTGAACTCATCGGACATCCTCGACGTCGCACGTGGGCCGCACCGGAGTGCAGAATTAAGCCCCAGTGTGGGCCGCCGATCCAGATGTGCGCAACGATGCTGCTTGAATGTGTGCAGAACGCACGTGCTGCCATGAAGACAGGAGGTGGCGATGAGCAATCTGCCCGAGCCCCATCCGATACTCGACGGAATCGACACCCGGATCCTGCTCGCGCTCAACGCCGATCCGCGCGCCGCCGCGGTCACCCTCGCCGACCGCACCGGGCTCTCCCGGAACACCGTGCAGTCCCGTCTGGCGAAACTGGAGTCCAACGGGACGCTGCGGGCATTCGAGCGACGCATCGCTCCGGCCGCGTTGGGCTATCCGTTGACGGCCTTCATTCTCACCACCGTCACCCAACGCAAACTCGAGTCGGTGGCCGACCAGCTCGCAGTGATCCCCGAGGTGCTCGAGGTGCTCGGCCTCAGTGGCAGCGTCGACCTCCAGGTACACGTGGTGGCCCGGGACGCCGACGACCTCTACCGCATCGCCGGCCGGATCCTGGACATCGACGGCGTAGAGCAGACCAACACCTCGCTGGTGATGCGCCGGATGGTGGATTTCCGGCTCACACCACTACTGCGCCAGGGTGATCCCCAGTAGGCGGCGGCCCCTATCCCGCCTGGAACTCGTCGAACGCCGAGATGAGGTCGGGCGCCAGGAGCGAGGACCCACACTGTGCACGCAGGGTCTGCAGCGGAGCGGTGATGTTCTTCAGGTCGTAATACTCACCCGGGTTGGCTGTGAAGTAGGACCGCACCGACGTCCGCGCCTCTTCTCGGGGCTGGGTCAGGGCGGCGGACAGCACATCGTTGGCGCCGGGATGACCTGCCAGATACTGGCTGGCCGCCCCGGACACCTGGCTGATGGTGCCGGTTGCTTCATCAGCACGACAAGGCTCGGCTCCGGCAGTCGGCGCGGTGATGACCGCGGCTGCCAGGCCGGCGACGAACCCGCCTGCGAGTGCACTGCCGACTCCGCGGCGGACGGTGTTTCCAGAGAGATTCATGCGTTTGCTTCCTTCGCTATCGGACGGCGTCTGCGACCGGTGGCCGCGGACCCCCCGTCCCGACGCACTCGTACCCGGGAGGGCGCGGCACAAACCCGTAGGCACGGTCCTCGGCGGTGCGACCGGTCACACCCGCTCCACCGACTGTGACCCAGTTGTTATCACTGCAGGTCCCGACCCCGATTCCAGCGTTATCCCAGGGTGATGTTACCCGTGAGTAACCTGACCGTCGGATGCCTCCGCTATCGTCGGCCATAGCAGGTCCCTCGCGACATGAGAGGAGGTCCCTGCAATGGACACGGATATGGACAAAGTTCACTACCTGGAGCTACACGGCGACCGGGTGGCCTACCGCGACACCGGGCCGCGCGACAGTCAGGACACCCTGCTGCTGATTCACGGCATGGCAGGCAGCTCGGCGACGTGGCGCTCGGTCATACCGCAGTTGTCGCGCAACTACCGGGTGATCGCCCCCGACCTACTCGGCCACGGCGACACCGCCAAACCCCGCGGCGACTATTCGTTGGGCGCCTTCGCCGTGTGGCTGCGCGACCTGCTCGACGAGCTGGGCGTCAATCGCGCCACCATAGTCGGCCAGTCCCTCGGCGGCGGCATCGCAATGCAGTTCGCCTACCAACACCGCGACAGGTGCGAGCGGATGGTTCTGATCGGCAGCGGCGGGCTGGGCCCGGACCTGAGCTGGATGCTCCGCCTGCTGAGCACCCCGGGCGTGGAGCTCGTACTGCCCGCAGTCGCGCCGCAACCAGTCCTCACGGTCGGAAACTCGATCAAATCGTGGCTGTCCTCGGCCGGCCTCAAGTCCCCGCTCGGCGGCGAACTGTGGAGTGCCTATTCGTCACTTTCAAACCGTGAAACCCGGTATGCGTTCCTGCGCACGCTGCGTGCGGTGGTGGACTACCGGGGCCAGGCGGTCAGCGCGCTCAATCGGCTGCACCTGACCACTACGGTCCCGGTCTTGTTGATCTGGGGCGACAGCGACCGGATCATCCCGGTCTCGCACGGCTACGACGCCCACGAGGCGCTGCCGGGAAGCCGGCTGGAAGTGCTACCCGGGGTCGGCCACTTCCCCCACGTGGAGGCACCATGGGAAGTGACGCAGATTCTCGAGGATTTCATCGCATCGTCGGATCGCCGATCGGTGGCGATCACACGCTGCTGAGCGTAAGGAGCACATCGTGCCCGTGACCGTCGTGGATACCGGACCCAAACAGATCAGCAGATCTGTCGAGGTGGCGGCGCCGGCCGCGGAACTGTTCGCCGTCGTCGCCGACCCCCGCCGGCATCACGAGATCGACGGCTCGGGAACCGTGCGGACCAACGTCTCTGCACCCGCGGAACTGACTGTGGGGTCTCGTTTCTCGACGAAAATGCGCATGTTCGGCGTTCCGTACCGCATCACCAGCACCGTCACCGCACTCAAACCCGGTGAGCTGGTGGAGTGGCGGCACCCGTTCGGCCATCACTGGCGCTGGGAGTTCGAGGCGATCTCACCGACCCTGACCCGGGTCACCGAGACGTTCGACTACCGCGGTACCGGCGCGATCAAGGACCGCGCCGGTTACTACGACCGGCTGGGTTTCGCCAAAGCCAACGCCTCGGGCATCGAGGCCACCCTCAACCGCCTGCAGCAGCGGTACCCCGCGGCGCCCTGAAGCTCACCCGACGGCGAGCACCCGACTCAGAACGCGATGAACAGGATTTCGTCGCGCGAGTAATTGTGCCCGGGGTGGTTCTCGGAGAGGTGCTTCTGCGTCTTCTCGACCAGGTCGTCCTCATCAGTACCGACGATCGCCTCGCCGCACGGGCAGTTCAGGTGAGTCTTCATGAGACAGGTTTACCCGACGTGTCGCAGTGAGGAAAGTCTGGATGCCACTGCCGACACCCGAAAGCCGCGCGCCTGTGCTGAACTCGGCCTAATGTAATGCAACTGCATCACAAGATGATGGGGTTGCTTTGACCGTCGAGGACGACAACAGAGAACGGCACCGTGATGTGGGATTTCGAGACCGACGCCGAGTATCAGACCAAGCTGGATTGGGTTGACGAATTCATGCGGGCGGAGGTCGAACCCCTCGACCTGCTGCCGCTGGATCCCTACGACAAACACAACCCCGAGGTGATGGGCGTACTGCGGCCGCTGCAGCAGCAGGCCAAGGAGCAGGGGTTGTGGGCGGCGCACCTGACCCCGGACCTCGGCGGCCAGGGCTACGGACAGGTCAAACTCGCGCTCCTCAACGAGATCCTCGGGCGATCCCGGTGGGCGCCGTCGGTATTCGGCTGCCAGGCACCGGATTCGGGCAATGCCGAGATCCTCGCACTGTTCGGCACCGACGAACAGAAGAAGCGTTACCTGCAGCCGCTGCTCGATGGTGAGCTCAGTTCCTGCTATTCGATGACCGAACCGCAAGGTGGATCCGACCCCGGCCTGTTCACCACCCGCGCCGAGCGCGACGGTGACTCCTGGGTGATCAACGGCGAGAAGTGGTTTTCCTCCAATGCCCGCCACGCGGCGTTCTTCATCGTGATGGCGGTGACGAACCCGGAGGCACGCACCCGGGACAAGATGTCGCTGTTCATCGTTCCCGCCGAGACCCCCGGCATCGAGATCGTCCGCAATGTGGGCGTCGGGGGCGAATCCAGCGAACACGGCACCCACGGCTACGTGCGTTACACCGACGTGCGGGTGCCGCAGGATCATGTGCTCGGCGGCGAGGGGCAGGCGTTCGCGATCGCCCAGACCCGGCTCGGGGGCGGCCGCATCCACCATGCCATGCGCACGATCGCATTGGCGCGCAAGGCTTTCGACATGATGTGTGAGCGTGCGGTGTCCCGCCAGACCAGACAGGGCCCGCTCGGCGACTTCCAGATGACGCAGGAGAAGATCGCCGACAGCTGGATCCAGATCGAACAGTTCCGGCTGCTGGTGCTGCGCACCGCGTGGCTCATCGACAAGCACCACGACTACCAGTTGGTGCGCCGTGACATCGCCGCGGTGAAGGTGGCCATGCCCGCGGTCCTGCACGACGTGGTGCAGCGGGCGATGCATCTGCACGGCGCGCTGGGGGTCTCCAACGAGATGCCGTTCGTCAAGATGATGGTGGCGGCGCAATCGCTCGGAATCGCCGACGGCCCAACCGAAGTCCACAAGCTCACCCTGGCCCGCCGCACCCTCAAGGAGTACCAGCCCGTCCACACGATGTTCCCGTCGGCGCATATCCCCACCCGGCGCGCCGAGGCCCAGGCCCGGCTGGCCGAGCGGCTGGAACGCGACGTCGCCGAACTGTAGACCTGGTGCCCACCACCGATACCCGCGCGAACCTGCTCGCCGCCGCCGAGCAGTTGTTCGCCGACCGGGGCGTCGAAGGCGTGAGCCTGCGCGAGATCGCCCGCAGTGCCGGTGCCAAGAACGTCATCGCCGTGCAGTACCACTTCTCCGACCGCGACGGGGTGCTGCGCGCCATTCTGGACAAGCATCTGCCGGCCGTCGACGAACGCAGGCACGCACTGCTCGACGCGGTGCATGATGCCGGCGCAGGTGAGCCGTCGCTTCGGGTGATGGCCGCCGCGCTGGTGCGCCCGCTCGGGGCCAAGCTCGACGATTCCAGTGGCGGGCCGCAGTTCCTGCGGGTCTACGCCGAGCTACTCAACCGCCCCAGTCCGATGCTCGCTGCGGCCGACGGCCGGTTCGGCAGCCTGCGCCGGTGGCGCGCGGTGGTGGCACCGCTGCTGGACCCCGAGAGCGCGAAACTACACCCCCGTTTCGACGCGCTGGTCTACACGGCGGTGACGCTGGCCCGGCGCGCCGAATCCGGCCCGCACACCGACAACCGACTGTTTCTGAGTCACCTCATCGACGTCGTGGCCGCGATCCTGTCAGCGCCGGTATCCGACGAGACGCGGCGGCTGTCCTCCGAACGGGACCGTCGCCGGGGGCGCAACTCTACGACCTAGCCACGTGTGCCAGACTTTGTCTATACATACATTTCCTATGCATGGCCCTGTGCTGTCGTGAACTGGGCCGAGATCGCACTGCTGTTCGCGGCCGGAGTAGCCGGCGGACTCACCGGCAGCGTCGCCGGTCTGGCGTCGGTGGCGACGTACCCGGCGCTGCTGGCCGTGGGGTTGCCGCCGGTGGCGGCCAACGTCACCAACACCGTCGCGCTGGTGGGCAACGCCGTCGGATCGATCATCGGGTCGCGCCCCGAACTGCGCGGCCAAGGACCCTTCCTGCTGCGCACCGTCCCGGTGGCCGCACTCGGCGGGGCGATCGGCGGGGTGCTGCTGTTGTCGACGCCGGCAGAAGGATTCGAAAAGCTGGTACCGCTGCTGATCGGGTTCTCGGCGGTCGCCATCGTATGGCCGCGACCGGCGCGGCCGACCCTGCCGGGAGAGGCGCCGCCCCGCAGTCGCGGCGTACTGCTGCTCCTGGGCGGCGCGGTCCTGCTGATCGCGATCTACGGCGGCTATTTCGGGGCGGCGGCGGGCGTGCTGCTGTTGGCGTTGCTGCTGCGGGCCGGGACTGCGTCGCTGGCCAACGCCAACGCGGCCAAGAACGTGATGCTCGGCGCCTCCAACGGCGTGGCCGCGATCATCTTCATCGTGATGGCGCCGGTGCACTGGCCCTCGGTGATCCCGCTGGCCATCGGCTGTGTGCTGGGTTCACGGCTGGGTCCGGTGGTGGTCCGCCACGCCCCCGCCGCCCCGATCCGCTGGGTGATCGGCGTGGCCGGCTTGGCACTGGCGATCAAACTCGCCTTCGACGCCTACTGACCTTCCCTTTTCCCGCGAGCGTGCGCGTCCCCGGCTGACACGCCGAGGAAATCTCGTAGTCTGCGCCCCCTCGCGACAACCCCACGAGCCGCGAGGACAGTAGAGCCCATGGATGACCCCACCGAGATCCGCACGCCCCGGGCACCGCTGCCGCCGTTCACCCGCGAGACCGCGATCGAGAAGGTCCGCGCCGCCGAGAACGCCTGGAACACTCGCAATCCCGGCAAGGTCGCGCTGGCCTACACCCCCGACAGCTGGTGGCGGAACCGCTCGACCTTCGTCCAGGGACGGCCGGCAATCATCGAGTTCCTCACCGACAAGTGGGCCCGGGAACTGGACTACCGGCTGATCAAGGAGCTGTGGGCCCACAGTGAGAACCACATCGCCGTGAGGTTCGCCTACGAGTACCACGACGGCACCGGCCAGTGGTTCCGCGCGTACGGCAACGAGAACTGGGCGTTCGACGCCGACGGTTTGATGAACACCCGGCACGCGAGCATCAATGATGTGGCGATCACCGCGGCCGAGCGGTTGTTCCACTGGGATGACAGCGGCCCCCGGCCAGCCGAGCACCCCGGGCTGAGCGAACTGACGTTGTGAGGGCCGATTGCCACTTGCGCGAGCGTGCGCAGAACACGAAATGCGCCCGGCGTGTTGGGCGGGGACGCGCACGCTCGCGGGAAATGGGAAATGGGGAATGGGAAATGGCGCCGGGGGGGGTGTGACGGCCGGGGTCAGCTGATATAGCGCAGGATGCTCTCGGCGACGCAGGCCGGCTTGGCCGCACCCTCGATCTCGATCGTCGTGGTGACCGTCACCTGCACGGTGCCCTGCCCGATGTCCTGGGTGTCAGTCAGCGTGCTGGTGCCCCGGACCTTGGAACCCACCGGCACCGGCGCCGGGAAGCGCACCTTGTTCAGGCCGTAATTGATGGCCAGCTTGATGCCCTTGACGGTGTAGATCTGGTGCATCAGCCGGGGCAGCAGCGACAGCGTCATGAACCCATGGGCGATCGTCGTGCCGAAGGGTCCGCTGGCCGCCTTCTCCGGGTCGACGTGAATCCACTGATGGTCGCCGGTGGCGTCGGCGAACATGTTCACCTCGTCCTGGCTGATGGTGACCCACTCGCTGGAGCCGAGCTCTTCACCTTTGGCCGCAACCAGCTCATCGACCGATTCGAACGTCCGCATGGATTTCATCCTCTCGTTGACCTGCACCCCATCTTGCTCAGCACTACTGCCTGGCCGCGATCAGCCCCTCCTGCACCGCGGTCGCGTAGATCTCGCCGTCGGCGCCGGCCAGTTGTGCCGTCACCACCCCGCGACCGCGCGCGGCGGCCGGCGATCGGGATTCCAGCAGATTCCAGCGGTCGGCGTGCACGGGCCGGTGAAACCACACCGAGGCGTCGGTGGTGCCGCTGCGATGGCTGCGGTCGCTCATCGCATGGCCGTGCACCCGCAGGGCGGGATCGATCATGTACACATCGGTGACGAACAACGCCAGGCAGGTGTGCAGCAGCGGATCCTCCGGCACCGAAACGGTTGCCCGCCAATACAACCGGCGAACGAAGCCGGCGCCGGTCCCGTGGTCGGCGATCCGGATGTCGAGTTCGTCCAGCGGCAGCCCGGGTGCGGGTCCGGCCGGGCCGGTGGCGGGCAGCGCATCGGGGTCCTCAGGCAGTGCGTCGTACTGTCCGTGCTCGGGACCGGGCAGCGGCACCGCGAACGACGCTGTCGCCGAGGTGATGATCCGGTCACCTTGGCGGGCGAGCACACGACGTGTCATCGCGGTGCGACCGTCGTAGAGCCGCTCGATCTGGTAGTCGACCGGTGCGCCGGAGTCACCGCCGCGTAGGAACTGCAGATGCAGGCTGGTGGGCAGGGCCTCAGCGACAACCGTGCGGCCGGCGGCGGCCATCGACTGCGCCAGGAACTGGCCGCCGAACGCGCGCTTGCCTTCTGGTCCGTGTCCGGGAGCCTGCCAGGTGTCGCCCCCGCCGCGCAGCTCCAGCAGTTCCAGCAGTGCGCTCATCCGACGGTGCCCGAGTCGGTGAGCTCGTGCAGCTGGCCCGGGGTCAGGCCCAGCTCGGTGAGCACGTCGGCGGTGTCATCTCCCAGTGCGGGCGCGGGCACCGCGGGAGTGTGAATTCCGTTGACCATCAATGGGATTCCGGGAGCCAGGTAGCGGCCGATGCGGGGTTGCTCGAGCGCGCTGAACAAGGGGTTGGCAGTCACCCGGTCGTCGACGGCCGCCTCGGCGAAGGTTCGGTAGCGTTCCCACAGGATGGAGGTGGCAGCCAGTGCCGACTCGATCTCCTCGGTGCTGTGCTCGCGGAACCAGACGGCGAACAGCCCGGTGAGCGCGTCGCGGTGCCGGTATCTGTCACCCTCGTCGGCGAAGTCGGCGTCCAACGCATCTGCCAGCGCGGCAACGGCTTTGGTGGTGCCGGTCAACTCGGCGAGGTCGCGGATGTGCCGGGCGGTCAGTGCCACCAGCATGAACGACGCGCCGTCGGAACTGGTGAAGTTGGCGCCGTACTGCCCGTAGATGGCGTTGCCGAGCCGCTGGCGTTGGGTGCCGGTGATCATCGGTTCGGTCAGGAAACCGAGGTTGCCCGCGGTGGCCAGCGCCACGTCTTCGAGCGGAACCCGGATACGGCTGCCTTCCCCGGTGGCGTCGCGGTGGCGCAGCGCCGCGGTGATGCCCAGCGCCGCATAAAGCCCACAGGCGACGTCCCAGGCCGGCAGCACGTGGTTGATCGGCCCTTCCTCGGTGGCCGGGCCGGTCACCATCGGGAAGCCGATCCCGGCGTTGACGGTGTAGTCGACCCCGGTGCCGCCGTCTGCCCGTCCGGACACCTCGAGGTGAATCAGGTCGGGGCGGCGTGCCGACAACTGCTCATACGAGTGCCATTGACGGCCAACGACATTGGTGATGAGGATGCCACCGGCCGGTCCACTGTCGGTGATCAGCCGCTGCACCAGGTCCTGACCGTCCGCGGAGCGGAAGTCCACGGCCACCGAGCGCTTGCCCTTGTTCAGCCCGGCCCAGTAGATGCTGTCGCCACTGTCGGCCAGCGGCCAACGCTTGTAATCGGCCGCGCCGCCCACCGGGTCCACGCGGATCACCTCACAGCCGAGCTGCGCCAACGTCATCCCGGCGAGCGGAACCGCAACGAAGCTGGAGATCTCGACCACCCGCACGCCGGCCAGCGGCTTGGTCGCATCTGTGCTTGGGGTCATGCGTACTCAGCTCCTGTCCCGACATTGTCTGCGGGTAGTCAACCAGCCCGTGGTCGGCGCCGGTGACGCCGGTGCGGTTCTGCCTGGACGCGGCCGACGCGACAGCAGCACGGTTACAGTGGGTCCGCGTTCTGTAACCCACAAGGAGGCGTCGATGCCGTCCGTGCTCGAACCGGCCGACCTGTTCCACACCGGCATCGTGGTCGCCGACCTGGATACTGCGCTGCGCGATCTGACCGCCGTCGGCGGTTACCGGTGGACGACGCCGATGACCAACACCATCGCCGTCCGGATCGGAGACCAGGTGCGCGACGTCGAATTCCGGATGAGCTACTCGGTGCAGGCACCGCACCTGGAACTGGTGCAGCAGATCCCGGGCACGCTGTGGATGCCCTCCCCCGGTACCGCCGCCCATCACCTCGGCTATTTCGTCGACGACGTCGCGGCCACGTCTTCGCGTCTCGACGCGGCCGGCTTCGCCTTCGAGGCCGGCACCGAAGTCTTCGCCTACCACAACAACCCGCTGGGCATCCGGATCGAACTCGTCCAACGCGGACTGTTCGGCGATTGGACGGCGTTCCTGGCGACCACCGGCTGAGGGTCCCGCTTTTCAGGAACCCGCACCCGGGTACCCGGGGTGACATGGCAGCGAATTCGAAAGACCCCAAGGACGACAGCGAGCAAGGCGTCCAGGACGACGACCACGTGGCGGCATCCCGCGCCGGTGGCGGCGACGACGATGAGAGCGGCTCATATGTGGGCCGTACCGGTTCCGACGATGCGATGGACGCCGGAGAGACCGGTGCCGAGGCCCGGGCCATAACCGAATAGCGCACCATCGTCAGCATGCGCCTGTTGCTGATCGCCGATACCCATGTCCCCAAACGCGCGCGAGACCTGCCGGCCCAGGTTTGGGACGAGGTAGACCGGGCCGACGTGGTGATCCATGCCGGTGACTGGGTGAACGTCGCCCTGCTCGACGCGCTCGAAGAGCGGTCGGCCCGGCTGGTGGCCTGCTGGGGCAACAACGACGGCCCAGATCTGCGAGCCCGCCTGCCTGAACGTGCCGATGCCTCCCTGGCAGGCGTGCGGTTCACGGTTGTGCACGAAACCGGCGGCTCAGTGGGCCGGGACGCCCGCATGGCGCGCGAATATCCCGACACCGACGTGCTGGTCTTCGGCCACAGCCACATCCCGTGGGACACCACGGTGACATCTGGGCCCACGTGCTTGCGGCTGCTGAATCCCGGATCGCCGACCGATCGCCGTCGCCAACCGTTCTGCACCTACATGACCGCCACCGCAGCCGACGGCACGCTGAGTGACGTCACCCTGCACCGGTTACCGGCCCGACGGTGAGATACCTCTGCAACAGAGGTATCTTGGTGTCGTGGGGTCTCACACCGAGTTGATCAGTCTGCTGCTGGGCACCGTCGGGCGGTTCCGGCGGCAGGTACGGCGCTCGGCGGGACGCAGTTTCGTCGGCCCCGGCACCGATGCCGGCCTCACCGAGTCCCAAGCGGAACTGCTGCGCTTGGTGGGCCGACAACCCGGCATCTCGGTCAGCAAGGCCGCCGCGGAGCTCGCGCTGGCACCCAATTCCACATCGACGCTGGTGTCCAAGTTGGCCGCCGGAGATCTACTGGTCCGCGAAGTCGACGCCGATGACCGACGGGTGGGCCGGCTGCGGCTCACCGAGCCCGCCCAGCGCCTCGCCGACGCCTCACGCGCCGTCCGACGGGCCGCCCTGAACGAAGTGATCGACAACCTCGACGCTGAGGAAATCGCTGCTCTGACAGCGGGATTAGAGGTAATCACCAAGATGACACACCTGCTCGGCGAGCGCACGCCATGACCAGCGTCCCCGCCATCGACTGCCGGCACCTCACCCACCGATACGGTGATTTCACCGCCGTCAACGACCTCACCCTGCACGTCGAACCGGGCGAGACCCTGGGCCTGCTCGGCCCCAACGGTGCCGGGAAGACCACGGCCGTGCGGGTGCTGACCACGCTGACCCCGGTGCAACAAGGCGAGGTGTCGATCTTCGGATTCGACGCCAAACACCAGACCATGGACATCCGGTACAACATCGGCTATGTGCCCCAACAACTCTCGATCGAGTCCGCGCTCACCGGCCGACAGAACGTCGAATGGTTCGCCCGCCTCTACGACGTCCCCCGCCGGCTACGCTCCGGCCGCGTCGAGGACGCCCTGGCCGCGATGAACCTGCTCGACGTCGCCGACTCTCTGGCCGGTACCTACTCCGGCGGTATGGTCCGGCGGCTCGAGTTGGCCCAGGCCCTGGTCAACCGGCCGTCGCTGTTGATCCTCGACGAGCCCACCGTCGGACTCGATCCGATCGCCCGCGACGGAGTGTGGTCGCAGGTCCAGCGGATGCAGGACGAGTTCGGCATGACCGTCCTGCTGACCACCCACTACATGGAAGAAGCCGACGTTCTGTGCGACCGGGTGGCGCTGCTGCATCACGGGACACTGCAGGCCGTCGGCAGCCCGGCCGAGTTGAAGGCGAAGGTCGGCCCTGACGCCAGCCTGGAAGACGTCTTTCGGCACTACGCCGGATCCGCGCTCGAAGAGGCGGCGCCCCAGGGACTCAAAGAAATCCGCTCCAGCAGGAGGACAGCGCGCCGTGGTAGCTGAACACCCACATCCGGCTGCGACCCTGGTCCGTGCCCCACACGGCTGGCGGCGGCTGCGTGGAATGGTGCTGCGGATGGGCACTTTCGCGCTTGTCGAACTGCAGAAGCTGCGCCATGATCGCACCGAACTCATCACACGCATGGTGCAGCCGGCGTTATGGCTGCTGATCTTCGGCCAGACCTTCAGCCACCTGCATGTCATCGACACCGGTTCGGTGTCCTACCTGGCGTTCCTGGCCCCGGGGATCATCGCCCAGTCGGCGCTGTTCATCTCGATCTTCTACGGGATCCAGATCGTCTGGGACCGCGACGCCGGGATCCTGGCCAAGCTGATGGTGACGCCGGCGCCGGCGTCGGCGTTGGTCGCAGGCAAGTCATTCGCGGCGGGGGTGCGTTCGGTCGCGCAGGTGATCGGCGTGCTGGCGATCGCCTACCTGATGGGCGTTTCGCTGACCTGGAACCCGTTGCGGATCCTGGCAGCGATGGCCGTGGTGGTGCTCGGTGCGGTGTTCTTCGCCTGCCTGTCGATGTCGCTCGCCGGGCTGGTGCGCAACCGGGACCGGTTGATGGGCATCGGCCAGGCCATCACCATGCCGCTGTTCTTCGCCTCCAATGCGCTCTACCCGGTCGACATCATGCCGGGCTGGTTGCGCTGGCTCTCCGCGGTCAATCCGCTGAGCTACGAGGTCAATGCCCTGCGTGGTCTGCTGATCGGGACGCCGTCGAACATGGCACTCGATATCGGTGTGCTGGTGGCCGCGGCCGCAGTGGGTGTCGCCGTCGCCTCGACACTGCTACGACGCCTGGTGCGCTGAACGTCAAAGCCGGTCAGGTGTCAGGGCAGGGTGTGGTAGCCCCTGAGGAACGACGACGGGGTACAACCGAAACGGCGGCGGAAGGCGCGGGTGAACGTGCCCAGGTCCGAGAACCCGCTCAGCGCTGCCGCCCGCGAGATGGATTCCCCATCATCGAGCAGCTTCCGGGCGTGCATCAGTCGGCGGTCACGGATGAACCGGGCCGGAGACGAGCCGGCTTCAGCGAACAGCCCCTGCAAGAGTCGCAACGAGATGTGATGCTCCTTGGCGACCACCGTGGGGTCGAGCGCCGCGTCGAGAGCGTTGTCGACGATGAAACTGCGAATGCGGTTCATCAGCAGTTCGCGGTTGGCGGGGACGACCTTCACACTGGGGGCCGCGTCCAGCACCGCTTCCCACTGGCCGGTGTGGCGCAGCAGGTTCCGCTGCCGGTCAGCACTGACATCCCGGAACGCAACGACTATGCCGGAGCCGGAGGGCATCTCGATGGGCGCACATGACCACGCGATCGGGAACATGCTGCCGTCGCGGCGAATGAACCACTCGTCGGAGTCGGAATGGAACGGCATCGGGGTACCGTTGCGCAGCACCAGACACGCATCACGTGGGTAATCCGAACCATCGACGTACCGGTGATGCACCGTCTCGTGGCTGGGCATGCCGAGTAGCTGCCGCGGGTCTGACCAGCCGACCTCGACGGCGGCAGCGGTGTTCGCGAAGGCAATTTCCCCGTCGCCCTGAACCACCCACACCGGACTCGGCAGGCGTTCGAGCACCTGGGGGGCGAACTCATGAATCGACGGCATGTCAGATCTTCCTTCAGAGCAGACCCCCAGAGTAAGCCTGCGCCACCAGCGTCGCCACGACACATTTCCGTCCCGTTCCGGCGGTGTTGAGCGTGTGTAACCACCGGGAGCGTCCGACTGTCCGGAGGCCCACTTTGCGCAAATTGCCGGTGTCTGTGCGCACTTTGCTGTGGTGGGGTCGGGCCGAGCCCCGTTGAATTCAGATCAGCGGAGTTTGTCCCCCACCCCAGGATCGAAGGACCAACCCAGATGGCCGGAGCCACGCACTACGTCAAGATCGACAGAACCAAGACCCTCGCCGAAGAGCCGCACACCGGGCACAACCGGTGGCACGAAGACATTCCGCCGATCGTGACGATCGACGCCGGTGACACCGTGGTGATGGATGCCCGCGATGCATGGGATTCGCAGTTCAACAAGGACACCACCAACGACGACGTCGGGCGCGCCACCACCGATCTCGTCCACCCACACACCGGCCCGGTGTACGTCCGCGACGCCGAACCTGGCGACCTGCTCGAAGTCCGTATCGGCGAGACACGCTGTGACCGTTGGGGTTACACCGTTCAGGTGCCCGGATTCGGGTTTCTCCGCGGCAAGTACACGCAACCGCACATCACCAAGTGGGACATCGCCGACAACTGGGCCACCAGCGAGCAGCTCCCGGGAGTGCGGATCCCCGGTGCCCCCTTCATGGGTTCCATGGGTGTCGCCCCGTCGACCTCGCTGCGCGAGACGTACCTGCGCCGCGAAGCAGAGCTGCTGGCTCGCGGTGGCGCCGTCAACGGACCCCAACCTCGCGGCGCCGTGCCGGCCGACCCGGCCATCGCCGACGACGCGCTTCGCACCATTCCGCCGCGCGAGATCGCGGGCAATATCGATGTCAAGCAACTCACCGCCGGGACGACGATGCTCATCCCCGTGGCCACCGAAGGGGCGTTGTTCTCGGTCGCCGATGCGCATTTCGCCCAGGGTGACGGTGAGGTCTGCGGTACCGCTATCGAAGTAGCGGCCACCTTCACTGCCGAACTGCACCTACGCAAAGGCGAGGCCAAGCGCCGGGGCATCCAGGGCCTGCAGTTCTTCCGGGACGACTTCATCATGGCGCCGGAGTGGCAAGCGCCGAAGCGTTTCTATGCGACGACCGGACTTCCCATCCGCGCCGACGGCACCAACGAGTCCGAGGACACCAGCCTCGCGGCGGCCAACGCGCTGCATCAGATGATCGCTTACCTGGTCGACGAATGGGGCTACGACGAACAGCAGGCTTACACGATCTGTTCTGTTGCCGTCGATCTCAAGATCTCCGAGATGGTCGACGTACCCAACTTCATTGTCACCGCCGTACTCCCGCTCGACATCTTCATCTGACCGCCGGTCACCACACATCCGTAGCAAAGGAGGTTCGACTCCTCTTGCCGCCGCACGACCCTGAATCGCACGGCTTTCTGCACACCACCTTCCACGATAGGAGCACACCATGACAGTGCATCACAGGTTCGCCGACATCAACGGCCACCGAATCTTCTACCGGGAGGCCGGCCCCGCCGATGCTCCGGTACTGCTTCTGCTGCACGGCTTTCCGAGCAGCTCCTACATGTTCCGTGGGCTGGTGCCCGCACTGGCCGACACCTTCCATGTGATCGCGCCCGATCACCTCGGGTTCGGGTTGTCTGACGCCCCGGGCGTCGACGAGTTCGACTACACCTTTGACGCACTCACCGGTCTGACAGCCGGGCTGCTCGAGCACCTGGGAATCTCGCGTTACGCCCTCTACGTCCATGACTACGGCGCCCCCATCGGCTGGCGACTGGCCACGGCCGCGCCATCCGCGATCACCGCAATCATCTCCCAAAGCGGCAACGCTTATGACGCGGGTTTCGTCACGGGGTTCTGGGCACCCATCGTGGCCTACCAGCAGCAGCAGAATGCCGATACCGAAGCCGGTGTGCGCCAGTACTTCACCCTGGAAGCCACCCGCTGGCAGTACACCAACGGCGTATCCGACGAAACCCTGGTCAGCCCCGAATCCTGGTACCACGACTACAACTTGATTTCCCGGCCCGGCAATGACGCGGTGCAGCTCAAGCTGTTCCACGACTACGCCACCAACGCCCCGATGTACCCGGCTCTGCACGAGTACTTCCGTAGCAGTCAGGTGCCGCTACTGGCGGTATGGGGCCGCGGTGACGGCATCTTCGGTCCGGACGGGGCCACGGCTTTCGCCGAAGATCTACCGAATGCGGAGATCCACCTTCTCGACGGCGGCCACTTCCTGCTCGAGTCCGCCCTCGATGACGTGACCAACCTGATCAGGCCCTTCCTGGGGAAGCTACCGGTATCGGGGTAACCGCGTCACCGATGCCCGGCGACCACCCAACCGGTGGGCCAACGCGTCAATGCCAGGCAGCAAACCACGTCGCGCGTCAGAATGTTGCGGTGACCATGCCGACCGAGACGGGCCCGCCGGCTCCGCCACCCCTCCCGCCGTCCTACGGCTACACCCTCAAGAGGCTGTTCCTCGGCAAGCCGCTGATCACCGACCAACTCAAGAACGAGAAGCTCTCCAATCGTGTTGCACTCGGTGTTCTTTCGCCGGATGCGATCTCGTCGAGCGCATACGGCACCGAGGTCATCCTGATCGAACTGCTGCCGTATGCCGCGCTGGGCGCGTTCGCGCTGCTGCTGCCGATCACCGGGGTGATCCTGTGCATCCTGATCCTGGTGGCCGCCTCCTACTGCCAGGTGGTGATGACCTACACCCGGGCCGGCGGATCGTATGTGGTGGCGCGGGACAATTTCGGGCCGCGGGTGGCTCAGGTCGCGGCCGCGGCGCTGCTGATCGACTACGTCGTCACCGTCGCGGTGCAGGCCGCCGCCGGCACGGTGGCGGTGGTCTCCGCGGTCCGGATGCTGGGTCCCTACAGCCTGGAGATCACCGTCGGCGTGGTGATCGCGATGTGTTTCGTGAATCTGCGGGGCCTGCGGGAGGTAGGCCGGCCGTTCGCGGTGCCCACCTACTTCTTCATCGTGATGATGACCGTGATGATCACCACCGGCGTTGTGCGGCACCTGATCTGGGGGCTGCCGCAGTACGACCCCGCCACCCTCATCGGCACCGTGCCGGTGCAGCACGCCGACGGGCTGATCATGGGCGCCACCTTGTTGGTGCTGCTGCGGGCCTTCGCCAACGGCGGGGCATCCCTGACCGGGGTGGAGGCGATCTCCAACACTGTGGGGTCATTCCGCGAACCGGCGGGCACCAACGCCCGCAAGGTGCTGGTCGTGATGGCGACGGTGCTGGCCTTCCTGCTGGCCGGGGTGGCCTACCTGGCCTACGCCACGCACGCCATCCCGTACACGGCGGGCTATCCATCGGTGCTCTCCGAGATCGCCCGCGCCGTCTTCGGCTCCGGGCCGGCGGGCCATGTGCTCTACGGCCTGGTGCAGATCGCCACCGCCGCCATTCTGTTCACCGGTGCCAACACCAGCTTCAACGGCTTCCCCGCTCTTGCGAATTACGTCGCCGAGGACCGGTTCCTGCCCCGACAGCTGGCCAGACGCGGCCAACGACTGGTGTTCAGCAACGGCATCATCGTGCTCACGGTGCTGGCGGTGGCGCTGTTGGTCTTCACCGGCGGCTCGGTCAACGACCTGGTGCCGTTCTACGCCATCGGGGTGTTCACCGGTTTCGCGATGGCCGGTTACGGAATGTCGAAACACCATCTGACACACCGTGAACCAGGGTGGCGCTACAAGCTGGTGATCAATTTCTCCGCGGGCCTGGTGTCGACGGTCGTGGTGGCGATCTTCGCCATCGCGAAGTTCACCGAAGGTGCGTGGCTGGTGGTGGTGATCTTCCCGATCCTGGTGTTCGCCCTGATCCGTCTCAACCGCGAGTACCGGGCTGAGGCGGCCATTCTCGAAGGTGTCCGCGGCCTCGAGCCGGATTCGGTGACTTATGACCAGCATCGGGTGTTCGTCTTGGTCAACTCGGTGGACCTGGCCCTGCTGGAGGCGCTGCGTTACGGCCGCGGGCTGCGCGCCGATGAGCTGACCGCGGTGCACTTCATGATCGACGAGGCGTATGCCGAACTGCTGCGTAAACGCTGGCAGCACTACGGCCTGCAGCCGCCGCTGCAGATCATCGATTGCCCGGATTGCCGATTGATCAGGGCTGCACAGGAACTCGTCTTCACCGAGACCGCCGAGCACCCGAATACCAACGTCACGCTGCTGCTACCGCGGCGCAGTTATTCCCCGGTCATCGGCCGACTGCTGCACGACCGCACCGCCGACCGGATCGCCAGGGCGGTCAGCCGATTGCCCCACGCGGCGGCGACCATCGTGCCCTACGATGTGCAATCCCGCATCCGGCAGGCATTCCCGGACCGGTTCGAAGAGCGGGTCACCCGTGAGCTGGAGAAGGTGCAAGCCCGGGTCGACCGAACTGCCTCCGAGCCACGCGAGCAACCCGACTCGCCGCCACCGGTGATCGCCGTCGACAGTCTGGTCAGCGGTCTGCGAGCGACGATCGAAGGCCAGGTGGTCCGGATCGAGGACAAGACCCGCGACGGCCAACCCCTGCGCATCGTGGTGCTCGGCGATGACAGCGGTGAGATCAACGTGCTGTTCAATGCCGGTCGGGGCGCCGATATCCGGCCGGGTCAGCAGCTTCGGATGACCGGCAAGGCCCACCAGACCGGAACCCGGCCGATCTTCCTGGAGGACCCTCAGGTGGAGAGTCCGCACTGACGGTCAGCGGGGGTACGACGGCTGCCACTTGTTGACCTAGTTGACAGATCGTTGGGTTTTCCTAACACTTGGTTGCATGAGTCCGGTTCGGCGCGGGACGGCACTGCCGATCCACAACCGCATCCGCGTGCTGCGCGCCGAGCGCAGCATGAGCCGGGCTGAGTTGGCGGAACGCATCGAGGTGAACCCGCAAACCGTGGGAGCACTGGAGCGGGGCGACCACTACCCGAGCCTGGACCTGGCATTTCGGATCTGTGAGGTCTTCGGCCTGCCGGTCGAGGCCGTGTTCTCCCGCACCGAGTTCACCCCGTTGTCCACCGAGATGTATCGACGGACCACCACCGAAGGAGGCGATCTCCGTGCCTAGCAATATCCCTGCCGACACCGCCGCGACGCAGCACGATCTCATCCAGCGCTACCAGGACTTCCGAACCCGCAGGTTCCTCAAACATGAACGGACCTGGGCGAAGTCGCTGCCCGGTTGGCGGACCCGGGCGCGGCGGCGGACCCTGGTCGTCGCGCTCGTGGCCACCTTCCTTTTCATGTTCGCGGTGGGAGTCCTGTGCGCAGTCGGCATTCAGTGGGCTCCGCTGTTGTGGCTGCCTGCATGTGCGGTGTTCTTCCCGGTGTTCACTGTGCTGCAGATCGTGTCCGGCCGCCAAGGCGACGCACCCGAGGCCGCCCTCGATGAATTCGAGGTCGCGCAGCGCAACAGCGCCCGCTCGATCGGCCTGACGATCACCCAATACCTCATGATGATTCCCGCGTTCTACCTGGTCTTCGGTGCGACCTTCACCGACGGCGCCGACCCGAACATGGCTTATGCGGGCGGGTTGATGGTGCTGACGGTCCTGGTGGCCGGCGGGTCCGCACCGGCGATGATCCTGGGCTGGATTCGGCCCGATCCCGATCCCGAGGCGTGACATGCCGACGGGGAGTCAGCTTCCTTGAAATGCGTTGCGGTGCAGGTTCAGCCACTGCCGGAAGGACTGCAGCTCGGGATTGAGCTCCCGGACCTGCGCCAGATCACGGGCGCCCACGAAGCGGGCCGAGTTCTCCGCGTAGTACTGGAACATGTTGCCCATTTCCACCGCGCCGGGAAATCCCTGCGCACGGAAGTCGTCCCACCCCATCGGGGTGTAGATGACCTCTTCGCCCAGTGCGTCTCCCAGTGCTGCGGCGTACTGCTCACCGGTCAGATGGTCGCCGGCGATGCTGACGGTCGTGCCGATGACGTCCTCACCGCGCTTGAACAGTTGTAACGCCGCCTTTCCGATATCGCCGACGGCGATGCCCGACATCGGCTGGTCGGCCATCGGTAGCGTCAGCCGCAGTACGCCGTCGTCGCCTCGCACCGGCGCCAGTGCGCCGGTGAAACCCTCGAAGAACAGCGTGGTGCGCAGCAACGTCACCGGCACGTCGTACTCACGGAAAATGCTGTCGGCCTCGGCTTTGGCGTCGAAGTGCGGCACTTTGAAGCGCTCGTCCACGGTGGGCACGCGCTCATCGGTGCCGAAGTGGTCGCGGGTGTCCTCGAGAGTGGACCAGACCACGTGCCCGACGCCGGCCTTCTTGGCCGCCAGCGCGGCGGTATCGGCTTGCGCGAGTTCCCTGTCGGCCCGTGTCCGCAGTGCCTCGTCCTCGGGCGAGCGCGGCGCCCAGTAGTTGGTGACGATGAACGCGCCGTGGGCGCCGTCGAACGCCTTGAGCACACTCTGCCCGTCATCGAGGTCTGCCTCGACCACCTCGGCGCCCGCGCCTGCCAATTCCCGGGCGGTCGCAGACTCCCTACTGCGGGTGAGTGCGCGCACCCTGAACTGCTGGTCGGGATCATCGAGGATGGCTTTGACCAGTCCTCCACCTTGAGATCCGGTCGCCCCCACCACGGAGATCAATTTCTTGGCTGCCATGAGTCGGCCCTTCTTTCGAGTTGATATGTCAACTCAATCCACGATAACCCTGTGAGTTGATATGTCAACCCGCGGCGTTAGACTCCCCTTCATGGCCGACCGAGCACAACTCAACGACGACGAGCTGGCGGCGTGGCGGAGCTTCGTCGGGATGCACCATCTCCTGGAAAGACACCTGGCCGGCTGCCTGCAGCGCGAGTTCGGACTGTCCGACTCCGACTTCGAAATTCTGGTGACCCTCTCCGAAGCACCAGAGCAACGAATGCGCGCCTACGAGTTGGGCCAGGCCACGCTGTGGGAGAAGAGCCGGTTGTCGCATCACCTCAGCAGGATGGAAAAACGCGGACTCGTCCGCCGCGAACTGGTTCCCGGCGCCGATGCGCGCTACCCGTATGTGGTGTTGACCCAGGCAGGACGCGCAGCCATCGAGTCATCCGCTCCCGCCAACGCCGCCCGGGTGCGCGAGCTCTTCATCGACGTGCTGGGGCAAGAGCGCCTCGCGATGTTGCGTGAGGCCTCCGATGAGGTCATAGCCGCCATCGAGAGGCACCGCCAAGACGGCGACAGTCGGTAACTGGCCTGCCACTATGTGCCGGTGAGCGATCTCGAGTCTGGCCGACGGAAACGCCGCACTCCCGCGTACGGACTGCAGGTGATGTCCGGTCGGGACCCCCACCAGCAGGGGCGCGCGGCAACGCCGCTGGAACTGTTGTTCGACCTGACATTCGTCGTCGCCTTCAGCATCTCGGCATCACAGTTGGCACATCAGCTCGCGGACAATCACGTCGGCGCCGGGCTGGCGGGCTTTGCCTTCTCCACCTTCGCGGTGTGCTGGGCGTGGATCAACTTCAGCTGGTTCGCCTCGGCCTATGACACCGACGACTGGGTGTACCGGCTCACCACCATGCTGCAGATGGTGGGGGTCCTGATCCTGGCGCTGGGCATCCCGCCGGTGTTCAGGTCGATCGCCGAAGGCGTGCACGTCGACAACCGGGTGATGGTCGCCGGATACGTGGTGATGCGAATTGCCATGGTGTTCCAGTGGTTACGCGCGGCCCGGCAGGACCCGGGCCGCCGGAAGGCCTGCCTGACGTATGCCGCGTCCATCACCGTCGCGCAGCTCGGGTGGATCGGGGTGATCGTGGCCAACACCTCCGTCGCGGTCACCTTCCTGCTCGTCGCGATCATGACGCTCATCGAGATGGCCGGGCCCTGGCTGGGAGAACGGGCCCACAACGGCACCCCGTGGCACGCCCACCACATCGCCGAGCGGTACGGACTACTGGTGATCATCGCGCTCGGCGAAGGTGTGGTGGGGACGGTCGCCTCCATCTCCGCCGTCATCAGCGAGCAGGGCTGGTCAGTCGACGCGGCGCTGGTCGCGGTCGCCGGAACCGGCCTGACCTTCAGCATGTGGTGGGCCTACTTCGTCGCGCCCTCCGCCGACCTGCTGCACCAACAACGCGAGTGCTCCTTCCGCTGGGGCTACGGCCACATCCTGGTGTTCGGCTCCATCGTCGCCACCGGAGCGGGATTGCACACGGCGGCGTACTTCATCGAAGAACACTCCAAGCTGGGTTCGGTGGAAACCGTGGCCGCGGTGGCGATTCCGGTGGGTATTTACCTTGTCTTGATCTTCGCCCTGCAGTTTCTTCTGCTGCACTCCCGCCGCGTGTCCCATGTTGTATCGGCGGCGGTCTCGCTGGGGGTGCTGTGCGGGGCGGTGGCGCTGGCAGCTGCGGGTGTCGACATGGCGGTCTGCCTGCTGGTTGTCACGGCAGCGCCGGTGGTGGCCGTCCTCGGATTCGAGCTGGTCGGCGCCCACCCTGCCCGACAGCGCGCCGCGGGGGCTACCGGCCAGAGCTGACCGCGGTCGGGCCCGACACGCCCGACGATGGTCACGACCGGGTGACGAATGAGCTTCTCCGCAGAAACTCAATCGTTGTCCAACTGCGACAGCGCTTCCCGGTTTCACCGGCATGTCCACCGGAAACCACATGCTTCACTTTGATCACACAAGTAACACCCTTGTAGTTCTACTGAAGATGGAGGAGCGCAGACGTGAAGTTCGTTGAGAAGTTGCGCGGAGCGGCAAAGGCAAACCTGCGCCGGCTGACGGTCGCTACAGTTGCGGCCGCCGCGCTGCCCGGCCTGATCGGGATCGCCGGAGGGTCGGCGACCGCCGGGGCCTTCTCCCGGCCCGGTCTGCCCGTTGAATACCTGATGGTCCCGTCACCCTCGATGGGCCGCGACATCAAAGTCCAGTTCCAAGGCGGCGGCCCCAAGGCCGTCTACCTGCTCGACGGCCTGCGCGCCCAGGAAGACTTCAACGGCTGGGACATCAACACCCCGGCGTTCGAGTGGTTCGAGAATTCCGGCATGTCGGCCATCATGCCGGTGGGTGGTCAGTCCAGCTTCTACAGCGACTGGTACCAGCCGTCGCAGGGCAACGGGCAGAACTACACCTACAAGTGGGAGACGTTCCTGACCCAGGAGCTGCCCACCTGGCTGGCCGCCAACCGCGGTGTGTCCCCCTTCGGCAATGCCGCCGTTGGTCTTTCGATGGCCGGCTCCGCCTCGCTGACGCTGGCGATCTGGCACCCGCAGCAGTTCATCTATGCCGCATCGCTGTCGGGCTTCCTGAACCCGTCCGAGGGCTGGTGGCCCACGCTGATCGGGATGGCGATGAACGACTCCGGCGGCTACAACGCCAACAGCATGTGGGGTCCGTCGTCTGACCCCGCGTGGAAGCGCAACGACCCGATGGTCAACATCGCCCGCCTCGTCGCCAACAACACCCGCGTCTGGATCTACTGCGGCACCGGCACCCCGTCGGAGCTCGACACCTCCGGTGGCGGCGGCAACCTGATGGCAGCACAGTTCCTGGAAGGCTTCACCCTGCGCACCAACCTGACCTTCCGGGACAACTACATCGCCGCGGGCGGACGTAACGGCGTCTTCAACTTCCCGGCCAACGGCACCCACAGCTGGGGCTACTGGGGACAGCAGCTGCAGCAGATGATTCCGGACATGCAGCGGGTGCTCAACGGCACCGCACCTGTTGCCTGACACCACGAAGTAGTACGCGAAGCGGCCCCCGCCATACCGGCGGGGGCCGCTTTCGCGCACGCGCACCCCCCGCCGAAACTCACGTTTGGGCGGGAAAGTGCGAGTAATTCACGCCATTTCGTCGATCTCGGCGTGCAGCCGTCACGAACTCAGCCGCTGCCGCAGGCCGGTCGCCCGCACCACCCGTCGCTGCAATGCTGCCCGTACCCCGGCCTCGGTACCCACCACCCGCACCTTGGCCTTGGCCCGGGTGACCGCGGTGTAGAACAACTCGCGGGTCAACAACCTCGAATCCTCGGGCGGCAGCAGCACGGTCACCTCCGCGGCTTGGCTGCCCTGGCTCTTGTGGATGGTCATGGCATGCATGGTCTCCACGTCGGCGAGTCGGCTGGTAGCGAAATCCATTGTCCCGGTGGCACTCCCGACTGCCGCCCGCAGCGCCCCGTCGTCCCGGGAACCGTCGAGAACGGCGACGCCGGTGTCGCCGTTGTACAACCTCAGCCCGTAGTCATTGGCCGTCACCAACACCGGGCGCCCCACATACCAGCTCGTCCACAACGCCTCGCCGGTTTCCTCGGTGAGCCAGCGTTCGATCTGCCGGTTCCAGTGCCGTACCCCGTGGGGGCCGTCGCGGTGCGCACACAGCAGCCGGTGGGTGTCCAGGGCGGCCAGTGCGCCCGCGGCGTCACCGCGCATCGCCGCCGCCCGCACGTCCAGCGCATGGCCCACAAGCACCTCACGCAGCCGCGACGTCGGATCCTGCTCGTCGATGTACTCGATGTGCTCGCCGCCGGCGCGCAGCAATTCCAGCACCGTGTCTCCGTCGCCGAGGCGGATCGCCTCAGCCAACCGGCTGATCGTCTCGCCGAAGCGGTGCGAGGTGTGCAGTGCCGCAACCCGCAGATCGCTCCGCGCACCCAGACCGTCGACCAGATCGGCCAGCACCGCGCCGGCCTCCACCGAAGCCAGCTGATCGGGGTCGCCGACGAGAATGAGTCGGGTTGCGGGACGAACGGATTCAAGCAACCGGGCCATCATGGTCAGCGGCACCATCGACGTCTCGTCGACCACGATGGCGTCGTAGGGCAATCGGTTGGCCCGGTGGTGTTTGAAGCGCGCGGAGGTATCCGGGCGGGCACCCAGCAGCCGGTGCAGGGTCACCGCCTGCAAGCCGCGCAACCGCTCCCGATCCACCGGCCCGAGGTGGTCGATCTCGGCCTGCACCGCCTGCTGCAACCGCGCCGAGGCCTTGCCGGTGGGCGCCGCCAGTGCGATCCGCGGCCGCGCCCGGCCCGCGAGCTCGGCCTGCTCGGCCAGCAGCGCCAGCAGACCCGCCACCGTGGTGGTCTTGCCGGTGCCCGGCCCGCCGGTGAGCACCGTTGTCCACTGCGACAAGGCGATCTGCGCGGCGGACCGCTGCTCGACGAACTTCGGCGCCGGGAACACCCGATCCAGCCCGGCCGCCAGCGCTGCGTCGTCCACCGGAACGTGCTCACCACGGGTCGCGAGCAGGTCGGCGCACACCTGCTCCTCCTCGCGGTAATAGCGGTCCAGGTACAACAGGCTGTCGCCGTAGAGCCGCAGCACCGGCGGGGTGCCCAGCAGCGGGCTGGCCCGCACCGCCGCCAACCACCCCGCCACCTCGGGCCAGGGCAGGTCGAGCCCGATCTCGTCGGCGACGCCGGCCAGATCAACGCATACCGACCCACTCCGCAGTCCCCGGACAGCGAGTGCGACTGCCAGCATGACGGTTTCATCGGTCTCGTCCGCCAACACCGCCAGCCGGGCCGCGACGTGCACGTCGGCCGCCTCCAGCACACCGGCGTCGTTGAACAGCCGCAGCAGTGGCGGGGCTGCGCGGACCCGCCGCCAGTCATGCGGGTCCTCGACCGCGAGAATGGTCATGAGGCGCCTCCGTCCAGCAGTTCCGAGACCGCGGTGACCAGCGCCGCCGGCGGCCGCCAACTGAAGACTCCCGCGGGGTGCCCGTCGAATTCCGGGGTGGCGGGGCCGCACATGCCACGCAGGAACAGATACAGCACCCCGCCGAGGTGATGCGCCGGGTCGTAGCCGGGTTGGCGCCACCGCAGAAACCGGTGCAACACAACGCAGTACAACAATGCCTGCAACGGGTAGTCCGAATGCAGCATCGCCTGGGCCAGCTGCGCGGGCGCGTAATCGGCGGCAGTCAGCGGTCGCCCCGCCTCACCCAGGCGGTTTGTCTTGTAGTCGACCACCAGGTATCGCGGCCCGTCGGCATCAGGAACCCGCAGCACCACGTCGATGGAACCGGTGAGATAACCGCGCAACGACTGGCCTCCCAGGGCCGGGCCGGTCAACCGGTCGGCGTACCCGGCCAGGGGGTCGTCGGCGGGCAGGTGTCGCCGCAGCAGTGCCCCGACATCTGACAGCGTCGGCTCCCCAGCCACACCCCGTCCGGAATCGCCACCGGCCAAGGGCATTTCGAAGTCCAGCTCACACAGCCGGTCGCGCAGAGCGATCTGCCGCAGCGTGCCGCCCGGCAGCAGCGGCCCCAGCGGGGTGTCGTGCACGGCGACCAGGGCATCCGCCACGTCCTCGGCGGCGGCATCCACCGCCCACCAGGACGCGTGCCGGTTCACCTCACGGGTGAGTTCGGCGCCGAGATCCTCTGCTGCCGGGTCTGCTGTCTCGAGCACGGCATGCACCAGGGACCCGAAGTCCGTGCCGCCCGGCAGTGCGTCCATCGGCGACGGTACGTCGGGTCCGGCGGGCGCCGGGGCGGCCGAGACGGGGAGGTCCTCCACCTCGTCGTCCTTGCCGCCGTGTTCGGGTTCGCTGCTGACCCCGGGCGCCCCGCTCTCGGCGGTACCGGCCGCGCGGACCAGCCCCGAATACGAGGTGCGCCGCCATCCGGTATCGATGCCGCGGTGAAAGTGCCGCACTCCCAGCCCGTCCGGGACGGGGTCGGTGGGCACGGCGGCTGCGATGCCGATCACCGACTCCTCCACGACCAGGCCCCCGTGTTGCGACCAGGCAGCAAAACACGCGCGGGCATCGGCGTCGGTGATACCCCGCCGACAGGCATCGGGCACCTCGGCCTCGCCACGTGACCGGCCACGCAGCAACCGGGACAGGCCGGCGTTGACCTCGTCCTTGGTGGGCGCCCACCAGGCGATCACCTGGGACTGGGCCCGGGTGAGTGCGACATAGGCCAACCGGAGCCGCTCCTGGGTCTCCTCGGCCCGCGCCTTGTCGGCGGCGTCGGCGAAATCCTCTCCGGTCTCCCCGCCGATATACAGGCAGCGGCGGCCGTTGCTGTCGTGATAGGCCACCACATCGCTGCTTCCGACGTACCGGTTGAAATTGAAGGGCAGGTAGACGATCGGGAACTGCAGACCTTTACTGGCCCACACCGTCATGATCTGCACACCCGCGGCGTCGCTGTCCAGGCGCCGGTTCCGCTCGGCGCGCCCACCTTCGGCACACCGCTCCCGCAGCCAGTCCCGCAGGGCGGGGATCCCCAGGCGCTGCTGATGTGCGACGTCGAGCAGCAGTTCACCGACGTGCGCCAAATCCGTCATCACCCGTTGACCACCGCGGCGGGCCAGCACCCGCTTGCTCATCCCGGCCACATTCGCTGCTTCGAGCACTGCGGCCACCCCACGTTCGCGGGCGTGGTCGGCCCACTGGCGCAGCGTCTCCGCGATCTCGTCTGTCAGCGAATCCTGTTGAGCCACCAGGTCTTCCACGGACCGGCCGAAGAAGGAGGTGGCAGCGGCGGCACGCACCAGCGCACTGCGGTGCGTCTGGTCGAAGGCGTTGAGCAGGGTCAACCATTCAGTGGCCGCTTCCGAGGCGAAGATGTTGGAGTCACCGGTGTACACCGCCGGCACTCCCGCCGCGGACAACGCGTTGTGGCATCGGCGCGCGTCGGCGTGGCTCTCGACGATCACCGCGATATCTCCCGGCTGCAGCTCACGCTCGCCGAATCTGGGTTCGGCGGCGACGGTGGCGGCAATGTCGGCGGCGAGATCGGCGACGACGTGCTTGCGTACGTCGTCGATCGGAATGTTCTGTGTGCGGCTGTATCCCAGCGTCGAACGGTCCACGACCCGTAACCGGAACGGGGCATTACTCGGCGCCCCGGAGAGTCGGTGGCCGTCATGGGCGGCCTCCACACCGTGCACCACGATCTCGGGGTCACCCAGTGCGGCGCCGTGCAGCACCACCTGCAGGCTGTCGACCAGGGCGCTGTCGCTGCGCCAGTTGGTACCGAGGGTGAACTTCGTGCCCGCCGTACGGGAGGCATCGAGATAAGCATCGATGTCGCCGCCACGGAACGCGTAGATGGACTGCTTGGGGTCGCCGATCAGAATGAGCGTGGCGTGCCCACGGAACGCGCGGTCGACCACCTGCCACTGCACGGGGTCGGTGTCCTGGAACTCGTCGATCATCACGATGCTCCAGCGGCGACGCATCCGGTTGCGGGCCGCAGAGTCCACCGATTCGAGGGCTTCAGCGAGCCGGGACAGCAGGTCGTCGAAATGCAGGATGCCGAGCCGTCGTTTGCGAATCTCCAATTCCGCCAGCACCTCTCGGGCAAACTCGACACGGGCCTCGGCGAGGGAATCCGGCTTCGGTGTCGAGGGCGTGAGCTGCGTGCCGCCCTTGTCCACCACGGCCATCGCCAGCTTCAGCGCGGCCTCCCGGTTGAGCACCGGGTCCGATGCCTGCCCACCGAAGCGACGCAGATACACGTCGTCGACAATCTCGCGGACCAGATCGCTGAGGTCCTCCACCAGCGCCACCCCGGCGTCACTGTCACCGGCCACCCCCAGCGACTTCAGCACCAGACGGCAGAATTCGTGGGTGGTGGCGATGGTGGCGGAATCGAACTCCGCCAACGCATTCCGCAGACGGGCGTGCCGGTCCGCCCGCTCCTGCTCCGTGCCGGCCAGCAGCTGGGTGATCAGTTCGTTGCCCGGCACCGCAGCGCCGGTATCGAAGGCGGCGACGGCCTGGACGATCTGGTCTCGGACCCGCTCCCGCAGTTCCGCGGTGGCTGCGCGGCTGAAGGTGATGAGCAGCATGTCGTCGAGGGTCGCTACGCCGTCCGCGAGGTAACGCGTGACCAGCCCAGCCAGTACGAAGGTCTTGCCGGTGCCCGCACTGGCCTCCAGCACGGTCGTCGACCCCGGGCTGGGCAGCGGCCCGAGGAGATCGAAGCGCTCGACCATCTAGTGCCCCCGTCCGGGCCGCAGTTCGGCTTTGAGCAGCGGCAGCCAGAGCCGGGTGGCGAATGCACCCAGCCGGGTGTCCTCCCCCGGCACCTCTTCGCCGGGGCGCGGCGCACCCAGCAGGGCGTCGAACGGTGCCGGTGGCCCGCCCCAGACCCGGACATGGGCTTCGTCCTCATGGTCGCCGCCGTACTTGCTGCGCCAGGTACGCTGCGCCGCCTGCCAGGGGTCACGGCCCCGGAACCGGTTCTCGGCCCACGTGTACGACGTCTTGATGGGCAGCGGCAGCGGTTCGCGACAGCCCGCGTCGTAAAGCGCCACAATGTCTTTCAGAACATCCTCCGGATCAGGCGGCACACCGAGGATCCGGGTGAGCACCCCATCCCCACCGCGGCCGGTGCACACCGCGGTCCAGTCCCGGCCGGGCTCGGTCACTGCCAGGGCCAGCAACCGCACCCACGGATCGAGCAGGTGTCTGCCGTCGAGGCGGGAGAACGTGGTGGCCACCACGGTGGTGCCGTGCACCGGCGTCACCGTGCCCGTCAGCCGGCGACCTGCGCCGAGATCGATGTCGACGTCCACCGCCTGCGGCGTCAGTTCCCGGTACGGCGCCTCGGCCCGCGCCAGCACCTCGGACTGATCCCGGATCTCCTTGGCCAGCCGCCAGCCCAACTGCCCCGGTGGCAGTGTGCCGCGGCGCCATTCGGCATCCAGCACCCATCGGCTGTCCTTACCGCGGCGCAGGTCGGCCAGCATCTGTTCGCCTACCTGCCAGCGCTGCAGGCCGTCGAGTTCGATCGGCATCGCCTCCTCGATACTGTCTTCTTCGCGGGGCAGCGCCATGTCCAGAGTCCGGAAGAACCCGCGCACCGGATTCTTCACAAAGCTGATGAGGTCGGCCAGGGCGACATCACCATTCGGCGCCGCCAGCAGCGGCCCTGACGGAAAGGTCGCCGGCTCGGTGGGTGCCCCCGCTGCGGCCGTGGCCGCCGTCAGTACCGTCGGATCGAAGGTGAACGGTGTCGGAACACCCAGCTTGCCTGGGGTGACGTTACGAACATCGAAGGGCTGCAACGGATGTTGAACCAGGAGCCGTTCCCTGATGCGGGCGTCGGTGGTCTGATCCAGGACGTCGAGCAGCTCGGCCAGCGGCACCGCCGGGGGGCGGCGGTGTCCGCTGTACTCGTCGGCCCCGGTATAGGTGATCACCAGTTTCTCGGTGGCCGACATCACCGCGTCGAGCAGCAACTGCCGATCCTCGGACCGGATGTCACGTTCTCCGGTCATGGGCCTGCGCGCCAGCACATCGTCCCCGTCCGCCAGGTCGATGCGCGGGAACACCCCGTCGTCGAGACCCACCAGACAGACCACCCGGTGGGGGATGGACCGCATCGGGACCATGGTGCACACCGTCAGCGTGCCGGTACGGAAGTTCGCCCTGGTGGGCCGGCCCGCCAGCTGCCGGTCCAGCAGTGCACGAATATCGTTGAGCTGCAGAGGAATCGCGGCGTGCTCGGCGGCGCGGTCGACGATCTCGGCGAACTCGCGGTGCAGCTGGCCCGCCTGCCAGCCGTCGGCGCCGTCGGCCCGGGTGAGCAGACCGACGCCGTCCCGCAGGGTGTCGATCCAGTCGCGTAGCGCCCGGGTACCGCTCAGCGCGTCGATCACCGCGGTCAGCCGATCCACGAATTCGGCTACCCGCCCGGCCAATTCGACCTTGTTGCTGCCCACGTCGTCGAGCGGCAGGGTGGTGGCCAACCACGCCTGCGCGTCGTCGGACATCGCCACGCCGGCCAGTACCCGGTCGATGCCGAACCGCCAGGTGTTCTGCACATAGTTGTCCAGCCCGTACCGCGCCCGGTGGGCGTTGTCGATCCCCCAGCGGATACCGGCTTCGCGCACCCAGGCGGTGATCGATTCCAGATCGTCGTCGGTGAACCCGAACCGGGCCCGCACCGGCGCTGCCTCGGCGAGGTTGAGCACCTCCCCCGCGGTGGCCCGGCCATCGGCCAGCGCGAGTACCTGTGCGGCCACCCCCAGCAGCGGATTGGTCTGCACCAGTGCCCGGTCAGCCAGCCGCACGCGCAACCGGTGTGCGGGGTGCCGGTCCCCGGCGACGTCGCCGAGCCCGAACCCGGCGACGATCAGGGGCGCGTACGCCTCGATGTCGGGGCACATCACCAGGATGTCGCGGGGCTCCAGCGTCGGGTCGTCGGCCAGGAGCCCCAGCAGCACTTCCCGCAGCACGTCGATCTGGCGGGCCGGGCCGTGACAACTGTGCACCTGGACGGAGCGGTCATCCGGGGTCAAGGTGCGATTCTGCGGGCGCGGCGCATTGGCGGCGATGGCGGATTGCAGCCATCCGAGCACGGTGTCCGGGCGCCGGTGGTCCCCGCCGATGTAGTCGTCGTGGACACCCGCGGCGGGCAGACTGCGGCGCAGTTCACGCAGGTCGCGGCCCAAGGTCGCCAGCAGCGGGTGCCGCGCGTCGAGGTGGCTCAGATCCTCGGTGCGCGCGACCGGCCCGCCCACTCCGGCCGACGCGCGCCACAGCGCGTCGCTGGAGTGCGGCAACCACAGATGCAGGTCGTGATGAGTCGCCAGGGCCTCCAGGAGTGCGAGGTCGGTCGCCGACAGCCTGGTGTGCCCGAACAGCGACAACCGCGCCGGCAGGTCCACCGGGGCGGCCCGCAACCGCGACAGGGTCTGCTCGTGCCGTGCCGCGGGGGTGGTGGCGGGTAGCCGCGCGCACACCGCCCGCCACAGTTCGGGCTGCCACGCCAGGTCAGCGTCGAGCGGGCCGCCGGCGCCGTCGGTGGCCGCGCCGTCGGCCCAGTCGGTCAACAGCTGCGGGCGCTGCGCGGCATAGGAGGCGAACAACCCGGCCAGTCGCCGGGCGGTCGCATACCGCCGACCGCGGCGCAGGGTGGCCTCCTCCCCCGAGGCGAAGTGCCCCAGGTGGGTGGCCAGGGTCTGGCACCAGGGCTCGTCCAGGCTGGTATCGATCACGTCGAGCAGGGGCCAGACCAGTGCGTCCGGCGCCCACGGATCCTCGTCGACGGTGTCGGTGATCTCGGCGATCAACGACCGAGGTGAGCGAAACGCCACCCCGGCACACACGCCGTCGTCGCTGCGTCCGCTGCCGAGCACATGGGACAGCCGCTGGCTGAGCCAGCGCTCCACGCCGCGCGCCGGGACCAGCACGAGTTCCTGGGCGAACGGGTCCGGCAGCGGGGTGGACAGCAACGCGCCGAGTCCGTCGGCCAACAGGTCGGTGCGCTCGGCGCGGTGGATGTGAAACGCCACTGGCCCCCTCAGGTCTCGCGCGAACGTACGTCTCGGTACGCGACGTACCGTTACCCCGCGCCGTACCCAAGGTACAAAACCGTGGGCTCAGTCCAGCGGCGACCACGCTACTGGTAGCCGCTTGATGCCGTGCACGAATGGCGACTGCAGGATCGCCGGCTCGGCGTCCGCGACGATATCGGGCACCCGCAGGTGCAGTTCGTCGAAGGCGACCCGGATCTCGCGCCGCGCCAGATTCGCGCCCAGGCAGAAGTGCGCTCCGCCGCCACCGAAGCCCAACTGCGGGTTGGGGTGCCGGGTGACGTCGAATCGCCACGGATTGACGAACTTTCGTTCATCCCGGTTGGCGGAGTTGTACCACAGCGACACCTTGTCGCCGACTTTCATCTGCACGCCGTCCAGTTCGATGTCCTGGGTGAGGTTGCGTCGCATGTAGATGATGGGCGAGGCCCAGCGCACGATCTCCTCCACGGCGGTGGCGGCGGTGCGGTCGAAGTCGTCCCACCACCTCTGACGCTGCTCCGGGTAACGGGTCAGGGCGACCATGCCGTGGCTGATGGCGTTGCGGGTGGTTTCGTTGCCTGCAGCGGACAGCAGGATGAAGAACGACGCGATCTCAGCTGAGCTGAGCCGCTCGCCGTCGACCTCGGCGGACACCAGGTTGGTGGTCAGGTCGTCGGCCGGGTGGGCGCGCCGGTCCTCGGCCAGGGCGATGCCGTACATCGCGAGATCGGTGGTGGCGTTGACGACATCGTCGAAATCGTGGGCGACCTCCGGGTCGCCGGCGCCCAGCAGCACCGACGTCCAGTGGAAGATGTCGGCTTCGTCCTGCTCGGGGATGCCCATCATGTCGCAGATGATCTGCAGCGGCAGCGGGCCTGCGAGCGCGGAGACGAGGTCGGCGTGGCCGTCGGGATGCTGGGTGATCAGGTCGGCGACGAGCCGGGAAGCGCGGTCCCGCACGCTCTGCTCGATGCGCGCCACCACCTTCGGGGTGAAGGCGCGGTTGACGATGGCGCGCAACCGTTGATGCCGTGGATCGTCCAGGCTGATCATCGACCCGACGAACTCCGCGATCTCCACCGGAACGTCGTTCAAGGATGTGCTGGCAGGAACCGAACTGAAGGTCTCCGGATGCCGGCTGGCCTCGTGGACGTGCTCGTACGAGGTCAGGGCCCAGTGCCCGACGCCGGTCGGAAACCCCGGGACCTCGGGCACCTCGAAGAACTTGATCGGCTCTTCCCGACGCAGCGTCGCGAACGCGCCGTCGCGGATGTCGTCGTCGAGCGCCCAGAAGTCCAGCTGATCGAGGCGGACGTCGGCAAGCGCAACCTCCGGCGGTGGCATGCCGTTTTCCCGTCGGGCGATTCCGGCCGGTTCGGTGCGTGTTGTCATGATGAACCCCCTTCCGACAGTGTGATCTTAGTCACTATAAGCGCGCTAGAGTGCACCACTACCTCACTTTTGTCACACAGGTAACGCCAGCGAGCGTGCAGTTTTGTCGGCACACACCGGCGTGTCGCGCGCCGAACACGCCCGCTCGCGGGTAATGGGGATCGCCGGAACGGGGAGACAACGGCGGCCGGTTCTGAGAACCTCTTCGCCATGACACCACGCCTGCGACGCCAGGAGCGCAGCCTCGTCGCGCTCGGTGTGACCGTGATGGTCGTCGCCGCCACCATCGTCGGAGTCACCGCACTGCATCGCGCCCGCGTCGCGTTCGAGAACGAGCACGACGGCACCTTCGCCGTCGGCGACTGCGTGGTGGTGCCGTCGGCCGAAACCAACGAAGTCCGCGCCCAGCGCGCGTCGTGCACGCAGGACCCCAGCTACACCGTCGGCGCCATGATCCCGTCTGCCAGCGACTGCCCGAGCCCGGAGTATCAGCGCTTTTCCGCCGACGTCGCCGACGACTCGACGGCCGGCCTGTGCCTGGTGCCCAACCTGGTGGCCGAGCACTGCTACCTGATGCAGCTGCCGTTCGGCGCGATGCAGCGCGCGGATTGTGAACCGGCAGCCGTGAATCCGGCCGGCGGCCTGCTGGTGCAGGTCACGCAACGCCTCGACATCCACGACCGGCGGGCCTGTCCCAACGCCGGCAACCAGTACGTGTGGCCGTACCCGTCGCCGCAGCGCACCTATTGCACCCGGACGTTCTTCTAGACCGGCTCAGGCCCGACTACCGGAGGCTTCCACCTCGGCTTTGATCCGGTTGAGCGTGGTGGTCATGTCCCGCTTGTTCCGCCGGGTCCGCAGCTGGCCGCCGAAGAGCCCGAACAGCGTCGTCAGCGGTGACTCCGACATGCGGAACGACTCGGTCACGTCCGTGCCACCACCGGCGGCGGGGGCGAACGCGTAATGCCAGTTGTTGATTGCCTTGTCGCCGATCAGCACCTCGAAACCGAACTCGCTGCCCGGGTCGCAGGCCGTCACCCGGCAGGTGGTCCAGTACACCGGGCCGATCTCATTGCGCCGAACGTGCCCGCGGAACTTCGCGCCCAGTGCCGGCCCCGTCGCGCCGTCGAGCCACTCGGACTCGAACACCTCCGGGGAGAACTTGGCGGTGTTACGGATGTCGGCGACGACATTCCACACCTCATCGGCAGGGGCGTTCATGTGGATTGTCACGGCAGCATGCATGGCGTGATCATAGGAAGTTCGGCGCCGAGATCGACGTAATGGCGGAATCTTCTCGCACTTTCGCGCCCAAACTCACGGTTCGGCGAGGGGGGTGGCCAGTCGCGCGATCGAACGTAGCGGAATGGGCAGCCAGGCCGGCCGGTAACGCGATTCGTAGGCCGCCTCGTACACCGCCTTGTCCAGCTCGTAGGCCGCCAGCAGCGCCGCCTGGGCGCGCGGATCCTCTCCGGACACCGCCGCATACCCCTCGCAGAACGCGGCGCGGTTGCTCTCGGTCCACGCCACCGCCTGAGCCACCGCCGCGTCGTCGGGGTCCGAGCCGTCGCCGACCAGCGGCTGGTATGCCGCGTATTCATAGGAGCGCAGCATCCCGGCGACGTCGCGGATCGGCGAGTCCGGCCGGCGTCGTTCCTCCAGCGGCGCACCGGGCTCGCCCTCGAAATCGATCAGCAGCCAGGTGTCGGGGGTGCGCAACACCTGCCCGAGATGTAAGTCGCCGTGCATCCGCTGGACCAGCATGGGAACTCCGGTGAGCTCCCGGAAACGGCGCTCGACTGCGGGTGCATAGTCCGCCAGTTCAGGCACCTGCGCGGCCGCGGACTGCAGCCGGGAAAGCGCGGTGTCGACCGGGAATTCCGCAGTGTCCGAACCCAATTCCGCCGCGAGGGCCTGATGCACCGAGGCGACGGCCTCGCCCAGCCGATACGTCTCCGGGCCCAGGTCTGCGCCCGGATCGCCGGCGTAGAGGGCGCGGGAACTGGCCGTCGCCATGTCCCACCCCTCGGTGGAATTGGCGGCGAAATCGGTGAGCATACCCAGCGGGCAGGGTTGGCCGTCCCATACCGTCTCGTACGCTCCGAGCAGCCGCGCGACGTTGGTGTTGCCCGCGCGTCCGAGAACCCGGTTGATCTCTATATCGGGGTTGATGCCGGGGCTGACGCGCCGGAACGCCTTGAACATCGCCTGCTTGCCGAAGATGACGCTGGTGTTGCTCTGCTCCGCCGAGGACACCCGCGGCGCGGCATCCACCGGCAGGGTCACGTCGGGCTCCCGCTCGAAGCCGACGTCACCGCGCCGGGCCGAGCCGTCGATCAGCGACAGCAGATAGCTCGCCGACTCCGGGTCGTACAGGCCGTCGTAACCGGCGCGGCCATCGTCGGTACCGATGGTGGCGACCTCGTCACCGGCCAGGCCGTCGGCATCCCAGGCCACCAGCACCTGGTAGCGCTCCCCAGGTCCGTCGGCGTACACGGCGTCGACGAGCGCCAGGTCCAGGCCGTTACGCAGTTCGGTCACCGCAGCCGGTTTCGCCGAGACCAGCGTCCGGTTACGTCCGGCGTACCAACGTTGCTTCGGCAGCCAGTCATCAAAGGGGAGGTTCACGGGTGCCTCTTCTTGTGGATCTGGGGTGTCGAGCAGGTAGCGGAATTCATCGTCCCTCGCAGTACCCGAACCTACCCGCCCTCAATCGAGCGACCCCCCGCACCAATGTGGTCGGACCACGGCGTCGTCATGCCTCTGATGTGCGCAGATCCCGGTAAAGTTCGCCGCGTGCGTGCCACCGAGATCGTTCTGCGCCACATCGAGCAGCAACTCGAGTCGGGAGATCTACAGGTGGGCATGCGACTGCCCGGCGAACGCGGACTGGCCGAGCAGCTCAGTGTCTCGCGCGGCTCGGTGCGCGAGGCATTGCAGGTGCTCGCCGCGATGGGCGCGGTCCGCCGGTCCGTCGGGTCCGGCCAGGACGCGGGCGCGATCCTGATCGCCGAACCGGCCGCAGCGCTGGACGCCGCGCTGCGACTGCACGTGACCACCCGCGCCTTCCCGGTCGCCCACGTGGTGGAAACCCGGGTGCTGCTCGAATCCTGGGCGGTGTCGCGGGCGGCGGCCTCGGACAGCGCGACGACCTCCCTGGACGACGTGCACCGCCTGCTCGAGCTGATGGACGCCCCCGATATCGAGATCCACGAGTTCCTGCGCCTGGACGCCGAATTCCACGTCACCATCGCCGGGCTGTCCGGCAACACGGTGGTGGCACAGATGATGACGTCGCTGCGGGGGTCCATCGAAACCTACGTCCTGGCGGCCATCCCGCAGATCGACGACTGGCCGGCAGTGCTGGACAAGCTGCGCCGCGAGCACCACGCGGTGGCCGACGCCATCGCGCGCGGCGCGCCTGAGCAGGCCGCGGCCGCAGTCACCCGCCACATCCACGAGTTCTACGAGCGCTCCGGGCTGAGCTGACCCGGTTCAGGCCGCCGCCACCACCAGCACCGGTGCCGCGGCGACTCCGACCGCCACCCGGTCGCCTACCGTGAATTGCTGCGCCTGCGCGCTGGCCATCTGAGCGACGACGAGGGCGCCGTCGGCCAGCGTCGCACTGACCCGCGACATCGGACCGAGGAACGCCACCGAGGCCACGACGGCGGTGCCGTCGGTATCCGGCTGCACCGTGACCGATTCCGGGCGCACCAGTGCCACACCGGAACCGCTGTCGATGGAGCCGGACAACGCGGGCATGTCGGTGCCGAGCACGGTGACGGTACCCCGATTCACTTGTGCGGCAACCTTGTTGTTGAGGCCCACGAACTCGGCCACGAACGGGGTCGACGGATTCGTGTACAGCTGCGCCGGTGTGGCGATCTGCTCCAGCTTCCCGCGGCTCATCACACCCACCCGGTCGGCGACGGCCAGGGCTTCCTCCTGGTCGTGGGTGACGAACAGCGTGGTGGTGCCGACCTCCAACTGAACCCGCCGGATCTCATCTCGCAGCTGCACACGCACCTTGGCGTCCAGCGCCGAGAGCGGTTCGTCGAGCAGCAGCACCCGGGGCTCGATCGCCAGTGCACGCGCCAGCGCCACCCGCTGCTGCTGTCCACCGGAAAGCTGATTGGCGAACTTGTCGGCATGCTCGGACAACCCCACCAACTCCAGCATTTCTTGAGCCCGGGAAATCCTGTCCTGCTTGCCTTTTCGACGCAGCTTGAGACCGAAGGCGATGTTGTCCACCACAGTCAGGTGCGGGAACAGGCTGTAGGCCTGGAACACCATGCCCATATCCCGCTTGTTGGCGGGCACCCCGGTGATATCGCGCCCGTCCACTGCGACCGTGCCCGAGGTCGGCTCGTCGAGACCGGCCAGGATCCGCAGCGCCGTGGTCTTGCCGCAGCCCGAAGGGCCCAGCAATGCCACCATCTCACCCGGCTGCAGATGCAGGTTCAGCCCGTCGAGGGCCTTCACCGGACCGTAGGCCCGGGTCAGGTCGTTGAAATCGACGGTGACACTCATGGCCCTCCTAGCGGCACTGCCGCAGTCAGCTCGGCAGCGCCGGTGCGCCGGCCCGCCCGTTTCCTCGAAATCAGTGAAAGCCCCAGCAGCAGCACGAAACCGAACACCAGAACCGCCAGGGACGCGGCCACCGACGTCGGCCCGTCACTCTTGCCGATCGCGACGATCTGCACCTGCAACGTCTGATAGCCGGTCAGCGACGCGATGGTGAACTCCCCGAGTACCACCGCGATCGAGATGAAGGCCGCCGAGAGCACGCCCGTCCATACGTTCGGCACGATCACCGTCCGGATGGTGGTGACCCAACCGGCACCCAGGGAGCGCGCCGCCTCCGACAGGGTGCGCAGGTCGATGGCGGACAACGCAGCATCGAGTGCCCGGTAGGCGAACGGCAGCACCACGATCACGTACACGAAGGTCAGCGTCAAGGCCGATTCGCCCAGAAAATACGTCACCCAGAGGTAGACGTTGCGCAACCCCACGACGATCACCAACGCCGGAATCGTCAACGGCAGCAGGCACAGGAAGTCCACCAGACCCTTGGCCCACGGCGCCCGCAACCGCACCCAGATCATCGTCGGCAACAACAGCACCAGCATCACCGCCACCGTCAACACCGACAGCAGCAGCGAGGTCACGATGGAGGAGAACAGCGCCTCGTCGGAGATCAGGTTCTGCCACGCCTGCAGGGTCCGCCCGCCGCCCAGCAGATCGCGGGTGGAGAAGTCCGCCATGGCGTAGAGCGGAAACAGGAAAAAGAGGCCGAAAAGCACCAGTAGTAGCGCGCGAATCACCCGGCCGCCCAACGTGCCCCGCTTCACCGCAGCCACCGCGACGTGCGCCGCACCAACAGGTTGTAGGCCACCATCACCACCGCGACGACGACGATCATCTCCAACGCCAGTGCGTAGGCGAACCCGGACTGTCCCAGCACCACTTCACTGGTCAGCGCCGACCGGATCAGCAACGGCAGAATGGGGCTGCCCTGACTGACCAACGCCGCAGCCGTGGCATACGCGGCGAACGCATTGGCGAACAGCAGAAGCGTCGCACCGAGGAACGCCGGCGTCAGCAAGGGCAATGCGACCTCGCGCCAGTACTGCCAGGTGGTCGCGCCCAGGCTGACAGCGGCTTCGCGCCACTGCTCCCGCAGGCCCTCGAGTGCCGGCAGGAAGACGATCACCATCAGCGGTATCTGAAAGTAGGTGTACACCAGCACAAGTCCGCTCAACCCGTATAACCAGCCGCTACCGGCGAGGTTCCAGCCAAACAGGTCCACCACCCACACCGTGAGCACGCCGTTGAGCCCGATGGTCGCCAGGAAGGCGAATGCCAGTGCCACGCCGCCGAATTGGGCCAGCACACTGCACAGCGACACGGCCACCCGGCGGAACAACGACGTCGGGGGCCGCGCCACGATCAGCCAGGCCAGTACCGCGCCCAGCACCGCGCCGATCACGGCGGTGCCGGCCGAGAGCACCAGGCTGCGCGACAACGCGGTCAACGCCGTCTCGCTGAACAGCGCCCGGACCCGGGCGAGGGTGAAACCGTCGTCGCCGGCGAAGGCGCTGACGATCACCGTGACCGTCGGGACGATCAGGAAGATGCCGACGAATCCGAAGAACGGCAGCAGCGGCAGCCCGTCGCGTACCCGCCGCAGGACCACCGTCATGTCAGCCAATCGCGGCGGCCCAGTTCTCGGCCAGGTACTTCGATGCTGTCTCGGTCTGCTCCTGGTCGAGGATCGTGGTGGGCCCGTCGATTGTGGGCAGCAGCTTGGCGGCCTCGGCGTCGATGGTGCCGGCCTTGGTCATCGCCTCGGCGCGTACCGGACGCACCCCGCCTTGGGCGAACAGGTTCTGCCCCTCGTCGCTGTAGAGGAATTCCTGCCAGAGCCGGGCCGCCGCCGGATGCGGGGCTTCCTTGTTGATGGCCTGGTAGTAGTAGCCCGCCACCGCGGCGTCCTGAGGTACCAGCACCTGCCAGCTCGGCAGCTTCTTGGTCTCCGCGGCGTTGAGGTAGTTCCAGTCGATCACCACCGGGGTCTGACCCGACTCGACGGTCGCCGGGGTCGGGTCGACAGGCAGGAAGTTCCCGGCCTCCCTGAGCTTGCGGAAGAACTCCACGCCGGGGGCGATGTCGTCGGCCGATCCACCCTGGGACAGCGCCACCATGACCACCCGGAGAACGCCGCACCGGCCTGGGTCGGATCGCCGTTGAGCGCGACCTTGCCCTGGAACTCGGGCTTGAGCAGATCGTTGACGCCGGTGACCGGGGGCACCTTGGCCGAGTCGAACCCGATCGACATGTAGCCGCCGTAGTCGTTGACCCAGGCGCCGTCGGCGTCCTTGAGGTCGGCGGGGATCTCGTCGAACGTCTCCACCTTGTAGGGGGCGAACGCTGCGGTGTTGGCCAGGGCAACGGACTGCCCCAGGTCGAAGACGTCCGGGGCGGTGCTGCGGCCCTTCTGCTGGTTGGCGGCGTTGATCTCGTCCTGGCTGGAGGCGTCCGGCTGTGCGGAGTTGACCTTGATGCCGTACTTGTCGCCGAACGCCGTGATGACGGCCCCGTAGTTGGCCCAGTCCGGCGGCAGCGCGATGACGTTCAGCTCGCCCTCGGCCTTGGCCGCCTCGACCAGGCCTTCGAGTCCGCCGAAGTCCTCTGCCGAGGTGGCGGTCGCGGCGTTCACGCCGGAATCGGTCTGCTGGCCGGAACTCTCCTTCTCCGGTGGGGAGCAGGCCGCCAGCGCAACGACAAGCGCAGCGGTGGTCAGGGCTGCGGTGGTACGGGCTGCGAAGAGGCGCCGCGGGGGGAGGACTGATGTCATGGCCGAACCTTCCGATGGGCAATCGACGGCAAGGTAGCGCGACGGTGGCCGCCGCGCTACCCAGGGGTGAACGTAACCGGCCGGACGGTCCCAGATACACAAAATCCCCCGACCGGAGTCGAGGGATTGTGTGCGCTTGGGACTATCCGAGCAGGTGAGCCTGCAGATCCGGCTTCATGGCCTGCAGCTCCCGGCCCCAGTACGCCCAGTTGTGCGTACCGTTCTGCGGGAAGTTGAAGACACCGTTGTTACCGCCGGCCGCGATGTAGTTGTCGCGGAAGGTGATGTTGGTACGGATGGTCAGGCCTTCGAGGAAGGTGGCGGGCAGGTCGCCGCCGCCGAGCTCGTTGGGCTGCCCGTTACCGCAGTAGATCCAGATGCGGGTGCCATTGGCGACGATCTGGGGGATCTGCAACATCGGGTCGTTGCGCTTCCATGCGCTGTTGGGGTCTTCGGTCTTGCCCCACATGTCGTCGGCCTTGAAGCCGCCCGCGTCACCCATGGAGATGTTGATCAGGAACGGCCACCAACCCTCGGACGGGTTCAGGAAGCCGGACATCGAGCTGGCGTAGGTGAACTGGTTGGGGTGGTAGACCGACAGGATCAGCGACGCCGAACCCGCCATCGACAGACCGACGGCCGCGTTGTTGGTCGACCGCACCTGACGGTTCGCCGACAACCAGCCCGGCAGCTCGGAGGTCAGGAAGGTCTCCCACTTGTAGGTCTGGGTCGGACCCTTGTTCCGGGCCGGGGAGTACCAGTCGGAGTAGAAGCTGGACTGGCCGCCGACGGGCATCACGATCGACAGACCCGAGTCGAGGTACCACTCGAAGGCCTGGGTGTTGATGTCCCAGCCGTTGAAGTCCTCCTGCGCGCGGAGGCCGTCGAGCAGATACACCGCGGGTGAGTCCGGGCCACCGCTCTGGAACTGGACCTTGATGTCGCGACCCATCGAGGGTGAAGGCACCATCAGGTATTCCACGGGCAGGCCAGGGCGCGAGAACGCCCCTGCCGTCGGGGCCACCCCGGTCACGCCCAGCAGTCCCGGCATTGCCGCGGATGCCACGGCGGCGACACCGAGACGACGTGCCCAGTTTCCACGCAGCTTTGAAAAGAGTTTCATCAGTTAGTTTCCAGCCAATCTGTGCGTACGACGCAGATGCCGTCGCGACTCCATTGCCGACGCACGGTGGGCGACGGCAGACCTGTTCCAGTCTTCGTATTCACACATGACGCTCCCCTGCGGGGTGACCCTACAGGGCACTCCCAGCTCGCGATAGTGAACGCTACGGGATCTATCAACTCGTACGCGAACCGTAATCATCCAGAGCTTCGGCAAACACGCCGTTGCCAGCGCCTCCGGTAGCGGGACTGCAAGCGCCCCACCTGCACAAACGGTGCGAACCGAACGCCCGCGAGAGACTCTGGGACCGGTGGTGGTAATGCGGTTGCTCCCCCGGGGCATGACGGAGCTGGGCCGAAGTGGCCACTACCGATGCTGGTGTGTCGGTTACGAACGCTCTACCGGCCCCTTACGGCGAAACAGGATTTGCTGTGTGCCGACGTGACCGCCGGTCGTCCTGGTTCGGGCTGCGTGCGGCTCCCCGGACGTCGGCGGGCCGGGTGCTCTCCGCCGTGACCGCCGCCGCCAGGATCGCCGGCCTGCGCGCCGCCGAACTGGACGCCGAGCGTTTTGTCCGCAACCTCCGCCGGGCCTTTTGGAATCACCTTCAGCCCTGCCGGGCAGGCGCTACCAGGCTCGTACCGCTCGGGCGTAAGCCCACGCCATCGTGGGCATACTGACGCCCATGGGCTCTCCGCCGATCCTCTTTCTGCACGGCGTATTCGGGCGTCCGTCGCTGTTCGGGCCGTGGATCGACTACTTCACCGCCGCCGGCTACCCGTGCCATGCCGTCACGCTGCCGGGCCGCGATCCGACCGACGACGCGGTGCTGGCTCGCACCGGTATCGACGACTGCTTCTCCGCGGCGTTATCGGCCTACGACGCGCTGGGAGAGCCGGCAATCGTGATCGGCCACAGCATGGGCGGCCTGCTGGGACAGAAACTGGCCGCCGCTCGCGACTGTCCGGCGCTGGTACTGCTGGCCTCGGCACCGCCGGGGATGCTGGTGCCGCACCCGAAGATGGTGCCCCACCTGATTCCGCTGCTGCCGGCCATCGTCGCAGGTCGACCGTTTGCCCCCTCCGAAGCGACCCTGCGTGCGGTCCTGATGAACTCGCTGACCCGGGCTGAGCAGGACATCCTGCTGCCGCGGCTGGTCCGCGACTCGGGCCGGGTGTACCGCGAGCTGGCCATGGGTGCCGCAGCCACCCGGGTCAAGGCCGACGACGTGACCTGTCCGGTGCTGTGTGTCAGTGCCGGGCAGGACCGCGATATCGCACACTGGGTGTCGCGGCGGATCGCGACGCGGTACCGGGCCCAGCATCAGATCCATCCGACCCTGCCGCACTGGATCATCGCCGAGTCGGCGGTTGAGACCGTCGCGCCGCCGGTGCTGTCCTGGCTGCGGCGCACCGTCTGAGACGCTGGTGCTCAGCAGTCCGATGACAAGGAGAGCAGCCACGTGGCAGTTCGTGACCACGGCGACCCCGGCGATGCGCCGTCGGTACCGCCGCCGCTGACCGAGCCCGTCAACCCGGTGCGGCCGTCGGCCGCCGAGGAGGCGCGCACCATTGCCGCCTCCACCAACGCCGGCACGCTGGCCACCCTCACCGCCGACGGGGACCCGTGGGCCTCGCTGGTCACCTACGGCCTACTCGACGGGGCACCGGTGCTGTGCGTGTCCAACATGGCCGAGCACGGCCGCAACCTCGCCGGGGACCCGCGCGCCAGCATCGCCGTGGTTGCGCCCGCCACCGACTCCGACCCGCTGGCCAATGCCCGCATCACCCTGGCCGGGGTCGTCCAGCGACCGGTTGGTGACGAACTGGCCGCCGCGCGCGCGGCGCACATCGCCGCCGTCCCGGCCGCCAAGTACTACATCGACTACAGCGATTTCGCGCTCTGGGTGCTGCGGGCGCAGCGGGTGCGCTGGGTCGGCGGTTACGGACGGATGGACTCGGCCAGCGGCGCGGATTATTCGGCGGCACAACCGGATCCGGTGGCGCCCCACGCACCCGGCGTGATCGCCCACCTCAATGCCGATCACGGCGATTCACTGTGCCGGATGGCGCAGGCACTCGGCGGATTCCCCGATGCCACCGCCGCGGCCTGCACGGGCGCCGACCGCTACGGCCTCGACCTCAAGGTCACCACACCGCGCGGGGTGGCCTACACCCGCGTGGGCTTCCCGGATCGATTGCGCGATATTGAGCAAATGCGTTCTGCCACAATCGATTTGGTGAAATCTGCACGCGCCTTCTAGAACGGCACCGGGGCAAGACTCAGGCCGTGTGGCCGCGCCCCCGCCCCCAGGTGATGGCGAGTTGGACTGCCCGGTGCCAGTCGTCGAGTTCGGTCTGGCGACGCGCCGGGTCCATGTCGGGATGCCATTCGGCGGCGCGTTGCCAATTCGCCCGCAGCACTTCGCGGTCGGACCAGTAGCCGGCCGCCAGACCCGCCGCATAGGCGGCCCCGAGTGCCACCGTTTCGGCCATCATCGGCCGTACCACCGGTGTGTCCAGGATGTCGGCGACCAACTGCATGAGCAGGTTGTCTGCGGTCATGCCGCCGTCGACGTGCAGGGAATGCACCGTGATGTCGGAATCGGTTTTCATGGCGTCGATGACGTCGCGGATCTGCCATGCCGTGGCCTCGAGCACCGCTCTGGCGAGGTGTCCCTTGGTGATGTAGGACGTCAGTCCGACGACGGTGCCCTGGGCCTCCGTCGCCCAGTACGGCGAGTACAGACCGGAGAAGGCGGGCACGATGTAGCAGCCCCCGTTGTCGTCGACGGTACGTGCCAGCGTCTCGATCTCGGCCGGCGTCTTGATCAGGCCGAGGTTGTCGCGTGACCACGCGACGAGCGCGCCGGCCACCGCGACCGACCCTTCGAGGGCATAAACGGCTGGTTCGCGGTCGAACTTGCGGGCGACTGTGGTGATCAGCCCGCGCCGGGACTGGACGATCTCGCTGCCGGTGTTGAGCAGCACGAAGCTTCCGGTGCCGAACGTGCACTTGGCCTCACCTGGCTCGAACGCCGTCTGGCCGAACAGGGAGGCCTGCTGGTCGCCGATCACCGCGGCAATCGGAATGCCGGCGATGGGGTTGACCGTTGGTGGGAACGGCCCGGTGTTGGGCCGGATCTCGGGCATCATCCGGCGCGGGACGTGCATGCCGGCGAGCAGCTCGTCGTCCCAGTCGAGGGTCTCCAGGTCCATCAGCATCGTGCGGCTGGCGTTGGTGACATCGGTGGCGTGCACACCGCCGTCGACGCCGCCGGTCAGGTTCCACAACAGCCAGGAATCGATGGTGCCGAACAGCAGGTCGCCGCGCTCGGCTCCGGCCTTCAGCTCGGGGTCGCTGTCCAACAGCCACCGCAGTTTCGGACCGGAGAAATAGGTGGCCAGCGGCAGGCCGCTGCGGGCATGCAGAGTCTCTTCGTCGAGTTCGGCGGCGATTCGCGGCAACAGCCCCGCGGTCCGGGTGTCCTGCCAGACGATCGCCCGGTGCGCGGGTTCGCCGGTGTGGCGGTTCCACACCACGGTGGTCTCGCGCTGATTGGTGATGCCCAGGGCCAGGATCTGACGGGGATCGATCTCCGCGTCGGCCAGCGCCTGCGGGATGATCCGCGCCACGGTGTCCCAGATCTCGGCCGGGTCGTGCTCGACCCAGCCCGGCCGCGGGTAGTACTGCCGGTGTTCGCGCTGCGCCACCGAGACCAGTCGGCCGTGGTGGTCGTAGACGATGCATCGGGTTGAGGTGGTGCCTTGGTCGAGCGCGGCGATGTAGCGCTCGGTCACTGTTCGCGCCCGTGGCCGAATTCGCGGGAGATCGACCGGCCGGCGCGCACCACCAGGTCGGCGAGCCGTTCGACCGGTCGGGCGCGATGGTCACAGAGCCGGTCGACGGCGCCGCTGATGCCGATGCTGGCCACCACGTAGCCACCGCGGTCGCGAATCGGCGCCGCGATGCTCGTGATGCCGGGGTGCTCTTCTTCGACCGACGCCGACCAGCCCCGGTCACGGGTGTCGGCCAATTCGTGCTGCAGCTGCGCCCGGTTGGTGATGGTCCGGTACGTGAGGCTGACCAGGCTGGGGCCGGTGAGACTGCGTGCGGCCCCCGGGTCGAAAGCGAGCAGCACCTTGCCCAGCGCGCTGGCGTGCAGTGGCACCGTCGAGCCCACCTCGAGCACCTGTGCGGTGGTGTCGGCGCGGAACACGTGGTGGGCCACCACCGCCCGACCGTTGCGGAACGCGGCCACGCGCACCGATTCGCCGGTCCGGGCGGCCAGCGCATCGGCCCAGTTCAACGAGCGGGCCTTCAGCTCGTTGAGGTCCAGCTGAGTCGAGCCGAGATGAAATAGATCAGGTCCCAGCCGATAACGCCCCGACGCGTCCTGCTCGACGAACCCGACACCGTGCAGGGTGCGCAACAGCCCGTGGGCGGTGCCCTTCGCCAATCCGAGCGCGCCGGAAATCTGCACCAGCCCGAGCGGTTCGTCCTCGACCCCCAGTAACTGCAGTATCGCCGCCGCCCGCTCCACCGACTGCACAGTCCCTGGCACGAGATTCAGCATCGCCAACGCGGTCGGCCATGTCGACCCCCCCGGTCGGCATTGTCGACCGCCGTGGTGTTCGGCGATGCCGAACGACGGGTAGTGCTGCGCCGACGCCCGGCTTCTAGATTCGTGCCCAACCACCGATGTGATGCACAACACATCTGGACCCGGATCAAGGAGACGGTCATGGCACGACGAACCATCGTCGGGGAACTCTGCGCGGAGTTCGCCGGCACCCTCATTCTCATTCTGTTCGGGGTCGGCGTGGTCGCACAGGTCGTCACCGGCGAGGGGGACCTCGGCGACCACGACTCGATCGCGTGGGGCTGGGGCCTGGGGGTGGTGCTGGGCGTGTACACCGCGGCGAGGATCAGCGGTGCGCATCTCAACCCGGCCGTCACGCTGGCCATGGCGGTGTTCCGGGGCTTCCCGTGGCGCAAGGTGGTTCCGTTCAGCCTCGCCCAACTGCTCGGCGCGTTCGTCGCCGCGTTGATCGTGCGCGCCACCTACAGCGAAGCGATCGGCGCCGTCGACCCGGGCCACACGGTCGCCACGCAGGGGATTTTCTCGACCCTGCCCGGCAACGGCGCACTGCCGATCAGCCAGGGCATCGCGCTGCTCGACCAGGTCGTCGGTACCGCGATCCTGCTGTTCCTGGTGATGGCGCTGACCGATCCGCGCAACCACGGACCCTGGCCGCGGCTGGCGCCGGTGGTCATCGGGCTCGTCGTCGTCGGAATCGGCATGGCGTGGGGCGCAAATGCCGGTTACGCCATCAATCCGGCCCGCGACTTCGGCCCGCGGTTGGCTTCGTTCATCACCGGCTACGACACCGCATTCCGCGATCAGACCGGATTGTTGTACTTCTGGGTCCCCATCGTGGGGCCGCTGATCGGTGGTCTGCTCGGCGCCGGTGCCTACCGCTGGCTGATCGAGCGCTTCCTCCCCGATGACGAGGTGTCGGACCAGGAAGACCCCGATGAGAATCCGGCCGACTCCCACCGGCCCGCATCCACGTCCGCTCTCTGATCCCAACCCACAACAAAAGGAAACGGCACATGGCTGATTTCGTCGGCGCCATCGACCAGGGCACCACCTCCACCCGCTTCATGATCTTCGACCACGCAGGCAACGAGGTGGCCCGCCACCAACTCGAGCACGAGCAGATCCTGCCGCGACCGGGCTGGGTCGAGCACAACCCGATCGAGATCTGGGAGCGTTCCAGCTCTGCGCTGCAGAGCGCACTCAACCGCGCTCAACTGCAGCCGAGTGACCTGGCCGCGCTGGGGGTCACCAACCAGCGCGAGACCGCTGTGGTGTGGAACCGCCGCACCGGCCGTCCGTACTACAACGCGATCGTGTGGCAGGACACCCGCACCGACGCGATTGCCGCGGCCCTGGACCGCGACGGCCGAGGAGAAGTCATCCGCGAGAAGGCCGGCCTACCGCCGGCGACCTATTTCTCCGGCGGCAAGATCCAGTGGATTCTCGACAACGTGCCAGGGGTGCGTGCGGATGCCGAGAACGGCGACGCCCTGTTCGGGACGACGGATTCCTGGCTGTTGTGGAATCTCACCGGCGGGGTCAACGGAGGTGTGCACGTCACGGACGTGACCAACGCCAGCCGCACCATGCTGATGAACCTGGAGACTCTCGACTGGGACGACGAACTGCTCGGCTTCTTCGGTGTCCCCCGGCGCATGCTCCCGCAGATCCGGCCGTCGTCGGACCCCGCCGGATACGGCACCACCACGTCCACGCGCCCCTATGGCGGAATCCCGCTCACCGCCGACCTCGGAGATCAGCAGGCGGCCATGTTCGGCCAGGTCTGCTTCGCCCCGGGCGAGGCGAAGAACACCTACGGCACCGGAAACTTCCTGCTCCTCAACACCGGCCTCACTCCGGTCCGGAGCAAGAACGGTCTGCTCACCACCGTCTGTTATCAGCTCGGCACCGACGCACCCGTCTATGCCTTGGAAGGGTCGATCGCGGTCACCGGATCAGCAGTGCAGTGGCTGCGCGATCAACTGCACGTCATCGACTCCGCGGCCGAAAGCGAAGTACTCGCAAGGCAAGTCAGTGACAACGGCGGCGTTTACTTCGTGCCGGCATTCTCCGGCCTGTTCGCTCCCTACTGGCGCAGCGACGCGCGCGGCGCGATCGTGGGGCTGAGCCGGTACAACACCAACGCGCACCTGGCTCGCGCCACCCTGGAATCGATCTGCTACCAGAGCCGCGACGTCGCCGATGCCATGGAAGCCGACTCGGGCGTGCACCTGGAGGTGTTGAAGGTCGACGGTGGCGTCACCGTCAACGAATTGTGCATGCAGCTGCAGGCCGACATCCTCGGTGTCCCGGTCAGCCGCCCGGTGGTGGCCGAGACCACCGCCCTGGGAGCCGCCTACGCCGCCGGCCTGGCCGTCGGGTTCTGGCGTAATACCGATGAACTGCGCCAGAACTGGAACGAATCCCACCGCTGGTCGCCGCAGTGGAGCGAAGAGGAACGCGCCGCCGGCTACACCGGTTGGCAGAAAGCCGTCGAACGCTCCCTGGACTGGGTCGACGTCCCATGATGGCAAGGCCGTTGAACCCGACCCAGCGCACTGCGGCACTGGACCGGCTCGGCGCCGAGGAACTCGACGTCCTCGTCATCGGGGCCGGTGTGGTGGGTGCCGGCACCGCGCTCGACGCCGCCACCCGAGGGCTACGGGTCGGACTGGTCGAGGCGCGCGACTACGCATCCGGCACGTCGAGCCGGTCGAGCAAGCTCGTCCACGGCGGCCTGCGCTATCTCGAACAGTTCAACTTCTCTCTGGTCTTCGAGGCGCTGCGAGAACGCTCACTGGCGCTCAACACGCTGTGCCCGCACCTGGCCCGACCCGTGCCGTTCATCTATCCGCTGCAGAAGCGGCTCGACCGTGCCTACGCGGGCCTGGGAATCGGCGTCTACGACGTCATGGGCGCAGGCCGCGGTGTGCCCGGACACCACAGGCATCTGACCCGCGGGACAACGTTGCAATCATTCCCCTCCGGCGATCCCACCACCATCCGCGGGGCGATCCGCTTCTACGAGGGCCGCGTCGACGACGCCCGCCATACGATGATGCTCGCCCGGACCGCCGCGCAGTTCGGTGCGTTGTGCGCCAACAGCACTCGGGTCATCGGTTTCCTCCGCGACGGCGACCGCGTGGTCGGGGCCCGGGTCCGTGACCTGGAGAGCGGCGACGAGCTCGACATCCGCGCACGGCAGGTCATCAACGCGGCCGGGGTATGGACCGACGAAATTCACGACCTGATCGGAAGCCACGGTCAATTCCGGGTGCGGGCCTCCAAGGGTGTGCATCTCGTGGTTCCCCGCCACCGGATCAATTCCGCCACCGGCATCATCACCCGCACCGAGAAGAGTCTGCTGTTCGTGATCCCGTGGGGCAGCCACTGGATCATCGGAACGACCGACACCGACTGGTCATTGGACCTCGCCCACCCGGCCGCCAGCCGAACCGATATCGACTACCTGCTCGCGCACGTCAACACCCTGCTCGTCGACCCACTCACCCACAGCGATGTCGTCGGGGTGTACGCCGGCCTGCGTCCGCTGTTGGCGGGTGAATCCGACTCGACCAGTACCCTGTCTCGCGAGCACGCCGTTGCCAGCCCGGTCCCCGGACTTTCCGTGATCGCCGGCGGCAAATACACCACCTATCGGGTAATGGCAAGGGATGCAGTCGATTCCGCGGTCCGCGGACTCGGCCGCGCTGCACCGGCGTCGTGCACCGAGCACGTGTCACTGGTCGGCGCGGACGGCTACCGCGCCGCGTGGAACGCGCGCCATCACACCGCCGAGCGCAGCGGACTGCACGTCTCGGTGATCGAGCACCTGCTCGGCCGCTACGGGACGTTGATCGACGAAGTGCTCGAGTTGGTCCGCCGACAACCGGAACTGGGGGCACCGCTGTCGGGCGCGCCCGAATACCTGAAGGTCGAGGCCTGCTATGCCGCCAGCCACGAGGGCGCGCGCCACCTCGAGGACGTGCTGACCCGCCGGACCCGGATCTCGATCGAGGTGCCGGACCGGGGTACCGTCGCCGCGCGCGAGGTGGCCGACCTGGTGGCGCCGGTCCTCGGCTGGACCCCCGACGACATCACCCGTGAGGTGGCGCACTACGACGCTCGCGTCGCCGCGGAGCGGGACTCCCAACTCCAGGCGGACGACTTCACCGCGGACGCTGCGCGACTGGGCGCTTCCGACGTTCGACTCGGTGCGGCCGGCATCAGTTGAGCCGCCCGCGTGCCATCGGCTGTCAGTCGAGCACCGCGACTTCCGCCGCCAAGCCGTTGCGTCGGGTCACCGCGGCGAACCAGCGCGCGCTGTCTTTGGGCGTGCGGGTCTGCGTCGCGTAGTCGACGTGAACAAGCCCGAACCGCTTGTCGTAGCCGTACGCCCACTCGAAATTGTCCAGCAGGCTCCACACAAAGAAGCCCCGCACGTCAGCGCCGTCGTCGATCGCCCGAAGCGTGGCCCGAAAGTGGCTGTCCAGAAACGATATCCGATCTTCGTCATGGATCCTGCCGTCGTCTGCAACTTCGTCGTCGAAGGCCGCTCCGTTCTCGGTCACATAGATCGGCACCGGCCCGTAGTCGCGGTGCACCCTGGTGAGCACGTCGTGGAGGCCAGACGGGTCTATCTCCCAGCCCATCGCCGTCGTCGGCAGGCCGGTACGTACCGGTTCGACGTCGGCACTGCCCACCCAGGCGCGGGCGTGCGGATCCGGCACCGGCTCGCCGGGATTGGCCCGCACGACGGCCCGGAAGTAGTAGTTGACGCCGAGGAAGTCCAGCGGCGCGGCGATCACCGCCTCGTCGCCGGGCTGCACGAAGCCGAGATCGCTGATGGCGGCGACATCGGCACGCAGGTCGTCCGGATAACGGCCGCGCAGAAGCGGATCCAGGAACACGCGGTTGGACACGGCGTCGACCCGGCGGGCGGCATCGACGTCGGCGGGATCCTCGGTCGCCGGATCGACCGGCGACAGGTTCACGGTGATGCCGAGCCGGGAGTCGCGGTCCTGCTCCCGCATGACCTCCACCGCCAGACCGTGCCCGAGCAGCAGGTGGTGGGCCGCGGCCAGCGCGGCGGCGGGCTCTGTACGGCCGGGCGCGTGTGCGCCGGCCGCGTATCCCAGGAAAGCCGAACACCACGGTTCGTTCAGCGTCGTCCAGTGCTGGATCCGGTCGTGCAGCTTGTCGTGCGTCAGTGCCGCGTAGTCGGCAAAGCGTTCGGCGGTGTCGCGCTCCGGCCAGCCTCCGGCGTCCTCGAGGGCCTGCGGCAGATCCCAGTGGTACAGCGTCACCCACGGTTGGATGTCGTGGGCGAGCAACTCGTCGACCAGCCGGGTGTAGAAATCAAGGCCGTCTGCGTTGATGGCGCCCTTGCCGTCTGGTTGCAGCCGCGGCCATGCCAGCGAGAATCGGTAATGGGTCACGCCGAGGTCGGCCAGCAGGCCGACGTCCTCGCGGTAGCGGTGGTAGTGATCGTCGGCGACGTCGCCGGTGTCACCGTTGTGGATCGTTCCGGGCTTGTGCGAGAACGTATCCCAGATCGACGGCCGGCGTCCTCCTGCGGTGACTGCTCCCTCGATCTGGTAGCTGGCTGTCGCCGTGCCCCAGACGAACCCTGTGGGAAATCCCGCCGTGTCGTCATGGCTGCTCATCACGTTGCTCCTGTCGGGGTTTGCAGCTGCGAGGTCGACCGGCGTTCGACGAGTTGGGTGGCCAGTTCCACGTGGTGTGAATCGAGTTCCTCGCCGGCGGCCAGACGCAGCGCGGTGCGCATGGCGACCGCGCCCATCTCGCGCAGTGGCTGTCGGATCGTGGTCAGCGGTGGCGCGGACAGCTTGGCCAACTGGGTGTCGTCGAACCCCACCACACTGAGGTTTTCGGGCACCCGCAATCCCCGCGACCGTGCTGCCTCGATCACCCCCAGCGCGGTCTCATCACTGGCCGCGAACACTGCCGTCGGCGGCTCCGCGAGGTCGAGCAGTGCGAGGCCTTCACGTAGTCCGTCGTCGTAGAGGAAATCCCCGGTTCGCACATACGCGTCGTCGACCTGGGCGCCCGCCTCCTCCATCGCCGCCCGGTAGCCGTGCAACCGGGCCTGGTTGCACGCCGCGGTCATGGGGCCCCCGACGTACGCGATCCGCCGGTGCGACAGCGCGAGCAGGTGTTGTGTCGCCGCCAGTCCGCCGGAGAAGTTGGTCGACCCGACGCTGGTGATCCGCGCGCTCGGTTGGTTGAGCGGATCGATGACGACCAGGGGGAGCCCGAACCGGTGCAACGCTTCGATGTCGGCCTCGGGCAATTGGTCCACCACGGAGATCACCGCGCGGCGGCCCGCGGCGGCCAGGTCGGCCACCCACTGTGCCGCCCCACCGGTATCGCGCTGGTCGTCGGGCCGGCGGCTGACGACCACCGCGACCCCGGCGGCGTCTCCGGCATCGAGCAGACCCTGGACCACCTCGATGCCGTAGGCGTTGAAATCCTTGTGGAACAACAGCTCTACCGTCGGCGGCTCGGCTCGGTCCCCCGCGGTGGGAGGCTCGGCGCGCCGGGCAACGTAGTCGTGCTGCGCCAGCAGGTTCTTCACCCGGGACCGGGTAGCCGGGGCGACGTCGGTGCGGCCATTGAGCACCTTGGAGACCGTGGCCACCGACACCCCCGCCGAGGCGGCCACCGTGGCCAGGGTCGCGCGCGTACCGCCCCGCTCAGCCATGGGCATTGACCTGGGGAGCGGCGGTGACGACCACCGGGGTGAGCAGGGCGCGGTCGGCACCGACCACGCGGGTGGCGCCGGTCAGCCAGACGGTGCCGCGACAGGGCACGTCGGTGACCGAGGTGCCCACCAGCAGCTCCAGCTGACCCGCCTCCACGATCCGGTCGAGGTCCCGCCCGGTGAACGCCGTGCGGTCGGCGTGCACTGTGAAGCTCACGATGACCGCACCCGCAACCGGCACGGTCACGCGCGCGTAGCCGATGAGCTGCCGGGCCGGGCGTACCACCGACGCCACCGGGTCTTCCAGGTAGATCTGCACCACTTCGTCTCCGGCGCGGGACCCGGTGTTGCGGACCCGCACGGATACGGTGAACTCTCCGTCGGTGGGCACGCTGTCAGCACTGATCCGCAGGTCATCCAGTTCGAAGGTGGTGTAGCTGCGCCCGTACCCGAACGGGAACAGCGGGGTGGGATCGATGCTGCTGATACCGGCATCCTGCGTGCCCAGTGGGGGCTGCAGGTACGTGCCGGGCTGGCCGCCCGGGATTCGCGGAATCTGAACCGGCAGCTTGCCGCCGGGCTGAACACGTCCGGACAGCACTCCCGCGATGGCCGCACCGCCTTCCTCCCCGGGCATGAACGCCTGGATCAGCCCGGCCGCCCGGCCCGCCACGGCGCCGAGTGCGTACGGACGGCCCGAAACCACCACCACCACAACAGGAACGCCAGTGTTCAGGAGCGCCTCGAGTAGGTCGGCCTGGACACCGGGAAGTTGCAGATCCGCCGCGTCACATCCCTCGCCGGAGGAACCATGACCGAAGAGTCCGGCGAGATCACCGACCACGGCGATACAGAGATCCGCGGACGCAGCGGCTTCGACCGCGGCAGCGAACCCGGAGCGGTCGGTGCCCTGAACCGGGCAGCCCTGCTCGTAACGGATCTGCGCGTCGGTGAGTTCGTGTTCCAGGGCCTCCACCACGGTAGCCACCGGCACGCCGAGTCCGCGCCCCGGATAGCGCGGCAACACGTGGTTGGGAAAGGCGTAGCAGCCCATGAAGGTTCGCGGGTCCGCTGCGCACGGGCCGACGACGGCAATCCGATCGGCCACGGGACGACCGGCACCGCCGAGGGGCAGCGCAGTGCCTTCGTCGAGCAGCACAATGGAGCGTTCGGCCAGCCGCCGCGCGAGGTCGCGGTTGGCCGGCGAGTCCAGGTCGACACCGGAGGCGTTCGCCACCGACGCTTCCGGGGTCCAGTCCGGGTCCAGCAGACCGAGCTGCACCTTCTGCAGCAGCAGCCGACGCACTGCCCGGTCAACCAGTTCCTCGGGTAGGTCGCCGTTGCGCACCCGTTCGGTGAGGCCTCCGAAACCGACGGTATCCGGCAGCTCGACGTCGACGCCGGCGGCCAGCGCTGCCACCCCGGACTCCTCGGCGTCCGCCGCCACGCGGTGCATCATCGACAGGAACGGCACCGACCAGTAATCGGAGACCACAGTGCCGGCGAAATCCCAGTGCCCGCGCAGAATTTCGGTGAGCAGCCAGGGGTCCGCGGACGCCGGGATTCCGTCCACGTCGTGGTAGGCACTCATCACCGAGCCCGCCCCGACGACGGTGACCGCGACCTCGAACGGCGGGAAGATCACGTCGAAGAGCTCGCGCCTGCCCATCGGTACCGGCCCGTGGTTGCGTCCCGCGCGGGACGCGGAGTAACCGGCGAAGTGCTTGAGGGTGGCGATCACACCCGCGCTCTGCAGCCCGCGGACATACGCCGCGCCGAGTGTGGCCACGACGTAGGGATCCTCACCCATCGTCTCCTCGACCCGGCCCCAGCGGTAGTCGCGGACGACATCGAGTACCGGCGAGAGTCCTTGGTGCACACCGACGGCGGCCATATCAGCGCCGATCGCGGCGGCCATCTCCTGCACCAGGAGTGGGTCGAAGGTGGCGCCCCACGCAATTGCCGCGGGGTATACCGTCGCGCCGTACGCGGTGAAGCCGGTCAGACACTCCTCGTGCACGAGGGCGGGAATGTCCAGCCGGGACTGCTCGAGCACGGTCCGCTGCTGGCTGATCAGTTCGGCGGCACCCTCGGCCGGCGTGAGGGGTCTACTGCCATAGATGCGCGTGAGGTGCCCCAGCCCGTTTCTGGCCGCGTCACGCAACGTGACGCCGCCGGAGAGCGCGAAGACGTTCTCCATCGGCGCGACATTGTTGACGGCTTCGGCACCCTGCCCGTCAAAGTCGTTGGTGTCCCGGCCTTCTTCGCCACCTTGCCTGTCGTTACCGACCCAACGGCTGCCCAGTTGGGCGACTTTCTCCTCGAGGCTCAGTTCGGCCAGTAGGAGTTCAACCCGCTCGGCTGCCGGAAGCGCCGTGTCCTGCCACGGCCGGGTATCCGGCCCCGCGGCAGCAGTGGTCTGCTCGGCCGGTTGTGTTGGCGTCACGGGACAGTCCTTCCAACTCGACGGCCATCCGTATTCGAAATATTTCGATTTATTTTCGGAGGCCGTGGACAAAAGTCGACACTAACGTCCTAGCACTAAAAAGTCGTGCCAACAATGCATTTGCCATAACTGCCCCCGGCCAGGTGCGGTTGTCCATGCCAAATAAAACACGCTATTGACATCCACAAAACCGAAAATATACCGTGAGTTTGCGGCCACCGTCGAAATATTTCGGGCCCTCGCCTCGCGACAGCAACGGCGACCTCCCGGACCCGCGATGCCCGCCTCGGATGACCGACAAGCCGCGACGGCGCGGCTTTCACGTACGGAGCTGAGCGTGGACTTCACAACCGTCGACTTCACCACAACGCGTCGGACCTTCCTGGCCGCCGCACTCGCTGCGCCCGCCCTGGGCGCCCTGGCCGCTTGCGGGAGCTCAGGACCCAGCAGGCCCGGCGACTCCGGTGGCGGCGGGGTCGGATCGGCCTCCTACTGGTTCCTCACCTCCCAGCCGCAGGAAGGGATCCGGACCGACACGGTCAACCGGTTCAACAAGGCCAACCCGGACAACCAAATTCAAATCACCGCCTTCCAGAACGACGCCTTCAAGACGAAGATCAAGACGGCGATCGGTGCCGGCCAGGCGCCGACGCTCATCTTCGGCTGGGGCGGCGGCACCTTGCGTAGCTACGTCGATGCCGGCCAGGTCGATGACCTGACCTCCTGGTTCGACGAGAACCCGGCGGCGAAGAACCGGTTGTTTCCAACCGCTTTCGCCCCCGCCACGGTGGACAACAAGATTTATGCGATGCCCGCCGAGGTCGTGCAACCGGTTGTCCTCTATTACAACAAAGAGGTGTTCGACAACGTGGGTGCCGCACCACCGCAAAGCTGGGGCGACATCATGGATCTGGTGCCGAAGTTCAACGCGGCCGGCATTGCTCCCTTCTCGCTCGGCGGGCAATCCCGGTGGACCGAAATGATGTGGCTGGAGTTCCTGTTCGACCGCATAGGCGGGCCCGAGGTGTTCGAGGCTGCGTACAACGGCGAGCAGAACGCCTGGTCGAACCCCGCCGCCATCGACGCGCTGACCAGGGTGCAGGACCTGATCAAGGCCGACGGTTTCGTCAGGGGCTTCTCCTCGATCACTGCCGACTCCAACGCCGACCAGGCGCTGCTGTACACGGGCAAGGCAGCGATGATGCTGCACGGGAGCTGGACGTACGGCGGAATGTCTACTGACGGGGGTGATTTCGTCTCCAGCGGGAAGCTCGGCTACATGAACTTCCCGGCTGTCGACGGCGGCCGCGGCGACCTGACCGATACGGTCGGCAATCCAGCCCAGTATCTGTCGATCTACTCGAAGGCCACCGATGAGCAGAAGGAAGCCGCCAAGAAGTTCCTCAGCACCGCGGTCTTGTCCGATGACGAGGTCAAGCAGTGGATCGACATCGGCAGCGTTCCCATCGTGCAGGGCACGCAGAACGAACTGGGCGCCTCGAAGGACGCCGAATTCCTCGAGTTCATCTACCAGGTATCCACCGACGCCAAGGTTTTCGCACAGTCGTGGGATCAGGCCCTGTCACCGACAGCCGCCGAGACCCTGCTCGACAACATCGCCAGGTTGTTCCAGCTCTCGATCGGACCACAACAGTTCGCCGACAACATGAATCAGGCTATCGGCAAATGACCCTTGCGCTACCGGGGTTCAGCCATCGGCAACCGGTTCCGCGCTCAGTCCGCGACAACCGGGTCGCCCTCCTGGCGCTGCCCGCGCTGGTCTTTTTTGTTGCCTTCGCGGTGATTCCGCTACTCGGCGTGCTGCTGCTGAGCTTCACCCAGTGGGACGGCATCGGCGCCATCCATCCGGCCGGCCTCGACAGCTGGAGGTCGGTCCTGACCGATCCCGGGTTACCGCATTCGATTTGGGTGACCTTTCTGTTGATGGTGCTGTCGTGGGCGGTCCAGACCCCGGCCAGCTTGGTCATCGGAGCCTTTCTTGCCGGACGTCAGCGCTACCGGGAATGGCTCGCGGTGCTGTATTTCATCCCGCTGTTGCTCAGCTCGGCGGCCATCGCGATCACCTACAAGGCCTTGCTGGACCCCAACTTCGGCCTCGGCGTCGGGCTGGGCATGCCGCTACTGAGCCAGGATTGGCTCGGCCGCGGCGGCTTGGCCCTCGGAGTCGTCATCTTCATGGTGTCCTGGCAGTTCGTGCCGCTGCACTCACTGATCTATCAGGGTGCCATCCAGCAGATTCCGCGTTCGATGTATGAGGCCGCACAGCTGGACGGCGCCGGCCGGTGCCGCCAGTTCTTCTCCATCACGCTGCCGCAATTGCGCTACACGATCGTCACGTCGTCGACGCTCATGGTGATCGGCTCGCTGACGTTCTTCGACCTGATCTTCGTCCTGACCGCGGGCGGGCCGGGCGACGCCACCCGGGTGCTCGCACTCGACATGTACCGACGCGGCTTCCAGGCCAACCTGATGGGCCCGGCCAGCGTGATCGCCGTCATCCTGGTGCTCGTCGGTCTGGCGGTGGCCCTGCTGCTGCGCCGTCTCGGCGGGGGAACGCCCTCGGACAGCCAGTTGGACGGAGCCTGAGATGTCGGCGACCATGACCAGCCCGGCCAGCCGAACCGCGCCCCCACCGCAGCGGCCGAGGGCCCGACGACGGGCACGGACATACCGTGGCGAACGGCCGAACTGGGTCGGCGCGCTGATTGCGTTCCTCTGGCTGGCGGTGGTGATGGTCCCGATCTACTGGATCGTGATCACCAGCTTGAAAAGCCAGAGCAACTACTTCGCCACCAACCCGTTGCTGCCCTCGCCGGAGTCGAATTTCGACCAGTACGAATTCGTGGCCCAGTCGGACTTCCCGCGCTACTTCCTCAACAGCGTCATCGTGGCGGTCGGTACGGTGGTGCCGACGATCTTGCTCGCCTTCATGGCGGCGTACGCGATCGTGCGAGGCAACGGACGATTTCTCCGTTTGGCGAACATGGTGTTCCTGTCCGGGCTGGCCATTCCGTTGCAAGCTGTGGTCATTCCGGTCTATCTGATCATCATCAGGCTGCAACTGTATGACACCCTGCTGGCAATCATCCTGCCCTCCATAGCGTTTGCGATCCCGTTGTCGGTGCTGGTCCTGGCGAACTTCATCCGGGATGTGCCCAAGGAACTGTTCGAGTCGATGAGTATGGACGGCGCCAGCGAGTGGGCATCGATGTGGCAGCTGGCTTTCCCGTTGGCCCGGCCGGCTCTGGTGACAGTGGCGGTGTACAACGGCCTGACGGTGTGGAACGGATTCTTGTTGCCGTTGATCCTGACGCAGAGCCCGGACCAGCGCACCCTACCCCTGGCACTGTGGACATTTCAGGGCCAGTACAGCGTCAACGTGCCCGCGGTCATGGCCTCCGTCGTGCTCAGCACCTTCCCGGTCATCGTGCTCTACGCCGTGGGCCGGCGCCAGCTGGTCAGCGGGCTGACGGCGGGCTTCAGCAAGTAGCCCGGGTGCGCACTCAGACACCACACCGAGTCCTACTTCGCCGCCCTCGCCGAAACGGCCACCTCGTCCAGAATGGAAACCACCGCACCTGGGTCGTGTGCGCGGCGCCCCAGGAACAACCCGTCAACTGCGTCCCCCAACTGACTCAGCAGTCCGGGCCCGGCACTTCCTCCGTAAACGATTCGGCTGCCCGTCGCGTTGGGTTGCCCAGCCAGCCAGCCGCTGATGGTCCGGCACACCTGCTGGATGTAGTCCACGGGCGCGGGGTCTGCGGCCCCGATGGCCCATTGCGGCTCGTATGCCACGACCAAGGATGCGGGCATGAGCCCAGCCGCAGCGACCACGGCATCCACATCGCGGATACAGGATACCGCGGCCTCCTCGGGTGTCATCCGCACCGGCTCTCCTACGCACACCACAGGCGTGAGGCCGTTACGCAGTGCCGCAACTGTTTTCGCGGCCACTATGCGGTCTGACTCCCCGAAGATCCGGCGCCGTTCCGCGTGCCCGACTTCAACGTAGGAACATCCCATCTCCAACAGCATCCTCCCGCTGACCTCTCCCGTGAAGGCGCCGGCATCCTCCCAGAACAGATTCTGGGCGCCCACGTCGACACCGCGACCGGCGAAGATTTCGACACAGCGCGGGATGGCGGGAAAGCTGGGGAGCACAAAGAGCTGCGCGAGGCCTCCCGCTATCGCGGGGTGCGCGTCGGCGATCTCAGCGATTCGTGTGCACCATAGGGCCGTCTGTTCGTAGCCCATATACATTTTCAGGCTGATCCCGATGGTGGCCGGGCGGTGCATTCAAGTCATCCATCTTTGGTCGATCATGGGCTCGTCATCACCTTGGGCAGTATTCGCCGCAGGTACTCCCGGTTGGTTGCGCTGACGCTGAGTCCGTCGCCCCCGTAGTGCTCGGTGCAGAAAGCGCCCCTGAAGCCGCCGTCGATGGCCATCCGCACCGCCTTGCGATAGTTGATGACTCCCAGCTCCATGGGGGCTGGTGCGGTGACAATGGCACCGCTGGTGCCGTCCTCGGTGCGGAGGTAATTCTTGACATGCCAGTAATTCACGTAAGGAAGTGTCTTCTCCGCCATCACTTCCCATCGTTCGACGGGTCTGTGCAAGCGCTGCAGGTTGCCCAGGTCAGGATTGAGGCCAACCGCCGGGTGGTCCACGTCGCGGACGAACCGCACCGAACTGTCTGCTGACCCGAGATAGGTGTCTTCGTACATCTCCAGCGAGATGGCGACGCCCACCTGCGCGGCGTGCTCCCCCAGTTCGCGCGTGCGCCGAACAGCGAGCCGCCAGTCGTCGGGGTCAGCCGAATCCACCGGGCCCTGAACGGTCCAGAACCACAGCGCAGCCTGTTGCGCAGGGTTCAGGGCGCGGAAGAATCCGAAGGACACCACGGTGGCGCCGATGGCCGCTGCGGTGTCGATCACCCGGTGCCCGTAGGTCAGGTAGGCCTCTCCGAACTCCGGGTCGACGACGCTGCGCCGCGCCGTGGAGATCGCGGGGATGGTCAGGCCGGCACTCTTGACGACATCCTGGAATTCCTGCAGCCGTTCAGAACTGAGGTCCGCGATCCGGAGCCAGGAATCAGTGGGATCCACCTCGGTGAACCCGGCGTCGGCAACTTGCTCGAGAGTCGCGGCCCAGCCTTCGGCGCTCTGGTCCTGGGTAGTGGTTCCATCCGGTAGCACCGACGGGAAATTGATCATTGCCGCCGCGATCGGCCAATTCTGCGCGGTGAGCGGTTCGGTCTCGCCGATCGTCATTCGTGGTCTCCTTGCGGATGTGCGGAAAGGTCTGAGCGGAAAGCGAATCCCTGACCGGCACCGGCCGGGAGCGCGTTTACGTCAGTCGAGTAGCTCGTCGGCCTTGACGCGGAACCTGCGGGTGTAGAAGATCATCGCGGCCGCGACCAGCGGCAGGACGCCCAGTGCGTAGATGCCGGCCGAGCCCGCAGCGTCGTCGACGACGGAATTGACCTTGGTCCGCAGAATGGGGGCGATGAAACCACCCAGGTTGCCCAGCGAATTGATCAGACCGATACCGGCTGCCGCGGCCGCTCCGGTCAGGAATGCCGTGGGGTAGGACCAGACGATGGGGCCGACACCGAGGAAGCTGCAGACCGCCAGGGTGATGAAGATCAGCCCCAGTACTGGTTGGTGGTATGTCCCCGCCCACGCAGATCCGAAGATGCACAACCCGGTCGAGATGAACAGCAGGGTTGCCCAGATGCGTCGCCGCTGGATCGTGGTGGCCGCGCGTCCGATCAGGTAACACGCGAAGATGCCGAAGAACCACGGGACAGCGACCAGGAGACCGACTTTCAGCCCCACCTTGGTCCCGGTGAGGTCCGACACCTGCGTCGGCAGGTAGAAAGTCACCCCGTAGACGGCCACCTGCATGCAGAAGTAGATGGTGGTGAAGTACCAGACCTTGCCGTTCTTCATCGCGTTCCACACGCCACTGGGACCGGTCTGTTCCTTCACCGTGTCTTCCTGTGCCATGACATCTTTGAGAGCTTTCCTCTCGGCGGTTGTCAGGAACTTCGCTTGGTCGGGCCCGTTGATGAGGAAGACGAAGGCGGCAACTCCTGCCAGCACGGCCAACAACCCCTCGACCGCGAACATGACCTGCCAGCCGTGCACGCCCGGCATCTGGTCACCGATGTTGATCAACCACCCGGACAATGGTGCCCCCAGCATCTGGGACACGGGCTGGGCCAGATAGAAGATGGCAAACATCTTGACCCGCACCTTGTTCGGGAACCAGGCGGCAAGAAACATGATCACCCCGGGAAACAGGCCGGCCTCGGTCACACCCAGCAGAAACCGGAGTGCGATGAAGCTGTTCGGGCCTTGCACGAAGGCAAAGGACGCCGAAACGATTCCCCAGGTGATGGCGATCCGGGCCAACCAGAACTTCGCCCCGACCCGGTTGAGGATCAGGTTGCTCGGGATCTCGAATATCGCGTATCCGATGAAGAAGATCCCCGCGCCCAGGGCATAAGCACCTGCGGACACCCCGCGGTCCACCTCGAGCGCATCCGCGGCGAAGCCGACGTTGGTGCGGTCGAGAAACGAGACGATGTAGAGGATGACCAGCATCGGCATCAACCGGCGCGAGGCCTTGGAGATCGCCGATGCGAGAACCGGGTCGCGCAACAGTTCCTTACTTGTGGTGAGGTCTACCGTTGACATCGCTTCTCCTGTCGAATGATGTTGCAACACAGCGGGTGTGGCCGGTGATTTTGATCTCTAACGTGACGTGAGGATCAGAGCCACCCCGACACCACAGATGATCAAGCCGATGGTCAGATACAGCAGTCGATCGCGGGTCCACCGTGACGAGCCGTCAGTACGCATGCGCGGTGCTCCTGTTCGGGATCGTGGCGGTGGTCGATGGTCCCTACGCGAGGGGAGCGGGCCCGAGCTCATCGAGCAGTTTCTGCATCAGCACATAGGCCTTGTTGCGGTAGGCGATCAGTTCGGGGATGCGCTCCGTCGGGACGTTCAAGAATCCCGAGCCGGTCTTGGTCCCGAGCTTGCCCGCCGCAACCAGTTCCGAGAGCACCCGCGGTGTCGCGAACCGATCGGGAAACCCGGTTTGCAGAGACCGGTAGCAGAAGTCGTAGACGTCCAGGCCGGCCATGTCGGCGATGGCGAATGGACCGAAGAACGGGAGTCGGAAGCCGAAGGTGGTGCGCACCAGGGTGTCGATGTCCTCGGCGGTCGCGGTGCCGTCTTCGACCAACTGGGTTGCTTCGTGAAAGAGCGCGTACTGCAACCGGTTCAACACGAATCCGGTGACATCCTTCACCTGGGCGGTCGACTTGCCGGCATCGTGGATGAGTTGACGTGCCCGCGCCACGACGGTCTCATCGGTACCGGCGTGTGGAATGATCTCGACGCCGGGGATGAACGGGGACGGGTTACTGAAGTGCACCCCGAGGAATCGCCCTGCATTGGTGACGGCACCGGTCATATCGCCAATGGAAATCGTCGAGGTGTTGGACCCGATGATGGCGTCCGGTTTCGCGGCTGCGCTGATCTGGCTGAGGATGTCGGTCTTGATCGCCAGGACTTCTGGAACGGCTTCCTCGATGAAATCGGCGTCGCGCACCGCCTCGGCCAATGACGCGGCCGGCCACAGGTTTTCCTCCAGGGTCGCGGTGGCACCCTCGGGGAAGAGTCCCTCGGCGACGAACTCCTGTGATTCGGCGATCAACCGGTGGTAGTTCTTCTCGGCGATCTCCGCGCTGACGTCGGCGAGGGCGACGCGGGCTCCGGCGAGGCCGAACACCTGCGCAATACCGCCGCCCATGTACCCGGAGCCGATTACTGCGATCTGAACTGTCATGCCGTCACACCTCGATCTCGCGGGCCTGGTACGTCGGAACTCTGAAGTGGGGCTTTCCCGGTCGGGCCGCGGGCACTGACGTCGACAGAGGGAACAATGCCGGCCAAGCCCCCGACGATGTCGGCGAACGACACCGCGCCGGGGTCGGGATGCCCGAGGCTCTTCTCTGCCAGCGGCCGGGCACGGCCCAGCCTCGGTCGAAGCGCCGCTGTGGCATCGGCGGCGCGCTTTGCCGCCGCCGCTGCCCCGATCAACGATGGACCAAGGCCTACACCATGATCGAGGTCCGCGGTGAGCGACTCGACGAAGGGGACAATGGCGTCCACCATGGTCTTGTCGCCGACATCGGCGCTGCCCAAATCGGTGACGGCGGCGGCGAAGGCGCGCACCGCCGACACGACGTCGATCGCCGAGTAGGTGTCTTTGTTCCCAAAAGCGTTGCCCACCTGGATCAACCCGGTTCCCCATAGCGCACCCGACGTGCCACCGGCTCTCTCGCTCCAGGCTTCACCGGCGCAGCTGAGGATGTTGTGTACCCCGGTGCCCGCGGCCGCATCCGCCGCCGCACATGCGGCGTCGACTCCGCGTCGCATGCCCATACCGTGATCGCCGTCACCGGCGACGGAATCGAGCTTGCCCCAGGCATCTTCGTTCGTAGCGACCACAGTGCCGATCGCGCGGAGCGCGACGGCGGCAAGGTGTCCGAGTCGGACAGCCTCCGCGGTTGCCGGTTCGCCGTGGGCGACGGCGTGACGGTGCGGGGCAGCGACACGCCGGGCCTGTGTGTCGACCGCGCTCTTGCGGTAGGCGGGCGTGTCGGCCGGCGCAGACCAGTATTCGGCGAGTTCGTCGTCGGGCCAGAACAAGGTCAGGGACAGCCCCGGCATATCCAGGCTGGTGACCAACTCACCGCACTCCGGTTCGACGATGCGCAGTCCGTGGGCGGTCAAGATCTTCTCGACCTTGCCGTACAGCAGGAACAGCTCGTCGTACTTCGCGGTGCCCAGGCCGTTGACGATGGGCACTACGGCACTACCCGCGTCATCGGGGCGCTCCGCCAGTAGCCGACTGACCAAGAGTTCGGCCAGGTCGGTCGCCGTGGGCATGTTCAGATCGAAGATGCCGGGTTCGCCGTGGATTCCCAGGCCGACCGACATCTTTCCCGCAGGGATCGAGAACAGGGGTGACGCTTGGCCCGGCAGGGTGCAGCCTCCGAAGGCCACGCCCAGAGATCGGGTGCGGTCATTGGCTTTCCGGGCCAGCCGCTCAACGTCGTCGATCGATTTTCCCGCTTCGGCCGCCGCCCCGGCGACCTTGAAGACGGTCAGATCGCCCGCGACGCCGCGGCGATCGTGGCGCTGGTCGGGCGGAGCGCTGGCGATGTCGTCGGTGACCCGCACTGTGCGGGCGTCGATACCCTCACCTCTGAGCCGCACTTGCGCCTGGTTGAAGTGCATGACGTCGCCCGCATAGTTGCCGTAGCTGAAGAGAACGCCGCCGCCCATGTCCGCCGCCTTCGCCACTCGGTAGATCTGGCCGGCAGAAGGTGAGGCGAAGGTGTTCCCGCAAGCGGATGCGGTGGCCAAGCCTGTGCCCACCAGGCCGGCGAACGCGGGGTAGTGCCCCGATCCGCCACCGATGACGACAGCGACGTGGCCAGGAGACGATCGGGTGGAGCGGACCACGCCGCCATCGAGTCGATCGACGTATTGACGATTGGCGGCGACGAAACCGTCAAGCGACTCGTCCGCGAACACTGCGGGGTCGTCGTAGATCGAAGTCACGGTTCCCCTTCACTCGACTGCCCTCTGGGGCTCGCGTGAGCGCCAGCGGTACCGACGACCGCGCGGACTGCAGTGAGACGTACGTCACGTCATTTCCTATAGGATCGAGGATCTAGGATCAACAATGCGGTGTCAAGCATTTCCTATAGGATCTTTTCGTGGTCTCCCAAGGCGTCGGTTCTCGACTGGTCCGGCAGGTTCTGACCGACCACGTTCACGACAAGTTGCTCGAACTGCTGATGGACGGCCGCTACGAGCCCAATGATGCGCTGAGCATCGACGGCATCGCCCGCGAACTCGACGTTTCGGCGACTCCCGTTCGCGAAGCCCTCGCCCGGCTCGAAGTAACCGGCCTCGTGAACCGGGTGGCGCTACGCGGCTACCGTGTCGCGCCACTGCTCACCACCGCCGAACTCGCCGAGTTGATGGACGCCCGCCTGGTCATCGAGCCGGTCAACGCGACGCACGCCTGCGAGCGGGCCACGCCCGAACTCATTGAAGCACTTGACCGTTCGATCACCGACCTGCGTACCGCCCCGAGGGGCCCCGAGTTCGCCGAGTACCGGGACTACTGGCAGGCCGACATGCGATTCCATGAGCTCATCGCCGAAGGCGCCGGCAACCGTTTTCTGCTGATGGCCTACAACTGCCTCGGCGGGTCGGTGCAACGGTTCCGACTCTTCACCGGTCTCGGGGTCACCGACGCCGAGAACACCATCGACGAGCACACCGCGATCCTGACCGCATTCCGGGATCACTCACCGGAGAAGGCGCGGCAAGCGATGGTCAATCATCTGCACGGCGTCAAGAACAGGGGGCTCAAGGATGTCGAAGACCACGGTTGAAATCCCACGGCTATTCGTGTCGGCGGTGAGCATCACGGCGGCACTGGTCGCGATCCTGGCTGTCGGATCCGCGCCGGCCTCCGCATCACCGATCACACTGCCGCCGGCCGGTGGCGCACCCGACTATCAACTCGGCGAGGCGTACCCGCCGAACAGCCAGGTCACGATCGTGGCCCGCGATCGCACGGCGATGCCACCCGAGGGCAGGTACGCGATCTGTTACGTCAACGCGTTCCAGACCCAGCCGGGCGAGTCCGGCTCCTGGCCCGACGAAGTGCTCCTGCGCGACAGCGACGGTTCCCTCGTGCACGACCCGGACTGGCCCGACGAAGTGCTGCTGGACACCCGCACGCCGGAGCAGCGCGAGACAATCCGCGGCGTCGTCAGCCCGTGGATCAGCGACTGCGCCGACAAAGGTTACAACGCAGTCGAATTCGACAATCTCGACAGCTACACCCGCACAGGCGGTCTGGTGACGCGTGACGACGCCGTGGCGCTGGCACGCGACCTGACGTCGACCGCGCACGGCGTCGGCCTCGCGGCAGCGCAGAAAAATGCCGCCGAGGACGCACCGGTGCTGCAGGGAGCCGGATTCGATTTCGCCGTCGCCGAAGAGTGCGCCGCCTACGACGAATGCGCCAGCTACACCAGCGTTTACGGCGACCACGTGGTGGACGTCGAGTACACCGACAACCTCCCCCGGCCGTTCGGGCAGATGTGCACCGCCCCCGACGCCGTGACATCGATGGTCCTGCGTGACCGCGACCTCGTCGCCCCGTCCGAGCCGGGGTACCACTTCCAGCTGTGCCCCTGAACGGAGCCGAGTACCTACCCCGCCCAACGGCGCAGCAGCGCGCGAGTACGTGCCCGGCCTTCTGCTGACGGGTCGAAGGTCGCCCCCACGAACTCGTCGACCCCGGCCGCGCGCAGCTGGTCGAGGCGCTCGGAGACCGTCTGCTCGTCGCCGATCAACGCGGCATCCTCGGGTCCCGCATAACCCTCCCTGTCCAGCATCGCCCGGTAGGACGGCAACTGGCCGTACACCACGTACTCGTCGGCCGCCCGCTTCCGGGCGGCGTCGACGTCGTCGGTGACGCTGACCGGCAGGACGGCCACCACCCGCACCGCCCCCTCCGGTCGGCCGGCTTCTGTTGCCGCACTTCGCAACACGGATCCAATGTGGGTCTCCAGCGTGGCGGGCCCCGTCATCCAGGTCACCGTACCGGCAGTGCGTCGCCCGGCCACCCTCAGCATCTGCGGGCCGAGTGCGGCGATATAGACCTCGGGCGCGGGGGCGCCGGGAATGTGCAAGGCACCCCGGGTGGTGACGAGCTCTCCGGTGGCGTCGGCGGGCTGCCCGTTGAGCAGCGGCAGTAAACCGTCGAGGTACTCGGTGAGTCGGCGGATCGGCTTGGCCCACGAGATGCCCCACATCCCCTCTGTCACGAGGGCGTGGGTCATGCCGATCCCGAGCGTGAAGCGGCCGCCGGCAATCGCGTTCAACGTCAAGGCGCGTTGCGCAAGCAGCATCGGGTGCTGGTTCTGGATCGGCAGCACCCCGGTAGCGACCTCGATGGTGTCGACTTCGCGGAAGGCCACCGCCAGAGCGGTCAGCAGATCCCGCTCGTACGGCAGCTGGGCGCTCCACATCCGGCCGAAGCCCTCGTCCCGCAGCTCGGCCAGTTGCTCGACGTAGGTGTCGACCCGGTACGGCCCGCTCTGGTCTCCGGTGTACTCCAGGATGCTGATCTTCATTCTTCGATCATGACGCACCTACTCTGAGGAAATGGCCGATCACGCCGAGCTGTTGTCCCGGTTCGCCAACGCTCCAGTGGCCCGGCTGGCCACCGTCACCGGAGACCATGCACCGCACCTGGTGCCCGTGGTGTTCGCCGCACACGGTGAAACGGTGTTCACCGCCGTCGACGGCAAACCGAAATCGACCCGACACCTCAAGCGGCTGGCCAATATCGCCGCCGACCCCCGCGTCTGCCTGCTCGTCGACCACTATGACAGCGACTGGTCCCAGCTGTGGTGGGTCCGCGCCGACGGTGAGGCCGCGGTGGTCGACGACGGGCCGGTTTACGCTCGCGGCCATGCCCTGCTCCGCGCGAAATATCCTCAATACCAGACGGTTTCGCTCGACGGCCCGGTGATCGAAATATCGGTGCGCCGATGGTCCTCCTGGGGATTACCCTGACGGGGTGTACGTTCCCCCCGCCAACCTTCTCGACGACGACGCCGCCATCCGCGCACTGGTCGCCGAGGTGGGCGCTGCCGAACTCGTGACGGTGGCCGCCGACGGTTTCCCGACGTCGACCCTGCTGCCCATCCTGTGGGACGACAACACCGTCATCGCCCACATGGCGCGCGCCAACCCGCAGTGGCGCGATATCGCCGACGACGCCCCGGCGCTGCTGATCTGCGCGGGCGAGCAGGCCTACATCAGCCCGACCTGGTACGCAGCCAAAGCCGAGCACGGCCGCGTCGTCCCCACCTGGAACTACAGCGCGGTCCACCTGACCGGAACGGCCCGCGTCCATGACGACCCCGGCTGGTTGCGGATGGCGACCGAACGGCTCACCGTCGCTCACGAAGCCGGACGCGATCAGCCCTGGCAGGTGTCCGACGCCCCCGCGCCCTATATCGCGGGGCAGCTGAAGGGCATCGTCGGCATCGAGGTGCGTGTGCACCGGGTCGAGGCCAAGGCCAAACTGAGCCAGAACCGCTCCCCCGCCGACCGCCGCGGTGTGGTCACCGGGCTGCGCGCCGAAGGCCGCGCCGGGGCCACCGCGGTCGCCGAAGCGATGGCCACCAACCTCTGAGCCGTGGGGCGCCGACAGCACCGAACCTCGCGGGTGCTGTCATGGTCGGGTGACGCCCAAGGGATGTGTCGTGCAGGGCCGGGTATGGCGATCCGGGCAGCTGCAGGACGAATTCGTGTTCGACCGCATCTCCGATTACCTGACCGAACCCGACACCCTCGTCTGGGTGGACATGGCCGACCCCGATCATGTGGCGCTGGCGGAGCTGGCCGACGAGTTGGGGCTCAATGTCTGGGCGGTCGAGGACGCCACGGCCCCATCCGAGCGCGTCAAGGCCACCGTCTACCCGTCGCACACCTTCTTCACGGTGTATGCCGTCGAGTTCGCCACACCCGCCGCCGAGGATGAGCCGAGCTCACGCCTGAGCCGGCACCGGATCTCGGCATTCGTCCTGCCGCAAGCCCTGGTGACGGTCCGGCTGGCGCCGCTGCTCGACATCACCCCGGTGGTGCGGCGGTGGGAGGATCTCGGGGGCCAGCAGTACGGCGTCGCCGCCCTGGTCCACGGGCTGCTCGATGTGGTCGTCGACGGGCATTTCGACGCCGTGCAGGTGCTCGACGACTGCATCGAGGACATCGAAGACGAACTGTTCGAGCCGCCGTCACGCGACACCGACATCCACCGCCGCAGCTTCGAGGTACGCAAGGACCTGGTGAGCCTGCGGCGCGTGGTGCTGCCGATGCGAGAGGTCATCAATGCGATCCAGCACCACCGCACCGGTGCCATCCGGGCTCCGGAACTCGATCCGCTGTACGTCGACCTCTATGACCACGTGCTGCGGGTTTCCGAATGGACGGAGTCGCTGCGCGACATGGTGACCACCGTGTTCGAGACCAACCTCTCGTTGCAGGACGCCCGGTTGAACCTGGTCATGAAGAAGCTGACGGGCTGGGCGGCGATCATCGCGGTGCCCACCGCCATCACCGGTTTCTACGGGCAGAACGTCCCCTACCCCGGCTTCGAAGAGCCCTCGGGGTTTGTGGCGAGCTCGGTGTTGATGGTGGTGCTGGTGGTCGTGCTCTACGTCATGTTCCGTCGGCGCGACTGGCTCTGAACCCCGTCCACTAAGGTCTCGGCATGGCGTATACGCGCTACGTCGCGATCGGCGACAGCCAGACCGAGGGACTTTGGGACGGCGACGACGAGATCGGGGTCCGCGGTTTCGCCGACCGGCTGGCCGCCCACCTCGGCACGCTCTATCCCGGCCTGCAGTATGCAAATCTCGCCGTGCGCGGCCGGACCACCCGCGAGGTGCTCATCGAGCAGCTGCCGACGGCGTTGGCGATGCAACCCGACCTGGTGACCGTGTGCGTGGGGATGAACGACGTGGTGCGGCCGGGACGCGCATTCGAGACGGCGCTGTCCGACCTCGAGACGTTGTACAACCGCCTCGCCGAAACCGGGGCCACGGTGGCGACCACCGCCTTTCCCGACGTGGCTCGGATCCTGCCGGTGGGACGGCTACTGGCAGCCCGGGTCACCCGGATCAACGCCGTCATCACCGGCATGGCCCACCGTCATGGCTTCGGTCTGGTCGACCTGTTCAACGCACCGTCGATGTTGGAGCCGGCGACGTGGAGCGCCGACCGGATGCACGCCTCGTCGCACGGCCATCAACTGTTCGCCGATGCCGCCGCTGAGGCTATCGGATTGCCTGGCAGCAGCCATGATTGGGCGTTGGGCAGCGGTGCAGACGAACGCCCGGGGGCTGCAGCACGGGTGCGCGCGCAGGCCGGTTGGACGCGGAACATGTTGGCGCCGTGGATCTGGCGCCATCTGCGAGGCCAATCATCCGGTCACGGCAGGTCACCGAAACGACCCGAGCTGCTCGGTGTGGACACCGATCAATGCTGGACCTGATCGAGCGCGGCGACGCCAACCGACCCCCACTGTTGTTCGTACACGGCGCCTTTCACGGGGCGTGGTGCTGGGACGAGCACTTCCTGCAGTACTTCGCCGATCACGGATACCGGGCGCTGGCGCTCAACCTCCGCGGGCACGGCGGTACCGCAGCCGCCGACAATGTCCACACTGTGGCCGACTACGTCGCCGACGTCCGCGAGGTCGCCCGGTCGTTGCCGACGCCGCCGGTGGTCATCGGCCACTCGATGGGCGGTTTCGTGGTGCAGAAATACCTGGCCACCGACCCGGCGCCCGCTGGAGTGCTGCTGGCGTCGGCGCCGCCGTACGGGCTGCGCACCGCGATGCTGCGGGTCGCTCGGCGCAACGCCCGCTACAGCGGCCGGCCGGCTGCACTCCGCAGACCCCTGCTGTTCTTCCGCACACCTGCGGTCGCCCGCGCCACCTTCTACAACCCCGACACCCCCGCCGCACTGGTGGACCGCTACACCGGTCTGTTGTGCGACGAGAGCACCCGGGTGCTCTATCGCGATCTGCTGTGGGCCGATCTGGCCGAACCGGCGAAAGTGTCGGCCCCGATGCTGGTGCTGGGCGCAGCGCGGGACGGGTTCTTCAGCCAGCGCGAGGTCTGCGCCACCGCGCGGGCCTACCGCACTCACGCGGAGTTCTTCCCCGGGATGGGCCACAATCTGATGCTCGAGCCGGGCTGGCCCGCGGTGGCCGGGCGGATAGCCGCTTGGCTCAGCGGGCTCGGGCTGTAACGGCTCTGCCCGCACCGGCAGCGGCGGACGTTTGCCCTGCAAACGACGCGCGCCTATACGCTGGATGACACACCTGCTGTGAAGGGAGGGCCATCGTGCGTGTTACGCCCCGCTACGCCCTGGTTTTGGGCCTCGTATTTCTGACGATGAGCACCGGCTCACTGTCCATCGCGTCGGCCGCTGTCCCCAGGTCAGCGCCCCTACCGGCAATCGCCGAGGTCGCACCTGCCGCCGCTGCGGTGGTCGGCGTCGGCCATCCGGTGCAGATCGAGTTCGCCGCGCCCGTCACCACCGCGAGCCGCGCCTCGGTCGAGCAGTCGATCCGTGTCGTCGACCCGGACGCGGTGACGGGACAGTTCGACTGGCCGGCCAGCAACACCGTCCGGTTCACCCCCGACCAGTTCTGGCCCGCGCACTCCACGATCAGACTGATGGCCGGCGATATGCCGCTGAGTTTCAACACCGGGGCCTCGGTCGTCGGGGTCGCCGACATCGACGCGCACACCTTCACCGTCAGCGTCGACGACGTGGTCGCCCGTGAGATGCCGGCCTCGATGGGCAAGCCGAATCACCCGACGCCGGTCGGCTCGTTCACCGCGCTGGCCAAGGAACGTGACGTCGTGATGGATTCCCGGACCATCGGCATCCCACTCGAGGACCCCGAGGGCTACAAGCTCGATGTGAAGAACGCGGTCCGCGTCACCTGGGGCGGGGTGTACGTGCACTCCGCGCCCTGGTCGGTCGGTTCACAGGGCTACGCCAACGTCAGCCACGGCTGCATCAACCTCAGCCCGGACAACGCCGCCTGGTACTTCGACATGGTGAGCGTCGGCGACCCGATCATCATCAACTCCTGACCGCATTCAGCCGGCGGTGATGGCCCGTTCCGGGCAGGCCTCGACGGCCTCACGGACACCCGCTTCGTGTTCGGGCGCCACGTCGCCGTCCTGCGCCTCGGCGTAACCGTCGTCGGTCAGCCAGAACACCTCGGGACACACCGCGACGCAGACTCCGTGGCCACGGCACAGTTCGTCGTTGACGCCGACTTTCATCAGGCGACACCTGGCTCGGCGAGATCGACCTCCAGATGCAGCTCGGTCAACCCGCGCAGGATGAACGTCGGCACGTAATTGAAGCGCCGGTTACCGGCCGGGCCGTGGTGTTCCTCGGACAGTCGGATGCCGGTGGTGGCTTTCAGCAGCCGGTCGATGCTGACCTTGGCTTCCACGCGCGCCAGCGGGGAACCCGGGCATGAGTGCACGCCGCGTCCGAAGGCGATGTGCCGGCGCGCGTTCGAACGGTTGACGTCAAGGGTGTCCGGGTTCTCGAACTGCCGCGGGTCCCGGTTGGCGGCGCCGTTCATCACCATGACGGTGGTGCCCGCGGGGATTTCCACCCCGCCGATGGTGACGGTCTTGCGAGCCAGCCGGAAGTCACCCTTGACCGGGCTCTCGATCCGCAGCATCTCTTCGATGAAGTTGGAGACGCGCTCGGGCTCCTTGCGCAGCAGATCCTGCAGATCCGGCCGGTCGGCGAGGACCATCAGGGCCGAGCTCAGCAGTCGTACCGTGGTCTCCTGGCCTGCGGTGTAGAGGTTCGCGGCGATGCGTACGACGTCCATCACCTCGGGCGTCGATCCGTCCGGGAACTTGGCTCCTGCCATCTCGGTCAGTGCGTCCGCGCGGGGCTCGCGCCGACGGTTCTCGATGTAACCGGAGAACTTCTCGTACAGGTACTCCAGTGGACTGTGTGGCATCTCGCCCTTGCCGGTGCTCCCGACGCCACCCTGGGAATGGTCCATGTGCTTGGCGAAATCGGCCCGGTCCTCCTCGGGCACACCCAGCAGGTCGGCGATGACCGCCAGGGTGAACGGCGCGGCGAAACCCTTGATGTACTCGCCGCCGCCGGCGGCAAGGTACGGGTCGAGCACCTTGTTCGCGTGGTTCCACATGAAGTCTTCGTTTTCCTTGAGCCGCTTCGGGGTGATCAACCCCATCAGCAGTGCCCGGTGCGCGGTGTGCGTCGGCGGGTCCATCACGGTGACCTGGTCGCTGAAGGGCAGCTCCGAGCGGCGCTGGTCGATCAGCTCGGCGATCTCGGATTCCGGCCGGCCTTCCAGCGGTACCGGGAAACCGGGGAACGGCCCGGTGACCGCGGTGCAGGAGGAGAAGTTCTCCGCGTCGCCGAACACCGCCACCGCCTCGTCGTAACCCGTCACCACCATCACGTTCTGGTGCGGTTCGCGCCGGACCGGGCAACCCGAACGCATGGCTTCCATATACGGATAGGGATCGGCGACAAGGGTCTGGTCGGTGAAGAAGTTCAGCGTCTCCAGGTCGGTCATCGTGTCGCTCCCAGCGTGTCGGTGAAGTCAGTCGAAGGTAAGCGCCGCTTGCCGGTCGGCAAGGACGCTCCTTTACGATCGACTAGTACGCTACTATACGATCGTAAAGACGATCTACCGTATTTCGGACTCCGCAGAAGGGATCGTGTGATGGCCGGCCCTTCACCTGCGGACGCAGCCGAGGATCTCCAGACCCGTGCCGACACCCGCCAGCGGTTGATCGACGTCGCGGTGGACCTGTTCACCCGGTTCAGCTTCGCCGGCACCTCGTTGCAGATGATCGCCGATGAGCTGGGCTTCACCAAAGCTGCTATTTACCACCACTTCCGGACGCGCGAGCAATTGTTGGACGCGGTCGTTGCGCCGATGCTCGAACAACTCACCGTGGTGATCGACGCCGCCGAACAGCTTCGCGGCGTTCACGCGCGTGCTGATTACCTGTTGACGGGCTACGCCCAGTTGGCAGTCGACAATCGGGTGGTCTCCGTGCTGGCGGCTGATCCGTCCGTAGCCCAGATGCTGCGCACGCACCGCGAGTGGGACGCGTTGATCGAGCGGCAGATGGCGCTGTTGGTCGCCCTGGAACCCGGGCCGGCCGGCATGGTCAAAGCCGCTGTGGCACTTGCCGGTATCGCCGGCGCCTCGGGCCCCACCTTCGTCAACCTCGACCGTGACGCCCTGCGGGAGCATCTCGTGGATGCGGGCCGCCGGGCGCTGGGCCTGCGGACGCCGCGCCGCGGTCCTTCAGCGAAAAGCTGAGCAGTTCAATTGATTTCGAATCCGGGCACAACGCCCTCATGGAAGGAAGTGTGATGTCAGCGCGCAATGACGCCCCAAGAGTTGCCGTGGTGACCGGCGGCGCCTCCGGTATCGGCAAGGCCATTGCGGAGCGGCTCGCCGCCGATGGCCATCAGATCGCGGTGTTCGACCTCAATCCCGGTGAGGCCCCGCACTCCTACGCCGTGGACGTCACCGACCGCGCGGCGATCGACGCTGCACTGCAGCGCGTCCATGACGAACTCGGTCAGGTGGGGATCCTGGTCAATGCCGCCGGACTCGACGGCTTCAAACCGTTCCTGAAAATCTCGTTCGAGGACTGGCAGAAGGTGGTGAATGTCAACCTGCACGGCGTCTTCCACATGATCCAGGCCGTGCTGCCGGAGATGGTCGACGCCGGCTGGGGGCGAATCGTGAACATCTCCTCCTCGAGCACGCACTCCGGCACCCCGTACATGTCGCACTATGTATCGGCCAAGTCCGGCGTCAACGGGCTCACCAAATCCCTGGCCCTGGAGTTCGGCCCCAGCGGTGTCACGGTCAATGCGGTGCCGCCCGGCTTCATCGACACCCCGATGCTGCGCAAGGCCGAGGAGCGCGGGATGTTGGGCGACATCAACAAGACCATCGAGGCCACCCCGGTGCGGCGGATGGGCAAGCCCGAGGACATCGCCGCGGCGGTCGCGTTCCTGGCCTCCGAGGAAGCCAGCTACATCACCGGCCAGATCCTCGGCGTCAACGGCGGCCGCAACACCTAGCCCCGCGCCGAATGCACCCAGTGCGCCCGCATCCCGAGATCGCGCACTGGGTGCATCTCGCGGCTCAGAAGCCGGAGATGATCACGCCATTGCAGTCGGCGGCGGCCTGCCGCAGTTTCAGCGCGGCCTGGTACTCGTCGGAGTAGTACCACTGCTTGGCGGCCTCAACGGATTCGAACTCCAGCAGCACGGTCTGGTTGCCGTGCCATTCGCCTTCGATGGTCTCCGCCTTGGTGTCGGCGGCCAGCACTTTCGCCCCGCCCATCGCCTTCATCGCCGCGGCACCGTAGGCCTTCATCCCTTCGGGATCCTTGATGGCCTCGGTGATGATGACATAACCCTTGGCAGTTTCCGCCATGCTTCCTCCATGTTTGAGAATGTCGCTCTCGATAACGGGGCATGAGATTTCCAGACGGGAGTTCACCCGTCAACGCCGCCTCGCGGAATTCGTCGCGCGAGGAGTTGTGTTAGTTTAGTTGTAAATACACAACTATCAACGAGGAGGCCTCGTGGCCACCGAAACCATCAGCACCGCCCGCGTCGTCACCAAACGCGCCCCGCGCTACGGCAAGCAACTCGTCTCCCATCTGAGCCGGCGCTCTGTCGGCCACTGGGACCCGGACACCTCCACCGGGACCCTGAACATGAGTGGCGGCGCCGCGCATGTCACCCTGACCTCCACAGTTGAAGCGCTGTTGCTCGAAATACGGGCTGCCGACACCGATATCGCCAACTACGAAGACGTCCTCGGCCGGCATCTGGTGCGCTTCGCCGATCGCGACGAACTCCACGTGCAGTGGGAACGTTCTGACGGCACCACCGGCACCGCCCAGTAGTCGACCCCGGTAGCCGCGCCGGCGGAACCCAGCCGACGGACTCCGGTAGCCCTGCGTCGGTCCCCCCGCGATGGAATCATCGCGAGGATGGCCCCCATCAACACCCCGCAGACCATCGCCTACCCGGCACCAGAGGCTCGCCCACTGCGTCGCGGTGAGGAAGCACTGGTCCCGCATGTGATCGTGCTCTTCGGCGCGACCGGCGACCTCGCGAAACGCAAGCTCCTGCCGGGGATGGCGTACCTGGTCAAGTCCGCACTGGCGCCCAAGATCCGGGTGGTCGGCACCTCGCTGGAGGACTTGTCCGATGAGGAGTTCCGGGAGGTGGCCCGCGAAGCCATCAACGATTTCGGCAACCACAAGCTGACCGACCTGGAGTGGGACGCATTCGCCTCCAGGGTGTCCTACGTGCCCCAAAGCGCCGGACCCGAGGCCCTGGCCGCGGCCGTCGCCGAAGCCGAAGCCGAACTGGGCCCGGAGGTCCAGCGGCTGCACTACCTGTCGGTGCCACCGAAGGCCGCCCGCGAGGTCATCACGATGCTGCGGGATGCCAACCTGGTCGAGCGCTCACGCGTGGTGATGGAGAAACCGTTCGGCACCGATCTGGCCAGTGCCGTCGCCCTCAACGACTTCGTCCACGAGACGTTCCGGGAGCGGCAGATCTTCCGCATCGACCATTTCCTCGGTAAAGAGGCCGCCCAGAACATCCTGGCCTTCCGCTTCGCCAACGGGCTGTTCGAGCCGATCTGGAACCGCAACTTCATCGACCACATCCAGATCGACATCCCCGAGACCCTGGGCCTGGACCTGCGCGCCAACTTCTACGAGAGCACCGGCGCCTACAAGGACATGGTGGTCACCCACCTGTTCCAGGTGATGGCGTTCGTGGTGATGGAACCGCCCACCGCGCTGGAGCCGCGGGCGATCAGCGAGGAGAAGAACAAGGTCTTCCGGTCGATGTTGCCGATCGACACCGCCAATGTGGTGCGCGGTCAGTACGTCGGCTATCGGGAAGAGCCCGGGGTGGCAAGGGATTCCGACACCGAGACGTTCATCGCGCTGAAGGTGGCCATCGACAACTGGCGTTGGGCCGGAGTGCCGATATACCTCCGCACCGGCAAGCGGATGGCCGAGGGGCAGCGGATCATCTCCATCGCGTTCAAAGAAGCTCCGCGCACGATGTTCCCGCCCGGCTCGGGCGTCGGCTCCCAGGGGCCGGACCACCTCACGTTCGACCTCGCTGATTCTTCCAAGGTGTCGCTGTCCTTCTACGGCAAACGCCCGGGGCCGGGGATGAAGCTGGAGAAGCTGTCGATGCAGTTCTCCACCCAGGAAACCGAATACGTCGCCGACGTGCTGGAAGCCTATGAGCGCCTGATCCTGGATGCGATGCGCGGCGATCACACCCTGTTCACCACCGCCGAAGGTATCGAATCGCTGTGGGAGCGGTCCGCCCAACTGCTCGACGATCCACCGCCGGTCAAGATGTACCCCCAAGGCACGTGGGGGCCCAACGCCATTCACCAGCTGATCGCCCCGAACGGCTGGCGCCTGCCCTTCGAACGCACCTGGCGAGAAAAGGCCTAGTGCCGCCGGCGGTCGGATCGCCGATGCTGTGACCCGTGCCACGCGTCGACTAGAACGTGTTCTAGATTGAATCCGACCTGCCCCACACCGCAGACCCGGGAGCGCCATGAGCAGCGATACTTTCGACCTCTCGACCGTTTTCGCCACCGTCGCCGCCGCGATTCCGGAGCACACCGCGCTGATGTGGCGGGACCTGCGCCTGACCTACCGCGAGCTGAACAGCCGGGTGGACGGGGTGGCGAACTACCTGGCCTCGGTCGGCCTGGGTTGTCACACCGAGCGGGCCGCTCTGGCGGGACACGAATCCGGCCAGGATCACCTCGGCCTGTACCTGCGCAACGGCAACGAGTACCTGGAATCGATGGTCGCGGCCTACCGCGCCCGGGTGGCACCGTTCAACGTCAGCTATCGCTACGTCGAGGAAGAGCTGGTCTACCTGCTCACCGACTCCTCGGCGACGGCGCTGGTCTACAACGCCGAGTTCGCGCCGCGGGTGGCAGCCATCCGGGACCGGCTACCGCACCTGCGGGTGCTGATCCAGGTCGCCGACCACACCGGCAATGACCTGCTCCCCGGCGCCGTGGATTACGAGTCGATCGTGGCCACACCCGCTCCCGCGGACGGGCTGCCGACGCCCACTGGCGACGACCTCTACATCCTCTACACCGGCGGCACCACCGGGATGCCCAAAGGCGTGCTATGGCGCCAGCACGACATCTTCATCTCGGCGATGGGTGGACGGCCGTTCGGCAGCAGCACCGCCCTGACGTCGTACACCGAGATCGCCGAGCGGGCCAAGGCCGCCGCCGGTGCGATGTCGCTGCTGATGTTGCCGCCGTTCATGCACGGTGCCGCGCAGTGGGCCGCGTTCAACATCATCACCATGGGCGGCTGGATCGCCATTCCCGACGACGTGGAAAAGCTCCAGATCGCCGACGTGCTGCGGCTGGTCGAACGGGAGAAAGTGCTCAGCATCCCGGTCGTGGGCGACGCGATGGCCCGACCGCTGATCGACGAGATCGAATCCGGCGACTACGACCTGTCCGGCGTGCTGTCGATCACCAACGGTGGCGCACCGATGTCACCGACGGTCCGCGACCGCATCCGCGCTGCGCTGCCGCACGTGCTGCTGATCGACGCGGTCGGGTCCTCGGAGTCCGGCCAACAGATGAACACCATTGCCGGCGACGACTCCGGGACGTCCCCGGTGTTCAACCCCCAGTCCGACACGGCCGTGGTCGCCGTCGATTACAGCCGGGTGCTGGCACCGGGCGACGGCGAGGGCTGGCTGGCCCGCCGCGACCTGATCCCGCTGGGCTACCTCGGCGACGAGGCCAAGACCGCGCGCACCTTCCCGACCATCGACGGGGTCCGGTGGTCGGTGCCCGGCGACAAGGCCCGCGCCCTCGACGACGGCCGCATCGAACTGCTGGGCCGCGATTCGGTGACCATCAACTCCGGTGGCGAGAAGATCTTCGCCGAAGAGGTCGAGCGCGCCGTGGCGGCACACCCGCACGTGTACGACGTCGTCGTCGCCGGCCGTCCCTCGGAACGCTGGGGCAGCGAGGTGGTGGCGGTGGTGCAGCTCGTCGAGGGTGCGGCGGTCACCGATGACGAGCTCATCGAGGTGTGTCAGCGCACGATCGCCCGCTACAAGATCCCGAAGGCGTTCATCCGCACGCCGAAGGTGGTGCGTTCCCCAGCAGGCAAGGCCGACTACCGGTGGGCGAAAGCCGTTGCCACCGAGGCCACCGTCACGTCTCGCTGAGCCGCAACGGCTCCCCGGCGGTCTCTTTGATCGTCAGCACGGTCACCAGCGAGATGACCGCGGTCACCACGAGATAGACCGCCGGGGCCAGGATGTTGCCGGTGCGCTCCGTCAGCCAGGTCACGACATACGGCGTGGTACCGCCGAACACCGCGACACAGAGGTTGTAGCCGATCGAGAAGCCGCTGTAGCGCACCCTTGTCGTGAACATCTCCACCCCGGCGGTCACCGCGGTGGAGACGAAGACCGACTCCAGCACCGCCAGCAGGCAGTGCCCGGCGATGGCAGCAACCACCGAACCCGAGGTCATCAACATGAACAGCGGATAGCCCAGCACCACGAAACCGATGGCGGCGCCGAGGAGCAGGGGGCGGCGGCCGATACGGTCCGACAGCGCGGCGAACGGCAGGATCAGCACGATCGCCACGACGCTGGCCGCCGACACCGACGTGAACGCCTGGGTCTTGCTGAACTCCAGGTTCTTGATGAAGTAGGTCGGCAGGAATGTGAAGACGACGTAGTAGCCGACGTTGAAGAGGATGAAAAGGCCGATGACGCGCAGGATCGACGGCCACGCGCTGCGGACGGCCTCGCGCAGCGGTGACTCGGCCACCGCGTCGGTCTTGCTGAGTTCGGCGAACTCAGGGGTGTCGTCGAGTTTGAGGCGGATGTAGAGGCCCGCCAACCCCAGCGGTGCGGCGATCAGGAACGGGATCCGCCAGCCGAAGCTGTCCATCGCCTCGGCGGACAAGGCTGCCTGCAGGATCGTGACGGTCACCGACCCGATCAGGAATCCCACCACGCCCGACCACGCCATGAAGGTCACCGTGCGGCCGCGGTGCTCGGTACGGGCGTACTCGGCGAGATAGACTGCGCCGCCGCCGTATTCGCCGCCAGCGGAGAAGCCCTGCACACACCGCAGTAGTAGCAGCAGCAGCGGAGCGGCGACCCCGATGCTCGCGTAGGTGGGCAACAGACCGATGCCCAACGTGGCCGCCGACATCAACAGAATGACAATGGCCAGCACCCGCTGCCGGCCGATCCGGTCGCCGAGGGGGCCGAACACGAATCCGCCCAGGGGACGCATGAAGAACGCCGCGGCGAAAATCGCGAAGGTGTTCAGCAGCGCGGCTGTCTCATCTCCGGCGGGAAAGAAGTTGGCAGCGATGAACGTGGCAAGGAAGCCGTAGATGGCGAAGTCGAACCACTCGACGGCGTTGCCGATGGAAGCGCCGGTGATAACGCGCCTCAACGTCGCCGGACTGACACCTTCGGACGTCGACGTCATGAAACCCCCTCTCCATAACCGAGAAGGGAGTTTACAAGCAGGTGCTTTAAATTCGGGTCCGTTTGTCCTGCGCCGGCGAGTAGACACCCGTCCCGGTGATCAGTGGCATATCCAGCGTGGTGCGGATCCCGCTCGGCGCGGCGACCACGGCAGGGATGGCGTTCACGATGCGCCCGGCGGCGACCAGGATCGCCGCATAGTTGTGATCGCCTCGGCTGCTGGTCGGGCAGATGTCCACCGCATAGGACGGCTCACCGGTGATCTCCACCCGGTAGGACCCGCCGGGCTGCGCGGGCTGCGCCCAGTCCGGGCGCAGGTCGCCGCGCACTCGGGTGATGTGCTCGACGACCACCACGGGTTTGCCGTCGACAAGCCCACTGATCTCGAAACGCATGGCTGCCACGGTGCCCTCGGCGATGACACCGGTGGCGACCTCGATGTCCTCGGGCGCCGGCTCCAGCTCGTAGCTCTCGGTGATCTCGTCGATCTCGACGCCCAAGCCGGCACCGAGCATCCGGATCGCCGTTCCCCACGCGTCGCTCAGAACCCCAGGCAGGAACAACAGACCCGGCTGGTCCAGCGGATTACCGAAACCCATCACCGTCGACATGACTTCGACGCCGTCGTAGGTGGCATAGTCGGCGATCTCCATGGTGCGGACCTGTTCGATGCGCTGACAGGTGCCCGCCAGCGCGAACGGCACCAGGTCGGTGGCGAAGCCCGGGTCCACCCCGGTGATGAAGATACTCGAATTACCCTGCTGTGCCGCGTCTTCCACGCGCTGGATGGCCTTGTCGGGCAGTATCCCCCAGGGAAACTGCAGACCACCGGGCGCCGATCCGACGACGTTGACCCCCGCTGCCAACGCCGCTCGGACGTCGCGCGCCGCCTCCACCGGCCGGGTGTCCGCGATGGCGGTGTAGACGAGGCACTCGGGTGCGGTGGCCAACACCTCGTCGAGGCCCTTGGTCGCGAGGATTCCGGTGGACACGTCGAGGCCGGCCAGATGGCCGGCGTCGAGGCCCACTTTCTCCTCCGTCGACACGCCGACTGCCGTGAGCTCGAACCGGGGGTCCTCGATCAGCTGGGTCAGGGCGATGCGGCCACAGTTGCCGGTACCGACGAGCGCGACGCGGATGGGCATTTAATCTCCTGACGCTTTGTTTTCACAACGGTGTATTGCCTCGCAGTATGCGTGTTGCGGCACCGAATTGAAACAGGTTCTAGTTTTTGCGGGGTGCGGTAGCCTGACGCCTCATGGGACGTGTGGACGGAAAAGTTGTACTGATCAGCGGCGGCGCCCAGGGTATGGGTGCCGCGCACGCCAAGATGCTCGTCGACGAGGGCGCCAAGGTGGTCATCGGTGACATCCTCGACGAAAAGGGCCAGGCCCTGGCCGACGAGCTCGGTGACGCCGCCAGCTACGTCCATCTCGACGTTACCGACGCCGACCAGTGGGCCGCCGCGGTCAACACCGCCGTCGAGAACTACGGGTTGCTCAATGTGCTGGTCAACAATGCCGGCATCGTGGCGCTGGGCAAGATCGGCAAGTTCGATATGGCCAAGTGGCAGAAGGTGATCGACGTCAACCTGACGGGCACGTTCCTGGGCATGCAGGCCGTGGTGGAGCAGATGCGGACCGCCGGCAGCGGGTCGATCATCAACGTCTCTTCGATCGAAGGCCTGCGTGGCGCCCCGATGGTGCACCCGTATGTCGCATCGAAGTGGGCGGTCCGCGGTCTGGCCAAGTCGGCGGCACTGGAACTGGGCAAGGACAACATTCGGGTCAATTCCATCCATCCCGGCTTCATTCGCACCCCGATGACCAAGCACTTCCCCGACGACATGGTGAGCGCGCCACTGGGCCGCCCGGGAAAGTCCGAAGAGGTCTCGACGTTTGTGGTCTTCCTGGCCAGCGATGAGTCATCGTTCGCGACGGGCAGCGAGTTCGTGATGGACGGTGGCTTGGTCTCCGACGTACCGCACAAGGACGTGTTCTAGTAGTGCGTCTCCCTAACGAGTGAAGTGCGTTGAGAGACACACCATCCGGTGGCCCGCCATTCAGAATGGTGGCGGCTGGTTGCGCTCGGCGACGTAGGCGTCATTGCGCGCGCGCTCTGCTCTGATGCGGTAGGCGCGTTCTTTGGCTCGGCTGCGTTTTCGTTTCGGCATGGCGACGGTCTTGTCGCCCCCGCCGCCGGCCTGCGGTGCGTCCGGCGTCACGGGCGCGCTGGTGATGTTGACCGTCGGAAACAACAGTGCCGAACCAGGTTTGGTGGTATAGGTGTGTCCGGTGGGGCTGGTGATCACCACGGTGCCGTCCGGGAGTTGCCTATCCGACCAGCCGCTACGGAAAGTCTTCACCAGATGGTGACAACGACATCGCAAACGACACTTCATCGCGTCATCGGTGGCGCTCCGGACATGCACCTCGGCTAGACGGGTTCCGCCGTTTTTTTGATGACGCCCTGGCAGGCAATGGTTATGCTTGCCCCGGCAGTCGTTGAATTCCCGAAAAGAGTGGTGACCTTGGCAGACGTTGACTCGAATCCGAAGTCAATCCAAACGATATATTCTTGGTACAACGAGGGTCGACTATGGGTCAACCGAAGGTATCAGCGGAAATTAGTTTGGACTCAAGTTGAGAAGCAAAAGCTCATTGAGTCAATTCTGAGGAAATATCCAGTTCCTGCCATCCTTCTCGCTGAAAGAGACACAGGTCAATATGAAGTAATCGATGGGCTTCAACGACTCCACACAATAATATCTTTCATCGAGCAGTCCTTTTCCACCCTGGAAGAAACGTACTTCGACGTCGCACAATTTCCAACTGCGAAGACGCGATCTGACCAAAAACTCTTTGCCATTCTGAAAGGCGTTGAGGTACTGACTCCGACCGCTACCGGGTCGCTACTGGACTACGCCTTGGCGACGTCTGTCATGAGAGGCGCCTCCGACTCCGAAATCGACGATGTGTTTGCGCGCATCAATACATATGGCCACCGCCTTAGCGATCAAGAGCGTCGGCAAGCGGGTGTCGAGACGCCTTTCTCAACGCTGGTTCGCGACTTAGCATGCGAAATTCGCGGTGACGTAAGCGCCGATATATTGCCTCTTTCCAGTATGCCGGAGATTAGTATCGATCTTCCGATGTCGAAACACGGCTATTCAATACCAGCGGAGGAAGTCTTCTGGGTTCAGCAAGGGATTCTGCGTTCAACGAATCTTCGCGACTCGATGGATGAACAATGCATTGCCGACATCGCGGCCAGTATCGTCGGCGGGCAAGTACTTGAGCGTTCAAAGGAAGCGCTTGACAATGTTTACGACACGCCTGGTGTCGACTCGGTACAACTAAACACTGCGCTACAGGTCTACGGCGCCGACCGCTTCGCAGAAGAATTCAAATTCTGTATCGACGAAGTCAGGAACATTGTCGAAGCGGGTACTCCGCAACGACTGCGGGCTTTATTGTTCAAGAACGCCACGAACAATCCGTTTCCGAATGTTTTTGCAGTTCTCCTAATTGCGTTGCACGAAGCATTAATCGGAGATGCTACGCGGGTCTCCAACTATGAGTCTTTGAAAAACGCAATCACCGATCTCGCCGGACGTATTAGCACCGGACGTAAAGCTGAGGACCGCAGGAAGAATATCGACATTGTTAAGGGCCTTATTTCTTCATCACTTGTGCCTGGAACACCACTCAAGTATGTCGGAGGTCATTCGACCCTCGACATCGACTCGATCATTCGGCGATCCGAGGTCGAGTTGCCACATTACGAGTTGAAACAAGGATTACTCCGCCTAGATTCAACGCGGACCCTCGATACGCAAGTCATCGAGAAAATAATTAAGACGATCTGCGCCATCGCCAACAATGGCAAGGATCGAGAAGGGAAAGTTCTCATTGGTGTGGCTGACAAAGAAGCTGACGCCAAACGAATCGAGGGACTCGACTCATTGAGTGCTCGCACGGTGTCGAATAGATTTGTGGTGGGCGTAAAGCGCGAAGCCAATTACTTGGGCCAGTCGGCCGAGGACTATTTCGCTCGCTGGAAAACCAGCATCAAAAATTCACTACTAAGTGAGCCCCTTAAGGGTTCCGTTCTATCGGCTATGGACTACCACGAGTATTTCGGGCTGGGTCTAATCCTCATCACGGTTCCACCCCAACAAGACCTCTCTTATTTTGACGGCCGACTGTACGTTCGGGAGGGAGATGAAACGAAGGAAATCGTGAGCGCGCAGGACGTGGCCTCCGTCGCGCGGCGATTCATGTAGCCACCGCGTATCGGGCGTGGCGCATAAATATGCCGATCGCAGCGCGATGACATCGTCCTCGAATGGGCGTCGGTTGCACATATTTGGAGGCACCCGGCCCGTTGGATCTGGGAAAATGAGCTGACAGTGTTAACGCGGTCCTGCTAAAACGTATGCGTGCCTGGCCGCCCAAGACCCCGTGAATCGAACCGCTCCCGCTCCGCATCAGGGCCGATTGAGCGTGCCCAGCGTCGAGCTGATCGTGACCGCCGGCGCTCCGTCCAGGCTGACCGTATCGAGGCAAGCATGGAAGCTGTCGCGAGGGCATCGCGGCAGAACCCTGCCATGTTCGGACCACTGCTCATGTCGATGCACTCTCGTCGCGTCCGCAGAATCGGACTCGACCAATCGTGCTTACCGATGAATGCGTGGTATTGCCTAGCAAGACTCCCTATGGCGGATTACCTCTTAAGTCACACCGGTGCCGGCTGGCCGCATTGCAAAGATGTAGTGGTGTCGGTAGATTGGCTTTCTTCGATGCGCTGGGGCCTTGACCACTTCGTATTTGTAATGTGCTTAATACGCGGCGGTCGACTTACGGCTGCGACGTTATCTGCGCGAATGTTTCTCGAACGGTGGACACTTAATGTCGCTCATCACCATGGCGTTGAGCAGCGCGAAGGAGAGACAGACGCGGAATTCATAACTCGCACGTGGCAAGTTTATCCCGATATATCAGACGAGCACGACATGGGGACATACTGGAAACTGATGTCGGAGCATCTTCATGGGCGGGCCGCGCTCGAAAATGCGTTGTTGGCTGATGGTATCTCGGTTCCGCAGTTTTTGGTTAATGTGGCCGAAGTCACGCTGTTGCAAGTTCTGGGTTCCATAGGATTCCATGCCGAAGCTAACGGACTCGGCAACTTGACTACCACGCTGTTTAAGTCGTCAGCAGAACCTCGAGACCATTCCTCTTGGACCGAGGATTCTTTAATCGTCAACTCGCTTTATCAAATGGATTTTCAATTTACGTTCTCAGAGATCGCGTCTGAGCTCTCACGCATCGGCGAGCGATATCGACAGTTGGTCGGAGATCGAGGCTCGGGCCCGATGTGGCGGGACACGCTGTCGCTGGAACAAGCAAGATTAGCGTTCCTAGAACGGCGGGGTAGGGCAATCGATACAGCGCGGGCGAGTTTTGAGCACGAAATTGAGTATTTCGGCGACGACTTCGAGCCAGGCACCTTGAATGCCCGTCTTTTTCGCTACATAGGAATAGCGGAACTCGCTCGCCTGGTTGCCGGCGAGGCTGCGTCAGACTATGAACGTCAGGCACTGAGCAGCGCTGCCGACGCTCTCGATTCAGCCTGGTACGTCTGGTTGGAGGATACGGATTTGTCGTTGGGTTGCCTCCGCGTCTTGCTGGAACAAACATCAAGAGCGCGCGCGCACCGCTTGAAAGGCAATCGTGCGGAAACGTTAGAAAACCTTGCCGTTGCCGCAGCCCCGACTAGGTGGCTGGAGCTGGCTGGCTACAGGCGGTTAGCGTCCTACAACCGTGCGCTGGGTCAGTTCGCTCATATCCGCGAGACTCTGCGCCTGCCTGGAGCTAGAACACTTTTGGAGCGTTTACAGGCAGATCCAGGAGACGACCCACAATTCACAGCGCGCGGTGATGCTTTAAACGAAGCTGCGTATCTCCTCGCCCACGAACTCGGCGCGCGCGTGGACGCGTCGCGACCCTGGTTGGCAGATCTGTTCAGAGATCAAGTGACGCTGAAACCTTCAAAGGACCACGAATCATCGTTAGTCGACATGCTGGAACGGAGCCTCGGTCACCGAGATAGCGATTTGGGGCCAAATGTCTTTCACGACCCGTTATCGGAAGATGGTGAACGGGAGTAGACGTGTCTCCGCTACGGCCGGATGTGCAGCGTGTATTGGAAAAAACTATGGGTAGAGACGTATGCCTATGCCGCGAGGTGCACAAAAAGGGGTTACGGGGAGTACCCGCCCGGGGTGTTGAGCGCCCCGCGGCTGCGTGCTGACGTCGACCGACAACGCCACCGCGCCGCGAGGCGCCCTGGGCGGCGAGGCTCGTTACTCCTCGCCGCCGGTCTGCGGGCTACGGGGCGTCGTACAGCCGCACGAGGGCCTCGGGGTGCGGGAATGCGATACCGGCGCGCAGGGTTGCCTTGATGCCGATCTTGTCGAACTCGAAGTACCTGCTGCGGTCGACGTCGAGGCGCACATCGTCGCGCAGCACGACGAGGACCTTGGTGGCAGGGATTGCCCACACATCACCGAGTGCCACCGCGGGCGACGGGATGAGCGGAATGCCGAGCACCTGGCGTTGAGTGGGCTGAGATGCGTCGTAGCCCAGTAGCGGCTCATTGCTGCCGGTCTGCTTCTTCACCATGGCCAGTGTGAGCACCGTGGACGGATGTGCGACGAACGCGGTGACCGTGGCTCCCACCGTCTCGGCCTTGGACAGTGCCTCTGCGAACGGGTCGGTGTTGGCGATCGTGCCGCCGGTGTCCACGGTGGACACGCCGGTCACAGACAGCAGGCCAGACGGGCCGTTGACGACGGTGTTGCCGAAGAATGCTGAGTCGAGACCTCGGGCGATCTTCTCGGCCAGGCCGTCGCCGACGACGGCCTGAGCCGACGGCGCGGAGTCCTCGGCCAGCTCGCGGGAGATGACTGACAGCCCGCCAACTTTGGCCGGGCGCACGACAAGTTCGTCGAAATCGGCGTCGGATGCGGTGATCTCGGCACCTTCGGCGAGCCACGCGACCCCGGCGTCGTCTTGGACTACCGGGATGCGGTACTCGTTGGAGGTCGTCGTGACCACGGTGGCGACGCGCAGGGCGACGGACTTTTCGCGGACCGGCTGGACGATCAGCGTACCGAGCTGTTCGGGGAGCAGTCCGTGAGTGCCGCCGCTAGTGGAGGTGACTAGAGTCATGAGAAGTGTTGCCTTCCAGGCGGATTGAAACGTGATTGGTTTACGTCTGCGCGGCTTACAGCCGAACGCAGAATGCCCGCCTGGGGCGATCGGTGCGGTGGCCCGAGTACCTGACTCGCTAGGCCGCCGCACCGATCAGTGTAGTGGCGGTGTGACTCAGGGCGGCCACACCTTGCCCTCAGTCGACGCCCGCCCTTGTGTTCAACAGCCCGGCCCACGACACGCCAGGTCGGTGGTCGGTGCCGGTTGCGCCGCTCCTGAGCCCGGCGCCGACGCTGGCGGGGTTGCGTTTGACCACAGGTTTGCGCGGCGACCAGTGCGGATGCGCTGCGAGGGTCGCCTGCGCAGCCTCGACGACCTTGGCGTGATTGAGGTGGCCGTCGTCGTCGAGCAGCGCCGACAGGTCGAGGCCGTCGCGGAAGATGTCGGCGCCGTCGGCCAGGTGCTCGGCGGCCAGGCGCACGGCCTCACCACGTTGCAGGGCAAAGTGGCGCAAGCAATCGCGCGACACCGAGGCGCAACTCGCCGCAACGAACGACCGCCTGGCCGCCGACTTCCATGTCCTTCGACGTCCGGCCCTGGGAGATACCTGAAGCCGCACAGACCTCCGAGGCCGCCGAATCCCAGGCATCACAAGCCTCTTCGCTGACATCCCAATCCTCGTCGTAACGCCGCGAGGTCAATTCGGCGATGAACGCCAACCGATGCGCCGCCGCCGTGGCCACCGCCCGCGTCCAACCCTTGATGGCCGACACAACAGCGGCATCATCAAGGTCGGCGCGTGACGCGGAATCCGGCAACTCATCGAACATACCAGCGATACTACGGACACCCACCGACAAAAATCGCCGTCGCACCACCGCGATTCGATCTGTGCCGCTGCGGTTTTCGGGACGTGGGCGTGTCCAGACAAGCCGTCCTCAGACTCGGTACTGCTGCGCGATCCGCCGCCGATGCGTTGCGGGCGAGCCGAACAGGGCCCGGTTCAGCGTCGCGCGCTTGAGATAACCGTGCACACCGCTTTCCCAGGTGTAGCCGATCCCACCGTGCAATTGCATTGCTCTACCGGCGATCTCGACTGCCGCCTCGGTGGTGTAGGCCTTGGCCTTCGAGGCCGCCAGCCCGGCGTCGTCGCGTTGTTCGGCCACCCCGTCCACAGCGCTGCGCACGAGCTGCTGCCCTACGGAGATCAGGACGAGCATGTCGGCACAGGCGTGCTTGACGGCCTGGAAGGAGCCGATGGGTCTGCCGAACTGTTCCCGCACGCCGACATAGGCGACGGTGCGGGCGAGCATGGCCTCCGCGATCCCGAGGCTGTCGCACGCGATGGCGGTCTCGGCCCGGGCTGTCAGCGCCCGCACCGGCGCGTGCCCGTCGTCGGCGAACCGGAGTACCGCAGCGGCGCCGACGGTCACATCATCGGCGAGCACCTCAGCCAGACTTCGCGTTTCGTCCACGACCGGCTGCGGCTGCACCGTCAGACCGGCGGTGTCCGCGGGTACCACGACGATCACCGGAAACCCGGCAGGGTCCTCGGCGAGCAGTAGCACCTGATCCGCGGTGGCATCAACAACAAACCGTGCCCGTCCGGCGGCGCGCCAGCCCGCTGAGGCGGGCGTGATCCCGAAGGGCAACGCGGTACCACCGTTTCCATCGGCGGACAGTGCGACGGACACAGTGGACGTCCCCTCTGCGATTCCACTGAGCAATCCGTCGCGTACCGCGCCGGGCGGCAGGGCGGTCAAGGCCCCGACCGCCAGCAACCCACCGAAGTAACCGGTGGACGCCGCAGCTCGGCCGATCTCCTCGCAAATCACCGCGGTCTCACAGAAGGTCGCGCCGGCGCCACCGAGGTGGTCCGGCACCTCCAGCCCCGTCCAGCCCGCCCGCGCCAGCAGTGACACCGGAACGGTTGCGCCGGTCTCCTTCTCGAGGAGCTCGACCGCGACGCTGCGCAATTCGTCGTGCAGGTCGGCAAAATCAGTGCTCATACCGCGCTCGGTTCCCGGGGCATGCCCAGCCCGCGCTCGCCGATGATGGTGCGCTGGATCTCGCTGGCCCCACCGGGAATGGTCCACTCCCAGGAGCCGATGAAATCGAGCACCCAGGCACCAGATTCCCAGCCACTGGACAGGGGTTTGGCCAACTGCGTGTGTGCGGCCAACCCGCCGATCTCAGTGCCGAAATCAGTGAGCCGTTGCAGCAACTCGCTGTAGAAGAGCTTGATGATCGACGCATCCGCCGGCCCGCCACCGCCGGATTCGTGGTGCTCCACCAGCTGCCTGCACATCCCCCGCAGGCCGGTGATCTCGATGTCGAATTGCGCCAAGCGATCCAGCACGCGGTCGTCGTCGACCGGGCGACCGTCGGCTCCCTGCCGGCGACACAGGTCCACCAGCCACCGGAAGCCCGCATTACCCAGCCGCTCAGCCAGTTCCAGCATTGTCATGCCCCGCTCGGCACCCAAAGTGGCCTGGGCCACCTGCCAGCCCGCGTTCTCCGCCCCCACCAGGTTCGTCGCCGGGATCTCCACATCGTTGAGGAAGATCTCGCAGAAATGGGAGTCGCCGACCGCATTGCGGATGGGCCGTACCTCGATGCCTGGGGTGGTCATGTCCATCAGGAAGTAGGAGATACCGCGGCGCTTGGGCGCATCGGGGTCGGTACGGGCCAACAGTAAGCACCAGTCCGCGTGCATTCCGCCACTGGCCCAGAGCTTTTGACCGTTCACCACGAAGGTGTCGCCGACCCGGCGTGCGGTGGTGCGCAAACTCGCCAAGTCGGAACCGGCTTCGGGTTCCGAGAACCCCTGCACCCAGATCTCGCCGTTCAGGATGGCCGGCAGGTGGCGTCGACGCTGCTCGTCGGTACCTGCCACCAACAGCGTCGACGCGGCGTGGTGGATGCCGACAAACGCCAGCACCAGGCGCGGCGCGTCATGGGCCGCCAGCTCCTGGTAGAGCACGATCTGCTCGGGAACCGACATCCCGCCGCCCCATTCGGCCGGCCAATGCGGCACCGCGTAACCGGCGGTGTGGAGTTCGCCAAACCAGGCTTTCTGAAAGTCCACGAACGCCTGACCGCTGACCCCGGTTTGCGCCGCACGCCAGTCCACGGGAATGTGCTCGCGGCACCACGACCGGACATCGGCGCGAAACTGCGTGAGATCGCCGCTCACGGGATGTACAGCCCGGTCAGGCCGCGACGACCGATCCGCTGGGTCAGGTGCGACCGGGTCGCGGACAGGCCGTAGGGCAGCCGTCGCAGCGGCTGGCTGTACCGCGACAGCCAGGACAGGGTGGTCTCCTCGCAGAACCCGACGGCGCCGTGCAACTGGTGGCATACCCGGAACACCACCTCCGCGGCCTCGATCGCGGCCATGCGCAGTGCGAGGGCGTCATCGATGGCGGCGTCGTTCGTCGATGCGCTACCAATACTCCATAACGCATACCTGGCCAGGACGTCGAGGCCGCTGCGTTCCACCTCGGCATCGGTCAATTGAAATTGCACGCCCTGAAACCCGGACAACGGCTGGTCGAACTGCTTACGCAGGCTGATGTGCGCGACGGTCTCGTCGATGGCCCGGTCGAGCATTCCCAGCAGCGTCCAACACGGCAGCACCAGCGCCAGGGCGACATCACCCTCGCCGTCATCGTCGAGGTGCTGCAGCGTCACCGCGCTGACGAAGGCCGACTGTGCGGCTCCCTGGCCGACGACCCGGCCTCGCCGGCCCGTCAGGGTGACTGTCGCCCAGCTGTTTTCCAAGCCCGCCAATGGCGCGACGGGACGAGCGGGATCGACCACCACCAGACCGTCGGCATCGATGTCACCCGGGCGGGCCAGCCGCTCAGCCACCGGGTACGGCAACGCCCAGTACCCGGCGCTGCGGCACAGGGCGGCCGCGGCCTCCCTCGAGTCGGCGTCGGCGCCGGGTTCCAGATCCCAGGCCCCGAGTTCGGCGAGCACCGGTGCCACCAGGGTCTCCCGGATCTGCGGTTTGACCTCGGCGTCTTGTACCAGTTGATCGCCACCGGCGGCCTGAAACGCGCGCAGCGCCTGCCGGCCGTACTCGGCGGCCTCGTCACTGAGCTCCAGTTGCATGCTCATGACGCCTTCGCTGCGGCCAGGAGGGTGCGCGACAACAGGATCCGCTGCATCTCGATACTTCCCGAAGAAACGGTGGAGGCCTGCGAGTACCGCCAGTGATCCTCCACCTCGGCGCGGAAATAGCCGGCCGCGGCGTCCCCGCTGTCCTCCGGTAGCACCGCCGCGATCTCCATCAGCACCTCGGCGCTCTCCTGGTCCAGCTTGGTCACCGCGATCCGATAGGCAGCCGCATCACCGGGATTGACCCGCCCACCTGCTTGCATCGCCACCACTCGGTAGGCCATCAGACGCGCGCGCCGGCAATGGGTGAGCATTCGCGCCCAGCGGCCGTGCAACTCGGTGGGGAGTTCGTCCCAACGCGCTCCGAGCACCTTCGGGGCGGCCGCCAGCAGCCGCTCGCAGCGGGCGTACCTGGCGATTCCGACGCGCTCGAAAGACATCACGTCCTGCACGATGGACCACCCCTGGTCGACGGTGCCGAGCACATCGGCCTCGCTGACCCGCAGGTCATCGAAGAACACCTCGTTGAGATGGTGCGGGCCCAGCATGGCGCGGATCGGCCGGACCTGGATGGCAGGGTCGTCCATGCGCACCAGGAAGATCGTCAGGCCCTGCTGTTTGCGCTCACCGCGTGAGGTTCGCGCCAACAGGAAGCACCACTGCGCCATCGTCGCGTACGAGGTCCAGATCTTCTGCCCGCTGATCAGCCATCCGTCCGACCCGTCCTCGGCGCGGCGGGCATAGGTGCGCAGCGATGCCAGGTCCGATCCCGACTCCGGCTCGGAGAAGCCTTGGCACCAGATCACCTCGCCGTTGGCGATCGGCGGCAGATGGGTGCGCTGCTGCTCGGGGGTGCCGTGCCGCATGATGATCGGCCCGACCCAGTTCACCCCCATGTACTGCGCACCTCGCGGTTCGTGGTGCGCCCACATCTCTTCGCGCACGACGGTCTGCTCCCACACCGACGATGCCCGGCCACCGAACTCTTCCGGCCACGCTGCACACAACAGTCCCTGCTCGGCCAATAGTCGGCAGAACCGCTGCGCCGCATCCAGGTCCGCGGGGTCGTCGGTGAACGCCCCGAGGAAATCTGCCGGCATCTGCGTGCCCACCAGCTCCCGGAGTTGCTCGCGCAGCGCTGCGGCCTGCGGGCCCATCTCGAATTCCATTGTTCTTCCTCAGGTTTGACCCGAGCCGAGCACGGCATCGGCATCGGGTGCCGCGAGCCCCAGCTCACTGAGCACGTCGGCGGTGTCGGCGCCCAACTCCGGTGCGAATCCCCGCACCCGACCGGGGGTACGCGAGAACCACGTCGGCACACCGGGAAAACGCACCGGGCCGTAGTCGGTCTGCACGGTTTCGAACAACCCGACCGCGTTGAGGTGGGGGTCGTCGAAGAGTGCATCGGGAGTGCGCAGCGGCGCCGCGGGAATCTCCAGCTCGCGGAACAACGTCAGCCACTCCTCGGTGGTGCGTTCCGTCAGCGTCTGGGCGACCAGGGCGTACACCGCGTCGATCTGTTTGGCGCGCCGCTCCAGGGTGCCGTACAGGTCTCCATCGTCCACGTGCCAAGCCGGTCTGACCGCTTTGATGAACGCATTCCAGTGCTTGTCGTTGTAGATCAAGGCCGCGATGTAGCCGTCTTTGGTGCGGTACGGCCGCCGGTTCGGCGCTACCGTGCGCGGGTACACCGCCGGACCCAACGGTGGCGAGAACATCGCGCCGTTGGCGTGCTCCACCAGCATGAACGAGGCCATCGTCTCGAACATGCTGACCTCCACCTCCTGGCCCTCACCGGTGCGTTCACGATGGAACAGCGCCATCATGGTGGCGTAGAGCGCGGTCAGCCCGGCCACCTTGTCGGCCATGATGGTGCCGACGTAGTTGGCTTCTCCGGTCAGCTGTTCCTGCACTGCGGGAATGCCACATTCCGCCTGGATGGTGTCGTCGTAGGCGGGCCGGTCGGCGTCCGGGCCGCGCCGTCCGTAGCCGTAGCAGTTGGTGTAGATGATCGACGGGTTGATCGCGGCGACCTCGGCATATCCGAAACCCAGCTTGGCGATCGCTTTGAACCGCATCGAGTGGATGAACACGTCGGCCGATTCGATCAATGCCCGCAGCGCCCGCTTGCCCTCGGCGGTCTGCAGGTCCAGTGCGACACTGCGTTTGCCACGGTTGACGTTGACGAACACCCCACTCATGCCCGGCGCCGGCCCCACCGAGATGAAGCGGGTGTTATCCCCTTGCGGCGGTTCGACTTTGATGACCTCGGCCCCCATGTCCGCCATGATCTGGGTGCAGTAGGGGCCCATCACCATGGCGGTGAGGTCGACGACGCGCACGCCTTGTAGGGGGCCGGCGCTAGACATGCGTAGCTCCGGCCTGTGCCGCCATTGCGAAGCTGTACCGGATGTGGTCGGCGTGACCGTCGGGGACGACGGGGAAGATCACCGGGTCGCTCAGATCCCGGATTTCGTCGAGGGCTTCAGCGACGGACTCGATGGTCCATGACGGTCGGTACACCCCGGGCGATTCGACGACGGCTGCCCGCGCGATGCGGCCGGCGAGCGCCGCCAGGATCTCCCCGGTCACCGAGCACGACTCGTGTGCCAGCCAGCCCACCGCCGGGGCCACCAGGTCGGCGCCCATCGGCGGATACGCCGAGGTGTCGATACCTTCGGCCATCCGGGTGACGGCCGCGGGCACGATGACATTGCTTGTGACATTGGCGGCGGCACCTTCGATGGCCGCCACATTGGACAGCCCGATGATGCCGGCCTTGGCCACCCCGTAGTTGGCGACATCGTGGTTGCCGTACAGGCCGCCGATCGACGAGGTCAGCACGATACGACCGTAAGCAGCCTCGAGCATCACCGGAAATGCCGCGCGCACAACGTGAAATGCGCCCCGCAAGTGGACGTCGAGCACCGCCTCGAAGTCGTCGTAGCGCATCTGCGCCAGCGGCGCGCGCCGCACATTGCCCGCGTTGTGGATCAGCACGTCGAGCCTGCCGAAACGCTCCAGTGCGGTGTTGATGATCGCCGCGCCGCCCTCCGGTGTCGCCACCGAATCAGTGCAGGCGATCGCCGTTCCGCCTGCCGCCTCGATTTCGGCGACCACCTCGGCGGCCGGGCCCGTATCGGAGCCGTCACCGGTCAGGCTGCCACCGACGTCGTTGACGACGACTGCCGCGCCGCGGGCCGCCAGCAACAGTGCATACTCCCGGCCCAGCCCGCGTCCGGCGCCGGTGACCACCGCGACGCGCTGGTCGAATCTCAGTTCAGTCATGTGCCGAGTTCGAGACCCTGCAGGTCGCCACCGGCGCGCCACTGCGCGAGCAGGTCACCGAACGCGTAGAAGCCCGGCCCGTACGGCTCACCGAGGTGGGACTTGATGCCTTCCCCACCACCGCCGCCTTCGTTGTTGTAGTAGCCAGGGGTGCACTCGGCATCAAAAGCCGAATTGTCGATCAGGTTCTCTTTGATCGTCTGGCACCAGCCGTCCTGCGCCTCCTGGGTGGGCTCCAGTGAGGTGACACCGCGTTTCAGCGCTTCGGCGATGACGTAGGCGATGTGCTCGCCCTGCAGTTCATAGTTGGCGGCGATGTTCGCCGAGATGCCTACCTGGGTGAAACCGGTGAAGAACTGGTTCGGGAAGCCGCGGCTGGTCATGCCGTGCAGCGTCTTGAAGCCGTCATGCCAGTAGTCGTACAGCGACACGCCGTCGCGGCCTTCGATGGCGTCGATGCTGTAGCGCCTGCTGATCTCGGTGGTGATCTCGAAGCCACTGGCGTAGATGATGCAGTCGATCGGATATTCGACGCCGTTGGCGACGAACCCCGTCTCCGTGAGCTTCTCCACGCCCTTGCTTTCCGACACGTCGATCAACGTCACATTGGGTCGGTTGAACGTCGCCAGATAGTCGTCGTTGGAACATGGTCGCTTGCACAGGAACCGGTAGTACGGCTTGAGCGCCTCGGCGGTATCCGGGTCGTCGACCAGGCTCTCGACACGACGCCGCAGGCGCTCCATCAGCTTGTAGTCCTCTTCCTCGCGCAGACCCATGAACTGCTCAGGGGTCATCGAGGCGGGATCCTCCAGGGCAAGCACCCGGGCCGCGGTGTTGCGGCCGAGCTCAGTCCAGAAGTCGCACACCAGGTCCGGCTGGCCCAGTGCCATGCCCTCGAAGGTCCAGGAGTGGAAGTTGCGCTGGCGCTCCTTCTGCCAGCCCGGCTGCAGCGACTTCGCCCACTCCGGATCGGTGGGCGCATTGTTGCGCGCATCGACGGTCGACGGGGTGCGCTGGATGACGTAGACCTGTTTGGCGTACTTGCCGAGGAACGGCACGATCTGCACGCCGGTGGCACCGGTGCCGATGATCGCCACTGTCTTGTCGACCAGTTTGTCCAAGACCGGGTCGGCCGAGTCACCGCCGGTGTACTCGTAATCCCACCGCGACGAGTGGAAGCTGTGCCCCTGGAAGTCATGGATGCCGGGGATACCGGGGAGCTTGGGCCGGTTGAACGGACCCGACGCCATCACCACGAACCGGGCCCTGATGTCGTCACCCCGGTTGGTGGTGATCCGCCACCGGCCGATCTCGTCGTCCCAGATCAAGTCGCGCACCTGAGTGGAGAAGATGGCACCGTCGTAGAGGCCGAAGTGCTTGCCGATATTGCGGCAATGCTGGTAGATCTCGGCGCCGTCGGCGAACTTCTTCGACGGAATGAAGTCCAGCTCTTCGAGAAGCGGTACGTAGCAGTAGGACTCGTTGTCGCACTGGATTCCCGGGTAGCGGTTCCAGTACCAGACGCCGCCGAAGTCGCCGCCCATCTCGATGATGCGGACGTCCTCCACACCGGCCTTCTTCAGATGAGCCCCGGCAAGCAGGCCGCCGAAGCCGCCACCGAGCACCGCGACATCGATGTCGGAGTTGATCGGGTCGCGTTCCACATAGGGGGTGTGCGGATCGATCTCAGCGAATTCCGCATAACCACCGCCTGTTTCGACGTACTGCTTGGAGCCCTCCTTTCGGAGGCGCTTCTCCCGCTCGACGCGGTACTTCTCGCGCAATGCGTCGATGTCGATATCGGTGGGCGTGTCGGTGGGGCCACAGCTATTGGTCACGGACGTCATGCCTGCACCTTTTCCGGCAGCGCGGCGGCGTGCAGCGGTGCCTCCATCTCGTGCACCGCGGGCAGTACCTCTTTGGCGAACAGTTTGACGGACTCGACCGCATCGGCGTAGGGCATGGTCCCGAATTGCGGCACGATGGTCACCTCGGAGAACGAGCAGGCCTCCTGCGCGGCCTTGAGTTTCTTGAAGATCTCCTCGGGTGAGCCGATCAGGAGGTTGGAGGCGTGGTAGCCGGGAGGGCCCTTTTTCTCCTTCGGCTTCACCCCGCCGGTGCCGTCACCCTGCACCGACTCCGCCAGCACCGCGGTGGCAGTCGCTTCACGATTGGCGTAGGCCTCATATCCCTTGACACCCTTGAAGTTCGACGCATCGGCGAACCCGTAGTGCACATTGACATCGCGGTTCGCGGTGTAGATCCACTCGTCGGTCTTCGCTTCAAACTCTCCTAGGAGCCCGCCCTGCCTGATGTTCTCCGGAATGCAGTACATGAACATCACGTTCTTGGGCTGACACGGCGGCAGCCCCTCCTCGGCGCGGAAGGTGTTGACCTTCTGCACTTCCAAGCCGGCATCCCAGATCGGTTTGTTGCCCACGAACAGCGGCACCATGCCGCGTCGGGACAGGATCTCCAGCGACTCGGCCGTCGAGGACGAGCTGTAGATCCGGGAGAACAGGTCGTCGCTGAACGGCGCCGGGCGCAGCGACATCTCCGGGAACGAGAAGATCTCGCCGTCATAGGAGAACCGCTCACCGCTGAAGGCGAGTTTCAGGATGTCGAGGCATTCGTTGAACCGCTCACGGCTCTCCTCTCGGGGCACACCGACGGCGTCGAACTCCGCCTTGGACACCCCGCGACCGATCCCGATGGTGGTGTAACGCCCTTTCGACAGGATGTCGAGGTAGGCGATCTGGTGTGCCAACCGGACCGGGTTCCACCAGGGTGCCACCGCGACGAACGTGCCCAGGCTGACGCGCTCGGTCCGGCCGGCGAAATAGGTCAGGGCCTGAATCGGGTTGGGCGTCATGCCATATGGCGTGCCCTGATGTTCGGGGAACCAGATGCCGTCGAACCCGAGTGGCTCAGCCAGGTCGCCGAGCGCCAGCGCACCCTGGACGCACTCCCAGTCGGGTGTGGCGGGCGGGCTGCTGTAGTCACCGGCGAGCACTCTCTCCCAGTCGTGGGAGTTCTGCGCCCCGGTACCGAGGTTGACCTTCACTTGCTCGCTCCTAGATCTTTTCCTGCTTGTGATGGGGCCCCGGTCCCCATGTACTTGGAAAGTTGGTAGTGCAGATTGACCGTGCTGCGTTCGCGGTACGGGTTGGGCAGCGTGCCGCCGAAGCCGGCCGATTTCATGCCCTGCTGCACCGCGGCCATGTTCGAGAAGTCCTGCGGCAGCACCGACAACCAGTTCGGCGACTCTTTGGGGGTGTGCTCCCACTCCGTCTGCGACTCTTCGCCTTTCGGGTACAGCTCCAGGCACGCCGCCTCGAAGATGCACTTGTCCGGGTCGTAACTCGGGTCGGGGCGCGCGCTGTAACACAAGGCGCTGGTCAGGCCCTGCCCCACCTGGAAATTCGGGAAGATCTGCCATGCGGTGCCGCTCTGGCCCAGGATGTCGGGCGGAATGACCGGCCAGATGACCCCGCGTTCGGCGTCGTCACGGCGCGCCGAGGTCAGCCAGTGCTCGAGCACCTTGTTGGCGGGGGTGCCCTCGGGAAGTTCGTCGACCAGCCGTTTGGCGGCGTTCACCAGCGTCTGCGTGGTGGTCGCGTTGGTCTCCTCCATGGTGTACACCTGCATCTCGGCGGTCGAGATCCGCGGATCACCGGTGCCCAGGCGGATCTTCGACTTCGTCTCGTCGAGGCCCTTGGGGGCGTCATAGCCGATATTGCTGTGCTTGCCTTGGGCTTTCGCCCAGCCCTTGAACTCGCCGAACTTGTTGAACTCGGGGTGGGTGGTGAAGACGTGGTAGGTCTCGTTGAACGCCTCCAGCGCCACCTTCCAGTTGCAGTCGAAGTACAGCCACTTGCGCCACTTGAAGCGCATGTTCTCCAGGCCGAACGGATCGAGGATCTTCGCCGCGGGGAACAGGTAGTCGGCCAGCGGTTCGCAGTCGGGGTCCATGTTGATGAACAGCCAGCCGCCCCAGGTGTCGACCTGAACCGGGGCCAGGTGTGTGTTCTCCCGCGTCAGCGTGCCCTGCCAGTCGTCCTGCTCGCGGATGTGCGTGCAGGTGCCGTCCAAGCCGTAGGTCCAGCCGTGGAAGCCGCACACAAAGGACTTGCGTGCCTTGCCGACAGCGTTCTTGGCGCCGGGCGGGGTGTCGACAAGACGGCGGCCCCGGTGCATGCAGACGTTGTGGTGAGCGGCGAAATCATCCGCCGACGAGCCGGTTCCGGTGCGTACGACGATGATCGAGTCGTCGAGGATGTCGTAGGTGAGGTAACTGCCCACGTCGGGAATCTCTTCGACCCGGCCGACCTGCTGCCAGACCTTGCGCCACAGCTTGTCCCGTTCGGCGCGGGCGTACTCGGGCGAGATGTAGGCCTCGACGCCGATGGTCATCGGCTCGGAGAGCTCCTCTGGAACCTCCGCGGGTTCTGTTTCGGGCCGGTTGTCGATCTCGGTCATGTCAGATCCTGTCCTTCCCAGCGGGTGATGGCGTCGCGGAAGTTGTCGTCCTTGAGGAACAACGACGTGTTGTCGGCGCCCACGTGTGTCCAGCGCAGGTTGAGCCCGCCGTCGACGAGCAGGGTCTGACCGGTGACGTAGCTGGAGAGATCGGAGAGCAGGAACAAGATCGCGCCGGCCTGTTCGGCGGGTGTGCCGCGGCGCCCCATGGCGATGGCGCGACGGTCCCGCTCGGGATCGTCGTCGACGTAGGTGCCTGACGCCGGCGTCTCCGTCACCCCGGGCGCCACGGCGTTGACCCGGATGCCCGAGGCGGCCAGTTCGGCCCCCATGGTCCGGGTTGCCGCAACGACGGCGGCCTTGGCGGTGCCGTAGGCGATATGAAACGGCGCGGTGTTCATTCCGCTGATCGAGGAGATGGAGACGATCGAGCCCGGGCAGCCGCTCGTGCGTAATTCGCCCGCGACCGCCTGGCTCATGAAGAACATGGTTTCGAGATTCGCCGCGAACAGCTCACGCCAGTCCGACCTACGCACCCGGGTGGATGGCATCCAGGTCGCCGGCGCCGCGCCGCCGGCGACATTGACCAGTCCGTACAGCTGTGCCCCGGTATCTCTGGCGGCCGACCGCGCTGCGTCGAGTGCGGTGTCGATGCCCTCGTCGGTAGCCGCATCGGCGGCCACCGGCACGATCGGCAACCCCCGGTCGACCAGCGGGCCGATGTGCTGGTCGAGCTTCTCCTTGGATCGGCTGACGGCGACGACGGTCGCGCCGGCCTGGGCCACCATCTCGGTCACGGTGGTGCCGATACCGCCGCCGGCAGCTCCGGAGACCACGACCAACCGTCCCCGCAGGCCGAGCTGATCCGCGGTCATGACCCACCTCGACAAGTCGTATTTGTCCGGACAAGAATTTGGCATGCTCTCATTTGGAGAGCATCATTCTCCTACGCTCCGGCCGTAGTCAAGCACCGATTCCAATGCTTGAAGCGCTATTGTCTGGACGAAATCGGGTTGCTATTGTCCGTCCGATGAACGGCGGACCCCCTTCTCGATACGCTCCCCCGTCTGGATACGGCGAACCCCACCTCGGTGACGGATGGGGGCTGACCAGGCTGACCGCGCCGAGTCGCCTCTTCGGCGCGAACGGCCTGCGCACCGGTCCGGACGGCCGGGTGTACATCGCGCAGGTGACCGGCAGCCAGATCAGCGCCCTGAACCTCGACACCGCCGAGTTGGACACGGTCAGCGCCAAGGGCGGTGACATCGTCGCGCCCGACGACGTGGCATTCGGGCCGGACGGGACGTTGATCGCCACCGAGGTGATGGACGGCCGGGTCAGCGTGCTCGAGCGCGGGCGGACCCGGGTGCTTCGCGACGACGTGCCCTCGGCCAACGGGATCACCGTGCACCGGGGACGGCTGTTCATCGGGGAATGCCGCGAAGGCGGACGACTGCTGGAGCTCGACCTCGCCGGGGGCGAGCCGCGGGTGCTGCTGGAGAACGTACCGTCGCCGAACGCCATGGAGTTCGGGCCCGACGGGATGCTGTACTTCCCGGTGATGGGCGCCAACGAAATCTGGCGCATCGATCCCGACGGCGGCAAGCACAGCCAGGCGGAACGCGTTGCCGGCGACCTCGGCGTGCCGGATGCGGTGAAGTTCGACGCCGACGGCAGGATCGTCTCCACCCAGGTCCACAGCGGCCAGGTCTTACGCATCGATCCCCGCACCGGTGAGCGCACTGTGCTGGCCCAGCTCAATCCCGGGCTGGACAACCTCACGTTCGCAGATGGCAGGTTGTTCGTCTCGAACTTCACCGGTGAGATCACCGAGATCCTCGGTGACGGGGCCACCCGGGCGCTGCTGCCGGGCGGGCTCAACTGGCCAATGGATCTGGCAGTCGCCCACGACGGCTCGGTCTACGTCGCCGACGGCACCTACCTCTACGGGCTGCGCCCGGACGGCTCGCTCGACACCATCGGCATGCTGTTCTCCCCCGGATACCCGGGTTTCATCCGAGGTGTCGCGGTGGCCGGCCCCGGCGAACTCGTGGTCACCACCTCCGGTGGCCAAGTGGCCCGCTACTGGCCGCAACGCAGCGAAAGTGAGTTCCTGGTAGACGGTTTGGACCAGCTGTACGGTATCGCGCTGGCACCCGGTGGCACCCCCGTAGTCGCCGAGTTCGGTACCGGTCGAGTGCTGGCGATCCACCAGCACGGCCCCGAGACCCTGGCCGACGGGCTGGCTCAGCCCGTCGGTGTGGCGATCGGCCCCGACGGGGCACCGCTGGTCGCCGAGTCCGGCGCCGGCCGCGTAGTGAAAATCGTTGGTTCACAGACGGAATCGGTGCTCGATGGACTGCAGCGGCCCCAGGGCCTGCTCGTCGTCGATGACCAGCTCTACGTCGTCGACGCCGGCGCCCAATCGGTCCTCACGGTGGACCTCACCACCGGCGCCCGGCACACCATCGCCGCCGGTCTTCCGATCGGTCCGCCACCGGGTGTGGAGCCCAAACCGCTGCGGGGGATGCCGCCGTTCTCCGGTCCGCAGGGCCCCTTCGCCGGAATCACGGCCGGGCCGGACGGGACCCTGTTCGTCGCCGCCGACGGCGAAGGTTCGGTGCTGGCATTACGCCGCGCGGCTCAGGTGGTCACGTGACCGAGGCACGGCCCACGGATCCGCGTTACCTGCAGGTAGCGCACACTCTCCGGCAGGAGATCGTGGAGGGCGTCTACCCGGTGGGTTCGCAGCTGCCCACCGAACACGCCCTCTGCGAACGCTTTTCGGTGAGCAGGTACACCGTGCGGGAGGCGCTGCGCCGGCTGCGTGAGGACAACCTGGTGTCATCACGGCCACGGGCCGGAACGCTGGTGGTGCCGCGGACGTCAACGGGTTCCTACGCCCAGGACGTGATGTCCATCAACGATCTGCTGGCGTTCGCCAGCGGCGCGTTGTTCGTCATCGAGTCCAACCGGATGGTCACCGTCGACGACGAGCTGTCCGCCCGCACCGGGCTGCCCGCCGGGCAGAGCTGGCTCGCGGTGCGTGGCTACCGGCGCTCTGACGGAGCGGCATATCCGGTCTGTCACACGGAGTACTACATCAACCGGGCATTCGCGGCAGTGGGCCGGATGCTGCAGCGTCACAACGGGCCCATCTTCCCGCTCATCGAAGACATGTTCGGCCGCACCGTGGTCGGGGTGCACCAAGAGATCTCGGCGGTCCTGATGCCCGCCGACGTTGCCATCGAGCTCAAGGTGGACGCCGGATCGGCCGCGCTGGAGCTGCGCCGCACCTACACCACCTCCGACGGCGAGGTGGCTCAGGTGACCATCAACACCCACCCGGCCTCGCGCTACCGCCATTCGATGACCATCCGCCGGGTACGGGGTTAGGGCGTGCGATGATCCGCGGGATTACGCGTACCGACCAGCAGCGGGTGGCAGACGCCTACGCCGCAGGCCTGTGGGTGCACCGCACGCTCGCCGACGAACTGGCAGCCGCCGCCGAGTCGACGCCGCAACGCGAGGTGCTCATCGACGGCACGCACCGGGTCGATTGTGCCCAGCTCCACCGTCAGGCCTCGGCGATGGCGCACGCCATGGCGGCGCGGATGCCCACCGGCAGCGTGGTCTCTTTCATGCTGCCGAACTGGCACGAAGCCGCCGTGGTCTATCTGGGCGCCACGCTGGCCGGCATGGTGGTCAACCCGATTCTGCCGTCGCTTCGGGACCGGGAACTCAGCTTCATTCTCGAGGACGCTGACACTCGAATGATCGTCATCCCCGGCACCTTTCGTGGACACGACTACGCTGCGATGCTCAGCCGGGTGACCGCTGACCTGCCGGCGCCGCCGGAAGTGGTGGTGGTGCGCAGCCCAGCCGGTCCGCACACCGACTACTCCACCCTGCTCGAATCCGTCCCGTCCCGGGCGCTTCCGGAGCTCGATCCCGATGACGTGCGGATGGTCCTCTACACCTCTGGCACCACCGGTCGACCCAAAGGTGTCCTGCACAGCCACAATTCGATTCACGCACTGATCTGTCAGCTCCGTGACCACTGGCATGTCGACCCCGGCGACCGCTTTCTGGTGGCCTCGCCGATCGCCCACATCGGCGGGTCGATCTACGCCTTCGAGTGCCCACTGCTGCTCGGGACGACAGCGGTGCTGATGGAGCGCTGGGACGCCGCCGAGGGCGCGCACCTGATGGCTGCCGAACGCTGCACCCACATGGCCGGAGCCACCCCGTTCCTGGACCAGTTGCTGACAGCGGCGGACACCGCGGGCACCCGACTGCCGGACCTCGAGGTGTTCATCTGCGGCGGCGCTTCGGTGCCCCCGGCGCTGATTCGCCGCGCCGCCGACTATTTCGAGCGGGCACTCGTCACCCGGGTGTACGGCTCCACCGAAGTGCCGGTGACCACAGTCGGCGCACTGCGCCCCGGTGATGCCGCCCGGGCCGCCGACACCGACGGACGACCCGGGATCGCCGAGATCCGGCTGGCCCACCACGACGCGGCCGCCGAGGGTTCCGGCGAGATCGAGGCCCGCGGGCCGCAGATGCTGGTCGGTTATCTGCGTGCCGACGACGAAGCCGAATCCTTCACCAGTGACGGGTTTTTCCGTACCGGGGACCTGGCCCGGTTCGTCGACGACGAATACCTGGTGGTCACCGGCCGGGCCAAGGACATCATCATCCGCAATGGTGAGAACATCTCACCCAAGGAGATCGAGGACGTGCTGATCACCCATCCCGGTATCGCCGAACTCGCCATCGTCGGCGTCCCCGATGAGCGCACCGGCGAACAGGCCTGTGCGGTGATCGTGCCCGGCGCAGCTGCGGTTCCCGATGTCGCCGAGCTGCGGGAAGTGCTGAGCACCAACGGGATCGCCCGGTTCAAGGCACCCGAGCGGGTGGTCGTCTGGGACGCCCTGCCGAAGAACGACGCCGGCAAGGTGCTCAAGCACCAGATCCGCGCCGCGCTGATGTCGCCGGCGCCCACCACCCAGACCACCGCGAGCGGAGTGCGCTGATGTCAGACAACCAGGTGGCCATCGTGACCGGCGCCAGCAGCGGGATCGGCTTCGGCTGTGCCACCACCCTGGCCGCGGCGGGTATCGCGGTACTGGGTACCGGGCGCGACGCCGGACGGCTCGCCGAGCTGGAGCGGGCGGTGGGTGACACCGGGCGAATTGCCACCATTGCCGTGGACCTCACCGACGACGACGCCCCGGCGCGCATCGTCGGCGAGGCACGCAGTCGTTGGGGTGGCGTCGATTTCCTGATCAACAACGCCGGCGTCGGCAGCCCCAAGCCGCTGCACGAGACCGCCGACGACGACCTGGACTACTTCCTGGGACTGATGCTGCGCGCCCCGTTCCGGATGGCGCGCGAGGCCATACCGCATATGCAGGCCGGGTCGGCGATCATCAACGTGACGTCGACGTTCGCCGTGGTCGGCGGGTTGCGTGGGGGCGCCTACTCCGCGGCCAAGGGCGGCTTGACGGCACTGACCACCCACATCGCCTGCCAGTACGGTCCGCAGGGCATCCGCTGCAACGCAGTGGCGCCGGGTGTCACGGTCACGCCGATGGTCGAGCACCGACTGGAGGACGAACGGTTCCGCAAGATCAACACCGAGATGACTCCCCACCAACGCCTGGGCCGGGTCGAGGACATCGCCAGCACGGTGGCGTTCCTGTGTTCGCCCGGCGGGAGTTTCATCAACGGCCAGACGATCGTCGTCGACGGCGGGTGGAGTTCCACCAAGTACCTGTCCGATTTCGCGCTGACCTCGGAGTGGGTGCCGCGGTGAGCGTGTTCGCGGTGCTGGACCAGGCGGCCGTGCGGTTCGGGGACCAGGGCGCGGTCTTTCACGGTCAGCGCTGTGTCAGCACCTGGGTGCAGTTGCGTGATCGGGCGTTGCGGTTGGCGGCTTCGCTTCGCCTGCAGGGTATTCCGCCGGGAACTCGGATCGCGATCGCCAGCGAGAACCGTCCGGAGATCGTGGAGTTGTTCTTCGCGGCGTGGGCCGCCGAATGTGCGGTGGTTCCGATCAACTTCAAGCTGCATCCCCGCGAGATGCAGCAGATCCTCGAGGATTCCGGCGCGGCCCAGGTGTTCGCCTCGGCGAAGATCGGCCCGGAGCTGGGAGCGTTCACCGACGTCCCGATCGACATCGTGGGGTCCGCCGGTTACCGGGACCGGTGCGCCGCGGAGCCGGCGGCGGTGCCCGACACCGACCCGGAGACGTTGGCGTGGTTGTTCTACACCAGCGGCACCACCGGCAGATCCAAGGGGGCGATGCTCTCGCACCGCAACCTGATAGCGATGACCGTGGCGCATCTGGCCGATATCGATTCCCCCGACGACGCGTGCAGCCTGATCCACGGCGCCCCGATGTCGCACGGGTCGGGCCTCTACGTTCTGCCGTACGTGCTGCGCGGGGCGCGCCAGGTGGTGCCCGGCTCCGGTTCATTCGACACCGGCGAATTCCTGGACCTCTGCGACCACCATCCCGGCGCGAGCGCGTTCCTGGCGCCGACGATGGTCCAACGGCTGGTCGAGACGGGCCGGCCCCGTCCGCGCAACCTGCGCACGATCGTCTACGGCGGCGGCCCGATGTATGTCGAAAGCATGAAGAAAGCACTGGCCGCCTTCGGCCCCGTCTTCGCGCAGATCTACGGCCAGGGGGAGTCGCCGATGACGATCACGGGCCTGCGCCGTGCCGACCACGAAGGCGCCGACGACGCCGTGCTGGGTTCGGTCGGTTATGCGCGCTCCGGGATGCAGGTCGCCGTCCTCGACGACGACGGGCTCCCGGTGCCCACCGGGCAGGTCGGCGAGATCGCCTGTCGCGGCGACGCCGTGATGACGGGGTACTGGAACAACCCTGCTGCGACCGCGGAAACACTGCAGGGGGGCTGGCTGCGCACCGGGGATGTCGGTTCCTTCGACGGTCGCGGCTTCCTGACCCTGCGCGACCGGTCCAAGGATGTGGTGATCAGCGGGGGCAGCAATATCTATCCCCGCGAGGTCGAGGAGGCGTTGCTGGAGCATCCCGGTGTGTCGGAGGCCTGCGTGGTCGGTGCGCCCGACGCCGAATGGGGTGAGGTCGTGGTGGCGTTCGTGGTCGCGGCGTCCGGCCCGGCCGCACCGACCCCGGCGCTGGCGGACGAACTCGATGCCCATCTGCTGCAACGCATCGCACGGTTCAAGCGGCCGAAGCGCTACGAGATGATCGCCGAACTACCGAAGAACAGCTACGGCAAGGTGCTCAAACGTGAGCTGCGTTCACACCTGAGCTGAAGCTGTGGAGGCGAGCGAGGCCCTCGACCCGGGCAGGCACCCTTGGTACCGTTTTTCCTGGACCGTATCCCCGTTGTACGCAAGCACTCCCCCGTGTGGCGCGCACTGAGCGTAGTGCGGGTTGCACCAGACAGAGGAGGGCAGCTACCCGGTGATGACATCTCGGCGATGGTGGCGGCAGCCCGACAACTTTTACTGGCTAACAGCACTTCTCGCCTCACGCGGTATGCAGCCCTTCACGTGCCGTCTCCTGGCGTTGACGATCTCTGCTCTTACTGCGGTCAACATCGCCATGCTGTGGAGCCCTGCGGGGCCGCAGGGCGCGGCTGCTCGTGCCACCACCGTGATCGTTGCTGCGGTCTCGCTGTTGATGGCCGCGGCGTGGCTGCGTCCGCGGTGGCCGAGCAAGGCATCCTCGTGGGCGTTCGCGCTGATCTCGAGCCTGTGCACCGCAGCAACGTGCCTGGTTCAGTCGAACGCGGCGGCGGGTCTGCTCGGCTGCACCGCCTTTGCCGCCATCGGCGGTTACGTCGCGTTCTTCCATTCACCCCGCCACATGGCGGGCGTGATCGTGGTCGCGACCGCCGCCACAGCGGTGCTGGCGGGGCGGCTCGGGAGTGAAACCGATCCGGTGTTCGCCGTCTGCGCTTTCCTGTTCATCACCATGGTCAACGTGTCGGTGCCGGGAGCCTGCCGGGCGATGGTGCATCTTCTGGGTGTCGACGTGTTGGCCTCGGAGATCGACCGGCTCACCGGCCTGCTGAATCGGGACGCCTTCTACCGCGCCACCGGCGCCCTGGTCTCGGCCCGCGGCCGGGTGGACGACCGCTACCTGGTGGTGCTGCTGGTGACGCTGGACAACTTCAGTCTGCTCAAGAGCACCCAAGGGACGATCGCATGCGAGCGGACCTTGGTGGCGGTGGCCCAGACCCTGCGCGAGACCACGCGAAACAACGCCATCGTGGGCCGGGTGGGTGATGCCGAGTTCGTCATCGCCGACACGTTCTCCTCCACGGATTCCTCTCCGCTCGTCGAGCGGATCCGGGGCGCGGTGGCCACCACACCACCGCGGTTGACGGCGAGCATCGGCGTGGTGTGCACACCGTTGGCGGCATTGTCGGGCTGCCCGCCGCAGGAACTGCTCGATGAGCTGATCGACCTGGCCGGCCAGACCATGGCCGATGCCCGCCGCGGCGGCGGCAATCAGGCGCGCTACACGGTGTGCCCGACCCCGGCCGCCCTCGATCACCACCGGTTCGAGTCCGACGATCAGTGGTAGCACCATGACCCAGCCGCAACAACTGACTTCAGGTCATACCCGCTGAGTATCATCTGTTCGTGAATCTCGATGAGCTGCGGTGGTTCGTCGTGCTCGCCGAGACCGAGCACGTCACCGAGGCCGCGGCCACGCTGGGGGTCAGCCAGCCCACACTGTCGCGAGCGCTCGCCCGACTCGAGGAAGAAGTCGGCGCACCGCTGTTCGACCGGGTTCATCGCCGGCTGACGCTGAATGCCTACGGCCGGATCATGCGCGAACACGCACTCCGTTGCACCACCGAAATGGACGCCGCGGTGAAACGGATCAACGCACTGCGTGATCCCGACACCGGCACAGTCCGGCTGGCGTTCCTGCATTCGGTGGCCAGCTGGTATGTCCCGGAACTCCTGCGCCGATTCCGGTCCGAGGCCCCTCAGGTGCAGTTCGACCTGTTTCAGGGCGCCGCCCACGACCTCATTCAGCACATCCAGAACGGGCGCGCGGATTTCGCCATCACCTCTCCGCGCCCTGCGAGCGCCGAATTCGGTTGGCACGAGCTCTATGTCGAGCGGTTGTGCCTCGCGGTGCCGCGCGGGCACCGGTTCGCCGGTCACGCGCCGGTGCGTCTGCCCGAGATCGCCGACGAGCCTGCGATCGCGTTGCCGCCGGGTTTCGGGCTGCGTCAGCTCACCGACGAACTGTGGGCCGACGCGGGCGTGTCGCCGCGAATCGTGTTCGAGGCGATGGAGATCCCCGCGATGGAAGGCCTGGTTGCGGCGGGTTTCGGCGTCGCGGTGGTCCCCGAGCCGCGGCCGGGCCACGGCGAACCGATGTGTGAATACGTCCCGCTGTCCCATCCTGGTGCCCAGCGGCAGATCGGCGTGGCGTGGATTCCGAGTCGCGAGCCGGCCCCGGCCGCGGAGCGATTCGCCGCATTCGTCACCCGTTGACGGCCCAATTCGGAGTTCATGCGCACCTCGCATCACTTCGATCCGTTTCATACATTGGACACATCTCCCAGGCGTTTCTAACCTGGATCAGGTGTCCGTGGAACCCTCGACCCCCAGCAGTCCGGCCTGGGCCGGCCATCCGAAAGGGTCCACCGACTACCGCAGGCTGTTGGCCGCACTGTTCTGTGCCGGCGTGGCGACGTTCGCCCAGCTCTACTCGCTGCAGGGCGTTCTGCCCCAGATCGCAGCGCACTTCCATATCGGGGCCGCCGACGCCGCACTGACGGTCTCGCTGGCCACCGTCGGGCTGGCCGTGGCCGTCATCCCCTGGTCTGTCGTGGCTGACCGCGTGGGCCGGGTGCGGGCCATCTCGGTGTCGGTCATCGCCGCGACCGCCCTGGGCCTGCTGGTCCCCCTGGCACCGACCTACCCGCTCCTGCTGACCGGCCGCTTCCTGGAAGGCATGGCGCTCGGCGGTGTCCCCGCCGTCGCCATCGCCTATCTGACCGAGGAGATCGAACACCGGCATTCCGCACGGGCGGCCGGCATCTACGTCGCCGGCACCACAATCGGTGGATTACTGGGCCGGGTGGTCGCCGGGCCGATCGCCGAAACCGTGCACTGGCGACTGGGCGTTTTCACGGTGGCGGTGCTGTGCGCCCTGGCCGCCGTCGGGTTCATCACCCTGGCCCCCCGGCCGCATGGTTTCGTGCCCGTGCGCGCCGACGGACCCGACTCCCGCCTGGCTCATCGGCTGGCCACCCACCTGCGTTCACCGCGGCAGCTGGCGTTGTTCGCCCAGGCGTTCCTGCTGATGGGTGGGTTCGTCGCGCTCTACAACTTCCTGGGCTTCCGGCTCACCGCGGCGCCCTTCGGCCTGCCCGCATCGGTGGTCAGCCTGGTGTTCTTCGCCTACCTGGCCGGCACGTGGGCCTCGTCGCGCGCCGGGGCGGAGGCCAGCCGGTTCGGCCGCAAACCGGTGTTGCTGCTCTCGATCACAGTGATGGCGGTGGGAGTCGCGCTGACGCTGTCGAGCAACCTGGCGATCATTCTCGGCGGGCTGGTGACCGCCACCATCGGGTTCTTCGGCGCACATGCCGTCGCGTCGGGCTGGACCGGGGCACAGGCCGGCACCGGGAAGGCCCAGGCATCCTCGTTGTACAACCTCGCCTACTACAGCGGTTCCAGTGCCCTGGGCTGGTTCGGAGGGGTGGCGTTCGACGCCCAAGGCTGGCCCGCGGTGGCGTTCACCGTGTTGTCGCTCACTGTCGTCGCCGGCGTCATCGCGGCAGTGGTATTGCCCCACAATGACTCTCGCGCCGCCCTCAGCTCGGACAGATGAACGGCACCAGTTGCAACAGCGGCCACAACAGGGTGGATTCGCCGAATGCCACCAGATCGGCACCGGCCGGCAGAATCGGGTACAGCTGAGCCTGCAACGCCTGCATCGGAAGCGGATTGACGAAGGTCAACACCAGACCGATGAAGATGTACGGAATCGCCAGCCACAACGCGAGTTCCAGCAGCGCCTCGACACTGACCCGGTATCCGAGCACCTTGCGCAGCGCGGTCATCATGGCAAGCCCCTCCCGATTGCCGCAATGGTAAGCGGCCCGGGGTGCAGATGAGGCCGAATCCGCCTCAGACCAGCCCGAACTGAACGAACAGGGAGTGCGTGCGCCACCAGATCAGCACGACGAACAACACCAGCGCGCCGATGACGGTCGCCACCTGCACCACGTTTCGCCGGGCCTGCGGCGGATAGACGAACGCCGCAGCCACCAACCCACCGGTCACGAGCCCGCCGAGGTGGCCCTGCCAGCTGATGTTCTGCGAGCTGATCAGCGGCACCACCAGGGTGAACGCCACGTTGATCCCGATCAGGGTGACCACCCACCGAACATCGAGGTTGAGCCGTTTGGCGACGACGAACGTGGCACCGAACAAGCCGAAGATGGCCCCCGACGCGCCGGCCGTCGCGGTCTGCAGCGGTGAGAGCAGGTACACCAATACCGAACCGCCGAGCGCGCTCAATCCGTAGAGCGCGCCGTAACGGAGTTTGCCCAGGACCACTTCCAACGGCGGGCCCAGCACGTACAGCGCCCACATGTTGAACAGGATGTGGGTGATCCCGTAATGCAGGAACGCCGAGGTGACCAGCCGGTACCACTCGCCGTCGGCGACCGCCGGCGGCCACAGCACCAGTTGGCGTTCCAGCCCGGGCGCCATGGTCTGCAGTACGAACGCCAGCACGTTGAGGCCGATGAGCGTGTAGGTGACCAGCGGCGCGCCGGTGGCCGACCGGATGGCCGAACCGCGGCGCGGCGCGGGCATCGACTTCGCGCCCTCATGGACACAATCGGGGCACTGATGCCCGACAGACGCCGAGTGCATGCACTCCGGACAGATATAGCGACCGCAGCGTGTGCATTGCACGTAGGTCTGCCGACCCGGGTGGCGGTAGCAGGTGGGGACTTCCGTCGGTGGGTGTGGGTTGCCGGGGAAGGTCATCGGCCTGCTTTCATGCCGCCACTCTAACGGGGCGTCAGTAACGCAATCCGTGTCCGAACCCGAAGACCGGCGCCTCGGTGTCGAAGGCGACGTCGGTTCGGCTCGCGGCGACGGCGGCGTCGGACACGGGAAGGTCGAACGGCAGGGCGCCGCGGGGTTCACCGACGCCGAAGAGCACCTCGAGCAGCGCCGTCTCGGTGATGCCGTAGTCAACCACCAGTGCGGCCACCGATCCGAGCAGCGGGGTCAGCACCGCCGGCCGGTCCAGGTAGACGTCGACCACCGTCGGGATGAGCGCGCTGATCTCACGCACCCGGGCGATCTCGGCCTCATCGAACTCCAGGGAACCGTGGTGGAAGAACTGGGCCAGCATGCCGTCGGCAGGTTCGAAGGGCGCCTTGAGCCGCAGCAGCGCGATATCGGCGTGCGCCGGCTCCTCGACGGGGGTGCCGAACAGGGCGACAGCGGCATCGGAGACCTCGGGCGCGTACAGCCGCAGCCCCCGTCGCAGTGGCAGCACAGCCGTGCCGCCGGTGCCATTGACCAGCAGCGTGACCGAGTCCTTCTGGGCTTGCCTGCCGGCGGCGGCGAAATCGTCGCGACCCACGAGAGCTGCGGCACGTTCCTCGTCGACGAAGGGGTTGTCGAACAGTCCGAGCGCGAACTTCACGCGGAGCAACCGGCGCGCCGACTCGTCGATTCGGGCTTCGGTGATTCTCCCCGACCTGACCAGCTCGAGCAGCACCTCGGCACAATCCTCACCGCCGAACTGATCGGCGCCGGCGTCGACGACCCGTAGCACCCGGTCCTCCCGGCTCAGCTCCTCTACCCCCCATGCCCGGGCGACGCCGAGATCGCCGAGCTCCGGATGCTCGGTGATCAGGCCCCAGTCGGTGCACACCACGCCGTCGAACCCCAACTCCTGGCGTAGCAGCGTGGTGACGACAGACCTGTTGAAGCCGAAACCGACTTCTTCCCAATCAGTTCCGATCGGCATGCCGTAATACGGCATCACCTCGGCGGCCCCGGCGGCAATCGCCGCGCGAAACGGCAGCAGGTGGTAGTCCCTGTTGTGCCCGGGGTAGACCTGCTCACGTCCCCACGGGAAATGCGGATCCTTGCCCTCCAGCTGCGGGCCACCGCCGGGGAAGTGCTTGACCATGGCCGCCACCGACCCGGCGTCGATCCGCGTCCCCTGCAGCCCCCGGACATAGCCGACACCGAGGCGGGAGGTCAGTTCGGCGTCTTCGCCGAAGGTGGCGTTGATGCGCGACCAGCGCGGCTCGGTGGCCAGGTCGAGCTGCGGATGCAAGGCGACACGAATGCCGACCGCGAGGTACTCCTGCCGCACGATGTCAGCGAACTCCTGGACCCGCTCGACCGACCCGATAGCGGCCAGGCCCAGGGGTTCGGGCCACTGCGAGAAGGCGCCCGCCATCGCCTGGGCGGCGGGATTGTCGGCGAAGTGGTGGCGCGGATCAGTGGAGAACGTCACCGGCATGGCGCTGGGCCGCTCCAGCGCGAACCGTTGAATGTCGTTGTACCACTGCGCGTGCTCCCGCGCATCCAGCACGGGCCCGAGAAGGTTGAAGTGCGAAATGCCCTTGTCTATCAGCTTTTTCACCGTAGGAGCGCCGAATTTCTCCATCATCGCCCCGAGCTCTCCGATGCCTGCCATGGTGTGGAACATCAACCCCACCTTCTCCGGCAGCGCGAGCCGGGCCAACAGCTCGTCGGCGCGACGCTCCGGCGGGTGGATATCGCTCATGAAACCAACGTGCCCGAACGAAGCGGCTCCTGCAATGTGCCAGGTCCCGAAGCCCCGACCGTATAGTGAGCCCTCGGTTTCAACCCGCCCGAACGACACAGTGAGGATGCCGAGATGACGGCGTTGGACATCGGCGTGTACGTGCCTCAGCTCGGGTTGTCCTACCAGCAGATCCTGCACCGGGCTCACCGTTGCGAGCAGCTCGGCATCGGGTCACTGTGGCTCTACGACCACCTGTACGGGCCGGGATTCCCGGACCTGCCCTCGCTGGAGGCATGGACGCTGGCCACAGCGCTGCTGGGGTCCACAGAACGCCTGCGGGTCGGACACCTGGTGCTGTGCAATCAGTTCCGCGATCCGGTGGTACTGGCAAAGATGGCGACCACCCTGGACCACATCTCGTCGGGCCGGCTCCAGCTGGGCCTGGGCAGTGGCTCCATCGAAGACGAACACCGGCGGGCGGGTCTGCCGTGGGGGACGCCGGGTCAGCGGTCCGCCCGGCTGGGCGAAACGCTGGAGATCCTCACCCAGGCGTTCAGCACGGGCACCGTCGATTTCGAAGGAGAGCACTACACCGTGCGCGACATGCCGATCGCGCCCGGCTGCGCTCAGCGGCCGCATCCGCCCATCATCGTCGGGGGCGTCGGCGAGAAGTACACCCTGCCGCTGGTGGCCCGTTACGCCGACGTGTGGAACGTACCGACCTACGCTCTCGGCGACCTGGAACACAAGGTGGCGGTGTTACGGTCCCGGTGCGCCGAGATCGGCCGGGACCCCGACAGCATCATGCTGTCGGTGGAGGTGGTGATGGCACTGGCCCCTGATGAGGCCACGCTCCCCAAGGTGCGGGCTCTGGCCGAAAAGCGGTTCGGTGGACCAGGTTTCGGATTACAGGAGGGTGGTCTGGTCGGCACTGCGGCCATGGTTGTCGAGCGTCTGCAAGAACTACGCGCGCTCGGTTTCGGCCAGGTGGTGTTGTTCACCCACGACCGCGCCGCCGATGAGACGCTCGAGTTGCTGGCCGCGGAGGTCCTGCCCCACATCTGAGGTCAAAGCTTGTCGATGACGGTGTAACCGCCGGCGGCGACCTGACCCACCGGGCGGAGACCGCCGGAGCTACCCCGCAGTGCGCCGCGGCAGAATGCCTCGGTGGCACTGACCGTCATGGCGGAAGTCGCGGCGGCACAGAGTGCATGGGCCTTGAACACCTTCGCCGCCGCGCTGAGCACATGTTCCACGCTGGTGAACCGCGCGCTGAGTTCAGCGGGAATCTGCGCGCCCCACACCGTGACCTCCGCGAGGTCACGGTCGTAGGCATGCAGGACCCGCTCACGGACGCGCCCGTCAGCGGTGAAGAGATCAGCCGCCACTGCGACCGCGGCGGGGCGGGCACGCTCACTCGTGGCGGTCGCCCGATGCAGACCTTGGGCTGAGGCTCCCAGAATCCGCAACGCGCGGGTGTCGCCCTGGTCGAAACCGCTGTCGGCCACCAGCACATCGATATCCCACCCGGCCAGCGCCCGATCGGTCAGCCAACCGCCGGCGCAGCTCACCACGTCCTGCACCGTCGAGGCCAGCACATCCAGCCGAGGGCGGGCGGCCGGGCCGGTGACCGCGGCTCCCCGCCGGGAACGCCGTCGCGGCTGCTCGGCAGATGCGACCTCGACCGTCATCGAACTCCGCCTCCCACTGTGATCCACGACATTCACCGAGCGTGACATTATCTGGACGATTTGTAAAGATCAGCGGGCGGACCGCGTCGGCCCGCGGGGAGGGACTGGGCACCATGAGTCTTGTCGCAGGCCGGGGGCCGATCAGTGCCGACCCGCTCGGCTGGTTCGTACCGCCACTTGCCGCCGAGGTGGTCTTCGTCGAACCGCACCCCCGCCGCGTGCGGGGTATCCGCGCAGGTCACGCCGTAATCGACACCGAAGCTGTGCTTCTGGTGCACCGGCGCGGGCACCCGCTCGGTTACGCCTTCCGCAGCGACGAGGTGGGCGACCTGCCGACACAGCCGTTGCCGGAGGCCGCCGGTTTCGTGACGGTGCCCTGGACTGCGGTCGACGCCTGGTACGAAGAAGGGCGCCGGTTGGTGCACTACCCGCCGAACCCGTACCACCGGGTCGACTGCCGACCCACCCGGCGCCGGCTGCGGGTCAGCGTCGGCGAGGTAGTTCTCGTCGACACCGACGAGACGGTCATCCTCTTCGAGACATCCCTGGAGCCGCGGCTCTACGTGAGTCCGGCGCACGTACGCACCGAGGTGCTGGCGCCCTCGTCGACCACGAGCTACTGCAACTACAAAGGCACCGCCGCCTACTGGTCGCTGGCCGGCGAGGGGCGTTCCACTGCCGACATCGCGTGGAGCTACCCCGACCCGCTGCCCGAAAGCGCGGGGATTGCGGGTCACCTCAGCTTCGACGCCACAAAGGTGGACGTGGTCGCCGACCTGCCGTCGGGCGTGAGCGCCCCACCCTGCGGATGCGGGTGACACTTCTGCGCCGATATGTAAAGGTAGTGCATCAATCGCGCAGAGAGGCCACCGCATTGGGCATCGTCACCACGAGTTCGGAGACCGTATTCACCCAGTCGGCGGAGACGGTCTACGACTTCGTCACCAACCCGGCGAACTGGACGAAGACCTATCCCGGTAGCAGCTACGTCGGCAATCTCGAGGACCTTCCGCTCCGGGTCGGCGACACCTGGGAGGAAGGCGGCCCGGATGGTGAGCGGATTTTCACCTGGCACCTCGCGATGGCCGTCCGACCCACGCTGTGGATGTTCACCTCGGTGGGGCGACTCGGCCATGACCGGGAGGGCAACGGCGGCATGGAGGGTCGGATCACGGTGCAGTACCACTTCACCCACCCGGCACCGGAGCTGACACTGTTCACCCGGACGATGACCATCGAGGCGCCCAAGCACGCACCGATGCCCGACGGGTTCTTCCGCATCGTCAACCCGGCGAACATCGACAAGTACCACCGCGCGATCCAGCGGGAACTCGCCACCGTCTGAGCCCTCAGCCGGGGTGCAGCGCACGCTCCAGGGCTGCGCCCTGCTGTGCGAACAGTTGCCGGCTGACCTCCCACTCCGGGAGCAACGAGTCGAAACCGTGAATGGTCCCCGGGTAGACGTACAACTCGGTGCTCACCCCCGCCCACAACAGCCGCAGTGCGTAGTCGATGGCCTCGTCACGCAGCGGGTCGAGCTCCGAGCACGTGATCAATGCCGGCGCCAGCCCGGCAAGTTCCTCGTTGCGGGCCGGCGCGGCATGCCAGAGATCCTGTACCCCTGCGTAATACCGCCACATCTGGGCGCAGGCCGGGCCGTCGAAGCCGGGAGTCGTGCTGAATTCCTGCTTGGACGGAGTCGGCCGGTCATCCAGTACCGGCTGGTGCAGCAGCTGGAACACCACCTCGGGCAGCACTGCGCGGGCCGCCAACCGGGCCAGGGTGGCCGCCAGCGCGCCGCCGGCACTGCTGCCCGCCACCGCGATCCGGGCCGCGTCGATGCCCAACGCGTCAGCCTCGGTGACCATCCATGCCAGCACCGCGATGGCGTCGTCGAGTGCGGCCGGGTAGCGATGCTCCGGAGACAGCCGGTACTCCACAGAACACACCACACAGCGCGCGCGACGCGCGAACTCGATACATTGCCGATGGTCGGTGTCGAGGTTGCCCAGCACGAAAGCGCCTGAGTGGCAATACAACACACCCGGCGGCCGGCCGCCCGCCCCGCGGTACACCCGGACCCGGATATCGCCGACAGCGCACTGGGTGATCTCGACCCCGGAGCTGTCCAGCGTGCGGGCGGCCTCCCGGCGTCGCTGGTTCAGCCCGGTCCGCACCGTGGCGAGCAGGTCTGCCGACAGATCGGTACGCGCGGCCAGCAGATGCCGCAGCGCCGGGTCGATACGGGCGTCCAGATCGTCTGGGGCCGGAGTCACCGCCGGCTCACCAGGTCATGGGAGCGCACCGGTTGCCGGGGCACGTCGGCCGGCGGGTCGAAGGTGTAGTCGGCGGCCTTGAACCGCCGGGTCATCCCCCAGAACGCCCGAGCGCTGCGCGGCCATTGAGTGACCACCCGTCCACTGGCGGTGCGAAAGTAGTTGCTGCACCGTGTCGTCCACACCGTGCCCTCCATCCAACGGTCTATCTTGGCCAAGAAGTCCGCCATCGCCTCCGGCCGCACCGCCACATAGCTCTTGCGGTGACGGCGCATGTGGCGCAGCGCCCGGACGATGTAGTGGGCCTGCGCTTCCAGCATGAAGATCACACTGTTGGAGCCCACGTTGGTGTTGGGCCCGTAGAGCATGAAGAAGTTCGGCACGCCCGGCACCGCCATTCCGAGGTAGGCGTAGGCGCCGTCGCTCCACCGTTCCCGCAATGACGTGCCGCCCTCGCCCGTCACCTCGATCTGTCCCAGGTAGTCCGCGGCGGCATACCCGGTGGCACAGACCACCACGTCGACGTCGACTTCGCCGCCGTCCGCCGTGACCAGCGACCGGTCCCGCAGTGCGCGCGCGGCGCTGGAGATCACCTCGACGTTGGGTTGGGTCAGCGCCTGCAGGTAGTCGGTGGCGAAGACCAGCCGTTTGCAACCGAATGGGTGCTCGGGAGTGAGCCGGGTGCGCAGTTCGTCATCGGAGACGTTGGCAGCCAAGGCTTTCAGGGCGATCGCCCGGAACTCCTGGGTCTTGTCGCTACCGTTCTCGATGACCGAGATATTCGATTCGCTGCGCAGCCACAGCCTGGTCCGGTAGATCTTCTTGGCCAGCGGCACGTGGGAGAACAGCCACTTTTCCCGCTCGGTATAGGGGCGGTCGGGTTTGGGCAGAATCCAGGTGGGCGACCGTTGCACCGAGTACACCTTCTCGGCCACCCGGGCGATCTCCGGCAAGATCTGCGCGGCGGTGGAGCCGGTGCCCAGCACCGCCACCCGCCGGCCCGACAGGTCGAGGCTGTGATCCCAGCGGGCGGTGTGCACGACGGTGCCGGCGAACGGCTGCTCCTCCACCAGATCCGGCAGCACCGGCTGGGTGAACAGCCCGATGGCCGACACCACCACGTCGAAGGTGTGCACCTCGCCGCCGGCGGTTCTCAGGTGCCAGCACTCCCCGTCGGAATCCCACTGCGCGGCGGTGATCTCGGTGTTGAGCCGCAGGTGCGGCGCCAGCCGGAAGCGCTGTGCGCAGTCCTCGAAATAGGCCAGAATCTCCTGCTGTCCCGACCACAGCCGAGACCAGCCGCCGTTGAGCGCGAACGAGTACGAATACAGGTGCGACTTCACGTCGCAGGCCAACCCCGGATAGGTGTTGATCCGCCAGGTGCCGCCCACGCCGTCTTCCCGGTCGAAGATGGTGAAGTCGTCGAAGCCCGCCTTCTTCAGGAAGATCCCGAGCGCCAGACCACCAGGGCCGGCCCCGATGATGCCCACCGACAACGGTTTTGCCATGTCGTCAACCAATCTGCAGGGCTTGGCCGCCGTCGACGACGAGTTCGGCTCCGGTGATGAACGACGCGTGCTCGGAGAGCAGGTATGCCACCGCGTCAGCGACCTCGGTCGGGGTACCCAGCCGGCCCGAGGAGGCGCGGGCCGCCAACCGCGCCTGCGTGGTCTCGTCGAGCATGGGAGTGGCGATCGGGCCGGGGAACACCGCGTTGACCCGGATGCCGTCGGCGCTGAGCTCAGCGGCTGCGACCTGGGTCAGCCCCCGCAGCGCCCACTTCGCCGAGCCGTAGGCAGCGTGCTGCGGGAACGGCCGGATGGCCCCGGTGCTGCAGGTGTTCACCACGGCCGCGGCGTCCGCGCGGCGCAGCTCCGCCAGGGCTGCCCGCAGTCCGAGGAAGGGCCCCAGGCAGTTGACCCGCCAACTGCGCTCGAAACCCGCCACACTCTCGTCGCCGATCGAGGCCCGGTGCAGCACACCGGCGTTGTTGACCAGCGCGCTCAGCCCGCCGAACCGGTCGACGGTGTTCTGCACGGCCTGCGCCCATTGCTGTTCTGAGGTCACATCCAGCGGAATCGCCGTCACCTGCTCATCGGCCAGCGCCCGTACGGTGTCGCCCAGTTCGGCGGCGTTCACATCGCAGGCGGCCACCGCGTACCCGTCGGCACGCAGCCGCGCCACGATGGCGGCGCCCTGCCCCCGGGCCGCGCCGGTCACCAGTGCCACCCGTTGCGCCATTCAGTGGTATCCCTTCGTGGTGTCGCCGGGCCCGCCGAGTTCGGTGGCCAGCCGCAGCTGATCGGCGGCCCCGTATCGCAGCGCCTGCGATTCCGACGCCAGCGTCAGCAGCCGGAATCCCCGCCTGCTCAATGCCTTTCCTGTCGGCCCGTCGCCGGCGTGGATGCCGGCGACCAGACCGGCCGCAGTGGCAGCGCCCCCGATGCGGTCGATCGCCTCGGCCACCTCCGGGCTGGTCGCCCCGGTGGCCGGATAACCCAGTGACACCGCCAGATCCGCGGGTCCGACATACACACCGGCCAAACCCGGCACCGCGCAGATCTCGTCGACCGCCGTGAGCGCCCGTGCGGTCTCGATCATCACGTAGACACCCGCCCGCGCTTGTAATGTCGCGGTGTCGGCGCCGAGGCTGGCCCGCAGCGGGCCGAAGCTGCGCACCCCGTGCGGGGCGTACCGGGTGGCCGCCACCGCCGCGGCCGCCTGCTCGGCCGTCTCGACCATGGCGATGATCACCGCGTCAGCCCCCGCGTCCAGCACCCGGCCGATCGGTGCCGCCTGCGCGGACGGCAGCCGGACCGCCGTGGCGATCGGAACATGCTCGAGCCGGCGCAACAGCACCGCGACGTCGGCGTCGTCGAGATACCCGTGCTGGGTGTCGAAACCCACGTAGTCGTAACCGGCACGGGCGAAGTCCTCCGGACCGGAGAATGACGGCGCCGTGATCCAACCACCCCACAGGTGGTCACGACCGGCCAACGCCTCCTGGAGTCTGCTCGCGGTCACCGGGCGATCGCGATCTTCACCCGGGCGGGGTGGGGTCGGGCGGCCAGCTCGAAGGCCGCCTGCACCTCGTCGGTCCCGAACGTGTGCGTGACGTAGTCGGCCAACAGTCCGGGGTGCGCTATAGCGAACTCGGCCGCCTGCCGCAGCACCCTCCTGCGCTCCAGCGTCACCCCGGATCTGAGGGTCAGATTGTTGCGCAACATGGTGCGCATGCTGATCGGATACCAGTCATCGTCGGGCACACCGAAATAGAAGATCGTGCCACCGGGAGCCGCTGCCTCCACCGCGTGGCCCAATGTCGCCACCTGATGTCCGACCGCTTCGATCACCACGTCCGGTCGGGCGGCGTTGTCGAGGTGGCGGATCCAGCGGTCGCTGCTGGCCCGCACTGCGGTATCCACCCCGAAGCGCCGCGCGAACACCGATCTGTCGACCGGGTCGATGCCGGTGACATGCGCGGCCCCGGAAGCCTTGGCGACGTAACTGAACAGCAGACCGATCGAGCCCTGCCCGATCACCGCCACCCGGCGCCCACGCAGGTCGCCGAGCTGTTCGACCGCATACAGCACACATGCCAGCGGCTGCAGACCGACCGAATGTTGCGGTGCCAAGGTGGGTTCGTATGCGACGACACCGTTTCCGTCGGTGATGAGCTGCTCGCGCAGGCCGTCGAATCCCGATGCCCATCCGACCACGTGATCACCGGTGTTGTGCTCGGGATGCCGGCTCGCGATCACCTCACCGGCGATCTCGTGGATCGGGAAACCGACGATGCCCGCCGTGGCGGTGCCGGTGTCGGCGGGCAGGCGGCCCTGGGTGCCGCGGAAGCCCGGCAGATCACTGCCGCAGATGCCCGCGGCCAGGAACCGGACGAGCACCTGCCCGTCGGCAAGCGCCTCCGGTGACGGCTCCGGGACGTCGATCCGCTCGAAAAGGTAAGGGGCACTGAGCTGATAGGACCACATGGTCATACCACCACCGGGACGTTGTTCCAGCCCCATTGGAAGCTCGACGGCGGCCGGGACGCGGCCTGGGCATCGACGGTGTAATCCGGTACCCGCTTGAGCCACTCTTCGACCATGATCCCGATTTCCAGGCGGGCCAGGTGCACGCCCAAACAGAAATGCTGACCCCGGCCGAACGCCAGCAACCGCTGGATAGGGCGATCCCAGATGAACTCGTCGGGGTCGTGGTACTCCCGCTCGTCCCGACTGGCCGAGGCCAGCAGTGTGATGATGCGCTGCCCGGGTTCCACGGTGGTGTCGTGGATGGTGAACGGCTTGCGTGCGGTGCGCGCAAACCATTGTGCCGGTGCGCAATAGCGGATCATCTCCTCGCGGGCCACAGCCGCATAGGCGGCTGGATCGGCACGCACCGCAGCCAGCTGAGCCGGGTGCCGTGCCAGTTCCCACAGTCCGTGCGCGACGATCTTCGGCACGGTCTCGGTACCTCCGATGAACACCCCCAGCATCTGGGTGGCGGCCTCGGTGTCACTGAACGCCGAGCCGTCGGGCAGGGTGAAGTTCAACAATGCGTCGGCAATCGGCGACTCCGGACCGGAACCGGTTCGCCGGGCTTCGACGATGGGGGTCAGGTAACCGAGGTAACCCGGCCGGGCATTGGCGACCTCCACCCCGCTACCCGGCTGCGCCAGACTGCCTGCGTTCACCGTCGCCAGCACATCGGCGGCGAGTTCTGTTGGCAGTCCGAGCAATTCACAGACGACCGAGGCGGCCACGATGCCGCCGTAGTCCTGGGTGAGGTCGAAGGTGCCCTGCGGCAGCAACTCGTCGAGTCGACTGTTGGCCAGGGCGCGGATCCGGTCGGCCAGGGTCGCCACCGACCGGGGCCGGAACTGCGCCGACGTGCAACGCCGGACATCCTCGTAGAGCGGAGAATCGAAGTTGGCGTGAAACGGCATCGGGTGCAGCGGCGGATCAGCGACCGCACCCTCGTTGCGGTGGGCAAGCGCCGTCGCCGCCGGCAGCGTTCCCTCCGAGGCGACGAACGTGCCGTCGTTGATCTCGAGCACCCGCCAGATGTCGGCGAAGCGGGACAGTGCATAGGTGTCCCATTTCGGGACGTAGTACAGGGGGTAGTCGTCCCGCAGCACCCGGTAGTGCGGCAGGGGGTCCGCCATCACCGCCGGGTCGAACGGGTCGTAGGAAAACTCGTGACCGACTGCCGGCCCGGCCGACGTACCTGCTCCGCCCCTCGCCGTCATCGCGGACCCCACGCACTGCGTCTGGTTGACACTGACACCCTGCGAGCGTGACACTTGACCCGTGTTTTGTAAAGGCACGGCAGCGTGATCCCGGCACCGTTGGCCAACGGGTTCTGCTTCGGCGAAGGCCCCCGCTGGTTCGAAGGCATGCTCTGGTTCTCCGACATGCTGGGGGAGGCGATCCACACCGTCACCCTCGACGGGTCGATGACCACCGTCGCGCTCCCCGGCCACGCACCTTCGGGCCTGGGCTTCCGCCCCGACGGCTCGCTGTTGATCAACTCGACGCAGCGCCGGGAGGTGCTCTGTTATGACGGCGAAACGGTGACCACCTGCGCTGAGTTGGCCGCGTTGGTGCCCGCCGATCTCGGCGACATGGTGGTCGACTCCCGTGGTGGTGCCTACATCGGCTCGCAGGCCCGGGACGGGGGTGTCATCGTGCGCCTCGGCCCCGACGGCGCGGCGACCGTCGTTGCCGATGACCTCGAATTTCCCAACGGCATGGTGATCACCCCGCGAGGGCGTCTCATCGTCGCCGAGTCGACCGCCCGCCGCCTCACGTCTTTCGAGATCGACGCCGACGGCGGCTTGCGGGATCGGCGGGTGTTCGCCGACGGCCTCGAGGGCCCGCCGGACGGCATCACCCTCGACTCCGACGGCGCGATCTGGGTGTCGATGACGCTGGCCTGCCAGTTCGCCCGCATCACCGAAGGCGGCACCGTGACCGACCGGATCGACCTCGGGGACCGCACCGCCATCGCCTGCACGCTGGGCGGCCCGGAGCGGCGGGTGCTGTTCCTGCTGTCGAGCACCGACGCCTACCCACAACGGCTGATCGGGACCAAGCTGTCCCGCCTGGATACCGTGACCGTCGCCGTCCCCGGCGCCGGCCGACCATAGAGGAAGTGACCGATGTCGGACTCCTACTATGAACTGCTCGACGAAACCGACGCCCGCGGTGAACGATTCGTGGCCTGCGATCTGGTTCGCAGCACCTGGACCGCGGCCATCCAGCACGCGGCGCCGGTGTCGTCGCTTCTGGTGCGGGCGCTGGAAAGGTGCGCGCACCGCGACGACACCCGGTTGAGCCGCGTCTGCATCGATCTGCTGGGCGGGGTGCCGGCCGAGGGCGATCTGTGGGTGCGCGCCCAGGTTGACCGGCCCGGCAGGCAGATCGAGTTGATCAGTGCCGAGATGGTCGGCCTCGGGCGTGACGGCAAGCCGCGGCCGGTGGCGCGGGCCAGCGGATGGCGGCTGCAACAACTCGACACCCGCGATCTGGTCGCGGCCCCGGTGGCACCGCTGCGTCCGGTGGCCGAGGCCACCGTTGCCGATATGAAGAAGAACTGGGATCGCAATTACGTGCACAGCCTGGATTGGCGCTGGCTGACGACACCGATGGCGCCGGGGCCCGGCGAGTCCTGGATCCGTCCGGTGGTGGATCTGGTGCAGGGTGAGGTGATGACGCCGTTGCAGCGGCTGTTCGCCGTGGCCGATGACGCCAATGGCATTGGTACCAAACTGGATATCCGCAAGTGGACGTTCCTCAACACCGATCTGACGGTGCATGTGCATCGCGTTCCCGCCGGTGAGTGGACCGGTATCCGCGCTGACACCAGCTACGGCCCCGACGGGATCGGCACCACCGTGGGCACCCTGTTCGATGAGACGGGTCCGGTCGGGGCTATTCAGCAGTCGGTGCTGGTGCGGCCCCGCCCTTGACGGCTGCCCCGCCGAAACGTGAGTTTCGGCGTGAGGGGGCTCAGTCGGTGAGGCGCAGGGCCGACGCCGGGCACTGAGTGACCGCGGCGCGCATGCGATCGCGGTCGGATTCCGGGCGCACCGCGTCGTGGATCGTCAGCGATCCGTCGTCGCGGACTTCGAAGACCTCCGCGGCGATCGACTCACAGATGCCGTGGCCGGTGCACCGACTCAGGTCGACTTCGACACGCACGGTGGCTCCCCTCACGCGATGTCGGCCGGCAGCCGTTTGATGCCGTGTACGAACGTGCTGTACAGATAGTCGGGTTCACCGAACTCCACCCGGGTGAGCCGGGTCAGCAACTCGCGGAACAGGTTCCGCAGCTCAGATTTGGCCAGCTGGTTGCCCAGGCAGAAATGCGGCCCACCGCCGCCGAAACCCAGGTGCGGGTTCGGCGAGCGGGAGAGATCGAATCGGCCGGGTTCGGTGAACGCGTTCTCGTCGCGGTTGGCCGAGCAGTAGAACAGGCCCACCTTGTCACCGGCGTTGATCTGTTGGCCGGCGATCTCGACGTCGGTGGTGGCGAAGCGTGCGAATTGCAGCACCGGGGTGGACCACCGCACGAATTCCTCGACGGCCGTGCCGATCCGGTTGTCGAAGTCCTCCAGCAACCAGTCCCGCTGAGCGGGGTTGTCCACCAGCGCCATCATGGCGTGGGTGGTGCTCTGCTTGGTGGTGTCGTTCCCGGCCGATGCCAGCAGGATCAGGAAAGCGCCGATCTCCTCGTCGGTCAAGCTGCGCCCGTCAACCTCCGCGCCGACGATGCTGGTCATCAGATCGTCCCCTGGGTGTCGGCGGCGGAACTTCGCGAGCTCGATGCCGGTGTTGACCAGCAGCATCATCTCGTTGATGGTGGCGGTCGCCCGCTCCTCGAGTGTGGAGTACTCGTCATCGCTCATGCTGAAGAGCTTTTCGGCGGCCAGTGCCACGGCCGGTTGATCGGCAGCGGGGACCCCGAGCATCTCCATGATGGTCAGCATGGGCAGCCGCGCCGAGCAGGCGGACACGAAGTCCACCTCGCCCGCGCCGACCAGGTCGTCGACGATGCGCACCGCGTTCTGCCGGATCTGTTCCTCGATCTTTCCGACGTTGCGTGGAGTGAACGCCGAGCTGATCAGCCGCCGGTACACCGTGTGCTCGGGCGAATCCATCGCCAGGAAGAACGTGGCGATCTTCTGCACCTCGGCCGGCATCGGGTCCAGCGCGATCCCCTGGGTAGAGGTGAAGAGTTCGGGATGCTGGCTGGCGAAGGCGATGTCGGCCCGCCGGGTCAGCGCCCAGAAGCCGTCCTCCTCGAGGTCGAACAACGAAGGCAAGGGCCGCTGCCAGGACAACCCGTCGGCCGCCCGCAGCTCGGCGAACGTCTGGTCACGCGCGTCAAACGGCTGGCTCCAGAAGTCGTGCGACGTGATGTCGAACCGGCTGTAATCCCTTGCCTGCGAAGAGTTTGCGACTGTCACCGACACTCCTTCCGATGCTGGAAGCGCCAGCGTCCGCGCCGTAACAGCGTGACAGTTCTATTGGTGTTTGTAAAGTCTTGCCTAGCGGGGGGACCGCCGGGCAGACAGCTCCGCCAGGACTTCCTCGGTGTGCTCGCCGAGCCGGGGAGCCGGGCCGCGGGGTGCCCACGGGGTCGCCGAGAAGTCGACCGGGGACGCCACCATCGGGACGGTGCCGTCGCCGTCGGGGACGTAGACGATGCCGCCGGCGGCGTGGAACTGATCGTCGCCGACGATGTCTTCCAGGGAGTTGATCGGCGACCAGAACAGGTCCGGTTCGTCGGCGAAGATCGTCGCCCAGTCCGCCATGGGTTTGGTCGCGAAGATCTCGTCCAGCGCGGTGATCAGCACGGCCGCGTGGCGCGCTCGCTCGCGCGGCCCGGCGAAGCGCGGATCGGTTAACCAGTCCGGCCGGCCGACCGCCCGGCACAGCGGGGGCCAGTGCCGCTCACCGTCGAGTCCGACGAGCCAGAACCGTCGCCCGTCGGCGGCGGTGTAGTTGTTCATCGCCGGATTGCCCATCGATTCGCGGCGGCCGATCGCGATGGGCCGGCCGGTGGCCAGAAAGGTGTTCATGTCGAAACTGACGGTGTAGCCCCCCTGCCGGTACAGCGAGGTGGCCACCAACTGCCCGGCCCCGGTACGGCCGCGGGCGACCAGGGCCGCGCACACCCCGGCGGCCAGCGTCATGCCCGCAGCGTGGTCGCCCATACCGCCGCGCTGGAACGGCGGGGTCTCCCCCGGGCGGGTGAGCAGGTGCGCCAGACCCGCCCGCGCCCAGAACGCCGCGACGTCATAGGCGGCGTCATCGGCGTCGGGCCCGGTCAGGCCGTATCCGGTGATCAGCCCGTAGACCAGCCGCGGGTGCCGAGCCGCCAACGTGTCGAAGTCCAGTTCGAGCCGGCGCAGCGCCGCCGGCCGGACGTTGGTGACGAAAACGTCTGCCTCGCAGATCAACTGGTTGGCAGCCGCACGACCCTCGGCGGTGGACAGGTCGAGTACCACGCTGCGCTTGGACCGGTTGTCCATGTCGAACGGTGGATTGACGTCCGGGCCCAGCCCCAGCATGCGGCCGAAGGTCCGCGCGGGATCACCGCCGGGCGGCTCGATCTTGATCACCTCGGCCCCCCAGTCGGCCAGCAGGCCACCGGTTGCCGGTCCGGCGACCCACACCCCCAACTCGACAACGCTGATTCCTGCCAATGGTCCGGTCACGGCTGACCAGTCAAGCCGATTCGGGGTGCGCACGGCACGGTTTCCGCGCCTGTTTACAAATCGGTCCGGCTTTGTAATTCTGAGTGGATCGAGCCGGAAGGGGCCTGCGTGAATCGACCACCCCTGGGCTCGCCGGCGGTCGTGGAGGACGAGTCGTCGTCACGTCAACGCATCCTGCGGGCCACCGCCGAGGTGCTGGCCCGCAGTGGACGGTCCAAGCTCAGCCTGTCCGAGGTCGCGGCCCAGGCCGGTGTCTCCCGTCCCACGCTGTACCGCTGGTTCGCCTCCAAGGGCGAGTTGCTGGATGCGTTCGGGGCCTTCGAGCGTGACATGTTCGAGGAGGGAGTCAGCCGGGCCACCGCGGGTCTTCGCGGTAACGACCGCCTGGACGCCGCACTGCGTTTCATCGTGGCTTACCAGCAGTCGTATTCGGGTGTACGCGTGGTCGATATCGAACCCGAAGTGGCTATCGCCCAACTGTCGCGGGTGATGCCGCTGATGCGTGCCCGGCTGGAACGGCTACTGCCCGGGGCCAACGGTGGGGTCAAGGCCGCGACGGCCATCCGGGTCGCCGTTGCGCACTACATCGTGCGCAGCGACGACACCGATCAGTTCCTGGCACAGCTCCGGCATGCGGTGGGCCTCAAGCAGTAGCGCTGTTTCCCGACGACATCCGCGTTCCGCTGGACTCCTCGCTGAGTGCACGGTTGAGCTTCTCACCCTCGATGTCGAGGTCGGGCAAGATCTGCTGCAATCGCTTGGGCAGCCACCAGGCGCGGTCGGCCAGCAGTGACATCACCGCGGGCACCATCGTCATCCGGATCACGAAGGCGTCGATGAAAACGCCGAAGGCCAAGGCGAATCCGATCTGTTTGATCATGGGGTCGGCGTTGAAGACGAACCCGACGAACACCGCCATCATGATCACCGCGGCCGCTGCCACCACCCGTGCCGCCTGGGTGAAGCCCTCCGTCACCGCCTCGTCACCTCGGCGCCCGTGGACGAAGGCTTCCTTCATCGACGACACCAGGAACACCTCGTAGTCCATGGCCAGCCCGTAGAGCACGCCGGTGACGATGATCGGCAGCAGGCTCAGAATCGGCCCGGTGGCGCTGAGGCCGAACAACTGCTGCAACCAACCCCACTGGAACAGTGCAGTCGTGGCACCGAAGGTCGCCAGGATGCTCAGCAGGAACCCGGCCGTCGCCTTCACCGGCACCGCGATCGAGCGGAATACCACCGTCAGCACGACCAGCGAAAGTCCCACGACCACACCGATATACAGCGGAATCGCACTCGAGATCCGGGCTGTGGTGTCGATGCCCATGGCGGCGATCCCGGTGACGCCGAGGTCGACGTCGCGCAGATCGGACAGCGGGCCTTTCAGCTCGCGGATATCGCGCACCAGTTGGGCCGTCGCCTCATCAGTGGGGCCACTGGCGGGCACGACGGAGAAGACCGCGGCGTCGCCGGCGTCGGAGACCTTCTGCAGGCTCACGGACTCGACACCGGGCAGGCTGCGCAGGTCGGTGTAGACGTCGGTGATCTCCGCGCCGCCCAATGCGCCACGCCCGGGCGCCGGTTGCGCCACCACCACCAACGGGCCGTTGAAGCCGTCACCGTAATGCGTGGCGACCAAGTCGTAGCTGTCGCGCTGAGCGGTGCCCTGGTTGTAGCTCGACCCGGCGGGCAGACCCAGGCTGATGTTCAAGACCGGCAACGCCAGTACCGCGGCGAGCGCCACACCGGCGATGGCCACGGGGACCCGGTGTCGCAGCACCGCGCCCACCCAGGCACCGGCGAACCGGTGGTTGCCCTCGGCGGCGGCGTTGCGGGCGGCGTCGTCCCGGGCCTTGGTGGAGCAGACGCGCTCGCCGACCAGGCCGAGCAGTGCCGGCAGAATCGTCAGCGCAGCCAGGACCGCCACGATCACGGTCGCGGCAGCAGCCAGGGCCATCGTCGTCAACATCGCGATGCCCGCCACCGACAACGCGACCAGGGCGATCACCACGGTGGTGCCGGCGAACACGACCGCACTGCCCGAGGTGCCCACCGCGCGGGCGGCAGCGTCCGCGGCAGACAGTCGCTGATCGAGGATCAACCGGCGTTGGCGGTTGACGATGAACATCGAATAGTCGATACCGACCGCCAGGCCGAGCATCAACGCCAGCACCGCCGTCACCGACTGCACGGTGAACAGGTGCGAGAACAGGAAGGTCCCGCCGACGCCCACGGCAACCGAGGTGAGGGCCGTTGCCAGCGGCAGGCCGGCGGCCACCAGTGAGCCCAGTGTGATGACCAGGACCAGCGCGGCGACCAGAACGCCGATCACCTCGCCGGCGCCGACGATCTCGGGCATCTGGACCATCGAAGCCGAGGGCAGCACCTCCAGGTCAGTGTTGGCGACGGCTTGTTTGGCCGCGTCGATGGTGTGCTCCACCGCTCCGCTGGGCAGATCGGTGGTCTGCTTGTCGAACTGGAATTGATACAGCGCCGTCTGTCCGTCAGCCGAGACCACCACTCCGGGGACCGGCGCACCATTGACGGTCAGCGGCACCGCGGTGCTGGCCGGTCGGGGCAGCTGCTGCTCCACCCGGGCGATCGCCGCGCCGGCGGTCAGGGTCGGGCTCGCCGGCCCCTTGGCCATTTCCTGCTGGGCAAGTTCTCGAGCGTCGATCACGTGATCCGCGCGCGAGACAGCATCGACCGCGGCCACCAGGGCGGCGTGGTTGGGCCCGGTGTCCACCCGCTGTCCCGGCGGGGCGGCGAACGCGATCATGCCCTGGCCGCCGGCCATCTCCGGCATCTCGGCGGCGAGCTGATCGATGACCTGCTGAGCGGGGGTTCCGTCGATCCGCATCTCGTTGGAGATCTTCGGCGGATTGAGGGCGAGCAGCCCCGCCACGACGGCGATCAGCGCCAGCCACGCACCCAGGACCGCCCAGGGTCGTCCGAACGCAAACCGCCCGATGCGATGGAGAAAGGTCGACATATAAGTGAGAGTAAGCTCCCAAAATGGGAGTGGGCTATCGTTTGTCGGCAACGCCACCCTACGGCCGAGAACATGAGCTACACCACGTCTTTGGAGGGCATCGTGAGTTTTCCGGAAGGGCATGTGAGCGCCACTTCCCCGCAGATCAAACGCCGCCGCGCGGACGCGTTCGCCAACGTGAACCGCATCGTCGCGGCGGCGCGTGAGGTTTTCTCCGCCCAGGGTGACTCCGCCACGTTGACCGACGTCGCCGCCCGCGCCGGAGTCGGCAATGCCACGCTGTACCGCCACTTCGCCAACCGGCAGGCGCTCGCGGCGGCGGTCTACGAAGACATCTTCGTCACCGAGGTGGAACCGGTGATCACCGCGCTGGTCGAGAGCGAGGCCCCCCGGGAATCGTTCCTCGACGTCATCGTGCGGCTGACGGAAGTGATGAGCCAACAACGCCCCCTACTGTCCTCCCTGGACCACCTCGCCGAGCTGACTGCGCAGCTGTTCCGGCGCAACCACGAACTGGTGGCGGCCCTGGTGGCCACCGGCCAGGCCAAAGGCGATCTGCGCGCCGACATCACCGCCGATGACGTGCCCACCTTCGTGGCGATGGTGACCACCGCATCGGTTGCGCTGCACCAGACCGCCGATCTACGCCGGCGTTACCTGAGCCTGATGGTCGACGCACTCGACCCCGCCGGGGCGCAACCACTCCCGGGCTGGACCACTCCGGGTGATCGCGTGCCCTATCTCGGCGGCGAGTAGACCGGCCGGGGCAAACCGAGCACCTGCTGGGCGATCATGTTCCGGAACACCTCCAGGGTGCCGCCGTAGATACCGGTCGGCCCGGCCAACCGGAACACATACTCGGCGGCGCCGTCGGCGGCCGCGCCCTCGGTCTCGACGGGCAATGCGGCCGCGGCCCCCAGCACGTCCATCATGTCCGGGGCGATCTCACGCATCGTCGCAGCGATCGCGACCCGGCCGAACATCCCCGGCGTGCTCAGCGCAGCCTCGAGCCGGGCCGCGCTGCGGCCCAGACGGTAGGCCACCGACGCGTCCTCGATCCGCCTGCGCCCACCGGCATCCGGCGCGGCGGCCACCGCGGCAACCGCGTCGAGCGCCTCGGCGGTCAGCAGCGCCTGCTCGGTCATCGTTGCCAATCGTTGCAGGCCGGCCGAATCCACTTCGGCCACACCATGTTCGGCCTGGAGTGCCGCGCGCATCACGGTCCAGCCGCCGTTGACCTCACCGATTCGGCACCGGTCGTCAACCCGGACGTCGCTGTAATAGACGATATTGGTGCGATCGCCGTCGACGGTGCGGATGCCCTGGATCTCGATACCCGCGGTAGCCAACGGCACCAGGAACAGCGTGAGATTGCGGTGTTTGGGCCCGCCGGGATCGGTGTTGGTCAACAGGAACACATAGCGGCTGTTGTGCGCGTTGGAGGTGAACATCTTGGCGCCGTTGACCGTCCACGCTGATCCGTCGTCGTCGCGCACCGCCTTGGTCTTGCACGTCGCCACGTCGGAGCCGCCCTCGGGCTCGGTGTAGCCCAGGCAGAGCCGGATCTCACCCGACAACACCCCGGGCAGCACCTCCTCGCGCAGCTCTTCAGAGGCGAACCGAGCGACGAAGGTCGCCACCAATGCCGTTGTGCCCCAATGGAACCACGGCGTGTGAGCGCGGCCGATCTCGAGTTCCCAGATCCGCCGCTGCACCGCGGTGAATCCGCCGTCGGCCTCGGCGGTCCAGTCCGCGGCCAGATATCCCGCCGCTCCGAGCGCGAGGTGCACTCCTTCGTCGAAGTTCTCCCCCGTCTCGCGGTCCCGCCGGATCACCTCGTCGGTGACCTGGGCACCGAGAAACGCCCGCAGTTCGCCCAGGAACGCCTGATCCTGTTCGCTGAGCTCGAGTCGGGAGAAGTCCATCGTCACCTCACATTTACATCTTGTGCTGTTACTGTAACGCAGCACCCACGCCCCCAGAAGGTGACCAGTTGACTCCGACCAAGACCTCGGCGACCGACCCCCGCCCGGCAGGCCTGCTGACTTCCGCCGCCGGGCTGACCGCGCACCTCGGCCGCGGGATCGCCCGCGTCGTCACCGCGCCGCTGGTCGGCCGGGCCCGACCCCTGCCCCGCCGCATCACCGATCTGGACGCCGCCGCCCTCACCCGGCTGCTGGGCCGACCCGTGACCTCGGTATCCGTTCTCGGAGGAGACGACGGCACCTCCTCCCGCGCACGGCTCGCGCTCACCGGCGACGACGGCGTGCCCGCCTCGGTGTTCGTCAAGATGCCCGCCCGCACCGCCGCGACCCGGCTCATGGGTGAACTGGGCCGGCTCGCCGACACCGAAGTGCGGTTTTATCAACAGCTTTCACCGGGGATCACCGGCGTGCCACGCTGCCACGCCGCCGCATTCGACCCGGTCACCGGCGGCTTCGTGCTGGTGCTCGAAGACCTGGCGGCCGGGCCGTGCGAATTCCCCGACACGCTGCACCCCGTCGACCCGGACCGGGCGGCACTGGTGGTCGAACTGCTCGCCGGTGTGCACGCGCAGTACTGGGAACGCTTTGCCGGTGACCGGACGCTGGACTGGGTCTACACCGCCTCCGCCGATCACACCTCGCTGCTGACCGGGTCACTGCTGAACATGTCGGCGCGCCGGTTGGCGGCACGCACCGACCTCCCCATCGAGAACGGCCGGTTCATCATCGACAACTACCGCGCAGTGGCCCGACTGATCGACCGCCCGCCGCATACGGTGATGCACGGCGACGCCCACCCGGGCAACCTGTACTTCCGCGACGGCCGGGCGGGGCTCCTGGATTGGCAGGCGGTGCGGCGTGGGCACCCGGGCCGCGAACTGGCCTACACCCTGGTCACCAGCATGACCCCCGAGCAGCGCCGCACCAGCCAACACGAACTGCTCGACACCTACCGCGACGCGCTGGCGGCGGCCGGGGGGCCGATGCTCGACCGCGACGACCTGTTCCTGCGCTACCGGCAGGGCGCGCTGTACGCCTACGTCGCCGCCCTGATCACCGCGGGGATGGGCGGGATGCAGAACGAGGACATCGCGATGGCGGGGCTGGCCCGCGCCGTGACCGCCCTCGATGATCTCGAGACTGTGGCGGCACTGCGCGCCGCCAGGTGAAGCACGAGTTACATTCGGGATTTCTTGTGTAATCCGGTACCCGTCGCCTTAGATTGAGCGCGGACGTCGAACAGAGAGGCTGCAGTTGAGAATTCTGGTAGCGATCGCGCTCGCCGCTGCATCGGCACTGGGGCTGGCACCCACCGCGGCGGCGGCGCAGATGTACTACGGCGCCTACAACGTGGCCATCGACGGACGATACGACTTCCACACGTGGATCTTGTCCATCAGCGCCTGCAATGACACCGTGCCGGACTGCGTCAGCGTCATCACCATTCCGCAGCCCGTCGCCAAGGCCTATGAGGCCTACGTCAACGCCTACTACGCCGACGGCAAGTACACCATGGTGGTCGACGATCCCTTCGGGTTACGTTGCGGCAACGTATATTACGGGCCCACCATCCCCACCCGCGATGTTTACACCTGGGATGCCAAGACCCTGGTGGGGTCCATGGCGTCCTCGTTCGCCAACGGCTGCGACGGCGCCCCCGGCGGCACCTTCACCTATCCGATCCGCCTGTCCCGCATGTAGTGCGAACGCTCACCGACGCTGCGGCGCCGAGGCCGGAGCTCCCAGATTGTCCGGGTCGACTTCGACGGCATAAGAGGTGATCGCGGTGATTTGTGCTCCCACGAATTCGAAGATGTGGCAATCGGACACGGCGGTCACCCCACTGGGGCTCTGATACCGCGTGAAGGAGTCGACCACCACGGCGTCGCGGCCTCCGACCACCAACTGACGGTCCACGACCTTGGTGGTGGCCAGCACGCTCTCCGCGGTCTCGCGGCAGGTCCGGATCAACGCGTCGGCGCCTTCGAGCACCATGTAACCGGGCACGGTCCAACGCACATTGGCGGCCAGGTGCGGGAAGACGTCCTCGAAGCGGTGTTCGCAGAAGGCCAGACAGACCTGCTCCCGACCGAACCACTCGTTCACAACCACGCCTCTTCCCGCTGTCGTCGCCCCACATCCCGATCGCGCGCCTCGACCGTACCGCCTCGAACCGGCGCGCGACGGTAGTCTGAGGCCTCCCGTCGACACCGGGAAGGTTCTGCCATGGATGCCACGACCACCGTGCTGGAGATCGACTCGATCAAGCAGCTCAAGGCCCGTTACTGCCGTCATCTCGACGCCAAGGACTGGGTTGCCTGGCGTGAAGTCTTCACCGACGACTTCCGCAGCGACACCGCCGCCGCCGGTGGCGCGGTGATCGTCGGCGCGGACGAATTCGTCGCTTTCACCCGCAAGAACATCGGCAGGCCCTCGCAGCCCACCGTGCACCAGGTGCACGCACCGGAGATCGAGCTGACCTCGGAAACCACCGCCCGCGGGGTCTGGGCCCTCCACGATGTGGTGCGGCTGGCCCCCGGGCTGAATCTCAACGGCTACGGCCACTACCACGAGACGTACCAGAAACTCGACGGGCGTTGGCGCATCGAGACTTCCACACTGACGCGGCTGCGTGAGGACATCTTCAACCCGTTCTTCTCGGTGCGGATTTCCGACGGGATGCGCCGAGCCGGTGCACGGGCGGCCCGGCTGGTGACCAAGTGAGCCCGGCCCGATGAGCAGCATCATCGACGATGTCACCGCGGGACCCGCGGGTGCCCACATCGGCGCGTTCTTCGATGTGGACGGCACGCTGGTCGACGGGTTCACCGCCGTGGCGCACGCCGGGCATCGAATTCGCCGGCGTCAGGCCAGGATCGGTGAGGTGCTCGGGGTGATCGAGGCCGCAACCCGGTACCGGCTCGGGCGCATGGAGTTCGAACGGCTGATCGTGCGTGCCGCAGGCTATCTGAAAGGCGATTCGCTGGCCGAACTCGAGGTGCTGGGTTCTGAGCTGTTCGCCCGCCGGATCCAGTCCAGGATGTTCCCGCAGATGCGCGAAGTGGTGGCCGCCCATCAACGCCGGGGCCACACCGTGGCGATCAGTACCTCCGCGCTGACCATTCACGTCGACTCCGTGGCCAAGTCGCTGGGCATCGAGCACGTGCTGTCCAACCACTTCGAGGTCGACGAGCACGGCAGGCTGACCGGCCAGATCCGCAAGCCCATCATCTGGGGCGCGCGCAAGGCCGAGGCCGTGGCCCGATTCAGCGAACGCCAGGGCGTGGATCTGGCCCACAGCTACTTCTACGCCGACGGCGAAGAAGACCTCCCCGCCATGCGGCTGGTCGGCAATCCGCGGCCGGTCAACCCACGGCGTGCGCTGGCAGTCATCGCCGCCGAAGCCGGTTGGCCGGTCCTGCGGGTGTCCACCCGGCTGCCGCCAGGCCGACCCGACGATGCGCCCGGAGCTGCACCCGCTTCCTAGCCTGGTGTTGTGCGGGACCGGGCTTTCTCAGTTAGCTCGTCTATCCTTGTCAACTGTGTGGACGACGAAGACAGCCGCGTGGCTATCGGCGCTGGCAGTGGCAGGCATGTGTGCCGCCGGTGGGACGGCCCACGCTGATCCCGAGCCGGCACCGCCGCCGCCCGCACCCAAGACCACCATCGACGCCGACGGCACCTACCAGGTGGGCACCGACATCGCGCCCGGCACCTACCAGTCGGCCGGCCCGATCGAGAACGGCACCTGCTACTGGAAGCGGATCGGCGGCGAGCAGATCCTGGACAACGCCATGAGCAAGAAGGCGCAGGTCGTCCAGATCGAGGCCGGTGACACCGCCTTCACCACCAGCGACTGCCAGCCCTGGCAGAAGACCGATTGCGCGCCCGGTTGCCTCCCTGCGCCCGCCTCGCCGCTGGACGTGCTGAGCCAGCTGGGCCGGGTGCTGACCGGACCGAAGACGCCGCCCGCCCCCACGCCCTAGCGCGATTTGTGCCGATATGACCGAAGACGGCAGGATCCTCGTCCCGACAGACCTGGACTCCGTCACCACCATCGGCGACGAGGACCACAGCGGTATCGACCCCGCGGCAGTGGAGCGCATCTGGCAGGCGGCCCGGCACTGGTACGCGGCGGGGATGCAGCCCGCCATCCAGGTGTGCCTGCGACACAACGGCAAAACGGTGCTCAACCGGGCCATCGGCCACGCCTGGGGTAACGGGCCCGCGGACCCGCCCGACGCCGAGAAGATCCCCGTCACCACCGACACCCCGTTCTGCGCCTACTCCGCGGCCAAGGCGATCAGCACCACCGTCGTGCACATGCTCGTCGAACGCGGCGCATTCTCCCTCGACGACCGGGTCTGCGATTACCTGCCGAACTACACCAGCCACGGCAAGGACCGCACCACCATCCGCCATGTCATGACCCACAGCGCCGGGGTGCCCTTCGCCACCGGGCCCCGTCCGGACCTGAAGCGGATGGACGACAGCGCATACGCCCGCGAGATGCTGGGCCGGCTCAAGCCCATCTACCGGCCGGGCCTGGTGCACATCTACCACGGCCTGACGTGGGGACCCCTGATCCGCGAGATCGTCTCGGCGGCAACGGGACGCAACATCCGCGAGATCCTGGCCACCGAGATCCTCGACCCTCTCGGGTTCCGCTGGACCAATTACGGTGTGGCAGAACACGATGTGCCTGCGGTGGCACCCAGTCACGTCACCGGGAAACCGCTGCCCCTGCCCATCGCCAAAGCGTTCAAGATCGCCGTCGGCGGCACACCGCAACGCATCATCCCGTTCTCCAACACCCCGGCTTTCCTGACCAGCGTCATACCTTCCTCCAGCACCGTGTCGACCGCCTTCGAACTATCCCGGTTCGCCGAAATACTGCGCCGCGGTGGCGAACTCGACGGGGTACGGGTGCTGAAGCCCGAGACGCTGCGCGCCGCCACCACTGAAGCCCGCCGCCTGCGCCCGGATCTGGCGACGGGCCTCAAACCGCTGCGCTGGGGCACCGGCTACATGCTGGGCTCCACCCGATTCGGACCGTTCGGACGCGGTGCACCGGCAGCTTTCGGTCACACCGGGCTCACCGATATCGCCGTCTGGGCCGACCCGCAGCGCGGCCTCGCCGCCGCAGTGGTCAGCAGCGGTAAACCCAGCGGGCATCCGGAGGCCAAGCGGTACCCCGCACTGCTGGACAGCATCGCCATCGAGATCCCGCGCTCCTGAGTAACGCGCCCGCAGTTGACCCCCTGTCGAACTGACAGAAGTCAATTTCCTATGGTGACGTGATGAGCACCACAGCAGACGAAGATCGGGTCGCCGATCTCGCCCGGCAGGTCGTGCAGCAGCATGACCCCAAGTCGGCCCCCATCCGCGAGTACCTCGGTGCGTGTTACGACGCCGGCCTGGCCTGGGTGCACTTCCCCGAGGGCATGGGCGGCCTCGGTGTCTCCCGCGGCCTGCAAGCCGTCGCCGACCGCATTCTGCAGGGCGCGGGTGGCCCGGTGCCGTTGGGACTCAACCCGATGGGTTACGGCATGGCCGCGCCGACGGTCCGTGAGCACGCCCAGACCGACGAGGTGAAACGCCGACTGCTGCGGCCCCTGGCCACCACCGAGGACATCTGGTGCCAGCTGTTCTCCGAACCCGGGGCGGGCTCCGACCTGGCCGGGTTGGCCACCTCCGCCGTGAAAGACGGAGACGATTGGGTGATCAACGGGCAGAAGGTGTGGACCAGCCTGGCGCACCGGGCGCGCTGGGGCCTGCTGCTGGCCCGCACCGACCCCGACGTGCCCAAGCACAAGGGGCTGACCTACTTCGTTCTGGACATGCACGCGCCGGGCGTCGAGACCCGACCGCTGCGCCAGATGACCGGTCAGGCGGAATTCAACGAGGTCTACATGACCGATGCCCGCATCCCGGACAGCATGCGGCTCGGTGCGGTCGGTAACGGCTGGGGCGTCGCGATGACGACGCTGATGAACGAGCGCAGTGCGCTCGGGGCCAGTGGATCCCGCCGCGGGGCAGGCACCATCGCCGACGCCACCGCCCTGTGGGCGTCACGGCCGGAACTGCAGACCCCCGTCCTGCGCGACCGGCTGACCCAGCTGTGGTTGCGCGCCGAGGCCCAGCGCCTCACCTCGGAGCGCTCCCGGGCGGCAGCCACCGTCGGCGGGCCCGGACCGGAAGGCTCGGTCGGCAAGCTCGTCGGCGCCGAGCTGAACCAGCACATCTACCAGTGGTGCATGGATTTCCTTGGCGCAGAGGGGGTTCTCTACCACACCTATGAGCTCCAGGATGAGGGCGACGGGGCGGATTGGCGGGGGCCAGTACAGCAGCGTTTCCTGCGCAGCCGCGCGAACACCATCGAAGGCGGCACCTCCGATGTCATGCGCAACATCCTCGGTGAGCGGGTCCTGGGACTGCCCGGTGATCTTCGCGCTGATGCCGGTATGCCGTGGAAGGAGATCCCTCGTGGCTAGTTTCTCGACAGAGTTCACGTTCACCGATGAGCAGGACCAACTGCGGCGAGCGGTGCGTAAGTTCTGCGCCGACAACTTCGACGAGCAGTCGGTGCGACGGCTGATGGACTCCGACCCGCCGTTCGACGCCAGGGCCTGGCAGCGCCTCGGCAGCGAACTCGGGGTGCTCGGTCTCGCCGTGCCCGAGGAAGCCGGTGGCGCCGGCGGCACCCTGGTCGACCAGGCGATCGCCGTCGAGGAACTGGGCGCATCGCTGGCCTGCGGGCCGGTGTTCGGCACCGTCTTCCTGGCGATTCCGGCGCTGGTCGCCGCAGCAGCCGGACCCGTGCGGGACGCGCTGCTGGCCGAGCTCGTGGAGGGCCGGCGCACCGCCGCCTTTGCCGTCCCCGAGCAGGCCTGCGAATTCGACGCCACGGCAGTGTCGATCACCGCGGCGGACACCGCTGACGGACCTGCGCTGACGGGCACGGTCGGGCGGGTGGTCGATGCCGGCGCCGCGGACGAGCTGCTGGTGGCCGCGACCGGTCCCGACGGCGTCGCCTTGTATGCCGTCGATGCGGCCGGCCCCGGCGTGGAACGCACCCCGCTGGCCACCCTCGACCTGACGCGGCCGCAGGCCAGGGTCCAATTAACCGGTGCTCCGGCCCGATTGGTGGCGGCACCCGAGGAGGCCGAGCGGGTGATCACCCAGGCGCTGCACGTCGGTGCCACACTGCTGGCGGTCGAGCAGGTGGGCGTCGCGGCGCATCTGCTGGACCTGGGCGTCGACTATGCGAAGGCCCGGCTGCAGTTCGGTCGGCCCATCGGCTCATTCCAAGCCGTCAAGCATCGGCTTGCCGACATGTTGATCGACGCCGAGCATGCACGTTCGACGGCCTATCACGCGGCTTGGGCACTGGCCGACGGCTCCGACGATCCGGCGCTGGCGTCGAGCATCGCGCAGGCGACGTGTTCGGCTGCGGCGGCCAAGATCGCCGCCGACACCATCCAGACCCTCGGCGGTATCGGTTTCACCTGGGAACACCAGACACATCTGTACTTCAAGCGCGCCACCACCGACGCCGCCCTGCTGGGATCGGCTGAGCAGCACCGCAACCGGGTGGCGGCCATGGTGCTCGACACCGCCTCAGCGGATCGGGCGCCCCGGGTCGCGGCCGGCTGAGGCAGCGCCGGCGCGGATTCCCCGGTAGATGCCGCGACGGACGATCCAGGGCTGCAGCACCCGGTCGATGGACCAGGCCGGAAAGTTGACGGCCTGACCCGAGGCCGTGAACACCTGCAGCCCGTCGGGCTGCACGCCGAGCACCGAGCCCCAGCGCCGCCGCGGCGGGCGATACGCCCGCAGCGGGCGGCCGGCGAAATGCGCATTGATGTTGTGCGCCAACAGTTTGTCGCCGCGGTTGCGCGCCGAGCTGCGCAGCGGGTCCGTGGCGGCGACGTCGCCGACGGCGAACACCCCGTCCTGATCGGGCACCCGCAGGTCCGGCAGCACCCGGACGAATCCGCGTTCGTCGAGCAGGGCGGGGGGCAGCCAGCCGGTGTTCGGCGCGACCCGCCCGGTCGCCCACAGCACGGCATCGGCGTGGGCGTCGGACTGGCCGGTGCTGAAATGCACGGGCCCATCGGTGATCCGGTCGCAGGCGAAACCGTCCGGCACTACCGCGCGGTGGCCCGGGTGCAGCTCCACGCCACGGTCGATCAGCCGGCGACACACTGTGTTCCAGATCCGCGGGTGGTGCGCTGTCAGCGCCCGCTCGCCGGGAAAGTAGAGGTGGACACTCGTGTCCGGCCAGGCGGCGGCCAGGTTGGCGGCGCTGCTGACCGCCGCGGCGCCGCCGCCGAGGACGATCACCGACCGGGCGTGGGCCAGCCGGTCGTGGACGGCGCGCAGGTCGTCGCCGATGTCCGCGTCGGACTGCACGGTGGGTTGCCGCCAGAATCCGTTGGTCACCCCGGTCGCGATGACGAGCGCATCGTAGGGTTCCGAAGCGCATGTGCCGTCGGCGCACGTGAAGGCGACGGACCGGGCGGCGAGGTCGACGCCGGTCAGCCTGGCGTGCACGGTCCGCACCCCATCCAGCCCGCGGAACCGGTCGAACGAGATCCAGTAGTCGCGCGCCCATCGCTCCGGTCGCGCCAGCCGCACCCCGAGCTCCTGACCGCTGACCAGCGCGGGTTTCACCGAGATGCCGACCACGTCAGCGTCTTTGGCCAGCCGGATGGCGGCGAGCACGCCGGCATCACCGAGGCCTGCGATCACCACCCGCGGCTTGGTCACCCGCGCGCCTTTGCCGGTGGTCTGGGCACGAACCGGGACACGCGGTCGATCACGTGCTGGTAGTCCGGGCGGCGCTGCAGACTGCGGGTTTCCATCATCGGGATGCTCGCGCCCAGGAACATCGCCAGCATGGCCAAAGCCCCGAGCATCAGCCAATTGGCCGTCAGGCGCACTGCCCACAGCATGACCACGACCGCCAGCAGCACGCAGTTCAGCCGGCCGAATCCGGCACCCCCGCGGGCCCACCAGTAAAACATCAGCAAAGGCTGGGATAACACTCCAATAAGCGTCATAAAGCTGGAGTTGCCGAAACTGCGCGAAAACGCGAATACCACCAATGTGGCCAGTACGTCGGCGACCAAAGTATCCAACCACAGGCGTCCAGAGGCGGGACCCAAGACCAGATATCCGGCGCCCACGCAGAACGCCAGAAAATATGCGACGCACACCCATGCCAACGACGCGGACTTACTGATCGCCCCGCTCATCGCCGGCCACCGCTACCGCGGAACCGTGCGCGGACACCCGGGCGCAGATTTGCGGCCCGGCCGGGCCGGAGCCTACGGGGCAGCACCCGTCTCGGTACCACGGGACGCACCGCTTTCGGTGGGACGTGCATCAGCCCTGGCCTCCTCGCTGCCGGAGCGTACGTGCGCCCAAATCGCGCACGATCGGCGCACTGTAACACGTTCCAGTTCGCCATCTGGCCGGGTTGCCGGCGATCCCTTGGACGGCGGTGCCCTGCTGCGGTGGCCGGATTGACGACCGCGCACCCGCATCGTGAAACTCCTGGCACTCAATTCACAGAATTACACCGCGCAGCAGTTATTGACGGTGGCGAACATATTCGTGAGGCCGCGCGAATTCGGGCGTCCTGAACGCTACGGACAAACAGCCAATTTCGTGCCGTCGCTGGCATATCGCTAAAACGCACAACCGGCCCGGTTCGTGTCGGTACCCTATGCTCGTGGCTAATAGCTGGTCCCGTTGACAACCAGCTTCCTGCTCAGCCCCCGGGATGGATCCGTGACCGACACAACTGCGCCGTCCCGGCGATGGCGTCTTCTCGCGGTAGTCCTGGGCACGATTGCGCTGGCAACGGCGTGCTCCAATCCGACATCGGGTGCGGGGTCCGCGGACGCTGCCGAAGGCACCGTGTCGCTGTCGGTACTCGCGTTCACCTCGTCGGCGGCCGGCTGGAACGCCAGCGTTCCGGCTTTCAGCGATACCGACGCCGGTGAGGGCGTGACGGTGAAAACCACCTACGGGCCGTCGTCGGGTGTTGCCCAGGCGGTCCTCGACGGAACGCCCGCCGACGTGGTCTACCTCGCCGACCAGCCGAATATGGATCGTTTGGCGCAGCAGGAGAAAGTGGACCCAGACTGGGCCTCCGGCCGCTACCGGGGCCAACCGTTCGGCTCCATCGCCAGCCTGGTGGTCCGCAAAGGCAACCCACTCCAGATCCGGAGCTGGGCTGATCTGCTGCACCCCGGGGTCGAGGTGCTCGCCGCCAACCCGATACTCTCCGGTTCCGGTAAGTGGGGCCTGATGGCCGGCTATGCCAGTGCCAGCAGCGGCGGCCGGGACCCGCAGGCCGGAATCGACTACCTCAACAAGCTGATCCTCGAGCACATCAACGTCGGCCCGACCACGGTGCAGGAGGCCCTTGAGCTCTTCCTTGCCGGCCGCGGGGACGTCCTCATCGCACCGGAGAACAGCGCCCTCGACGCCGAACGGCACTCCCCGGACGTCGAGCAGGTGGTGCCGCCGCAGACGCTGCGGATCGACAACCAGGTCGCCGTCGTCTCCACCAGTGCGCACCGCGACAAAGCGACCAGTTTGGTGGAGTACCTGTACACCCCGCAGGCCCAGCGTCTCTGGGCGGAGGCCGGATTCCGGCCCGCGGTGCCCGAAGTCGCCCGGGAATTCGCCACCGCCTTCCCGAAACCACAGACGCTGTGGACCATCGACGACCTCGGTGGCTGGGACGCACTCGATCCGAAGTTCTACGATCCCGAAAACGGCATCATCACCAGGATCTTCGACGAGGCCACCTCCTGATCTGCCCCAGCCCGGCGGTCTGGTGTGTCAGGCGATGGCGCCGGACTCCTTGAGTTCGGCGATCCGATCCCAGTCGATGCCCAGCTCCATCAACACCAGTTCCGTGTGCTCGGAAGCCTGGGGTGCCCGCGTCGTCTGCAGCGGTTCGTGGTTGAACTGAACCGGGCCGCGTACCACTTTGAACGGCGCACCCCCAGCGCCGGATTCGACTTCGACGACCATGTCATTGGCGATGGCCTGCGCGTCACTGCCCAGGTCGACCAGACTCTGGAACGGCGCCCACTGCCCGCGCATTGTCTTGAGGTGCTCCCGCCAGTACTCGAACGGCCTACTGCGGATCGCCTCGGCGATCAACGCCCCGCCGTCAACGGCGTTCTCGATCAATGGCATGACATCGCAGAACCGGGGGTCGTCCGCCAGCTCAGGCAGACCGAGATGTTCGAAGGTGTCCCGGATGTAGCCGGTGGGGCTGACGATGCACAGGTTGATGGTGCCGCCGTCGGACGTCGCATAGTTGGCCATGAACGGATTGACCGACGGCCCAGTGGCATTCGGCATCAACGAGCGCATGGTCCGGCCGGTTTCCATGCCCTGGGTGACGCTCGCACCCGCGGCCCACCACGCGGTGGACAGCAGCGACACGTCGATCTCACTGGTCTCACCGGTGCGCTCGCGGTGGAACAGCGCCGCTGAGATCCCCCCGGCGATGTTCATGCCGCCGATCGAGTCCCCGAAGGCCGGGATACCTTGCGGTAGTGCTCCCCCGAGGTCCTCCGGGGTCAACGCATGCCCGACGCCGCTGCGCGTCCAGAATGCGGTCCCGTCGAAACCGCCCGTATCGCGCTCGGGCCCCTTGTCGCCGTAGGCGCTGCCGCGAGCGTAGATGATGTCCGGATTGGCGGCGCGGATGTGTTCGACGTCGAACTTGTTCTTCTGCCGTTGTGCGGGAAGGTAATTGGTGAGGAAGACGTCTGCGGTCTTGGCGATCTCGTAGAGGACCTCCTGCCCGCCGGGGGTGGACACGTCGACCCCGACGCTGCGTTTGCCGCGGTTGGGGTGCTCGATCAACGGATGTCGGTCGGGATCGAGTTGGAACCCACCCATATTGATGAAACCGCGCTGCGTATCGCCGCGCACCGGGTGCTCTACCTTGATGACGTCGGCACCCCAGTCCGCCAGGATCGCCCCCGCCGCTGGAACGAAGGTGAACTGCGCGACTTCCAGGACCCGGACTCCCGACATCACTTTGGTCAACTCCGACCCGCCTTCCTCAGCGCAACTGTTCGGTCTTGCCGTATGGCAAACAGTATGCCCTGTCAGGACCGGCCCGGGTCAGTCCCCGTCGTAGCCGCGCGGCATCTGGTCCTCGGACCGCCAGTCGATGCGCTCGTCGACGGCGACGGCGCCCTTCTCGAACTCGCGGGCGCGCTGCTCACCTTCCTGGCTGCCGCTGAACACACCCGCGGCGGCTTTCGGCTGTCCGTTCGTCGACGGGCGGTGGGTACGGGGCTGGGGCGCCGGCCGCGGTGGCATCCCCTCGAGTCGCTGACGTGGGAGCGCGCCGCGGTCGGTGCGTTGCAGCCACTCCACCATCGCTTCTCGGACGACGCACCTGAGATCGAAGAGGGCACTGGCATTGGGGGCGCTGACGAGCATGCGCACCCGAACCACGCCGCCCACCGCGTCGGTCACCTGCACCACGCCCATGCGGCCGTCCCACAGTTCGCTCTCCTCGAGCCGACGTTGGAGTTCGGTGCGCATGGCATCAAGCGGAACGGTGAAGTCGACGTCGAGCTCCACGGTGCCGAGCAGTTCCGTGGCGTTACGGGTCCAGTTCTCGAACGGCGTGGTGGTGAAGTAGGTGGTGGGCAGCACCAGCCGGCGCTGATCCCACAGCTGGACGACGACATAGGTGAGGGTGATCTCCTCGATGCGGCCCCATTCCTCTTCCAGGACCACCACGTCACCGACCCGGATGGCACCGGAGAACGCGATCTGCATCCCGGCGAAGACCGATCCGAGTGAGGTCTGGGCCGCCAGGCCGGCGACCACGGACAACACCCCGGCAGAGGCGAACAGCGTGGTGCCGATATTGGCGAACGCCGGGAATGTCATCAGCGCGGCTGCCACTCCCAGCACCGTGATGATCGCGATCACCAGACGCCGGACGGTGGTGACCTGGGTGAGCACCCGTCGGCGTTGCCGATCGGCGTCGCTCAGCCCTTCGTCACCACCGCCGAACCTGGCGAACACCCGCCGTTCTGCGACCCGCACCAGGCTGGCCGCCAGCCAGGTGACCGCCGCGATGATCGCGATCACCAGTGTGTGATCCACCCACGACCGCCAACTGGCGTCGGGTTCGGCAAAGCGTCGTATGGCGATGGTGGCGGCGGTCAGCATCAGCAGGGCGCGCACCGGTGTTCGGGTCAGCACCGCGACGTCGTTGACAGCGGCGCTACGACGTCCCAGCCGGCGCAGCAGCCAAGGTAGAACCAGGCCCAGCACATAGGCGATGGCAACTGCACCAGCCACCCACGCGAACGTCACAGCCAGGGATGTTGCGGATTCGAGCTCGATTTCTTCGGGCATGATTGGACTCTTGGCTCCCGTAGATCGGGTTCAGGGGTCGTGGTCGACCGTACGGGACGCCACGTGGATCCGTCACATCGAACGGCGCGGCGATGAGCGCCTTGCCATGGAACGGTGAGAGCTGGGCCACATTCCGGATTGGCCATCGGTGAAATCGGCTATTGCGTTGTGTTGATTCATCTTTGGCGCACCGGCACTTCAGGCGCTTCCAAATTGCGGCTCACCCAGGAGTTTTCGGGCGCACGCAGCGCCACCGGTGCGGGTCCGACTCGACGGCTACCACCTGCCCGTGCGCTCCCGACCGCGGAACGGAATAATCGTCGTCGCCAGGTCGACAGGACGGGCTGACCGCCGGGAAAAGGGGTGTGCGGGTGCTGGCGGTGCTGGAGGCCTTCGCCGTCATCACGATCATCATCGCCGTCGGTGCTGTCGTCGGCCGCACCGGTGTCCTGGGTGACAACGCGCGTATGGTGCTCAACCGGGTCGCCTTCCATGTCGGGGTTCCGGCGCTGCTGCTCCTCTCGCTGGCAGATTCGACTCCCTCGCAGGTCTTTTCACTGCCGTTGCTGGTCTCAGCGGTGGCCACCCTGATGATGTTCGGCGCGTACTTCGCCATCGCGACCGCGGTGCTGCGCCGTCGCCGCAGCGAAGCCGGTATCGGGGCGTGGGCGGCGTCCTGGGTCAATTCGGGCAACCTCGGCATCCCGTTGAGCGCCTACGTCTTGGGGAGCACCACCGAGGTGTCGGTGCTGATCGTCTTCCAGACCGTGGTGCTGGTACCGCTGGGCGTGGCGATCATCAACTCCGACGGCCGCGACGGGGGCTCGGTGAGGTCCCAGCTCAAGGACTTCCTCACCAACCCGATCATCATCGCCAGCGCCATCGGCATGACCCTGGCGATGACCGGGATCACCCTGCCCCGGGCCATCCATGAGCCGCTGGATCTGTTGGCCGACCTGGCGATCCCCACCGTGTTGCTCGCCTTCGGGATGGCCCTGGTCACCCGGACCGAGCGGCACGGCGAGGACCACCGCATCGATCTGGTCCTGGCGGTGGTATCCAAGGTCCTGCTGATGCCGGCGCTGGCGTTCGTCCTGGCCCGCTGGGTTTTCAGCGCCCCGGCCGAGCAGGTCGCGGTCATCACGGTGCTTGCCGCCCTGCCGTCGGCGCAGAACCTCAATACCTACGCCGAGGTGTTCGGCCGCGGCCAGTCCCTGGCCCGGGACGCCACCTTGGTCACCACGATCGCCTCGGTACCGGTCATCGCCATCATCGCCGCGCTCATGGGGCTCTGACGCTGGCGTCCAACAGGTCCAGAAGCTTGACGGTGGTGGCCCAGTTGCGGATCGTCATCCGCTGGTATTCGGGTGTCCCGACGATCTTGCTCATCCTGCTCTTGGTGCGTTGTGCGCTGAGACGGGCGAAGTAGATGACCCCGGACCCGGGCCACGCTTGGTCCACACCTTCGCGCAGCCCGACGACACCCATCGCCTGCCCGCTGGTCAGCGGCGCCTTCAGGAACACACAATCGGAGTGATAGGTGTCCGGCTGCCGGCCGAAACCGGCTGGTGCACCGGCGATCACGGCCCGCAGCTGCCGGTGTGAGCGCACCACGACCACGAGCGGCACCCCGAACGCCTTCTCCAGGGTGGCCTCGATCTCGGTTTCCAGCGTCTTGCTCGAACTCTCGGTCTCGAACAGTACGTTGCCCGACTGGATGTACGTACTGACGTCAGCCAGGCCGGGGTGGCCCTCCATCGCCGCGCGCAGATCCTTCATCGCGACCAGGTTGCGGCCACCGACGTTGATGCCCCGCAACAGCGCCACATACCGGGTGCTCGGCATGTCCGGACGGTACCGCTGTGCCGGGCCCGCGCGCACCCGAACGGTCGAGTCCCGGTCAGGTCCCGGCGATCGTGAATCGCCGCAGCGCAAGAGCGGGATTCGTGGCCCGCACCTCGGCGATCCGCTCCGGATCCACGCTGGCGACGGCCGTTCCCACTCGCTCCCCCAGGCCGGCCAACACCACGCCCATCGGATCGATGATTGCGCTGGCGCCAGAGCCCGCCGGGGCGCTCTGGTCAGCCGCGGCGACGTAGATGGTGTTCTCGATGGCGCGGGCCCGCAGCAGCGTCGTCCAGTGGTCTTCCTTCAGCGGTCCCGGCACCCATTCCGCCGGCAGCAACAGCACGTCGGCGCCGGCATCGACGATGCGCCGGGTGACCTCGGGGAAGCGCAGGTCGTAGCAGGTCTGCATGCCGAATGTCATGCCGTCGACGACGAACGTCTCGGGGGCTTCGATGGTCCCCGGTTTCACCATCTCGGATTCCCGGTACCCGAAGGCGTCGTAGAGGTGCAGCTTGCGGTACCGCGCCTCTATCTCCCCGTCGGGTGAGACCGCCACCAGGGTGTTGAAGATGCGGTCCTCACCGGCGATCGCTTCATTCAGGCCGGCAACGACATGCATCTTGTGCTCGACGGCCACGTCGCGCAGCCCCGTGACGAACGGGCCGTCCAGCGGTTCGGCGGAGTCCACGAAGCGGTGGTCCATGACGGGCACCGTGAACATCGCGTACTCGGGGAAGGTGAGCAGGCGGGCCCCGCGGGCGGCGGCCTCGGCCCCCAGCTTTGCGATGTGCTGCAGGTTTGCCGGCTTGTCCGCACCCGGAGCGAACTGCGCGATGGCGATCTCAACCATGGTCAGGTCCTTTCCACCGGTGCGCCCCTGGTCGCGGCCTTCAGGCCGAGTAGCGCTGTGCAGCCGATGATTCCGGCGACCAGGAGACCCCGGGAATGATGCCGTCCACGATACCGCCGAGCCGTGCAACCCGGCGCATATCGGTCACGCCGCGTCGATACGCACCCGGAACATCGCCGGCCAGTCCTTGCCCGACACCAGGAACTCCTGCCCGTCGAGGTGGGCGATACCGCTGAACACCTGGGCCACCGACCGGTCGCCGAACCGCCACAGGCTCGACATGTCCGCCACCAGGTTCACCTCACCCGTCGCCGGGTCGATGCGCGCGATCTCGTCGCTGGGCCACAGACTCGCCCACACCTGGCCGTCGACGCAATCCAACTCGTTGAGCCCGTTGACTTCTCGCCCGTCACGGGTGACCGCGACGGTACCGGTTTCGGCGAAGGTGGACAGGTCGTGGAACCGCAGCACGCCGGATCCGTCGCTGCGGACGAACCGGTCCCCGTCGCGGCACAGGCCCCAGCCCTCCCCGGTCACCGGCACCTCCCCACGGATGGTGAAGGTGGCCTTGTCCCATTCGATGGCCACCCCGTCCTGATACGTGAGCTGCCAGATGGTGTCTCCGACGATGGCGATCCCCTCACCGAAGTACGCGGCCGGCAGTGCCGCGGACCGCAGCACCACACCGGTGTTCGGGTCGACCTGACGCAGCTCCGAGCGCCCGACGAGGCCGGTGGCTTCATACAGAGCGGGCCCGTCCATCTCCAGGCCTTCGGAGTACGCGTCCGGATCGTGGGGGATCTCGGCGAGCACCGTCGGCTGCACCACGGGGACGGCCCCGGCCGACAGGGGTTCGGCCCCGGCCGACGGGGTAGCGGCGCCCGCCAACAGCACCGCGGTGACCAGGGCAAGGACTCGGGTGCCGACCGGATGTCGTGTGACCATGACACGAGTCTTACCCGTTCAACACCCCCTCGCGCGGCAACCTGACTCGGATTAGGCGTAAATGACGAAACCCATTAGTCTTTGCTGCGGTTCTGGGTCGATTCAGACTGGACGGCCACACCACGAGCCAACCGCGTCATCAGAAAGAAAAGTCATGCCCATTCAGCCCGCCATGAAGCATGCGGCCGGACCCCGCCGCCGACGTGTTGCCCCGCGTGCCAGCTTCACCACCGTCGGACAGTGCTTCGACATCGAGGTCAACCGCGACGCTTCCGGGTGGGTGATCCGGATCCCCGAGATCGAGGCCGTGGCGCATGCCCGCCGCCGCGACGCGGTATCCGCGGCCGCCCGCGAATGCATCGCCGCCAGAACCGGCATTCCGATCGGCTATATCGCCGTCATCGCCAAAGACTGACCCACACCGTCACGGCGTGACCCCGTCGATGGCCCGGTAGATCCGCTTCTCGCTGACCGGCATCGCGGTACCCAACTGCTGGGCCCACATGCTGACCCGCAGTTCCTCGATCATCACCCCGATCTGGCGGACATCCTCGGCGGCCGCCCGCATCGGCGAAAGTGCATGCCTGAGCTCGTCGTAGGCGTCCTGCACCGCATGCACCCGCTGCATCCGCTCCCGGTCAGCACCCAACCCGTGGGGCAGCCGTTCCAGCCGACGCACGATGGCGGTCAGGTACCGCGTCAGGTCGCCGAGGTGCGCCGCGCCGGTGCGCGTGACAAAACCCTTGGGCAGCAACGCTTGTAGTTGCTGCCGGATGTCGGCAACGGCATCAGCCTGCGCCGGGATCGGCCGCTCGGGGATCGCGATCTGCGCCTCGTGCGCGGCACTGAGCACCTTCTGCACCCGGCGCAGCAGATCCAGGGTGGTGGGCACGATCTCGGCGGCCACCCGCTCACGCGCCACGGCGAACTGGGCCTTGTTCCACAGTGGGGCCCCGGCTATCACCGCGACGGCGGCGTCGGCGCAGTCGTCGATCAAAGCTCCCAGCGACCCGTCCGGGTTGCTACCCAGCTGCAGACGGGTACGTGGATCCAGCGCCCGCTCAATGTTTTTCGCCGGTGACGGCACGGCCAGCCGCAGCAGTCTCCGGACGCCGGGTCCCATGGCGGCGCGCTGCTCGCTCTCGGTGGCGAACACCCGCAGGTCCACGGCCGCACCGGTATCGACCAGCGCCGGGTAGCCGCGCACCGTGTGGCCGCCGCTGGTACGTGCGACCGTCCGCGGAATCTCGTCCAGGCCGTCGGGCCAGTTCCGCAGACCGCTGCGTTCCAGCTCACCCGCGACCGCGTCGGCCACCGCCTGCCGAATGGGCGCGGCCAGCTGGGTCTGCAACGTGTCAAGGTCCTTGCCCCGCCCCACCTCGGTACCGTCGGCGGACTCCACCGCAAACGTCACCCGCAGGTGAGGGGGCAGCTTCTCGAGGTCGAAGGCGTCGATCGGGACCAGGATTCCACTGCGCCGCTTGAGTTCGCGCTGCAGGCTCTCCAACAGCGAGTCGTCTCCGGGCGTCAGGTCGGCCAGCACTGCGCGGGCGGTGTCGGGAGCGGGCACGAAGTTGCGGCGCAGCTCCTTGGGCAACGACCGGATCAACGCGGTCACCAGCTCCTCACGCAGAGCCGGTACCTGCCAGGCGAATTCCCGGCCACCGAGGTTGGCCAGCACCTCGACCGGCACATGCACGGTCACGCCGTCGTCGACGGCACCCGGCTCGAACCGGTACGTCAACGGCAGGGACAGGTCCCCGGAACGCCACGCGACGGGCCGGTCGTCGCCGTCGGCATCGGTGCTGCGCAGCAGCTCCTCGCGGGTGAAGGTCAGCAGCTCCGGCGTCTGGTGCCGTTGCTTTTTCCACCAGGCATCGAAATGTCTTGCGGATACCACGCTTTCGGGTATGCGCGCGTCGTAGAGGGCGTAGACCTCGTCATCGCCGACCACCAGGTCGCGGCGCCGTGCCCGCTCCTCCAGTTCAGCCAGTTCCTCCAACAGGCGGGCGTTGTCGCCGAAGAAGTGGTGCCGGGTCTGCCAGTCCCCCTCGACGAGGGCGTGCCGGATGAACAATTCCCGCGACAACACCGGATCGACCTGGGCGTAACCCACCCGGCGGCGTGGCACCAGCGGCAGGCCGAACAACGTCACCCGTTCGAAGGCCATCACCGCGCCGCGTTTGGCATCCCAGTGCGGCTCGCTGTAGCTGCGGTGGACCAGATCGCCGGCGACCTTCTCCACCGCCTCGGGTTCGATGCGGGCCGCGATCCGCCCGTACAGCCGGCTGGTTTCAACAAGTTCGGCCACGACCACCCAGCGGGGCGGCCGTTTCGTCAAGACCGAACCGGGCGCCAGCACGAAGCGGGTGTTGCGCGCGCCCAGGTAATCGCGTTTCTCGCCCTCCCGCACACCGAGGTGAGACAGCAGTCCCGTCACCAACGCGGCGTGGATGCGGGCCGGGTCGGCCGGTTCGGTGGCGTCGCCCTCCTCACGGATCCCGATGTCACGCGCGATGCTGCGCAGCTGACCCGTCAGGTCCTGCCACTCCCGGATCCGCAGGTAGTGCAGGTATTCCTCACGGCACATCCGTCGGAACGAGCTGCCGGACCGCTCTTTTCGCTGGTCAGTGAGGTAGCGCCAGAGATTGAGATAGGACAGGAAATCCGAATGCTCGTCGGCGAAGCGGGCGTGCTTCTGGCGTGCCGCTTCCTCATGGTCGGCCGGGCGTTCCCGCGGGTCGGGTATCGACAGCGCCGCCGCCAACACCAGCACCTCCCGCACACAGCCTTCCTCGGCGGCGGCCAGGATCATCCGGCCGATGCGCGGATCCAGCGGCAACGCGGCCAGCCGGCGGCCGATCTCGGTCAGGGCGCCCTGACGGTCGAAGGCACCGAGCTCCTGCAGCACCTGCACTCCGTCGCGGATGCTGCGAGCGTCCGGCGGATCCAGGAAGGGGAAATCCTCGATCTCGCCGAGGTGCAGCGCGGCCATCTGCAGGATCACGGCGGCGAGGTTGGTGCGCAGGATCTCCGGGTCGGTGTAGCGGGGTCGCGCCTCGAAGTCCTGCTGCGAGTACAGCCGGATGCACACGCCGGGCGCGGTGCGGCCCGACCGGCCGGACCGCTGGGCGGCCGACGCCTGCGAGATCGGTTCGATGGGCAGCCGCTGCACCTTGGTGCGGCGGCTGTACCGGGAGATGCGGGCAGTGCCGGGGTCGACGACGTAGCGGATGCCCGGAACCGTCAGTGACGTCTCGGCGACGTTGGTCGCCAGCACGATGCGCCGACCGGTGTGCGGTTGGAACACCCGTTGCTGCTCGGCAGTGGGCAGGCGGGCATACAGCGGCAGCACCTCGGTGGTGTGCGCGTTGAATCCCGGGGCCCCGCGCAACGCTTCCGCGGTGTCGCGGATCTCCCGCTCCCCCGACAGGAACACCAGGACGTCGCCGGGGGGTTCGGCTTCGAGTTCACCCACGGCGTCGACGATGGCCTCGATCTGGTCGCGCGTCTCGGTGCGCACGATGTCGTGGTCGGGGTCGTCGGGATCCTCGGCGTCGGCATCAGTGGCCGCATCCACAACGACTTCCAGTGGCCGATAACGGATTTCGACCGGGTACGTGCGGCCGGAGACCTCGACGATGGGCGCCGGCGCCCCGACGGTGCCGAAATGCGCGGCGAATCGGCCCGGCTCGATGGTGGCCGAGGTGACGATCACCTTCAGATCGGGCCGACGCGGTAGCAGTTCCCGCAGATATCCCAGCAGGAAGTCGATGTTGAGGCTGCGTTCGTGCGCTTCGTCGAGGATCAGGGTGTCGTAGCGCAGCAGCCGACGGTCGCGCTGGATCTCGGCGAGCAGGATGCCGTCGGTCATCAGTTTGACCAGGGTGCGGTCGCTGGCCTGGTCGGTGAATCGCACGGTGTAACCGACGGTCTCACCGAGCGGGGAACCGAGTTCGTCGGCGATGCGCTGCGCGACCGTACGCGCGGCGAGACGACGCGGCTGAGTGTGTCCGATGGTGCCGCGAATCCCGCGGCCGAGTTCGAGGCAGATCTTCGGCAGCTGCGTGGTTTTGCCGGACCCGGTTTCGCCGGCGACCACCACCACCTGGTTCTCCCGGATCGCCGTGGCGATGTCGGCGCGCAGGGCGCTGACGGGCAGGTCCGGATAGGTGATCTGGGGAACGGCCGCCAGGCGGGTCGCGATCAGCGCCTCGGCAGTGGTGATCTGCGCGGCGACCTGCTCCAGTTTGGCGGGATCGGGGTCACCGCCCAGGTTGCGCAGCCGGCGGCGCAACCGGGCCGCGTCGCGGAAGGTGAGCCCATCCAGCCGGGGATACAGCGCGCTGGCGGACTTCGTGGACACTCCGGCAAGGATAGGCGCGCCGGGCGAAACCGGTTAACCGTCGCCGGCCGCGGGCGCGGCCTGCGGTTCTCCGGCGGGGGCCGACCCGCTGTCGGTGGCGTGCGGGGTCCGGGCCGACCTGACCCGCAACAGCACCAAGGTCGTCGCCAGGATTCCGGCGCCGATCAGCAGCGGCCAGAACAGCATCTGGGCCAGCCAGATCCTGCGCTGTACCCGCACCGCACGTCGCTCCGCACGACCGAGTGTCACTGCCACCGATTTGGCCTTCTCGACTACCGGCACCGACGATCTCCCCTCACCGTTGACTGACCCCTTCAAGGTGCCCACCGCGCCGGCCGCGGAAACGTCTCCCGAGCAGATGGCGCCTGCCGGGCCCGCGACCTGCAGTGCTTGCCCGCCGGGTACTAATCGACCTTGCAGGGAACTGCCATACCGTCACCAAATATCACCCCTCACCCGGGCTGGAGAAAGGCCGCACATGTCTGATGCATCCAGGATGGCCGCCATCGGATCCTTCGGTGGCGCACCCATCGACGACCCTGCGGCATTGCAGGACGTCGAGATCGCGGTCCCGGAACTTCGCCCGCACGACATTCTGGTCCGGGTCGAGGCCGTGTCGGTCAACCCCGTCGACGTCAAACAGCGGCGTTCGCTGCCACCGTCGACGATCCCTACCGTGCTCGGATTCGACGCCTCCGGTGTGGTGGAGGCCGTAGGCCCCGAGGTCAGCGACTACGTCGTCGGTGATGAGGTCTGGTATGCCGGGGATATCAGCAGGCAGGGCAGCAACGCGCAATGGCAAGCCGTTGACGAACGTATCGTCGGCCGTAAGCCGAAAACCCTGTCGCACCAGGAAGCCGCGGCGCTGCCGCTGACCACGATCACGGCGTGGGAAACGCTGTTCGAGCGATTCCGGCTGACCCGCGACTCCACCGGCGACCTGCTGGTGCTCGGAGCCGCCGGCGGCGTCGGCTCGATCATGATCCAACTGGCCAAGGCACTGACCCGAGTGCGGGTCATCGCCACCGCGAGCCGCGATGATTCCCGGGACTGGGCCTTGCAGATGGGTGCCGACGTGGTGATCAACCACCACGATCTCCGGGCCCAGGCCCTCGAGGTCGCCCCCGACGGCATCGACTACCTGTTCTCGCCACACTCGCAAGGCAATATCGAGACCTACGCCGCGATCGTGGCGCCGTTCGGCGAGATCACCGCGATCGACGAGCCGCCGGGCATGGATCTGCTACCGCTCAAAGAGAAGAGCATCGCCTGGCACTGGGAGTTGATGTTCACCCGAGCACTGTTCGGCTACGACCTGAGCTACCAGCAGTCTCTGCTGAACGCCACCGCGGAGCTGGTGGACGCCGGCACACTGCGCAGCACCATGTCCGCGGCCATCGGCGACTTCACTGCGGCCGGGATCCGGGAGGCGCACCGGCAAGTCGAGTCCGGCCGGATGATCGGCAAGGTCGTTGTTCACAGATGACAAGTTCACAGATAGCCAAGAGCCGACCCCCGGGTGAATTGTGGGGTGGGTCTTGCTGTCGGTACCGTCGCGAACATGACTGACTCGACGCTGCAGGCACAGCTCGACGAGGTGCGTGCGCTGTTGGCGAAGGCCAGAGAACTGTTCGGCGACAACCCGATCCCGCCGCCGACCGACATCGCACCGGCACCGGACGCGGTGCAGAACTGGGTGCGCTGAACCTCGGAGCGGCTCAGTCGGCGGTGCTGCGCAGTTCGTGGCCGGCCAGAGCCGACTCCGCCGCGTCGAGATCAGACTCCGAAGGCACCTCGTCCGACGGGGTATGGCCGGCAGCCAGGATCTCCGCACGCACCTCCATCAGTGCCCGCAGATAGGACACGTCGGCGGTCAGTCTGATTGCCGCGGCGAGGGTCTGCGCATCTGTTGCCATCGCTTCTTCGGTCAGCACGACACTGTGCAGGTAGCCGCCGCGGCAGCTGCGGAACAGCAAGTGCCCACTCGGGTGCAGCGCATCGAACTCCGGATTGGGCTGTGTCATGTCCTCGTCGTCATCTGTCCTCGTCGAGCAGTGCACGCATCTGCTGCGCGCTGTCTGCCTCGTGTTCCTCCCACAGGTTCGCCGACTGCTGCAGATTATGCGCCATTTCGGCATGGTCGTCGGCCTGCCGTTCATAGCACTGCCTGCGCTGTTCGAGCAGTTCGCGAGCCGCCTCCCGCAGCTCGCCGAAGATCGGACCCAGCGAGTCGAGGCTCTCCTGGATCGCGTCGTGGGTGCCGGGCACAGTCCGCAGATAGTCCGCGGCCTCGGTGTGATGGCGCGCCGCTTCGCGCAGCTTCGACGGTTCGATCAGGATGCGGTCGTCCATGGGTGTCTCCTAGTGTGCCGGTGTGGTCGCCGGTCGGGTGGGTGCTGGAGGCTCGGAGGATGGCGGCGCGGCCGGGGCCGCAGCGCTGGGTGCCGTACCCGTGGACTGCGGTGGGTGCATCCACCCTAAAAAGCTGGGTCCGCTCACGCTGCTCAGTGGCTGGATCTCACCACCGAGCAACGCGCGGGTGCGATCCAATGCCAGCGCTTGCCGGTCGGTGAACATCCCGATGTCGGCCGTGCTCACCTCGGCGGGGTCCACGGGGTGGGCGACTGCGGTACCGGGCGGCGGGATGGTGAGTCCGTGCTGATGGAACGCCTCCCCGATCGGGGTTCCGGCGATCGCCGCGGTGACGACCTTGGCGAGCTGCGGGCTGGGCGCGGTGACGACATCGCCGTTGGGCAGCCTGACCTGCGCCGTCTCCGGGACGGGGTCCTCCTCGTGCGCGGGGTCCTCAGGTTCAGGCTCGGTGTCGGGGTCCGTCTGCTCCTCGTCGGGGTCCTGGGACAGGCCCGCTGCGGGGTCGGCCAGCAGATCCTCGAGTGTCAGCGCGTCGGGATCGCGTAGGTCGCCGAGCGCGGACGGCGGCTCCTCGGGCCGGGTCCACCCGCTGCCGGCGGCCGGTGTGCCGACCGCGGGCATACCGGCACCCCCGCCCGGCAGACCGCCCGTGGGCAGGCCCGCGCCGCCGGCCGGTATCGGGATGGCCGCCGCGGCCGGGGCCGGCGGCACCGCACCAGCCGCGGCGGACGGAGCGGGGCTCGGCGGCGGCTCCTGCGCCAGGAGCTGGTCGAGCAGGGGGTCGGCGCCCAGGTCTGCGCCGTACGCCGGCAACGACGGCGGCCCGGCACTCGCCGTCGGCCCGGCTGAGGTCGTGACCCGGGTGACGGACTCCGATTGTTCGGCCGGTGCAGCTGTTTTGGACGCCTCGTACAGTGCTGTCCAGGCACCGGCGAGGACGGCTTTCGAGCGGTCGTCGAGGCTGGCGGTCTGCACCACCCCACCGATCTCGCGGAGCTTTCCTATCAGGTACCGCTGGAAATCCCGGGCACCCGCAGGGGTGTCGAGGTCGGTGCGGTTGCGCACTGCTTCCTCGATCTCGGCCTGCAGCTTGGCCAGGTCCGCGCTGCCCAGTTCTGCGGTGGTGTGTGCATTGAGTACGGCAGAGATGACCAGCAGGTCAACCTGCGCAGTGGCCGAGTTCTGGTGCGCCAGGTCGCCTTCGGCCTTCTTGATGGCGGTGACTCCGACTCCCTGCTGCTCGCCGCCGGATTCCGGTGGGGGCGCGGCCTTCGGGAGCACCGGCGCGCCGGTGCGTGGATCGAACAACCCCGGATGATTGGCCTTGATCTTGGCCAGGACGGCGGCCACCTCGACGTCGGGAGCAACGACCAGACCGATGACCGCGGCCTCTTCCGGACTGAGGCCCTGCCGCCAGGCGAGCGGATCAGCGGTAACCCGCCCGATGTGCTCCACGGCGTCGTACAGGTCTTTGTGCGTGGTCACGGCTGCACCGCTGGGCAGTGTCGCGGTGCTACGCCGCGATCGACGGTCTGCGTGCCGGCCATGGCGCGGACACTACCGACGGCCCATAGGCCCGACAATTCACTTTGGTGCGCCTGTTTGGCAATCGCGGAACGGGGTATCAACCCGGCAGCGTTTTCGGCCGATCGCCGGCTGATCGAGGGGTGAGGATCACGCAATGTCTGATCGGATGCAACGACAGGCGGCCGCCAGCGGCAGCCTCGCAGAGGCCCGCAGCGCCGCCGCGCTCTTTCTCACGCTGACCGCGATCATCGCGGCCGCGATCGCCCTCGCCGCCGGCTTGGCTGACGGTGACCGCGGCATCGCAGCCGCCGCCGGATTGATTGCGGTGGCGAGCTTCGTCACCAGCATCTTCTGCTTCAGCGCCGATGCCGAACCGGAGATGGCCGCCGAGCCCTCCGGCGTCCAGCTGGCGACGGCCGACTAGGGCTTCCCGGCCGGGCCGCTGGAATCCTGATAGCCCGCGAGCAGACCCCGCACCTGGGCGGCTTTCGTATCGCCCTGCGCCGCTGCGTCATTGATGACGGTGATGATGTCGCGGTGTTTGGCCAATAGGAAACGTTGGAATTCGTGTGCTCCCGCGGGGGTGTCGAGGGCCAGCAGATCCTGGTGGGCCACCGCGTCTTCGATCTCCGCGCCGATCGTGTCGAGGCGCTGCAACGCCGCGACGGTGACGGTATGAGCGGCGGCGACAATGTCGGCAAGCGCCCGATCCAGGCTCGCCACCGCCTCATGGCGGACGGTCAGTGCGTCCAGCGATGCCGCGATGGCGGACGCTGCTGTGCCCGCATCATCCGACATGGTGTGAAAGTACTCCCGGCCTCAGATCTGGACAATTCACCGGGTACCGCTCACCAAGGCCGACGAATGGCCACCTCTGAGCCGAGTCTGCTGATCCGCACGCTGGCCCCGGCATGCGGCGCCTCGACGACCAAACCGTTGCCGATCGCCAGCTGGACGTGCCCGGCGTGGGGAAACACCAGGTCTCCCGGTTGGATGTGGTTGCGCGACACGGCGAAACCGTTGTTGATCTGGTCATAGGTGGTGCGGTCGAGGCCGATGCCCGCTTGGCGGTAGGCCCACTGCACCAACCCCGAACAGTCGAACCGGTCCGGCCCGGTGGCACCCCAGACATAGGGCATCCCCAGCCGGGACAGCGCCGCACGCACCGCGATGCCCGCCCGGGTGTTGGCCGCCGGCGGGGCGACCGGCCCGCGAGCCCGTCGCCGCCCGCGGTAACGCAGCAGGAGCAACAACGCGAGGCGACGTCGGGAACGCCGTCGTGCCGCCAGCACATGTTCGTGCTGGGCGCGCAACCGTTGCGCCGTGCGGCGCATCGCCTCCCGCTGTGCGACAGGAGAATCCGGAGGCACACCGGTTTCGGTACGCGCGGCGTCGAGGACGGCTCCGGTCCGCTCACGCGCCAGCGCATGGTCTTGGCGCGCTTGCGCGACGATCGATGCGAACTCGGTATCGGTGGTCGCCGTGCGCTGCAGCAGCTCGCGGGAGCCGTCCACCGCAAGTCGATAATTGCGTTGTCCGTCAACGATATTGGCTTCTGCCGCGCGGCGCAGCGCGGTGTCCGGAAGCTCGAGGTCGACGCCGACGCCGGCCGGACGGCTCGAATCGGCGAACAGTTGGTGGGCACGGGACAGAATCTCCAGCTCACCCACGCGAGGCGCCTCAGGCCGCCGTGCGGGGATCGATGCGCGACGGCGGCAGATGTATCACGGTGGCGACCACCGGCAGCATGACCGACTGCCGGCGTTCCAGCAGCGCGGCGTTCTCCGGCAGCTGCCGGGCGCTGACGTCACCGTCGGCGATACGACGCAGAGTGTCATGGGCGGCCGCGAGTTCATGCCTCTTGCGGTACTGCCCGCCGGGCAGCTTCACTCCGGCCCAGACGCCGTACTCCTCGCCGTGGTCGACGGCCCGCTGTGCGCAGAGCCGCTGCTGGGCCAGTGGGCAGCGCCGCAGGCACACCAGCCGGGCTTCCACCGATGCGGTCTCATAGGCGCGGGCCTTGGCCGCGCCGTCGGCGTCGTCGTCATCCAGGTAGCCGAACCACAGGTCGGGATTGGCGGCGCAAGGTCGGTGCATGTGAGCGTCTCCTTCGTCCGAAGCGTTGACGAAAGCGTATATGCAATACCGTGCTGGCGCAATAAACAAAGACAAAAACATATACGAAAAGAGCGATGGTCAGGTCTGTGTACGATCCCTTCATGTCCGGAGCCCGTGAGTGAGCCGGGAAGCTGCCGGCGCCGCACTCCGCGCGCTTCGGGAGTCTCGCGACTGGTCGCTGGCCGACCTCGCCGAGGCCACCGGGGTCAGCATCATGGGCCTGAGCTACCTCGAGCGGGGTACCAGGAAGGCACACAAAGGCACTGTTCAGAAGGTTGAGAACGGTCTCGGCCTACCACCGGGGACATATGCGCGCCTGGTGCTGGCCGAAGACCCGGACGCCGAACTCGCCCAATTGCTGCAGTCGCCGGGCACCGCGGAACGACACCCCACCGAGGTACCGACGGTGGTCGTCGCACGCCGCACCGACACCGAGGTGTTCGAGGGATTCGCCGAAGCCCACCTCGAGGCGATCAACTCGGTGATCGCCCGGCTGCCACCGGCCACCTCAAACGAATACGAAAACGTGGTGCGGTCGGTGATCGATCAGTGCGTCAAGGCGGAGTTGCTCGCCGCCAACTCCTGGCGGGTGGCGGTCAATGCCGGAGCGGACCCTCACGGGCCACTGTTGAACCTCATCAAGGCCCTGGAGAGCACCCGCGCGGCGTTGACCGCACGGCTGCCAGAGAGCCTCGGAGCACAGCTCGACCGGGTCTGCGTCGAGTCAGCGCTCCCCGAGCACGTCATCGCCGAACTGCTGGGGATCACCCCTGAACAGATCTGGACGATCCGCAACAACGGCGCCATCCCACCGGCAGCCATTGCCCGGATCCGCGCTTTTGTCGCGGCGGCCGTCAGCCCGCCAGCTCGCTGATCAGGTGCAGGGTGCCGAGTTCGCGGATGGCGCGGCAGCCGCGTTCCAGCATCGCCAACACCATGCCGTCGCCCCGCTCGGTGGCCGCGGAGAACGCGAACCCGAATGTGGTGATCAACGGGATCTGCGGCATGCCCAGCCGATAGTCGCGCCAGCAGGCATCGCGGTCGTAGTCGGCGACGCCATGGCGAACGAGTTCACGGTGATAGGTATCGACCACCGATCCCTCGGCCTCGGCACGCACCTCCGGCAACAGACTGGTTCCCAGGAAATACGCCAGATCGCGGGCCGGTAGGCCGACCGTCAGCGTCTGCCAGTCCACCACGGTGACCTGGGTGCGGTCCGGGTCGAACAGCAGGTTGTCCAGCCGGTAGTCGCCGTGCAGCAAGCTGAACCGGTCGCGTTCCAAGAGCAGCCAGCGGCCGATCAGCGCGGCCGTCTCGACCAAGGTGTCACGGTCCTGCGCCGCCATCCGGTCACCCAGTTTTCCCAGGGTGGTGTCGACAGCCATCACCGCGAGATCGCCGAGGCCCTTGGCGAAGTCGGCGTCCGGCCGGGGCATGGTGGCGCCGGTGAAGGTCAGCCAGTCCGGGTCACACCAGCGCGGCCCGTGCAGTCCCGCCAGCGCCCGCGCGGCCAGGTGCGCTTCCTCGACGGTGCAGCCGGCCAGCTGATCGCCTTGCTCGGCGGGCGCGAGGTCGGCCAGTACCAGCACGAAATCGGCTCCATCACGGTCGATTTCGCAGTGGTAGCACTGCGGCAACGGCATCGCCAGCGTATGCGCGACATCGGTGTAGAACGCGTGCTCGGACTTGTATCCCAGTGCCACCCGCTCGCGCACGGCCGCGTCCTGCGACGGCAATTTCACGATCAGGGTGTCGGGGAGCTCCGTCGGCCCGGCATAGGTCAGGGCCACCCGGTAGGTGGCGCCGGTCTGCCCGGTGCCGACGCCGGAGACGTCGGCGGCCGTGACCTCGACGCCCAGCACTGACGTCAGCCACTCGTGTGTCACCTCGTCGGGACCGGCGGGAATCGCGGCAATCGTGGTCACAGGCACCTCCTGGAGTGAATTAGAACACGTTTCAGTTCCGGGACGTGTCGGACCCCGGTCCTACCGTGGCGCCATGACCGCATACATCAACACGATCAGCGCCGAGCACGTGCAACGCGGCGTGGCCGGCGGCTTCACCCAGACCGATCACGGCAAGCCGGATCGGCTCCGCCGGCTGGTCCGGGGCGACTGGATCGCCTTCTACTCGCCCAAAACCGACTACCCGTCGGGGGAGCCCCTGCGGATGTTCACCGCCCTCGGGCAGATCGCCGACGACGAGCCGTACCAGGTGGAGGTGTCACCGGACTTCCGGCCGTACCGGCGCAAGGTCGAATTCCTCGACTGCACTCCGGTGCCGATCCGTCCGCTGATCGAACAGCTGGATTTCATCGAGGACAAACAGCATTGGGGCTTTCGCTTCAGATTCGGTCTTTTCCGGATCAACAGTCACGACTTCGACGTCATCCGCACCGCGATGACCCACCGGATCGCGGCCTGACGGTCCGTCGGGCCGCTACCGCATTGACCTATCGTGACCGTGGTGAGCAACCCGGTTTCCGACGAGGCATTTTTCAGCACCGCTGACGGTGAGGTTTTCGAGCCGGGCCCGCTGGCCCAAGGGCCGTGGGGCGCGACCATCGGCGGCCAGCTGGTCAGCGGGCTGCTCGGCTGGGCCGTCGAACGTGACGCCGGCGACCCCGACCTGCTTCCGGCCCGCTTGACCGTCGACCTGCTGCGCCCGACATTTCTGGAACCCGTTCGGGTGCAGACCACCGTCCAGCGTGAGGGCAAACGCATCAAGGTCGCCGACGTGGCGCTGATCCAGCGGGACACCGTGGTGTCCCGGGCCAGCGCGGTGTTCCTGCGCCCCACCGAAGAGCCCGACAGCCAGGTGTGGACGGCGCCGGTGAGCATGCCGCCGCTGCCCGAGGAGCCCGTCGAGCTGCCGGCCGGGATCCCGATGTTCCTGTGGGCGTATGGAAAGAACCCCGACGCCGGTGCGCCCGGTGTGGACGCCACCGAGTGGCAGCAGGCCGAGAACCAGAAGTTCGCCTGGGTGCGCCAGGTACGGCCACTGGTCGCCGGCCACACCCTGACTCCGTTCACCCGCGCGGTGATGTGCGGCGAGGTCACCAGCCCGCTCACCCACTGGGGCACCGGCGGCCTGCGACACATCAACGCCGACTACACCTTGACGCTGAGCCGACTGCCCGAGGGCGAATACATCGGCTTGGCCGCCCAGAGCCAGCACAGTGCTGCCGGTATCGCGACCGGCACCGCCACGGTGTTCGACGTGAAGGGGCCGATCGGGTCAGCCACGGCGGTCGCGCTGGCCCAGCCGCCAAATGCCTTCAACCCCCGCGGCCACAGCGCCTAGGAAGGACCATCCCGTGTCAATCCTGATCTCGGTAACCGAACTGGCAGAACAGCTTTCACACAAAGACCTGCGCATCCTCGATGTCAGGTGGACGGTGGCGCAACCCGACGGCCGCCCCGCCTACCTGGCCGGGCACGTGCCGGGGGCGGTGTTCGTGGACCTGGACACCGAGCTCTCCGACCATTCGGTGACGGGACGGGGCAGGCACCCGCTGCCGAGCCCGGCCGCGTTGCAGGAGGCGGCACGACGTTGGGGTATCAACCCGGGTGACACCGTGGTGGTCTACGACGACTGGGGCGGCCAGGCTGCCGCCCGCGCGTGGTGGCTGCTACGGGCCGCGGGTATGGCCGAGGTACTGCTGCTCGACGGTGGCTGGTCGGCGTGGCGGCGCGCCGGTATGCCGGTCCAGACCGGTGCCGTCGAACCGACTCCGGGCTCGCTGACCATCACCTCATTGGACGGGCTGCCCGTCACCGACGCCGACGGTGTTGCCGCCGACGCCGCGGCCGAGGGCCACCTGGTGCTGGATGCGCGGGCGGCGGCGCGCTACCGCGGCGACGAGGAGCCGCTGGATCCGCGGGCCGGACACATTCCGGGCGCAGTGTCAGCGCCGACAGTCGAAAACCTGGCCCCGGACGGCGCTTTCCTGCCGGTCGCCGAGCTGCGCGCCCGGTTCGCGGCGTTGCATGCCGGCGAGCAGCCGGTCAGTGTCTACTGCGGATCCGGGGTGACTGCCACCCATCAGATCGCCGCGTTGGCCATCGCCGGTGTGCCGGCAGCGCTGTTCCCCGGGTCCTGGTCGGAGTGGTCCAACGATCCGACGCGGCCGGTCGCGACGGGGCCCGAACCGGGCTGACAGCAGCCCAGCCCGCTACTCAGGGGGCACAGACCCGAGCCACCGACTCGCGCAGGAAGGCCCGTCGCGGCTCGTGCGCGCTGTCGGGTTCGTCGGCGCTGGCCGAGTAGACGCTGCTGACCGGAGACCACGCCATGGACATCGCAATCACCATGGCCATCAGGTCGAAGGGGTCGCCGTCGCGGACCAGCCCGTGGCGCTGCGCATCGGTGATCTGTGCCAGCTTTCCGGCGTCGAGCCGGTTCGCGTCCTCCACGAGATGCCCGGTGGGGCGACGTTCCAGTCGTGCCCAGGTGGCCAGCCGGATGAGATCGGGCCGGCGCAGGTATTCGTCGTAGAGGCGTACCGCCCAGTCGGCCAGATCGGCTGAATCGATGGGAACGACATTCATGATGCGTTCCAGAGAGGCCATGAAAATGGCATCGAACAGCGCGTTTTTGTCGCCGAAGTAGGCGTAGAGCTGGGCCTTGTTGGTGCGCGCCGCGGTCACGATGCGCTCGACCCGGGCCCCGGCGATGCCGTACTGGGCGAATTCAGCGGTGGCGGCTTCCACGATGCGCTGCCGTGTCGCGGCCCCCCGGGCGGTGGCGGGGGCGGCAACCATCTCGCCAGGTTACAACAGACCGGTTGGTCTGTACTGTGGTATGAATAAACCAACCAGTCTGTTTAGGAATGAGGAAACCCATGCGATCCACACCCGGTTGGACGGCCGACTCCGATGGCCGCTTACAGCGCACAGTCCTACAACGCCGCGAGCTCCGGGACGACGACCTGGCAGTGCGGGTCGATTACTGCGGGGTCTGCCACAGCGACCTGCACGCCCTGCACTCCCACAGCGCTGACGGCCCGCCGTTGGTACCCGGGCACGAGTTCACCGGCGTCGTGACCGCCGTCGGCGAGGCGGTGACGGGATTCTCGGTCGGCGACCCGGTGGCCGTGGGCAACATCGTGGATTCGTGCGGCGTGTGCGCCATGTGCGTGCGCGGGCAGGAGAATTTCTGCCACGAATACCCGACCTTGACCTACGGGGGCACTGACCGACGCGACGGATCGGTGACGCTGGGCGGATACGCACGGGAGTACATCGTGCGCGATCGGTTCGCCTACGCCCTTCCGGCACAGCTGGACCCCGCAGCTGCCGCACCTCTGATGTGCGCAGGGATCACGGTGTGGGAACCGATGCGCAGCCTCGGGGTCGGGCCGCAGACCTCGGTCGCCGTGGCCGGGCTCGGCGGTCTCGGGCATTTGGCCGTCAAGTTCGCCGCAGCACTCGGCGCCGAGACAACGGTCATCGGGCGTTCGCCCGCCAAGCGCGAGGAGGCCCAAAGACTCGGCGCCACAGCATATCTCGATACCAGTGATGACTCCGCGATGGCCGCCGCGAAGCAACGCTTCGACGTCATCATCGACACCATCCCGGTAGCCCACGACCTGGCGCCCTACCTCGACCTGACGGGACTCGACGGGACCCTGTGTCAGGTGGGCTTTCTCGGATCAGTCACCGTCGACGTCACCGACCTGCTGATCGGGCGTAAGCGGTTGACCTCCGGCGGTAGCGGCGGGCGTCCCGCAACCGCCGAGATGCTGGAATTCTGCGCCGAGCACGGCCTCACCGCTGACGTCGAGGTGCTGCCTTCGGCACAGGTCAACGAGGCCGTCGACCGCGTCGCCGGCAATGACGTCCGGTTCCGCGCCGTCCTGGACATGTCAGACCTGGATCAGTAGTCCGGCAGCCGATTCACCCATTCGCGCAGTAGGACCTCCAGCTCCTCGGTGTCCAGCCGCTGAGTCTGCCGGTACCGGGCAATCTGCCGAATGATCTTGGCGTTCAACTCTTCACGCTCTGCGGACTCGGCGTAGGTCTTGAAGAACCGCACCCAGTGGCCCGCCTCGATACCGGCGACCCGGGCACTGAGGATCTCATTGACATAGTTGTCGATCAGCCCCTCCGCGCGAGCGACCCGCCCGAAGTTGCCCCCGGAATCCTGCTTGGCCTTGTCGGTGATGTTCGTCTTGGGCAGCGGATAGGGCCGGGGGTCCGGCGGCGGGGTGATCGCGTAGTACTCGTTGCTCTTCTCGTGACCGGACTCGGCATCCTTCGCGCGTCGGCCCACCGACCAGTAGTGGTTGCGCAAATCGGCGGCATACCTGGCGGATTCGACAAACGGTTTGTAGACCACCGGGTGGCCGCTGAGCACGTTCTTCAGATGCCACGGCACCACCACCAGCAGGTCGTGCACATCGCAGACCTCCCGGTTGACCGCATAGCGGAACGACGGCTCGGCCTCGCGGCTGAGCAGGTACCAGCCCTTGAGCTCGATACCCATCGCCACCCCGTGGCCGGCAGCGATCAAAGTGGCGTTGTTGGTGACCAGACGGACGTCGGGGAAGGTCTGCGCCGATCGGACGAACTTGTACTCGGCCCACGCACCGTCGGGATCCCACACCGCACGCAGCCGGTTGAGGGTTTCGACGACCTGGATCTCGATGCTGCCACCCAGCATCGAGTTCAGCGAGAACAGATCTCCGGCCTCCAGGCCCTCGATGAACGTCTGCGAACTGAAGTGCACCGGCAGCGCGGCCAACGCGTCCTGAACGTCGCCGACGAGCATTCCGCGTGGCGTCGACTGATCGGGTTGTTCCCGCGCCGGCGGAGTGGGAGCAATGTAGCCGCCGAACAATGTCATTCGGAGGTCTCGATGGCGTCGGTCTCGGCGGCGATGTGCCGGTTGGCGACGGCGTCGGACAACCTCTCGTACGCGATGTCGGCGAAGTGTGGATCCCGTTCGGACACGAACGCGCGCCTGCCGAGCGCCACGGCAGCCACCGATGCCGACGCCAGTCCACCGAACGGCTCCCACACCACGTCACCTTCACGGGTCACGGCGTGGACGAGGCGCTCCATGAACTCCAGCGGCTTCTGGTTCAGGTGCACCGAGGATGCCCGGGTCGGCTTGTACACCCGGGGCGCCGAGCGCCGCATCGACCCTTTGAGCCGTTCACCGTCGTGCAGGGGCCCCCGGCGCCACACATTGGTCAGGCCGTGGGTGTGCGTCCACGGATACCGCATGGCGTCCCATTGCTCGGCGGTCACCGATGCCTGGCCGTCCAGCGAGAAGTAGGGGCGCCCGGACTCGAATCCGTGCTCATTGCAGTAGGCGGCCATCCGCGCCACCATCACCCCCGGCGGGAAGTACCAGAGCCAGTCCTTGGTCAGGTATTTACGGGTGGCGGCATTGCGTACCCCGCACGCCTCGTTCGACAGATACAACGGCAGACCCGAGCGTAGCCATTCGTGCCGCAACCAGTCCTGGACACCGAGCACCTCACCATCCTCGGCGGGCACCTCGAACCGGCGTTGATAGAGCGCGCACACCTCGGTGACCACCGGATACTGCCGGATGGTCTTCCCGTTGACGTTGCCCGCGATGTGCGAGAGCCCCTTGTCCCACACGATGGTCTGCACGTAGTCCCAACCCTGACGGTTCAGCTCGGCATGCACCGTTGCCCAACCGACTTCCGTACCCCAGAACCACAGCGTCGTCCCCGGGTGCGACGCTGTGGTCCACGCCTTGATGTGATCGGAGTACCAGCTCACCAGGCCGTCGGAATCGATTGTGTCACCGTGGAATCCGCGTACCCCGTAGGCGCCGTCACTGATGATGGTGTCCGGCGCGGGCCAACCTGGATAGGCATCTCTGGCGTCGCCGCGGTGCAGCTGAAAGGGCGCGTCCTTGCCGTCGACAACACGCAATCCACGCCCGGACGCAGGGGTGACGTCGCTCGTGCTGGAGCGCGCGGCGCGGGGTGGCATCTGCTGGTGTCCTGTCTGGTGCGGGTGTCGTGGGATCTTGCTCTGCCGAAAGGATCGTAGGCAGTGTCGACTCTCGCACGTGGCACCGACAGGGTTCAGCGCAGCTGTTCTCCGTAAACGCGCTGCACGCTCAGCGCCATCAGCACCCGGCGGTCGGCCACCATCACCGAGCGGTACTCGTCCCAGTCGGGATGCTCGCCGGCGGCGCGCCGGTAGTAATCGACGAGCGCCTCGACCTCTGGGGACTGCGGATCGGCACCCGGCCCCGTCAGGGATACCGTGCCCTCCGCCGTCGCCCAGGCCCACCCGTCGTCGCGGGTGACCTCCAGCGCCGCCCGCGGATCACGCCGCAGGTTCGCCGTCTTGGCACGGCCCTCGGTTATCGAGACGTAGATGACGCCTTCTTCGCGGTCGTAGAAGGGTGTCACCGGAGACAGCTGCGGCAGACCGTTGGCCTTGATGGTGGCCAGCACCCCCAGCCGGGTCTCGGCGAGCAGCGCGTGCGGATCGAAAATAATCGGGGTCACAGCAGTCATGTTCCCGCGACCCGCCGGGGAACGCCGGATATTCCTCACCGCGGCGGATGGGAACCCCCTCGTTAGGCTGCTACCAGGAGGAATCGATGTCTAGAGAGTCCCAGAGTTTGCCGGCGCGCAGACGGGTTCGCGCTCGGCCAGGGGCAACCGGGTCGTGCGCATGCCCTTGACCAGTGGCGAACTGTTCGCTGGCTACCGCATTTTGCGCATGATCGGCTCTGGTGGCATGGGCGAGGTCTATCTGGCCCAGCACCCCCGGCTGCCGCGGCACGACGCGCTGAAGGTGCTGCCGGTGCACATGTCGGCCGACGCTGCCTTCCGGGAGCGGTTCAGCCGCGAAGCCGACCTGGCCGCCGCGCTGTTCCATCCGCACATCGTCGGTGTTCACGACCGCGGTGAGTACAACGGTCAGCTCTGGATCTCGATGGACTACATCGACGGCACCGACGCCGGTCGGCTGGTCCGAGAGCAGCACCCGTCCGGACTGCCCGCAGAGCAGGTCATCGAGATCGCCGGGGCGATCGCGGAGGCCCTCGATTACGCACACGCCCGCGGCCTCCTCCACCGCGACGTCAAGCCCGGCAACATCCTGCTCGCGAACCCGGTGGCGGGGCGGCGACGGATCTTGCTCGCGGACTTCGGAATTGCGCGGTCGATGGTTGATGAGAGCCATCTCACCCGGACGAACATGGCACTCGGCACGGTGCACTACGCCTCACCCGAGCAGCTGCGCAACCAGCCCCTGGACGGCCGCACCGACCAGTACTCCCTGGCGGCAACCACATTCGAACTGTTGACCGGTAGGCCCCCGTTCGATGACCCCAGTCCCCCGGTGGTGATGAGCCACCACCTGAGCTCGCCACCACCGTCTCTGGCGCGGCACCGACCCGAACTGGCCGCACTCGATGTGCCGTTCGCGATCGCGCTGTCGAAGAACCGGGGCGATCGCTACCCGCGCTGCGAGGATTTTGTGCAGGCTCTGCAGGCGCGCGCCAGCTACGGCCGTCCGGGCGCGCGGGCAGCAGCGCCGGCCTGGCCGGGGGTCGCCGCGCCACCGAGGTCGACATCCGTGGCGCCGCCACCACCACCTCCCCCGAGCGGGGCCGCGCCGGTACCGCAACGCAGCAACAACGCCCTGCTGTGGCCGCTGGGAATCGGTGCGCTCGTGGCGATCCTGGTCATCGGCGCGTTGATCTACTACTCCCAGTCCCGCGACTCCCCCGCCGGAGAGACACCGGTTGCCGGGCCGAGCCCCACCGCGCCCACCGCACCGTCGACCACCACACCGTCGACCACGGAAACCACGTCGACCTTCCAGAGCATGCGTGAGCTCGTGACGAGCTACTACGGGCAACTGCCCGGCGACGCCTCCGGTGCGTGGTCGATGTTGTCTCCGGGATACCAGGCGCAGACGGGCGGACTGCGTGAATACCAGAAGTTCTGGGCGTCCATCCGATCCGTCACCGTCGAGTCCGTCACGCCCAGAGACGACACCAGCGTGACCGCGCGCCTGACCTACGTCCTGCGCAACGGGAAAACGGACTCCGAACAGCGCTGGCTGCAGGTCGAACCGGTTGACGGCACCTTGATGATCACCGACTCCGGCCTCGGTGTCTGAGCACCTGCCGGCATCGGAGGCGACGTCGGTATCGGTGCCGCGCAAGGCAATTGAGGGATTGCTGGCCTGAACCGGCGACCGACGGTACTGTCAGCAGATACGAACGACGACCTTGCCCTTGGCAGCGCGGTTCTCCAACGCGGCAATGGCGTCGGCCGCGCGCTCCAACGGGTACACCTCGGGCTGCGGCGCCGACACTGCGCCGGCAGCAAGCAACGGCTCCAGCTCGGCCCACTGTTGTGCGAGGTAGCCGGGGTGCGTCATCGTCCAGGCCCCCCAACCGACACCTACGGCGTCAACATTGTTGAGCAGCAAGCGGTTCGCCTTGATCAACGGGATGTCACCGCCGGTGAAACCGACCACCAGCAGCCTGCCGCCGGGGGCCAGGGAACGCAGCGAATCGGTCACCCGGTCGCCGCCGACGGGGTCCATGACGATGTCGACCCCGCGGCCGTCGGTGAGGTCCTTGACCGCATCCTTGAAACCATCGGCCAGCACCACGTCGGTGGCACCGGCTGCGCGGGCGATCTCACCCTTGGCCTCGGTACTGACCACCGCGATCGTGCGTGCCGCGCCCAAGGCCGAAGCCAGTCGCAGCGTCGAGGTGCCGATTCCGCCGGCGGCGCCGTGCACCAGCACGGTCTCCCCCGACGCCAGCCGCCCGCGCTCGCGCAGCGCGAACAACACCGTCAGGTCGTTGAACAGCAGTCCCGCTCCAGCCTCGAACGAGACCGGGTCGGGGAGCTTGAAGACACGCTCGGCGGGCAGGCAGACCACCTCTGCCATGCCGCCGCACAGCATTGTCAGACCGGCAACCCGATCCCCGGCCACCACGTGTGCGTCCGCGGGAGCACTGCGGACCACGCCGGCGACCTCACCGCCGGGCACGTACGGCAACTGCGGTTTGTACTGGTAAAGCCCGCGCGACTGCAGCGCGTCGGGGAAGGCGACCCCCGCGGCGTGCACCTCGATGACCACCCCGTCGGAGCCGGGCTCATCGATCTCGACTATCTCGGCGGCCTCGGGACCATCCAGCCGGGCGATCTGCACGGCACGCATCGGCGGTCTACTCGCCAGCGGGGGTGTGCGGGGTGGGGCTCTGCGGAGACTCCCACTTGGATTCGGGGAACCGGCGCACTTTCGTGGTGGCCGGGTACTCGACGTCGAACGTTTCGCCGTTGTCGATTTCGTAGGTGATCAGCATCGACTCGGTGCCGTCGCTGCCGGTGGTGGCGTCCTTGTGAACGACCTTGGCTGTCTTGCCCTGCTCGTCCACGATGTCACCTGGGGCCACTTCGCTGATCGGGATCTCGTCGAAGGTCTCTGCCATGTTGGCGACGTTAGCCGACGACGATGTGTGGGCCGCAGCCCGCCCAGGTAGCGTTGCTGATTGCCCGGAGCCCACGGGTCAAAAACATCAGACGCCAGCGAACTGTCGACACGTGGGGGGTGAGAGGCGACCGATGGCGGAGCGACTTCAGCGATGGTGGCGTAACCCCGACCACTACTACTGGATGACGGCGTACCTGGCGGCCCAAGGCGCCCAGACACTCGTTTGCCGCAGCGTCGCACTGGCCACAGCGGGTCTGGGTCTGATACCGCTGAGCCTGCTGGCCAGCCCGTCCGGCCCGCACGGCACTGTGAACCGCACCATCGCTCTGGTAGTCACAGGTTGCTGTTTTGCCCTGGCGCTCATCTGGCTGCGCCCGGTCTGGCCGAGCCGGCGCATGTCGGGTGCCTTCGTGTTGATTTCCTCGGTCTGTATCGCGGTGACGTGTCTGATCGGCGGGGATCCGGTCGCCAATGTCAGCGCCGGAGCGGCGTTCGCGATCCTGGCCGCCTTCATCAGTGTGTTCCACACCGCGCGCTATGTGGCGTTCAACCTCTTCGTCGCAGTCATCACCGTTACGGTGACGGCGATCCAGCTGGCCCAGGCGCGTGACGTCGTGTTCGCCCTCTGTGCCGGGCTGTTCATCGTCCTCCTCAACATGGTCGTGCCGACCGCCTGCCAGATCCTGGTGCACGTGCTCGAGGTCGACGTGCTCAGCAGCGATATCGACGCCGTGACCGGGCTGCTCAACAAAGATGCCTTCTACCAGCACACCAGCGAACTGATCGGCGCCCGCAACCGCGGCGACGACCGTTACCTGGTCATCGTCGTCGCCACCCTGGATCAGTTCCGGTTACTCGGGGAGACCTCGGGCCGGGTGACCGCGGACCGCGCCCGGGTGGCCGTCGCCCAGACACTGCGCGACGTCACCCGCCGAGACGCCGTGGTCGCGCACATCGGCGAGGAAGAGTTCCTGGTCTCCGACACATTCCAGACCACCGACGTCACCCCGTTGGTGGACCGCATGCGCAGTGCCATCGCAGCCACACCGCCGCGGCTGACCGCGAGCGTCGGGGTGGTGAGCACGCCCCTCAAGGGCCTGGCCAACGCGCCCTCCAACGAGGTCCTCGACGAGATGGTCACCATCGCCACCGTCGCCATGTTCGATGCGCGCCTCGCCGGCGGCGATCAGGTCCGGTACGTCGAATGCCCCCCGCTGCGGGCCCTCGACGACCGCCGAGACGACTGACCCTGACTCATGCGTGCCTGATCTGGTTGCCGCCCGCGCGTTTGGCCTGGTACATCGCCTCGTCGGCCTTGGTGTAGAGGTCCCGGATGAGCTCCTCCTGCCCGGCTGCGGTCAGGTGGTCGACCCGGCCGACGGCCGAACCCACGCTGGCGGTGATGGGGAACGGCAGCGCCGCGACCGCATCACAGACCCGCTGGGCCAGTTTCGGGGGTGCCGCGACGGTCGCGAAGTCGGCGACCAGGAACTCCTCCCCACCGACCCGTCCGGAGATCACACCGGTGCGGCCGATCGAGGTCAGCACCCGGCCCACCGCGATCAGCGCCTGATCCCCCATCGCATGCCCGCTGGTGTCGTTGAGTTGCTTGAACCGGTCGAGATCCACCATCAACATGACCAGGTAGCAGGGGGTGAAGCGGCCGGTGTGCAGGATTTCATCGATGCGGTCGAAGAACGCCCGCCGGTTCAGTAATCCGGTCAGCGGATCGTGGCGCGCCTGCAACAGGTCGATGCCGAGCACGTGCACCACGGCTTGCAGCCCGAAGGGGACGCCGGTGTTCATCAGCAGGACCAGCAGCAGCGCGGCGACCACCATCGGCGCATCGTCGACGAATCCGTGGCGCGCGGCCTGCAGAACGCTCAGGTAGGTCGTGACCGCAAAGTTGTAGGCCATGTAGCCGGCGCTGTGAAAACAGGCGATGTAGCCGCCGGTGACGGCGAACGCCACGCACCCGATCAGGCCCGTCATGGCGTCGGACTGCACCTGGCACACGACCGCGATACACAGATTGATGACCAGGATGAATGCGATGGACTGGCGTTTGGTGGGCCATCGCAGCGCCCACATCGCGCCGCACCCGAACACCACGCCGGTGGCCACCCAGGCCAGCAGACGCCCTCCGGTGCCCTCCACCGCGTCCGGGCTGAACATCAGGACGGTGGCGACCAGGGCCAGTGTCAGCGTGATGCTGGCGATCAGGGTCCTGGTGATCCGCACCATGCCGCGTGCACGGAGATAGCTGCTGATCCAGTCGAACGAATCCGGTTGACGCCACCACCGCTTGATGGACGTGACTATCGGTACGTCGGCAACCATCTGGTGGAACCCTTGCCCCCTGCGTTCGATCCGCGTCCAGCAGTTCGCCGGCTGCTGAACCCGTCGAGAATATGTCGCGCTATTGGAACACGTTCTAGTGGGCGGGCTGGGGCGATCGGGGTTTCCTGTCGCGAGGCCGGGGCCAACTGCCCAGCAATCCCCCAAGCCGCAGTCGGGCCGGCCCACCGTGGCCGGCTGGAACCACCGAGCACCGGTTTGCCGGCCTGCCCGCACGCCAGGGGGCTAGTCTTCGCTGCGCCGCAGGACCGCGAGGACAGTCAGGGCGAGGATCTTGACATCCAGCCACACCGACCAGTTCTCGATGTAGTAGTTGTCCCATTCGGCGCGGTCGGCGATCGAGGTCTGACCGCGCAGACCGTGTACCTGAGCCCAACCGGTCATACCGGCCTTGACCCGATGCCTTTCGCCGTAGCGGCGGATCTGGATCTCGAACAGTTCGACGAACTCGGGGCGCTCGGGCCGCGGGCCTACGAGGCTCATCTCCCCCTTGAGGACATTGACCAACTGGGGCAGCTCGTCGAGAGAGGTCCGGCGCATGAACTTCCCGACACGGGTGCGGCGATCGATGCCCTCCACCCCGCCCGGGGCTGAGCCCTGCTGCAGCTCGAACTGTTCGTCCGAGGCAAGGGTGGGACGCATCGAGCGGAACTTCAGGCAGTCGAATGGCTTTCCGTCCCGGCCGATCCGTTGCTGTCGGAAGAAGATCGGGCCCGGGGAGCTCAGGCGCACCAATAGGGCAAGGGTCAGGAACACCGGCGAGATCATCACCAGAATCAGCGCGCCCACCGTGGTGTCCATGGCGTGCTTGAAAGCGAACTGCCAGCCGTGCGGGTTGACTTCGCGAAGCATCAGCAGCGGCAGACCGCCGAGATGCTGAACCTGGGCGCGTCGTCCGATGGTGTCGAAGAGGCGCGGTACCACCCACACCCGCATGTCCAACTTGTGCGCGGCACGCACCATCGCGACCAACTCCGCGTCGCGGACGGTGCAGAACGAGATGACGAGTTCGGTGGCGCCCGTGGCGTTGACGACCTCGGTCAGCTCGCTGGGGGCACCGAGCCGCGGGACGTCGACGTGCACGAATCCGGGCAGGCCCTCGGCGGCGGTCGCCGTCGCGCTGTCCAACAGCCCGATGGGGCGCAGTCCATATTCCGGGAGTCGACGCATGTGGTCCATGAGCTGGTGGGCGACGGGTCCGTCGCCGACAACCAGGGTGGGGGCTCCGGCACCGAACTTGCGGCGCAGGTACCGCTGCACGGTCGCCCGCACCAATCGTGTCAGGGGAATCAGCACGCCCGCGCAGATCCAGCACCGCAGGATGAACTCGCCGACCATGTAGTTTTCGGTCGCCAGCAACATTGGGATCAATAATCCCAAGGACGCCAACGCGATTGACGCCTCGACTGGGTTCAACTCGTCGAGGAAGTTGCGGGTGAGGTTCCGCCGGTACATCGAATTGCCGGCGAGCAGCACGACCACCAACGGGATGAAGGCCACCGACGCCCAGCCGCCGTAGGGGTGCGGGGTCACCGTCCCCTCCCAGGCGCGGGCCAGGGCGAGCGCCGCTGCAGCGGCGATGACGTCTAGTGCGACCGTGATCGTGGTGTGCAACGGATCTGCAAGCAGGCGTTCGGGTATCGTCGGCCGCGCAGTCGATCGGATGCTCTCGCTGGGCACGCCCAGTTGTCTCTGATCAGCGTGCGTAGGGTTGTTCACACGAAAGAGGATGTCGTCGAGGGCACGCGTTCATCATAACGATGTAAGTTTGCTGAGCAAACGCAAACCGCGAGTGTCGTCACGTCCCGCCCGAGATCGGCTGTGTTCCGAAGATCCGCACCCACGCCATCCGTGCGAAGCTGTGCAAGGTGTCGACGTGTCCGGTGGTCCAAGCACGCGGCCCGGAGTCCCAAACGGCAACGGTGCCAACGGCGTAGCCGTCTGTGTTGACCAACGGGATGCCGAGGTAACCGCCCACGATGCCGTCGCGCACGAAGGGTAGGGCCTGCAGCGTGGGGTGCGTGCTCGCGTCGTCGACGACCAGCGTGTGACCGGACTCCACCGCGAATGCCGCAAGCGAGGCACCGACCGGAACCTCGCGGGCGGCGGCGAGCGCTGCAGGAAGTCCGATCGTGCTGAGGAAGAAGATCCGCTTGCCGTCCAACAGAGTTACAGCCGCAGACGGGGTGCCCATCGCCTCAGCCGCCGTGCGTGCAATCCGGTCGAAGGCCGGGTCGTGCGGCGCGTCCAGCAGCCCGGTGCGGGTCACCGCCGCCACCCGGGCCGGGTCGGTGACAACGGAGTGGCCGGCACCAGAGGTCTGCAGCCTGTCCGCTACCTCGACCCCCAGCCCGGCAAGTCGGCGCTGCAGGTCGTCGAGTGACGGATCAGCGCGCCGCGACATATCTGACACCAGGCGGGCGGCCACTGCCCGCTGAATGTAGTGGGCCACCGTCTCTCCAGCTTCGGCGGCTTGGCGCGCGATGATCTCCACCATTGGGTCGTCGAAACCCGCGCCGTCGCTGAACATGGACCAGACACTACTGCCGGTGGGTCGGCCCGGCATCCAGTCACTGCGAAGCTGACCGCATTCACCTCGACCCGATGATCGCCATGAGTGCGCGGGCGAAGGGCGCAGGATCCACGTCGCCGCGCACCGCCAGTTGTTGGCTGTATCCGACACACACGGCGACGAAAACCTCGGCGATTCCGATGGAGTCTGCCTGTTCCCGGTGAGGTAGCAAGGCGGCCACCGCATCTCGTAGCGCGGTCAGCTGGTTCTGCACGAGCGCCGCCAGCGGCGGGGAGAGGGCAGCCTCGGCGTAGATCTGGGCGACCAACCGGGCATGGCCCTCGTCGCGCGCCCTGGCGCGGATGTGCTCGAGGAACTCGTCGATGGCCGCGGCGGTCAGCTCGGTCGGGAATGTCTGGCCCGCCTGGTCGCAGATGGCGGCGACGATCTCGTCCTTGCTGGAGAAGTACCGGTAGATCGCCCCATTGGAGAGCCCGGACTCGGCCACGATGTCGGCCAGGGAAGTCCCGGCGAATCCTTGGCTGGCGAAGCGGATTCGAGCGGCGTCCACGATCTGCTGGCGACGCGCGCTGAGGTAGGACTCATCCACCTTGGGCATAAAAAGAGTGACTCCTCGCTTTTTTTGGTACCGTCGGCAGCTTACCGCGGACACCGCCTGTGAGGAGTCGTCATGCGTTACCAAACCTTCGGCAGACGTGCCGGATTGCGAGTCTCGGAGTGCGCGCTGGGCACGGCGAACTTCGGCACGTCGGACACCAGCGCCGGCCGCGATGCCTCGCGTGCGATGTTCGAAGCCTTCGTCACCGCCGGTGGCACGACGTTCGACACCTCCGACGTCTATCAAGCCGGTCAGTCCGAAACGGTGCTCGGAGAACTGCTCGGTCGCGATCGGGACGACTTCGTGGTGATCACCAAGTACAGCGGGACGACCCAGGAGAACCTGCGGCCCGCGACGACCGGTAACAGCCGCAAGAACATGATCCGTTCCCTGGAGGCAAGTCTGGGGCGTCTCAACACCGACTACGTTGATGTGTTCATGCCGCATTTCCCGGACGGCATCACCCCGATCGATGAAATCCTGTCCGGGCTCGACGATTTGGTCCACGCCGGCAAGATCCTGCACGGCGGGTTGTCCAACTTTCCAGCCTGGCGGGCTGCCGGTGCCGCGGTACGCGCAGACCTGAGCGGTCTGGCACCACCGGTCGGCATCGAGATCGAGTACAGCCTCGCCGAACGCTCTGCCGACCGGGACCTGTTACCGATGGCGGACGCCCACGGCCTCGGGGTACTGCTGTACTCCCCACTTGCCGGTGGCCTACTCACCGGCAAGTATCGCCAAGGCGACACAGGGCGGTTGAGCCCTCGCGGCGCCGCCGCTGAGAAAACCACCCAACAGACCGCAGTGGTAGACGAGGTGCTGGCGATCGCCGGCGAAACAGGTTGTACCGCAGTGCAGATCTCCTTGGCCTGGCTGCGTCACCGAGCCGCTCTGGCGCACACGGCCTTGGTGCCGATCGTCGGACCACGATCCCTGACGCATCTGCAGGAATACCTGCGAGCTTTCGACCTCGAGATCGACGCACAGCACTACCAGCGCCTCGATCAGGTCAGCGCCGTCGAAATGGGCGTTCCCCACAATGATGTCGCCGCGGCGTTGCGCAACGGCTACGACGGTGACCGCACCCTGCTGTGTGGTCCGCACGTTCCGGTGACCTGACCCCACACCCGCTCGCCACACTTCCGACCTTGGAGTACCTATGCCCCTGGCTCGCATCACCGCAATCAACCTCGAATGCACTGACCCGGCCACCCTGGCCCGGTTCTGGGCCGCCATGCTCGACGGCGAGGTCGCGGTCGAGACGCCGAACTTTTGTGCGGTGAAGGCCGGCGATATTCATCTGGGCACGGTGCACGTCGATGGGTACCAACCGCCGACCTGGCCCTCGCCCGAGCGGTCCCAGCAGCTTCACCTCGACCTCGCCGTCGATGACCTCGCTGCCGCCGAGGCCCACGCCATTCAGCTCGGGGCCACTACCGAGACCCGACAGCCCGCCCCAGAACGTTTCCGGGTCTTACGCGACCCTGCCGGCCATCCGTTCTGCCTGCGGGCCTGACGCTTTCGCGACAACTCGGCGGCCTGAATCCCACGGTGCCCTCGTTACCAATACCGTTTGCTTTCAACAGGATTCGAGCGCAGACCCATGGACAAGCGGGAGCCCGCGGCACTGTCCACCAATACCGGCGCTGCTCGATCCCAGCTGAGTGGCGAAGTGCAGGTGTTTGCTGCTATGTATGCCGTGGCAGCATCGGGCAGGTGGAGGTCTGTGGGCGCCTCGCTCGCAGTGTCCGGGAGTGTGGGCGCACAACATGTTTCGTCCAGCGAGCCGGTCGTCCAGGGCCCTCACCACAACGTGTCTCGTTGTGCTCGTACTGATCCCCCACGGGATGTCACGTGGAAGGGCCGTCAGCTGAGGCGGCGGTCGCGCTGGAGGAGCTCCGCCGCCGCAACCGCGCTGATCCCCACGGCGGTGTGGCACAGCGCCGACAACGCCGGCACGGGTAACTGCGAGCGCCCCCTATGAGCAGACCGGCGGCGCCTCCCCAATCGCATCGCCGACAACATTTCCGTCACCGAACAGGATTGGGCGGAAATCGCCGCCTCGGCGAAGCGAGTCGCAGCAGGTCTCGGGGCGACCGATATAGCCGTCATGCGTGATAAACCCGGCAGCCATGACGTGTGGTTCACCGGGCCGTCCGGGCTGTTCATCAAGGTCGGCTACAGCAAAAGCCTGGTGGTGGCGGGCTACACCGGCTGCCGATTGCGACCCGCTTGGTGATTGCATGCGTTGTGCTGGAGTCTTGTGTTGCTACCCGCCAGGATCTGTTATCCGCCGGGTGGTGACGGGTGCGTAGCCATGAGGTGGTTCGGACCAGGCGTCACATTCGCAGCGACGCCAGAACGTGCCGTCGCAGGGATCGTCGTACCACCGCAACATGGTTGAGCACTGCGGACCGTGGTTGCACACGCCCGACGTGCACCGCCGACATGTGCGCACTCAGACCCCCAGCTGCTCTCCACGCAATGTGTATGGGCATCGTATTGAACCCGGGGTTTGAGTGGGATCGATCTCGGTTGTGCTGGCGGGGCGCACGTGTTCGTTGGGAATCCGCCGCTGGTGACGAGGGCAACATCGAGGGCCGACGACGCCGAAGCGGCCCATGCGCGCGGGGAGTGCCCCTCAACTCGTCGTCCTGAACCGAACGGTATATAGGACCCGGCCGACACGAGGTGCACAACGCTGAGGATCGACTTCGCGGATCGAGGCGACGTCCCGTCACGCGACGGTCGGTATGAATTAGCCCCTACGGGTCCCACAGCGGGCCTGCCACCAAAACACAAAGGCCACGAACTCTTCCGAATTCGTGGCCTTTGCGCCTGCGGTTCACGAGAACCGCTCACTGTGGGCGAAGGGGGACTTGAACCCCCACGTCCCGAAGGACACTGGCACCTGAAGCCAGCGCGTCTGCCATTCCGCCACTCGCCCAAAACAACCGGCAAACCCTAACACGGAGGCCCCCGCAGATCCCAAATGCGCCCGTCAGGCTACCGCCACGACACCGGTGTGAACATGGCGACAACAACCGGCTGACCTGGTCTGACCTGACCCGCACAGGGCGGATGGTGCCGATGTGGCGGCCCGGCCCGATACCATGCAGGAAGGAAAGCGCAGAGCCGCGACACGCACGGCATCGTTTCGCGGGTCGGGCCTGTGCACAATTTCGGGTAGGGCCGGGAACAGGTGGGCGGTGACATGGGACTGGTTCAGCGTTTTGACCGCAAGCTCGAGTCCACTGTCGGCGACGCCTTCGCCCGGGTATTCGGTGGCTCGATCGTCCCGCAAGAGGTCGAAGGCGTGTTGCGTCGCGAAGCGGCCGACGGAGTCCGCGCCCTCCAGGGCGGACGGCTTTTGGCCGCCAACGAATACGTCATTACCCTCAGTGTCTCGGACTACCAGAAGGTGCTCGCCGATCCCGTTCTCACGGCGAATGCTTTCGCCAGGCATCTGGGCGGGTACATCGCCGAACAAGGATGGCAAACGTATGGTGACGTGGTTGTGCGTTTTGCGCAGTCGTCGAGCCTGCACACGGGTCAGGTACGCGCGCGCGGGGTAGTCAACCCTGACGCCAGCAATGACGTGACCGCCAGTGCCGCACCCCAACCAAGCACCGCTGAGCCCGCCCCTTCACAATCAGACCAGGCGTCTACCGCAGAACCAGGAGTACCACCGATGAGCGACAATCCGAGTTACCGCGGCCAAGGGCAGGGGCAGCCCAGCGACGAGTACTACGACGATCGCTACGGCCGCCCGCAGGAAGAGCCCCGCGGAGCCGACCCCCGCTCGCAGGAGCAGGGCGGATACCCGCCTCGCGAACCGAACTACCCGCCGCCGCGCCCGGGCTACCCGGACCAGGGCGGCTACCCCGACCAGGGCGCTTACCCCGACCAGGGCGGCTATCCCGACCAGGGCGGCTACCCGGACCAGGGTGGTTACGCCCCCTCTTATGACCAGCGCCCACCTGCCGGCTACGGCCCGCCTTCGGGCGGCTACGAGGCCGGCGGCGGCTACGGCCGCGGACCTGCCGCACCCGGCGGCTACGTCCCCGGAGGCCCCGCGGGCCCCGCGGGCCCCGGCCCTCAGGGACCCGGCGGCTACGGCGCGCCCGGACAGGATTACGGCCGCCCGCAGGCCCCCAACCGCGGCTACGACGAGTACGGCCGCCCGGAAGGACGCCCCGGATACCCGGATCAGGGTGGCTACGAGCAGGGCTACCAGGGCCAGGGTTACGGACGGCCCGCGGCTCCCGATTACGGCCAGGGTCAGCAGGAGTACGGCGGTCGGTACCCGGAGGGCCCCGGCGGCGGATACGGCGAGCCGCCCCGCGGTGACTACGACTACGGCCAGCAGGACTACGGGCAGCAGGACTACGGCCAGCCCGCCCCGGGTGGCTACGGCCAGGGTGGTTACGGCCAACCCGCACCCGGCGGCTACGCCGGCGGCGCCACCGTCACCCTGCAGCTCGACGACGGCAGCGGGCGCACCTACCAGCTGCGCGAGGGTGCCAACGTCATCGGCCGCGGCCAGGATGCGCAGTTCCGCCTCCCCGACACCGGCGTTTCGCGCCGGCATCTCGAGATCCGCTGGGATGGGCAGGTGGCATTGCTCTCGGATCTCAATTCCACCAACGGCACCACGGTGAACAACGCCCCGGTGCAGGAATGGCAGCTGGCCGACGGCGACGTCATCCGACTGGGACACTCCGAGATCGTCGTTCGCGTCCACTGATCCGGGCGCGGTCGCCACTACCCTGAAGCCGACACCCGGGGGCATAGCGGTGCGCTTGTCCCTCGTGTGGGTAGGTGCCCAAGTATCGTGACGGTGCCAGCTGGGGCAGGCTGATCGTTGATCAGTCGGCACCTGGAACCGCAGCGGACGGGAAGGACGCCAGATGCAGGGACTAGTGCTGCAGCTGACGCGCGCCGGTTTCCTGCTGCTGTTGTGGCTTTTCATCTGGTCGGTCCTGCGCATTTTGAAGAACGACATCTACGCGCCTACCGGGGCGGTGATGGTGCGCAGGGGGCTGGCGTTCCGGGGCACACTGCTGCCGTCACGGCAGCGACGCACGACTGCACGTCACATGGTGGTGACGGAAGGGGCGCTGGCGGGGACCCGGATCACGCTGGGCACACAACCGGTGCTGATCGGGCGGGCCGACGACTCCACTCTGGTGCTGACCGATGATTATGCGTCGACGCGCCACGCGCGACTTTCGCAGCGCGGCACCGAGTGGTACGTCGAAGACCTAGGATCGACCAACGGTACATACCTTGACAGGGCGAAGGTGACGACGGCGGTACGAGTTCCGATTGGAACGCCGGTGCGAATCGGCAAGACAGCGATCGAGTTGCGCCCGTGACGTTGGTTCTGCGTTACGCCGCTCGCAGTGACCGCGGCCTGGTCCGCGCCAACAACGAGGACTCGGTCTACGCCGGGGCCCGCCTGCTGGCACTGGCAGACGGCATGGGTGGGCACGCCGCCGGCGAGGTGGCCTCCCAGCTGGTGATCGCCGCACTGGCACACCTCGACGACGACGAGCCCGGCGGCGATCTGCTGAGCAAACTCGACTCCGCGGTGCACGACGGCAACGCCGCCATTGCCGCCCACGTCGAGATGGAACCCGAACTGGAAGGCATGGGCACCACGCTCACCGCAATCCTGTTCGCGGGCAACAGGCTTGGCCTCGTCCACATCGGCGACTCGCGTGGTTACCTGCTGCGCGACGGCGAACTCACCCAGATCACCAAAGACGACACCTTCGTCCAGACACTCGTCGACGAAGGCCGGATCACCGCCGAAGAGGCGCACAGCCACCCGCAGCGCTCACTGATCATGCGCGCCCTGACCGGCCATGAGGTCGAGCCCACGCTGATCATGCGCGAAGCCCGCGCCGGCGACCGTTACCTGCTGTGCTCCGACGGCCTGTCCGATCCCGTCAGTCACGACACCATCCTCGAGGCCCTGCAGATCGAGGACGTCACCGACAGCGCGGACCGCCTGATCGAGCTGGCCCTTCGCGGCGGCGGGCCCGACAACGTGACCGTGGTGGTCGCCGACGTCGTCGACTACGACTACGGCCAGACCCAACCGATCCTGGCCGGCGCGGTATCCGGTCAGGACGACGACACCGCACCTCCGAACACCGCGGCCGGGCGCGCGTCAGCGTTCAACCCGAAGCGCACCGCCGCCAAACGGGTTGTCCCGCAACCAGAACCGCCGGTGAAGCGCCCAAAATCGCGTAGGCGGATGTTCCTCGCCATCGCCGTGATCGCACTCCTGGTGCTGGCCGGCCTGGCAGTCACCCGCCAGATCATCCGCAGCAACTACTACGTCACCGAGCACGACGGCACGGTCTCGATCATGCGCGGGATCCAGAGTTCGTTTCTGGGCATCCCGCTGCAGGAACCCCTCCTGCTGGGCTGCTTGAACGACCGAAACGACCTGTCCCAGATCAGCTATGGCCAGCCCACCGACAACCTGAACTGCCGGCCGATGCAGCTGCAGGACCTGCGGCCCTCCGAGCGCACCCAGGTCGCCGCCGGACTCCCCGGCGGCTCACTGGACGAGGCCATCGAACAGCTGCGCGAACTCGCCCGCACCTCACTGCTCCCGCCGTGTGTGGTGCCCAAATCCACCCCGGCACCGGTCACCCCCGCACCCGCCTCCCCTGCACCCTCGCCGACCCGCGGCCCGCCGCCCGGTCCGGTACCTGGCCCGCTGACCAGCGCCAGCCGCCCGGCACCGAGCCCGTCGGCCACTCCCCGCCCGTCCCCGACGTCCACTGCACCGGCCTCGCCCGACGCCCCAGGGGCCGGCGATACCCCGGCTCCCCCCGCCGCCGCGGCACCTCCGGCTCCGACTCCGACCGCCACCCAGCTGCCCGCCGCGCCCGGTAAGCCGGGTACCGACTGCCGGGCGGCGACGTGACCACCGCACCCCAGTCGCCGGTAGCGGTCACTCCCGCGCTGCCGCACCGGCGAAACGTGGAACTGCTGTTGCTGGGCTTCGCCACCGTGATCACCGCGGTGGCGCTGCTGATCGTGGAGGCCAACCAGGAACAGGGCCTCACGCTGGACCTGATCAGCTACACCGTGGCCTACCTCGCACTCTTCGGAGGGGCGCACCTGGCGATCCGGCGCTTCGCCCCCTATGCCGACCCCCTGCTGCTGCCGGTGGTGGCGTTGCTCAACGGTCTGGGTCTGGTGATGATTCACCGTCTCGACCTGGCCGTCGGGGCAGACGAGGTCAGCCAGGGACCCAGCGCCAACCAGCAGATGCTGTGGACCCTCGTCGGCGTCATCGGTTTCTCCCTGGTGGTGGTGTTCCTCAAGGATCACCGGCAGCTGTCCCGCTACGGCTACGTCTGCGGTCTCATCGGTCTGGTCCTGCTGGTCATCCCGGCTGTGCTGCCCTCGGCGTATTCCGAACAGAACGGCGCCAAGATCTGGATTCGCTTCCCGGGCTTCTCGATTCAGCCGGCCGAGTTCTCCAAGATCCTGCTGCTGATCTTCTTCGCCGCGGTGCTGGTGGCCAAGCGCGACCTGTTCACCAGCGTGGGAAAACACTTCCTGGGCATGGATCTGCCGCGGCCGCGCGACCTGGCCCCGCTGCTGGCCGCGTGGGTGCTCTCGATCGGCGTCATGATCTTCGAGAAGGACCTCGGCACCTCGCTGCTGCTCTACGCCTCATTCCTGGTGATGGTCTACATCGCCACCGACCGGCTCAGCTGGGTGATCATCGGCCTCACCCTGTTCGCCGCGGGAAGCGTTGCGGCGTATCACCTTTTCGGCCACGTCCGCACCCGCGTGCAGAACTGGCTGGATCCGTTCGCCGACCCTGAGGGCGCCGGCTATCAGATGGTGCAGTCGCTGTTCAGTTTCGCCACCGGCGGCATCTTCGGCACCGGCCTGGGCAACGGGCAGCCGGGCACCGTGCCGGCCGCCTCCACCGACTTCATCATTGCTGCCGTCGGTGAGGAACTCGGCCTGGTCGGGCTGGCCGGGGTACTGATGCTCTACACCATCGTGATCGTGCGCGGGCTGCGCACAGCCATCGCCGTCCGCGACAGCTTCGGAAAACTGCTGGCCGCGGGCCTGGCCTCGACGCTGGGGATCCAGCTGTTCATCGTCGTCGGCGGCGTCACCAAACTGATCCCGCTGACCGGCCTCACCACACCGTGGATGTCTTACGGCGGATCGTCTTTGGTGGCCAACTACCTGTTGCTTGGCATCCTGGTGCGGATCTCCCACGCAGCGCGCAGGCCGATCATGACGCCCGCGACCCCGCCGCCGCCGATCGCCGCGGCCAGCACCGAGGTGATCCAGAAGGTATGAACACCTCACTGCGACGCATCTCGGTGACGCTCATGGCGCTGATAGTCCTGCTGTTGGCCAATGCCACGCTGACCCAGGTCTTCACCGCCGACGGGCTACGGGCCGACCCCCGCAATCAGCGGGTGCTGCTCGACGAGTACTCCCGTCAGCGCGGCCAGATCTCGGCCGGCGGCCAGTTGATGGCGTATTCGGTGTCCACCGACGGCCGCTTCCGCTTCCTCCGGGTGTATCCGAATCCCTTTGTCTACGCGCCGATCACCGGTTTCTACTCGCTGAGCTACTCGAGCACCGGACTGGAGCGCGCCGAGGACACCGTACTCAACGGCTCGGATCAACGCCTCTTCGGCCGCCGCCTCGCTGACTTCTTCACCGGTCGCGACCCCCGTGGTGGCAACGTCGACACCACGATCGTGCCCCGGGTTCAGCAGGCCGGCTGGGATGCCATGCAGCAGGGCTGCAACGGTGGTCCCTGCCAGGGTGCGGTGGCGGCGATCGAGCCCTCCACCGGCAAGATCCTGGCGCTGGTGTCGTCGCCGTCCTTCGATCCGAATCTGTTGGCCTCCCACGACCTGGCCGAACAGTCCCGGGCCTGGGAGAAGTTGCGCGACGACCAGAGCTCGCCGCTGACCAACCGCGCCATCTCCGAGCGCTACCCACCGGGATCGACATTCAAGGTGATCACCACGGCCGCTGCCCTGCAGTCCGGTATGACCGTCGACGAGCAGCTCACCGCGGCGCCGGCCATCCCGCTGCCGGACAGCACGGCCACCCTGGAGAATTACGGCGGCAAGCCGTGCGGTCCCGGCGAGACCGCCTCCTTGAAGGAGGCGTTCGCCCGCTCGTGCAACACCGCCTTCGTCCAGCTCGGGCTGCGCCTGGGGTCTGAATCCCTGCGGAACGCCGCGCAGTCCTTCGGGCTCGACGATCCCCCACCACCGATCCCGTTGCAGGTGGCCGAGTCGACACTCGGGCCCATCTCGGACCGTGCCGCCCTCGGCATGTCCAGCATCGGACAGAAAGACGTCGCGATGACCCCGCTGCAGAACGCCGCCATCGCCGCCACCATCGCCAACGACGGCGTGACCATGCAGCCCTATCTGGTGAACAGCCTCAAGGGCCCCGACCTGTCCAACATCAGCACGACCGCGCCGACACAGCAGCGGCGTGCGGTCGCACCGCAGGTCGCAGCTAAGCTGACAGATTTGATGGTCGCCGCCGAGCAGAACACACAGCAGAAAGGGGCGATTTCCGGCGTGCAGATCGCATCCAAGACGGGTACCGCCGAGCACGGCACCGACCCGCGCAACACTCCGCCGCACGCGTGGTACATCGCGTTCGCACCCGCACAAGACCCCAAAGTCGCCGTCGCGGTGATGGTGGAGAACGGCGGCGACCGGCTCGACGCGACGGGCGGTGCAGTCGCGGCCCCCATCGGTCGCGCAGTGATCGCAGCGGCACTGCAGGGGGCATCATGAGCCCCCGCGTAGGTGTCACGCTCTCCGGCCGGTACCGCCTGCAGCGCCTCATCGCCACCGGCGGCATGGGCCAGGTCTGGGAGGCCGTCGACAGCAGGCTCGGTCGCCGCGTCGCAGTCAAGGTCCTCAAGGCCGAGTACTCGTCTGACCCCGAGTTCGTCGAGCGGTTCCGCGCCGAAGCCCGCACGGTTGCCATGCTCAACCACCCCGGCATCGCCAGCGTCCACGATTACGGCGAGACCGAGATGGACGGCGAAGGCCGCACCGCATACCTGGTGATGGAGCTGGTCAACGGCGAGCCGCTGAACTCGGTGATCAAGCGCACCGGGCGGCTGTCACTGCGGCACGCGCTGGACATGCTGGAGCAGACCGGCCGCGCATTGCAGGTCGCCCATACCGCGGGGCTGGTGCACCGCGACGTCAAGCCCGGCAACATCCTCATCACCCCGACCGGGCAGGTGAAGCTGACCGACTTCGGTATCGCAAAGGCCGTCGACGCCGCTCCGGTCACCCAGACCGGCATGGTGATGGGCACCGCGCAGTACATTGCGCCCGAGCAGGCCCTCGGCCATGACGCCACCGCGGCCAGCGACGTCTACTCGCTGGGAGTTGTTGGCTACGAAGCGGTTTCGGGCAAGCGGCCGTTCACCGGTGAGGGCGCCCTGACGGTGGCGATGAAGCACATCAAGGAGACGCCGGCACCACTGCCCGCCGACCTGCCACCGAATGTCCGCGAGCTCATCGAGATCACCCTGGTGAAGAACCCGGGCATGCGGTACCGCAGCGGCGGCCCCTTCGCCGACGCGGTCGCCGCGGTGCGGGCGGGCCGACGGCCCCCGCGGCCGAATCAGGCACCGACGATCGGGCGGGCCGCCCCGGCGGCCATTCCTTCGGGAGCCCAGGCGCGGGCAGCCGTCGCGCCGCCGACCGGGATGCGGCCGCGTCCGGCCACCGGCAGTCACCGGCCGCCGCCCCCGCGGCGCACCTTCTCGTCGGGTCAGCGGGCGCTGTTGTGGGCCGCCGGCGTGCTCGGCGCGCTGGCGATCGTGATCGCGGTCCTGATCGTGGTCAATGCCCGCAACGACGAGGCCGACCCGGGGGGCACGACCACGCCGACGGTCACCGAGACCCAGACCCCACCGACGGCAGGCTCGGGCACCGAACCGGCGCCCGCCGCGCCGTCGAATTGGACTCAGGACGTGGTGACCGGTAATCCTGGAGTAAAGCTCGGGCAATCCCGCCTGCTGGTGACAACCTGGCCCGAGCGTGGGCGGACGGCCCATGGTGAGCCCCCTGACGAGATAGTGCAATGACCACCCCTGAGCTGTTGTCCGGCCGTTATGAGCTCGGCGAGATCCTTGGTTTCGGCGGGATGTCCGAGGTCCATCTGGCGCGTGACACCCGCCTGCACCGCGATGTCGCGGTGAAGGTGCTGCGCGCTGACCTGGCCCGCGATCCGAGCTTCTACCTGCGCTTCCGACGGGAGGCGCAGAACGCCGCGGCGCTGAACCACCCGGCGATCGTGGCGGTGTACGACACCGGTGAGGCCGAGACCCCGGCGGGCCCGCTGCCCTACATCGTCATGGAGTACGTCGACGGGGTGACCCTGCGCGACATCGTGCACACCGACGGCCCGATGCCCCCCAAACGCGCGATCGAAGTGATCGCCGACGCCTGTCAGGCACTGCACTTCAGCCACCAGCACGGCATCATCCATCGCGACGTCAAGCCCGCCAACATCATGATCAGCAAGACCGGCGCGGTGAAGGTGATGGATTTCGGGATCGCCCGTGCTCTGGCCGACTCCCACAGCGTGACGCAGACCGCTGCGGTGATCGGCACCGCCCAGTACCTGTCGCCGGAGCAGGCGAAGGGCGATTCGGTGGATGCCCGCTCGGACGTGTATGCCCTGGGCTGTGTGCTGTACGAAATCCTGACGGGGGAGCCGCCCTTCGTCGGTGATTCCCCGGTGGCGGTGGCCTACCAACACGTCCGTGAAGACCCGGTGCCCCCGTCGGTCCGCAATCCGGACATCTCCCCGGAGCTCGACGCGGTGGTGCTCAAAGCGCTGGCGAAGAACCCCGACAACCGGTATCAGTCCACGGCGGAGATGCGCGCCGACCTGGTCCGCGTGCACTCCGGCGAACGGCCGGAGGCGCCTCGGGTGCTCACCGATGCCGAACGCACGTCGTTCCTGGCCGCAGCGCCGGCCCCGCGTGAACGCGAACGGACCGAGCAGATCCCGCGTAATCAGAATCACCGCGTGGAGCCACCCGAGGAGCGCTCCGGTGCCTCGGTGACCCGCTGGGTGGTGGCCGTGGCTGTGCTGGCCGTACTGACCGTCCTGGTCACGTTGGCCATCAACTTCTGGGGTGGCGACACCCGCCAGGTTCAGGTGCCCGACGTCACGGGGCAGGCGGTGGACGATGCGATCGTCACCCTGCAGAACGCGGGGTTCCGGACGCGCACGCAGAAGGACGCGGACTCCGTGGTGCCCGTCGACCACGTCATCGGCACCGACCCGGCGGCCACCACGTCCGTGGACGCCGGCGAAGAAATCACCATCCGGGTCTCCTACGGACCCGAGCAGAAATCGGTCCCGGACTGTGCGCGGCGTAGCTATGACGATTGCGTGGGGTTGATGCGCGAAGCCGGGTTCGAGCGGTTCATGCGTAGCCCCTCGGTGTCCGAGCCCGATCTCAAGGACAAGGTGGTCCAGACCATCCCGCCGGCGAACCAGACGGCCGGGATCACCAACCAGATCACGATCGTCGTCGGCACCGGGCCGGGCAGTAAACCGGTTCCGGACTGCGCGGGTCTGACCGCCGACGACTGCCGGGCACTGCTGACGCAATCGGGTTTCACCAACACCTTGCAGGTGGACGTCGACAGCACCCGCACTGCCGGAGAGGTGATCGGCACCAACCCGGTGGCCGGGCAGAACGTCCCCGTCACCGACGTGGTCCAGGTTCAGGTGTCGCGCGGCAACCAGTTCGTGATGCCGAACCTGCGCGGCCAGTTCTGGACCGACGCCGAACCGCTACTGCGGGCGCTCGGTTGGACCGGCGGCCTGGTGAAGCTGCCCAATGCGCAGAACAGTGGGGTGCCCAGCAATGGGGTGGTGTCTCAGAGCCCGTCGCCGGGTGAGGCGGTCACCTTCGGATCGCCGGTCACGCTGAGCTTCGCGCAGTAGCCGCGGCCACCGCGTCGGACACCTCGGTCTCGAGCCGGCGCACCAGGGTCTCTTCGGGCGCTTGCCCGCACGCGGAGAGCCAGTTGGCCAGCATGCGGTGTCCGCCCTCGGTGAGAATCGACTCCGGGTGGAACTGCACCCCGTGGATGGGCAGCGCCGTGTGCCGCACCCCCATCACCACGCCGCCGCGGGTCTGCGCGGTGACCTCCAGCTCAGCGGGGATGGTTTCGGGCAGGATCGTCAGCGAGTGATACCGGGTGGCGGTGAAGGGGTCGGGCAGCCCCTGGAACACCCCGACATTGGTGTGGAACACCGTGCTCGTCTTGCCGTGGAGCAGCTCCGGTGCCCGGTCGACCGTGCCGCCGAAGGCCACCCCGATCGCCTGGTGCCCCAGGCAGACGCCCAGCAGCGGTGTCTGGGCGTCAGCGCAGGCGCGCACCAGCGGAATCGACGCGCCGGCACGCTCGGGGGTGCCCGGACCGGGGCTGAGCAATACGCCGTCGAAGTCGGCAGCGGCCTCCTCGATCAGCTGATCGGAGCTCAGTCGGTCGTCGTCGTTGCGCCAGACCTCGGCCGCGACACCCAGCTGACCGAGGTACTGAACGAGGTTGAAGACGAAGCTGTCGTAATTGTCGACGACGAGGACCCGCATCGTGCCAGGCTACTCGCCGTTCTGGCGGCGGATCGCGTCAGTAACTGATCGGGCCCGCGGGCTGGGCGTACCGCATCCGCAGCGGCTCGGTGTGGCCGACGATCTCCAGGTCGTCGCGCGTCTGCTCGGTATAGCCGAGTCCGAACCGCACGACGTACTGCTTGTAGAGGGTCACCAGAGGCGCGTCGGCCAGCGCGGCCTGCATGGCGGCCACGTCGCCGATGGCCATGACCGTGTACGGCGGGCTGTACGTGCGGCCATTGAGAAGCAGGGTGTTGCCGACACAGCGCGGCGCCGAGGTGCCGATGATGCGCTGATCCTGCATCTGGATGGCTTCGGCGCCTGCGGTCCAGAGGGCATTGAGGACGGCCTGGATGTCCTGCTGATGGACGACCAGGTCATCGGGGGAGGCATCGCGGGGGAACCGGCCGTTCGCGTCACGCTGGGCATCGGTCAGGGTGACGATCAGACCCGGGCCGTGTACGGGGTCGACACCCGCCTCGCCGGCCAACTCCGCCGCCCTGGCCTGCATCGCCGACAGGGCCCGGTCCGAAGACCCGCCGTGGGTGGTGTCGACCTGTTCGGCGAGGGCGTCCCGTTGTGCGCTGAGCCGGTCCACTGACTGTTGGGACTGTCGGACCAGGTCGACCAGGCGTGGCGAGTCACTGCGGCGGATTTCGTCGCCGCCGGAGACACCGTGAGTGGCGGCCAGCAGCAGCCCCGCGAGCAGGCACACCACCGGCACACCCCAGCGCCAGGCACCGCGTCCGGTGGTGGCGTTCTGCGGCATTCGGTGTTCCTCACCGTCTGATCAGTGACCCCGCGGCGCGTGTCACGGGGATTCTCGGGGACGGCCTCTGCTGGGCTACCCTCGTGGTGTTCTCTGTCCATCGTCGCACCCGTTTGACTGCCCACGAAGGTAACCATGCCCAAGTCCAAGGTTCGTAAGAAGAACGACTTCACCGTCAGCCCGGTCAGCCGTACCCCGGTCAAGGTGAAAGCCGGGCCGTCGAGCACGTGGTTCGTGGTGTTCTTCATCGGCCTGATGTTGATCGGTCTGGCGTGGCTGATCGTGTTCCAGCTCGCGTCCACGCACTTGCAGTGGATGGCCGATCTGGGTCCGTGGAACTATGCGATTGCCTTTGCTTTCATGATCACCGGACTTTTGCTGACGATGCGGTGGCGCTGACCCGAACGACCTCCTCGGATGCATTCATCGCGGTATCCAGCAAGTGCCGAAAGCCGCAACGTCCCGTTCGCCAATCACACGCGTGTTATTCATCCCCATTGTTGATAGCACTTGTGGATAACTGCGTCGGCAGTGGTGAGGATGCCGGTGAACCCTAACCAGCAAACATCATGGGGGCCTCGGCCAATTGGAGTCGCTGCTCTCGGCGTCGGTGGTCTAGTTATGGCTATCGCGTGTGTGACCGTCGTCACAGATCCGCCCGGACGTGTTCTCAGCGGCATTGCCGCAGTGGGACTACTTGTGTTTGCAACATTCTCGTGGCGCGCCCGGCCAAAGTTAGCAATCACCGACTCCGGGCTGGTGATCCGTGGCTGGTTGTCGACGACCGAGTTACCGCGTACCGACGTGAAACTGATCCGAATCACGGAGTTCCGCCGGATCGGACGCAAGATGCAGCTGCTCGAAATCGAGTCCCGCGAGGACGACCGCCTCCACATCTTCACGCGCTGGGACCTCGGCACCAACCCACTCGATGTGCTCGACGCACTGACCGCTGCCGGCTACACCCCCTGACGAGGTCGGCGCGCCGACCCCGCCCAGCGGAGACCGGCGCGCCGAAGACAGCGTCAGGAAATAGTGATCGACTCGATCACTACGGGCTCATTGGGACGATCATTGCGATCGACCGGGGTCGTGGCGATGGCGTCGACGACCTTCTGCGACTCGGGGTCGACGACCTCACCGAAGATGGTGTGCCTGCGGTTGAGGTGGGGGGTCTTACCCACGGTGATGAAGAACTGCGAGCCATTGGTGGCCGGGCCGGCGTTCGCCATGGCCAACAGGTACGGCTTGTCGAACTGCAGTTCGGGATGGAACTCGTCGGCGAACTTGTAGCCGGGCCCACCGCGGCCGGTGCCGGTCGGGTCGCCGCCCTGGATCATGAAGCCATCGATGACGCGGTGGAAGACCGCGCCGTCGTAGAACGGACCCGACGTGCCGCCGGAGGCGTTCTCCGTCGAGTACTCCTTGGTGCCCTGAGCCAGGCCGACGAAGTTCGCGACGGTCTTAGGTGCGTGGTTACCGAACAGCGCGATCTTGATGTCACCGCGATTGGTGTGCAGCGTTGCGGTAGCGGTCTGAATAGAGCTAGTCACAGCTTCACAGTGTGCCACTCGCCTCAGTACCTTCGGCGCGGTACCCGCTCAGAGGTCGCAATCGGCCCGTGTGCTTACCGTTGATGGCAGGCTTTAGAGTCCGTCATTACCGTCGTAGAGAGGCAACACATGACGTCCAACACCGCCATCCGTCTGACATCGCGCCAGCGCTTGGGCCGGGGTATCGCCCACACGGCCGCCGGCCCCGTCGACATCGCCCGTGGAACGGTCGGAGTGACCGCCCAGTCGGTCGCTGCGACCATTTCGGGGCTTCGTCAGCAATACCGCAAGAGCCAGCTGCGCCGGGAGCTGACGGCCGCCCAGGAAGCTGTGGCCCGCGAGCTGGCGGCCGCGCAGGAGGTTGTGGCAGCGCTGCCGCAGGTGATCTCCGAGGCCCGCGCGCCACGCCGTCGTCCGCGGCCGGTGGTGGTCGGTCTGGCAGCGGTGGCCGTGCTGGGCGCCGGGGCCGTCGCATTCTCGCTCATCCGCCGCTCCCGCAAGCCCGAACAGTCGACGCTGCCGCCGAGTGTTCAGGTGGACCCACAGCCCTGAGGGGCCGGGGGGGGGGGGAGAGATTTTGTGGAGCCTAGGAGATTCGAACTCCTGACATCTGCCTTGCAAAGGCAGCGCTCTACCAACTGAGCTAAGGCCCCTAGTCGCCGATGTGGTCGTCGGCTTCGCTATCTGAAACCACGTGCCAGACCTCGACACCCCGCCGCGACCGTATCACCGTCGCACCCACTGCGATCAGCCCCAACAGGACGAGCAACCGCTTCACGGAGCAACCCTCCTGTTGGTCGTCCCGCGGGCGGGATTTTGTGGGCCGCGGTCTTGTGGGCCTAGGAGGACTCGAACCTCCGACCTCTTCGTTATCAGCGAAGCGCTCTAACCACCTGAGCTATAGGCCCGTTACACGGGACGACCGAGCGACGAGATTACCGTACAGGTGGCCTCCCGCCCAAACCGCCGCTAGTCGCGGTCGGCCAGGGTGACTTCCACACCACCGACAATGTCGGTGGTGAGGTTGTAGATGAACGCTCCGACGGTGGCCATCGCGGTCAACAGGACGATGTTCAGCAGGCCGATCATCAGGGCGCCGCCGAAGATGGTGCCGCTGGAGACCAATTCGCCGCCGCTGCCGCTGGTGCTGGTCAGCAGGTCGCCCACATTGCTGTTCAGCTTCGTCCACACCCCCATGCCACCCAGGACGAGGTAGAGGATGGCGACCGCGATCATCCACACGAAGAACAGCGCGATCGACAACAACAACGACACTTTCAGTGCGCTCCAGGGGTCGACCCGGCGGATCTGCATGCTGGCCCGCAACGGGCCACCCTTGCCACGGTTACCGACCTGAACGCGGCCGCTGCCGGGACGAGCCTGGGCGCCGGTGTCGGCGGCCTGGTTGCGCTGCTGCCCTGTCCGCGGCGCCGGCCCGGACAAGTCCGGCAGCTCGCTGGCGTACTCCTTGTTGCGCGGGGCGGGATCCGCCTCGACAGGAGCCTGCACTGCGGTGCCGGCGATGTAGCGGTTCGGGCGGTTCTCCTGGGTGGGAGCCGGAACCGACGGGCGCTGCTGTTCGGGTGCCCGGGTGGGGTCCAGCGGCGGGCGCGGGCCGGACTGCTGTGTCCGGCCCGCACCACGCTGCCACGGGGGCACGTCGCCGCCGTCGTTGATCCTGGCGGTCGGCGGTCCCTGCTCGCTCACGCGGGCGGGCGGGGGAGCAGGCCGTGAGGCCGCGCCGGCGCGGTCACCCGCATGCCCGTTTCCCGAGCCGGGGGCGGCGCCGTCGCCAGACCCGTTGTGGCCTGGTTCCTTCGGTGAACTCACTGTGCTCCCTCAACACGCCGCTACCAGAGCGGCTCCCTACTACCAACTGGCCGTGCAAGCGGCGCAGCTTTCCAGCGCGACGGTCAGGCGTCGGTCTCGGTGTCGCCTTCGAGCTCCTCGGCGTCCGAATCTTCCGCATTGCGTGCGATGGCTAACAGTGTGTCGCCCTCGCCCAGGTTCATCAAGCGAACGCCCTTGGTCTGACGTCCAGCCTTGCGAACCTGACGGGCCGCGGTCCTGATGACACCGCCGCCTGAGGTGATGGCGTACAGCTCGGTGTCATCGTCGACGATCAACGCTCCGACCAGACTGCCACGGCGCCGGTCGTACTGGATCGTCAGGATCCCCTTGCCACCGCGACCCTGGACCGTGTACTCGTCGATGGCTGTCCGCTTGGCATATCCACCGGAAGTGGCCACCAGAAGGTAGGTACCTTCGATGACCACGTTCAGCGACAGCAACCGGTCGTCCTCGTTGAACCGCATGCCCTGCACACCCGAGGTGGCGCGGCCCATCGGCCGCAATGCCTCGTCGGTGGCCGAGAACCGGATGGACTGCCCGTTGGCCGACACCAGCAGCAGGTCATCGTCGGCGGAGCACAACACCGCGCCGACCAGTTCGTCGCCGTCACGCAGGTTGACCGCGACAATGCCGCCGGAGCGGTTGGAGTCGAAGTCCACCAGCCGGGATTTCTTGACCAGACCGTTGCGGGTGGCCAGCACCAGGTACGGCGCATCCTCGTAACTCTTGATCTGGATGACCTGGGCGATGCGCTCTTCCGGCTGGAATGCCAGCAGGTTGGCCACGTGCTGGCCGCGCGCGGTGCGTGACATCTCCGGCAGGTCGTAGGCCTTGGCGCGGTACACCCGGCCCTGCGTGGTGAAGAACAGGATCCAGTCATGGGTGGAGCACACGAAGAAGTGCGCCACGATGTCGTCCTGTTTCAGGCCCGCGCCCTGCACGCCCTTACCACCGCGCTTCTGGCTGCGGTAGAGGTCGGTCTTGGTGCGCTTGGCGTAGCCCGTCTCGGTGATCGTGACAACGACCTCCTCGCGCTGGATCAGGTCCTCGTCGGTGACGTCGCCGTCCGCGGCGATGATCCGGGTGCGACGGTCGTCGCCGTACTTGTCGGCGAGCTCCTTGAGCTCATCGCGGACGATGGCGCGCTGGCGTTCCGGCTTGGCCAGGATGTCCTCGAGGTCGGCGATCTCCGCTTCGATCTTGGCGAGATCGTCGACGATGCGCTGGCGTTCCAGGGCGGCCAGACGACGCAACTGCATGTCGAGGATGGCCTGGGCCTGAATCTCGTCGACATCGAGCAGCTCGATCAGGCCTGCGCGGGCGACATCGACGTTGGCCGATGCCCGGATGAGGGCGATGACCTCGTCGAGGGCGTCGAGCGCCTTGACCAGACCGCGCAAGATGTGAGCCCGCTCATTGGCCTTGCGCAACCGGTACCGGGTACGGCGGACTATCACTTCGAGTTGGTGGTTCACATACAGCCGGATCATCTGATCCAGGCGCAGGGTGCGCGGCACCCCGTCGACGATCGACAGCATGTTGGCGCCGAAGCTGGTCTGCAGCTGGGTGTGCTTGTAGAGGTTGTTCAGCACCACCTTCGCAACGGCTTCGCGCTTGAGCTCGATGACGATGCGCAGCCCGACCCGGTCGCTGGACTGATCCTCGATGTTGGAGATGCCCGACAGCCGCGCGTCGCGCACCTGCTCGGCGATCGAGGTGATGAAGTTGTCGTGGTTGACCTGGTACGGCAATTCGGTGATGACCAGCGAGTTACGGCCCTTGCTGTCCTCTTCGATCTCCACCACACCGCGCATGCGGATCGAGCCGCGCCCGGTGGTGTACGCGTCGTGGATACCCGAGGAGCCCACGATCAGGCCGTGCGTGGGGAAGTCAGGTCCCTTGACCCGCTCCATCACCGCAGCGAGTGTGGCTTCCTCGTCGGCTTCGTAATTTTCCAGTGCCCAGTAGACGGCTTCGGCCAGTTCCCGCAGGTTGTGCGGCGGGATGTTGGTCGCCATGCCGACGGCGATACCGCCGGAGCCGTTGGCCAGCAGGTTGGGGAAACGGCTGGGCAGGACGGTCGGCTCTTGCACCCGGCCGTCGTAGTTCGGGATGAAATCGACTGTCTCCTCGTCGATTTCACGCAGCATCTCCATGGCCAGGGGAGTGAGCCTGGCTTCGGTGTAACGCATCGCGGCCGGCGGGTCGTTACCCGGCGAACCGAAGTTGCCCTGCCCGTCGACCAACGGGTAGCGCAGCGACCACGGCTGGGCCATCCGGACCAGGGTGTCGTAGATCGACGAGTCACCGTGGGGGTGGTAGTTACCCATCGTCTCGGCCACCGAGCGTGCCGACTTGGCGTGGCCGCGATCCGGACGGAAGCCGGAGTCGTACATGGCGTAGAGCACGCGGCGGTGCACGGGCTTGAGGCCGTCACGGACCTCGGGGAGCGCGCGGCCGACGATCACGCTCATCGCGTAATCGATGTAGCTGCGCTGCATCTCCTGCTGGATGTCGACCGGTTCGATCCGGTCGTGCGATTCGCCGCCCGGTGGCAACGTCGTATCAGTCATTGGTTTCCCTATCGAGAATCATCTAGATCGAGCGTCGTCTCAAACGCCCTTAAACATCAAGGAAGCGAACATCTTTGGCATTACGGGTGATGAAGCTTCGCCGAGCTTCCACGTCCTCGCCCATCAGGATGGAGAACAGCTCATCAGCGGCCGCCGCGTCGTCCAGAGTGATCTGCCGCAGCACCCGAACCGACGGATCCATGGTGGTCTCCCACAGTTCCTTGGCGTCCATCTCACCGAGACCCTTGTACCGCTGGATACCGTCCTCGACGTTGATGCGTCGGCCGGCCTCCTTGCCCCTTTCGAGCAGGCCGTCGCGTTCGCGGTCGGAGTAGGCGAACTCCGGTTCGCTGCGTTGCCATTTCAACTTGTACAGCGGAGGTTGCGCCAAGTAGACGTGACCGTTTTCGATCAGCGGTCGCATGAACCGGAACAGCAGTGTCAGCAGCAGCGTCGAAATGTGCTGTCCGTCAACGTCAGCGTCGGCCATCAGGACGATCTTGTGATAGCGCAGCTTGGACAGATCGAACTCGTCGTGGATGCCGGTGCCCAGCGCGGTGATGATGGCCTGGACTTCGGTGTTCTTCAGCACCCGGTCGATGCGGGCCTTCTCGACGTTGATGATCTTGCCGCGCAAGGGCAGGATCGCCTGGAACATCGAGTCCCGGCCACTCTTGGCCGAACCGCCGGCCGAGTCGCCCTCCACCACATACAGTTCGGACTTCTTGGGGTCCGTCGAGCGGCAGTCGGCCAGCTTGCCGGGCAGTCCACCCAGGTCGGTCGCGCTCTTGCGCCGCACCAACTCACGGGCCTTACGAGCCGCGAGCCGCGCCTGCGCCGAGGAGACGGCTTTGTTGACAACAGTTTTGGCTTCCGCCGGGTTGGCCTCAAACCAGTGATTGAGCTGCTCGTTGCAGATCTTCTGGACAAACGACTTCACTTCGGTGTTGCCGAGCTTGGTCTTGGTCTGACCTTCGAACTGCGGCTGCTGAACCTTCACCGAGATGACAGCGGCCAAGCCTTCCCGGATGTCGTCGCCGGTGAGGTTGGGATCCTTGTCCTTGAGGATCTTCTTCTCTTTGGCGTACTTGTTCACCACCGACGTCAGCGCGGCTCGGAAGCCTTCTTCGTGGGTACCGCCCTCATGGGTGTTGATGGTGTTGGCGAAAGTGTGCACCGACTCCGAATAACCGGCGTTCCACTGCATCGCGATCTCGACCTCGTGGCCGGGGCCCTTGCCTTCGAAGTCGATGACACTGGCCTGGATCGGGGTCTTGGTCCGGTTGATGTGCTTCACGAAGTCGACCAGCCCGCCCGGGTAATGGAAGGTGCGCCGCTTGATCTTCTGCGGAGCCGCCGTTTCGGCGGCCACCTCCTGGGCGCTCTTCGGCGCCTCGGCGGTGTCGCTGACCACATCGTCGACGACTTCTTGCGGCGTCACCCGCTCATCACTGAGCTCGATGGTCAGGCCTTTGTTCAGGAACGCCATTTCCTGCAGGCGACGGGCCACCGTCTCGAAGTCGTAGACCGTGGTCTCGAAGATGTTGGGGTCGGCCCAGAACCGGATCGTCGATCCAGTTTTGTTGGTCTTCTCACCCTTCCTCAGGGTGCCGGGCACGGATTTGTCGTAGACCTGGAACCACTCGAAGCCATCGCGGCAGACGTCGGCCTCCAGCCGCGACGACAGCGCGTTCACCACCGACACGCCGACACCGTGCAGCCCGCCGGACACCTGGTAGGCGCCCTCCTCGAACTTGCCGCCCGCGTGCAGCACCGTCATGACGACGTCGATGGTCGGCACCCCGGTGGAGTGCATCGCGACCGGGATTCCGCGGCCGTCGTCGGTGACCTCGACGCCACCGTCGTCGAGAATGCGCACGGTCACCCGGTTGGCATAGCCGGCCATGGCCTCGTCTACGGCGTTGTCGACGACCTCCCAGATAAGATGGTGCAGACCCCGTTCACCGGTGGAACCGATGTACATGCCAGGGCGCTTGCGGACTGCCTCCAGTCCTTCGAGGACCTTGATCGACTCAGCACCATATTGTTCTTGGGCAGCCACGTTGGACGCGTCTCCTTGGGGTTGTGCATGCGCGGTCGAGCACCGCGGCAGGTGTTACCCAACAATTCTACCGCTAACGATGCATAGCACCGATTCTGCGGCTGCGTTTCCACCTGGCTAGTGAAGCCGTGCAGAAGATTTCTCGGCCAAAGGTGCCACCTGACGGCTTCCCCTACTGAAACTGGGCTCACTGTGGCTCTCAGCCGATAAGATGCCTGGACCGTCAGCCGTAGGTGTCGCGAGGCCCCCGACCAGCGATGTGCAGGCGGCCTTTCCGCCACGACGGCGCCGTCGGGCCGGTGATCTTCATCGAGGTCACCACACCGTCGCCGACCGCAGCGGCGATCTTCGCCAGCAATTGCGCCTGCACCATCCGCAGTTGCGTAGCCCACGCGGTCGACTCGGCGGTGACACTCAACACGCCGTCCCGCAGACCGGTCGGCACCGCATGTTCGGCGATCTGTTCACCCACCACGGTGGTCCACTGGCCGAACACCGCACCTTCGGCGACCCGTTTTCCCCACCCCAGGTTCTGCGCCAGGTCGCGAGTGGCCGACGCCAGGGTCTGCGGATCACGACGATCCGGCCCCGGCCCCGACCAGCTCCGCCGCCGACCTGCCACCGTGCGGCGCATCCCGGGGGAGCGCCCACCCCGACCGGTGTCCTTGCCCTGGCTGCGCGCAGCTCCGCGAGCTTCCTCCAGCGTCCGGCGCACCAGATCCATCCCGGCCAGGTGTGCCAGGTGCGGGGGCGGGAAGGCCTGCTGCGACCCGCTGTCTTGGGAGTTCGTCTCGTCGGAATTGTTGTCGGTCATGGAATAACCACCGAGATTCGGCCCCTGTCGGAATCCTGTAGATCGATGCGCACCCGACGGACATCCCATTCCGCAGGTACGTCCTCATCCACCGCTGCGGTCACCAGCACCTGTTCTGCAGATGCCGCCACACTGGCCAGTGCCCGGCGCCGTGCGGTATCCAGCTCGGCGAATACGTCGTCGAGAAGCAGGACCGGGTCGCTGCCCTCACTGCGCAGCAACTCATAGGCCGCCAGTCGCAACGACAATGCCATCGACCACGATTCACCATGGCTGGCAAAGCCTTTCGCAGGTTGTTCGCCGAGCATGAGTTCCAGGTCGTCGCGGTGCGGGCCCACCAGGCAGACCCCGCGTTCGAGTTCGGCGTCCCGGCGGCGCGCCAGCGCCCCCAGCAGCGCGGCCTCGAGGAACTCCACGTCTTCGCCTGCTCCGGGCTCGCTCACCTGCTCGACCGAGCTGCGGTAGTTGATGGCAGCCGGGCGCGATGACGGCGCCAACACCTGGTAGGCCTTTTCCACTTCGGGAGCCAGCGCCGCGACCAGCTGCAGCCGCGCCGCAATCAGCTGGGCTCCGTGGGCGGCCAGATGCCCGTCCCAGACGTCGAGGGTATCGAGCACCGACCGGTCAGTGCGGTAACGCCCACCTGTCGCCGACTTCAACAGTGCGGTTCGTTGTTTGAGAACTTTGTCGTAATCCGAACGGACACCGGCAATTCGAGGTCGACGCACGGTGGCCAGATCATCGAGGTAGCGCCGCCGCTCGCCCGGTTCGCCGCGGACCAGCGCCAGATCCTCGGGCGCGAACAACACCGCACGCAGTACCCCGATCACTTCTCGCGGACTGCGGACCGGCGAGCGGTTCAGCCGCGCCTTGTTGGCCCGCCCGGCCGCGATCTCCACGTCGACGGCCAGTTCCCGCCCCTCGTTGACCACGATCGTCGACACCAGGGCCCGGTCCGCTCCGGCCCGGATCAGCGGTGCGTCCGTGGCCACTCGATGCGAATTCAAGGTGGCCGAATACCACAGTGCCTCAACAAGATTGGTCTTGCCGTGGCCGTTCGGACCGATGAACACCGTCCGGCCCGGTTCCAGGTCGAGGTCAACAACCTCCCACGATCGGAAGTCGCGCAAACCCAGATGTCGAACGAACAAGATGTGTTATCCGGACAACCCGACCCGCTTGACGGCGTGGCCTCCGAATTGGTTGCGCAGCGCGGCAACCGCTTTCATGGTCGGCGAATCGTCCTGACGGGACAGGAACCGCGCGAACAACGCCGCCGCGATGCTCGGCACCGGTACCCGGAGCCGAATGGCTTCTTCCACCGTCCAACGGCCTTCCCCGGAATCATCGGTGTAGCCGCTGATGTCGTTCAGACCTGGATCTTCTTTGAGCGCCTTGGCCAGCAGCTGCTGCAGCCACGACCGCACCACGGTGCCATTGGTCCAGGCCTGATACACCGCCTGGGGGTCCTTGACCAGCGGTTCAGCGGCCAACATCTCGTAGCCCTCCGCGTAGGCGGTCATCAGCGCGTACTCGATGCCGTTGTGCACCATCTTGGTGAAATGTCCGGCTCCGACCGGTCCAGCGTGGACGAAACCGTCTTCGCGGGGACCCGGCGGCCGGAGGGTGTCGAAAATCGGCATCAACCGCTCGACGTCGTCGTCACTGCCGCCGACCATCAGTCCGTAACCCTCGGTCAGGCCCCAAATACCTCCGGAAACGCCTGCGTCGACGAAGCCGATTCCCTTCTGGCCCAACAACTCTGCATGCGGTGCGTCCTCGGTGTAGCGGGAGTTGCCACCGTCGATCACCGTGTCGCCCTCGCTGAGCACGTCGGCCAGCGAGGTGATGGTCTGTGTGGTGATCGGACCGGACGGCACCATCACCCAGATCACCCGGGGCCCCGGAAGCGCCTCCGCCAGAGCCGCCAGCGTCGGCACATCGCTGACTTCGGGCCGCGGGTCATAACCGACGATCTCGTGGCCACCCTGGCGCAGCCGTTCGCGCATGTTGAACCCCATTTTGCCCAAACCGACGAGACCCAACTGCATCGCGAACCTTTCCGTGGCGTTACGTGGCGTGACTGATCAGCCCGGCAAGCGGACTGGCATCAACAGATAGACGTAATCGGTCTGCATCGCCGGGAACGGTCCATCACCGCTCGGTGTCGCCTCGGTGTCATCGCCGGAGGCCGGCCGCAACACCGCCGGCTTGCTGGGCGTGGTGAACCCGAACGACACGCGCTCAGAATGCAGCGAGCTGAGCCCGTCGGTCAGATACGTGGGGTTGAACGCGATGGTCAGCGGTTCACCCGCAAATTCCACCGACAGATCCTCTTCGGCGCGGCCGACATCGTCAGCGCCGGCGGCCAGACGCAGGACGCCATCGCTGAATTCCATCCGGACCTGAGCTCCGCGGTCGGCGACCAGCGCCACACGTTTGATGGCCTCGGTCAGCTCGGCAACGGGGATGGTCGCCACAGCGGTGTGCTCACTGGGCAACAACTGCCGGAACTTCGGGAATTCGGCGTCGAGCAGGCGCGTGGTGCTGCGCTTGCCATTGCTGCGGATGCCCAGCAGGCCTTCCTTGCCGACGGTCGGACCCGAACCCAGCGACAGATGAACCTCGGTACCCGACGTACCGGTTTTGGCGGCCTCGGCCAACGTCTTGGCCGGCACCAGCACAGCGGCTTCGGTGTCGGGGCCAGTCGTCGACCAGGTCACCTCACGGACGGCGAGACGGAACCGGTCGGTGGCGGCCAGCACCACGTTGTCCCCGGAAATCTCGACCCGGATGCCGGTCAGCATCGGCAAGGTGTCGTCACGGCCGGCGGCCACCGCCACCTGGCCGATGGCCTCGGCGAACAAATCGGAGGCCACGACCCCGGTGTCATCCGGCAGTGTCGGCAACGTCGGATAATCCTCGACGGCCATGGTCGGCAGGGAGAACCGGGCGCTGCCGCAGGTCAATGACACCCGGGTGCCTTCGACGCTGACGTCGACAGGTTTGTTCGGCAACGCTCGGGTGATGTCCGACAACAGCCGCCCTGACACCAAAACGCTTCCTGGAGAGGCTATTTCGGCTGCAACCTGGACCTCGGTCGAGACCTCGTAGTCGAACCCGGAGATGGTCAGGCCCTCATCGGAGCCGGTGAGAAGCACACCGGCGAGCACCGGCACGGTAGGTCGGGACGGCAGATTTCGCGCCACCCACGCCACAGCTTCGGCGAAGTCATCCCGAACCAGGCGGAACTTCAAGTCGGTCAGTCCCACTGTCGTCGTGGCCACGGCCATAGCGTCCCTTCGATCACTTCACAAACAATCCAGCGGTGCCCAGCAGTCGGCGGCGTCCCGGACAGACCAAAACACCGCCAAGAACGGCATCCACCCCAGCCCCGCCCAACGACCGTAGCCGTAGTCGGAACCACCGTAGAGCTTTCTCCGGGAACTTGAAAGCTAATCGATCCCGCTGACAATTTCGCACCGGAGGTGCTTCTGGCTGGGTGTTGAGCCCTTGTCCCCAAGGCCCTTCTATTAAAGAGATCTCTAGATATAGAACTCAGTAACAGTAATAGGGGCTGTGCACGTTGTGGATGAGTGCTCTTCCGTGCTGTCCAGGGCGTTATGAGGCTGTGCATGACCGGTGGATGAATCCACGCGGGATCGGGCGCGGCTGTGGACAAGGTCGAGTTGTGTAGTTCGTTCCCAGGATGGGTGAAGTTGGCACGCAGGTTGTACACAGGCGCGTGCACACCGCAGCACGGGACGCATGTGGTCACTGTGATGAAAGTTTTTTGAAGAATGAGGTGCGAAAAAAACCGGCGACGGCCGATGAGTCAGCGCTTGGAGCGCTGGCGGATGCGCGCGGTGAGCTCTTTCACGTGATCGAAGACCTCACGGCGGTAAGCCATCTCATTGAGGATCTTCTTCTGCGCGTACATCACCGTGGTGTGGTCGCGGCCGAAGGCCTGACCGATGCGAGGCAGTGAGAGGTCAGTGAGCTCGCGGCACAGGTACATCGCGATCTGACGGGACTGGGCCAGCGCGCGGGTCTTACCGGGGCCACGGAGCTCTTCGAGAGAGGTGTCGAAGTACTCAGCGGTGGCCGCCATGATCGTCGCCGCACTGATCTGCATGGTGCCTGCGTCGGCGATCAGGTCCCGCAACACGATCTCGGCGAGCGCCTTGTCGATCTGGGTCTTGTTCAACGAGGCGAAGGCGGTCACCCGGATGAGCGCACCCTCGAGCTCGCGGATATTTCGTTCGATACTGCTGGCGATCAGCTCGAGGACATCGTCAGGGACGTCCAAGCGCTCCATCTGCGCCTTCTTGCGCAGGATCGCGATCCGCGTCTCCAGCTCCGGGGGCTGGACATCGGTGATCAGACCCCATTCGAACCGGGTGCGTAACCGGTCTTCCAGGGTGGCCAGCTGCTTGGGTGGCCGGTCTGAGGAGATGACAATCTGCTTGTTGGCATTGTGGAGGGTGTTGAAGGTATGGAAGAACTCTTCCTGGATACCTTCTTTGCCTTCGATGAACTGGATGTCGTCCACCAGGAGGACATCGATATCGCGGTAGCTGCGCTTGAAGGCCACCTTGCGGTCGTCGCGCAGCGAGTTGATGAAGTCGTTGGTGAATTCCTCGGTGGAGACGTACTTCACCCGCATGCCCGGAAAGAGGCGTTGGGCATAGTTGCCTGCCGCGTGCAGCAGGTGAGTCTTCCCGAGGCCCGATTCACCCCAGATGAACAGCGGGTTGTACGCGCGGGCCGGCGCTTCGGCGATGGCCAACGCTGCGGCGTGGGCGAACCGGTTGGACGCACCGATGACAAAGGTGTCGAAGGTGTAGCGCCTGTTGAGGCTCACGGCCTCCGATGCCGGTGTCGGTTGTGAGTTGCGGTGCCCGTTGAAGTAAGACGGCCAGCTTTCGTGGGCGCTGGCCAGAGCTTCACTGTCTTCGTCGACCTCGTCGGTGTCGGCACTGTCGGCAGATTCCGATGGGGCATCGGCCGGCGAGTGCGGGGGAGCATCATCAGCGACGTCCTCGGGGGGAGCGATGCGGACCCCGAGTTCAACGCGCTGCCCGAGCCGGCGGCTCAACGCGTCGGTGATCTGGATGCGCAGGTGCCGTTCGATCTCGTTCTGCACAAAACTGCTCGGCACCGACAACAACGCGAAACCCTCGACGATGGTGAGGGGCCGAACCAATTTCAGCCAGGCGCGTTGCTGCGGGGTCAGGGGACGGACCAGGCTCTCGCCGTTTGTTCCTGCAGGTGAGGAGCCGGAGCCGTGTTCGCCGTTGAGTTCGGATACGACATCACGCCACATGGTGGCGAATGCGGAGCCGGGGTCATCGGTCAACGACTGATCCCCCTACTCGAGTTTGTGCACCGTCTGTCACAGACGACGACCGATAGCGACGACAAAACTGTCCACAGGGTTATCCACAGATGTGGACAGGACGGCTGTCCTCGCCAGGCAGTCTAGCGG